>NZ_JAFEUM010000002.1:729922-806148 GCF_016900875.1 Vibrio ulleungensis
TGAGTACCAATTTTCAACTTAGACTACAAAATTTGTGCGGAAGTGGCGGAATTGGTAGACGCACCAGATTTAGGTTCTGGCGCCGCAAGGTGTGAGAGTTCAAGTCTCTCCTTCCGCACCATTATTAAGGCAGCGATGCCGAGTGTGGCTACGTAGCTCAGCTGGTTAGAGCACATCACTCATAATGATGGGGTCACAGGTTCGAATCCCGTCGTAGCCACCATTCTTTCTTTTTATTAAAGAGAGATAAAGAAAACAACGTCTCGTTGAGTACCAATTGTCAGCGAAGACTACAGATTTGTGCGGAAGTGGCGGAATTGGTAGACGCACCAGATTTAGGTTCTGGCGCCGCAAGGTGTGAGAGTTCAAGTCTCTCCTTCCGCACCATCCTTTAAGGGCTCGCTTTTTAGCGAGCCCTTTTTATTTGTGCATAATTTAGCTGGTCAATAACAATCAAAGCCAACTACTGCGCAGAATATTGCAGTAGTAAAGTCACTGCGAACAAGGTAAAGATTGCCGTAGATAGTTGTTCTACCTACAAAATCTTTAACGCCGCTATTAGCGATTTTAACAAGCAAGAATGACCAGTTAATTGCTTTGGTTGGTATAATTAGTGTTCAATCATGTATTCAGCCAATAGCACTTGCACCAGCTACTCAATTTGAGATGATTCAGCCCATAATCTCAGGCCAGCAGGACGCACTATGCAACACTCAATGTGGATTGGCAGTTACTCAGACAATGATTCAAGCCAGCCTTCTTACAATCCAGGACTCACACAAGTCGCTCTCGACAGTAACAGTGGTAAGTTGTCCTTTGCCAAAAAGACACATGATCGCTCAGCCATCTCTTGCGTACAGCCCTCCTATTTGTGTAATGCAAACGCTCACCTAGCCGTGGTCACAGAGCACTGCACGCCCCAGATACCGTATCTGAATATTGTTGACCCTAAGTCAAAAGAAGTGTTGTCTACAACCGAGATCACAGGCGATGCTCCTTGTCATATCGATTACAGCGAAATACATCAATGCATTGCCGTGGCGCACTATATGGGTGGCAATATTACCCTCCTTGATAGTGAGGATCTTTCACAGTCTCGTACTATCACCCGCTCAGGAACTGGCCCAATTCTGCACCGCCAAGAAAGTGCTCATTTACACCAAGTTCAGTTTCTAAACCATTCTAAGCAACTGCTTGCGGTCGATTTAGGGTGCGATGAAGTGCTGCTGTTCGACTTAACGCCGCAGCCTGGGAATATGAGTGAGGCAACGCTATCGAGCGTTATTAGGTTACCAGCAGGTCGCGGTCCTCGGCATGTTGTCCTTAACGAAGCAGAAGATCAGCTCTATGTCCTGTGTGAGCTATCGGAATCAGTGTGCCACTATAGAAAGAATGACCAACAAGAGTGGGGGCTGCATAATGAGCTTGCGCTTATAGAGAACGAACCAACCCAAGAAGCAGCAGCGGCAATAAAGCTCTCAGCTGATGGCAGTACACTCTATACCAGTGCGCGTGCTCAAAATAAGATCGTGAGTTTTAGAGTCTCTGATAGTGGAGAGCTATCTCCCCTGCAAATCATTGATTGTGGAGGAGAATTCCCAAGAGACTTTTCGATATCACCATGTGGCCAGTGGATGGTTATCGGCAACCAACATAGCCACACTCTGTCTGTTTTAAATATTGACCAAAACAGTGGATTACTCAGCAATACCCCTCACACATTACGCTTAGGCTCACCGGTGTGTGTGCTGTTTTAATCGCGCCCAAAAACTAGAGCCCTAAAGCGTATTTTAGGGCTTTCTCTTTCAACACACCGCTACGATCCGCCAGCTTTAACGCCGCATTACGCGCAAACTTTAGACCTGCCAAATCATTGCTAAATCCTTTATAGAAAAGATCCATTGAGGTTTGCATCAATAAGTTATCGGGATATCTGATTCGATGATAACGCTTAAAGGCATCGGTGTTGTTCCCTTCCTTTGCCACACTCTCCACCAATCCCATGACATCTTTAAAGCCCAAGTTGACCCCTTGGCCTGCCAACGGGTTGATGGTATGAGCGGCATCACCGACAAGCACCGTATGACCAACAAAGTAATGATTGGCATGACGCCGAGTTAGGGGGAAACTGCCTTGGTTGAGGACTTTAACTTGTCCTAATTTGGCCGGAAACGCTCGATGAATTTCCTCTTCAAGCTGGCGATTACTCATCTTACTCAAAGCACGGATCGTCGCGGGCGCGTCGTACCATACCAGCGATGCTTGTTGACCATTAAGTGGTAGCAGGGAGCGTGGCCCAGTTGGTGTAAACCATTGCCACGTAATGTCTTGTTGCGGCAGCTGCGTTTCAACATGAATAAGCATACAGTGCTGGCGATAATCCCATGCGGTAATGCCTATGTTGGACAACTGCCGCACCTTCGAATTAGCGCCATCTGCGCCAATGATAGTTTTAGTACTCAGCGTGGTTCCATTAGACAGCGCAACCAGGGTTGCTGCGGCGTCACCCTCAGTGTTTTGCGGGGTAAGACGGTCTAAATACTCACCGGAAAATAGCTCGATCTCTGGGTAATGCTCGAACTGCTCGAGTAGAGCCAATTGTACGACTCGATTCTCAACCATGTAGCCTAGCGACTCTAACGCTAACTGCTCGGCACTAAACTCGATTTGGCAGCCATCACTTTCCCATGTCGCAAGGCGCTTATAGGGGCAACAGCGCCTTGCCAAAATACCTTCCCAAGCTCCCAGTTCATTAAGCAATTTGACCGAGCCCGCCGAAATAGCAGAGACCCGCAAGTCGACAGATTGCTCTGGGTTAAATGGTTGAGGTAGCTGAGCCTCGACTACCGCGACCTTCCATCCCTGTTTCGCTAATCCAATGGCAGTTGCACTGCCCACCATTCCGCCGCCAATAATCGTAAAATCAAATTGCTTCATGCTGTCCATAACGCTGAGAACTGTACTCAAATGATTGTACTTAAAAGTGAAATTGATTGCTGCTAAAACTTAGAAATTCACCCTGCGCTTTAGCTCTGGTCACAGTGCGTGGAAACCAGTACAATACGCGCCCTGCCGTGTGTGGTGAGATTTCCTACAACGGCAACCAAATAACAATGGGCTTTGCTCCCTTATTTAAACTAACGATCGAGCGAACAGACATGAGTAAGAAACTTCTGATTAAAACCTGGGGCTGCCAGATGAACGAATACGATTCATCTAAGATGGCCGATTTATTAAATGCTGCTAACGGTTACGAGTTAACCGAAGTCCCAGAAGAGGCTGATGTTCTGCTGCTCAATACTTGCTCCATCCGCGAAAAAGCGCAGGAGAAAGTATTCCACCAATTGGGTCGTTGGAAAACGCTCAAAGACAAGAAGCCAGGTCTCGTGATCGGAGTCGGTGGCTGTGTTGCGACTCAAGAGGGCGATCACATTCGTCAACGAGCGCCTTACGTCGATGTTATTTTTGGTCCACAAACGCTGCACCGCTTACCAGAGATGATCAAGCGTTCACAAAATGATGACGCGCCTGTCATGGACATCTCTTTCCCCGAAATCGAAAAATTCGATAGCTTGCCCGAGCCACGCGCTGAAGGCGCAACGGCGTTCGTTTCGATTATGGAAGGCTGTTCAAAGTACTGTACTTACTGCGTGGTTCCCTACACCCGTGGTGAAGAAGTTAGCCGTCCAATGGACGATGTATTGTTTGAAGTGGCACAACTTGCGGAGCAAGGGGTACGTGAAGTTAACCTACTTGGCCAAAACGTAAATGCATACCGTGGTCCTACTCATGACGGTGATATCTGCAGCTTTGCGGAGCTATTGCGCTTAGTGGCGTCTATCGACGGTATTGACCGTTTACGCTTTACCACCAGCCACCCACTTGAATTCACAGATGACATCGTTGCCGTCTACGAAGACACCCCAGAGCTTGTGAGTTTCCTGCACTTGCCAGTACAAAGTGGTTCAGATCGCATTCTTACCATGATGAAAAGGCCGCACACTGCCATCGAATACAAATCTATTATTCGAAAGCTGCGTAAAGCGCGCCCAGACATTCAGATCAGCTCTGATTTCATCGTTGGCTTTCCAGGTGAAACCGACAAAGATTTCCAAGACACCATGAAGCTTATCCGTGATGTCGACTTTGATATGAGCTTTAGCTTCATTTTCTCACCTCGCCCTGGCACGCCAGCGGCAGATTACCCGTGTGATTTGAGTGAGCAAGAGAAGAAAGAGCGCTTGTACGAGCTTCAGCAGCAGGTCAACAGCCAAGCTATGCGCTACTCGCGTTTAATGCTCGATACTGAGCAGCGCATATTAGTAGAAGGCCCATCTAAGAAGAATTTGATGGAACTACGCGGTCGTACTGAAAACAACCGTGTAGTGAACTTTGAAGGCTCCGCTGACTTAATTGGGCAATATGTCGATGTTAAAATTACCGACGTGTTCGCAAACTCTCTACGTGCAGAACTGCTGCGCACCGAAGCAGAGCTTGGGTTACGCTCTATCACCTCGCCAAAACAGATGATGGAAAAAACCCGTCGCGAAGATGAATTGGGTGTGGCCACGTTTACGCCATAGATCTTCCGCTAGATCTTCAGTTTGAACAGATCTAAACTGGAAGTAGATCGAAACGGCAATGCCGCAACAAAAAGACAAACACGAGCCCGGTCACAATCGGGCTCTTTAAGTTTAAGGGATGTGAATTGAGCAATAAAATTGTCACTCTAGAAATTAATCTAGAACCTG
Source organism: Vibrio ulleungensis (assembly GCF_016900875.1). GTDB lineage: Bacteria > Pseudomonadota > Gammaproteobacteria > Enterobacterales > Vibrionaceae > Vibrio > Vibrio ulleungensis. Next base: position 734,674 of record NZ_JAFEUM010000002.1, read on the forward strand.
CAGACAACCAACGTCTGTCCAGCCTTTGTGGCCCTTTTGATGACAACATCAAACATCTAGAGCGCCGTCTAGGCGTTGAAATCAACTACCGCGGAAATTTCTTCACCATAGTAGGTAAACCTCATACTGCTGCTGCGGGTCTGGATATCATTAAGCACCTCTACATCGAAACCGCTCCGGTAAAAGGCAAGCAAATCGATATTGAGCCTGAGCAAATTCACTTAGCGGTGAAAGAGTCAGGCGTGCTCGAGCAAACCGAAGAAGCTGAGTTTACGGTCGGCAAAGAAGTCTTTATTAAGACCAAAAAAGGCATCATCAAGCCTCGCACCCCTAATCAAGGTCAGTACTTGATGAACATGGTCACCCATGACATCAGTTTCGGTATCGGTCCTGCGGGTACAGGTAAGACGTATTTAGCGGTTGCTGCGGCTGTAGATGCCTTAGAGCGCCAAGAGATTCGCCGTATTCTGCTGACCCGACCTGCTGTTGAAGCGGGTGAGAAGCTGGGTTTTCTACCAGGCGATTTAAGCCAAAAAGTCGATCCTTACTTGCGCCCTTTGTACGATGCATTGTTTGAAATGCTCGGCTTTGAAAAAGTAGAAAAACTCATCGAGCGTAACGTCATTGAAGTCGCACCACTAGCTTACATGCGTGGGCGTACCCTTAATGATGCGTTCATCATTTTGGACGAAAGCCAAAACACCACTGTAGAGCAGATGAAAATGTTCCTAACGCGTATTGGCTTCAATTCACGCGCAGTGATCACAGGTGACGTTACCCAAATTGACTTACCTCGTGGAGCACGCTCAGGATTGCGTCATGCCATTGAGGTGCTTTCTGACGTCGAAGACATCAGCTTTAACTTCTTCCAGTCAGACGATGTAGTGAGACACCCTGTGGTTGCTCGTATCGTCAATGCGTACGAAAACTGGGAAGCCAAAGACGCTCTCGAGAAAAAAGCGATGGATAAAAAACGTCGTGAAGAGCGCGAGGCCAGAGAAGCTAAGTTAGTCGCTGACGCTGCACTTTCACAAGCGCAAGCTATCTCAAATAAATAATCTTTAATAGGCTGGTGAACACCTAATGAGCATTAATCTAGACTTTCAAATCGCGTGCGAAGAGTCGCAAAACCTTCCTAGCGAAGAGCAAGTGTCGCTATGGCTAAATACCGCAACAGAAAAACTCGATGAAGAGTTTGACCTCACGGTACGCCTAGTCGATGAGCAAGAGAGTCACCAGCTTAATTTCGATTATCGTGGCAAAGACAAACCCACCAATGTGCTCTCTTTTCCTTTTGAGGCGCCACCAGGTGTAGAGATCAATTTGTTGGGCGATTTAATCATTTGCAAACAGGTTGTCGAGCAAGAAGCGAAAGACCAAGATAAGACCTTAGCAGCACATTGGGCACATATGGTTGTGCATGGTGCCCTACATCTGCTAGGTTATGATCATATTGACGATGAAGAAGCGACCGAAATGGAATCGCTTGAGACTCAAATATTGCAAAGAATGGGGTTTGAAGACCCCTATCTAAGCGAAAAATCGTAATCGCTCACGCGTCTGCGATTACAGTGAGCTATCCCACTTCGGTAGCGCTAACTTAAGAGAAACAATGAACGACGACAATTCGACGTCTCCGGAAGGAACGAAGGAAAAATCAGAAGGTCCCAGTCGGAAGTCCTTCTTTGAACGCTTAGCACAGCTGTTTAACGGCGACCCTAAGGATAAACAAGAACTGGTTGATGTGATCCGAGATTCGGAGGTCAATGACCTTATCGACCACGACACCCGCGACATGCTCGAAGGGGTGATGGAAATCGCTGACCAACGCGTGAGAGACATTATGTTGCCTCGCTCGCAAATGGTCACGGTGGAACGCACTCATAACTTAGACGAGCTGATCGACATCATCACTGATGCACAACACTCCCGTTACCCAGTCATTAATGAAGACAAAGACCATGTTGAAGGTCTACTGCTGGCTAAGGACCTACTTGGGTACTTAGGCTCAGACAGTGCACCGTTCGATATTGAGCAAGTGCTTCGTCAAGCGGTTGTGGTGCCAGAGAGTAAGCGTGTCGACAAACTTCTAAAAGAGTTCAGAGAAGAGCGCTATCACATGGCGATCGTTGTCGATGAATTTGGGGGTGTATCGGGTCTTGTGACCATCGAAGACATTCTTGAAGAAATTGTTGGCGAAATCGAAGATGAGTTTGATGACGAAGAAGAGCAAGATATTCGCAAACTCAGTAAGCATACCTTCGCGGTAAAAGCGCTTACACCGATTGATGACTTTAACGACATGTTTGGCACAGCCTTAAGTGATGAAGAAGTCGATACTGTTGGTGGTTTAGTCATGACTCGATTTGGTCACCTACCAAGCCGTGGCGAAGTGGTTGATATCGATGAGCTATCATTCAAAGTGACGTCTGCGGACAATCGCCGAATCATTCAATTACAAGTTACGGTTCCCGATCAAGTGGTCGAAGCGAAACAACCTGAGTAATCTATCCACCATGATGAATTCTTCAATTATTCATCGCCTAAAAAGGCCGCTTGCGGCCTTTTTTGTGGGCGCTGTTACCCCTCTAGCCTTTGCTCCCTACTCATATTGGCCCATCGCGTTTGCATCAGTGCTTGTTTTGTTGCTAATACAGCACAAACAGACCGCTAAACAAGGTCTGGCGAGTGGTTTTAGCTATGGTCTCGGGTTATTTGGCTTTGGTATTAGTTGGGTGCATGTATCCATAGATACCTTTGGCGGGATGCCAAAGCTTGCTAGCCTATTTTTAATGCTCTTGCTGGTCAGCTATCTATCATTGTTTCCAGCCTTATTCGGCTACGTTAATCGACGCTATTCACCGAAACTGAACAACGCGCATAGCTTTGCGTTCCTTATCGCTGCATGGCTTAGTATTGATTGGCTTAGAGGCTGGATGTTAACTGGCTTTCCGTGGCTCTTATTAGGCTATAGCCAGATTGACTCACCTTACGCAAATTTTGCCCCAATAGGTGGTGTCGACTTAGTGACGCTTTCTGTTGTTGCCAGCTCGCTAGGTCTCTACTTTGCGGTAACGAATAAACGATGGCAGTGGGCAATTCCCACTGTTGCGATTGGCTTATTGTCTGTCACAGCGGGTAAAACAGATTGGGTGACGCCTGATCACGACCAAGTGACTTCGGTGGCACTGGTACAAGGTAATATTGCACAAGAGAAAAAATGGCTGCCCGCGGAGCGCTGGCCTACCCTGCTCAAATTTATGGACTTAACCCGTGAAAATTGGGACGCAGACATTATTGTCTGGCCAGAAGCCGCCATCCCTGCGTTTGAGCGCGAAGTTCGATCTTTTCTCACCTCTCTCGATGAAGCAGCAAAACTCAATAACAGCGCCGTCATCACTGGAGTCGTCACCGCTGAACAAGGGGACTACTACAACAGTGTGATCACGTTAGGCAAAACCAATCACGACGCTTACGACTACGCAACGCAGCAGCGCTATCACAAATATCATCTGTTGCCATTTGGTGAGTTCGTCCCCCTAGAGTCTTTGCTTCGTCCTCTAGCGCCGTTTTTTAATTTGCCAATGTCGTCGTTTGCGCGTGGCGAACGAATTCAACCTAACTTAGTCGCAGGCGATCATCATTTAGTCACCGCGCTCTGCTACGAGATCATTTTTAACCAATTGGTTCGCGACAATATTACGCAAGACAGTGACTATATCCTCACACTATCAAACGATGCTTGGTTTGGCACCTCTGCTGGCCCTTGGCAGCACATGGAAATTGCTCGAATGAGAGCACTAGAATTGGGTAAGCCAGTAATCCGTGCCACCAACAATGGTGTCACCATGGTCACTGACCATAAAGGGGACATTGTTGCAGAGATTCCGCAATTTACCACCGCGGTGCTACGAGCGGAAATAACACCCACCCAAGGAGTGACTCCTTTCTTAAATTTTGGTGTCCTGCCGCTAAAGCTGCTGGTTTTACTTCTGTTTATGATCAGCGTTCTGAGCCTAAGACAATCCAAAGGCTAGACACATTTTTTTATCTATAAATTTGGCTCACTTATGATTTAAGTGAGCCAAGGTGTCCATTAGAAGACAAAACGTGTGCTTTCCACCCTTGATAACTAAGTTATAAATGAGTGCGAAAGGCAATAGTTAAGGCTTAAGTGACTGCCGAGTAAACGAGCGGTGGTCACATTGCAAACACGGTGTAATTTCGGTGGCATGATTATATTCGGTACGATGACCGCATTTTTCACACACCAAAACGCCAAGACCGATGATCTCCCCCGCTTGATACACACCTTGATGCTCCAAATCTTGGAACAGCTCCACCCACTCTACTTTTGTCCTATCGGTGATTTCGAGTAAGCCTTGCCAGATGGAATTAGTGATAGTTAGATAAAAAGGGCCACTTTTGCTCGACTCATAATCGTTGGCAAAGGCTTTTAGATCCGATTTTACATAGGCAGAAATCAACGCCATCTCATCTTTTGTCATCTCGTTGGCGGCTTGAACCACTTCGGCTGACTTATCGAGTGCATTGGACAGTTCTTCTGGGCTGTGTTTGAGCGAATCGACCACTCCAGTGAGCATTTCTTCATAACCAGTTTTACGTTTTGGCATACAAACCTCCCAATCGTCACTTTGACTATTGTTGCCAGTGGTTCCTTTAGGTATTCTATGCTGATCAATAATGATCTGGTTTTACCGATCTCACAGATTCCAAAAAACGGACAGCATTAATGCAAGAGCAATACAACCCGCAACAGATTGAACAAAAAGTTCAAGAGCTTTGGGACAACAATAAGACCTTTGTTGTAAGTGAAGACCCAAATAAAGAAAAATTCTACTGCCTGTCGATGTTCCCTTACCCAAGTGGTCGACTGCATATGGGTCACGTACGTAATTACACCATAGGTGACGTTGTGTCTCGTTTCCAGCGTTTGCAAGGCAAAAACGTCATGCAACCTATTGGATGGGATGCATTCGGACTTCCAGCAGAAAACGCGGCTGTAAAAAACAAAACCGCTCCTGCACCTTGGACGTACGAAAACATCGAGTACATGAAGAACCAGCTAAAATTGCTGGGCTTTGGTTACGACTGGGATCGTGAATTTGCCACTTGTACGCCAGAATACTACCGCTGGGAACAAGAGTTTTTCACTAAGCTTTACGACAAAGGCTTGGTCTATAAGAAAACGGCTTCGGTTAACTGGTGTCCTAATGATCAAACGGTACTGGCGAACGAGCAAGTTGAAGATGGCTGCTGCTGGCGCTGTGACACCCCTGTTGAACAAAAAGAAATTCCTCAGTGGTTTATTAAGATCACCGAATACGCGCAAGAGCTACTTGATGACCTCGACAATCTAGATGGTTGGCCAGAAATGGTTAAAACCATGCAGCGCAACTGGATTGGCCGCTCAGAAGGTGTTGAGCTTAAGTTTGAAGTTAAAGGCCACAACGATCTTGAGGTATATACCACTCGTCCAGACACGCTCATGGGCGTGACTTACGTTGGTATTGCAGCAGGTCACCCTCTGGCAGCTGCTGCCGCTCAAAGTAATGCCGAGCTTGCAGACTTTATCGAAGAATGTAAGAACAACAAAGTTGCAGAAGCTGACATGGCAACAATGGAGAAGAAAGGTATGGCGACTGGCCTTACCGCGATTCACCCATTGAACGGCCGTGAAGTGCCAGTATTTGTCGCAAACTTCGTGTTGATGGACTACGGTACAGGCGCAGTAATGGCGGTACCCGCACACGATCAGCGAGATTACGAATTTGCGACCAAATACAGCCTAGACATTGTACCGGTAATCAAACCTATCGATGGCTCAGAGCTGGACGTTTCGACTGAGGCGTACACAGAAAAAGGTATCCTGTTTGATTCAGGCGAATTTGATGGTTTAGAGTTCCAAGCGGCCTTTAATGCCATCGCGGCAAAACTTGAAGCTGAAGAAAAAGGTGTGAAGACCGTAAACTTCCGTCTTCGCGACTGGGGTGTTTCACGTCAGCGCTACTGGGGTTCTCCAATCCCGATGGTTACGACTGAAGATGGTGAAGTCCATCCAGTTCCAGCCGATCAACTTCCTGTCATTTTGCCAGAAGACGTGGTCATGGATGGTGTAACAAGCCCAATTAAGGCCGATAAAGAGTGGGCGAAGACCACGTTCAACGGTGAACCAGCACTGCGTGAAACCGACACCTTCGATACCTTTATGGAATCGTCTTGGTACTACGCACGCTACTGTAGCCCACAAGCTGACGCAATTGTTGATTCAGAAAAAGCCAACTACTGGCTACCTGTGGATCAATACGTTGGCGGCATTGAGCACGCAGTAATGCACCTATTGTACTCACGTTTCTTCCACAAATTGCTGCGTGATGCAGGCTACGTCACTTCTGATGAGCCGTTTAAGAAATTACTGTGTCAAGGTATGGTACTGGCAGACGCGTTCTACCACACCAACGACAAAGGCACTAAAGAGTGGATTGCCCCAACCGACGTCAACGTCGATCGCGATGGCAAAGGTCGCATTACCAGCGCCATTGATACCCAAGGTCGCAGTGTCGAACATTCAGGCATGATCAAAATGTCTAAGTCTAAAAACAACGGCATTGACCCTCAAGAAATGGTCGACAAATACGGCGCCGATACTGTGCGTCTATTTATGATGTTTGCGTCACCAGCAGACATGACCCTTGAGTGGCAAGAATCTGGTGTTGAAGGTGCTAACCGTTTCTTGAAACGTGTTTGGAAACTGGTTAAGGACCACACTGAAAAAGGGGCCGCTCCAGCTCTTGATGCAGCCGCTCTTACCTCTGACCAAAAAGCACTACGCCGTGATGTGCACAAGACCATTGCTAAAGTGACTGATGACATCGACCGTCGTCAAACCTTTAACACCGCAATTGCTGCGATCATGGAATTGATGAACAAACTGGGCAAAGCACCACAAGAGACAGCGCAAGACCGTGCTATCCTTGATGAAGCGCTTAAAGCCATCATTGTGATGCTCTACCCAATCACTCCACACATCAGTTTTGAAATGTGGACAGCTTTGGGTGAAACAGACATCGATAACACCGCATGGCCAAAACACGACGAGAAAGCACTGGTTGAAGACGAGAAGCTGATTGTTGTTCAAGTAAATGGCAAATTGCGTGCAAAACTTACGGTTGCTGCAGATGCATCAAAAGACGACGTTGAAGCACTTGGTCTTAACGACGAAAATGTGGTGAAATTCACCGAAGGGAAAACGGTTCGTAAAGTGATTTACGTACCTGGTAAGCTACTGAACATCGTTGCTAACTAATTCCTACTTATAGACATTGCCGTAATGCGGCAATGTCTAGATTTCGCTCTTACGAGAGCGTCTATGTTTGCTGCTTTACAAAGTAGTATTGGCAGTAAACATAGGCTTAACCAATACGCTGTGGTATCCATGTACAAATCATTGAGTGTTAAACTCATCTCGGCTCTATTTATCTCTAGCATTTTAGCGGGATGTGGTTTCCACTTCCGCGGTGACTATTTCGTTCCTGAAAACATCGGCACACTTTCAGTGACCAGTTTCGACCAGTACTCACCTTTAGTACGACGCATTAATTCCGAGCTTCGTATGAATGGAATCGAAGTTGTTACTCCGGCTGCAAACACCCCCAACCTGCATTTGGCGAGTGAGTCTGTAAGTGAGCGAACACTGTCTCTTTACCAAAACAGTCGCGCCGCAGAAAAAGAACTCACCTACGTGGCCAATTATCGAGTTACCATTCCGAATGAAGGGGCAACATCATTTAGCGCTAAAGTGACCCGCAGCTTTTTAGATAACCCTTTAACCGTTTTGGCTAAGTCGGTCGAGCGTGATCAAATTGAAGATGAAATGCGTGGCCAGGCTGCGCAGCAGATAATCCGCCAACTTGCCCGTCTCAAAGAGAGCGAAGAATTCACTAGCCCTTACAAAGAAGTCGAGGTCGATTTTGACGATGATGATAGCGAACCCTCACTTGCAACGCCTTAGAGTCCATAAGACTGTATTGTGAAGATTTTTGCAGACAAACTTGTCACTCACCTTCAGCGTCAAACTCACCCCATATACTTTGTCGCTGGAAACGAGCCGCTGTTGGTCAACGAGTCACGTGAAACGCTGCGAGACATGGCGGTATCGCACGGTTTCGAAGCCGCTGCGCCATTTGTACTCGATAATCAAGCCGATTGGAATGCCATCAACAACGCGTGTACGGCGATGAGTCTTTTCGCGTCAAAAAACTTAGTTGAGTTGACCATTCCAGATTCTGGTCCAGGGGCTGCGAACGCCAAGCAGTTAGTGTCGTTAGTGGAACAATTGACGCCTGATACACTGCTGTTGTTAACCGCATCAAAGCTCAACAAACAAGTAGAAAGCAGCAAGTGGTATAAAGCCTTAACCAAACAAGGCTGCTGCATCAGTTGCATGACACCGGATAGCAGCCGCTTACCGCAATTTGTGCGTCAGCGTTGCCATGCATTAGGATTGCAAGCTGATGCTGAGGCGGTACAACTTCTAGCGCACTGGCATGAAGGCAATTTATTAGCACTGAGTCAGAGCTTACAAAAGCTGCTGCTGATCTACCCAGATAAACAGCTGACGTTAAACCGTGTCAAAGAGTCTCTCAGCCGGCACAATCACTTTACCGTGTTCCACTGGACAGATGCGATGCTAGCAGGAAAATCAAATCGTGCATTGCGAGTACTGTCTGAGCTAAAAGCCGAAGGTGTCGAACCAGTGATTATGCTGCGTACTGTGCAGAAAGAGTTGCTATTATTGGCCTCATTGTCTCAGCAAATGCTAACGACTCCAGTAAACACTCTTTTTGACCAACATAGAATTTGGTCCAGCAAGCGGCCCCAATACCAAGCCGCGCTGACAAGATTGTCTCAGACACACTTAACAAAGCTTATCCAGTTACTTGCGCAACTGGAGCGATCGGTCAAGACTGATTACGAGGCTAATCACTGGTTAGCTATGCAACATTTTACATTGGCAACTTGTGTACCGAGCGCACTCGGTATAACGCCACAACGACAACACTAGGACAACACCTTGCTACAACAACAACTTTGTGACTTTTTGGCTGACAAAGCCGACGATATGAAAGCCGAAAACATCATCACACTCGACGTTACCGGAAAATCCAGCATTACCGATACGATGATCATTTGTACCGGCACCTCAAAACGCCATGTTTCGTCGATTGCCGAACACATTGCTCAAGAAGCGAAATCGAAGGGCCTAGAGCCACTTGGTATGGACGGAGAAATTGAAGGTGAGTGGGTCGTGCTCGATATGGGCGATGCGATGGTTCACATTCTACAACAAGAACATCGAGAGCTTTATCAACTTGAAAAACTGTGGAGCTAAACCGTGAAGCTTCAACTGGTTGCCGTGGGCACTAAAATGCCCAAATGGGTCGAAGAAGGTTTTCAGGAGTACAAGCGCCGATTTCCTCACGACATGCCGTTAGAGCTCGTCGAAATATCGGCAGGCAAACGGGGCAAAAATGCCGATATCGCACGGATCCTGCAAAAAGAAGGGGAAGCCATGCTTGCGGCTGTGCCAAAGGGCAACCGGATTGTCACTCTCGATATCCCTGGTAAAAAATGGGATACCCCACAACTTGCTCAGCAATTAGAGCATTGGAAACTGGATGGCAGAGACGTCTCTATTTTGATAGGTGGGCCAGAAGGCTTGGCACCGGCTTGTAAAGCTGCAGCCGATCAAAGTTGGTCGCTTTCTGCATTGACACTGCCTCACCCTCTAGTAAGAATCGTGATGGCCGAAAGCCTATATCGCGCTTGGAGCGTGACAGCTAACCACCCGTACCACAGAGAATAGAGTGAAATGAAGAAGCAGCGCACCCACTTAAGAGACCACAAACAAGAGTCTCAGCTGTTTGCTCGTCGAGCCATTGTTGCCTTTTTGGGGATAGTGGTGATGATGGGTGCGCTTGTGGCTAACCTCTATACAATCCAAGTCAGCGAGTTTCAAGATTATAAAACTCGCTCTAACGATAATAGAATCAAAGTCGTCCCAATTGCACCCAATCGCGGATTAATCTACGACAGAAATGGTAAAATACTCGCAGAAAACAAACCGGTATTTAGCCTCGAGCTGATCCCTGAAAAAATCAGCGACATTGACCAGACCATCGCCGATCTGCGTACACTGATAACCATTACTGACGAACAAGTCGAGCGATTCCACCGCGACAGAAAACGCTCTCGCCGCTTTAAAGCAATCCCAATCGTCAGTCAGTTGGATGAAGAAACCCGTTCAATCTTTGCGGTCAATCAGCACAAATTTCCTGGCGTTGAGATTAACGCTGCCCTTAAGCGTTACTACCCTCACGGAAAAATGCTGACCCATGTACTGGGTTATGTATCGCGAATAAACGATCGCGACGTGCAACGGCTTGTCCGAGAAGAACAGTACACTAATTACCAAGCGACTCGAGACATTGGTAAACTTGGTATAGAACGCTACTACGAAACCATCTTACACGGCACAGCAGGCTACCAAGAGGTAGAGGTGAACAGTCGCGGTCGAGTGATCCGCACGTTAAAATATGTCCCGCCTATACCAGGTAAAGACTTAGTCCTCAATCTAGACTTAGACTTGCAGACGTATGTGTATGGACTGCTAGATAAACGCCGAGGTTCTGCGGTTGTGCTAGATCCAAGCACAAATGGCGTGTTGGCGATGGTATCGAGCCCAAGCTACGATCCAAACTCCTTTGTGCATGGGATCTCTAGTAAAGACTATAACGCGTTACTTAACGACAAAAACCGCCCACTGGTCAATCGTTCTACGTTAGGGATTTACCCGCCTGCGTCTACCGTCAAACCCTTTATCGCAGTCGCGGCGCTAGAAGAAGGTGTCATCACCACCAATACAACACGTAACGACCCAGGCTATTGGAAAATTCCCAACTCTAAAACTAAGCCGTTCCGTGATTGGCTACGCTGGGGGCACGGTAAAGTCGATATTGTTAAGGCGATAGAAGAGTCTGTCGATACCTTCTTCTATCAGATTGCGTATGATCTTGGTATTGATCGACTTTCTCAATGGATGATGATGTTCGGCTTTGGTGACTACACAGGCATTGATATTCATGAGGAAAGCAAAGCCAATATGCCCACACGCGAGTGGAAAATGGCGCGCCATCGTACGCCTTGGTATCAGGGTGACACCATTCCTGTAGGCATTGGACAAGGTTATTGGACCGCAACACCTATGCAGCTGGCGAAGGCAACCTCTGTGCTGGTCAATCGAGGAGAAGTCATTGCGCCCCACCTCCTTATGGCCACCATGGATAATGTCAGCAATCAGCATTTGAAAGATTATAGTGTTCCTGAATCTTACCCACCGGTCAGCGAAGTGGATGAACGCTATTGGAATGTTGCATTTGAAGGTATGAAGCTGGTGAACTACGGCAAAAAAGGCACCGCTCGGCGCGCCTTTGCAGACACGCCTTATCTTAGTGCAGGTAAATCGGGTACCGCTCAAGTCTTTGGCTTAGCCGAAGACCAAGAGTATAACGCTGACGAGTTAGCGGAACACTTGCGGGATCATGCCTTGTTTACAGGTTTTGCACCTTTAGACGATCCTCAGGTCGTGGTAACCATCGTACTAGAGAATGCCGGTGGCGGCTCCACGAATGGGGCACCCGTAGTTCGCCGTATCTTTGACCACATTCTAATCGATAAAACGACGTTAACCGACGAGAACCCTTCATGAAGCTAGATCCTACTACAGGTAAAAGCCGTTCACTGTTCGAACGAATTCACCTAGACCTGCCTTTGGTTCTTGGATTAATCCTACTCATGGCGGTTTCGATGTTAGTCATGTACAGCGCGAGCGGTCAGAATGTAGCGATGATGGAGCGTCAATTTATGCGCATGGTCCTCTCACTCGGTGTAATGGTGGTGCTCGCTCAAATCACGCCCCGCACCTACGAAGCCAGCGCACCGTTTTTATTTGCGGCTGGCATCATTTTGCTACTAGGTGTACTTTTTTTTGGTGAGGCCTCTAAAGGCGCACAGCGCTGGCTTAATTTAGGCTTTATTCGATTCCAACCCTCAGAACTAATGAAGCTTGCTGTGCCTTTGATGGTGGCGCGATATGTTGGTCGTCAGTCATTGCCGCCATCGTTTAAAACGCTAGCCATCTCTCTAATGATGGTGCTTTTCCCGACACTGCTCATTGCGAAACAGCCCGACCTTGGTACGTCTATTTTGATTGCTGCATCCGGAATATTTGTTATCTTTTTGGCTGGTATTAGCTGGAGAATCATATTTTCTGCCGGTCTATTTGTCGGGATTTTAGCCCCAGCTCTTTGGTTTTTAGGATTTATACGTGAGTACCAAAAGGTACGAGTGCGCACCTTATTTGATCCAGAATCGGATCCTCTCGGCGCGGGCTACCACATTATTCAAAGTAAGATCGCGATTGGTTCGGGTGGCGTATCAGGCAAAGGGTGGTTACAAGGCACTCAATCCCAACTCGAATTTTTACCGGAGCGGCACACTGACTTTATTTTTGCGGTTATCGCTGAAGAATGGGGGCTTATTGGCGTGCTCATGCTTTTGGTGCTGTATTTATTCATCATAGGCCGGGGGCTTTTGTTGGCATCGCAAGCTCAAACCGCGTTTGGTCGAATGATGGCGGGAAGTATTGTATTAAGCTTTTTTGTCTACATATTCGTAAACATTGGTATGGTGAGTGGAATCTTACCCGTTGTTGGTGTTCCCCTGCCCCTCATCAGTTATGGTGGAACCTCAATGATGACGCTTATGGCCGGATTTGGCATTTTGATGTCCATCCAAACGCACCGAAAAATGCTGTCCAAATCTACCTAACGATATTTATACCATGCATGGAGTTAAACCATTGAAACTGTTCAGACTGCTCACCATAAGTACACTCCTAGCAGTGTTAGTCGGATGCTCAACGAGCGGCGGACGGTACAGTTTAAAGGACGATAAAGCGCCTGAGCGACCTCTGGATGTCGCGCACATCGAAGACGCCACACCAAAGTACGAAAAATATAGCCTTGGCGGAAACAAGGACTACACATTGCGTGGACAACGCTATGCGATTATTCACGATCCAACCAATTTCACCCAACAAGGTGAAGCGTCATGGTATGGCAGCAAATTTCACGGACATCTCACATCCAACGGTGAAACTTATGACATGTACTCAATGAGTGCAGCGCATAAAACCCTACCAATACCAAGTTACGTAAAGGTCACCAACTTAGACAATAACAAAACCGCTATCGTCCGTGTTAACGATCGTGGGCCCTTTCATGAAGGGCGCATTATTGATTTAAGCTACGCAGCGGCAACTAAGTTAGATGTCATCAAGACTGGCACGGCCAATGTAAAGATTGAGCATATTACCACGACGCAAGCTCCTTCCCCCAAAGCGACGCAGCACTATGCAATACAAGTTGCTGCAAGTTCGAACCATCAACGCGCTCACGACGTACTTTCCAGATTGGTCGATCTGACCAAACAGGCAGGTTATCTAGAACGAAATGATGATCTTACAAAGATATTTATGGGACCTTTTAGTGACTATCAGACTGTACAAACCACACTAAAGACCGTTAAAAATGAAGGTTACTCTGATGCTTTCATCACAAAAAAACGCCTCGAAAAGTGAGGATTCGTTAACAAATTTACATTTCGTTGTTTCTATAAACGCTTAGCGAGTCTAGCCTTAACGGTGAATTCTGCTAAGATACCGTCTGATTGTTTGAATTCACGGATACGATTGCACTCATAATGAAAATCACCTTATCTAACGTACGTTTTAAAATGGCTATCGCAGGTGCGCTGGCTGTTGTGGCTTCCTGCGCAACAGCGGCTCCGATTGTGGTACCCGATGCTCCTCAAGTCTCAGCAAAAGGCTTTGTGCTAATGGATTACCATTCTGGCGCAATACTCGCTGAGAAAAATAAAGACGAGCAATTGTCGCCAGCCAGTCTAACCAAGATGATGACCAGTTACGTCATTGGCCAAGAGCTCAAGCGCGGTAACATCAGTTCTGACGATAAAGTCGTGATCAGTAAAAATGCTTGGGCAAAAAACTTTCCTGACTCTTCAAAAATGTTTATTGAAGTGGGCACCACGGTCACTGTCGACGAGTTAAACCGCGGCATAGTCATCCAGTCGGGCAATGATGCGTGTGTGGCGATGGCAGAACATGTTGCTGGCTCAGAAGATGCGTTTGTAGACTTGATGAATGCGTGGGCTTCTTCTTTAGGAATGAGCAACACAAACTTTGCGAATGTCCACGGCTTAGATCATGATCGCTTGTATTCAACACCTTACGACATGGGTCTGTTAGGACAAGCGCTCATTCGTGATGTGCCTGAAGAGTATGCGCTTTACGCAGAAAAGCAATTTACCTACAACGACATTACCCAATACAACCGCAATGGCCTGTTGTGGGATAAAAGTATGAATGTGGACGGCATTAAAACCGGTCACACTAGTCAAGCGGGTTATAGCTTAGTAAGCTCGGCAACCGAAGGTAAGATGCGTCTTGTTGCGGTAGTCATGGGTACCGACAGTGCTAACGCCCGTAAAGCAGAAAGCAAAAAATTGCTTAACTACGGCTTCCGTTTCTTTGAAACTGTAGCGCCGCACAAAAAAGGCGAAACCTTCATTGATGAAAAGATTTGGATGGGTTCTCAAGAAACTGTCGCACTGGGTGTGAACGAAGATACTTATGTCACTCTTCCTCGTGGCGTTGCTAAAAACCTGAAAGCCAGCTTTGTACTTGAAAAAGAGCTACAAGCCCCCATCTCTCAGGGTGACGTAGTGGGCACGCTTTATTATCAAGTTGATGGTGAAGATGTAGCGCAATACCCACTGCTTGCATTAGAAGATGTCAATGAAGGTAGCTTGTTCAGCCGCCTTATGGATTACATCATCTTGCTGTTTAAGAGTTGGTTCAAATAATCTATCCCACAAGATTAACGAAACAAAGCCGCTCTGATAGCGGCTTTGTTGTTTATTGAGTTTTATTGAGTAGCCAAGTACTATTCGCCCTGTCATTATTCGTTGGAGTTTGCCATGCAAGAGCAACCAAAATTGAAAGATCTTTTAGAGTTTCCATGTCAATTCACCTATAAGGTGATGGGCTATGCAAAGCCTGAGCTGCCTGATTTGGTCCTAGAAGTGATCCAAAAGCATGCCCCTGGCGATTACAGCCCAACAGTGAAACCTAGTGCCAAAGGAAACTACCACTCAGTGTCGATTAGCATCACTGCGACGTCCATTGAACAAGTAGAAATTCTGTATAAAGAATTGGGCGAGATAGATATCGTCCGTATGGTACTGTAGTACCCCAATTTTTGACCCCTCGACCAGAGATAAACATGCCAGCCGATCCAAAAGCCCTAACTATACGTTTATTAGGACGCCAAGATTATCAGCCCGTTTGGCAAGCGATGCACGATTTTACCGATACGCGCACCGACGAAACGACCGATGAGGTATGGATTGTTGAACACAATCCTGTGTTTACTCAAGGGCAAGCAGGTAAAGCTGAGCACCTATTGGAAACAGGCGATATACCTGTTGTTCAAAGCGATCGCGGGGGGCAAGTGACCTATCATGGTCCCGGTCAATTGGTGGTGTATTTTTTACTAAATTTACGCCGCAAAGACATGGGAGTTCGCGAACTGGTTACACACATTGAAACCATCATCATCAATACCCTAAAACAATACGCCATCAACTCTGCAGCTAAGCCAGACGCGCCAGGTGTTTACGTCGAAGGTAAAAAAGTCGCTTCGTTAGGACTGCGTATACGCAAAGGGTGCTCCTTTCATGGCCTCGCACTCAATGTAAACATGGACTTATCACCGTTTTTGCGTATCAACCCTTGTGGTTACCAAGGGATGGAGATGGTTCAGGTGTCACAATTAGGTGGCCCACAAGACATAGACAAGGTTGCACAAGATCTACTGCAACAGTTAACATCACAGCTTGATTATCAATCCGTCGAGCACACAACAAGAGTTTTAGCATGAGCAAACCGATTCAAATGGAGAAAGGGGTCAAGTATCGCGACGCCGACAAAATGGCATTGATCCCAACTAAAACCGTCGAAACTGCGCCTAAGGAAATGCTACGCAAGCCTGAATGGATGAAAATCAAGCTGCCAAGTGACAGTAAGCGTATTCAAGACATTAAATCGGCTATGCGTAAAAACAATCTTCACTCGGTGTGTGAAGAGGCCTCATGCCCCAACCTAGCTGAGTGTTTTAATCACGGTACCGCTACTTTCATGATTTTGGGTGCCATCTGCACAAGGCGCTGTCCTTTCTGTGATGTTGCTCATGGCCGCCCGCTTCCTCCAGAAGCGCAAGAGCCAACTAAGCTTGCACAAACCATTAAAGACATGGCGCTTCGCTATGTGGTGATCACTTCAGTCGACCGTGATGACCTTCGTGATGGCGGTGCAAAGCACTTTGCTGATTGTAATCGCGAGATCCGCGCACTCAGCCCAAACATTCAAATCGAAACGCTGGTCCCTGATTTTCGCGGCCGGATGGACAAAGCACTCGATCAGTTAAAAGAGTGTCCACCCGATGTGTTTAACCACAACCTCGAAACAGCGCCTCGCCTGTACCGAAAAGTTCGCCCAGGCGCTAACTATCAATGGTCTTTAGATCTGCTGAAGAAGTTTAAGCAGCAGCACCCTGACATCCCAACGAAATCGGGCCTAATGATGGGCTTGGGTGAGACCAAAGAAGAGATTGTAGAAGTGTTAAAGGACTTGCGAGCGCATGGCGTCACTATGCTGACATTGGGACAATACCTCGCGCCTAGTCGACATCACCTACCGGTAGAGCGCTATGTGCCACCAGCAGAATTTGAAGAGCTTAAAGAGATTGCATTGGAGCTTGGGTTTACTCATGCTGCATGTGGTCCATTTGTTCGCTCTTCATACCATGCCGATCTGCAAGCAAAAGGCGAAGAAGTGAAATAACCACTTCTCAATAGTGTGACAAGCACGGGGTGTTGGTAAGAAACCAATCACCCCGTTTTAATATCTGAGAACTTCATTTTCTTTTTTCATCACTATTGATTATGCTTGTTAGCAAGACGTAATTAACAAGGATGATACAATGAAGCAACTTGCCCTACTTATTCCAGTGTTTTTATTTGCTGGCTGTATGAACACCCCAACGACTCAAGACAACTACCGTGAAGCTTCTTTTGAGCTGTGTAATACAGAAGTCGACGTCTATTCAGTATCTGATGATGGGCGCGTTCGTATCATCTGTTCTGACGGCTCTAAGTTCGCCTTACAAAACGAAAAAACACTCGACGTAATGCGTGATATCAACCTAGATTACTGCGACGGTGAAGGTCTGGGTAAATTTAGTGAGAGCAACCGATACTACTCGTTCAGCTGTAAATCAGGCACACTGATCAGTATTAGCAAAAAATAAAGCTCAAGACTAAATAGCAAACATTAAAAAAGGGGTCATGGCAATTGCCATGACCCCTTTTCATTTGCTTTTTCGATTAAGCGTAAACAGGTAGACGCTTACAAATCTCAAGCACTTTAGCTTTAGTCGCTTCAATCACTTCTTGGTTGTCGATGTTATCCAACACATCAGCCATCCAATTTGCCAACTCTACTGCGTCTGCTTCTGTGAAGCCGCGACGAGTAATTGCTGGAGTACCAACACGAATGCCCGAGGTGACAAAAGGACTGCGAGGATCATTAGGTACAGAGTTTTTGTTCACGGTGATGTTTGCAGCACCCAGCGCAGCGTCCGCTTCTTTACCGGTGATGTCTTTGTCGATCAGATCGACAAGGAACAGGTGATTTTCGGTGCTGTTAGACACAATCTTGTAACCACGCTCTTGGAACTGAGCCACCATCGCTTTCGCATTCTTCACAACGCGAGCTTGGTAGGCTTTAAACTCTGGCTCCATCGCCTCTTTAAACGCCACCGCTTTCGCAGCGATTACGTGCATCAATGGACCGCCTTGACCGCCAGGGAAGACAGCAGAATTCAGTTTCTTGTACATGTCTTCGCCAGCATCAGACAAAATAAGACCGCCGCGAGGGCCAGCCAATGTTTTGTGTGTTGTGGTCGTGACTACGTGTGCGTGTTTTACAGGACTTGGGTATTCACCCGCTGCAATCAATCCCGCAACGTGTGCCATATCGACAAACAGGTACGCATCGACTTTATCGGCAATTTCACGCATGCGCGCCCAATCAACAACTTGCGAATACGCTGAGAAACCACCAATGATCATTTTTGGTTTGTGCTCTAGAGCTAGAGCTTCCATCTCGTCGTAGTTAATTTGGCCAGCTTCGTCGATACCGTAAGGAATAACGTTGTAGTGCTTACCAGAAAAGTTAACTGGAGAGCCGTGCGTTAAGTGGCCACCATGCGCCAAGCTCATACCTAGCACAGTATCACCTGGGTTAAGCAGGGCCATGTAAACCGCACTGTTGGCTTGAGAGCCTGAGTGTGGCTGTACGTTAGCGTATTCAGAACCAAATAGCTCACAAGCGCGATCAATAGCAAGAGCTTCGGCTTTATCTACATACTCACAACCGCCGTAGTAACGCTTGCCTGGGTAACCTTCAGCATACTTATTAGTAAGCTGAGAGCCTTGAGCTTCCATCACTCGTGGGCTGGTGTAGTTTTCGGAAGCGATTAGCTCGATGTGCTCTTCTTGACGTTGAGTCTCTTCCTGAATAGCCGCGAACAATTCTGCATCGTAATCTGCAATGTTCATATCACGCTTTAACATCTCTCTCTCCTGAATCAGAGTAAACGACTTTAGAACCGAAAAACCGATTATTAGCACTTTTCTCAGTGACGCAAACGTTTTCGGTTCAATAATAGTTGAGTGGATTCTACCGAATTTGGTTAGATGCAGAAACCCCTATATTCAACATAATTGCATGAAGTTTATTCATGATGCAATCAAAGGAAATTGATGGTTAGCATTTCACATCAGACACTTACCGAAAAAACAGTGGCTTGTACACACAATGTGTAAATCTGAGTAAACACCTAAACAGAATTTTAAAAGTTCAAAAAACTTCTATCTCACCGTAAGTTTCACTAGAATCTCGCGCTAAATCGCATCAACTTACAAAAAGAAAATGGAAAAACACACTTTTATGGAAGATTGTGCCGCAATGTTGACCGGCACGCTGCTTGTCGCGCAAGGCATCTTTTTTCTTAAGACCTCTTCAATGGTCGTTGGCGGAACAGCTGGTCTGGCGCTACTGTTTAATCAGTTCGCACCGCTAAGTTTTGGTACCACCTATTTTTTAATTAACATACCGTTTTACTTCTTGGCTTGGTCACGCCTTGGACCTAGATTCACGGTCAATAGTTTGATCGCGGTTACTCTAGTTTCAATTTTCACCGATAATCTGCATCATTTTGTCCAATTTGAAGGACTCAATATCGCCTACAGTGCCATCATTGGCGGACTGTTGATTGGACTAGGACTACTGATCTTATTTCGACATCGTGCCAGCCTTGGTGGATCCAATGTGTTGTGTCTAGTGATTCAAGACAAGACAGGCATATCGGTAGGTAAGACGCAGCTGGTTATTGATGCTTCCATTCTAGTGGCGTCACTGTACTTTATTTCACCGGTACAAATCGCTTGGTCTATTGGAGCTGCTATCGCCATCAATATTATATTGTGGATGAACCACAAACCGACTCGGTATGCCGTCAACTACAAATAAAAAAACAGGCAGCATCCATTACGATGCTGCCTATTCAATTAGTGTGTTGTGCGACTCACAACTTCACTAGCGAGTTGATCTTTAAGTTGTTTCTCAACATGACCTGGCGAACGTGTCGAACGTGCCATTAAAGCATACATGGCGGGAATAACACTTAGCGTGATAACGGTCGCAATAGCCATTCCAAAAAAGATCACCGTACCTACAGAGACTCGACTTTCATAACCCGCGCCAGTGGATAGAATCAATGGAATTGCCCCAGCCAAAGTCGTGAAGGCCGTCATCATGATAGGACGCAGTCGACGAGCCGCCGCTTCGACAATAGCATTGTCAAAGCTCAGTCCTTGATCACGCAATTGGTTGGCAAACTCTACAATCAATATGCCATTTTTAGTGACCATGCCGATGAGCATGATCATGCCAATCTGACTGTATAAATTCAGCCCCTGCCCCATGACAACCAGCCCTATCAATCCACCAACGATGCCTAACGGTACGGTAAACATGACGATTAAGGGGTTGATAAAGCTCTCAAATTGGGCAGCCAATACGAGGTAAGCCACCAACAACGCTAAAGCAAACACAACAGCGATACTGGATTGGTTTTCTTTGAAGTCTTTAGACTCCCCAGAATAACTGATCGCAATATCTCTAGGTAAGTGTTCCAATGCTTGCTGGTCAAGAAAATCCAACGCCTCACCTAATGTCGCACCATCGGTAAGGTTGGCGCTTAAGGTAATAGACTTCATTTTATTGTAGTGCGCCAAACGAATGGATGACGCCACTTCATCCACCTGAGTGATGGTGTCCAGTGTCACCAAATCGCCCGAGGAGGTGCGCATGTAAATCTGACTAAGGTCTGTTGCACTATTAAAGTTGGCCTCATCACCTCGCAGGTAAATATCATACTCTTCGCCACGTTCAACGTAGGTGGTTTCGGTTTTTCCCCCAAGCATTACTTCTAAGGTGGTTGAAATTTCACGCACCGAAATACCTAGCTCTGCCGCTCGCTGCCTATCGACGCTCACCACCAACTCTGGGGTTTTTTCAGAGTAATTGATTTCTGCGCCATACATAAACTCAGAGTCTTCTGCGATTAACTTTAGTTTTTCAGCATGCTGTTGCAACTCGTCGTAATCCGCTCCCCCTAACACAAACTGCACTGGCTCGCTCGATCCGCCTCGAAAGCCTGGTGTGAAAGGAAACACTCGAACATCCGTTATATCTGCGAGTGCTTTGCGCACCTCCACCAGAGCCTGTTGAGCGCTAATATCACGGTCGTTCCAATCCTCGAGGATCATCACTACAAAGCCTGTTTGGTCGCCCGCTGAGCCGCCAAACGCTGGACTTTCCACACTGAAAGATTTCAAAAATCCCTGCCCAAGTAGAGGCATCAAGCGATTTTCGACAATATCCATGTTAGTCGACATTCGGTCGTAACTGGTGGCATCTGCACCTCGGACAAAGGCAAAGATCACGCCCCTATCTTCCGATGGGGCCAATTGGCTTGGCACTTGGCCAAACAATACATAGGCACCGCCACCACTGAGTAAAATAATCAGCGGCGCTAACCATTTAAGGGGGATGATTTTTCTCAAAAACGCTTTGTATCCGTTTTCGATGATGGAAAACAGATGATTCACCGCTTGGGTAAAGCGATTAGGGGCTGATTTCGCTTTCAGCAGCTTACTGCCTAATACTGGGGTCAGAGTCAAAGCAATCAGTGAAGAAAAGATCACTGCCATAGACAACAACACCGAAAACTCGGTAAACAGCAAGCCGACCATGCCATCCATGAACGAAATCGGTAAGAACACCATGACGAGCACCAACGTGGTCGCTATAACCGCAAACCCCACTTCTCGCGTCCCTTTAAAAGCGGCGACCAAAGGCGTTTCGCCTTTTTCTAGGTGGGAGAAAATATTCTCAACCACCACAATGGCATCATCCACCACCAGCCCAATGGCAAGTATTAGGGCCATTAAAGTGATCAAGTTGATACTAAAGCCAAAATAGTAAGCCGCAATAAAGGACGATATTAATGACACAGGTACCGTTATCGCAGGGATCAGCGTGGCGCGAGCCTGACCAATAAATATATACAACACCAAAATTACTAACCCGCCAGTGATAAACAGCGTGCTGTACACTTCTTCAATGGAGCGCTCGATGAATATGGTGGTGTCATAATCAATTTGAAAACGGGTTCCTTCAGGCAAAAACTGCTGAATATCATCGACTTCTTTATGCACCAGTTTAGCAACTTCCACTGGGTTAGCGTCAGACTGAGGCACTATCCCTAATCCAACGTTCACCACGCCATCACTGCGAAACATAGAGTTTTCGTTCTTAGACCCTACATGCACATCCGCCACATCCTTAAGGTATAACGGAGAACCATCTGATGCTGTTTTTACGACCAAGTATTGAAAGTCTTCAGCAGTTTGATAGGTACGCGCGGTTCGAACAGACATAGTGGTCACATCATTTCGTACCACGCCGCCTGGCGCTTCTACATTTTCGCGTCGCAAAGCGTCACTGATATCGGACACGGTCACCCCAAGACCCGCCATTAACACTGGCTTAAGGCGCACGTACATCACTTGATATAACGCCCCAGACACATTCACCGAGCTTACACCTGAGATCAAACTCAATCTATCTAATAAGACTCGGTCCGCATAATCGGTTAGTTGTTGTCTATCGAGAACCGTTGAGCTTAAATTCACGTACCAAGACGCCTGCCCTGATCCATTGTTTTTATACACAATAGGATCATCCGCCTCATCAGGTAGCGCTCTCATCGCTCGAGCCACGGCATCTCGCACATCACTGATGCCCGTATTGAGATCGTAGGAAAGCTCAAAGGTGATGGTGATTTGCGAGAACCCATTTCGAGTCGTCGAACTGATCTCGTCAATACCACTGATGCCCGACAATTGTTCCTCGAGGACGGTGGTAATTTGGCTTTCAATAATGGTTGCCGATGCGCCATCGTATCGCGTGTTTATTGAAACCACGGGGCTATCGATATTGGGCATTTCCCGAACCGACAATTTACTGAATGACACAAAGCCAAATACACACAGCAACAGTGAAAGCACGACGGCTGCCACTGGACGCTTAATTGAGATATCCGATAACAACACTAGGGAGACTCCGCAGCAACTTCTTTAATGGCAACGCCATCTCGCATGTTAACCAGCCCTTGAACGACAATGGTTTCGCCGATTTCTATGCCGCTCTCTATAACCACACGATTGTCCACTCGCGCACCGACTTTGACCTCGGTTCGCTGTGCCTTGCCATCTACCACTCGATACACGAAACGCTTGGTGCCAGAGTACTCAAGTGCTTGTACTGAGATGATGGCGACAGGTTCAGGGGCGAAGGTTAATGTGGCTGCGCTTAACATGCCTGGCTTCAGTTTGTTGTCTGCATTAGACATTTTAACCCGTGCTTTAATGTTCAGTGTTTCTGGGTTCACTCGTGTATCGACGGCATCCACGGTACCAACAAATCTTTCGTTGCCCCATGCCTGAACTTGAACATCGACCCCCATGCCAACCACGAGTTGTGACAGGTAGCGTTCAGGTATCAACAGATCCAACTCCATTTCGCTCATGTCATCCAGCGTCAAAAGTGGCTGTCCTACACTGATAAATTCTCCTGGGTTTAAATCAACCAAACCAATATGACCAGAGAAAGGGGCGTTTAGCTGATGGTCGCGCAAATTTGCCTTTGCAGCCGACTGACGCGCAATCGCAATATCGACGTTGGCTTTTTGAGCTTCGATTTCAGTTTGAGTTATCGCACCGCGACTGAACAAGCGTTCATACTCAGAAAGCTTGCGTTTTTCATTCAGCAAATAGGCGGTCGCTTCTTGCAAAGACGCCGTGGCTTTATCATCGGAAAGCACAATCAAAGGCTGTCCCGCAACCACATGTTGGTTAGAACTGACCGAAATATTTTCTACTTTCGCGGTGACTTCAGAGGTGATATCTACAGAGCGACTAGCAGCGAGTTTACCCACGAGGTTAAGCGATTGAGTGACGTCGTATTGCTCTACTGGAGACACTGTCGCAGCAACACTGTTTGCTTGCGCAGTTATACTAAAAACGCTAAAAAGCAGCGCAAACACTTGTAAGCTGCGATGCAATACACGCGGTTTAAACAAATAGGTAGAAGTCATCAAGTGGCATTTTTATCGAACGAGGGAACGTGCGATCAATATAGAGACTTCCAACTAAAAAGCGAGGAGCAGACCCCCTCGCTAATAAAATTTTACACTTTCGTACTTTCTCTTAGTACTTTTTTAGTATTTGAATCGTCGGATCTGACTCACCATCTGTTGGCCGACCGCTAACAGATTGTCGGTCGCCTCTTCTAACTGCCTGCTGTCCGAGGTTAGATTGACCGCGCTGCTATTTAACTGTTCCATATCCGAGTTCACCGTCTGAGTCACGTTAGCTTGCTCCTCAGTTGCACTTGCGATCAGGTGGATCATGTCATTAATCGCATTCATTTCGTCAGTGATTTCATCAAGCGAATGACTGGTCGCTTGAGCCGACTCAATCGTATCCGCCACTTTACTTTTACTCGATTGTGTCGATTGATAAGACGCTTCCGCTTGCGCTTGAAGCTCTTCAATGATGCTTTCAATTTCAGTCGTAGACTCATGCGTCTTGCTAGCCAACGCACGAACCTCGTCGGCAACAACCGCGAATCCTCGACCCGACTCCCCAGCTCGCGCTGCTTCAATAGCCGCATTCAAAGCAAGAAGGTTAGTTTGTTCTGCAATCCCTTTAATCACATCCAAAACGCTACCAATATTATCACTGGCCTGTTTTAACGACGACACTTCACCTGCTGTCTGCTCCAAGTTTTCGACCAGAGAGCTGATATTGGCGATGTTGTTGTTTATGGACCCGCGAGACTCTGTAGACACCCCAACAGCTTTATGAGTGATCGCTACAGTAGATTCAGTATTATTGGCTATTTCTTTAGTCGCAATATCAAGCTGACGCATATTCTCCACTGATGTATCGGTCAGCTGTGACTGTGACTCAGTACTGGCAATGGTTTTGTCTTTGATAATACGTACTTGTTCAGACACTTCTTCCAGTTTATTTGATGCGTTGGCAACATCCGAAATAATCTCCTGTACCGTATCGATAAAGCTATTAAAGTTGGTCGCCAGTTGCCCTATCTCGTCTTTCGTTTTCACCGGGATACGCGCAGTTAAGTCACCGCCTCCTTGAGCAATATCAGAAAGAACACCATTAAGCTCATTCAGCGGTGCAGTCACTACATATCGGACAACGAGAGTCGTCATAGCACCAATCGCTGCCATAAGAACCAGCATTGATACAACAACCGATGTTAGGTTATCGCTCATTGCCTGTACGATCATTTGCCGGGAATACAAAACATTCACCGAGCCGATACTTTTACCGTCCCACTGCAACTCAATTACAGACGAGACGTCTTGGTTGCGATTGGTCGTTTTATCCGCAAGCACCTTGCCTCGATGATCTTGAACGGTGATCGCAGCAATCATCTCGTCGTTTGCAAACGAATCAACAATCGCTTCAATCATAGGTATGTCGAACACAAAAACAGGTTCGCCAAAAACCGTCTCCATTTGCTGCTCAACCACTGCTTTATCATGAGTAAACTGCTCGTTTAATTTAGTGGATGACAGATAATAATCAAACCCACCAGCCAAAAACCCCACACAAACAATGAGTACTGCAATAATGGATAAGAATTTAGAATTAATTGATTTCATTATTGTTTTCCTTTCAATGGATCAAACCATATAGAGCTATCGATCGCTCTGCTACGGGGAGAAAGATCTGGGTTGTCCAAATCTAGGACGGTACGTTCTGCAAGGTTTGCGAGAGGTAATGAGGTGCTAACCTCTGGATCGGCAAAAAATAGTTCGTTGTAGGTGCCATCTTCAAACATATCTTCGATAATTGACGTAAGGTGATTAGCAAGATCCGTATTGCCTTTTCTTACAAACAGGTAATACGGCATGCGATAGCGAAGCATCACATGCTCATCAACCATAAAGTCGTACTGAGTGTAATTTTGAACTTCGCTAAATGGTTCAAATACGCCTCGCGGGAAATAATCACATCGCTCCGCATCAAGCATTGGGAACAAGTTAGGGTACTTAAGACTTTTAGCGACCTTTAGGCCATTCGCTTCTAAGATAAACGTATCGGACCAGGTTTTGCCTTGGCATGGAATAAAAGATTTAAACTGTGAAAAGGTGTTAATGCCGGCAAATTGGTTTGCGTCGTCGCGATTTATAATGGCAATACGCATCCCAAGTAATCCTCGGTATATAGGAAAATAAACCGCTTCCATATCTTGTTCGTAGCGACTGGTCGTGCCAAACCAGACAATATCTAGGTCACCTTGCTGTAAGTCAGCCAAAACCTTGGTCGAGGCGGGTTCACCTGTTTCAGCATAGATGTGTGTATAACTGTCATAGCGGTCACTTCGAGCAACCACTTCCTTAATCACCTCAATAGCCAGCTTTTGATCAGCTGGACCACCAGGAACATTCAATGTTTTCGCGTGCGCATTGAGCCCAATTATAGTAGTACACAACGCCGCAAGCATTAGTCTAGTTTTCATGCCACCCCCTGTTAACGCATAGCGTTCCGTATAATAGTGGGAATGTAACAAAATGCAAAAGTTTTCTATAAAAAAAGCCGGACACTCATGTCCGGCTCTCAATAATTTATTTAGCTACACTAATTAGCTCAAGTAATCAGCCACATTGCCGATGCTATCCAAAACCACATCCGCAAGCGCCTCACCTTCCTCAGTGACCGCTTTCCCAGTTCGGACCAAAATTTTGGTACCGATTCCGGCAGCCTCTGCTGCGCGCATATCGTCAGCCTTATCACCCACCATCACTGACTTTTCTAAATCAATATTTAAAAATTGCTGTGCTGAGTGGAACATTCCAGGCTTAGGTTTGCGGCAATCGCACTCTATCTTGTAGTCGCCCACGCCTTTTTCGGCATGATGAGGACAATAGTAAATCCCGTCTAATTCAACACCGTTATCTTCAAAGTTCCAATCCATCCACTGAGTAAGCGATAAAAATCGGTCTTCGGTGAAATACCCTCTAGCAATGCCAGATTGATTGGTGACGACCACAATAAGGTAACCACGTTCTTTTAACGCTTTGGCCGACTCAAACACACCATCGATAAACTCGAAGTCGTGCTCATCGTGCACATAACCAGTATCGACATTAATGACACCATCGCGATCTAAAAACACAGCGGGTTGTAGCCTAGATTTACTCATAGGAATGACATTGCTCTTGGAAACTATTTGATTGGAAAATTATCGCATGCTTTATGGTGGGAAACCAATGACAAATGACGCCGCGAACGTTTAGACGTCTAGACGTAAAAATATCTATTGACTTAGATCACATTACACCCTAGCATCCACTACATATTGAGAGATTGCTCAACATATTCTACTGGTTAGGCAGTGCGATGATCGAATTAAACAACGTAAATAAAACCTTTTACCAAGGTCAAACTCCGATACACGCCCTAAAAGAGATAGATCTGCACATTCCTGCAGGGCAAATCTTTGGTGTTATTGGCGCATCGGGAGCAGGCAAGAGCACGCTCATTCGCTGTGTTAACCTTTTGGAAGCTCCCACACAAGGCTCTGTTATTGTTGATGGCGTCGACTTGACGGCATTAAGCAAATCGCAACTAAGCCAAGCACGTCAAAACATCGGCATGATTTTCCAGCACTTCAATTTGCTGTCGTCTCGGACCGTGTTTGAAAACATCGCTTTGCCGCTCGAATTGGCAGGAGTCGCAAATGAGCGTATCTCAGAGAAGGTCCAGCAGCTACTTAAACTCGTTGGGTTGGAAGATAAACACAACGTGTACCCATCAAATCTTAGTGGTGGGCAAAAGCAACGTGTAGCCATTGCCCGCGCTCTGTCATCGGATCCTAAAGTATTATTGTGTGACGAAGCCACCAGCGCACTGGATCCAGCAACCACTCAATCAATACTGGCACTACTAAAAGAGATCAATCGAAAACTCAACATCACCATTTTGCTGATCACCCACGAAATGGATGTGGTAAAAAACATTTGCCACCAAGTGGCCATCATTGGTGATGGAGAATTGGTTGAGAAAGGCAGTGTCGGTGAGATTTTCGCTCACCCTAAGACAGACTTAGCACATCAGTTTATCCGGTCTACATTGGATCTCTCAATTCCAGAGGATTACCAAGCAAAGCTGCAACAGCAACGCGTAGCCGGAAGCCATCCATTGGTTCGCTTAGAATTTACCGGTGATACTGTGGATGCACCACTCATCAGCCAGATGGCACGCCAGTTTAATATTGATATTTCCATTCTAAGTTCGGATCTTGACTACGCGGGTGGCGTTAAGTTCGGCATGATGGTCGCTGAGCTATTCGGCTCTGAATCAGACGATCAAGCTGCTATCGCGTTTCTAGAACAACATAAAGTAAAAGTAGAGGTACTTGGCTATGTCCTTTGAAATTTTAAGTGAATGGTTAAGCCAAAATGGCAATTTATTGCTTAAAGCTACTTGGGAAACCTTGTACATGGTGGGTGTATCGGGTCTAGTCGGCTTTGCGGTAGGCATACCACTTGGGGTGATATTACACACTACAAAACAGGGTGGACTACTGGAGAATGCGCGTCTAAATAAAGTACTTGGCGCCATCGTAAATATTGGTCGTTCTGTGCCGTTCTTGGTGTTAATGGTCGCTATTATTCCTTTTACCAAGCTTTTGATTGGCACCTTTATCGGCACAACAGCAGCCATTGTTCCACTAACAATTGGCGCTATTCCTTTTGTCGCTCGCTTGATTGAAGGGGCATTATTAGAAGTCCCAAGTGGGCTTGTTGAAGCCGCACAATCTATGGGTGCGACACCATATCAAATTATTCGCAAGGTTCTGCTGCCTGAAGCTCTGCCAACCATTCTAAACTCAGTCACCATTACCCTAGTGACCCTAGTGAGTTATTCCGCAATGGCGGGGACAGTCGGTGGTGGCGGTCTTGGTGATGTCGCAATACGTTACGGATTTCACCGTTACGATGTAGTGATTATGGCAGTGACAGTCGTTATGCTGATTGTTTTAGTTCAAGTGATCCAGTCGATTGGTGACGCGTTAGTTCGCCGCGTGGATCATCGTTAATATTGGTAAGTTAATAATTAAAATTATACGGAGATAGTTATGAAATTTAGTCCAAAAACCCTTTTGGCTGCAGTTGCAGCAACCTCAGCACTGCTGCTTTCAGGTTGTGGTGATCAAGCAGAAGATATGTCAAAAATCAAAGTCGGTGTGATGGCAGGAGCTGAAGCTCAAGTGGCGGAAGTCGCAGCGAAAATTGCAAAAGAACGATACGATCTTGACGTTGAACTGGTTACATTCACCGATTACGTAACGCCAAATGCAGCGCTAGATGATGGCTCTGTGGACATCAATGCCTTTCAACATAAGCCTTATCTAGATCAGCAAGTTGCGGATCGCGGATATAAACTTGCTATTGCTGGTAATAGCTTTGTTTACCCAATCGCAGGTTACTCAAAAGAAGTCGACAGCGTAGACGACATTGATGAAGGCGATCGCATTGCGGTTCCAAATGATCCAACGAACCTTGGTCGCTCACTGCTTCTTCTTGAGCAGCAAGGCCTTATCACCCTTAAACAAGGTGCAGGTCTACTCGCTACAGTGCGCGACATTGAAGATAATCCTAAAAACATCGAAATTGTCGAGCTTGATGCGGCTCAATTGCCTCGTTCGTTAGACGATGTTGCACTGTCGATCATTAACACGACATACGCCAGTTCAATCAACCTAACGCCACAAAAAGACGGAATTTTTGTTGAAGACAAAGATTCACCTTATGTGAACCTTATTGTGTCGCGCGAAGAAAACTTGAATGCAGAAAATGTACAAAATTTCGTAAAAGCATACCAGTCTGATGAAGTGTACAACGCAGCGTCAGAAATCTTCCAAGGTGGCGTAGTAAAAGGTTGGTAACAGCCAGTATTACTTAAAACGACTTGTAGTAAAAAGGCTGACATTGTCAGCCTTTTTTTTGCGTTAAACCGAAACAACCCTCAGCATTATTATTGCGATATTGCCTCGAGACTAAACCACAACAACTTGGTCACGCCCCTGCTGCTTTGCCTTATATAGCGCTGTATCTGCTCGCTTGATGCACCCTTCAAGATCATTGGCTTGCATTCCTATGCTCCCCCCTACGCTCACCGAGACGATATGCGAAGTATGACTATCTTGATGGGTAGACACAGCTTTCCTAAGTCTCTGCCCAATTTTCTCTACCAGCGCGCCATCTACATGAGGTACGAACACGATAAACTCCTCACCACCCCAGCGTGCAAGCTCGCAATCACCACGCAAACTGCCTTGCAACTGCAGTGCGACCAGTTTTAAGATTTCATCACCAACGTCGTGCCCATACTCATCGTTGATCCTCTTAAAGTGGTCAATATCTACCAACAAGACCGCGTAGTTATCACCGTCATGCTGTGCTTTATCTAACGATGGACGTATTTGGTTTTCAAAGCCACGTCTATTAAGCACTCCAGTCAGTGGATCGATCATCATTAGACGCTGACTTGCTTGGGCTGTAGCGTGCTTTCGCAGTGCCGTTACCGTCAGTACATACAGACCGAGTAACACTAACCAAAACTTAACTGAGCTCTTCATGGCTAAGAGGTTAAGTTGTCTATGAGAGATCTTGTGTACAAAAACTAATTGCTGGTGCTTGGTGTCTTCAATCAATGGCGTTGCATAAAAATACCCGCTCGAGTTTACGTCAAACGCCTTGTGAGTATTACTAATCGCGGATTGTGATACTTCCGAGAAGGGTTGCATAACATCATTGACGTCAACGACTTGCCCAGTCGCATCCAAAAGATAACTTTGACCGACGTTCAAGGGTTCGGCCACTAGCGAAAGTAAGTTTTGGGTGTCTATGTCATACGCAATCACACCTGCAAAATCTTCGAGATCATCAAGCGGGTTAACATACGTCACCATGGTGGTCCCTGACACCTCTTCACGATAAACCGGTGATACGAAGGTATCTCTTTTGGGGTTATTTTCTGGCAATGCTTGAGTCCAGAAGTGACTTTCATACATTTGAGGCTTGATTCTATAGGACTCAAATGGAAGCTCTGGTAGCACATAGAAAAAATGTTTCGCCGACAAGTAGTACACTTGATTGACCAAAGGATCGCTAATAATGGTCTCGAGTTGTGGGTTAAGGCTTAGAATGACTTTAAGTTCACTCAGAGTGTCGGGGTGATCTAGCTCTACATCAGTAAAGGCACTGAGCGATCCTTGTATTTCAACTTCGGCACCATTAGTGAGCTCAGAAAAAGCGATCCCTTTTATACCTAACGACGGATAAGGCTTAAGCAGTGAATCGAACTCCGTCAACCGGCTAACCCAGTAGCGACGAGCAAACGCATATTCGGCGGTACTACGAACGCTCTCTTCGCTCACACTCAACAAGTTTAAATAACGGTTTACTATGTCCGTACGGCTGTTTAGGGAAATGAGTGCTGATTGAGTCAGTAATTTGTGTTCCACTTGATAGTAGAGAGAACCGAGTACAAAAGTAATCAGCAGCAACAAAAAGTGGACGCGTTTTCGGACGTTGTTATTCATTTTTTCAGCTAGTTATTGTATTTAGTCGAATTATTAAGCAGATATTTTGTCAGAGTATCACATCGACCGCTTTACGCCCCCCATTATAAACGAAAAAAACGCGGCAAAGCCGCGTTTAATTTCGAGTTAATTCATCAGTTTAGGGTTATGGCGTGTAGAACGTCGCTGAACCTGGACCTACTGGCATACCAAACACAAATACCCATAGGTAGAAAAGGATACTCCAACCGACTAGGAAACAGATTGAGTACGGCAACATGGTTGCAATCAATGTACCTATACCTAGATTTTTCATATAACGCGTTGCAACCGCAAGAATCAGTCCAAAGTAACTCATCATCGGCGTAATAATGTTTGTGGTTGAGTCACCAATACGGTAAGCCGCTTGGATTGTTTCAGGTGCGTAACCCACTAACATTAACATTGGAACAAATATAGGAGCAGTAACAGCCCATTGTGCGGACGCTGAACCAATCATCAGGTTGATAAAGCCACACATTAAGATGAACGCGAAGAACAGTGCTGGGCCAGTAAGACCAATAGACTGAATGAAATCTGCACCGGCTACCGCAAATACTTGTCCAAAGTTACTCCAGCTAAAGAAGGCAACAAATTGAGCCGCGAAGAATACAAGAACAATGTACAGTCCCATCGAAGACATTGATTTTGCCATTGCATCAATCACATCACGGTCTGTCTTCATTGAGCCCGTTACCTTGCCGTAGACAAAGCCAGGAATTGCAAAGAACACAAAAATGAACGCGACAATACTTCTAAGGAAAGGAGAGCCTGCAACCAGTCCGGTTTCTGGGTGACGTAGTACGCCATTTTCTGGAACGATGGTAAGCGCGAGCAATACACTGACTGCCAGTACCGCGATACCGGCCATTTTCAGACCTTTCTTCTCGATAGCAGTGAGTGAACCCATAGTATCTTGAGACAAATCTTCTGCAGCTTCTTCATCATTGTATTTGCCCAATTTAGGCTCAACGATTTTCTCGGTTACGAATGCGCCCATAAACGAGATAAAGAATGTGGAGATGAACATAAAGTACCAGTTCGCCTCTGGGCCAACGGTATAGGTAGGGTCAATCATCTGTGCTGCGGTTTCTGTAATGCCAGAAAGCAGTGGATCAACAGTACCAATCAGTAGGTTAGCTGAGTATCCACCCGATACACCAGCAAACGCTGCCGCTAAACCTGCTAGAGGGTGACGGCCTAAAGAATGGAAGAGCATCGCTGCAAGTGGAATTAATACCACGTAGCCAAGCTCTGAAGCCGTATTAGAGATAATACCTGCAAACACTACCACAACAGTAACCATGCGTTGTGACGCGCCCATAACCATGCCACGCATTGCGGCAGATAACATACCTGAGTGTTCTGCAATCGCTACACCTAGCATTGCGACGAGTACTGTACCCAGAGGAGCAAAGCCGGTGAAGTTAGTCACTAGGTTAGTTACGATTAATCTAAGGCCATCTGCGTTAAGTAAGCTAACGACTTCGATCATGCCATCTGCTGAACGACCTGGAGCTCCTTCTGGACGCGGGTCGATCACAGCAACGTCAAAATATCCAGCAATACCGGATAGGACGAGTATAGCCACACAGAAGATTGCGAAAAGTGTGATTGGGTGTGGCAGTAAGTTACCTAAGTATTCCACGCCATCGAGAAAGCGTGTAAATAGAGGCTTTTTTGGTGCTTGTTGTGTTTGCGAAGATGATGAATTCATCACTTCCTCCTATTTATAATTATCCATTCTGTCTTAGTGCAGAAGGCTGCAAAGAATAGCGCCCACCCCCATAAAGAAAAGGTATAAAAATAAATTCTTATCAACACCGCTGTACAAATTGCAACCAGACAACACTTACCAGCAACAAACTGCCAAGCACAACCCAATGAATAAACTGTATTTTTATGGTTTTTTATCTAATTTACAAAACAAACAAACTTCCAAGTAAAGCGTGATCTAGATCATTATTTTGAATCTAAATTTGACGTTAATAATGGCTTTTCTTTGGTCGAAAATCGGCGATAATGTCACTATCCAACGCAAAAATAGGCGTAACATGAGCCAATTTACTGTCGAGCCAATTGGCATTATCGACTCTCCTTACCAAGAAAAGTTTGCTGTTCCTAGGCAACCCTCCTTGGTCCCAAGTGCCAAAGCAAAGCTTCATTTACTCGGCGAAGCAAATACCCCATTCGCCGTCGAAGGGCTCACCCAGTTCAGTCATATTTGGCTGCTATTTATGTTTGATCAAAATATCGACAAAGGGTGGAAGCCTAGAGTAAGGCCTCCTCGTTTAGGGGGGAATCAAAAAATCGGAGTGTTTGCCTCTCGTGCCACGTTTCGTCCCAACCATATAGGAATGTCGTTGGTCGAACTCACTGGCATATCAGAATCCAAGGGACAAGTTAGTCTCATTTTATCTGGTGTTGATTTGGTGAATGGCACGCCAGTTATCGATATCAAACCCTATTTGCCTTACGCAGACAGCGTAGACAATGCAAAAGGTGGCTATGCGGAGTCTGAGCCCGACGTATTGAAGGTCGAGTTTAGCTCTGAAGCACGCAAAGCCCTAGACCAGCAACCCGATGGCCAGCACCAGAGACAAGTCATTCGTGAAGTGCTCGCTCAAGACCCAAGACCCGCCTATAAAAAAAATGCCGACGACAACAATGACTACGGTGTGCATTTGTTTCATCTCAACGTCCAATTTAAAGTGCATGAGCAACAGGTCATTGTCACCTCAATTACCCCTTTAGCCAGCAAGGATTGACTGCTATTATAGGCGGCTAACTTTGTGGCCCGATGCATTGGTATTCGGACTGCAAACTATTAACGTATAATTAACTGACGGATGAGATAAATGCGCACCAGTAACTATCTTCTTTCTACCCTAAAGGAGACGCCTAATGACGCGGAAGTAATAAGCCACCAGCTTATGCTACGCGCAGGCATGATTCGTAAACTGGCTTCGGGACTGTACACATGGCTTCCCACCGGTTTACGTGTTCTACGTAAAGTAGAAAACATTGTTCGCGAAGAAATTAACAATGCAGGTGCCGTAGAGACCTTAATGCCGGTGGTCCAACCCTTTGAGCTCTGGGAAGAAACCGGTCGCAGCGAAAAAATGGGCGCCGAACTGCTTCGCCTATCTGACCGTCATCATCGTCCGTTTGTACTGAGTCCAACAGCTGAAGAAGTGATCACAAGCCTTGTTCGCAACGAAGTGAACTCATACAAACAGTTGCCCCTTAATCTGTACCAAATTCAAACTAAGTTCCGTGACGAACGTCGCCCGCGCTTTGGCGTAATGCGCGCTCGCGAATTTAGCATGATGGACGCTTACAGCTTTGACATCGACAAAGACGGCCTGCAAAAGTCTTACGATGCGATGCACGCAGCTTACTGTAAAGCCTTTGACCGTATGGGTCTAGATTACCGCCCAGTGCTCGCTGATACAGGCGCAATCGGTGGTAGTGGCTCACATGAGTTCCATGTACTAGCAGAAAGTGGTGAAGACCTTATTGCCTTCTCTACCGAGTCGGACTATGCCGCTAACATCGAAAAAGCAGAAGCTCTAGCTCCTACTGGAGAGATGGCCGCGCCGACGGTTGAGATGACTTTGGTGGATACACCTAATGCCAAAACTATTGCTGAGTTGGTGGAGCAGTTTGAGCTGCCTGTTGAGAAAACCGTAAAAACGTTGTTTGTAAAAGCTTCAGACGAGGTTGATGCTGAGATTATCGCATTGATCATTCGTGGCGATCACGAACTGAACGAAGTAAAAGCAGAAAACCTAAAAGAAGTTGCTTCTCCACTTGAGATGGCGACAGAAGATGAGATCCGCGCGCTAATCGGTGCAGGTCCAGGCTCACTGGGTCCTGTTGGCCTTAAGCTTCCGTTCATTGTTGACCGCACAGTCGCTAAAATGAGTGACTTTGGTGCCGGCGCTAATGTTGATGACAAACACTACTTCGGCATTAACTGGGGTCGCGACGTTGAACTCGGTCAGGTAGAAGATCTACGTAACGTTGTTGAAGGCGAACCAAGCCCATGTGGTCAAGGTACTATCGCGCTTAAACGTGGTATCGAAGTAGGTCATATTTTCCAGCTTGGTAAAAACTATTCTGAAAAAATGAACTGTGGCGTACTCGGTCCAGACGGTAAAAACACCATCTTAGAAATGGGTTGTTACGGCATCGGTGTATCACGTGTAGTGGCTTCTGCCATCGAGCAAAACCACGACAAGTTCGGCGTGATTTGGCCAGAAGCGATTGCACCATTCCAGGTGGCTATCGTCCCTATGAACATGCACAAGTCTGAAGAAGTCAAAGCGGCAGCCGAAAAGCTATACGCAGACTTAACGGCAGCGGGTATTGAAGTACTGTTTGACGATCGTAAAGAGCGTCCTGGGGTGATGTTCTCCGATATCGAGCTTGTCGGTATTCCACATACTGTCGTTATTGGCGATCGCTCGATGAAAGAAGGTAACTTCGAATACAAGAACCGTCGTACTGGTGACAAAACACCAATCGCGATGGAACAAATTGTTGAGCATCTGCAAGCGCAATTTGCGTAACGCAGAATGATTGACCAAAAAGGTCAGCTTCGAGCACTCGAATCTGGCCTTTTTTAATGGCTCAATCTTTTACGTTATACCAATCGAAGTAATTAACTGGTCAGAAAATTACGCCGGAAAAATCGCTAAGAGCAAGGCAAAGATTACCGTAGATAGTTGTTCTACCTACAAAATCTTTAACGCCGCTATTAGCTATTTTAACAAGCAAAAATGACCTGTTAATTGCTTTGGTTGGTATTAAATCCATTTTTTAGACAAACACTAAGGAACTCTTTATGAGAATCTACGACTGTTGCGACCTCATCCGCGAACTCTACGCTCAAATAGGCAGTGGTGACCAAGCCTATGTTCCACAAGCCATTACCTGCGCACTAAAATCACTTAATGATATTGCCAGCGACGACAGCTTACCGATTGCCGTTCGCGAAAAAGCCGCATTCGCAGCCGCTAACCTGTTTATTTCTGACTTTGACGATAAGGTCTAGATAATGGATTTGGCTAAATTTGAAAGCATGGATGTTGTGATGTTGATGAGTATAATCAACATGAAGTTGCGCGATGATTTCGGCGGTCAACTTGATCAGTTTGTCGCGTTTTATGATATCAGTCGCGATGAGCTTGAAAAGAAGCTAGCCAAAGGCGGTTTTGAATATCTACCTGAGGTTGGACAGTTTAGGTAAAGGTACATTCCTAAAACGCTACTCGTAAAAGAAACCAAACAATCAACTACAAAAGCGATAATTGCTGAGCTTGTGCCAACGGCTTCAACGTGACGTGCAATCCAATTAAACGTATTTCTCGCCCTTTTTGGCGCTCCAACACTTGTCTTAGTAAGCTTTTGTAGTCGCTCAGCTCTAACGTTTGATGCCCATGTTCAATAGTGGTCAATTGAAAATCGTCAAACTTTAGCTTGATGCCCTGCTTAATGATCTCGCGCTCCGTTTTCTCAAGGCGACCTTTTAGCTCTGGGAACAGCTTGTCTTCAATCAGTGACCAACACTCGTCATAGCTAGAAATATTCTGACTCAACGTACGCTCAACACCGACTGATTTTCGTTCACGCTCAGTCACTACACCTCGATTATCGATGCCGTGGCTCTTTCGCCACAGCGAGGCCCCTAGACGACCAAATCGAGTCAGCAGCTGTCTAAAATCACTTTGTCGAACGTCTAAACAGGTGTACAAACCGGCCGCATTCAGTTTAGTGATCCCTACCTTCCCTACACCGGGTATTTTTTTGAGATCGAGTTGATCAATAAATTCTTGAGCGTCGGCGGGTGCAATGACGCATTGACCGTTGGGTTTGTTTTCATCTGAGGCTATTTTGGCAAGAAACTTTAATGGTGCAATCCCAGCCGAGGCTGTAAGCCCTGTTGTGTCATAAATTTTTTGACGGATCTCAGCAGCCATTAAAGTGGCTGATCCACGGCAGTGGGTTGAATCGCTGACATCGAGAAACGCCTCATCTAACGATAGAGGTTCGATCAGTGACGTGTACTCTTCGAATATTTTGCGAATCTGTTTAGAGACCGACTTATACACATCCATTCGGCCAGGCACCACAACCAGTTGAGGGCACAATTTTACCGCCTGTGCGGTCGCCATCGCAGAACGCACACCATACGCGCGAGCCTCATAATTACAGGTCGCAATGACCCCACGTTGACGCTCACGACCGCCCACAGCAATAGGTTTGCCACGCAACTTAGGGTTATCACGCATCTCAACGGCTGCGTAAAAGCAATCCATATCAATATGAATGATTTTTCTGAGAGCTTCACTCATAGTCAAAGGTCGGGTCACTGGTTATTAATACAGTATTATGACCCAAAAAAACAAACGGATCACCTTTTTTGGGTGATCCGCTGGATCTTGGATTACTTATTTGTGGAGGTTTAAAGAATTTTCTCTTTTTCCCACTGCGCCAGTTTCGCGGCTCTCACAGCTTCTCGCGCCTCTCGCTTTTTACGAGCATCACAAGGCTCTGGGCAATTACAGACTTTATCTATGCCCACAGCGCCTAACCCGCCGCAACTGCCTTTTACAACTTTCTTCTGAAAAATGTATCCGACTGACATCAGTAGAATCACTAGCATGAATGCGCCAAAGGCTAATAGAAATGTGGTCATAGTTTCTCTCTTAATTCTGGCTTCCACACCAAGCACGGTTATTCGCTGGCGGGTAAGCGTTGTTAGCTTATTACAGTCGTTAGCTCTTTGGCAAGTAAGGAGCAAATGCGTCGGTATGAATCTGCTTATACCCGTCTTGCGTCTTAACCACCATTAATACGGCGATGCCTTGCTCATTGGCCATATTGATCCCGTCGACATCACCCATAACCATCAAGCCTGTCGCTAGGCCATCGGCGGTCATTGCAGAAGAGTGAAGAACCGTGACAGACACAACCTTGTTGTTAATTGGCTTGCCAGTCGTTGGATCGATAATGTGTGAATAGCGAACCCCATCTTCTTCAAAATAGTTACGATAATCACCCGACGTGGCCATAGCCGTATCACCGGGTTGAACGATAAGTTGTGCTTGTCGATCACCAATGGCTGTCGGCTTCTCTATCGCAATTCTCCATGGATTTAACTCGGCATTCACCCCTTTTAATCGAAGTTCTCCACCAATCTCGACCATGTAGTTGTGGATGCCTTCCGACTCTAGGAAGTTAGCAACGACGTCGACACCCCAACCCTTAGCTATCGTCGATAAGTCGACGTATAGCTCTGGAATTTTCTTCACCAAATAGCTGCTTTGTACGTCTAGATAGTCAATACCAACAATCTCGCGACGCTCGGCAAGCTCAGCCTCGGTTGGGCGTTTGTCTGGGCGCGCTTCAGGGCCAAAGCCCCACAAATTAACAAGTGGGCCTACGGTGACATCAAGAGCACCATCGGTTAGCTGATTTAAACGAATCGCTTCGTTAACCACAAGCGCGGTTTCCGCAGAAACAGCAAATGGCTTTAGGCTACGAGAACGGTTAAACAGGCTCAGCTCTGAGTCTTTTTTATAAGTCGACATCTGTGCATTCAGCTGTACCAGTAAGTCATCAATCTGCTGCTGAAGCTCACTCGGGGAGGCAACGTCACCCTCAACCAAATATTTAATGTTGTAACTGGTGCCCATTGTAGGACCCGACAGTACTTCTTGTTTAGGACCATTATCACAACCAGCCAAAAGCAGTAGCGTCGCCACCCCCAAAACCAGTTTTTGTAATAAACCTCGACCCATTACGTCTCTCCTTATAAAAAAGACCTCGTGATTGCGGACATTCTTTCACAGCAAATAGCGGCTCAGAAAATATCGGGCAATGACGAATAAGAAAAATCAGTGTGTGTAAAATTAAAATGGCTGACTCAACAGAGCCAGCCATTTTGCAGTGAAGCTTAGGTAGGATTAACCGCCAAAGTCATCAAGTAGAATGTTTTCGTCCTCAACACCGAGGTCTTTAAGCATTCCAATCACCGCAGAGTTCATCATTGGTGGACCACACATGTAGTACTCACAATCCTCTGGTGCTTCATGATCTTTCAAGTAGTTTTCATAAAGAACGTTATGGATGAAGCCTGTGTAACCATCCCAATTATCTTCTGGCATCGGATCTGAAAGCGCACAGTGCCATACGAAGTTTTCGTTTTCTGCTTGAAGACCATCAAAGTCCTCTACATAGAACATTTCGCGACGAGAACGTGCACCGTACCAGAACGACATCTTGCGTGAAGAGTTTAGTCGCTTAAGCTGATCAAAGATGTGTGAGCGCATTGGAGCCATACCGGCACCACCACCAACAAATACCATTTCTGCGTCAGTTTCTTTAGCGAAGAACTCTCCAAATGGACCTGAAATCGTACACTTATCACCTTCTTTCAGTGACCAGATAAACGAAGACATGATACCTGGTGGCACATCAGGATTATTAGGCGGCGGCGTAGCGATACGCACGTTAAGCATAATAATACCCTCTTCCTCAGGGTAGTTTGCCATTGAATAAGCACGAATGGTTTCTTCGTCAACTTTAGACTCGTATCGGAACAGATTGAAGCGGTCCCAATCTTCACGATACTCTTCAGGAACGTCAAATTCCGAATATTTCACGTGGTGAGCAGGTGCTTCGATCTGAATGTAACCGCCGGCACGAAACGGAACCGATTCGCCATCTGGAATACGCAGCTTAAGCTCTTTGATGAAGGTCGCTTTGTTATCGTTAGAGATAACTTCACATTCCCACTTTTTAACGCCGAAGATCTCTTCTGGAAGCTCGATTTCCATGTCGGTTTTCATTGCTACCTGACAGGCTAGACGTTCGCCTTCGCGAGCTTCACCTTTAGAGATATGATCAAGTTCGGTAGGGAGAATATCACCACCGCCTGATTTCACTTTCACTTTACACTGGCCACAAGAACCACCGCCACCACACGCAGACGATACAAATACGCCCGCACCGGCTAGCGCAGTCAATAACTTGCCGCCCGGTTGTGTGGTGATCGCAAGTTCTGGATCGCCATTAACTGCAATACTGATGTCACCTGTTGGCACTAGCTTCGATTTGGCGAACAAAATCACCAAAACCAACGCTAGAACAATCAGTGTAAACATCACTACACCTAGAATAATGTCCATTGATTCTTCCTTACCTTACAGTTGAACACCAGAGAATGACATGAAGCCAAGAGCCATCAAGCCAACAGTGATAAAGGTAATACCTAAACCACGAAGACCTGGAGGCACATCAGAGTACTTCATTTTCTCACGTAGACCGGCCAATGCCACAATAGCAAGCAACCAACCCACACCTGAACCAAAGCCGTATACGACAGATTCCGCAAAGTTGTA
The DNA here is from genome assembly GCF_016900875.1 of Vibrio ulleungensis. Lineage (GTDB taxonomy): Bacteria > Pseudomonadota > Gammaproteobacteria > Enterobacterales > Vibrionaceae > Vibrio > Vibrio ulleungensis. Next base: position 775,657 of record NZ_JAFEUM010000002.1, read on the forward strand.
ATCACGCTGAACCATGAACGATACACCACCAAAGATTGCACAGTTAACTGTGATCAACGGTAAGAATATGCCCAGTGCGTTGTACAACGGTGGGAAAAAGCGGTCTAACACCATTTCCAAAATCTGTACTAGCGCTGCGATTACACCGATAAAGGTGATGAAGTTAAGGAAGCTTAGATCAACACCTGAGACCAGAGCATTCTCTTTCAAAATTAGGTTATAAAGCAGGTTGTTTACCGGTACTGCAACAGTCAGTACCACAACAACCGCAACGCCCAAACCAAACGACGTTTTCACTTTCTTGGAAACGGCCAAGAAAGTACACATTCCCAAGAAGAATGATAATGCTAAGTTTTCGATGAAGATCGACTTAACAAGTAGGCTTAAATAATGTTCCATCGATTACTCCTTCGCTTCGATCTGTTCTGGACGCAGAATACGGATCACCCAAATCATGAAGCCGATTAGGAAGAACGCAGAAGGTGCTAGTAGGAACAGGCCGTTTGGCTGATACCAACCGCCATTGCTCACTAGAGGTAGCACTTCCAAGCCAAATAGCTTGCCTGAGCCGATAAGCTCACGGAAGAATGCGACAGTTAATAGAACGAAACCGTAACCCAAACCGTTGCCAATACCATCGATAAAAGAAGGCAGTGGCTTAGACTTCATCGCGAAGGCTTCTGCACGGCCCATTACGATACAGTTGGTAATGATAAGGCCAACGAATACCGACAACTGCTTAGAGATGTCGTACAAGTAGGCTTTAAGCACTTGGTCAACCACGATTACTAGCGATGCAATAATTGCCATTTGGACAATGATACGCACACTGTTAGGAATGTGATTACGGATCAGAGAAACGAATAAGTTAGACAATGCTGTTACAAAGACAACGGCTAGAGTCATAACAAACGCAGTTTCAAGCTTAGTCGTAACGGCCAGTGCTGAACAGACACCCAGTACCTGCAAGGCGATTGGGTTATTGTCCAAGATTGGCGCCATTACGCTCTTTTTGAGTTCTTTTGCACCTGCTGACATTAGTTCAGACCTCCATCACGAACTTTGGCTAGGAAAGGACCAAAGCCCATGTCGCCCATCCAAAAGTCAAATGTGCCTTGAACACCGTTTGCCGTTAGGGTTGCACCAGACAGACCATCCACACCGTGAATGTCGCCTTGTTGTGCGCCACCTTTTACGACTTTAAGTGCAGGCTCAAAGTTGTCATCAAACAATTGCTTGCCTTCAAATTGTGCACGCCAAGTTGGGTTTTCAACTTCACCACCCAATCCTGGAGTTTCACCTTGTTCGTAGTAGGTAATACCCGCAATAGTGTTGCCGTCGGTTTCAACCGCAACAAACGCGTACATCATTGACCAAAGGCCGTTGCCATGAACAGGAAGGATCACTTTAGAGATTTGATCGTTCTCTTTCACCAGATACACAACACCCGTATTAGCGCGACGTAGGATCTTGGCGTTGTCTTGATCACTCTCTAGTTTAGTGCTTTGAGACGCATCTTTTGCTGCGGCGCGTTGGTCGTAGCTTTCTGCATCTTCATCAACAAACTCACCAGTGTCAAAATCAACCAAGCGAGGTTCAATGTATTGCGCATAAAGCTCAGCGACAGTGCCTTCGGCTTCTACGCCAGAAACGTCAATGATTTTCGACTGCTTATCCAACAATGCGTTGGCTTTTTGCTTATCACGCAAGCTCACAGCTGCAACCGATACGATGATCGAACAGACTAGGCTAAGGGCGATAACAACAAAAAGGGTCTTTTTGATGCTGTCGTTATTACTTGCCATAACGTGACAACCTCCGTTTGATGTTCTTTTCGATAACAACATGGTCAAAGATTGGGGCAAATAGGTTCGCGAATAGAATCGCTAGCATCATACCCTCAGGGTACGCAGGGTTTGCCACACGGATCATGACACACATTGCACCAATCAATGCGCCGTACCACCATTTACCTTTATTAGTAAACGAAGCCGAAACAGGGTCGGTTGCCATAAAGAACATACCGAATGCAAATCCACCTAGAACTAAGTGCCAATGCCAAGGCATTGCAAATAGGGCGTTAGTGTCTGAACCAATAATGTTGAACAAGAACGAGGTCACCACCATGCCAATCATTACACCAGCAATAATGCGCCAAGACGCTATGCCCATGTAAACGATCAGCGCAGCACCAAGAATGAGCGCCAGAGTCGATACTTCACCAATAGAACCTGGGATGTTACCGATAAACGCGTCCATCCAAGTAATGGTTTCGCCAGTTACGTTATGAACGAGAGCACCTGCGCCACCTTGAGCCCACTGACTCAACGCCGTAGCACCAGAGAATCCGTCTGCCGCAACCCAAACTACATCACCTGAAATTTGCGCTGGATACGCAAAGAACAAGAACGCACGGCCTGCAAGAGCCGGGTTTAGGAAGTTACGCCCTGTACCACCAAAGATTTCTTTGGCGACAACCACACCGAAGGTGATACCTAAAGCGGCTTGCCACAAAGGAAGCGTTGGCGGAACAATCAATGCAAACAGAATAGAAGTAACAAAGAAGCCTTCGTTCACTTCGTGCTTACGTACCATACAGAAAAGCACTTCCCAAAATCCGCCCACTGCAAAGACAGTGATATAGATAGGAAGGAAGTAGGTTGCACCGAGAATCATAGCGGTGCCCCACCCGGCTTCTGCGCCGACGGTGCCACCTAATAACTCGGTTAACCAGTAGTGCCAGTTTCCATCTACGATAGCGGTCAATTCAGCCGCTGAGTGCAGATGGTTTAGCGCGATAAGCGCTTGGTTACCGGCGTTGTACATACCCCAGAACATCGCTGGAAATACAGCAAACCACACCATGATCATGATGCGCTTTAAATCGACACTATCACGTACGTGTGAACCACGTTTGGTCACAAGACCTGGGGTGTAGAATAACGTCGCAGCGGCTTCGTAGAGCGCAAACCACTTTTCGTGTTTCCCACCAGGCTCAAAATGATGTTCGATATCTTCAATAAACTTTTTAAGGCCCATGAATTACCCTTCCTTAACAATAGTGTCTAGGCATTCACGAAGAAGCGGTCCGTACTCGTATTTACCAGGGCAAACAAAAGTACACAGTGCCAAATCTTCTTCATCTAGCTCAAGTGCGCCAAGACGCTCCGCGCTGTCGTTATCGCCAGCACATAGATCCCTAAGTAGTAGTGTTGGCTCAATGTCCAGAGGCATCACTTTTTCGTAGTTACCAATTGGCACCATCGCACGGTCACTACCGTTAGTGGATGTTGTCATGTTAAACAGTTGGTTCGAAAAGAGGTGACCTAAGAATGAGCGCGTAACTGAGAAGCGGTTTTTACCAGGCATTGCCCAGCCAAACAGCTCTTTGTCACGACCTTCACGCAGGGCAGAAACTTGAACATGATAACGGCCAAGGTAGCCATGAGGACCAGCAGCTTGAGTGCCAGACAGTACTGAGCCAGACAACAAACGCACCTCACCAGGCATCATTTCGTTGTTCGCCAATTCTGTTAAACAAGCGCCTATACGTGTACGCACTAAGCGAGGCTTGTTCACCACAGGGCCAGCAAGTGAAACCACGCGATCGGTATAGAGCTCACCTGTTGTGAACAGTTTACCTAGTGCGATAACATCTTGGTAATTGATGCTCCATGCTACATTTTCTTTGTTCACTGGGAACAAATGATGCATGTGAGTCCCAACGAGACCGGCTGGATGCGGGCCATCAAAGACGTGTTCTTCTACATTGCCTTGACTAGAACGAGGTAAGCTAGTACCTGTTTTACAAACAAACACTTTACCGTCGGTCACGCCAGACAACAGATCCAAACCCGCAACAAACGCATCGGCTTGTTCACTGATCACCACTTCTGGATTCGCAGCCAATGGGTTGGTATCGATCGCAGTAACGAAAATCGCGTTGGTAGAAGAGTCAATTGCTGGAACACGGCTAAATGGGCGCGTTTTAAACGCAGTCCACATACCCGACTCAACCAGCTGATTCACGACTTGCTCACGAGGTAGAGATGCCAACTTATTTGCGTCAAACTTCTCGAAAGTCACCTGGTCGTCACCTGCAACTTCAATCACGACAGATTGAAGAACACGCTTTTCACCACGGTTCACTTCGATAACTTTACCGCTAGCTGGAGCCGTAAACTTAACGCCAGGATTCTTTTTGTCTACAAATAGAATCTGACCTTTTTTCACGTCATCACCTACGCGAACATGCATTGTTGGTCGCATGCCCACGTATTCTTCGCCAAGCAAGGCGACTTTTGTAACGGTATTACCGTCATCAATCACCTGAGTTGGAACACCTGAAATAGGAAGATCCAAACCCTTTTTTATTGTAATCATACGCACTTGCACTATTTATTGGATTAAAAAATCGTCTAACTGCAGGAAGCAGCAACGAGTTTCGATAGAGGCAAAGTCTTGGGCCACTTTCGCAACATCCTGGTTGCTGTCTCGCAATCTAAAGGGAGTTTTCTCCGGGCACGTAGTCTAGCATCAAATCGCCCTTCAATGCCATGATCGCCCTCGGCTAACCCCCCAATATATTGACCACTAAGTGACCACCTCACTACAAAATGCCCGTTTTCTTGATGCAACGCACAAAAAATGAGGCCTAATAGCCACCTAGTATTGTTTCATATCAACAAAAAACATTAGGTTTTTTGCTTGTTGCTCCCAGCGCATTTTGGACTGGCAGGCACATCACCACGCACTGTCTCCCACTCTTGTGGAGAATAGGTGTGCATGGATAACGCGTGAATAAAGTCGGATAGTTCATCGGATAAAAGCTGATTGATTATTCGATGTCGCGCGATGAGGCGCTTTCCTTCAAATTGTTCGCTCACTACCACCAATTTAAAATGGCTTTCTGAGCCTGGCGGCACATGATGCATGTGGCTTTCGTTAATGACTTCCAGATGAATAGGGTTGAGCTCTAGATGCAGCTTTTTTTCGATTTGGGGTTGTTTCATCCCTACTCCTTTACGACCTATTAACAATCTACGTCAAATTGAATGCCACAAGTATAACCGACTAACCACAAAATGTGAGTGTAAAAATCCGAAACTCAGCACTAGCACTCAAGTTTTAATTCTGCCCTTAATATTGATGCTGGCTGATATTGACTTCATCCCGTAAACTAGTTTGCTTTCAGCAACATCAATAGACGCAAGCCTTTATGAAAACCCAATTACAGTTGCCTGACCAAACTCTACGATTACAACGCTATCCATATATAGAGGGCAGCGATTTACAAGCGTGGAGCGCCGGTGATGAATACGTGTATCGCTACTTGCAAGAGCAGCAATTGGATAAGCAGCAACGCATTTTGATTTTAAATGACCATTTTGGTGCTTTGAGCAGTATGCTGGCGTCTAACAATCAAGTCACCTTCATGAGTGACTCCAAGGTCGCGCATCTAGCCCTGCGTCAAAACCTGTTACTCAATCAGCTGCCAGAGGTAAACTGCTTAACCAGCATCGATTCTATCAACAACGAGTACGACGTAGTCGTAATGAGTTTGCCTAAGATCAATCGAATGTTGTGCTGGCAGCTCACTCAATTACGAGCGGTATTACCTTCAAATATACCGGTTATTGCGGTCGATAAAGCTAAGCAGATTCATAGCTCTACATTGAAGTTATTTGAGCAACACCTTGGTACAACGACGACCTCTCTTGCCTATAAAAAGCATCGATTGATCTTTAGCTTTGCAGACAATGCGTCACCAAAGCAAGCGGAAGAAGCCGTGTCTTGGAGCGCAACCCCCACTCCTGTCGAACTGTCTAATCTTGCCAATGTGTATAGCGGAGAAAAGCTGGATCAAGGTGCTCGCTTATTGCTAGAGCACCTTCCTACACCGTCTTGCGAGCCTTGTGACGTGATAGATCTTGGCTGTGGCAATGGCATTATTGGGATCCGCTATAAACAGCTGAACCCTACTTCATCCGTCACCTTTGTTGATGAAAGCTACATGGCGGTTGAGTCTGCTAAAAGGAACGCTCTTAGCAATATCGGTACTTTAGATGGCTGTAACTTTAGGGTAGACAACTGCTTGGAGTCAGCGCCGAAAGAAAGCGCTGACATCATCCTTTGTAACCCCCCTTTCCACCAGCAAAATGCCATTACTGATCATATTGCTCAACAAATGTTTGAAGATGCGAAAAACACACTGCGCTCTAAAGGCACTTTACGTGTCATTGGTAACCGCCATTTGGGGTATTTTGCAGCCCTGGTCAAACTGTTTGGACGTGAGCAGGTGAGTTTGGTGACTCAAAACCGTAAATTTGTCATTATTGACGCGACTAAGCGCTAGAACGAAAAAAAGGAATAAAAACAATGAAAAAGCTGTTTACGATATTCACTATCGCATTACTGGCAGGATGCAGCTCAACCCAACCTCAGCAAGTTAGCTACCAACCAAAAGCACCAGAAGTCGAGACTGTTGCAGGTGCAGAATCGGTCGCCTTTACCTTAACCAGCAAAGATCTGCGAACCGCTCAATATGTGGGACTGTACAGAGTGAACGACGATCGCTCTATGCCAATCCATCCCCGCCAAAACGTACGCATCGCATTAGATTCTGAATTTAGCAGCCTATTTAGCGATCTCGGATATACCCTAACACCGAATGGTGAGAACAGTGTAAAGATCGAGATATTAGAACTACTAGCCAATGTCTCACCAGGATCGTTTACCTCCACCACCAGTGCCAAAATGGCGGTTCAATTGACGGCAGAGTCACCGCAGGGTAAGTTTGTCAAAACCTATCGTGGCGAAGCTAATCTAGAAGGCAGCGGCGTTGATGAAGACAAAGTAGCTTCTGTACTCAACCGAGTATCAAACGTAGTCCTAGAGACCATCGCTAACGATGTTGAATTACAAACTTACCTAGAGAAACAATTCTAATGAAACCAATACTTCCGCTCATCACCTTACTTTGCGCGTCTGCATGGGTCAATGCGGCCCCTTTAGTTGAAGTTGAAACCACGTTGGGCAACTTTGTAATCGATTTAGACAGTGAACTTGCGCCGATCTCAAGTGAAAACTTTTTAAGCTATGTAGAAGATGGTAGTTACGAAGGCACTATTTTCCATCGAGTCATAAAAGACTTTATGGCTCAAGGTGGTGGATTTGACGATTCAATGAATCAATTGCCCACTCAAGCCCCCATAAAGAATGAAGCGAGCAACGGACTGAAAAACCTCACTGCGACGGTTGCAATGGCAAGAACCAACAATCCAGATTCTGCGACGCGTCAGTTTTTTATAAACTATAAAGACAACTATTTCTTAGACCATACGTTTACTAACCCTGGTTATGCCGTGTTTGGTAAAGTCGTTGATGGGTTTGATGTGATACAGAAAATGGCAACCGTTCCAACGGGAAGCTACGGTCCATTCTCTGATGTGCCAACTGAGCAAATTGTGATCAAAAAAATGACGGTACTGGCAGAGTAACCTCATCATTACCGTATTTCTCTAGCAAGCAATAAAAAGCAGCGAACACTATCGCTGCTTTTTCAGTTTTGGAGACAAGCCTCTACTATGGGTACATTCCACGACCAAACATATTGAAGATGCGTGCTACGCCTTGGGTAAACACCATAGGCTCGGTCAATACCGTTAAGCACAAGCAGTCTTGACCTTTCATAGTACGAGGGGCGTGTTTGGTTTCGCCGTCTTCGATCATGAAATCGCCTTTTCTGTAGTGACCGTTTTCATCTTCAAACTCACCGTGCAACACTAATGTAGCCTCGGTACCTTTATGAGTGTGTTGAGGCACTTGCACGTCTTCCGAAATATACAAAAGACTGACTCGCTCTTCCTCACCAATATCAAATGATGCAGAGAATACTTTGCCGCCGTAGCTTTTCCAGTCCTGAAGTTGCCCAGCGATGCCTTTCAACGCTGCAGGTAACTTGAACGTTTTACCATTCACCTCAACCGTTGCCAATGTTGCCGGCTTACCCTCAACTGGCTGTGCCTGCGTCATATCGGTGATCTGGCTAAGCAATGCAGCCATGTCTACTTCAATCGCGCTAGTGGATGGTGCGACGTCTAACTCGTCACTGGCTAATTTGGCTTCTAATTCGTTGGTTAGATCGCTGCAATGCGGACAACGTTCTAGGTGCGCCGCTACAATCAAACCGTTACATGCGTCGATGGTGCCATCCGCATACTGCATGAGCGTGTCGTTACTAGGATGATGTTTCATAATTGCTCCGAATTGATCGTATCTTTTAGTTTTTCTACAGCCAGTCTCAAACGAGATTTCACTGTCCCTAAAGGTATATCAAATTTATCCGCCACGTCCTGGTGTGGCATTTCGTCAAGGTAGATGGCCTTCACCACCTGCTTCTGTTTCAGTGGCAGCAAATCGAGATATCGAACAATTTGCTCTTTGAGCATGCTTTGCTCAGGTGAGTAATGGTCGACCAAATCTGGCGGACAATAGTCATCAGGCCAAATATCTTCGGAATGAAGGTGCAATTCTCTGCCCTTTTGTTTACGCAAGAGATCAAAACATAAGTTTCTAGCAATTGTGTAAATCCAAGTAGATAGAGCGCTCTTAGTGCCGTCAAACAAATGTGCTTTTTGCCATACTGCCGCAAGTGTGTCTTGCACCAGCTCCATCGCAACATGCTCACTGCCAACGTGCTTCATAGCGAACTGCTTTAGCCTCGGCGTAAAGTGGGTAAAGATCACAGCAAAAGCTGTACTGTCTCCCGCTTGTACCTTAGTCATGCAGTCGTTCCACTCTTGCCGTGACATTTTGGTGGTATCTGCCAATTGGTTGTCCATAATTCATCCTTCCACTGTGGGAGCACAATGCTCCCACACCATCCTGCTATTCGGTAATCTCATCGAGAAGAAGGTCAAAGCCCGCGCCTTCTGCTAATTCGATCGCAATTGCCTGGTAGACCTTACCATTTTCTACGCTAACCTGCACAGGTCCTATCGCAGCGGTCTTGGTTCCGGGCAGTGCAACAGTTACCCAATAACTGCCTGCAGGGAGGTAAACTTGTTGTACACTTTGTTTATACGCAAAACCGGGTATAGATGGATCACTTTGAGTAATATCATTTGTTGCAGTGACGTACACATCCACCGTCGCGGCTGCCGAATTAGGCACGGCATGTAGCACATTGAGTACCGCGCTAGTGGCAACGGAGCGTCGCTCATCGACCACAACAAGAGGGGCAATCGTGTCTAACGTACCTACTGCATACACCGTGTAGTCTTGGGCGGCGTCAAAGGGTACATCCATTGCGTCAATAACCAGTGTCCCTGGTGTATTATCTGGATACACACCTATATCGTATTCACCCACAGCGACATCCACATATCCTCTAACTTCGGCAAACACAAGGTCTGAAATCGCTTCGCTACCGTTTAGAGCAACATCTACCGTTGGCGCGTTGTTCACCAAATGGCCGACCTGAATTTGCGCTTGCTCTGCGGTATTGTAAACAAACTGCCCATTAGTTCCGTCCATCACCAGCAATTTGACCAAAGCTGAATTGGCAGCATTATTGACGTTTGGTATTGCCGCAATAGTAAGATCAGCACCAGCGGGGAGATCGACAGCTCCTGAATCAAACGCCACCGTTTTGGTTCCCGCCAAGGTTAGTCTAACTTGATAGCTGCCCCCAGCAATGGTGATCACGCCAGTGTCGTCTTCGTACGCGAGGGTATCTAGAGGTTGGGCTGTATTAATGTCTGCGCCTGGCGCAGTCACGTACACATCTACCGTAGGCACACCCGCTGCCGCGTGGACAACTTGCACATCTAAATTATCTGCATCCGCATTACTGCTTACAGGGCGGGTAATAATCGTCGGCTTAACTGGAAACCCGACACTGCTGTCAGCATACCCAGTAACTAATACCGTGTAGCGAGTGCCTTCCATTAAGCTTAAGTCAGATTCTGGAATCACCGTTGCGGTATTGCCTAAACCAACCTGAACATCCACCTGAACACTGTTGGTGCCGGAGCTTAAAGTCAGATAGCCTGACGCCACACCGTAGTCAACGCCCTCCAGTTGTGGCGAGCCATTGACCCAAACATTGGCTAATGGTGCATCCGGCGAGGCATGTACGGCTTGAAGATAAGTGAGTGAGTTACTTGCTGTATCCGCAGCGGTATCATTGTCGTCGCTGTCACTGCCGCAGCCAGTCAAAAACAGTGCTGACGCAGTGAGCGTAGCGGCTAATATGCGGGTATTCATGAGATAATCTCCGTTTAATCTTTTGAAGGGTCGATAGCTTGGCTAAGAAAATGCAATGCTTCAGTACAGTCAGGATGCAACACTAATTGGTCAAAAACGGTCGACCTTAAAGGCAGTAGTTCCAACCAACGTTGTGCAATCCAACTTGCGTCATCAAATTTTGGGCTTGGGTACAGCTGCTGAATTTGTGGGAAATCACGATAGACCCGTTTCAGTTGTTCGCTCAAGAACAAGTTATGCGAATCTATGGGTGATGCTTGCCATTCATCCAGTATCTCAACTTGGGCACAACGTAGGCCGTCAGGTTCGCTCCACACATTTTGTATAGTGAACCGATTAGAGCCTTCAATTGTGACACCAAGCAAACCATCTGAAAGAAGTTCGAAATCAATAATGTTTGCTAACGTGCCGGCAGTAGAAATGCTAGTAGGAGCCGTTTGAATATCTTCATTGACCAAGCAGACACCAAAACCCTCTCCTCGTTGGCTACATTCGCTGATCAGGCGCTTGTATCGAGGTTCGAAGATTCTTAAGTTCATTTTGCCTTTAGGTAAAACAACAGAACTTAACGGGAACAGCTTAATCTCAGTCATGGACTCTTTCCTTGTTTACATTTCCTCGGTTTATACGCATCGATTTAGCGATGGATCACTTCGCGCTCATTTTGGCTAAGTAGCACGCGCAGAATGGCGTACGGCTACTTTTGTGATCTTAATCACCAAAAAATATTGAACTTTTCATCGTTACAGCTGGAACTTGCGAAATAGATCGCTAAAATAGCGCGCAATGGATTGCGTTAGCACGGAAAGGCTACTTTTTATCCAAATTATTTATAAGAGAATGCAAAATGCGTAAAACTTTAGCAGCAGTGGGTGTACTAGCAGCGACCCTTTCACTTCCTTCTCACGCAGAATACCTATACGGTTGGGGTGATGTTTCACTTAACTACCTAGACTGGTCAAACGGCACTGAAAGTCGTTCTGGCAAGCAAGACTTCGGTTACCTAGAGCTTGAAGGTGGTGCTGGTTTTACTTGGGGTGAGCTATACGGCTTTGCTGACTTCGAAAACCAAGATGGCGACATGGCAATGTCTACTAAAGGCTCTATTGCTGTGAAAACTGGTCTTGAAGAGCTACGTGTTTACGCTCAAACATACTCAACGGAAAACCAAGGTTTCCACGCTCGCAACACTGTAGCGGGTCTATCTTACAACCTAGGCGGTGACTCTTGGTACTTCAACCCATTTGTTGGCGGTCACTACACCAACACTGTTGGATTTGCTGGCTTTAACGGCGGTATGGTTGGCTGGGTAGCTGGTTACAACTTCAACCTTGGTTCACAAGCGTTCTCTATCTCAAACTGGCACGAAACTGAATTTGCTCGCAGCAGTGACTACATTGGTGACGGTGAAGGAGAAACTGACGATCTGTCAGCAAACGGTGCAATCGCAGCATGGTGGCACGCGACTCCTCAAGTTGCTGCTGGTATCCAATACCGCTACGCGCACAACAAACTTGGTCAGCCAAACACTGACAACGCAATCATCTACACAGTGAAGTACAACTTCTAATTGATGTGTTGATTGGTATAAGAAAAGGCGCCTTGAGCGCCTTTTTTAATGCCTAACTTTCACAACCTAGACTTTTCGCTTTCAGAACCGGCGCTCATTGATTAACATTCAACAGGTTATCAATGACGAATTTCAAATTATGAATATATCCATCGTGGGAGCCGGCGCCATTGGCAGCTTGTGGGCCTACAACCTAGCACATGCAGGCCACAACGTTTCTTTGTTTACCCGCGACGATCAACCGCTCTGCAGCATTCAACTCGATCAGCAGTCTTCACTGTCCTTTTCTTGCAATCAATGGGACGCACTCGAACAGTGCGATTTACTGCTAGTAACCGTAAAGGCGTGGCAGGTTAATGCCGCTATCACTCCATTTCTTTCTCGTCTCGATACAAACACCATAATCATGTTCATGCACAACGGTATGGGAGCGCTCGACCCTCTTAACAAGCAGCTGGACGGCTACCCTGTTGTGCAGGCCACTACCACCCATGGTGCGCTGCTGCTAAGTAAGTCAGTGAATAGTGTACATGTGAGCCATACTGGGGCGGGTGAGACACAAATGGGTGGATATAATCATTTAGGTCATCGCTGCGATTTTTTGGCGGAGGTTTTTAATCATGCGCTGCCTAAAGCATTATGGCACGCTAACATTAGCCCTCTATTATGGAACAAGCTTGCCATTAACTGTGCGATTAATCCTTTAACCGCCATTTATGACTGCACTAATGGTGAGCTTGCTAAACCTGAGTTCGATAAGATACTTCATCCGCTATGTGACGAGCTCTCTGCGGTCATGCAGACACAATCGGTCGAGGTTTCTACTCAGCAGTTATTGCTTATGGTTCAACGGGTCATCAAAGCCACTGCCAACAATTTTTCATCAATGCATCAAGATATTCAGCATAGCCGTACAACTGAAATTGACTATATTACGGGGCATATTCTTGACGTTGCCCAGCGCGAAGGTATAGATGTACCTGTTCATCAAAGTCTCTATACTCAGGTAAAAGAGCTTGAGTCCAGTTTCAGCAACATAAACTCGTGACTCACTGTCACCATAGTTACACACACATTGGAAACACGTATGTCTAAGTCGATATTAATTCCCATAGCTGCCGGCAGTGAAGAGATTGAAGCCATCACTCTCATCGATACCTTAATCCGCGCACAGTACAAGGTCACCGTTGCCAGCGTCGACCCTGAAGGTGAGCTGCAGGTGATTGGGTCAAGAGGTATTCCTTTGACTGCACAGTGCAGATTGGTTGATGTTGCCGACGATGAATTTGATGTAATTGCCCTTCCAGGCGGTATTGGAGGTGCAGAGACTTTTCGAGACAGCACATTATTGTTAGAAATGGTGAAACAGCATCATTATGATGGCAAATTACTTGCGGCTATATGCGCATCGCCTGCTTTAGTCTTTCAACACCATCAACTGTTTCCCAATGCGCTCATGACCTGCCATCCCGCTTTTCGCGATACAATTAGTCCATCTAAGTGGCGAGACAAGCGCGTGACCCTAGACGTTAACCACAAACTTCTCACCAGTCAGGGGCCGGGTTCAGCACTCGAATTTGCTATCGAGATTATAATTTACCTGTCCGGCAAAGCCTTTGCTTGGAGCGTAGCTGCGCCAATGGTGACTTTGCCTAACTTAAATTACCAAGATTTGGGGAAGAGCCGTGTTTGATCCTTTAGCTGTACGAGCTCAATTTCCAGCGGTTCAAAACGGATCGCATGATGATGAATGCACTGTCTATTTAGATAGCGCGGCGACGACGCACAAACCGCAAATAGTGATAGATGCCATCACCCATTATTACAGCCAACAAAATGCGAACGTACATCGTGGCAGTCATCGGCTCACGGCAAAAGCGACCGAGCAATTTGAACAAGCCCGTGATACTGTCGCAACGTTTATTGGCGCAACCTCCAGCAAAGAAATTGTTTGGACTCGTGGCGCAACCGAAGCCATTAACCTTGTGGCCCAAAGCTATGCGCGAACGATGCTCACAGAGGGCGATGAAATAGTCATCGGTGAAATGGAGCATCACGCCAATATCGTCCCTTGGCAAATTGTTGCAGAGCAAACTGGCGCTACTATTGTTAAAGTGCCCATGCACCCAGACTGCACCATGAAGGTTGAGGACTATCAGAGCGCGTTCAACGCCAACACTAAGATTGTTGCGATTGGCCATGTATCTAATGTCACAGGGACCCATCAACCGATTGAACAAGTCATTGCACTTGCCCATGACATTGGTGCCGTTGTACTTGTAGATGGCGCCCAAGCCGTTGCTCATGAAAACGTCGACGTAACAGCTCTTGATGCCGATTTTTATGTCTTTTCTGGCCATAAGATGTTTGCCCCGACCGGTATCGGCGTATTGTATGGAAAGCAGTCTCTACTCGACAGCATGCCTGTGTGGCATGGTGGTGGCAAAATGGTCACCAAAGTCTCTTTTGACAAAACCACCTTTAACGATTTACCAGGAAAATTTGAAGCGGGAACGCCAAATACCGCTGGGGCAATTGCGTTAGCAACGGCCATTGAATGGCTCAACAACCTAGATAGAGCAGCCAGTGAAGCTCATATTAAAAGGTTGCAAAATCGAGCATATACCAAGCTCTCGACTGTCGATGATATAAGCATAATTGGTTATCAAGCCGATGCCTCAGTATTAACCTTTGTTGTTGATGGCGTTCACCATCAAGATGTTGCGACGCTACTCGATCAACAAGGCATTGCACTTAGGGCTGGACACCACTGTGCGCATCCAATGATGGATGCACTTGGCGTAAAAGGGACTGTGAGGGCGTCGTTTGCGATTTACAATACTGTGGAAGAGGTCGATGCGTTTGTAAGCGCCGTGATTAAGGCGCTCGATATCCTGTAGCATCTCGATGTACTGTAGCTTTTGCTCTGTGAATTCATTGGCTACAGACAGTAAAAAGCAGAGCTTAGAGAGTAAGCTCTGCTGAACCATTTTCGACACTTTTAATTAGTTTTGGTGCTGCTCGACCTGCTCAATGATCTGGTCAACAATGGCACGTAAACCGTTGCCTCGAGAAGGGCTTAAATGCTCAATCAAACCAAGTTTTTCAAAATACTCCGCGACATCAAAACCCAGTATCGTCTCACTCGTTTGACCATTAAACGCCGCTTGTACGATAGCGATAAGCCCTCGAACAATACGTGCATCGGAATCTGCATGGACTTGCCAAAATGCAAGTTTACCCACTTTAACCGGCTCACAATAGAGCCACACTTGGCTTTCGCATCCAGCGACTTCAACCAATTGCTCTTTATTAGTGTCACTCATAACGGGCAGTAGCTTGCCCCATTTGATGACCTGACGATATTTGTTTTCCCACCCTTTTAGATGAGACAACTCTTCAACAATTTGCTGATGATTGATTTGCGGACCAAAAGCGCTGGCGTCAAAACTCATGGAAAACCTTACTTAGTAATATGTTTAGCGACTAACTTATCCAAAATCCTCGACACCGCTACAAAACCAAACGTAGCAGTTACCATGGTTGCAGCTCCAAAGCCACTGGCACAGTCCATGCGTTTAGGCCCTTCTGCCGTGCTCTTTACTCCACATACGCTGCCGTCTGGTTGCGGGTATTTAAGTTGCTCCGTGGAATAAACACATTCGATGCCAAATTTTCGTTGTGGGTTTTTACTGAAGTTATGAAAGCGGCGTAGATGATCTTTAAGCTTCTTCGCGAGAGGGTCTTGAATGGTCCGAGTTAAATCAGCAACTTGAATTTGAGTTGGGTCAATCTGCCCGCCAGCACCACCGGTTGTGATCACCTTGATTTTATTGCGCTTACAATAAGCCAGCAAGCTCGCTTTGGCTTTCACACTGTCGATAGCATCCAGCACATAATCATAGTCGTGACTCAAATAGTCGGCTTGATTCTCTGGGCCAATAAAATCATCTATCAAGTTGACCTTACACTCTGGATTGATCAGCTTTATTCGAGCTTCCATGACCTCAATTTTGCTTTGACCAACTGTGCCATGCATTGCATGAATTTGACGATTAATGTTGGTGACACAGACATCATCCATATCAATAAGCGTAATTTCGCCAATACCTGAACGAGCAAGTGCCTCTGCTGCCCAAGAACCCACTCCACCAATACCGATTACACATACATGTGCGGCTCTAAACAGCTCTAACTGCTGAGCTCCATACAGTCGTGCTGTTCCACCAAATCTTTGCTGGTAGCCATCGCTTGCTGGTGAAGATAATTCGCGCATATTCAAACCTGGATTGAAAATCAAAAAAGAGTGCGTTTTATACGCACTCTTTCGCAAAAAGTCTAGTCAGTTAACTGCCAAGGCTGCGCGGTTTCTGTGCCGCTGAGTCCCAGCTTCCACACGCGTCCAAAATGTTTATAGTAACCAGACTGTTTTCCTAAGTGTGCTCCCATCCCATGATACAGATCCAGGTGACTGCCTTTTACCGCTCCCCCCGTATCCAACACAATCAGTAACCGAAGTTGATGTACACCCGACCAACTGCCATCGGCATTCAGCAAGGGGACTTCGGCTAGTATTGGGGTTCCCATAGGAAATAACGAGCGATCGCCCGCGACACTGGCCAAAGGCAACAGTGGAATGCCTGCGCTGCCTTTCACATCCAAATTATCGTTGGGTTGAAAAAAAACATAAGAAGGATTTTGTTCCAGAAGCTCTGTGACCTTTTCTTCTGGCTGACTGGCCACCCAATCTTTAATTGCCGTCACCGACATCTGCTCTCTTGGAACCTCGCCGCTTTCAATCAGTACTCGACCAATACTCACGTAAGGTTTGTTGTTTTTTCCAGAATAAGCGAAGTATTGCATGCTATTGTCATCACCAAAGTGCACAAATCCGCTGCCTTGAACTTCCATCAGAAA
The DNA here is from genome assembly GCF_016900875.1 of Vibrio ulleungensis. GTDB lineage: Bacteria > Pseudomonadota > Gammaproteobacteria > Enterobacterales > Vibrionaceae > Vibrio > Vibrio ulleungensis. The sequence continues at coordinate 792,413 of NZ_JAFEUM010000002.1, forward strand.
AGGGGCTATTTGAGACGCAGCATAACCGATTTCAAGCCCTTGCCCTTCTAATGCGCCGTCGTTAATTTGCGCGCGTGTTGGGCACTGCTCGCCACACCCAGGATTTGAGTACACTGGGAAGCGATAGGTTTCATCCGGCTGATGGCGCATTTCGATGACGGGTGAAAAATACCCAGTAAACAGCACATTGCCTTTACGATCGCCGCCGGAGAGCTGAGCAACTTCAATATCATACTGTGCTAGGTTTTTGGGATCACCATCCGCAATAGCCCAGTCACTGAGTGCAGTATACAGCTCTTGATAACGCTGATTAAGAGATGGAGAATTAGTTAGAACAAGTTCCGCTTGGTCGCCAAAGCGCGTGTAATCTCGCGTCACCGTCGACTGTATTACGTCGGTTTCAGTTAACGGTGCAGTAAATTCCTGCTCATAGTGTTGTTTCCCAAGCTCGTTGGAAGGGGCGCATCCAAAGAGAAATAACGAGGCAATGAGTCCCACGCTAGCCCATTGTCCTGTTCCCTTAACGGTGTTAATCAAGTCGCTGTCCTTTTGACGAATATTTTGCGCCATGATCGCAAATTCATCGCAAAGGCACAATCGAAAGCAATCATTTGTTTCAACTCTACCAAGTGGAATATTTATTGATTATTACTGCATTTTTAGTCACAATATCAACGGTTTTGCAATAACATCAATGTGTAAGGACGCAGCAATGCAACGAAGTACCGCTCTGGTTAAAGGGTTTAGGCAGTCCACGCCCTATGTAAACTTGCACCGTGGAACAACCATGGTGATCATGTTACCGGGTGAAGCCATCAGCCATAGCAATTTTTCTAATATAATCAGTGACATTGCACTTCTACACAGTTTAGGGGTTAAGTTAGTGCTGGTGCACGGTGCCCGACCTCAAATTAACCAACAGTTAGCCAATACCAATTGTTCATCGCGCTATCATAAACAGCGACGCATTACTGATCATGCTGCACTGACTACTATTATGCGCATTGCCGGACAACTGCAACTTGCCATTACTGCCAACTTATCCATGAGCCTGAACAATACCCCAATGGCGGGAACCGAGCTCAATGTCATCAGCGGCAACTTTGTCATTGCACAGCCTTTAGGCATCGATGATGGGGTCGACTATCAACATAGTGGTAAAATTCGACGTATCGATGTGGCGGGTATCAATAGACAGCTCGATCAAGGCACGATTGTTTTACTTGGTCCTGTGGCGGGCTCTGTCACTGGAGAGTGTTTTAATATTCCCGCGGAAGAAATTGCCACAGCAGTGGCGATACAGCTAAATGCCGCAAAACTCATCGGATTCAGTTCGCAGCAAGGGTACTTGGATACCAATGGTGACGTCATTGCCGAGCTCTTCCCAAGTCAAATTGACGACCTATTGCACCAAGCAGAAATGAACAGTGACGGCTCCTCAGCCGATAACACTGAAGGGACATTGCGCTTTTTACACGGTGCGGTTAAAGCCTGTCTCAACGGAGTATATCGATCGCACTTGGTGAGCTATCAAGATGATGGGGCGTTGATCCAAGAGCTTTTCTCACGAGATGGTATTGGTACTCAAATCGTAACCCACAGCGCGGAGCAAGTACGTATTGCCGGTATTTCCGACATTGGCGGGATATTGGATCTGATTCAACCACTGGAACAACAAGGTGTATTGGTTCGTCGTTCTCGCGAGCAATTGGAGCAAGAAATCGAGCGCTTCACCCTCATCGAAAAAGATCAGGTGGTCATTGGTTGTGCCGCTCTTTACCCGTACCCGAATGAAAAGATGGCCGAAATGGCCTGTGTTGCTATCCACCCAGACTACCGCGATGGTAACAGAGGGTTAAAACTGATAGAGCATATGAAACAGCAATGTCTTGCTCAAGGCATTGATCAAATGTTTGTCCTAACCACGCACAGTTTGCATTGGTTTAGAGAGCAAGGTTTTTACGAGTCACAATTAGAGTCACTGCCTGTGCAAAAACAGCAGCTATACAACTACCATCGTAACTCTAAGATCCTCGTTTTAGACATCATCTAGACGCTGTCATGGCCCAAATGGTAAAACCCTTTGGGCCATGGAGCGATTTATCAAAGCTAAACCTTCGTTTTCTCAAGCGCACGAGCCAGTCCACTCGCGCGCTGTGTTGGTGAGTTAATCGCCCGATCTATGACATCTGTGTTCGCGTACAAATGTAATGACTTTTTGGCTCGTGTGATCCCGGTGTACACCAGCTCTCGGCTTAGCAGCGGTGTATAGTTTTGCGGAAGCAGCATATAGGTGGCATCAAACTCGCTTCCTTGTGATTTATGTATGGTCATCGCAAAGCCCGTTTCATGAGCCGGTACTCGACTTGGAAGAACCGCTTTAATATTGCCATCGGGCAGCTCAAAATAGACTTTCAATCGTCCCTCAGGGTTGGACTGGTCAATCAGACAAATGCCAATATCACCGTTAAACAGTCCCAAGCTATGATCATTTTGAGTCACCATGATAGGCCGCCCAACGTACCACAACTCGCTAGGTTGGATGAGCCTTTGCGCGGCCAACTCTCGTTCTATGCGCCTGTTGCACTGAACAACGCCAAACTCGCCTTCTCTTACTGCGCACAAAAGCCGTGTCGTTTGAAACAGCTTGAGCTTAGCTTTGGCAATCTCAAACATCTGGCTTTCAGGCACATCGCTTTCCATATCCTGTGAACTTTGGTGATCCAAATAAGCTCGAAATCGCTTGCCTAGCTGTTTAAAGAGCTGGCTGTAGTATTCACTGTCCAACGAGTATCGTTCAATGTCACTAAAGTTGCCGTCTTTAATCTTATGATACTGCGAGGTACTGCCGATATTAACGGCACGTGCAAGTTGGCCAATGCCTGATTGCGCGTCAAAGCGATAGCTCTTTTGTAATAGACAGAGGTTGTCGGTCAACACACCTATCGATGATTGAGCTCGCACTTGTTGATAGCCCGTTAGCTGAGTCAGCAGCTGTTGAGTTGCTTCGCTGTATCCTGGTCGATGAAAGCTAAACAGATCACCTAATACAGCCCCCGCTTCCACTGAGGACAATTGATCTTTGTCTCCCAGCAGCACTAAACGTGCATGCTTGGGTAACGCATCCACCAATTTAACCATCATGGATAAGTCGACCATCGACGCCTCGTCAACGACCAACATATCAAGATGCAAAGGATTACGACTATGATGCTTAAACTCGGGATTATTTGGGATAGCACCTAGCAGTCGATGAATCGTACTCGCTTTGGTTGGAATGAGTGCTTTAATCTCGGGATCGATGGGCAGCTTTTGCAACGCGCCACCAATGGATTCAGTCAGTCGAGCCGCGGCTTTGCCTGTTGGTGCCACCAACTGAATGACCATACTCTGGGCTTGATCGTCTTTTTGCAGATTGCGAGTAAGCTTTGATTGCTCTATTGCTGCCGCAAGTAATTTCACGACGGTGGTGGTTTTACCTGTTCCTGGCCCACCAGAAATAATCGCGAATTGCTTAGACAGCGCCACGGCTGCTGCGACTTTTTGCCAATTCAAACACACCGAGTTTGGCACCAGAGTATCTAGGCTCTCTAGTTGTGAAGGTGAATTTACATTCTCAAACAACGTGAAAATTGCGCTCCAATCAACAGACTGCGGCTCGGCAATATCGAGTGCAGAGACCAACCAATTTTTAGTGTCAGCCTCGCCGCCTGACTGTTGCTGCCAAAGCTGAAAAAGTAGACGGTAATCTCGCTTAAAAAGTTGCTCTAATGTTGCCGCCAATTGCGCGTGATGCTCACGCTCAATTGCCGAGTTCTGCGCCATTTTAACAAGTGCAGATGCAAGAGACTGCTCATAATACCAATACCGCTGAATATACAAACTCTCCCCATCAAGAATCATCGGGGTTGCACTTCGCCTTGTCGGCTCGCCAACCACAGCGAATGCTTTTAAGTCTGATTGCCACTGATCTCGGACGATCCATTGGGACGACAGTCGATGACGCTGCTCGGTGGATAGTCCTAAACGCTGACACAACCAACTCTGCAAGTCGCCGTGTGGTGGCAAAACTAAACAGATATTGCCTTGGCCTAATTCATAACTGACTAATGCAGCCATTAGCCCAATCAGCCATTGCGAACAAGGCTCAGCAGGGCGAGAAAGCTGCAACATCAATTTGCCAAACTGCATATCAATAGCTCGCAACTTACCTTCGCTAACCAATGTACTGAGCTCATGTACTACCGGTTGTGATAACACGTTGGGACTGCTCTGGTTCACTTTGAGCTGTTCAGTCATAGCGCCTCCTCATTGTTTGCAATGTGCGCATCCAACTCATCGAGCAGTGTTTCACTAGGCTTGGTATAAAAAATCCCATTGTTGGACTGTCCATCGATTCCACGTAAAAAGAGGTAATACACACCACCAAAATGTTGTTCATAGGAGTAGTTTGCTATGCGCTGCCGAAGAAAACGATGCAGCGCAAGAGAATAGATCTGATATTGCATATCATAGCGATGATCTAGCATTGCTTGCTGCAAGGCCTGTTGGTGGTAATCGCTGTTTTCGTTACCTAGATGATTCGACTTCCAATCGAGCACATAATATTTGCCTTGATGCTCAAAAATCAAATCGATGAAGCCTTTAAGCATCCCTTGAGCCGGTCGAAATTCTAGGTTGTCTGCTTGCTTAGATAGCGCATCATGACGCCGAACAATTTGATTAAATTGAGTGGCTGACAACAATTCTAACGGTAAGACAAACTCCATTTCCACCAAGGTATGTTGCTCATTTTTATCGCAAAGCTTAAGGCAATCTATGTGGTCTTGTGACGGTTGAGCAAGACTCAAATCTGCGGTAAGCACTTTGCTCACCATGTCCATCACTACGGATAGCCAGTCGCCAGTGATACCCTCTCGTTCCAGCAGCTGCGTTACGATGATTTGATTGTCTTCACTATTTGGCTCAGTAAAATCAATCTCTTCAAAAATGGTATGCAGTAACGTGCCTGGCCTTGCACCTCTAGGGAAACTGAACATTGATTGCTCTATAGGTTCATCTTGCTCAATCTGCTCTTCGCGAGCCGAATCTAGATCAAACGCCGGTATAGTCAACTCTAAGTCGGAGATCGTTGCGTGCCCATGCTGACTTTGCTTCACCAACCCAGAGTAGCTGGTCATTCTCCACTGGTTATTTATTGTATGAGAAAGCTTGGCAGGCTTGGCTATGAATTCTTCTGTTTCGCTTAACACAAACGGTGTCGGCGACAACTCCAGTATGGAAGCCTGTCGAGTTGTTTGAGGTAACAAGCTCTGAAAAAATTGCTCTATAGATTGATAAAAACCGGTGCAGTCCATTGGATTGCGCTGTTGCAGCAAGTACCCCATGGCACTTAAATGCACCCCCGAATTCCCTTTGGTTTGGTTGCCTTTTTTCACCGGCGCGACACCAATAAAACAGCCATAAACTGACCGCGTCATCGCCACATACAAAAGACGTAAATCTTCGGCTAAACGCTCTGTGTCAGCACGCTCAAGGCTCTGCTCACCTTTAGCGAGATCGAGCACAGACCTTGCGTGCTCGGGGTCATAGTATTTCGCGTCGCTGGCCTGACGAAAGCCCATAATAAAGGGTAAGAACACCAGATCGTATTCAAGCCCTTTAGATTTATGGATTGTCACAATCTGCACCAGATCTTTTTCTGATTCTAGACGCAATATTTGATCGTCCGCTGCGGCCTCTCCGCTATGAGCGTTATCGATCGCTTCACCAAACCAACGAAGTAGAGCATGATCACTTTCCAGCATTTGACTGTGCTGCTGTAGCAGCTCGCTTAAGTGCATAAAGTCTGTCAGCTTTCGTTCACCATCTTGCGATACTTCACTTACCCATCGCTGTGCAATCTCGCGCCGATTCATCAGCGAGCGAAACATAGGTAATATACCCTGTTTTTGCCACTGCTCTCGGTAGAGCGCAAACTCACTGACAGTACGCTCCCACAACACTTCATCTTGTCCTAGTTGATGAAGCTGTTCTACCGATACATTGAGCAGCCCCGTCGCCAGTGCGGCCCGCAGTTTTCGCTCATTGTCTACGCCCAACAGTGAGTCCATAACTCGATACATATCCTGAGCGACAGCGCTTTTAAATACGCTGTCACGGTTGGACATGTACACACTTGCGATGCCCTGCTGTGCCAGTGCGTGTTTGATCAGTCTTCCTTCAGCACCGGTACGAACCAAAATAGCAATGTCACTGGCTTCAATAGGGCGAGAATGCTTTTCGCTGTGCAGATTGGCACGCCCACACTGAGCTTGCTCAAGTATAAGCTGAATCTGCGCGGCGGTTGCTTGAGCCATTTGAGTTTTGTAGTCCGCGTTTGAGATAGGCTGCTCTCTATCAGGCGCGACCCATACATTGAGAGCGGGTTGCGCTTGGTCGTTTAACGTCCATCCGCGTTGACCTGCATTTGGGCTTGCGTCTACTGGAATAAAAGGAATGTCTTGGTCGTAGATAAACGGGTTGATGCCAAACTCAAACAATCCATTTGCCGCTGCAATCATGTCGTGGCTCGAGCGCCAGTTGGTGTCTAGAGTAAAGTGAGACGTAACCTGCTTGCGAGCTTCAATATAAGTGAAAATATCAGCTCCCCTAAACCCATAAATCGCCTGTTTAGGATCGCCAATCATAAACCATCCACAATGCGATTGGCCCAGATAAACCCGTTTAAAAATATCGTATTGCTGGGCATCGGTGTCTTGGAATTCATCGATCATAGCAACCGGATATAAGGTCCGAATTCTTGCCGCAAGCGTATCGCCACTGTCTGTATGCAGCGCATGATTTAACTGACTTAAAAGATCATCAAAAGATAGCAGTTGTTGCCTTTGCTTTTCGCTTTTCAGGGCTTCACGACAGTGGCTGATGGCGCACGACATCAATGGAATCTTCAAGTCTAAATCTTGCTCTAAGAACGCTTCGATTTGACTAAATAGTGGATGATCGGGGGCCTGGCCTTTTTTAGTTTTCTCACTCAGAGTCGATTGCGTAAATTTTTCGAGCTTATCGAAGACTGTGTAATCCTCAGTAGGACCTTGCGCCCACTGCGTTGCTGCCTCAATCCAGACTGGCAGATACCGTGATGAATAGCTTTGCTTGCTGACACCTGATTCTCGCAAGTTCGCCATTGCGTCTTGATAATCACTGAGCCACTGAGTTTTCATTGTCTCAATGTGGTGAATAATGTCAGCATGCAGCTGAGCAATATCAACGGCATCAATCGCAGGAGCGATGCTTAGAGTGTCATTGGTAATGTAGCGATGTATTTCGTTGTAAAGTCCCTGCGGCGAGGACCAAATTTGCCTAATGATACTGGCAATGCGACGATCCAAAGAATAAAAAGAGTGGCGCCAAAAATCAGCGACCACTTGCTGTTTTAGCTTGCTTTCATCGGTCAAAAACTCGTTATTAAAGCGACTCCCCGACTCAAAAGCGTTTTGCACCAGCATGCGCTGACAAAAGCCGTGAATGGTATAGATCGCGGCTTCATCCATTTGGCGCTCTGCGGCCAACAATGTCTGTGCAGCTTGACGATGATCTTGAGTGGCTTCCAATAATGCGCTGATCACGGGATCATCGCTGTTGCCGTTCATAAACGCTAGCTTAGCATCACGAATTTTATTTCTGATTCTTCCCCTAAGCTCCGCTGTGGCCGCTTCTGTAAACGTCACCACCAAAATTTCGTCAACCGTCAATGGTCGTTGATGGGCGGTATGCCTTGATTCTTCGAGGCCTAGGGTTGGATTGGGTTGACTACCGTGCCCTAGCAACAAGCGCAAATACAGCCCCGTAATGGTGAAGGTTTTTCCGGTCCCTGCAGAGGCTTCAATCAACCGAGCGCCATGCAGTGGAAAGCGTATTGTGTCCAATTTGGTCGCAAGGGTGTCACCGTTGTTTAACACTGGCATTAACTCAATCCATATTTGTTCAAACGTAATTAAAAATCATCTTACTTTGGAATATTAGCAAAGGGTCATATTTGTGAGGTCTGACCCAAATACTTGAATTAGCACGAGTTGAAATAGGCTGTTGGGTACGAGACGAGATCTTACTCACAACGCCTTACTCTTTTTATGGCTACTATCCGCGGCAGTTAAAAAGTTTCGCAATATTGCTGCTTATGTCGATGCCTTTAGGCAAACCACGCTCAGCAAGTTTACATACAGAATAAAAATAGGTCTCTCTGACCTGTGGCCGCACAGAATTTACCCTACACACTATAAAAAAGCTGGCGGCCACCCCCTTTCTTGCTACTTCTCTCTCTCGCAATGACTCAATAGCGGTAGCATTACCACCTGCATGAGTTGATAACACTTTTCAGCAACCTGATCGTTCCATTGAGGCCAAACCCTTTGAATGTAAGGATTGTCAGATTCACCAGGACGGAAACTGTTGCCCTCGAACGTCTGTTGCATTTTGGCCATCGCCTTTAATCCAACGTCGCTGTCTGCTGGAGGGTTGTCTAGCACTAATCCTGCTTTCTCAATCGCTAACGCGCCCTCCCATGCCGTGTCGACAAAAAATGGCAACGGTAAGTCTAATCCTTCAACATAGAGTTGAATCAAGGTTTCCAAGTGATGCTTTGCATTCTCACTCGTCAGCGGCAGTAGCATCCATTCAACAACGTTGTGCTTAGCAAATCCAAACAGTTGAGTACTGCGTTGTTCACCTGTTGCCATAGCCGCGAGATGGTCGATCCAAAAACCTAACACATACTTTGCACTCAGCTGTCCGCATCGATAACGCACCATGCCTTGCTCATACTGATTATCTAACCAACCTTGGAGAAACACGCGGCGGGTATCGCTTAACGGAGATAGGTGAAGATCTATGCTCCTAGCGGGCTGCGGACGACTGCAATACGGCAATATACGCTCTAACAACATAGCGATTTGTTGCTCACTGCTGACAATATCAAGCTCACCAAACGCACCTACGGGTAACACCCCCTCAGCGCGCTTATGCTTGAGATAACTCTGCGGATCGGTGACGACTTCGCCAGCCTGTATGCTCTGTTCTAACGAATGCTCTAACAACTGTTGCCGCAACAAATAGCTACCCAATCCCCCCATAGCAAAGGGTTCATCGTCTTCGATTTTGATATCAAACGGATCGAAATACACCCCAAGCCGCTGATTCATGTAACGCTTAACAGGGAGTGTCCAAAAACGAGAAAGCACGTCTAGCTCTACAATCAATTCGCCATCAATTTCATCCGCGAAACTCGGCAATTGCCACTGGTCTTCAGCCAGTGGTTTTACTTCAGTATGCGACGCATCGTTACCACTGTTGGCCTGAGCAACAGGCAACCACTCCCTCGCGTAACTCGGCGTGGCACCATCAAAAGCATGGCGACTGTAAGGCGTCATACTGTGAGAGTAGGTGATGAAGTCAGTCAACTCGTTATCGGCATCCATATTCGTATTGTCGTCTGCTTGAGTGTCGAGCTGCACCGAATAATTCTGCTCACAGTATTCCAAAAGCTCAGAGACTAATATCGAGGGCTCAGACACACTATTGTCTCGAATCGAGCGAGCCACATAACTAATGTATAAAGTGTGTTGCGCAGAGAGCAGCGCTTCCAAAAACATATAGCGGCCGTCGATGCGTCGTGAACGATCGCCTGGACGACTCTTGTTTTGCATCAAGTCAAACCCTTCCACCATTTCTGCTGGTGGGTAGGCCCCATCATTCATACCCAATAAACAGACGACCTTAAAAGGTATTGAACGCATTGGCATTAGCGTACAAAAGTTTACTTGCCCCGCGAGAAAACGCTGACTAACACGACTTTGATCTAACTTCTGTTTGAGGCAGTATCGAATCAAATCGATGTCTAATTGTGGTGCGTCGTCCAACTCAGAAAGTGGCTGCTTTAGCGACACCAGTGCGTCACGGATCGCACTCACCATCAGCTCCTCATCTAACTCTGGCGTAAAGAACTGGCTGAGTAGCTGATTGATGATATCCATCCACACTTCAATGCTATGTGACTGGGCTAACCGCTGTTGAAACTCTATTAAGTTGTCGATGTATTGCGCTAGTCGACCCGCAACGTCTGCGTCCATCCCTTGAATGTGATTAAAGGGAGAGATGACTCTATCATCTTGCTCGTACAAGCCAACATCTGGGTGCAGAGAATAGCCCATGAGCATCCTCTGTAGGCCAAATTGCCATGTGTTGAGTGGGGCTTCAAACCCTAACTCTGCGGCCGTTTTCTCGGTCAATCCCCATCGAATACCTACCTCTTCCACCCACAGTTTAATTCGCTCAAATTCTTGAACCGACAACTCAAAGCGGCGCAAAACCGCAGGGGTCTCTAGTAGTTCAAGCATCAACGACGATTGAGCTCGTGAGTTAGGTAAATCGAGCAAACTGAAAAAGGCATTTAATAATGGATTGGCTTCTGTTGTTGTGCGATCCGATATGGAATAAGGGATCCTACGCTCATCATTCGCTTGTCCAAAAATGGCCTCAATAGCGGGTGTGTAACGGTTAATATCTGGCACCATCACTATCACATCCCTTGGGGTCAGCGATGGATCGCTATCGAAAAGATGCAATAGCTGATCGTGCAATACCTCAACTTCTCGAGTAGGGCTATGGCATTGATGAAGTGTCAGAGAGCGGTCTGACTCGGCAACGATGTGTTTTGGTCGATTGCTATCATCGTCGCTGATGTCGCGCTGATCCAACTCCAAAATATCGGACTGAATTCTTTGTAACAACGTCGCTGAATTAAGGTCATGATCAACAAACGCTTCAATCTCTTGGCATTCCAACTGGGACAGTAGCAACAGGTTATCACGTCCCAGCTTTCCCATACTGGCAAGCAAAGCATTGCCAACTTGAGCCTGCTGAGTGGGGTCTTCAATATTTTGCGCTTCACTGCCTTTGAGCACGTGAGCAACGTTACCCACAACAGAGTGATCGCCCTGCCATTCGATATGCTTACGAGTTTGCGCCGCCATTTTAGCTATAGTTTTTTGATCGCGTACATCGCCCCAGTAGTAGCGACATGGGTTAGCAAACATGAAGTGAACGTCGATGTGCTGTCCTATCGCGTGTAACGCTTCCAAGTAACGTGGTGGCAGCGACGAGATACCAAAGACAAACAAACGAGTAGGAAGGCTTTCAATCCGCCCCTGATAATGAGCAAGAGTATCAATAAAGTCATCGTAGAGGTTTGCACGGTGATACGGAGACGCTCCGCTTGCAACGGTATGATCAAACAAGGCGCGCCATAAAATGGGCTGCCAACTTTGCTCAGCGGGAACCTCTTCAACCTCTTGATGCCCTTCCCACGCTGCTATCCAGTCGGGCCGATACACCAGATAGCCATCGAACGTATCGGCAATTTTTTCAGCCAATTGCAGCTGTTTTAGTGGATCAGCATCGTTTAAATAGCGCGACAGCGGCGCAAACTCTTCGGTGTCTAAATAGTTCGGTAAAATCGCGTTTAACCGCCAGGTCATCGACTCTTTATTAAAGGCACTTTTCGACGGCACATCTGGTAGTACTTTTTCAAACAGCCGCCAAATAAAAGTGGCTGGTAGCGGAAATTCTATATTTCCCGCCACCCCTTGTTGTTGGGCAATCGACAGTTTTAACCATTGCGACATACCTGGACTCTGCACCAAAATGACTTCCGCTTGCAGTGGATTGGGCAAAGGATCGTTACGTATCAACTCAATCATTAGAGAGTTAAGTAGGTCGATTTGATTGGAGTGATATACCGTAAACACGAAGTAGCCTGTTAGTTGAATGCGCTGTCTGTTTACTCACTGTAGCATAAGGCGAAATTGCTCGGTTAGCCTCGGCGTCGCAATCGAATAATTGTTGCGCGTTAGGTCAGAGTTTGAGGAAATGTCTCTGGACGAAAAGCTCTAAAAACTGTATAAAAAGCCAGTATAGTTAACCATAAAATTATAGAGGAACCACCATGGCTGTGATCGTGAAGTACGTGGTAGAGCGCAACGGAGAAGAAAAGATGACTTTTACCTCAAAAGCCGAAGCGGATGCCTATGACAAAATGTTGGATATGGCCGATGAGCTGTTTGAGCTTCTCGGCACCAGTGAGCTCATTGACGACGAGTCAAAACAAGAAGAGATCGCTATGTATCTTGCCAAGCACAAAGAAGAGGTGCTCTTTGCATTAGGTGCTAAGCGCAAGCCAGCGCCTAAAAAGCCTAAAGTAGAAGCGGTGAAAACGGACGTTGCAGACGACGCGGCGTAATCCAACCGTAATCCAGTTGAAAGAGGTCGCTTAGGCGGCCTCTTTTGTTTTTTCTGGACTAAAAAGTCAGGCAAAGTAAAAATCCCTGCATAATTTCGCATCGAGCTCTTTTCAGTTGTCTTTAGTCTGACTATGATGGTGTCACAATCCTGCTAAGACATACGTATCGAGGCAGAGAACACACTATCGATGGAGACGACACACAACATGGCACATTTTGCTTTAGCCCTTGGCGCTGCAACTAAAAACCGCGACGGAAAAATCTTCGAAGCATTCTTCCCAAACCCTCTTCTTAATCCAGCGTCGACACTGGTCGATGCCATTGCTGCTTTGGTGGATTATCAAGGTGGAAATTCTGATATCGAAGTTAACCAAGCTCAGGCCGCTGAACTGGCGACAGCATTTGCAGCACATGGTGATGTAGCCAACGCAAGTTTTGCAGAAAAAGCCGCTCAGTCTGAGCAAGCGTTAGTTTTGGTGATTCTAGAGTCTGACGAAAAACCACAAACTGTTGCAGAGGGCTTTCTTAAGCTGCAACTTATCTCACACCGCTTAGTTCAGCCTCACGGTACTGTTTTAGATGGCATTTTTGGTCTACTTCACAACGTTGCTTGGACTAACGAAGGTCCAATCGACTTGCCAGAATTGGCTGAACGTCAAATTGAAGCTCGCCTAGCAGGTCGTGCGCTCACTGTCGATTGCGTAGATAAGTTTCCTAAGATGGTGGACTACGTTGTCCCAACGGGTATCCGTGTGGCAGACACATCACGCGTTCGTCTGGGTGCCCATGTAGGTGAAGGCACCACCGTTATGCATGAAGGTTTCATTAACTTTAACGCGGGAACCACAGGCGTTAGCATGGTTGAAGGCCGTATCTCTGCGGGCGTGTTAGTGGGTAATGGGTCTGATATCGGTGGTGGTGCATCCATCATGGGTACACTCTCTGGCGGTGGTAAAATGGTTATCGCTATTGGAGAAAACAGCTTGCTAGGCGCGAATGCTGGGCTTGGTTTCCCACTGGGTGATCGCTGCACCATTGAGTCTGGTTTGTATGTCACCGCAGGCACGAAAGTGCGTATGCTTGATAACAGCGGCCAAGAAGTAGAAATCGTTAAAGCGCGCGATCTTGCGGGTAAATCAGATCTACTGTTCCGTCGTAACTCTCAGACTGGCTGTGTTGAATGTTTGACTAACAAGAGCGCTGTAGAGCTTAACAGCGAGCTTCATAGCAACAACTAATCTGTTGCCATATTGTGTCCTGAATGTGTCACCACACAGCAGGACCAGATGCTCAAACTAAAAAAGCCTGACACATAAGTTGAACTGACCCCCAATAGTTGGACACCAATTATTGGGGGTCTTTTTATGTCCAAATACAGCAGAGCATTAAAATGCTCTATAGCTAAACAATATCTACAAGGCGAAGGTTCATCTGAAGAGC
>NZ_JAFEUM010000020.1 GCF_016900875.1 Vibrio ulleungensis
GTCGCTGTCGCGCCATCGTCGTCTTCGGTGGTCCAATTAACCACGACATCGCCGTAGAAGTTTTCCGCCGGCGTGAACACAAAGTTACCGTCACTGTCTGTGCTGATAGAGCCTTGAGTCGCATCCGCTAGCGTTGGCGTGGTCGACACAATGATGCCATCCACATCGCTCGCATCAAACGTCAGAACAACTGCAACGTCTTCGTCAGTGGTCTTATCGTCTGCAGTAATGGCCGGGCCGTCGTTCACATCACCCACGGTGATGGTCGAGGTGGTGGTCGCTGTCGCGCCATCGTCGTCTTCGGTGGTCCAGTTAATTACGACGTCGCCGTAGAAGTTCTCCGCTGGGGTGAATACAAAGTTACCGTCACTGTCTGTGCTGATCGACCCTTGAGATGGGTTAGCAAGAACCGGTGTGGTCGACACAATGGTGCCATCCACGTCACTGGCATCAAACGTCAGAACAACTGCGACGTCTTCGTCGGTAGTTTTGTTGTCCGCAGTAATAGCCGGACCGTCGTTCACATCGCCGACAGTGATGGTCGACGTGGTGGTCGCCGTTGCGCCGTCGTCGTCTTCGGTGGTCCAGTTAATTACCACATCGCCGTAGAAGTTTTCCGCTGGCGTAAACACAAAGTTGCCATCAGTGTCTGTGCTGATCGAGCCTTGAGTCGCATCCGCTAGAGTCGGCGTGGTCGACACAATGGTGCCATCCACATCGCTCGCATCAAACGTCAGAACAACCGCAACGTCTTCCTCGGTGGTCTTGTCATCTGCGGTAATTACTGGGCCGTCGTTCACATCACCCACGGTGATGGTCGACGTGGTGGTCGCTGTCGCGCCATCGTCGTCTTCGGTGGTCCAGTTAATTACGACATCGCCGTAGAAGTTCTCCGCTGGGGTGAACACGAAGTTGCCATCAGTGTCTGTACTAATCGACCCTTGAGATGGGTTAGCCAGAACCGGTGTCGTGGACACAATGGTGCCATCCACATCGCTGGCATCAAACGTTAGGACAACTCCAACGTCTTCGTCGGTGGTCTTGTTGTCTGCAGTAATAGCCGGACCGTCGTTCACATCGCCGACTGTGATGGTCGAGGTGGTGGTCGCTGTCGCGCCATCGTCGTCTTCGGTGGTCCAGTTAATTACGACATCGCCGTAGAAGTTCTCCGCTGGGGTGAACACGAAGTTGCCATCGCTGTCTGTGCTGATCGAGCCTTGAGATGGGTTAGCAAGAACCGGCGTGGTCGACACAATGGTGCCATCCACATCGCTCGCATCAAACGTTAGAACAACCGCAACGTCTTCGTCAGTGGTCTTATCATCCGCAGTAATGGCCGGTCCGTCGTTCACATCAGCGACGGTA
>NZ_JAFEUM010000021.1 GCF_016900875.1 Vibrio ulleungensis
TGCCCCAATATATGGTACGTCCCGTTATTGCAAGTAGATAACCAGATAACGAGCTGATTTGCGCTAATATATTCAGAGTCTTAATTGAGACCTAAAGGCTCAGCTCTACGATGAGGTTCGCGCCAGATTGTCCTCGCAAAATGAAAAGCACACTAAGTTGCTGTTTGGGGCAACAGGTTTTCAATCTGGTGGTCTAACCGTTTTGTCATCTTTTTTATCCATTGCAAATTTGATTTAAGCTTTGATTAAAAAGGGTTTATTCGTTGTCATTACAGACCACGCTATCCTGGCAAGCTTGTTTGCTAACGCGACGACAGCAACATTGAAAGGCTTCCTTTGCTTAAGGTCCATAAGCCAGTTACCGAAGTACTTCTCGGCAGATTTATCTCTCCATAAAATTGAACGAGCGGCGTGAATGAACAACGTCCTTAATTCTCGGTTCCCTCGTTTTGAAATGCCCAACATTGTGGTCTTGCCTCCTGTAGAATACTGAATTGGTACTAGACCAATCCAAGCTGCGAAATTTCTCCCATTTTTGAAATCTGTTGGGTTACCAATAGATGAAAGGCATGCGCTTGCTATCACTGGACCGACTCCTGGTATGGTTTGTAGTTGTGTCATCTGTGGATCTTCTGCAAGTAACTTTTCCACCTTAGCCTGTTGGTTTTCAATCTTTTGATTCAGTACTTCATAATGCTCGAGCAACTCGCTTAGCTCGAAGATTATTTGCGGTGGCACATAATGTCCCTCATCAGCAAGCCACTGAAACAGCTTTTTCATAGCAGCATGGCCTTTGGGTAAGCTGACTCCAAATTCGAGTAATATAGAGCCTATCCGATTCATGCACGCTGTACGCTCTCTGATGTAGCCGTTTCTGAGCTTTCTTAATGTTGAAATAATCTGAGCTGATTCGGTTTTATGACTGGTAAATCGCATTGATGGTCTTGATGCAGCCTCCGCAATAGCACATGCATCAATAAAATCGTTTTTATTAGTTTTTACGTACGGCTTAACGTATTGGGGAGGGATGAGTTTCGCAATATGCCCTAACGACTCACATTTTCTAGCAAGCCAATGTGCGCCACCACATGATTCCATCGCAATGATTGAAGGCTCTCTACAAGATAAGAATTCAAGTAACTTCTTACGTGATAGTTTCTTTCTAAAAAGTTCATTGCCACTTTTGTCATGAGCGGCGATGTGGAATGTATTTTTACCTAGGTCAATACCAATGATATGAGCTGTTGACATGGGACACCTTCCTTTGAGCGCTAAACATAGGTTAAGTTTAGCTGTGAAGAGGGACGTACCATCTCATTAAA
>NZ_JAFEUM010000022.1 GCF_016900875.1 Vibrio ulleungensis
ACTTGTTGGGTGACTGCGTACCTTTTGTATAATGGGTCAGCGACTTAATTTTAGTAGCAAGGTTAACCGTATAGGGGAGCCGTAGGGAAACCGAGTCTTAACTGGGCGTCGAGTTGCTAGGATTAGACCCGAAACCAGGTGATCTAGCCATGGGCAGGTTGAAGGTTGAGTAACATCAACTGGAGGACCGAACCGACTAATGTTGAAAAATTAGCGGATGACTTGTGGCTAGGGGTGAAAGGCCAATCAAACCTGGAGATAGCTGGTTCTCCCCGAAAGCTATTTAGGTAGCGCCTCGGACGAATACCACTGGGGGTAGAGCACTGTTAAGGCTAGGGGGTCATCCCGACTTACCAACCCTTTGCAAACTCCGAATACCAGTGAGTACTATCCGGGAGACACACGGCGGGTGCTAACGTCCGTCGTGGAGAGGGAAACAACCCAGACCGCCAGCTAAGGTCCCAAAGTATAGCTAAGTGGGAAACGATGTGGGAAGGCTTAGACAGCTAGGATGTTGGCTTAGAAGCAGCCATCATTTAAAGAAAGCGTAATAGCTCACTAGTCGAGTCGGCCTGCGCGGAAGATGTAACGGGGCTAAGCTATACACCGAAGCTGCGGCAATGACTTTTAGTCATTGGGTAGGGGAGCGTTCTGTAAGCCGCTGAAGGTGGACTGTAAGGTCTGCTGGAGGTATCAGAAGTGCGAATGCTGACATGAGTAACGATAAAGGGGGTGAAAAACCCCCTCGCCGGAAGACCAAGGGTTCCTGTCCAACGTTAATCGGGGCAGGGTAAGTCGACCCCTAAGGCGAGGCCGAAAGGCGTAGTCGATGGGAAACGGGTTAATATTCCCGTACTTCTTACAATTGCGATGGGGGGACGGAGAAGGCTAAGTGGGCCTGGCGACGGTTGTCCAGGTTTAAGTATGTAGGCTGATTTCTTAGGTAAATCCGGGAAATCATTAGGCTGAGATACGATGTCGAGCTACTACGGTAGTGAAGTCACTGATGCCATGCTTCCAGGAAAAGCCTCTAAGCTTCAGATTGTAAGGAATCGTACCCCAAACCGACACAGGTGGTCGGGTAGAGAATACCAAGGCGCTTGAGAGAACTCGGGTGAAGGAACTAGGCAAAATGGTACCGTAACTTCGGGAGAAGGTACGCTCTCGACGGTGAAGTCCCTCGCGGATGGAGCTATTGGGAGTCGCAGATACCAGGTGGCTGCAACTGTTTATTAAAAACACAGCACTGTGCAAAATCGTAAGATGACGTATACGGTGTGACGCCTGCCCGGTGCCGGAAGGTTA
>NZ_JAFEUM010000023.1 GCF_016900875.1 Vibrio ulleungensis
TCGCGCCATCGTCGTCTTCGGTGGTCCAGTTAATTACGACGTCGCCGTAGAAGTTCTCCGCCGGCGTGAACACGAAGTTACCATCACTGTCTGTGCTGATCGACCCTTGAGTCGCATCCGCTAAAGTCGGCGTGGTTGACACAATGGTTCCATCCACATCACTGGCATCGAACGTCAATACAACCGCAACGTCTTCGTCGGTGGTCTTATCCTCGGCGGTAATAACCGGGCCGTCGTTCACATCACCGACGGTGATGATCGAGGTGGTGGTCGCCGTTGCGCCGTCGTCGTCTTCAGTGGTCCAGTTAATCACGACATCGCCGTGGAAGTTCTCGGCTGGGGTGAACACGAAGTTGCCGTCGCTGTCTGTGCTGATCGAGCCTTGAGTCGCATCCGCTAGCGTTGGTGTGGTTGACACTATGGTGCCATCCACATCGCTCGCATCAAACGTCAGAACAACTGCAACGTCTTCGTCGGTAGTTTTGTTGTCCGCAGTAATGGCCGGTCCGTCGTTCACATCACCGACGGTGATGATCGACGTGGTGGTCGCCGTGGCGCCATCGTCGTCTTCGGTGGTCCAGTTAATTACGACCTCGCCGTAGAAATTCTCGGCTGGTGTGAATACGAAGTTACCATCACTGTCTGTGCTGATCGAGCCTTGAGTCGCATCCGCTAGCGTTGGCGTAGTCGACACTATGGTACCATCCACATCACTGGCATCAAACGTCAAGACAACCGCAACGTCTTCGTCGGTGGTCTTATCGTCTGCGGTAATTACTGGGCCATCGTTCACATCACCCACGGAAATGGTCGAGGTGGTGGTCGCCGTTGCGCCATCGTCGTCTTCGGTGGTCCAGTTAATTACGACATCGCCGTAGAAGTTCTCCGCTGGGGTGAACACGAAGTTGCCATCGCTGTCCGTGCTGATCGACCCTTGAGTCGCATCCGCTAGAGTCGGCGTGGTTGACACTATGGTGCCATCCACATCGCTCGCATCGAACGTCAGAACAACTGCAACGTCTTCGTCAGTGGTCTTGTCATCTGCGGTAATTACTGGTCCATCGTTCACATCACCCACGGTAATGGTCGAGGTGGTGGTCGCTGTCGCGCCATCGTCGTCTTCGGTGGTCCAATTAACCACGACATCGCCGTAGAAGTTTTCCGCCGGCGTGAACACAAAGTTACCGTCACTGTCTGTGCTGATAGAGCCTTGAGTCGCA
>NZ_JAFEUM010000024.1 GCF_016900875.1 Vibrio ulleungensis
GCCATCGTCGTCTTCGGTGGTCCAGTTAATTACGACCTCGCCGTAGAAGTTCTCGGCAGGTGTAAACACGAAGTTGCCATCGCTGTCTGTGCTGATCGATCCTTGAGTCGCATCCGCTAGAGTCGGTGTGGTCGACACTATGGTGCCATCCACATCGCTCGCATCAAACGTCAGAACAACCGCAACATCTTCGTCGGTGGTCTTGTCATCTGCGGTGATCGTTGGTCCATCGTTTACATCGCCCACAGTAATGGTCGAGGTGGTGGTCGCCGTTGCGCCATCGTCGTCTTCGGTGGTCCAGTTAATTACGACATCGCCGTAGAAGTTCTCCGCTGGGGTGAACACGAAGTTGCCATCGCTGTCTGTGCTGATCGAGCCTTGAGTCGCATCCGCTAGAGTCGGCGTGGTCGACACTATGGTGCCATCCACATCGCTGGCATCAAACGTCAAGACAACCGCAACGTCTTCGTCGGTGGTCTTATCGTCTGCGGTAATTACTGGGCCATCGTTCACATCACCCACGGTAATGGTCGAGGTGGTGGTCGCCGTGGCGCCATCGTCGTCTTCGGTGGTCCAGTTAATTACGACCTCGCCGTGGAAGTTCTCGGCTGGGGTGAATACGAAGTTACCATCAGTGTCTGTGCTGATCGACCCTTGAGACGGGTTAGCCAGAACTGGCGTGGTCGACACAATGGTGCCATCCACATCGCTGGCATCAAACGTCAGAACAACCGCGACGTCTTCGTCGGTAGTTTTGTTGTCCGCAGTAATGGCCGGTCCGTCGTTCACATCACCCACGGTAATGGTCGAGGTGGTGGTCGCCGTGGCGCCATCGTCGTCTTCGGTGGTCCAGTTAATTACGACCTCGCCGTGGAAGTTCTCGGCTGGGGTGAACACGAAGTTGCCATCAGTGTCTGTGCTGATAGAGCCTTGAGACGGGTTAGCAAGAGTCGGCGTGGTCGACACTATGGTGCCATCCACGTCACTGGCATCGAACGTCAGAACAACTGCAACGTCTTCCTCGGTGGTCTTATCATCCGCAGTAATAGCCGGACCGTCGTTCACATCGCCGACTGTGATGGTCGAGGTGGTGGTCGCTGTCGCGCCATCGTCGTCTTCGGTGGTCCAGTTAATTACGACATCGCCGTAGAAGTTCTCCGCT
>NZ_JAFEUM010000025.1 GCF_016900875.1 Vibrio ulleungensis
GCGGATGGAGCTATTGGGAGTCGCAGATACCAGGTGGCTGCAACTGTTTATTAAAAACACAGCACTGTGCAAAATCGTAAGATGACGTATACGGTGTGACGCCTGCCCGGTGCCGGAAGGTTAATTGATGGGGTTAGCGCTTGCGCGAAGCTCTTGATCGAAGCCCCGGTAAACGGCGGCCGTAACTATAACGGTCCTAAGGTAGCGAAATTCCTTGTCGGGTAAGTTCCGACCTGCACGAATGGCGTAATGATGGCCACGCTGTCTCCACCCGAGACTCAGTGAAATTGAAATCGCTGTGAAGATGCAGTGTACCCGCGGCTAGACGGAAAGACCCCGTGAACCTTTACTACAGCTTGGCACTGAACATTGACCCTACATGTGTAGGATAGGTGGGAGACTTTGAAACTTGGGCGCCAGTTCAAGTGGAGTCAACCTTGAAATACCACCCTTGTAGTGTTGATGTTCTAACTTAGACCCCTTATCGGGGTTGAGGACAGTGCCTGGTGGGTAGTTTGACTGGGGCGGTCTCCTCCCAAAGAGTAACGGAGGAGCACGAAGGTGGGCTAAACACGGTTGGACATCGTGTGGTTAGTGCAATGGCATAAGCCCGCTTGACTGCGAGAATGACAATTCGAGCAGGTGCGAAAGCAGGTCATAGTGATCCGGTGGTTCTGAATGGAAGGGCCATCGCTCAACGGATAAAAGGTACTCCGGGGATAACAGGCTGATACCGCCCAAGAGTTCATATCGACGGCGGTGTTTGGCACCTCGATGTCGGCTCATCACATCCTGGGGCTGAAGTCGGTCCCAAGGGTATGGCTGTTCGCCATTTAAAGTGGTACGCGAGCTGGGTTTAGAACGTCGTGAGACAGTTCGGTCCCTATCTGCCGTGGGCGTTGGAAGATTGAAGGGGGCTGCTCCTAGTACGAGAGGACCGGAGTGGACGAACCTCTGGTGTTCGGGTTGTGATGCCAATCGCATTGCCCGGTAGCTAAGTTCGGAATCGATAAGCGCTGAAAGCATCTAAGCGCGAAGCGAGCCCTGAGATGAGTCTTCCCTGGCACTTTAAGTGTCCTAAAGGGTTGTTCGAGACTAGAACGTTGATAGGCAGGGTGTGTAAGTGCTG
>NZ_JAFEUM010000003.1 GCF_016900875.1 Vibrio ulleungensis
AGCTCTTCAGATGAACCTTCGCCTTGTAGATATTGTTTAGCTATAGAGCATTTTAATGCTCTGCTGTATTTGGACATAAAAAGACCCCCAATAATTGGTGTCCAACTATTGGGGGTCAGTTCATAGTGTCGACTGGTTTTTTTATGTGTTGAGAATTAATCTTCCATTTGGGCAGTATCGACTACGTGGCTGTCACCAAGATCTTTTGGCAGTACTAGGTTAAGAATAATCGCTACTATTCCGCAAAGGCTGATGCCTTGTAGGCTAAATTCGCCAACACCAAATGCCATACCACCGATACCAAACACTAGCGTTACACCGACAATCACCAGATTTCTTGCTTTGTGTAGATCAACTTGATTTTTGATGAGGGTGTTTAATCCAACCGCAGCGATAGAGCCAAACAGTAGGATCATTATTCCGCCCATAACCGGTACGGGAATGGTTTGCAGCAGTGCGCCTAGTTTTCCGACTAAAGACAGTACGATGGCCGTTACAGCAGCCCATGTCATGATCACTGGGTTAAAGGCTTTTGTCAGCATGACCGCACCGGTTACTTCGCTGTAGGTAGTATTCGGTGGCGCGCCGACCATACTTGCCGCGATAGTCGCAACACCGTCACCGGCCATTGTGCGGTGCAAGCCAGGTTTCTTGATGTAGTTTTTGCCTGTCACATTAGAAATTGCCAGCATATCACCAACGTGTTCGACGGCTGGAGCTATGGCAACAGGTATCATGAATAACACAGCGTTAATGTTAAATTCTGGGAAAGTGAAATTAGGCAGTCCTAACCACGCCGCTTGGGCAACTGGCGTGAAATCGACGATGCCAACAATCAGACTTAGCGCATAGCCAACGGCAATGCCGCACACTATTGGGATCAAGCTGAACAGGCCTTTGGCAAAAACGCTCACCAAAATCGTGGTCAATAATGATGCCAGCCCAATCCAAATAGCTATGTCGCCGTCCACCAGTTGCACAGCGCCATCCCCCGTTTTGCCCAGAGCCATGTTAACCGCGACAGGTGCTAGACCTAAACCGATCACCATGATCACCGGCCCCACAACAACGGGTGGGAGGATTTTATGAATAAACTCAGAGCCTTTCACTTTGATAAGAGCACCTAGAACAACGTACACCACACCTGCTGCCATCAAGCCACCCATGGTGGCCGGAATACCCCAAGTTTGTACGCCGTACATAATTGGCGCTATAAACGCGAATGACGACGCCAAGAAAATTGGGACACTTCGTTTGGTGACGACTTGAAACAATAAGGTTCCGACACCAGCACCAAACAGTGCCACATTGGGGTCTAAACCGGTAAGCAGCGGTACTAATACCAAAGCGCCAAAGGCAACAAATAGCATTTGTGCCCCTTGAAGAATTGTAAGCATAATTCATATCCCTATAAAAAACTGCTGAGATTCTATCAGTAAATGACAAAAAGCAATCGTTTGCAGATCAAATTATTCAGTGATTATCAGGGTTTAACTCATAGAGAAAAAAAGGAGTTCTTGCTCCAGATAACGGGTTTGCTTATTATTCTTGCTAATAAGTACATCTAGGATTGAATCTATGCGAATTTGGGCATGTTTAAGTTTGGTATTTTTGGCGCTGCCGACTATGGCGATGACGAAGGTAAATCTATTTGAAGTAGAGCAAGTCATTGAAGAGCAGGCCGAGGACAGCAATATTGATGCTGAAGAACTTGCCAGACGCACAGCCATGCAACAGGTCATATTTAGAGCGACAGGTGACAATGACGCAATCAATAACGATGTGATTAAAAAAGGTGTGCAGCGCAGTAGTCGGTTTGTCTCTCAGATGAGTGTTAGCACTATTGATGACCAAGAAACACTGCGTGTGGTCTTTAACTCAACACAAATCCAAGCGCTATTGGCACAAGCCAATATTCCGTTTTGGCCCGAAGAACGTGAATCGGTGCTGATTTGGGTGGTAGAAGAAGAAGGATATCGCCGCAACATCGCCTGGGATCAAATGGCCAAACCGACCATGGAGACCATTAAGACACTGGCAGAAGAGCGTGGCTTACCGTTAATTGTGCCTGTGGGTGATATTCAAGATATCAATGGTATTGAGTCTACCTCACTATGGGGTGACTTTAGAGAAGACATTGCCAGTGCAAGTTTACGCTACTCTGCGGATGCGGTGCTAGTAGTGAAAATCCAGGGAAACAACAATAAACGTGTTCGTTGGACGCTCTACGATGACAATCCTCAATACATAACTGATAAACGCCTTAATGCCGTGACTGGTGAAAGTGGTGGTCGAATCAACGGCGCGCTTGAAGATATGGTCGAAGAGTTAGCTCGATTCTATGCCAACAAGCGAGCACAGCGTCATACTGGTGAATCGACGGGCAGCGTAAATGTTCAATTTGAACAACTGGCCGGTGCGAACACGTTCTTTGCTGTTGAAAAAGCATTGCTGACGTTGCCGTCTGTTACTTCGGTAAATGTTCAGCGTATCAATGCGGATCAGGTGTCATTTACCCTTAATTTGATTGGCGATCCCCTTGATTTTGAGAGAGAAATTAGTCGTATTTCGCAAATCCAAGCGTTGGAACATACTTATGTCGAAGAGGAAGCTGAAGCGTTAATCACTGACAGTGGTGACCTGACAGGTGCTGTTGATGATCCTCAGCCAGTCCAACTTCCAGAAGTTAGTGAGGATGTTGAGCAAGCTCCGACAATCAATCTTCAAGAGCCTAGTGTTTCGGCAACGGATACCAGTGAAACCATAAGCCAAGAGCCGGCAGACTTAGAGCAAGACGGTACTGTCATTGTTGAAGAGCAGCCGGTGGTTGAGCTGTATCGATTTGTCTGGATTGACTAGTTTGGTGGGCTCGCCGGTTAAATGGTGACAATGAGTTTTCCGGCGCATCATAGTTAATTCGGACAGAGTAATCCTTAAAAGAAGAAATGGGGCTGTATGTATACAGCCCCATTTTTTATGTCCAACAATTCAATTTAGGTGACAACCTCAAGACTCTAGCGGGTGCTATTTCGATTGGCGTTGATTGGCAAAATAGGCGTCTTCTTCTTGCTTTAGTTCGGACAGTTTCTTGATTTTCAATCCCAACTCTTTACCGCGAAGCCTAGAATAGAGCGTGCAAAACGTGAACGCTAGGGTGGTCAAAGCAAGCTCAACCACAGCTAACCACCTCTCTCCTTCATCGACATACACCATGGTGAGCGAATGAAGAAAGTAGAGCAATAGGATGAAATTGGCCCAGGCAAAGGTGTAGGCTTTTTGCTTAAGAATGCCGGGTATGGGCAACAATAGCGGAACCGTCCAAAATAGCGCTACCCCGAAAGCTCCAACCTCTACATGAGGAGACAGGTAGCTGTGCCATAATACGACCCACATAAGTAGAGCGAAATAACTGGCCTGCGCTAAACGCAAAAAAGGTTTAGAGGTCATTACAGCAGCTCAAGAACTTGTTCTGGTGGACGGCCCATTTTGGCGTTGTTATCTACCACGACGATTGGGCGCTCTAACAATTTTGGCGTCGCAACAATGGCTTCAAACAGCGCTTGGTCCGTCAGCGATTCATCCGATAACTTCTGGTCAATATACTCAGCTTCTTTGGTGCGCATCATTTGACGCACATTGTCGTAATTAAGCGCTTTATACAGATCAGCAATGGTTTGTACAGTGAGTTCTGCGTCTAGGTATTTGACAATTTGAATGTCGACATCGCGCTCTTCGAGCAGCGCCAACGTTTGACGGCTTTTTGAACAGCGTGGATTATGATAAATGGTAATAGACATTGGATATACTTCTCCGTGTATTATTGTAGTGCCATAAACCGGTCTCTTTGAACCAGTAATTGATCGATTCGCGCATCATAACGCGCTTGTTCTAGACTGCCTAACTCGGCGATTTGCGACGCTTGTGTGTAGACCTGAATCGCTTTGTTCCAGTTTGCGCGTAAAGCATAAATTTCCCCACGCGCCGCCAGCTCGCCGCTTGTGTTCCCCATAGCGGCTTCCGTTTTACTTAATAAACTCCAACCGTTGCTGTCGTTTGACCACTCATGCGTAAATCGTTGCAGCATTCGTTGTGCAACGTCGTATTGCTGTGCTTCGACGTGCACGTTAGCCAGGTTGATCAGTAGCACAGGGTTGTTCGGTTTGAGCACTAACGAATCTTCGAGTAGCTTCTCAGCTTGGGCGAATTGTTCTTTCGCAATGTGCAAATCAGACAGCGCATCGAGGATAAAATTGTTGTTTGGGTAGATGTCAAAAAGCTTCATTAGGATCGTGTCTGCTTCATCAATCTGCTTATTATCTAAATAGACCAAGGCTTTGGCGTAATCTAGGCTTGCCAATACTTCTTTGTTGGTGGTCTTTTTAGTGGTGCGTCCTACCCAGTCCAGTGCTGCATTTTGGTCTAGCCCCACGTATCTCGCAATTATGCGCGCCTTAGCAAAGTGGAAGTTGGTCGATGCGGGCAGTTTAACTGGTGACAGTTTTTCTGCTCGAGCTCGACTGTCGCTGATACGATCTTCAGGAAGTGGGTGAGTCAACAAAAATGCTGGGGGCGTACTGGCGTAACGATATTGATCGGCTAAGCGACTAAAAAAGCGCGGCATGGCGGCGGGATCAAACCCAGCTTTTACTAATGTAGACATGCCAAATCGGTCAGCTTCTTTTTCGTTACTTCGGGTGTAATTGATTTGCGCTTGCATTGATCCGGCTTGAGTGGCAGTTAGCGCGGCAATCCCAGCTTCTGGCGCAGCAATAGCGAGTAGCAATGAACCCGCTAGTGCAGCAATGGTCAATGGGGTGCGTCTTGCTTGATCTTCCATACTTCGCGCAAGATGGCGCTGGGTAACGTGCGCGATTTCGTGCGCCACTACCGATGCCAACTCACTTTCAGACTGAGAATGCAAAAATAGTCCAGAGTGGAGCGCCACATACCCACCAAAAAATGCAAATGCATTGATGTTGCGATCGCGAATTAGAAAGAAATGGAAAGGCGTTTTAACATCGTCAGCGTTTGCGACCAGTTTAAATCCTAAGCTTTCTACGTACTCGTTCAAAACGGGGTCGCCAATCACCGGCTGACTGGCGCGGATAATACGCATATAAGCATCGCCATACACGTTTTCCTGATTAATACTCAGCGTACCGCCAGCGGCCGTACCAATGTCAGGCAGTTCATTAGACGCAAATGACGTGGATGGGGCGGCTATCAAACAGCTTAAGGCGAGGCAGAGAGCAGATTGCGTGCGCTTGAACATCAATGTTTATCATTCTCCCAATACGAGTGTCTAACGATTAGACTGTAATAGTGGCATTTGGTTCGCACTGTGCTTCATTCTCATAGGAATAAGGGTGCTAACGCAGTGTAATGCCACTACAATGAGTCGTTCTATAATAGGTACTTAGCGTCATCAATGAAACCCATAATTCTAGATTTACGCGCAGAACGATGCCCAATGGCATTATTACTTGCCAAACGTGCTCGTGCGAACACGCCAGATGAGAAAGTGTTAAAAATCTTTTCACAAGAGGGGGCATCTGTGGCGGATATGGTTCGTTATTTCGAACGAGTAGGGTACACTGTTGAGGTGCTCCAACACACGTACTACGAAATCACCGTCTATAGAGAGAGTCTGAATGCTAGAAATGGTTAACCGCTGGTATAAGCGGCGCTTTTCTGACCCCCATGCAGTGAGCTTAGTGGCTATTCTGCTGATTGGATTTGTCACAATTTATTTCTTTGGACATCTGATTGCGCCGTTGTTGGTGGCCATCGTATTGTCTTACTTGTTGGAGTGGCCAGTCGCCCGGTTGACCAAGTTTGGCGTGCCCAGAGTATTGTCGGTCGTTATTGTACTGCTGCTATTTTGTGGTTTTACCTTAATTGCCTTTTTTGGTTTGATCCCAACCATTTGGCAGCAAGTCGTTAACCTCATCAACGATATCCCAACCATGTATCTCGAGCTGCAAGATTACATTCGCACCATACCTGAACGTTACCCAGAGTTTGCGACCATCGCTTCGGTGGAAAGCTTACTTGTGGATGCGAAAAACAATATGATGAAATTGGGTGAGTCGGTTGTAAAAGGTTCCCTAGCATCATTAGTGAGTTTAGCCACTGTTGGCGTGTACGCGATATTAGTCCCATTATTGATCTTCTTTTTACTCAAAGATAAAACCGAGCTGATACAAAGTTTTAGTCAATTTCTTCCACAAAACCGCCGATTGGCGAACAAAGTGTGGACAGAGATGAATCAGCAAATCTCTAACTACATTCGTGGTAAAGCACTGGAGATTTTGATTGTTGGGACAGTAAGTTACGTTACCTTTGCTCTATTAGGGCTGCGTTATTCTGCTTTGCTCGCGCTAGCGGTTGGCTTTTCGGTACTTATTCCTTACATCGGTGCTGCTGTCGTCACTATACCGATTGCGATAGTTGGGCTGTTCCAGTGGGGGCTTTCATCAGAGTTTTACTGGCTGTTAGCTGCATACGGCGTGATCCAAGCTTTAGACGGCAACGTGCTGGTGCCGATCTTGTTTTCTGAAGCGGTAAATCTTCACCCTGTGGCCATTATAGTCTCGGTGCTGGTGTTTGGCGGCTTATGGGGCTTTTGGGGGGTATTCTTTGCCATTCCATTAGCCACGCTGGTCAAAGCGGTGGTTAATGCGCTTCCCGAAACGGTACAGCAAGACGATACCAAAAAAGCGGCGTAATACGACAAAGCCTAGCTTACCGAGCTAGGCTTTTGCTTTTAGGCTAGCATTTTGACTATAGGCCTAACTTCTTAACGAACGGGTTAGCTGTGAAGCCCATGCTGTTAACGCTTAGCAGGTGGAAGCCAACATTTGCTCAATGCGCATTTCTCGCCTTCGTAAGGAAAGTGCATTCACTTTTTCTTTCTTTTTCGCACTTGTCTAATGCTTCCTAATCCGAATAATACTAGGAAAGTATAGAGGCCAAGGCTCGCGCCATTTCGAGTGATTACAGAAGTATCTTCGGTGCGCTGAGAAATATCAGCAGCTTCTGCACCTTGAATGGGGATCAATTTAACCGCAACCACTCGTTCATCACCGACGCCTTCATTGCAGTAAGAAAAGTGCTCGGTGGAATCATACTCCATTGACGACGTAGCACTTTCATCTTCAAAGCATTGAATTGCGGTCGCCGAAATAACGCCAGCATCGTTAATATCGGAGGCGTCAATAATGCGAAAGTGATTGTTTTGCGAGCTATACTCGCCTCCATTAGTTAAGTCATCTAACCACCACGGTTGCGACTTAAATCGCGCGAGACGAGATTCATCGGTTCCAAGTTCATCATAAGGATAGATAAATCCTCGATGGTCACGTTGCTTACTGTCCACTTCGCGAAAGCTTTCTGCATCGACAAACCCGACAATTTCGTTAAAGTTATTTATCGCATTGGCGTTGCCGGCGGCGCTATCAAAGAAAACATCTTGTCCATGGTTATCGAAAAAAGATGCACTTGGGGTCGTGTCAGCAGCATTTGCAACGAACATTCGATCATCGGATACACCGTTGTAAGGGTTATCACCATCGCGTTTTGC
Organism: Vibrio ulleungensis; assembly: GCF_016900875.1. Taxonomy (GTDB): domain Bacteria; phylum Pseudomonadota; class Gammaproteobacteria; order Enterobacterales; family Vibrionaceae; genus Vibrio; species Vibrio ulleungensis. The sequence continues at coordinate 7,583 of NZ_JAFEUM010000003.1, forward strand.
GTGGCCGATGACGACAAGATTGTCATTAATCCCAGTCGCCATGGAGCTGCTATAGATGTAGTCCTCTTCTTCTACCTCTACATTATCGATAAATACGGTTTGCCACGCATTTTCAGTGACCTCAAATGCGCTTAGGTTGCTTGGGCGAAATACCGCCGCTTGCATATAAAAATTATTGTAGTCATCAACAGCGGTATTGTATCCGACGAGTATTGGCAATGAGTCATAACTGCCTGTTTGAGCAATAGCGGCGGCCCGTACACTGGCTTGAGCGGAATAGGCGTCGTCATTATATTCATATTCATCGCTAGTGTCGGTTTGCCAGTCGGTAACTGCAAAGCGATTGCTGTCGGTATTTGGCCCATCGTTGTCTGTCAGGTTCCAAATAAAGGCTTTATGCGCAAAACCAAAATTTTGGCATTCAGGTTGAAGTGCGGGCTCATAACTATCTTCTGAGTAATCGTCTACGCAGTTAGTGACGTCTTCATTGTCGCTGTCAGAGGTGTTTTCAGAGTCGTAATCTTTGTCACTGTCGTCGTAGACAAATGGCGCAACGGCGGCACTTCCCACCACATACTTTTCGCCGCTGTAAGTAAAGGTGTCAAACGCCGAGGTGGAACCCATTTGGTTTACTATATATTGTTCACCCTCTTCATCAGTCAAAGTCATGCCTTCTTCAGCTTCAGGCTCGAGAATAATGGTCTCATCACTACTCAAATAGTACCCTCGACTTCTATATAGCCGAACGTAATGATCGTTGTAGTTATAGTAACCACTGCTGGTGTTGCCTATCACAGCGTCATCGTCATCGACGGTATTTACGACTTTCTCTTCTGTACCTTCAACGAACCAATAGCTGTATTCAGTGAGTGGTGGCGCGTAACTGCCTTCATCTGGGATGAATTCGCTGGTTTCACTGCGGAAAAATGCCGTCGCATTTTGTTGGTAATTGGATTGATAATAAGCTTCGCGCTCATTTTTAAGACCACCGATGTCATTGCTTTCGTCACCATACCAGTGATAGTACGCCCAGAACTCACAGGTAGAGTAGCCGTACTCATAGTCGCAATACGTTTCAAGGTCGTCGTAGTCGAGATAGTAAAATCCGTTGTCATAGCCATAAAGAACTTCGTCTTTTAACGAAAAGCCTTCCGTAGCATTTAGAGTGTCTCCGGCCATGAGGTAGCTGTATTCGGCGCAATAATCGGTAAAGCAGTCTGTCGAGCCAAGTTCATTTTCGAGCGCGATACCGTAGGACTCAACCGACTCTGTTGGCGAGCCGACTTCTACAGCTTGATAGAGCGCGGCTTGACCGCTAAAGGTGGTAAACAGTGTGAGCGTTAAGAGTGAGGGGTGAAACGGGGGCTTTTGGAATTCCATGTCGACCTGCAAGTAAAAGGCGGTCGATAGCGACAGCCTGTGTGCATTTAAGGCTTAAAGGCTACGTATAGAGTTAGTAGATATTATGGAGAAATTATGAAGAACTACTGTGTTTACGGGGTATTAAGCAGAAACACTGCGGTATGGTCGATGAACAATATCTTTGGGAGTTTATATTGCAATAGATAGCTAATGGGATGGGAAGGGCTCTGGAAGCATTTTTAAGGGGAAAAGCGGTAACACTTCGATGGAGAATCGTTGCAATTTAAACAATGATGTAGCTGACAGATAATGGGGATTCCAACGACTGATAACGCTAACGAACTCAGCGGTTGAAATCCATTTTTTAGCCGTCAATCACCGGCTCGAGGTTGTTGGTTTACTTACTGTTTAGGTAATCCAATACGACTTCGTGGTGATCTTTGGTTTTAAATTTATTGAATACGTGCTCTAAGTTGCCGGACTCGTCGATGAGGAAGCTGGTTCTTACTACACCCATGTTTTCGCGTCCCATGAACTTTTTGAGTTGCCAAACACCGTATTTCTCACACACCGCATGATCTTCGTCCGCTAGGAGCGTGAAGTTTAATTCTTGTTTGTTGATAAAGTTGGTCAGCTTTTTAGGCGTGTCTGGGCTTAGTCCAAGTACCACTACGTTGTGTGCATCCAGTTCAGCTTTAGTATCGCGTAGTCCCTGAGCCTGAACAGTACAACCAGGCGTTGACGCACGAGGGTAGAAGTAGAGCAGTACTTTTTTTCCTTTTAACTCAGAAAGGGTTACTGGGTTGTTATCTTGGTCATTTAGAGTGAAATCTGGAGCACTCTGTCCGGCTTCGATTGCCATAGTCTTTTCCTTACCTTTAAGCAGTTGGTACTGTGTCCATAAGTCGCGGAGTCGGCCACAATCAGTGAATAAACAGTCATCGTTTAGAGTGTGCATTCTTGTCGATAAGTTGCTGCTCTGTCTAGTAGTTTCACCGGTACCGAGCAAAGGTTACCGCAAGTATCACAGATGTATTAGTGGAGACAGCACTCTTACAAGTTGCAAATTAAGAGACGGTATTGATGAAATCTAAAGTACCTTGAATGTTGTGCTCTGAGCACATTTGGTCAAAATCTTCTTGAAGTTGCATGAGGTTAACTGTGTCGTCGACATGAGCGACACCGCTGATCTGAAAACGTTTTTCACTCTGGTTATCAGTCGCAGCTATGTTGATGGTTTTTGCTGTCATAGAATCGATGTCGATATTTTTTGAGGCATAAAACTCGGTAAAGGTTTCAACAATACCTCTACGATCACTGCATTCGATGTTAGCTTCTAACCGGTAAGTCGGTTTAGTCTTAGTTGGGAGCTCAGTACGTTTCATGGTTGAAAGCAGCTGATTTTCGGCACAAAAACGAGACAACTGCGTCTCAGCTTGTGTCACTTGAACCGTACTTCCGGAAATGAACATCATTAAGGTAAACTCCTCGCCAAACAACGAGATTTTGCTGTCTATGATATTGCAGCCTATATGGGAAATAAGCTTAAACAATTGATGGCTGATTCCAGGTCTGTCTCTACCAATAGCATTGATGACTAAATAGTTCACTTTTTCACCGTTCGAGCGTGTCGTATTTTGCAATTCTAACACAAGCTCACAGTTTACCGCACCTAAGCGTGGGCATAATGTATATCAGGCGGTTTGACCTCGACAAAGGTCGATTTGATCCTTGTATTGGCTAGGCGCATTACAGTAGTATGCAAGAAGAATAAAGATTATGGAGAGCACCATGTTTTCAGGAAGTATCGTTGCGTTGATCACTCCCTTCAAGTCCGATGGCGAGGTCGATTTTGACAACTTAAAGCGTCTGGTTGAACACCACATAGAGCAAGGCACCGATGCCATTGCTGCAGTTGGTACAACCGGTGAATCAGCTACCTTAACCGTAGAAGAACACGTCAAGGTTGTGACTAAGGTTGTCGAATATGCCGAAGGGCGAATTCCTGTGGTAGCTGGAACTGGCGCAAATGCGACTCATGAAGCGGTGACTTTCAGCAAATTGTTAAACCATTCTGGTATCGCTGGCTGCTTAAGCGTGACTCCGTACTACAACAAACCTACTCAAGAAGGTCTGTATCAGCACTTTAAGGCGATCGCAGAAGTGAGCGAAGTGCCGATTATTTTGTACAACGTTCCAGGACGTACTGGTGTCGATCTTCAACCTGAGACCGTCGCTCGATTGGCAAAAATCGACAACATTGTGGCGTTAAAAGATGCAACAGGCGATCTTGACCGTGTTGCTAAGCACCGCGAGTTATGCGGTGAAGAATTTATTTTGCTCAGTGGCGACGATATGACAGGCCTCGATTTTGTGAAGCTTGGTGGCAATGGCGTAATCTCTGTGACCAACAATGTGGCTGCGGGCGATATGGCCACCATGTTCAAGTTGGCAGCAAAAGGTGAATTCGAAGAAGCTGAAATCATCAACCAACGCCTAATGGGACTGCACAAAGATCTCTTTGTTGAGTCCAGCCCAATCCCTGTTAAGTGGGTTGCACAGCAGATTGGCTTGATTGATAACAATGTACTGCGTTTGCCATTAACTCCAATGAGTGAACTTTGTGAGCCTGTTGTCGTCAAAGCTATGCAACAAGCTGGTTTACAGAAAGTCCAAAGTTAATTGGGAGCATCAATGAGATTTCGTCATCAGCTAGTGCCATGTGCATTAGCTGTTATTATTTTAGCGGGTTGTTCAAGTAACCCGGCTGAACGTCGCCAAGCTAAAGATGATTTTAGTTATTTAGACACTGATCCTCTGTCACCTCTCGTTCTTCCAGAAGGTGTAGAATACGAACAGTACCCAAACTACATTATTCCTGAAGGGGACTATGCTGGTGACGTGGGCCGCGAAGTGGACATACGTCCACCACAGCAAATATTAGAGTTGATTCCAGGCGCTCGCTATGAACAAACCTATGGTGACACAACAGTATGGCTGTTGAATGCCGATGAGCGCGATCGCGTTTGGGATACATTGCTTCAGCTTATCGATGAAGAGAAGTTACCAATAGAATCTGAAACCGACCAATTGATAGAAACTGGTTGGGTTGAGTGGCTTGCCCCCGATGAAGAGCAAGCGCTATATTCGCGTCACGAGTTTAGTAAGCTCGAAGCGAATGGTCGATTCGGATTTTCGGTCAAATTGACGGAGTGGAAAGAAGGCAATACGGTTAAGCTTGCGACTACAACCAACCGCGAGCGTTACAACACCTTTATGACCAACCGTGTAACGTCAAAATACGATCAAAACATACGCGATGCCGCTGCCTTAGAAGCGGAACAATTGGTTAAGAATATTCCAATTAGTATGGGTACCGATAAGGGCGGCTTACCGGTCATTATTGCGCGTACTCCTTACAACTTATTCTGGCAACGTGTCCCAACTCTGCTGCCATCTATGGGCTTTACCATCGAAGATCGTAATCAGTCCCAGGGGCAAGTGAAGGCAAAATATGTCTCACCAGACGATGAGTTTTGGCAAGAAGTCGGTGTTACACCACTGTCTCTTGATGATGCTACGTATACGTTTTTGCTCGGTGATTTAGGTAACCGTACGTCAATCAACGTAACTGACGCAGACGGCAAACCTGTTACTGAAAGCTGGCTCGAAGAGATGGTACCGGTCATTGTGCATATGATAAATCAGGAACCTTGATCATCTCTTAATGAATCGAGAAATATGAAAAGGGAGCCTATCAGGCTCCCTTTTTTAATGCTTACATTGATTGTTGCTAGTAGCGACTAGGATAACGTACAGCTACTCACCCGAAGAGGCATCCCCACCAGAGTTGTCTGGATCTGTGGGCTCCTTACGATGGATCTTCTGACGATTCTGCTTCTCTATCTCCGTTAAGCGATCGATATCGGAGGTGGTTTTACTCTGTTTGGGCGCTTTAACGTTGGCGGTGTTTTTAAGTACCATTAAGTTACCTACAACAACGGCCAGTAAAACAATACTAATTACCCAAGGGTTTAGCAGCCACTCCATGACTCTCTCCTACGATTGAGCAAACAAATGAATGAGTGTTTGCTTGTACATCTCGGTCAGTTTTTCTAAGTCTGTAATGCTTACACACTCATTGACCTTATGAATTGTAGCATTCACCGGTCCTAGCTCGATGACTTGGGTACCCATTTTTGCAATAAATCGTCCATCGGAAGTTCCACCGGTGGTGAGCAGCTGAGGTGCTTTATGATTTACTTTTGTTACTGCAGCTACTACGGCATCGAGTAGCGCCCCTTTATCCGTTAAAAACGGGTCGCCATTGAATGTCCAATCTAGTTGATAGTCTAGACCGTGTGCATCGAGTATCGAGTGGACTCTTTGTTGGATTCGCTGGTTATCTAGCTCGGTACTAAAACGCATATTAAATTGCACATTAAACTCACCAGGGATCACATTTGATGCGCCCGTTCCAGCTTGCAGGTTAGGGATCTGAAAACTGGTCGGTGGGAAAAACTCATTACCTTCATCCCATTGAGTAGAGGCAAGCTCACCTAATGCGGGCAATGCTCCGTGCACTGGATTTTTGGCAATGTGCGGGTATGCGACGTGTCCTTGGATCCCTTTAAAGGTAATATCACCAGTAATAGAGCCGCGGCGTCCATTTTTGACTACGTCGCCAACTTCGGTGGTGCTAGAGGGTTCGCCAACGATACACATATCGATGAGCTCGCCACGTTCCATCAATGTATCGACTACGCGGGTAGTACCATTGATAAATGGACCTTCTTCGTCTGAGGTGATTAAAAAGGCAATTGAGCCTTTGTGAACTGGGTGCTGTGCAATAAATTCTTCAACTGCAACAATCATTGATGCCAATGAACCTTTCATGTCGGCTGCGCCGCGACCATGAAGGTGATCATCAATAATGGTGGCTTCAAAAGGAGGGGTATGCCACTGGTCAATAGGGCCAGAGGGTACAACATCAGTATGGCCTGCAAAGGCAAACAAAGGTGCTTCGGTGCCACGGCGAGCCCAAAAGTTGGTGGTATCTTCAAATACCATCACTTCAATAGAAAACCCAAGGGCTTTGAGTCGTTCAATCATCATTTCTTGACACCCCGCATCCACAGGGGTCACAGACTCGCGATTAATAAGATCGCAAGCTAAAGAAAGGGTAGGTGTGGTCATAGGAGTCTCAAATAGTAGTAGTCAAATTAGCGTTGAAAAAGCTGGGCGTATAGGTCTGGTTTAAAACCGAGAGTAAGCTCGCCATCTACCGAAAGAATGGGACGCTTTATCATCGAAGGGTTGCTGATGAGTAATTCGGCTGCATTGTCCGACGCTAAGTTTTGCTTAGTCGCATCATCAAGCTGTCTGTAGGTTGTACCGCGCTTATTAACCACTTGAGTCCAGTCAAGCTGTTCAAAAAAGCCATCGACCAATTCGGCTGTCACAGGTTGTTTTTTGTAATCATAAAATGTGTAGTCGATGTTTTGCTCATCGAGCCAACGCTTGGCTTTTTTAATGGTATCGCAGTTTGGAATACCATACATAATGACGGCCATTGTCTCTCCTTTTCGCCTGATCCTAAGTAAAGTGCAGTAAATCCTAACAAAGACTGTTCGGTGATACACCTTGAAAAGCGAACAATAATTGATTATTTGACCTTTTTTTATTGATCAAACGCAACATGCCGTGCGCAAAAACCCCGAATAATGAATGGACATTATATTTAGGAGGTGACATGGAGTTAAGTCCGGTATTCGCAAGGCGGCTGTATTTGGCCATGTTGGTAGAAACAATAGAAAAACCCAACGTGCCAAAATTGATTGAGTTAACCGGCTGGCCAAGGCGAACGATTCAGGATGTTTTGAAAGCGCTACCTGGAATCGGCATTAAAGTGGCATTTGTTCAAGATGGTCGACGCCACAATGACGGTTATTATCAGCTTTCTGATTGGGGCCCTGTAGAAAAGGACTGGGTCTACTCTCATGAGAATGACATTCGCACGACTCTCAAAGTGCATTAGTATCAGATAGTTAATAACAACGGGTAAGACTAGCGCGATTCAGTCTTACCCGTTTCTCATTATTATCCCCAAAACTGTAGCCCGATAAACCCAGCCCAACTGATCACCAGTAAGATCCAAGGTAAACGTGATGGTTCGGCCGACGTGTCGGTCGTTGTGGCAGTTTCACTATTCGCACTGGTGCTCACCGACGTTTGTTGTTTCATTTTGGCTTGTTTCTTTTTCTCTTTGCTGGCTTGGCGCGCTTTTTCTTTTTGCTGCTTTTTATACAGCGCTATGCCTTTCTCGATACCTTGGGCAATAAGCTTAGTCTGCGCTTTGGTTTGACCTGGCGTTTGCGTAGCATTGGCGATCTTCATTGCCTCTGTTTGAGTTTCAACAGACGCTTTTACGGTGTTTTTTTTCATGTAAGCACTGGATAATGGGAAGTAAGAACCGCATTATATACTTTTGTTATTCGCCCAGCATCTGCGTAACTTGCAGAATGCTAGTTGGCACAAGGCTAAGAGTAGTTCAGTGATATACGCGTTTGACGAGTACAATAATGAAGGGTTTTTAAAACCGACCACCTATCAGTGGCTGATATGGTTTTTTCTATGCCGTGGGTGGATCATTTTTGTTTTGTCTGCGGCGAGTCGTTCGCAAGGTGACGACGTATTACCTATTTTGCTGCCTAATATGAATGAACTGTATGGCCTGATGCTCAGTTCGCTTCCCATCGCTGCGATGATGTGGTTGATCGGCTTGCGCAATCGAGAGCGCTTGCGATTGAATCGTTGGCTTCAATATGGACAAACTCTCACTTTGGTTTGTCTTGTTGTACAAACGGTGATTACGGCGAAGGTCATTGTACAACATGCAGGGCATTTTTCTTGGAGTTATGGGATTACCCTACTCATATTATTCTGGAGTTTGCTTTACATTAAAACCAGTAAGCGAGCTCGAGCAAGTTTTAATAACGTAATGATTTAAGTTTTTGGTGGAGAAAAAATTATGAGTACACCTCAGTCGGCGATTGTGCCACAAGCGGGTCCATTTGCCCTTTACGTACAGTTAGATATCGTCAATAACGCGCAAGACGTTTTGGCGCGCATTAATACCATTCCCGCGCTGGTTGACGAGCTGAACAAGCAGGATCCAAATGCGCAATTGACAGTAGCCTTTGCTTTTTCAGCGCCTTTTTTTGAGCGTATTGGCGCTGCGTACCCAAGCGATTTGGTACCATTTGCCACATTAGGTGAAGGGGAGTTGTCGGCGCAAGCGACTCAAGCCGATATGTTGGTTCACCTTCACTCGACACGCCATGATTTGCATTTCTACATGCTGAGCAAGTTACTGGAAGGGATGGCAGAAAACCTAAACGTGGTCGATGAAACCTACGGGTTCCGTTATTTAGACGCTCGTGACATGACCGGCTTTGTCGATGGGACTGAAAACCCAGTCACAGAGGCTGATAGAGAAGAAGTCGCTATAATTGATGGTGGTGAGTTCGCCGGTGGCAGTTTTGTGTTAGCACAACGCTTTGAACACAAAATGCCAGCGTGGAATGCGCTGTCTGTTGCTCAGCAAGAAGCCAAGATTGGTCGTACTAAGCCAGATTCTATCGAGTTGGATGATGTACCCGCAGACTCTCATGTAGGCCGTGTAGACATTAAGGAAGAAGGTGTAGGACTAAAAATTGTTCGTCACAGCTTACCGTATGGCTCTGTGTCGGGTGAGCATGGTCTATTGTTCTTGAGCTACTGTAATCGCATGCACAATATTCAAACCATGTTAGACAGCATGTATGGTGTGACAGATGGTACCTATGATCAGCTTTTACGTTTTACAAAAGCGGTTAACAGCGCTTACTACTTCGCTCCGTCACAACAGCAATTGGCTGCTCTAGCGTAATCATTGGCATAAAAATTAAGCGTAATCGCTAAAGTTCCTATTACCATGGCCGCTATCATTGAGAACCCTAAATTTAGGTAAAATGACGCGGCTATGTCGATCACTATCGCGACCAACGTGCCAGCTCTTAAGGCGCAGCGGTCATTAAATCAGTCAACACAACTGCTCAATCAATCGCTTGAGCGGCTAGCGTCTGGGCACCGTATTAATAGTGCTAAAGACGATGCGGCGGGTTTACAGATATCCAATCGACTCACCTCCCAAATTAGAGGCATTGACGTTGCGATGCGCAATGGCAACGACTCCCTTTCTATTATGCAAACCGCCGAAGGCGCGATGCAGGAGTCGACTAACATCTTGCAGCGTATGCGAGATTTGTCGTTGCAATCCTCAAATGGTTCAAACAGCTCTGCAGAAAGAGAGGCGCTTCAGCAAGAAGTTGCGGCATTAGACGATGAACTTAACCGCATTGCCGAAACCACAAGCTTTGGTGGTCAGCGCCTGCTAAATGGTAGCTTTGGTACATCAAGTTTCCAAATCGGTGCCAGCGCTGGCGAGGCAGTTGCTGTAACCCTGATGGACATGCGCAGTGACGCGTTTGGTATGAGTAGTGCTGTTCATACTGCAAACCTTCCTGTCGGCTCTGACTGGCGTGTAGACGCTAGCAATCAAGACTTAACTCTGAACTGGCAAGACAACCTGGGACAGAATCAATCGTTATCGCTTGCACTCAAACAGGGTGACGATTTAGAACAGGTCGCAACCTATATCAATGGGCAAACCGACGAAGTCAGTGCCTCGGTGGATGAACAAGGTCAACTGCAACTGGTTCGTGCCACAGCAAAAGGGGCCGGTGCACTTACTATTAGCGGCTCGTTTGCGACGCAAATTGGTGGTTTATCAACACAAGTGTCCTCTATCAAGCAAGTGGATATTAGCAGTGTTGGTGGCGCTCAGTCAGCGGTATCGATGATCGACAGTGCGCTCGAGTATGTCGATTCTCAAAGGGCCTATTTGGGTGCCAACCAAAATCGTATTGAGCATGCCTTGAACAATCTGTCGAATACTCAAGAAAACTTGTCGGCATCGAATAGTCGAATCTTAGATACCGACTACGCAAAAGAAACCACGGCAATGCTCAAGCAGCAAATCTTACAACAAGTTTCTACCACCATATTAGCGCAGGCAAAACAAACGCCTAATTTAGCCCTCACGCTACTGTCATAACCTTAATTGTCCAGTAGATGCACACTTTAGTGTGAGCATTAATCAACGGGATAAAGCGTCCTCTGACATATTGGCCACATCTCATTTCTCGCTTAACCATGAATAATCAAGCGCGGCACACAGGGTTAATACGTTGCGTCAATAGGGTATGCAATAGAGACGAAAAGTGCGGCTGTGAGTGCATAAACTTGTGCGGTTTAAAATGTAAGCATTATAGCGAAGGGGATGATTAGCCTTGGTGGGTGTTCTGACTTGCTTATGAGTTAACGCTTTAAATATAAAGGAATTTCTGACAAGCAAAAGAATGGTTTTTCTACCTTGTATCGACGTGTATCAGCCAAACTTTAGTCATTCGAAAGACTTTTTTTTATTTTCGTTATTTAGGCCAAAAAACCTCTTTTTTCGTTAAAGCTTTTCCAATCCGTGTCGTTAATAAAAGTAACTTTGAGAGAACAACTTGGTTTTTCGAGACGTCGAAAACCGCACTAACCGGAAAATCAATTGGAGACTTACTATTATGGCAATTTCAGTAAACACTAACGTAGCAGCAATGACCGCTCAACGTCACCTAAACAACGCATCATCAGCACAACAAGGTTCTATGGAGCGTCTATCATCAGGGTTTCGCATTAACAGTGCAAAAGACGACGCAGCTGGTCTACAAATTTCTAACCGCTTAAACGCACAAAGCCGCGGTCTAGAAGTTGCAGTACGCAACGCTAACGATGGTATTTCTATTGCGCAAACTGCAGAAGGTGCAATGAATGAAAGCACTAACATCCTTCAACGTATGCGTGATTTGTCTTTGCAATCTGCGAACGGCTCAAACTCAAAAGCAGAGCGTGTAGCGATTCAAGAAGAAATCGGTGCACTGGATAACGAACTAAACCGTATTGCTGAGACTACAGCATTTGGTGGTAACCGCCTTCTTAACGGTACACACGGTACTAAATCATTCCAAATTGGCTCGAACAGCGGTGAAGCGGTTCAGCTAACACTAAACAACATGCGCTCTGATACAGCAGACATGGGTGGTAAATCATTTGTTTCAGGCAGTGCAAAAACACCTGACTGGACTGTACAAGCGGGTACTGAGCAACTAGACATCTCTTACACCGACAAAGATGGCGCAGCTCAAACTCTAAACATCACAGCTAAAGTTGGCGACGACATCGAGCAACTTGCTACTTACATCAACGGTCAGACTGACGACCTACAAGCGTCGGTTGGCGAAGATGGTACGCTACAAGTGTTCTCTGGCAACAACAACGTTGATAACGCCACAGCAGTGACTTTTGCGGGAACATTGGGCTCTGATCTAGCAATGGGTGCTGGTGTTGATAAGACGGTACACGACATTGATGTAACCTCTGTAGCGGGCGCTCAAGAAGCGGTTTCTATCATCGATACAGCGCTTAAGTCTGTTGACAGTCATCGTGCAGAACTGGGGGCATTCCAGAACCGTTTTGACCACGCAATCAACAACTTAGATAACATTAACGAAAATGTTAATGCATCTCAAAGCCGTATCAAAGATACCGACTTTGCTAAAGAGACAACCTCTATGACTAAATCTCAAATTTTAGGTCAGGCGTCTACGTCAATCCTAGCACAAGCTAAGCAAGCGCCTAACTCGGCACTGAGCCTACTTGGCTAATCGTTAAGTCTAAAAAGCACCAAAAAGAATCCAGCTTCGGCTGGATTTTTTTATTGCCTTACGAATGACGACGTTGAATATACTTCAGCGACACGGTTTGCAACAGCACGGTAATGTCTATTCGAACTCTAAACGCATTTCTGCAATTTGGGATTTCATATTATTGATGCACTCAAAGGTGTCATCCACAATATCGACATCATATTCGCCACCAAATATGTTTTCTTTACCAAAGTCGTAGGTGATTTCGTAATTGTCGTAGGCTGAATCGGCATTTACTCCGTCGCAACTTTCGTGCAGTGCGTACCAACGGTCTTCTACGTCTTCTAATTTTTCGCGCGTAATATCAAAATAGTCGACCAGTGCAAAGGCTTCATCAATTCTAGATTGGAGAAAATTAATCCTATCGCGATAGTTACTCGCATTATATTTGAAGTCATAGGTGCAAATGTCTTCGTAACGCTCTACGCCTTCATTATAGTGTCGCATCATCGACCGATCTTTGCTCATGGTTCGATCCCAATTGCTGTCGGTACACGACAACGCAGATACGGGAGAAGAGACCAGTACCCCAAGGGTTATAGTGACAGATGAAAGTAAGATAGCTCTGGAATGCATGTCATGTTCCTTATGTCAGGCTTCGAGATTTTTGATGAAGTGATAACTAATCAGATACTTTATAACGAGTTTTTGGAATAGACTAGTGCAAACCGATGGGAGTGCGTCACATTTCAAATCAACAAGTTAGCTAACCAGAAATTATTGTATGACCTAATTGTTATCGCCACTTACGTTGTCTTTAGATACAAAAAAACCACCCGAAGGTGGTTTTTTTCATAAACGGTTAACGCTTACTTTGTAACGCGTAGTACAGGTGTTTCACCAACAACAACTTCACCAGCAAGCTTGTTCAGCTCTTTGATTTCGTCCATGTTAGAGATAACAACAGGCGTTAGAGTTGATTTTGCTTTTTCTTCTAGGAAAGCCAAATCAAATTCGATAACAGTGTCGCCTGCTTTAACTTCTTGACCTTCTTCAGCGATACGTGTGAAACCTTCGCCTTTAAGTTCTACAGTGTCGATACCAAAGTGAACGAATAGCTCAATGCCGTCGTTTGATTCGATAGAGAATGCGTGGTTAGTTTCGAAGATCTTACCAATGGTGCCGTTTACAGGTGCAACCATTTTGTTGCCTGCGGGCTTGATAGCAATACCGTCACCAACGATCTTTTCAGCGAATACTACATCTGGCACATCTTCAATGTTTACGATTTCGCCAGACAGTGGAGAAATAATGTCAATAGCGCCAGCATCAACGTTGTCGTCAGATACCAGTTTTTTTAGCTTGTCAAACAGACCCATCGTGTCGTGCTCCTAAGTATTTATTAATTCTGTCCGAATTATAGTACAACAACTCACGAAAATAGACGACATTTTTTGCCGTCTATTACGTTGAATTGCCTAATTTTATGAATGCTTCGCGATGAATTGGTCTACGTGAGCTTCTATTTCTGCCGCAGTAGCCATCTGAAGGGCTTCGTCGGCCATAACCTTCACTTCCGCAAAGTTTGCGTTGCGAATGATCTTCTTCACTTTAGGGATAGAGATACCGCTCATTGAGAACTCATCAAGACCCATACCAAGTAGGAGCAATGTTGCGCGTTCGTCGCCCGCCAATTCGCCACACATACCCGTCCATTTACCTTCTTTGTGAGAAGCGTCGATAACTTGCTTAATCACAGTAAGAACAGCTGGAGAGAGTGGGTTGTACAGGTGAGAAATCAACTCGTTACCACGGTCAACAGCCAATGTGTATTGGGTTAAATCGTTAGTGCCGATTGAGAAGAATGCGACTTCTTTCGCAAGGTGGTGAGCGATCGCAGCAGCGGCTGGAGTTTCAACCATTACGCCAATTTCGATATTTTCATCGAAGGCGATACCTTCTTCACGTAGCTCTGCTTTGTATTCTTCTATAGCGCTCTTAAGCTCACGGATCTCTTCAACTGAAATGATCATCGGGAACATAATACGAAGCTTGCCGTGTGCGGAAGCACGCAGAATACCACGCAATTGATCTTTAAGGATTTCACGACGGTCTAGGCTGATGCGAACCGCACGCCAACCCAAGAATGGGTTCATTTCTTGTGGAAGATCCATGTATGGAAGATCTTTGTCACCACCGATGTCCATAGTACGAATAATAATAGACTTATCACCCATGGCTTCGGCAACGTCTTTGTAAGCTTGATATTGCTCGTCTTCAGTTGGCAGTGCGTCGCGGTCCATAAATAGGAACTCTGTGCGGTACAAACCAACACATTCGCCACCGTTGCGGTTGATGCCTTCGCAATCTTTAACCGTACCAATGTTACCGCCAATCTCTACATGATGACCGTCTAGGGTAATCGCTGGAAGATCTTTTAGCTTAGCCAGTTCTTCTTTTTCGGCGATAAAGTCGTCACGAACTTTTTTCGCTTCAGCTAGTTCAGCGTCTGATGGATTGATAATGATCTTGTTGTTCATTGCATCCAAGATCAGCGTATCGCCATTGTTCACTTTTTTGGTGATGTCGTTAGTGCCAACGATCGCTGGTAGTTCAAGTGAACGTGCCATGATAGAGGTGTGCGATGTGCGTCCACCGATATCACAGGCAAAACCAAGAACGTAGTCTAGGTTGATTTGAGCAGTCTCAGAAGGGGTAAGATCGTAAGCCACTAGGATCACTTCTTCATCGATATCAGCGAGAGACACGATGTTGATGCCCAGAGTATTCTTAACAAAACGCGTACCGATATCACGGATATCTGTGGCGCGTTCTTTTAGGTATTCGTCGTCTAACGACTCGAGAGCCGTCGCTTGCTCTTCAATGACAGAGTGAATTGCATTATCTGCATGCATGTGTTCGTCTTTGATGAGAGTGAGGATTTCCTCTTCTAACTCTTCATCTTCCAGCAACATGATGTGGCCTTCAAAAATGGCCTCTTTCTCTTCACCGAAAGTTTCAAGTGCTTTTTGTTTTACAATTTCTAGTTGTGCTGCAGATTTATCACGCGCATCGAAAAAACGTTGGACTTCGGAGTCGACTTGGTCAGCAGTAATTTTCTGTGTGTTTAGAACAATTTCGTCTTCTTGAAGAAGCAGTGCTTTACCAAACGCGATGCCTGGAGATGCTAGAATGCCTGAGATCATAATCTTACCTTTATCGGAGACTTACCTATTTTAGCGGTAAGTTACGGAAGTTGTGCAGAATGAAACAGTGTTGCTCACCCAATTAATTACTAAGGTTTAGTTTAATCAGGGCCCTATTTCAACAAAGCCACTCGGTTTTTACCC
Source organism: Vibrio ulleungensis (assembly GCF_016900875.1). Classification (GTDB taxonomy): domain Bacteria; phylum Pseudomonadota; class Gammaproteobacteria; order Enterobacterales; family Vibrionaceae; genus Vibrio; species Vibrio ulleungensis. The sequence goes on from NZ_JAFEUM010000003.1 coordinate 23,091, forward strand.
CAGTGGCTTTAAGATGTTTAACTATGGTAACGGATTAGTGTAGCTCATCCATTAGAGCAACTAGGTGGTCAACAGCTTCTTGAGCTTGAGCACCTTCAGCAGAGATAGTCACCAAAGTGCCTTTAACCAGACCTAGAGTCTGTAGCTTGAACAAGCTTTTTGCACTTGCGCTCTTGCCGTTAGAAGTCACAGTGATGTCTGCATCGAAAGATTTTGCTTCTTTTACAAATTGTGCAGCTGGGCGAGTGTGTAGGCCGTTTTCTGCTGTGATTTCAACTTGCTTCTCGTACATGTGATTTACCCCATTTATATTGTTTTGTTGTATTCGATGACAGTTAGCTTAATAAGGGATCTGGTTCGTTGCCAGTTTTTCGCCTTAATTGAACAATTGAATGTTCATGCAAACCTGTATCGTGGTTTTTTCGCAGGAGCTTATGTGTCTCCTTTTGCGAGGTTGCTTGCTTCGTTTTTTATTTTGAAGCAAAAAATAAAACATCCTGATATTAACAAACAGTAATATTGGGTCAATAAAAAAAGCCCCAAAAGGGGCTTTTTCGACCAAAAAATTGATTTAAATCGTACTTCAGAGTGCTTACTGTTGGTTCTCTTTGTCGCTAAAAATGCCCGCAAATAGTGCAGTACTTAGGTAACGCTCACCCGAGCTAGGCAGTACGGTTACAATAGTTTTTCCAGCAAATTCAGGTAGTTCAGCAATTCGGTTTGCCGCAACAACCGCCGCGCCCGAAGAGATACCTGCAAGAATACCTTCCTCTTCCATGAGACGACGCGCCATTTCGATCGCTTCATCAGAAGTTACAGACTCAACACGGTCAAGAAGCTCAAGATCCAAGTTTTCTGGAATAAAGCCAGCACCAATACCTTGAATTTTGTGTGGAGCAGGTTTTACTTCTTCGCCTGCAAGCACTTGGGCAATCACTGGAGACTCTGCAGGTTCAACAGCCACAGATGTGATTGCTTTGCCTTGAGTGCCTTTGATGTAACGACTTGTCCCAGTGATAGTACCACCTGTACCAACACCGGCGACGATAACATCCACTTCACCGTCGGTCGCATCCCAAATTTCAGGACCAGTGGTTTTTTCGTGAATGTCTGGGTTAGCAGGGTTGCTGAATTGTTGGAGAAGCAAGTATTTGCTTGGGTCTGAGGCAACAATTTCTTCTGCTTTGGCGATAGCGCCTTTCATACCTTTCGCCGCTTCAGTTAGCTCAAGGTTTGCACCCAGTGCTTTTAGAAGCTTACGACGTTCAAGACTCATTGACTCTGGCATAGTTAGAGTAAGTTTGTATCCACGTGCTGCAGCAACAAACGCAAGAGCAATACCGGTGTTACCACTGGTTGGCTCAACAATTTCAATGCCTTCTTTAAGTGTGCCTGCTTTTTCTGCTTCCCAGATCATGTTGGCACCGATACGGTCTTTAACGCTGAAGCTCGGGTTACGCGCTTCTACTTTGGCCAGTACATTGCCTTTTGAAACACGGTTTAGGCGAACGAGAGGTGAGTTACCAATAGTTAGGGTGTTGTCTTCGAAAATCTTGCTCATCGTATAGTCCTTTATCTGGAAATCGCTTTATGAGGTGAAGGAATAGGCTCCAATCACTATGGAGCCAGAATATCGTTCAATAGCGAAAAGGCAAAGTAATAAAAGGTTATATGATATGAGGTTAGCGCATGATTATCGTGGCAATGCCGAGGTGTGTTGATACTTATCAACCCACATTGCCGTCGCACCGCATACCGCTATTGGCATGACCACAAGGTTCAGTAGTGGGACAGTCGTAAACAAACTCACTAAAACCCCAAAACTATAAGCGCTGCCCTGATTTTGCTTTAGCTCTTGTCTCATGGTCGCAAAAGGTACTTTATGGTTGTCGAACGGATAGTCACAGTATTGCACCGCAAGCATCCAAGCAGTGAACAAAAACCATAGAACGGGAGCCACTGTTTGGCCAAGCGCTGGGATCATCAAGAGCAAAAACAAACCGATGGCTTTAGGGATGGTGTACCATAATTTTTGCCATTCGCGTTTAAACACCCGTGGCAGATCTTTAATGACATCAAGCACGGTAGAGTTGTCTTGCCGTCCAGTAAGGTGATTTTCTACCTTTTCGGCGAGTAAGCCATTGAGTGGGGCAGCGATGAAGTTAGCCAGTGTGCTAAAGAAATAGGAAAACAGCCCAATTATGGTGATCACTAATAATGGCCATAGAATATATTCAAGCCACATGAGCCACTGAGGCAAGTACGCTAGCCAGTTATCTATCCAAGTTCCTAAATTAGAAAACAGCAGATAGAGTGCTATACCTACTATCACGATATTGGCCAATAGGGGCAGCAATACAAAGTGCCTAATACCCGGTTTGGTCGTGAGCTCCATGCCATATAAAAAATAGCCAAAACCCGAACGTGACATAGTAAATCCTTGTTTCTGAGTAAAAATGTTATTGTAAACGGTTTAGCATTAAAGAAAAGCGTGCAGAAAATCACACCACTTAAGGGTGTTACCGAAGATTATGATTCAAAACAGGTTACAATGTTTGCTAAAGTAGTTTTGGATAAGGTAACCGTGTTTACCGCTAAACCAGTTGAGAGTTCAGAATGCAGGAATTGCGATTTGTATTAATCATTGTCGGTGTACTTGCTATAAGTGCATTGCTATTACATGGAATTTGGACCAGTAAAAAGGAAGGCAAGGCCAAGTTTTCTGATAAGCCACTTGGCAAAATCAAAACGCCTAAAAAGCCCGAAGTGCCTTTGCCTGATGACGAAGATGTTAAATTGGTCACTAAGCCAAGTAAGAAAGAACCATCATTTGGTTTAGACCAACATAAAATTTCCGATCCTTTACTCAATGATGAGCACGATTCTGCGGTTATTGTCGATGATTCGATGGAGCAAACATTTGACGAAGTCATTCATCATGACAATGACGAACCACTGCCATCGATCACCATAGATAAAGATGCCTTTGACGATGATTTCGAAATCAGTGCACCTCGTACTGTTTCGTCAGCGTCACCAAGCTTTACCCAAGATGACAGCCCAAGCGATGAGTTGAATAACGCATCAGAGCCTGTGGTGGCTGAAGAGCCAGAAAAAGAGCCAGAAATGCAGGTTATTGTGTTGCATGTTCATGCACTTGGTGATGAGCAATTTGTGGGCACTGAGCTATTCACTAGCATGGAAAATAATGGATTGCGCTATGGCGAAATGGATATTTTCCACCGTCATGTTGATATGTCTGGTACTGGACCTGTGCTGTTTAGTGTAGCGAACATGATGCAGCCAGGAACATTAGCGCACGATGATCCTGCAACCTTTACGACTAAAGGTATTTCCTTCTTTATGACGCTACCTTGTTATGGTGAAGCGGAACAAACTTTCAAGATAATGCTGACGACAGCCCAAAAAATTGCCAATGATTTGGGTGGTAACGTGTTGGATGAGCAGCGAAATATGACCACACCGGATAGGCTCAAGCGCTATCGAAAACAAGTGCAAGAATTTGATGCACAGCAAAGCACAGCCAGCTAATCAAACCCCCTTTTAAAGTGGTCCCAGTTGGGGCCATTTTTTTAACTGCGAATAAAAGTGAACACCATGAGCGAATCAATACAAAACGCCCACCAAACGCTGTCAGAGCAGCTTCATTATCACGCGCAAAAGTATTATGTGGATGACATGCCAGAGATCCCTGATGCCGAATATGACCGCTTAATGCAGCAATTGCTTGCGCTAGAGGCCGAAAATCCTCAATTGGTGACCATTGACTCGCCGAGTCAACGAGTGGGTGGAGCGGCGCTCGACAAATTTACTCAAGTCCAACATGAGCAGCCAATGCTGTCATTGGATAATGCCTTTAGCGATGACGACTTACTCAGTTTTGAAAAGCGTATTATCGATAGAGCCTCCGTGGCTAACGTCGGTGCATTTTGCTGCGAGCCAAAACTCGATGGTCTTGCGGTAAGTTTGTTGTATGAAAATGGCGTTCTAGTTCAAGCGGCAACCCGCGGAGACGGCGCGACAGGCGAAAATATTACCCAAAATGTTCGAACCATCGCTGCAGTCCCCCTGAAGTTACAAGGAGATGACTTTCCGGAGCGTATAGAAATTCGTGGCGAGGTGTTTATGCCTAAAGCGGGATTCGATGCGATGAATCAGCGGGCGCTTGCGAGAGGGGAGAAAGCCTTTGCTAACCCGCGCAACGCTGCGGCAGGCAGCCTGAGACAGTTGGACTCCAAGATCACCGCTTCTAGACCGCTTAGCTTCTATGCGTACGCGGTAGGCATTGTGCAGGGGATGACTCTGCCAGACAGCCATTACGAGCGCTTTATGCAGATCAAAAAATGGGGCATGCCAGTCTGCCCATTGACTCAACGCGTCGACTCGATGAAGGCAGTATTAGACTATCATCGCCAGATTCTTGATCAGCGCGATAACCTCGATTACGAAATCGATGGCGTGGTGATTAAAGTCGACGACATCGACTTGCAGCAGCAACTTGGGTTTGTGGCACGCGCGCCTCGCTGGGCCATTGCCTTTAAGTTTCCTGCACAAGAAGAAATTACGGTACTGAATGATGTCGAGTTTCAGGTTGGCCGCACGGGTGCCATCACGCCAGTCGCCAAACTCGAGCCAGTATTTGTCGGTGGGGTTACGGTAAGTAATGCCACACTGCATAACGCCGATGAAATTGAACGTCTCGGTGTGATGATTGGTGATACGGTTATTATCCGCCGAGCCGGTGATGTTATTCCGCAAATCACTAATGTGGTGGTCGATAGACGTCCAGACGGTGCCAAAGCAATAGAGTACCCTACGCACTGCCCTGTATGTGGCTCTGCGGCAGAGCGACTCGAAGGTGAGGCTGTAACGCGTTGTACTGGTGGCTTGGTATGCCAAGCGCAGCGTAAGCAAGCGATAAAACACTTCGTATCGCGAAAAGCGCTGGATGTGGATGGACTCGGTGACAAGGTTGTTGAACAGTTGGTGGATAGAGAGCTCATCGAAAACCCGGCGCAGCTATTTGGCTTATCGGCAGGGCTACTAACGATGTTGGATCGCATGGGACCTAAATCGGCACAAAATGTCGTGGACGCACTTAATGCGTCTAAGCAAACCACCTTAGCGCGATTTCTGTATTCGTTAGGGATCCGAGAAGTGGGCGAAGCCACCGCAGCCAATTTGGCTCAGCACTTTTACACTTTGGACGCGATTCAAAGCGCCTCTGCTGAGCAACTTATCGAAGTGCAGGATGTGGGCGATATTGTGGCAAAACACATTGTTCACTTCTTTGCTCAGCCGTTAAATCAGCAAGTGGTTGAAGAGTTGATTGCAGCCGGTATTCATTGGCCAGCAATTGAAGAGCGCGGCGCAACCGGAGAGCTGCCACTTGACGGAAAAGTAGTGGTATTAACCGGAAGCCTCACTCAGCTTACTCGCAGTGAAGCGAAAGAAGCGTTACAAGCGCTTGGGGCGAAGGTGACGGGATCTGTATCTAAGAAAACCGACATCCTATTTGCGGGTGCTAACGCTGGCTCAAAACTCGCCAAGGCTCAGGACTTAGATGTGGAAGTTAGAGACGAGCAAGCACTTGTGGATTTGATGGCTCAATTTAACGTGTAGTTCAGCATAGGGCTGAATTTAGGCTGAATAGAAATAATAAAAGGGCTGCGAGTATATTCTGCAGCCCTTTTTGCATGCACCATACGAGGCGCCTTTCTTTTTAGAACATAGCAGGTAACTAAGTCGGCAACGCTTCGCTCAACTCATTGTTATCTATTGCGTCTGGTTTAGTTTCTAGCCCATTGTAGGTTTTTGCAATAAATAGGTCTTTCTGTTTCATATTGACCAGCCATTTTGCTTTTGTGACTGCAAAGGGTAATTGCACTACGCCAGTTTTAGGACCCGTAGGAACGAGAGCCATTAGTTTTGTCATTGGCTTATAGGCCTTTAACGAACGGTTTTTACGTTGGGCTACGATATTTTTAGCTAAGAACTCAGCTTGCATGCCTGCGATATAGCCAAGTTTGAAGCTACCGGTGTCAGCCACATCTCCCAAGGCATAAATGTGCTCAAAACCTTCTACTTGCAAATGCGCGTTCACTTTTACATAGCCTCTGTCATCGAGTGCGGTAGATAGGTTAGTGCGCATAAATTCACTGTTGGGGAGTGTTCCAACGGCCGACAGCACTAAGTCAGGTTTTGTAATGTCACCACTCGCTGTGTCTCTATAATGTTGATCTTCTGCGATATAGCTACGGTTGGTTTCAATGGTTACGCCTAAGGCCGTCAATTGTTGATGTGCCAGTTGTTGCGCTTTTGGCTTCATGGTATCGAGTAGGGCACTTTTATTGTGGGCCAGAGTAACGTTGGCTGACGGGTGCGCATGGGCGACTTCTCCTGCTAGTTCGACACCCACTATGCCACCACCAAGAATGAGAATATCTTTGGCTGCCGCTAACTCACTATGAATGCTTTGCAACTCGTGTTCGCGCTCTTGCTTGGACCGTGCCTGATTGCTCTTTGCCATTGGTAGGCTTGGGTAGCGACTTCCTGTTGCGATGATCGCATGCTCAAATGCTATGGTCTCACCAGTATCTAAAACCGCATGGTTTGGTGCCAGTGAGTCTATAGAAGCCTGTTTAAACGCGCTGTCTAAAAAATCACTATATCGTTTTCGAGGGGAAGCGGGCATAGAGTCAGGCGCTGCGGCGTTGCGTAGTGTGGCATAAGTGACTTCAAAATAGTCTTTTTGATCCACAAGTAGAGTATCTATGCCTTGCTTAGCTAAACGCTGCGCAAGTGCTGCGCCGGCAAACCCACCACCAATGATTAAGTAGTCCGTTTTGTTCATGGTAATCCCCGCTGATTTGATTTATGTTGATTGTATATATTGCCTATTCGCAAATATATAGCCGAAAATGCAAAAATATTTTGCAATATTGCAAGTGTCTGGCATGCGAGTTAGAAGCCGAGCGAATTATGGGAGGTAGCGGGTGAATTGGAGTGATGTTCGAATTGTGTTGGCGGTCGCTGAGCACGGAACACTGCAGCAGGCTGCAGAGGCGTTAAGTGTGAACCATACGACGGTTTGGCGGCGTTTGCAGGCGCTTGAAAAAAACATGGGTGCTCAGTTGTTTGTCAGTGACCGGCACGGGCATCAATTAACCGATGTCGGCAAACAGATCATCCATCATGCACAGACCGTTGCAGATAACATGGAGTCTATCGAGCGGATAGTTTCTGGGGACAAAACAGAGTTGTCGGGTGTTATTAGATTGACAGCCCCCGTGCATGCAACAAACACATTATTTCCCCGCTTATTAAAAGAGTTTCAACTACTTTACCCTCAAATTCGATTTGAGTTGTTGCTTGATAATGCTGAATTAGACATCGAGAAAAGAGAAGCAGATATTGCCATTCGAGGGACTCACAAAGTCCCTGATAACCTTATTGGGCGATGCATTGGGAAAACGAATTGGTCGCTATACGTTAGTGATGAGTTGTACCAAGGCCGGTTAATGAGTATCGAAGAAATAAAGCGGTTGCCGTTGATTGGTTATTCTCACTTTAATAACCCTGCAGGGAAATGGCATGCAGATACCTTTAAAGAGGTAACCAAAACCGTTGTTTGTGGAGGGTTGGAGAATGGGCGAGGGTTTGCAGAAGTTGGGATGGGGGTGGGGTTACTCCCGTCAAATATGGAGACATCACTGCGTGAAATTTATAAACTCCCTGAAGAGCTCGGGGCTGAATTGTGGCTGCTCACCCACCAAGAGATGAGAACCTCTGCAAAGATTAAGGCGTTGTGGGATTTTTTGTTAGAAAAATTGCTCAATCACGATCAGCTACTGCCAACAAATGATAATGCCAATCAAAGCAATTAACCCTACATTCTTGCTTGCTAAAATCGTTAATAGCTGCGTTAAGGATTTAGCAGTACAACAACTATCTAAGCCAATCTTTGCCTTGCTCTTAGTGATTTTCCGGCGCAATTTTCTGACCAGTAAATTACGTCGATTGGCAAAAGATGTTGCCAAGGATAGATTGAACTCAAAAATAAAGAGCCTCGGGTTGGGTTAACATCCGAGGCTCTTACAATTACTTGTTAGTTATCAAACATACTTATTTGGAACGAATTACTCTGCTTTGGTCACAAACAGAGTAATTCCGTCGACATCAGTGACTTTGACCAAGGTGCCTTGCTCCAAATCTTGGTCACAACTTGCACGCCACGTCGAATCGCCCAGCTTTAGTCGAAAATGACCGCGTTGAACGTTCTCGGTAAGACGGGTAGTTTTGCCAATCAGCTGTTTCTCTTTCTGGTTAAGGCTACGCTTTGCGTCGGACTGGGTGTCTTTTTTGTGCTGGTAACGCCACCATTGCCACGTCGTGACCAGTGAAAATACCGCAAAGCAGACCCACTGCATTTCCCAACCTATGGGCAGAACCAAAAGAATAGCCGCCACTAATAGTGCGGACAATCCCAACCAAAGAAAGTAGCCTGCAGTGCCTAGTAACTCTCCCGCAAGCAGCAGCAAGCCAAAGGCTAACCAGTGCCAATGGTTCATCTGTTCGAGTAACGTGATCATAGGCGCTCCTTACAACTCTTTGGGTTACTTATCGGTTTTGCTTTGCTGAAACATCTCAGAGATGCCCGCAACCGAGCCCATTAGGCCAGTTGCTTCCAACGGTAACATGATGATCTTGCCGTTCTCCGCCTGTCCAATGCTCTTAAGTGCATCGGTATAGCCTTGCGCGATGAAGTAATTAACCGCTTGCATATCACCTGCCGCAATAGCTTCAGAAACCATCTTAGTCGCATTCGCTTCGGCTTCCGCTTCTCTTTCACGGGCTTCAGCTTGTAAAATAGCGGCCTGCTTCTCACCTTCAGCACGAAGAATTTCAGATTGCTTATGGCCTTCTGCTTTCAATATTTCGGCCTGACGAATACCTTCAGCTTCTAGTACTTCGGCACGCTTGTTACGCTCAGCTTTCATCTGCGCGTTCATCGCAGCGGTCAGATCAGCGGGTGGCTGAACATCTTTGATCTCAATACGGGTTACTTTAACGCCCCACGGGTTGGTCGCTTCGTCTACAATAGAGAGCAAACGCGTATTGATTGAATCGCGCTGGCTAAGCATTTCATCCAGTTCCATTGAACCTAACACGGTACGGAAGTTAGTGAGCGTTAAGTTGCGGATTGCGTGCTCAAGTTCAGTGACTTCGTACGCGGCTTTAGGTGCATCGATGACCTGTACAAAACAGACCGCATCAATAGTGACGTTGGCGTTGTCTTTAGAGATGACCTCTTGTGCAGGAATGTCTAAGACACGTTCCATCATGTTGATCTTATTACCAACCTTGTCGATAAAAGGAACGATCAAGTTTAGGCCAGGGTATAGAGTTTGTGTATAACGTCCAAAACGCTCCACTGTCCAGTTGTACCCTTGTGGTACCGTTTTAATGCCGGCCGCTAAAAATGCTACGACCACAAATATAAATACGCCAATGGCAATGAGTGCATCCAATCCCATGGTTTTTCCTCGCTAAGTTAAATTGAGCTTACTATACCAAACGTCCGCTAACATTCTGATCTTAAAAACGAAAATAGGCTGAAAATCAGCCTATAGTTGTGAGATTTGCGAGCAAGGTTACGCTTTAGTATAGGATGGAATACAGCTTTCTTCGATACGCTTTCGCCACGCTACTCTCTTGCCCAAGCGCGGACATAATGTCCATGAACGATTTTTTAATTTCGCCGTCGTGAGCACCTAAATCTTTCACTAAAACTTGCCAAAGTAGCTCAAGTGCGTCTTCACTTCGATTCACTTGATGATATTGCGCGGCAAGCTCAATACACAGAGCGAGATCATCAGGCGTTGCTTGTTGCTGCTGCTCCAGAGCTTGCAGCTCGGGGCTATTTGCAGCTTGTTCGAACAATTCGAGCTTAGCTTGTAGACCTTTATAGTGATTGTCGTGGAACTGCATTGGGACAGTGTCTAGCAGCGCTTTTGCATGTTCGATTTGTTGAGTCTCAATCAAGCATTCTGTCATTGCTAATTTTACTTCGCCTTTTTGTTGTAGCTCGGCATCCAAAGACTGCATCACGGTCAACGCTTTAGCGTGCTCGCCCGAGGTCATGAGTGTGAGAGCTTCTTTAAGCGCAAGCTCATCCTGACTTGGAAGGTGTTTGGCTAACATCTGTTTAATGGCTTCGATAGGCTGAGGTCCACCCATTCCATCGACGGGCTGGCCATTCACAAACAGCGCAAGTGTAGGCAGTGCTTGTACACCAAATTGCCCAGCGATCGCTTGTTCTTTTTCACAGTCTAGGGTGGCGAGGTGGAATGCCCCTTGATACTCGTTTACCAACTGATTGAGTGGTGTCAGCAGCTCTACGCTCTCTTGACTCATCGAAGCCCAAAAGTGGATCAGTACCGGAGTTTGCATTGACATCTCAATGACTTGTTGAATATTGGTGGTGTCAATGGCAGTAATATAAGGCGATTGCATGTTGGATCCTAAACAGCGTATGAGATGCTACTAATATCTTGTCAGATAGCAGATTTTCAAGTCTTGAACTTAAAAAAAGCGACATGTGAAGGATTTAGCCTAGAAGGCTTCAAGACTTGCTAAAGTAGTGTAGCGGTAGGGAGCTGAGTACACAGACGGTGCTCAAGCTTTATAACAAGATTAACACCATCAGCGTTACACAGACACCCAACCAATTTAGTTGGTTTAAACTCATGTGATAACTCTAAATAACCGTATAGTCTGGGAATTATGCCAACCCTATGTGACGCCAATATTACATTTAGCAATAAAGTGCACTTTTTTGACGCAAGGTACTTAGAGGCTAATGAGTGAGGCGTTAAAGCGAATAGATCTGTTTTAATGCTGGCTCTAAGCGAGAATAGGTAAAGTTAAAACCAAGTTCGGTTAATTTCTTTGGGCGAGAGCAGCAGCTGTCTAAAACAAGTGCGGCCGATTCTCCCATAATGATTTTCATTGCCCAAGCAGGAACAAAAAACAGATTAGGACGGCGTAAGCGACGGGCTAAAGTTTGACTGAAATCCGCATTAGTTACAGGATGGGGAGCATTAAAATTAAACGCCCCATGAGCGCTTGGCGTCTCGAGTAAAAACACGATCCCTTGAACCATATCGTGAAGATGGATCCACGGCAGATACTGCTGCCCATTGCCTATTTTACCTCCTACTCCCAATTGAAAAGGCAAGCTCATTTTGGGTAGTGCACCACCATCTTTGCCTAAAACCACCCCGGTGCGGATAACACACACGCGAGTGTGTTCGGTGCGGGCTTGGAGTGCGATCTCTTCCCATCGTTGACATACTTGGTGGGAAAATTGATTTTTTAGCGTGTCGGTTTGGTTAAAGGATTCGTCTAGGGAGTGGTGCTGTTGGTCACCATAAAAGCCAACCGCAGAGCCACTAATGAGTGTGTGTGGTGGCGTATCACTCGCCTCAATTAGATCAACGAGGTGTTGAGTGACGTTCCAACGGCTATTGCATATCAGTTCTTTCTGAGCGCGGGTCCATCGCTTATTGGCAATGGGTTCACCGGCTAAATTGATCACAGCATCGACATGATTTAGATCGGTCAGGGTATCCAAACTGGTGATGTAGTCGATTTGGCCATGGTCGATATGCTTTAAGGTTTCTTTTGCCTGCTCTGGATCGCGCGTGAGCAAAATAATACTGTTGGCTCGCATCGATTTAAGTAGTTCGCGGCCGATAAAGCCGGTTCCACCAGTGACTAACAGTACCATGTCGCTTCTCCTCAATGTGTTACCGTTTATTTTAAGTATAGTAATTGCACTGCAAGCACACAGTATAGCGACTAAATTTGATAGAGCTGAATGTTAAGAGTGTGAAATGTAATACTTTTCAGCTCACACTTTTTACTCTATTCGACTAAAGGTGAGTCCCATTGTGCTCGTGTTTAAGGCACACTAAAAATAAGGTTATGGGTGAGCGTCGCTTGCCTTTGATAAAAGTTTAGGAGTCTGGATGGAACCACTTCGAGCACTTTTTCACTCCTTGCTCGCGAGCTTGCGCGACCTGCTGCCTATTATCTTAGTGATTGCCGTATTTCAATTCCTAGTGCTTGACCAACCGCTTCCCAATTTTCAATCCATTCTTGCCGGACTCGTTTTAGTCGTCTTTGGCCTAACGCTGTTTGTGTTTGGCCTCGAAATGGGCCTATTCCCCATTGGTGAATCCATGGCGCAAGCTTTTGCCCGAAAAGGTAGCGTCTTTTGGTTGGTCCTATTTGCCTTTTGCTTGGGGTTTGGCACCACCATTGCCGAGCCTGCACTCACAGCTGTAGCCGATGAGGCGGCGGAAGTCGCAGCTGAAGGGGGTATGATCATTAATGGCCTCGACAGTATGGAAGAGTACGCTCTTGGTCTGAGGCTTTCGGTCGCGTTATCGGTAGGGGTCGCCATTGTGTTAGGGGTAGTCCGAATCCTTAAGGGATGGCCAATACACGTCATCATTATCGGCGGATATGCGATCATCGTTGTGCTGACGATTTTCGCGCCACAGTCCATCATTGGCGTAGCCTATGACTCAGGTGGCGTCACAACATCAACCATTACCGTGCCATTGGTGACCGCTTTAGGGGTCGGACTGGCCTCGTCAATCAAAGGGCGAAACCCGATGATTGATGGATTTGGGTTGATCGCGTTTGCTTCTCTGCTGCCGATTATGTTTGTGATGCTGTATGGAATGTGGGTGGCCGGATGATTCAGACCTTTTTGACCACGCTTTATTCCACCATTTTAGATGTGTTCCCCATTGTTGCTATCCTTTTTGGCTTTCAATTGGCGGTGTTAAGGCAACCCGTGGTCCACTTATCCAAGGTGATTTTAGGCTTTGTCTATGTGATTGTGGGTTTGGCGCTGTTCTTAATGGGATTAGAAATGGCGTTGTTCCCATTGGGCGAAACCATGGCTTTACAACTGACAGAGCCCGCTTTTTTGCAACAGTTCAAGCTCGGTGATGATGTTCATTTAGACTGGGAAGACTACTACTGGGTCTATCTATTTGCGTTTTGCATTGGACTCAGTACGACCATTGCAGAGCCGTCGCTCATTGCGGTGGCCATCAAAGCAAACCAAGTGTCAGCGGGAAGTATTAGCGTCAATGGATTGCGCTTTGCCGTGGCCTTAGGGGTCGCAGTTGGCATCACCTTAGGCTGTTATCGAATCGTGGTGGGTGACCCGATTCACTATTATATTATTGGTGGCTATGTCCTCGTGGTCATCCAAACCTACTTTGCCCCCAAAATTATCATACCGCTTGCTTACGATTCAGGCGGTGTTACCACCTCAACAGTAACCGTTCCCTTGGTTACAGCTCTGGGTCTGGGGTTGTCTACAACCGTTCCTGGAAGAAACCCTATGATAGATGGCTTTGGACTGATTGCGTTTGCTAGTCTGTTCCCGATTATTTCGGTGATGGCTTATGCGCAAATTACCCAATGGCTCAATGCCCGTAATCAACAGCACAAGGATGCTAAATCATGAGATTTAAATTGATTGTCGCTTTTGTCGAAGACGCAAAATCAGATGCAGTTCTCACCGCTGCCAGAGAAGCTGGCGCAACAGGCGCGACTGTCATCAATAACGCTCGCGGTGAAGGCGTTACCCAGAAAACCACTTTTTTTGGACTGACGCTGGAAGTCCAGAAAGATGTGATTCTCTTTATGGTCGAAGAGCACCTCGCCAGGCACATATTGGAGACGATCTGTGAAGCGGGTGAGTTTGATCACCAGTCGGGGCAAGGCATCGCTATTCAAATCGATATTGAAGATGCGGTGGGTGTTGCGCACCAAGTAGAAACGTTAACCAAAGTAGTGGAGGATGAACTATGACCGGACATAAATTGGTACGAGTCAGAGATGTGATGGCCAATACCTATGTGGTTGTAGATGGGTTGGTCACGGTTGATGAGGGTATTCGTTTGGCTAGGGAGCATGTGGTTAAAGCTCTGGTGGTAGATAAACGCCATGCCGATGATGAATATGGTTTAGTTCTGATGAATGATATTGCCAAAAAGGTGCTGGCCCAGAATCGTTCAGCGCATCGTACTAATATCTACGAGATCATGACCAAACCTGCTTTGAGTGTAGACCCCGAAATGAACGTAAAATACTGTGCCAGACTGTTTGAACGTTTTGGGATCAGCCGCGCCCCGGTGGTTGAAAATGGCCAAATAATCGGAATGGTGAGTTATAACAACATCGTGATCAACGGAATGGTTGATATTCGGTAGCGCGTCCACTGGTCAGTCGAACCTGTTGGCTTATACAGACTACTATTAAAAATTAAGACAAACCTATCGGCAAAGTCGATAGGTCATCATTTATGTTGATAGACGATGCGAGATATTCTAATCACTCATTTTGAAAATGGGCTACGAGGAATATCGCCATGCATAACACCTTTCATTATTGCGGTGAGCTATCAATCGAGCAATTGCTAGCCACAAGCATTGTTAAACCAAGCAATAATTACCAATCAAAAGCAGAACAGTTAGAAACTCAAATTGCGACTGTTCGCAGCGCAATTAACTCGGTGCACCTTGGGTTAACGATTAAAAACCACCAAGTAATTAGCCTTCAACTAGAGGCCTTAGAGTCTGTGGCCGCGATTTATCGAAATCGGGCTCAACTCGAAAGCATTGCCCAAGAATCTGTTAAGAGCTGCGCATGAAACAGCTCATTATTTTTGCTTCACTGTGTAGTGTGTTGATGGGATGCGTAGCCACGAAACCTAACTTAGATAACGACTGCAGCAACCAAGGCGTTGAAGAGAGTCAAGTCGAGTCCAATGTACTCGGAATGGTCGCACTAACCAGTGCTTTAGCCAGAGGGCAGCATTGGTCTGGACCGTCTGCTCATGCAGAAAACGCAGAGCAGCAAGCCGAGATCATCGAAATGCAGGTTCAGCATTGTGAGCAGCAAAAAAAGGAAACTAATCACCCACACTAGCCTATGCCCTTTGCTAGTATCATTAGGCTAAAAATTGTGTGTCGGATTGTAGCAGAGTGGGTTACGTTAAGGATTTACATGGTAGAATTAACCCAAAGTAACAAGGGATTTTCCATGAATCTATTTATTGCCTCCGACATTCACGGCTGCGAGCGAGCCACCCAACTAACCTTAGAGCGATTTGAACAAAGTGGTGCCAATCACCTGATATTATTGGGTGATTTAATTAACCATGGCCCACGCAACCCTGTTCCTACTTTTTACAACCCGACAAAGGTTGCCGAGCTGCTAAACCAATATAAAGATTCCATCATCGCAGTTCGTGGTAACTGTGACAGCGAAGTGGATCAAATGCTGCTTGATTTTCCAATCATGAATGATTTCAACTGGATGCCACTGCCTTCTGGGCAGCGAGTGTTCCTCACTCACGGGCACTTATACAACAAAGACAAAGCGTCTGTATTAAAACAGGGCGATATTATGGTGCACGGCCACACGCATTTACCTCAAGCCCAATGGGAAGGGGATATTATTGTTGTCAATCCAGGTTCTGTGACCATCCCTAA
This sequence comes from Vibrio ulleungensis, assembly GCF_016900875.1. GTDB lineage: Bacteria > Pseudomonadota > Gammaproteobacteria > Enterobacterales > Vibrionaceae > Vibrio > Vibrio ulleungensis. The sequence continues at coordinate 38,696 of NZ_JAFEUM010000003.1, forward strand.
AGGTGGGCATGAAGCAAGTTTCGCTACATGGAAAGACGGTGTCATTGAAGTGAAAGCCCTCGAATCGCAACAAATCATCGCCACCCTCTCAATTTAAAAATGCCCACTGCAACCGAATGGTCGTAGTGGGCAAAGTGATTTGATGTTGATTGGCCGGACAGTAAAGGTCTAGTTTGATACCAGGACTTGAGAGCCGTGACCTAGGCTGGTCAACAAAATTGCATTGTCGCTGATGATATCTATACGTCGGCTTTGCTGAGCGTCGGTAACAAAGATCTGTTTAATCAGTGATAATTGTTTATCGGTAAACTGGCGATTATCAACACTGGACGAATCTTTAAAGTCCTGTGGGTTGACCAATAAATAGTTGTCAGACAGTTGCCATAATCCCGACTCTGAAATTTCGATGATGGTCGGTTGTTCAGATTCCTCGTTCATTAACTCCATTCTCGATACACGCAAGTACTGCCCAGTCGGTAAGTATTTGACGTTGGAGTTGATGCTAACTTTACTCAATTGACCAAGCTCGGTCTCTGTGAGGTCCGCATGAATATGGGTAATTAGGTTGGTCTGCCATTCACGAGATGTAAGTACTTGTTCTACCTTTACGTCACTTCCCCAGTAGATCCAGCTACTAATGATCGTCGACACAAATAGAATGATGAGTGCTACGCGTTTATTCATGAGTATGCCCTTTAATTACAAATATTCTTCAAATCAGACTGTTCAGCAATCAGACGAACCGTGCTGTTTTCTGATGTGAATTCTGGTGGATGAATGTAACTAAGGTATAGCTGTCCATTTTGACCTGCGGTTGCATACACTTCTACAGCATCTTGGTCATTGTTGGTGTAGCTCTCAAGGTAAGCGCTAACACAGAGTTCGATGCTCGGGATCCAGGTATCCAAACTTGGATGGCCCATGGTTGTCTTAACTGGAACTGAATCAACTACCACTACTTCTCTAAACTGTGAAGGTGTTGAGTTGGGAGTAAACAATCCGCCAAACGGTAGCAGGAGTGCAACCAGCAAAATGACTTTGGTAGCAGTATCCATTTTTGACCAAAAAGAGGGTGCTTTTGCAGTGCTCTGATTAGTTTGAGTTTCTGTTGTTGGAGCGTTTTGCGTCGCTGCAGCAGATTCAGCCGTAACCGGCTCAGCGATATCTTCAGTACTTTTAGCCTCAACACTTGAGATCAATTGATAACCGCGCTTTGGCACAGTTTTCACAAATTGAGGGGATTTGGTTGAGTCGTTTAATTGTTTTCTTAACGTAGAAATAGCTTGGGTCAAGCTAGAGTCATCGACTTGAAAACCTTGATCGCGCCAGACAAACTCATGCAACTCGTCACGAGTGATCACTTCATTAGGGCGCTCAGAAAGCATTAGAAGAATGCGGCTTTCATTACTACCAAGTCGAATGATTTCGTTTTCATTATCGAGTGGAGTCAGAGAATTGCTGTTTGGATCGAAGGTGTAGGTTTGTGCAAGTATAAACTTAGTGCCAATATTGCTCATTATCTCTTCTTCGTTATTAGCGTCAATCTCTCCTTGGAATCACATTTTAATCCTTCTAAAAACGTGAGCTATCTTTTTTTAGATTAGATAAGCTGCGTAAATATAATAAATTTTTGTCAAAAATACATCTTTTTTGTCGCCTCTTACCTTGAATTTGTTTTGGGAACCCATATTTCATCGTCAACAGAATGAGTTTAATTGCCGTTAGAAGGGCGATTCTTTCTTACGACATATGAGTAACACTAATGGAGTCAATATGAGCGACACTGTATCTCAAGCTAAGGAAACACGTGGTTTCCAGTCAGAAGTAAAACAGCTTCTTCATCTTATGATCCACTCTTTGTATTCGAACAAAGAGATCTTTTTACGTGAGTTAATTTCGAATGCTTCGGATGCATCGGATAAGTTACGTTTTAAAGCGCTGTCTAACCCTGAACTGTATGCAGGTGATGCTGATCTTGGCGTTAAGCTTACTTTTGACGAAGCGAATAACACGCTAACCATTTCTGATAATGGTATTGGTATGAGCCGCGAGGATGTCATTGAGCACCTTGGGACAATCGCTAAGTCGGGCACCGCAGATTTCTTCCAAAAGTTATCAAGCGAAGAGAGCAAAGACTCACAACTGATTGGCCAGTTTGGCGTAGGTTTTTATTCGGCATTTATCGTTGCTGACGCGGTAACCGTTCGTACTCGTGCCGCCGGCCTTGATGCGGACCAAGCGGTTCAATGGCACTCGAGCGGTGAAGGCGAGTACACAATAGAAAACATTTCAAAAGAAACTCGTGGTACTGACATCGTGCTGCACATGCGTGAAGACGGCAAAGAGTTTTTGGCAGAGTGGCGTTTGCGTGAAGTGATCAGCAAATACTCTGACCACATCGGCATTCCAGTGTCTATCCTAACCAAGAAGCGTGATGAGGAAGGGAACGAAACCGACGAAACTGAATGGCAACAGATCAACAAAGCTCAAGCCCTTTGGACTCGCAATAAATCGGACATCAGTGAAGAAGAGTATCAAGAGTTCTATAAGCATGTTTCTCACGACTTTGCTGATCCGCTGGTGTGGAGCCACAACCGTGTAGAAGGTAAAAATGACTACACCAGTCTGCTTTACATTCCTTCGAAAGCGCCTTGGGACATGATGAATCGTGATCACAAGAGTGGTTTGAAGTTGTACGTTCAACGCGTGTTTATTATGGACGACGCTGAGCAGTTTATGCCTTCATACCTGCGTTTTGTTAAAGGTTTAATTGACTCTAACGATTTGCCGCTAAACGTCTCACGTGAAATTCTGCAAGACAATAAGGTGACTCAGTCTCTTCGCAGTGCCTGCACAAAACGTGTGTTGACCATGCTTGAGCGTATGGCCAAAAATGACGAAGAAAAGTACATCTCATTCTGGAAAGAATTTGGTTTGGTCATGAAAGAAGGACCTGCAGAAGACATGGCAAACAAAGAGAAAGTTGCTGGTCTAATGCGTTTTGCTTCAACTGAGGTTGATTCTGCGGATCAAACTGTGTCGCTGGCGAAGTACGTTGAGCGTATGAAAGAAGGCCAAGACAAAATTTACTACTTAACCGCAGACAGCTACGCAGCGGCTAAGAACAGCCCACACCTAGAGCAATTTAGAGCGAAAGGTATTGAAGTGGTATTGATGTATGACCGCATTGACGAGTGGTTGATGAACTACCTGACAGAGTTTGACGGTAAGCAGTTCCAGTCGATCACCAAATCGGGTCTCGATCTGAGCCAATTCGAAGATGAAGCTGAGAAAGAAAAGCAAAAAGAGACCGAAGAAGAGTTTAAATCTGTAGTCGAGCGCACTAAAACCTATCTTGGCGATCGCGTCAAAGAAGTACGTACGACCTTTAAGCTCGCGACAACTCCAGCGGTTGTAGTTACCGATGATTTCGAGATGGGCACACAGATGGCTAAGCTTCTAGAAGCGGCTGGTCAAGAAGCGCCTTCGGTTAACTATATTCTTGAAATTAACCCAGAGCATGACATGGTTCAACGCATGGCCGATGAAGCCGACGAAGAAGCATTTGGTCGTTGGGTTGAAGTTTTGTTAGGTCAAGCTATGTTGGCTGAGCGCGGTTCAATGGAAGATCCAACCTCATTTGTGACAGCGATCAATTCACTGCTGGTGAAATAGTAGGCATTGGACCTATCTTTAGTCTAATAGCCCCGCAAAGCCCAGAATTTATGATAGACTTCTGGGCTTTGTAGTTTCCCACAACATTGTAAACTTATACCGAATCTCTCCATGCCATTCGGGCGTTGAAGAGAGCTTCGGTATAACTAAAAATCAAGAGGAATAATCATGCGCATCATTCTTTTAGGTGCTCCTGGTGCTGGTAAAGGTACCCAAGCTCAATTCATTATGGAAAAGTATGGCATCCCACAAATCTCTACTGGTGACATGCTTCGTGCTGCAATCAAAGCCGGCACCGAGATGGGTAAGCAAGCCAAAGCTGTCATTGATGCAGGCCAATTGGTTTCTGACGAAATCATTCTAGGTCTGATCAAAGAGCGCATCGCTCAAGATGATTGCGAAAAAGGGTTTTTGCTAGACGGATTCCCGCGCACTATTCCTCAAGCCGACGGCCTTAAAGAGCTCGGTGTAGAAGTAGATTACGTGATCGAATTTGACGTTGCAGACGATGTGATTGTAGAGCGTATGGCGGGTCGTCGTGCGCACATTGCGTCTGGCCGTACTTACCACTTGGTGTACAACCCACCAAAAGTGGAAGGTAAAGACGATGTAACGGGTGAAGACCTAGTGATCCGTGAAGACGACAAAGAAGAGACAGTACGTGCTCGTCTTGGCGTATATCACAATCAAACTGCACCTCTCATCTCTTACTACGGTAAAGAAGCAGAAGCAGGCAACACTAAGTACCTAAAATTTGACGGTACTAAGCAAGTGTCTGACGTAAGTGCGGATATCGAAAAAGCACTAGGCTAATCGAGCCGACAGCGAAAATTTGATATAGTAAGGGCAGCGAAATTCGCTGCCCTTTTTTTAATCTATTTTCAAGTACTTGGCGTACAAACTCAAACAGTCATTCAGTCTCTGCAGGAATCAAATACATGGACAAGAGCTCGACGCAACTCGGCGTGTTACTCGTTAATCTAGGCACACCGGAAGCGCCAACACCAAAGGCCGTTAGGAAATACCTCAGTCAGTTTCTTCACGATAAACGAGTCGTCGATATGACGCGCTGGTTGTGGTGCCCCATTTTACACGGCGTGATTTTGCCTGTACGCAGCCCCAAAGTGGCGAAGTTGTACGAATCGGTGTGGATGGAGCAGGGCTCACCGCTTCTGGTGCACACACAACGTCAAGCAAAAGCGCTCTCATCACTGCTCTCTTTGCCGGTTGAGGTAGGAATGACTTACGGCACACCAAGTATAGAAAGCGGCCTCCAGTCCCTTAAGCAGCAAGGCTGTGAACACGTTATCGTTCTACCGTTATATCCTCAGTTTTCACACACCACCACTTCGGCAGTGACAGATGCCATCGCAAGATTAGATTCAAGCTCACTGCCAACTTTGACGGTTGTTCAAGACTACCATGACCATGCAGCCTATATTGAGGCACTCGCGGACTCGGTAACGCAGCACTGGCAGCAACATGGTCAATCGGACTATTTATTGTGTTCCTATCATGGTATCCCACAGCGGTTTGCCGATAACGGAGACCCTTATCCTACGCACTGTGAATCTACGACCAATGCTCTGTTACAGCACCTTGGTCTCGATGACAGCCAAATGGGGATGAGTTACCAGTCTCGATTTGGACGAGAGCCTTGGTTAATGCCCTATACCGATGAAACATTAAAAGGATTACCTCAAAAAGGGAAAAATCGCATCGATATAATGGCGCCAGCCTTTGCAAGTGATTGCTTAGAAACCCTTGAAGAATTATCCGAGGAGTGTAAAGATATTTTCGTTGAAGCTGGCGGTATCGAATTTAGATACATTCCGTGCCTTAACGATAATACATTACATATAAAAATGATGGCCCAGCTGGTGCAGGAGGCTGTCGAGGAAGTTCAATGAAACGTTGGTATCTTCTCTACTGCAAACGTGGAGAAATTAAGCGCGCGGTGGCGCACTTAGAACGGCAAGGTGTAGGGTGTTATCAACCCATGATGCAAGTGGAAAAAATTGTCCGGGGCAAAATGCAGCGGCTCGACGAGCCGATGTTCCCAGGGTATCTGTTTGTTCATTTTGATTTTGAGCAAGGGCCTAGCTTTACAACAGTACAGTCCACTCGTGGCGTGTCGAAATTTGTTTCCTTTGGCAATACGCCCAAGGAAGTCGCTTGGGATATCATAGATGATATGCGCGACTATGAGCAGAATCATGCCGATGAAGTAGAAAGCGATTTGCCTCAAAAAGGGGATAAAGTGCGTTTAGCGACAGGACAATTTGCTGGATTAGAGGCGATTTATCACGAAGCGGATGGCGAGAAACGCTCCTATTTGATGCTGGATTTGATCAGTAAACCGGTGAAGCTGTCTGTTCCAAATAGCGACATAGAGCGTTGACTCTGTCGCAAGGCTAATACCAATCAAAGCAATTACCTGATCATTCTTGCTTGTTAAAATCACTGATAACGGCGTTAAAGGTTTTGTAGGTAGAACAACTGCCTACGGCAATCTTTGCCTTGTTCTCAGCGATTTTCCCGTCGCAATTTTCTGACCAGTTAATTACTTCGATTGGTATAACATGGGCATCAAAACGACAAGCATTAAAAAGGGCCAAATTAATTGGCCCTTTTCATTTTTATACGCTTAGTAAGAGTCGTTGTGTACTGATTGTACGGCTCGACCTGAAGGGTCAACCATGTTTTTGAACGTCTCATCCCACTCAACGGCTTTAGCCGACGAACAGGCTACAGAAGGGCCGCCAGGGACACATTCTGCGGCAGACGCCAATGGGAATAGTTCTTCAAAGATTTCACGGTATACGTAACCTTCTTTGGTGGCTGGTGTGTTATATGGGAATCTAAATTGAGCTGTTTCCATTTGTTGGTCAGTTACTTTTTGTTCCGCAACTTCTTTAAGCGTATCAATCCAGCTATAGCCTACACCGTCCGAGAACTGCTCTTTTTGGCGCCACGCAATAGCTTCTGGTAGGTAGTGTTCGAAACACTCACGTAAAATGTGTTTCTCCATCTTACCGTTACCACACATCTTATCTTCAGGGTTTAGACGCATTGCAACGTCGATAAACTCTTTGTCTAAGAATGGTACGCGACCTTCTACGCCCCATGCTGCTAAAGACTTGTTAGCACGTGCACAGTCAAACATGTTTAGAGCCAATAGTTTGCGTACTGTTTCTTCGTGGAACTCTTGTGCGTTAGGCGCTTTATGGAAGTATAGGTAGCCGCCAAAAATTTCATCGGCACCTTCTCCAGACAATACCATTTTGATGCCCATTGCTTTGATCTTACGACCCAATAGAAACATGGGTGTAGACGCGCGAATGGTGGTTACATCGTAGGTTTCAATGTGGTAAATCACATCACGAATGGCGTCTAGACCTTCTTGAATGGTGTAGGTCATTTCGTGGTGCACGGTGCCAATCTGTTCGGCAACTTCACGGGCCGCTTTTAGATCTGGTGCACCTTCTAGGCCGATGGCAAAGGAGTGAAGCTGTGGCCACCATGCCGCTGACTTTTCATCGTCTTCGATACGCATTGCGGCAAACTTTTTAGCCACTGCTGATGTGATAGACGAATCAAGTCCACCAGATAGCAAAACCCCGTAAGGAACATCGGTCATTAACTGACGTTTAACGGCATCTTCTAGTGCTTGAGTCAGTTCTTCTTTGCTGGTGGTGTTGCCTTGAACAGCAGCATACTCGTTCCAGTCGCGAGTGTAATAGCGAACTGGCTCTGCGTCGTCTGAACCATAATGACTACCTGGAGGGAATTCGCTGACAGTTTTAACTACCGGAACCAGCGCTTTCATCTCTGACGCGACGTAGTAGTTACCGTGTTCGTCGTAACCTTGATACAGCGGAATAATTCCGATGTGGTCACGACCAACCAAGTATTTGTCTTTTTCTTCATCGTAAAGAATAAACGCAAAAATACCGTTGAGCTCTTCAAGCAGCGCTTCACCCATGTCTTGATACAGGGCTAGAATGACTTCACAGTCAGAATCGGTCTGAAAATCGTACTTGTCTTCGTAACGTGCACGGATTTCTTTGTGGTTGTAGATTTCACCGTTCACCGCAAGAATAAGCTTCTTATCAGGGCTATATAGAGGTTGAGCACCACTGTTCAAGCCTACGATGGCTAAACGCTCGTGCGCTAAAATGGCACGCTCTGATGAATAGATCCCTGACCAGTCAGGACCACGATGTCGAAGAGTCTTCGACATTTCTAGTGCCACGGGACGCAATACAGCTGCGTCACTCTTAATATCCAAAATCCCAAATACTGAACACATAGGGCAACTTCATCCTTGTTTAAAAAATTAATTATTATCTTGTCTGTTAGGGGTAATTTGCCATTTTGATTAAAAAAAACAACCCCAATCAATAAAAAACATCAATCAATCGGGACATGATTAGAAAATATCTAATCAAAAGCCGAAATACTGATGATCCGTTAAAAGATGGCGAAAAAAGCATCATATAATAAAAAGGCACCAATAACAGTAATGCTATGGTGCCTAATTTTTTGTTAGTTCTGCATCGTGACTATGGCTGTTGTGGCGGCTCAAAATGGGGGGTGAGCTGCTCGCAGACGTGTTTGGCAAAACCACTACCAGCTTCGCGATAAATATCAAATGCCGCGTCAACACCTTGCTCTATAAATCCATCTACCTGATCTTGATATTCGGCTATTGCCGCGATTTTACCTTGATAGTTGCGGCTGCGAAGTTGATCGAGCGCTATTTGGTTACCTTTGTTATGCGGCATCGCGAGTAACACCATTTGTACTTTACCGGTGTCGAGGATACGCTCCCAAAAATCGGAGTCGGTCGCATCGCCAGTGATCACGTTTCTGTTGTGGCGCTGGTGATGGTCTGCGGTCTCTTCGCGCATTTCTACGCCCATGCAGATCGGACCATGACGGCTAGTCAGTTCATCATAGGCCCCAGTACCGACTCGGCCCATACCTAAAATAAGTACTTGAGCGCTACCAGGTCGAATGGGACGGTCTTGATGATGCAGTTTGTCTTCTGCATGCTCTCTAAGCCATTTGGAACTGCGGCGATAGAGCGCGTGGCCAAATCGGTTGAGCGGTGCTGAGACGACAAACGATAGCGCAACTGCTATTGCTAAGCCCACTAAAATTTCACCAGACATCCAACCCATTTTGTAGGCCAAACCGCCGACAATCAGACCAAACTCAGAGTAGTTAAATAGCGTCAGCGAGGCTAAAAAAGAGGTTCGAGCACGGAACTTAAATCCGTTGATAATGAGGAAGTATAAAATGCCTTTAAGTGGCAACAGCAACATGAATACAATGGCCAGCATAAACCCTGTCGAGGTTGGCTGTTCCGACAAACCAATGTTGAGGAAAAAGCAGACAAGGAACAACTCTTTAAGGTTAAACAGTGTTTTAGATAGCTCCGATGCCTTACTGTGTCCCGCCAGCAGCATACCCATTACCAATGCACCTAAATCGCCTTTCATGCCCACCAGTTCAAACAGCGCAGCACCGAAAACCAATGCTGCTACCATACCAAACAATACCAACATTTCTCCGTGACCTACTGAGTCGAGCAAGCGATACAGTATTGGGCGGACAAAAGGCAGCGCAAATAGGAATATGGCGTACCACTCAGGGAACTTTCCGGTCGATGCCGTGAGAAATACCACCGCAAAAATATCTTGCATGATCAAGATACCAATCGCCATGGTGCCGTAGGTCGCGTTCATTTCACCGTTATCTTGTAACGCTTTAATCGCAAATACGGTACTGGAAAAGGAGAGTGCAAAACCAAGCAGAATTAGCTGATTAAGATCTAGCGTTGCGAGAGAGGAGATACCCAAGAGCTTGAAGACACCGAGGGCTAAAACAAACACTAACGTGGAGGCAAGGTTATGGAGGGTTGAACCTAGCCAGATTTCTTTTCTTGTTAAGGTGCGAACATTGAGCTTTAGACCAATGGTAAACAGCAGCAGGGTCACCCCTAGGTCTGCGAGCGTCACCAACAATTCGTTACTTTCAAAGCCATTGATACTAAGAATAAATCCCGCGGCTAGAAAGCCCACCAAGGGTGGAAGTTTTAATTTCTGAGCAACCAGTCCAGAGATAAACGCGAAGGTGACAAACAGTAATTCCATTTTAGGCCGTATTTCTTATGTGAGAGGCAAGAGACTTGGTATCTGTAGCCCTAGTAATCCGTGAGGGCTACAGTAAGTGAGAAATAGGCTAGTCTTCAAGGATTTTTTGTAACAAGCTTCCGTTGAGCATCGCTCGTTTAATAATAGCGAACGCAGCGTAGGTGTGCTTATCACTCAATGCCGAGGCTTCGATGGGTAACCCTTGATTAAAGCTGCTCAGAGATTGGCTTTGAACATTGCGGGCAATCGCTGGAAACAGCAGTTCTTTGGCTTCGGTTATTTCACCGGCCAATACGACTTTCTGTGGGTTAAATAAGTTGATCATGATAGCGACCGCTTTGCCCAACTGATCGCCCACTTGCACTAAGCTTTGACGCGCCAACTCATCACCTTGTAGGGCGTGTTGGCAGACATCCTCTATTGTCATTGGTGATAATGTCGATAGGCTGGAGGCATAGCCTTGTGAAATTCGAGCTTGGATGCGCTTAAGTATTGCGGGATTGGACGCGATAGTTTCTAAGCAGCCAAAGTTGCCGCACTGACACTGTTCGCCCAGGGGATCGACTTGGATATGGCCAATTTCACCGACATTTCGATTGCTGCCTAAAAAAACTTGTCCACCTACAATGATGCCTGAGCCTGTTCCGTTATGTACGCGAATAAAAATGGAGTCTAAACAGTCTTTGGTCGACCCAAAGTAGTGCTCAGCGAGTGCCATGCCACGAACTTCGTTACCGATATAACAGGGAAGATTAAACTCATCGGAGATTAAGCTGCCAATAGGGTAGTTAGCAATATCGGTATTCGGCATGTAGTGAATCACGCCTTGTTCTGGATCAACGAGCCCGGGCACCGTAATTCCGATGGCCACTAATTGCTCTATTTTAGATTGTTGCTGACCGATAAACAGCCGAATATGGCTAATCAGTTGCGATTTAAGCTGCTCTTGATCTCGGTAACTAAAGCTTTGGTCTTTCTGCACCAACACTTCACCACCTAGGTCAATCAGACTGGTGTGGATAGAGTCTCGACCGACACTGATGCAAATACTGTGGAATGGGTTGACTTCGGTAGTAAGAGAAATAGCACGTCGGCCTCCTGTGGATGCTTGCTGTGCTACTTCTTTAATCAACCCTTTTTCGAGCAGTTGGCGGGTAATTTTTGTCACGCTTGCAGGAGCGAGTTGACTGACTTCGGCGACTTGAATACGCGAAATGGGACCTTGTTGGTCAATGAGCCGATAAACTGCGGCACCATTTATCTGTTTAACTAAGTCTACGTTGCCTATTTGACCGCCAATCATAATTATCCTTTGTGGTATTCTCCATTGACGACAGTTGCGGTAACGTTGAACTGTGCATCAAAGATGGCTAAGTTTGCCACATGGCCAGAGCGAATACGTCCTAGCGAGTGATCCATGCCAATTGCTTGTGCTGGGTAGAGAGAAGCCATTCGTAGCGCTTCATCAAGGGCGATACCCGCATGTTCGACGCTGTTTTGTACAGCTTCAATCATGGTAAGTGCCGAACCACCTAATGTACCATCTTCACCCACACATTTTCCATCACGGTAATATACTTTCTTCCCTACAAAAATAAAGTGATCCATCTCTGCGCCTGCTGGAGCTGTGGCGTCGGTCACTAATACCAGCTTATTTCCTTTCAGTTTATGGGCTAGGCGAACATTGGCGTAGTCAACATGGAACCCATCAACGATGATCCCAGCATAAACCTCAGGAGAATCGAATATCGCACCTACAATCCCAGGCTCACGCCCTGTCATTGGGGTCATTGCATTGAAAAGGTGAGTGGCAAATGTAATGCCATTGTCAAAGCTCTCGACAGCCTGCTGATACGTGGCGTTACTGTGCCCTATAGAAACGACAATGCCTGCTTGCTTCAGTTTTTGGATATGCACGGGATCGTTGTGCTCAGGAGCCAATGTCACTTTAGCAATGACATCGCTGTTTTGGCAGATTAAGTCGATCATGTCGTTGTCGGAAGGTCGAATATGGTCTTCTTGGTGAATGCCTTTTTTGGCAGCATTCAAGTACGGTCCTTCGAGGTGCAATCCTAGAGACTGGTTACGATACTCAGAATGGAACTGCTTAGCCGCTTCAATGGCTGATTGCATATCGCTATCCGACGAAGTGATCAATGTAGGAAGAAAGCTAGTACAGCCCGACTTTAAGTTGGTGTCATGCATGACTTTCATCGTGTGGGCGCTAATTTCGTCATTCAGCATGACTCCGCCACAACCGTTAAGCTGCAAATCGATAAACCCAGCAGTGAGATTAGCACCACCAAGATCAATCTGTTTGATGGTTGATGGCAGTTCATCCATTGAGACGATAGCGTCAATACGTTCGTTGTTGATTAGCACAGCGTGTTGCCTTAGAACGTCTCGGCCAGTATAGATAATGCAGTTAGTCAGTGCGTACATGAGCCACTCCAAAAATTTTAATCAATCTAACACTCTAAAAGGAGTGCGTGTCATCGTAATTAGGTTGTCACTGCCTGGAATTATTGATTCTAGCCTATAAATTGCTTACTTCATTTAGTGAGTAAAGAAAGCAAGTGATTGTGAGCCCTAACAGGCTACAGGCATGCGTGACGAATCGATTCTGAACGTCTATGCTTGGGGCATTAAACGTTACTTTATAGCGCTCATCATAATGCAAACGGATCGTTAATTCGCATTATAAAATAAGTTTTATGATCTGGCTAACATTTCTACGTCCATGGAGCGCTTTTGAGCGATAATTGTCACAATTTTGGGGGATTTAATTTGCGATGCGAATTTATAGTCTTACACTGAATAGGACTAAATTGTAGAGGCGAATTAAGTCTCGACGAAAGAATTATAAATTCCTATAGGGGGAACACACGGTGAACATTCTAGGATACTTTCAAAAGGTAGGTAAGGCGCTAATGGTGCCTGTAGCGACACTACCAGCAGCGGCGATACTCATGGGTATCGGTTATTGGATTGACCCAACCGGTTGGGGTGGCAACAGTGCATTGGCAGCCTTCCTTATCAAGGCGGGCGCAGCCATTATAGACAACATGTCAATTCTGTTCGCCATTGGTGTGGCTTACGGTATGTCTAAAGATAAAGACGGTGCAGCAGCGCTTGCCGGTTTTGTCTGCTTTACCGTTATCACTACGCTTCTTAGCCCTGGTGCGGTTGAACAAATCGGTCTTGTTATGGTGGATGACCCAGAAACCAAGCTGGCATTCGCAAAAGTTAACAACCAGTTCATCGGTATTCTTTCGGGTATTGTTGCGGCAGAACTTTATAACCGTTACTACCAAGTAGAGTTGCCAACGGCACTTGCGTTCTTCTCGGGTAAGCGACTTGTTCCTATCCTAACTTCTTTTGCAGGTATCGTGCTGTCATTTGTTCTAATGTACCTATGGCCAATGATCTTCTCTGGCCTGATTCACTTTGGCGAAAGCATTGTGGGTTTAGGTGAAGTTGGCTCTGGTCTATACGGCTTCTTTAACCGTCTACTGATCCCTGTGGGTCTTCACCACGCACTAAACTCTGTGTTCTGGTTCGACATGGCAGGCATTAATGACCTTGGCAACTGGTGGACACCAAATGCAATTGAAACAGGCGTTGGCGTAGTAGGCGAAACAGGCCGTTACATGGCAGGCTTCTTCCCAGTAATGATGTTTGGTCTTCCAGGTGCAGCACTTGCGATGTACCACACTGCAAAACCTGAGAACAAAGCGAAAGTAGCATCTATCATGATTGCGGCTGGCTTTGCATCATTCTTTACTGGTGTGACTGAGCCTCTAGAGTTCTCATTCATGTTCCTAGCACCAATGCTATTCGTATTGCACGCAGCACTAACAGGTTTCTCACTGTTCTTTGCCGACATGATGAACTGGACAGCAGGTTTTGGCTTCTCTGCAGGCCTTGTGGATATGGTTCTTTCAGCGCAAAACCCACTAGCAAACAAGTGGTACATGCTGATTGTTCAAGGCTTTGTATTCTTCGGTCTTTACTACGTCATCTTCCGCACTGCTATCGTTAAGTTTGGTCTTAAAACACCAGGTCGTGAAGATGAAGAAGCGTCTACTAATGAAGTCGCTGGCTCAAGCAACTCAGCTGAACTTGCTAAGCAGTACCTTAAAGCGATTGGTGGTCACAACAACGTAACGAACATCGACGCTTGTATCACTCGTCTACGCCTAACGCTGAAAGATTCAAGCGTGATTAGCGAAAAAGTTCTAAAAGACTTGGGTGCTATGGGTGTGGTTAAGCTAGGCACTAACAACGTTCAAATCATTCTTGGTCCACTTGCAGAAATCATTGCAGGCGAGATGAAGAAGATTCCTCAGGACGCTGACCTAACAGGTGTTGAGCTACCAGCATAACACTCCTTTTTAAATAAAGTGTTCAAAGCCTCCCTTGTGGAGGCTTTGTTGTTTTTGGATGAAACTATCCTATAGCGACCTCAATACCGTCCCATTCGCGCCCCGCGGATGTAACGGTAGTGAAGCTCACGCAGAGTGGCTTTCCCCACAAGCTCTACCATGAGATTTAAGCTGGCGCTCAAATCGCACGGTATAGCCAAAAAAAACCGATCTGTAGAGATCGGCTTTTGCGTGTACAGCGTCAATGGCTGTGATAATTCAAAGCGCTAGTTATACGCACGCGCCATTTTGCCAGCACCTGAGTATTGATAATCTTGACTATCAAAGCTAGCAAATAGAGATTCACCTTTGGTTAGTGTGATGCTTTGATCGTCACTTTGAATGCAAACCTCACCGTCTAAGCAGAATAGGATTTCTGCACTTTGTACAACATGCGATTGAGCCTGAGTTACTTCAACCACATCAAAGCCAAAGTCTTCAACAGGAATAGGGTAGCAGCTCACTCCATTGTTAGTACTTGGAAGCATTTTGATGCTTTGCGGGTCTATGGGTTGAAACAAGGTGTTATCGACAAGCTCTGCGACATCAATATGTTTTGGGGTTAACCCTGCACGAAGAACGTTGTCCGAGTTGGCCATAATCTCTAAACCTGTACCTCGCAAGTAAGCGTGCGGTGTTTCGGCGTAGAGAAACATCGCTTCTCCTGGTTGCAGTACTACAAGGTTAAGCATTAGCGGCGCAAATAGGCCAACATCGTCGTTGTAGTGCTGCTTGAACTCTTTACTGTAGGCAATGGCTTGTGCTGCCAACGGGCTCAAATTTGTCGCTGTGTAGTAACCATAAAGATCGTTCAAAGCAGACTGTTTTTCATCGCCGTCTAACGAAAGCAGGGCGTTAAATAGGCGCTTGAGCGAATCGCCATTAGGGTTGGCTGAAAATTCTCGAGCAACCTCGGCCAACGCGGTGATTTCAATCTCTTCAAACAACTTCACAATGTGTTGCAGAGGACGAAAGCCATTCATTGCGTGATACTCGGTCAGCGCGTACACCAACTCAGGTTTATGATTGGGATCTTTGTAGTTGCGATGTCCTGCCGACAGTTCAATACCTTGCTGATTTTCTCTTGCAAAGCCCTCTTCAGAACGTGCTTTGTTGGGATGAACCTGAATGGAGAGGGGGGTCGCGGCTGCAAGAACCTTAAATAGGTATGGCAATTCGCCAAATTTCTTGGCCGTTTTTTCACCAAGTTGCTGCTCAGGTTGTTGGTTTATTAGGTCTGACAGTAGTGTGTCGGTGCCAGCAAGTCTAGAGCAACCATTTGGATGCGCTCCCATCCATAACTCGGCTTGAGGTTGATTGTCGTCGTTGCTGTAACCAAACAGATCGTGCATTGAGCTTTTACTGCCCCATGCGTAATTTTGGATTACGTTGTTAAGCTTATATAGTGTCATTGTCTTCACTTTACGTTGTATTGCTCTGGTGTCCGAGAGGCGATCACTGCGAGAGCAATGGGTGTCCTATACACAACGTGGCGGCGATGTTTCTAGCGCGACGTGTCAAATTTTTTCTGCTTGTTCAAGTACCTGAGCCATAGGCCGTGGAGAACGTACTGTGCCAAAGAACGCTCCCATATTGCCATAGAGTAGATCAATATCTTGGGCAAAAGAGTGGGTGATCCCAATATTGGGAATGTTACGCCTGCCCCGTGATTGCTGATTGGAACGCGGCAAACAACATAGAAAAATCAATCCAGTAAAGCGCTGGGTTATCGGTGGTACTTAGCCAATTAGACTAGGAAAACCTTAGCTTGGCAAGAAACAAGGGTTGCCAAAGTTTCATGAATCATCTTCTAGTAGTAGAGCTTTTTAATCGAACTTGGTAGGGCGACAAGGACTAAGTCTTACGTGCTTTAGTTGCACCAACGCTAAACAGCTCAAGAGAGGCAATGTGGTTAATCAATTCAGAATAAGTTTCACCGCTCGATAGATAAAATTGGTGCAGCGCTCCTTAGAAGTCACATATTCGTGTGTTTATATCTTGTGGTTGAGTTCAAATTGATTGTCAGAGTGACGAGCCAGAGCGAATGCTCATGTTCATGTGGCTTGGCTCTAGATGTGAGCAGTAGGTGTCGATGTTGCCATTGCTACGTAGAAGGTAGCCCATTGATACGCCGGTTTCCCCAAATACTTGCCACACCATTAGTACAGATCTAAATCTGAAGAATGGAAGATGTAGAAGACAATTTATTGATATTTGTATTGTGTCTTCCTTGATGGTTGGCAGTGATGGTCGTTGGATGACATTTACTGAGGTTTTTGCTAAACAAATAAGCGCATCATTATGGTTGTATCTATTTGTTTATATTAGTTAGTGTTTGCTATGTGAATAGCGAGTATTAGCAATAATATATGTATTGATATTGTATTTCTTATAGCGTGACGGTCGCTGCAGATTTAGCAAGAACGACCAGGCTTTTGGTCACGTTTACCGTTGATCTTCATAATTTCAGCCAAATATTTGCCATACGTTGATGAAAGAATTATCTTGGGTAAAGTTAATTTGTATTATTTATTGTTGAGATGCTTATGGCCCGTTTACCGATGTATCGGAAAATTGCAGAAGCAATACGAGAAAAGATCCGTAGTGGAGACTATAAAGTTGGCACAGCCCTGCCTACTGAAGAGCGGTTGCGAGAAGAGTTTAACTGCAGTCGAGTCACTGTGAGACAAGCGCTTAAACTGCTTACTGAGAGTGAAGAGCTAGAGAGCATTCAGGGCAGTGGCACGTATGTTAAAGCGGCTAAAGTTAACTATGGTATCGACAAGCAAAGCAGCTTTTCTGAAAAGTGGGCTCACCTTAAAGGTGTGACTCACAGTGACGTGTTGGCGTTTGAGATACAAGCGGCTTCGCTTACTCAAGCTGAACATCTCGATATTGAAGAAGGGGAGCGGATTTATTACATCAAACGGATCCGCTTTGTTAATGACAACCCTATTACTGTTGAGGAGACTTGGATGCCGACCGCAATGTTCCCTGATCTCAATTATCAAGTGATGCAAAACTCGAAGTACGACTATATCGAGAAACAGAAAAAGCTAACCATTGATCGTAGCGAACAAGAGATCGTCCCTATTTTACCGACAGACGATATTGCCAGCTTATTGGGTATTGAAACGCAGCGTCCGATTTTCGAAAAGCGCACTCGCGGTTATCTAGATGATGACACGGTGTTTGAGTACAGTTGCAATTATTTTAAGCCAGACGACTACAAATTCACCTTAGTGGCAAAGCGCCATCGAAACTAGCGTTTAATTCCATCAAATACGGAAAAATACAGCGGAAAATGACAGTTTCTAGTTGTCTATTGCCTAATAAATGTGGATCATTGAACGTTACACCATTAAACCCATTTTTGAGATTCAGAGGTAATCCTTGATGAGTGAAGCTGAGGCTCGCCCAAGCAACTTTATACGCCAAATCATTGATAAAGATCTGGCCAGTGGCACCCACACCACAGTCCATACTCGATTCCCACCGGAGCCAAACGGCTACCTGCACATCGGTCATGCAAAGTCGATCTGCCTAAACTTTGGGATTGCTCAGGATTACCAAGGGCAGTGTAACCTGCGCTTTGATGACACCAATCCAGAGAAAGAAGATGTCGAATACGTTGAGTCTATTAAGAGCGACGTAGAGTGGCTAGGCTTTGAGTGGGCTGGTGACATTTGCTACTCGTCAAACTACTTCGACAAACTTCACGACTACGCCGTTGAACTGATTGAAAAAGGTTTGGCGTACGTAGAGGAGCTGACTCCAGAACAAATTCGTGAACACCGTGGCACCTTAACTGCACCGGGTAAAGAAAGCCCGTATCGCGACCGCAGTGTTGAAGAAAATCTAACGCTGTTTAAAAAGATGCGTGAAGGTGGCTTTAAAGAAGGTGAAGCGTGCCTACGAGCTAAGATCGACATGTCATCATCGTTTATGGTGATGCGCGATCCAGTGCTTTACCGCGTGCGTTTTGCTCACCATCATCAAACGGGTGATAAGTGGTGCATCTACCCGATGTATGACTTCACACACTGTATTTCAGATGCGCTGGAAGGGATCACTCACTCATTGTGTACCCTTGAGTTCCAAGATAACCGTCGTTTGTACGATTGGGTGTTGGACAACATCACCATTGAGACTCAGCCACGTCAGTACGAGTTTAGCCGCCTAAACCTAGAATACACGGTGATGTCAAAACGTAAACTGATCCAGTTGGTAAGCGAAAACCTAGTCAGCGGTTGGGACGATCCTCGTATGCCGACTATCTCAGGTTTGCGTCGTCGTGGATTTACCCCGGCCTCTATACGTGAATTTTGTAAGCGTATTGGTGTGACCAAACAAGAGAACATGATCGAGTTTGGCTCATTAGAGTCGTGTATTCGTGATGATCTTAACGAAAACGCACCACGTGCGATGGCGGTACTCGATCCAATTAAACTGGTAATCGAAAACTTCGGTGAAGAAGAGACGCTAACCGTTGCTAACCACCCGAATAAGCCAGAAATGGGTACTCGAGAAGTGCCGTTTACTCGTGAAGTGTTTATTGAACGCGATGACTTCCGTGAAGACGCCAATAAGAAATACAAGCGTCTGGTACTGGGCAAAGAAGTGCGATTGCGCGGCGCCTATGTGATTAAAGCTGAACGTATTGAAAAAGACGATGAAGGCAACATCACCACTATTTTCTGTAGCTATGACGCGGACACGTTAGGTAAAAACCCTGCTGATGGTCGTAAGGTCAAAGGTGTGATCCATTGGGTATCAGCCAGCAAGGGTGTTGAAGCAGAAATTCGTTTGTACGATCGTCTGTTTACTGTTCCAAATCCTGCAGCAGAGTCTGATTTTACTCAGGTGATTAACCCAACGTCATTAGAAGTGTTAAATGGCGTGGTTGAGCCGAGTCTCTCTTCAGCGCTCGCTGAGCAGGGCTTCCAGTTTGAACGAACAGGATACTTCTGTGTCGACAGTAAAGACTCTACGTCAGACAAGCTGGTGTTCAACCGTACGGTTGGTTTGCGTGATACTTGGGCAAAAATCGCAGGTTAAAATAGCCACGATTACCCTTTGACGTCAGTAAAAAACAATTGAAAACCGAGCGAGTTATCGCTCGGTTTTTTTGTTTCTAGAAATGCTTATAGACTGCCGCTTAACGGTGCACTGTTGTCACAGCGCCGGTTCTAGAGTCATACCACATAACGTGCTTAGCAATATCTGGATCGGTATCGAACCCTGACTGCGTGTATATGTAGTAGCACTGTGTCCATTTTTGCCCTTCACCAGGAATAAAAGTTTGCGAACGACGGGTATAAAAGTCGACATTATCGATCTCGGCTTGTAGCTCGCTTACCGTGTAGTCCGAGATCATAATCGCATCCCAAATAGCAGTACAACCGGCGTGGCCGCGCCCTATATTGTAGGGTTGCGCTAATCGATCGGCCTTGTCGGTGCCTATGGGGTAGCCGACATCATTCATGTCGAGGTTTTTGTCTTCGTCACCGTCTTCACTTTCGGCATAACCTGGAAGGTTAGTGAAAGCAACGGCGCCGTGTCCATTTACGTACCAGCGGGAATGAGCAAAGGAAATGCCTTGTTCAAATTGACTTGCGGTTCCGTTAATTGAAGCAATGGTAGCGTCTTCGGAAAGATTGATAAAACGAGGTGCAGCCACGACAGCGAGTACGGCAATCACTATTAAAGTGACGACTAATTCAATGAGGGTAAACCCTCGCTGTTTAAACGGATGCATCAAGAGATTCCTTCCTCTTATCCTCGTTCATTTAGCAGTTTTTAGTCATGCTTGCAGCGAGCAAGCATGAGTCTTACTTAGCGTTATGCGCTTTAGGATCGGTTTTGCAGTCACCGGATGCGCATTTACCATATAGGTAAAGACTGTGGTTAGTCAGTTGGATGTTGTACTTAGTCGCTATTTCACGCTGACGCTGCTCAATCACCTCATCGGTAAACTCAATCACGGCACCACAATCTAGGCACACTAGGTGATCGTGATGGTGTTGCGTGGAGAGTTCAAACACTGACTTACCGCTTTCAAAGTGGTGACGGCTTACAATTCCAGCATCATCAAACTGGTTCAGTACGCGGTAAACAGTGGCAAGGCCAATTTCTTCACCAAGGTCGAGCAGTTTTTTATAGAGGTCTTCGGCACTGATGTGCTGGTTACCAGGATGTTGCAACACCTCTAGAATTTTTAGACGTGGAAGAGTGACTTTGAGTCCCGCATCCTTAAGAGCTTGGTTATTGTCCGACATAATATTCCTTGTGTTAGCCGACCGTTTTTGCGTGTAGTTACTTAGGATTATAGGGAAGTCGATGCCAACATGAAACAATAACTTGTTGATGGTGAGAAAAAGAGATTGTAAATATGATGAAGATCGATCATATTGTGGTCTGACCAGTAACAATTTATTAACAGGTGTGTCGTGAGCCCAACCCTAGCAAAAATTTACACGCCCAACACTGTTCGGCGCGTCCTTAATTTGTGGCCTCCTTTTTGGGGGGCTGGTATCAAAATCACAGAGTTGAGCGATGATTTTCGCTATTGCCGTGTGCGCCTAAAGCGACGTTGGTGGAATCAAAATGCCAATCGCTCGCAGTATGGTGGGAGTATATTTTCATTAACGGACCCAATCTATTCAATGATGTTAATGGGCGTATTAGGTGAGCAATATTACGTGTGGGATAAGCAAGCTAGCATTGATTTTATTAAACCGGGCACATCCGAACTGCACGCCGAGTTTGTGATTTCCAATGACGTGCTTGACGAAATACAACGCTCAACGCTCACGGGTGATAAACATTTTCCTGAGTTCGTGACTCACGTAAAAAATCGTCATGGTGACGTTGTCTCCACCATTGAGCGCACACTTTATATTCGCAAGAAAGCTCAATTTCGAGAGCAGAGCTCAGTAAAAGAGTCCCTACAATAGCAACATTGAACTTAGCTATTTTTCAACAGGTACAAAAAAGCCAAAGCATTTAGCTTTGGCTTTTTAAATAGTCGATAGATGCTTAGTCTTCTAGCTCAGACAGACACATCTCTTCATAAATTTGTTTTACCCAAGCGTCAACACGCGCTTCAGTAAGCTCTGGTTGACGATCTTCGTCAATGCAAAGACCCACAAAATCGTCGTCTTCAGTCAGCGCTTTAGAGGCTTCAAATTCGTAACCATCGGTAGAGGTTTGGCCAATAATAGTACCACCCTTAGCTTCTACAATATCGCGAACTGTGCCCATAGCATCGCAGAAATATTCTGCGTAATCTTCTTGGTCACCACAGCCGAAAATTGCCACAAGTTTGGTCGAAAAATCGATCGCTTCTAGCTCTGGGAAAAAGTCGTCCCAATCACACTGCGCTTCACCGTAGTACCAAGTTGGGATACCTAACAGCAACAAGTCAAAATTATCAATGTCTTCTTTACTGCTTTTCGCAATATCTTGTACATGCACCAGCTGTTTACCCAGCTGTTTTTGAATCATCTTTGCGATTGCTTCGGTGTTGCCTGTATCGCTACCAAAGAAGATACCTACACTTGCCATAGTTTCTAAAACCTTATTTACAAATTTGAGGGTGTAAAGCGTCAGCCTATGCCTGCGCCTTCCCAGCTAACCTGAATGATGCCTTTGACAATAAATCCAGCGCAGCCCAAAAAGAGCACCAACCACACTATGCGTTGCCCAAAAGGGGGCACTTTCGCTTGCTTCAACACATCGCGTATTGCCATACCAATCAGAAAAAAGATGGCCGCGAATAGGAAGTTAAGACCTAAGGTCTCGAGCGTCTCCATGTGGTCGTACAGCATGAGGGGTCTCTATCCATAAAAGTGCAAGCACTATATCATTGTTGCGGTTTAATGTTAACGCTGCGTTCAAAACTTTAGCGAGATAAAAACCGTTCAATTGCTCGAGCAACTTGCTGAGGTTTTTCTGCATGTAGCCAATGGCCTGCGTTACTTATCACGTGTGCTTTTACGGCTGGAAACTGCGCCACAATTTGAGCTTGATGTTGTTGTTGGACGTAATCTGAATCACCACCAATAACCATTAATGTGGGGAGCGTATTAGGTGCTTGTTGCTCCCAGCCTAGAATAGACCAGTACTCTTTTTCTAACGTTGCAACATTAAAGCGCCAGCCAAATCCAGCATCTTGTTTATGTAAGGATTTACCCAAAAACTGAATCACCCCTTGATCGTCTAGATGCTGAGCCATTACTTTTAACGCGTCACTTCTAGAGCTAGGCACTGCATCCACCACGGCATTGAGCGCTTTGAGCACTTGAGTGTGCCGAGCCACGGTATAAGCCACAGGGGCCATATCCAGCACCGCTAATTTTTGAATTGAGTCTGGGAACAAATGCGCCATACGCATTGCGACTTTTCCGCCCATTGAATGCCCAACCACAGAGTAGCGATCAATGCCTAACTCGGTCATGCATTGATGAACTCTATTGGCCATGTCGGTGTAACTCACACTGTCGATGTGCTCTGAGCGACCATGATTGGGTAGGTCGATGCTGATGACCTGATAGTTTTGAGCGAGTTGCCTCGCGATAACGCCGAGGTTGTCCAAACTGCCAAAAAGACCGTGCAGCAACACTATCGGCTCTCCTTGACCATCAATCTTATAATGTAACATTAAGGTTTCTCACACAATTGGGCTCGCAAATTCCATGTATACCGTAGAGACTCGCTCGCGATTGGCTTATAATGCGCAGAGTTTATTATAAAGAGATTGTGAAAACGAATGAAAACCATTGAAGTAGATGAAGAACTTTACCGTTTCATTGCAAGCCAAACCCAGCACATTGGTGAAAGCGCCTCTGATATCTTGCGTCGTTTGTTGAAAGTAGAGCAAGCACGTATCGCAAAAGAAGCGGCACCCACTTTCGCGGCTGAGCCTGTGAACAAAGGCATCGTCGTTGGAAAAGAAGCCGGTTTGGATACCAAGCTTGATCGTGTAAAGACGGTTCGTGAACTACTGATCTCTGATGAATTTGCTTCACTGACCAAGGTTATCGATAAATTTATGCTGTTGTTAAAAACACTGTACAGCATCGATGCCGAAGCGTTTGCTGAAGCGACAGCAGTAAAAGGACGCAAACGTGTCTATTTTGCTGACAATAAAGAGTTATTGCTTGCCAGTGGCAACACGACTAAGCCTCGCGCGATTGACGGTTCTCCATTTTGGGTTATCACCAATACCAACACTAATCGTAAGCGCCAGATGATAGAGCAACTAATGGAGCGTATGACGTTCCCAGCAGAACTGGTAGAAAAAGTTGCCAAGGCAATCTAAAACACAGAATCCCGCTCGAGCAAGTTCAACTGGCTCGAGCTTTTTTTTATGTAAAGTTATAAAGGAATCTCAACATGGCTATGCATCCTCGTGCAGGGCAAAAAGCGCTTCAGGAAGATCTACATAATATTCCTGCGCTGGTCGCTAATTATTATCTTATGCAACCGGAAGCGGGCAATGCGGCACAACAAGTCGCCTTTGGTACGTCTGGGCATCGCGGCTCCGCCGATAAAGTGACTTTTAATGAAAATCATATCCTTGCTATTGCTCAAGCGGTTGCAGAAGTAAGAGCCGACAATGGCGTTACCGGTCCAATTTTTGTCGGTAAAGATACGCATGCACTTTCTGAACCTGCTTATGCCTCTGTGGTAGAAGTACTGATTGCAAATAACATTGAAGTGATCGGCCAAATCGATAATGGCTATACCCCAACTCCGGGTGTCTCTCACGCGATTTTGACGCACAATTTAGCTAACGATACTCAAGCAGATGGCATAGTGATCACGCCTTCTCATAATCCACCACAAGATGGCGGTATTAAGTACAATCCGACCCACGGTGGTCCAGCGGAAGGTGCACTTACTACCGCCATCGAAAATCGTGCTAATGAGATCATTGCTCAAGGGCTAACCGCGGTGAAGCGCACGCCTATCGCGCAAGCTAAAGCGTCCCCTTTGTATCGCGAAATCGATTTGGTTGCACCTTACGTTGCAGACCTGCCAAACGTGATCAACATGGAAGCAATCCAAAAGTCGGGCCTAAAACTGGGTGTTGACCCGCTAGGTGGCAGTGGCATTGAGTATTGGCGCCAAATTGGCCAAGCCTACAATCTAGATCTGACCTTGGTGAGCGAAGCTATTGACCCAAGTTTCCAATTTATGTCATTAGATAAAGATGGTGTGGTACGTATGGACTGTTCTTCGCCTTATGCGATGGCCAGTCTATTAGCACTGAAAGACGATTATGATCTGGCGTTTGGTAACGACCCAGACTACGACCGTCACGGTATCGTCACGCCAGCAGGTTTGATGAACCCTAACCACTTCTTAGCCGTGTGTATCGATTACCTATACCGTCATCGTGAAGGTTGGGGCGCAGACGTTGCCGTGGGTAAAACCTTGGTTTCAAGTGCCATCATCGATAAAGTCGTTGCCGATTTAGGCCGCGAGCTGTGTGAAGTGCCTGTTGGCTTTAAATGGTTTGTTGATGGGCTATTTGAAGGTAAGTTTGGCTTCGGTGGTGAAGAGTCTGCGGGTGCGTCGTTCTTACGTAAAGATGGCACCCCTTGGTCAACCGATAAAGACGGCATCATTCTTTGCCTGCTAGCGGCAGAAATCACCGCAGTAACGGGTAAAAACCCACAGCAGTACTACGATGAACTAGCAGCAAAACACGGCGCTTCTTCGTACAATCGCATTCAAGCTGTCGCTAATCACGCTCAAAAAGCGGTTCTATCGAAGCTGTCACCTGAGATGGTTTCGGCAACAGAACTTGCAGGCGACCCTATTACCGCTCGATTGACTCACGCTCCAGGTAATGGCGCCGCTATCGGTGGCCTTAAAGTGACCACGGAGTTCGGTTGGTTTGCTGCGCGCCCATCGGGCACCGAAGAAATTTACAAGATTTACTGTGAAAGTTTCAAAGGCGAAGATCACTTGCGCCTTATGGAAAAAGAAGCACAAGAGATTGTAAACCAAGTATTCGCAGACGCAGGTTTGTAACTCGGAACTTGAGTTAACACCTTATCGAGGCCAAACATCAGTTTGGCCTTTTTTAGTCCCTTAGCTTTTCCTCGCCTCTCGCTTCCTCGATCCTCGCCCCTCAACCCCCTGGCCAACCATCCGGCACAATAAACCAAAACCTACCACTCTCATCAACGCAGTGAACGTCTCGTTCAAAGGGATGTTGGGCCAAGTCGAGACAGTGCTCGCTGTGTTCACCCGTCGCCCAGTAAGGTTTCTCTACTACATACAACTTCGAGTTAATGTTGCTCGCTTGGTGATGATAGCACCAATGCCCATTGATGCATTTTGGTTCTAGCTCAAGGTCAGCGCAATGGGTAGGAATCGGCTGATCGATAAAGGGGTTGGTGTAGAGCCTTCCTTGCACTAGCAATCGCGAATCTAACCCTGAAAATTGCGGAAACTGCGCCGAAAATCCTTCATGGTGGGTTAACAATAATTGCTTTTTCACCATCTTATTGAGCTTTAAATCTAATCGGTCACGCGCATTGGGCCCATGCCAATAGCCATCTAATAGTAGGAAGAACTTAATCGCCACTTCCCAATGCTCGAGTGGTTGCTCCTCTAAATCCAATCGTTGAACAACGAAATCAAGGGCACCAACAGTCTGTCCATTGTGGTTAAATTGAACCTCGTCAGCGACTATTTGATACGAATGGCTGTGATCTAGCATCGATTTAACGCAATCTTGGTAGTAAAACCCTAGTCTTGGATTAGGACTAATCGCTGGAAGTAACTTAGGATTGGAGGACAATGTCATAGGGTCGACTAACAATGGTGCATTTTTTATTAGGTTTGGGCTGTGGCAGATCCAATGGTAAAAATTGACGTCCATGGCAATCTCTTTTTCGAGTAGGTGGTGGCACAGAGGGGAGAAATCGACCCAAAATGCTTTATACTGTGTCTATTGTCGAGAGTATTGGAACGCAATGCAACAATGAATCATTTGCAACTAGAAAAGCTGTTAAATCAATTTCTTAAACCTGAGCTTATTAAAGATTATGCCCCCAATGGGATGCAGGTCGAAGGTACGCAAGATGTCAAAAAGATCGTGACTGGCGTGACGGCTTCACAAGCCCTCATAGACGCGGCCATTGAGCGCCAAGCTGATGCGATTTTGGTCCATCATGGGTACTTCTGGAAGGGCGAGCCAGAGCCTATTCGAGGCATGAAAGGGCGACGCATTCGGTCTCTCATTAAGCACGATATTAACCTCTATGGCTACCATCTCCCCTTAGATATCCATTCACAAATAGGTAACAACGTGCGTCTTGCTCAGTTGTTAAATATTACCGTTGAAGGGGGGCTAGAAGGGCACGAACAGTCAGTTTCTCTATTTGGTAAGTTAGAAAAACCGCTAACAGGCGAACAGTTTTCGGCTCGAATTGAACAGGTACTCCAACGCGCGCCGTTGCATATATCACCAGATTATATGAATAAAACCATAGAAACTGTAGGGTGGTGTACGGGCGGTGGGCAAGATTTTATCGAACTTGCAGCTTCAAAAGGCTTGGATGCGTTTATTTCCGGTGAAATTTCAGAGCGCACCACGTATACAGCCCGAGAGATGGGCATTCACTACTTTGCTGCAGGCCATCACGCCACAGAACGCTATGGTGTGAAAGCATTAGGTGAGTGGCTTGCCGCAGAACACGGGTTCGATGTTGAGTTTATTGATATCGATAATCCAGTATAAATACACTCTGTGCTTAACGCTTTTAACCTCGATGACGCAGTCTAACGGTTGGTTGTAGCGAAAGAGCTCCCGTGAATAGAAATTAGAATCAAAAAAAAGAGCTTGGCATTGCCAAGCTCTTTTCAATTTTAAGGCATGAATGACTTATTCGCGCTCATGTAGAGGTTTAAAGTCACGCAACTCTTCACCCGTGTAAAGCTGACGAGGACGACCGATACGTGCAGCAGGATCGCTGTGCATCTCGTTCCAGTGAGCAATCCAACCGATAGTACGAGACATCGCAAAGATTACGGTAAACATCGATACAGGGATGCCTATCGCTTTCAAAATGATGCCCGAGTAGAAGTCCACATTCGGGTAGAGTTTCTTCTCAACGAAGTACTCATCCGACAGTGCAATTCTTTCAAGCTCCATCGCAACATCCAACAGTGGATCTTTGATGTTAAGCTCAGAAAGCACTTCGTGGCACGCTTCACGCATTACTGTGGCGCGTGGGTCGTAGTTTTTGTACACGCGGTGTCCAAAGCCCATCAAACGGAAAGGATCATCTTTGTCTTTCGCACGTTTAACGTACTCTGGGATTTTATCAACCGAACCAATTTCTTCTAGCATGCGTAGACACGCTTCGTTGGCACCACCGTGAGCAGGCCCCCAAAGTGACGCAATACCCGCTGCGATACACGCAAATGGGTTGGCACCAGATGAACCGGCCAAACGTACAGTAGACGTTGAAGCGTTTTGTTCATGGTCAGCATGCAGCGTAAAGATCTTGTCCATTGCGCGAGCAACAACAGGGTTAACTTCGTAATCTTCACAAGGGTTTGCAAACATCATATGTAGGAAGTTTTCAGCATAGGTCAGGTCGTTACGAGGGTAGATGAAAGGTTGACCTATGGAATACTTGTAACACATGGCTGCAAGAGTGGGCATTTTCGATAGCAAACGGTACGCCGCAATTTCGCGGTGACTATCGTTATTAATATCAAGTGAATCATGATAGAAGGCTGCTAAAGCACCTACCACGCCAACCATGATCGCCATTGGGTGGGCGTCGCGGCGGAAACCGTGGAAGAAGCTAGCAATTTGTTCATGTACCATGGTGTGACGAGTGACGACTTTTTTGAAGTCTTCGTACTCTTCACGTGTTGGGGCTTCACCATAAAGTAAAATGTAACAAACTTCTAAATAATCAGCGTTGTTGGCCAGTTGATCAATTGGGAAACCGCGATGTAGCAGTACCCCTTTGTTGCCGTCGATAAACGTGATTTGTGATTCACAAGATGCAGTGGCAAGAAAACCAGGGTCAAAGGTAAAGTAACCATTTGCTCCAAGTTTACGAACATCAATTACTTCTGGGCCTAGGGCACCGTCCATAATTGGCAGTTCGATGGGCGCAAGACCTTCAATATGAAGGGTCGCTTTCTTATCTGCCATAACATTCTCCTTTGTAATTATTAATCCGTCCCGGATATTTTTGTGCCCCAATTTTTTACTGGGGATTGGCCTTAAAGTCAATTTTTATGCATTTTTGTGTGCACTTGTTTTGATTTTTTTTGTATCAAAAGTTAAAAACCTGTTCTATGTATCAATTTTTGTTACCTTGATTGTATTAGAATGTTACAGGCCGTATAGTGGCCGTGAAAATGTCCCTCAAACGCCCAAGTTATATAGGACTGGTGTAGAAAAATAACAACGTATCAGTTAATTGGGTTAACAATTCATTTACATTTAAGTCGTCCAATTCGGCCGTAAAGTGTAAAGTAAATGTTAAGTTTTAGGGCTTTTTGGTGGATATTTGTCCAAACTTTAAAACGCTCAAATGGAGCTGAGTGAGCAAGCCCGTGAATGATAGAAAAAAAAGACCCGTAAATCTCGATCTACAGACCATTAAGTTTCCAATCACAGCGATTGCTTCGATTCTTCACCGGATTTCTGGAGTAATTACGTTTGTCGCGGTTGGTATTTTGTTGTGGCTGTTGAATCTTTCCCTCTCGTCCCCCATCGGTTTTAACGATGCGGCCAACATTGTTGATGGCTTCTTCGTAAAACTTATCCTTTGGGGAATTCTTACCGCTCTTGCTTATCACATAGTCGGTGGCATCCGTCACTTAATTATGGATTTGGGTTATTTCGAAGAGCTCGATACTGCCACGCTTAGCAGTAAAGTTGCTTTTGGTATAACGGCATTCTTATCGCTATTAGCAGGGGTGATGGTATGGTAAATCACGTTTCTTCATTTGGTCGTAACGGCGTGCATGACTACTTGTTACTGCGCGCAACCGCGATCATCATGACACTGTATACAGTCTACCTCGTCAGTTTTATTGCGTTTACTGATGTGAGTTATCTCTCTTGGTCAAGCTTCTTTGATGGCACTTTTACTAAAGTGTTCACCATGCTAGCGCTTGCTTCTGTCATGATCCATGCGTGGATCGGGATGTGGCAGGTATTGACCGATTATATTAAGCCAACCTTATTACGCGGCGTCCTTCAATTGGGCGTGATTGTCGTTCTTATCGGTTATTTCTTGTCCGGCTTTTTTATTTTGTGGGGTGCTTAAGTGACTATTCCAGTTCGCGAATTTGACGCCGTTGTTATCGGCGCCGGTGGTGCAGGCATGCGTGCCGCACTGCAAATTTCTGAGCAAGGCTTGAGCTGTGCCTTGCTGTCTAAAGTTTTTCCAACCCGTTCTCATACTGTATCTGCCCAAGGTGGTATTACCGTTGCGTTAGGTAACTCTCACCAAGATAACTGGCAGTGGCACATGTATGACACAGTAAAAGGCTCTGATTACATTGGTGATCAGAACGCGATCGAATACATGTGTAAAAACGGTCCGGCTTCTGTCATCGAGCTCGAAAAAATGGGTTTACCGTTTTCTCGTTTCAATGATGGCTCTATCTATCAACGTCCTTTTGGTGGCCAGTCAAAAGAGTTTGGTGGAGAGCAAGCAGCGCGTACAGCCGCTGCCGCAGACCGTACAGGGCACGCACTATTGCATACCCTTTATCAGCAAAACGTTAAGCACAAGACCACGATCTTTTCTGAGTGGTATGCACTGGATATGGTTAAAAACCAAGACGGTGCAATTTGTGGTGTGACCGCGATTTGCATGGAAACTGGCGAGATTTGTTACTTCAAATCGAAGGCGACTATCCTAGCAACCGGTGGTGCAGGCCGTATTTACGCCTCTACCACAAATGCACACATCAACACCGGTGACGGTGTCGGTATGGCGCTGCGTGCTGGTGTTCCAATGCAAGATATGGAAATGTGGCAGTTCCACCCAACCGGTATTGCCGGCGCGGGCGTATTGGTCACAGAAGGCTGTCGTGGTGAAGGTGGTTACCTTCTCAACAAAGACGGCGAACGCTTTATGGAGCGCTACGCACCAAACGCGAAAGATTTAGCGGGTCGTGATGTTGTTGCTCGTTCAATGATGATCGAAATCCGTGAAGGTCGCGGCTGCGATGGCCCATGGGGTCCACACATTAAGCTTAAGCTTGATCACTTGGGTAAAGACGTCCTTGAGTCGCGCTTGCCGGGTATTTGTGAACTTTCTAGAACCTTCGCACACGTTGATCCTGTTAAAGAACCTATTCCTGTTATTCCAACCTGTCACTATATGATGGGTGGCGTACCAACGCAGGTATCGGGTCAAGCGATTAAGCAAACGGCTGACGGCAGTGATGTAGAAGTTCAAGGCCTCTTTGCGTGTGGCGAAATTGCCTCTGTATCGGTTCATGGTGCTAACCGCCTTGGTGGTAACTCATTACTTGATTTGGTGGTCTTTGGCCGTGCAACAGGTCTACACCTTGGTGAGACTCTTGCTGCACAAGCGGAAGCGCGCCCAGCCTCGGAATCTGACATCGAAGAGTCACTGGCGCGTACCATGCGCTGGGAAAACTCAACCTCAGGTGAAGATCCGGTTCAAATTCGTAAAGATCTTCAACGCTGCATGCAAAACAGCTTCTCGGTATTCCGTGAAGGTGACGCAATGGCGACGGGTCTGGAAGAGCTTAAGACGATTCGCGAGCGACTGCAAAACGCGCACTTGGCGGATAAATCGTCTGAATTCAACACTCAACGTATTGAGTGTCTAGAGCTGGATAACCTAATGGAAACAGCGGTTTCTACTGCTGTAGCGGCGAACTACCGTACTGAGTCTCGTGGTGCCCATGCACGCTTTGACTTCCCAGAACGTGATGATGAGCAGTGGTTGTGTCACTCTATTTACAACCCGGAAACTGAGCAGATGAGCAAACGTGATGTCAACATGACGCCCGTTCATCGTGAAGCATTCCCGCCGAAAGCACGTACATACTAAGGGAGGACACTATTATGAAACTTAACTTCTCTTTGTATCGCTACAACCCTGACATTGATACCAAGCCATACATGAAAGATTATGTGCTTGACGTCGAAGAAGGCTCGGACATGATGGTGCTCGATGCTTTGATTTTGCTGAAAGAGCAAGATCCAAGCATCTCATTTCGTCGTTCCTGCCGTGAAGGGGTATGTGGATCGGACGGTCTAAACATGAACGGCAAAAATGGTTTGGCCTGTATTACACCCTTGTCGGCTCTAACTGGTGACAAACTGGTGATACGTCCACTGCCTGGTCTGCCTGTCGTGCGTGACTTAATTGTCGACATGACTCAGTTTTACGATAACTACGCCAAAGTGAAACCATTCTTAATTGATGACGACAGCTTGCCACCATCGCGTGAAAATCTGCAGTCACCAGAAGAGCGTGCTCACTTAGACGGTTTGTACGAATGTATCATGTGTGCATGTTGTACTACATCGTGCCCATCGTTCTGGTGGAACCCAGACAAGTTTGTGGGTCCAGCAGGCCTGTTAGCCGCGTATCGTTGGCTGATCGACAGCCGAGATACCGCGACTGACGAGCGTCTAGCAGATTTGGATGACGCTTTTAGCGTTTTCCGTTGCCATGGCATCATGAATTGTGTAAGTGTATGTCCTAAAGGGTTGAATCCAACCAAGGCAATCGGTCATATTAAGACCATGTTGATAGAACGTTCAGTTTAAAAATAATAAAAATTGCCAACCCTAGTGCAGTTTAGGGTTGGCTATAACAAGGAATCGAGCAATTAAAGCCCAACTTTAAATTTGACTCGAATTAGTGAAGTGAGCTCCTACAGAGCGACAGTAAAACCTACAGGTTAAGGGAAACTATGCACAATGGCGTGATGAAGGCATGGCTCGAGTCTTCTCACTTGGCTGGCGCCAATGCGACTTATGTAGAAGAACTCTACGAATTGTATCTAAGCGATCCCGATCTGGTTGGTGAGGAATGGAAACGTGTGTTTGACGATTTGCCTGTGCAAGCGTCAGTCGAGGCAGAACAGCCGCACTCACGTGTCCGTGACTACTTCCGCAGACTCGCCCAAGAAACTAAGCAATACAACGCTCCAGTCAGTGATCCTGATGTCGATGCAAAGCAGGTAAGGGTTCTCCAACTTATCAATGCTTACCGCTTCCGTGGCCACCAAGCCGCGAATCTAGACCCACTCGGTCTATGGGAACGTCCAGTTCAGCCCGAACTCGATCCCGCTTTCCACAATTTAACTCCAGAAGATTTTGAAGAGACCTTTAACGTAGGTTCTTTTGCTATTGGGCAAGAGACCATGAAGCTGAAAGATCTCTACAACGCCCTTCAAAAAACCTATTGCGGCTCTATCGGTGCAGAATATATGCACATGACCAATACAGAACAAAAACGTTGGGTTCAACAGCGTCTTGAGTCTGTGGTTGGCGCGGGCTCGTTTAATCAAGAAGAGAAACACACCTTCCTAGATGAATTGACCGCAGCCGAAGGTTTAGAGCGTTACTTGGGAGCAAAATTCCCGGGTGCGAAACGCTTCTCTCTTGAAGGGGGCGACGCCTTAATCCCAATGACTAAAGAGCTTATCCGTCACGCCGGTGGCAGTGGTATGCGTGAAGTCGTCATTGGCATGGCGCACCGTGGTCGTCTTAACATGTTGGTTAACGTGTTGGGTAAAAAGCCACAAGATTTGTTTGATGAGTTTGCAGGTAAACACGACGACACATGGGGTACCGGTGACGTTAAGTATCACCAAGGTTTCTCTGCCGACTTTGCCACTCCAGGCGGCGACGTTCATTTAGTGCTCGCGTTTAACCCATCGCACCTCGAAATTGTAAACCCAGTGGTTATTGGCTCAGTTCGTGCTCGTCAAGATCGTTTAGACGATAAAGACGGCGACATTGTTCTGCCGATTACGATTCATGGTGACTCTGCGATTGCTGGTCAAGGTGTTGTACAAGAGACGTTTAACATGTCTCAAACTCGCGGCTTCCGCGTCGGTGGTACGGTTCGAATCGTTGTGAACAACCAAGTGGGCTTCACCACATCAAACCCGCGTGACACTCGCTCAACCATGTACTGTACCGATATTGCCAAAATGGTACAGGCACCGATTTTCCACGTTAACGCTGACGACCCAGAAGCGGTTGCTTTTGTCGCTCGTACGGCCCTTGACTACCGCAACACCTTTAAACGTGATGTGGTCATTGAGTTAGTTTGTTATCGCCGACACGGCCATAACGAAGCGGACGAGCCGAATGCCACCCAGCCGTTGATGTACCAAAAAATCAAAAAGCATCCAACACCACGTAAACTGTATGCCGATGTATTGATGGAGCGCGATGAAGCGACCATCGAAACAGCGACGCAAATGGTCAATGAGTATCGTGACGCGCTGGATAAAGGCGAAGTCGTGGTAAAAGAGTTCCGTCCAATGGCACTCCACTCGGTAGACTGGTCACCCTACATTGGTCATGACTGGGATATGCAGTGGGATAACGAATTCCCATTAGAGCGACTAAAAGAGCTTGGCGACAAACTGTGTACAGCACCAGAAAGCCACACTTTGCAAAGCCGGGTTAAGAAGATTTACGGCGACCGTCAAATGATGATGTCTGGTGAGAAACCGCTGGATTGGGGTATGGCGGAAACACTCGCCTATGCCACCATCGTGGACGATGGTAAGCGAATCCGTATTTCTGGTCAGGACTCTGGCCGTGGTACGTTCTTCCACCGTCATTCGGTATTGCACAACCAACTTGATGCGAGCACCTACACACCACTTGCGAATGTGCACGATAAACAGGGTCCATTCCAAGTATTTGACTCAGTATTGTCTGAAGAGGCGGTACTGGCGTTTGAATATGGTTACGCAACCGCTGAACCAGGTGGTTTGACGATTTGGGAAGCGCAGTTTGGTGATTTTGCTAATGGCGCCCAAGTGGTTATCGATCAGTTCATTTCCTCTGGTGAGCAAAAGTGGGGCCGTTTGTGCGGTATCACAATGTTGTTGCCACACGGCTATGAAGGTCAAGGCCCAGAGCACTCGTCGGCTCGACTAGAACGTTACTTGCAGTTATGTGCTGAACAAAACATTCAGGTTGTTGTTCCGTCGACGCCTGCACAGGTGTATCACATGATACGTCGTCAGGTTGTACGACCAATGCGTCGCCCACTTATTGTAATGTCGCCCAAGTCATTACTTCGTCATCCTCTGTGTACGTCTAGCTTGGAAGAGCTGGCAGAGGGTACGTTCCAAAGCGTCATCAATGAGATTGACGAGTTGGATAAGAGTGAAGTGAAGCGTATTGTATTTTGTTCGGGTAAAGTTTACTTCGATCTTCTTGATGAGCGACGTAAGCGTGACCTCAAAGATGTCGCAATCATTCGTATTGAGCAGTTGTACCCGTTCCCATTGGATGATTTACGCCAAGTACTACGTAATGAATATCCTCAAGTGATGGACTTTATTTGGTGTCAGGAAGAGCCTCAGAACCAAGGTGCATGGTATTCGAGCCAGCACAACTTCCGCGCCGCTACGCCAGAAGGCAGTACGTTAGAGTATGCGGGTCGCCCTGCTTCTGCGTCGCCAGCGGTGGGCTATATGTCCGTTCACATTAAACAACAGCAAGCGTTGATAGATGACGCGTTAACCATAAGCCCTACAGCTTAGAACTAGAAGATAGTAAGGAAACCCACATTATGACAATTGAAATTCTGGTTCCTGATTTACCTGAATCTGTTGCGGACGCCACCGTAGCGACCTGGCACAAACAGCCAGGCGACGCTGTAGAGCGTGACGAAGTTATCGTCGATATAGAAACAGATAAAGTGGTACTTGAAGTACCAGCGCCAGAAGCTGGTGTGTTAGAAGCCATTATTGAAGAAGAAGGTGCCACGGTACTTTCTAAGCAACTCATCGCTAAGTTAAAAGCAGGCGCAGTCGCTGGTGAACCTACCAACGATTCGACTCAAGCAACCGAAGCATCGCCAGATAAGCGCCATAAAGCGTCTCTTACTGAAGAGTCGAACGATGCGCTTAGCCCAGCGGTTCGCCGTTTGCTTGCTGAAAACGACTTAAACGCTGCCGATGTTAAAGGCAGTGGTGTTGGCGGCCGTATTACTCGCGAAGATGTTGAAAAACACATTGCAGATGCCAAAGCAGCGCCAGCCCCGCAGGCTGATGCAAAAGCCGAAGCGCCTGCTGCAGCTCGCAGTCAAAAACGCGTGCCGATGACTCGTCTTCGTAAAACCGTCGCTAACCGACTGCTTGAAGCGAAGAACAGCACGGCTATGTTGACCACGTTCAACGAAGTGAACATGAAGCCAATCATGGATCTGCGTAAGCAATACAAAGATCAATTTGAAGAGCGTCATGGTACACGCCTTGGCTTTATGTCTTTCTACGTGAAAGCAGTGACTGAAGCATTGAAACGTTATCCAGAAGTGAACGCTTCTATTGATGGTACCGACATCGTTTATCACAACTACTTCGACATCAGCATGGCGGTTTCCACGCCACGTGGTCTGGTTACCCCAGTTCTAAAAGACTGCGATACCTTGGGCTTTGCTGACATCGAAAAAGGCATCAAAGAGCTTGCGATCAAAGGTCGTGATGGCAAATTGACGGTCGACGAGTTGATGGGCGGTAACTTCACTATCACTAACGGTGGTGTGTTCGGATCGCTGATGTCGACGCCAATCATTAACCCACCGCAAGCGGCTATTTTGGGTATGCACAAAATCCAAGATCGCCCAATGGCAGTGGATGGAAAAGTTGAGATTCTACCAATGATGTACCTAGCTCTGTCTTATGACCACCGATTGATCGATGGTCGAGAGTCAGTGGGCTTCTTGGTCACCATTAAAGAACTTCTAGAAGATCCAGCTCGTCTGCTTCTCGATGTTTAGAGTCTCAAACTAAAGGTTTAAATTTAAGTTGGGTAGGGGTGCTCACCCTCACTCAACTTAATTCTTAAGGTTACAGGCAGCGAAATTATGTTGCCTTTTGGCCTGCGGAATAAGCGGTACCGCTTAGCTCAAGAGTACTCCTACGTAAGGGCCCATAATGCAACGGTGCCCATGGACAATAATAACTACGGAATGAACACATGAATTTGCATGAATACCAAGCCAAACAGCTGTTTGCAGAATTCGGATTGCCAGTGCCAGAAGGCTACGCATGTGACACAGCGCAAGAAGCGTTTGAAGCAGCGGGTCGTATTAGTACGGCTAAGAAAGTAGTGAAATGTCAGGTTCACGCTGGTGGCCGCGGTAAAGCGGGCGGTGTGGAGCTACACGACACTAAAGAAGGTGCTAAAGAGTTTGCACAAAAGTGGCTAGGTAAAAACCTAGTGACTTACCAAACAGATGCGGCAGGTCAACCGGTCACTAAAATCTTGGTTGAAGAAGCATCGAACATCGCCAATGAGCTGTACCTGGGTGCAGTTGTTGACCGTGCAACGCGCAAAGTCGTGTTCATGGCATCAACAGAAGGTGGTGTTGAGATTGAAAAAGTCGCTGAGGAAACGCCTG
Source organism: Vibrio ulleungensis (assembly GCF_016900875.1). Classification (GTDB taxonomy): domain Bacteria; phylum Pseudomonadota; class Gammaproteobacteria; order Enterobacterales; family Vibrionaceae; genus Vibrio; species Vibrio ulleungensis. The sequence goes on from NZ_JAFEUM010000003.1 coordinate 75,599, forward strand.
AGCTTATCCACAAAGCTGCGATTGATCCATTGGTTGGCCCACAGGCTTACCAGGGACGTGAGCTAGCGTTCAAACTTGGCCTTGCGGGCGACCAGATTAAACAGTTTGTGAAAATCTTTATGGGTCTGGCGAACATGTTTGAGCAATACGACCTCGCATTGCTAGAAATTAACCCATTGGTTATCACTGCTGAAGGCGATCTACTGTGTCTTGATGGCAAGATCAACATCGATTCGAACGCCATGTACCGTCAGCCTAAGCTGCGTGAAATGCACGATCCATCGCAAGAAGATGAGCGTGAAGCACATGCAGCACAATGGGAACTTAACTACGTAGCTCTTGATGGCACAGTAGGTTGTATGGTGAACGGTGCGGGCCTAGCAATGGGTACCATGGACATCGTTAACTTGCACGGTGGCAAGCCAGCGAACTTCTTAGACGTTGGTGGCGGCGCAACCAAAGAGCGCGTTGCAGAAGCGTTTAAGATCATCTTGTCCGACGACAATGTGAAAGCCGTTTTGGTGAACATTTTTGGCGGTATCGTACGTTGTGACATGATTGCCGAAGGCATCATTGGCGCAGTAAAAGAAGTCGGTGTGAACGTGCCAGTTGTGGTACGTCTAGAAGGCACCAACGCAGATCTTGGTCGCCAAGTTCTTGCTAATTCTGACGTTGATATCATTGCTGCAGAGTCTTTGACTGATGCGGCTCAAAAAGTAGTTGCTGCTGCGGAGGCCAAATAATGTCTGTACTCATTAATAAAGACACCAAAGTAATTTGTCAGGGCTTTACCGGTGGTCAAGGTACGTTCCACTCTGAGCAAGCTATCGCATACGGCACGCAAATGGTCGGCGGTGTTTCTCCAGGTAAAGGCGGTCAAACACACCTAGGTCTGCCAGTATTCAACACCGTACGTGAAGCGGTTGAGACGACGGGCGCGACAGCAACTGTTATCTATGTACCAGCAGCATTTTGTAAAGACGCAATTCTAGAAGCAATTGACGCGGGCATTAAACTCATCGTGACCATCACGGAAGGCATCCCAACCATCGACATGATCGATGTGAAAGTGAAGCTTGAAGAGACTGGCGTTGTGATGATTGGTCCTAACTGTCCGGGTGTGATCACGCCAGACGAGTGTAAGATCGGTATCATGCCAGGCCACATTCACAAGAAAGGTCGCGTGGGCATTGTATCTCGTTCAGGTACTTTGACTTACGAAGCAGTTAAGCAAACCACAGACGAAGGCTTTGGTCAGTCGTCGTGTGTTGGTATTGGTGGTGACCCAATTCCTGGCTCTAACTTCATCGACATTCTTAAGTTGTTCCAAGAAGACCCTGAAACTGAAGCGATCGTCATGATCGGTGAAATCGGTGGTACGGCTGAAGAAGAAGCCGCAGCGTTTATTAAAGAGAACGTCACTAAACCAGTGGTTTCATACATTGCCGGCGTTACTGCGCCTCCAGGCAAGCGTATGGGTCACGCAGGTGCGATCATCTCTGGTGGTAAAGGTACTGCGGAAGACAAATTCCAAGCACTTGAAGCCGCGGGTGTTAAGACGGTGAAAAGCCTTGCCGACATCGGTAGTGCTCTTCGTGAAGTAACTGGTTGGTAATACCCCAACAGTGAAAATAGAAACGGGGCTGAGAAATCAGCCCCGTTTTTTTGTTTCTAGTGAAACGTTAATAACGTTTAGTTGAGTTTCCCTTCATCTAATGCCGCACTTAGCCACACCAAAGGTGCATTCCAATTAATGGTGATCTCGTTAAGTGTCCAAGCATTGATTTTGTCTTTATAACAAGTCTGTCCTATACAGTGGCCTTTCATAGGTGCAGCAACAGGGTCACTAAAGCTGACTGAGTTTGGCCCACCTATAAGCGCACCTGGTGCCGGTGCAGGTGAGTTCTCATCGACTGCGTTTGCCCAAAATCGGTGGTGAGGTTCACTGGCGGCGCGCGTTCCGTACCCGGTTATATAAGAGATATTCATGGGGTTACTGCCGAGTAAATAGTCCATGGCATTGGCTGCAGTTTTTAAGAACTCGATGTTGTTGGTAAAGTCGTGTGCATAGATCAAAAAGATCCCTCGGTTGGCAAGGTTCGAATTGGACCCCCATGGGTACTCTGCAACTGAATAAGGGATGTTGTAGCCTTCATTCATTTGCTGAGCACGATATTGGATAGAGGTTTTTACAATAGCTTCACGAGCGTGCTGTTTAGCCGAAAAATCACTGTCGACAACCGCCAGGCTAATCGTGCCTAGCGGCGCCGTGTATTGCCAAAAGATGTCGCCATCAGCCTCTTCATTGCCTGTGGGTGACGCTAAATACTCAGGAGACTGTTTAATGAAGGCTAAATAGCCATCATCTGCGGTAGTGAGATAAAGCTCGGCCGCCGCCCAATAGAACTCGTCCTCTAAGGCACTGTCGTTGTATGGGCCTGAGCCTGTAAAGTTGTCGTAGGCAAAGACGTTAGAATGCCTGTTGGCCGCCTCCCATGCGCTCTGGGCGGCATTTAAACAGCGTGACGAGAACCCTGGGTCAATGTTTCGCCAAATTCGTGCGCACTGAGCGGCAACAGCAGATAAGTTTAATGTTGCTGCGGTGCTAGGTTGTCCTACGTAGCGCTTTTCAGTATCTAGATGAGGAGGCAAGGGCATGCCTGTCCAGGTTTCATCCGCTATTTTATGAAACGCGAGATGCGAAGCATCAATTTGGGTAAGCTGTAGAGGCGCGCCCTCTTGCTGTTTTCCAAGAGGCACAGAGACTTTAACCCCTTCTGGAATTTGCATCGCAAGCATAAACTCAATGTTCCATTTTGCTTCTGCCAGTAATGCGTTGCCGCCTTGCTGCGCTTCAGGGTTTAGGTCTTTTGCAGTATCAAAGTGAGACTGTGCTCCTTCTATATACAGCCCACGCTCGTATAGGTTAAGCAATGTCCAGGTTGATATGCCGCTGTTGACAGTGTATTTGCCGTGATCCCCAGCATCGTACCATCCTCCTGTCGCATCAACGGTGTAATCACACCCTGGCCACTTGGTACCCCAAGTGTCAATCTTGTCAAAGCAGGTTGCGGTATCTTTCGGGTGGCCTGCAGGTCTTGCGAGTTCGCTGCGCTGTACAAAGGGAGCCTCGATCGCGATTCCACTACGATTTTGATAAAAGTAGGACAGAGCGTCTTTTTTAAGTGAAGTGTAAAGGTTAGGAGAAATTGAGAATGGAAAACTTGTGTCGTCGTTTACTTTGATAACTAGGTTATCAAGCTCTGTTTGGTATGGTGTTAAGTCGATGCGATGAAGGTTTTCGCCAGAGGACTTATTGAGCCCTGTAGGAAGAGTCCTTCCCATATCGATATTGATGCCTTGTGCATTTTCTAAGGTCCAACGCAGTGGATCGGTTGACTCAGATTGCACAAAAACATACTTGTCTGCTTTAGGTAAAAAGCCAAGCTGATTGGTGCGAATGGACGACGTTTTCGATACTTCAAAATAGGGCTTTCCATCAATAGAGACGTTGGTAAAGCAGATGTTTCCTGATTGCTGTGCCCCCATTTGAAATTGGAACTCGCCGCCTGCATCGCTGTCGAGTTGGTGAGTAAATGTGTACTGATAAGACTGCTTCTGCGCCCCGATAGACGTATCTTCAATGAGGTAATGGGTGTAAGGGGGCCCTTCATGTTGAATGAGTGTTTTCACTTGGGTTTCGACATCGGCGTAGGCGTCAAATGAAACGACGTACGATTGACCTTGCTCTAACCCTATACCGCCATGACCAAGTATCACACTCCATGGGTTTGGACCGGGGTTCAGGATTTCCATACAGGCCCATTGGTCGGTAACGGTGACGGTACCTCCTGCACTCCACCAACCGTCTAGTTGTTGGTCGAAATTGCCGTTGCGGATCATTTCATCCGCTGAGACAAAATGAGTGCTAATAAGCATTGGAGACAATAATGCTAGCCGAGCCAAACAAGAAACGCGCATGTACACCATCCGTAAGTTATTGAATCAATAACTTCAAGCTAGATGAAGCTCTCGGTTTAGGACAAAAGGCCGGTTTAACAATGTGATTTGGCAGAGCATCAATGTGTATAAGCGTGAATAGAGTCGAGCGGATTAGGTTGAAAATGAAACAGTTTCATTGCGATTAATGATGCTTGCGAACGCGAGCTAATAGGATCAATCGCAGGCAGTGAGTCGTATTATGGCAAACGCCACAAGTAGAGATGTTTGCTTCCTGCAGCGTATGAATTATTGCGCGTTAAGCTCGTTGTCTCGCAAACAGTTGCGCCATAATAAACAGCACCAACGCGCTACACACGACCGATGGCCCTGCTGGAGTATCGTAGCTCCAAGACATTGCCAACCCCCCTAAAACGCTAAGCATGCCGGTAAGCGTGGCGATGGTGGCCATTTGCTCGGGCGAGCGAGAGAACTTATGCGCTGCTGCTGCAGGTATGATCAACAATGAAGAGATAATTAACGCGCCCACAAACTTCATCCCAACAGCAATAACCACACCGGTAAGTACCATAATCAGCAGGCGCATTGCTTTAATGTTTACCCCTTCTATGGCGGCAAGTTCTTCATTGACCGTACTCGACAATAGCGGATGCCAATATCGATATAGAGTAAGCAACACCACTAACACACCAACATAAATGAAGGCGACGTCAGTGAAGTTAACGGCCAACAAGTCGCCAAATAAATAAGACATTAAATCAACGCGCACGTGGTCTAAAAAACTAATGGCGATTAAGCCAAGAGATAGGGCGCTGTGAGCCAATATTCCTAGTAAGGTATCGGTGGAGACGCGGCTTTTTTCTTGCAATGTAACCAAAAACAGCGCAATCGCGATGCAGGTGACAATAAGCGCCAAATATAGGTTTATGTGCAGTAGAAACCCAAGTGCGATGCCAAGTAGAGAAGCGTGGGCGAGCGTATCACCAAAATACGCCATTTTTCGCCACACCACGAAAGAGCCTAATGGACCTGCGATAATCGCAATGCCTAATCCGGCAAGCAGAGAGGGCAGTAAAAATTCAATCATGAGTGTGTCCGTGATGGTGATGATCGCATTGCTGCCCGTCGCCTTCTACGGCGTTACCAGACAGGTCGTGATGGTGGTGATGGTTATGTTCGTAAAAGGCCAACGCATTATGGTGCCCGTGGCCAAACATTTCGATGTAGGATGGGTGTGACGTCACAGCCTCAGGGGTACCAGAGCAACAAACGTGACGTTGTAAACAAACCACGTGATCGGTTTTGGCCATTACCAAGTGTAGATCGTGCGATACCATCAAAATCGCGCAGTCAAAGCGATGGCGGATTTGATCAATTAAGTTGTACAAGTCTATTTGTCCTTGTACGTCAACACCTTGTGCAGGCTCGTCTAGCACCAACAATTGTGGGCGACGTAACAGGGCTCGAGCTAACAGTACGCGCTGAGTTTCTCCGCCGGACAAGCGATGAAGATTGGCCTTAGACAAATGTTCAGCGCCCACTAACCGCAATGCTTCTAATCGTTCTTGTTCGCTGTATTTACCCGCTAACTTTAAAAACTTGTTTACGTTTAGAGGCAAACTTTCATTTAGTCTCAGTTTTTGCGGAACATACCCAACCCGTAATTTTTCGGTCTTAATGACACGTCCAGAGTTAGGTTTAATTAATCCCAATATGACTTTCACTAAGGTTGACTTACCCGCACCATTTGGGCCAACCAGTGTTGTAATCTGGCCTTGGGTAATGGTTAGAGAGATTGAGTCGAGTACAGTAAGAGAGTCAAACTGTACCGAAATGTCCTGTAACTCTATCAATGGGGGCATGAATAAGTCTCATTTGCGAACTTAGGCCAACATGGAGTACCATCACCGCAATCTAATTAAGGGCGACCAGCAAAATGTTGAAAAAAATAGTCTTTGTCGTAGCCGCACTATTGTCCATGAATGTGGCGGCTGTGCAAGTGGTATCCAGTATAAAACCGATTCAGTTGATTGTGGCTGAAATTACGCATGGCGTTGCAGACAGTCAAGCCTTGTTAGGCGCTAATGCGTCACCGCACGATTACGCACTTAAGCCATCCGATGTGCGAACATTGGACTCTGCAGATTTGGTGGTGTGGTTTGGTCATGATCTTGAGCCTTACATTGCTTCAATCATGAAAGGCAAAAGTAACAGTTTTGAAGTCAGTAAAATAGACGGGATTGAACTTCGTGAATACGAAGATGCGCAAGCCCACGACGGACATGATCATGGCTCGACCGACGCTCACTTTTGGTTGGGCATCAACCCTACGCGCCAATTTGCTGAGGCACTAACGCAGCGTTTGTCCGAAATTGACGAAGATAATGCTGCTCAGTATGTTCAAAATCTACAAGAGTTTGAAATACAACTGACAAAGACTGAGCAAGCCATTGCGGAAGAACTCAGTTCGGTTAAAGGCGAAGGCTATTACGTGTTTCATGATGCTTATGGCTATTTTGAATCCCACTTTGGGCTCAATCAACTGGGGCACTTTACCGTCTCTCCAGAGAGAAAGCCTGGAGCGCGAACTCTAATTACAATACGAACGGCTTTAAAAGAGCAGCCTGTTGCCTGTGTTTTCCAAGAGCCACAGTTTACTCCAGCGGTGATAGAAAGTGTCACCAGAGGCAGTGATGTAGAAATAGGCACCCTTGATCCATTGGCAACAACCGTAGAGACAGGACCTGGCGCCTACTTTGTATTTCTTGAGCAAATCAGTGCCAGTTTTGCCGAGTGTTTATCTGATTAATCTGGCGCAACAAGCCCCAGTGTTCCCATTTAGCCGTTAAAACGTCGATTAAAAAACGCTTAGCCTGTTATAGGTTAGGCGTTTTTTTTTTGCCCATCCTGAAAGTTAAGCCTCTCTATGTGTAGTGTCGGTGATTAACTGATGACTGTTCGCGACAAAAAACCGGTATGGGTTGAACGTTAAAGTCTGAAGTATTTGTGTGGTGAAAATTATTTAACCTTTTAATGGTTAGGATTTATCCAAATTGATCTAAGTCAATATGCCTCTTTTACATTTGGTTACTATAAATGCAAATTGTTTTCATTTACAAAGGCATGTTATGAAATTGGCGGATCTTAAGGTAGGACAGCAAGCTACCATCGTCTCTCTAGACAATATCGACTCAGTGGATCGCAAGAAACTTCTAGTACTAGGTGTACTCCCTAATTCAAAGGTAACACTGCAACGCGTCGCGCCACTTGGCGACCCGCTTCAAATTCAAGCAAGCACCGTTTCCCTTGCGATTCGTAAAACGACCGCTCAAAAAATCTTAGTCGAGGTTGCATAATGGCTTACTCAATCTTATCTGTTGGCAACCCAAACAGCGGTAAAACAACACTTTTCAATGCCTTAACGGGCTCTAAGCAGCGCGTTGGTAACTGGGCTGGTGTTACTGTTGAAAAAAAGACAGGACACTTTTCGACGTCGGACACTCAGTTTGATGTTACAGACTTGCCCGGCATCTACTCTTTAGATAGCGGTAATGATGTAAACAGCCTCGACGAAGCCATTGCCGCAAAAGCCGTATTAACCCTAGAGACCGATTTAATTGTCAATATTGTTGATGCGACAAGCTTAGAGCGCAGCCTATATATGACGCTTCAGCTGCGTGAGTTGGGTCGACCAATGGTAGTGGTGCTTAATAAAATCGATGTTCTGGAAGCACAAGGTCATGTATTAGACATCAAAAACTTGGCCGAGCAATTAGGCGTCCCAGTGTTCGCGCTGTCTGCGCACAAGTCGGATCAAGTAATCGAATTTAAGCAGCAGCTTGCACAACACGTTGTCAGTGCCAAACATACAGAAGTGCAGCCACTACATTTAGAATATCCAGTAGCGTTTGAAAATGCGATTACTCGCTTATCGCCGCTATTTGAAGGGCGCCAAGCCACGTCAAGATCGTTAGCGATTCGTGCATTGGAAGCTGACCAAATGGTGCTATCTGGTGTTGATGACTCAGTGAAGGCAGTGGTAGAGAAAGAACAAGTTGAGCTTAATCTTGATATCGACTTGTTGGTGGCTAACGTAAAGTTCACCCATATTAATCAGGTATGCAAGAAGGTCGCTCGCGAGCAAGGCCACTTATCTCGTTCGATGAGCGAGCGTATAGATTCAGTGATCCTGAACAAGTACGTCGGTGTCCCGTTCTTTTTTGCGGTGATGTATCTGATGTTCATGTTCTCTATTAACATCGGTAGTGCATTTATCGACTTCTTTGACATCGGTGTTGGCGCGATATTGGTTGATGGTACGCACCATGTGTTGGACGGTGTGTTGCCACAGTGGTTGGTCTCTTTGCTGGCCGATGGTGTGGGTGCAGGTGTGCAAACAGTGGCGACCTTTGTTCCAGTGATTGCAGCGCTATACCTCTTTTTGTCGATGCTTGAAAGCAGTGGTTATATGTCTCGTGCAGCGTTTGTACTTGATAAAGTTATGCAAAAAATCGGACTACCAGGTAAAGCGTTTGTCCCCTTAGTACTTGGCTTTGGTTGTAATGTTCCATCTATCATGGCAACCCGTACACTGGACCAGGAACGAGAGCGTAAGCTCGCAGCGTCCATGGCGCCGTTCATGTCATGTGGTGCTCGTCTTCCGGTTTACGCACTGTTTGCAGCAGCATTCTTCCCTGAAAGTGGTCAAAATCTGGTATTTGCCTTGTATCTTCTTGGTATTGTGGCAGCCGTGTTCACAGGGCTTGTGCTTAAACACACCATCTATCCTGGCAGCAGCGATAGCCTAATTATGGAAATGCCTGATTACGAACTTCCAACCGTTAAAAACATTGTGATTAAGACGTGGCAAAAGTTGAAGCGATTTGTACTTGGTGCAGGTAAAACCATTGTTGTTGTAGTGACCATTCTCAGTTTCCTAAACTCCATCGGTACCGATGGCAGCTTTGGCAACCAAGACAGTGAAAACTCGGTATTGTCGAAAGTGGCGCAAACTGTGACTCCCGTGTTTGAACCTATGGGAATCCAACAAGAGAACTGGGCAGCAACTGTGGGCATTATCACAGGTATTTTTGCCAAAGAAGCGGTTGTGGGCACATTAAACAGCTTGTACTCGCCAGAAGCAGGTGAAGAAGAAGCGGAGTTTGATCTTGGTGCGAGCCTTCAAGAAGCGGTAATGAGCATCCCTGAAAACTTGACCGGTATCAGCTTTAGTGACCCACTTGGTGTGAGCGTTGGTGACGTCGGTGATTTAGATACTGCGGCAGAAGAGCAGGGTGTTGATGCGTCAACCTTTGGTAATCTTAAAGCACTATTTGCGACCAACGCTGCGGCAATTTCATATCTAATTTTTATATTATTGTATACACCGTGTGTCGCTGCTATGGGAGCTTACTCTCGCGAATTTGGCCCAGCTTATGCTCGATTCATTGCAGTGTGGACATTTGCCTTGGCTTACTTTGGCGCAGTACTGTACAACCAAGTCGCGCTGCTTCCACAGCAGCCTATGGTGAGCATGGCCTGGATTGTAGCCATCGGTATCATTTGCGCCGTTGTTTATGGACTTCTTAAGCGACAAGCGGGTAAGCAGGAAGTTTTGGAGGTACAAGTCGGATGATCCTTGATCAGCTTAAAGCCTGTATCGAAGAGTCTGGTTGTGTAGAGCAAAAAACCTTAGCCAAACGATATTCGTTGAGTGAGGACGGCGTTGAAGTAATGCTTACTCCATGGATTAAGCGCGGTAAGGTTGTGCGAAAGCTCACTACAAATAAATTGGGCCAAACTGTTAAGGTCGAGTACTGCAAAGTTGACGACCAGCAGATCCCAATGCAGACGATTGTTTAATTAAGCGATGCAAGCAGTATCAAAAAGGCAGACTCCCTCTGGAGTCTGCCTTTTTATTCGCTGTCATTTTAGCAAAGTTATACCAATCGAAGTCATTAACTGATCAGGTAATGACTTTGTTGGTACTAAATGGCTCGAAACTGATTAGAGCGACTCAGCGCATGCGTTAGTTTGTCCACCATGTCACTTTGACTTTCGTCATCTCTTTGACGTCCTTGCGTGTTTCCCCAAATTGGCCCAGGCCAAGCTGTGTCGCTATTAAAGCGAGCAACCACATGAAAGTGAAATTGAGGAACAAGATTACCCAGCGCGCCAATATTGAGTTTATCGGGTTGGAAAATTGCTTCTAACGTTTGCGATACGGTTTGCACTTCTGTGAGCAACTGCTGCTGTTGGCGAACCGTCAGGTGATGCAGCTCTTTAATATGTTCGAGCTTAGGGACCAATACGATCCACGGGACAGCATCATCTTTTATGAGCAAAGCCAAACAGAGTGGAAATTCACCTAAGAGCGTCGTATCTTGCTGTAATTTGGGGTGGAGTGCGAAACTCATCGTTCATCCTCGTGCATGAAATAACGAAAAGAGTACCTTGTTGTGATTGAAAGCGCACCATAAGTATGCGCTTTCCACATTAAGAGTGATCTTCAGTTACGCAGTGGCTAATACCGGCTGCTTAGTGTGCTGCACCGGATCACGAGACAATAGCAAAGTCCCCCCAATCAATAATCCAGCGCCAGATAACTGGTACCCAGTTAGGGATATGTCGAGCAACCACCAGTTTAATCCCACCGCTGCGACAGGGAAAAACAGCTCAGCAAGGGTGCCGAATCGCGCAGGAATACGCTCTAGTCCTTTGTAATATAGAAACATACCAATCAACCCAGACAGCAAGACCATATACAGCAGATTTAACTCATCGCCGGCGTGTAATTGGAAGGATTCACCACTAATCAGCATCAAAAAAGTGAGGGTGATAAACGCAAGTCCAAATCGACCCGTCATGATCTGCACACTATTGTAACCAGATAACGTCAGTTTTCGTCCATACACCGTTGATGCTCCCCAAGCGCACACTGCTAATAGGGCACAACCATAGCCGAGCAAAATTGCGGTTATGGCAGGGTTGTAGTACCACATGCTGTCACTGTGCGAGAGGGCCACGATGTCTGGTGCAATCATTAACAGACTGCCACTTAAACTGAGTACAGCGCAAGCAATAAAGTGCTTGCTGATTTTCTCTTTAAGCAATATCACCGACAACGAAATAGCGACAATGGGTTGGAGCTTTTGAAGCAATATGACGATGGTTGGGTTCATTAAGCTAAACGCTTTAGTGAAGGCCAAGGTACCAATCACTGAGCCAAATAGACCGATTAGTAAAAACGCAAATGCAGTGCCTTTGATGTACCTAAAACGCCAGTTGGGCTTAGACATCGCCAATACGGCGATACAAGCAACTAGCACAAGGTGCTCAAAAAACACGATCTGAAGGGTAGAGTTGTTCTCTAATAGAGGGTAACGAAAAAGGGTGTCAGCCGCCCAAAGCGCTGCTGCAAACATGACTAATAATATTCCTGCCACGATAATCTCCAAAACAAAAGTAAGATAACGTAAACAGAGCATAAGAATGACAAACACCAACACTCATTTTTACCGAAGCAAAAATGAGAAATCACACCATGGGGACAAGCACGAATGCACCTTTAGCAAGCTAAAGATGCATTGCGCCAATTGGCATTTGTTACTTCTTTCATCCGGACTGTAACCGTCGGCTTTGGAGTTTAACCAAATCTGCTAGACCTTTTTGGCTCAAGGAGTGTAGGACCAAAAAGCGCTCGTGGGCTGAAGCGAAACGCTATCACCACCGGTGGGGAATTTCGCCCCGCCCTGAAGTAGATTTTATCTTAACAAATTTGAAACTTTTCTGGTAGGTCTGCTGCTCTTAATAGTGAGAAAAAATGAGTTTGTGGGATCAAAAAAGGAGCCCATATGAGCTCCTTTGTATACTAAGTTTGCGTGTTACATACGCTCTAGAGTGTTGATACCAAGCAGAGATAAACCTTGTTTTATGGTTTTCGCTGTTAGAGCAGCAAGTTTAAGGCGGCTCTGTTTGATCACATCGTCTTCACACTTCAAGATTGGACATGCTTCGTAGAAGCTTGAGAACTGACCAGCTAGCTCAAATAAGTAACTACACATTAGGTGAGGTTGGCCTTCACGGGCTACGGCTTGTACCGCTTCTTCAAACTGAAGCAGTTTGGCGATAAGCGCTTTCTCTTTGTCATCGCTTACCGTGATATTGCCCTCAAGCGAGTCCATGCTTACGCCAGCTTTTGCAAAGATAGACGCGACACGAGTGTAAGCGTACTGCATGTAAGGCGCAGTGTTACCTTCAAAGGCCAACATGTTATCCCAGTCAAACACATAGTCAGTGGTGCGGTGCTTGGACAAGTCTGCGTATTTCACCGCGGCCATTGCAACTGTATTGGCGATGGTGTTCTTTTCTGAGGCCTCTAGACCAGGGTTTTTTGACTCGATCAGTTTTGCTGCACGCTCTTCTGCTTCATCAAGAAGATCTGCAAGACGCACTGTCCCACCTGCACGAGTCTTAAATGGACGACCATCTTTGCCTAGCATCATGCCGAATGCATGGTGCTCAAGGCTCACTTCTTCTGGAATATACCCCGCTTTACGCACAATGGTCCAAGCTTGCATAAGGTGCTGATGCTGACGTGAATCAATGAAGTACAATACGCGATCAGCGCCAAGAGTTTCGTAGCGATATTTGGCACATGCGATATCGGTGGTAGTGTATAGGTAACCGCCATCACGCTTCTGGATGATCACGCCCATAGCTTCGCCATCTTTATTCTTGTATTCGTCTAGGAATACAACTTGAGCGCCATCGTCTTCTTTTGCAAGACCTTGAGCTTTAAGGTCTGCGACTACGCCAGGAAGCATGTCGTTATACATACTCTCACCCATTACATCTTCGCGGGTAAGCGATACGTTTAAACGATCGTAGTTGTGTTGGTTGGTTTCCATTGTCACATCAACCAATTTTTTCCACATTTCGTTGCAGTAGGCGTCACCACCTTGCAACTTAACTACATAGCCACGGGCTTTTTCAGCAAAAGCTGCGTCTTCGTCATACAGCTTTTTAGACTCACGGTAAAAGCCTTCGAGATCCGACAGCTTCATCGATACTTCACCGGTCTCTTGCTGAACACGCTCAAGATTGGCAATCAGCATGCCAAATTGCGTGCCCCAGTCACCGATGTGGTTAGCGCGAACGACCTTGTGACCTAGAAACTCTAATGTGCGAACAACCGCGTCACCAATAATGGTTGAGCGCAGGTGGCCAACGTGCATCTCTTTCGCCACGTTAGGGGCTGAATAATCGGCAACAATGGTTTTTGGGGCTTCTGCGGCAACACCTAAACGGCTATCGGCAAGGGCAAGGTCAGCTTGATGCGCTAAAAACTCAGGGCTAAGGAAGATATTAATAAACCCAGGACCTGCGATCTCGAGTTTGTTCGCAATACCGTCTAAATCAAGGTTATCCAATACTTTTTGTGCAAACTCTCGTGGGTTAGTGCCCAGTTTTTTGGCCACGCCCATGACGCCATTTGCTTGGTAATCACCAAACTGTGGCTTTGCAGATTGTCGCACAGCAGCAGGACTGCCCGCTGGGGCGCCAGCGGCTTCTAGTGCTTGAGAGACTTTGTCGTTAATCAGTGCTTGGATATTCACTCGCGTTTCCTTCAATCTAAGGATCACAGCAACCTCATCAGGATATGCTGTTTAAGTTCACAAAAATAGCGGTAATGATACCAATTTTCTTGCATGGCTTATAGAGAGGATTTAAGGAAATTACAGTCTAATTTGTGATTAAAAAGCCGTGATGTGAAAAAATGGGAAAAGCAGGCTTAAATTGTTAGCATGGCGACGATCGCACACGTAAGGAATGGTAACGCACATGGTGTCACAGTCGCTTTTACAGCAGCAACAATTATTGCCTCAACAAATGATGGAGCAGCTACCCTCATTTATGCGCAACATCGAGGTGTTGGCCTCTAATCTGAAACTGGATTTAAAGGGTTTGCAAGCCGACCACATAGCGATGCGCATTAATGACAAGGACGTTGCCGAGCAAGCTCACAGATTGTGGCTAGACAAGGGCCGTCAGATTTCCAGTGCACGCATCAACGGCCGTCCGATTATCGTGATCGAATTCGACCAACCACTGCCAACGTCGTATGGCTCGATAGAGTGTTTAGAACTGCCTTATCCAGCCAAAGGGAAGCTCTATCCGGCGCAAGGTTGGGAACATGTGGAGTTTGTTGTTCCCAGTGAGGCTCAAAGCGCCGAAGAGTTTTTTGACGAGCTAACGCACAGATTTCCTGACTTTGCCAAGCAATGCGATCGACTAGACGCGTTAGGCATATCGATGAAGTTATCCAGCCCCAAAGGGGAAGGCGAGCGTTTAGCAAACCCGACGGTGGCGTTTAAGCATAAAGGCGTCTGCATTAAACTGCACCCACATTCGCTTAAGTCCATTGTCCATTCGGAGCAAAGTGAGTAACTCCTTATAAAACAAAGCCCGTCAAACCGAAAAAGGCGCGACGGGCTGTGGTTTACAGGTTTTGATTACAAAATGACGGTCTTATTGCCGTACACAAATACGTGATCGTTTAGCACTTTATTCAGCGCTTTGCTCAATACGTTTTTCTCAACGTCACGACCCGCCTGTGCCATATCTTTCGCACTAAAATTGTGATCAACAGGAATAACGTCTTGCTTAATGATCGGACCCTCATCTAAGTCGTTGGTCACATAGTGCGCCGTGGCACCAATTATTTTCACACCACGATCATAGGCTTGCTGATAAGGTTTAGCGCCAATGAATGCGGGTAAAAAGCTGTGGTGAATGTTGACAATTTTATGGTGGTATTGCTCAACGAAATTAGGGGTCAGAACGCGCATGTATTTGGCCAACACCAGTAGATCGGGTGCGTAAGGAGCGATGGCTTCCATGACTTTTTGTTCGTGCTCTTCACGAGAAAGATCAACATGAGAGACATGGTGATAAGGGATATCAAACTTCTCGGTGAGGCTCTGCAAAGTATCGTAGTTTCCGACTACCGCAGCGATCTCAACATTTAGGCTACCATCGTAGGTCTTCATTAAAATATCGCCTAAACAGTGAGATTCTTTGGTCACTAGGATCACAATGCGTTTGCGCTCAGAACTGACCAGTCTGCGCTTCGTGCCTTCTGGCAGTGCTTGATCGAGGTCGGCCAAAAAGGTTTGATCGTTAAAATACCCCTCTAGCTCCGTACGCATAAAGAAGTGACCGCTAGCATTATCAACAAACTCATTGTTGTGAATAATATTAAGCTGGTGTTTGTAACAGATATTGGTGATTTTCGAGATTAACCCAGGCGCATCGCTGCAGTGGGTGAGTAAGGTTTTCTTTTCCATAAGTTGTGTGTGCTTTTCATTATCATACTGCCCCTAGTAATATTCGAAATAGCTCAAGGATTCAACTGCTATCTTAGGGAGAGTTACGATTGTCTTGCCCGCTGCGCTAAACACATGGTCAAAATTGTTCAGCGTGGTAATCTGTCGCGGTAGATTGGAAGGGAGAAAATATGGCCGCGGTGACCAAAGCATTTGCAGCAAATGGTGCATTAAGTAAAGCGATAACAGGGTTTCAAGCGAGGCAGCCACAAATTGATATGGCAGAAGCGGTGGAAAACGCGATCGCTAGCGATGCGCAATTGGTTGTTGAGGCTGGAACAGGCACAGGTAAAACGTTCGCCTACTTGGTTCCTGCGCTGCTGAGCGGTAAAAAAATCATATTAAGCACCGGTTCCAAAAACCTTCAAGAGCAGCTTTACCACCGCGATCTCCCATTAATCATTGGTGCGTTAAATTACTTTGGGCAAGTTACCTTGCTAAAGGGACGATCCAACTATTTGTGCTTAGAACGACTTAGCCAACAAATGGTCGAGAGCCATTCACCCGGTGGCGACAACCAACACTTTGCGCAACTGGTTAAAGTAAGAAGTTGGGCATCCTCTAGCAGCAGCGGAGATTTGGGTGAATGTGAATCTTTACCTGAAGACAGCCCAGCGATCCCACTTATCACCTCGACCAACGACAATTGTATGGGCAAAGATTGCCCTAGCTATCAAGATTGTTATGTTCTTAAAGCCCGTAAAAAAGCTCTAGAATCTGACTTAGTCATTGTTAATCATCATCTTTTTATGGCGGATTTGGCGATAAAAGAGACGGGTTTTGGCGAGCTTATCCCAGAGGCCGATGTGTTTATTTTTGATGAAGCACATCAACTGCCAGACATCGCAAGCCAGTATTTTGGTCAGTCTTTATCCAGCCGACAAATAGCCGATCTGGGAAAGGACATAGAAATTGGCTATCGGTCACAAGCCAAAGACATGAGACAGCTGCAAAAAGTAGCGCAAAGGATCACTCAAATGGCGCAAGATATGCGCATTTTACTGGGAGATATTGGTGACAAAGGCAATTGGCGTGAGGCGATTTCGCGACCTGAAGTCCAACGACAAATAGAACAAATGAATGAAGCGTTTGATTTTGCGCAGCAAGTGCTTAAATTGGCGCTTGGTCGTAGCGAGTTGTTAGATGCCGCTTGGGAGCGGCTCATGACGTTGCAATCTCGTCTCAAGCGGGTGTGCGATGTGTCTATTACTGGATATTCTTATTGGTACGAATGCTCGCCACGGCATTTTGCGCTGCATATAACACCGTTAACGGTGGCCGATAAGTTCAGCGAGCAGATGCGAGAGCGACAGGCCGCATGGGTATTTACCTCAGCGACGCTTGCCGTGGCGGATGACTTTTCGCATTTTAGTCAGAGGCTTGGACTCAAGCCGATAAAGCAGTTTAGCCTACCTAGCCCGTTTGATTACCCTAATCAAGTGTCGTTTTGCGTGCCTCGATATCTGCCAGAGGTCTCCGACCCTAGATACGCCAAGCATTTGGTTAAAACCCTAACGCCAGTTATCGAAGCGAACCAAGGGCGCTGCTTTTTCTTATGCACCTCCCACGCAATGATGCGAGAGTTAACCAAAGGGTTTCGAGAATCGCTCGATCTCCCGGTATTGATGCAAGGTGAAACCAACAAACAGGCGACACTCAATCAGTTTACTGAGCTTGGTAATGCCCTGCTGGTTGCCACTGGCGCATTCTGGGAAGGGATTGATGTTAGAGGTGACAGCTTAAGCTGTGTTATCATTGACAAATTACCGTTTACGTCTCCCGATGACCCGTTGTTAAAGGCGCGCATTGAAGATTGCCGCGTAAAAGGCGGAGAACCCTTTGTCGATGTTCAATTACCCGATGCGGTCATTGCGTTGAAGCAGGGAGTCGGACGTTTGATACGGGATAAAACCGATCACGGCGCACTGGTTATTTGTGATAACCGGTTAGTGACCAAAGATTATGCACCCATTTTTTTAGACAGTTTGCCACCATTTACTCGGCATCGCAGTTTAGAAAGAGTGATAGACTTTTTACAAGAACCACGAGATTAATTCAGTACCATGACCGTAAAGATTTTGGCCATCGACACCTCCACCGAAAACTGCTCTGTAGCTCTTTTGGATGGCGACGCACTTTATAGCCGCAGCGAGTTTGCTCCACGGGGCCACGCAGATAATGTTTTACCGATGGTTGAGGCTGTATTGGCTGAGGCAAAATTACGTTTAAGTGACTTAGATGCATTAGCATTTGGTCGTGGTCCAGGAAGTTTTACTGGCGTCAGAATTGGTATTGGAATGGCGCAAGGACTGGCATTTGGTGCTGAACTACCAATGATAGGTATTTCTACCTTAGAAGCTATGGCACAAGCCAGTTTTCGAGTGCACGGTGCAACCCATGTCGTCTGCGCCATTGATGCGCGCATGAGTGAAGTGTATTGGGGACGCTTTGTTCGTCAAAGCGATGGCCATTGGGCACCCATAGACCAAGAGTGCGTGATCCCTCCAGCGACACTTGCCGAACAGCTGTCTTCTGACTCATCGTCCTGGACGCAAGCGGGTACGGGTTGGGCGGCATACCAAGAGCCTCTATCACTGCTGCCGCTGTCTACTGTCGCTGGTGATGTTCTTTACCCAGAAGCAGAAGATATTGTGATACTCGCAAAACACGCTTATTCTAAAGGTGAGGTGACAGCGGCAGAGCTGTCTGAACCCACCTACTTACGTGACAATGTTGCGTGGAAAAAGCAGCCCAAAAAGCAGTAGATGCTATTGGGTTGGATTGGAGATAGGAGAGATAGATGAATCGAATTAACGGTTTGCCATCGCAGGTTACCCCATTACCTAAATCCGATCGTTCAAAAGCGCAATCAACCAACAAAACCGATACCAACTCAACTCATTCGGTGATGCCTTTGGCGTCCAAACCGATTCGTATGACCTCTGAAGAGCGGATAAACCAAACTCGAGTTCAGTACGATTTGCCGGAAGGCAGCTCACGTCAAGCGATGCAGGAGTATTTAAACGTGGCTAATCAAGCCAGACGTGAAGAGTTGGAACAGCTTGTTGGCGTCGATCTCTATATCTAACGCGACACTTATCGAACCATTAAATTAACCCTACCGAGGTGATGTATGTCTCGAACTCTTAGTGCAGCCTTACTTGGGCTGGTTGTTCTATTGTCTGGTTGCAGTTCCGTCCCTGAACAATTGACCATAGATGAAAACATTGAATTAAATAACTACCAACACTTGGTCGGGCAACAAGCTGCAGTTGGTGAGTGGTATCGGGTTGCAGGGGTTATCGCCAAAATAGATAACTTGGCAGAATCGACGCGCATAGAATTGGCTAATTTGCCATTGAAAGGGGACGCAAAGCCCAATATTAAAGCCGAACCAGAGGGGCGAATTGTTTTGTACATTCCAACCTTTCTAGAGCCGGTTACGTATTCTCCGGGTCGATTGCTCACTGTAAATGCAATCTACCGAGGTACGGAAGAAGCCCAAGTCGGAGACTACCAATTAGATGTACCCGTATTGGATGTACAAAACTTCTATCTTTGGACGCTCACAGAACGTGTAGTGGTCGATGATTACCCAAGCAGTTTTGATTGCCTTTATCGCTATTGCCGCCCTTATTCCAGCGGACCACGCAATGGACGAATCATTCAAGATGTAAAATAGTTGTGTTGGTTAACAATTTTCAAACAACTGTTTAAACCTTAGTTTTCAATTTTTTCTCGGTATGATGTAATGACCACAAATAATCACAATAAGGAAAGTAACGTGGACAAACCTTGGCTGTCTCGCTATCCAGAGGACGTTCCTGAAACAATCGATCCAGATGCCTACCCGTCATTGGTCGAAATGTTCGAAAATTCGGTAAGAAACTACGCCGATCAGCCAGCATTCATGAATATGGGTGCCCTAATGACTTACCGTAAGCTGGAAGAGCGCAGTCGTGCTTTTGCTGCTTATTTGCAAAATGAGCTCAAACTCAAAAAGGGCGATCGCGTGGCGATTATGATGCCCAACTTGCTTCAGTATCCTATTGCTCTATTTGGTGTGTTGAGAGCCGGTCTTATCGCGGTAAATGTTAACCCACTGTACACCCCACGTGAGCTCCAACATCAATTGAGTGATTCGGGTGCGGAGACCATTGTCATTGTATCTAACTTCGCCAGTACTCTAGAGCAAATCGTAGAGGATACTCCAGTTAAAAATGTGGTGCTAACCAGCTTGGGTCAGTTGCTACCCACAGCTAAAGGTACCGTAGTCGACTTTGTGGTGAAGTACGTTAAAGGCATGGTGCCTAAATACGATCTTCCTGGAGCTATTTCGTTTAAGAAAGCACTACAAAAAGGTCGTCGACTGCAATATGTGAAGCCGTTCATGTCTGGCGAAGACATCGCCTTTTTACAATACACAGGCGGCACCACAGGTGTGGCCAAAGGGGCGGTGCTTACCCATAGAAATATGGTGGCAAATGTGATGCAGGCCAAAGCCCATTACGCACCTGTATTGCGTCCGGGTAAAGAGTTAGTGGTAACGGCGCTGCCGCTGTATCACGTCTTTGCGTTAACGGTAAACTGCTTGCTGTTCATCGAAATGGGCGCTCGTAACCTGATGATCACCAATCCGCGTGACATACCAGGATTTGTTAAAGAGCTGTCTAAGTACCCATTTACTGCAATCACGGGTGTAAACACACTGTTTAATGGCTTGCTTAATAATGAAGATTTTCACGAGCTCAATTTTAGCAACCTAAACCTAACTGTTGGTGGTGGTATGGCGGTGCAACGTTCAGTAGCAGAGCGTTGGAAAAAGGCAACCGGGGTTCAGCTAATTGAAGGCTACGGCCTGACAGAATGTTCACCATTGGTTGCAGCGTGTCCTTATGACTTAGGCGAATACAACGGCTCAATTGGTGTTCCTGTGGCCTCCACGGATGTCCGGATTATTGACGACGAAGGCAACCCAATTGCCAATACTGAAATCGGCGAACTACAGGTACGCGGCCCTCAGGTTATGCAAGGCTATTGGAATCGCCAAGAAGCAAGCAAAGAAGTTATTAATGAGCAAGGTTGGTTGTCGACCGGCGATATTGTGAAGTTTGATGACGAAGGCTTTTTGCATATCGTTGACCGTAAGAAAGACATGATTCTGGTGTCTGGTTTTAACGTTTATCCTAACGAGATTGAAGATGTCGTCGCACTGCACGGCAAAGTGCTAGAAGTCGCGGCCATCGGAGTGCCAAATGACGCTAGCGGTGAACTGGTGAAGATTTGCGTTGTGAAACGCGATCCGTCGCTCACGAAAGAAGATCTAATCGACCATTGCCGTGAGCATTTGACCGGATATAAAGTGCCTAAGCTGATCGAGTTTTTCGAAGAATTACCGAAAACGAATGTAGGTAAAATCTTACGCCGCGAGATCAGAGAAGCAGAGCTTAAAAAGCTTAAGCAAGAAGCCTAAAGTGTTCCTCAAGCTCAAATAATGGTAAGGTGCGATTTAATGTCGCACCTTTTTTTTACGACTTTTCATCACCCTACAACGCTTTTTTAGAGGCTTAAGTGAACTACATTTATATCGACACCCAATCGCAACTCGACCAATACATAGAGTCTGCGCTTAGCGCGAGCGTTGTCGCAATCGACACCGAGTTTGTGAGAACACGTACCTATTATGCGCAACTGGGTTTAGTCCAGATATTTGATGGAAAGCAATTGGCACTGGTCGACACCGTTGCAATTCACGACAGTTCGTCACTAGCGACATTGTTGGCCGCTCCGAACGTATTGAAAGTGCTGCACGCATGCAGTGAAGACATCGAAGTCTTTCAAAATGATTATGGGGTGATGCCGACCCCAATGATAGACACGCAACACATGGCCGCTTTTCTAGGAGAAGGGATCTCCATGGGGTTTGCCGCTGCGGTATCTAAGTATTTAGGCGTCGAATTAGACAAATCAGAATCTAGAGCCGATTGGACAGCCCGCCCGTTATCGCAAAAGCAGCTCAATTATGCGGCGGCAGATGTGCATTATCTACTGCCTCTGTATCATAAATTAGTTGATGCATTATCCGCGACACCTTGGACGGAAGCTGCAAAGCAAGAGGCGCTGCTGCTGGCCAAAAAGCGCTCTGCGACGCGAAGTGACGATGTTGCTTACCTCGATATTAAAGGAGCTTGGCAGTTAAACCCAAGCCAACTTATGACGTTGAAACTATTGGCTAAGTGGCGTAAGCAGACAGGATTAAAGCGTAATTTAGCGCTCAATTTTGTGTTTAAAGAGGCGGATTTACTCACTGTCGCTATGCATCAGTTAACCAGTTTTGCGGCAATGGAAAAGCAGGATATCGATCAGCGCAGTTTGCAACGTTATGCCAAGGTGATTGGTCAGCTTGTTTCGGAATCTCTGCAGATCCCAGAAGCTCAACACCCTGAGAGGGTTGAGCGATTAATGGATAAGCCCGGTTACAAAGCATTGTTTAAGCAGCTAAAAGATGCCGTAAAAGATGCGGCAAACAAAAGCCAGCTTCCTCCAGAAATGATTGCATCTAAAAAGCAGATCAATCAGTTGATAAATTGGCACTGGAAGCACAATAAAGATGTCAATAAAACACCTGACGTTATGCAATATTGGCGAAAGTCACTAATTGGCGACACGCTCGATAAAATGATGAGCAACGCTTAGCGCTAGCTCTACTGTTTGTTACATATTGATGACATATGTAACTGGTTCACTTTTAAGCACTTTTAAAATTAACTTGTGAAGCTGCGGTAAAATCGGACAAATAGTCTTGTTATTTTGCCGTAACTTACTCATTATCGAGTTAAAGTTAATAAAAAGTGACTTTTTCTGTAAAGGTTTCCCGTGATTTGTTCTATCTATAAAAGCGCCAAAAAAGAAGGCGCCTATCTGTATATTCCACACAAAGATAAATTTGACCAGGTGCCAGAAGCATTGATGCAAATGTTTGGAAAGCCTTACTTTGTGATGGTGATAAAGCTAGAGGGACGTCGTCTAGCGCAAGTGGATATTGAGAAAGTGACACAGTCACTCCAAACCGATGGATACTTCCTGCAATTACCACCTCCTACGGTGGATTTGCTGAAGGAGCACAAAGCACGTAAGGCCGAGGGAAAGTCCTGATCACAAGGATTTGCAATGTCAGTCAAAACGATAAAGCGACTCAGTTGGCTACTGAGCGCGTTGCTGTGTTCTAGCGCGAGCTGGGCAAGTGATAATAGTGTTGAATACCCAGAATTTAACCAATATGTCAGTGAGCTAAAAAAGGAAGCGATAGCGAAGGGATACTCGCAAGAGTTTGTTGACCAAGCTTTTAGCGATGTTACGTTTCGACCAAGAGCGGTCCAAGCGGACAAAAACCAACCTGAAAAAAAACTGACACTCGAAGAATACTTACCCAGAGCGGTACCCAATTGGAAGGTCAAACAAGCGAACGAGCTGTTTCAAGAGCACTATGTTGAGCTCAATCGTATTGGCAAGCAATACGACGTACAACCCCGTTTTATTGTCGCATTGTGGGGCGTAGAAAGTAATTTTGGTCGCTTGCAGGGCAGTTACAACGTTATTGATGCGTTAACCACGATGTCTTATGAAGGACGTCGAGAAGCGTTCTTTAAGCAGCAACTGTTTGCTGCGCTCGATATCGTCGACCAAGGTCATATTAGTTTCGATAAGATGAAAGGCTCTTGGGCGGGCGCTATGGGCCAACCGCAGTTTATGCCGACCTCTTTTCTCACTTACGCCGTTGATGGAAACAACGATGGCAAGATAGATATATGGTCAACACCAGAAGATGTCTTTGCTTCAGCGGCAAATTACTTAAGTAACGAAGGGTGGGATGGCAAATACACCTGGGGGCGCCAAGTGAAAGCACCTGCTGGCCTTGATCCCGAGTTACTGGGCCGTCAAAAAGACAAGGCTAAAACTCTGACTCAGTGGTCTGAACTTGGTGTAACCAATCTGCGAGGCGGCGCACTGCCTAAACTTAACACCGATATCGACGCTTGGTTGATTGCTCCAGACTCACTCGATGGTCGTACTTATTTGGTGTATCAAAACTATCAAACCCTGATGCATTGGAACCGGTCATACTACTTTGGGCTCGCAGTCTCGCATTTAGCCGATAAGATCAAATAGTTGACTGATCATTAGATCTAAAAAGGACCGATCATTCGGTCCTTTTTTTCGTTTGATTGAAAGGCGTTTTACTTACCAAATTGCTCGCAAGCCATCATGGTATTTTCAATCAGCGTTGCTACTGTCATCGGACCCACGCCGCCAGGTACAGGCGTAATGTAGGCGGCATTTTGCTTGGCAACTTCATAGTCAACGTCACCCACTAACTTGCCATTATCCATACGGTTGATGCCAACATCGATAACCACAGCGCCCGATTTGATCCAGTTTCCAGGAATGAAATTTGGTTTGCCAACGGCGACGACGACAATATCGGCCTGACGTACGTGGCTTTCCAAATCTTTGGTAAATCGATGACAGGTGGTCGTTGTACAACCTGCTAGCAAGAGCTCAAGAGTCATCGGTCGACCAACGATGTTCGACGCACCCACAATCACAGCGTGAGCGCCATGGGTAGGGATGTTGTAGCGATCCAGCAGCGTGATGATCCCTTTGGGCGTGCACGAGCGAAGTTTTGGAATGCGTTGTGCAAGACGGCCTACGTTATAAGGGTGAAATCCATCCACATCTTTTTCTGGCACAATGTGTTCAAGAACCACGGTGGCGTCAATACCCGCAGGCAGTGGTAGCTGCACCAAAATACCGTCAATCTCGTCATCAGCATTTAACGCATCGATGATTTCGAGTAACTGCTGCTGAGAGGTGGTTGCTGGTAAATCATACGACTTAGACAAAAAGCCCACTTCTTCGCAGGCGCGGCGTTTGCTGCCTACATACACTTCTGATGCAGGATCTTCTCCCACTAATACAACGGCAAGACCTGGGGCGCGCAGTCCGGCCTCAGTACGCGCTTTCACACGAGCTGCGACTTCTGAGCGAACGGTCTGAGAAATTAATTTACCATCAATGTTTTGAGCAGACATGGTTTTCCTTAACTAGTGGCTTTCGAAAAAACGAGCGCATTATCACAGAATTAGCAGCACAATACCACAGCGCAAACGTTTGCATTGTTTGAATTATTAGCAATAAATTCTAGCATGGCTCTTTTTTGGTCATTCAAGCCAATTCTACAAATAAAGCCATTGATTTACCTCTTTTAACTCGTATAATCCATTTTATCGCGCGCCCTTAGCTCAGCTGGATAGAGCACCTCCCTTCTAAGGAGGTGGTCGAAGGTTCGAATCCTTCAGGGCGTGCCATTCATTCTAAAAAGCCCCGATAGCTCAATGAGTTGTCGGGGCTTTGTCGTTTTGGTGACGCCTCGGTGACGCCGCCAGCAGCATTTTCTCGTTTGACTTAGTTCGTTGTAGAACTATTTGTGTGAGTTTATTGGTAGTTCTAGCTTATCGCTGTTGAAGAACAATAGATTTTAACAGGCAAGAATGACCAGTTAATTGCTTTGGTTGGTATTATACGCTGATCGTTTATGACTCATTGAGTTCAGACTGTGATGGAACGCTAGAACGTTTTTATCTAGAACAGGTTCGTGCGGATACCGTTAACTCGTCCATGCCCAGAAATGAGTTAATAATGTTGGGCTTACTGTGGTTTATCAATGAAAATTGCTGCTTCAAATATGTTAGTCAGCGGCGTTAAATTTAGCATTACACCCGATATATTTGCGTCGATCCAATCTTGCTGTGAGATTTGTGGCCATTGAATGTTGTAACCAAGGATAAAGAGCAGTTCTTCAAAGAAAAACCTAAGTGTACGCCCATTTCCCTCTCTAAATGGATGAAGCAGGTTTAATTCACAAAACAAGTCAGCTAACGCAGTTATTAAATCGGCTTGGGGCTGATTAGCCAGTTGTGGAATTGAGTTAAATAGTTTATTTGCTTCAGGCTCAATTCTAGAAATATTGCAGAAGCGAGTGTTGCCCTTGGATATGTCTACTTCACGAACTTGTCCCGCCCAATCAAATAGGTCTTGAAATAAGTGATGGTGTAAGGACTTAAAGTGATGAAAATCTAACTGATTAAGATCGGTAACATTGCTGGAATATTCTAGGTATCTTTGGGCGGTGAAAGCAGTCTCGGCTTCCGCTAGAAGATCTGAGTCATGAATATTCAGCTTGTTGATAAGAATATCTGTATTTGGATAGCAGTACTTGTCATGCCCTGCACCGTATTTATCTCGCATACTTTCGTTTTAAATCTGCGATGGTTTGAGTTTTTGCTTTCGATTTGAGGCTAAGTCCCTCGTAGCTCAAACTTGTTCGAAAATTTTCAAGGCTAGGAGTGAACTTGCTTTTTCGCTGTTTTGAATTGGAAACGGGTGACATCTCAGCTTTCCTTCTCTTAATGATAGTTAAATTGTATATCACAACTGTAAGGCTGTCATTTACTCATAAATGTCAATGACTACGATGAACGCGGCAACCTTACGTTTGCAAGTTATCAACATCAGGGGCAGCGGGTTGAAGACCAATGGCGCTATGATGGTGCCGGTCGCTTGCAACGTATTCACAACGCGACTTTGGAAGAGAGCTATGACTACGATGGTGCAGGTAACCTGACCACCGTTACTAACCATACATTAGGGCAGTCTTTTAGTTATGCTTATGATGCTCGTAACTTAAGAACTGGCGCCCAAATGACCGGCAGCGACCGTGTTGAATACCAACGAGATGAGGCAGGTCAAATTGAATACGTGCATCGCATTCGTAATAACAAGTTGGTGGAGAGCTTTACTCTAACTTATAACGATGATGGTCAACTAGACAGCATACTCTACCCAAACCGCAGTCGCCGTAATATTGGTTATGATGAACTTGGACGCGTTGCCAGCATCACCATTGAAGCGCAAGAACTTAAAGGCAAGAAGTGGCGTAATTGGGGGCTTGTCGAGCAGTTTGACTATCGTTATGACGAGTCAGGCAACCTCACCCACCAAAATCGTTATGGCGCAAAAACCCGTGACCAATGGGCCAGTTTTGAGTACGACGCACTTAATCGATTGATTGGCGCTAACTACCCTAAAAACGACGACATTGAGTACGAGTGGGACGCCGTCGGCAACCTAAAAGAGAAGTCTACGAAGAGTCATCGCTATGGCTACGAGTACAACCGTGCTAATCAACTCACCGCGTTTGATGGGCATCGGTTGCCTGGCTTTGGCTGTGATTATGACGGAGCTTGCAGCAGTGACAGCGATGATGCAGATAGCCAGTTATTCGACTATCAATACGACGACAACGGGTATCTGTTAGCCATAGACAGTAACCAAGGTACACAGCGCTATGACCACGACCCACTGGGCCGCATGACGCAGGTGGCTAACCCGAACGGCACCTTCGTTAACTACGGCTACGACAGCCGTTCGCGGCGCATCACCACCGAACGTAATCGCCTAACGGACGATGGACTCGAAGCACCACAGACGCTTGTCAGCCAATACGACGGCCGCCAAGAGCAAGCGCAGTTTGAAGCAGGCAAAGCGTTTAGAAGCCTTACCTTATTGCCAGAGCAAAATGGGTATGGGCGGGTGCTCCATCAAGCGCTGTATGACACTCAATCGAGCTATCTAAAAGCCAGTGGTACCAAGGGCGCGGACATTAGCCACCTATACATGCATCATGACCGCCAAGGCTCAACGGTTCTTGCACTAGACAGTGGTAACACCCAAGCCATGCGCTTAGGCTACAGCCCATTTGGTGAGGTGTTTAGAAAACACAACGACCAAACGTTCTGGAAAGCCAACAGCACAGTGAACGCCAACCATCAGTTAGGTCAACTGGTACCATATCAATATACGGGCAAGTACACAGAAGGCAGCACCGGATTCGTGCAAATGGATGCGCGTTGGTACAATCCGCATACGCACCGATTTGTGCAGCCGGATTATTGGAACCTTAGAAACACGCATTTGCCGGTGGAGATTCAGCATGAGTTGATGCGTTTTACTGGGCTGAATACGTCTCAGTTGTTATCCGACCCAAGCTAGCAGATGAGTTATGGGTATGTGCGTGGGAATCCGTTGAAGTTTGTTGACCCTTGGGGTTTGTGTTTGCCGGAGTTCTATTTAGTTGAACCTGTCAAATCAATAGTTTCTGCTGGTTCATCACTAGAATTTTATTTGAATGGCGCTGTAGCGCAAGAAGGATTATTCAGGGAGTTCAATAACCCTTACGATGGGTTAAGTTCACCTACATTTAAAACAGGATTCATTTTAGGAGCAAAGGTTACGGTTAAAACACCAGGTGCACATTTAGACTTGACTACTCCGAGCATCAAAATTGCAAGTGTGTTGACAAAAGATGAAACAGAGCAGGGAATCGACATAGAGTTATCTTTCGGGTCTGTAGGTTTCTCTGTACTTAATAGTGGCATTGAAGCCAATGGAGAAAAAACAACTTATCACTACCACCCTTCAAATCCAGATGAAAATAGGGTTGAAGTAGAGGATAGTAGTAGCGCATTCTCAATTGGGAACTTCAAATCTGAAAATAATGAATGGTCGATTGCAGTTGGTGGGTTGTTGTTTGCTGAAGTATCTGAATAGGGAAGGGTTTTGATTAAATTTCTTAGAGTTTCCGTTTGGGGGCTAATTGTGGTTTTCTTTATCGCTAACGCAATATATTACCTGTCTCCTGGTTTGGGAGAAAATGAAGTCGTTTCTATGCTTTTGTTAGTGGCTATGGTTGTCTTTGTTGTAATGCTGATAATATTGCCGGTACTAATTGCTGTTAAAGATAAGGGCTTGAAAAGTCGGAGTTTAATTATTCTGATGAGTGTTTTTATTCCAGTTTTAGGCGGTTATATTTCATATTTCTTATTAAAAAAGCAATAGCGAAATAAAGGGCTTGTAAACGTATACGGGGTCAAGCCTTGCCTTTTTTCATGCAACTAGGTTTTTTTTCATTTGGAACTGACTTGAACCCGTTTATCACCACGCCAATCAACTAACCGGATTCGACGGCCACCGCCTGCCAGGTTTCGGTTGTGACTACGACGGCGCTTGCAGCAGCGACAGTGACGGTACCGACAGCCATAGTTTGAGTACCGCTATGACGACAACGGCTATGTACTGTCTGCTAACAGCAGTCAGGGCACTCAACACTACAGTCATGACGCCCTTGGCCGCATGACGCACGTGTATTGCCCTAACGGTACCTTTGTGAGCTATGGCTACGACAGCCGCTCACGCCGCATCACTACCGAACGTAATCGCCTAACGGACGATGGACTCGAAGCACCACAGACGCTTGTCAGTCAATACGACGGCCGCCAAGAGCAAGCGCAGTTTGAAGCCGGCAAAGCGTTCAGAAACCTGACCTTGCTGCCTGAATAAAACGGGTATGGGCAAGTGCTGCATCAAGCCCATTATGATACGAAGTCGAGCTATCTAAAAGCCAGTGGCACCAAGGGCGCGGACATTAGCCACCTATACATGCATCATGACCGCCAAGGCTCAACGGTTCTTGCACTAGACAGCGGTAACACCCAAGCCATGCGCTTAGGCTACAGCCCATTTGGCGAGATGTTTAGAAAACACAACGACCAAACGTTCTGGAAAGCCAACAGCACAGTGAACGCCAACCATCAGTTAGGTCAACTGGTCCCTTATCAATATACGGGCAAGTACACAGAAGGCAGTACCGGGTTGGTGCATATGGATGCGCGTTGGTACAATCCTCATACGCACCGATTTGTGCAGCCAGATTATTGGAACCTTAGAAACACGCATTTGCCGGTGGAGATACAGCATGAGTTGATGCGTTTTACTGGGTTGAATACCTCTCAGTTGCTATCCGACCCAAGTCAGCAGATGAGTTATGGGTATGTGAGTGGGAATCCGTTGACGTGGGTAGATCCTTGGGGATTGTGTTTGCCAGTCGAAACCGATGGTGTTGTAAGTAAGGAAGAAACCATTCGGGTACTTGAGGAAAATATCAATGCTTGGGTTAACGCAGAGCAGCTAAGAATTGATGAAGAGTTTAGTGACAATGTTTTAGGCACATTTATTGACATTGGGCGAGTTTCGTCTGAGCGAATTGGATACGCTGCCACTGTTGCAGTAGTTGTTGCACCGACAGGGTGGGCTGCGGGTGCACTTGCAGCTATATCGTCTTTAACAGGTATAAGCGTTAGTGCCGTTGATTGGACCGCTAGTTCTAACCCAAATGGTGCTGCTAATGTTGGTTTAATTAGTGCGGAATCTTTAAGATATGTAGGTAACCAATTAGCCCCTATTGCCCCTAGACCAGTACAAATTGGGTTTGATGCAGCAACTCAAGTGTCGAATTTTATATATGGAGAAGCCGCTAGGAATGACTAAAAAAATTGCAAGCCCCAGATATTATAGAGTTACTTTGAATGCTCAGATTATGCTTGTTTGTCCCTGCCTAGTACTTTCAATTTATTCGTTGGTTACAGGGGAGGGTAGAGCATATGCTGGTGTAATATTTGCACTATTTCTTTCTGTCAATTTCTTTAGGGATGAAATTAAGTACTTATTTAAATTTGATCGAAGGTTTCTTTTTTACTTTGTGACTTTAAATATACTTGGTAGTTTGTCGGTTAAAATTTATTTTATCTTACCAACCTTATGCGGCATTTTGTCTGGTCTTTTCATCGGATTTTATAGTGTATATCGTTACGATAAGGCTATTGGTTCTGATACGCAATGGGAACCTTAGCATCTATTAGTCACATATAGGTGGAGCATTATACTCAATCATGTAGTGCCAGAATTGAACGAGACACACCAAATTATTGGTGTGTGTCTTTTTATCCTAAAAGCCAGTGGTGACAAAGGCGCAGAGATCAGTAATCTGTATCTGTACCAAGATAGGTAAGGCTCCACTAACCTTGCTCTAGACAGTGCTAACACCCAAGCCATGTGCTTAGAATACAGCCCACTTGGTGAGGTGTTTAGAAAACACAACGACCAAACGTTCTGGAAAGCCAACAGCACAGTGAATGCCAATCATCAGTTAGGTCAACTGGTACCGTATCAACTATTCCTTAAAAGAAAGGGGCAAATACACAGAAGGCAGCACGGGACTCGTGCACATGGATGCGCGTTGGTACAATCCTCATACGCACCGATTTGTGCAGCCGGATTATTGGAACCTTAGAAACACGCATTTGCCGGTGGAGATAAAGCATGAGTTGATGCGTTTTACTGGGTTGAATACCTCTCAGTTGTTATCCGACCCAAGTCAGCAGATGAGTTATGGGTATGTGAGTGGGAATCCGCTGAGGTTTGTGGATCCTTGGGGGTTGAGTTCGAATCATTGGGATCCTGAGGCTAGGCCTAAAGCAATTGTCGTAAACTCAGAGTTTGATAGTTATGGCAAGTCAGCACCAATTTCTACCGATGGGATTATGGCAAAGAATACTAACGAGGATTCAATAGAAGATTACAATACTTGGGATGAATCGGAACAAAAAGCAACTCTGAAAGCTGCTGCAGTAGTAACAGCCCCTATTTCTGGAACCGCGAGCATAACACTATCTTTTGCGGCTTCTGCATGGGATTATTCAGATGAAAATAACTCAGATTCTTTTGTTTCACCGACTATTTCAATTATCACTGAGGTTGCCGCGGGCAAGTTTAAGAGTGTTGATCCAATCTTAGAAAGTGTTAGTAATCTCAATAACACTTTCAGTGTGTTCTCCATATTTGAACCTGACAACAATGAATACGCCTCTCCAATTTATTCTCCTCCTTTAGTGGGGCAAAAGCCAAATTTTCAAGTATGTACAGTGAGATAAGTTATGAAAAGTACTATATACAAACATCCATGGTTTCTTGGGTACTGGTTCATCATTATTTTGAGTACATATAGCGTTAGTTTTGTCCCCTACGTAGGTTTCATAACAGTTTTCTTGATAGTTTTAAGTGTTTGGCTTGGCCGCTACCCTAAATCTAAGGAATGGAACAAGCTCGAAAAATTTAGAAGTGCTCAATGGTTGTTACAGGGGATCAATGTCTATAGTTTCGCTGCGTTTCACTATATGGAGGGAGATGTCAATGTTGGTTTGCTCATACTTCTATACCTAGTACCTGGCCTATATCTGGAGCGAATTGTTACTAAAGGGGAAAGTTGAATAATAATATTAGGGATTATAAATATGTAAGCTATGTGAGTACTCGGGACGAAGCAGTAGCGATTTCGTTCGCGAGTGGAGGTTACACTCAAGTGCAGTTGGGTGAGTTTGAAGGAGCTTATTTTGAGATTTGCAGTGGTCTTAATCTCTATTGTTTTTCTTTGTGGCTGTATTGTTGAGAAACAACACGTTCAGTTAATTGATATTGATGTTTACCAATCTCAGGAAAAAAATCTTGCTTTAGTTAAGGAGTTGCTCGGTTACGACAGTAGTTACCTAATCTCAAACATTGAGGGTTTGAGTAGTAGCAATTTTGATGCAGTTGAAATTGGGTATGACTATTCTTTGAACTCGAGTAGAGTGAGTTATACGGTTACCTACTCTACTCAAAGTGACAGAGAGATTGACATCCCGACATTGAAAACCAACTTCAAGGAGTTTGTCATAAGGATGGCAAATTTTCATGTTGATAATCAAAAGGTAGTGACCACTGTTTCTAGTTTGGTCGAGCCAATAATTGTAGGGGTATTTCTCAATAGAAATTTGAGTGACGATGTGGTCAAAGTCGTAGAAATGAAAGAAGGTATATATGAAGCGTCAGATGATATTGAGTCTCAGTTGGGTAACTATCTAAGTAATGAATATCTTGGTACTCATCATTACATCAACTATCAAGGTTACAGTTGGTTGATGGTGAACAATTACGTTGCGAGGTTTGAAGGAGGGACAGTTATTTTGAGCTTTGGCTTTTATGAAAGTGATGGCGCCTGGAAAGTTGTCATGTTTAATTACTATCAGCAAAGTATACCTGAGTAAGCAAAAGGCGACACTTGACGTTGCAAGCAATACGGCGCCTGCAGCAGCGACAGCCAGTGCTTCGGGTACCCCTATGACGACAACGGCCATTTACTGTTTGTCGACAGCAGTCAGGGCGCTCAACACTATAGTCACGATGCCCTTGGTCGCATGACTAAACGGCACCTTCGTTAACTATGGCTACGACAGCCGTTCGCGGCGCATCACCACCGAACGTAATCGCCTAACGGACGATGGACTCGAAGCACCACAGACGCTTGTCAGTCAATACGACGGCCGCCAAGAGCAAGCGCAGTTTGAAGCAGGCAAAGCGTTTAGAAGCCTCACCTTGCTGCCAGAGCAAAATGGGTATGGGCAAGTGCTACATCAAGCGCTGTATGACACTCAATCGAGCTATCTAAAAGCCAGTGGCACCAAGGGCGCGGACATTAGCCACCTATACATGCATCATGACCGCCAAGGCTCAACGGTTCTTGCACTAGACAGTGGTAATACCCAAGCAATGCGCTTAGGCTACAGCCCATTTGGTGAGGTGTTTAGAAAGCACAACGACCAAACGTTCTGGAAAGCCAACAGCACGGTGAACGCCAACCATCAGTTAGGTCAACTGGTACCGTATCAATATACGGGCAAGTACACAGAAGGCAGCACTGGACTCGTACACATGGATGCGCGTTGGTACAATCCTCATACGCACCGATTTGTGCAGCCGGATTATTGGAACTTGCGCAATACGCATTTGCCAGTGGAGATACAGCATGAGTTGATGCGTTTTACTGGGTTGAATACCACACAATTGCTATCCGACCCAAGTCAGCGGATGAGTTATGGGTATGTGAGTGGGAATCCGTTGAAGTGGGTTGATCCTTGGGGTTGTGTTCTAGGATCCCGACAATTGATTTTTATGGCATCTGTGATGAAGAAAGAACGATTTTTTCGTACACAGATGTGAAGCCGGTTTACTTTGGTCCACTTGAAATCGCGATTGCTTTACCAAAGTATTCAGATCCTGAAGTAAATTTAGGTGCGGGATTGCCTGGTGATTCCCCAATTGGTGGTAAAAGTATTTTTGGCGCATCGTTAGATCAAAAAGTAAAATTGGTTGTTTTTTCATATGTAGAGAAAACTGAGTATCAGGAAGTAACTATTTCAAAAACAAGAAATGTCTACTATGAGGATATGGATATAGATGGTGATGGTGAGGTGGAGTCACTTCCAATAGGTAAAGAAACAAAGGTCAACACAATAACGTTAGAGGTGTCTAAGTATAATGAGTGGGTTGATAGAAGCACTGAAGAGATTGAAGTTAGTTATCCGCTGCCGGGTAGGTAATCCTCTTGTCGTTTTTGTTACGTTATTGTCATTTAATGCTTCATCATCGGAAGGTTTATGCGACGTTATTCGTTATGAAAGTCAGCAAAAAATAGAGCAAGGGAAGATTTCGGAGTTTTTAAATGGGGTTCAAAGGAGAACCTACGAGGTTGCTTCAGTTACAAGAGTATTAAATACTATATATTCTAATGATTTACTTGTTGAGGATTACAAAAATATTGAGCAATGTATGGATACTCTCGATAATCGTTATGTTGACAGAAATAAGAATGTATTCTTACTTGCTTCAGTTGGAAGAATAGAACTCGAATCCATTAATGAAAGTAAAGAGAGCCTAAAGCTATATACATTCGACTTCCTTAAAAGCAACGACGTTATAGAAGTAATGGAAGCAATAAATGCTATTGCAGTCATTAAAGATAAAGACTCAATTGACCAGTTGCTAACTTTTGTAGCTCAGCATGAAAACATTACCCTGGTAGAGTTTGCACTTTCATCTTTACATACCATTGGTGGTGATTATATATATGCGAGGCTTAAAAGTATTAGTGAAGCTGACTCAAGCTTGACAAAACTAATAGAAGGTTACTTATTTATGTGGTGAGACACTTAAAAATACAGTCTCAAGCTAGGTTTTTAAATGAATAAGAATCAATACGGGGTCTAGTCTTGCTTTTAGTTATGAGGCTAGCCTTCTTATTTACTCTAGGCCGTTAGACCTTTATAGCATTACCACGCCATTCAGCTAACCGAAATCGACGGTCACCGCCTGCCAGGATTCGGTTGAGACTACGACGGAGGTAATTACAGCTTCGGAAATTGTGAGTGATTTTAGCCGTTCATTTGAACAGAATATAATAAATAGGTATTTTTATTTTGCTAAAGAAAATGTTTGTGTTGTTATTGCTATTCACGCCAATGGTGCACGCAACGCAAGAAAGTGAGGTTTTAATTATCAACAAAGCACTTGAAGTCTATGTTGATAAGGGGACAAAGGGAATAGAAGAACACTGGCCCATGCCGAATACTGTTGATGTTACACCTTTTGTAAATACTTTGACTGCTATCGAAAAGTATTATGGGGATGTCATTGACTACGATCTTATAAAAGTTAATGAAATTAGCGAGCGAGTTCGAGTGGCATATTTTGCTCTAAACTACAATGAAGGCGCAGCCTTTCTTAGGGTTCAAACCTATTTAAACCATGAAAATAGGGTTTTGTTTAACTATCTGAATGTTCACACTGAGTATCAGACCTATTTTTCAGATAAGTGAAGTTAGGGTTAATTATATACGGGGTCATGGCCAAGCCATGACAGACCTTTTTGAACTATGTTTACCACAGTCGACAAGAACCAGCCCCGTTGATGACCATTTGCATGGTAATTTGGTGACGCCTAGGTGACGCCAATGAGCTAAAATTCAGTATATATTTAGAAAAGCATAGAAATCGTTGTGAAGGGTTAAGTGATTGTTAGTCGTTGATTATTATAACGAAATAAACTTTGGTGAACGTTTATATAAAGTAATGAAATCGCGGCACTAATCCTTCAGGGCGTGCCATATTATACAAAGCCCCGATAGCTCAATGAGTTGTCGGGGCTTTGTCGTTTCAGCCACTAAATACACTGCCTGTACAGTTTGACTACTAAAAAACATCATCGAGCCGTCGGCAAGCGAAGTCGCTGATGCTGTCAAATTGACGATTGAGTTGCTGTGAGTTATTGCTACTCAATTCAACATAGCTCAACAGTCTTTTGGCTCGTTCTTCCCCAAAGCTTGCTTGATACAGGGCGACCAAGTGTTGCCAACGGCGTTTCTTTGCTTCTAGTGTTTCTTCTTGCGACTGCCAATAGGTAAGTTGATTGCGAATGATGGTTGGAAATACGGTGTGCTGATCCCACTGCGCAAACGTTTTTAGGTTTTCTAATGCAAAATTGAGCTGCGTTGGTGTGGCAGGCTCCGATAACCCTAAGACTTTCTTGCCGACGACCGCGCCTCGTAAGTCTGCACCTAGTAACCAAGCACCTTGTGGCTGAATACTAGATAAGTATTTGATGTACGGTGATGGCGGGTGAGTTGCTGTTACGGGGAGATCACCAAGGTTGGCACCTCGTAAGTCAGCAAAACTGAAATCGGTGATCATATAGTGTTGTGCCTCTATTGGGCTGCCACCAAAGTCACTGCCTGTAAAAAGTGTGTCTCGCAGATCGGCACCGGTAAAGCGGGTACCGCTCAACACAGCATGTTGTAGGTTTGCTTGGCGCATAAACACGCACGGAAATGACGCAAAACTAATGTCTGAATGGCTGAGGCTAACCAAATCTAAAAAAGGACGATCAGGGTCAACATCGTAATTGTCGTGCTCGTCATCAAAAGTGAGCCCACTGAGCGAGGAATAGCTTAGGTCAATCCCGATAAGGCTGACATCGTAGTCAATGAGAGTGCTCAGAGCCTCTCGTCTGCCTAAATCTCCCCACTTTCCTTGAGCGCGGTCGATGGTTTCCCAAGCGGTCGTGATGGCGCTTGATTCTCTGTCATTGAACAGATAAAAAATCAGTGAGACCAGCAGTAACCACATCGAGCCTTTTTCGATGACGTCGGCTCCCGTTGAAAACCAAGACTGAATCTTTTGTATTTGCGAATAGTAGGTAGTGGAAAAATGACCAATCACACCTGGTGTATTTTGAACAACGCTTTTTATGGTAGGCAGAATGAACCCTTTAATCCCGACAACGAAGAGCATCAGGCATAATGCCAGTTGCACCAGCTTATTAGGGTGGTTGACTAAATCTTGCCATTTTTTAAGTAGCTCTGTGATGTAGTCGCTCTGTTGCAATCGCCATTCACTTACGTCAAACAATGCATAGTCAAAAAAGTAAAACGCACTCAGCAGTGCAACCAAGCTTGTTGCTCGTTGCAAAAGTTGTCGGCTCCAGCGACTGGGGGGGTGTTTCGCATCGTGTTGCGTAGGCTTATCTGGCGACACGAGCTTTGTCTATATCATCCATGATGATTAGAGCATAGACGCGAAGTGAAACAAGTGGCAAGTTGGCGCTGTTTGAGAGATGCGTGTTTATGCGATTAAGTAAGCGGTATTGTTGAGTGTTAAGCGGACATCAATCCTCGTTCGATAGATGCGCGAATGTGTTCGGTCAACGGTTGAGGTCGCCCATGTAGGTAACCTTGCAAATGGTCGCAATCCATCTCCACTAACTTATCATTGATTGACTGGGTTTCAACACCTTCGGCCACTACCGAGCATTGAAATCCCTTGCTTAGGAATATGGCTGACTCCACAATGGTATAATTGGCAGGCAAAGTATCCATGTTGTTGACAAAACTACGGTCGATTTTAATTTGATGCACAGGAAGTTCTCGCAGTAGGCTTAGCGAAGAAAATCCGGTGCCAAAGTCATCAATACTGAACTTAAACCCGATTTCGCCCAACGCAAGCATGACTCTTTTGACGTTTTCAATATCGACTAACATAGCGCTTTCCGTCACTTCGAACACAAGGCAATCTGGTGAGATTCGGCCTTGTGACACCCATTGGTCGAGTAAATTGACCAACAGGTCATCTCGAAAATAATTGGCTGATAGGTTGACGTGAACAGCCCCAACAAATCCATGTTTTTTCATCTGCGGGATATCAGATACTACTCGATGAAGAACCCATTGAGTGATGTCCCTCATTAGGTTCGATTGCTCAGCGATGCCAATGAATACGTCCGGCGAAATATACTGACCATCGGTATCTTGCCAACGGATCAAGGCTTCTACCCCATACAATGAATGATGGTCTTTGTTCACTATGGGCTGATAATGTATCGCAAAATGCTGCTGTTGAATGGCGATATGCAGTTTGTGAGTTGAGGGCGCACGCTTTTGGCAAGAAGCATGAAACCAATGCAGATTAGACCAAGAGGAAGGGCTTTCATGGTGTATAGGTTATTATCAGTATGTCATACTATATTTTATCGTATGATTAATGTTCAAACAATTCACGCGGTGAATGCTTTACTAGTTAACCACCAAAAGATTGATCAAGATCGTCACCCGCACTACTATCGACAGCAGTTTGCCCATTCATAGACATAGAAAAGGGGTCGAGAGTGTCGCTATTTAGGCAATTTAATGCAAATGTTCAGCCACTAATAACGAAACTAAAGCAAGGCATGCGTGAGCTGTCTGAGCACCAATCAAGGTTATGGGTTGTCACCATCAAGCCAGAGGTTGGTACCAGCGATACCTTTGTTATTGATGAAGACCAATTCAAAGAGCCGCTTCAATGGATGGTCAAAAAAGGGTATTCATCGTCAATGTTGCAACAGGTACAAACGATGCCGCGTTCTGGCGTATTGGTTTGGCATGTGGGTAACCAAAAACACCAGCTACTTAGAGTTAAATAGCTGGTGTTTAATCAGTGAGCTTTAGATGTTGCTTTAGATTTCGTCGTATTCAAAGCTAGGAATAGTCACTTCTACACGTCGGTTTTGAGCGCGACCTTCTTCGGTTTCGTTGGTGGCAATAGGGAATAGCTCACCGTCACCTTCAACAATTAGCTGCTCACGACTCACGCCACCTTCAACTAAGAAGTCAGCCACGGCTTGAGCGCGTGCTTCCGACAAGGCTTGGTTGTATTCTTCTGAGCCACCTGAATCGGTGTGTCCCACGATTTCAGCTCTAGCCATTGGATGTGCAGCTAGCAGATCGCGCAATGGCTTGAGGCTTTCCATGCCTTGATCCGACAGTTTGGCGCTTCCGCTTTCGAAGGTGCCTTGGTCAAACAGTTGGTTCTGTTGTTTTTTACCAATCTCTGTCGCGGCTGCCGTTGTTGCAGCTACAGTTGTGACTACAGGCTCAGCGGCGGGTTGTGGTGCAGGTGCTTCTGAGACAGGACGAGCTTCAGACTCGTTCATCGTCTCTGGCTCTGGAGAACCAAATAAGTAGGTCAGTCCGAGGCCAAAGAAGTTTACATCAAGATCTTTGACGATAGTGTCGGTAAAGTCTTGATAACGTTGATACTCAAGGCGAGCATTTAAGCCTTTGGTTAATTGGTATTCTAACCCCAACGAGCCGGTCGGTACCACATCGCTATCGCCATCGTAGTTCATGTATGCGCCACCAATTTTGGCAAAAATATCAAACTCTTGACTGATTGGGTAAGTAAACTTTGGCGCCAAAGTGATGGCTTTCATGAACGCATCACCTGTTGTATCTGCACCTAGGTTTGTCTCAAAGTCGCCAAGTAGGTCAAGCCCAGCTTCTAGCGCAACGTATTGATTGAAATTATATCCACCGTAAATACCACCTCCCAAACTGCCATCATCACAAGGCGCGTCCAAAGAACAGGCACTACTGCTTAATTCTGAGTAACCCAGACGTGCACCTAGGTATCCTGGTTCATCAGCTTGGGCTACTTGGATCAATAAACCTTGGCTTAGCGCAAGGGTTACTACAGCGATCGTGGATTTATTCATAGAGACTTCCTTTTCATAGTGTGGCTACTATCACGCCAAAATAGACATCGGATCAGTGATATGTGTAAGGAGATTGTAAATAAATTGAGCGGTACTGTTTACTACAGTTTTATGACAATGATATTGAGTCTTAAGCATGAGATAAGATTACAGACTGTAAGACGGTTTAAGATTTTCTTTCGAAAATGAGCATGTTGCAAGCGGATGAGAGGCGATTCACAGTATGTAGAGAGAAGGGGTTGATAGTATTAAGTTCTATAAAAATAACCAAAAGGAAAGCTCATGGGATCGGAACCCGTCCAACGTCGCCTGCAATTTGTGTTGTGGCAATATGATATTCCACCAGTACAAGAAGTGTCGCTCAGCTTCTTCGGAATGGCAAATGAAGTTTTTGTGATCACTACGGAGCAAGGGAAAGTTGTGCTTAAAAATTGCTTTAAGCGCAATACAGTTCAGCTCGTCGAAAATGAAATAGCGTTAATTGATCACCTAAATGCACATCAATGCCCAACGCCAAAAGTGATCCCGACAAAAGACGGTCGTCAATATGTCGAGTTCAGCGGGCATATTTACGTAATGACAGAATATATCCCTGATCGCACTATCACATGGTCTGAGCCTAATAAACTTCGCTTTAGACCGCAGACTGCTGGCGCATTAGCGACGTTCCATAAGGCGATGCAAAGCTTTAATGAGCCTCATCCTAATTTACAGATGCAGACGCTTGATGTGGATGCTTATATGACTTGGCTGACTAATCTTGAGGCTCAATTGCGACGCTCCGATGGCGAGAAATCGGCGGCGATGTTAGCTCTGGTTCCCAAGTTAAGATCGAGCGCGCTTGCGCTACAACAACAGATGGATGCCGTTGATCTTACACCATTGAAACGGTGCTATATCCATGGTGATATGCACTGCTTTAATCTGTTTTACGATGCGAATGAGCACTATACACAGCTCATAGATTTTGACTTTTCTCGTCTCGACTATCGTTTAGGCGACGTCTATTGGACCAGCCAGATTTTCTATTACCAGCAGTTGCGCCATCGATTTTCGACTCAGCAGTTGGATGCGGGGGAGTTCGATGAAAGCGCAGAGCTAGCATCAGAGATTTTGCAGGATAATTGGCGAGTCATTATTGAGCACTACAGAAAAACCTTACCTCTTCCAGCTGATGAATTGCGTCTTATCGGGCTATTTGTGCAGGCAGTACCAATGTATATTTCTCGATTTTTCTCGTTAGACAATAGCGAAGAGGAATGCAAAGGGCATGTTGAATGGTTTACTCGCGAGCTTGAACTGGTTGAGAAACAAACGCTACTAGTATCGAATGCTATCGAAACTGTGCTGCAAGAGCTAGGGGAATAAGGTGATTTCAACGTATTACCGTTTGTCCAAGCCGATTGTAAGTTTAGCCTTACCAATCATGATCCAAGGGTTTCTGTTTACCTTAATGGGGTTTGTCGACGCGCTTATGATTGGCCAGTTAGGTGAAGTCGCGATCTCTGGTTTGGGTAATTCTCAGCAGTTGTTGACCTTTAGTTTTTTGCTGTTTGCTGCTCTGTCGACAGGTGGAAGCATCCTTATATCACAATACAGCGGAGCTCATCAGTCGGTTAAAGCGATACAAGTGGCAGGAAGCGTTATTGTGTCTGCTGCACTGTGTGGAGTGGCGTTAGGTGCCATCGTTTACTTTTATTCTGCAGAGCTGGTGGCCTTACTCACCACGGATTTTCTAAAACCCAGTGACCAATGGAGCGAAGTGCCTTCTACCGCGTCATTGTATCTTTCTGCTGTGGCTTTCGCGATCCCATTGATGTTGGTGTCTCAAATGGTGGCGGCAACGTTTAATGCAACCGGTGACACCCGAACACCAGTTAAAGTCGCAGTGACGTTCAATGTCGTCAACTTTGTCGGGAATTACGTGTTTATCTTTGGTCTCGCAATACCAGGGATAACGGAGCCGTTGTTTCCACCCATGGGACTGCGCGGAGCTGCCATTGCGACCCTATTAGCGAGTGCAGGCCAGTGCGGGGTATTGCTGTATCTATTGGCAAATCGTTTCGGTTTGAAGGCGATATTTACTCCTAACACAGCTGAACTAAAAAAAGTGATAACACTGGGTTACCCATCCACAGTTGATGGGTTTTATTGGCAAGGGGCACGGGTTTTCTATACCGTTTTAATGAACGCCATTGGTGCGATTGCGTTTACTGGGTACACCATTGTACGAACCTTTAAGAGCTTGTTTTTACTGCCGGTCGGAGGAATTGGTCAAGCAACGGCTATTCGTATTGGCCAGTTGTTAGGGGCCGGAAAGTACCGCTTAGCGAAAGCCAGTGCGGTGAGTGCGATTGCTACGGGTGTCGTGGTGATGCTGATACCTGTGGTGTTATTAATTGCGCTGTCCGATTCGTTGCTTAGCCTATATAACATCCAAGAAGAAACGCATCGATTGGCGCGGATCTGTATTTGGATATTGGCAGTGTCACTGTTTTTTACTGCTGTAAACTCGGTGATTCCAGGGTTGTTGAGGGCGGGCGGTGATGCAAAGGCTGTGATGAATATAACTCTAATAAGTTTTGCTGTTGTTGGTGCACCTGCATCATTTTTGTTGGGGATTGTGCTCGATTATGGCTTGATAGGCGCCTTTATTGGGATCTCGTTAGAGGAAGTGTTTAAGTCGTATTTGTTTGTCAGACGGATGAAGCAAAACGCTTGGATTCAGACACTGGTGTAGTATCGTGACATGATTGTAATCCATTCAGTTTTTACGACTAATAGAGCTAGGGGATTTTAATCATGCACGGAAAAGTGCACCCAGGAGATAACCAAAAGTTTGGGAAGATGAGACTCATTTCAGTGATAGATTACAGTGGCCTTATTCTGGCCACTGCTTAAACTCTATACGTTCGTCGGCAATATAAAACAATGTGTCACCGCCATGGATCGGTTGGTCTAATCTTTGATTGATGTGGACTTCGCCTTGCGCGTCTCGCACTCCGATAATGGTCGCTTCAAAATCTTGCTTAAAAGTTAAAAACAGAGCCTTGAGTGGGAAGGTCGAGCACTCTTTTGGCACTTGAATGCTGTATTGGGTTTGTCCCTTATGCGCAGACACTAGTTCCGAATGCACTAAGCTGCTACCAAAATCCATTACAGATTTGGCTAACAGTTCCGTCGACAAGTTGGAAATACACTCTGAGTTGGGGCAGTGCGCACTCAAAATTTGGCATTTTACGTCATCGATAAAATGCGCCACCAAGTGAGCGCTGGGGTTCATTTGCGCGACAAAT
The DNA here is from genome assembly GCF_016900875.1 of Vibrio ulleungensis. Lineage (GTDB taxonomy): Bacteria > Pseudomonadota > Gammaproteobacteria > Enterobacterales > Vibrionaceae > Vibrio > Vibrio ulleungensis. The sequence goes on from NZ_JAFEUM010000003.1 coordinate 118,096, forward strand.
AGCGCAATAGTTAGTGTCATTTCGTCTGTGTCAGTATCTACGACCAAACAGGAAGCTTGTTCAATGTTTGCCCGCTCCAAGTCCTCAACATCGGTAAAACCATGAACGTTGATAAATTCGACTTGTTCTGGAAGTGGATTTTGCTGCTGTTCAACGCTAATCAATACTATTTGGCGCTGCTTTTCTTCTCGTTTTAACATCTGAACCAGATGCGGAGTGCGTTCGCGATTGTAACCAATGACAACAATGTGATTAGACAGGTTCACGTGGTGTTTTCCTTTAAATTGACGGTACCACAGTGCAGACAGTGCACTAAGGACTTTACCAATGATTAGACCAAACAGTGCCAAAGACAGTGGGATCACAAAAAACGCGGTAAAGAGTTGCCCGGCATTGGTTTGAGGTGACATATCACCATAGCCAACCGTTGAGCCCGTAACCGCAAGAAAATAGATAAAATCAATAAACTCTTCGGTTAAAGCATGCTCTCCAGTGAGGCGGTAACCGATGTACACGACGATTGAGTATATCAACACTAGCAGGAAGGCATTAGCGTTTGCCATGGCGAGAGCGTATTGAGACAGATATTTATCCCACCACCAAAATAACCGTTGAGTAAAGGTGTTGTGATGCTTCATCTATTGCCCAAACGTTGATCTGTCATTTAGTGCTCCTTGGACCTAAAGAGGGTGCTGTTCCCTATTGTGAGGCATCCACTGCTTGTAGAACTCAATCAATGCCTTGTCCTAGTATAGCCATTAGACGATTGTTATAAAATGGTAACATTCGACTGTTTGATTAATTTATCAAAGTGTTAGCATAGGATCGGACTTTGTGAGGGAGTACTCGATGCGCAATGTATTTATCCCACCGCCTGTCGTAATGGGGTTATGTGGTCTTTTGGCTGCTTGGATGGTCGATTTTAAGTATCAATTGCAAACCAGCACCCTATTGGTGGTATGTTTACTGGTTATTATTGGTGTATATATCGCGTTAGAGGCCGTTATGGCGTTCAAACGCGCAAACACAACTATCCACCCCAATAAAGCAGAACATACCGTTACATTGGTTGTAGAGGGAGTGTACGCCTTTACTCGAAACCCGATGTATTTGTCGATGCTGTGTGTGTTGATTGCTTGGTGTCTTGTCTTTGTTAGTGCGTGGGGCTGGATCTCAGTTGGGGTATATATTGGTTACATCACGAGATTTCAAATCATGCCAGAAGAGCAAGTACTTAAAAGAAAATTTGGTAAAAGTTATGAGTCGTACTGTCTAAGCGTTAGGCGATGGGTTTAGTCGGTAATACAATCAACAAAATGCCCGGTAAATACCGGGCATTTTAGTTATTTAATCGGGGTAGACTTAATGAGTTCAATGAGCTCTTGTTCGGTCTTAGGCTCGCTAGAAAAATTAATCTCGGGTGATGAACCGCCTCTTAATACATAGGCGCGAGTTCCACAGTGATCATAATGATACCAAAGGCCATCGACGCAAACGTCTGTATAACAACGTGGGTCCTGTTTTAGTTCCATACTCTCCTCCTTGGTAACCTTTACGTTACGTCTTATTAACACCACCAAATTACCTTAAAATTACTGTGGGCAATGTTGATTTAGATCAATTTTATGTCTCTTGTGTAAAGAGATCGTTAAAAAGTCGTGTCAAGGTAGACTTTGGTCGTAGGCGAAAGGAATGAAAAAAGCCCACGATATCGTGGGCTTTTATAACATGATGGCCGAGTGTATTAGCCTGCTAACACGTCGGTTGCTACTTTGTAGCTTGGATCTTCTTTTACGTTGATCTCAACTAAGCTGCCTGCTTTGTGGAGTAGAGCGCGGCAATCTGGGCTTAGGTGGCGAAGATGAAGCGTTTTACCTTTGCTAGAGTAGCGCTCTGCAATGGTCTCGATAGCTTCAATGGCCGAGTGATCGGTAACGCGTGACTCAGCAAAATCAACGATTACATTAACAGGGTCATTTTCTGCATCGAACAGCTCTAAGAAGTTGGCTGCAGAACCAAAGAAAATTGGACCGTGAATTCGGTACACTTTTGACCCTTCTTCATTGATGCTACTGCTGGTGTAAATGTGTTTTGCGTGGTCCCATGCGAACATTAGGGCCGAAACAATAACACCAACAAGAACCGCAATGGCGAGATCCGTCAGGACAGTCACCACAGTGACGAGAACAATCACAAAGAAGTCTTTCTTAGGTACGCGACGAGCAAGTTTGAATGTTGCCCACTCAAAGGTACCAATCACCACCATAAACATAACACCGATCAGCGCTGCTAATGGGATCATTTCGATTAGGCTAGAGGCGAACAAGATGAAGAACAGAAGCGCTAATGCAGCAACAATGCCAGATAGACGACCACGACCGCCAGAGTTGACGTTAATCATCGATTGACCAATCATGGCACAACCGCCCATGGCACCGAATACTGAACAGGTCATGTTTGCCATACCTTGGCCGACACATTCGCGGTTACTTTGTCCACGAGTATTGGTCATTTCGTCTAACACGGTCAGTGTCAGTAGCGATTCAATCAAACCAATTGCAGCCAGGATGATTGCGTATGGCAAGATAATTTTCAGTGTTTCTAGGTTAAACGGTACCGCTGGAACAGAGAAGCTCGGTAGCGTGCCCGCCAATGTGGCTGACGCATCACCAGACATCGCTCTTAAGAAGTCGACAACGGTTTGAGTTTCTAGACCAAGAATTTGAACCACCAAGGTAACGAACACGATCGCCACAAGTGACGACGGTACCGCAGTAGTGAGTTTTGGTAAAAAGTGAATGATACCCATAGTGACTGCAACGAGACCTAGCATCAGTATAAGCTCTGGTGTTGGTAGCCATGTAAGTACACCATTAACATCAGGCGCTTTAAATTGACCGAGTTGGGCTAGGAAAATTACTATCGCAAGGCCGTTAACAAAGCCAATCATTACTGGGTGTGGAACAATACGGATAAACTTACCTAGTTTGAGCAAACCAGCTGATATTTGAATTGCACCCGCCAACATAATTGCCGCGAATAAGTATTGCACGCCGTGGTCAGCGACAAGAGACACCATGACAACAGCCATTGCACCTGTCGCACCAGAAATCATGCCAGGGCGACCACCGAAGATCGAAGTAACAAGACCAACTATAAACGCAGCATACAGGCCAATCATAGGATCGACGCCTGCAACAAAGGCAAAGGCGACAGCTTCAGGCACAAGTGCTAAAGCGACGGTAAGGCCCGATAAGATATCATTCTTGGCAGAATGAGACGAAATCTGAGGAAATTCAAACATTGTAATTCTTTGTTACCAAAAATTGGGGTCAAAATGAGGGCGAATCGTACCCAGTTTAATGACTAAGTTCAAGAATCAATCGCATATTGAGGGTAACTAAACCATGTGACAAAAAAAAGGCACTCATTTGAGTGCCTTTAATGTTAATTACTTTTGCAATTATTCAGCTGTTTTCGCCATGCTTGCTGTAGATTGACTGGTGGCTGCCATAGCTCCAGCGCCTTTAGCTTGATAACGTTCTTGTCTGAACTCAGCAGCTTTGACCGTAATGGTCTGCAACTCAGATGGGCCAGGCGCTTTAGTCATGCTAGAACTTGCATGACCTTTGGCTTTAACACCCGCTTGCGCTGGTGCAGTTGCCACTTTTGGCGCTTGCTCAACAGGAGCAGCTGGTTCGGTGCTGGCTTCAACAGCCGGCTCTGGTTGTGTTTCTTTAACAACCTCAACAACAGGTGCTTCTTCCACAGCAGGTGTTTCAACTGCTGGTGCTTCAGCCTCAGCGACGTCAACAACCGGCGCTTCAACAGCAGGTGCATCTACTACTGGTGCTTCGGTTACTGGAGCTTCAACAGTGTCGACTACCGGTGCTACTACAGGAGTTTCAATTACCGGTGCTTCTACCTTAGCGATTGTATTTGAAAGGATAATCACTTTACCCATACTCATTTCTGGGGTAGCGAAACCACCTAAGATTTGAGTTGATTGATTTTTCTGCTTGTCGTTGCGTGGCTTACGACGAGGTCGTAGGTCGAATTTCGGCCATACTTTACCCATTGCCATTTCTGGTGACATTACACCACCTTTACGCAAACGGTACGGATTAGGGCGACGATCGCGACCACGGCGACGACGTTGTCCGCTCGCACGCAGGTGACGCGGAGTACGACGGTTGCGACGTTGTTGAGGCTTCTCTTCAGTTGCGTTTTCTGCGGCAACTTCTGGCGCTTCAACATTTGCTTTCACTTCAGCTTCAACGGCAGCGTTCTGCGCATCTAGCTTTTGGGTGTCGGCATTGGCCTGCTGGTCTTTAACGCGTACACGCTTCTTAAGCTGACGTTTTTGACGACGTTGCTTAACTTGAGAAGTACGTGCATCCGTTGCTGAAGTTTGCTGTGCTTCTTCGGCAATTTGGGTGCCTTGCTCAGCAACTTTAGTGTTCGGTTTGTTGTCACGTTCTTTACGCGGCTTTCTCTTATCCTGGCGTTGATCTTGGCCTTTCTCTTGGCGAGGTTTTTGACCTTTCTCTTGACGAGGTTGTTGAGCTTTATCGTCGCGTTTATTGTCACGCTGCGCATTATCGCGTTGACTATCGTCACGATCTTTGCGGTTGTTACGTGGCTTGTTACGGCGATTGTCACGTTGACCACGGCGTCTGTCGTTATCGCGACGTGGACGATTGTTTGAACGTGGTTTTGCCTCTTCTTTCTCTTCTTTCTTCTCTTCGACCTTAGGCTCAGGTGACGCAAAGAAAGACGATACCGCGCTGGCTAGTTTAGCAAATAGTCCAGGAGTCGCGGCTTTAGGCTCTTCGGCTTTCGCCACTGTAGCTGCTGGTTTAGGTGCTGGTGCCGGTGCGTTCTGCGCTGGAGCTGCAAACCCTTTAAGCGCTGGCTCTTCAATTTTCTTAGGAGCTAGATCAAGTTCACCGGCTTCACGAGCTTCTGCTTCTTTTAGTGCTTCTAGTTTCTTCGGCACAAGGTAAGAAAGGATGTTCTGCTCTTCACCGTCACGGATACGGATCACTTCGAAATGAGGCGTTTCCATATCTGAATTAGGTACAATAGTGATCTTCACTTCTTGCGCACGTTCAATGTGATTGACGCTGCGGCGTTTCTCATTGAGTAGGTAAGAGGCAATAGGTACTGGCACGACAGCCATTACTTGAGTGGTGTTGTCTTTTAGAGCTTCTTCTTCAATTAAGCGAAGAACAGACAGTGCTAATGACTCATTGTCACGCACGACACCAGTACCTGAACAACGAGGACAGATATGGTGGCTCGCTTCAGCCAATGAAGGGCTTAGGCGTTGACGTGACATCTCTAACAGACCAAATCGTGAAATTCGACCAATTTGAACGCGTGCGCGGTCAACGCGAACTGCATCACGTAGGCGATTTTCTACTTCACGTTGGTGACGTACTGGTGTCATATCGATAAAGTCGATAACAACCAGACCACCTAGATCACGAAGGCGCAGTTGACGAGCAATTTCGTCAGCGGCTTCTAAGTTAGTATTGAGTGCAGTCTCTTCAATATCGCCGCCTTTGGTTGCGCGAGCGGAGTTAATATCGATAGAGGTTAATGCTTCAGTTGGGTCAATAACAATTGAACCACCAGATGGCAAACGAACTTCGCGTTGGAACGCAGAGTCAATTTGGCTTTCGATTTGGTAGTGGCTAAACAGTGGCACTTCACCGTCGTACTTTTTGACACGATTCATAAAGTCAGGGCGCACCAATTGAATGTGCGCTTGTGCACGCTCAAAAATGGTGTTGCTGTCGATAAGAATTTCACCAATATCACGACGTAAATAGTCACGAATTGCGCGAACAATAACGTTACTTTCTTGGTGGATCAAAAACGGTGCTTGGTTAGCATCTGATGCATCTTTGATTGCGCTCCAGTGGTTAAGTAGAACGTTTAAGTCCCACTCAAGCTCTTCTGCACTTTTACCCACACCCGCTGTACGAACAATAAGACCCATACCTTGAGGAAGCTCAAGAGTGCTTAAAGCCGCTTTAAGCTGGGTTCTTTCGTCACCTTCGATACGACGAGAAATACCACCAGCACGAGGGTTATTAGGCATTAGGACTAGGTAACTACCCGCAAGAGAGATGAAGGTTGTTAAGGCTGCGCCTTTATTACCACGTTCTTCTTTCTCAACTTGAACGATAACCTCTTGGCCTTCTTTAAGTACCTCTTTGATACTTGGTCGGCCTTGGTAGGTATATCCTTGTGGGAAGTAATCTTTTGCAATTTCTTTAAGAGGAAGGAAACCGTGTCTTTCAGCACCGTAATCAACGAATGCGGCTTCTAGACTTGGTTCAATACGGGTGATGCGTCCTTTATAGATGTTGGCTTTTTTAGATTCATGACCTGGGCTTTCAATATCCAGATCAAAAAGCTTTTGCCCATCTACTAGGGCAACACGCAACTCTTCTTTTTGAGTTGCGTTTATTAGCATTCTTTTCATTTTGTAATTATCTCGTTTTTAAGCGCCGCACAGTCTTGCTCAGATGGTGTCGATCCCACGGTTAACAATGCAGCCTCACGGCTGGAAGGGATGCTCTTGGACACGAAGTTGGTCACGTTTTGTGCAAAGCTGCTTATGTACTCAATGTGGGTACTAACAATGTTGCATGTAAAACGTGACCCGATCTCTCGGTAAACGTCACATCGGGTGCAAGGAGTAGTTGCGGCGATGGTTTTATTCTTGATGTCTTACGCCATTTGCTGCATGAAGCAATAAAACCGCTACTCTAATTTATAATTTTATGGCAAAAAGTGAGTCAAAAAGAGTGAATATTCATCAATGCTCAACTTTAAGTGGTGAACTATAGCAAGGCTGTTCATTCACAGCAATCGCCATCATAGATTATTGTAAATTTATTGGTGCAGTGCTTTGCTTTAGCCTCATTAAAGCAAGGGTTTATGGCGATATTGGTGATGTAAGAAAAATCACGCTGTAAGGTTATTGTCAGCTTTCTCACCACTTATACACATTTTGTTCAGTCATTTTGTGGATGAAGTAAATGCTGTGTTCAGTTTACGAAAGTAGAGATTTCTTCAGTCTCGGGGTGTTACACTATGCTCATGAATGAAATTAGAACAAAAGTGCAGCTAATTGACATCGATGATGACATGGCTGGCCAACGAATCGACAACTTTTTACGTAACCAACTAAAGTCTGTGCCTAAAAGTGTGGTGTACCGCATTGTGCGCAAAGGCGAAGTTCGAGTGAATAAAAAGCGTATTAAAGTGGAATACAAACTGCAACCTGGCGATGTGGTTCGTATTCCTCCAGTCACCATTACCGAAAAAACCGATCAGCAACCGGTGATCAGTACCAAGCTCAATGCGGTCGCCAACCTAGAAAGTCAGATCATCCACGAGGATGACCACTTGCTGATCCTAAATAAACCGTCTGGTCTCGCAGTGCATGGGGGCAGTGGATTAAAGTTTGGTGCAATTGAAGCATTACGAGCACTACGACCTCAAGCGCGTTTTTTAGAGCTTGTCCACCGTATCGACCGAGATACGTCGGGTATCTTACTGGTGGCCAAAAAACGCTCGGCGCTTCGCCACTTGCAAGCCCAGTTTCGCGAGAAAACCGTGCAGAAGTACTATTTTGCGTTGGTCATGGGCACATGGAAACGCAGTGATAAGCAAGTTACGGCGCCATTGCTCAAAAACGAAGTAAACAGCATTGTGAGGGTGAACCCAAAAGGAAAACCGTCGGATACGCGTTTTAAAGTGCTCGAAAACTTTGATAAGGCAACATTGGTGCAAGCCAGTCCCGTTACCGGACGTACGCACCAAATCCGTGTGCATTGTCAATATAAAGGCCACCCCATTGCTTGGGATGACCGTTATGGCGACCCTCGATTTGATGCCTATACAAAGACGGTTGGCATCGACAGGCTGTTTTTGCACGCTGCAAACATTAAGTTTCGCCACCCTACCAATGATGAGTGGATGGAAATCAGTGCTCCTTTAGAAGCAAAGCTTGAAAAAAGCTTAACCAAGTTACGACAGCTTTAACTCTTCTATATATAGCCCATTAGATAGTAATGACGCGATCGCTGATTTCTATTTAATGGGCCTTTAATCGTAGTTAATGCTAAATCACGTCAACCCCTTCGTTTTTGAACAGATCCACCAGTTTTATCAGTGGTAGTCCTATTAACGAATTTGGGTCATTCCCTTCAAGCTTTTCAAACAAAGCGATACCCAGACCTTCACTTTTAAAACTACCCGCGCAATAAAGAGGGTTTTCCATATCAACGTAGCGTTCGATTTGCGCTGTGGTCAATGAGCGAAAATGGACAATAAAAGGTTCTACAACAACTTGGGTGTGATCAGTTTGACTATTGTGCAGAGCCAAGCCGGTATAAAAGGTGATGCGCTGTCCACTTTGTTTTGAGAGTTGCTCAATGGCTTTTTGTCTAGTAAGCGGCTTGCCGATGATTTCATCGTTGATAACGCACACTTGGTCCGAGCCTATAATAAGGTGGTTTGGATACTGTATTGCCAGTGATTTCGCTTTGCCAATGGCTAAACGTTCGACCAAGGCTTGTGGGGACTCACCGTGCATTGGTGTTTCGTCGCAGTCTGGCGAACCGGTGGTAAACGGGAGGCCCAGCTTACGCATGAGCGACTGTCTAATTTCCGAGGTTGAGGCTAAGACAATGGGCAAAGCCGCAGGTTGAGATGGCATGGTGTTATTCCTATAATAATTCGGTCATTAAGGTGGTGAAAAATTCACTAACTTTTTCACCTTTTCCTTTGACTATTGAGTCATTGAAAGCTAATATTCGCGCCCTATGCAAAAGGTAAAAATACCGCGAACGGTTGACCCAGGTAAATCAGCTCAAAAGCGATTGGACTATGATGGTATCATACAAGCCAGTCTCTTTAAGCGTTTGGCCGAGTCCGTCGAAAGCGTAAAACGTGAAGCAGATGTCTCATTGTCCTTTGATTTGGATGAACAACGACTGGTCGTTATCTCTGGTAAAGCTAACGTCGAAGTCGATTTAGAGTGTCAACGCTGTAATGAGGTTTTCACACATCTGTGTGAAGTCCAGTTCACTTACACTCCTAATAAAGGAGAGAAAAGTGAAGAGGAAGCGCCGGAAGAGTACGATTTGGTAGATCTGAACGAATACGGCGAATGCGATCTCATACAACTAGTTGAAGACGAGTTCATTCTTGGATTACCCCAAGTGGCAATGCATGACGAATCTGACTGTAGCGTAGATTCAAGTAACTTGGTTTTTGGTGAAATTCCTGAAGAAGTTCTTAAGGAAGAAAAACCAAACCCGTTCGAAGTTTTGAAAAGCTTAAAAGCACAGACAAAGGAGTAGGGTCAATGGCCGTACAAAAGAGCAAGAAGTCACGTTCTATGCGTGGCATGCGTCGTTCACACGATGCGCTAACTACAGCAGCACTATCTGTAGACGCAACTTCAGGTGAAACTCACCTACGTCACAATGTAACTGCTGAAGGTTACTACCGTGGCAAAAAGGTAGTCAACAAGTAAGGTTACCTTTACAAGTGATTACCGTTGCACTCGATGCAATGGGCGGGGACTACGGTCCTAGCTATACAGTGCCTGCCGTCGTGCAGGCATTGTTGCATTTCCCAGAGCTAAATATTCAGCTTGTCGGTCGCGAAAGTGACATCAACGCTGAGCTCGACGCCCAAACTAGCATCCTTCCGCGCTCTATTGATAGAGACGCGTTATTGTCACGCCTAACAATCCATCATTGTGATCATGTCATTGCCAATGACGCCAAACCTTCTGCAGCACTACGAAATAGCCGTGGCAGTTCGATGCGAGAAACTATTGACCTAGTTGCACGCGGTGAAGCCGATGCGGCTGTCAGCGGCGGTAATACTGGCGCACTAATGGCGTTGTCCAAACATGGTATTAAGATGCTTCCGGGGATCGAACGCCCGGCTTTGGTGTCAGCACTGCCAACGCAAAGTGGTCAGCCTGTGTGGCTTTTAGACCTTGGCGCAAACATCGATGTTGATTCAGACACTCTGTACCAGTTCGCGATCATGGGATCAGCATTGGCAGAGCAACATCTAGCCAAAGTGCCAAAAGTAGCGCTACTCAATATTGGTGCTGAAGCAAGTAAAGGCAATGACACCATAAAATCTTGCGCAATGCGTTTAGAACAAACCCCCTCAATTAACTACATTGGCTTTATAGAAGGGCACGAAATATTGCTGGATAAAGCGGATGTTATTGTGTGCGATGGTTTTGCAGGCAATATTTGTCTTAAGACCTCTGAAGGCATCGCAAACCTTATTCTGAATAAACTTAAACAGCATTTTTTTGGACACCCGGTTAAAAAATGGTTGGCGAGAATACTGTTTGCTTCCGCATTAAAAGAGCTAAAAGCACTGAACCCCGACCAGTACAATGGCGCAAGTTTGTTAGGATTGCGCAGCATTGTGATTAAAAGTCATGGAAGCGCCGATAAAACTGCTATTATCAACGCGATAGGCGAAGCAGTCCACGAAGTCAAACGTCAGATACCGCAGCGTATTTCTGACGGTTTGGAAACCGTTTTACTCGAGAGGCACTAACTCTTCATGTATAGCAAAATATTAGGCACTGGCAGTTACCTGCCATCAACAGTGCGTACAAATGCAGATTTGGAAAAGATGGTTGATACTAGCGACGAGTGGATCGTTGCACGAACGGGTATCAAAGAAAGGCGCATAGCGGCAGACGATGAGTCTGTGGCCGATATGGGATACATTGCGGCAAAAAACGCAATTGAAATGGCGGGCATCTCTAAAGATGAGATTGACCTGATCATCGTTGCGACCACTAGTAGTACCCACGCATTTCCATCGTCGGCTTGTCAGGTACAAGCCAAGCTTGAAATCTCGGGATGTGGTGCCTTCGATATGGCTGCTGCGTGTACGGGATTTGTTTACGCACTTTCCGTGGCCGACCAACACATTAAAAGTGGGCAGTGCAAAAACGTCCTGGTGATCGGTGCAGATACCTTATCAAAAACCTGTGACCAACTTGATCGCTCTACGGTGATTTTGTTTGGTGATGGTGCAGGCGCCGTAATAGTTGGCGCGAGCGAAGAGCCAGGCATTTTGTCGACCCATTTAGGGGCGGATGGCAAGTTTGGTGATCTTCTCAGTTTAGAAATGCCCGTTCGCGGTGGTGAGTTTGATACTTGGCTACACATGACAGGCAACGAAGTATTTAAAGTGGCAGTGACGCAATTGTCGCGCTTGGTTAACGATACGCTAAAAGCCAATAACATGGAAAAAAGCGATTTAGATTGGCTAGTGCCTCACCAAGCAAACTTGCGCATCATTACTGCCACAGCAAAAAAATTGGCAATGCCACTGGATCAAGTTGTGATCACGCTTGATAAACATGGCAATACTTCAGCGGCAACAGTCCCAACAGCTTTAGATGAAGCCGTTCGTGATGGGCGCATACAACGCGGCCAAACATTGTTGCTAGAGGCCTTTGGTGGTGGATTCACTTGGGGCTCAGCTCTGGTTAAGTTTTAGAATTTTAAAATATAGGAAAAGGAACGGGTAATGAGCAATTTTGCGATTGTTTTTCCGGGTCAAGGTTCACAGACCGTGGGCATGTTGGCAGAACTAGGTGAACAGTTTGACGTTGTTAAGCAAACGTTCGCTGAAGCATCAGAAGTACTAGGGTATGACCTGTGGGCATTAGTTCAAAATGGCCCTGCAGAAGACCTCAACGAAACGCATCGTACTCAACCTGCTTTATTAGCGTCATCGGTCGCCATTTGGCGCGTATGGCAAGAACAAGGTCTAGCGACTCCAGCGGTTATCGCAGGACACAGCTTGGGTGAATACTCAGCGCTTGTATGTGCAGGTGTGATTGATTTTAAACAAGCGATCAAACTGGTTGAGTTACGTGGACAGTTAATGCAAGAAGCGGTACCTGCTGGTGTTGGCGCTATGTACGCGATCATTGGTCTAGACGACGAGTCTATTGCTAAAGCCTGTGAAGAAGCGGCGCAAGGCGAAGTTGTTTCTCCGGTTAACTACAACTCTCCAGGTCAAGTGGTTATCGCTGGCAATAAAGCGGCAGTAGAGCGTGCTGGTGCACTGTGTAAAGAAGCGGGTGCAAAACGCGCGCTACCATTACCAGTCTCTGTACCTTCTCATTGCGCATTAATGAAGCCTGCTGCGGACAAGCTGGCTGTTGCACTGGAAGAGATCGAATTTAACGCACCTCAGTTAGACGTGATCAATAACGTTGATGTCGCTGTTGAAACTGATCCAGCAAAAATCAAGTCGGCGCTAGTTCGTCAATTGTATAGCCCAGTTCGTTGGACTGAAGGCGTCACCAAAATGCACGAGCAAGGTGTTGAAAAACTGCTAGAGTTAGGACCAGGTAAAGTACTTACTGGTCTGACTAAGCGAATAGTTAAAGCATTGACTGCTGCAGCGGTCAACGACTCAGCATCTCTTGATGCAGCTAAGTAGGAAGTAGAATAATGAGTTTAGAAGGTAAAATTGCCTTAGTAACAGGCGCAAGCCGTGGTATTGGCCGCGCAATTGCAGAAGCACTAGTAGCAAAAGGTGCCACCGTTATTGGTACGGCAACCAGTGAAAATGGTGCTGCTGCAATCAGTGAATACTTGGGCGAAAATGGCAAAGGCTTTGCGCTCAACGTGACTGATGTTGCTTCAATCGAAACTGTACTTAAAGGCATTAACCAAGAGTTTGGTGCTATTGATATATTGGTGAATAACGCCGGTATCACCCGTGACAACCTTCTTATGCGTATGAAAGACGATGAGTGGACAGATATCATGGACACAAACCTAACGTCTATTTTCCGTCTGTCGAAAGCGGTATTACGTGGCATGATGAAGAAAAAGTGCGGCCGCATTGTTAACGTTGGCTCCGTTGTGGGCACAATGGGTAATGCAGGACAAACTAACTATGCAGCGGCTAAAGCGGGTGTGATTGGTTTTACTAAATCAATGGCTCGTGAAGTTGCTTCACGTGGTGTTACTATTAATACTGTTGCACCAGGGTTTATCGAAACCGACATGACTAAAGCACTAAATGATGAGCAGCGCGCTGCAACATTGTCTAATGTACCAGCTGGTCGATTGGGTGATCCAAAAGAAATTGCAGCGGCTGTGGCGTTTTTAGCCTCCCCAGAAGCGGCTTATATTACGGGTGAAACGCTGCACGTTAACGGCGGAATGTACATGGTTTAACGAAGTTGGCTGGTTAAAAACCAGCCGATCAGTTCAATCTTAGTAAGTTTTTATGAGTGATATTTGTGCAATCGCGCATGATTTCAGTCAAAAAATGTATGAAAATTCGGTGAAATCGACTTAAATTGTGGTTTGACCAGCAAGGCTAGCCTTGCAACTTTCGTTAGTTTTAATAAACTACGCAGACATCGCATTAGAGCGAATTCTTTATAGGAAAAAGTAAAATGAGCAATCTTGAAGAACGTGTAAAAAAAATCATCGTAGAACAGCTTGGTGTTGACGAGTCTGAAGTTAAAAACGAAGCATCTTTCGTTGATGACCTAGGTGCAGATTCACTAGACACAGTTGAGCTAGTTATGGCTCTAGAAGAGGAATTCGACACAGAGATTCCTGACGAAGAAGCTGAGAAAATCACTACTGTTCAAGCTGCTATCGATTACGTAACCAGCGCTCAGTAAGAATTCTCCTCAATTCAGGCGGTCTATTAGACCGCCTGAATTTTCTCTACCTCATCTTCTTAACACCTTCCTTAACATTTTTCCGGAGAGTAATATCGTGTCCAAACGTCGCGTCGTTGTCACTGGCATGGGTATGTTGTCACCGGTCGGCAACACTGTTGAATCATCATGGAATGCCCTTCTAGCTGGCCAAAGTGGTATCGTTAATATCGAGCACTTTGATACCGAGAATTTCAGCACTCGTTTTGCTGGCCTTGTAAAAGATTTTGACTGTACTGAATACATGTCTAAAAAAGATGCCCGTAAAATGGATCTTTTCATTCAGTATGGTGTTGCAGCAGGTATCCAAGCTTTAAATGATTCCGGGTTAGAAATCACTGAACAAAATGCAGCACGTGTAGGTGTGGCTATTGGTTCTGGTATCGGTGGACTTGAACTTATTGAAAAAGGGCATCACGCGCTGATCGAAAAAGGTCCGCGTAAAGTAAGTCCATTCTTTGTTCCTTCTACCATCGTGAATATGGTTGCCGGCAACTTGTCCATCATGCGTGGACTACGTGGCCCTAATATCGCGATATCTACTGCTTGTACTACCGGTTTGCACAATATTGGTCACGCAGCACGAATGATCGCTTATGGCGATGCAGAAGCTATGGTCGCTGGCGGTTCAGAGAAAGCCTCTACCCCTCTAGGTATGGCAGGCTTCGGTGCTGCTAAGGCACTGTCAACGCGCAATGACTCACCGCAACAAGCTTCTCGCCCATGGGATAAAGACCGCGATGGTTTCGTTCTAGGTGATGGTGCAGGCATGATGGTACTGGAAGAGTACGAGCACGCTAAAGCGCGTGGTGCGAAGATGTACGCTGAGATCGTTGGCTTTGGTATGTCCGGTGACGCCTATCACATGACATCACCAAGCGAAGACGGCTCTGGCGGTGCATTGGCGATGGAAGCGGCACTGCGTGACGCGGGTATCGACGGCACACAAGTGGGCTACATTAATGCTCACGGTACTTCTACACCAGCAGGCGATATTGCCGAGCTTAAGGGCGTGAAACGTGCTCTAGGTGAAGATGGTGCTAAACAAGTCTTGGTGTCATCGACCAAATCTATGACCGGTCACCTACTTGGTGCTGCTGGTTCTGCAGAAGCGATTGTGACTGTGATGTCACTAGTGGACCAAAAAGTGCCACCGACGATCAACTTGGACAATATGGATGAAGGTGCCGTTGAACTTGGCATCGACTTAGTGCCTAACACAGCGCGTGACGTTGAAATGGAATACGCACTGTGTAACTCGTTTGGCTTTGGCGGAACGAACGGCTCGTTGATCTTCAAAAAGATCTAACACCTGTAGAATGTAAAAAAGCCCAGATTGGTATCGTCAATCTGGGCTTTTTTTATGGGGTGCGATTTATAGAGACTACGGCGCAAAAGAAACACCGATCAAAAGTTGAGAAAATGGATAACTCACTACCTTTTTTACGGTTGATACATTATCTTTGTGCAAAGGAAAATCGATACTAACAGGAACGTCAAGATGTGGATTAATGGTGTAAAGCAAGAGCACGTACCGGCTCTTGATCGTTCGTTTCAGTATGGCGATGGCTGCTTCACCACGATTCAAACTCAATTCGGAGAACTTCGTCATTGGGAACTACATGTTGAACGTATGCAAGCGTGTCTTAATACCCTAGGGATCGCTACACCCCAGTGGCGAAACATAAAGTACCAGCTGATGGATATCGCGCTAGATGACCCTATTGCAGGGGTAAAACTTTTGATCAGCCGTGGCAGTGGCGGAAGAGGGTACGCAAGTCCACATAACGCTCACTCTCTCATAATGAGCAATCACTTTTCCTACCCACAACATTACCCGCAATGGCAGACTGACGGGATAAAACTTGGCATCAGTCGTATTAAACTTGGGCACAACCCATTACTGGCTGGTCATAAACACAATAACCGCTTAGAGCAGGTGCTAGTTAAAAATGATCTTGATGCACAACAGGTCGACGATGGTTTGGTATTGGATATCAACGAGCATATTGTAGAAACCAGTAGTGCGAATATTTTTTGGCGTAAGGGGAGCACGCTTTATACCCCCATACTGGACAAAGCAGGTGTAGCAGGTATCATTCGTCGTTTGATTATTCAAGATGCTGAACCACTTGGATTTAAAGCGCTGTTAGGACGCTTTGATCTCGTCGATTTGCACGATGCTGATGAAGTCTTTGTGAGTAATGCCTTGCTAGGTGTTGCGCCTGTGGTTCAGGTGGGTGAGCGACGTTATCCCATTGGCGAGCTCACGTTAAAATTACAAAAGAGAGTATAAATTGCTTAAAAAACTGTTGGGTCTATTGATCGTTGCGGGAGTTGCGGCGCTAGCCGTCTATTGGTATGCCACACAAGAGCTTAAGACGTACCTAAATCAACCGGTGCAGATGGAGCAGGGTGAGCTTATCACCATTAACAGCGGAACCAGTGGTACGGCGTTGCTGCGTCGTTTTGAGTCTCAAGGTTGGATTGAGGCGAATCCGACGTCTCGTCTAGTGAGAAGGCTGCACCCTGAGCTATTAAACATTAAAGCGGGCACGTTTTTTGTCGAACAAGGGCAAACTCTCACACAAGTCTTAAACACATTGGTCGAAGGAAAAGAGCATCAGTACAGTATAACGTTTATTGAAGGCTCAACCTTTAATCAGTGGCGAGAGCAGCTTGCCCAAACGGACACGTTGATTCAGGAAACGACAGATCTAACAGAAGCCGAACTCGCCGAAGCTTTGGGTATTGAAAACCCTAAGTTAGAAGGCCTGTTTTTGGCAGAAACCTTTTACTACACCGCGGGAATGAGCGATCTCGATATTTACAAACGAGCTCATCGCGATCTCAATCGTGCGTTAGAAAAGCATTGGCAAGAGCGTGATGAAAAGCTTCCACTCAAAACTGACTATGAAGCACTGATCCTTGCGTCAATTATTGAAAAAGAAACCGCCATTGATAAAGAGCGTGGTTTGGTCTCGTCAGTATTCATTAATCGCCTCAATCGAAGAATGCGCCTTCAGACCGATCCAACAGTCATCTACGGCATGGGTGACAAGTACACTGGCAATATCCGTAAGAAGGATTTGCAGACTCCAACGCCGTACAACACATACACAATCAATGGATTACCTCCAACACCAATCGCAATGGTGGGTGAGGCTTCTATAGCAGCATCGCTCAATCCAGAGACAAGCAACTATTTGTATTTTGTCGCAACGGGCAAAGGTGGGCACAAGTTTAGTACCAACCTTAAAGATCATAATGCTGCAGTGCGCGATTACTTAAAACAACTAAGGGCAAACCAATGAGTCTTGGAAAGTTTATTGTTATTGAAGGCTTAGAGGGCGCAGGAAAAAGTACTGCGATTAGCCAAGTTTTAGCATCATTAGAGCAACACGGCATTGCGCAAGTTACTCAAACTCGTGAACCCGGTGGTACACCACTCGCTGAAAAGATGCGAGCGTTGGTTAAAGAAGAGTGTGAAGAAGCGCTTCAAGATCGCACTGAGCTGTTGTTGATGTACGCCGCTCGAATTCAACTGGTGGAAACGGTAATTAAACCGGCATTAAACGGCGGAGCATGGGTTGTCGGTGATCGTCATGATTTATCTTCACAGGCGTACCAAGGAGGCGGACGTCAAATCGATCCTCATGTGATGAGCAGTCTGAAGGACATTGCTCTGGATGGATTTAAGCCTGACTTTACCTTGTACCTCGATATCGACCCGCAACTTGGGCTAGAGCGCGCTCGAGGCCGCGGTGAACTCGACAGAATAGAGAAAATGGATCTTAGTTTTTTCCAGCGTAGCCGAGAAAAATATTTAGAGTTGGCTAATCAAGATGACACTATCGTGGTTATCGACGCATCTCAATCGATTGAGGCTGTCACCAATGATATTAAGGCAGCTATCAATCAATGGTTAACCGACGATGTGAAACATGGATAGCCTTTACCCGTGGCTACAGCCGCTTTGGACTCAGCTACAAAAAGCGCTGACTCAAGACCGTCTGCCAAATAGCATAATGATTGAGTCTGCCGACGGCTTAGGTGAGCAGCAACTTATCGATGCGCTGGGTAAAGCTTTATTGTGTTCCAACTCAACGGATGAGGGGTGTGGCTTTTGCCATAGTTGTCAGCTATTTGCTGCGGGTACTCACCCGGATTACCATCGATTGATGCCTTTAGAGACCAAAAAACAGATTTCAGTGGATCAAGTTAGAGAGCTGAATCGCTTCGCCGCTGAGTCTTCGCAATTATCGGGTAAGCGTGTGTTAGTTGTCACTTTAGCTGAGCAGATGAACAGCTCTGCGTCGAATGCTCTACTTAAAACCCTCGAAGAGCCGCCGAGCCAATGCGTGTTCGTTGTCTTAACTCATGCTAAGTCGCAACTTTTACCTACTGTCGTGAGCCGATGTCAGCAATGGCATGTTTCGCCACCAAGTATTGAACAAACGCAACATTGGATTGCTGAACAGTCGTTGTCTGTCTCTGATTTAGCGCTGACATTGTATGCTCAAGCTCCGTTGAAATTAAACGAGTTCACTGAAAATCAAAGTGACGAGCTAGCGTCGTTAATAAAGCTATTAACAAAAGACAATTTATTGGTCGAGCAGTCGAAGATAGTCGCGATACTGACGAGCGAACCACAGCGTAGCCTAGAGCAACTATCCATTGTGCTGCATATGGCATTGAGGCATTTTGCTCAGCCTTATGAGGGATTAGAAACCATCCTGACACCGGTTTGCAACCGCTGGGATTTTGGCACGCTTTCTCGCATGGTCGAAAGACTAGACATTATGCGCGCAGAGCTGCGTGCACACCCTGGATTAAACACAGAGCTGCTTTTGATTGAGTGGCTCACTTATTGGCACGAATAAACATGTTTATAGACTCACATTGTCATCTAGATAAATTGGATTACCAGAACCTTTACCAAAATGTTGAGCAGGTTCTGGCCAATGCAAAAGCCGTAAATGTAGAAAAAATGCTTAGCGTGGGTGTCACGCTAGAGAGTTTTCCTGCGATGATGGAATTGATTGAAAAGCACGAGCAAGTACTAGCTTCATGTGGGGTACACCCATTGGATGTAGAAAGCCCCTTTGACCTAGAAACTCTTCGCAAGTACGCACAGCATAAACGCGTGGTGGCCGTAGGTGAAACAGGGCTGGATTTTCATTACAAGCCAGAAACCAAAGCCTTGCAACTCGAGCGATTTTCAACTCAAATTGACATTGCCAAGGAAGTGAATAAGCCGCTGATCATTCATACGCGTAATGCGCGCAAAGAGACGCTAGATTTGTTAAAAAGCGGTGATGCCAAATCGTGTGGTGGTGTTATTCACTGTTTTACCGAAGACTTAGAGTTTGCTAAACAAGCAATGGAACTGGGCTTTTACATTTCAATCAGTGGTATTGTGACCTTCCGTGCGGCAACCGAGCTTAAAGAAGTGGTTAAAGCTTTGCCTCTTGATCGCTTGTTGATAGAAACGGATTCACCTTATTTAGCGCCCGTTCCTCATCGAGGAAAAGAGAACCAACCAGCCTATGTGGTTGAGGTTGCAAGTTACATCGCTCAGCTAAAAGGTGTCTCGTTACAACAAGTTGCAACTCAAACATCACAAAACTTTCACACTCTTTTTTTACGGCGATAAATAAGCCCCCAATTATAAATGGGATCTTGGGATCCCATTTTTTGTAATTGCCCTACACTATAACTTATTATGTTGAATATTACGTCTTATGTGTCTACTTTTACCCCCTAGCAGGGAAATGTAATTTTTCTACGGAAAATATGTTTTTAGGCATTTTTAGAAACCGCTTTCAGGTGTCATTTTTTCACATAAGCTATTGTTTTATAAGTGCATGCATCGTGTTTAGATAAGGGGGCTATACTAGGTCTATTGTGATCTAAGATAGGCTTTTGAAATTTAGTTTCGTAACTGGATAGCAAGTTTGTCCTGTATCAAGATATATTTAGAGCCGAAAAATATACTACGGCACGTGGTTACATTTTCATTGGGTGCTAACCTTTATGGCAGCGGGGGGTTGTCGTTAGTACCCAAACTACTAAAAATAATTAGGAGCATAACTATGTTTAAAAACCTTTTTGCGAACCTGCAAAAAGTGGGTAAGTCTCTGATGCTACCAGTATCAGTACTTCCTGTAGCGGGTATTTTATTGGGTGTCGGTGCGGCAGATTTGGCCTTCATCCCTGACGTTGTTTCAAACCTTATGGAGCAAGCTGGCGGTTCTGTATTTGGCCAAATGGCATTGCTATTTGCCGTTGGTGTTGCACTAGGCTTCACTAACAACGACGGTGTTGCAGCACTTGCAGCTATCGTGGGCTACGGCATCATGACTGCAACGCTTGCAGTAATGGCTGAAGTGTTTGGCGTCGACAAGATCGATACTGGTGTACTAGGTGGTATCCTAGTCGGTGGTGTTGCTGCTTGGGCGTTCAACAAGTTCTTCCGTATTCAACTTCCTGAATACCTAGGCTTCTTCGCTGGTAAGCGTGCTGTGCCAATCATCACTGGTTTCGCAGCAATTGGTCTTGGTCTTGTACTGTCTATTGTATGGCCTCCAATTGGTGCTGGCATTGCGTCTTTCTCTCATTGGGCTGCAGAGCAAAACCCACAACTTGCATTCGCAATTTACGGTGTGGTTGAGCGTTCTCTTATCCCATTTGGTTTGCACCACGTTTGGAACGTACCATTCTTCTTCGAAGCAGGCTCATGTTTGAACGCAGCAGGCGAGCAAGCGAATGGCGTACTTACTTGTTACCTTGTAGCTGACGATGCATCACGTGCAGCGGGCAATGGCTTCGGTCAACTTGCTGGTGGTTACATGTTCAAGATGTTCGGTCTACCAGCAGCAGCAATCGCAATTGCTCACTCTGCTAAGCCTGAAAACCGTGCGAAAGTAATGGGCATCATGGCTTCTGCAGCTTTGACGTCATTCCTAACAGGTATTACTGAACCAATCGAATTCTCTTTCCTATTCGTTGCTCCAGTACTGTACGGAATTCACGCTCTACTAGCTGGTTCTGCTTACTTTGTTGCTAACACTATTGGCTTTGTACACGGTACCTCTTTCTCTCACGGTCTTATCGACTTCATCGTTCTTTCTGGTAACTCTCAGAAGATCGCTATCATGTTCGTGACTGGTCTTGTTTATGCAGCAATCTACTACGTAGTATTCCGCGCAGTAATCAAAGCTATGGACCTTAAGACTCCTGGTCGTGAAGATGAAGAAGACGAAGCTACAGCAACAGTAACTGGTTCAGAAATGGCTGGTGAACTTGTAGCAGCATTCGGTGGTAAAGCAAACATCACTGGTCTTGACGCATGTATCACACGTCTACGTGTAGCAGTAGCTGACACAGACAATGTTGACCAAGACAAACTAAAAGCGCTAGGCGCTGCAGGTGTTGTGGTTGTATCAGGTGGCGTTCAAGCTATTTTCGGTACTAAATCAGACAACCTGAAAACTGACATGGACGAGTGGATCCGTAACAACGGTTAATCCAGTCTGAACTCAGTCTCTCAAAGCCCATCTATAGGATGGGCTTTGTTGTATTTGTAGATTGATGTCACAAATTTAAACATCTGTTTATATTCATGTCGACAATTGACAGAGAAGTGACATTAATAGTATTCCAGAAACCGTACACTTGACGCCCATTAGTGTATTGTGCAGATAAAACAACGGGAGTGTATCTGTGAAACTCGGTAAACTCACATTACTGACAGTGGTCCTTGGAGGACTGGCGGTTTATGTAGGCGCTGCGCCACAAGCCCATTCTGCAACATATAATGTAGGTATGGCTTTCGATAAAGGATTAAGTGCCGTTGTTCGTTACGACGACCAATTCCAATTTTCAGCCGGTAATGATGGAATGGCTTTTGACTACTTGTTCTTAGACGGTAGTTTTGATGCCGATGTACCTTTTACTTGGTACGTAGGTGGCGGAGCATGGTACGAGTGGGACAATGACTGGGGCATTCGTGCGCCGCTTGGTCTTAACTGGAACTTCGCTCACGAGTGGCATGCGTACGCTCAGGTCTCTCCAGAGTGGCAAATTCAGGATAAAAGTAAACTACAAATTGGTGGTGCCATAGGTTTAACCTATCGCTTCTAGTTCCATCAACACAGCTTGATAGAAAGCTCGCCATTAAGGCGGGCTTTTTTAGTTTATGGAATTATTGAATGAGTTAGAAACTAAAGGTGACGCCTAAATTACCTTGCACCTGACTCAACCAGTCACCATTAAAATAAATCTTACAGCCACCGCCTTCGTCGTTTGGGTAGTTACACACAGAAGCGGTATCACTACTCAACAGCGAGCCAAACCAGCGGACTTGAGCCTGCAATGCTATATTTTTACTGACATTATATTCCACACCACCGAAAGCACTGGCAGAAAATAGATAGTCAGTCTCATACCAGCTGGCGCTTAATTGCGTCGCCCCGAGTCCTAAGCCAACATAGGTCGATACTTTTTCGGCTACAGGGTAGTAAAGACTACTTTGAAAGTGAAGGTAACGCATAGTGTTATCGAGTTGCGGTGAGTCGAGTTCGGATGTGTGCTCACTGTACACGAAGCCTATTCGACCTTGTTGGAAAGGAACATCCACCGATAAATTGTAATTGAGATCTGACTTTGTGGTGTAAGTCTCTCCTTCGTCAGACTCAAATTTTACACCGTTGCTAAGACCAATCATTGGTGTGATATACACTGAATTAGCCACAGCCGTTGCACTGAGTGCAGACAACAACGCGGTAGAAAAGATGCGAAATCGCATAGCAACGTCCTTATTCCTATGTGGAGTGAAAATTTTTGTTCAAAACAAAAAAGTAACCAATTGAATATACGTACTAAAAACAGATTTATCTAGTGAAGCTCGCAGAAACAATCAACGTGCAGTGACGTAGATTCCAATCTGGTTTCGTGGTTGCAGGAATGAAACAAAATTGTCGTTATGATGAACTATAGTTTGAGTAGGAGGAACCTCTATGACTAATGAATTGAAAGCTTCGCTTGCGCTTACTGCAATCATATTCGCCATAATATACGCATTTTCATTTATCGCGATTCTTGCTTAGATGCATTTATGAATGGCTCTAAGTCCTGCAATTCAGGCTTTGTTACCTCGTCTGAGCAAGAACTCAATAGTGACCAATTTGCCAAATATCTAAGTGGTCATATTGCACTAGTTGCCCAGGGGGGAGGTCAAAAGGGCGCGTACACCGCTGGTGTACTCGACGCTTTTTTGTTGTCGAATTTTGACCCCTTTAGCCATTTCTACGGCACTTCAGCTGGGGCAATGAACATCCTTAGCTTTTTGTGTCGCCAACCTAGGTTAGGACACAAGTTCATTACCGAACTGACCACAGACAGCCAATTTTTTAGTTTGTACGGTTACTTTCGTCATCAGAAAAAGATGGATATAGGGTGGGCAATTGAGCAGCTAAACCACTTCCCCTATAAACTGGACTTTAATCTCGGTAAGCAGGTCCTAGGGAGTCGAAAAGCTCACGCGTGTGTTACAAACGTCGATACACTGCAAGATGAGTATTTGCCGATGTTTACCAATGACTGGGCAAAAGTGATGGAAGCGACCTGCGCCATTCCTCACTTGTACGATGGAGAAGTGAACCTCAACGGCCGAAATTACGTCGATGGAGGTGTGTCAGCGTCAGTTCCTGTTCAAGAAGCTTGGCGTCAAGGTGCGCGATGTATCGTGGTCATACGTACAGAGCCTATCGATAATGACATTGAGGTGCCGCAAGAGCTGGTTGCAAACTCATCGCAAAACGATACCGCTTGGTATGAAGAGTCGTTAAATAAACTGCAAGATTACTGGAGTGAGCAAAAAAGTCAGTGGCAAAATGATTGGCGCAGCTTTTTAGCCGACAGAGCGACGTCCGTTCAGAAACAAAAACGCTTATCAAAAACCAGTTTGTTAAATGGTGGTCGGTGGTTATTTGGTGCTGATGACATCTATCGTTTAGGTCAATTGCTTGGAGGGGATTTTTCTCCACAAATGCTCGATCAACTTATGGTTCATTATCAGACCTACCAATTGACCCAGCAGTTTTTGCAGTGCCCACCACAAGATACGTTTATCGTGCAGATCGTACCTCAAGAACCTTTGAAGTCGCGACCTTTATTAAGTGATCTCGATGATATCGAGCACGACTACCAAACTGGTCTCGCGGCTGGCTACCGTTTTATCGAGCAGTTTCATAGTGCGCACGAGAAGCGAAGCATACTCAATCCGCCACCTTTAGCACCAACTATGCCCCCGCAGTGGGATGTACACTAGTCGATATTTTCCATGTCGACCCTATACAAACTTTGACCCTTATTTTGTATTGAGCATTAACTTCGTGAAGTGAATCACGAGCGGGCTTCGATTCGCTTCACATTTAGTTCGTAAAGTAAAAAAATAGAGCGAATACTTCTATTTGGACGTCCCTATGTATATGGCCCAACCCGGTCACATTGATCATATTAAACAGATCAACGCTGGCCGAGTCTACAAACTCATTGACCAATTTGGCCCTATATCGCGCATTGATCTGAGTAAACTGAGTGAACTGGCACCCGCAAGTATCACCAAAATAACTCGTGAGCTGATTGACGCACATCTAGTCCATGAAACCGTTGTTCAAGAAGCGACCAGCCGTGGCCGTCCTGCTGTCGGATTGCAAACCAACAACGACGGTTGGCAGTTTTTGTCGATGCGTCTAGGTCGTGGTTATTTAACGATGGCGCTTCACGATCTTGGTGGAAACATTCTGGTTGATACCAAGATCGATATTGTCGAAAAAGAGCAGCAACCGCTTTTTGATCGGATACTCAAAGAAATAGACGACTTTTTCCAAACCAATTCAACCCAATTAGAACGTGTCACCGCAATAGCACTTACTCTGCCTGGATTGGTTTTGTCCGATACCGGTACAGTGCTACAAATGCCACATTATAAAGTCACTAAAATGGCATTAGGTCCTGCCATATACGAGGCGACAGGTTTACCGGTATTTGTGGCCAACGATACGCGCGCGTGGGCGCTATCGGAAAAACTCTTTGGCAACTCGCAGCAAAATGAAAACTCCGCGCTGATTTCTATACATCATGGCGTTGGAGCAGGCATAATCCTCGAAGGAAGGGTCCTACAGGGTCGCCACGGCAACATTGGCGAGTTGGGGCACGTGCAGGTCGTCCCAAATGGAGAGAAGTGTTACTGCGGCAACTACGGCTGTTTAGAAACGGTGGCAAGTTCTGCGGCTATCCGTGCAAAAGTGGTGTCTAAGATTGCAACCGGCTCACCAAGCATTCTTGCCGGCGATGATATTTCGATAGAGTCGATATGTGATGCGGCGACGGCGGGTGATCCACTTGCGGTAGAAGTGATTGAAGAGCTAGGGCGTTACTTGGGTAACGGTATTTCAATCATCGTTAACCTTTTCAATCCGGAAAAAGTGTTGATTGGCGGGGTGATTAATCAAGCCAAAGATGTTCTTTACCCGCAAATTCTCAAATGCATACGCGAGCAGTGTCTCCCTATTTATCATCACGACTTAGAGCTGGTGGAGAGTCGGTTTTACAAACAAGCGACGATGCCCGGTGCGGCGCTCGTGAAACAGGCGCTCTACGACGGCGATCTGCTGATAAAGGTGCTTGAAGGCTAGCAGATTGAGCGACCCCTCAATTTTTAAGTATAATATACTGTAAAGTGTTGCACTTTGTAGTACTCTTACGCGGTTACTAGACTCAATAAAGGGACGATCAATGAGTGGCGTTTTAAGCACCGTCGACCAACGGACAAAACTTGTAGGCGAAAACCGCCTTGAATTACTGCTGTTTAGTTTAAATGGCCGTCAGTTGTACGCAATTAACGTATTTAAAGTACAAGAAGTACTCAAGCTTCCCCCTTTGACCAAACTTCCAGGCTCGCACCATAAAATCTCTGGTGTAGCGACGTTGCGTGGCGAGTCAGTTCCTGTGATTGATTTACGTTCTGCTATTGGCTTTCGATCTATGCAAGCTGAAGAAGAGCAAAATCTTATCGTGACGGAATACAACCGCTCTGTTCAGGGCTTTTTGGTTGGCCAAGTACGTAACATCGTCAACACAGCTTGGACGGAAATTCAGCCACCACCAAAAACTGCGGGTCGTGCGAACTACCTCACTGCCATTACTCAAATAGAAGATGACGGTGTAAACAAAATCGTTGAGATTATTGATGTCGAAAAAGTGCTGGCAGAGATTGTCGACTACGATACGCGCATCAGTGACGATGTGTTGGATCAAGACGTCGCCCCTAAACTTGCGGGCCGTTCTATTCTCGTTGTGGACGACTCCTCAACTGCGCGTAACCAAGTTAAAGGCACGCTGTCTCAGTTAGGGCTTAATATTATTGAGTGTAGCGATGGTCTTGAAGCGTTAACCTTGCTTCAGCATTGGCGCGATGAAGGACGCAATGTTGCTGAGGATCTATTAATGATGATCACCGACGCCGAAATGCCTGAAATGGACGGATACAAACTGACTCACGAAGTGCGCAACGATCCTGCGCTGAAAGACCTATACATCACTTTAAACACCTCGCTTAGTGGTAGTTTTAACGATGCGATGTCGGAGAAGGTGGGTTGTGATAAGTTTATCTCTAAATTCCAACCCGATTTATTGGTTGAAATTGCGCAAGATCGACTGAGACATATTCTAGAAGTCTAACGACAGAAACACTGACTAAAATTGAGTCTGCTGGTGACTAGATACAAAAAAAGGCCATGTATTGTATACATGGCCTTGTTCGTTTGAGTGCGACTTACATTACGCGCATTCCAGGTTGAGCACCTTCGTGCGGCTCAAGGATCCACAGATCTTTACCACCAGGGCCCGCGGCAAGTACCATACCTTCAGACATACCAAACTTCATTTTACGAGGTTTCAGGTTGGCGACCATAACGGTATGTTTACCGATTAAATCTTCCGGCTTGTACGCCGACTTAATACCAGCAAACACTTGGCGTGTCTCGCCACCGATATCCAGCACAAGCTTCAACAGCTTGTTGGCTTTTGGCACTTCTTCGCACTCGACAATTTTGGCAATGCGCAGATCCACTTTAGCGAAATCATCAAACTCAATTTCATCTGCGATTGGGTCTTTACTCAGTTCTGTTTCGGTTTCTGCTTGCACCGCTTTTTCGGCTGCCGCTTTCTCAACCGCAGCGTCTTCTTTTGACGCTTCGATCATGGCTTCGACTTTTTTCGGGTCGATGCGATTAAACAGCGCTTTAAACTTAGTGATTTCATGATCAACAAGTGGCTCACTGATCGCATCCCAAGTGAGCTCTTGGTTTAAGAACGCTTCAGTGCGAGACGCAAGTTCAGGCATTACCGGCTTGAGGTAAGTCATCAAAACGCGGAATAGGTTAATACCCACCGAGCAAATTTCTTGCAGCAGTTGGTCTTGACCTTCTTGCTTGGCAACAACCCAAGGTGCCATTTCGTCGACGTACTGGTTCGCTTTATCTGCCAAGGCAGTGATTTCGCGAATCGCACGGCTAAACTCGCGAGACTCATACATCTCCGCGATGCGTTCGGCAGCGGCTGCGAACTCAGCGTAAAGCTCAGGCTGGGTAAAGGTCGCTGACAATTTGCCTTCAAACCGCTTGCTGATAAAGCCAGCGTTACGAGAAGCAAGGTTAACAATTTTATTAACCACATCGGCGTTTACGCGCTGAGTAAAGTCTTCAAGGTTAAGATCTAGGTCATCAATACGGCTGTTAAGTTTTGCAGCGTAGTAGTAACGTAGACATTCTGGGTCCAGGTGGTTCAAGTAAGTGCTTGCTTTGACAAATGTCCCTTTTGATTTAGACATTTTTGCACCGTTAACGGTAACGTAACCGTGAACAAAGACATTATTTGGTTTACGGTAACCCGCACCGTCAAGCATGGCAGGCCAGAATAGGCTGTGGAAATAGACGATGTCCTTACCAATGAAGTGATAAAGCTCGGTGCTTGAATCTTGTTTCCAGTATTCATCGAAGTCTAGATCATCACGTTTGTCACACAGGTTTTTAAACGAGCCCATGTAGCCAATCGGTGCGTCTAGCCAAACGTAGAAGAACTTGTCTTTCTCGCCAGGGATTTCAAACCCAAAGTAAGGTGCATCGCGTGAAATGTCCCACTGCTGCAGTCCAGACTCGAACCACTCTTGCATTTTGTTTGCGGTTTCGGTTTGTAGCGAGCCAGAGCGAGTCCACTCTTTCAGCATGCTTTCAAACTGTGGCAAGTCAAAGAAGAAGTGCTCAGAATCTTTCATGATCGGCGTTGCCCCCGATACCGCTGATTTTGGATTGATCAGTTCGGTTGGGCTGTAGGTCTCACCACAGTTATCACAGTTGTCGCCGTATTGGTCTTCTGACTTACATTTTGGGCAAGTACCTTTTACAAAACGATCTGGTAAGAACATCTCTTTTTCAGGGTCGAACAGCTGTGAGATGGTGCGGCTGGAGATAAACCCATTTTGCTTAAGTTGCAAATAGATGTGAGACGCCAATTCACGGTTTTCTTCTGAATGGGTGCTGTGATAATTATCGAAACTGATATCAAAGCCAGCAAAGTCTTTTTGGTGTTCTTCACTTACCGCTGCGATCATCTCTTCTGGCGTGATCCCCATCTGTTGTGCTTTTAACATAATAGGCGTGCCGTGGGCATCGTCTGCACAGATGAAGTTTACAACATTGCCACGCAGTCTTTGGTAACGAACCCAAATATCAGCTTGGATATGCTCAAGCATATGACCAAGGTGAATTGAGCCGTTAGCGTAAGGAAGCGCACATGTGACCAGAAGTTTTCTTGGATCGTTTGCCATACTCTAAATTCGCTTTTCGGTAAATAATTGGAATGAGCCGATAATAGTACCTTAAAGGGTATTTGACTCCAACAATCGTTGCGAAAATGGCAGATATTTCGTGGCTATTTCCGTTGACTTAGCGCAGGGATTGAAGGATTAGCGAAAAATTGTACAAATAATTAGCAGCCATGATCCGATCACTGGTATCTCGGAAGTTCTCTCCCTATAATTAGAGGGTTTATGCTTGTTCCAGACCAGTTTTGGTCGCAAGCTCCATTTTTTATAGGTTAGGTGTCCTAAAATGTCTGAAAATAATCACTGTATTATTGTGGGTATCGCAGGTGCTTCAGCATCAGGTAAAAGCTTGATTGCGAGCACCATCTACAACGAGTTACGCGCGAAAGTGGGCGACCAACAAATTGGAGTGATCACCGAGGACCGGTACTACAAAGATCAAAGCCACCTCAGCATGGAAGAGCGTGTGCAGACAAACTATGACCACCCTAGTGCACTCGACCATGATCTATTATGTGAGCATTTGGAAGCGCTAGTGGCCGGCGAAGCAGCTGAAGTGCCAGAGTACAGCTATTCTGAACACACCCGTACCGAAAACACCACTACTATGACCCCTAAAAAGGTGATTATTCTGGAAGGTATTTTATTGCTGACCGATCCTCGCTTGCGCAATATTATGCACGCAACAGTATTTATGGACACACCATTAGACATCTGTTTATTGCGTCGTATTAAGCGAGATGTGGAAGATCGCGGACGGACAATGGAGTCGGTGCTGCAACAGTATCAAGAGACTGTTCGACCAATGTTTATGCAGTTTATCGAACCTTCAAAGCAGTACGCTGACATCATCGTACCAAGAGGGGGCAAAAACCGAATTGCCATCGATGTGTTAAAAGCACACATTGCAAAACTGTTGCGCTCTTAAGAGTCAAATAAGAAAACCACTGGGAGCCATCGCGCTCCCAGTTTTTTATTGGTATGTTCTAGTATGTAATACCAACCAAAGCAATTAACTGGTCATTCTTGCTTGTTAAAATCGCTAATAGCGGTGTTAAAGATTTTGTAGGTAGAACGACTATCTACGGCAATCTTTGCCTTGCTCTTAGCGATTTTTCCGGCGCAATTTTCTGACCAGTTAATTACTTCGATTGGTATAACTGCCTGTCTGGATTCATGGAAGAGAAATAATGAAAAAACTGCTCTATATTGTTGGTGGCTTGGTCGTTGTAGTGGTAGTGGCCATTGTTGCATTGATCACTTTAGTCAACCCAAACCAGTTTAAGCCTTTGATTGTCGATCAATTTGAATCGAACACCGGTATGACGATCACCCTTGAAGGCGATATTAATTGGCGATTCTTTCCGAGCCTCGGCCTCTCCATTGATAAGATGTACATCGATAATCCCGCGGATTTCAGTGATAGAAAATTGCTGAGTGTAGATAAAGTAGGTGTGGGTGTTCAGGTGTTGCCATTGCTTGATAAACAGCTATTTGTTGAGCAAGTGGAGCTAGCCAATGCGTCTTTTTCTCTAGAAACGCTTAACGATGGGCGCACCAATCTAGACGCGTTCACTGCAACCAATGATGAATCAGCAAGCGAAGCAACTGACAACGAAGAGTCAGTGGAGTCGCCAGCCCCTAGCGAACCTCAAAGCTCGGATACGCCTTGGACGATCGAGGTTGCGGGCGTCAGTATTACTGACAGTCAATTGCAAGTCACCGACGCCCAGGCGGGCACAAACCTGTTTTTAGAGAACTTCAACCTTACACTCACCGAGTTTGGTTTTGATAAGTGGAGCCAACTGGCGCTATCTGTAGAAGGTACACATAACAATCAGCAGTTTTCGGCAAGTTTAGACACTGGACTGTGGTTAGATGCAGAATTGGCTTCGCCTCAATTGAAGGCGTTTTCACTTACGTCAACCTACCGCGATCCGAGTGTTGAAGTGAGTCCGTTAACACTTACCATCGATCAATTCGAACTCAACCAATGGGCACCCGTGGCACTTGAGAGCACGCTAACCAGCGGTGGCAACACGGTTAAGGTTGAGTTGGGTCTTGAGCTATTGCTTGAGGACGATTTGAGTCAATATCAACTGCGTAATATTTCAATGGCCTCCAATGTGAATGGAGAAGGTGTCTCAATATCAAACTTTGATATGTCGATGCCGACTTTTGGCTATGACGTTGCCAATCCTGTTTCTATCTCTTTAAAAGGCAGTGCCAGCGATGTGTCATTTGATAATCAATTGTCGATGCAGTTGTGGATTGATGAAGCGAATTCGGCCATTAAGTTTGATTCGCTGTCACTGACTTCAACACTACAAGGCGACACCTTACCTTATTCTCCCATGAACATGAGTTGGCAAGGTGGCATCGATTACGATGTGAATGGCAGTCAATCTACCGTGACGTTTGCACCATTATCTATCGATGAGATGGTGTTCAACGGTCATGTTGCCGCCGATATCAGTCAAGCGGTACCTAACATTACCTATTTGCTAACATCGGATAATGTCGATCTCGATGCGTTTATGGCAAAAGGGGAATCAGCAGAGTCAGCGGCGACTCAAGACACCGCCCAAAGCTCTTCAGATGAGGAGCAAGACGCTACAGAAGTTGTCACTCAAGAGCCCGATCTTTCGGCATTGAGTCAGGTCAATGTTGCTGGCCGAACAGAGTTTGGTCGATTTAAAGCATCGAATATATTGATGACCAACCTTAAAACCGACATTGCCATTACCGATGGTGTAGCAAAAGTGAAGTCCATTACAGCAGCGTTGTACAAGGGGTCATTAAAGCTAAATGCGACACTTAATGCTCAGCAGGCTACGCCAACTTATAGGGGCGATGTTGCGTTAACCAAAGTACAAGCTAAGCCTCTGTTAGTGGCAGTCGCGGACACCGATCTAATCGAAGGGCTTGCGACCACGACCACGACGTTTAGTGGGTCGAGTTTAATACCTGATAACTTAATGAAAAACTTAATTGGTGTGGCAAATGTTAGCTTTACAGATGGTGCGATTAACGGCATCAATCTGGCGCAGATTATTCGTGACAATTATGCAAAAATTAAAGGTCAGTCTTCCGCGCATCAGTCAGAAGTGAAAAAGACCGACTTCAGTGCACTTAGTGGCGAGTTTAAGTTTGATAAAGGTAATGTCACTACCGATGACTTTGCAATGCAATCTCCACTGCTTCGCGTGACGGCGCAGGGGCAAGCCAATTACATACAGCAAAACATTGATGCACTGACCAAAGTCTCGATTGTGGGCACTTTAGAAGGACAAGGGGGTGACGACATTAACGATCTTAAAGATCTCACTATCCCACTGTCGATTCGTGGTCCATGGTCCGACCCTAAATTTGGTTTGGATTTTGCGGCGCTGCAAGCTCAAGAGCTTGAACGCAATAAAGCCAAACTGGAAGAGAAAGCCAAGAAAGAAGCCGAGCGCGGACTGAAAAAACTGCTGGGTGATAAAGCGGAAGATGACGAAGTGAAAAAGTTGTCTGATAAGCTACTTAAAGGACTATTTAACTAAACGCGACGAGTAATATTACATCAAGAAAAAACGTCTCCTTGTGAGACGTTTTTTTTGTATTCATTTTACCAATCAACGCCTTTGCGCGCTTTAATCCCTGATTCAAACGCATGCTTCACGTTTTTCACTTCAGAGACGGTATCGGCCATGTCGATAAGCGTGCGGTGAGCAGCACGCCCCGTGATAATAACGCTCTGTTCAGCAGGTCTTCGCGACAGCGCTTGAGTCACTCGGTCGAGTTCAACATAGCCATAGGCAACCATATAGGTTAGCTCGTCAAGCAGCACCACATCCAGACTTGGATTAGACAGCATCGCTTCACACTGCTCCCACACTTCTAACGCCGCGCGAGTATCCGCTTCTTTATCTTGTGTTTCCCAGGTAAACCCAGTGGCCATCACATGAAACTCTACGCCAAGCTTTTCAAGTAGATTTTTCTCACCATTATCCCACGTGCCTTTAATAAACTGGGCCACACCACATTGCTGTCCGTGTCCTACCGCACGTGCAACGGTGCCAAACCCCGCCGTAGTTTTGCCTTTACCGTTGCCGGTGATCACCAATAACAGCCCCTTTTCTTGCTGGGCGGCATCGATTTTCTCGTCGACTTGTTGTTTAAGTTTTTGCTGGCGCTGTTTGTGACGAGACTGATTAGCGTCGCCGTCTTGGCGAATGTCCTTATCGACCATAACTTTCTCTGATTTGACCCGAAAACGTCATCATATCCATCAAAAGGTGCAGTGGCGAGTGTATTTTTTATGAGAATGAGTAAAAGCATAGACCAAAGGCTAATACGAATAATTATGAATGATTTTACAATTTGTTAACTTTTAGTGACATGGAGAAGATCATGACCATCAAATCCCTTGCAAAAGGAATGGCTGTTGCACTGGCGTGTATGAGTACCGCGCAATTGGCACATGCAGAAGATCGCAGTTACATTTTAGCAACCGCATCGACTGGGGGAACGTACTATCCAGTGGGAGTGGCATTAGCAACCTTAAGTAAAGTGAAACTGACCCCGCAGTACAAGTTCTCTTTGTCAGCGATTAGCTCTGCTGGCTCGGGTGAGAACGTAAAGCTACTGAATGAAAATCAGGCTCAATTTGCGATCTTACAAGGGCTTTATGGTGCCTGGGCGGCAAACGGTGAGGGCCCATATTCGGAGCCTCAAACTGATCTTCGCTCGGTATCGATGTTGTGGCAAAACGTTGAGCACCTGATTGTAAAAAGCGATTATGTCACTACCGGTACCGTGAGTGACTTGGCTGCCTTAGAAGGTAAAAAATTCTCTATTGGTAAGAAGAACTCAGGTACAGAAAATTCTGGCCGCCAGATCATGAAAGGACTTGGCGTGGATCCTGAAGGGTTCAATTTAGCGCATATGGGGTACGGCGGCAGTGCCAGTGCCATGCAAAACGGCACCATCGACGGAATGAATACACCAGCCGGTGTGCCAGTGGGCGCAGTGACTCAAGCGTTTGCAGCTATGGGCGACGAGATTCAGATCTTATCCTTTACCGATGAGCAAATTAAACAAGCCAACGGTAACTACAATCTGTGGACCAAATACGAAATTCCAGCCAATACCTACCCTAACGTATCTGAGCCCATCACCACTATTGCTCAGCCTAACTTCTTAGCAGTGCGTCACGACGTAACCGAAGAAGACGTTTATCAGCTGACTAAAGCGGTCTATGAAAACCTAGCTTTCTTACAAGGTATTCATAAAGCAACCAAAGCCATGGCGCTAGAAAAAGCCATCGCAGGTTTGCCATTGCCTCTTCACCCTGGGGCTGTGCGCTATTATGAAGAAGTGGGGATTTCGGTTCCTGCTGAATTAAAAGGTATGTAATACCAATCCAAAAAATGGGTCTGCAGGGAATAGCAGACCCTTTTCATTTGGGCTAAGAGCGTAAACAGAGCGCCAATAAACTAAAAAGTCCCAATCTCTAAAATAATCAACGTCAAGGCAAAGGAATGAGTGAATCCATTAATGAAAAGCTGCAGCAGTTTGAGCTGCCAACCCGTACCGACTTCCCATGGATTAATCGTGCAATTGCCTTACTTGGTGTGCTTTTAGCCGTCACTCATATTTGGTTTAATACTTTCTCCACGCTCAATGAGCTGTACATATCGGTGGTGCACTTTGCAGGCTTTGCCGTAATGTGCGCGCTTTGGTATCCCGCTCATCCTTCATTAAAAAACAGTCGCAAAGCCCTAATACTGGATTGTGCTATTGCCCTAGCAGCTATCGCTTGCATGATTTATGTCCCCCTAGCAGAAGACGCTTTGTATGCGCGAGGCGTGTCGTTTGTTACCAGCGATTGGGTGTTTGCAGTATTGGCTATAGCCATAGTAATTGAATTGATTCGCCGAACAATGGGCTGGTTTATTCCGGTGCTGATCGTTATCTGTTTGAGCTATGTGGTGCTTTGGGGGAAATGGGCGACAGGCATATTTCATTTTCCTGGTTTGAGCCTAGAGACTTTGCTTTATCGTAGTTTTTATTCATCAGAAGGGATGTTTGGCCCCATTGCGCGGATCAGTTGGAGCTTTGTATTCATGTTCATACTGTTTGGAGCATTTTTGGTGAAATCGGGCGTGGGGGACTACATCATTAAAGTGTCGCGCGCCGCTGCTGGGAAGATCATTGGTGGCCCTGGATTTATTGCTGTGATCGGCTCAGGCTTAATGGGGTCAGTGTCAGGCTCTAGTGTGGCGAATACCGTTTCAACGGGCGTTATTAGTATTCCATTAATGCAAAAAGCGGGATTTCCTTCGCGATTTGCCGCAGGCGTGGAGGCTGCCGCTTCAACCGGTGGGCAGTTGATGCCACCAGTGATGGGGGCGGGTGCCTTCATTATGGCCTCCTATACGCAAATTCCGTATGTCGATATCATTGCGGTGTCGTTTATGCCGGCGCTGATTTACTTCTTGTCGGTTGCGTTCTTTGTGCGCATCGAGGCTAAGCGCAGCGGCGTACAAAAAATCGATGTATCAGAGCAGTCTCTCAGTAAGGTGTTGATTTCAGGGTGGCATAACCTAATTCCGCTGGCAGTGCTCGTGACACTGTTGATCCAAGGCTTTACGCCTACGTATGCCGCCGGTTTGTCCATCATATCGGTCGTGGTCGCTTCATGGTTTTCTAAAGACTACAAAATGGGCATCAAAGAAGTGGTCGAAGCCATGGCGCAGGGCTCTAAGAATATGGCAACCACTGCGATATTATTAGTCGGGATCGGGTTGGTGGTTAATGTCATCAGTACCACAGGAATTGGCAATACCTTTTCATTGATGATTGAAGGGTGGGCGCAAGGTGAGTTGCTGCTGATGTTGTTGTTGATTGCGGCGGCTTCTCTCATATTAGGTATGGGACTTCCAGTTACGGCCGCTTACATTGTATTGGGAACACTATCGGCACCCGCGCTGTATAAATTGATTGCTGAGCATCAACTGATAGAGCTGCTGGTCAGTGGCACGTTACCCGAAGACGCAAAAGCCATTTTCATGCTGGTTGCACCCGATAAACTCGCGTTGCTGGCAAGCCCAATGTCGGAAATCGATGCCATTGCACTACTGGAACTGGTGCCTGTGGATTTCAAAACCATGCTACTCGAGCAGAGCCTAGGCGCTGAGTCGATTGCATTGGCCCTATTGGCCGCACACCTGATTATTTTCTGGTTGTCCCAAGACAGTAATGTCACGCCACCGGTCTGTTTGACGGCGTTCGCCGCAGCGACCATTGCAAAAACGCCTCCCATGCGCACCGGTCTTATGGCGTGGAAAATCGCAAAAGGCTTGTATTTGGTTCCGCTACTCATTGCTTACTGCGGTTTGGTGAACTGGAATGTACAAACGGTGATGGTCACGGGCGTATTTGCCATTATCGGCACATACTGTTTTGTGGCTGCTATAGAAGGCTACTTAGAGTATGAGCTGAATATCGCGCTTAGAGCGGTGTTATTGGTGGCAGGGCTTGCATTAGTTTGGCCAGATATGTCACTGATAGTGAGAGTGATTGCAGCAGCAGTATTTTTTGTAATATTTGCCTATACGTCTCGGGGGTATAAGTTGTCGCAAGCGGCAGCATAGCGGCACGCTGCCTTATCATTACTTGGAACTAGATTTGCGATATCACCTAGCACTAAAGTGAAAGTGAGTACTTACCTTAAGTCTTCGGGTGTAAAATTGCTTTTAAAGCTGAACGCTTGTGGTGAGTCTCCGTTGGCACGTAAATAGGTCAGTTTCTCAAGTGCTTCCTGAGCGCTTGGGATATGACCATTTTCCACCCACCACAATACGTAAGTATCTTCTGGGAGTGGGTGAAACCATTCACTTTTACGGCGCATAAAGTCGCGATGATGAGTACGAAACATAAAGTTTTTAAGCGACTCTACATTTTCCCAAACCGATAAATTCACGATCATTTTGGGGTCGTCAAACAGCTGTATATTGGTGGCATCGCCTGACTCATCTTTTAAACGCCACACAAACCCATCACTGGCCTCAGCAATTGCATTCACGGTATCCAGATTATCGACAAACTCAGCAATTTCTGGTGCATCTAAGTTGTATTTGGCTAAGGCTACATTGAGTTGGGCAAGTTGCATTGTCGTTTCTCCAGTTTGTAGTGGGGTACTCATGTCAATATAGCGTAATTTTAGCCAAGTGACTGATTCTCAAGTTGTAGCAATTATGAACAAAGCAAAAAAAAGCTGAGCTAGTTTGCACTAAGCTCAGCTTGATTATTTAGCAGTGATTAACTGCAATTAGATATCGCTAATTGGCTACTGGAAATCGTACGCTTCTTGCAAGCGTTCGACAGCTTCTTCTGGACTTAACCCGCCACTGACGAGCTCTGTTGATACGTCATTGACTGCGCCGCCAAGATCAGCGCCAAGAATTTGGTCTACAAATCCGTGAACATAGGTACTTTCTGGTACCAGCGCGGCCATACGTAACATCACTGGTTCTTTGATGCCATCACCCGCTTTGCCGTTAATTGGCAATAATAGAGCATCACTGGCTAGTTGACGTTGGTTCTCTTCGTTGAGCCATTGATCGACAAATTGAGCGGCTTCGTTTGAGGCTGAGTTGGTGAAAGCCCAACCATCAATACCCGAGATAATATCCGCGCGCTCACCTTTACCACCCTCAACCGCAGGGAAACGTCCTAAAC
The DNA here is from genome assembly GCF_016900875.1 of Vibrio ulleungensis. Classification (GTDB taxonomy): domain Bacteria; phylum Pseudomonadota; class Gammaproteobacteria; order Enterobacterales; family Vibrionaceae; genus Vibrio; species Vibrio ulleungensis. The sequence continues at coordinate 155,487 of NZ_JAFEUM010000003.1, forward strand.
CCAGACTTTCAGGGGAGATACCTTGTTTGCTGGTGGAGTTGTCTTGCTGAATTTTATACCCCCACACACCTTGAAGTTGCATTGCAGCTTGTCCATTACCAAATAACGCAAATGCCGCGCCTGTGTCTTGAGCCATGTAACCATTTTGGAAGGGTTTCATATCGGCTAGGCGTTTAAGCTGTACGGCCGCTTCTAGGAACGCAGGGTCGCCAAAACCATTCTCTATGGCATTTTTGAAGATATCTGGACCACCAATACGCATGGCGAGATAGCTGTAGTAGAAGTGCGCTGGCCACCCTTCACTTGCACCTAATGCCAGAGGCGTGATGCCCGCAGCCTTGAGTTTTTCAATGGCCCCTAAAAAGCCTTCCCATGTTTCCAGCTCTTGTTCGGCGACATTCGCTTTGGCTAATAAATCTTTGTTGTAATACAGAGTGGTTGGTTTGCTGACAGAAGGTACGCCATACAACTTTCCATCGACCATATAGGCTTGCAATGCACTTGCTGGCAATTGCTCGTTCAGTGTTGGCAGGTGATCGGTCATGTCAGCGAATAGTCCTGACTTAGCGCGGTTGGTGTAATTAGCGCCGCCCCATGTATAGATAATATCTGGCTTGGACTTAGACAGTAACAGAGTTTGTAACTTGGTTTTGAAAGCTTCACCAGCCAGGTAGCTAAAGGTGACGTTAATGTTGTCATGCTCTGCGTTAAATTTGGCGACTTGCTCTTCCCAAGTTGCGACTACAACGGTTTCGTTGGTTGAGTGCAGCACCTTTACTTCTGTTGTCGCTGCCTGTGCATTCAGACCAATACCTAACGCCAATGCGGTGATTGTATATTTTAATTTCATAATGAATCCTTGTAGGGGTTTAGGCGCTCATCCTTTCACTGCACCGCCGGTCAGTCCGGCAACAATGTATTTCTGAGCGATAACAAAGAAGGCGAGGGCCGGCAAAACCGTGATCGTCACGTAAGCGAGCACTTTATTCCATTCAACGGCGTATTCGCCTTGGTACTGCATAATACCCAGTGTCCATGGGTATAAGTTTTCTGAATTAAGGACCACCAATGGCAGCAAGTAGTTGTTCCAACTGGTGACCAGTACAAACACACCTACGGTGGCCAAGATGGGCGTTGATAAGGGGAGCACGATGCGAAAAAAGAAGCTGTAGTATTGGCATCCATCCATAATGGCGGCATCGAACAGTTCACTGGGGAGCTGTTCAAAGAACGACTTGAACAACAAAATAGCCATCGCCAGTCCAAAGGCCACTTGTGGAATGATCACCCCAAGATGTGAGTCTAACAGCCCAAAATCGCGTATTTTAATGAATAACGGCAAGATCCCTGTGGCAAATGGAAACATCATCCCCAACATGAAATAGCTGAAAATGTATCGATGTCCCGCAAACCGAATATGAGAGAAGGTGAATGCGGTCATCGAACCTGCTAGCAGTGTAAGGAGCAAGGTAAACGACGATATGATCAGCGAGTTCACCATAGAGCGCCATAAAAAAGGGTTGTTTAACACACTGGCGTAGTGTTCAAACTCCCAAACACTGGGAACGCCAATGGGGTTAGACTGCAATTCGCCCAGACTTTTAAAGCCTCCCAAAACCGCGGCGCTGAGTGGCACAAGTACAAACCCGACCGCCAGCATCAAAAAACAGAATCGAACCCAGTTTCCAAATAGTCGTTGAGTCATAACTTATCCTTATCTTTCATCAGAGCGTTTTGATAAGTGAAGGCGAAGAATACACAGCCAATGAACAATATGACGCCTATAGCGCTACCAAAGCCAATGCGCATCCGGCTAATACCGAAGGTATATAGGTAACTCACAATGGAGTGGCTTGAGTGGCTAGGGCCGCCATTGGTCATAGGAATGATCAAATCGAACAGTTGCAGTGCACCAAGGATGCTAAAAAATAGCGACAAGATAATGGCGTGACGGATCAGTGGGATTTTTATGTGCCAAGTGGTTTGCACTGCATTTGCGCCGTCTATTTTGGCCGCTTCGAGGAGATCTTTCGAGATGCCTTGCAACGCAGCGATAAATATCATCATGTGGAAGCCAAAATACTTCCATACGATAACCAGCAATATCGCGGCAAAGGCCCAATCTTTGTCGCCTAAGACAAAGTAATTGTCTAGACCAAAGGCTTCTGTAATGCTGTTAACCAGGCCGTATTGACCATCATAAATGAACTTCCAAATAAGCCCCGCAACGACTTCTGCCAAAATGTAAGGCATAAAGAAAATCAGCCGGAAAACGGTGTTGGCCATAGATCGTTTATAGATGGCAAGTGCCAGTAATAGGGCGAGAGGTATTTGGACCAGCAGTGACACTATGACAATTTTGAGCGTATTCCATAACGCATCATGGAATATTCGATGCCCCAAGACTTTTTCATAGTTTTGCGTGCCGACGTATTGATTAAGCTCACCAATACCATCCCATTTAAAGACACTAAATACAGAGGCCTCAAATAGCGGTATTACCACAAACAGCGTAAACAGCATTAAGGCCGGTGGTAAAAAAATCAATAAAGTGATTAATCGACCACTTTGATTGCGTTGATAAAACCACAATCGAAGCCTCGCCAACTTGCTGTCAGGGGTAAGGTTGCCTGCGGGCTGACTGGCATAGCGTGATGTTGGAACGGCAGTATCTGAATGTTTCATAACGTTCGCTCTCCATGCTGCTTACTCAATGACCAAGGTATTGATAGAGTCACCCGGTAATTCAAAGCAAGTTGTTGTGCCTTTGATGGTGAGCTCAAGTGTCATATCGCGCGCAAGCGGATTAAACACTACCGCGACAATGGAGCCGTCGGGGTTTTCAAATGCCACACTGCTGGCACTAAAGCTGCCGCTGTGCTCAATGCGATGAGCACCTTTTTGTATGTAACGAGAAAAGTGCTTCATGACGTAAAATTCGTGGGAAAGCTCATAGGACTGTGTTTCTTGGTCCACCACAACCAGAGAGTTTTGCTTCCATCCCCAAGTGCTTTCGCCTTCTTTTTCCAAAATCATGTTCCAGTAGACATAGGCATAAGCACCTAAACTGAGATAGTGCTGGAAAAGATCAAAGACGTAGCGCGCATACTCCCAGCTGTTCTCGCCATCGCCGCATTCATTTTCAGATTGAATGAGGTTAAGTTCAGGCCAACTGTCGCGGGTTTGCTTCATGGCATATTTGCCGCACCACTGGTAACTGACGCCACGTATGTACTTATAGGCATTGGCGTCATGTAATACCGTGTTGGCGTAGTTGTGATAGCTAGAAGAAAATTTACGTTCGTCTACTTCGGGCCCGTTAAGCGTCCCAAGCCATATTTCACTGTTGATATGATTGCGTTCGAAGGCAGGGCCTAAGTAGCCGCCAATGAATCGAGCAAATTCGTCGCCAGTCACGACGCAAGAAGGGAATTTCTGCGAAGACATCGGCTCATTTTGCACGTGGATCTGCGCAATATTGATGTTGCGAAGTCGATACTCTTCAATAAACCGAACAAAATAGTCTGCGTACGCTGTGAGGTAGGCGTCTTCCATTTTCAGACGACCATAATTGTACGCCTGTGGAAACTTCATCCAGGTAGGTGGACTCCAAGGTGAGGCAAACAGTTCTAAATCGGGATTCATGCCTTTTGCCCACTGGATATAGGGCAGTAGATGCTCTTCATCTCGGTCTACTGAAAAGTAATCCATTGAGAAATCATCTGCCACTTCATTGTGGCTGTACCATGACGCTGCATAATCGCTGGCACCTATGGGCATGCGGCAGAAATTAAAGCGTAAACCGTCGTAGTTGGGATCGAATAGAAGCTTTTGAAGCTCGGCTTGATCTGTTGGGTTAAGTTTGAGCAGCGCGATGTGGCCCAATTCGTTAAAGCAGCCACCAAAGCCCAGCATTTCTTGGTCTCGGCCAGCACCTAATAACAGATGACAGTCTGCTTCGATAGGAGGACGACTTGTGTTAATAGTTTTGTGTTGCCACTTATTGTGTTTTGTGGAACTAATCCATTTCATGGTCATCTCTCCAAATAATCCAAGCACAACTAGATGTTACCTAGTAGCTGTGGGCAAATTAATAGAGAAACTGTTCAACCGACTTTAACAAATCGTTCAATGTGATTGAGATCGTGTCTATGGAGGTTTTACCCCAATTGCGCGTGAGCAGTCACATTTTCGGATAGTCAGCTGGCGAATTAATAACCTAATTGCAATAGCTGTTCTAAAATGGGAATCCGGCTTAGAAACGGGCGAGAAAGTGTATGAGTTATCTGTATAACAACGGTTTTTTGCATGTGCTTACCAATGCGCGTCGTCACCTAAGCAATCTAGGGCTGGTCGAATTTGGGTACTTCCCCAACAAGCCATTCATTCTCACCTACGACAACACCACGCTTAACTTTTCGTTTTTAATTTCCGGTGAAGGCAATTATCAGATAAATGGACAGCGAGTGTTTGTTAAAGCCCCCTGCGTTTTGGTTCAAAAGCCCGGCGATCATTGTAAGTACGGGCCGTTAAAAAAGGGTAAATGGGAAGAGTTTTACTTTATCTATGAGCCCAATGAGCTCTGTCGTTATAGCTCGTCAAACATTTTGCAAAGCGATGAGATGTTTTGGCCTATTCATAACTTTTTCGCGGTCGAAAATTGCATACTAGCGCTCACTGACGCCATAGACTCAAACCAACCTGCCGACGTTATTGAACAGCTATGTGAAACCTTGCTAGTGACATCCAAAATGCCTAAGCAAGTGGATCATCAAGATAAAGTGATCAGTTCCATTCGAGATCTTGCTATGAGTATTAAGCAAGATTGTCATCAACCGTTAAATTTCTGGACGCTGGCTGAGCAAATGGGCTTGTCGTACTCAAGCTTTAGACGCTCTTGGATTATGCTCTACGGGGTGAGCCCAAAAACCTATCAGATGGATGTCAGGGTAACTAAAGCCGCGAATTTATTGATCAGTACCGATATGCCAGTGTCGGTCATTGCGGAGCAAGTCGGCTACTTTGATCCCGCTTACTTTTCTACATTGTTCAAAAAACGCTATGCATTAAGCCCTGCACTTTACAGGAAGAGCTACGATGCCACTTTGCCTTCGGAATATCTTGGGCCTACAAGGCCATCTGAAGAAGACACTTATATTGAACGAGAGCAACAATACTACCGGTAGCGTTACAGGGTGACAGGCACGTGCTTTAGATTACCAGCGCACTCATCCTTAATCCATTAGTGACGACTGGTACGGTGTTAGAAAACGCTTTAGATGAAACCATCGAGGTTAATCTCGATTTCATGCCGCAGTTTCGATAACGTTAGCTATGCTTTATTGAGCTGAAACAGCTTCACTTGCCAACACTCATACCTCGCACATTTCAGCTAACACCTGTACGCTGAAATGTGCGATACTGGCGATCTTTGATGAGGAGAGCGCCTAATGACAGAAAAAAGTCCCGCACACTACACCGCGAAAGAAGAGCTATTAAACAGCGCTTCGCACGCTATTGGTATGGTGCTTGGCATCATTGGGCTGATCATGCTGTTGGTAAAATCGGTTAATAACAATGCGGACGCATTGACTATTGCGAGCATGAGTATCTACGGGGGCAGCATCATAGTGCTGTTTTTAGCCTCGACCTTATATCACGCCATTCCACATCAACATTTAAAACGCGCCCTCAAAACATTTGATCACAGTGCCATTTACCTACTCATTGCCGGCAGCTATACCCCGTTTCTATTGGTGAGTTTGCGCACGCCCCTGGCCATTGGGTTAATGATAGTGATTTGGTCCATTGCACTTATTGGCGTGATCATGAAAGTAGCGTTTGTGTATCGTTTCAAAAAGGCCTCGCTCATCACCTACTTGATTATGGGGTGGCTGTCGCTGATAGTGATTTACCAACTTGCAAAACATCTCGAGCCGGGTGGATTGGCACTGCTTGCAGCGGGGGGACTCATCTACTCACTAGGGGTGATTTTCTATGTGGCTAAGCGGATACCGTATAACCATGCGATATGGCATGCCTTTGTACTAGCGGGCTGCGCCTGTCACTTCTTTGCGGTATATTATTACGTTTATTAAATAGCGTATTAGTGTTTTGACTCTCTCACCTTCACAGCCCAATCAACCTATCACTATTGCTCTTCCGTCGCTTGTGCATCGCATTGGTGGGCAAAGTGCTCGCGAGTTAAAAGTGGTGGCACTACAGCACCACTGTGTATTAGCTCGCGTTCGTCGTTCACGACATTGGCAGCTGGTAGGGCTTGCAACTCATGTAGATGCGTTTATCGAGTCAATCGACACTTTGAGCATTGAGAATAAACCTTACCTAATAAAGAAACTCCGCCAAGGACTCGCTCCATATGAAGATCTGCTCGTTCCATTGGAAGAGAAGTTAAGACGTCTTCTGCAACAAAACCCTGCAACCTCTATTAGCCAACTGGTGGCGAATACTCACTGCACTGAAGCCCAAGCAAGGCGAGCAGTGTTACTATTTGATGATATTTAGAACAAATCGTTGACGTTACATAATACAAATAGCCATAAGTACGCCTCTCTAGCAGTCGAATTAAAACATACTTATCCTTTTCTTTTGGGTTGTTGAATGTGTTTATTAATAGAGAAGCGTTATTTTAAGTTACTGTAGTTATCATAATTTAAATATAACAATGTTGAGTGTTATTTCTCTAGGTTTCCATATATTAATGAGTGTAAGTATATATTTCCATTCGGAATGTGAAATTGATTTGCTAGCTCAAATAATAACCAGAAATATCCGCGATAGATTGTAAGTCATTGTTTTTTAATGACCTATTTCATTGTCTGATGTTTCATTTTGTTAGTATTTGTCAGAGGAAAGTAAAGGTAAGATCTCGATCACTTCTATTGTAAAAATAAGTAAAAAAATTCCGAGATTAATCACCTTATTGAATTATTGTACTACAAGTTAATTTCGTCCTAGTTATTATCCATACATCTCTCCCACACACTAATAAATAGAAGATATTATGGATCTCAATACTGCTATAGTCGGCATTTATTTTTTATTCTTAATTGCCATAGGGTGGATGTTTAGAACATTCACAAGTACCACTAGTGACTACTTCCGCGGAGGCGGCAGCATGTTATGGTGGATGGTCGGTGCGACTGCGTTTATGACGCAGTTTAGTGCTTGGACGTTCACTGGTGCTGCAGGTAAAGCCTATACCGATGGTTTCGCGGTTGCGTTTATCTTTTTGGCCAACGCATTTGGTTATCTGATGAACTACCTTTACTTCGCTCCAAAATTCCGCCAACTACGTGTTGTGACGGTGATTGAAGCGATTCGCATGCGTTTTGGTAAACTGAACGAGCAAGTCTTTACTTGGTCAGGTATGCCAAACAGCGTGATATCAGCCGGTATTTGGCTAAATGGTCTGGCGATCATCGCTTCGGGTATCTTTGGTTTTGATATGACCACGACCATCATATTGACCGGTTTGGTTGTATTGGTGATGTCGGTTACTGGTGGCTCATGGGCGGTTATTGCCTCTGACTTTATGCAGATGGTCATTATTATGGCTGTGACGGTTACCTGTGCGGTTGTAGCTATTATTCAAGGTGGCGGCGTCGGTGAAATTGTTAACAACTTCCCAATTCAAGAGGGCGGTTCGTTTGTTTCAGGTAACGATCTTAACTACCTAAGCATCTTTGGCATCTGGGCATTCTTCATTTTCTTCAAGCAGTTCAGCATCACCAACAACATGTTGAACTCGTACCGCTACTTGGCGGCAAAAGACTCGAAAAACGCTAAAAAAGCCGCGCTATTGGCGTGTATCTTGATGACTATGGGCCCAATTATTTGGTTTATGCCTTCTTGGTTCATTGCCGGTCAAGGCGTTGACCTTGCAGCAACTTACCCTGATGCAGGCTCAAAAGCGGGTGATTTCGCTTACCTATACTTTGTTCAAGAGTACATGCCAGCAGGTATGGTGGGTCTGTTGATTGCGGCAATGTTTGCAGCAACCATGTCGTCTATGGACTCTGGACTTAACCGTAACTCAGGCATTTTCGTTAAGAACTTCTACGAGCCGATTGTTCGCCCTCAAGCATCTGAAAAAGAGCTGATGGTTGTCTCTAAATTGACGTCTACGTTCTTCGGTATCGCTATTATTTTGGTGGCGCTGTTCATCAACTCGCTAAAAGGACTAAGCCTGTTTGACACCATGATGTACGTGGGTGCGTTGATTGGCTTCCCGATGACCATTCCTGCGTTCTGTGGCTTCTTTATTAAGAAGACACCAGACTGGGCAGGTTGGGGTACCTTGGTTGTCGGTGCAGTCGTTTCTTACTTCGTTGGTTTTGTAATCAACGCAGAGATGGTCGCTAACTGGTTCAACCTAGAGCCGCTAACCGGACGTGAATGGTCAGATCTTAAAGTAGCGATTGGTCTAATTGGTCACTTGATCTTTACCGCTGGTTTCTTCTGCCTAACTACGCTGTTCTACAAGCCATTGTCGGAAGAACGCCAGAAGAACGTAGACAAGTTCTTCGAGAACCTAAGCACACCTCTAGTCGCAGAGTCTACTGAGCAGAAGAAGCTGGATAACAAACAGCGTCGTATGCTTGGCTCACTGATCGCTGTGGCTGGCGTGGGTGTTATGGCTATGTTTGCACTGCCTAACCCACTATGGGGACGCATGATATTTGTTCTATGTGGTGCCATTGTGTTCTTGGTCGGTCTGCTGCTGGTTAAGGCGGTTGACGATAACGTTGAACAACTGGACCCTGCAACAGATAGCTAACACTACCTATAACTAGCGGCTCATTGTGAGTCGCTAGACCCTTTCCAAAAAATAGAAAAGAAGCTAACAAAAATGAAGAAAACACTCCTTTCAAGCATGATTGTTGCCTCACTGACCACCTTTGGGCTAGTCGGCTGCATACAATCAGACACGCAAACAACGATTGATACCGTAAACGCATCATCTGTGATGATGCTGGATTCGGTGCAATCTTTGACAAGGAATGATTTATTAGCCACGGATCGGTTAGCTACAGTTGATGGCGCAACAATTAAAGAGCAATCACAGGCTCAAGTTGAGGCGCTAAAACAGCAATTAGAAAACGCAGTAGATGGCAGCACTATTACTATCGCTGCGGGTAAATACAGCCACTTAGATGTGGTAAATATTACTGCCAACAATATCACTATAAAGGCCGAACAACCTGGCAGCGTTTGGTTGACTGGGCTTGTGCAATTAAACCTTGAAGGTAACGGGATCACAGTCGATGGTTTGGTGTTTACTGAAGGTGGACCGGCAGAACGTTTTGGCGGCGTTCGTTTGATGGGTGACCAAAATACCCTACAAAATTCGACCTTTTACTACTTCAATCACGATTATGAGTACCTCCCAGATGAGCGCCGCGCTGAGTACCCAAAATACCTTTGGGTATCACTATGGGGCAAAGAAGGACAATTACTGAATAACCGATTTGAAGGCAAGCAGAAACGCGGCACATTGATTGGCGTGCAAAAGGATGAGACACCGGATAATCACCTTATTGCCAATAACCTGTTTTTGGATCAAAAGCCCAATCAGTTTAACGAATTCGATATTAAAGAAGCGATTCGATACAACGGCAACAGCTGGGAAGCGATTCGTGTTGGGGACTCTAAAGCCTCACAATATCGATCCAACACTAAGATCACCAATAACTTGATGATCGATATGGATGGTGAGCGTGAGCTGATCTCCATTAAGTCAGGCGGCAACGAAATTTCGAGCAATACCATTTTTGAAAGCTCGGGGCTTATCTCACTACGTCACGGTAAAGCGAACACCGTCAAAGACAACGTGATTTTAGGTAACGAAAAACGTTTGACTGGCGGCATGCGTATTTACGATGAAGACCATGTCATTGAAAACAACTACATTGACGGTACGCGCGGCCGCGATGGTGAAATTGAAGGCAATGCTGACTTACGTGGCGGTATTGTGATCAATACCGGTATTATCGATGTCGCGAACAATGAAGTGTTGGATCAAGATGTTAAAGGCAAAGAGCTAAACAAGCAGTGGACGCCTAAAAATATCACCATTCGCAACAATACCCTGACTGACACTGAATGGGGCATCGTTTATGGCAACCAAACGCATCGCGTGAGCTTGTTTAACAACGACGAAGTCGGAACCATTTTTGCTGGTGTTGGAATCCACTTTGACAGCAATATGGTGGATAACCATGACAATCCGGACTTTGTCAGCGTGAGAGCCACGCAAGAGCTGCCGCTGGTTGACACAAGCTACAGCAATGAAGTGTACGTCGGAACAGTGACTCAAAGTGAGCAAATCTCTGACTATTCAACGGTATTGCCAACTAAAACCTCGGTAAATGGTTTTAACCAATATCAAGGCGTCGGTGCCGATGTTGACGCGCTCTCTATTGTGACCGCAGACACTGCGGGCCCGGATTATGAATTGATCAATACCAATAAGTAAATCTGCGTCATTACGACCAGCCTTCATCAATGTGGGCTGGTCTTTTTTATTCCAGCCTAATCAATAAATGCCGACTATTTTTTCTTGCCTATACGCACTATTATGGTAACTCTTAAGTAGTATTTTCAGACAGGACATGAGCATTGGATAGCCAATCTAGAACCTTGAGCATTTTGGTTGTTGATGACAAACTTAGTGTTCAACAGCTGTTAAACGATTTTTTAACCAGCCACAACTGTTCGGTAGTGAGCGCCTCAAACGGCGTTGAAGCGTTACAAATTATTAAGCAATCAAAGCCCGACCTGGTGCTGCTCGATATTATGATGCCGCTGATGGATGGGTATGCATTATTGGATAAAATTCGAGAAAACAGCCAGTTACCCGTTATCCTAATTAGTGCTAAACAAGAAGAACAAGACATCGTGAGGGGCTTTGACCACGGCGCCGATGACTACATTATTAAACCCTTTCGCATGCAAGAGTTGCTGGCGCGAATCAAAGCGGTATTGAAACGTAGCAATCATGGCTTTACTCACAATGACCAGTTAATAGCGGGCCCGCTTTCCCTAGACATAACCCGTAACGAGCTGCGAGCAGAGGATGAAGTTATTGATGTCACTAAAGCCGAGTGTGCGCTGTTGAAGCAGCTGATGCAATCGGTGGAAAGTGCGGTTAACAAAGCGGAAATATCGTGCAGTCTCATTGAACAAGGGTTCAGTGGGAGTGAGTCCACCTTGAAGATCCATGTCCGAAACCTTCGTAAAAAGCTGGAGCCTTCAACTAAAGGGCAGGTAGAGATAGAGTCCGTGTTTGGAATTGGGTATCGGTTAAAGGTCATTGGATCGTGAAGTGGCCCCTACGCTATCAATTTGTCGCCACTTATTTATTGGTGAGTGTGTTTACGGCATGTGTCATTTACGCGCTAGTCGTTTTTACCTCTGAGCAACGTATTTCTCAGTTGAAATTGAACTACCAGACAGAAGAAATGATCGCAGAGATCGTCAGTTGGTATGAGGCCGAAAAAGATTGGCGAGGATTTGAAGCCTATTTTGTCACACTGCATCCGCAGTACATCCAACTGGCCGGAACACGTGAAGACAACCCTAATCCAGTAGCAGCAGAAGAGTCTAATAGTCTAGAGCCAGGAGAGACACCACCAAGAGGTCCTGAAGGACCAAAGCGTCACGGCATAGTAAGTCAATCAAATGTTGTGCTCGCCAACTTTCTTGGTTTTAGGGTAGGGGACGTCATTTCTAGCGCTTACTTAAGAGAAGCACAACCGATAACAGTTGAGGGCACTTTAGTCGCTTGGATAGTCCCTCCTGAAGCGACAGGCTTAAGTCTTGCTTCGCAACGTGAACTGTTTCAAGATAATTTTACTCAAATATTCAAAATCTCGCTGATTGTCGGCGTAATTGTTTCACTCATTTTTGGTCAAGTATTCTCCCGTTGGCTTTTAAAGCCGATGGACAGGCTATATAGCGCGATGTCCTCTATGGCCAAAGGGCGTCTATATCAACAGGTACCGGTTACGTCGAACAATGAATTGGCAGAGTTGACGCTTGGCTTTAATAAAATGAGCGAAAGCCTTACTCAGGCCGACCAAAAAAGGCGACGTTTGACTGCCGATATCACTCATGATCTGGGTACGCCTATTCAAGTGATTTCGGGCTATATAGAGATGGCCCAAAACGGTGATGTTGAGCTTAATAATGAGCGACTTAAGATCGTCCGCAATGAATTGAAACTGGTTGAGCGATTGATAAGAGATATGAATCTATTGGCCAAAACCGACTCACAATCCCTGAGCTTACAACTGTCGGAAGTACCACTTGATAAGTTGTTGGTTGCAGTTCATCAGCGCTTTTTACCCAAATGTGAAGAGAAACAGATCATCTTGCTGCTCAATCTTGAATCGACGCTTCCTAGCCTCTATTTGGATGAAGCGCGCATGTTACAAGTACTGGGTAATTTGCTGGAAAATGCTGTTCGCCACACGCCTAGTCGTGGAAAGATCGTGGTCAGCGGTAAGCAATGTGATGGTTATTGTGAACTGCGGATCAAAGATAGTGGTTGTGGTGTGGCACCAGAGAAACTTGAACATATTTTTGACCGTTTTTATCGGATAGAGCCGGCTCGAAGTGGGTCTGACGGCAATTCCGGATTAGGACTGACGATTGCAAAAGGGATATTGGATATGCACGGTGCTGAGATAAAAGCTCACTCTGATGGAGCCAATGGGACAGAGTTTATCATTCGCATGCCGCACAAGATAAATACTGCGTAAAGCCATGCGCTAATACCAACCAATAAAAAAGGTGAGCGTTGTGCTCACCTTTTGGTTTTTTTACATTGAGCTATTAGGCAAGATCGAAGCGATCAGCATTCATCACCTTGACCCAAGCGGCCACAAAGTCGCTAACAAACTTAGTTTTTGCGTCATCACAGGCATAGACCTCGGCCAAAGCACGAAGTTGTGAGTTAGAGCCAAATACTAAGTCTACACGAGTTGCAGTCCACTTCTTCTCACCAGAACTGCGGCTTGTTCCGACGTATGCACTGTTATGCGGGCATACTGGTTTCCACTCTGTGTCCATATCGGTAAGGTTGACAAAGAAGTCGTTGGTTAATGTTCCTGGTTTGTCAGTAAATACGCCGTGCGCAGTACCGCCATGGTTTGCACCCAACACACGAAGACCACCTACCAATACAGTCATTTCTGGCGCGGTTAGTTTCAGAAGCTGAGCTTTGTCGAGCAGTAGCTCTTCCGCTGGAACAGAGTAGGTTTTCTTAGCGAAGTTACGGAAGCCATCTGCGATAGGTTCAAGAACCTCAAACGACTCCGCGTCAGTGTCTTCTTGAGTTGCGTCTACACGGCCCGCGGCAAAGGGTACCGCGATGTCTTGACCGGCGGCTTTTGCCGCTTGCTCAATGGCTACGTTACCGCCAAGAACAATAAGGTCGGCTAAAGACACGGTGTTACCATTGGCATTAAAGCTAGACTGAATTGATTTGTATACAGTCAATACTTTATCAAGTTGCTCTGGCTGGTTTGCTTCCCAACCTTTTTGTGGAGCAAGTTGGATGCGTGCACCGTTTGCACCGCCACGGTAATCAGAACCACGGAATGTCGAGGCAGAAGACCAAGCTGTGTATACCAGCTCAGAAACAGACAATTCACTGTCGGCAATCAACTTCTTCAGCTGCGCAACGTCGCTGTCACTAATTACAGAGGCTGGCGCGGCTGGAAGAGGATCTTGCCAGATCAAATCTTCGCTCGGTACTTCTTCCCCTAAATAGCGGCTCTTTGGACCCATATCGCGGTGCGTCAGCTTAAACCATGCTCGCGCAAATGCATCGGCAAATTGATCTGGGTTGGCGTGGAAGCGTTTAGAGATCTCTCCATAAATAGGGTCCATGCGCATTGCCATATCTGCAGTGGTCATCATGGTCGTTACGCGTTTTGTCGCATCGTGTGCTTGAGGGGCTTTATGCTCTTCTGTCACGCCTACCGGTACCCATTGCCAAGCACCCGCTGGACTCTTAACTAAATCCCAGTCGTAGCCGAGCAGCATGTCGAAGTAGCCGTTATCCCACTGAATTGGATTTGGTGTCCAAGCGCCTTCGATACCACTGGTTGTGGTGTCGTCACCATGGCCGCTGCCGTGGCCATTTTTCCAGCCAAAGCCCATCTCTTCTAGAGGGGCAGCTTCTGGCTCCGGTCCCATAAGCTCTGGGTCACCCGCACCATGGCTCTTACCAAAGGTGTGACCGCCTGCAACCAGTGCTACGGTCTCTTCATCGTTCATGCCCATACGAGCAAAGGTATCGCGAATGTCACGGCCAGAAGCAAGAATGCTAGGGTCGCCATTAGGGCCTTCAGGGTTAACATAAATCAGACCCATCTGTACCGCTGCCAATGGATTTTCTAGGTCGCGCTCGCCATCGTAACGTTCGTCACCAAGCCACTCACTTTCTGCGCCCCAGTAAATATCTTCTTCTGGTTCCCAGATGTCTTCACGACCCCCAGCAAAACCAAAGGTCTTAAGTCCCATAGACTCAATCGCAACGTTGCCCGCCAGAATAAACAGATCACCCCACGAGAGGTTGGCACCGTATTTCTTTTTCACCGGCCACAATAGGCGACGTGCTTTGTCTAGGTTGCCGTTATCTGGCCAGCTGTTTAGCGGTGCAAAGCGTTGGTTGCCCGTGTTACCGCCCCCGCGACCATCGGCGGTACGATAGGTACCGGCTGCGTGCCACGCCATACGGATCATGAACGGACCATAGTGACCGTAATCTGCTGGCCACCATTCTTGTGAGTCGGTCATTAGCGCTTCAAGGTCTTGCTTAACTGCTTTTAAGTTAAGAGTTTTGAACGCTTGAGGGTAGTTGAACGCTTCACCCAGTGGATTGGACTTAGTGTCGTTTTGATGAAGAATTTTTAGGTTCAGTTGGTTAGGCCACCAATCTACGTTTTTAGTTGCTTTACCACCTAAAGTGGTATTGCCACCATGCATGACGGGACATTTCCCTGCTGATGCTTGTTCACCGTGCATTTGATTTCTCCTTAAATACAAATCTGTAGACTTACATTTTATGTAACTGAATAAACCTAGCATTTGTCGTACAAGATTCGGTTTACAAATAGTTTAGAAACCGGTTATTTGTTCTTTGAAACCGCGTTATCGGACCTTGGATTGATCTAGGTCAAACCTCTATCAAGAGTAATATCAAATTCAAGATCTTGCCTGTAATCGATGCTTATTGATGATTTAGGTACTTTCTTGGGCTAAGACACAGTGCTATTGTTAGCTCAAGTAAATCTAACGTACTGATAGTATTGGCTTTTGAAAAGCCAGTTTGGCAGTAACACTCATAGAAGGACTAACGCCTTGTTATCCAATAAGAAGTTTAAAGTACTGGTAGTTTGCATGGGCAATATTTGTCGCTCACCAACGGGCGAAGCGGTACTAAAAGCAAAAGCTCAAGAAAAAGGTATGCACTTTGTAGACGTTGACTCAGCGGGTACGATTGGCTTTCATAAAGGGAATCCACCAGATCCTCGCAGTAAAAAAGCAGGTGAAGCACGGGGGTATTCTTTTGATGGAATCACCTCCAGAAAGCTGACTGAACAAGATTTCCAAAACTTTGACCTGCTGCTTGCTGCAGATAAGGCCAACTTGAGCGATATGCTAGAAATGGCTCCAACGGAGCACCAACATAAAGTAAAACTGTTTTTAGCGTTTAGCTCAGCGGAGTTGGATGAAGTTCCGGATCCCTATTACGGTGGAGCCAGAGGGTTTGAAATTGTGTTGGATTTGATTGAGGAAGCCAGTGACAACGTACTGGCTGAAATTCAACGCAGAGTACAATAGCGTATTTTGACGGTTGGTGTTGAGGTTCAGTAAATCGGTAAAAGTGGGGCTCAATGGCCCCACTTCTATATTCGGCTAAAGACGTTTTTTCAATTCAAATTCAAATTCGTCTGGAAACAGTACGATCCCTTCTCCATTTTCGTCGGGATATACCACCACCGATAAATCGTCTTCTGCCAGACCAACGGTCCAGCGGCTTTGCCATTTAGCGGTAGAAATAGCTTCTGCGGTAAACCCTTCCCACTCTTCTGTTGCCCAAGCAAGTGCATCTTCTTCGGTTGGCCAAACGGGTACACACTCTTCTTCTTCGGTATTAAGTAATACACTACCGTGCTCGTCAATTAAAAGCCAAATCTTACGTTGCGACGCTGCCGCCTTAAAAAATTGATTCATACGTTCGGTTGGGTCTTTCGAAATAGACATACGTTCGAGCCTCATTTAATGGATAAGTAGGTTCATATCGACCTATGGGATGAATGATGTCAGGAAAGTGTGACGGTAGCAATGTTAGCCTGCACGCTTTTCTGTTTATAACAGGCATACATGGCTCATCCAAGCGGTGCTATTTATTGCAGCCGGTATTCCGTTAACGACGCTTGCCACTGCTCACTACCACGAACCTTTAACAACGCTTGATTAATGCTTTCTCGAAGAGGGCTGTCTTCTGGTAGTATCAGTCCGTAGTTTTGTTTTTCAAATTGATAAGGCAAAACCGAGATTCCCTCGAGTAACCCTTCTAAATTGGCCTGCCCAATGGTGTATTTAAGCACGGCATCATCCGCCACAATAGCCTGTACGCTGCCGTTGTCCAGTGCTGTCATCAATCCGTCGAGATCTTCATAGGTGGTATGGTGAATGCCACGCCTCGTCAGGTATTTAGAGGCAGTGCTTTCGAGTTTAGCCGCCACTTTTTTATCTCTTAAATCGTTAGGACCATTAATGTCTGAAGTGAGTGCGCCAAGGGTTAAGCTACTGGCGAGTAACGCAGTAATGCTTGCCAGTGCAAAGGTGGTGATCACCGCCAGTAGTACGGTTAATACGCGCCCAGTTAATGTTTGGAATTCATAATAGTTAAAGGGTCCCTTGGTAATAAAAAGTAGGCCTAGGATGAAGCCTTCAATACCTCGTGCCGATTTGGACTTCATTGAGTAGAGTTTGCTGTTTACTCGGTGTTCAAGAAAATAGTAAATCGCGCCCACTATGCTAGCCACCAGTGCAACTAAGCCAAGTATTTTCCATAGCTTTGCGTTGGTGATTAAGTTAATCACCATGCCACCAATACCTATCGGTTTTACCGCGATGGCAAGATGGGTCTCATAAAAAGAGTGAGTGAAATCCAGTCGCTTTTCGCGCTCAGGTGTGATGGAGATGCATGAAATGCCTACAGCAATGCTACTGGCCTCTACCTCTTGCAATAGCGCTTCTAGTTCAAAATTGTTTAATGAATAATCGATATCCAATTCTTTGGCTATCTGGTCCCAAAGCAAAACGCTCAGACCTCGATATTCAACTTGGTCATCGCTGGTGGATTCGATGATAAATGGGGGGCAGTTATAGCTTCCGACTTGAATAGATTGCGCGCTATGAGCGGGTAGGGCAATAAACAATCCAATCAGTGCCCATAACCAGTGTGTGTTGCGAAGCATCATAACCCCACCTTTGTGCTGTTAAACGTGGAATAAGTATATGCACTACAGGCCAGAATGCCTTCTCAAAAGGGGATGGGCAGCATTTCGTTTTGATAAATAAACGGGGTGCGCAGCCATGACTGCGTGCCCCGTCAGTCTAAGTGCTTACTGGCGCTAGATTTTGAATTGCTTAAGCTCTTTATTGAGTTGGTTTGCCGATTGGGCTAGTGCATCAATTTGCTGATTAAGGTGTTGCGCTGATTTGCTGATTTCCAAACCTGCTTCACTGATATGATCGACATTACTATTCACTTCTTCGGTCACGCTACCTTGTTGCTCGGTTGCGGTTGCGATTTGAGAGATAAGGTCATCGGTATCGGATAACGCTTGCTGAACGCCGTTTAATAGAGTTTGCGTCTGCTTTGCGTATTCATTAGTCGACTGCACAATAGTCTTTGACTCCTCACTGGAACTGACGGCCTCATTCGATTGGCGAGTGAGTACATCAATCGTGGATTGGATTTCGTTGGTGGACGATTGAGTCCTTCCAGCCAATTGCCTTACTTCGTCGGCTACAACCGCAAAACCACGCCCTTGCTCGCCAGCGCGAGCGGCCTCAATGGCAGCATTGAGAGCCAGTAAGTTGGTTTGCTCTGATACATCCTGAATCACTTTGGTCACAGACGTAATGTCACTAACACCTTGTTCGAGCGCATTGGTCATTTCGCTAGAGTGACTTATAGACTGAGTCATCTGCTGCACCGCTGATAAGGTCTCATTCATCAGCTCATAGCTTACATTGAGGTCATCTTTGACACTGCTGCTATTGGTTGACGCAGATTGAGTATTACGTGCAACGTCATTAATGGTTGCGCTCATTTCTGTCATTGCCACTGAAAGCTGAGCCAGTTGCTGCTGCTGATCTTGTAGGTTCCTGGCGCTTTGAGCGCTAGTAACCGAGACATTTTGCGCCATTTCTTCTGCGCTATCGCCAGCTTCCTTAGCTCTTATTAATGTGGTTCTAAACATGCTGGTAGAGTTTTCTAAGGCGTGAGCTATATCGCCAATCTCGTCTTTGCGCATCAAAGCGAAATCCACGGTCAGATCACCTTTTTCAAGCTCCCCTACTCGTGTACGCAGCTGTTGCAGTGGACGGGTGATATCGAACACAATCCAGCGAGAACAGAACAGAAGCAACGCGATACTGCCTAAAGAGAACAAGAGCGTAGAGCGGATATCTGACCAAAAGGCTTGGTCGATGTCGTCGGTAAACACGCCACTACCGACAATGAGCCCAAATTCAGGCACTAGTTGAACATAAGAGACTTTATGATGAACGTCATTTTGCGGTGACAGCCAATCGTATTTAACAAACCCCGATTTATTCGACAGCGCTGTACGCGTCATCTCAGCCCAATGCAGGTGACCACTTGCATCGGTGACTTGCGCCATCGATTTCCCTTCGCTCGATTGTCGTAGAGGGTGCAAAACCAAGTTGCTATTGGTATCGGTTATCCAAAAATAGTTACTTTCGTCATATCGAACATGACGAAGCGCGTCGATCGCTAGTAGTTTGGCTTGCTCTTTATCATTTGGATTCTGAGTCGAAAAACCACTCAGCATAGAGGCTGCGGCTTCTACTTGTTGTTGAATGCTTTGCTGCCGAGTTTGGTGCATGTCCAGATAGTTCTGATACAAGATGACATAACAGTTGAGAAAAAGCAGTGCAACGGAAAGAGAAATGAGAATTCGCATTTTGCTGCGAACGTTAAAATCCTTTAGGGAGGGCATTGATGAATGTGTCCATTTTAGAATAGAACGACTACTTTAAAAAATTAACATTGGAAAGTGTAGGGGAATTGTCACAAAGTAAGACAAATAAGTATTGCACGATCAATGTGTTGACGAATTATTGAACGGAAAGGTGGAAGTTTAATCGCGACTGTTAGCCGATTATATCGACATCGCTTAAAGCCACGGTTTTAGACTAATTTTGTGGCACTGTGATGGGTTAGAGGGCGTGTTTAATATTAGAGAGTAGCATGCTGAAGTGGCGTCCCCTACAGGATTCGAACCTGTCTCTCAAGCTTAGGAGGCTCGCGTTCTATCCGAATGAACTAAGGGGACACTCAGCGTATGCTAACACAGTGTTTCGTAAAGTGAAATCTGTGCAACTCACTAATACTAAAGCGGATATACGGTATTTGAACCTAAGGTGTTATGGCCGTAGCGGTGTTATTTTTTCCAAGTTGTTGTTTTGAAAAATGTAGGGGACTCACCGAAATGAAAGGTCAGTTCCCCTAGTTGAGGCTGTAGCTTATCAACGCTGTTGCGGTGATAGTCTAGCGACTAACTGAGACAGTATCTCCGAGGTTATATTGATTCAGTTGCAGCTTGAGTGACTCAGACATTTTGGTCAGTGTTGCGATTTCGTTTTCTAGTGAGCCAACGTTATCCATTGTTTTGTAGGAGTGAGTGCTGATTGAGGTGACGTTTTGGTTCATCTCTTCGGCAACGCTCGATTGCTCTTCGGCTGCTGTGGCGATTTGCATGTTCATGTCATTGACGTCGGCCACGGAGTTGGCAATATCGGTAAAGACATCCTCGGTGTGCTGGATCTGCTCGACAGAAAAACTCACTTTTTCCAGTCCAGCATCTACGGCTTCAACGGCTAGCGTACTTCTGCGTTGAAGTCTGTCGATCATGGTGGAAATCTCAACCGTCGATTGCTGGGTTCTGGACGACAAACCTCTTACTTCATCGGCGACAACCGCAAAGCCTCTTCCATGCTCGCCTGCGCGCGCAGCTTCAATGGCTGCATTTAGGGCTAACAGGTTAGTCTGATCCGATATGCCGCTGATCGAGTCGGTGATATCTCGGATTTGCTGACATTCGCTGGCCAACTCGTTAATTGAAGCTGCAATGTTTGAAAGGCTTTCCGATAGCTCGACGATGGTGTCGCGGGTCGATAACACCACGGTTTTTCCACTGTCTGTCGCGCTATTGGCGCTGGCCGCTAGCTCGGATGTGCGTGAGGTGTTTTGCGCGATTTCGTTAACGGTTGCGCTCATCTCGTTCATCGCTGTGGCGACTAGCTCGGTTTCGACGTGCTGCACATCCATGCTGTCTTTGGTTGTGGTGCTCGCGGTGCTAAGAACATTCGTTGCCTGAATGAGGTCTTGCGAAGATTCGCTAAATCGACCAATAACGGCTTTCAGCCTACCCTGAAGCATCTTAGCAGACATAACGGTTTCACCAATTTCGTCTTGTTTAATAATCTCTATTTTCTCGGTCAGATCTCCAGCCGAAATACGTCGGATAATTTTGGTGAGCCGGTTAACTCTTTTGATGACATCGACATTAATGACGTAGAGCAACAAGGCCATAATTCCGGCGATCCAGAGATTTGCGGCAATATGAGCAGCGTCGAAGTTTAACAGTGCACCACTGCTCCACTCCATTAGCAATATCGACAAAAACAGTAAGCCAACCATGATATTGGTTTTTGCTGCCAAGCTTAAGGTCAGAAGAACATTAGGCTTAGGAATTTTCTTTTGTAGATCAGAATTTAATGTGGCGTATAAAGACTCAGCGTCAGTGATCTGCTTTCTGTTTGGGCAGCTTCGAATAGACTGATAACCAATTTTATTACCGTTTTCAAAAACGGGCGTGACGTAAGCGTCAACCCAATAGAAGTCTCCATTTTTGCAGCGGTTTTTTACTAGTCCTTTCCACGGTTTATTCGCTTTGACCGTCGTCCACAAATCTTCGAAAGCAGCCTTTGGCATATCTTTATGACGCACGATATTGTGATTGGCGCCAATCAGTTCATCTTCCGAATACCCACTAATCTCTATAAAGTCGCGATTGCAATATTGGATTACGCCATCTAAATCGGTTACTGAAACCAATGTAGCGTTTTCACCGAACTTTCTTTCTTTGTGTTCCATGTAGTCATACCTACTATTTTATTTTTATGTCGAGTTTTTGTTCCGTCGAATGCATTGACGCCTGTTCAATTAAATCGTCAACCATGGACATCACTGGGCCTTGTTACTTTTTGTTACAATTGGGCACTTTAACCGAAAGTACTAGGAAATTTTGTGTTCTTGATCAATAGAGACATAAGTCACGAAGTGTGCAGAAATTAGCAGTTGACCGTGACTGGCAGAGCATCCACGACAAGCGATTGAAATGAGAGGTAATGAAGGATTTTCATGCAAACATGATCTTGCGCCGCAATCTCACCAAAACTTTAATTTTTTCAGGTGACTAGAGAATTATTGGTCTACGTTTAGAAAGTAATACTCACAAAATTCGTATGACTTGGAGATTGCATGCACGACAAACTAACGGTGTTAATCGTCGATGATACCCCCGAAAATATTGAAGTGTTGGCCGGTGCTCTGAAAGATAAGTATCGAATCAAAGCGGCAAATAGCGGCAAACTAGCACTCAAAATTGCGCAAATGTTGCCAGCGCCTGATTTGATATTACTAGACATAATGATGCCAGAGATGGATGGTTATGAAGTGTGTGAAGCCTTAAAAAGTCAGCCAAATACCTCACATATACCCGTCATCTTTGTGACTGCGAAAATTTCGGCCGAAGATGAGATCCGAGGGTTGCAATTAGGGGCTGTGGATTACATTACCAAACCAATAACACCACTAGTGGCAATGCAAAGGGTGGCCACACATCTTGCTTTGGCCAATCAAAATCGCGAACTTGAGGTTCAAGTAAAACTGCAAACAGACGAGATCAATCAAGGTAAACTTGAGATGATTAAACGTTTGGGGCGAGCTGCTGAATACAAAGACAACGAAACAGGGATGCATGTCCTTAGAATGGCCAGCTACTGCCACCTGCTAGCGATTGAAAGTGGTATGAGCGAAAAAGAAGCCGATCTTCTCAGAGAAGCCGCTCCCATGCACGACATCGGCAAAATTGGTATACCTGATGGCATATTACTGAAAGAGGGTAAGCTGACCAATGAAGAGTGGTCGGTAATGATGACCCACGTAACGATAGGCGTAGATATTTTAGATGGCGACAGTAACTCTGAGCTGTTGGATATGGCCAAGACAGTGGCGCAAACCCATCACGAAAAATACAATGGAAAAGGTTATCCGCAAGGCTTGGTGGGCGAAGAGATCCCACTGATTGGTCGTATATCGGCAATAGCTGATGTATTCGATGCTCTTACCTCAACGCGTTCGTATAAAAAAGCGTGGACGGCAGATGAGGCATTCAGCCTTATTGAAAAGGAAAAAGGTGAACATTTTGACCCTGTATTGGCTGAAATGTTTCTTAAGCTTAGACCTCAGGTCCTGGAGATTATGCAAAAATTTGCGGACTAATTCGGGCACACTGTTCAGTCTACATCGAGTGCGTTAACGGACATTGTCCGTTGAATTATTTGGTTTATATAATCGATGTTGGGTGTGGCAAGGTATCGCCGCACCCAACTTTTTTTGGTATGTCAGATTGCTAAACGATAACGTTTTAACTATCTGCAACGCTCAGTGCAGAGTGTAAGCGGCTAGTGAACTGCTTTGTGCATCACATCGCCTAACTGGATGCTGGTTGCCAACTCGGGTTGCATCACCTTAAGTTCGGCTTCTTGGTCGTAAACTCGAGAGACTTTCAGCGTAATATTACTCGCGGTTACTTTGTTGCGAGGATTGCCCGCTTGATCAATGAATGCTCCTGTATGCCAAAGTGACAGCTCATCATCTACTTGCACTCCATGTATTCGCCCTAGATCTATTGTCACAGTGTCACCATAAACCTTGGTCACTTGAGGTAGAGTTATTTTGCACGATAACTCCGACTCTAAGTCGAGCATGATGTCGCGACTAACGCGCAGCAGCATTTCTCCGTAAGTAGAGCTCCAAAAGCGGCCGCTCGCCGTATCCACTAAACTGGTTTTAGCAAAGGGCCAGCGCGCAATTTCGCGGTAGTTTTTGCGAAACACTTCGTGACCGGTTTTGCCATCCAAAATACTTACATCTGCGGCAAATTGACGATTAATCACATCAGACGAGAGAAAGCTGCTTTCTATGGTGGCGGTGAGGTCGGTGATTTTTCCAGAAATTAAGTATTGAGCCGCATAATCCTGAGCTACCATGGTGACCATTGACGGATTGTTTTTACTTAATGGGTAGTTGGTGGTGCCAACCGACAAAAAGCTGAGTGACTGGTGGTCAATTTGCCTGTCGAGGACACGGCTAAAATCGTCACCCAATGAGTAAATTTGTCCCATCACGGCTTGCTGTGGGCTTTCGATATCAAAATTGCCGACCAGAAACGTCTTTTTGTATTGCCCCACTTGGCAACCATTTGCCGATGGGTAGATATCGAGGCGAACACGCAGCGTTTTTTTGCCGTTTCGAGTTCGCTCATCCACCACCTCAATAAACCGAATTTCGTGGTTAGTGAATTGATATTGTTCCCGGTCAACTTCCAAAAATTCGGTCAGCAAGCTGATGGTCCCTATATCTGCTCCCGCAAAGGCCATCGCTTGATAAATCGCATCGTTCAATGCGTGATATCGGGCTGTACTGTCAGACGCCACAACGGTTGCGCTGCCTTCGACTTCAAACCATTCGGCTTGCACTATCGGTGCAGTAACTAGCGTTATAAGGTGAACAAGGAACAATAATGCTCTCTTCATGATCTCTAAATCCGTTTTGGTATGGTTATTGCTAAGTTTCTAGCATCGGCAAAAATGATAATCACCAGAGCGTAAAAACAGAGCTTTTTATTTGACGCACAAATTTAAAAGCAAAGATTGTTCCAATGTCGAATTAGGAACCGTTCCAGTGGAGAGAGATGGACATGAATAAATGGATGGCAGTAAAGAAGTGGATGGTATTGCTGTTACCGATTTTAGTCGTTGGGTGTGGCTATTCGCCAATATACAACGGTAAAACGCCTTATCAAGGCTCACGCTTTATGTTGATGGATAACCCAAAACACACCTTAGACTTTTTCGTCGAATCGATGACTGAAGAATTAGTCACATCGAATACGGCAGTGTCTCAACGTACGCCCGTTGCTGTTGCGTCTTTTGTAGACCTTCAGGACATGGGCAGTGCGAGTTGGTTGGGCAACACTGTATCAGAGAGTTTTATACATCAGTTGCAACGCCGTGGGTTTCGAATTGTTGATTACAAAACAACTGGATCAATCAAAGTCACGCAACATGGCGACTTTGCGCTGAGCCGCGATTTGAAAGAGCTACAAGACAGCCACGAAGTTCAATACATTCTGACCGGCACAATGCTACGTCAAGAAGGTGGCGTTATGGTGAATGCTCGACTTGTAGGCATGAAGTCTCACGTAGTTGTAGCGTCAGCCCAAGGCTTCTTACCTTCAGATCGCATTGGCCGCGACCTAGATACGATGAACAGTGTACGTCAGCAAGACGGAGTGCTTATTCGCACTGACCCTAAGTACACTAACCCATATACTGTCGTGTTACGTCCATAGCAGGACACACAGATTGAGAGAGTCTGTAGGAGATCGAGATGAGAAATTGGATTTTTTGCCTAGTGGCTTTAGTACTGGTTGGGTGCCAACCGTTAAACGCTACTCGTCAAGGTGAAGTATTAACCGCAGTCGGTTATTCGAGTATTACTGACCAAAGCGGTCGTGATAGCCAAGAAAAGCAGATTAAAGCTATGCGCGCGTCCAAGTTAGATGCGTATCGCGAGTTGGCTGAGCAAATTTACGGTATGCGTATATCCGGTCGTTCGGATGTGCAGAATCAACGTTTGTACGATGAAGAGACCTTTGGTGCTGTTGATGGTGTTGTTCGCGGCGCTGAAGTCGTGAGAACTTACACCGTTGGCGATAGTTACGTTACTGAACTTCGTCTAGACATCAACAAAATGGACATGCTGCGCGACTACGGTGAAGTGCAACATGTGCCGGCGAAGCGTCAACAAACCTTATTTTAAGGCTTGATAGTTTAAGCTCTTTGAGAAAACCATTGCTGGAAAAAACAATGGTTTTTTATTTTTGATAGATAAGTTTTCGCGCTACAGTAAGTCCTTTACGTGAGTGTGGGATTAACCACAAAGTGGTAGCGAAATTTTATTTGCTAAGCGAAGGAATGACGACAGGTTTTACTCTCCATTCAAAAGATTGATTTTTGCTTTCGCACCGATTTTCTTTCCTATACTCAGCGGTTTATGTGGATTGAATAAATCGTAGTGGGGAAGTGTGCTTTGGCTCAGTAAAATTTGGTTGGTGTTTGCGTTTAGCGCGCCAGCCATACTCGTAACGGCGATCTTTTTGTTGAACCCTTTAGGGATCCAAGATGCGGCCGAGCAGCAATATCAAGATAACATCAATGCATTTCTTAGCCCTTTTTATCCGAAGGCAGGCAGTGTAGTGAGCGTGGTATTGCTGGACGAAAACTTTGTCAAAAAAAGAGACGGCTATCCACTCAGTTTTACTACGTTAAGAAACCTTCATAAAACGCTCGCGTCATTTGCTCCTGAATCTGTTTTTTACGACTTCTTAATCCATGAAGAGCATTCAAAAAACCTTGATCGGCTGACCAAAGAGTACCAGCGGCAAAACTTTCCCGTCGTGCTGTCCAGCAATAGCCACTATGACACTCAAGTCTTTACGGAACCCATTCGATTTCCAGCTAAATTCCCCATCCGCAATACACTGTTTGAGTCGACCTATGCCATTCTTGAACGGCAACAACTTTCCGATTATGCGTCGCCATTTGGTAGTGTTGTATGGAGTGGATACGGTGATTATTATCCCCTGGTGCTAGAGGAGCATGTTTCGCAATCAAATGAGAACCACGTCCCCAACTTATCTCAATCACCGGCGTGGTCGCTTTTCTCGATTCATTGCCATCTCAATCAAAAGCTGCACTCAAACAGCACACATAGCTTGTGCCAATCGACCACCAAACCAGACGACATACCCGCTCCAATGTTGATCCGTTGGAGTCACTCTTATCCAGACGATGCCAGTGAGCGTCAGCCGCTAGAAAGGGCTTTAGAAATAGGCAAGCTATTGGTTTTGCAAGGCTTATACAGTGAGCCTGAGTTCGACAAATTATTTAGGGTTACAACGCCACCGATTGAATACATCAAAGCCTCAGACTTATACAGTACAAGGTTGAGTCAGTCGCAACTCGAAGCAAAGCTAAGTCATCGAATTGTGTTAGTGGGTTATTTTCTGGGTAACGGACTCGACATCGCCGCAACACCATTACATGGCAGTTTACCCGGTGTTTTTCGACACGCCATGGCGTTAGACAACTTGATTCAGTTGGATAACAGATATTGGCACATGCCCATTGAAGATGTGGTTTTTGGTCTAGATATTAACGATCTGATCGAGCTATTGGTTAATGTTGGCTGCATCATCATTGTACTTTATGTGAGAGAAAAACAGCTCAAGTTTAGTACCGTCAAAGAGTGGGTCGTTGCACTAAACAGAATGCAAGCTGAAAACACAGAACAGATTGTGTCTGATACTCAATATTGTCGATTTCTCAAACAGCAGCACAAATACCTTGAGCTGAAAAGAAAGGACAATTTGCGATACATGCCTATGTTTGTGGTGCCGCTCGTGCTGATGGGTATTTCTATCTTTATTTCAGAGTCTATTTATGCCTTTGGCATTGCGAATTGGTACACCCTTCCGCTGATCTTTCTATTTTCAATTCCGGCCTTTATGTCCATCTTAATCAATGATCTTCGACTGAGAATGGTGGTTAGGCAACTTGCACATCAATCGGACAGGTTTGGTTTACAAGCTAGCTTCATTCATTTTGTGTGCAGATTAACGAACAAGGCGACATCTGCCCGATTAAAGAGGAATCAACCATGAAAAAACACCTTACACCATTCATTCTCTTGATGTTGATGGCTTCGTTGAGCTATGCACAGCCGCAGATCACAGACTTTCTACTCAATGAAATTGAGTTATGCGACATAGAGGATAACTGCATCGACGTTGCCAAAGAGCAGTTAGAAACGCCGATGAATGTGAAGGGGTATGATCCGCTGAATAATACCGTGGAAGTGGTTTATCAAAGCACCTCTTATTGGATCCACACCTCTGAGGTGACGCTTAATGAGCAGGCAAAGGCATCGAAAACCTGCGCCTTAGAAGGTGAGTCAGTAGACTCCAATGAGGTCTCTCAACCCAAAGATAAAACGACAAATAGTATGATGGGAGTAGGGGAACCATGTTAGTTAAGAAAAGTTACATCGGTTGGCTCGTGTCCTGTTTGGTATTGGCGTCGTGCAATACCAATAATGTCAAAACAGTCGAAGTCCCTCAGCAAGGTCGTTATTTCGATCAAGTCAGCTCGCGGATCATTACCGAGTCGCCGACTAATAGCGCCACAATGCGTATTGCGCCGGATAAGCACTTAATGGCAGAGCAGTCAGTTGACATTTATCTGTCCAGTATTGTCGAAAAGCTAATGACATCGGTACCAATGTACCAAGGAGAGACGCCAAAGGTCACCGTAACCATTGACGGCTCTTATTACGCTGCATCCTCTCCGACTGACATCGTATTATCAACTGGAGCAATATATGACGCAGAGTCCGTCGATGAGTTGGCCTATCTGTTGGCGCACGAGTTGTCACACATATTGCTAGCACACCACCAAACGAATCTCTATTTTCAAAAACAAGCCGCGTCTGTAAACAGTGCGGTGAATGTGGGGATCATGGTGAACAAATTTAGAGATGTGCGTTATCAAAAAGAGACCGGTCAATTCACGCAAACCCTAAGTCAGCAAAGTCAAAGCAACATTACTAAAGCCTACTTGTCGGGGCTTGCGATAAATCGATTGAGCCGAGACGTTATTAACTCGTCACTGAGTCGAGACGATGAAGCAGAAGCAGACTTATTGGCCATCGATTTAATGACAGCAGCAGGCTACAGCCCAGCAGTCGCAAAGGTCTCTTTGGAAAGGCTAGAATCGGCGCGAGTGCACACCGAGCAACAGTTGCAGGCTAAGCAAGATGACTTCAGTGGCTTTGTCGACGTTATTGCAAACAATGGAGGTAACTTACAAAAAAGTGAACTGGGTCAAGTTGGGTATTTGATAGCTAACCAAGCCGTTGCCAGTTTTTTAAATGACAATTCAGTTAATCATCCTGACGAACGCGCACGCATGACGGCGATAGCCGAATACTTAAAACGCGAATATCGAGAAGAACGTCGAAGGTCGTATCGCACCACCGAACTTGATCAGTTTAAGGAGGCAACGCCCCTGTTCGAGCGTTATTTTGAAGCTGAGATGGCGCTTGATGCGCTACTAAATGCCGATCTTAATACCGCTGAAAAGTTTGCCCGCCTGAGCATTGCTCAGCCTTCGGCAAAGGACAGTTACACCAGATACGTTTTCTCTATGGTTCGAGACAGTCAAAGTGAGTCTGATAAGGCCGTACAAAATCTAGACTTTATTGCTAGTTGGCAAAATCTCTCGGTGCAAGCTTTCCAAACTTCTGCCCAAATTTACAGAGTGAACCAACACTTTTTGCAGGCACAAAAGGTATTGCAACAGGGCATTGCCGCGATTGGGGATAAGGATGTATTTTATCCCGAGCTGATTGCTTTACAGAATGCGCAAGGCAATCACGCTGAAGCTGAACGCTTATTAGCAGAGTGTATAAATGTGGATGCCGAAAACATTGTCGCGCAATGCTATAACCAAGCAGGCTATGAACTACCACCACCGAAGGACGAAGTAGAACAAGCGTTGGATAATATCAATGCTGTGTTTTCTTTGTTTGATTGAATCGATTTGTATTCAAGGAATATTGTCAGCTACCCCTTTGGATAGCTGACAATATTATGGAAAATGACACTCTGCGTGACAGCCTCATAACCGTGCGGCTGGTCTGCAAAAAACCGAATACTTTCCCCTTCGGTGAGCGTATGCCAAGTGTCATTAAACATTAGCTTGAGCTTGCCACTTATGACATGTACATGCTCAATTACCCCAACCTGATGCGGCGATGACAGTTGTTGGTGTTGGTGGGTTAGGGTAATTTCAAATACTTCTATATTGGTGTCTGATTGAAAAGGAAATAGCGTATTTACCTGCATATGTGCATCGCTAGGAAAGGTTTTTTCACTTTGCTGCAATTGCGGGTCGTTGCT
The DNA here is from genome assembly GCF_016900875.1 of Vibrio ulleungensis. Lineage (GTDB taxonomy): Bacteria > Pseudomonadota > Gammaproteobacteria > Enterobacterales > Vibrionaceae > Vibrio > Vibrio ulleungensis. The sequence goes on from NZ_JAFEUM010000003.1 coordinate 185,153, forward strand.
AAAAAAAGCGGAAAACGAACTGTCTAGGCCGCTGCTGATTTTCCATAGCGTAGCGATCGTAGGACTTGATTCTCTACGTTCTATTTGGCCCAGCATCGCTTTGGATACACCGGTAAGCTGTGCTGTGGCATCCAAACTTAATCCACGCTTTTTTCTAAGATTTTTCAGCTGGTTGGATATCTCAGCCTTAAATTTGGCATCTTTCATTGAACGTCCTTGCTTGTGCGCTAAAGCGCACGGTGCTATTGTTGGTGCGTAATAACGCACAACAAGTTTACCATAAACATTAAGGCAATCATGGATGAATAAGCTGTTTAATGTGAGTCATATTACTGCAGGATTTACTGCTGTTTTGGTTGGTTATACCAGCTCTGTGGTTATCGTCATTCAAGCCGCCACGACACTGGGGGCCACCCCAAGTCAAATTGAAAGCTGGTTGCTTGCGTTAGGCGTAGTGATGGGAATAACCTCGATGACTTTTTCGTGGTTTCTTAAAACGCCAATACTTACCGCTTGGTCAACACCGGGAGCGGCTATTTTGGCCAGTGGCAGTTATTTTTATGATCTACAAAGCATTATTGGCGCATTTATGGTGTCGGGCTTGTTGATTGTGCTTACCGGGTTGATTAAGCCTTTGAACAACCTCATCAAAGCGGTACCGGCTTCCCTTGCGAGCGCAATGTTAGCTGCCATTGTGCTGCCTATTTGCTTAGCGGCCTTTGGTACTTTATCGAGTACTCCTGTGCTATTTGTTGTGATGTTTCTCGCGTATATCATCACAAAAAAACTGGCTCCACGATACACAATGTTGGTGGTGCTGGTCGTCGGTGTTCTAGCGACGTTAATCAGCAGCCAAGAGGCCCTGTTGCCCAGTACTTTTGATATGGCTCAGCCCGATTGGATCGCCCCTCAATGGAATATCGCTGCGATCATCAACATTGCATTGCCTTTGTACTTAGTCACCATGTTGTCGCAAAACCTTCCAGGCATCGCGATGTTAAAAAGCCATAACTACGATGTTCCGGTCAGTTCGATTTTGCTTGGGACAGGGCTATTTAACCTATTATTTGCCCCGTTGGGCGCATTTAGCGTCAACTTGGCTGCTATTTCGGCGGCGATCTGCATGAACAAAGACGTTGATTCCGATCGGACGCAACGGTATCGAGCTGCTATGTGGGCAGGGGTGTTTTATTTATTGGCTGGGGTATTTGCTACTAGTGTTGTGGCACTTTTTCTTTCGCTGCCGAGTGAAGTCTCAAAAATCTTGGCCGGATTTGCCTTGTTAGGGACATTACTGATGTGTCTGCAATCTGCTTTTAGCATCGAGGGCAATCAAGAGTCAGCGCTAATTACGTTTTTAGTGACGTTATCTGGCATTACTTTGCTAGGAATCAGTTCGACATTGTGGGGATTAGTGTTTGGCTTTGTATATTGGCGAGTAATGCGCATTCGCGAGCAGCATCCACAAACCAAGCCGTAATTGGATTAAGCTTTGACTTTCGTCCCTAACGTGGAGGAGGTGTGAGTTAATCCGCCAGAATTGTAGGTCATGCCAATTTTTCCGTGGCTTTGCTGCAACAAATTGTTCAACTTTGTGTAGCTGACATTAGCACGTTGCAATGCCTCACCGTTAAGTTGGTTAAGAGTTTGACACTCTTGCATAATGTTTCGAACGGTAGAGACTTGGGCATCAAATGCGTCAGATTGTGATAACTGTTCGAGATCTGGGTGTGCGGCAATACGCTGATCGGTAGTCTGGATTTGTGTAACCAGTTGGGATTTTTTTTGCGCGATCGACTCAATCTCCGCAGAGTTTCTAGCGGTGATCGCGTGTAGTTCGAGTTGTAAAACTTCTAGGAGGTCACGGGTATTTTTAACCTGAAACTCCAGCAAATCGTTTAAAGCAGCCATTTTCTCTCAAATTGACTGACTAATGGGCGGTTAAATATCAGTCAGCTCTTGTTCAAACTTTAAAATATTAGTCGCCAGTTGTTCTGCGTCGACAACGTATGATCCGTTCGCAATGGCTTCTTTAATAGACGCCACTTTTGCAGCATCAAAGGTAGGCTCAGCAGCCATCTGTTGCTGCATTTGATTAATGGCTCTACCTTGGTCGCTCACAGATACGGAATCTGAACGAACTGTGCTTTCGCTTTTGGCAGTGTTCGTGGTTTGACCGCTCGATTCCGCTTTTGAGTTACGGGCTGTCGAATAGGTCTGTCCAGCTCTGATTTGGTCTATACCGGGCATAACATACCCCTTTTGGTTACGTAAATAGTGTCAGTACTAGCCATATCGACCAGTTGAGGAGGTTCTTTAGCACTATTACGGATCTTTTTTTAAAACCGCACCGTCACTTCACCGACGCCGCTTACCGTAGCGTCAATTATACGTTGAGATTTACTATTTTTCACCTTTACTTGCTCACCTACCGAACCATCACGCATCGCTTCTCCTCGCGTAGTAATCGTCATTTCTCCCATATTGGCATTAATGACTACCGTATCGCCTCGACACACTGCGCACACATCTTTACGTTCAATCACTTGACCAACTCGCAGCGCTCGCTTGGATTTTGAACCTACAATGGCCTCAAATGAATAGAACCCTTGTCGACGATAAGCTCGTTGTTCAATGGACTCAATGGCCAAATCATTGGCGGTAATAAGCTGCCCACGAGCAATCGGCAGCTTTGTTATTACTAAAGGAACGGTAATGGTTGAGCGCACTGGCACATAGACTTGCCAGCCTTCTTCCGGGCATTTGACTAACACCGTGACTCCGCTGGATTTAGCCGAACCAGAGGTACTGAGATCATACCCACTGTCGCATGTACTCACTTTGAGCCTCGAGTCTATATGAGCCGCTTCTAAAACGATGTCGCCAAAATCGGGAACGGTAACAACTGTGCGAGCGTACTCTTCCGCAGCCTGCTGAACACGCTCTGTGTCACTTAATGCAACATTATCTGTTTGGGCGGCACAAAAAAGACTAAAGACAAGCGTGACAGTGCCGATAAGCTTGGTAACGATGGAAGTCACTTTTCTATTTTGATAGGTCATACGTCATATTATCGTAGAAATCGCTCATGTTTACAGTATATAATACGTTAAATATTTAGGGCAAAGTGGATTCCCCACAAGACTACCATGAACCGCATGGAAATTATTGACATGGAGAGGAGCCAATGACGGGTATTTTAGATTCGGTGAATCAGCGCACACAATTAGTGGGACAAAACCGCCTAGAATTGCTGACATTTAGATTGATGGGACGCCAGAGGTACGGCATCAACGTATTTAAGGTGAAAGAAGTTCTGCAATGCCCAAAACTCACCTCGATGCCAAATTTGCACCCTCTCGTTAAAGGGGTTGCACACATCCGTGGTAATACGATTTCGGTTATCGATCTGAGTAAAGCTATTGGTGGGCGACCAACGCAAGACATCGAAAAATGTTTTGTGGTGATCTCTGAGTTCAACCGTACCACTCAAGGTTTCTTGGTCAGCTCGGTTGAGCGAATCATCAACATGCATTGGGAGTCAATCTTGCCACCTCCACAAGGTGCAGGTAAGGCGAACTACTTAACGGCCGTGACCAACATTGACAATGAACTTGTCGAGATCTTGGATGTAGAGAAAATCTTGGCCGAAATCTCACCACCAGCCGAAGAGATGGACTCGAGAATTGCCGAAGAAATAACGCAGCAAGAACAAGCCAGTGAAAAAGAAATTGTGCGCCGTATTCTGATTGCCGATGACTCTACGGTTGCGAGAAAGCAAGTGCAGCGTGCTATTGAAGCTTTAGGCTTTGAAGCCGTTGCGGTAAAAGATGGACGTGAAGCCCGCGACAAGCTGGAAGAAATGGCGGAGCAAGGTAGTATCTACGATCAAATATCGCTGGTTATTTCCGATATTGAGATGCCAGAGATGGATGGATACACGCTCACCGCAGAAATTCGTCGAAATCCCGCACTGAAAGATTTACATGTTATCCTACACACATCACTAAGCGGTGTGTTTAACCAAGCGATGGTTGAGCGCGTCGGAGCAAACGAATTTATTGCTAAGTTCAACCCAGAAGAGTTGGGTGCAGCAGTGAAGAACGCAGTTATATAATATAGGTAGTCGATGAGTGTAATCACCATAAACGAACAAGGTTATCGAGAGTTTTGCCGCTTTCTAGAAGCACAATGTGGCATTGTCTTAGGTGACAGTAAGCAATATTTAGTTCGAAGCCGATTGAGTCCACTCGTCAATAAGTTTGGATCAGCCTCTCTAGATGCCCTTCTTAAAGAGGTGATCACAGGCCGCAACCGTGAGTTGCGATTAGCAGCAGTAGATGCGATGACCACCAACGAAACTTTATGGTTCCGGGACGGTTATCCTTATACGGTATTGGCTGAACGTATATTACCTGAACTTGCAGAAAGAAAACGACCAATCAAAATTTGGTCGGCTGCCAGTTCGTCAGGCCAAGAGCCGTACTCTATGGCAATGACGGTTTCCGAGATACAAGCAAAGCGTCCTGGATTTTTACCTAATGTGTCGATTATAGGTACCGACATCTCAAGCAGCATGCTTGAACAGTGTAAAGCTGGCGTTTATGACAACCTTGCCCTAGGACGAGGTTTGTCGCCTGAGCGAAAGCGTGCTTTTTTTGAACCCGCAGAAGGCGGACGAATGAAAATAAAGGATTCGGTAAAACGGATCGTTTCATTCCGCCAACAAAATCTTATGGAAAACTATACCCTTTTGGGCAAGTTTGACGTGGTATTTTGTCGAAATGTACTGATTTACTTCTCACCAGAGATGAAATCAAAAGTGCTCAATCAAATTGCCAACAGTCTTAACCCTGGGGGCTACTTGTTGCTTGGCGCTTCTGAGTCTTTGACTGGCCTTACAGATAGGTTTGAGATGGTGCGCTGCAATCCGGGTATTATCTACAAGCTTAAATAAGCTCATAGCCAAATACTGAAAACCCTGCTAATGCAGGGTTTTTCGTTTATGGGGTCAGAGTCGAGTCTGGTCCCTAATTAGCGCGATAGTGAGACCCAAAAGAGCGCCGTACAAATGCGCTTCAAACGCTATTGGTGCGTCAATCAACGTTTGCGTTGGTGACTCGGGGTTAAATAGCGTTTCGTATCCTACTTTTAACACCAGTCCGCCAACAAGCAACCAACTACTTCGCCGTCCATTAAGCGCTTCTCTGAGAGCAAACCATCCAAATAACCCATGCAAAACACCCGACAGCCCCGCGTATTGCTGATAATCACTGTTGATCAAACAAAAACCAACCAGTGGGGTCAGAGTCAATGTAGCAATTAGGTAGGTGCGAGCGGGTGGGGTAAAGATGAGTGCAATAAATACAAAGCCTGCCGCATTCATAAAGAAGTGATTCCAATTGGTGTGCAGCCAATTGCCTGTTACTATTCGCCAGTATTCTCCGTTGCTAATAGCCAATCTGTCCCAGACTAATAGGGGCTCTAGGTGCATGGCCTGTATAAGGGCAAGCAGCAATGTCACAACGAGTAACAGTAAGTAAAGAGCGCGATGTCCCGATATTGTGAACAATGTGGTAAGACCCAGTATTTGTGTATTTGTCAGCAAAGTATGCGGCAATCGCACCGCATTAAGATCATCATCCTGCAACACCCAGATGAAGTCAAACGCCCGCTTTCTACAGCGATAATTGCTAAGCAAAATTTGCAATTTTGCGACATTTTGGTAGGGGAAGATTTTAGCTTGGATCCTCACCTCACTCAGCTCCTTGAGCACTACAAGGGCAAGATTGGTGTTCTCTTCCCGACCGAAGGGTCAGGTCTTATCGATACGATGAGCAGTGGCGCACAGCAGCCTCTAGACGCGATGATAATTATTGATGGGACTTGGCGCAAAGCCTATAAAATGTGGCAGTTGACTCAGACTCTACATGAGTTGCCACAGTACCATTTACCCGAATCCCTAAAAGGCAATTACCGCTTGCGAAAAGCGCCATCCGACAACGCGCTGTCGACGGTTGAGTCTATTGCCGCGCTACTAGCGATTGCTGAAGACAATCAACAGGCCAGCCAGCAGTTACATAACGTCTTTGACCAGATGATTGAGCGTCAAATGGCGCGCATACCTGATGAGGTCAAAGCGCGCAACTACCGCAATTAGTAAGAGGAAGAAAACAGCTGCGAGTGCAGTTTTTGTGCGTAGCCGTCGGTCATAGCAGAGATGTAGTCGCAAATCACTCTCATCCCGTCGCCAGCGCTGTGATGCGAAACCAACTGCCAACGCATACGTGTTGCGTCCGGTAATAGGCGTTCTGGATCGGTAATTAACGCTTCGGAAAGCTCCAGCAAGATTTGCTGACCACGATACTCAATAATTTGCACCTCAGGAACCTGAATCACAAATTGACTCACAAATTGTTTAAACACCGTCAATGCATTCATCAGTGGCTCGCTCAACTTTGCGTTTAGCCTAAGCAGTGGATGATCAAACTCTGGTTGTTCGACAATGTAGGCACTGGTTAATAGTGCGTTGACGATCCCTCCAATGGCGTCTTTTCTAAGGTAATGTTCACCAGAAAATAGCTGCTCACTCAATTGACCTATGTTTTGTTCAAACCATGGATCGCCACATTCCGCTAGCCGGCTGGCACCACTTTCCATCCATTGGTGCTTATGGACTTTACCAAGGACAATCGCATCTTCTAGATCGTGTACGCCGTAGGCAATGTCGTCCGCCAGTTCCATAATCGAGCAGTCTAGTGATTTAAAACGAGTTTTACTGTGTGCCGCGGGCCCTGGTGCTGGAAGGCGTTGGCTAATGCGCGTTTGATCGCTGTTTGATAGAGGCTCTAAAACCCACTCCCAATCAAGGTGGTCACAATCGTAGATCCCTTTCGCAGGTGCCCAGTCTGCGGCTTTGAGCTGACGAGGATTGTCGATTTCCTTAGTTGGTTGCTGCTTTTGCACCTCGTTTAATAAGCTTGGGTATTTCACCAGACCAAGGACGCTGCGCCGAGATAAGTTCATACCGTTAGATTTGGTATAAGGCTCAAGGTGATTCACAATGCGAAACGTCTGCGCATTACCTTCAAACCCACCGTGATGGCGCATCATATAGTTCAACGCTATTTCACCCCCATGTCCAAATGGGGGATGGCCAATATCGTGGGCTAAGCAAAGCGCTTCAATTAGACTGTCTGAGGTTAGCCACTGAGCATGCTCGGGGTGTTTGGATTGCAGCTGGGCTAAAATACCAGAGCCTATTTGCGCCGCCTCTAAAGAGTGCGTTAATCGGGTTCGATGAAAGTCGTGGCTGCCCGCACCATGAACTTGAGTTTTTGCTTGTAAGCGTCGAAAAGCGGCTGAGTGCAATACACGAGCGCGATCCCGTTGGTATGGGTCACGGTGATCATTTTGTCGTGTTTTCTGCTCTTGATTTTGGCGTTGCGTCCATGCCAGTTGATCTTGAAATAGCTTAGATTTTTGCATGTCCGTAGGCTGCATAAGCACTCCTTGTGCCGCGTAATGTTAACTTATTTCATCGAGGTTAAGTTCGAAGCTTGGCGCGAACACCTCTAAGAAATAATCCATCTCGGGTGAGCGTCTTTTGTCTAATGTCGCTTCTAAACGTCGTTTTGCCAAGGTGTATTCGTGATTACCAGCCGCGAGCTCTTCTAAACATTTCAAATAGGCGCAGATGGAGTCGGCCTGTTTAACAATAACAGACTCATCGCAATGAGACTCTGCCTCAACTAAAAAGGGAGCAAAATCGTCACGAAACTCTTCAGGCAGCATACCGAGGAGCTTTTGCTCAGCGGCGCGCTCGATTTTCTTGTATTCGTTCGCAATGTCGGGATTAAAATACTTAATGGGTGTTGGCAGATCGCCAGTAAGCACCTCGCTGGTGTCGTGATACATTCCTATAAGCGCCGCTTTTTCGGGATTAACTTGCCCATCAAACTTCTTGTTTTTGATGACAGCCAATGCGTGCGCGACAAAGGCAACTTGTAAACTGTGCTCTGAAATGTTTTCTGCGGTGATAGAGCGCATTAGCGGCCAGCGCTGGATCAGTTTCATGCGAGCAAGGTGGGCGAAGAAGTGGCTTTTGGGGGTAGATTGTTGGCTCATGCACGTTCTCCTATTTGGGCCGCTGCACCGATAGATGCAGCGGCGTAGACGTATTACTGACGATAAGTCGACAAGAATCGCTCAAGCCGGCCAATGGCCATCTCAAGATCTTCTATATGCGGAAGAAAGACGATTCTAAAATGGTCCGGTTTTGGCCAGTTAAATCCTGAGCCTTGTACCAGCAGTACTTTCTCTTGCTGCAAAAAGTCTAAAACCATTTGCTGATCATTTTGAATATTGAATTTCTTTTGATCCAGTTTAGGGAATAAGTACAGCGCACCTTTGGGTTTCACACAACTGACCCCTGGAATAGAGGTGATCATCTCATAGGCTTTGTCGCGTTGCTCCAGCAGTCGGCCACCGGGCAAAATCAGCTCATTGATGCTCTGGTAACCACCTAGTGCAGTTTGCACCGCGTGCTGCATCGGTACATTGGCGCACAAACGCATTGAGGCAAGCATATCCAGGCCATCTCGATAACCGGCAGTGAGATGAGCGGGGCCGGTCACAAACATCCAGCCACTGCGGAAACCACAGATTCGGTAGGCTTTTGACAAGCCATTGAAAGTGACACAGACCACGTCGTCGGTAAGGGTCGCAATCGAGGTGTGTGTGGCGCCATCGTAAAGGATTTTTTCGTAGATTTCGTCCGCGAAGATGATCAGCCCATGTTGTCTGGCAATTTCGATCACTTGCTGCAAAAAGTCACGACTGTAAACCGCACCCGTCGGGTTGTTGGGATTGATAAGGACAATACCGCGTGTTTTTGGGGTGATTTTTTTCTTGATGTCATCAAGATCTGGATACCAATCTGACGATTCGTCACACAGATAATGCACTGGCGTACCGCCGGACAGTGAGACAGAAGCTGTCCACAGAGGGTAGTCTGGCGCAGGTACTAGCAATTCATCACCGTTATTTAGCAGCGCTTGCATTGCCATCAATATAAGCTCGGACACACCATTGCCCATGTATACGTCTTCGACGTCTAGGCTCATGATCCCCTTTCGCTGATAGTATTGCACCACCGCCTTGCGAGCAGGGTAAATTCCTTTTGAATCGCAATACCCCTGTGAGGTGGGTAAATTGCGCAATACATCGACTAAGATTTCGTCCGGTGTATCAAAACCGAATGGGGCGGGGTTACCAATATTCAGCTTAAGTATTTTGTGCCCTTCCTCTTCCATGCGCTTAGCATGTTTAAGTACTGGACCGCGTATGTCGTAGCACACATTATCGAGCTTCGACGACATTGCGATATTTTCCATCGTAAGACCCCGTTATTTCTAATGACTATGGATTTTAAGCTACACTAAAAACTGGTTATTTAGTATAAAAATCTGCTAGTTAACTCTGATAATTGACGTAAAACTGTCCGGCTGTGAGTAAAAGCCCTCATTTCCAATAGTCGAGGCTTGATCTCACTGCCTGCACACCATAGAGTTAGTCCACTTTATCCCAAACACTAATTTGGCTTTCCATAACTAGAGGTTGGTTTGGCGCACCTAGAAAACTACGTGAACGAGTTGATCGCAAAGATCGAACCGACGACGCCAGCAAAGACACGTCTTGAAGTGGCTTTGCCTGCACTTAAGTTTCATCCTGTGGATTGGTTATCGAGCCAAGTTATTTATCCGCAGTTTTATTGGCAGTCGCGCAGTGGTGTAGAAGAAGTCATCGCTCTGGGGCAAGTCGCAACCTTTATCGAGCTCGCACCCGCCTATTTGGTCTTGCAGCCGTCGCAACGTATTTGGGGTGGTAGAGCTTTCGAATACGATAGTCCTCAGCGCAATCGTTGCCTTAAATCGTTTTACTTCATGCCGCAAATTGAGTTAATCCGTCGAGAAAACCAGTGGTTTTTGTCGGTTAACGTGGCTAATGATCCGACGTTAACGATCCATGCTTTACGCCAGCTCAAATTTGATTTTAAGCCATTAAAGACGCTGTCTACCCATGTTCAATCGCTTGAACATACCCCAAATAAAGTTCAGTGGCATTCCACAGTGGAAAAAGCGTTGGATGATATTAAGCAAACCGAGCTGCAAAAAGTCGTTCTGGCTCGGGAAACCAATGTAAAACTTGCTGACGATATTTCGGCGTATCAACTGCTGAAAACCAGCCTAATTAACAACCCTTATAGCTATCATTTTTTGCTTTCGGTCGATGCCAACCAACAGTTTATCGGTGCAAGCCCAGAATGCTTGTATCGCCGAAATGGTCTGGATATAGAAACGGAAGCGCTGGCTGGAACTATTGGCCGCGGCGATAGTGCTAGTCAAGATATGGAGTTGGCACACTGGTTGATGAACGACGAAAAGAACCTCAACGAGAACCAGTTGGTGGTCGACGATATCGCCCAACGATTGGCACCTTATTGCCAAAAAGTCACCATTGCGCAAGAAGCCAAACTGCTAAAATTACGACGCGTTCAACATCTAAGGCGACACATAGAGGCAAGGCTTAATGCCGACGTGCCAAAATTTGTGATTTTGGACGCCTTGCAACCTACTGCTGCAGTCGCTGGGTTGCCGAGACAGCTTGCGATGCAATTTATTGCCGATAATGAGCATTTCTTTAGAGGTTGGTACAGCGGTTCGGTGGGATACATCAGTCAACAGCACGCCGAGTTTAGCGTTGCAATCCGCTCTGCTATATTTATTGCAGGCAAAGTGAAACTGTTTACCGGCGCTGGCATTGTTACGGGCTCGAACCCTGAGCACGAATGGCATGAACTGGATAAAAAAATGTCCACACTGTTAAGTTTAATGGTCGAATCTAGCTCGTTGGAAGTGGCGTCGTAATGAATTCTACAAGCTACTCTCAAGCTGCGGTGAATCGAGTTTGGGCACGGCAGCTGTTTCGCCTGCTTGAGCAGTTTGGAGTTCGCCACGCTTGTATTGCACCAGGCTCTCGCTCGACACCCTTAACGTTAGAAGCTCAAGCAATCGACTCCATCGACGTGCATACGCATTTTGATGAGCGCGGTTTAGGCTTTATGGCACTCGGTATGGCAAAAGTTCATCAAGCACCTATTGCCATTGTTGTGACCTCAGGTACAGCGGTGGCTAATTTGCTTCCAGCGGTTGCGGAAGCAAACTTGACTGGTGAAAAGCTGGTAATTTTAACCGCTGATCGCCCGCCCGAGCTAATAGGCATCGGTGCCAACCAAGCAATTGTTCAGCAAGGACTGTTCTCAAGTCATGTGACAGAGGCGGTGGATCTGCCGTGTCCGACAATCGATGCTTTATCTCAAACTTTAATTCATCCTGTGCGAGAAGCGTTGCTGAAACAGCAAAACAAAGGTGGAGCGATTCATCTCAACTGCCCGTTTAGAGAGCCACTTTATGTGGACGACGAGGCTGATGTGGATGCACTCTTTTTCGAACTTCCACCCATAGAAACAGTTAGCCGAGCGCCAAGAAACCAAAGCCCTGACGCGATCTCGCTAAAGCCGCAAGGTTTAGTGATCATCGGCAGCCTTTCGCTCAAGGACGCTCAAAAAGCCAAACAGTTTGCTCAGCGGTTAGGTTGGCCTGTGCTGTGTGATATACAAAGTGGAGTGTCGAGCGAATTTTCTGGTTATGACGTATGGTTACCCTTGTGCCGAGAAAGAGCATTTTCTAACGTCATGCAAGTGGTGCAGTTTGGCGCACGGGTAGTATCTAAGAGGCTTAATCAATGGTTGGTGGAGCAGCATCAGCTTAACGCGTCGTTCGACTATCATGTCGTGACCTCAGACTGGCGACGGTGCGATCCAAATAGACTCAGTGCCACTCAGCATCATTCAGATATAGGGGACTGGATTGATCTTCAATCCTATCAAACGACCTCGCTGAGTGAGTATTTGCTAGAAAAACACGCTGCGGCCCAATTGTTATTGGCTCTAGACACTCACAGCCAAACACAGCAATCAATCAATGAAGTGGGCCTTGCACACGCGCTTAGCCAGCTTTCGCCCCACTGGGATCTATTTGTTGGTAACAGCCTGATTGTAAGGCTAATGGATATGTACAGCAGGCTAAACGATATCGAAGTATATTCTAACCGAGGAGCCAGCGGGATAGATGGACTGGTTGCCACAGCCAGCGGCGTCGCTCAGCTGCGAGCTCGGCCTATGGTGACCGTCGTTGGCGATACCTCGATGCTGTATGATCTGAATTCATTGGCTCGGTTATCTTCTGTCTCTACGCCTTCGGTGATTGTGGTGGTCAACAATGACGGTGGCGCAATATTTGATATGCTACCGGTGGATCCTGTTCATCGAGAGAAACTGTATCAAATGCCACACGGCTTACAGTTTAATATGGCGGCGAAAATGTTTGGTTTGGACTACGCGAAGCCAAAAACGGTGCAATCTTTGTTGGCGCGTATAGAGCAGCATCTCGACACGGGTAGTGGCGCTTTGCTCATCGAGGCTATGGTCGAACCAGGGCAAGCAAAGCAACATATCGCAACGCTTAAAAATACTCTGGCACAAACACTGCATGAATCTAATTGAGTACCCCAGCTTTCGTCAACAATCTGACAATCACACGGCCGTGTTGTTTGTGCATGGGTTGTTGGGCGATCATCTAGACTGGAATGGTGTGGTTGAACAACTTAGTGGTTTGACTGATGCACGATGTTTTGGCGTTGATCTACCTGCTCATGGTGCAGGTGCCGCCTCTGTTGCAGAGGTTGGATGCGATGTTGCCATCACGTTTGACACTATTGGTGAGCAGCTGCGTTCTTGTTGCCAATCAATCATTCAATTAGGTGTGAGCAACTTAGTGTTGGTGGGCTACTCTTTGGGTGCACGAGTATTAATGTTCGCGCTGACCCATCACTACCTGCAATTTCCAGAGCTGAAAACCCTGGTGATTGAAGGGGGAAGCTTTGGTCTTGAAAATGATCAATTGAGAACTGATCGCCGTAAACATGACAACCTTTGGGCGCAGCGTTTTGACACAATGAGCGCAGAGACAGCATTAAGTTTATGGTATCAACAGCCGGTGTTTTCGGACGTAAGCGAGCAGCAACGCCAAATGCTAATTGCGCAAAGAAAACGAAACCGACTGTCCTCAGTTGCAGTGATGCTCGAAGCCACAAGTTTGGGCAAACAACCTTATTTGCTACCCAAATTACTTGCTTGCGATACACCATTACAGCTTATCGTGGGCGAAAAAGATAATAAGTTTAGAACGCTGTACACACACTCGGGCATCCCTACAACAGTCGTGCCCAACGCGGGACATAATACGCATAAAGACAACCCGCGATTTGTCGCAAACACCCTTGCGCAGTGGATATAGAACAAAAGGTTAACAATGAGAAAAGCACAACTTTATCGATATAGACTTCCTATGGATAGCGGAGTGGTACTACGCGATAAAAAATTAACCGAGCGAGAAGGCTGGGTTGTTGAATTGATTGAAAATGATCGTCGAGCACTGAGTGAAATTTCTCCCCTGCCAGGTTGGAGTGAAGAAACTCTAGACGAAGCGTATCTCGAGGCGCGTCGTTATTTGCACGCGTGGATCGATACTGGCCGTTTTGAACTGCACATGGCGTCTCCATCGGTTGCGTTCGGGTTATCGATGGCGGAGCTTGAACTGCATGGTGAATTACCTGAAGAAGGTAACTTTATATCGGCTCCACTGTGCACTGGCGATCCTGACGAGCTACTGCCAAGACTCGCGAAGTTACAAGGCGAAAAAGTGGCCAAAGTGAAAGTAGGTTTGTATGAGCCGGTTCGCGATGGCATGTTGGTGAATCTGTTTTTAGAATCTATCCCTGACTTGAAGCTGCGCCTGGACGCTAACCGTACTTGGACCACCGAGCAGGCGGACAAATTCGCGCAATACGTAAAACCGGCGTACCGCCAACGTATCTCATTTATCGAGGAGCCATGCGCAAAACCGGGGCAAAGCCTTACCTTTGGCATAAACAATGGTATTGCGATTGGCTGGGATGAAACACTTCAAGAAGCTGTTCGAGAGCCTAACTTTGATCTTTCTCAGCTTACTGGTGCAAAAGCGATTGTCATTAAGCCGAGCCTGATTGGGTCGGTAACTAAGTGTCAATATCTTGTTGAACAGGCAAAAGCGCTTAATCTTAAAGCGGTGATCAGTTCGACCTTAGAAACTAGCATAGGCCTTACACAATTGGCGCGCTTTGCACGCTGGTTAACACCACTAGACGTACCTGGATTGGACACGTTAGATCTGTTCCAGCAGCAGCTTCATACGCCATGGCCGGGAAGCGAACTGCCTATCGCGACTCTAGACTCGCAAGAGCTCGTGCTCAGCCTTTAGCCTCTCACCCATGATGACCAACGAGCTTGCCGCGCTAATTAGCCAAAATGCTGGCACTGAACCACACTCGGTTGCGCTTCAGCTAGATGATCGTCAGTGTACGTGGGAAACATTGCAGACAGACATCGAACGGTTTGCTCATCACCTGCATCAGCAGGGGGTGGGGACAAATTCGCGGGTGTTAGTGATCGGGCGTAATCAGTGGGAAGTGTTGCACCTTTATCTCAGCTGCTTGTGGTTAGGCGCGGTCGCGGTTGTGGTCAATCGATTCCCGCAAAGCACGCTAAAAGCGATCGCCAAACAAGTGGGCGCGACCCATTACTATCCATTTAGTGATGACGACTTGTTGTCGTCGTCTACCACACTTGACCGTTTCAACTATTCCCGTTCATCTGCGGGGTCGCTGTTACCAGCGCCAATGGAACTTGCTTCTGTTGTGTTAAGTTCAGGCTCTACCGGTACGCCAAAAGCGGTGGTTCATGATGCTAACGCTCACATACACTCGGCACAAGGTGTGTGTGAATTAATGCAATGGCATCGCTACGATAATGCTCTGCTCACTTTGCCGCTATATCATGTTTCCGGGTTAGGAATGGTGTGGCGATGGTTATTCAGTGGAAGTTGTCTTTCTATTAGTGATAAACCGCAGACACTCTCAATCCCGGTTACTGTGACCTCGATGGTGGCTACTCAACTGCAGCGCTGGTTAGCGGAGCCTTACGCATCACCAATCAAGATCCTTTTAGGCGGCAGTTACATTGACCCTAATCTCGTTGAACAAGCAAGGCTACAAGGTGCAAGCTGTTATGTGGGCTACGCTATGACCGAAATGGCATCGACCATATGTGCTAAAGCATTTGATGGGCAACACGGCGTGGGTCAAGCACTGCAAGGTCGTGAAGTAGCGTTGATTGAGGGTGAGGTGGCCGTTCGTGGGCCCATGCTAGCAAAAGGTGTGTTCGTCGATGGCGTGCTTACGCCGCTTGCAACGAAAGATAGTTGGTATCTCACCAATGACTTAGGCCATTTTCGTGATGGGCAGTGGTTTATTGTTGGCCGACGAGATAATGCGTTTATCTCGGGAGGCGAGAGCATACACTGTGAAGAGATTGAGTCTGCGCTATTAAGTACTGGCGATTTTGCACAAGTGTTGGTGGTAGCGGTTGAAGATGACGAGTTTGGCTTTCGTCCCGTCGCGTTATATACCCCATCACACGCCTTTTCACGCACGAAAACAGAGCAGAAGTTACAGACTTCACTGATCAAGTTCAAATGGCCTATTGACTACTACCCGATCCCACCCTCAATGCAGGGTGGTGTAAAGCTTAACCGAAAACAGTTAACGCAGTGGGTTAAACAGCATAGGCAGCAAGTGCTTAGACGCACTTAGACCACTTTCCTATTAGTTAGGCGAAAAGGTGATTTAACCTTTTAAGCGCAACACTCAATAATTGCCTGACAAAGATGGTTTAGGAAGGAACTAATGGTCGTTGCGATTGTATTGCTGTTGATAGGAGTTGGCCTGGTAACCGACGGGTTGGTTTCGTCAATCTCTCAGTTGCTGGCATTTTTGGTGCTGCTACTCGTGACCGCTCTTAAAGTGGGTACCAAAAAAGACTCATCGGACGCTCAATAGAGCGAGCAACATTAGCCCGACAACTTTGTAAGTTTAGCCCTTTCTCTTGTCCAACCTGTTCTCGATTGAAATTTGCTAATACCACCCCCATATCTTTATCTATCGGCGTGCTACAAGGTTATGCCTTTAGCTTGAATTACGTGTAACCCACTAATGTATATTGGTTTTTACACTTTGATACATCTAATGCGCGCCAAAAGCTGTCCAGTTACCTACAATCTTGGACCAAATTGATTATAAAAAGAGTGAATATGAAGAAGTTACTATCTGTACTTGTACTCCTAGTGGCCAGTATGTCGCTGGTGGCATCACCAATTGCTGAAGCAAAACGCTTTGGTGGTGGTAAATCCTTTGGTAAGAGCTTTAAAACTGCTCCTGCACCGAAACAACAGCAAAATACCAACAACATTAATCGCAACAACACCACTCAAGGTAATAAAAGTGGTTTGATGGGTGGCCTAATGGGCGGCCTGCTTGCAGGTGGTTTGCTAGCTGCATTTTTTGGTGGCGCATTTGAAGGCGTCAACTTTATGGATATTTTGATCCTTGGTGCGATTGCCTTTTTTGGGTTTAAATTCTTGCGAGGCATGCTTGGTGCAAAGGCTGGAAGCATGAATCAGCAACGCACAGCTTATTCTGGCGCACAAACCGGTTCACAAGGTTATCAGCGTGACGCAAAAGGTGATCATGACTTCAATACCAATTTCACGCCTAATAATGGTGGTGGTTTTGGTACTCAAGCGCAATCAGATGTGCCCCATAACTTCTACCCAGGCTTTGACCAGTCAGCGTTTGTGGATGGCTCTCGCGAGCACTACCGTATTTTGCAAGGCGCGTGGAACCACAATCAGCTTGAAACGATCAAAGAGTACGTGAGTGACGACTTGTATCAAGAGCTGGTGGCTGATCGCAATGAGCTAGGCGGTGAGCAGCATACAGATATCATCTTTATCGATGCTGAAATTGTTCGTGCTGACTACAACGCTGAGCGTGCGCAACTGAGTCTTCAATTTAAAGGCCGTTATCGTGACGCAGTCGAAGGTGTCGAAGAAGACATTACCGATGTGTGGCATTTAGAGCGTGATATGACCCAAGATAACGCTCCTTGGTTGATTGTGGGCATTCAAGGTAGCTAAACGCTGCTAACTCCATGGCTTGTGGCTAGGAATAGCAATAGGCTTACAGGAAGCGCCGTATCGATTATCGATACGGCGCTTTTTTTGTGTTGTTCTAAGTATCGTTTAGGTACTTACTGATATTCACTTCATCCACTTGTTCGCTAGGTAGGAATCGTTGGGCGTATTTCAAATAAGTGCCACTGGTTAAGAAAAACTGGAACAGCGCCATGTCAAAATGCTCATCCAGAGCCATCTTATACATTATGTCCACTGCGACACTGATTGGTTTGGCCCTTTTATAAGGGCGGTCTGAAGCGGTAAGCGCTTCAAATATATCCGAGATAACTAAAATACGTTCAGGAATAGACAGCTGATCGGCGGTTAGTTTTCGAGGGTAGCCCGTACCTTTGAGTGTTTCGTGGTGGGTAGAAGCATACCGCGGTACACGACTGAGCTCTGGAGGGAAGGGAAGACGCTCAAGCATTTTGATACCGCTAATCATGTGTTCGTTGATTTTATAGCGGTCTTCATCGGTGAGCGTGCCTCGGCGGATGGATAAGTTATATATCTCTCCCAAGTTATATTGATGCTCTGGAACTCGTATATTGATGTTGAGCTTGGGGTCAAACTCACCACCGTGAGTCCGCGGAACAATGTGTTCCGCTTTATCCGCTAACAGTGACTCTTCACAAGGATAGTCACTTGCGGTATTGCTCATTGCTAACTCTTCGAAAGGCGATAAACCCAGTCGATTGTCAAAGTATCGTGTCCAAGTTTGAGTCGATAACGTTTTGATTCTTTCAATGTCCTCATCACTCATAAATTCGCCACCGATGTTGGCTTTTGCGACAAAAGCAAAGTCGAGTTGAAGCTGTCGTTGCTGTTCAGCAAGTTGATCAATGAGAGCTTGTTTTTGATCCAAATCTAAGGTGCCTCGAAGTTGTTTGAGAGTGTTAATTTCTGCGTCACGCCACAGCACCTCAAAGCGCATACGGATTTCGTGAATACGATTGTAAATGGTTTCTAATTTACTGCCTTTGTCGATGATGTGTTCAGGTGTGGTGATCTTGCCGCAGTCGTGTAGCCATGCTGCCATACGAAATTCGCGACGTTCATCATTGTTTTTGAATGCAAAGTCTTTGAAAGGACCAGAGTCTGCCTGTTCCAGCGCTTGTGACAGCATGATGCCAAGCTCTGGAACACGGTTACAGTGCCCTGCAGTGTATGGCGATTTGTCATCGATGGCTTCGGCGATGACCTTTATGGTGGATTCAATAAACTCTTTTTGAGCTAATTCATACTCTCTTATAACATGGGACATTTCGTGGATAGAGCGCGATAACTCCCATACCTCTTTAATTGGGGTATCGATAAGTTTCACCTCATCGTAGCGGCGCTGTTTGATTTTTTGAGTTTCAATCTGCAGTTGGGTGATTGGAGTGACGATTGGGGTGCCGAATACCCAAGCAAGCGGTAGTAATAACGTCATCACCCCTACGGTGATGAATATCGACATTATCACTCGTTCTCGCGCCACCGCAGTTATTGCATCAACGGACAAAACCACAGAAAAATATTCTTCAAATACTCCGCTTTGGCCGACCACGGTGACATAAAAATAGAACATTTCACCCTCGATCGGCACAACGTGCAACTTGTCGTGCTTAGTCGAGTCATTTGCTATATCTATTAGTGCTTTATAGGGAACATGCGTAGAAAATGCTGCATTAGAATGTCCTAACTCGGACTCTAACCATTTAAGTTTTAGAGCTTGTCGTTGCTCGCTACTGATATTGTCTATCGCAAGGTTTATGACGGAAAGCACATCAGCATCTTTAGGTTGCATGACCAGATAAAACTCACTAGGAAAATCGCTGTTCACGTCTTCGAGTGTTGAGTGCAAAATATAGTCACTATCGAATGCATTGCTTAGAACCTGTTTTAGTATGGCTGAACTGTCGAGTACTCCATCAATTTTGCCACTTTTAAGGTCTTGTAGCGCGAGATCGCGGTCTGTATAGGTGACAATGGCGAGCTCACTGTAGTTTTTTTGCAGCTCTGGAATAATTGACCACCCTTCAAGCATGCCTATTTTTTTGCCCTTGCCCCACTGTTTTAAATGAGTGACAGAGTATTGTTCGTGGTGGGTGAGCAAGCCAAAGGGCATATCAAATAGCGGTTTTGAATAGATGCCAAGACTAGGGTCATATTGCTGTAAGGAGTGCAAAATATCGATAGCACCGACTTTGTAGCTGTCGACTAACTCAGCCCACGTCCGTCCATTGATGTAATCGAACGTTAAGCCCGTGTCTTGTTGTACAAGGTTGAGTAGATCGATGGCAAAGCCTTTAGGTTGACCAGCCAATGCAAAATCTATGGGTGCCCAGTCGTTCTGATTTGAAATGGCTAAGTTGCGAGTACTTTGCATCAACTCTTTTTGCTGTGCGCTTAACACTAAGGGCGTGCTTTCTGGGATGGTAACCGATGGCTCGATATTTTGATTGGATGCGATGATGTCGCCACTACCATTAAACAGATAGGCTTCTGCTTGATTTCGTTCATCTTGGGTGATGATGTTTTCAGAAATGCTCAGTGCTATTGCCGATAAAACAATGTCGACACCGAGCACCACATTGTGTTCTGGAATGGCTTTTGAGTAGGTTTGTCCTGTTAGTTTTAAATTGTGAAACAGGTAGGGGTCGGTTTTATAGACCCAGTCAGTGGCATCCCTGTTATACCAAGCACGTTGCGTTGGGTAGTAGTTGCTTGCTTCTTCGACGAGCTCTCGGGTGACAAACTCATCATTCATAAATGCTGTGCGACGAATACGTTCGTTACTGTGTGATGTGTGGGTGATGAGCACCCAGCGATCAACGGCCGAAGCACCAATTTCATTTCTTACTAGGCTCGATGCCTCTAAATTAATGAGTTGTAGGAATTCGTCGTCATCGTTACCAATATAGATAGAATATAACGTGCTGTTCGCTCTCAATGCTCGTGCAAATGTTTTCGCCAAAGGCAAAATATCCTTGGAGTGATCGAGGTGCTTTTCGGTGATTTCCGCAAACAGATCCGTTGTATAACTGGCGTTCCGATCGAGATCACTGATTGTTTGGGTGATAATGGCAGACGCATTCGCATATCGTGATAGCGTGTGTTCTTTAGCGAGTTCTTTGGTGAAGTAGTATTGTAAGAAGATGGCTAAAGTTGCGGTGAGAATAGTGGCGATCACAAACATACCACCAACAGTGATACGGATGGGAAGCTTGGTTTTTACGCTAAACTTGAACAAAAGCAACTCCTTTGCTAATGACAATTTTTCTAAGGGGCACGCTAAAATGTACCGCTATTTGGTGCCTATTTGATCACCATCGAACCACTTTTATTATCTTAGATTGTAGCCTTCCCAATACTAGCGTTTTGTGAGCCCTTTGCTGTTTAAGTAAGGCAATATATGAGGGCGTGATTCACCCGCGAGTTTACCCGTCACCTGCGTCGACCATTTACTCTGCTTTTGATTGCTAGAACGAGTGGCATAATATTGCTGCATGGCGCTGTCGTAGGCGTCGATATCATTCATATCAAGCGGCTCATACTGGTCTTGATGCACGATGACGTGAGAAGGTAAGCGAGGCTTAACTTCTGGATTTTGATCGGGATGACCCAAACAGAGTCCAAATAATACGGCAGTATTGCTGGGTAGATTAAGCAGTTCGTCGACTTGTTGAGCACTGTTACGTAGCCCGCCAATATAGACCCCGCCTAATCCCATCGACTCGGCAGCGAGGAGACAATTTTGCGCCATAATTCCGCAGTCAACCGCTCCGATAACGGTGAGTTCAGTAAAGTCTGCTTGGACGTCTGGGTTAATAGCAGCATGGCGCTGGTAGTCGATACAAAATACTAAAAATTCAGCAGCTTGCTCAACATAGGCCTGATTACCAGCATAGCGAGCAAGCGTAGCTCGTTTGCTTTTATCACTGACACGAATAATGGATACCACTTGTAAAAGGCTCGACGAGGACGCCGCCAATCCGGCGTTAATAATGTGCGATAACTGAGCCTCTTCGATGACTTCGTCGGTAAATTTTCGAATTGAGCGGTGATTCAAGATGGTGCTGAGTGTTTGGTTCATGTGGCCAAGTCCATGTGAGTAAAATTGCTACTCTATTGACCATAGTAAATTACCCCCAACAGGTAAACTCGTTATGCAACAAAAGCTTATAGTTTCATGCATATCCGAGCCATTGATCGTGTTTTAACTGCTTCGATGTTTATGGCTGGAAAATACATTTCCCCAAAATGAACCCTTAAAGGGGGGCATCAATAATCAGTGGAGAAAGGACCCATGCGATGTAGGCTACCCATACGATCAGCAGTACATGCAAAACATCGTTCTCTGAAAACCAAACCCCTTTACTCCACAGTTTTTGGCTAATACCTGCCTTAAAGTAGTATTGGTAGCAGAGCATTGTCGCAATAAGTCCGAGCCAGGTGCCAAGCAGAGCATAGTTAAGTGAAGTAGGCTGTGTAACGATGTGCCACAAATTAAGTGCAGCCATAAATAGAATCATTGGTGTGCACCAATGCACCATGAGCTCGAAGGTGAGCAATGCTTTTTTCGGCTTGAATGCGGCGTACGTGATCATGATGCAGTAAGCAACCGAGACTGCAATTGCGACTAATGTTGCCCATCGTTGACCGTGTTCATTGAGTAACGAGTAGGCCACCGCGACCAACATGACATTGACGCTCAATTGTTGGAAGATCATATAAATGACTTCCCACCAACTGGTCCAAGCGACCATAGGCCTATCTTGGCATTTAAGTTGATAGCCAAAGGCTTGATAGCTTGTCCCTGCTAGGAGCGCTCCCACTCCCCACAGTATCAACGAAACCCCCCACAATAGTCGAGAGGTGTGGTTATCAAAAGTGACCAAGAAAAAGAGGCCCAATAGCGTGGTTAGTACACCTAACAGGTAGACCCAAAAGGTGGAGCTGGGTTGAGTAATGAATAGCTTGTAACGACCAAGCTCATAGCGTTTGCAAGGCTGCACCTGTCGCCACGTTTGCTCAGTCAATGAGGGATCATCATGCGGAATGCTCTGCAGGCGACCCCAAATCGAGTGCAACTCATTGGGCTTTTGCGGTGACATGGTGCCTACTCGTCTGCTAAGAATTGACGCTGCGCATCGCTAAGTGTTGGAGGTATCAACACAAACTTCCCAATATGCTGTTTTTGAGTAAATTGCTGCTGCGCAGTAACGATATCTTTAAGTTCGAAGGTTTTAGCCAGAAGAGGCTTAATCTCACCTTTTTCAACGTATGAAATTAGGTTGGGAAATACCGGTTCATCCCATCCCGTACACCCGATTAGCGTGAGGTCTTTAAGATAAAAGTCGCGCATGTCTAAGGTAACCATGGGGCCAGCAATGGCTCCTGATGAGGCATATCGACCACCACGTTTTAAAATTTTGGTCATTTGAGTAAAAGCCTCTCCAGCGACATTATCGATGACCACATCGACGCTTTTCTCGCCCAGTTCTTTTATCAGATCCGCATCTCTTGCAATTACACGGTCGGCACCAATGGCATAGACCGCCTCCATTTTGCTTGCGCCTACAACGGCCGTGACGGTCGCGCCACGACGTTTGGCCAGTTGGAGTACGGCCGAACCTACACCACCGGATGCCCCCGTAACCAACACGTGGTCGTTGCGACTCACCTTAGCGCGATGCACCATGTTTTCTGCCGTGCCATAAGCACAGGGTAGAGTGCCAAGTTCAGCATCAGACCAGTCGCAGTCAATATGAAACACCTCAGAGGAGGCCACTTTGACCAATTGAGCAAAAGCACCATCAAAATCGGAAGCCATCCAGATATTTTCTAAAGAATCCCAGCCTTTATGCCGAATACTGCAACGCACCAGAACCCGCTCACCAATGCGCTCGTGACTGACATTCGTGCCGACTTTTACAATACGACCACAGCAATCGGTTCCTTGAATAAAGGGAAAAGGCGTTTGATCGTTCCAACCGCCATCTGCTTCCTGCGCAGCGTTGGCTTTTTCCGCATCGTTTTGACCAAGCGCTTCTGTGCCCTGGGTGACTTTTGATGAGTACCAACCCAAACGAGTATTAATTTCAGTGTTGTTTACCCCGGCGGCTAGCACTTCGATGAGCACGTCATCCTTACCTAGAGCGGGAATGGGGACATCTTGGTAGCTAAGTTGCTCAAAACCTCCATTCGCCAGTGTTACAACGGCCTTCATGGTAGGCTGGTCGTTTTGAATGGTGAAACGCTGCTTATTACTAAAATCCGATGTGTGGCTCATTGTCGCTCCATGCGATATTAGGCATTCTTGTCGGGACACAATTGTTTTGTTTGTGGCCTGTTGGTACTCAAAAGGCTAACACAATCAATGGTAAACAGAAAATCTAGTGATATATCGGCGAGTTTCACGAAGACTCTTTATCGAAAAGTACATTTTTTTACTAAGGTAAGGTCGCTGCTTACTGACGCTGGGGACAAAAAAAGCCCCAGCTCTTTCGAGTTGGGGCTTCAATCAGTTTCTGAGGCGATTAGGCGTCAGCTTGGCTCGCTTGAATTGCTGTCAATGCGATGGTGTAGACGATGTCGTCAACCAATGCACCACGTGACAAATCGTTCACCGGCTTACGCATGCCCTGAAGCATAGGACCGATAGAGACAAGGTCTGCAGAACGCTGAACCGCTTTGTATGTCGTGTTACCTGTGTTTAGGTCTGGGAATACAAATACAGTCGCTTTACCCGCTACTGGAGAGTTTGGCGCTTTAGATGCTGCCACATTTTCCATGATTGCCGCATCGTATTGAAGTGGGCCGTCAATCACAAGATCAGGACGTTTCTCTTGAGCGATCTTAGTTGCTTCACGCACTTTATCTACGTCTGCACCTTTACCCGATTCACCGGTCGAGTACGAAATCATTGCAACGCGAGGGTCGATACCAAATGCCGCTGCAGATTCTGCAGATTGAATCGCGATTTCTGCAAGTTGCTCTGCGTTTGGATCTGGGTTGATTGCACAGTCACCGTATACCAATACTTGATCAGGCAAAAGCATGAAGAAGATTGACGAAACGATAGACGTGTTAGGTGCTGTTTTGATGATTTGGAACGGAGGCACGATAGTATTTGCTGTGGTGTGAACCGCACCAGATACCAGACCGTCAACTTCGTTGTTCTCAAGCATCATCGTACCTAAGTACACTGAGTCTTCAAGTTTTTCACGGGCAACAACTTCCGTCATGCCTTTTTTACCGCGAAGCTCAACAAGACGTGGTACGTAGTTTTCACGTACGTTGTTCGAATCGATGATTTCAACGCCTGCGCCTAGCTCAACACCTTGTTGCGCTGCAACACGACGAATCTCGTCTGGGTTACCCAGAAGGACACAGTTTGCGATACCGCGCTCAGCACAGATAGCCGCAGCTTTAACAGTACGTGGCTCTTCACCTTCTGGAAGAACAATACGTTTAGCCGCTTTACGAGCAAGTTCTGTTAACTGGTAACGGAACGCTGGTGGGCTTAGACGACGAGTACCTTGAGTACCTTCAGATAGAGAGTCGATCCATGGGCCGTCGATGTGGCTCGCTACGTGATCGTTGATGTATTCGATACGCTCTTTATCGTCTGCAGGTACTTCTAGAGTGAAGCTCTGCAGGTTAAGCGATGTTTGCCAAGTGTTACCTTGTGCTTTAATCACAGGTAGGCCTGTATCGAACGCACGTTGGCAAAGGTCTTGGATCTCTTTTGGTAGGTCATAGCCGCCAGTAAGCAGCATTGCACCAATTTCAACACCGTTCATTGCAGATAGGGCTGCCGCGATGATGACGTCTGGACGGTCTGCCGAGGTTACTAGCAGTGATCCAGGCTTAAAGTGCTCAACCATGTGCGGTACAGAGCGCGCACAGAAAGTGATGCTCTTGATACGACGAGTGTGGATTTCACCTTCGTTAACCACTTCTGCGTTAAGGTGTTTCGCCATATCGATAGCACGAGTAGCAATAAGCTCGATGCTCCAAGGCACACAACCTAGAACGCGGATTGGGCTAGAGTTGAAGATTTGCATTACTTCAAGGTTAGCTTGCTGAGCAGCTGCACCATCGTCAAATACTTCAGAAAGATCAGGGCGAGTACGACCATCATCATCCACTGGTGCATTCAGTTTATTGATGATTACACCGCTGATGTTTTTGTTTTTGGTGCCACCGTAGTTTGAGCACGCAATTTCGATGCGCTCTTTAAGCTGTGACGGATTGTCGGTGCCTGGAGTCGCAACAAAGACGATCTCTGCGCCTAGAGTTTGCGCCACTTCGCGGTTAACCTGGTTCGCAAATGGGTGCTTGCGAGTCGGTACCAAACCTTCAATAAGAGTCACTTCTGAGTTTTTGCTCACGCGAGAGTAGTTTTCTACGATGCTTTCTAGCAATACGTCGGTTTTCTCTGAGCTGATCAGTGACTCAGCTTCGCTCATCTTCATTGGCTCTGCCACTGTGATGTCGCTGCTGTTTGTCAGAATAGTGGTGCTTAGATCAGGCTGGTCGCTGCCAGAACGTGGCTGCGCGATAGGCTTGAAGAAAGAAACGTTAACACCTTTACGCTCCATTGCGCGGAGCACACCCAGACTAACGCTAGTTAGACCAACACCAGCACTAATTGGGATAAGCATGATTGTACGGGACATTCGTTAAGAACCTCTGTCTTTATAATTAGATCGTCAACGCGCACACGAGGGGGCGAATGGCGCTGAATCAAAAAAAGGCTGACCGATGGTCAGCCTAATACAGTATTACAGGCTTGCGAGACGCGCAGTGTCTTCAGCAATCACCAACTCTTCGTTGGTTGAAATAACCAACGCTGGGATACGGCTGTCAGACGAAGTGATTTTACCTTCTCCACCAAAGCGTGCTTTAAGGTTTGCTTCACCATCAACTTCGATGCCAAATACACCTAGACGGTTAAGAACCATTTCACGGATTGGAGCAGAGTTTTCACCGATACCACCAGTGAATACGATAGCGTCTAGACGGCCGTCTAGAGTCGCTGTGTAACCTGCAACGTACTTCGCTAGGCGGTGGCAGAATACGTCCATCGCGCGAGTCGCTTCTTCTTTGTCGCCGTAGTTGTCTTCAACAAAACGACAGTCAGACGTCACTTCAGTTAGACCTTGTAGGCCAGACTCTTTAGTTAGCATCGTGTTGATTTGTTCAACAGAGTAACCCAGTGCGTCGTGCAGGTGGAAGATGATTGCAGGGTCGATGTCACCACAACGAGTACCCATAACAAGACCTTCTAGAGGTGTTAGACCCATTGAGGTGTCAACAGACTGGCCATTTTTGATTGCACATACAGATGCGCCGTTACCAAGGTGGCAGTTAATGATGTTAACTTGGTCTGCTGGCTTGCCAAGTTGCTCAGCAACTTCACGAGCAATAAATAGGTGAGATGTACCGTGCATGCCGTAGCGACGGATTCCGTGCTCTTTGTATAGGTTGTATGGAAGCGCGTATAGGTACGCTTCTTGTGGCATAGTTTGGTGGAATGCGGTATCGAATACTGCAGACATTGGCAAACTTGGGAATGCTTTTTGAGCCGCTTTAATGCCGATGATTGCAGCAGGGTTGTGAAGAGGGGCTAGAGTTGCACAGTCTTCGATACCACGTACTACTTCGTCATCGATAAGCACAGAACTAGTGAATTTTTCTCCACCGTGTACAACACGGTGACCAATAGCTTTAAGTTGATCGGCAAGCTCTGGCTTAGAGGCTAGGATGGTTTCAACGATGAATGATAGTGCTTCATCGTGTGCGGCACCTTCACCTAGTTGTGCTTCGTGTTTACCATCAAGTTTCCACTTGATGCGAGCTTCTGGAAGGTGAAGACATTCAGCAAGACCGGTTAGGTGCTCGTTGCCGTTGTCCGCGTCTACGATTGCGAATTTAAGAGAAGAACTACCACAGTTTAAAACTAAGACTAGCTTTGACATTTAGTGCATACCTATTAATGGCTGATTTTCATCAGTAGGATTAAATAATCAAAAGAATAGTCGATCCATTAAAAATCACACTATTCTCGTATAAAAATTGATCACTTCCGTTTGTGAACGCGTACGTTGACTAAAACACTACACGTTCGATCCTTGCAATCAGGGTTCAATTGCGCCTAAAGTGTAGGTAAGCGTAATGAAAATGATCGGCCTAACGTACTGGCATTGTGTAAATATAACAAAATTAATTGAAGCTTTGTTAACTTTGGTCAATTTTTTACGCGTTTATTTTAGTTTTTAAAATTTTTTTAGTGAGGCATCCATGAGTCAACAAGTCGGATTGTTCCATTGCTTAAAAGATGGGCAAAAATATATGGATACTTGGCCGATGCGCAAAGAGCTGAGCCCACTGTTTCCAGAGCAGCGTATCATTAAAGCCACTAAATTCGCTGTTAAGGTGATGCCTGCCGTTGCTGCGATCAGTGTTTTGACGCAGATGGCGTTTCAAAATGCAAACGCTTTGCCCCAAGCGATTGTAGTGGCCTTATTTGCGATTAGTTTGCCATTGCAGGGGATGTGGTGGTTAGGTCATCGCTCTCACAGTGTACTACCTCCAGCACTCGCGGGTTGGTATCGAGAGTTGCACGCCAAAATTGCCGAGACGGGCGTCGCGTTGGAGCCTGCAAAGAGTAAACCCCGCTATAAAGAGTTAGCACAAATACTCAATCGAGCATTTAAGCAGCTCGACCGCTCTTCACTAGAGCGTTGGTTCTAAATAGTTACAGTGATTAATTATAAACTCCACCCATGCGGTGGAGTTTTTCGTTTTAGGCACTGCCTAAGTTTTTCGGCTTATTTACTTCGTTTGGCGTTAAGGTTTGAAAAGCCCATGTTGAAGATTTGAAGCGCCACAAATATCTCAACGCCACATCGCTAAAATAGCAGTGTGATGTTCCGTATGTTGCGATAATGTTGCCCTATGGCTTTTCTTTCTTCTTCTAAGGTGTTAATAATGGTGAAGAAAACAACGATTCGCTGCCAAATGAGCAGTCGAACGACCTAAAAGTGCAATACGCACACACAACATTGCAATTAATATGCTGAATCAAGGAGTGAAGATGAAAGCAAATAAACTGATCGCTGCCGCGTGCATTGCGGGCGCAGCGCTACTTACGAGTGGCAGTGTTATGGCGGATATGGCAAAAGTAGCCGTTTCGCAGATTGTTGAACACCCAGCGCTTGATGCAACACGCCAAGGTTTGATCGATGGACTTGAAAAACATGGCTATAAGCAAGGTGAGAATCTAGATTTCGACTATAAAACGGCGCAAGGTAACCCTGCTATTGCGGT
Organism: Vibrio ulleungensis; assembly: GCF_016900875.1. Taxonomy (GTDB): domain Bacteria; phylum Pseudomonadota; class Gammaproteobacteria; order Enterobacterales; family Vibrionaceae; genus Vibrio; species Vibrio ulleungensis. Next base: position 213,706 of record NZ_JAFEUM010000003.1, read on the forward strand.
GCAAATCGCTCGTCAATTTGTCGGTGAAAATCCAGATGTTCTTGTCGGAATCGCAACACCAACTGCGCAAGCGCTCGTCTCTGCGACCAAAACGATTCCAGTGGTCTTTACCGCAGTCACCGATCCCCTTGGTGCAAAACTTGTCAACCAACTTAAAAACCCCGGCTCTAATGTCACTGGCTTATCTGACTTGTCGCCAGTTGCGCAGCACGTTGCGCTGATTAAAGAGATCATGCCAGAAGTCAGCTCTATCGGTGTGGTGTATAACCCAGGTGAAGCAAACGCAGTTTCTTTGGTTGAACTACTTAAAACCAGTGCTCAAGCTGCGGGTCTAGAAGTGGTTGAAGCGACAGCGCTAAAAACCGCCGATGTGCAAGCAGCTACGCTGGCGATTGCAGCAAAATCTGACGTGATATACGCGCCAACGGATAATACTGTGGCAAGTGCTATTGAAGGTATGATTGTGGCCGCAAACCAAGCTAAAACACCGGTATTTGGTGGCGAAAACTCGTACGTGAATTCTGGCGCTATTGCGAGCCTTGGTTTTGATTACTACCAAGTCGGCGTTCAAACAGCAGACTACGTTGCCGCTATCCTAGATGGCCAAGCACCGGGTGACTTGGATGTACGTGTCGCTCAAGGTTCTGATTTAGTGGTTAATGCAACTGCGGCGAAAGCCCTAGGCATTGATATTCCTAAATCAGTGATGGATAGAGCAACCAGCGTAAAATAACGTTGAACACTAGCACCACTAAAGGGCTGGCGATAACCAGCCCTAAAGCAGCAGAGAGGGAGTTGTAATGTCTGCTTTTGCCTTTTTTGGAGCCTTGGAATTAGGGCTCATTTTTGGTCTGGTTGCGTTAGGCGTGTTTTTAACGTTTAAGGTGCTGGACTTTCCCGATCTCACTGTGGACGGTAGTTTCCCTATGGGTGCTGCGGTTGCGGCTACCGCGATCGTGGGTGGTATCGACCCTTGGGTTGCGACAGCAATGGCTATTGTCGCCGCTGGATTAAGTGGTTGGGTTACCGCATTTTTAGCGGTTCGGTGCGGCATATTGCACTTGCTCGCATCCATTCTTACGATGATTGCCGCTTTTTCTATTAATATTCGCATTATGGGGCGACCAAACGTTGCGTTGTTGGGCCAAGATACGTTGCTCACTCCGTTCGAAGCCTTTGGTAATCCGATGTACATACGCCCACTAGTGATTGCGGTACTTGTACTTGCGTCGATGTGGTTTGTTGTTCGATTACTGAATAGCGACTTTGGGCTAGCCTTACGTGCCACTGGTGTGAATCAGCGTATGGTGAAAGCGCAAGGTGTCAGCGTCTCTTTTCATACTTACTTCGGTTTGGTTCTCTCTAACGGCTTTGTAGGCTTTGCGGGAGCATTATTTGCTCAAGCAAACAGTTTTGCCGACGTCACCTCAGGTGTGGGAACCATCGTTGTTGGCCTTGCCGCGGTGATATTGGGTCAAACTATATTGTCTAGCACAAAAATATGGGTTGCAGTAATTGCGGTTGTTCTTGGTTCGGTGCTGTACCGTTTAGCCGTCGCGTTTGCGCTTAGTAATGGAATGTTTGGTTTGCAGGCTTCTGATCTCAACTTAGTGACTGCTCTATTAGTGGCTCTAGCCTTAATAGCGCCCAAAATAAAAAGCCGTATGAAAGCCAAAAAGCGTATGGCGGAAGCGAAAGCTGCTAAGGAGTCTGTATGATCCAGTTAGATGATATTCAAGTCACCTTCAACCCGGGCACTATCCTAGAGAACAGGGCATTACGAGGCATTGATTTAGAGGTGCCTAAAGATCAGTTTTTGACCGTCATTGGCTCGAACGGTGCAGGTAAATCTACGCTACTTGGCGCTGTGACCGGTGAAACACCGATGATAGCAGGTAAAGTGGTCATCGACGGCCAAGATGTCACACGTAATAACGTTCATCAACGTGCCAGTTTGTGTGCGCGAGTGTTTCAGGATCCATTGGCAGGCACTTGTGCTGATCTCACTATTGAAGAAAATATGGCGTTGGCCTTTAGTCGCGGCTCAAAGCGGGGTTGGGGTTTAGCCTTGTCGAGTAAACGTCGCCGATTGTTCCAAGACCGTATTAGCATTTTAGGCTTGGGTCTTGAAGACCGATTGGGGGACAACATTGGCCTGCTTTCAGGTGGTCAACGCCAAGCGGTTAGCTTGGTGATGGCGACGTTGTCGGACAGCAAATTACTGCTACTTGATGAACATACTGCAGCGCTTGATCCGCGAATGGCGGCATTTGTCATCGATTTGACCAAAACAGTGATCACTGAATTTAACTTAACCGCAATGATGGTGACTCACTCAATGAAAGATGCGTTGGCGTGCGGCGACCGTACAGTGATGCTGCACCAAGGCGAAATCGTGCTAGATGTTGCAGGTGAGCAGCGCAGTAACATGCAAGTAAGCGACCTTTTAGAGATGTTTACCAAGGTACGGGGTGAAGAGCTCGCCGACGATAGCTTACTATTGAGTTAACCGACAAAGGAGTATGAGCGTTTTATTGAGCGCTCAGTCCCTACAAAGCGTGATCACGTTTAGAGTTTACTTGCTCTATCTCGGATCGCGCTTTTTTTGTGCCTAAGGTTTTCTACAATGTCCGCCTAAATAAACTTCGAGATTGCGCTTCATGACTGCTCCCTTTTTACATCATGCTTCAACGTGCGATGGTGTCACTGCTACCACCTCAACCCTTAGACTTGTACTACAAACCAAAATCGATGAACTTTTAACGGTTTATGTTCGTATTGAGCCGGATAATGAAGAGTATTTGATTGAGATGACGCGCGGCGAAGACAAAGGTCGACTTGCGCAATGGAGCGCAGAAATTCCTCTCAATGGTGATCGTGACGTGACTCATTACGTCTTCAAAGCGATCAGTGCTACGCAGCAGTGGTGGCTGGATGCACAAGGCATTAAATCTCGCATGCCACCGCGAGAGCTGCATTTTAAATATAACGCCGACCATCAGCCTGTTGATTGGGTGAGTGATCAGGTGTTTTATCAAGTATTCCCGGACCGATTTTGTAATGGTGACCCAACGATTGGAGTGACCGACGGGGAGTACTCGATTAAGCACGGCACTGTTCCTGCGACAGTAAAAAGTTGGGATCAAGCAGCGGTTGCCACAGGGGCAGGGATGTCGGTTGAGTTTTATAACGGTGATTTACAAGGTGTTGCTCAAAAGCTCGATTATCTGCAGGCGTTGGGTATTACTGCGGTGTATATGAACCCGATTTTTAGTTCTCAAACCAATCATAAATACGACACAATGGATTACTACAGTGTCGATCCACATTTGGGAACGAATCAACAACTTGCCGAACTCACCAGCAATATTCATCAGCGTGGAATGAAAGTGGTACTCGACGCGGTATTTAATCACACTTCGGTGGAGCACCCATGGTTTGATATGAGTGGCCGTAGCGGCGACGGGGCGTATCAGTCGCCGAGTTCGCCTTATCGAGATTACTATTTATTTGAAGAGGACAGCCAGCGTTATCAGGGCTGGAAGGGTGTGGCGAGTCTGCCTGTACTCAACTTCGAGAATCAGGGTGTGCGTGATGCCATTTACGATGCAGATGATGCGGTGATGAGGTATTGGCTACGCCCACCGTACAATATTGATGGTTGGCGCTTGGATGTTGTGCATATGGTGGGCGAAGGTGAGGGCGCCAAAAATAACGCGCACTATGTGAAGGAGTTTCGCCGAGTTACCAAAGAAGAGAACGCCAATGCATTTGTACTAGGTGAACACTTTTTTGAAGCCTCACAATGGTTGCAAGGGGATCAAGAAGACGGTGCGATGAACTACTATGGCTTTGCGCACCCAGTACGCGCTTACTTCGCGCACAAAGATATTGCGTATGCACCGATCCAGTTGTCTACCCAAGACTTTGTGGATTGGTTGACGGAAGCTAAGGGCAAATTGCCATGGGCAAATCAGCTAACCCAACTGAATCAACTTGATTCTCACGACACGGCGCGTTTTCTCACTATGGTGAATGAGGACGAGGCGCAACAAAAACTGGCTAGCGTGTTCCTGATGACCTATGTTGGTACGCCTTGCCTTTACTACGGTACAGAGGTTGGTATGGTCGGGCAGAATGACCCAGACAACCGTCGACCGTTTCCTTGGCATAGTGTTGACGGTAACCCTTGGCTAGACTTTTACCAATCCTTAATAGCCATACGTCAAAGTCATGCGGCGCTGCGTCAAGGTGATATTCAATTCTTAGTGGCTCAAGGCCAGCAGCTTATCTATTCGCGCGAGCTTAAGGGCGAGATCGTTATAGTTGCACTCAATTTAGCTGAGCAAGTTCAAGCCGTATCGATCCCTTCGTGGAAACTGGGTATTGAAGACGCGAAATTTACGTCGTTGTTAGGAGACGAAGAGGCGCAAGCGGTACAAGGTCAGATTGAGATGAATCTACCAGCGAAAGGATACAGAGTTCTCGCAATGATGGATTAAAATAGTTCGGCCAATATTCTGTGGTGCAGATTACCCTGTGCAATTAGGGCTGCGTGCAGTGGATAGCTTAGCCTATTAAAGTACGTAAACGCAGGAAGTGCCACTGAGGGCACTTCCGATATGATGCTTAGGCTGCGCTTTTAAGCTGTTTGTGGTGCTGCTTAAGTAACTCAACAATAGGTGCGGCCTTGTTGTGTACACGGATAACGCGAAATAGGTCTGCGGCTTGTGGATACTGCTTTCGCAGGAAGTTCATCCACTGTTTTACCCGATTTGGGTAGTACAAGCCTTTGTCACCTTTGATTTCATAATTGGAATAGCGGATCAGCAGCGACACGACGTCTTCCCATGGCAGCGCGTTATGCTGATATTTGACGACATTACCCAGGTTAGGGGTATTGAGTGCACCGCGGCAGATCATGAGAGAGTCGCAGCCTGTGGTTGCCAAACAATCCATCGCATCTTGGTGATTCCACACTTCGCCATTAGCAGTGAGCGGGATAGTAGCTGTTTGTTTTACCTTGGTAATGTATTCCCAGGCAATAGCGTCGGCCTTATAACCGCCGACCTTGGTGCGAGCATGAATAGTGAGGCCTGATGCTTTAGCATTTTCTACCGCGTTCACGATCTCAAAACACTGGTTAGGATCATCCCAACCCAAGCGAATTTTTGCCGTCACCGGAATGGAGCTAGGTACAGCCTCACGCACGGTTTTAACGATTTGATGGATCAGCTCAGGGTCTTTTAGCAACAAAGCCCCTCCGCCACTTTTGTTGACGAGTTTGGCAGGGCAGCCAAAATTGAGATCGATGCCTTTCGCGCCAAGTTCGGCGGCCCTAACAGCATTTTCAGCCATCCATTCAGGTCGTTGTCCAAGCAGTTGAATATGCACAGGGGTGCCATTGGCGGTTTGCGAGTTGTGCGCAATCTCTGGGCAAATGCGATGAAATACATGCTCGGGAAGCAATCTATCGATCACTCTTACAAACTCTGTAACGCAGAGATCGTAGTCGTTGATGTCGGTCAGTAGCTCTCGCATCAAGTGATCAAGGACGCCCTCCATAGGGCCAAGTACAACGCGCATTGTGGATTCTCCAAAAAGTGACTGCGCATTGTAGTGCCGGATTTGGGATTTGTCATCTTTCGTAAGAGTTGATATAAGAGGCGCACTATCTGTTATGGAACTTAAATTATGTACCCGCTGTTAGCGCTTGACCCCAATACTACTGAAATCACACCGTATTTTGCTGAAGGTGTCCTTCTTGCCGCCAACTGCGCGGTTAAACCTTTAGATCCGGATAGTTGGTTAGGCGAGATATTTGGTGAGCTAGAGAGTCAAGATGCTCAGTTGATTAAACAGCAGCTTCAGGCTCAGTATTCCTGGTTAAAACGTGGCGAGTGGGCGATTTGGTCGACGTTTTCTAAGGATGAGTTCGCCGATTTTGCCGAAGGTTTTATGACGTTGTGGCCAACCATTGAAGAGCAATGGGGTGACATTGAGGTGTTGGACAGTACCGCTAGAATGTTGCAAGCCTTGCTAACGACTTTGATGCTAGCCATCGATGAGTCTCAGACGCAGGCTCAGATGAGGGACGCTGGGGTTGAACAGCCACCGTCACTAAGTGATCTATTGCCACAGTTTTCGGTGATGGTGAATGAAGTGGCAATGGCGGCTGATGAAGTGCTGGTCGGGTTACACGCACAGCGTGTTAATCCGTATAAAGACGTTGGACGTAATGATGATTGCCCGTGTGGCAGTGGTCAAAAATTTAAAGCGTGCTGCGGGCAATGATGCTCAGCCACTGTAAAACAATAAAAGGCGCCGTTAATGGCGCCTTTTTTGATTATGCTTTTTTAGGGAAAAACTGTGCGATGACAATAATCCCGAGTGCGATAAGGTTGCCTGCAAAGATAACGACTAGCCACTGTGGCATTGATAGGCCGATAAATTGCCAAACAATTTTGCTGCAATCTCCGTAGGCTTCAAATAGCCACGGCATCCACTGGTTAAGCGGCGCCCACTCAGGAAAGACCACGAACAGATCACAGGTCTTAAAGGGCGATGGATTAAATTGGTAATCGACATGCTCAAGGGATAGAGCTAAGCCTTGCCATGCAGTGTAGCCCCAGGCTGCGAGGCCAACCCAACGGATCACCGGGTTTTTGGGATTGAAAAGTCCAATGATGGCAGCCCCTGCGATGCCAAACATCGCCACTCGCTCGTAGATACACATTACACAAGGAGGAAGCTCCATAATGTGTTGAAACCCGAGTGCGCAAAGCTCAAAGATAAGGATACAGATCAGTAGTAGACTCCAAGCGAGACGAGTCTTAGAGAATTGATTGATAATGGTGAGTAACTTCACGGTGATCTCGATATTTAATTGGCTAAAAAAAGAGGCTCTAATGAGCCTCAATTTAACCAGTTTTACTTATAGGTTCAATGATTTATTCATCCAACCTTTACTAAGTGGGTGATTCACTTTGACTCAGGGTTTAATGATGACCCGCTGTGGAAACCGCCTCGGCAACATCACCGGTGTGGTGTGTGATCCAGTGCCATTCGTAAAACAGTTGAGTCATAGGTTCGAGCAAGAATACGATGCCAAACAAACCCACAAGAGCCAATACGATGGTATATGGGAAAGCCATGACTACCATGCGTACGTAAGAGAGACGAACCAGAGGTGCGACTGCGGATGTAAGCAAGAATAGGAATGCCGCTTGACCATTTGGCGTAGCAACCGACGGCAGGTTGGTACCGGTGTTGATTGCGACACTGAGTAAGTCGAATTGGTCACGGTTGATTACGCCTTCAACCAACGCGGTTTTGACTTCGGTAATATAAACGGTGCCAACGAATACGTTATCCGACACCATTGAAAGTACGCCGTTTGCCAAGTAGAACAGTACCAACTGCGTACCTTGGTCTTCAATGGCTAGTACCGCATCGATAACAGGTGCAAACAATTCTTGATCGATGATCACGGCAACAATGGTGAAGAAGACAGTAAGAAGCGCAGTGAAGGGCAGTGCTTCTTCAAACGCTTTGCCCAGTGAGTGCTCTTCAATGATACCAGTAAAGGCTGTGGCGAGAATGATGACGCTCAAACCAATTAAACCAACCGCTGCTAGGTGCAGAGCTAGACCAACAATCAGCCAAACACCGATTGCCGCTTGAACCCACAGTTTTGCGATGTCTTGTTTGGTGCGACGTTGCTTTTGATCATTGTCAAAATCAACCAAAATTTTACGTACTGGATCAGGTAACTCATCGCCATAGCCGAAAACTTTGAGCTTTTCGACCGCTAGACAGGTTAGTACACCACAGATCAATACTGGGAATGTTACTGGCAACATACGAACGAAAAACTCGCCAAATGTCCATCCAGCTTGCTCAGCAATGATAAGGTTTTGTGGTTCGCCAACCATGGTCATCACCCCACCAAGAGCGGTACCAACACCAGCGTGCATGAGCAGTGAGCGAAGAAATCCACGATAGTGGTCTAAATCGTCACGTGTAAGTTCTGATAAGTGGTCGTCTTGGGTATGATCGTGGGCACTGGTATGGCCCTTACCCGACACCACTTTGTGGTAAATAGAGTAGAAACCGACCGCGACACTAATCACGACCGCGATAACGGTTAGTGCATCTAGAAAAGCTGATAAAAACGCGGCAGCAAGACAGAAGGCTGCTGAAAGCACGGCTTTTGAACGAATCGATAACAGGATTTTGGTGAAGATAACCAATAGTAGATCTTTCATGAAGTAAATGCCGGCGACCATAAAGATCAGCAGTAATAGGACTTCAATGTTTCCGACCAGTTCATGTTTGACCATTTCAGGACTGGTCATGCCGATGGCGACGGCTTCGATGGCCAATAGACCACCAGGTTGCAATGGGTAGCATTTAAGTGCCATTGCTAGGGTGAAGATAAATTCCACCACTAAAAGCCAACCGGCTACAAACGGGTTAATGGCAAATACTATTGGGTTAATGATGAGGAACGCAATAATGGTGAGCTTGTACCAATCTGGAGCTTTGCCCAGAAAGTTTTTCATGAAGGCGCTACCAAGTGTCAGTGGCATAATTATTCTCTTTTACAACTACAGGCTAAAAAAAGGACACGACTCCTCTTTGAATAATTATTAGTTGACAGTGACTTAGAAAACCCACAAATACGTGGTTATAGGCTTGCCAAAGCACTTCCATTTTGACCGAGAAGCAGTGTGTTCGGTCGCAAACTCTACTCCTTGAAAGTTATTAGTCAATAGAAAATTAAAAACTTTTATCTTGTACCGTTTATAAATATAAGAACTGCGATCTGGCTCTGATCTGTGTCATTTTGTTGTTTTTGGTAATTTGTAGCGCCTTTGCTAGATAGGTTTTCATTTGAGAATAGGGTCTGATTAAATAAGTCAATGATATTAAATGGTTTTTTTGTGTATTAAATATCAGGTATGTAGGGTGAAAATTCAACTTTACTAATGTAGTGCTTGTTCCTCAGTGAAATATGCTTAGCATTTGTGCTCTACTTAAGATGGAATTCAATATTTATATATTTTTGTGTTTTGGGTTGGGTTTAGAGTGATGCATGCTTAAACAACAGTTGTCCTTGGTTTTCTGTGTACACCATTAGTGGTATGATGAGTCCAGTTTTTTAGTGATCGACATGAGCATCTTAAATGGTAATTAAGGCGAAAAGCCCAGCAGGTTTTGCTGAGAAATACATAATCGAGAGTATCTGGAATGGTCGTTTTCCTCCGGGCTCAATCCTTCCCGCAGAGCGTGAGCTTTCAGAACTGATCGGGGTGACTCGTACTACGCTTCGCGAAGTGTTGCAGCGCTTGGCTCGCGATGGGTGGCTAACGATTCAACATGGCAAGCCAACCAAAGTGAACCAATTTATGGAAACCTCTGGTTTGCATATTTTGGATACCTTAATGACCTTGGATGCGGATAACGCCACCGCAATTGTCGAAGACTTGCTGGCCGCACGTGCAAACATCAGCCCAATCTTCATGCGTTACGCGTTTAAGCTTAACAAAGATGCGACTGAAAAAACCATCACCTCGGTTATCGACAGTTGTGAAGCATTGATCGCAGCACCTTCTTGGGCGGAGTTTTTAGAGAGCTCGCCGTATGCTGATAAGATTAAGCAAGTTGTCAAAGAAGACAATGAAAAAGATGAGCTTAAGCGTAATCAAATCTTGGTGGCTAAGACATTCAACTTTTACGATTACATGTTCTTCCAGCGAATCGCGTTCCACTCGGGCAACCAGATTTACGGATTGATCTTTAACGGCATGCGCAAGCTGTACGATCGCGTTGGCAGTTTCTACTTCTCTAACCCTCAAGCTCGTAATTTGGCACTCACCTTTTACAAAGAGTTGTTAGATGTATGTGAGTCTGGCGATCTTGATCGTATACCCGCAGTGATCCGCCAGTACGGTATCGAGAGTAACCAAATCTGGATGGAAATGAAGCTTCGTTTACCGTCAAACTTCACTGAAGACGATAGCTAAATTTATCAAGTTTAGACTCTATGAAAAGGCAGACTGATTAGTCTGCCTTTTTTGTATTTGGACGTTGTGGGCTTCATTTTGCGAGAGGCTAGGCAGCCAAGACCAAGGCATTGTTCTCTGAATGTCGCTGTTGTGCATGATGGCGTTCTCCTTTGTGCTAGTATCTGCATTAGCGATATGTGCTGTGATCAATCTTAGCTTTATACGCGCAATAATCACCAATCACACTCGCTCATGTAACTACTTGTAACTCACCTATCTGCTTTGCCGATACTTCCTATTTTTACCTTTTCTTGATGTTTACGTAAATTACACCTCAAGCCAAACGGGATTGGCAGTGATTCTAAACGGAGGTTATTTAAACTATTACGAGGTAATCAAACAATGAAAAAATTCATTCTAGCTTCTACTCTTGCCATCATCTCTGCGTCTACTTTTGCAGCGGGTGATAATTCTGGTCTACGTGTTGGTGGTGGTTTTGGCGCTGATATTGGCAGTAACACTCTTAGTAGGTCAACAGGCGGCGACTTGGAGCTTGACCCGGCATTGGCATTAGAAGCGGGTTATGAGTTCAACGGTATCTTTGGCATTAATGTAAAAGGCTCTGGTACTGGTTTGTCTGCAAACCAAAGTAAATCTAAGAGTACTAACCTAGGTACTATGTACGATTTGTCGGTTGAAGCGGAAGCAGGTTATACCTTTAACTTAGACAATGGCGTATCGATTAAACCTTACGCAGCGGTTGGTGGTGTTGGTTTTGATAAAGATACTAGCAAATTGCTAGGCTTTAATGGTAAGAATGAGGTCGCTTTTAAAGGACGTGGCGCAGCTGGTGTACGTATGACATTAGACAACGGTCTATATGTGGATGGTCGTATTCAAGCGACAGACTTTTCTGTTAAAGGTGACACAGTGACTAAAGATGATCTATTGACTCAAGGTCTTATCACTGTCGGCTACAAATTCTAATCGTTCATTTAGCAAGATGATTAGACAAAATTTATGCGATTACCTCGCGTAACCCGGCCCCCGAAAGGGGGCTTTTTTGCGTTTATGGGGTTTGGTCACTAATGGAAATCCCGAGAATGAGTCGAAAAATTGCTTAAGCAGTCACTCATATCGGTGAGCTTACCAGCAATGACATGGATCACATTGGCTTCTCGCTCCACCACACCGGTAACCTTGAGGATTTTCGCGGTAAGGTAGGCTTGCTTCTGAGCGCGAGCAGTACCTTGCCATACCACAACGTTGACATTACCAACGTCATCTTCCAAGGTGAAAAAGGTCACGCCTGCTGCGGTGCCTGGAGACTGCCTCCCTGTGACCACCCCAATGACGGTGGTGACGGTTTTGTGCTCAAGGTGCTTTAGTTGGTCACTGCGGGTGAATTTTCCTAGTACGCCAGCCTGATCCAGTAAGCGGATAGGGTGTTTGTCTAAAGAGAGTCCTGTGGAGTGGTAATCTTCGATTAACGCTTGGTATGGGCTTGGGGCCAAAGTGTATTTAGGCGCCTCTTCGGCAACCGCTTGGCTAAGATCTTGATGCGGGTTTGCCTGTTTAAACAGCGGTAATTCATGGGTGCTGTCCATCATATCCCAACGCGCTTGGTATCGATCGCCACTGATGCGGCGAAAGGCATTGGCAGAGGCGAGCGATTCTAAGTCTCGTTTGGATAGGCCGCAGCTTTTGACTTGATGAACGTTGGTAAAATCGCCATCCCGACGCATTAACATCAGTTGCTCTATCCCTGCATCGGATAACCCTTTCACCAAGCGAAAGCCTAAGCGAATGGCTTTCTTATCGTGATAACGCACCACACTGTGATCGCGCTGAGATTGATTGACACAGACAGGCAGCAGCACACATTGATGGCGCTGCGCATCTTGAATAAGCTGAGAGGGGCTGTAAAATCCCATTGGCAAGCTGTTTAGCAGTGAGCAGTAAAACTCAATCGGATAATAATATTTCAGCCAAGCAGAGCAGTAGGCCAATATCGCAAACGAGGCAGAGTGGCTTTCGGGAAAGCCATATTCACCAAAGCCGCAGATCTGGTCAAAGATGCGTTCGGCAAAACTGGCTTCGTAGCCACGCTCGAGCATGCCGTTTATCAGCTTATGTTTGAACTTAAACACATTGCCATTTTTTTTCCATGCCGCCATTGCGCGCCGAAGCTGATCGGCCTCACCACCGGTAAAGCCTGCCGCGACCATCGCCAACTTAATGACTTGTTCTTGAAAAATGGGTACGCCCATGGTGCGCTCAAGCACCTCTTTCACGGCATCGGATGGGTAACTGACAGGCTCTATACCGCTGCGCCGTTTTAAAAAAGGATGCACCATATCCCCCTGGATAGGGCCGGGTCGAACAATCGCAATTTGGATTACCAAGTCGTAATAGGTTGCAGGCTTAAGCCTTGGCAACATGCTCATTTGCGCGCGTGACTCAATTTGGAATACGCCAATGGTGTCGGCTTGTTGGATCATCTGGTACACCTTAGGGTCGTCTTGTTGGCGGGTAATATCGGCAATGCTAAGGTCGCGGCCGTGCGTGCGTTTAACCCAATCGAAACACTTGCGTATTGCGGTCAGCATACCCAGAGCAAGTACGTCCACCTTAAGCAGTCCGAGGCTTTCTAAATCGTCCTTATCCCATTGAATGATTGTACGGTCTTCCATCGCGGCATTTTCGACAGGAACCAACTCGTACAATGGACCAGAGGAGATGACAAACCCACCCACATGTTGAGAAAGGTGTCTTGGAAAGCCCATGATCTCGTTCACTAGCTGGATAAATTGCTGCCCTTTGACTGACTCTGGCTGCAAACCTAGCTCTACAATTTGCGCTTGCCAGTTGAGTCCGCGGTCGCGGCGATTGACGTTTTTTATAAAAAAGTCGAGCTGTTCTTCACTTAGCCCCAATGCTTTGCCGACATCACGCACTGCACTTTTAAAGCGGTAACTGATCACGGTAGCAGCAAGCGCTGCGCGCTCTCGGCCATATTTTTGATAAAGGTATTGGATCACTTCTTCACGTCTTTCGTGCTCAAAATCGACATCGATGTCGGGTGGCTCGTTGCGTTCTTTACTAATAAAGCGCTCAAACAATACTGAGATTTGTCTTGGGTCGACGGCGGTAATCTCTAAGCAGTAGCAAACCACAGAATTGGCCGCAGAGCCGCGCCCTTGATACAAGATCCCTTGCGCTTTGGCAAACATCACCACATCGTGGATCGTCAAAAAGAAAAAGGCATAGCCCAGCTCTTCGATGAGGGTGAGCTCTTTTTCGATGGTGGCATTGACGTGATCCTTTAAGCCGTTAGGAAAGCGCAGCGCTTTGCCTTTTTCGACTAACTCACGCAGATATTGATTTGGCGTGAGCCCTTCAGGGACCAGTTCGGCGGGGTATTCATACTTGAGATCTTTGAGTTCAAAGTGGCATAAACTGGCAATATGAACACTCTCTTCTAACCATTGCTTGGGAAATAACTTACTGATCTTGGCGCGCGTGCGTAGGCAAGCTTCACTGTTATCAAGCAGCTTTCCGGGTATGGATTCAATGTGTTGATTGAGCCGGATGGCAGTTAATGTGTGCTGCATAGGCTGGCGAGTGGCATTGTGCATCAGTACACCGCCACAGGCGGTAATAGGTAGAGTCAATTCTTTTGCTAATGCTTGGCAGTGTTCTATATAACGGTGTTCGTCATTGTGTAAATGGCGCTGCACACCAATCCACAGTCGATGAGGGTGGTGTTTAACAAGCCACTCTCCCCATGGGCGGTTGGCGTCTGGATCGGCGTGAGGCAACCAGATAAACAGACAGTGCTTGGCTGACATTAAGTCCCAGCGAGAGAGTTGGTATTCGCCTTTTTTGGCTCTGCGTCTCGCTTTAGTAATGATCCGGCAAAGTTCTGCGTACCCATCACGGCAGGGAGCGAGAAGTACCACCTTACAAGTGTCTTCAAGCACAAATAAGCTGCCGACGATCTGTTTAATAGACAGCTGGTTATCTTTGATGGCGGTATGCGCGCGCACCACACCCGCCAATGAGCATTCGTCACAAATGGCCAGAGCTTGATAGCCTAGAAAGTCCGCTTGAGTGATCAGCTCTTCGGGGTGAGAGGCACCAGTCAGAAAGGAAAAGTTACTTTGACAAACCAGCTCGGCGTAGTGCTCTGCGGGTGGTGTACGAGATTGTGTGTCTGTCATGGCGTCTCTAGCTAAATAAGCCGTGCAAATACCATTGCTGCGAAGGTGTTCGATATACCCATAGCCAGCGTCCTTGTGGATCTTGGGCTATGAAGTAATCGCGGCTAATGGCGTGGTTATCCCACCACCCGGTCTGTATGCGCTCCGGGCCACTGACAATACTGACTTGATGTTGCAGTGGCACGGGGCTGGGTAGGAGTAAGCTTGGTCGAGTTAATAAAGGGGTTAACCTGTCGGTATCGAGCTTGCCTGAGCCGTGCAGCGCCGCGCGATAGAGTGTGGCATATTCTGGGCGAGGGTCGTCACTTTGCTCAAGCAGACTGACGTGCTCTTCTCCTAATTTTGCTGAAAGTATAGAGATGAGCTCTTGTGCGCTGAGTGCGCCTTGCTCGCCATCAAATAGATCTTGGCTAAGGGCTTGGTTTAGATCGACGCGCACGGTGGATAAAGTGATCGCCGTGACAGGTGCCTCCAACTTAAGGTTTTCTAAGGTTAGCGCTGATAATGTTTGCCACTGGAGTAAACGGTATTCACCTTTTGCTGAGTGAAAATGGATACCCTGCGGCGCTGTATCTCGTTGATGCAGAGTGAGCTTTAATTCAAACGCCAGTTGATCGCGCAGCCGCAAATGCTGCTCTAATTGAGTCAGCAGTTTGGCGAGCGGCTTTTCAAGCCAAGCGACATTGTCGAGTTCGTACAGCAGTTCTAGGTGGCGCTCAAAGTGCAGCGGCGGGTGATAGAGTGTGAGTGGGTGATGGAATCGACCTGTGAGTCTGCCTACATAGTTGACTAAGTGAATGTCGAATCGACGCGCAATTTCGGTGATATTGAGCGCCAACAGTTCAGCCAAACTGGTGACGCCGACACGATTGAGTTTATCGACGGTTTTGCTGTCGAGTTCACTGCAGGTTAAAGGGTATCGTTGCAACTCATCCAATAACGCTTGGCGATCATTGAGCAAACGATCAAGTTGCTGTTGAGCCAGTAACTTGGCGCAAAATGGAGAGAACCCACTCGCAAAGTGATAACTGACATTTAGGGTGTTTAGATGCTGAGTTAACGCGCTCCAATAGCCTTCTAGGGATTGATACAAAGTGAGCATATTACTTACTTTAAGTAGCAGTCCCTTGGGAGAAAACAACGTAATATCGGCGGCTTTTAAGTAGAGCCACTGAGCAATTTCATTGAGCTTGGTTTCTTCAATCTCTTGTTGGTAGGGGATCACTTGCAAGTTGTGACACAGTGAGGCAGCGGTGGCCAGCCCCATTCCAACTTCAATTCCGAGCTCTGTTGCTGCGTTGTTGAGCTGGACAATCTGATGTTTATCCACAATAGCGATCGGCTGCACATCGTCACTCGACTCGGGCTGTTGCGAGTACAGAGTGTCGAGTTGCAGACAAGGAAAGTAGAGATAAAGCCACAAAGTCATGAGCGTTGAGCGCGGTTAGGCGCGATGTTGCCATTGACGAGGAAAATGAACCACTTCGCCCATAGTAGTACGGCTTGCAAGGCGTTTTTCTTGCTGCGCCACGTAGTGCCAAGTTTGTCGCATATCGACGATAAATGGTGTTGGGCTCCACCCACCTTTTCGTTTGGTCACCGACACTTCTATGCCTTGTTGGTGGCTAGAAAGCTCGATCGATAGAGGAATAGGCAACGATAGCGCATGGTTGTTTTGGGGAAATACAAAATGCGCACACTGTCCGGTCTCGCTGGCAACTTGCAAGCGTTTAGCCTGATGAATTTCGAGCTCTGGGTGCCACAGCATGACGGTTTTGCAGGCGCCACTTTTTAGGCATTGCTCCGCGGCCCATAAGGCGCCGTTCTCTTTTTCTGGCGTGAGTACCATCACTTGAGATATTGGAATTTGATGGTAAGCCAGGTACTGGCTGCTTATCTCAGCAGGGGGGTTAATAAAAACGATCAGCCCTTCTTTGGCTTGTTGTTGCAAAAAGGGCGTTAACAGCCGTAATTCACCAATACTGATGGGCGATCGTACTTCAGTGAGTCCTGTTTTAGGCCACCCACCCAACTGTTGATCTAAGGAGTCAAAGCCTGATAGTGAGGTCTCGACTTTAGGTTGAGTGTGGGTTCCTTTCCAAATCAATTGCTTATTATGCAGAGCTTGTAGGTTGCTGTTCATTGGTATCGGCCACTAAAATAACTGTATATACATACAGTATATTGGATGCATTTTCGGATGCAAGTGGAAAAGGATCTTTCGGCGATCCTTTGAGCACTCCCTTATCGGTATTTACCGCAATGAGCTTTGCTGTAGGCAAGCCTCAAGCCTTGCCGTACAATGAAAAGAAAAAGGTGGCGCACAATGGAACCCGAGCTAATAGAAATCCGAAATTTCCTGACTCAGCACCCGCCGTTTTCAGACTTAGAAGACGATATTCTCACCACAGTGATCAGTAAAATTGAGATCTCTTATTATCGTAAAGGCACGCCAATTGTTAAGTTAGGTGAGTCGATTCACGATCTCTATGTGGTGCGAAGTGGTGCGGTCGAAATTTATCGACGTAATGGTGAGCTCTACAACCGCTTGGACGAAGGGGCAATATTTGGACAGATGGGATTACTCACCAACAACCGCGTGCGATTCCCAGCCAGCGCCATTGAAGAT
Organism: Vibrio ulleungensis; assembly: GCF_016900875.1. Classification (GTDB taxonomy): domain Bacteria; phylum Pseudomonadota; class Gammaproteobacteria; order Enterobacterales; family Vibrionaceae; genus Vibrio; species Vibrio ulleungensis. The sequence goes on from NZ_JAFEUM010000003.1 coordinate 230,568, forward strand.
TCACTGCTGTATTGTGTGCCCGAAAACGTCTTTTTAGAGCTGTATGAAAGCAGCGATAACTTTGCTGATTTTATGGCGGTGGAAGATTCTGCTCGCCTACGTAATACCGTATCTGAAGCCAATGAGCAAAACGATCTCACCACGTCTAAAGTGAGAAAATTACTCACGGGTGAAGTGGCTCAAGTGAATAAAAGCGAAAGCATTCAAAATGTAGCCATTAAGATGGCCGAAGAGAGCGTTTCTTCGGTATTGGTTATGGATCCTGAAGAAGATGAAGAAAATCAACTGATTGGCATTGTGACCGACAGAGACTTATGCACTCGGGTACTGGCAAGAAATCTCGACGTCGACCAATCCGTGGCGAATGTGATGACCACAGAGGTTATGACATTGGATCATAACGCTTATGTCTATGAAGCCATGTTGACGATGTTACAGCATCACGTTCATCACTTACCGGTACTCAAAGATAAGCAGCCGATTGGGATCATCGAAACCACCGACATTATTCGTTATGAGTCTCAAAACTCATTGCTGTTGGTGAACACCATTTATCAGCAGCAATCTATCGATGATTTAGCGATATTGTCAAACCAAGTAAAAGACAGCTTTGTACGTTTGGTCAATGAGGACGCGAATGCGCATATGGTCGGCAGCGCGATGTCGGTTATTGGACGCAGCTTTAAGCAGCGGATCATTGAACTGGCCATTGATGAGTTAGGTGAATCACCTATTCCATTTTGTTTTCTCGCACTGGGCTCTATGGGGCGTGATGAACAGTTGATTGTGACCGACCAAGATAATGCGATTATGCTCGATAACAGCTACGATCCTGCCGTGCATGGTGAGTATTTTGAGCAGTTAGCTAATTACGTGTGTGATGGCTTGGATCGATGTGGCTATACCTATTGTACTGGTGACATCATGGCCAGTAATCCTGATTGGCGGATGACGTGTGATGAGTGGGAAGCGTGCTTTAGTGATTGGATAGATAACCCTAACCCTAAAGCTCTGCTCAATGCGTCAATATTCTTTGATCTGCAAGGCGTTTATGGGCGAACCAAGTGGGCAGATAGGTTGAATCGATTTATTGTTCGCCGCGCCAAAGATAACAAGAAATTCTTAGCTTGCTTGGCACGTAATGCGCTAAATCGAACGCCGCCTCTGGGCTTTTTTAAGAGTTTTGTCATGGAAAAAGACGGCCAGCATAAAAACTCCATTAATTTAAAACGCCGCGGCACTGCGCCATTAGCCGATTTGATCCGTGTGCATGCGCTTGCTATTGGTTCCTACGCAACCAACAGCTTCGAGCGGTTGGATGATATTGAAGAAGCAAAATTACTGCCAGAGAGTAAAGCGCAGGATTTACGTGATGCCATGGAATTTATTGCCATGGTACGTATCCGTCACCAGGCACTCGATGTGGAGCAAGAGATTGAGCCCGATAACAATATTGAGCCTGACAATGTGTCGGAGTTTGATCGACGTAATCTAAAAGATGCGTTCCAAATTTTAAGTCGAGCTCAGAACTTTCTGAAATATCGATACACCGCCAACAACAGTTTTCAGTGAGTGAGAGTATGCGATTGAATGTTCCCGGTACGGCCATAGATTGGCCAGCACGATTTAGCGCGCTGTCAAAGCAAAGCCTATATCCAGCCATAATGGAGTATTACCAAACGGCGATACCCGCTCTCACTACCCCTTTGAGTGAGGTTCGTTTTATGGCGATGGACTTTGAGACCACAGGGCTTGATCCACACAATGATGAGATCATAAGCATTGGCGTAGTGCCGTTTGATCTGAATCGCGTCTATCTCAATCAAGCCAAACATTGGATGCTTAAGCCGCACCAAAAAATCGGTGATGAGTCGGTGGTCATACACGGTATTACGCACACCGATGTAAAACAAGCCCCTGACTTTGGCGTGATCATGGATGAGCTTATTCAAACCATGTCCGGTCATATTATGGTGGTGCACTATCGATTTATTGAGCGAGCGTTTTTAAGTAAAGAGTTGGAATTGCGAGTGAAAGATGGTTTAGAGTTTCCGTTGCTCGATACCCTAGAGCTAGAAGCGCTAATTCAACATGCGCAGACAGGCGGGTTGTGGAATCGGATTAAAGGTAAGAAAAGACAGTCGATACGTCTTGGAAAAAGTCGAACTCGGTATGGATTGCCTGCGTATACTCCTCATCATGCGTTGACAGACGCCATTGCAACAGCAGAGCTTTTACAAGCACAGGTTGCTCACCATTTTGATAGTGAGCAACCTGTCTCAGACTTATGGCTTTAACGCCATAAGTCTGCTTTTACTTCAGTTTTTGCATTTCAGTGCGCATGCCAAGTAGCAAGCTGACGCACATTAGCAATAGGATGAAGATAAACGGTAGCGCCGTTGAAATCGCACCTGCTTGAATGGCTTGTACAGCTTCCGCTCCACCAATCCACAACAGTGCAATCGCAATAGCGCCTTCAATGAATGCCCAGAACATGCGTTGCATGATTGGTGCGTCCACTTTACCGCCAGCAGTAATACTGTCGATCACCAAAGAGCCAGAGTCTGACGAGGTGATAAAGAACACCAATACCAGCACAATCGCCACAATAGATAGCATGTTACCCAACGGCAACGCATCGAACATCTGGAACATCGCCAGAGACACGTCGGTTAAGCCTTTTTCGCCCAACGTACCGACTTCGTTAACCACTTGATCAATCGCTAAGCTACCAAATGTTGACATCCAGATAAGCGTAAACAGTGTCGGTACAATCAGAACCGCGGTTAAAAACTCACGAACCGTACGGCCTTTTGATACACGAGCAATGAACATGCCGACAAATGGAGACCAAGAGACCCACCAAGCCCAATAGAAAACCGTCCAGCCTTGGAACCAGGCTTCATCTTCGCGACCAAACGGGTTACTTAGCGGAAGTAAATATTCAAAGTAGCCCATTAATGTCGATGGAATAGCAGGTACAGTGACACTGAAGCCAATGACCAATACTAAGGTCATTAAGACAACGGCAACGACCATATTGACGTTACTGATCACTTTTACACCACCATCAATGCCGCGCATAACAGAGATCACCGCCAGCAATGTCACCACAGAGATGACAATAACCTGAGACGTGAGTCCAGCATCAATACCAAAGACATGTTGAATACCACTTGCAGCTTGTTGTGCCCCTAGGCCAAGCGAAGTGGCCAAACCAAATAGTGTGGCAATGACTGCGAGGATATCCACAATGTGTCCTGCCCAACCCCAAGCACGATCGCCAAGAATAGGGTAGAAAATAGAGCGAATAGAAAGCGGTAAGCCTTTATTGTAGGTAAAGAAAGCAAGAGACAGAGCAACAACACCGTAAATAGCCCATGGGTGAAGACCCCAGTGGTACATGGTTGCAGCCATGGCCAGTTTTGCTGCTTCTGGTGTATTAGCTTCCACACCCAGTGGCGTTTCATACCAGCCGGTGTAGTACGCCGCTGGCTCAGCCACACTCCAGAACATCAGACCAATACCCATACCTGCAGCAAATAGCATCGACAGCCATGAGAAGTAAGAGTATTCAGCGGTAGCGCTTTGTCCACCTAGGCGGATCTTACCAAACGGTGAGAGGATCAAGAGAACACAGAACACCACGAAGATGTTGCCGGCACTAATAAAAACCCAGTCAAAACGATCGATGATGGCCCACTTTATGCCATCAAGTGCGGTTTTAGCGGTATCTGCATCCGCTAGCATAGTGGCGATCAAAAACAGGATGATAAGCCCTGCACTGATACCGAAAACGGGATTGTGAACATCAAATCCCCATTTTTGTACATTGTCGCGACCCACTGTGTAGTCGGTGCTGTCAATGCTATATTTATCAATTCCTTTAGTCATATATGCCTTATTGTCTCTTCAAATCGAGCGGTAAAAAGCAATACGCAAGCAACCCGTTACTGGCAGTAAATGGTCAATAATAACTAATCGATGATCAGGAAAGTGCGTATGAATTTCGCTTAAAAGAAGAGCGCTGTGTTATAAATGCGACCAAAGTCTAGCAAAAATAGCCCGATAACGCGAGGTATCCCTACTTTTTAGCCGCTAACTACTTGTTTTCTGACAGCAGTTCGGCTTCTTTAGGAAGCTCGTCTACGACCATCGCATCATGAGAGCAAAACGGCTGCATGCATACAGGTTGAAGGGCAATATCATCCGCTTGTTGCTGTTTCTTCGTCTGCTCAGTGAACAGCGACCCGATGTGTTTTTTGAGGAGTAAGTAAGCCAAAATGCCAAACACCACATTGCCCAAAGCTTGCCCGTAAATAACCCCAATAGCGCCAAACCACTGCGACCCAAAGTAAACAAATGGCAGGGTTCCTAAGGTGGCTTTGCTCATGTTTAGAAAAGTTGAGTAGAGAGGCTTGCCTAAGTTGTTGAACGATGCGTTGGCAACAAATTGAATGCCATTAAAAATAAAAGTGAATGCCACCACAGAGCAAAACACCACAATGACAGTAGCGGCATCGCCCGTTAGGCTAAAGCTACTAATGATAAAGCCCTGCAAGAGATAGAGTAATAGACTGACTAGGGTGCAGTAGACCCCCGTGACAATGAGTGAGTTCTTTAAGGTATCGCTGACTCGATCGATGCGCTCCGCGCCATAGTTTTGACCAATGATCGGACCAACTGCCCCAGAAAGCGCAAAAATTAAAGCGAATGCCACAGGTGTCACTCGACCGATTACCGCAATTCCTGCAACATAATTCTCTCCGTATTCCGCAATACTAGAGGTGACAATCGCATTGCCGATCGGTGTCGCGGTGTTGGTTAATATTGCCGGTAATGCGATGGCAAATATCGGTCTTATGTCTCGTTGCAGTTTATTCCATTCAATTTTACCAACGAGTTGATGGATGCGAATGAGTGGTGCAAAAGCCACAACAAAAACTGTAATGCGAGAAATCACCGAAGCAGTAGCCGCGCCCTCAACGCCCCACCCAAAACCAAAAATAAACAGCGGATCCAAAACGGCATTGACGATCCCACCGATTAGCGTGGACCACATAGAAAGCTTTGCATCGCCTGCCGCGCGAAGTGCAGCACCTGATGCCATTCCCATTGCCATAATCGGGGTAGAAGGAAGTAGAATGTTCAAATACGCCTGCGCGTAATAGGCGGCTTCGCCTTTTGCGCCTAAAAGAGCAAGCAGTTGTGGTGAGTAAGCCATGACCACAGCGGTCATTAATGAGTTGACGACAAACGCACTTAACAAAATGTGAGTAACTAAGCGCTGAGCATCGTCAGTTTGCTTAGCGCCAATAGCTTTTGAGACCAAAGCCCCCATGGCAATTGAGGTGCCAATAGAAATGGAGGTGGTAAAAAACATTAATGTACCCGCGAATCCAATGGCGGCCGCCAACTCCACTTGCCCCAGCATACTGATGAACATCATGTCCAACAGGTCGACCACAAACAGCGCCATTAACCCGATTGATCCCGCACCAGTCATAGTGAGGATGTGCTTCATGGTCGAACCTTCGACAAATTTGGCTTGTTGGGTCATAGGGATCGCATAGAGAGTGATTCTTATTTATAGTAAGAGCGAAAATAGCCAATAAAACAAGCTTTTAATCGACTTTTATTTTAACGGTGAGCCATGATCCCACTGATTTACCACCCCAGTTATTCTGAACTGCCTTTACCTGATGGGCATCGATATCCGATACACAAATATCGTTTGTTGCATGAACAATTGCTTCAAAGGTGTCAGTTCGATGACGAGTGGGCGACTCATTTTCACTTTGTCGAACCCAAACCTCTACCCGTCGAGCGATTAACCCAAGTCCACTGCCCAGACTATATCAATGCACTCATACAGGGTGAGCTTCCCGCAGCGAAAATGCGCCGAATTGGGTTTCCATGGAGTGAGCAACTTATTCGCCGCACCCTTCGCTCTGGTGGTGGCACGGCTGAAACGGTATTACGGGCGTTAGATACTGGGTGCGCCATTCATTTAAGTGGGGGGTATCACCACGCTCATTACGATTTTGGCAGTGGATTTTGCTTGGTGAATGACTTGGTTATTGCCGCGGTGGTGGCGCTTGAGTCTGACGCGGTCGATTGTGTGCTTATTGTCGACAGTGATGTGCATCATGGTGATGGCAGCGCCAGCCTATGCACCAATCGCGATGACATCATTACTCTGTCTATGCATTGCGAGAAGAACTTTCCTTCGCGCAAGCCACAATCTGATATCGACATCGGACTCAACATAGGTGTAGAAGATGGTGAGTACTTGGAACAATTTAACCAAGTCGTCGAAATGGCCATTCGAGCGTATCAACCCGATGTGATCATCTATGACGCGGGCGTAGATATTCATCAAGATGACGAACTGGGCTATTTGAATGTTTCTCTAGACGGACTACTCGCAAGAGATGTCAGTATGTTTGCTTTAGCCAAGCGCTACCATATACCTATCGCAGCTGTTGTTGGGGGAGGGTATCGCACCGATCATAGACAGTTAGTTGATTTGCACATGCAACTGTTTAACGCAGCGTTTGAAGTGTTTCAATCCCAATAAGGTATTGATGCATGTCCTCCAGTGCAAACACATAGCTGAGATGCACCGCTTAGCGCAGATACAAGCAGCCATATAGCTATGAATAAATCAGCACAACCATGTATAGATTGTGTTCGTCACTCAATGAAGCCAGTTACGGAGAGGGTTTTGATTATGGGTATCGTTGTATTTGGTTAAAAATGACGAGCTACTTCGCTGGGTCGTTATTCAAGTGACGCTAATATTGCAATTGGCGCCTTTCACAGCTTTACTCATAGATGAAACTCATGCCTAAGCTGTCCATGTATTGATGAACGATAACAGCTGAATACTCAGGGTGAGTTACCACTATTCGAACTTACTCGATAAGGAAGCGCGGTATGAATAACCCCATTATTGCAGACAATAAACCGATCAAAGTTGAGCTTACCGAAGGCCAAGATTATTACTTTTGCACCTGCGGCCAATCTAAGAATCAACCTTACTGCGATGGGTCCCATGCCGGAACGGGGTTTAAACCCAAACCCTTTACCGCAGACTCAACAGGTGACGCCTATTTGTGTCGCTGTAAACACTCGCAGAATCAGCCGTTTTGCGATGGTGTGCATAAACAGTTTTCCGCTGAAGACGTCGGTAAAGAAGGGCCTGGGGTACAAATTCAAAGTGCTGATTCTATGCCTACCGCTGCACCAACCCAAGAAGAGCCTACCGTGGCCTTTATCCACCAACTTGCAAGAGAAGGGTTATCTAAAGTCGGTCATCATGGACCGATGACCTCGATGGGCGTGCCAAGACATTTACTGCCGCATTGGGACGATATACAAGTGATGGTTGCGCAAATGGCTGTCAAACCAAGGCTCGAGGAGGTACCTGTGTCGACGCAACTGGTCATTGGACCGAAAGCGAAGAAACCGCTGACACTTTCGATTCCGTTGTTTGTGTCGGACATGAGCTTTGGTGCTCTTTCTGAAGAAGCTAAAGTCGCATTAGCCACAGGCGCAGAATTAGCCGGAACCGGAATTTGTTCGGGCGAGGGCGGCATGCTTCCAGAGGAGCAAGCCGCCAACTCTCACTATTTTTACGAACTGGCCAGCGCGGGCTTTGGCTACGAAGAATCCAAACTAAAGCATGTACAAGCGTTTCACTTCAAGGGAGGGCAGGGGGCAAAAACCGGTACTGGAGGACATCTACCCGGAGTCAAGAATATAGGCAAAATAGCGCAAGTTCGCGGCATAGAAGAAGGGACGCCTGCGATCTCTCCCCCCACTTTTAAAGATCTAAATACGGCTGACGAGTTCAAACAATTTGCCGATCGGGTGCGTGAAGTCACAGGCGGTATTCCCATTGGCTTTAAACTCAGTGCCAACCATATTGAAGCAGACATTCAGTTTGCGCTTGATGCCAGTGCGGACTACATCATATTGGATGGTCGTGGCGGTGGTACCGGAGCTGCACCTGAAATGTTTAGAGATCATATTAGCGTACCGACCATTCCGGCTCTCGCTAGAGCGCGGGCTTACCTTGACAAAGTAGGGGCGAGCGGAAGAGTGACCTTAATCATTACTGGCGGTTTGCGTGTGCCAATGGATTTTGTGAAGGCTATGGCTTTAGGCGCCGATGGGGTCGCCATATCGAATAGTGCGATGCAGTCTATAGGCTGTGTGGCGGCAAGAATGTGCAACACCAACAACTGTCCGGCCGGTATCGCCACTCAAAAATCAGACTTACGGGCACGGCTTAATGTCGGTAAAGCCTCTATGCAACTGAAAAACTTCTTCGAGGCGTCAACAGAGTTAATGAGTGTTATGGCAAGAGCTTGTGGCCACGATAGGCTCGATCAATTTAACCCTAATGATCTTGCTACTTGGAACCGAGAAATGGCGCAACTATCAGGAGTGCGGTATTCAGGAGTCGTTCCCATCACTTCAGACTAGTTTCAGCATTTTAGAAAAGGCACTAGCACTTAAGCCCGATGATTTACGTGCATAGCCGTTGAGCTTGTGATAGACATAGTAAACCAATGGTTTTTAACGGTTTACTTTAGATATGGATATTGTTAAAGCTCATCACGCACTTGAAGATGCGTATGTTAGGTACGTGAATGTTTGCTACGCCGCAGGCTTAGATTATTACGACATCGCTATTGATGACCCTAAGGCGTTTTTGTCTGAGTTGATCAAGCATGCGCGCGGTGAATCACTGCCTGATGGCTGGGTTCGCTGCAGCACTTATTTTTGCGTCGAAGGCGGAGAAATTATAGGTGCGCTGAGATTGCGCCATCAATCGAATGACTTTATCGACAATGTGATCGGTCACATAGGGTACGAGACTCATCCTCAATCGCGAGGACGTGGCGTCGCAACGGCCATGCTAACGCACGTCAGAAATAAAGCCCTTGAAGGGCAAGCGTTTATCATCTGTGAAACGACCAATAAGCCATCCGAAGCCGTCATGCTGCGCGCTGGAGCGGTGCTTGATACTACGCTTGTTGATGCAGACAAAGGCGTAGAGCTACTGCGATATAAACTTTCCGCAACCACCTAGCTGACATTGCCATTCATCCTTAGATATAGGCATGGATGACGAATTGATATTCACGCATCTTACAAGCATTCCATGTCATTCGGCTTAATTCAGTACAACCGCACTATCTAAGTGCGGCTAACAGGCGACATTCGCACTGATATGGTGCGAATCATAAGGCATTGATTAAATTGAAGTTAATTATAAAAATAAAGCTAAAGTATTAAGACTATTTGCCGCTATAGTAGTTAACCTGTATTTAGGTCATTTTCAAATACAGTTGTCGTTATAAGAGCTACATTTGTGCATTTGCATTTTTTCAACGGATTGAAGAACTTATGAAGAATTTATCGTTCCAAAATAAAGTCTTGGTCATGATTTCGCTAATCATTACTGTGACGGTCGCTATTGCTTACACTAGCGCCAATTTTTTTATCAAAGACACCATCTATCAAAAAGACACCGACAGCATTTCTCACAATACGGGACTTATCCAAGCCAATATTGAGCGAGAGCTTACTGATAAAATCGCCTTAGCTTCTGAGCTCGACTTTAGTATTTTGGCCGTTACAGAAGTAAAAGATAATACCGGCTTTGATCGCGTTATTAAGGTCATGGGCTCTTACGTTATGGATGATACCGGAGATATCGGTGTTGAAGAGCAAGAAGCGTACATTGCGCTTGCAGAGGCTCACCCCGCAGGACTGCTCATCAACCCAGTCAGTGTTCAAAATGGCAACCCAACCTTGCTGCTGTCTGCAAAGCGTGAAGACGACTCTGTGGACTTTTTTGTGGTTGACCTAAGTAAATACGGCACCATGATCGACTCCCACATGTTATCGGGCAGCTATGTTGAGTTGAGTGCAGGAACAACAGCGATTTATAGCAACAAGCCTATGGGGGATTTTTCGACGATTTCTATCCCTGTGCAGGTTGGCGACCAGCAGTGGAACCTGATCAGCTACATAGACAATGCCGCCATAGAAGCCAATGTGAATGAAGTGAACCAGAAGATCACTATCGCATTAGTGGCAGCAGGGATCGTGATGATTTTTGTTAGTGCTTTATTCCTCAATGTGGCGTTTAGACCACTAAAACAATTGAATGCCCTCACCGCCGACTTGTCACAAGGTAATGGTGATCTTACCCAGCGTTTAGCGGTTCGCGCCAACGATGAAATCGGTCAAATTTCGCAATCGATCAACCGCTTTATCGAGCAGTTGCAAAATATGTTTAAAGAAGTATCGGTTCTATCGAACTCGGTAGGAGGCTCTGCAGATAATTTAGCGGCTCAGTCACGTTCTAACGTCGATACACTGGATCAGCATACCCAAGAATCTGAACAAGCGGTTACAGCCATTGAAGAGTTGAGTGCATCTGCCGGCTCTGTGGCAAGCAGCGCTGAAGACGCCGCTAAAATCACTGAACGCACTAGTCAATTTGCTGAAGAGTCAAAACAGACAGTGACGTTGGCCGTTGACAGCGTGAAGGATTTGGTTGAACAAGTGTCGTCTATGTCAACCTCCATCAGTACCATGAACTCCGACACTCAACAAATCAGTGCGGTATTGCAGGTGATTGGTGAGATAGCCGAGCAAACTAACTTACTGGCGCTGAATGCTGCCATTGAAGCGGCTCGAGCTGGTGAGCAAGGGCGAGGGTTTGCCGTTGTGGCTGACGAAGTTCGAGCATTGGCTGCGCGAACTCAAGATAGCACCTCACAAATCAACGACATGTTGGCCAAGCTTAAGCAAAATGCCGAAACCGTGGTTGCGGAAATGGAAACCACACGAACAAGTTGTGAGCATACCGCTGAGCGTACGCATGAAGTGATGGACTCGTTGAATGTGGTCACTGAGTCGGTGGATGAGATCAATCAATTGAACTCAATCATTGCAACATCTGCCCAAGAGCAGAGACATGTTTCGGATGAAGTCAGCCGCAACATGCATCAAATTCAGCAGTTAATTGTGCAGCTTAACAGCAACTCTGAACAAGCAAGTCAAATTGAAGCGCAGCTCAATGGGACGTCAACAGAGTTAACCGACCTTATGGGCAAGTTTAAAGTCCAATAAGCATAACTCGGCAATGTAGCGCCTCGCTTTGACACTCTCAATGCGGGGCGTTTTTGTTGTCACTAATCTTTAGAAAACCAAATATCGCCATATAAGGCTTGAGCTTGCCGTTTAGAGTCGTCACTGTCGGTCATCAGTGCTACCGCGTCGATATAGCGATAAGCCTGTTGATTTTTTTTATCCGATCCCATGTCACCAAAGTATTCAATAAGATCTTGGTAAACCTGGCGTTTTTCAAAGTGCCATCGATTTACGGGGCTTTCTACACCTCGAATCGCCAGCATTTTCGCCGCTTCACCCGCGTAGGCGTTGTCCCAATGGCTAAACTTTTGCTGATTGCTCGACCACACATAATTTAATGCTCGAGTGTTCCAAAACTGCCAGCCACCATCCATAACAATATAGACACGTGCGACATAATCATCGCCTTGCTTGCTTTGCTCATCCAATCCCGTAAGTGAAGATTGTGCTTTCCAGGACCAGTTAAGATAAGGGGTTTCAAAAAGGTCAATGCGTTTGCTAATTACCAGCCCTGAAGAAGACGCGTTGGCACGAGCTTGCAATACTTTACCTTGAGAAGAGTCGACAATGGTGTAATTAGTTTCATCGGTAAAGCTTTTTACAGACCAGCCCTCTATGCTGTCTTGTGCAAACTGGGAGATAGAAAGCGTTTCGCTATGTGCCGAGCAGGAAAAAAGCAGCAGAATAAAACAGAGTGCGCGCATAGACATCCTTGTAATGGCGAAGAATCGGTGGAAGGCAACTGAAACCCTGTAGATAAAAAAATGACTTCCAATTGCTTAGAAGTCATAGAGTCAGTCTAGCGGTTGTAAGGCTTACTCACAAGGTGGGCCCATATAGATCGTGGCTAAGCCGCCTAACGAGGTTTCTCGATATTTCTTGTTCATATCTTTACCCGTTTGGTACATGGTCTCAATGACTTTATCAAGTGAGATTAAGCACTTACTGTTACGTTTTAGAGCCATACGTGATGCGTTAATGGCTTTCATTGCACCCATTGCGTTGCGCTCAATACATGGAACTTGTACTAGGCCGCCGATTGGGTCACAGGTCATTCCCAAGGAATGCTCCATGGCGATTTCTGCTGCGATGCAGATTTGCTCATTGCTGCCACCACGAAGCGCAGTTAATCCGGCTGCTGCCATTGAAGATGAGACGCCCACTTCACCCTGACAACCCACTTCTGCACCAGAAATTGACGCGTTAGTTTTGTATAAAATCCCAATCGCACCAGATACGGCTAGGAAGTCTTTAAGTTGTTTGGTGTCGAGTTCGCGAATGAACCTGTGGTAGTACATTAATACCGCCGGAATAACGCCAGCTGCACCGTTAGTTGGTGAGGTTACCACTTGGCCACCGGCTGCGTTTTCTTCGCTCACGGCAAAGGCAAACAAGTTGATCCAATCCATAATTTCCATTGGATCGTTTTCGACAGCGGCATTTGCCTCAAGTTTTTTGAGCAAGTTAGGGGCGCGACGAGTCACGTTTAGGCCACCTTCTAATTTGCCTTCAGTTTCAAAACCGCGCTCCATACAGCGGCGCATGACACGCCAGATTTGGTCGGCGGTTTGGTCAATGCTTTCGCTCACTTGAAAAGATAATTCATTTTGCAGAATCATGCCGCCAAGGCTCATGCCGCTTTTTTCTGCTTGTTGCAGCATTTGGTCCGCAGACGTAAACGGGTAGTCTACCTTAACGTCAACCTGTTGCTCACCCGATTCTAGCTCAGCGGCGGTTTTTACAAACCCGCCACCAATTGAATAGTAAGTTTCACACGCAAGGGATTTACCGTCTTTATCGAAGGCGGTGATCATCATGCCATTTTCGTGAAGCGGCAAGTTGTCTTGATGAAAAAGCATGTCATTTTTATAGTCAAACGCGATTTCTTTTTGACCAGCAATATTCAGCTTGCCGTTATCAATCGCCTCGCGCATGTTTACATTGGCACTGGTGATCTTGATGGTGTTTGGCTTATTGCCCAATAATCCCAATAGTGTGGCTCGATCGGTATGGTGTCCAATACCCGTTAGTGAGAGTGACCCATAAAGGTCCACTTGAATTCGAGCGACGTCGTCCATGCTAGATTGAATCAGGTCCGTAAAATGGTGACCTGCAATCATTGGTCCATTGGTGTGTGAACTTGAAGGTCCAACACCGATTTTGTAGATATCAAAGATAGATAGCATAACTTTACCTATTAGGATAATGCATTGTGTAGCCAGTCAGGCAAAATCGCGCACGCCAAAATCGACAGTGCTGCGAACAGTAAAAGCCCGTAATGGGCGGCCGTAGGCTTTTCAAATAGCGTTTTTTGTTGTTGATAAAACTGTTGTTGCTTGGCTGAAACCTCCCCCCAAAAGGCACTGGTAATCACACCAAACAGCAAAAATACAAAGGTTCCGATTGGTGCAAACCAAGGCCACGCTATGTCATATTGACGTGTTACAAGCACGGCTAGGATACTGACAATGCTGCCAACAATCACTCCTTTTTCGTTTGCGTGTCTAAAAAAGAGACCTAGCAAAAACGAGCCGAGTCGAATGCCTACAAACACAGACGTGAGACTGGCAATGGTTTTTAAAACCGACTCATTGCTGACCGCGAGTAGCGCAGGAAGGATCACAGAGGTTGCAGCAAGCAAAGACATTTTACGGGACACTTTTTCATAGTGATCCGCATTTTCATTCTGTCGAACAAATCGTTTATAAAGATCGAACGTTGCGACCGTAGCCATTGAGTTATAAGTAGAGTCGAGTGTGGACATAGCTGCAGCGGCTAATCCAGAGATTACCAGTCCAATCACTATAGGGTTGGTGTGATTAAAGACAAAATCGAGAATGACCTCATTGCTGTTCTCAAAAGGAATATCCAGATAAAACAGCGACAGCAACACACCAATTAACGCAAAGAATAGATAGATAAAGAACGCGCCATAGCCACACAGCAACATCGATTTTTGAGCGGTTTCTACCGACTTGGTGGCTAGGGTGCGTTGTATGATCAATTGATTAGTCCCATAAACACTAAGATGGAGAAAGCTTACTGCAAACACGCCCGCAAATAACGTGGTATCCACGCCAAGATCGAGGCTGAGGTCTATCACTTGCAAGTGCTCCCTAGAAACCGAAGCACCGCTTTCTACGTTAAGTAGCAATATGATAAAAATAGAAGCGCTACCAATCATCAGCACAGCAGACTGCAGCATATCAGTCCAAATGACCGTCGAGATGCCACCAGCGTAAGTGTATAAAGCGGTAAAAAGGCTAATAAATATAATGGCTTGGTAAATTGTAATAGGTAATACATGCACCAGTATAAGAGCCACGGCATACAAGATCACGCCTGCCGTGATGCACTGTACCAACATAAAAACTATCGAATTTATGGTTCGCGCGGTCACCCCAAAACGCATTTCTAGATACTCGTATATAGAGGTGCATTTAAGTTTGTAGAATAGGGGAACAAAAAAGATCACCGACAAAAAAATCACAATTGGATAATTGAGATGCACACTCATTGCGCTCATTCCAGAGCTATACACCCATCCTGGCATTCCTACAAAGGTCATCGCGCTGACATAGGTGGCTAGGATCGATACGCCAGCTGTAAACCAGCCAAATTGCTTGCCACCTGTCGAAAAGTCTCCTCCAGTATTGAGACGTCTATTGACTAAGTAACTGATAAATAATGTGGTTGCTATATAAATCCCTATAACAGCAAAGCTTGAATACGTAACCATTTGAAGGTGTGCCTGCTTGAATCTTCTAACTTTTGACCGCGCTATACTACCTAAATGTGGCACTAGCTGGTGGATAAATGCGCGATAACTGTGATTTGTGTCACTTTAGCTGATGCATTAGCCCCGATTTCGTTCATTATGGGTCAAAGTGTGAGGATTGTCACTAATTCGTTGGTTTTGGGTGCGTATTCATTTTAAATTGACTTTGATCACAGAACGATCTCATACAAAACTCTTATGATTCACCCCGAAATAATGAGCCGGCCGAATCAGCGATACACATTTTCAGCCAGCGAATAACCTATTAAATATTAGATATAGAGGTCTATTGGTCGTGATGACAAGAAAACACATGAGCGAAGTTCCTATGATTCAAAGGGTAGCCGCTTACTTAGCAATATTGGTTGGCTACTTTTTCTATTGTTATAACTTTGTAATAATTGACTACGTACGCCCTTACATTGTTGATGCATACGATGGCATCAACCTGGCAGATACGGCTCAGTTTTACACTTGGCAGTCTATCGGTGCCCTTATTGGTGCATTGAGCTGTGCTTGGTTTGCGACTCGCTTTGGTAAAAAGTCTACATTGATTGCCATCACTGCTCTTAACGGCGGCGCGACCATCGTCAACATGATGTTTACCGACTACGCAATGTGGGCCGCGATGCGTTTCATCATTGGTATTTCGCTGGGTGGTTACTTTACCGTTGCCGTGAGCATGATGATTGGTCTTTTCCCATCTAACGTGCGCGGTAAGCTCACTGCGTTTGCCTCTTCTATGTTTTCGGTTGCACTGATGGCGATGGGCGCTTACGCAGCATTTATCTCATCAATTGACGCACCTTGGCAGAGCCTAATGTGGGTTGGTGGACTTCCACCTCTGGTTGCTGCAGCGGTGATGCTATTTATCTTGCCTAGCGATAAGAAAGTGATCGCCTATGGTGAAGAAGAGCAAGCGAAGCAAGCAGAATCGGGCGAAGAAGTTAAAAAGGGTACCTGGGGTGAAATGCTGAGTAAGCCATACCGCGTGATCACCATTAGCTGTTTGTTGCTTGCTGGCCTTAACTTCTATGGATATCAGTTCTTCTCTGGCTTTGTAACCACTTACCTAAAAGATGTTCGTCAATTTGACGGTGCAACGATCGGTATTATCTTCTCTATCTCAGCATTTGGCTCACTGTTTGGTGCATGGGTTTGGGGTGCGGTTGCGGACAAATACGGCCGTAAAGTGAATGCTTTTGGTTTCATCCTTGCGGGTGTGATGGCATCTGTATTCTTTGTGGCACCGAGCGACCTAATGATTGGTAGCTTAAATGCTCTGGCTATTCTTGGCTTGGTATACAACTTTGGTTTGTCAGCGTCAGCGGTATGGGGCGGCTACTTCTCGGAGCTGTTCCCAGCACACTTGCGTAACTACGGTGCTGCTCTGTTCCACGGTGGTCGTATCATCGGCATGTGGGCACCAATGGTATTGGTCTTCATTCAAGAGCGTTCGGATCTAGAAACAGCGATGTGGGGCTCACCAATCGTATGGATCGTGGCTGGCCTACTTTGGCTATCACTACCAGAAACACTTAAAACAGGCATTTTCTACAAGAAAAAAGATCAGCAACAAGCTGCCGCCTAACAAGACCGACTCCGGCTCAATAGGCGTCGGAGTCAACCCCCTTTTTCTGAGTTTCAAGCGTAAACTCATTTACAGTAAGAGAGAAAATAATGTCGAAATATCAAGAAGCTAAACGCGTAGTACGCGAATACTTTGATGCAATGGAAAATGCAACCCACGAAAACGTGGCAGAAGTACTAAAAGCCCATACGTCAGATGATTACTTATGGCGTGGTGTGTACCCTTTCCGTGAGCAGCAAGGCGCAGAAGCCGCAGCTGAGGTATTTTGGGCACCATTGATGAAATCGATGACTCGCATGCAGCGTCGTCAAGATGTATTCATCGGTGGTAACAACGAAGTCAACGCAGATGAAATTTGGGTCATGAGCATGGGCCACTTCATGGGTCTTTACGACGGTGAATTCCTAGGCATGCGCTCTACAGGCAAAATCATGAACCTACGCTACGCAGAGTTTAGCTGCGTAGAAAACGGTAAAATCACTAAGACAGGTCTATTTGTCGACCTACTTGGTATGATGGATCAAGCAGGTTGCTACCCGCTTCCACAGTCAACTGGTAAGCACTTTGTCTACCCAGGTCCTCGTAACCACGATGGTCTGTTGTTTGAAGATGCAGCGCCAGAAGAAGGCGTGGCTACTCTGGCTCTAGTTAACAAGATGGTTGATGACTTGTCTGCACTAAACGACAGCGGTGCAATGGGTTGCCCGCCAGAAGTTCTAGAAAAGAGCTGGTCAAAAGACATGGTTTGGTACGGTCCATGTGGTATCGGTGCGTCATACACCATCCCTCGCTACCAACAACAGCACCAATTGCCGTTCCGTAACAACCTAACGGACAAGAAGTTCAACGGTCACGTGTGTCGCTTTGCAGAAGGTAACTTCTCTTGCTTCTTCGGATGGCCAAACCTGTCTAACACTGCGCTAGGTGGTTTCCTAGGCATGACTGGCGGGCAAGTGCGTGCCAACATGCAAGTTGTAGACGTGTACTACCGTGACGGTGACAAGCTGTCTGAAAACTGGGTACTTATCGATCTACCATACTGGCTAAAACAGCAAGGCCTTGATGTGTTTGAGCGTACTCAAACCATCATGAACCCGTCTTACTAAGCTCCAACGCCGTAAAAAATTAGCTTAAGACTAGTCATCTTAGGCTAATGCTCCCAATTTAGTGCCCTATGGATAGGGCACGCTCCTCCCTTGTTTGATTTCTAGGTAACAAAGCACGGCCGCTTTGCGCCCTAATATAACGAGAAATAGAATGAAAAATTCTTCTTTGGCAATCTTAGTTGCCGCAGCAGTGGTATCTACTTCAGCATATTCAGCCCATACTTTTACCAACGACGCAGGCGATAGCCTAACGCTTGATGGCCGTTTTGACGTTCGCTATCAAGACAGTGGTGGCGATAGCACTGGCGTATGGAATAGCGGTAGTTCACGTTTCGGCCTTAAAGGCGAAATGGGTCTGGACAACGGTTGGACCGGTTTTGGTCATGCAGAATGGGGTTACAACTCTGGCGCTAACGGTAATAACATTTATGACCGTCTTTTGTATGCAGGCGTGTCTCACGATGTTTACGGTAAAATTGCGGCAGGAACCAAGCAGTGGTCAACGTTTTATGATGTGGCGTGGTTTACCGATTTGGGTCGAGTATTTGGTACTCGTGGTTCAGGTGTATACAACCTGTCTGACTGGGGTATCGCATCAGGTACTGGTCGCGCTGAAAACTCCATCACCTACCGCAACAAAATCAACAGTGATTTGAGCTACGGCTTCACATACCAAACGACTCGCGAGAACGTGAAACTGTCGGGCAGTGATCGCACTGGTGGTACTAACAACACAGCTACCGCAACCCTTAAAAATGGCTTGGGTGCATCGATGCAATATCGTGGCATTGAAGGCATCACACTAGGTGTGTCTTACCATCAAAATGAGTTAGACAACGTAAGCTCAAACGTTGCGGGCGCAAAAGATGGCGACATGATGCGCATCATGTTAGTGGGCGCTAACTACACCAACGGTGGTTTATACGTTGGTGCAACGGCGCATGTTGGAGAGAACTGGGAGTCCGTTGAGACCTCAATTACAGGCAATGCTCTGATTGATACCCTAGGTGGTGAAATCTATACTTATTATCACTTCGCTAATGGACTTCGCCCAACGTTGAACTACAACTATTTAGAAGAGCGTGGCAACCTAACCGAAGGCTATCAGCGTAACCTGCTCATCCCTGGTATGGAGTATCACTTCCAAAAGAACAAGTTTTTGGTATGGACAGAATATCAATTTGATCTAGGTAATGACTCTCTCAACACTGCAGAAAGTAAATTTGATAACAGAGACGATCAATTTGCCGCAGGCGTTCGTTACTACTTCTAAGTAATACCGAACCCTAATAAATAAAGCACTCTTATCCAGAGTGCTTTTTGGGTTGTGGTCATCTATTTGTTAACTCACTAACTTTAAAGTGTTTTAAGTCCAAATCATCATGAATACGTACCTAAATGTGCTACTATCAATGCACTGATAATTGTAATTTAGACCTCTATGAATCAACCCAAACCCACCGTAACATCACGAGATGTGGCACAACTTGCTGGGGTGTCTCAATCCACCGTTTCTCGCGTATTTGTTCCCGGTAGTTCTGTCTCTGAAAAGACTAAGAAGAAGGTCTTTGATGCTGCTAATGCACTGAATTATAGACCAAATGCTTTTGCGCGCAGCTTGACCACTAACGAGTCTAAAATGATCGGTTTGGTGTTTCCCGACGCCGACTACCCAATTCATATGAAAACGTTGCAACTGATCTCTAGTGAGCTTCAACACCTTGGGTACGCCGCAGTGTTAATCCCTTGGTCGGTGGATAACCAAGACAATTATACGATTCCCAATATTTTCCAGTATCGCGTCGATGGCGTAATCGCCGCGTCGGCAACGTTCAATAAATCGCTCTATGAAGAGTGCGAAAAGTTTAATATTCCTATCGTGCAATTTGCACGCGTGGTGGAGGGGACTAAAAGCAGCTATGCGATCAGTGATAATTACGCGGCTGGTCAGCAAGCGGCGCAGTTTTTCTATTCTCGCGGTGCCAAAAGTGCGATCTATCTTACTGGTGAGGTCCCCACGTTTACCAATGGTGAGCGACAACTTGGCTTCATTGAGGAATTTGCTGATCTTACGTCGAACAAACCCACTGTTATTGAAGCCAGTTACGATTATGACGATTCGCTTGATGCAATAAGAGCCCTATTTGAACAAGGGGATGTGCCCGACGCGATATTTTGCGCCACCGACAACTTGGCGCTGGCGGTGATGGATATTGCACGTTTCGAATACCATATGTCGATTCCTGAGCAGTTACAAATTGTGGGTTTTGACGATATTCCTCAAGCCAATTGGGTGAGTTATCAATTGACGACATTTCGTCAAAACTTTAAACGATTGGCCCGAGAAAGCGTAAAAATCATTACCGAACAGATTCAATCTGGCGCAGGAAACACCACCAAGTTGATGGTGCCTGTACAGTTTATTGAGAGAAAGTCGACCAAACCTTCGCCTTAGTGGGTTTAAGCTGCACGGGCTTGCTTTGTGTAAACTCACCTTAACTCGCGCAATGCAGGTGTCGCGAGTTAAGGTAGTCTATTGTGTTAGTTAAGGTGGGTGTTGTTAATATAGCCAATCGTATTGTTTTTTGGGTAATAAACTTCAGTCCATTGACTGCCTTCCGATAATACATACGCCTTTTCACCCTGAGGTATGCTTAGCAACGTCGTGCTGTCAAAGTTGTTCTGTTTATAGACCTCAGTGAGCTTAACATTGACAAGTTTTACCCTAAGTTTGTGCAACATTGCGTCAAGGTTGGACTGGGCATTTTTATAGTTGTTTTGCGCAGACGTCGCATACCAGTAGGCCGCTAATTCGTTGCTTTTTCGCACTCCGGTGCCATTTTCGTAGCGAACCCCTAAGTTGTTTTGTGCGACTTCGTCCCCTTGCTTGGCAGCGCGCTCGTACCATTTAAAGGCTTGATAGTCGTCCTTTTCGGTACCTTGCCCTTCAGCAAACATCACCCCAAGATTGTTTTGTGCTGCAGAGTGGCCTTGTTCGGCCGCTTTGTTGTACCAGTTAAAGGCGGTTCGATAGCTTTTTTCAACGCCTTCGGCGTTGCTGTACATCCAACCCAAACGGAACTGCGCGTCACTGTCACCAAGATCGGCTGCTTGTTTAAACCATTTTCTGGCTTCGCTTAAGTTCTTATCTCGTCCCAGCGCCTTATAGTAATGTTGGGCGACGTAATATTTAGACGCGCGATGATTCTGTTTGCCAGCTTGTTCAAACCAACGAAAAGACTGTTTAAAGTCTTTCTCGATGCCTTCCCCAAAGTAATACATGCGCGCTAAGTTATAGGCAGCGAACTTGTTTTTTGGTGCCGCGATTGTGAGCAGCTCAAAGGCTTTTTGATTGTTTTTGGGAGTGCCCACACCGTACAGGTAGTAGCGTCCCAATTCTGCCGTAGGCACAGGCCATTGGTCTTGCGCGGCTTGTGTCATCCAGCGAAAAGCTTGCTGCGTATCTACAGTACCGCTGTTGCCGTTCTCATAGATCCAAGCTAAGTTGCGCGCCGAGTCCTTATTGCCTTTAAGTGCAGACTGCGTGTACCAGTCGATTGAGGTGTCGTAGTCGACCTCCACACCATAGCCGCCAGCGTAAGCCAGACCTAAATAGAATGAACAGTAAGAGTTTTCGTCGATGCAGCGCTCAAACCACTTAATGGCATTGACGTAATCCTTTTGACCCCAGTAGTGCTCGCCTAGGTTGGTGACATCGAACACGTTACCGTCTTCGGCCTTCATCCAAAGTTGAAAAATAGCGTCGTTTTCGGCCAAAAACTCTTTGGCTGGCAGTGAACCATTGGCCTCTGCATCACGAACATAATCGTAGGCATCGGTGTACCTTTCTCTGTCTAAAAGAAACATACTGTAATCGTATTGCGCGTCGGCATTACCTGAGTCTGCCGCGATGGCTAGCCATTGCACATCGTCGAGTGTAGGGCGATTGGCTGAAGTGTATAGACGGTACATTGACGGGACGTCACCGTCGTTTGCGAGCTCAGTCCATGCAGCGCGAGCCGCCTCTATATCGCCTTTTTGAAAAGACTCTTCTGCTGACTCATAAGTTGCGGCGCAGCCCGCCAGTGCATATGTGATGACCGCACTTAAAATCCAACTGCGTGTATTCATGTTCATTCCTTTGACTTTCATTGTGTATCTGCATCCTTTTCGCATCATAGAAAGGTTCATTCAATTGTCACAGGTGAAATTGCGGACTAAGAGAGGCCAATCACAGGTTTTGTCGTTGTTTTTACCTCAATGTGCGGTAAATGAATATTTGCGTGATTTACTGTTAACGCGGTTCTTGATTAACGCAACGGGCATTAGACAGAGTATCTTGGTACAATCAACGCATTAAATATCCAGTTGAGTATTCCCGTTGGCAAAGCGCACTCCAATCGTCGAAATTACCAGTTATGGCATTTATAAGCACTGGGATGCCCACTCCAAAGATCTCCCCAAAATCCAAGAATTTACCACCGAAGTTCAAGCCGATGAAGGCGTTGAATTTGGCTTTACGGTCAATATTAAACGCGCTAAAGGGGAGCTATTGTCGTTTTGTGTTTACCACCCTGGTGTGATCAACAAAAAGGGACAACGTTTAGACCCCTTTGATGGTGAGATTTACATTCGAAATAACGATTGGGATTTCTATCTTGGGGATACGATCCAACTGCTTCACCCAGAAGAGGGTTACGAAAGTAACTTAGGGCCTTGGCGAATGGTGATCGAGCTTAAAGGTCGTGTTATTGCAGAAAAAACCTTTAAGGTGGTCGCACGCGACCAGGCCCAGTTTTGGAAGGCTCGGGGATACTAACTTCGTTTTGGTTAACGATTTGTTAATTTATTCTTGTGGGAATGGCTAATTTCCGTTAGTTTATTTTTATTGAACGTTCAATTAATAAAAATATGCCTAAAGTCGGAATGGAAGCTGCGCGTCGTCAGCAATTGATCGACGCCACATTTGCGTCAGTATCCAAGCATGGAATGCAAGCTAGTACTATTACCACAATCTGTCACGAAGCAGGCTTGTCGACAGGTCTGATTAGTCACTACTTTGGCAATAAGCAGGGACTGATCGAGGCGAGCCTACGCTATCTTCTTACCCAATTGCATCACTACCTTGTTGAGCACACGCGCAGTGACATGAGCGCCCAGCAGCGACTCGATGTTATTGTGGAGGCTAACTTTTCAAGGTGGCACCTACGTGGAGACACGTCAAAGACGTGGTTAAGCTTTTGGGCGCAATCGTTGCACAATTCATCGTTACGTCGCTTACAACAGGTGAGCAGTCGGCGATTGGTTAGTAATCTTAGTTATTCCTTTCAACAAATCATGCCACGGTCCGATGCGGAGCAGTCTGCTCACATGGCGGCTGCCATGATAGATGGCTTGTGGCTACGCGCCGTGTTGGGCGGCTATACCGATGCTCAGATCGAACAGAGCGAAACATTCGCAAAACAGTATATTTCTTCCCTCATTACACGCTATGGAGAGTGTCATAATGTCCCCGGTTTATAAAAGCTTTATTGATGGTCAGTTCGTTTCTAACCAAAGTGGAGAGTGCTTTGATGTTATTAACCCAGCTACCAATCAAGTGATCTATCGCGTAGAAGAGGCCGATGACGATGTACTGCAACACGCCGTCTCAAGCTCAAAGCGCGCGTTTGCGATCTGGTCGATGATGAGCGCTATCGAACGCGCCCGAATATTACGCAAAGCCGCGGATCTGTTGCGAGAGCGCAATGATGAATTGGCCGTAATTGAAGTAAACGACACCGGAAAACCACTGCAAGAGGCCAACTGCGTTGATGTGCAAACCGGCGCGGATGTTATCGAATATTTTGCAGGGCTTGCTCCGGCTCAAGTCGGTCAGCAGCAAGCTGTTGGCGAGGATTTTTACTACACCCGAAAAGAGCCGCTAGGCGTGGTAGCAGGAATTGGCGCGTGGAACTACCCACTGCAAATTGCGTGTTGGAAATCTGGTCCTGCACTTGCCGCGGGCAATACCATGATATTTAAGCCTTCAGAAGAGACACCGCTTGGCGCAATTAAGTTGGCCGAAATCTTCATAGAAGCAGGTATGCCAGCAGGGGTGTTTAATGTTATTCAGGGCGGGGCTAAGGTAGGGCAATTTCTCACCTCAAGTAATGACATCGCTAAAGTCTCCTTTACCGGAGAGGTGAGCACAGGACAGGCAGTCGCAAAAGACGCCAGCCAGAGTCTGAAATCGGTCACAATGGAACTTGGTGGTAAATCGCCATTGTTGGTGTTTGAAGACGCCGACATTGAGCAGGCCGTAAGTGCTGCGATGTTGGGCAACTTTTACACCCAAGGCGAAGTATGCACTAACTGCACTCGTGTCTTTGTGCATAGCTCTATTAAAAGTGCTTTTCTGAAACAGCTTCAAACGCGCATAGAAAACAATATTGTGGCGGGCGACCCTCTGGATCTTGAGGTGAATTTTGGCGCATTGATATCGAAGCAGCATCAACAGAAAGTTCTCGATTATATTGCGGTGGGTAAGGCGGAAGGCGCCAATATCCTCACTGGCGGCGCAGCATGGCAACCGAGTGGAGCACCCAATGGGAATTTCGTGCAGCCCACGGTGTTTGTTGATTGCACTGACGACATGCAAATTGTAAAAGAAGAAATTTTTGGCCCAGTAATGTGCGTTCTGACCTTTGATGATGAAAATGAGGTGATTGCGCGCGCCAATGATACTCTTTTAGGGTTGGGGGCTGGCGTGTTCACCACCGATATTCAACGAGCGCATCGAGTGATCCACCAAATCCAAGCGGGAATTTGCTGGATCAACAGCTATGGCGCCTCACCGGCTGAGATGCCAGTTGGGGGCTATAAATTGTCGGGGATTGGGCGTGAGAATGGGATTGAGACGCTGGCCAGTTACACCCAAACCAAGTCAATTTATGTTGGCATGGGCAAACTAGAGAGCCCATTCTAATGAGTAAGACAACGGAATTTGATTACATAATCGTAGGCGCTGGGTCTGCTGGCTGCGTGCTTGCCAACCGACTGTCTGCTGATCCTGCAAATAAAGTATTACTGCTTGAAACGGGGGGCAGTGATAAAAGCCTGTTTATCAAGATGCCAACCGCGCTGTCTATTCCAATGAACAGCAGTAAATACGCATGGCAATTTCATACTCAAGAAGAGCTTTTTCTCGATAATAGAGTGATGCATTGCCCTAGAGGAAAAGTCCTTGGTGGCAGCTCTTCGATCAATGGAATGGTTTGGGTGAGAGGGCATGCCAAAGACTTCGATGAGTGGGAATCGCTTGGCGCTAAAGGTTGGGGCTATCAAGATTGCTTGCCCTATTTTGTGCAAGCCGAGAGTTATTTCCAACCAAACAGCACCCATCGCGGCGCGGCTGGCCCTATAGGTGTGAATAATGGCAATCAAATGGCCAATCCATTGTACAAGGCATTTATACATGCGGGTGTGCAAGCTGGGTATCCTACTATTGCAGACTATAACGGGGAGCAGCAAGAAGGCTTTTCTCCCATGCAAATGAGCGTCAAGCAAGGCGTACGTAGCTCAACCGCTCGCGAATATCTCGACCCGATAAAGTCACGGCCAAACCTAACCATTCAAACCGGCGCTTTGGCAGAGAAAGTGTTATTCGACAATAAACGCGCCAAAGGAGTGCGTTATCAGCTCAAAGGTCGATCCTATGAGGCCTACTCAAACAAAGAGGTGATATTGAGTGCAGGTGCAATTGGCTCGCCGCACTTGCTGCAACTCTCTGGTATTGGCAATAGCGAAGTGCTCAGCAATGCAGGGGTGGAAACAGTGCATCATTTACCTGGGGTTGGGCAAAACCTACAGGATCATCTAGAGTTTTATTTCCAATATAAATGTAAGAAGCGAATAACTCTCAACGGCAAGCTGGGCCTAGTATCCAAGGCGCTAATTGGCGCACGTTGGCTGGTTAATCGTAGTGGGCTAGGTGCGACCAATCATTTTGAATCGTGCGCGTTTATTCGCTCCAACGAGCAAGTAGAGTGGCCCGATATACAGTATCACTTTCTTCCTGCAGCTATTCGCTATGACGGAAAGCTAGCGTTTGATGGACACGGGTTTCAAGTGCATGTTGGTCATAACAAACCAAAGAGTCGAGGCGCTGTGACGCTAGTGTCAAATAACCCAGCCGATCCACCCAATATCCAGTTTAACTACTTGCAACATCCTGATGATATTGCCGGCTTTAGAGCCTGTGTGAGACTGACGCGTCAAATCATAGAGCAGCCAGCTTTCGACGAGTTCCGTGATGGAGAGATTCAACCTGGTGAGTCGGTCAATACCGATGAGCAGATCGATAAATTTGTACGGCAACATGTCGAAAGTGCCTATCATCCAAGCTGTTCCTGTCGAATGGGGGAGGATGAGTTAGCAGTGGTTGACTCTAATACAAAGGTTCATGGTGTGAGCGGCTTACGTGTGGTGGATTCGTCCATTTTTCCCAGCATTCCCAATGGTAATTTAAATGCGCCAACGATTATGGTGGCGGAGAAGGCCGCTGACGCGATTTTATCGAGATATTTGCCCAACATTTGATGCACAAGTCATTGGTTTTTGGCGCGGTACTAGAATTTATAAGGCGAGTATGCGCAAGTACCGTTCGCAGTTGAAAATACAGAGACAATGTCAGGTGCCAGCTATAAAGTGACATATATGAAAAAGGCCCTGATAATAATCAGGGCCTTAGATGTGGCGGAGAGATAGGGATTTGAACCCTAGAACCGCTATTAACGGTTGCCGGTTTTCAAGACCGGTGCTTTCGACCACTCAGCCATCTCTCCGTTGCGGTCGCTATAATATAAAGCCTTAAATCTGTTGTAAACCCTTTGATGGTTTGTTTGCTCGCTTTGTGAGCAAAGTCAGTGGATTAACACTCGTCGGTGGCGTGTTCTAAGTAAAAATTCGTTTCCGATGGGTTGTTGGTGCCACCAGGCTCTATGTAGTGCACATAGCAGCGTTTAGTCGGGGTATCTGCAATACCAAATCCTACTCGTACGTTGCTGCTATTACTTGAATTACAGTTTGATAACGTGCTGCTGAAACACACATCCCAGTCACTGTCACTAAAGTCGTCGTTGCCCAGGTCGACTAAATCAAGAATACCCAGTCCATTCTCAGCGTAAGATTCGGGATAGCCATATTTGAGCTCTAGGTAACCAAGGTTAGTCTCAATAGATGGGTAGGTATCGGCGTTGCTATCAGTAGGCGCTACGACCCTTGGGCTGTTTTCTGCGCCTGCAATAACCGCTTTAGAGTAACTCAACATCGCGGCATCGTTGATTGCTGCTGATAAACCATTCACGGCGCTAATTCGAGCGTCTTTTTGTAAGTCTAGAAAGCGTGGAGCAGCGGTCACCGCTAATACGCCCAAAATGACGATGACGATAACTAATTCAATAAGCGTAAAACCGCGAGGTCTCATGTCAACTCCTATGTACGACCGATAAAGGCTTATTCTGGTTTTAGAGTATACGAAGAGTCAATGGATCGTAAATTGTTATCTATGGGAAATTGAGCCTAAAAACGAAAAAAGAGAGCCGAAGCTCTCTTTTAAGGGATAATGGTCGGACTGACTGGATTTGAACCAGCGACCCCTGACACCCCATGACAGTGCGCTACCAAGCTGCGCTACAGTCCGATAGCTATAAATTAACGATCGAATCTCGGTGCGTCAATAGCTTACAATCTGAATGCGCAAGTTTCGAACGGCTTGTTTGCCAATTGTGTGAGCTGCACTCACGGAAGTTAAAATCCCCAACAATTTGATTAGCAGTTGCTGTTATCGTTTCGACGATTTGCGTCTGCTAGCCAACAATCCAAATAGGCCAAAACTCATTAGAGCGATGGCTGAAGGCTCTGATACGGCAACGGAAGGCGAGTCTGAGCGAGCAGAGCTGACACCATCAAACCATACGCTCCAATAGGTACCCATGTCGACACCGTTAGCTGGTTGGTTCCAAACAGCTAAAGGAATAGCGGTTTCGTTATCAAACGAAAAACCATCGGAAATCATCGTGCCGCCTGCAAAGTTGTTATAAGTGGCTATGGTAAAAACGTAGTCCCCAGCGGACAGGTTACCAAAGACTAACCCGGAATCGAATTCTGTCTGGGTGGCGGTATCGATTTCGTCGTTGTCATCATTCTCATCAACCAACTCGCCACTGTCTTTCCATAACGCGGTAATAGGGTCAAAGTTTTCACCGTCTTTAAATGAATCCGTCCACATGCGTACATTTGTCGCATCATTATCCAATGTGAAGTAGGTGTAAATCACATCATTGTGGAATTCAATATTGCCCTCAAAATTGATCAATACTGCTTGTGCAGCACTGGTCATGCCAAGTGTTAGCGTAAGAATGACTGTGTTCAGCATTTGTTTCATTATTTTACCTTAATCTTTATGTCCATATAGGCGGTTGTCGCCATACGCACAACGGCAAAAGGCGTGCCACATTGTAAGGTGTTGAATTTTATGCATTTATATTCAACTTTCGTGTGAGGCGACAAGGAGTGTAAAAAAAACTGACACCTGGAATATGGAATGAGCACTACAAAGGTAACAAGTTGAATATACAATGAAAAAACGGCAGCCCATATAACATATGGGCTGCCGTACTAATAGTAGAGGACTCTAATATGCTTTAAAGTGCATATTCACTCTGTTGTAGCTCTAAATGAGTAGTCTATAAGTGTAAAATTAATCGACAAGTTTACCGCTGCGCGTGTCTTATCCTATAAATTATTAACTAAAGCCTCACGACTTATCTAAAAACTACTCGTCCGTTTGGTAAAAACGTTTAGTTTCTCCAAGCCCTTTTAAAATAAGCGATAGCTTAGGCTTAGCCTCTTGTTGACGACGGTAATTACTGTCATACAGTTTATAATTGCCAAATCGGTCCAAAACAATAGTGGTAGAAGGCGTCACGATAGCAATATCTCGTGTATCACCAGCAAGCAAGTGGGTACGTTTTTTAGTACTGAATAGGTTTTGCCCACTGCTGTAGTCAAGAGGATTATTGGTAACACTAAACAGGTCCTGCAATAGGGTTACCGAAATGTCGTAGTGAGACGTAGGGTAGTTAATTTCTTGAGCAATAATATTTGGCCAATGCAAAATGAGCGGGACCTGTAACTGATACTGACTGTAGTTACTATTGGTGCCCCAACTGTTGGTGCGTGTTTCATTAAACTCCCACCCGTGGTTTGCAGTGATCACAACCACAGTATTTTCGAGCATGTCAGCATCTTCAAGATGTTGAATAATCAACCCTAAACTATTGTCTAAGGTTGTGGACGCCGTTTGGTAGGCTGCTTTTAAGCTTTCTGTTGGTGTGGCTTCTGAGTTTTCTTCAACCAATTGTTCAAAATTGGCGAGATCGGCCAGTTGTATCAATGCTGCCCACGGAGCCTCATTGTTATCGCTTTGCCATTGACGAAACATCTCTGCTATTTTTTGGTCTGTGTCGGTTCGGAACACTTCGCCAGCTCCAAACACCTCAGTGCTGATGACATCATTGTCGCCATTGTAGGATGTGAAAAAACCAAGTTGATAGTTGTACTTTTCAAACTGCTCAACAAGCAGCGGTTTAATGCGCTGATGCTCAAGATTGAGGCTATAACTCGCTGGTATGCCGTAAACCAAACCAACGTCGGAGTAGCGGTCATTACTGGAGGCGTAATGGTTATTAAATTGCTGTGATTGACGCGAAAATTGTTGCAGATTTGGCATGACCATTTCTGTTACTGCGTCTGCTCGTAATGAATCGACCTGAACAATGAGCACATTGTAATCATTGCTTCGTTTCGCGTTTTCAATGGTGGCCAGAGGGTAGTTAAGAGTGGTTTGCAGGGCTTCGCCACGCTCTACTTTCTTTAAGTACTCTCCACGATCAAACCAGCCCTGTTTCTCTAAAAATGACTTTGCTGTCATCGGATAAGAAAGTGGGAAGTTGGCGCGTTGGCTAACGATCGGCTGATAAAATACCGCATCTGCCCAAATATACACACAGTGACTGGCAATAAAACATACAAAGAATAAGGCGCCTATAGGGCGTCCAATGCGTTTATGGGAGAGCTTACGTTGTTTTCGCCAGATCCATTCTGATATAAGCAGTTGAAACATAAATATCAGTGGAACTGCTATAAACAGCGATTGCCATTCGCTATCGAGGTTGCTCTTATCGTTGGTTAGAAGAACTTCCCAAACAATAGGATTAAGGTGCAAATGCAAAGACTGATAGGCTTCAACATCTAATAATAATACCGTCAGCCCACCGGTTGCGATAATTGCGGACAAAAATCGGAACAGTTTGCGAGACGGTACTATGAAGGTAAGTGGGAAGAGCAGCAATATGTAGAGAGCAAAGACTAAAAAGCCAAAATGGCCTATCCAGGATAAGACTAAATAAGTCTGTCCTAGCAGAGTGTCAGGCCAAGCTGAGCCGGTGATGTAGCTTGTACCAATGAGCATCGCAGCCACGATATTAAAAAAGGCAAACCAGTGACCCCAGTTCACCAGTTTTGATACACGATCGCCATAACTGTTTCCGCTTTCTACCATGAGCTCTGTCTTCTTTTTCTAGACTAATCGTTAACCGATGCAAGAAGTGCATCAGCAAAAGATTGTGCGATCATTTTACGTTGAGACGCAGGCACATTGTGGTTTAGCACATTAGTCGCCATGTTACCGATCAGCATGATCGCCATGTCAGTTTTTACATTGTGCTTTTTTAAGACATCAGTCATTTCTGTAAGAATGGTTTCAATCTCTTTGTCACTGTACTTCGAAGTTATAGGCATAATTTATCTGAATTTAACGGAAAAACGGCTTATGATACCCTACTCTCGGTCACAACTGAAACTACATATAGTCAAAACCATTATGAGCCTTAATCTTTCTAACGTCATTTTACACCAACTCACAAAAAACGAGCAGGACGAACTACAGGTAGAGTACCGTTCTGAGACGTTACCCACTGATTCGTCAACGGAACATTTAGTTGCGGAACTTCATCGCGTTTTCAATGCCAAAGGCGGCAAAGCGTTCGGTACCTTTGCAGAAGAAAGCGAATTTAAGCAATGGCTTGGTGAACTTTCGTCTCAGGCGCTCGATTTTTATACGTTTTCCCAGCAAAGTGCCGAGCGACTCAAAAAAGAGCTCGCCAAATACCCGTTTGCAGATGCGGGTACCTTTATTCTCGCGCAATACCAGTCTTTGGCAACCAACTATTTATTTATTGGCTTGTTGCCAACTAATAGCAGCCTTAAAGTGACGGAAGGATTGAGCATTAGTGCGACGGATTACCTCGACATAACAAAAATGGATATCGCAGCGCGTATCGATTTGTCGACCTACGAAATGGACCCTTCGTCCAATCGTTACCTAACCTATGTAAAAGGTCGAGTAGGCCGTAAAGTTGCCGATTTCTTTATGGATTTTTTGCAAGCCGAAGCCGGGCTTGATCCAAAAATGCAAAACCAAGTACTAATGCAAGCAGTAGAAGATTTTGTAGCCGATGAAAAGCTCGAAAAAGAAGAAGCAATTGCTTACCGTAAGCAAGTTGCCGATTACTGTGGAGAGCAAATTAAAGCGGGTGAAGAGATCGAAGTTAAAGAGCTTTCTTTTGAGCTGCCGGCCAGTTCGGATGGAACCAGTTTTGCCGACTTTACCCAAGAGCAAGGCTACGACCTAGAAGAGAGCTTTCCAGGTGATCGCACCGCAGTACGTAAACTCACTAAGTATGTAGGTGCGGGTGGTGGGTTAAACATTAGCTTTGATAGTTTGTTGCTGGGTGAGCGCGTCCACTACGATCCACAAACAGACACCTTGACTATTAAAGGAACACCTCCCAACCTTAAAGACCAGTTAACAAGAAAAAGTTAGTTTGATTTCCTGATTGACTAATATTTTCTAGACTAAGTCACTTTTTGTTAGCTTAATGTTAATTTGTTTTGCTAGTGAACGGTGACTTTTTTGTTGATAGAGCATGACTAAATGATAAGTATATTCAGCGTGTTATCCTACATTCTTGCTGCTTTATACCGACTTCCATGCGTCTATTTCGATGTTGCTTGCTGTGATTTTTGCTGTGTTTGCACAAAAAAACAGATCTAAGCTCAAAAAAGGCTTGTTTTCTCCGCCACAATTGATTATTCATGTTTATAGATAAGATTGATTTTCACGGAGAGTAGCATGAGAGTAGGATTGGTTGGCTGGCGCGGAATGGTTGGCTCAGTATTGATGCAGCGTATGGTTGAAGAAAAAGACTTTGACCTGATTGAACCTGTATTTTACAGCACCTCACAAGTGGGTATCCCTGCGCCAAACCTAGGTAAAGATGCGGGTGTACTGCAAGATGCGTTTGATATTGACAGCTTAAAGCAGCTGGATGCCATTATTACTTGTCAGGGTGGAAGCTACACCGAAAAAGTGTTTCCTGCACTGCGACAAGCAGGGTGGAAAGGCTACTGGATAGACGCAGCTTCTACCTTACGCATGGATCCTTCTTCTATTATTACTCTCGATCCAGTGAACCTTGCCCAAATTGAACAAGGTATTGGCAGCGGCGTTAACACTTACGTTGGTGGCAACTGCACAGTAAGCCTAATGCTGATGGCTGTTGGTGGACTGTACGAAAAAGGCTTGGTTGAGTGGATGAGCGCAATGACCTATCAAGCGGCTTCAGGCGCTGGGGCTAAGAACATGCGCGAGCTTATCTCTCAAATGGGTGTGATTCGTGATTCTGTAAGTGACGAGCTTGCTGATCCTGCTTCTTCGATTTTAGATATTGACCGCAAAGTCGCGCAAACCATGCGCAGTGACGCGTTCCCAACCGATCAATTTGGCGTGCCTTTAGCGGGTTCGTTGATCCCTTGGATTGATGTTAAGCGTGAAAACGGGCAGAGCAAAGAAGAGTGGAAAGCGACGGTTGAAACCAACAAGATTTTGGGCCTGCAAGACTTTCCTGTGCCTATCGATGGTACGTGTGTACGTATCGGCGCGATGCGTTGTCACTCTCAAGCGCTCACGATCAAGCTAAAGCAAAATGTGCCAATGGACGAAGTGGAAGAGATCATTGCCACGCATAATGATTGGGTAAAAGTGATCCCGAATGACAGAGACATTACCGCTTCAGAGCTGTCTCCAACTAAAGTGACCGGTACATTGTCTGTGCCAGTTGGTCGTTTGCGTAAGATGTCGATGGGTGATGACTTCCTTAATGCCTTTACTGTGGGTGACCAATTGTTGTGGGGTGCGGCAGAGCCTCTACGCAGAACACTGAGAATCATCTTGGCGGCCAAAGGCTAAGCTCAATAAAAACTCTAGCGTGTCTAACAATCCCTTTTGGTGAAAGCCAAAAGGGATTTTTTGTAGGAAAACTCTGAAACAGCACTCTGGCTACGGGAAATTGACAATCCCCTAACTCGACATAGACTCAATTAATTACCATTTCACCATGGACCAATGGCTGGAGTATTTATGAAAAATCGTGGGTTTACGTTAATTGAATTGATTGTTGTCGTAGTGATTTTGGGGATCCTCGCCATCACTGTTGCACCTCGTTTTTTGAATTTACAAACGGATGCAAAAATTGCCGACTTACAAGGTGTTGCAGGGGCGATGAATGATGCAGCGCATCTGGCCTATGATAAAACTGCAATCGATGGCCAAGAAAACGCGGAACAATATGAAATTGCAATTGATGCTGATACTAGAGGATTAGTTCAATTTGGTTACCCAAGAGTGAGTCGTGAAGGAATGGAGCACTTTTTACAAATAGAGTCCTCTTACCACAATGAAGATGGCTTAGATTGGACATGGGGAGCCAGCAACCCTTCAGAATTCAGTGGTCCACACTTTTGGGTTGTTACACAAACGACTTGGTTAGGTGAGGGGCCCTATACACGAGAAAGCATAATAGCCTCAAACTGCTACGTAAGGTATGACGCACCTATTGCACAAGGAGAAGGCTTTACTGTTGAGACGATTACCGACGGGTGTTAGTCCTCGTCTGGGTTTACAACTCGCTCTGAAGGTGTCGCAAGCTCACTGCCACAGTGTTTGCAATGTAGGGCGTCATTCTCGTGTCCAGTTTTGGCGCAATTGGGGCACTTGACCAACGTTCGGTGGGCTGACATTTCTTGATTCATCTCAGCGGTAATGATCCCAGTGGGTACCGCCAAAATGGAATAACCTAACAACATCACTAAAGCCGCAACTGCTTTGCCAAGAGCGGTGACAGGGTAGATATCACCGTACCCGACGGTTGTGATGGTCACGATAGCCCAATAGATACTCATCGGGATGCTGGTAAAACCATTGTCCGGCCCTTCAATAACATAAAGGGTGGCACCAAAGATGGTAACCAGTATTGCCACCATCGAAAAAAAGATCAGGATCTTTCTACGCGCCATAAACAGCGAACGCATTAACATGTTGGAGTCTTTGAGGTACTGGACTAGCTTAAGCACGCGGAAGATTCGCATGACGCGCAGTAAGCGAATGATCACCGCAAAATGGGCGTTAGGTACGATGAGCTGTAGGTA
This sequence comes from Vibrio ulleungensis, assembly GCF_016900875.1. GTDB lineage: Bacteria > Pseudomonadota > Gammaproteobacteria > Enterobacterales > Vibrionaceae > Vibrio > Vibrio ulleungensis. Next base: position 264,811 of record NZ_JAFEUM010000003.1, read on the forward strand.
TGTGGGTAAAATGGCCAGAAGATCAACAACGCCATAAAAGCTTTTAGCGTATGCAGCGGGCTTGGGCGAACAGTATAACCGCAGCAAGTATTCAATAGTAAATAGCGCCGTAAACAGATACTCAATCAGCGCAAGCTCTGTTTGATAGCGGCTGGCATAGGGCTCTATAGTGCCGAGCACCAGTACAACTAACGATGTAATGATGGCCACAATTAACGAAATATCGAAAATGCGGCCAGCTTTGGTGTGGGTGCCAAATATGGTGACGTACAGCCAGTGCTTAGTGGTGTTAGTTTTCACAACTATTCATACGGTTAATATACTAATTTCAATAGCATAGACCGAATAGTTCACTTAAGCTAGACCTGGTAGTGCACCTCTAACCCCATGAACAATAAACTCGATACCGAGTGCTCCCAAAATAAGACCCATGATACGAGTGATCACATTGATCCCAGTCTGCCCTAGCAAACGTACTATATAAGGTGCAGAGCGAAAGAGTGCCCAAGCAAATAAAGAAAACACAACAATAGTGGCTGAGATGGCAAGGATATCCAAAAAGCCTGAATGCTCTGTACCTAGTACTATTGTTGAGCTGATTGCACCGGGTCCGGCCATTAATGGCATTGCTAGTGGCACAACACCAACTTGTTCTCGGCTGGCGTTCTCTGACTTTTCCTGCTGGTTTTGCTTATGATCGCCAAGTTTACCGTTCATCATGGCAAATGCGATACTTAACAGCAGCATGCCACCCGCTATTCGAAACGAATCGAGAGAGATGCTGAACATGTCCAACAGCCACTGACCCATAAGCAACGATACAATCAGGATCACGGCCACTGCGATGTTGGCAGTTGCAGCGGTCTTGATGCGTTCAGACTCTGTAAGGTGGCTGGTTAACGACACAAACACCGGCATGATGCCGACTGGGTTCACAATGGCAAATAAGCCGACCAAAAACTGCAAATAAATGGTGATATCAAATTGACTGAAGGCTGTCATGGCGATGCGCACTATTAAAGGTGGAAAAATTTCGCGTAATGTACGAGATTTAGGCTCGCTAATCGAATGAAATTAATTGCCAAAATCGGGTCATTTGCCTGAGAAAAACTAATGTAATGATAGACATCAACGAGAAATGTTGCACACCTGTTTACCGAATCCGATAATGTGAAGTTTTGTGAGTTTAGGTAACAAAGAAAAGAGACTATTTTCGCGCTTGTGAAGCACGCGAATGGCGTTATACTGTTGTGGAGTAAGCTACAGCATCTGTGTAACAAATCATCGCAGTCTGTAGTTTTTTTACGCTTTTGATGTAAAGTTACCCATAAAGAGTTAGTTGGTTAAAAAAGTCGCATTAAAATTGAGTTTGTAATTTATTGTTTTTATGATGGTTTTTGGTGATTTGTAGGGAAATTACCAAATTAATTTTTCGAAACTGATCTGCATCAATCTACAAAATATTATGAAAGAATATACTCAGTTCTGAAAGCGATTTACTAAGCTCGATGGTTTGAAACGATCACGAATTTAATAAATAGTTTTTACATTTATCTTTAGGAGATTTTTTATGCCTGTATCAAATATGGCTGAACTGGATGCTCTAGTAGCACGCGTTCAAGCTGCACAAGAAGAGTTTGCTACCTTCTCACAAGAGAAAGTTGACGCTATCTTCCGCGCTGCTTCACTAGCCGCTAACCAAGCACGTATTCCACTAGCGCAACAAGCGGTAGCAGAATCTGGCATGGGTATCGTAGAAGACAAGGTTATCAAAAACCACTTCGCTTCAGAATTCATCTACAACAAGTACAAAGACGAAAAAACTTGTGGTGTTCTAGAAGAAGACGACAACCTAGGCACGATGACTATCGCAGAACCAGTAGGGATCATCTGTGGTATCGTTCCAACAACTAACCCAACATCAACCGCTATCTTTAAGTCTCTAATCTCACTTAAAACTCGTAACGGTATCATCTTCTCGCCACACCCACGTGCTAAAAACTCAACTAACGACGCAGCAAAGCTTGTTCTTGATGCAGCAGTTGCAGCGGGCGCACCAAAAGACATCATCGGTTGGATTGACCAACCTTCAGTTGAGCTTTCTAACGGCCTAATGAAGCATGATGGTATTGCACTTATCCTTGCAACTGGTGGTCCAGGCATGGTTAAAGCGGCTTACTCTTCAGGTAAACCAGCTATCGGTGTTGGCGCGGGTAACGTTCCTGTTGTTATCGACGAAACGGCTGACGTTAAGCGTGCAGTAGCATCTATTCTTATGTCTAAAACATTCGATAACGGCGTTGTATGTGCTTCTGAGCAAGCAGCAATCGTTGTTGACGAAGTATACGACGAAGTAAAAGAGCGTTTCGCTACTCACAAAGCTTACGTACTAAGCAAAGCAGAAGCGAACAAAGTACGTAAAGTACTGCTTATCGACGGTGCGCTAAACGCGAAAATCGTTGGTCAGCCAGCTCCAGCAATCGCTGAACTAGCCGGTGTTAAAGTTCCTGCAGATACTAAAGTTCTTGTAGGTGAAGGTCTTGCTAAGGTGTCTTACGATGACGAATTCGCACACGAGAAACTGTCTCCAACTCTAGGTCTATTCCGCGCGGACAACTTCGAAGACGCAGTTGCACAAGCGGTAACTATGGTTGAGATCGGTGGTATCGGCCACACATCTGGTCTTTACACTAACCAAGACACTAACGCTGACCGCATCCGTTACTTCGGTGACAAGATGAAGACTGCACGTATTCTTATCAACATCCCAACCACTCACGGTGGTATCGGTGACCTGTACAACTTTAACGTTGCACCATCACTAACATTGGGTTGTGGTTCTTGGGGTGGTAACTCTATCTCAGAGAACGTAGGTCCTAAGCACCTTATCAACAAGAAAACTGTAGCGAAGCGAGCTGAAAACATGTTGTGGCACAAACTACCTAAGTCTATCTACTTCCGTCGTGGTAGCCTTCCAATCGCACTGAGCGATCTAGAAGGTAAGAAACGCGCATTCCTAGTAACTGACCGTTTCCTATTCAACAACGGTTACGCAGATGACGTAGTACAACTACTTAAAGCTCAAGGCATCGAAGTTCAAGTATTCTTCGACGTAGAAGCAGATCCAACACTATCTGTTGTTGAGAAAGGTGCAGAAGCAATGAAGAGCTTCCAGCCTGACGTTATCCTAGCTCTAGGTGGCGGTTCTCCAATGGATGCTGCTAAGATCATGTGGGTTATGTACGAGCACCCAGAAACGCACTTCGAAGAACTCGCAATGCGATTCATGGACATCCGTAAGCGTATCTACAAGTTCCCTAAAATGGGCGAGAAAGCTGAGCTAGTATGTATCACTACTACTTCTGGTACAGGTTCTGAAGTAACTCCATTTGCCGTTGTAACTGACGACAAGACTGGTGCTAAGTACCCACTAGCGGATTACGAACTAACGCCTCAAATGGCTATCGTAGATGCGAACCTTGTAATGAACATGCCTAAGTCTCTAACAGCGTTTGGTGGTTACGATGCCGTAACTCACGCACTAGAAGCTTACGTATCTGTTCTTGCTAACGAGTACTCAGACGGTCAAGCGCTTCAAGCACTTAAGATGCTTAAAGAGTACCTACCTTCAAGCTACGCGAACGGTGCAAACGACCCAATCGCTCGTGAGAAAGTACACAACGCTGCAACTATCGCTGGTATCGCGTTCGCTAACGCATTCCTAGGTGTGTGTCACTCAATGGCTCACAAAATCGGTGCGGAATTCCATATCCCACACGGTCTTGCTAACGCATTGCTTATTTCTAACGTTGTTCGTTTCAACGCAAACGACAACCCAACTAAGCAAACTGCATTCTCACAATACGACCGTCCACAAGCACGTCGTCGTTACGCTGAAGTTGCAGATCACCTAGGCCTAAGCCAAGCTGGCGACCGTACTGCTCAGAAGATTGAACGTCTACTAGCATGGTTGGATGAACTAAAAGTGAACCTAGATATCCCAATGTCTATTAAAGACGCTGGCGTATCAGAAGCAGACTTCATGGCGAAAGTTGATGAGTTAGCGGTAGAAGCGTTTGATGACCAATGTACTGGTGCAAACCCACGTTACCCTCTAATCACTGAGCTTAAAGAAGTTCTAATCTGCGCTTACCACGGTAAAGCGTTTGTAGAAGGTGAAACTTACGAAGGCACTACAGTTATCAAGAAAACTGAAGAGAAGCCTGCTAAGAAGAAGTAATCTGTCTTAGATAATTAGTTTCGCTAGCACGTAACTAATAGTAAAAGCCCCGCCAAGTGCGGGGCTTTTTTGTTGTGCCAAACCTATCATAGAGTAGCCTTTAATAGGGAGCTTTTCCGGATAGGATGCTTTTACTAATCGAAGTCATTAACGAGCAAGAATGATCAGGTAATTGCTTTGGCTGGTATTATGTCCTCTAATTTTATCTCTTTAGCTTGAGACAACTCGGCCACTGAAATAATCATTAGCCACAACATATTCGGTATTGCGGATCAGTTCGTGCCTAACTTCCGCCAAACTGATCACATTGTTATCCCGCGAAGAATAAGACGAGCCCGGTACGACACTGCCAACGCGAATGTGGTAAGGGTCTAACTCTTCGGCCCAAGTTTTGGTCACGCTGTTAACGATCACCGAGGTGTCGCTGAGTTTGTGTTGTGCAGCATTGTCGTTGCTGATCACATTGACTATCACGCCGTGGGTGTTGTTTTTTTGCATTTGACGAGCTGTCGCATGTCCAAACCCGTATAACTTGGAAGAAAAGTCGGTGAAGCTTTGTGTGAACTCTTCTACCGGTTGCTCACTAGTGAGCTCGGGCAATGTCGCTGATTGCAGGTTGTTGACCAAAATGTCGACCCCACGTCCTAGAGTTAGCTCTACTTGTTGAAAAAGCGTATCGATAGAGTGTTGGGCGTAATTGGGAATGACAAAGCTGACAACGGTAGCGTCGCTATTTTGGATGAGATGGCGGGTGTTCCGTAAACTTACAGCATCATCATCAACCAAGACGATGGTGGCGCGTTGCTGTGAGAAGTGAACTGCCAATTTTTGGCCAAGTAGTGTCCCGGCGGAATTGATCAAGATAACTGAATTAGCAATCTGCATGACAAGCGCTCCTCACAATGTGGTGTGATCTAATAGTGGACAACTTTACGTTATCAACGTGTGAAAAAGATCATAAAACGCTGTGAATAAACTGATGGCTGAACTGTTTTTGGCTCTGTATCACACAAATTGTGCAAAATTTATGCAATCCCACAGTGAAAAAATGGGTATTTATTACATAGAGTTAGAAAGTTATGCACAATGCGCGAGTTGAGATTCGCGTAAATTGGTTGTGAGTGTATTAATCAGAGGCTCTAACTCGGTGACGTTGGTTGGTTGAACAAGGGATTGACGATGATGATAACCAAGATTGTGGTAAACATCTTCAGCTAAACCTTGATGGTGTTCGGTAGGATAAGTTAACGCATCTGGCGTTAAAGCTTGCTGGAGTTTGGCACTTTGCAATCCACCATTGTGGAACTGTTTTGAAATCTCTACTGCGTTCTGTTTTGCTTGTTCATCGGCAATCGGAGCCGCTTGCGGCGCGATCTTGATGTTTGAAATACTGTCAGAAGGGGTAAGGTCTATAGCATCTTTAGGCAGTGCAAACTCATTACTGAGCATTGCGATGAGCATGCCAAAGTCGGCCGAGGACTGAGTATTGACCGCGCGCGAAATCGCAGGGTTTAACTGCAATTCTTGAATTGATGCTGTGGTATCAATTATTGGGGTCGACACGATAACGCTCCTTGGTTATCTCATGTATCGACAAATGTGCGAATATCTTTAATAAAAAAACCCGCTAATTTAGCGGGTTTTCAGAGAGTTAACTTTGGCTAATTGCTTATGTTACTTCGCTAGATTTTGAGCAACAAAGTCCCAGTTAACCAACGCCCAGAATCCATTCATGTAGTCTGGACGAACGTTACGGTAGTCGATGTAGTAAGCGTGTTCCCACAAGTCCACAGTTAGAAGCGGAGTGATGCCTTCGTCAGTAAGAGGAGTTGCTGCATTAGACGTGTTAACGATGTCTAGTGTGCCATCCGCTTTTTTAACAAGCCAAGTCCAAGAAGAACCAAAGTTGTTGATCGCTGAATCAGTGAACTTCGCTTTAAACTCGTCGAAAGAACCAAATGAAGCGTTGATTGCCTCAGCAACAGCACCTGTTGGAGCGCCACCTGCGTTTGGAGCAAGACAGTGCCAGTAAAACGTGTGGTTCCAGATTTGTGCAGCGTTGTTAAACACACCGGCAGAAGAGGTTTTGATGATTTCTTCTAGAGTTTTGCCTTCGAATTCAGTACCTGGGATAAGACCGTTAAGCTTAACAACGTAAGTGTTGTGGTGCTTACCGTGGTGGAAGTCCAAAGTCTCTGCAGAGATGTGTGGTTCTAGCGCGTCTTTTGCGTAAGGCAGGGCTGGTAGTTCAAATGCCATGATAGTATTTCTCCATTAGAGTGGGCAGCGCCCACGATGCGTCCAGTGTATGTTCTTATTGTTACGACCTTGGGTCATAGTGCGCTTTATTTTAGCAACCTTTTACTTTATTAAAAGAGCTATTAAGAAATTTTTTACAAATTGACTAAAATTAAAACAACTGGTTTAGAACAAAATGGTATAGCCTTAATAACATTGTGCTTTTTATTCTGTGCAGAATGCGTAGAATATCGAGATCTAAGACGTAAATGGATGATCACTATGGAAACCATCGATAAAATCAAGCAGCAGATTGCTGAAAACAATATTCTTCTCTACATGAAAGGTTCACCTAAGCTTCCAAGCTGTGGCTTCTCTTCTCAGGCGTCTCAAGCCTTAATGTCTTGTGGTGAGAAATTTGCTTACGTAGATATTCTACAAAACCCGGATATCCGCGCTGAGCTACCAAAATACGCTCAATGGCCGACTTTTCCTCAACTTTGGGTTGATGGCGAACTGATTGGCGGCTGCGACATCATTTTGGAAATGTTCCAAAAAGGTGAGTTACAACCGTTGATTAAAGACGCGGCAGCCAAAAGCGGCGAGTAACAAAACACACAACTGAAGAGTGCATAGCACTCTTTTTTTTGGTCTAAGCATTGTAGGTGTGTTGAATCTGTTTGTTTGTAAGTAAAGGGAAGCTATCCATGGAATTACTTTATGTACACGATCCTATGTGCAGTTGGTGTTGGGGGTATAAACCTACTTTCGACCGCTTAGTAAAACAACTGCCAGATGAAGTGAAGTTAGTGGTATTGATGGGGGGATTGGCACCAGATAACGATCAACCCATGCCACTCGAAATGCAGCAGAATCTTAAAAACATTTGGGTACGCATTGAACAACAGCTAGGCACCCAGTTTAATTATGATTTTTGGACTCAATGCCAGCCGGTACGGACAACATACAGCGCCTGTCGAGCGGTTATCGCGGCAGGAAAACAGGGCAAATATTTGGAAATGATTGAGGCCATACAGCACGCTTACTATTTGCGTGCGATGGAGCCTCATACGCAAAAGACTCACCTCATACTTGCCGAGGAACTCGATCTTAATGTTAGCCAATTCCATGCAGACTTAGTGAGCGACGGCGTTGACCAAGAGTTTGCCGCGCAAAGACAGTATTGCCGCCAAATTGGAGCGAATAGCTATCCCACTTTACTGGTGCGAGATGACAATATGCAGGTGCACCCTGTTGCGTTTTCGTATACAGACGAACAGGTAACGCTTAATGATTTAGTTAGACTGAGTCACGAGCTTTAATCAAAACGCTGAACCAAAAAGCCGGTGTCTATCATAGATAAACACCGGCTTTATTATTTCTTTTTTAGCTTGTTGGCGACTACAGAACCATTGCTGCTATCCAACCAAAAATGATCAATGGAATGTTGTAGTGTACAAATGTCGGTACAACCGTTTCCCAAATGTGTTCATGTTGACCATCTGCGTTCAATCCAGACGTTGGACCCAGTGTTGAATCAGACGCGGGAGAACCAGCATCCCCAAGAGCCGCTGCAGTTCCCACTAGAGCGATCGTCGCCATTGGGCTAAATCCAAATGCCAACGCGAGTGGGACATAGATGGTTGCGATAATCGGAATCGTTGAAAATGATGAGCCAATTCCCATTGTGACGAGCAGTCCCACAATCAGCATCAGTAAGGCTGCCATAGGTTTATTGTCACCAATGGTTGAAGAGATAGTTTGTACTAGGTCTTCGACGCCGCCAGTTTGTTTCATTACCGCTGCAAACCCTGCGGCAGCGATCATAATGAAACCAATCATGGCCATCATATGGACGCCTTTTTGGAACACGTCGCTTGTTTCATTCCATTTGATCACGCCACCAAAGGTGAACACCATAAAGCCGGCCAGCGCACCAATGATCATTGAGCCTGTAGATAACTGTACAGAGAGTGTTGCCGCGATGCCTACCACTGCAACTATGATGTTCTTCTTATTGATGTGCTTAGGATCGGTGTCAACTTCAGTCAGCTCTGTGGGTGCGTAATCACGAGGTTTACGATAAGTAACAAAAATCGCTGTGAGTAAGCCAGTTAACATGCCTAACCCAGGAAGCAGCATTGCCATCGGAACTTGGCTTGCAGTGACGCCTTCTAGACCATTGGCGGTAAGATTGGCAAGAAGGATGTCATTGAGGAAGATGCCACCAAAGCCGATAGGCAGCAACATGTACGGTGTGACCAAACCAAAGGTAAGAACACAAGCAACCGCACGGCGGTCAAGGCGTAACTTCGCAAATACAGCCAGTAGAGGTGGAACTAAAATGGGAATAAAGGCGATATGCACAGGAATAACATTCTGCGACGACATGGTCACCAGAATTAAAGCAACCAACACGGTGTACTTGAGACCCATTGTGGCACCATTGTGCTCTTCACCATGGATTTTTTTGATGACAGATTGCGCAAGTAGATCGGTGATGCCAGAGCGCGAAATAGCAACCGCAAATGCACCAAGCATGGCATAGCTGAGGGCAATGGTTGCCCCTCCACCTAAACCGCTTTCAAAGGCTGAAACAGTATCGGTGAGGCCCATGCCTGCGATAAGACCACCCACAAGGGCGCTAAAGGTAAGTGCGACGACAACGTTTACACGCATAATAGCGAGTAATAGCATCACACAAACGGATATGACGACAGGATTCATAATGGTAATTTCTTTGTTGTGTTGTAGTTCGCAAGCGAACGATATTTTGAGTTAATCAGCTTAGCGCTGTTAAGACTCGTTTTTTTGTTCTTGCAAGGGCCATCCGCCTAAGGCTTTCCATTTGTTGACAATAATGCAAAACAGCTCAGCGGTTTTGAGTGTATCGTACAACGCAGAGTGGGCTTCTTTGTTGTCAAAATCCATACCTGCAGTTCGACACGCTTTTGCTAGTACAGTTTGACCAAATGCAAGACCACTTAGAGCCGCAGTATCGAACGTGGCAAACGGGTGGAACGGTACGCGTTTGAGCTTACAGCGTTGATTAGCAGCATTTACAAAGCTCAGGTCAAAAGTCGCATTATGCGCCACCATAATTGCACGACTGCAATTGGCGGCTTTTTGCTCTTTACGAACCAGCTTATAGATTTCCTTTAATGCTTCTTCTTCAGAAACGGCACCTCGTAGGGGGCTAAAAGGGTCTTTAATACCATTAAAATCAAGCGCTTCTTGTTCGATATTGGCGCCTTCAAAAGGTTCAACATGAAAATGAATAGTCGAAGCCGGATGCAAATCGCCGTTGTCGTCCATGGCTAAAGTGACCGCACAAATTTCGAGCAGTGCATCACCTTGGGCATTAAATCCTGCAGTTTCTACATCGATAACTACCGGAAAATAGCCTCTAAATCGGCTTTTTAGCGTCAACGCTTCGTTTTCTGAACTCATGTGAACTCTAATTGATGAAGAACTGGCGCATTATTGCAGAAAGTGGCAGATGAAAAAACACATTCGTACTGTTTTTAAAGAATATTAAACGTTGGCGAGATAATTGCTTAGTAAATACAGACAAACCGCAGGATTAAAGTGAAAACCTGCAATTTGATGAAAAACTGCACAAGTTTAGCATCAGTTGGTCGATAAAATAATTGAGAAGTGATCAGAGGGCAATTGCTTGCCGTCGAATGAAGGTACATAAATGAAGACAAGGATACTGGCCGCAGTGATTGCAGCATTAGGCAACACGCAATTTGCCTATGCTACGCATGCACAGTTTATCGCAAAACCAGAGCGCTCAGAATGGATGATGGTCGCTAATTCGCCATTGGAGTGCCGCTTAGTGCATCCTATACCAGGATTTGGACAAGCTGAATTTTCTTCTCACGCCAGTAAAAAAATTAACCTCGATTTTGAGCTCAAGATGCACCGCCCAATGGGCAGTACCGAGAATGTGTCACTGATCTCGATGCCGCCGCAATGGCAGCCGGGTGTGCGCGCTATGACGATGGAGCAACTTAAGTTCTATCAACAGTTTGATGGCTATGTTGGCGGACAAACAGCGTGGAGCATGATGTCGGAGCTCGGTGTCGGCCGTGTGCCAACGTTTACCTTCAGAGATTGGCACGCGCAAAGCCAGAGCATTCAAGTTGGGTTGTCTCCAGTTCGCTTTAAGTTGCCCTATGAAGCATTTAGTATGTGCGTGAGTAATTTACTGCCATACACCTTTGAAGATATCGCCTTTACGATACTTCACTACAACCGTAACAGCGACTCACTTAATAAAGCATCAGAGAGACGCCTTTCACAAATTGCAGAGTACATTCGGTATAATAAGGATGTTGATTTAGTGCTGGTTGCCACTTATAGCGACAGCAGTGGCGAAAAGGACGAAAACCAAAACCTAACAGAGCGCCGAGCACAAGTATTGCAAAACTATTTTAAATCGATTGGGTTAGATGAAAACCGAATAGAAGTGCAAGGCTATGGTGAACGTAGACCTATCGCAGATAATGCGTCACCGATAGGCAAGGACAAGAACCGCCGAGTAGTGATCTCTTTAGGTAGAAGCAACGTGTAGAGAGTCAATTAACGATTGCTAACTGTTTATAATTAAAAAGGCGATCGCTGACAACAGGGATCGCCTTTTTGGTAACGGTATTGTGGTTAGCCGTCTAAGCCTGCAGACGCACTTTTGTTTTGAATCAACTCAATTTTGTAGCCGTCTGGGTCAGTAACAAAAGCAATATGCGTGCTGCCACCTTTAACGGGACCAGGCTCGCGAGTCACATTACCACCGGCCGCTTTAATCGCGTCGCATGTCGCGTAGATATCGTCGTAACCAATGGCGATATGGCCGTAGGCATCACCCAAATCGTACTGAGTTGTCCCCCAGTTGTAGGTGAGCTCAATAACAGCGCCTTGGCTTTCGTCACCAAAGCCGACAAACGCAAGCGTGTATTCGTATTCACTGTTTTCGTTTTGTCGAAGCAGCGTCATACCCATAACGTCGGTGTAAAAACGAATGGAGCGGTCAAGATCGCCCACTCTCAACATGGTATGCAAAACTCGAGGTGTAGTCATAACTTTGTCCTTAGGATTAAACGTCAGTTTTTTCTTTAAATTCACACAAATCTTCGATGAGGCAACTTCCACAACGAGGTTTTCTTGCTACGCAGGTGTAGCGACCATGGAGTATCAACCAATGATGCACATCGAGCTTAAACTCCTTAGGAACCACTTTAAGCAGCTTTTGCTCAACATCATCAACGGTTTTACCCATGGCCAGCTTGGTTCGATTTGACACACGATAAATGTGAGTGTCGACCGCAATCGTTGGCCAACCAAAAGCGGTGTTCAGAACAACGTTAGCGGTTTTTCGACCAACACCGGGCAGGGCCTCTAGCGCGGCTCTGTCTTCAGGGACTTCACCGTTATGTTTGTCCAGCAGTATACGGCAAGTTTTGATGGTGTTTTCGGCCTTGGAATTAAACAGCCCAATGGTTTTTATAAACTCTTTGAGTCCATCAACACCCAAATCAAAAATACCTTGTGGAGTATTGGCAATAGGGTAGAGCTTGTCGGTGGCTTTATTGACACTGACATCGGTTGCCTGAGCAGACAACAATACCGCAATCAGCAGCTCGAAGGGCGATGACCAGTTCAGCTCTGTTTGTGGCTTTGGGTTGTTTTCTCTTAGTCGCTCTAAGATCAAGCGTCGCTTATCTTTGTTCATAATCCTTTACGCACGGTGTAGTAGTGGTGAATGACTAGGCGTTGGTGACACGTGCCCGCGTGATTTCTGGCTTTTGCTGTTTTGGCTGACGCAAGCTTGCACGATGATCGGTCCAGTTCTTGAAGGCGATAATAAACCCAACAGCAATAAAGGCTCCTGGTGGCAGTAACGCGAGTAGGAAGTTGCTGTCGACACTGAATAACTCAATGCGCAATACGCTCGCCCATTCGCCCAGCAAACGATCCGCGCCATCAAACAGAGTACCATTACCCAGTACTTCTCGAATACCGCCCAGCACCACAAGCACGCTGGTCATGCCCATACTCATCCAAAAACCGTCAATGGCAGAAGGTAACACCGGGTTTTTTGCAGCGTAGGCTTCCGCACGTCCAATGATGATGCAGTTGGTCACAATAAGTGGGATAAAAATGCCCAGTGACTGATACAGTTCGTATGTGAAGGCGTTCATTAGAATTTGAACGCAAGTCACCAACGCAGAGATGACCATCATAAAAACAGGCAGTCGAACATCTTTTGGAACGTAATGACGAACCAACGAGACCACGACATTCGAGCCAACCAATACAAACATTGTCGCAAGGCCTAGACCCAATGCGTTGGCCACTGACGAGGAAACCGCCAGTAATGGGCACAGTCCCAAAAGCTGAACCAATACAGGGTTGTTCTTCCACATGCCGTTGACAAACAGTGCCTTATTTTCAGTCATGTTTACTCTCCACAGCTTGGCGCTTGATTAATGATGGCCAACTGGTTTTCTTGTACATAGGCTAGCGTATTTTTAACGGCTTGAACAACCGCTCGCGGCGTGATGGTTGCACCGGTAAATTGATCGAACTCACCGCCGTCTTTTCTGACTTGCCATTGGACGTGATTGTCGTCGGTCAATCGCTTACCGTTAAAGCTTAGGATCCAATCCGATACTCGAGTATCAATTTTATCGCCTAATCCTGGGGTTTCTTGGTGTGACAACACGCGAGTCCCGAGGATTTCACCTTGCATGTTGATCCCAGTGATCAGCGTGATTTTGCCGTTATAGCCGTTTGGTGCGACCGATTCTACCGCCATGGCAACAGGTTCATCCTGTTTAGTGGCTATGTAGGCTGGTAGCGTTTCACTGCCAAGCCTTGGGTCGCTGAGCAGGACACAGCTGCTGTAGAGCGGATTGTCGTACAGCTGAGGATCAATTACTTGGTCTAGAGTTCGTTGAAGCTGTTTCTTTTCTTGTTCCGCGATGCGATCGGCAGTGAGGTGATGCGTGACGGCAACTAATCCAGTTGAGGCAAATGCAAATACAGCAAGCGTGGCACCATTTTTCTTAATTGCTTGAAACATAATGATTAATGCCCGTAAGTTTTTGGTCTGGTGTAATAGTCGATAAGCGGTACACACATGTTTGCCAATAGTACGGCAAACGCAACCCCGTCTGGATACCCACCCCAAGTGCGTATAATGTAAACCATTGCGCCAACAAAGGCCCCAAAGACAATCCGGCCTCGTACTGTAGTGGCGGCCGACACGGGATCGGTGGCAATAAAGAACGCCCCAAGCATAGTTGCGCCAGAAAGTAGGTGCATTAATGGGCTTACACTAGCGTCTGGATTGGCTATCATGCCGATGGTGCTAAAAACAAAAAGGCTGACTAGCATCGCGACAGGTATGTACCACTGAATCACTTTTTGCTGGATGAGTAATAAACCTCCGGCAAGATACAGCAGGTTGATCCATTCCCAACCAAGCCCAGCGAGCGATCCAAAAATTGGTGACGCTTTAATCTCTTGGGACAGCATCTGATTGGCCAAATCCGTTTTAAAGGTGTCGAGTGGGGTAGCCATACTGACTCCGTCAACACCGGTTCTTAACTGCTGCAAAGAAAAGCCATTTCCATCAAACCCGCTAAAGATCAACTGGAATGCATCCGAAAAGGAATAGTCGACAGGCATGATTGAGGTGGGTGTTAACCAACTGGTCATTTGCAGCGGGAATGATATGAGCAAGACAACGTAGCCCACCATTGCTGGGTTAAACAGGTTGTTGCCCAGCCCACCATATAAATGTTTGGCGATTACAATAGCGAAGAACAGGCCGATAACCAGTATCCACCATGGGGCGAGAGGAGGGATTGCCACGGCCAGCAGCCAGCCAGTTAGTAAGGCGGAGCCATCACGTAATGCGGTGACCGGCGAACGTTTTCGCAATACCATCACCAGTGATTCGAAGGCGACCACTAACAAAAGTGCCCAAATAAGCTGTATTGCTGTGCCCCAACCGAAAAAGTACAGTTGCGCCAGCAGTCCTGGAATCGCAGCCAACATAACCCACAACATCATTTGAGTGGTCGAGCGATGCTTCGCAATATGGGGTGAGCTAGTTACAAAAAAAGCCATTAGCTTTCATCCTTTTGCTGTTTTGCGAGTTTACGGGCCTTCGCTCTAGCAACGGCCGCTGCTACGGCTGCTTGCTTGTTGGTTTCGTTGTCCGAGTCTTTTGATGCGGTGTCTATTTGGCTGTCGGTCACTTGTGGATTAGCGTCCGCTTGCGCTGCTTTTCGAGCTTTCGCACGAGCAACGGCTGCCGCGACCGCATCTTTTTTATCGGCTTTGTTGGCGGAGTCTGACGGTGCTAAGCCTTTATCACTCTCAGTCACTTGTTGGTTCGCGTCCGATTGAGCTGCTTTGCGAGCTTTCGCACGAGCAACGGCTGCAGCGACTTCGTCTTTCTTATCGTCTTTGTTGGCGGAGTTTGACGCTGCTAAGTCTTTATCACTCTCAGTCACTTGTTGGTTCGCGTCCGCTTGCGCGGCTTTACGAGCTTTCGCACGCGCAACGGCTGCAGCGACTGCGTCTTTCTTATCGGCTTTGTTGGCGGAGTCTGACGCTGCTAAGTCTTTATCACTCTCAGCCACTTGTTGGCTCGCGTCAGCTTGCGCTGCTTTACGAGCTTTCGCTCGCGCAACTGCCGCAGCGACTGCGTCTTTCTTATCGGCCTTGTTGGCGGAGTCTGACGCTGCTAAGTCCTTGTCACTCTCAGCCACTTGTTGGCTCGCGTCCGTTTGCGCTGCTTTACGAGTTTTCGCTCGCGCGACTGCTGCCGCAACCGCATCTTTTTTATCGGGTTTGTTGGCTGTGTCTGTCGCTGCTGCGACTTTATCACTCTCAGCAACTTGTTGGTTCGTGTCCGATTGCGCTGCTTTGCGAGCTTTCGCTCGAGCGACGGCAGCAGCAACCGCAGGATTCGCTGCCTTAGTTGTACTGTTGTCCGCAGTGGCTTCGCCATCTTTTTGCGCAGCTTTACGCGCTTTTGCCCGCGCAACGGCAGCCGCAACAGCGTCATTGCTAGAGCTTGATGAATTGTTGTCACCATCATTGCCGCCAGTTGTCGCCTTATCGGCTCGTTTTTGGCGAGCTTGCTGCTTACGCTCTTCGCGCAACTTCATCATTTCGCTGTTGTCTGGGCGATCAGAGTTTTGAGCTTGTGCTTCCGCTTGTTTGGCCTTAGCACGGGCTATTGCTGCTGCAACTGCGGGTTTCTTTTCTGTTGTCGTTGCAGCGTCTTGCTTACCCTTTACTCGAGCAATGGCCGCGGCAATGGCGTCATCACCGCCACTTTGTGCTGCGGCTTGCTTACGCGCCTCTGCGGCTTTTCGATGTTTCTCTTCTCGTTCTTGTTTATCGCGCTCTAATCGAAGCTTGCGGTCTTCAAATCGCTGTTTGGCGCGCTCTGCCGACTCGACTTCAATACGCTGGATACGGATTTCGCTTTTCGCCTGACGGTAGTAATGCACAAGAGGGATATTACTCGGACATACAAATGCACAAGCGCCACACTCAATACAATCGTTGATATTAAGCTCTTCGCATTTGTCCAAATTACTGTCTTTGGCATGCCATTGTAGCTCTTGCGGCAGTAGGCGCGCGGGGCAAACTTCTGCACACTGGCCACAACGAATGCAGGCCAACTCTTGTTCTTGCTGCGCTAACTCTTTGACCGTTGGTCCTAAGAGGCAGTTGGTCGCCTTGCTGATTGGGATGTCTAAATGCGGCAACGCAAACCCCATCATTGGGCCACCCATAATCAATTTTTGCTTGGGCGCCGGTTGATAGTTCAGCTTTTCGACCACAGTGCGAATGGATGTACCCAATGGGATCCAGTAGTTTTGAGGCTTGGGAAATGCCTTTCCTGTAACGGTAACGACACGCTCAACTAATGGCGAACCATTCACTACGGCTTGTTGAATTGCAAACATGGAGCCGACATTATGCATGACAACACCAATATCGGCAGGTATCCCTTTTGAAGGCACTTGCATGCCGGTCAAAATTTCAATGAGCTGCTTTTCACCACCCGACGGATACTTCGTAGGGATCACTCGGATCACTAAATCGCTTTCTACGGCGGCTTTTTCCAGTGCCGATATCGCCTCAGGCTTATTATCCTCGATACCGATGATCACCAGTTCAGGGCTGAGCAAGTGAGTAACAATGTCAATTCCGCCGATAATTTCGTTCGCATGTTCGCGCATCAAGGTATCGTCTGCGGTAATGTACGGCTCGCACTCTGCAGCATTAATGATGAGTACCTTGGTTTTGGCCATTGCGGATTCAATTTTTCGCGCAGTTGGGAAACCGGCACCACCAAGCCCCGACACACCGGCACTGCGGATCTTGTCGATTAAGACTTGTTGGTCGAGTGTGGTGTAGTCAGGGCAGGGTTCGCGTTCGATCCATCGCTCTTGATGATCGTTTTCGATGATCACACACATATCCATCAACCCAGAAGGGTGGGCAATGGTTCTTTGTTCAATGGCAATAACGGTACCAGAAACAGTCGCGTGTACTGGCAACATGAGTCCGCTGGTATAACGGGTTAAAGGTTGCCCTTTTAGCACGTCGTCACCCACAGACACGAGCAATTCACCGGCTTTACCAATGTGCTGCTTAATTGGAATGACCACATGGTCACTGGCCGCTAAGCGACCAATCGGCGACTGATTCGATTGCTGTTTGTTTTGGGTAGGGTGCACCCCTCCATGAAAGTCCCATAGACGACCTTGTTCAATCACATGTAATAAAGTGTTGTTCATGGAGTTTTAACTCGTTTTCTCTAATTCGGGTTTATCGTCAGCGTTAACGTCTTTTTCTGTATTGTCTGGCGAATCCGCCACATTGACGATAGGAATCGCATCCAGTTGCCACTTCCACGTATCGGGCGTGGTTTTTACAGGGATCATTTCAATGCAATCCGTTGGACAAGGAGCGACACATAAATCACATCCAGTACAAAGATCCTCGATAACAGTATGAAGTGCTTTCGTGCCACCAGCGATGGCGTCGACCGGACAGGCCTGAATACATTTGGTACAACCGATGCACATATCTTCATGTACAAAGGCGACACGCTTGGTATCGTCCAACTCGTGTGCTGATTCTACGGCCTCCACCCCCATTAGCTCAGCGAGCTTTTCGATAGTGGCTTGGCCGCCAGGGGGGCACTTGTTGATTTCGTCCCCGTTAGCAATAGCTTCTGCATAAGGTCTGCATCCTGGATAACCACATTGCCCACACTGTGTTTGCGGCAAAATGGCGTCAATTTCGTCTACGATGGGGTCAGAGTCGACCTTAAATTTGATCGAGGCAAAGCCAAGCAGTGCGCCAAATAGCGCGGCAAGAATAACAAAAACGATAACGGCGATGATGATGGTGGTCATTATATTTTCACCAACCCAGTAAAGCCCATAAAGGCGAGCGCCATCAGACCTGCTGTGATCATCGCGATGGACGCACCTTTAAATGGCATTGGCACATCGGCGGCGGCGATACGTTCGCGCATACTTGCAAATAGGATCAACACGAGTGAGAAGCCCACGGCAGCTCCAAACCCATAAATGATCGATTCGATGAAACTGTGGTTTTCATTCACGTTCAATAACGCGACACCCAACACTGCACAGTTGGTGGTGATAAGTGGCAGGAAAATCCCGAGCAAACGATATAACGTTGGGCTGGTCTTGTGCACTACCATTTCAGTAAATTGAACAACCACAGCGATCACCAAAATAAAGCTCATGGTACGCAAATATTGAATACCCAAAGGTGCAAGGATGTAGTTCTCAACAAGATAGGCACTAATAGAGGCAATCGTAAGCACGAAGGTCGTCGCAAGCCCCATACCTATTGCAGTTTCGAGCTTGTTGGAAACGCCCATAAACGGGCAGAGGCCTAAAAATTTGACCAACACGAAGTTGTTGACGAGCACAGTGCCGATCAACAACAACAGATATTCACTCATAATGGTTTGTCATTTCACTCCGTAGAACTCGTTATTATCCTGATTTAGTGTAGTAATAACAACAACAAACTGGGTGAGGGCATTTTACTTGAGTGAAAATGTGTCAGTGGAATAGTTTAGGGGGCGGGCAAAGAACATTAATTCGATATGTTCGAGTATTTCAATACGACTGTGTGACTGGCAATTGAGCCACCTGTGAATTGGGCGGCTCAACGTATAAGGGGGTTTTTACGGGCGTTTAGCTTTGGTGTTCTGGTAATTGATTGTTTTTATATAGATCCGCAATGTCATGGTTTTTATCACGATGCTGGGCTTCGTCCTCTCGTATGCGTTTTAGAACATCTAGAAAACTCGCAGTATCAGGTAATTCATAGTAGTTAATGGCTATCTCAGGAGCGGGTGGGTTTGGCAAGGTTCCCTCTTCAATCTTTGAAATGTATTCAGAGTAACTAGTACACGCTTCTTCCTCAAAGTAGCCGACGATTCGGTGCGCTGTTTGAGAGGAAAACAGATATATCAGGCCATAAACGATAATAAACATAAACTGCAATGTCATAACCAGTATGCGTTCAATAATAGACGGCTTGGTCACGGCCAAAAAAATCATTAGATGCATTCGTTCGTTGTCTGCCTCATCCAACAGCTCTTTGATCCAGCCACCATCGTCTTTCATGCGCCTTAGTGCTTTTAGGTGGTTAAAAATGCCCGCAACCATACCCGGCACAGCGGCAACTGTTTCGAGCAACATAGCTCGTTTAGCTAACCGCTTTCCATAAAAAAGATTAAGGGTCTTTTTTAAAATACGTGTGATAAAAAGAGCCAGCTTTTCAGAAAATGTTTCTGGGCGATGATGAGACTGTTTAAACATGACTATATCCTTCAATTGAATCGCGATAGGGGATGATGTGGACTAGATGACTTTGTGGGGACCGAAGCATTCATAATGCATCTGCTCGCTATTTAGGCCTAGTTCGAGTAACTGCCTTGCGATATGTTGCATAAAGCCTACTGGGCCGCAAAAGTAGACTTGTGCACCAGCTTGTATAACGGCGTCTTTGATCTCATGAAGATCAATCAACCCAGTGAAATGGTAGTCAGCACCTTCTACATCGTTTTTGGTCGGTTGGTTGTACCAAACGAACGCGTCGATATTGGCGTGGTTAGCGGTTAGACGGTTGATGTGATCTTTAAAGGCGTGCTGTGTACCATTTTCGGTAGCATGGGCCCATGTAACTGGTGCGTCATGCTGATTGAGAGTTTCTAACATAGAGAGCGTAGGAGTAAGGCCAACACCGGCAGACACGAGTACCACTGGAGTCGTGTTATCTACGTCGAGAAAAAAATCGCCTGCAGGAGAAGTCAGCTGAACCGTATCGCCGATGCTGAGCTCGTCATGGAGATAATTTGAGACTTTACCATCCGGTTCGCGTTTGATCGAGATTCGGTAACTATCGGTTTGAACCGACGACGACAAACTGTATTGACGAATTTCTTGGAACTCAAAGGAGTCGCTATTGATATAAATGCCAACGTATTGCCCAGGCTTGAAGGGCGAAACAGTGCCTCCATCTACGGGTTCAAATACAAAGCTACAGATATGTTCACTTTCTAATTTCTTTTCGACCAATTTGAAGTCGCGAAGGCCGCGCCAACCACCTTCAAGGTTTTCATTGCTTTGGTATAGTTGCTCCTCACGTTCAATAAAAATATTGGCCAAAACACCATACGCCTCGGCCCATGCTGCGAGTACCTCTTCACCCGGTGCAAGTAACTCATCGATTGTGCCAATAAGGTGCTGACCCACAATGTCGTACTGTTGCTTAGTGATTTGGAAACTGGTGTGTTTATGTGCAATCTTTTCGACCGCGCCAACTAAGGCGGACACGTTGTCGATATTCTTAGCGTAAGCCACTATTGCGTTAAACAATGCTTCTCTTTGGTCGCCATTTCGCTGATTACTCATATTGAATATATTTTTAAGCTCAGGATTACCAGCGAACATGCGTTCGTAAAAATGCGCGGTAAGGTTAGGACCAGTTTGTTCGACAATTGGAGCGGTACTTTTTATGATTTCAATCGTTTTTGCGCTGAGCATAGTGTGTTCCTTTAAACATGTATTCT
The DNA here is from genome assembly GCF_016900875.1 of Vibrio ulleungensis. Taxonomy (GTDB): domain Bacteria; phylum Pseudomonadota; class Gammaproteobacteria; order Enterobacterales; family Vibrionaceae; genus Vibrio; species Vibrio ulleungensis. The sequence goes on from NZ_JAFEUM010000003.1 coordinate 285,450, forward strand.
TAATGCATGTTTAAAGTTGTATCTCAAATATATCTTTTAGGCAAGAAAAGAATTAAGCTTTCAGCCTCACGGAGGAACACAGTATGCATTTAACAAACTTTACCGACTACGCGCTTAGAACGTTGATTTTCTTGGCTGCATTGCCAAAAGATGAGCTCACAAGCATAAGTGAGGCTACCGAGCTATTCGGTGTGTCTCGGAACCATATGGTTAAAGTTATCAATAAGTTAGGTCAGCTAGGCTATGTTCATACCGTTCGCGGAAAAAATGGTGGGATTCGACTTAATAAATTGCCGAAGGAGATCAGAGTCGGTGACGTTGTTCGAGATCTCGAGCCACTGCAACTGGTGAACTGCTCCGTTGAATTTTGTCACATTACACCTGCGTGCCGGCTTAAAGAAAAATTGGCCGCAGCCAAACAGGCATTTTTAGCAGAGCTTGATGAGTGCACTATTGAAGACTTAATGTCTGATAATGCAGAGTTGCTAATATTGCTGACTAGACCGTAGTTGGTTGATATTTCGCTCAAGGGGCGAGAAACGAGAAGCGACAAACGAGAAGCGACAAACGAGAAAGCCCCAGTCTTTCGACTAGGGCTTTGAATTTGGCTCCGCTAGCCGCGCGCCCCCTGCGGAACTCGTACCGGCCGGCGTTGCGGCTGTGACATAGTCACCGTTCGCAAAATATCGGGGAGTAGAAACGAGAAAGCCCCAGTCTTTCGACTAGGGCTTTAAATTTGGCTCCCCCTGCGGGACTCGAACCTGCGACATACGGATTAACAGTCCGCCGTTCTACCAACTGAACTAAGGGGGAATTGCGTTAGCGGGGTGCATATTACTTTCGGCCCTAGTTTGTGTCAACACAGAAAATAAAAAAATGGATTCATTTGGTGGTTTTTTATTCGAATTGGTCTGTAGGTAATTAAGTGGTCCGCTTTGCAGCCCTTATAGAAAAAGGGCTAACTTTAGTTATCCACCATTTTTGTGGATAACGCTGTGCGTACTTCGGGGTGACTTAAAAAGTTATCCACAGGAGAAATTGCGAGAAAATGAAAATCAGAGCGAAAGCCTATATATAACAGAGTGTTGCATCGAAAAATTGAGATTTCGTTGAACTTTGGGTTACACCCTAAAAGGCTTCAAGCACCAGATTAGTGTGTCAGAACAGTGTCAATTTGGGGAAAACCAGTGGATGAAATCGTTTGGCTTATCTTGGCAATTTCTCGCGGGCTGAAAAATATACCAAATTCATCACCTGTTTGCTACTGTTTATTTATCCATTAATTGTTGATTATAACCGTAAATCTAAGCAGAATAAGCGGTCAAGTTTGTAGGGAGTGAGATAAATGGACAGTCGTGAAACAGATCGCCTAGGTAAACAGTTTGAAGTTGTCTCTAAATACCAACCAGCAGGGGATCAACCTACCGCTATCGCTCAGCTTTGTGATGGATTGGATTCTGGTTTGGCTCACCAAACATTGTTAGGCGTAACCGGCTCGGGTAAAACATTTACCCTAGCGAATGTTATTGCAAAAGCGGCTAGGCCAACCATTCTACTTGCTCCGAATAAAACACTCGCCGCACAGCTCTACGGAGAAATGAAAAGTTTCTTTCCGAATAATGCTGTCGAGTATTTTGTCTCCTACTACGACTACTATCAGCCAGAAGCCTATGTTCCAACCACCGACACCTTTATAGAAAAGGATTCCTCGGTCAATGCTCATATTGAACAGATGCGTTTGTCTGCAACAAAGGCGTTACTCGAGCGTAAAGACGCCATTATCGTTGCTTCAGTTTCGGCGATATATGGTTTGGGCGATCCAGACTCCTATTTAAAAATGATGCTTCACCTTCGTCGCGGAGACATGTTAGACCAACGTGCGGTTTTGCGTCGACTGGCCGAGTTGCAATATAGCCGAAACGATATGGCGTTTGAACGTGGTCAATTTAGGGTGCGCGGCGAGGTTATCGACATCTACCCAGCAGAGTCTGAACATGAAGCGGTTCGTTTAGAAATGTTCGATGGTGAAGTTGAGCGGATCAGCACGTTCGATCCACTAACCGGCGCCATTATTACCAATGACTTGCCGAGATACACGGTTTATCCCAAAACCCATTATGTGACACCGCGAGAAAAGCTGCTTGATGCCATTGAAGATATAAAGCGCGATCTTAAAGAGCGACAAACCTATTTGTTAGAGAATAACAAACTGCTGGAAGAGCAACGGATAACTCAACGTACTCAGTTCGATATTGAAATGATTAATGAGTTGGGCTTTTGCTCGGGTATCGAAAACTACTCCCGTTACTTGAGTGGTCGTGAGGAAGGCGAGCCGCCACCGACCTTATTTGACTATTTACCCGCAGACGGTCTGTTGGTTATTGATGAGTCACACGTAACTGTGCCGCAAATAGGCGCGATGTATAAAGGTGATCGGTCACGAAAAGAAACGTTGGTGGAGTATGGATTTAGACTGCCTTCTGCACTCGACAACCGACCAATGAAATTTGAAGAGTTTGAGTCTATTGCCCCGCAAACTATCTTTGTTTCTGCAACGCCTGGCGCGTATGAGCTGGACAAAAGTGCTGGTGAAGTTGCGGATCAAGTGGTCAGGCCGACAGGGCTGTTGGATCCGGTTCTCGAAGTGAGGCCGGTGGCGACCCAAGTGGATGATCTGTTGTCCGAAATTAGAAAGCGTAGCGCCATTGATGAACGCGTATTGGTGACCACGCTAACCAAACGTATGGCGGAAGATCTTACTGAATACTTAGACGAACATGGCGTTCGCGTGCGTTATTTACACTCTGATATCGACACGGTTGAGCGAGTAGAGATTATTCGTGATCTTCGCTTAGGTGAGTTTGATGTGTTGGTCGGTATTAACTTGCTCCGAGAAGGGTTAGACATGCCCGAAGTATCCTTAGTGGCGATTCTTGATGCTGATAAAGAAGGTTTCTTGCGCTCAGAGCGTTCACTGATACAAACCATTGGCCGCGCCGCTCGTAACTTGGCTGGTAAGGCGATTTTGTATGGCGACCGTATTACTAATTCTATGCAAAAAGCGATGGATGAGACCAACCGCCGTCGTGAAAAACAGCAAGCTCATAATGAAAAACTCGGTATCGAGCCGCAAGCATTGGCCAGAAACGTAAAAGACATTATGGAGTTGGGTGATATTACGGCTAGTAAAGGCAAGAAAGCATCTAAAGTGGTGCCGTTGTCGAAAGTGGCAGAGCCTCAATCCGATTATGCACTGTTGTCGCCACAAGAGTTGGAAAAAACGATGCAACAATTAGAAGAGCAGATGTATCAGCATGCTCAAAACTTAGAGTTTGAGGAAGCGGCTGCTAAGCGTGATCAACTGGACGTACTAAAAAAACAGTTTATCGCAAATAGTTAGTTCTCACTTATAGCATATCGTGTTGTGACATCGGGACAGATGATGCAGAATGCGTAACAATTAATTAAACTTTTGTATTATTTATGTCAGACACTGCTCCCTATGTGCTGATGGTTGAGGATACTCAATCTGTCGCGCTGTTATACAAATCTTATCTCACCCCGTTGGAGTTAGACGTTCAAGTCGTTGGCCATGGTGCGGAAGCACTTATTGAGGTTAACAAACGTCAACCCGATTTGGTGCTATTGGATTTGCGCCTTCCTGATATGGAGGGGATGCGAGTGCTTAAATCCATTAAAGCCAGTCATCCAGAAGTACCAATTGTGGTGATGACGGCGCATGGGTCAATTGAGACTGCGGTCGAAGCTATGCGGCTTGGAGCGGTGGATTTTTTGGTCAAACCTTGCGAAGCTGATTCGCTGCGTGTGCTGGTGAATAATATTCTTCGTAGCTATCGCCAACAAGCGATGACGGAAGGTGCTGGAGCACGTTATCAGGGGTTTGTTGGGCGCAGCGAAAACATGCAACATGTGTATCGAACCATCGATTCTGCCTCTAACTCAAAAGCCAGTATATTTATTACCGGTGAAAGTGGTACTGGTAAAGAGGTGTGTGCTGAGGCGATCCACGCGGCCAGTAAACGCAGTACCAAGCCATTTATCGCGATAAATTGTGCCGCAATTCCGAAGGATCTGATCGAAAGTGAGCTATTTGGCCATATTAAAGGGGCCTTTACGGGTGCCGCAACCGATCGCCAAGGTGCAGCAGAGCTCGCCGACGGTGGCACACTCTTTCTTGATGAAATCTGTGAGATGGATTTAGATTTGCAAACCAAGCTGTTGCGATTCATCCAGACCGGAAGTTTTCAAAAAGTAGGCTCGTCTCATCTACATACGGTGGACGTTCGCTTTGTTTGCGCCACTAATAGAGACCCATGGTTAGAGGTAACAGAAGGCCGTTTTAGAGAAGATTTGTATTATCGCCTTTATGTTATCCCACTTCACTTGCCACCGCTGCGTGAACGAGACGGTGACGTTATTGACATTGCGTACTCATTACTCGCATTTATGGCGCGTGAAGAAGAGAAAGAATTTATTCAATTTACTCAACAAGTCATAGAACTATTTAAACGCTATCCATGGCCTGGAAATGTGCGACAGCTACAAAATGTTATCCGTCACGCCGTTGTATTGTATCAGGGGCAAGAGATCACAATCCCGATGCTTCCGCCCCAGTTGCAACAGTTTGTAGAGTCTGAAGGCAGCAGTAACACTACAGATGCGCCTAGTGCTCACATAGAGCCGCTATGGGTGACAGAGAAAAAAGCCATTGAGCACGCGATTGAAAAATTTGAAGGCAACGTAAATAAAGCCGCGACATCACTAGAAGTAAACCCATCGACCCTATACCGTAAGATTAAACAATGGCAGTCAATGAAGCATGAGTGAGCAAACAGTGTTAATTCTAAACCCTAAAGCATTAGATAAGATGAAGAGTGATGTCGGTGAGGCTCACTTACCTGTGTTGTTGGGATGCTTTATTGGAGAGTTAGAAGACTACATTGTAAGGCTTAAAGCCTCTGAACAATTAGAGAAACATTGTGCCGACATTAGCCATTCTTTAAAAAGCAGTGCAGCAAGTTTTGGCGCGGACGCGTTATTGCAAGTGGCCATTCAGATCGACACCGCCGTCAAACGTAATCAGACCATCTGTAGCCAAGAGACAAAAAACCAACTAATCGCCTCACTGGAACTAACGCTGGAAGAATACCAGCGCTATTCGTGAACAGTCTTTTTGCGCGGACAAGTATCTAACTAAAAATTCGCGCTTCAATGGCAATTTGGAGCTTTTCTCTGTCGTGACGCCAATCGCGATTCGACGACGCAAGGTCGGTTTCTAAGTAACGCCAAGCCTGAATTACTTCATCGTCGGTACCAGGTCCGATAATGGTATCTATTTTCCTACCTCTACAAGCACGTTCACACCACTCCAGTTTCTGTTTAAAGGCCATTTTGCCTGCCGGCCCAAACTCCGGGGAAAGGTTCTCCACAAATATCAGTTCTGCATTGGTATTTAATGCAATCGCCTTGGCCAATGTTGGCAGAAGAAGAGGGGGCATGATGCTGGTTAAAAAGCTGCCAGGTCCTAAAATAATCGTGTCGGCTTGCGCTATTTTTTCAATGGCTTCTTGAGTTGCTGGCACTTCAGGCTCAATGTCCAACATCTGTAATTCATCATTCATTTCATCAACGCTGGTTTCGCCTTTAACCCAGCGTCCGTCTTTTGACAATGCACATAGATCGGCAGGGTGTTCGGTCATTGGAAGAATATTGACATCGACCTTGAGAAACTCGCGGATCAAATTCACCGCAGCCAATGGGCGAACTGACATGTTATCTAGCGCTGCTAAGATCAAATTCCCTAAGTTGTGTCCATCAAGCTCTCCGGCACCTTTAAATCGATACTCAAACATCATTGAGTTAATTGACGGTTCGGTAATGAGCTGATTGATGCAATTACGCATGTCGCCCCAAGCAATCCCACCTTGGCAATGACGAATTCGACCCGTTGAACCGCCATCGTCTGTTGTGGCCACAATTCCAGTGGCATTGCCACCAAAGTTTTGCAGAGCTGCGAGCATTCTGCCAAGTCCATGACCGCCACCAATGGCAACGACATGCTTTTCACTGTAAGGATTGTGACTCATGCTGTATTGCTTCTTTGACTATACTTATTAAGGTCTCAATATTATGAGGTCAAATATGCAGGCAAGACAATGCAATTACCGTAATTTCTGCCCAATGCACAAATTTCGCTATTAATACGTTGGTTATGAGGCTTACAGATAGAAACAGCCAGAATTTTTCGGTATCGTGTACGTTCATGACAAGCCTGCTTGTCGATAACTCCGAGCCCAATGTTCTACGTTATGAAAAGTAATATGAATATTGCGCCGTGATGCTCACCCACCGTGTTGGTGAAGTGGTGCATCACCAGGGTCACTCTAGAAATGGACTGGCCTCCCGTATTTGGAAAGGTGTTTTGTGGACATTAAACAAACTGTCGAACCTGTCTTACAAGACAAGTTCGAACGTCGTTTTTTGTATTTAAGATTGTCCATTACTGATGTATGCAATTTTAAGTGCAATTACTGCCTACCCGATGGGTACCGGCCAAACGGCACTAAAAACTCTTCTTTTCTACAACTCGATGAAATTCAGCGAGTGGTCTCTGCGTTTGCTCATTGTGGGACGAACAAAGTTCGTATCACCGGTGGTGAGCCTTCGTTGCGTAAAGACTTTACCGAGATAATTGCCAGCGTAGCTCAAACCCAGGGCATAGAAAAAGTGGCGACCACCACAAACGGCTACCGTATGGCCGAACACGTTGCGCAGTGGCGCGATGCTGGGTTGACCCACATTAACGTGAGTGTGGACAGCTTGGATGCCAATCAATTTAACGCTATTACCGGACAAGACCGCTTTAAACAAGTGATGTCGGGTATCGACCGCGCCTTCGAGGTGGGGTTTAAACAGGTTAAAGTGAACACCGTTTTAATGAAAGATTTAAACGACTACAGCTTGCCTCAGTTTTTAGATTGGATTAAGCATCGCCCAATTCAACTGCGTTTTATCGAATTGATGCAAACGGGCGAAATGGACGATCTATTTGCGCGTCACCACGTCAGTGGAGTCAGTATTCGCAATAGACTCATTGCGCAAGGTTGGTTGCTAAAAAGTCGTCAAGCTAACGATGGCCCAGCGCAAGTGTATTACCACCCCGACTATCTCGGTGAGATAGGCTTGATCATGCCCTACGAAAAGGGCTTTTGCACCAGTTGCAATCGCCTACGCGTTTCGGCAATGGGTAAGCTGCACCTGTGCTTATTTGGTGAAGGCGGATTGGACTTACGACACCTGCTTACTAACGATGACGATCAACCTGCGTTAATTGAATTTATCCAGCAGCAATTAGAAACGAAAAAAGTCAGCCATTTTCTTGATCAAGGTAATAGTGGGGCAACCCCACACCTTGCTTCTATTGGCGGCTAGAACACTATTATTAGAGGAATACCATGGGACACGCAAACTCACCATTTCGACCAGCTAATATCGCAGTACTGACGGTTTCTGACACCCGCACAGAAGAGACGGACACCTCTGGCGGTTACCTAGCCGACTCGCTCAAAGAAGCAGGACACAATCTCGCCGACAAGCAGATTGTGATCGATGACAAATATAAAATCAGAGCAATAGTGTCGTCGTGGATCGCCAATGAGTCTATTGAAGCTATCCTTATTACGGGCGGCACGGGATTCACTCAGCGCGACACCACTCCAGAAGCTATTTCTGCGTTGTTCGACAAGCAAGTCGAAGGCTTTGGTGAGCTATTTAGGCACGTTTCATACGAAGAAATTGGTACGTCCACCATCCAATCCCGTGCATTAGGAGGCTTTGCCAACAACACTGTGATTTTTGCTATGCCTGGTTCAACAGGTGCGTGCAAAACGGGTTGGACAAAAATCATCAAAATGCAATTGGATGCGAGCCAGAAGCCGTGTAACTTTATGCCACATATTGGATTGTAGTATGACGCAGTTTACTCATATTAATAGCTCAGGCGATGCTCACATGGTCGATGTCTCTGAAAAGGTAGAGACAGCCAGAGAAGCGAGAGCAGAAGCCTATCTTAAAGTATCTCCTGCAACGCTATCGATGATCCTCGAAGGCCGTCATCATAAAGGCGATGTGTTTGCGACTGCGCGCATTGCCGGTATTCAGGCCGCAAAACGCACATGGGATCTGATCCCTTTGTGTCACCCATTAATGCTGAGCAAAGTAGAAGTTGACTTAAGTGTTGATGAAGCGACGCAACGAATCCACGTACAAACGCTATGTAAACTAAGTGGCAAGACAGGCGTTGAGATGGAGGCGCTTACCGCAGCTTCAGTAGCGGCGCTGACTATTTATGACATGTGTAAAGCCGTGCAGAAAGACATCGTTATCGAGCAAGTGCGCTTGGTCGAAAAGGTGGGTGGAAAATCAGGACATTTTAAGGTGGACGCATGATTAACGTACTTTACTTTGCAAAAACCCGTGAAATCATTGGCAAGATGTCAGACAGCGTCTCATTAGAGCTTTTGGATAGCGCTACAGCAGAAAGTGTGCGTACTCATTTGCTCACAAAGAGTAAGGCGCATGAGCGCGCATTGGGTACTGAAAACCTACTCGTTGCAGTAAACCAAACTATGGTGCCTATGAGCACCGAAATCGTTCAAGGTGACGAAGTCGCGTTTTTCCCGCCTGTTACAGGTGGCTAATATGATTGATATTAGAGTCCAACAGCAAGATTTCGATCTAGGGGCCGAGTATTCCAACATAGCTGATGATACGGCGGTCGGAGCTGTCGTGAGTTTTGTTGGTAAGGTTCGCGATATGAACCTTGGGCAGGGCGTAACTTCTTTACATCTAGAGCATTACCCAGGCATGACCGAGAAAGCGCTGCATGGGATTGCCGAGGAAGCGATAGAACGCTGGGAGCTGCAACGAGTGCTGATTATTCATCGAGTCGGCTTAATGCAGACCGGTGAGCAGATAGTACTAGTGATCACCAGCAGTGCGCATCGTGGTCAATGCTACGACGCCAACGAGTTCATCATGGATGCACTAAAATCAAAAGCCCCTTTTTGGAAAAAAGAGTGCACAGACAGCGGCGAACACTGGATTGAGCAACGTCAAAGCGACCGCGATGCACTGCATAAATGGGAATAAATACTCGTAAAAATACCTCATAAATGATTTTTTATTTAAGGCCTGGAACACCCACCAGGCCTTTCTTCTACCACTAAAGTGATACCCATCAAATTTTCAAGTAAAAATCTAGGCCAGAATAGGGTTAAGTGTGCATTAAATAGTCATAAAGGCTAAAAAATTGATGTAGACGAAAATTTAGAACATGCAATACGACTTTTTTATGGCAAATTACTTCAAGGCTTGCTAAGTTGTGCCGCATCTTTGCGACAATTTATGTTTTTTTTCGTTATTTATAACTGAAAAACATAAAGGGCTTACCGTTCTAGCCATCGCAAAGAAGACATGGATGCAAAATTACAACTTGGAGTTAATGCATGTACAAAATGAATAAAATCACTAGTGCTCTTCTAATGGGCGCGAGCTTGTCACTAGCGTTTAACGCTGCAGCAGCAGAAAATCTAGCCGAAAAACAAGAGCTAGTACGTGGTAACGGTACTGAAGTTGCTACAATCGACCCACACAAATCTCAAGGTGTTCCAGAGTCTCACGTAATTCGTGACCTTCTTGAAGGCCTAGTAAACCAAGACGCAGACGGCAACACTATCCCAGGTGTAGCGACTTCTTGGGAAACTGAAGACAACAAAACTTTCGTATTTAACCTACGTAAGGACGCAAAATGGTCTAACGGCGACCCTGTAACTGCAGGCGACTTCGTATACTCTTTCCAACGCGCTGTAGACCCAGCAACTGCGTCTCCGTACTCTTGGTACATGGAATACACCAAGATGGTTAACGCTAAAGACGTTATCGGCGGTAAGAAAGACAAGAGCGAGCTAGGTGTTCGTGCAATCGACGATTACACTCTAGAAGTTAAGCTAGAAAAAGCGGTACCTTATTTCGTAATGATGACTGGCCACACTACAATGAAGCCAGTTCACCAAGCGACTGTTGAAAAGCACGGTGACCAGTGGACTCGTCAAGAGAACTTCGTAGGTAACGGCGCATTTACAGTAAGCAACTGGGTTGTGAACGAGCGTCTAGAGCTTGCACGCAACGAAATGTACTGGGACAACGCTAACACCAAACTGACTAAAGTTACTTTCCTTCCTATCGAAGACCAAGTATCTGAAATGAACCGTTTCCTATCTGGCGAAATCGACTTCACTTCTTCTCTTCCTACAGAGCACTTTAAGCGTCTGCAGAAAGAGTACCCAGAGCAGGTTTCTGTAGAAGGTTCACTATGTACTTACTACTACCAGTTTAACTCTAAGCAAGCACCATTTGATGATGTTCGCGTACGTAAAGCAGTTTCTTACGCTATCGACCGTCAGATCGTTACTGATGCTCTACTAGCTCAAGGTCAAAAACCAGCTTACTTCCTAACGCCTGAAATCACTGCAAACTTCAACCCAGAGATGACAGCGTACGGCAAGCTAACTCAGAAAGAGCGTGACGCAGAAGCAGCTAAGCTACTTGCAGATGCTGGTTACGGTCCAAGCAACCCACTTAAGTTCACTCTTCTATACAACACTTCAGAGAACCACAAGAAAATCGCGGTTGCTCTAGGTTCTATGTGGAAGAAGCTTGGTCTTGAAGTTGTTCTTGAAAACCAAGAGTGGAAAACTTACCTACAGACTAAAGACGAAGGTAACTTCGAAGTGGCTCGTGCAGGTTGGTGTGGTGACTACAACGAAGCATCATCTTTCCTAACGCTAATGGTTTCTGCTAACACGACCGGTGGTCAACACTGGGGCAACGCAGAGTACGATGCACTTATCGAGAAAGCGCTAAGCTCTACTTCTGAAGAAGAGCGTACTGCAATCTACCTAGAAGCTGAACGTCTAATGGCTGAAGATATGCCAATCGCGCCTATCTACCAATACGTACGTTCACGTCTACTATCTCAGCAAGTTGGTGGTTTCCCATCAAACAACGCTGAAGAGAAGATCTACTCTAAAGATCTTTACATCCTAGCTAAGTAATCCTTAGCAAAAAAAAACAATAATATACAGGCCTGCATGTGCTATCGCACATGCAGAGCCTTTGTTTTAACTTTAAATACTGTCACAGACTGGAAGTGGATTTATGTTTAGATTCATTATGAAACGTATACTGGAAGCAATCCCAACGATGTTGGTGTTGATCACGGTATCATTCTTTCTCATGCGCTTTGCTCCTGGTAGCCCGTTCTCAAGTGAGAAAACGCCGCCACCGGAAGTTCTAGCCAACATTGAAGCAAAATACGGCTTGGATAAGCCTGTATTTGAGCAATACACCTCTTATTTATTAAACGTGATGCAAGGCGACTTTGGCCCTTCATTCAAATACGTTGACCGCACGGTAAACGAATTGATTGGTAGCCACTTCCCTGTGTCTCTTAAAGTGGGCTTTATCGCTTTTATCTTTACCGTTATCTTGGGCGTTGGCGTAGGCACCATTGCTGCCTTGCGGCAAAATACCAAGTTAGACTATTTTATAATGTCCACGGCAATGGTGGGGGTTGTTCTCCCGTCATTCGTACTAGCCCCTACACTAATTTACATCTTCGCCCTAAATCTCAAGTGGCTACCTGCCGGTGGTTGGTTTGATGGCAGCTGGCAATACATTATTTTGCCTGTTATCGCAATGTCACTCTTATACGTAGCAACTTTTGCTCGTATTACCCGTGGCTCGATGATTGAAACTCTGAATAGTAACTTTATTCGTACTGCCCGCTCAAAAGGGTTGAGCTACCCATATATCATTGTTAAGCACGCGCTGAAACCAGCACTGCTTCCAGTTGTTTCTTATATGGGCCCTGCGTTTGTAGGTATCATCACTGGCTCGGTTGTTGTCGAAACCGTATTCGGTCTTCCTGGTATTGGTAAGTTGTTCGTCAACGCCGCCTTTAACCGTGACTACTCACTAGTAATGGGTGTAACCATCTTGATTGGTTTCCTGTTTATTCTCTTCAATGCAATTGTCGACGTACTGCTCGCTGCGATCGATCCGAAGATTCGTTACTAATAGGGGACTGAATAATGTTAGCGAAAAAATCTACAGTAGAAGCCGTAGAAAAGTTCTCTGAAAACTTAGAGATCGAAGGCCGTAGCCTTTGGACTGATGCGCGTATTCGTTTTATGCGCAACAAAGCGGCAATGGTAAGTCTATTTATCCTAGTGTTAATGACACTAGCGGTCACTTTTTTACCAATGTTTTCACAATACGCCTATGACGACACAGACTGGTATGCACTGCATGTAGCACCGTCAATGGATCACCTATTTGGTACCGACAGCCTTGGCCGTGACGTCTACGTACGTACGCTTGTTGGTGGCCGCATCTCGATGATGGTGGGTGTACTAGGCGCATTTGTAGCGGTATTAATTGGTACGCTTTATGGCGCAACGTCTGGCTTTATTGGAGGTCGTGTTGACCGCGTGATGATGCGTATCCTTGAAATTCTTTACGCCGTTCCGTTTATGTTCCTTGTGATCGTTTTGGTAACGTTCTTTGGGCGTAACATCGTGCTTATCTTTGTCGCCATCGGTGCCATTGCATGGCTTGATATGGCGCGTATTGTTCGTGGGCAGACATTAAGCTTACGAAACAAAGAATTTATCGAAGCGGCCTACGTGGGTGGTGTGAGTAACTGGAAAATCATTACTCGTCACATCGTTCCAAACGTACTGGGTATTGTTGCGGTTTACTCGACGCTACTAATCCCAAGCATGATTTTGACGGAATCTTTCCTATCATTCCTTGGTCTTGGCGTACAAGAGCCGATGACAAGCTGGGGTGCATTGATGAGTGAAGGTGCGAAAACAATGGAGATTGCTATTTGGCAGCTCGGTTTCCCAACCGCATTCATGGTTGTCACCCTATTTTGCTTTAACTTTGTCGGCGATGGTCTGCGCGATGCGCTGGATCCAAAAGACAGATAATAAGAATAATAAGGGAAGCAAGTAATGACTAATTTATTAGATGTAAAAGACCTGAGAGTAGAATTTACCACTCAAGACGGCATGGTAACGGCAGTTAACGACCTTAACTTCTCACTAAAACCAGGTGAAACACTGGGTATCGTAGGTGAGTCAGGTTCTGGTAAGTCTCAAACTGTATTTGCCATCATGGGCCTACTGGCCAAAAACGGTATTATTTCTGGAAGTGCGAAGTTTGAAGGAAACGAAATCCTTAACTTGCCAGAAAAAGAGTTAAACAAAGTTCGCGCAGAACAGATCGCAATGATCTTCCAAGACCCTATGACCTCACTGAACCCTTACATGAAAGTAAGCGATCAGTTGATGGAAGTACTTATGCTGCATAAAGGCATGGGTAAGTCGGAAGCGTTTGAAGAATCGGTGCGCATGCTTGAAGCGGTTAAAATTCCTGAAGCTCGAAAGCGTATTACTATGTACCCGCACGAATTCTCGGGCGGTATGCGTCAACGTGTAATGATTGCAATGGCACTATTGTGTCGTCCTAAGCTTCTTATTGCTGATGAACCAACGACGGCACTGGACGTGACTGTTCAGGCGCAGATCATGGATCTTCTTGTTGAACTTAAAGACGAATTTAACACTGCTATCATCATGATCACCCACGATTTGGGCGTGGTTGCAGGCTCTTGTGACAAAGTGCTTGTGATGTACGCAGGTCGTACCATGGAGTACGGCAGCGTTGATGACATTTTCTATCGTCCAAGCCACCCATACGCAGAAGGGCTGCTTAAAGCGATTCCGCGTTTGGATACTGAAGGTGAGATCTTGCCGACCATCCCAGGCAACCCACCAAACTTGTTACGTCTACCACCAGGTTGTCCTTACCAAGATCGCTGTCACCGCGTGACCGATCGTTGTAAGTCGGAATCTCCGATTTTGACGCCGTTTGGTGAAAACCGTCAACGTGCTTGTTTTTCAGATCATGAGGCTTGGTAAGATATGAATGCGCCATTGAATGTAGATAAAAAATTAATGTTGGACGTTAAGGATCTTAAAGTCCATTTCGACATCGCTTCGAAATCTGCTTGGCCTTGGTCTAAGCCTTCAAAGCTTAAAGCGGTAGACGGCGTAAACGTACGCTTATACGAAGGCGAAACCCTGGGTGTTGTAGGTGAGTCAGGTTGTGGTAAGTCGACGTTTGCACGCGCCATCATCGGCTTGGTTGAAGCGACAGAAGGTGAAGTGGTTTGGCTTGGCCAAGACTTGACCAAAATGAAAGCTATCGAGCGCCGTGAAACGCGTAAAGACATGCAAATGATTTTCCAAGATCCTTTAGCATCTCTGAACCCTCGTATGAACATTGGCGACATCATTGCTGAGCCTCTAATCACGTTTTACCCACGCCTAAGCAAAGATGAAGTGAAAGCGCGAGTGAAGGCAATGATGGACAAAGTTGGTCTGTTGCCGAACGTAATAAACCGTTACCCTCACGAGTTTTCTGGCGGTCAGTGTCAGCGTATCGGTATTGCTCGTGCACTTATCCTAGAGCCTAAGATGATCATCTGTGACGAACCTGTATCGGCACTGGATGTATCGATTCAGGCGCAGGTGGTTAACCTTCTTAAAGAGCTTCAAAAAGAGCTTGGTCTTAGCTTGGTATTCATCGCGCACGATTTGTCTGTGGTGAAACACATCTCTGATCGTGTGTTGGTTATGTACCTAGGTAATGCGGTAGAGCTTGGTGAAGCAAAAGAGATATTTGCGGAGCCAAAACACCCTTATACCCGCGCATTGATGTCAGCGGTTCCGATCCCGGATCCTGAAGTTGAGCGTAACAAGAAGATTGAAATGCTTGAGGGTGACTTGCCTTCTCCAATCAATCCTCCTTCGGGCTGCGTATTCCGTACACGCTGCCCTAAGGCCACTGAGTTGTGTGCAAAAGAAACTCCAACCCTTAAAGGGGCGGACAAGCACGCAGTCTCTTGTTTACACGTTGAAATGGTGTAAATAGGCGTAAGCCACAGTTCAGCCTGTGACGGGCTTAAGCGCGATTCCGCAAGGGTCGCGCTTTTTTTGTCTAAAATTTGTATTCGTCACAAACTATCGACATCGTGTGCGGTAAACTGTATCAAATTGTAACACGCTTTGTTTATCCCATTTTTTCGTCACCAAAGGTCAACCATGAAGCGCTCTTCTCCGCTGACTCTATACAGTGAGTTTGTCTATCGACATGCCTATTGGGTATTACTATCGGGCGCAATGTTGTTCGCCTTGGTCGCTTTTTGGGGTATGCCTCAATTGCTTCCAACTTACTTGATTGAGTGGCACGACATCTTTAGCGAGCTGTTTGTCATTGGGGTAATGTTGTATTGGATAATGATCACCAGACAAATTAAAGGTGGTACTAGGACTTTCTTGTACCTGTATCTAGGGGCTTCGTCCATTGTTTGGTTGATGGTCGCAAAAGCGTCTGCTGAGTGGTTGGTGTCCCCAGGGATCGTAATGTCAGCCATCGAGCTCTTTCTAACCATTACAGGATTGGTGATGATGACAGTTGGGCTTCGATCGTGGGCGAGGGATTACAATAACCTTATTCGACGGTTAGATAAAAGTGTGGTTCGTTATCGACATCGTAGCCAACGAGACAACCTGACCGGATTGTACAATCGGGGTGAATTTGAGAGTCACTTAAATAACCTCATACAAAGTGAAGAACCGTTCGGACTGCTGTTACTCGACTTAGATCGTTTTAAAACCATTAATGACAGCTATGGCCACTTTGCCGGTGACAAAGTACTCAAGTCCGTCGCACAAACTTTTAAAAACACTCTTACATTGCACGATAAGGCGTTTCGTATTGGTGGCGAAGAGTTTGCTTTGGTTTACCGAGATATTACGGGCTCAGAGCTGGCCGAAAAAGTAGAGCAGTGTTTAGTGGCAGTGCGTAATTGTGAGGTCCACATTGAAGGTGCGCAGACAGTGAACGTCACCTTTAGTGGCGGGTATATTATGTCGTTGGACTCTCGCGAAACCGTCGCCGATTTATACCAAAAAGCGGACTCCGCGTTGTATCACGCTAAGCATTATGGACGAAACCAAGTCGTTGATGCTCTCACCCTCGAGTCCTAACCTTCTTCAAAATATCTGAACATGTTGTTGAGCGTGCTGCAGTAGTGAAGTAGCCCGTTGCTTT
Source organism: Vibrio ulleungensis (assembly GCF_016900875.1). Taxonomy (GTDB): domain Bacteria; phylum Pseudomonadota; class Gammaproteobacteria; order Enterobacterales; family Vibrionaceae; genus Vibrio; species Vibrio ulleungensis. The sequence continues at coordinate 301,716 of NZ_JAFEUM010000003.1, forward strand.
TTATAGTAATAGCTATAGACACTCTATAGGACAGCAAAATGGGAAAATTAGTCAACGGTGCATGGCACGACGTGTGGTACGACACCAAAAGTTCAAAAGGTAAGTTCGTTCGTGAAGACGCAGGCTTTCGAGAATGGATTGTCGACGAACCCGATGCGAAGTTTGCCCCTGAGTCTGGTCGCTACCACCTATACGTTTCATTAGCCTGTCCTTGGGCGCATCGCACGCTTATCTTTAGAAAACTAAAAGGCTTAGAATCGCACATCACGGTTTCGGTAGTGTCTCCGGACATGCTGAGTGAAGGGTGGCAATTTGACGCGCCAGAAACGCTATTTGGTTTCACTCGAATGCATCAGGTGTACACGAAAGCCAAGCCCGATTATACCGGGCGAGTGACTGTGCCCGTATTGTGGGACAAATTCACTAACACCATCGTTAGCAACGAATCGTCAGAAATTATTCGCATGTTTAACTCAGCGTTTAATGGGTTAACGGGCAATACGCTCGACTTCTACCCAGAAGCATTAAGACCAGCGATTGATGCGTGGAACGAAGACATATACCCCAATATCAACAATGGTGTATATCGCAGCGGATTTGCCACCACCCAGCAAGCTTACGAAGAGGCTTATGACGCCCTGTTTGACGCTCTGGATCGTGTTGATGCGCACCTGGCAACACATCGTTACCTCACCGGTAATGAGATGACTGAGGCCGATTGGAGGTTGTTTACCACGCTAATACGCTTTGATGCAGTATACGTTGGACATTTTAAGTGTAATAAGCAGCGCATCGCCGATTACTCGAACCTTCAAGGGTATATGAAGGAGCTGTATCAAACTGCGGGTGTGAGCGAAACGGTTAGCCTTGAGCATATCAAACGCCATTACTATTTTAGCCATGCAGGGATAAACCCAACCCAAGTTGTGCCTAAAGGGCCGGTATTAGACTTAGACAGTGACCATGGACGACACGCGCTGTAGTGCAAGACGACGTAATAGATGTGCGCTCTTATCTACGAGCAGAAACGAAAAAACCAGCTCATGTGAGCTGGTTTTTTATAGATGGTGGGGGGGGACGGATTCGAACCATCGAAGGCAGTGCCGGCAGATTTACAGTCTGCTCCCTTTGGCCACTCGGGAACCCCCCCAGGGGTTTTATCCTTGCTCACTGGTTTTCCCAAACCCAATGCTCAAGCGTTCTGTTTTACAACAGTAATATGGTGGGGGGGGACGGATTCGAACCATCGAAGGCAGTGCCGGCAGATTTACAGTCTGCTCCCTTTGGCCACTCGGGAACCCCCCCAGGGGTTTTATCCTTGCTTACTGATTTCCCAACCCAGTAATCAAGCTTTTTGCACAGCGCTGTAAACGACAGTCTCTACAAAATAAATATGGTGGGGGGGGACGGATTCGAACCATCGAAGGCAGTGCCGGCAGATTTACAGTCTGCTCCCTTTGGCCACTCGGGAACCCCCCCAGGGGATTTTTATACTTAACTCGCGTTTTCCCAACACACTCATCAAGTGAGGTCGGCATAATAGCAAACTCGATTTTGCTGTAAAGCGTTTTCTTATAAAAATGGCGCGAATGCTCTCTTTTTGCTCAAAGCTATCAAAAAGCCACCATTTGTCTTTTCTACTCTCGTTTTTACGCTCATTGCTCTACGCTTAATTTATGCAAACCTGTGTGGGATTTGTAGAGAAAGTGTGAAAAAATGGCTATTACAGCAGAGTAAAAAAGTAAGGAAACTCAATGACTCAAGCCAAGTTTAACCACAAAACACTGCCGCAAGACGAGCAAGACAAACTGGATGCAGCGGTATTTCGCCGTTTATTAAAACACTTAGACGCAAATAAGGATGTTCAAAACATCGATTTGATGATTCTTGCGGGGTTTTGCCGTAATTGTTTCAGCAAATGGTACGCCGCTGAGGCCGAAAGTCGGGATTTAAACCTAGACATAGACGATGCGCGGGAGCGTGTGTACGGGATGACCTATCAAGAATGGAAAGAAAACCATCAACCCGCGGCGACGCCAGAGCAATTGGCGGCGTTTGAGGCTAAGCAAAAGTAGCTTCCTGTTGACGTTGTATTGCGTGCTACATGCAAGGTTCAGTTGTTTGCTCGAGCGCGATAAAGAGCGCTAGCCATGACGGTTTGACGCCATTAATAAAAACGGTATCTCTTTTTTTAGAGATACCGTTTTTAGTTTTTTAGTAGTGAATCTAATCAATATTCAGCAGTTGATACAGGTGAAGATTGGCTTCAGACAACGAACCAATGGTGCTTTGCACCCATTGTGGATTGTAGTAAGTGTCGAGGTAGCGCTCACCACTGTCGCAAAGCAGCGTAACAATGGAGCCTGTTTTTCCTTTGCGCATCATTTGGTGCGCAAGGCACAGCACGCCGTACATATTGGTCCCTGTCGATGGACCAACTTTTCGACCCAATTGCGTCCCTAGCCAGTTCATGGTGGCAAGGCTTTGCGCATCGGTAACGGTTTGCATGGTGTCTATCACCGAGGGGATAAAGCTAGGTTCTACTCTCGGGCGGCCAATCCCTTCAATACGGCTGCCAGACTGACTGCGAATAGACTCATCACCTTTTATGAAGTATTGGTGGAACACAGAGCACTCAGGATCCACCACATGGAGCTGCGTCGCGTGCTGTTGATAACGAATAAAACGACCCAAGGTTGCTGATGTGCCGCCTGTTCCTGCGCTCATAACAATCCAGCTTGGAATAGGGTGAGGCTCTTGAGTCATTTGGTTGAAGATAGAGTTGGCGATATTGTTGTTGCCTCGCCAGTCCGTTGCACGTTCAGCGTACGTAAACTGATCCATATAGTGGCCATTAAGCTCTTTGGCCAGTTCTTTAGACTCACTGTATATTTGATCGGTGCGCTCTACAAGATGCGCTTTACCGCCGTAGAACTCGATTTTTTCGATTTTGCTTTTTGCCGTGCCTTCAGGCATGACCGCAATAAAAGGCAGCCCTAATAGTTTGGCAAAATAGGCTTCAGACACCGCCGTGCTGCCTGATGACGCTTCGATAATCGTGGTCTCTGGGCCAACCCAACCGTTACAGATAGCGTATAAAAACAGTGAACGCGCCAACCTGTGTTTCAAAGAGCCTGTCGGGTGCGTACTTTCGTCTTTTAGGTAGATATCGATACCCGTAAATTGGGGTAAGTCTAGTTTTACTAAATGTGTATCCGCAGAGCGTTGGAAATCGGACTCAATTTTTTGAATGGCTTGGTTAATCCATTGATGGTCTTTACACATACTCGATTCCTCATCAGTTATGCAGTAATTTTAAACCGATTTATGGAGAAATTGTTTGCTTCTTTTTTAGTGAATTGGTCAAATGGTAGAAAATATTTCTCTACTAGGAGTTTTCTGTGGAACTGGATAGCGTCGATGTAACACTACTTAGAATGATTCAAAAGGATTCAACGCTGTCACTGGCGGATCTTGCCGAAAGCGTAAACCTAACAACAACCCCTTGTTGGAAGCGCATCAAACGTTTTGAAGAGCTCGGGATTATCGATAAGCGGGTGGCACTGCTCAACCCTGCGCCACTTGGGTTAGACTTTACCGCTTTTGTGATGCTGAAAACTTCGGATCACTCTCATGACTGGTACCAGCGTTTTTCCAGTCAAATTGCCGAGTTTGAAGAGGTGATGGAGTTTTATCGAATGGCAGGCGAATATGATTACATGCTAAAAGTGGTGGTTGCCGATATGCAGGCGTACGATCATTTTTATAAGAAGATGGTCAACGCAGTGACAGGGATTGCGGATGTGACCAGCACTTTTGCGATGGAATCAATCAAATACACGACGGCATTGCCGATCCACGAAAGATAGAAATATGCGTTAGCAAACTTAAGAAAGTGGCTGCCGAAGCAGCCACGATACGCTGATTAGGCGAGGTCGAACTTTTTAAGTGTTTCCGTCGATGGTTTCGCCGTCACTTTACTGACCAACACAATCGCGATAAAGGCTAACGCAAAGGCTGGCATCAGCTCGTAGAAGTATTCCCCTTCAATTGAGATGAAGTTTTTCACCACATAGATGGTGACTGAGCCAACAATCATTCCGGCCAATGCGCCCCACTTGGTGGTTTCTTTCCAGCACAGTGCCAAAATCATCAGTGGACCAAAGGCTGCACCAAAGCCGCCCCATGCATAACCCACCATAGACAGAATCGAGCCGTCGTCGTTAGCGGCAATAATAAGTGCAAGCAACGCAAAACCAACTACGCCAAAGCGACTGATCATGGCACGGCTTTTCTCAGAATGGTTTTTGAAAAACGGTAAATCTTCGGTTAGCGAAGACGTTAACACCAGTAACTGTGAATCGGCAGTAGACATTACGGCCGCCAGTACCGCCGCTAAAATGAAGCCAGAGAATATAGGATGAAATAACGCATCGGTAAGTGCGAGGAATACACGCTCTGGGTTACCGCCTTCACCACTCACACCAGGCAAGCCGTAAGCAGCATCGTAACCAATACCGACTAATGCGATGGAGATAGACAGCACCAAAGTGATCATCATCCACGTGATACCAATGCGGCGTGCTTTGCCAATACTGGCAACGTCTTTTATACCAATAAAACGAGCCAAAATGTGTGGCTGACCAAAGTAGCCAAGTCCCCAAGCCATCAACGATGCTGCCGTTATGAAACTGGTTGAGAATTTGAAGGCGTTAGGGTTTACGTCACTGATCACAACGCCAGAATCGGCAATGGCAAAGTAACCAAACAGTAAACAAAACGCCAGCGCAGCCAGCATCAAAATACCTTGCACAAGGTCAGTCCAACATACCGCCAAATAACCACCGAGGAAGGTATAAGAGACCACCACAAATGCGGTGATGTATAAAGCCGTTTCTTCGGTTGAGCCAAAGCTGTGAGCAAACAGTAAGGTTCCACCTTTTAGACCCGACGCCACATAAAGGGTAAAGAAAAAGAGGATAACGGCAGTCGAGACAAACTTGATGATATTGGTGTTGTCATCAAATCGTTTAGACAAGATGGAGGGCAGAGTAACAGAGTTCACTTTCTCGCTGCTTGCACGCAAGCGAGGCGCAACAATAAGCCAGTTAAGATAAGCGCCAAGCGTCAAACCTGTCGCTATCCAAACGCCTTCAACCAAGCCGCTGGCAAACACCGCTCCGGGTAAACCAAGCAGCAGCCAGCCGCTCATATCAGACGCACCCGCACTAATGGCGGTTGTGGCAGGGCCTAAGCTTCGGCCACCAATAATGTAGTCTTGGTTATTTTGCGTCTTTTTCATCGAATAATAACCAATGGCAAGCATGGCCACTAAATAGAGACCAAACTGAATATAAATCATAGAGTCATCCTTGCGCCGAGAACTTCGGCAGTAAAAAACTGAGTATAAATGGGTTAAAAACGGGGGGCGTTTCTAACCGTATATGGGTTTAGTCTAGCTTGCTAACTCATTGTTGCAAATAACAAAATGAAAAAAGGGCCATGCGGCCCTCGTAGCGTAAAGCTCATGGACTACTTGGATGGCGCAAATCGCATTACGCCTTCTTGCACCGCTGTAGCGACTAATTCACCGCTGCGATTGAATATTTCTCCACGGACTAAGCCGCGTTCATTGCCTGCAGTTGGGCTTTCAATGGAGTACAGCAACCAGTCGTCAAACTTGAATGGGCGATGGAACCACATCGAATGGTCGATCGTCGCGACTTGGAATTTAGGGGTCATCAACGTCACTTTATGCGGATGCAATGCAGTGACCAAAAATCCCCAGTCTGAGGCATACGCCAGCAAATATTGATGGATCAGCTGATTTTGTGGCAAGTCGCCATTGGCTTTGATCCACAAGTATTGCTTGGGCTCGGCTTCTCGCGGTTTAAGCGGGTTGATCACAGTAACCGGCTTAACAATGATGGGCTTTTCGCCACCAAACACACGGGTCACGCTATCTGGAAGCAAGTGCGCTATTTGCGCCGCAAGCTCACCTTCCGATTTCAGTGTGTCTGGCCCAGGTACATCAGGCATCGCGTTTTGGTGACTAAACCCTTCTTTTTCGCCGTGGTAAGAAGCCGTGAGGTAGAATATTGAGCGGCCATTCTGGATGGCTTTGACTCTACGCGTGCTAAAGCTGCCGCCGTCACGTAAGTTTTCTACGTCATAGATGATCGGCTTGCTCGCGTCACCTGGGTGTAAAAAATACGAGTGGAAGGAGTGGACAAATCGATCGCTTGGCACAGTATAGCGCGCCGCAGAAAGAGCCTGTCCAAGTACTTGGCCACCATACACTTGTGGCAAGCCCAAATGTTCACTGTTTCCGCGAAACAATTTGTCTTCAATCTTTTCTAGCTGCAAAAGATCCAGCAGTTCGGTTAATGGTTTGCTCATCTGACCTCCGTCAAGTTACGGTTAAAAAATACTAGGAAGCAGACAGAGTTACAAGTGAACACTATACTGGAATGACGTTTAGCGACCAATTAGTGGGAGAGTTGTACAGTGATTAAGCGATGGGTGAGTTTAGGTCTTGGTGTTATGGCCATTGGGTTAAGTGGTTGCCAATCTAATGAGATGCAAGCGATGGACAAGGGTGCAAGCAGTGAGCAGTCCGTTATTTCAGGCAAAGTTATGTACCGAGAGCGCATTGCCTTACCCGATACCGCAGTATTGGAAGTAAAACTTGAAGACGTCTCATTGGCCGATGCACCCGCGAAAGTACTCTCGGAAGTTGAATTGCCAACCCTCGGTAAGCAAGTGCCATTGTCTTTTACTTTGCCTTACGACAGCGAGCAGATTATTGACAATCATCGTTATGGGCTTCGGATTAAGATTTTCGATGGCGAGCGTTTGCTGTTTATTAACGACTATCACATCGGCGTCATCAACGATCCAGATTCCACCAATTACGTGGAGGCGACCCTTAAAAGCGCAAAATAGCCATTTATGGTGGCGAGAGTGCTTATTACCCTTGCCACCGATAACTTTTAAGCGAAATTCTTCCCTGTTGGTTAAAAATTACCCCTTCTACTTCTAGTTTTTTACGTTGCCGTTGGTAATCCTCACCCTTTAGCGATATTTCACCTTTGCCATTGATGACTCTGTGCCAAGGCAAAGTCGAGCCTTCTGGTAGATTTTTGAGCAATCGGCCAACTTGGCGCGCATATCCCTTAAAACCCCCAAAATGTGCGATGTCTCCATAAGTTGAGACCTTTCCGTATGGTATTTGGTGAATTACCGCAAAGATTTGCATGTCAAAATCATTCATACTGTACAAGTTGTTACAAAATAATGGAAAACGAGCTACAAACATCAAACAATAACTATAAGGAGGCAGTTATGCTTTTGACAACGCTCCAATTCTTCGTCACTGCTGGTTTGTCGATAATATGCGCACGCGCACTGCAAGTGAGTGGCGGCGACCTACCTATGTTGACCTTTATAATACCCATTGTCTGGCTAATGACTTCGGTCTCAAAATCGAACGTCTTACTGGCGACTGCACTGCTGTTTTATGGTCTCACAGTCTCGGTTCAGCCGGTAGAACTTTCTATCAGTACTTGGATACTGTTCCCGTTGTTGCTGGTCGCTTTTTGCAAGCGCAGCACCTGGGTCGCACGCTCTTGGTTAATCATCACCATGCTCATCATGGAAAGTGCCGTCCTTTATTGCCAATGGACAGGTACTATCTCGGGCGCGATGTACGCCACATTAATGCAAATTGCCGCCGTAACCATGGTATGGCTATCCTCCCGACAAGCAAAACACGACAAAGCCACATACGGCGATAGTAGGCACTGGTGGGCACTGGCGTTTGGTGGGATCTTACTGACCCAAGGCGAAGGCGTCGCACTGTTGGTTGCTTTGTCGCTGGTGGCGATGATCCATTCGGTATCGACCTTCCCATCTCGCAAGCAACAACCCGGCGAGTCAAAAATCAAATGGTCGACATTGCTTAGCTGGACGTTACCGACAGTGGCATTCTCTACTTTTATTAGCGCGCAAGACATTGCCAGCAGCAGTCTCATCCTACTGATTTGGATGGTCACGCTCGCCGCAGCATGGATATGTGATTACATTTTGCGCCTGAGTGATTAACGCTTCGTGTACTTTTCGTGCAAACAGGTAGCGACGAAGCAAATTCACTCATCATTTAGTTGCAATAGAGCAGGGGATAGCAGATAATCCCTTCGCTCTTGATGAGAAAGTCAAGACCTCTATGAGGGCCCTGGTCCTCCCGCAACAATACCTCGTTTACCTGGTCAGGTCCGGAAGGAAGCAGCCAAGGCGGGCGACTTGTGTGCCGGGATGTGGCTGGGGCCTTCACCCAACTGTCGCTGCAATCATAACCTGTCCAAATAAAACCATAACTTGTCCTTTTAAAAGTCATAAAGTGTCCTAAGCTTAATTTGGTTGTTTTCTTACAACAAAATGGGGCTTGTATGTACATTCGTAATCTTCGAAAACCGTCGGCAAATAAAAATGTTTTCAAATTTGCCAGTCACAAGATACAGTCGTCGACTTTGTGTGAAAGCTCCTTAGAGAAAGATTGTTGTTTCCACTTTGAGTATGATCCAGAAGTCGTTGCGTACGAATCACAACCGCAAGGGTTCTACTATGACTTCAATGGGAAGACATTACCCTACACACCTGATTTCCTTGTTCACTACAAAGACGGTACCAGACAGTTTGTTGAAAATAAGCCTTACAAAAAGACTTTATCTAAAGAATTCAAAGCAAAATTCAAGCAAATGCAAATAGCCGCTCAGCAATTAGGCTCGCAGCTCATCCTAGTCACTGACAAGCAAATTCGAACGGGCCATTTTTAAAGAATTGCCAGTTAGTTCACCGTTACTCCGGCTGCATAGAAGGTGATCCTTTAACCGAAAAAATCCTAGGTTGCTTCAAAGACAATCTTGCATTAGAGATCGATACCTTTGCTTCTTTTTTAGGTGTAACTATCGCTACTGCACTTGCAGCTGCATTGAGACTGGTATCACAGAGGAAGCTTTGGGTTGACTTAGATTTAAATGAGCTAGGTGAAAACTCGGTCTTTGAGGCGGTATAAATGGCAGGCAGGTTCACGGATGAGTTTGATGAGGGGTTTTCAGAAAAAGAAGTAGACGCTTTTGAGACTTTGCGTGAGAGCCAATTAGATGTACTTAAATAGGGAAGTCTTGAATCGGCACGTATTATTGAACGAGACCTCGAGTCGTTTACGCAAGAGCAGAAACAGTTGGCATTAGCGAGGTTTAGGCTCTTGAGTTTGGTCAACAAAGAACTCGTTGGCGGTTGGACGCCTAAAAATATCAATCCACTGATTGACAAAACCCGAAGCAGTCACAGCTGGAAACTAAACCGAGCTACAGGTCACTTAAACGATGGAAAGATAGTTTTGAAAAATCTGGTGGTGACTTAACAAGTATTGCTCAAAAGCACTACCTCAAAGGCAATCGCAGGGCCCGTGTTACTAGTGATGAATCCCAGTATGAGGAAGCACTTCGGAAGTTCTTAGATGCAACACGACCTTCAGCTAGTGCTGCATATAAATACTATTGTGATCGAATAGAAGTTGAAAACTCGACGATCGTGTCAGGTAAAGTCCCTTGCGTGTCTTATGTGTCGTTTAAAACCGAATAAATATAGAGTAGCCATACAGTGCGGCTTTAGCGCGTCATGGCAAATACTAAGCTGATAAACTATTCAATTATTATCAAGCCGTAGAAATGCTTACCCGTGTTCTAGATCGGGTGGAAATTGACCATACCCCACTAGACTTAATTCTCCTTCACGATGATTTGCTCGTCCCGCTCGGTCGCGCACACCTTACGCTTTTGGTTGATGTTTTTAGCGGCTGTGTTGTCGGTTTCCATTTAGGGTGCAAGCATCCTAGCTATGTTTCGGCATCTAAGGCCATTATCGACGCAACAAAAAATAAGGATTATATTGCGAGCTATCGATTGAGTTCGAGAACGAATGGTTATGTGAGGGAAAAATAGAGAATTTGGTTGTCGATAATGGTGCTGAATTCTGGTCCAAGAGTCTTGAAGATGCGTGCTTGGAAGTAGGAATCAACATTGTTTTTAATAAGGTGAAAAAGCCTTGGATCAAGCCTGTTGTTGAGCGTAAGTTTGGTGAACTTATCCAAGGCATTGTTGGATGGGTACCGGGTAAAACCTTTTCCAATGTGTTAGGGAAAGAAGACTATAATCCAGAAAAAAATGCTGTAATGCGCTTCAGTGTCTTTGTAGAGGAATTGCACCGCTAGATAGTAGACGTTCACAATGTCAGTGCAGATAGTCGATTCAAGCGTATTCCAAACCTATATTGGCAAAAAGGCGTCGATGGAATGCCACATTGAAATTATTAGAGGAAAATGAAAAGAAGTTTACTGTTGTAATGGGTAGCTTTCATGAGCGCAAGCTCACTAATAAAAGTATTAAGTTCATGCATTTATAATACGACAGTAAGGCTTTAGCACAATATAGAGTGCAGTACGCACAAACTAAGGCGACGGAGTCTAAAAAATAAAAGTTGACCCTGACAACTTGGCATCAATCTACATCTACCTAGAAGAACTGAAAGGGACTTAGAGCTCCCTTGTAAAGATGAGAGTCACTACACATATCGCTTGAGTCTTTGCGAGCACGAAAAAATCTTAGCTGCACACAGAAAATACATTAAAGGTGAAATAAATACTTTGTCGTTAGCAAAAGCGAGATTGGCAATGTATGAACGTATTAAATCTGAGCAGGCATCGCTAAATGAAATGTTGCTGTCAGAGCGAAAAAGAAAGCCAAAAGCCACCAAAAAGGTAGCGGAATTTACTGGGGTCAACAGCGACAACCCAAATGTGCATCTAGACGAACGTTCCCGCCAAAGCGTTGTTAAAAAAACAACACCGAAGTCAGACCACGTAAGCACTCGCAGCCGTCATTGCGTGAGGTATGGAACAAGCGCAAAGCAGTGAGGCAATGATGGCCGACGAAAAGGAAGGTTTCGACAATATACTGGTGTCGTATCACGATAGTTTTTCTGTTTATCCCGAAGTCAAAGACACGATTCAGGTTGGCGAAACCTACGCCATGCTCAAAGCGTTGAACAAGCATAAAGGGTTTGGTATGCCTGAAACTTAGTATGTTGTATAAGAATCGTTCAATTTCTGGCAGTTTTGGTTTTCTGTTCGAATAACGCAACAAAACCGTTAGAAGCAACAATTTCAGACGATGTCATGTTAGTGACCTCGACTAATGACTTAATTAAGTTGGTGGAACAAGATTTAGGTTGGGCCTTCATCACTAAAATTGAGGCATGAGAAAAGGTTCAATCCGGTGCGTTAAAGATATTTAAACTTGCACTAGCGCCGATTTATCACGGTGTCTCTTTAGATTTTGTGATCAAGCCTACTCATTAGTTAGGCCCCGGTTGCTCAGTTTATGTAGGACCCAATTTTTTGCGAGGTATAGTAAATACTAACCTTCAAAATTCGCCTTAAATCTCGTACAAAATGTAGTGATATTCAGGTGTGAAAATCATGGACTATTCAAGATTGAAGTGCAATCTTACCTTTGTAGACATAATATCGATTTTCTCCTTGCCATTAACAAACCAAGCTTATAATTTTACTTGATTAATTATCTTTTAAAACTATTATTTAACGTGTAATTTACATATCAAGGAGAGAGACGTGAAATCTGCACTTACAATAACACTTTTGAGTTCTCTGGTCTTAGCGACTTCCGGCACTGTACTTGCCGAAACTGGCACAGTGACCGATGACATTCCTTATGAGTGGGCACCGTGGAAAGATCCAAACGATGAATATACGTTAAAAATGAACAAGGGTTTAAATGATTTGTTCATCAGAAGAGATCTGTCCAAAGACCCGAAAAATGCACCTGGTCTATATTATCCAAACCGCTATGAGGTCGGACCAATGTGGAGCTCCATTCCTACCTTATTAGGGGCGCCATTAGCCCGCACACCAGAGGATTTGACCGCAGGTAACGTTGATGTTGCCCTTGTCGGTTTGATTGTCGGTGACCAAATGGTTCCTGGTGGTCGATATGCAGCGATGCAGATGCGCTCATTGGTGGATTATTTAATGTATCCTTTTGCGGGTTCGGATCAAGCCACCGGTGTTGATATCAGCAAATTAGTTGTCGCCGATTATGGTAACGCAGCAGCAAACTGGATGGCTGATAATCAAATTAACTTAGATGAAATTCATAGAGTCGTTGGTAGTGCTTTAAATGTTGATGTTGTGCCGATTGGTGTGGGCGGAACGCACATTCAAAGCTATGCATTTTTAACCGCTCTAGCCCAAAAATACGGGAAAGGTGAGGTATTCGTTGTTCACATTGATGCTCACTATGATGCATATAAACAGGATGCGGGGCGATATGTTCATAATGGTTCATTCTTTAAAATGGCTGTAGAGGAAGGTCTCATTAATGGTAGCGATCTCGCGCACGTTGGTTTGAGAGGTTCAACACCTGGTCCTCAAACCTTAAGCTGGTTGCGAAAACACAAGGTAAAATTCCACTTCCAAGCTGAAATTGAAAGAGACGGGTGGGATGCGGTGCTCGAAAGAGTTCTAGCTGAAGCTAAAGGGAGAAAAGTCTACATCACGTTTGATATGGATGGTGTAGACCCAGCGTATGCACCTGGTGTTGGTACCGCTGAACCAGACGGCCTTACTGCCGGTCAAGCAATGCAGTTGGTGCGCGCTCTTGGTATTCAAAATGAAATCGTTGCCGCAGAATTTAATGAATACAACCCGCTATTAGACGACTTGCATCAGAACACTGGTATATTGATGGATAGATTAATTCGCTCTTTATTGGCTGGAATGCAGGGCCGCAGAGAAGGGATCACTGACCCGATGTATTATGACCCTGAACGCATAAGTCACGATAGTCCGATTAATAAAAAGTAGTGAAATAGTACAGCTAAGCCAGTTATTAACTGGCTTAGCCTTTTATTCCGAGGGTAAAGTAGTCAATGGAATCTAAGTTTAAAATATGGAACGAACCTCTAATACACTTTTTACTAATAGGAGGGCTCATTTTCGGCGCGGACCGGTTATTAATACCAGAACAAAAAGAACTCATTATTGTTGATAAGAACAATATTGATTTTTTGGTTAAAAAGAGAGAAGACATGACGTTAAGCACGTTGTCAGATCAAGAGGTTGATGCTCTTGTCACGGCATACGTGGACGATGAGATTTTATATAGAGAAGCCTATAGACGAGGCTTAAATGTTGGTGATACACGTATGCGTCACAACATGATTTTGAAAATGAGAGGGTTGCTTGTATCTGAGATTTCTGTTCCAACAGACGAGGATCTCAAAACATACTACGAGCAAAATCGAAAAAAATACAGCACACCAGAGTTAGTTGAACTCCAGCATCTATTTTTCTCTGAGTCGAGCCGAGTGCCTGAAGGACTTTTAGAAAGCCTTCATAACAATCCAGAAAAACCTACCAAAGGCGACTTACACCGCCCTACATTGGGTCAAACCACTTTGCAAAGAGCCAAAAGCGAGTTAACCGATCTCTTTGGCATTGATGCAGCTAAAGCGCTGGCTGAAGCTGACTCAAATCAATGGATGGGACCTTTCACTTCTAATCAAGGTATTCATTTTGTTCGAAGAGAACGAATTATTCCACCCACCGCTGCTTCTTACGAAGATATCGAAGATTACCTGATCATGGATTGGGAAATCACTGAGGCTCGGAAGTTAATTCAAATAGAACTGGCTAACGTACGAGAAAATTACAAAATTGTAGTAGAGCGATAGTTTATGGCAATAAAACTCGGATTTAATTGTTTACTGGGGTGGTTAGCTTTGGTGTTGAGTTCATCGCTGTATGCTCATGACATCGGGGTATCTAAAACTGAACTCAGAGAGAGTTCAGACAACTCTTATCTCATTCAAGTACAAGCAGGGCCGACAATTTCTAATGTCTTTGCTACCCCAATACTGCCACAAGGGTTTGACTTTGTTTCATTGCCGAGTGGTAGCCAAATTGGCGGATGGAAGGTGTTCGAGTTTGCTGGCGAACGTCCTCTACAAGCTGAGGATACCCTGGTGTTGCCCTGGAACAGAGATGGCATCATGCTGAAAGTTTATTGGCAAGACGGTAGCGTCGCTGACAAACTCATCAGAAATGAGAGAGGTGTCATCACCTTATCGATGAATGAGTTGAAAGCGAGCTCTGGCTCTATTCTCGACGCAGCGAAAAGATACTTTTTTCTGGGTTTTGAACATATTTTACTCGGTCTGGATCACTTGATGTTTGTACTCGGATTGTTGTGGATAGTAAAAGGTAATCTCAATCTCGTTAAAACGATCACCGCTTTTACTGTCGCACACAGTATTACATTAGGATTGGCTACATTTGGCATTCTTGTACTGCCTTCTCGTCCAGTTGAAGCATGTATTGCGTTGAGTATTGTGTTTCTAGCTGTAGAAATTATTCGCGCTCAACGAGGTCAAGAAGGTTTAAGCTATCGAAAGCCTTGGTTAGTCGCCTTTGCCTTTGGGTTGCTTCATGGGCTTGGCTTTGCAGGCGCGCTCACTGAAATCGGGCTGCCAGACAGCGAAGTACCGCTAGCGCTGTTGTTTTTCAATCTAGGTGTTGAAGCTGGGCAACTTTCGTTTGTGTTAGTCATGCTCATACTGGGCTATAACATACGCACTGTAGGTATCAGAGTGAGTACGGCGTTAGCTGGCTTACCCATTTATTTTTTGGGTGGAATCGCCTCTTACTGGTTGTTTACCCGCTTAACTTTAATTGGCACAGTGGGGTGACTTTGCTTCTAGTTGCGCGCTGGTATTTTCTATAATATACTTAAAAAACAATATCTTATAAATTAAGTGATACATGAGTGAAAACACTCTTTCATGGCAAAAAAGGATTTTGAAACATGTCTCGATTAAACAAGTGTTTATTTTTATCAGTGATGGCTCTGTTCCCCCTACCACTTCTTGCTCACTCTGAGGTGGGTCACTCAAGCGGCTTTATCAGCGGCTTTATGCATCCGTTGCTTGGTTGGGATCATTTGGCGGCAATGGTGGCCGTCGGTTTGTGGGGCGCTTTTCTGGGAGCGAAAGCCATTTGGATGCTTCCTGTAGTATTTCCTATGGTTATGGCATTTGGTGGTGCTCTAGGGCTTGCTGGCGTTCCAGTTCCTGCTGTGGAAACGGGTATTGCGGGTTCCGCTGTGGTACTTGGTGCGATGATCGCTTTTAAAGTTCGTCCTCCGATAGTTATTGCGGCTTGTATCGTTGGTGTATTTGCAATCTTTCACGGGCATGCACACGGGACCGAATTACCTCATTCTGCCAATCCGCTGACTTACAGTATCGGTTTTGTACTCGCGACGGGTTTAGTTCATTTGGCTGGTATTAGCCTTGGTATTTTAGTTCGTTGGCCAGCTGGGAAAGTGCTTGTTCAAACGACTGGCGGCATTATCGCTCTTGCGGGAGTGGGCTTTTTGACTGGAGTAGTCTGATAATAATGAGACTGAAGATAATGGCGGTATTGGCGCTACTTGCGCCGGTACCCGCTTTTGCTCACAGCCCCATTGAAGGTGTGGGTAGTTTTTATAATGGTTTACTGCATCCTGTCCTTGTTCCTTCTCACTTGCTTCTACTGATCGCTGTTGGGATTTTCCTTTCCCAGCAACTGTCTGAGAAAAGACTCGTTTCTTTTGGCATGTTTTCTGCGATGACACTAATTGGTCTAGCGTTAACTCACTTTTACGCGCCTTCGCTAGCCAATTATCTTCTGGCATTTTCCCTAATTACGGGTGGTTTAGTCGCCGCGAATCTTGTACTTCCTTTATGGATTGCAAATTTATTGTTGGGCAGTACAGGTTTGATGCTGGGGTTAGATTCGTCGCAAGACACCTTGTTTGACTTGGACAAGTGGTTGATCTTGATAGGTAATGCGATATCGATGAATTTCATCGTGCTGAATGTCATGTTGGTTGCTAGTCGAGTCCGATTACACTGGCAAAAAATCGGGTTAAGAATAATAGGTTCGTGGGTGACGACCATAGCACTTCTGATGCTCGCATTCTCAGCCTTCGTCCCGCCCGAGGCTCTATCTTAGTGGAGCAATTGAGACATGTAAGGCCTGTTGTTTATGTAGGGCCTTTGTTTACAGATATTTGGCTTTAGTAGATATAGGTAATTGTGACACTTTACCTAAGTATGACCAGCAAAATTTCGATGATGGATTTCTGAATGGGAAAACCTGAGGAGCAGGCCCGCTAAATACTTATGATTTTCTCTAACTTGAATAGTTGACTTGAAATATTTTGAAAAGGTGCAAGTTTTATGGACAAAACAACACTTTCAGTTTTACTGGCTTCCCTCTTTGTGAGTCAAGGAGCGTATAGTAGCAATAAAATAACTGAAACAACGAGTGATGATTACGTAGTCGCTGGTGATTACCTGCAAATAGCCATACCCGCAACCGGTCTTTTAGCGGCTTGGATTTATGACGATCTGGACGGAGCGAAACAGCTTACCTACTCATTGGCTACAACAGTAGCTATTGTACACGCGACAAAATTTTCAGTTGGCCGCTTGCGTCCAAATGCATCCAACACAGCCTCTTTTCCTTCTGGTCATACTGCTGCTGCATTCTCGGGTGCCGCATTCTTACAAACACGTTATGGAGCAGCATGGGGTATTCCCGCTTACCTTTCAGCAACCTATGTCGGGGCAAGTCGTGTATATGGCAATAAACACTTCGCAGATGACGTGGTGGCAGGTGCCGGTATTGCCTTTCTTACCAATCAATATTTTGTTTCAGAATATACACCTGAAGGTGTAGAGCTAGGGGTTGTGCCACTTGATGATGGTATGATGGTCAATGTGAACGTCTCTAATGAGGCCTTGGATTACGAAACCAATCGAGAACGCAAGAGCGGCTCATTAAGAAAAGAGAGGCGTCATTCGTTTACTTTAGATATCGGCTTCTACACCTACGATACACTTGCCGATTCGGGCGCTTACCAATCATTAAAAAACACTACGCCAGTAGATGAACTCCAGCCTCTTGCAAGCGCGCTGTATCAGTACCGATTTGATAAGCAAAATGCGCTCGAAATTTCATTTACTCCGAGTGAAATTCGCAGTGTCGGGACGGTTGCCACTGATTTTAGCCTCGGAGACCAAAACTATGAAGAAAATGAAGAGCTGTTTATTGCACTGCGACAGTGGAATGCCGGGGCATCATATATTAGAAACTATCAGCCGACAGACGAACTCACACTATCAGCAGGACTTGGCATCTCAGCCTACTTGATTGAGTCTGAGACGGATTTGGTCAATGGCGGGAAATACAATGGCCAGAGTTCGTACCCAATACTTCCTTCGATTACCGGAAAACTAAACTATGCCTTTAATGATGACTGGTCAATCAACGCAAGAGTAGATTACCAAGCGCTGAGTGGCGATCGTTCACTGAATGCAGAAGGTGGTTTTGCTTATATGATCAACCCAGATTGGAATGTTGGCATAAAGTACGTTTTATCAGACAACGAGTGGGAAGATTCAAACGTTGAATATCGTTCAGAATCGGTGCTTTTCTCTGTTACGAACAATTTCTAACTGACTAAAGATACAAAAGTGAGTAACAAGCGGTAGCTTTTCTATGCCTCATTTTGCTTTCGGATTTGTAGGCGGGTGCTCACTTATTTCTGAGACCAATATTTGTAAGCTACCTTTATCTTATGTCCTTAAAGTACTACTTATGATGGTGCTGTTGCCAAGTGAACACTATACTGTTAGTCCACTATAAGATTACCAAGGATGGCTATTAGTGAGACAAGAACAACTCCACTACAGCAGTACACCAGCAATGTTAGGTGCCATCTTATTGGATAAAGAGTAAGAGTATTATTTCGATGCTTATGGATGCCGTAAAATGGCTCCGACTACCATAAATATTTCTCCCTTCAGCCCCAGTTGGGGCGCTGTTCTAGCCTGCCGAATTGCTGATAGCGCAATTTTGAATATGTGTTGTCAGGACAACATCGAATTAAGTCTGTGGGCTGTTACATCTATCTTCATGGGTAGTAGTGTTTGTTTGAAGATTGTCGGTCTGGGCTAGATTGTCGCATATACTGCTCTTTAACAAACGACAGAGCTTCTGATTTTGATTTATAATGCAAGCTCGTGACACCCATTGATTTGGCCATCTCTAAAGTTCTATAACTATCGTCTAAGTAAATCGAGTTCGTTGCAGTTGTCCCAGCCAAATCAAAAGCCTGCTTAAAAAAAGTGGTTCTGGCTTTGCAAAGCGACCATCAGACGAGCCCATCACTGTATCGAAACTTTCAGTAATATTTGATGTTCTCAAGTCTAATTTCAACTTGGACGTAGTATTGGTGACCAACACAAACTTACACTGAGGAGTTAACTGCGATGTAATTGTCCACTTCCACATTAGTGACACAGTGGTAAAGTAGAGTTTTCTAGTTGTACTCGGTAAACTGCCGGAGGCAGGTTGCCGAGGCGTTCATGTGTACGCTCATGGTTGTAATCCAAACGCCAAAACCATGCCATTTCTCTAACTTGCTCCAAAGAATCAAACAGGTAAGCGTCCAAAAATTCTCGCCTAAATGAGCCGTTAAAGCGCTCTACAAATCCGTTTTGTTGAAGCTTACCAGGCTGGATATACTACAACTTGATATCATGCTCGACACACCAGTCAGTCAACATCGAAGAAATGAGTTCTGGTCCATTGTCTAGGCGAATTTATGCGGGTAATCCTCGCTCATCTTTAAGTTGCTCCAGTGCGCGTACAACGCGACAGGAGGGAAGAGAGCTATCGACTTCGATAGCAAGGCACTCTCGTGTTCCTTCATCTAATATGTTCAACGTTCGATAGCGCTTACCGCAATACAAGCTGTCATGCATAAAGTCGAGCGCCCACTGATGTTTGGGTTTTGCTTCAACTTCCAATGGTACCGAAGGTCGAGGCGGAAGCACTCGTTTTACTCGCCGCTTTAGGTTCAACCCCATCCGGCAATACACACGATAGACCCGCTTGTGATTGAAGGGAAAGCCCTTAAAGCGAATGCGCCCAAAGCATTTCCAAAACCCAGCTCTGGGGCTCTTAACAAGCACTTCGTTTATAGCGTCTATGACAGCAGCATCCTTGTGGCGCCAATCAACATCAGGTCGGTAGTAGCTTGAGCGACTAATATTCGCCATATCACAGGCTTTAAGTATACTCAGGCCGTAATCAACCAATAACTGAGCACAGCTCTTTTTCTCTGCTGTCACCAGCCCTTTTTTGCGAACAACTCCTTCATCGCATGGTTCTCGAGGCTGACATCAGCAAATAATCTTTTAAGCTTGGCGTTTTCTTCTTCAAGCTCCCGCATACGCTTTAGCTCTGATGCGTCCAGACCGCCGTACTTCGATTTCCACTTGTAGTAAGTGGCGCTACTCATACCATGTTTACTGCAAAGTTCTTCAATCTTCATACCGGCATCTGCTTCTTTGAGAATGCTGACGATTTGGCTTTCCGTGAATCTTGATTTTCTCATAGTGATCTCCTGTTTTAATATTGGCAGAAATCTCTACTTATGCTTGTTTCATTTTAGGGGAAGTGGACAACTCGACGACATTTGGTGGATTGTATTTTGCAGAGATCCATAGCTACCAAAATTCTCTTGAAAATGAAATTGCAGAGGTTAGATCGTTTAAAGGTTTACCCGATGAATTGACCTACCCTAAGATTCAGCCTTTTCTCTTTCAGAAAGTACAGAGTACAGTTTTAGATGCTGTGGTAGAACGCACTTAACAAGGGCGGATGTAAATATCTAATTGTGTTTTGCCAGTATCAACACCGACATTAATGTTTTGATTAGGTTTTGTATTCATAATAAGCTAACTCATGCTTGCATAATGCGGGTTCGAGACCCAGAAGACTATTCGAGTGTGGTGCTTGGAGTCCTACGCAGTGTTCGTTCTTGTTATCGGTCTCTCAATAGAGGAGCCATCGCTCAATCGAACTACTACATAGAAAGCTTAAGTTGCTGCTTAAGCCTGGGTCTCACATTACCCGAATTAGTGAGTTATTATCCATACAAGGCGTTCAAGCCCGATTCGCGAACGCGTGCCGAACTTGCTTCGTTCATACATAGCACACGTTTACTCACGCCTTGATGTGGCGTAAGCCCACGATAAAGAAATAAAAAGTAGAGTTCGATGATCAAAGGTAAAGTTGTAGAGTGGAATGACTCAAAAGGTTATGGATTCGTTTCAGCATTCAATGGTGAGTTAAGAGTTTTTCTCCATATATCAACGGTTCAAAGTAAAGGGCGACGCCCTAAAGTCGGTGATGCAGTTAAGTTTGACGTTAACGAAGACAATAAAGGGCGTTACAACGCCACAAAGGTAACGTTTCTAAGTACCGGCTCAATACCTTCAACGATCATGTTTAGTATCGTTTACTTAGTTATGGCGAGTAGTGCGGTGTTCATTTTAGGTGGTGAGAAGTTGTTCCTTGCAGCTTATATTGTGATGTCCATTGTCACATACGCAGTGTACGCGATAGATAAAAATGCCGCTCAAAACGGCAAGTGGCGGACATCAGAAAACACGCTTCATCTTTTATCGTTACTTGGCGGTTGGATGGGAGCATTGTGTGCTCAAAATCAACTTCGTCATAAGTCCCAAAAACAGCCATTTAAATCAATTTTGTGGCTGACGATATTTGTAAATATTGGCGCATTTGTTTGGACATTCACTTCATCAGGTTCAGTGTTCGTTCAGAATTTAATTGGCAATTTCATCTAGCACCACCGGACTGATGTGGACGAATAGGCACTTTTAGAGTGATTCTCAAACCTGAGCCGAACTTGCTATCGCTTAAACATGTCAAACGTTCACGCTCGCCTCAAGTAAATGTAAATGCACGAAGATAAAAGGAAATTACGTGGAAATTAGAGTAGGGAAACCAAGCGATATAGTTGCCATTACTGACATCTTCAACTTTTACATAGAGCATACTAATGCTCGTTTTGAAGTGCACGCATTTACTCAAGAAAATCGTCTAAACTGGTTTTCTCAGTTCTCGTGCAATAGCAAGCATCAACTTTTCGTGGCTATCAAGGATGGGGAGTTGCTAGGTTTTGCATGTTCCCAGCCATATAGAGATATTTCAGCATTTGAGGATACAGTCGAAGTAACGGTGTACCTAGCTCCCACAGCAAAAGGTAAAGGGGTTGGTTCAAAATTATATACTCAACTGTTCTCATCCATACGTTCTTGCGGTGTCCACCGTATATTGTCAGCGGTTGCATTGCCAAACGACGCGTCACTTCGATTGCATAAACGGTTTGGTTTCAGAGAAGTCGGTGTTTTCAATGAGTATGCGAAGAAGCACGGACAGTACATTAGCTCTGTGTGGTTAGAAAAGCCTTTTGACGCAGAATCTGCTTAATAACAAATGCTTTAATCCGAATTCTGTAAACATAGCTAGGTGTGAGTTGAAACTACTCAGTTAGTCCTTAGTTCGGTAAAATCAACGCAGCATTTTGGACAAGAGAGTAATGCATAACTCGGCGCAGTAGGGGATGCCAATTGCGCAGTCGCAGCTGTGAAAATCTATTGCAATTCAGATGCATATTGCCACTAAATAAGGTGATAACCCACAAAGGAATGTGATGAACAAAGTATTGATAACAGGCGCAAGTAGAGGGCTAGGATTGGCACTCGCTGAGCAGTTTTCCACTATCGGCTTTTCGCTGTTTTTGGTTGTGCGTTCGGAAGAATCACACGCTAACCTACGCAAACAGTTTCCGGATGCCAATGTATTGGTGTGCGACTTAACGGCTGAAGATTACCAATCAAAACTGACTGCTTGGCTCAATGGTCACACTATCGATATTGTTATCAACAACGCAGGCTCGGGAACCAAAGCCCCCTCGCTTGCAGAAACAGAGCCACAGTTTTTGCGAAAAGAGTTTGAAACGAACTGTGTTGCGGTACTCACTACCGTTAAAGGCAGCTTGGATGCATTAAAACGTTCACTATCACCGATTGTTATAAACATTAGCTCGAGGCGAGGTTCGCTGACAATGCAGTCAGAATCAGCCGCCAAAGGAAGTGGTTGCTCCTATTCTTATCGAATCAGTAAAGCTGCGCAAAATATGCTGTCTTTATGTCTAGCCGATGATTTGGAAGAGTTAAACATTAAGGTTGTCTCTATTCATCCAGGCCGTTTGCTGACAGACATGGCGCCGAAAGACGCTCTTATGACTCCTGAAGCATCCGCAAGAAAGTTGGTGGCGTTGGTCACTGAAAATAAACTGGAGAATCGGGATTTCATCAGTTTAGAAACAGGTAAACTCCCGTGGTAAGGCCCTTTTAATTGATGCGCCATAAGCAAGTGCAAAAGTGGAATGTGTTTGAATTGATTAAGCATGCATTGGCGTTTTTTTGCTAGTTCTATCGAGTTGATTGGCAGCGATTACTCTGATTGCGTATTTATAGATGATACGTTGAGAAATGTTAAGGCGGCACAAAGTGTTGGAATTCAAAGCTGGCATCATTCGTCTAAAGATGGAACATTAGAGTTCATTAAAGATAATTGCAGTTAGCCAATGGCTCAAGGCCGAGTAACCGACGAATGCCTAACTTGTAGCGAACAGGGTTGGTACACGTTCAATTATAGCTCAGTAGGGCGTTATGGTAAGGAGGAGAAGTATGATCCATTGGCCATGTATTTTTAAGCTAGAAGGTGATTCGGAGCTACTCTTTTTAGCGTCCGAACGTCAGCTTATCAGCGAGCTAGACGCCCTAATTTGGGATAGTGCCGATCGCTTAATTGATAGCACTGGTCAGTGTTATGTCGTAAAGCAAAAAGGCAAGGGCTACGTATTTGAGCCCGAGGGATCTGCGTTATCTTTGGAGTTCATCACTCAGCTAATTCAGGAGCATGAGTTCTCAAAAGCCGAAATGTGCATTACGAAAATTCAGTTCCCATCTATCCAAAAAGCCATTATGGCACTTGCCTTGGAAAGCTAAACATCAAAACGTTCTTCGCATTCAATTCGCGGAAATTTAACAGTGAGATCCGCTGAGTACGTGGTGTTATTGCCAGCGTCTTATGAAGTTTTTTGCAGCAGTTGATGAAACTACTGAGGTAACGATTGATGATGGGTGCACTAGTGCGCAATTTCAGCAGGCTAAGTTGAGTCGCTCAAGGTTAGCCCGCTCATTGGAAGTCGATGTACGAAAGTCACTGCTTTCTCGCCAACTGATATTAATAGCTAAGGCTAGGGTCGACGACTTGAAAAATTTGGCCAATGCTTGCTGAATCTAACAGCAGTTCATGGCTAATTCTCGCCACTTCTCCGCGTGTTACGACGCCATGCACTTCTCTATGTTGTGATACTTCTGCCGAGTGCGTCACCGCTCCATTTTTTAAACCACCGGGTCTTAGGATAGAAAACTCAAGGCTGCTGCTTTGAAGCCACGCTTCGGCGAGTGTCTTTTCTCGCACCGCACCGCCAAAACCGATTTTTGCTCGTTCAGAAAGGTACTGCCAAGAGTCACCACAGCCTAGTGAGGTGATCAACAGTAGGCGTTTTGATGTGCTCTGTTCCAAGGCGTCGACTAGGTAACGGTGGCCGATGTAGTCGACGGGCTTGTCTGAGTTGAAGCTTCCCATTGTGGAAAGGTTAATTGTATTGTCTGGGATGAGCGACACTGCGTGCTGAACTTGCGCTTTGTCTGTTGCGTCACAAGTAATAGTGGTGATTTGATTGTCGGCTAACTTTGGGTTTTTAGCAGGGTTTCTTGCAATGGCTATCACGTTAAAGCCCTGCTCGAAGTAGTAGTCACTCATAGCAGCGCCAAGGCCGCTTGAGGCTCCCCATATGGCAATGTTTTTCATTGGTTGCTCTTGCTTAATTGATAATGAGAATAGTTTGCATGTGTGGGGTGGTGATCGCAATGGCTGAGATCAAGTTTCCAATACAAATCCAATTATTCGCGCTGGTATCGCTAACCGGTGATGGTTCAAAGATATACGTTTGGTTTTATGACATCCTATTTGGCGAATTGCAGTGTGCGTGGAGAATAATAATGATTAGGGAAATGACCAAAACAGACTTTGAATTGTTTTGGCCGACGTTTGCAGTGGTCATTCAAGCGCAGCAAACCTATGCGTTTAATCCGGATATGACGTTTGAGCAAGCGTACGACCTCTGGTGCAAGACACCGATTAAGGCATTTGTGTATGTCGACAATGATGTAGTTTTGGGCACTTATTATATTAAGGCCAACGCGATGGGGCCAAGCGGTCACATCTGTAACTGCGGCTACATGGTCTCGAGTGAAGCTAGAGGTAAAGGCATTGCTCGCCTTATGTGTGAACATTCTCAGCAAACAGCAATAGCGCTTGGTTTTGAGGCTATGCAGTTTAACAGTGTTGTTTCTACCAATGACGTCGCGGTTAGATTATGGCAAAAGCTTGGGTTTGGAATCGTAGGCACTATTCCCAATGCGTATAAGCATGCTGAGCTCGGGCTTGTTGATAGTTATGTGATGTACAAATGGTTAAAAGCGTAACAAATCAATCCGCTACGCGATAAATGCATGGCAATTGCTGCTTGGAGTTTATAGGCTTAACTGCATGAACTAACAGCCATTACTCAATCGCGACACTCGTTTAGGAATTTTATGAAACTCATCCTGTTATCCGGTAGCTTTCACTCAAAAAGTCGAAGCTGCGCACTCTTAAACGCTGTGCAAGCGTATTTTCCTGAACACGAGTACAGCTTTCCAAAACTCGATGCCATGCCTTTTTACTGTGAGGATTTGGCCAAAATTAAGCCTGAGAACATTCAACATTTTATTCACGAGATCGAAAGCGCAGACGGACTTGTCATCTGTACCCCAGAGTATAATCACAGCATTCCAGCGGTGTTGAAAAACGCCATCGATTGGGCTTCCCGCCCGGCGTTTAACTCGGTACTGAGGAATAAACCAGTGACGATCATTACCCAGGCTAATAGCCCTGTTGGTGGCGCTAGGGCTCAGGCGCACATTAAGCTGGTGTTTGATTCTACGCTTTCATCCATTCATCCTGTGCATGAAATGATGATAACTGGAGTGGATAAGGCCATAGATTCGCAGCTTAAGGTTGTCGATCAAAAAGTCGAACAAAGACTTAAAAGACACATGGCTCACTTTGTTGAATTTATTGAGGGGCAACGCGGTACAAAATGACGCCAAGACTACAAGTGACTCTACAACCGCGGGAGTATAGGGCATGAAGTTGGCCACGAAAAACCTAACTCAAACTAAGCGTTGGTTAACGAGTTCAGAGCGCCGTTCGATTGTGACCATCATTGCCTCTAGCTTTTCAAATGTTAGCGCAGAGGACTACTTAGCCAAGTACTTTGACAGCAGTGATGCGTTTGAACGTAGGTTACGGTTGTATCTCGATGGTGGTGAAGTAGTCGGGTATTGCCTGCTAACCTTTAGCCGTGAGTCGTCGGTAACGGTCATTCGTGCGTCAGCGGGATTTCTTCCCGACTATCGAAAGGGGAGCAATACTTTTCAGTTTTCGTTGTCTGAGAGCTTTAAGTGTTGGCTGCGTGCGCCGTGGAAGAAAATCTACTACGCCGATACAATGCTCAGTCCTGCCATGTACCGTGCTATTGCCAAAAATACGGGCATAGTTTGGCCGCATCCCGATCATACTGCGCCTAATAAGCTCTTCGAGCTTTTTAATCCAAACGGTGAGGTAAGCGATAGTGCAGCTTTGCGCTGTTTAGTGCCGGTAAATCGGGTCAGCAATTACTCGCACAGCGAGCTCGAGTCGTTTAAAACCAGCAACAAGCTTGAGATCCAGTATTACTGCAAGCTGAATCCGCAGTTTAACCGTGGGGTTGCACTGTTTGTGATTATTCCGGTGAATCTTACGCAGTTTTTAAAGACTGCACTAAAGAAGCTCAGGGCTTAGAAGCGCAATAAATAGTTATCTAGCTGAAGTAGCTAGGCGTCCTGTCATTAGAGTTGCATCAACGACTTTTATTCAAATGGTTCTATTTGAAACAACAAAAGCAGATCAGTTAGTGATGTGCTTTCAAATTAAACGCAGTCAGTGATGATTAAGCATCAACAAACAACACTTCACCGTTTATAGAGCCGTTGACCGAATGTTCAAACGCATTACTAACCCATTGGCTTGGGACAGGCTCAAAACCTGGTATCATTTCACCATAAACACTCCATGTTTCAGCAAGCACGCGTGGAGTAGAGATTAATACGAGTACCTCGAGATATTTGCTACGCGACGCATTTAGCGAAGGTATCGATAGTGCTCAATGCTTCTCTTCTCCGAATCGAACTTTCTACTTTTCACAAATAAAACGAACTGAGACAAATAGGCAATTTTAAAAGACGATTTGCTCTTTTTTAGGGCTAATTGGACAGTATAATGCTAACTATTGAGATGCAGTGAAGGCGAACAAGTCGTCGCGAAACAAGTAAAGAACTATGAAAAAACTATTGTTGATTTTGATAAGCCTGTCCGCGTGTTTGTATTTAGGTTTTGTGGGCTCGGTAATCGGGGCCACGGAAAACCACTCAGAAAATGAGGTGGTTGTGTTAGCACACGGATTGGGTCGCAGTGATACGGCGATGTGGCTTTTTAAGCGCAGACTTGAAGATGAAGGTTTTGCGGTGTGCACTCTGGATTATTCGAGCATTGGTGAAACCGTGGCGTCTGTATTAGAGGTAACCACCAAGCAAATTGATCAGTGCGTCTCTGATGCACCTACTGTGCACTTTGTTGGGCACTCTTTAGGGGGACTGGTGAGTCGCTCTTATCTGCAACATCATCCAGAATTAACCAACAGCAGTCGCTTGGGGCACGTTGTATTAATGGGCACACCTAACCAAGGGAGCGAAATTGCCGATCACTATGACGGCTCATGGGTGATGGAGTTTGGTGGAGAGATAAGCCAAGCTTTGGTGACAGGCGAAAATAGCTTAGGAAACCAATTAGAACTCATCGATAGCAATATAGGTATCATTGCAGGAACCAAAAGCATGATACTGACCAATGATGCTTTTTCAGGGCCAAATGACGGATTGGTTTCGGTAGAGTCTACTAAATTAATCAATATGAAAGATTTCATTGAGATTGAGGTTGGCCACTCAAACATGCGCTATAACAAAGAGGTGGCTGAGCAAACAGTGCACTTTCTAAAACATGGCCGGTTCAACCATTAACAGGTTTATGGAACACTCAGCCTTTAAGCAAGGTAGCTAGCCAATAATCGGTTAGGTGTATTTGTGCAGGACGCTTTAAGGTTCAATTCGAATTATCCAGTCGGTGCGGCGTTGTAAAAAAGCAACCCACTCTGATTTGACAAAAATGGTGCTATAGCGACGAATAGGCAAGAAATAGAGATCTTTTCGCCTGTTATTAGAGATGATTTAGCACTAATGTGTATAACTTGAATCTCCAACAGGTAGATCACATTGATTAAACGCATTCTATATATAGGTATCAGCATGGTAATAGCCGCTTCTTCTTTGGCAAGTGATGGAAACGCAGCACTGCAACCGTTAAATGACACAGTTCAAGATGGCGAAGGTAATCACTATCGCACCGTGCAAATTGGTGGGCAGACTTGGCTTGCAGAAAACTTACGAGTCACCAAGTTTCAAGACGGCTCCGATGTGCGATCTGGCGCCATCGTCAAAGATGACCAAGATAACCTACTTAAATACGGACGCTTATATAACTGGCACGACGTCGCGGATGAAAGAGGCTTATGTCCCGCTGGTTGGCGCGTGGCAACCGACGACGACTGGAAACAGCTAGAGCGCACAATTGGAATGCCTGAACACGATTTAGATAAAATGGGCTGGCGTGGCAAGGAGCAAGATTTAGGGTTTCAATTAAAAGAAGCACAAGACGATGGCTTGTTTAAACGCTTTGACCGCTCATTACTCAATAAGCATCACTTCTCTGCACGTCCTGCTGGCGTAAAGTGGAATGGCTTTTACATTACTCAAGGGGCATACACTGAATTTTGGGTCGCCACCAGCGTAACGGAAAATAAAGCCTTGATCAGAACACTGGCATACTCGTGGTGGAACGCTCATAAAGGGGAGATTCGCCGCGCCACAAGCACCAAAGACTATATGTTTTCAGTGCGCTGCGTAAAGATTGAGAGTGACTAGAGCGCTCTCAGTTCAAGGGAGTTCAATTCGCCTGTAAGATTGAGTTAAGCGCTTGACTTATGCTTGGGTGAAAAGCTTATGCTCTCTATGCTGAGCACGAGATTCAGAGCTCAACTCATCTCGTTTGTACTTTGCACTCTTTACGTGTTTACACAAACGGATGGTGACAAAAAATGTCGTCTATCTTGGCATGGAGCAACGATTGATCTTTGTTGATTTTGGCAAAGGTGCGTAATCCGGTGATTTGGATTTGCACGTGGTTAGCCAACTCTTGTGCATTCTTGGTGACATCAATTTGGCCATTGCTCTGCGCTTGTTCTATGAGCACAACAAACTCATTAGAAATCTCTGCAAGGTGGCTTTTGGTCACCTCTAACAGGTCTTGATTCTCTTCGGTTAACTCACCCATAGTTTTCGCCAACATACAAACCCCATTGGGCGCATCACTTTGGGTGTCGATGACCTGCGCTTTAACGAACGCCTTTAGTACCTCTAGCGGATCGCTGTGCTCTGTTTTTAAGTGCGCAACAAGTGCTAGACCCATATCGGTGTAGTTGCGCAGCGCCTCTTTAAACAAACCCTCTTTGCTGCCAAACGCAGAATAGATACTGCCAGGTCGCATATCAATTTCATCTTGTAGATTGCGCATGGACGTCGCGTGAAAGCCTTTTTTCCAATACAGATTGGTGGCTTTCTCTATGACCTCTTGACGATCAAATTTTGCTGTTTTTGCCACTATAACGCCTACTATTCTGAAAATGAACACTCGTTCAATTGTAAGGCGAGCACTGCGTGAGGTAAAGAACAAATCGCGTGCGCTTTCTTTTCCTTTCGTAGAGTGGCCCACCTAATTAAATTTTTAATTCAACAATATCAGATGGATAAGCGCACTTTTATACGAATTTGAACGATTGTTCAAAATACAACTTGAACGATCGTTCATTTTTAAATATGATTCATTTCATCGACAGGGAGCAACGCGCTTCCTAAGCCGATTTCACAAAAGAAATCCATTACGTGCTTTAAGGCATGACGCTATTTTTTAGGAGTAACAACGATGAGCAAATTCACATTTCATTCAGTAGACACAGCGCCAGAAAACAGCAAACCTATGCTCGAAGGTGCGGTTAAGCAGATGGGGGCAGTACCAGGCCTATATGCTGTTATGGCGGAGTCACCAGAAACACTGAAAGCCTATCAGCAGCTTCATCAGCAATTTACCAACGGCTCATTTGACGCAGAAGAACTCACCGTTGTGTGGCAAACCATTAACGTAGAGCACGAGTGTCAGTTTTGCGTGCCTGCACACACCGCGATTGCGCATTCAATGAAGGTTGACCCAGCGCTTACAGAAGCACTGCGCAATGAGACCGCAATGCCAACGGCTAAACTGCAAGCGCTGCATGATTTTACGCTCGCTATGGTGCGTCAACGTGGCAACGTCAGCGATGAGCAATTAGACGCCTTTTTTGCCGCTGGTTACGGACAACAGCAAGTGTTGGAAGTGATTTTAGGCTTGTCGCAAAAGGTGATTAGTAACTACACCAACCACGTTGCCAAAACCCCTACAGGTCCACTATTTGAGCAATTTGCTTGGACTAAAAAAGCGTAACAGACCTAAGTCTAATCGGTTTTATAAAGGCTACTTCCAATGGGAGTAGCCTTTTTACATTTAGCAGAAACGCAAATGTCGGAGATGTTTGCAAAACCGATTCATGATTTTTTCAGCTCGCGTTTACTGAGTTTGTTGTTATTGGATATTAAGGTGCGCGCTTAGCTAGGCTTAGGCCGTGGAAATATAGAAACGATTGCGATGAATGAGTGTTTTTAACTTTCTAATAAAAAAAGTCGTCTTTTTAAACGCGGCTACGTCTTAGTGATATCAAAACTTATTGAGGACTTTTTAAAACATGTTTCAAATCACACCAAATCGCCGCGACATCACTGACAAATTCATTAAACACGATAGCACTATGCTTAATCAGGTGTATGGCACGGATCAGGTTACGCCTTATTGGATTGCTGACATGGACTTTCCTATTGCGTCACCCATCAGCCATGCATTGCAACAACTGGTGCATCGCGAAACGTACTCCTACGAGTTTGATTCAAAAACCGTGTTTCAGCCGATCAGTGACTGGAATCGTGATCGCCATCAGTTGGCACTAAACCCAGAGCACTTTGTGCAGGTGCCGGGAGTATTAAGTGCTATCGCACTGCTTATTCGTGAGTTTACCCAACTTGGTGAAGGCGTTCTCATTCAAACACCGGTGTATCACCAGTTTCGTCGCCTTATAGAATCGGCAGGGCGTAAGGCGGTCAGCAATACCCTGTCCATCGACAATCAACGTTACGTGATGGATGTCGAGCAGTTTGAACAGCAGTTGGCAAGTGGCGATGTGCGCATGGTGCTATTGTGTAATCCGCATAATCCAGTTGGGCGAGTATGGACACAAACGGAACTCTCGACAATGATCAGTATTGCAAGGAAACACAATGTACTGGTGATCAGCGATGAAGTGCATGCCGATATTGTGTTTGAAGGATCGACGTTTACCTCGGTCGCCTCGCTAGGCTATGAAAACAGCCTCACCATTTTGGGGTCGCCAGCCAAAAACTTTGGACTAAATAGCCTTTCTAACGGCTATATCTACAGTGATAACGAGTCCTTGAGACAGCAAATCAAGGCAACCACGGCCTCGATGTCATTGGATCACGGCAATGTGTTTTCCACCTACGCGACTATCGCAGCCTATCAGCACGGCAAAGAGTGGTTTGATGGGTTCTTGGCGTACACTCAGCAGACACGCGATTGGATTGTTTCATTTATGAAGGCAGAATTGCCGGATGTGACGACATTTTTGCCTGAGGGTACAAACCAAATCTGGTTTGATTTTTCTGGTTTAGGATTAGAGTCTAACGAGCTTAAGTCTTTATTAACGAAGCAAGCAAAAATGGCACTAACGCCAGGTACATGGTTTGGCGAGCCTAACGAGAACTTCTATCGCATGAACTTTGCTGCGCCACGTGAACAAGTGCAAACATCACTGCAACTGTTAAAAACCGCGCTCGACAGCCGCTCGTAATTGAGTAGAGTGACATTAGCTTTTTAAAGGATTCTACCGTTTACTCAATCAGTGTAACTGGCTAGATTGGATGTCTGAATA
Source organism: Vibrio ulleungensis (assembly GCF_016900875.1). GTDB lineage: Bacteria > Pseudomonadota > Gammaproteobacteria > Enterobacterales > Vibrionaceae > Vibrio > Vibrio ulleungensis. Next base: position 333,137 of record NZ_JAFEUM010000003.1, read on the forward strand.
TTGACCGATTAACTAATGTTCAGGTTCAGGCATCGTGATCTAAGCCTTATGGCAATGCGTAACAACCTAAAGAACACTCATTTAGCGAGAAAAGCATGTTATTGAAAAATCGGCTATCTATTCCTGCCAAAAACGGCGCTCACTCGGCCAACATTGATGCGGCTGAAGTGGCTAAGTTTGATCAGCTTGCACATGATTGGCGGGATCCTAATGGCCGTTTTTCGTCAGTATTGGCGTTTAATCAAGTCAGGCTTGGTTATATCCAGCAGCAGATTATTGACCATTTTGGTGACAAGTCTATATCGATACTCGATGTGGGTTGTGGTGCTGGGTTGCTCACTCAGCCTCTGGCAGAGCTTGGGCATCGGGTGGTTGGTATTGATGCCAGCCACGTCAATGTCAGGGTAGCAACCCACCACGGAAAAGGTATTGATAACCTTGAATACAGACATTGCCTAAGTGGAGAGATGCTAAGCGAAAACAAACACTTCGATTTGGTGCTTAATACCGAAGTGTTGGAGCATGTGCCAGATCCATCTCAGCTACTTGAAGAATGCGCACAACTGGTTCATTCGCAAGGGATGATGATTCTGGCTACGCTCAATCGTACTTGGCAAAGCTTTTTGATTGGCATCATCGGCGCGGAGTACGTGCTTAGAGCCTTACCTATTGGTACTCATGATTGGCGCGCTTTTGTTACCCCGCAAGAGCTGGAGAACACCTTAAAACCACTGGGTTTCCACCTCGGCCGGGCAACAGGCATGAGTTACAATCCACTGACTAAAAAGTGGCGAACTACAGCATCGACAGCAGTCAACTATTTGGTGTCGGTGACACGCTAATCAGAATGTTCGTTGGGAGTGTTAAGCTCTAGCTCCTCAGCGTAATGCCATTTATCTTGTTCGGTGATGTCGCGCACCACTCGGCATGGGTTGCCTACCGCAACTACACCAGCAGGGATGTCTTTAGTGACTACACTGCCAGCACCAATGATGGTTCCTTCCCCAATGGTAACGCCACTACAAAGCGTGGTATTAGCACCTAACCAAACGCGATCTTCTAGCGTGATGGGTGACGATTCGTATAATCCGCCTTCTACGCGCTGCTCGGGATCGATAGCGTGACCAACGCAAGATAAGACACTTCCAGGGCCTATTAGCACGCCATGGCCAATGGTCACCGGTGAAGTATCCAAAATGACGGTGTTGAAATTGATTAACGCAAACCCTTTAAAATGAATGTTGAATCCATAGTCGCATCGAAACCCAGACTCAATACTTATGAACGTTCCCACGTTGCCAAACAGAGCGCGATAGATATTTTGTTTGCTTTCATGATCATCCGGATGGGTGTGGCTAAGCTCGAAGCACAACTTCTTGGCGTTGTGTTGATGGTGCAAGTTTTCGCGCTTAAATTGGTGAATGCAATGCTTGTCTGAGGTGATTTGTTGGATAAATGTCATGTTAAACCTTGTGGGTAAGAATGAGGTCGTAGCAACCGCGCTGTGACTACGCCAGCTAAGTTAAGATTCACCTCACCATTAAGCCATCCCTTTAGGATGCTTTCGATAACTAAATTTTGAAAGTATGAGCTGCTGCCCGATGACTCTGTTTTGATTTGACAAAAAAAGCGCGCTCTGCGCAAAGCATCCGTCATAAGCTCGCCGTTTGTTACACGCAAATAACCCACTAGTGCTAGGGAAAATTCCTACTAGCTTGACTAAGCTGTTGTCAGCTAACTAGAAAGGAGAGCGCGATGAAAGACGCAGCAATGATCACCCTGCACGGAATGGGGGAAGTCGATGATGACTATTACGAAGATTTGCAAGATGGCGTGAAGAAGCTTTTAGGCAAAAAATGGTCGAAAGTTGCGTTTCACGCGGTCCACTATGCAGAAGATCTTCAGAAGCCTCAAAATGCGTTATGGAAGAAGATGGTGAACAACGAAGATAACGATCTCGATTGTACTCGGGTGAGAAAATTCTTCTTGTATGGCTTTGGGGATGCGGGCTCGCTCGAGCATAGTGCACAAAGAGACGCTGTAAAATACAAGCGTGTACAGCAGCAAATACAAGCGGCGCTGTCTAAGGCCTTTATCGATGTTGGCAAAGACAGTACTAAGCCAGTGATTATTGTTGCGCACTCTCTAGGCTGCCAGGTTATTTCCAATTACTTGTGGGATGCCGCTCATAACCAGCATAGCTTTGAAGATACCGCAGGTATGGACCCCGACGAGCTCAACTTCATAAAGTTAAAGGGCCTTCGAAACCTAGTCACGACTGGATGTAATATTCCGCTGTTTACCTCTGGGCTAGATAAACGATCGTGTTTTAAAGCTCCCAACTCAATGTTTCGGTGGGATAACTACTACGACGCCGATGACGTTCTCGGTTGGCCGCTTAAGCAGCTTGATCCGTCCTTTAATATTGTGAACGATCACGTGATCAACGCTGGGGGATTGTTTACCTCTTGGAACCCCCTAAGCCACACCAAATATTGGTCCGATAACGACGTGATACGGCCTGTCGCGCAGCGACTGTTAAACCTTCTCTAGCTCAGTGTTACGCTTCGTTTTGGGAAATAGGGTCGTCTCCGCGCTTCGCGATGACGACCTGACTTGATGCGGTAAGCGAAGTGATAGGCCACCGCGCGCACAGCAGGCGGCTTTTAGCTAGTTTGGCCACCGTCACGCTGTTTGACTGATTACCACCAAGTATGTGGTAAGTGTCGTCGTCCTCACTCCAATAAAAGCCAACATGCCCTTTGTTGCTTTCGATCGATTCTCGCCAAAACACCATAATGGCCCCAAGCTGAGGCGTACATTGTTGGCCAAATGTGCGCCATGCTCGCGCCCGCAATGGCATGCTTGGTAAAGGTTCATTAGTCAATTGGCTGGATACGCAATGGGCGACAAATAAGCCACACCAAGGAATGTCATCGTCGGTGTAATAAGGCATCTGTTGATAATTGGCCCACTGCATTATTGTCGGGTTGGATCCAGTGCCGCTCACTTCTTGTGTGCCTATTAAGTGATGCGCGCAGTGCAGCCAAGGCAACGCTAGGGGGATTAAATCGTGAATACTGTCATCACTTTGAGTGAGCGTTTGTGAGTCAGAAGCAGGTGCTTGCGCCACACGTTTGTGTAACTGCGATAACGTGCGCTTGCCAACAATGCCATCCACCGTCAGATCATGATCGGCTTGAAACAGTTTAATAGCCTGTCTTGTCAATGGACCCATCACACCATCGATAGGGCCGCACGCGTAACCTAAATCTGTTAGCGTGGTTTGCAGTTGCAAGGGAGTCATATCGCCCTCAAGATAGAAGGGTTTGTATTAGCCTAGCCCTGAATAGCAATTTGTAAAGATGATGAGCGTTGCGAGAGAGCTCCTTGCTAACGGATTTAGTGATACTGCTGCAGATTTAATTCATAATTTCAGTGACTTAATTAGGTACTTGGTCAATACTTCATCGTAAGAAATGGATTTTCTGCACTTAAGGTGACACATGGCAATGCTAAAAATGGGGTTGGTTCAATCGTTAGTTTGGACCATATTGGCCTTAGTGAGTCTATCAAAGCAGGGACTAGCCGCTGAATACGTTGGGACTCCACAATGTATTGAGTGCCACCAGCAAGAGTACGACCAATGGCAAGGCTCTCATCATGATATGGCAATGAGCCACATGAGTGATGATGCTGTGCAAGGTGACTTTAACAATGCCGAGTTAGAGTTTAACGGAAAAACCAATCGCTTTTTTCGCCGCGGAGATCGGTATTGGGTCAATATTGAAGGACCCGATGGCGCCTTTCATGACTACGAAATCACCTACACTTTTGGGTTTGAGCCTCTCCAGCAATACATGACGGAGTTTGATGATGGCCGAGTGCAACTGATCCCGTTTGCTTGGGATACACGCTCTCACGAGCAAGGGGGGCAACGATGGTTCCACTTATACCCCAACATGTCTGATCCAAGCCACGACTTTTACTGGACCAATGTTGGCCAAAACTGGAATTACATGTGCGCCGATTGCCACTCTACCGATTTAAAAAAGAACTATGACGTCAGCACCAATACTTACGCGACTTCGTGGTTTGAAATCAATGTAGGTTGTGAAGCCTGTCATGGTCCCGCCAGTGATCACATGCAGTGGGCAGAGCTTGATAAATCGGGGCAAGCTATCCCTGATGCGTTGCAAGCCCATGCCGGTTTTAATCGCAATCTCGACAAAGCCGTCAGTCAGTGGCTGCTTGCTGATGGCGAGGGTACGCTTCATCCAGAGTCTATTCAAGCGACTGACCAAGTTACGGTGTGCGCGCAGTGCCACAGTCGACGAACTCAGATATCGGATTCTACAGACCATGTGCAAGGCGTGCTGTCTGACCGTTACCGACTCAATTTGTTAGAGCCGGCGTTGTACCATGCGGATGGTCAGATATTTGACGAAGACTATGTTTATGGCTCGTTTTTACAATCGGCGATGGCCGAAAACGGGGTGGTGTGCTCGAACTGTCATAATCCACATACCGCGCAACTTGCTATGCCGGAAGAGGTTGTGTGTAGTCAGTGTCACATGCCTACTCACTATAACGATGAGATCCATAGTCGGCACGAAGTCGGCAGTGAGGAGGCAATGTGTACCAGTTGCCATATGCCTGAAACGACCTACATGCAGGTTGACCCAAGGCGCGACCACAGCTGGCAAGTGCCAAGGCCAGATCTTAGCCTGTCGCTGGGTACACCGAATGTATGCGTGACCTGCCATCAGCCCAATGATCCCAAGCAAGATGATCAATGGGCGTACGATACGCTCAAGCAGTGGTTCCCAGACTCACGCTATTTAGACAGCGACCATTTTGCGCAAGGGTTTACAGCGGGTGAGCAAGGCGTTCAACAAGCGGAAAGTCAGTTGTCGTACATTGCGCAGAACAAAAACGAAGCTGCGATAATCCGCGCATCCGCACTGGAGCGCTTAACTCAGTACCCATCGCAAAATTCGCTGGTGGCGGTGGCTCGTGGAGCAAAAGATCCCAATGAGCTGATCCGTGTTGGCGCCGTTACTGGTGCTGAGCTGTTTCCCGTCGATGTGGCGTGGCGAGTGGTCTCACCTTTGCTAGAAGATGATGTTCTTGCAGTGCGCGTTGAAGCCGCGGCCTCACTATCGCGCTTTTGGCAGCAGTTAACTCCAGCTCAAAAACAGCAATTACAGCCTGCACTTAATGAGTATATTGACGTGCAGCACTACAATTCCGATAGAGCGGCAGGTCGAGTCAGCCTTGGTAACGTCTATGTAAACCAAGGCCGGTTAGATGAGGCTGAGCAAGCGTATTTAGGGGCGATTATGGTTGAGCCCTATAGCTCTTCTGGCTATGTGAATCTTGCGGACCTTTATCGGGTTCAAAAGAAAGATCTACAAGCGCAACAACTGTTCGATAAAGGCATTGCAGCGGGTGCAGCCGATTCGACATTACATTATGCCTATGGGCTAAATTTGGTGCGCCAACAAGCCTATGAAGGGGCTACTGAACAGCTTAAGCAAGCGGCAGAGCTCGATCCGCAAAATGCACAATATTGGTATGTGCTTGGTCTGGCCTCCAGAGAGTCTGACAAGGCGTTAAGCGTCAAGGCGTTGGGCAGTGCTTATCAACTGACCAATAATCCCCAATACCTCTATGCGCTTTGTGATGTGATGATTGATGCAAAACACAGCAGCGCCAATCGCTGCTTACAGCAGTTGCAGAAAGTCGCGCCTCAAGAAGCCGTCAATGAATTAAGAGCAAAGCAGTAACCTTTAGAAACTGGGAATAAGCCTGCAGTGAAAACAGAGACATTTGAGCCAGTATCGCTTGACGCGGTAACCTTTGAACCAGCTTCGCCATCAGAGTTTGAGGCCCAATTTAGGCTAATAAAGCAAGGCGTAGGGGAATTTGTGGATGCAATCTGGGGATGGGATGACGACGCGCAACGTCAGCGGATCCAAGAGCGCAACCCACAATCTGGCTTTCATTGGCTTGCTTACCATGGTCAAAGAGTGGGTTTAGTCTGCTATCACCCATATGATAAGAATTTGCACGTTCACTTGTTGGTGATTAAAAAGCGTTACCAAGCGATGGGCATTGGACGTGAAGTCATGAATCGGCTCGAATCTCACGCACCACAGGTAGGCTGCGATGCGATAACATTATCCAGTTTTAATGATAATCATGCAGCTGTGGGTTTTTACCGCGCACTGGGGTTTTATACCGTGAAGACAGAGCCTCATTTCATTAACTTGCGAAAAAACCTTGGCCAGTAATATGGCTACAACATTAGTACGCGCCGTTTTTAGTGTTCGGTCGGTAGACGGTACTCGATAATCACTTGGTTCCCCTCAATATAGGCATTTTGAATCTCACCATCGATGCCAATTTTCGTCGTAACAATGCGAGAGCTATTCGCCTGCTCTGGTCGTTGCTTCATACTGGGGAGAATACTTGCAGGGTCTACATGCAGTTGTCCACATAAGTTGTTGATAAACCCTAGTGACAAAGGCTGTGAGCCTCGTAGGGCATTAGTGAACTCGACAGGGGATACTTGCATCTTCTTCGCCATTTCCATCTGCGTAATACGCATTTTGGCTTTTTGAGACATCCAGATGTTATAGAGTGCTTGACGATCCTGTTCGGTGAACTGCATGGGTGTTCCTTGGGTTTTGATGTGGCGTGTGCATAGTGTGCAAGTTTGGCAAAGGGCTGTGTCAATCGAGTGTAATAACTTGGTCAAGGGTGGCGCATATGCGGGGTTTGACGACATATGTCGGTGTGAACTTGGAGGGTGCAACTAACGACCACGGTTCAATTAGGCGCACAAAATTTATGTGACCGTTAGTTGCCGGAACACTATGTATGATCGCTATTCTGTTTGCCAGTTGAGTTGTGGAATATCAGAAATTCCAAACCTCTCTTCTAGGGCACAAGCAAAGTTATTCACTTGTCGGAATATTGCGTTGGGCAGTATTAACCCTTTAGTGCGCTTTGTTCTAGTACTTGTAACATCAACTGTTTAAACCACTGATGAGCAGCACTGTCTGCAGTGCGCTTATGTTCAATGAGATAGATTGGGATCGCCGAGTCTTGAACTCGATTTAATGAGAAAACCGTAACGAGCTTGTCGTTTAAATTATTAACGTGTTGAAGCAGATGTGAAGCGACCAATAAGGTATGGCTATCCGTCATGACCTCCAATAAGTTGTTAATTTGGCCGCTTCTAAAACTGATTTTGCGCTCCAGGCCGTGAGACATTAGGTATTTATCAATAGGGTTTATCTGTTCTTGAGCCGAACGAATGTCGAGATTGAGGTCAACATAGGGGTATTCAAGACACTGCTCTAATGTAGGACTTGATTGCTGTACTAATGGGTGCGACGGATTGGCATAGATTACCGGGTGAGTATGCCCAATCAATTGGCTTAAAAACTCTTCCTTTTCCTCAGGCTGACTAATGTGGATCGAGTAATCCACCTCACGATTTTTTAGTAATGTACGCGCATCCATGGTCGCAATTGTTTCAACTAAGCTTGCATTGGGTGCTACGTTCATCAGTGATTTCGCAATGGGTACGGTAATGAAGGTACTCATTAAGGGCGGAAGTGACAGTTTGAACGTGTGGTCACACAGCTCAGGACTAAATTGAGTTTGCGACAGCAGCTTTTGAATATCTCCCAAAATGGCAAGCAGCGGCTCTTGTAGGCGTAATGTCTTTTCGGTGGGTTGCAAGCCGCTGGACTCACGATAAAACAGCGGATCGTCAAAGGTTTCTCGAAGCCTTTTTAAGGTGCGACTCATTGCTGGCTGCGACAGGTATAGCTTTGCGGCTGCCCTCGACACATTTCGCTCTTGAATCAACACGCTGAGTGCAACAAGCAAGTTTAAGTCGATCCGAGATAACTGTTGTTCCAAAGACTTCATGATATGCACCCAACTTATACTATTCTAAGGCAAAGTGATGTTTTAGAATATCAAGTTGGGTGCGTTTGTCTATGAGTCTGTTGATTTAGTGTATTGGTTGAAGATGGCCACTAACAATTGTTCTACGGCACTTGGCGGCAGATTTGAAACAAACGATTCGAATTTGCTGACTGACATTACCGCGAAGACGTTAATATCTTGCTCAGTAGGATTGTGTAAATGATACATAACGGAAAACCTAGATGTGTTGGGTATTTTTGGGCTGCGCACTAATGCTTTGCAGCCCAAGTAGATGACTTAACTCACTTAAAGCGCCGATAAGTAAGCTTTCAGGGACTTCAAGCGGACCGTAGCGCCACCAATTATGTCCATGAAACCAAGGATTGGGTGGGGCTTGGTGGCGGAAACCCACGCAGACCCTTTTGCACCAATCGGAATGACCATTCCTTCGGGCTCTTCAAACTCGATGATCACCGTTCTGCCGTGTGAGCCCGCATTTTGAGCAACGTGCTGCCCCACATGTTGAGTACCTTGTGCGGGTGAGAGTGTCGATTCACCGGTACCAGAGGTAACGCTGTTTACTCGGCCTCGGAATACGTGCCCTGGGTAAGCGGTGACATAAAACTCTGCAAATTGACCTTTTTCAATAAACCCAAACGCTTGGTCGCTGACTCTCATCTCAATGAACTTTTTACTGGTTTCGTAGAGATGCATGTTACCCAAACGAGAGCCTTCGCTAATGTTGACCACACCGACGACGCCATCAAAGGGGGCGACGATTTGGTTAAGAGTATTGTTGTAATTCGCTTCGCTAATCTGTGCCACGGTTGCCGCTTTTTCCGCATGTTTGGCTTGAATATCGGCTTGGTTGTTCTGAATGCGGGTTTCTAACGCATCCATATCTTGTTCACTGGCGTATTCATCGAGACTACGCAAGCGGTCGAGATTCTTTTTGTCATTTTCAATAGTTACTTTGATCGCAGAGATTTGATGATCCAGCGAGGCTAAGTTCGCTTCGAGGCTTTTTATCTGCTCAGCGACATCGTTGCCCTCGAGTGTATAAAGTAGGTCACCTTGTTTAACGGTTTGGTTGTGCTTGACGTAAATCTGATCAATTTTTTGACCGAACAAAGGACTTAGAACGGCTTGCGGTGCTTTCACCGTAGAACTGTCCGTGAGATCTACAGGTGCCCAAAATCGTGATGCGGTGAACAAGCTGGTGGCGAGAAAGGCGCCAATGCCGACATAAATTACGGCGTTGCGTAGTGTCCATTTTATTACGCCAGTTTTAACCAAGATCCAAATGATAAAGATGTAGGGAAGCATGATCTCTTTCATTACACGTTCTCCGATGTTGACTCTGACTGACGGGACTTGCCGTGTACTCCTAAGTGAATAACATCACTGAGTGCTTTACCTATCATGTCCCAGCGGGTAAATGCGATGACAATGGCTGCGACCCAATAGGCTTTATTGATAAATAAACCACATAAAGACAAGGCAAACACGAGAGTGGTATGGACACTGTTGTTGTGTTGGCTCTTGTGAACCGCCACTTCATGCAGTTGCCATAAGAGCTTACCGACAAAAGCGAATACGCCTAATGTGACAATAAATATGACGCCCATAAAAAGTTCAGAATTGAGTAGGGCGATGATACTTGGATGGCCATTGGCAAAGTGATCGGCGGGATAGTTTTTACCATGCACCGTGGATAGCATGGCAAAGAAGCGAATGCTGCCTACAAACAGGGCGATATAGATTGCCCATTTTAGAAATATGGCAATGAACCGGGTGATGGATTTACGCATCTAATGTCTCCAGGAATGTCTAGATTGGCTCTAGAAGGGTGGTGTTCCCGAGTGAGACAAACCGAGAGGTTTGGCACTCATTACTCGCATTCCCTTGGTCACTAAGCCTATGATGCAGTTTGAATGATTATTCCACCAGTTACATTTACTGACACCTGATATGCGTATGAGTAATAACACAGCTGATTCGAAACAAATGGTTGTGCAAATTTTCTTCAACAAAACGGTGCGAAAGCGCTGAATTTATTCGCACACCACATTTTGCCCGATCATCGCCTAGAGCGACTCGTAAACGATTGCCATAACCGTTATTATTGCACTCATTCTCGTTGATGCGTTTGCGTCGGCACCTTTTGAACTGAGAGCGGATACCCATGCCAATTAGTAACATTGAAGAGATTATTGAAGATTACCGTAACGGAAAAATGGTGATCTTGATGGACGATGAAGATCGTGAAAATGAAGGCGATATAATGGTCGCTGCCGATGCAGTGTCTCCTGAACATATCAACTTTATGGCGACACATGGTCGCGGTTTAATCTGTTTAACGCTTACTAAAGAGCGTTGTGACCGTCTCAACTTGTTCCCTATGGTACAGAACCACTCTGAGCAATGGGGCACAGCATTTACCGCATCGATTGAAGCCGCGCAAGGTGTTACTACTGGTATATCGGCCGCAGACCGAGCGACAACGGTACAAGCTGCTGTCGCGGTGAATGCCGTTGCAGCCGACTTGGTACAACCGGGACATGTGTTCCCGCTAAAAGCTAAAGATGGTGGTGTGTTAACACGCGCAGGTCACACGGAAGCTGGCGTTGACTTGGCTCGCCTAGCAGGTCGTGAGCCGGCATCGGTGATTGTCGAAATTCTCAATGAAGACGGCACTATGGCTCGCCGCCCTGAGCTTGAAGTGTTTGCCGAAAAACATGGCATTAAACTCGGCACTATTGCCGATTTAATCGAGTACCGTAACAACACTGAAACCACCATTGAGCGTGTTGCGCAGTGTCAATTGCCGACGGAATACGGTGAGTTCACGATGATCACGTTCCGCGATACCATCGATAATCAGATCCACTACGCGTTACAAAAAGGCGAAATTACTCAGCAGCCAACGCTGGTTCGTGTGCATCTACAAGATACATTTAACGATGTTTTACATTCTACCCGTGGCGTTGACCGTACGTGGTCAATCGATAAAGCGATGGCAAAAATTGCCGACGAAAATGGCGTGTTGGTCATTTTAGGTCACAACCACGATCCAGAGCGTGAACTAAACAAAGTACGCCGCTTTGAACTTGAAGATCAGGGTAAACCTATCCCAACCAGCAACAAGCAGCAGGCATCGCGTCAAGTAGGTGTCGGCTCTCAGATCTTGTCTGATCTTGGCATAAGCCAAATGCGCTTGTTGTCGTCGTCGTCTAAACGCTATCACGCGTTGTCTGGCTTTGGGTTGGAAGTGACGGAATACGTTACTGACTAACAACAGCGACTTAATAAATACGCGGCCAAAGGGCAAGGCATTGCGCTTTACTGGTGCTCATAGCAAAAGGAACTCTCCAAGAGTTCCTTTTTAATGCACTTTAGATTTTGAATCTTGTACTTTTTAGTTGCAGATAAGGGATGTTAGTAAACTCATTTTTGCCCCTTTTCAATTTAGGAAACCTTAGTCATCGTCGAAAACGATAGCAGTTTGCCCTAGTTTTTCTAATCACAAGTAAACAGACTTTACTAGACGTCTTTGTTTAGCTACCCAGTAGGTAGCACTCCAAACAACAAGGCTTTCTCCTTATTGAATACTTGCAAATTCTACTGAGGCAGCGTTGAGATATGTAGCGTTATTTTTGGTCGATTAGCAGATCTAAAAACATCTGTTGTGGTTCGCTAAGAGTTCGACTTGATGAATGAAGCAACTCCAATCGAGTTGTAATATTGACGTCGCCTGCGTTGCTCTCTGTATTGAACTTTGTTAGCAGACCAAGCGCTTCTCGTTCGCGATAAAGTGCTTGCGGCAAGTATCCCCAACCCAAGTCTTCCTCAATCAGACGAGCGACGTCTTCCTGGTCGGTACACTGCCAGGTTTCAAATGCGGCCTTACCTCCAATTTTAGTTAGTGGGTTATTGAACATACTTGCACAGCATATCTGACGGCGCTTTGCCAACTGATCGTTGCTAATTAAGTCGAGATCGGCAAACTCAGAATCTGGAGAACAGCAAGCAACCCACACTAAATAGCGAAGTAATGTTCTTTCTGTTTGTGAAGGTGCATCCGTGAAGAAAACATGCACGATAACATCAAGTTCATCAGTCTCTAACTGCTGTATTAAGTCTTGGCTTAAGCCGCGAGTCACATTGATTTCTAAAAGCTGATACTTCGAAGAAACCTTGGCTATCGCCCCTTCGATTTCCTCGATTGGTACCATATGGTCAAGCCCAATCCGCAAAGAGCCGCTTGATAAATTCGAACTAGCAGAAAGGTGCAGAATACGCTCACCTTGATGGGCAAACTGTTGGGCATGCGGAAAAAGCAGTATGCCTGCTTGTGTTGGCGTAATGCTATTTTTGCTTCTCTCGAATAGCTTTGTATCGAGCGCAATCTCCAAGTTTTCTATAAGCAGACTAGCCTCTGCATGTCTGAGGTTAAGTTTCTTCGCAGCTTTTGCTATGGAACCTAATTCATAAACGGCCAAATAAGCTTCTATTTGATCAAGCTGTAGCATTTTCCAACCTTTATTCATCAACCTGTTAAATAAGAGTTTAGGGTTAACACATCACAAAGTCGCTGTCAAAGCAGTGGCGTTCTTACTCCTAATCTTACGTCATCTAAAATATGTACCATCAAAAAGCTTAGTTCCCGCTGGGTATTATCACACGAGGTTACCATGAAAAAATCATTTGTAGCATTAGCCATTCTTTCCGGCATGACTACCACTAACGTTATCGCAGCCGAAACCGCAGATGTGGTTTTCCTATCTGAAAACATCGTCACGATGAACCCTGATCAACCAATCGCTAGGTCTTTGGCAATTGTAAACAATGAAATTGTCTGCGTAAAAGCAGACGATTCTTGTAAAACTCTGGTCGGTTCAGATACTCAGATCGTAGACAACAAAGAAGCGACCATCATGCCGGGCTTTATAGATACTCACTTACATACTCGTCTGTTTGGGCAGACACATGCAACTATGTTGAACCTATTTGTCCTAGATGGTCAACCGACAGAAGTAATTGAAAAAGCGATCTCTGATTGGGCTGCTAAGCTTGGCCCTGACGAGTGGATTATAGGTGGTGGTTTCTCTTACGATAATTTTCCAGAACCTACTAAAGAGCGTTTAGATGAACTGGTGGGTGGTCGTCCTGCACTTATCTCAGATAATACCCAACACAATGGTTGGTATTCATCAAAAGCACTAAAGATTTTGGGTGTTGATGACAACTGGCGTGTGCCGAAAGGTGGCTACATGCCTCTTGGTGAAGATGGTAAACCAACCGGCCACCTACGCGAAAAAGCGCATCTTTCACTTGGTTTCGTTGAACAGCACAAATTGTACTCGTTCGAAACGCAAGAAAAGTCAGTTGCAGCCGCAGCTGAACTATTGAACGCTGTGGGCGTAACTTCTGCACTAGAGGCGGCTGGTGGTTCAAAAGAAGGATCTGATGACGTTTACGTTCGTATGGCTAAAAAAGGAACACTAAACCTTCGTCACGAAGTTTCAGGTGTATTCTGGGGCGGTAAAGGAAATATGGATGAGGACCAAGCAATGATCGATGAGCTGGTTGCTCGCCGTGAAGTCGTGCGTAAGGAAATGGGTAGCGACTCTCACAACTTCCTGACAATGAATACGGTTAAATTTGCCATAGATGGAACTCCAGGTGCATACGCGCACATGGAAGAGCCGTACTTAGATGGTACTCAACCAAACATGAACTACGGCGAAGACAACTTAGGTTGGATCTTTGAACAGTTAACAGAACGTGGCTTCCGTATAATGTTACACGTTGAAGGTGATGCTGCGATACGTAAGTCACTCGATGCCTTAGAGTATGCGAACGATACTGGAAAACCACTTGATCCAAAGGCACGTCACATTATGACGCACCTTGACCACGTGACTCCATCACATCTATCACGCATGAAGAATCTTAACATTGCTGCACAAATCCAATACCACTGGGGTGATCCCGCAGATCCCTACTACCAAGCTGTTGTAAAGAAGAACGTGCCACAGTTTATCTTGGACAATGCATTTAATATGCACGGTATGCTAGCGAACTCTGGCATTGAATACGGTGCAGGTCCAGACGCACCTACCAGTGCGGTCTATAAACCATTCGAAGGTATCGAAATCGCTATGACGCGCCAAAGCATAGGGAAGCCAGAGAGTGAGCGTATGATTGGTCAAGCGATGACTTTTGAGCAAGCTCTGTACGGTTACACGATGGGTAGTGCGAAACTGATGTTCAAAGAAGATAAGATCGGTTCACTTGAAGAAGGCAAGTTGGCTGACATTATAGTGCTAGACCGTGATATTCATGCTCAAGTAGAAAAAAACATCCACAAAGTGCATGAAACCAAAGTCCGAGCAACTTACCTAGACGGTAAGATTGTATACCAAGCAAATTAATCAACTTCGTTCTCAGTCAGACTAACTCTGACAATAAATTAAGGGGCAGAACTATCTGCCCCTCCAAATCAGCTCATGGATGGCGCATCTAATAAAGGTCTCGATATGCGTATTATTAAAGCTACTGTCACCATTTTCTGTCTTTCGTTGCTTTCGCTATCTGCGATGGCTGAACCTATCAAAATAAATTGGTCAGACCTTATACCACCGGAGTATCGCGAAGACACAATTGCACTGATTAAATCGACCCTAAACCCGTATATTCACAAAGATGGCGAAGTAGCTCCACAACGTGTTAATGAACAACTTAAGTCTACAGTTGATGCGCTAGCTGAGCGAAACGTGATTATACAGGGTTATATGGTACCAATTGATATGGATGCGGATGGTGTGATCACTCTTTTGTTAGCGCCGTACGCGGGAGCTTGTATTCATGTTCCACCACCGCCTCCCAACCAGTTAATCTATATCGAATTGGAGAAAGGACAAGTAATCCCTTGGGAAATGTACTGGTCACCAATTACTATACAAGGGTCTATCGAAATAGAAGTAATTGAGGGCGAGTATATCGAGGGCGATATTGCACTTACTGGATATACGATGAAAGACGCAAGTTTTGTTAAAAAATGACCTTAATTTGCTTTAAGCGACCACAGTCTTTTAGTACCTATCTGGTAGCGTGCAGTAAAAGGTCACTCTAGAATACACAAAGCACGACCTCCAAATAACCAAGGAGACCGATAATACAGGTCTCCAAGACATTCCTTCAGTTTTATGCTGGCTTAGCTGCGCTGGAGACTCTTAGCTTTTAGTTTTGTTGCTTTTACATACCAAAAGTTATGCGCACTCTTCCAATCTTAATAATCACTCTAACTAGGTTCTGTCGATAGCTTTCACAGCGGTTACTTCGTAACTCAGAAATGTTCGTGCGATCTGAAGTCGTATGAAGCGTTGTTCACCACGAAAGAGTGAACCGTCTGTATCATCAGATGACCCTAGGATTCTGAATAAAGTAGCGAATCCGACAATGTAATGAAACGCAGTCACTAGATTGAGTGGGAACCGAATCGTGATAAGGTGTTCCTCCTGATAACCACAAATCGGGTGAGTGCTAGGGAGTCAATATGATGAATGTAATGTGAATCCATTTAAGGCGCGTTATATGATGAAGCAGCGGAAGTGATTAATACGCTGTAGCCAAAAAGGCAACGAGAGTCGGAAAGAGATTGGACATTGCTCTTTCGTGGTCTTTGTACTCTCCGCACCATTGTGGGCATCTGAGTTGACATTTTTTACGCAACATACGGAACAGGGTAAGCCTGTATATCTCTCTATGGGAAAGCAGTCTGAAAGTTGCCGATAGGTATGCAGGTAAAGGAGGTTAGAAAAAGCGAATGCTACCTTGTAATGAAGTGAATACAGGTTTATATCTGGCGCGAAAGCGAGCTGACTTCTAACTGGTGTCCCGTTGCGAGATAGCTTGAAGAACTTTATTAAAGAAGAAAAGCAAATGATGATTTCGAATGAAGTTAGTGCGTCTTCTGATAACGAACCGTGGTTTCTTATTCACTGAGTGACCAATGGGGCAGTTTTAAAGCTTTAAGTGTGTATCGCAAAGGTAAATAATTACTGGGTGCTTAACGGTGCTTTTGTGGAGGCTTGAGCCGTATGCAGTGAAAGTTGCACGTACGGTTCTGAGGAGGGAGGCACCTGGCAACAGGTGCCGCCAATCCGACAGGAATGTATTGTGTATTCATGCACGCATAATATTGACTATCAACTTCCATCGTCCCAGACTTACCAAAATCGTGAGCATGAGACACATAGAATCTGAAAATTCAAACCTTAAACGGCGGTCAACCTGTAATCAGTTACATCACTGATGAATGCTTAGATTTAAAATAGATCTTCTGATAACAAAGTGAAAGCGAACACAAATAAATTTGCATTCGCTTTAAAATGATCAGAATCATGAGTTAACAGATCGAATGAAAGGCATAGTTTCTACACTTTTTTGAGAGCATTTTCGCAAAAAATTAGCTCTACCGCTGTATTTACTGCAATCCTTGTTGATATGTAAAGGTGCCATTCATCATCGTAGCTAAAATTTTTGTCTCAACAAGATTATCTGGCTCGACCTCAAATAAATTCCTTTCAAAAATAACAAGATCTGCATACTTTCCTACTTCTAGACTACCTACTTTATGTTCCATCCTTGCTTGGTAGGCTCCCCCCATGGTTGCAGTAAACAGACATTGTTCTAGCGATATAGCTTCAGTAGATGGTGGAAACGTTCGCTTGTCACTTGGATTCGATGGATCTTTACGAGTTATTGCTGATTGGCATAGATATAGAGGACCTGATAAGGAAATATCCGTACTAGGTACATCTGCTCCAATACTGGTTGGAATACCTGCTCGTATAGCTCTTCCAAGAGGTTGGAATGCTTTTTCAACTCGTTTTTGCCCTAATATTTTCATGGCAGATTCTAAGCCTCCTCCCCAGGTTGTCGCCCAGATTGGTGTTAGATTAACCGGGATATTGTACTTAACTACACGTTCGAAATCATCTGGGTGAACATTAGCGAAGTGTTGCAATGAGTTTCGAGCGTCCTCATAGCCAAGCTCTTTTGCTTTGATGTATGTGTCAATAGTTTCTCGCTGGGTTTTTGAGCCATCAGTATGAATCGATACATCAAGCCCAACCTTGTTAGCTTTGAGGACAACCTCTTCACTGCGTGCCGCAGATACGCCTCTAACAGCTTTTGAGTCTGGTAAGTCAGTCCAAGGTTCAAGCATTACCGAGGCATGACTGGTAAATACGCCTTCTGGGTGAATTTTAATTCCAGTAATACCAACCGTATCTGTGTTGTATTCATTTCTTAACTCGATTGTATCGGCAACAAAAGCGTCAACATCCGTTTTTTCATTCTTATAAAGAACTTGGAAAAAAGTTCTCATTTTCAATTTATTTTGATTATCTAACTCTGTCAGGAGCTCCAAGGCAATACGATAGTCACTGAAATACTCTTTAAACTCTTTAATATTTGGGGTGACAAGACCTTGGTTAATATACCCAGTGTAACCGTATGACGCAGCTAGATTATAAAGCTTCGTTTGACTTTCAGAAATCATAGTTTCTGGTTGCCATGCTCCCATCTCAATAAAGGCAGGCATCCAAGCGAACTCTTTCGCTTCTCCAATAGGGTTACCCGCGTCGTCACGAACCCAAAAGGTTAGGCCTGGAATTGCGTCTGGTGTATTTTTATCTACATTACCCATCTCCATTGCTTTGGAGTTCAACCACATATCATGGACAGTGTAGTCTTGCAGAATTACTGGGCGGTCAGGAACAATTTTGTCTAAGTCGGCCGCTGTCGGTGGCGAATCCATAAGGGAACCGTTCCAACCAAGACCACGTATGAATTTTTCGTTAGGATTTGCATCTGCATAAGCTTTAATTAGATCAAGATAATCTTGTTTGGATTGACCTTCCCCTAACGCAACCCCCATTCCCATCCATGCTGATGAAACAAAATGTTCGTGACCACTGAAAAAGCCTGGGGTAATCATCTTCCCATCAAGGTCATGTACTTCTGTTGCATCTGATATGAAAATTTGTGCGCCCTCACTAGAGCCTACATAGACAATTTTGTTGGATTTGACTGCGATTGCCTCAGCCCATGGAGCATCTTTATTGACCGTATAGACATTGGCATTCGTAAACACATAATCTGCATCAACTACTTGAGCATGCACAAAAGTGGATAAGGTCGCTAACCCTACTAGTACCAAAAATTTAAACTTCACAATTTCTCGCATTGAGCTCTCTCCATAAAATCTACGTCAAGAGATAAACATAGGAAACAAAACGCATTCGCACAATAACTAGAATCACTCTAGAGACTTTGAGTTAAATGACTAAATGACTAAATGGAAAGTGGAAAAGTGAACTTTTCCACTAATTTAGTGCCATTACTTTGATGAGATTTCGAATCAGGACCAGTATGATCTGTTCCTCGTACACTGGACCGTCGCGTAAGTGCGTTTTGATATACCGTGATTAATTTATTTTTTGCTAAATTAGGATTGGTGCAAATAGCTTCTGTCCCAAGACGTACTAGCACTATTACCGCTAGCTCGTTTGTGTCCAAAGACAAGTTATCACACAGTCGCGGCTAAGAAGGTTCTGCCCCTTTTCTACTTAGTGCGATTAGTCGGCATCGGATTACGTTGCTGAGCTTGTGATACTTGAAGTTATGGTAGGTGTCAGAACAGCCCTGCAAGGAAACTCCCAAAAGTGTGCAAAATTGAGAACGCTAGACCGTAATCCTCATCTGCATCATTATGCAAGATCACAGAACTGACGAGATTTAAATATCAATTAGATTTCTTCATCACGAAGAGTCAAAACTTCATAACCAGAACGTGTAACTAAAACGGTATGTTCTGATTGGGCAGATAACTTCTTGTCTCTCGTTACGACAGTCCAACCATCTTTTTTGGTTTTCACTTTTGCAGAGCCTTGATTGACCATCGGTTCTATAGTGAATGTCATACCTTCTTTTAAAGTAAGGCCAGAATTTTGTTTACCATAATGAAGAACCTGTGGCTCTTCATGCATCTCCCGACCAATACCATGCCCACAGTATTCTTTTACAATACTGTATCCATGTGATTCGGCATAACATTGAATTGCATAACCAATATCACCTAGTTTAGCACCTGATTTTACTTGTTTAATACCTTCCCACATGGCTTCATATGTCACTTTCACAAGCCTCTTCGCGATAGGCGATGCATCAGGCATTACATACGTCTTGCTTGAGTCTGCAATGAATCCGTTCTTTTCCAGTGTTATATCTAGGTTAATGATATCTGAGGCTTTTAAAAACTGGGTTCTTTTTGGGACACCGTGGCATACAACCTCATTAATTGATGAGTTTAATACAAACTCATAGTCATACTGCCCCTTGCTTGCTGGTCGAGCTTTAAGTTTATCAACGATATATTTTTCAACAAAGTCGTTGATATCCATCGTAGATAGACCTGGCTTCATGTATGAGTCCAAAGCTGTAAATACTTTTGCTAACAACCTTCCAGATTCTCTCATTAGCTCGATTTCTTCACGACTTTTGATGGATACTTGACTACTCATTAGTAGCCACCTTATTGTTTTTGATATTTTCTGCCGATACTGAAGCTGATGACATTAACTCTAAAACTAACTGGTTATATGTAGAGTTCGGATGCAACTCTGCCATCATTCCAACCTTTATCCAAAACTCTGCTTGAGAGTTGATAGAACGATGCATTGCACCACTAGCTTTTCGAATCTCCTCGTGAAGACTTTCTGAAATTTTTACGATACCCATAGATACACACAATATATATAACGTATACATATTATATCCATTTCACATATAGCTTCAATCTTGATTTACTGAACAGAATCACACAACACTGTCGTAACTCAGCACCTTGTTAGAAAGGAAAAGCCGCGAGGAATTAGCAAGAAACTGCATGTTTAGTATTAATTTTGCTTAGAGTAGTTTTGATAACGAGAATAGAGAGTGACAGCTTCTGTCGATTTTCGTTCACCTCATCCACCTTAGGAAGCTGTGGACTATTGTGTTTTGGGCGACTAAAAGTTATCTGAAGGGTAGATATAGCCCCGAGCCCCAAATTCACTTCTGTCCAAAGGTGTGCCAGAGCGGACCACGGCAAACACACCTTTGCCCCATTTCGTTTTTAGAACAGTTTAACCAACTAGAAAGCAAATCGCATTTTCCAATACTTTTCCTAATACCTCGAAAGTGTCGATTGGAGTCAGGTCAATCCATGTGAAGTAGTTGAGTATCTATGGAAGTAGGGTCTTACTACGTCTAGCGGTACAACAGTTAGAAATGCCCGTGAAAAATATGCAACTGATCACAAAGAAATGAAAGTACCCTATTGAATGCTGCCAATAAACTCTCTACTATCAGCAGCTTAGGAGGCTGCCGAGCTGTTTGTATGCAGTCAGATGAAGATTATGGATGAATCAATGAAAAAAATATTAGTGGTTATGTTTATTGCTCTACTTAGCGGTTGCGGTTCTAGTGGCCCGATGCAGTCTTTCTATGGGCCGATAGCTACGCCTCAGTATATCGATATTGTAAAAAATGGTTTATTGGAAGATTCGGAAGAAGTGAAACTGGTTGGTGAAGCCAGTTCATCGAAGGATCAAAGGGTGTCTGGTGGTGCCATTATCGTGACTGATACTCGGATTTTGTTCGCAACATGGAATAGAAAGACCTTAAAGTATGATCCTTTGGCGAGCATCCCATTCATTGATATTGAGAGTTACGGTAGTAATCCAAGCCTGTCAGTCCCCCTAGCTTTAGTTGGTTGGTCTTTTCACATAACCACCGAGCACGCGACCTATGAGTTCGCATCCAAGCAAATGGATTCTTTGTATTACTTCATTCGCAAGAGTAATCCAAACGCTGTTTTGGTCGACGGCTGATTTGCATACAAATAGTATGGCCGGGTTAATTTAAAATTGGTCAGTTTTCTATTTTTTATTTCGACAGTTATGAGGTACTTCGAGTCTCAATACTACTCAACGATCCATAACAGTCGAGATCGTTCATTTTGCACAAAGCGCACCCATAACAGGTGCGCTTTCTCATTCCTGTTTCGCTGCTTTTTTCGTATGAGAGTGCCTTCGTAAAAGTAAAAATACTTAGTCTCCTGTCTGACAAACTGTAGCAGCTAAATGATCTTGGCCGCTAAATAGAGGTTTTGCATTACCTGAGTTAATCCTCTAAATGTTAATTTGGGAGATTCACAGATTCATTTATGTAAGAACTTTACTAGGTCAGTTGCGCTATTAACAAGGTTTTGCCCCAAAACGGTCTAGGAGGAAATCTAAATACAATTCAATCTTTCATTTTTGAATGAATAAGAATCAAACCTGTCTATTTTTGAACTCTATAGTGTTTCGTAGAATAGCGCCATCAACTGACTAAAATATAATGAAGGTTTGCTATGAGCACATCACAACTAATTCTTGAGCTATCCCTTATCGGCACGATGCTACTCGTTACGGGTATTTTTTTGGTTCGTAGCTATGACAAAGCCGACAGCGTAGGAGCAAAAGTTCAAAAGATCCTAACTGGTCTTCTCGGTGCCTTTATGGTGATGGCAGGAACCGTAAAATTTTTCGACCCGTTTACGACTATGTTTGTAAAACAAATTGCACTAAGTGAATTGCCTTTCCCAACTTTATCTCGATGGATGGGTCAATTAGGTGAGATTTTTGCTGGTCTACTGCTACTTGTGGTGATGATCGGTAATAAGGTACTCGCAGTACCGATTAAAGATAAAGCCATACAGTTATCAACGCTACTAACGACAGCAATTATGATTGTCGCTGTGTATGTTCACCTATTGCCAAGTGTGCCAGCCGAAGTGCTACCGCTTCAGTCTAAACCACCTGTACTGACACTGATTATTCTTGGTTTAGCTTGGTTGAATACATTCTTATATTTTCTTAAAAAGTAACCACTAGAATCACAGAATAAACGCCAGATTAGTTCATTTAGTCTGGCATTTTTTATTGCATAAATACAATAACTATAAATCTCGCTCTGAATTGATTGAAGCCAAAAACTCAGCCGATTGCCCAAAGCTTTCAAAAATCATGTCTCTAAAGGCAACCACTCTGGTCGCTATCAGTTTTCTGTCTGCCCACACCAAGAATGCCTTACCTGTTGGGCATTTAACGCCTGGCAATACCTCTACTAACTCTTTTCTTTCGGCTCGCTTTTCAAAGGCTGCTCTTGGTATCATACAGATCCCTGCACCTGCCAATGTCGCATCTATGTTCAAACGTAGACTGCTAACAGAATATCGTGGTTGATAAGGAATACGGATCGCTTTGCCGTCTTCTTTTAGTTCCCAATATGGCAAGTTATTCCCTGACAGTAGTTGGTGATTAATCAGCTCTTCTGCCCGCTCGGGCTGACCATGTCTTTCAATATAGCTAGGTGATGCCGCTAGCATTAATGGTGACTCAAACAACTGACGCTGTATTAAATGACTGGCATGAGGTGGCGTCGTCACAATCGCAAGGTCAATCTGCTCATCAAAGAAACGCTCAGTGCCTGCACTAAATTGAATCGTTACGGAGACCTCTGGGTGGGTCTGCATAAATTCAATCGCCATCTTTTGCAGGAAGTTATCAGCAAATGGCTCTGGGCAAGAGACTCGGATTTCACCCGTTAATACTGGTTGGCTATTAGAAAGCTGCGTCCACTCATCATTTAACTGCATAAAGAGAGCAGCGAAGCGCTGATAGTATTCGTCACCTGCTGTAGTCAGTTGGAACTGCTTTGCATTACGGTGTACCAGCTTCTCACCTAGTTTATCTTCAAGACTTGCGACGGCTCTTGAAAGCGTTGGTGCTGAAACGTGGGTTTTAAGGCTCGCGGCTGCAAAACCACCACACTCAACAGATTGACAAAACAGATAGAGGTTAGAGATGTCCTTTGCTTTCATTTGATCACCAATGAGAGTTGTACTCTGAGTTAATCATTCAAATGTGAAAGATTCAAGTTCAATGTTGTCTATTTTTGATTGCGAAAATCAGGACTAATATAGCCCCATCAGTTAGCCAATCGTAGTCAAGCTAAGAGAGAGCAGCATGAAAAAATTTCCACGTAAGTTCCAGTACCCACTAATGGTTTCTATGGTTCTACCAACTATGCTGCTTAGCATGCCAGCTATCATGGTTGCTAAGACACTACCGACAAACGGTGTGTTCTTCGATGCATGGTTAAACGCAGTTTCACAAATGGTGCCATCGGCACTGCTGGTTTTAGCCCTCGTTGCACCAACGGTTCGTCTGTTCGTAACCAAAGTGCTGCTAGAGCCAGAAGTAAAATAAATCAGTAAAGTTAATAAGTTAGAGAATAGGAAAAGAAAATGTGCGAGTTTAAACTACACACTGTTGAGTCAGCACCTGAGAAAAGCAAAGCAATCCTTGAAGGCGCACAAAAGCAAATGGGTATGGTTCCTGGTCTTTACGCAGTAATGGCTGAGTCTCCTCAAATCCTAACGGCTTACACGCAACTACATCAGCAATTCACCAACACATCATTCGACGCTGAAGAGCTAACGGTAGTATGGCAAACCATTAACGTTGAACACGAGTGTCACTACTGCGTTCCTGCACACACTGGTATTGCACATTCAATGAAAGTTGATTCAGCACTGACTGAAGCACTGCGTAACGATGAAGCGATGCCTACAGAAAAGCTTCAAGCATTAAAAGACTTCACTCTCGCGGTAGTACGTGATCGCGGGAACGTCTCAGAGGCAGATTTAGCAGCATTCTTTGCTGCGGGTTACGGTCAGCAACAGGTACTTGAGGTGATCCTTGGCCTATCGCAAAAAGTGATCAGCAACTACGTAAACCACGTTGCTCACACCCCAGTAGACAAAGTATTTGAGAAGTTTGCTTGGTCTAAAAAATAGTCCTACGAGCTAGATGTCATCGAGCGAACGAGTAAGTTCGCTCTTTTTTCACAATACTTCATGTTTGGATGCTGTTCACAACAGTACAACGAGGGAGCATATGGAGTGCAAGAAAACGGGTGTAAAAAAGCCATTTAGATTAGAGGAAATTTGGCGGATTAGGACTCGCTTAGAGCTCAGTAATAATCTGATGGAACTATCTCTTCTTAATCTTGCAATCGAAAGCAAGCTACGTTCAAACGACCTCTTATCACTAAGGGTGTCAGATGTTTCATCTAACTTCTTAGTATTCAACCGTGTCCAATATGTTCAGAAATAGACTGGCAATGACGTTCAGTTTGAGATCACTCAGAGAACACAGCAAACGCTGAGCCATTGGATTAAAGATCAAGAGCTTCAACCTAAAGACTACCTTTTCCCAAGCCCACGAAAGCCTAATCAATCTCTAAGCTACTCATATTACCGTCGAATCATTCGGAGTTGGGCACTTGCTTTAGGTCATAACCCTGGTCTATATGGAACCCACTCACTGCGCCGAACCAAAGCAACACTGATTTATCAGAAGACCAAAAATATTCGAGCGATCCAGCTTTTGCTTGGTCACACCAAAATTGAAAATACGATCAAATATTTGGGGGTAGAGATAGAGGATGCTCTTCGGTTATCGGAAGAAATTGAGAGCTGATTGACAAGAATTAATTATAACAGGCACACGGATTAGAGCATTGACTCTATCACATTGTTGTCCAATACCGTGTTAAAACCTGCGCCGAAGAATTGCGATATAGAACAAATATCTGTTTGAGAAAGCAACGCCTTAATGAGTTTGATGTGACTATACATTAAGGCTTTGGAATGCGTTTACTAGGTCAAAGCAACAGGAAAGCGCAATGGCTTGGCCCAAGTGCCGCGTTTTTTAATGTCTGCAAACTCACCGTTTAATCGGTTTGTGTGGTCAGAGTTTGCGCCAATCGCATAGACCATGACGCGAATAATCGCTTTGACAAGAACTTGTATGTTGCGATGTTACTTGCTTTGAATGCTGGTTAACTTTTGGGGGCGATTGAAGATAAATCGGTCTAGCACCTGTAAGCTTGCCACTATGTACATGATGGCCAGGCTTATTAGAGTCACCCGCGTTACCAACGACATAAAGAAGTCAGCATTTTCTCCCATACCGCCATTAATAAGCACCAAAATACAGCTCACTGCAGAGCCGTAGTACGCCGCGTATGGGTCTTTGGAAAACACTTTAGAGCCGACAAACAACATCACTGCAAACATGATTAGCAGGAAAAATTCGTACCTAGGTACGGCGACGATGGCCCAATAAATGACCATCGCCATTACTCCCCCTAAAACGGTCGAAATCAGCGACTTTCGCCCCGCGGCTTTGCCAGCGGTTAAGTCGGGTTTTAAGGTGAATATTGCGGCAAAAATCATAGTCAGTATGAGGTCACTGCGACTGTATATTAGGCAATATGAAGCGATTGGAAATGCCACTAGGGTGCTTTTAAGTGCCAGCTTAGCGGCAACAGGAGAATAGACTCGTTGAAATCCTCCTGTGTCGGGAAGGACGGCGTTGGTTGGATCCGGCACGAGAAAGTGTGCAAACCATACCCAAAGCACCGCAAGCCAAGCAGACATCACCAGACCCGCGCTCAGGCTAATCGCGATTTGATCCCAAATTTGTGTCAGCATTGGCAGCAGCAACACGCTGAGTAGCGTCATCAGGGTGAGCCAAAATGAACCACCGCGATTAATGTAATAGTAGATAAAGAATAGCGCGACAAACTGAGCGCCTAAGCACAGTAGTGGAAAGCGCACAAAGAAAATCGCAAAGGTGAGTCCAATAGAAAAGCCAATCAAGGTATTGAGCATGGTTCTTAAACCTTGCTTTAGAGTAGGCTTAGGTAAAGGCATAGATAGCAACAGGGCGGTAAACAGTGGAAACAGGAACGCCAAAGGCCATTCCACACCATAAGCTAAGGCCAATGCGCTCGTGACACCGACAGCGAACCGCAATTGGCTGGCTGTCATCGGATCTGAGATGAATTTTGATCGCATGGTTAACCTTTAATAGATGAACGACAACCAGCTTAGTACTGTGATCCACACCTTTCCTATGACATTTAGGATTGGGCTTTCTTCATTATAGACCTGTACATCGACTTGCCCGCCAACGCGTTTTAACCCCGCAGGTACTGGCTCGGCAAACTCAATAATGACAGGGAAACGTTGCGGGTCGCGCAACCAACCAGTGCTTGATTTTACGGTTTGTAAGCTGCCTACGGTACCTTGATTGTCGGTTGAAACGGCAAAACCTACAGAGCGGACTACACCTTTGTAGAGTGTGCCAGGCATAATATCGAGCAGTAGGTCAACTTCCGCACCAGGCTGTAAATGGGCGAGGTTATTTTCTTTAAGGTTTGCTTGAACCCACACGCTTTCGGCTTCCACAAAGGTCATGGCTGCGGCGCCTGCTTTCGCGTAATAGCCTTTTTCGATCTGTAGGTTGGTGACGCCCCCTAATGCCGGAGCGATCACTTTGGTACGACTCAAATCAAGCTGCGCTTTTTTGAGAGTAGCCATTGCAGAGCGAATGCGAGGGTTGTTTTCTCCTTCAGCACCCAGTGATTGCCTTGCTTTTTCTAAGTTCGCTTGAGCGCTGTCTACTTGGGCTCTGGCAGCCTTGATTGCGGCTCTTGCTTTATCACCTTCGGACTTGGAATACAGGTTACGCTCTTCTAACTCAAAGACACGCGCACTTTGAGCGTTCACATGTTCTAGATTGGTCTCAGCCTGTACCAACCCAGCTTGTGCGGTTGCTACGCTCGCCGTACCTGCGCCAAGTTCTTGTCCAGCCAGTTCCAAACTGGTTTGAGCATTTTCTACCGCAAGAATGTAATCGGAGGGGTCAATTTCAAACAGTTCTGTTCCGGCTTCAACAAACTGATCGTTTGTCACATTGACGTCGAGTACGCGGCCTGACACTTGAGGAACAATAGGGATGACGTATGCCTGGACTTTGGCTTGATCGGTCCATGGCGTGAATCGGTCAGCAAACATGTACCAGATAAAAAATACACCAGCGATCACTAGAGTCATTTGAGTCAATCGCTTAACTGGATCGGCTTTAGGGGCTGCAGTGGGTTGTTCAGTCACGTCATTTTTAGTCGCTTCTTCCGATTCTGGCTGGGTCTTCTCGGTCATAATTCCTTTCTCTCAACATGTGTTACGTAATGGTAACGAGATGGTTTTATAGTAGTGCTAATTAGGAAGAACTCCAAACAAATTAGTGACCTAATCTACTCTTTTCTATATGGAAATTTTACTCTTTGAGTAGGGCTCACGATCCGTGCAAGACACAAAAATCATGTGCCTGCCACGGAGGAAGTGGAGCCTTTTTGGTGCAAACGTGCAATTTATGAGTGCACCTCATGGTTTATTGTCCTTGAGTGATATTTTGTAACTTATTGTTTTTTATTATTAAATTAAACTCTCCAGTTTTGGCATGGGATTTGTATTTACCCTAATGTAATCATCCTTTTTTATTGTTGTGGGTAGACTATGGCTCCCTTGCTCCTCCATGAGGAGCTTTTTTTTGCCTGTCGATCAGGGTTGCATAGCGGTTGTCGATTGATTTCATTAACGAATTGAGGTCTGATACCAACATAAGCATTAATCAGGAGTGCAGGGAAGTGAGCACAATATTAGAGTGTATCCGTACCGTTGGGCGAGGTGAGCGTGGTCGTAAACCTCTCGATCAACAGCAAGCAAAGCAGATTATGACCGAATATCTCGCGGGAGAGGTCGGTGATGACCAAATGGCGATGTTGTTGATGTTGATTCGCGTCAACAATGAAACGCCTTTTGAGATCGCCGGTTTTACGCAAGCCTTTCAGTCAATTATTCCAACCCTATCGGCCGATTTTGATTGGCCTTGCTACGCGGGAAAGAAAAGCCGTTTAGACGATAATCAGCAAGAGATGGCGTTACCTTGGCATTTGATCGCTGCAAAAATCTTAAGTGGCACCGGTAAAAAAGTGTTGTTGCATGGCCACCTTGATGAAGGCTCACCACGTGTGCATTGCCGTGAATACCTAGCAAAGCTATCGATAGGTATGGCGGACTCTGTAGAATCAGCGCAAGCGTTACTTGATGAGCAAGCTATCGCTTATCTGCCTTTGTCACAGTATTCACCGCAAGCGGTAAAAATGCTGGACTGGAAAAAACGTTATGGTCTGCGAACCCCCATCAATACAGTAGTACGAGGGCTTAACCCTGGCCGAGCAAATTTTGGGGTGCGAGGCAGCTTTCATCCAGGCTTTCAGCAGCTGCATGCCGAGATTGAGCAGCAAGTAGGCCATTCAAGCGGTGCAGTAGTCTCGTTTAAGGGAGTATCGGGCGAAGCGGAGTTTAACCCAAAAGTCAGTCAGACATTGTGGCTTAGTGATCAGGAGGATGTCCATGAACACTATTGGCCAGCACTTGAACTGACGAGCTTGCCTGTGCCAAAACAGTGCCCATTAGGCACGCCGTCCGAGCTATTAATTACCATGGCCAATCATGTTTACGCGTCACTTATTGTTGCGCTATTTGCCACAAACCAAGATTTAAACTCAAGCAAAGAGTCCGCTTTAGAGCTTTGGACGCAGTGGTGTAGCAATCAAAATTAGTCGAATTCGCAAAAATAAATCGCTTTTTTCTGGTCAAATTTAAATTTTAGTCAACACTATAACTATATGCTGTTGCTAATTTTTTTAGGAGGGACGCGATGCATTCCATTAAAGTTAAGGAATATATGGATCCACAAGCGGTGACGTTTACAAAAACCATGTCGTTAACCGCTGCGCTCGATAAAGTGATTAAGTCGGGTAGGATGGGTGGCCCGGTGATCAACGAACATCGCGAAGTCATTGGCTTTATCTCAGAGCAGGATTTGCTCGAGCGATTGGTTAAGGTACTTTACCACAGTCAAGATACGCATATTGTGGATGATTGTATGTATCGTGATGTACTGACGGTTTCTCCAGAACTTCCCATTCTTGAGCTTGCACAAATGATGAAGGTCAATAAGCCAAAGGTTTATCCTGTGGTTGATAATGGCAAGCTAGTGGGAATTATTTCTCGCGCTGACGTTATGAAAGCAGTCTCTAACATGCTAGATGAGGTTTTCTCACACCCCGTATAAGCCTATTGACTATGCCTTACCAGTCAGAACGCGACGATAATCTTCGTCGCGTTTTTGTTTTTAACAAAAGGTGTAACCGATAAACGTTGTCCCGTCTCTTAGTTTTGTAATTCGATTACATAATCTGCTGATTAATTCACCATTAATTGATTTATGTCCGATTTTTACATCGAGAAGTGAAAGATAATCACACGTCTCCGAGCTCATGGACTAGCCAACCGATGAAAAGCTATCTTAAATACCTGATCCCAATCGTAATTCCATTAATCGTTATTTTATTACCCGTTTCGGCCTTTCCGTTTGAAGGATTGACCATATTACAGCAGCGAGTGATCGCTCTGTTTTTACTGGCGGCACTGTGTTGGGTCTTCGAACCTATTCCTATCTACGCGACGTCTGTGGTCATCATTGTTTTAGAGCTGTTACTGATATCCGATAAAGGGATTATTTGGGCTAAGCAAGGTGCAGGTACGCCAGAGTTTGGCGAGCTTTTAAACTACACCGATATTATGGCAACCTTTTCTAGCCCAATCATTATGCTGTTTTTGGGTGGATTCTTTTTGGCTATGGCTGCCACCAAATATCGTTTAGATGTCAACTTAGCGCGGGTACTGCTAAAACCTTTTGGTCAAGATCCTAAATACGTCATGTTAGGTCTAATGCTGATCACTGGTATTTTCTCCATGTTCATGTCCAATACCGCAACAACGGCAATGATGCTCTCTATCCTTGCGCCTGTGTTGGCGGTGTTTGGTCCTCGCGATCCAGGACGAGTAGCCTTTGCACTCAGTATTCCTGTTGCCGCGAACATCGGCGGTATAGGCACACCTATTGGTACGCCGCCAAATGCTATCGCGCTTAAATATTTGGTTGGTGACAATGTAATAAGCTTTGGCGAATGGATGGCCTTTGGCGTGCCATTTGTGGTGATCATGATGGCGATTGCTTGGGTGCTTATTACCAAATTGTATGGCTCTGAGCAGCAAAAAATTGAACTGAACATTCGCGGTAAATTCTTAAAGACACCGAAAGCCATAACGGTTTATGTGACCTTTGCGTTGACCATACTGCTATGGCTAATGGGCTCGTCTCACGGGATGAACTCGTACACGGTAGCACTAATCCCAGTAGCTATTTTTTCGCTTACCGGCATCATTAACAAAGAAGATCTAAAGAAAATATCTTGGGATGTACTTTGGTTGGTATCGGGTGGTATCGCGTTGGGCTTAGCGCTGGATAAGACTGGGCTGGCGAAACTTGTGGTTAATAGCATTCCGTTTGATACCTATTCTCCTTACGTCGTATTGGTTGGCGCAGCAGCGCTGTGCTTGTTGATGGCAAACTTTATGTCGCATACCGCGACTGCCAACTTGTTGATGCCAATAATGGCCGCACTAGGAACGTCGATGACGAGCCTTACGCCTTTAGGTGGCGAAGTGACGCTGATCCTTATTGTGACCTTTGCAGCATCTTTAGGCATGTCTTTACCTATCAGTACGCCTCCGAATGCGCTAGCTCACGCTACGGGCAATGTACAGAGCAACCAGATGGCAAAAGTGGGTATTATATTAGGACTGGTTGGCGTGTTCCTTAGCTTCATAATGGTGTGGGTACTCAACATTGTAGGTTTTATCTAACCATATGAAATATCACTCGTTAAACGCGAACCTTTGGCAATAAGGAGCCGGTATGGACAATGCGCTTAGACGCTTAGTTGATGCTTATTTTAGCAGTCCTAATCGAGTGATTAAGTTCGCCGCTGGCGAAGTGGTGATTGAGCAAAACAAATATAATGAGCGACTTTATTATGTTCGTGAAGGGGAGCTAGAAGCACTCTATACCGAACAAGAATTTGAGCAGCCTGTGTCAGTGTTTGTTGCGGGCGCTGGCTCATTCATTGGCGTGCACAGTTTTTTCTCTCGCACCTTAATCCCGTCTTCAACGGTAGTGGCAAAAACCGACGTCGAATTGGCGTGGATAGACAATCGGACTTTGGCGGTAGATGCTGACGAATTTGGCTCTTTATATGAGCAGTTTATGCCATTGATGGTCAGCGAACTGTCTCGCCGTCAACAGCGCGCCACTCTTGGCGCTATCGAAAAAGAAGAAGCCATCCAAAAACTTAACTCCGCTGAGCAGATGACCACATTAGGTCAGTTGGCGGCGGGTATTGCTCACGAGCTCAATAACGCTGTTGGGGTATTGAACAGTAAATCCGATCGCATGTATTCGGTGCTGCTTCAATTGGTTGAAGAAACCAACCCGCAAGCGAGCGCCTTCATTGATCAGGGGCTGATGTTCGGACAATCATTGAGCTCGAGTGAAGTTAGAAAGCGCGCTAAGAAGCTTGAGGGCGCGTTGGGTGTTTCCAGCCAACAAGCCAAGCAATTGGCCAAGGCTATGCCTGACGATGCCAGCCAACAGATGTGGATTGAGCAACCCGAGACTGCGGTCCGGTTTTGGGAGATTGGCCGCGATCTACACGATATGAAGCTTGCCGCGAAACATGCGGTCAGTATTGTTAAGTCTGTCAAACAGTTAGGCCGAGTCGATATAAATACCGAAGAGTCGATCAATATCAATGACAGCATTAATAAAGCCCTGTCATTATTGCAAAGTGAGCTTCGGCGCGTATCTGTGCATATCAGCCCCGCCGACCTGCCAATGTTTAAAGGATCGTCTACAGAATTGGTTCAGGTGTGGGCAAATATTGTGAAAAACGCGTGTGATGCAATGGAAGGCGTCGATGAGCCTAGCTTAACGATTTCGACCCGCGTCAGTAACAATAAGATCCTTGTAACAATGTCCAATAATGGGCCAGAAATAGACGAAGCCACTCGACGCAAGATTTTTCAGCCGAACTTTACCACCAAAAAAGGTGGGCTTTCGTTTGGCTTAGGACTTGGATTGTCGATAGTGAAACGAATTATAAGTGGGTATGACGGAACGATAGTGGTCAAAAGTGATGCTAATCAGACCGTTTTTCGCATTAAACTGCCGCTAGGAGAATAATATGGAAAAGTTGAATCTCATTTGCGTTGATGACCAACGAGAAGTACTAAGTGCTGTAGTGCAAGACCTGGAAGTATTAGGCAGCTGGTTAAACATTGAAGAGTGTGAATCGGCCGATGAAGCGTTGGAACTCATGGATGACATCGATGCTGAGGGCGATTTTGTTGCAGTGGTAGTGAGTGACCATGTCATGCCCCAAAAAACTGGCGTTGAGCTCCTTGCCGACATTTCAGAAGATAGCCGCTTCCTATACACCAAAAAAGTGTTATTAACCGGTCAAGCGACACATTCAGACACCATTGAGGCGATCAATTCGGCACGCATCGAAAGCTATTTTGAAAAGCCGTGGAACGCCGATAAGTTGGTACAAACCGTTCGCGCGCTGGCGAGTGAGTTCATTTTTGACAAAGGACTCGACTACGAACAGTTCCACGGTGAACTTGATCAGCAAGTTCTGCTTAGCCGACTGCGCTAAAAAGCATCACTTCGCTTTCAGAAGTGTGATGCAAACCGTTTAAGTGATCAGCTCACAGTTTTTACATCCGCCACGCTGTGAGCCACTTCAACTTTCCACCTATCAGAGTGGGCTAAAGTTTACTGACTAATTCGAAGTCTTAGCTGCACATAGCTAAGACTCTTTTGTTTTTAAGGAGCCCCCAATGACCGCAGCTGTTTTTCACTTAGGCGTGACCAAGGAAGATCTAGACGGTGCCACTCTGGCAATTATTCCTGGCGACCCAGCCCGTGTAGAAAAAATTGCTAATCTAATGCAAGAGCCAAAATTTCTTGCGAGTCACCGAGAGTACACACTGTTCTTGGCTAAGCTTGATGGCCAATCTGTTGTGGTATGTTCGACGGGAATTGGCGGTCCATCAACCTCAATTGCGGTTGAAGAGCTGGCGCAGCTAGGCGTAAATACGTTTCTACGCGTCGGCACAACGGGTGCAATCCAACCGCATGTGAATGTGGGTGATATGATCGTGACCACTGGCTCTGTGCGTCTTGATGGTGCGAGCTTGCACTTTGCACCAATGGAATTCCCTGCTGTTTCTGATTTCTCAGTGGCGACAGCAATGAAAGAAGCGGTGGAAGAAAACGGCGCTACCGTGCACATGGGTGTCACAGCGTCTTCCGATACTTTCTATCCTGGCCAAGAGCGATATGACACCTTCTCAGGCCGCGTGGTTAAGCGCTTCCAAGGTTCAATGAAAGAGTGGCAAGATATGGGTGTATTGAACTTCGAAATGGAGTCTGCAACGCTGTTGACCATGTGTGCTAGCTCTGGGTTAAGAGCGGGATGTGTCGCGGGTGTTATTATTAACCGCACGCAACAAGAAATCCCAAATCACGACACGCTTAAAGAGACCGAAACTCGCTCTATTAAAGTAGTGGTTGAAGCCGCTCGTAAAATGCTTGGCTAAGTAAAAACGTTTATTCGTTTATCATTTTTCTGTCAAAACCCGCTTAAAGCGGGTTTTTTTGTTCTAAAATATTGAAATGTCGAATGTAAAATCGAATATAGAGATTACCTTTCAACGTCGTTAGTGAGTAAACTGTTCGCATTCGGCTCGAGGAGAACAAAATAATGCTTAGCCTGCTGTTAATTGTGGTGGCCGTTGTCATAATAACGATCCCATGGTGGCGTAACCCTGAAAAAAAGATCCTCAATGATGACGCCAAAGCACAGGCGCCAGGGCAGTTTATCGCTTTAGATTATGGCGAAGTTCATTATCAGCTCACAGGACCTGATGATGGCGAGTTGGTGGTGCTGCTTAATGGGTTTTCGGTTCCTTATTATGTATGGGAGCGCAATGTCGATTACCTTATAGAGCATGGATATCAAGTATTGCAGCTAGACTTTTGGGGCAGAGGATATTCCGACAGGCCAGATACCGACTATGACCGGCATTTATTCATCGCCCAATTAGACCACCTTGTCAAAGGGCTTGGTCTTGACCATAAGCCTCTTCATTTAGTAGGGCTATCTATGGGCGGAGCGGTGGCTGCAGCCTATGCCAGCGCGTATCCAGAAAGAGTCACCACAACCACTTTTATGGCACCTTTGCATAAGCCAATCAGTTTGGGCCCGCTGCTATGGCCCGGGATCGGTCGTTGGCTAGCCTATACCGTTGTGATCCCAAGTTTTGCCAAGAAACAAGCTGACGACCTTGTGGCTCACAAAGATGTACAGCACTGGATAGACAACTATAAAGTGCAAATGAGCTACAAAGGGATCCGTCGCGCGCTTTATTCGACGTTCGCACACTTTATGCAAGATGATCCTTTACCGGATTTTCGCGCTTTGGCAAACGCCAACATCGATTCGTTACTTTTGTGGGGAGACCAAGACAAAATGTTTCCGATTGAAGAGTCTGCGCGCGTTCGAGAGGCGCTTGGTGATAAGCACGAGTTTTTGGAAGTGAAAGGCGCTGCACATGCGCTGCAGTTTGAAAAAGCCGACCAAGTAAATGAAACCTTGGTGGCTTTTTTAAATCGAGCTAGAGATACGCAGCGTTAAGCGTTCAAAAATTATCGGTCACTAGACGGCAGAGATTAGTTTAAAAAAGAGTGGCCGCCTGCTTTACTAAACCACTGTAATAAGTGGCGATCGAGCTCGGCTAACTCTTCTGGACCAATTAACGCAAGCCCAAGGTCTTTGGCTCGAGAGATATCGTTGTACCTAAGCGGTCTAAAACTTACCAACATCGCTCTCGCCTGAATACCGCCGAGCAAATCGCGCAATGATTCCAGTTTATAGAGGGTATCGTCACCGTCATCGCGCATACCTTTGGTTTTACACTCAATGATATGAAGCTTATTGTTTACTACAGTGGCGACGTCGAGTTCATTGCGCACTTCTTTGTTCGCAGCTTGACGATATACTTGCACATTTAACGCCTGATCTTGGATAGTAGGCATAGAATGCTTGATAAGCTCTATCGATTTGTGCACATAGGTTTCTAGCCATTCACCGTTTGAGAAACGGCGGCAATCGTCTGTGGCGAAGGTTAGCGTGCCATTTTGATAAGTAGCAAGACCTACGTCGACCAAATCTTGAATAAGCGTTGCCAGTTCTTTATACGTCTGCTGCTTGTCGCTCAGCTCTACCGATAAAGTTTGGCCTTTGCGACAGGTTGTGGCGAGGTAGTTGAGCGTGGCAAGGCCAGGTCCAAGCTCTAACGCATTGCTGGCCCACTTCTTACCGATATTAAAGAGCGAATCACTGATTTGACTGGCTTGCTCCGTAAACTCTGCACGCGCGCCAAAAATAGTAAGGTAGTCTTCGACGGTTATTTTGTCTTGTACCTGAATATCGTCTTTGTTTTGAGGGTATAACCAACACATTCGGTCGCTATTTGGCTCAACCACATAGATCGGCCAGCGGTTATGGCGGAAATTTTCGTATACCGAGAGTAGGCGATGCCTAATACCGCAGCTTGCGTTGAGTTTTACCGTGGTGTTCTTACTTTCTAAGTACGTAATAAGGCTTTGCAACGCACCATGTAACGCGGTTGTGTTGACGACGTCCGGTATTTCAAAAAATTCGCTATCGATGTCGTAACGCTTTAGGACTCGCTGAATACGCTCAAAAATGGGGTATTGGCTTTTATCGCCAATGAGGACCATGTTCGTACACTCGGTACGTTCGTCCAGAGGTGGGGTAAGCAAGCGAATCGGGTCTTTATCTAAAATGCCAACGTGAATTGTCATATCGGTTGATTCTTTTTTGTTATGGTTATTTACACTATTTGTCTTATACACACAAAAAACAAGGGCAACATCGAAGATGTTGCCCTTTTTTAGGAGGTTAGGTGAAATTAAAGCTTAAATTGATGAACCAATGAGCTCTGTTCACCCGACAATTCACTCAGCGATTGGTTTACGTCGGCAATCTTGGCGATTGCTTGGTAGTTTTCGTCGGCGATGTGATTGATGTCTTCGAGGCTACGAGCAATTTCAGATGTGGTTTGTGATTGCTCACCCGCCGCTTGTGAAATGTAGGTACTCATCTGGCTGATTTCTAGAATCAAGGCCTGAATTTCTTCCATCGCACTGTTGGCTTCCGACGCTTGACTCACGGATTGCTCCATGTCGCTCATACAGCTCTTAATCACTTTACTGGCAGACTCCGAACTGGATTGCAGATTCGAAATCATGGTTTCGATTTCAGAAGTCGATTCTGTCGTACGTTGTGCAAGTACACGCACTTCATCGGCAACCACCGCAAACCCGCGACCTTGTTCACCAGCACGCGCCGCTTCGATGGCTGCGTTAAGGGCGAGAAGATTGGTTTGCTCGGCAATGTTGCGAATAACATCGAGGATAGAGCCGATTTCACTACTCATGCGCTGCAGTTCGCCCACCGCTTCAACCGAACTCACTAGGCGAGTCTCGAGCTGATTGATGGTGGTGATGTTTGAACTCATTACACGGCGACCGGATTCTGACGCGGTTTCCACTTGATGCACTTTCTCTTGAGAGCTTTGTGCACTCTGAGCCACTTCATTTACCGAGTGTTCCATTTCGGTCATAGCGGTTGCTACACTCGCGGTTTGTTCTCGCTGTGTATTCAGTTTTTGCTGTGCATTTTGTGAGTTAGATTGGTTGCTAGATGCAGACTCTGCAAGGTTATCTGATGCGCTGTTAAGCTGTTTCAAAATATTGTGCAGGTTGTCGGCTAGGTCATTAATGTGGCCACTTACACGACTAAACTCGTTGTTGTTATTGTCTTCAATACGACGTGTCATATCACCGGCGGTGAGTGACTCTAAGTTAGCGAGAATGCGTTTGAGCGGCTGGCGCACATTGTTGGCTAGGCGGTAGCCAATGAAACCTGCAAGCAACACCACAACGCCACTCAAGCTAAGGGCTTGAACCAAACCTTTGTCATATACTTCGCCTGCGCCTTTCACTGAGCTATCAAGTGCGTTGATTGCGGCAACGTTGAAGGTTTCTAACTGCGCAACAATTTGGTCTGACTGAGTGGCAAGAATCGCAATGTTTTCATACAGAGTATTTTGCGTTTCAAGAAAGTCTAAATGGTAATCCAGCACGCCACCTTTTTTACCCACGTCCAAAGAGAACTGCTCAACCGTTTTATCGAATGCTGAACCTAGTGCAGGAAGTTGGTTACGCAAGCCCTGATAAGCATAGTTAAGGTGAGTGACTGCTTTTTTGTTTGCTGTCATCGCCGTTCTCACTAATTCTAAATTAGAGCTGGCTAGCGCATCAGAGGTAGTTACTTCGGCATCTTTTAATTTTGTGAAGTAGCTTTTGGCGATAACTTTTACTGAAATACTGCTTGAGTCATCGACGTAGTCTTTTAACCCAGAATAAAGAGCGGACTGCATGCGTTGAAAGTCGCGACTTTTTTTCTGTACTTCTTCTTCAAAGGAGAACATCGCTTGATAATTGTCCATCGCTTCATTGGCTTGTGCGAAGTAAGCTTGCTCACGTTCGTACAGCTCGGTAAATTGGTTTTTTAGCGATGGGTAAGACTGACTGAGCGTTTCGAGTTCTGCGAGCGTTTGTGCGTAGCTTTGCTGCTGCTGACTAAACTGTTCGCGAATTGAGCCTAGACGCTCGGTGTCGCGAGTGGTGAGAAAGTCTTTAAACAGCTTATCAGCACTTAATAGCGCGATACTGGTTTCATTAGACTTGGCCACAAGGGGCAGTGATTCGTTAGACACATTCACAAATTCGTCGTGAATTGTGCTCATGCCATTTAGCATCATTGCGGTTAATACGACGAACATTAATACGATCACCGTAAAGCCAGTATACATTCGGCGAATTACCGAGCCTTTCATAGATTTCTCCCTGTGACTGTACTTCAGTCTCACATGCTGTTTGGGCAGAGTGTACATTCTTTGCCTTGCGCGAACATTGACGAACCCCACATCTCATTCAATTAACAGCACGCCATTCTATAATGCCAATATCACAACGTATTGTGATTTTTGACGCTATCGCACATACTGTTTTTCTAAAAGAATTAGAACATTGGAGTTCATCATGGCGGAAGAAACGATATTTAGTAAAATCATACGTAAAGAGATCCAAACTGATCTGCTTTATCAAGATGAATTAGTGACTGCCTTTCGTGATATTAACCCACGCGCGCCTCAGCATATTCTGATTATTCCAAACACGTTAATTCCGACCGTTAATGACGTAACGGCAGAAGATGAACAAGCCTTAGGTAGGATGTTCACAGTTGCGAGCAAGATCGCAAAACAAGAAGGAATTGATGAAGACGGTTACCGCTTGATTATTAACTGTAATTCTCACGGTGGTCAAGAAATATACCATATCCACATGCACCTGTTAGGTGGCAAACCTTTAGGTCCGATGCTAGCGGTATAATGTCTGTTGCCAACAATGAGAGAAGTATGAGTTGGAAGTGTAAAACGCTGCCCCGAAAGTTAGGGATTGCTCTACTGACCACTGCCGTTGTAGGGTGTAGTTCGCTGAGCGTTAACCGATTATTTAGCCATTACAGCGCAGGTAATGCGCCAGC
Organism: Vibrio ulleungensis; assembly: GCF_016900875.1. Taxonomy (GTDB): domain Bacteria; phylum Pseudomonadota; class Gammaproteobacteria; order Enterobacterales; family Vibrionaceae; genus Vibrio; species Vibrio ulleungensis. The sequence goes on from NZ_JAFEUM010000003.1 coordinate 371,768, forward strand.
GCGTGCAGCGTTAGCGACGGGTGATTATAGCAGTGCATTGTCTATGACAGGGCTGGAAGAGCCGCTGTTGAGTGAGCTAGAAAAAGGGCGTATAGAGCTTTTGTCACAACAGACAGAGCAGAGTCAGGCGCAATTTGACTTGGCTTATCGACACGTTGCAGAACTGGAAGAGCAGGCTGTCATTTCGATAAGTGGCAGTGCAACCAGCCTTGGCGCTTTGGCGCTCAATGACAACATTACTGAGTATTTACCACCGGATTATGAAATAGGTTATTTGCACCTCTATTCTGCGCTCAACTATGTGCAGAAGCAGGACTTAGAAGGCGCTCTGATTGAAATGCGTCGAGCCAGTCGCGTTCAGGAGCGAGCATTAGCCAATCGCGAAGCTAGCCTAAAGCGAGCGGAAGATGAACTAAAACAATCTGGTGTAGATCCAAACCTAGGTAGTGTTATGTCGCGTTACCCTGACGCGGGAGACTCTTTAAAAGCAATTCAAAACAGTTACTTATTCTATCTTTCTGCGCTACTCTTTGAGGCCGATGGGGATTTTAACGCCGCCTACATTGATATAAGCCGCGCGTTAGCAGTTAATGATGGAAATCCTGAAATCATTGGTGCGGCGATCCGTATTGGGACTAAGTTTGGGGCGAGAGAAGAAGTGGATGCCTTACAAACTCAATATGGTGAGCGTTTGGCAAACAGCGCGGCTATTGAGCGCTTGGGGTCGGACTCACAGCAAGGACGAGTCATAATAATCAATGAAGTCGGCGTAGTTCAGCCGATGAAAGAGTGGCGAATAACCATTCCAGTGTATGATAGTCGTAACAATACTGCGTTTTACAGCCTTGCTTTGCCTTATTATGATCAAGGGACGCTAGTAAAAGGGTTGCCAGTTGTTCTCGATGACACTGAATTGACAACAAAAAATCTTACTGACGTTAATCTTATGGCGCGTCAAAGCTTAACCGAACAAATGCCGACTATTTTGGTACGCCAAACACTGCGCGCGATCACCAAAGACCGTATTCGCAAAGAGGCGGCTAATGGGGACGATGCCGGTAATGCGTTATTTAATGTATTCAATACATTAACGGAACAACCCGATACACGCAGTTGGCAGTCTTTGCCAGCCACTGTTCACTCAGCGACTGCTATGCTTACAGAAGGTGAGCATCAAGTGAAGGTTGGAGAACAGACTCTTATGTTTAATGTTAGGGCGGGGCAGACCACATTGGTCTGGCTGTCACAGCAAGGCAACAATGCGTCGATGTGGTCGACTAATTTAGGAAGGTTATGATGCAGAAAAAAATGTGGTTAGGAGTGGTTGCGTCACTACTGCTGGTGGCATGTTCCAATAATTCAACAACCGCAGGGTTACGAATTGACGGTGAGTCACAGACGGTGATCTTCGGTGATAACGTAATGGGAAGCCGCTTACTCATCGATAATATTGCTACGCTCCCGATTGACGACCGCGTTCGAGGGATCGTTCAGCTCAGTAGCGCGTATAAAGGGGACCAACATATTCAGTATAGATTCTACTGGTATGATGATAATGGTTTGGAGGTCAACCCTCGCCCGTCAGCGTGGAAGCAGACAGTGATCCGTGGCTTTGAGTCCAGAACCTTGTCAGAAGTTTCAGTGCATCCAAACGGCACTCAATTTAGAATACAAATACGTCCAGCGGACAATTAATAGTTAGGAAGAAGTTTATGAAAAAAAGTGCAATTGCATTACTTGGGTTAGCCGTTTTGCTTGGCGGTTGTTCTAATAAAGTTAGCTACGGCGATGCTCAAGAAGTTGAAACCACGACAGCTGACTTTGGCTCTACGGATCTTCAAACTATTGCTGGAGAAATGGTAGATAGCATGTTGGCTTCTGGTGCAGTGACTTACATTACTCGTGACCAGCGACCAATCGTATTTGTTGAGCGCATTAAAAACAAAACCGCAGAGCATATTGATACCGAGTCCATCACCGATTCAATCAGCACTAAAATGCTGAACTCTGGTAAATTCCGCTTTGTGGACATGGATCGCGTTGAGTCTGTGCGTGAGCAGCTTGATTTCCAAAACAATGATGAACTGGTTGATCAAAGCAGCGCCATTCAATTTGGTAAGATGGTGGGTGCGCAATACATGCTGTATGGCAACCTTTCAAGCATCGTAAAAGAAGCGGGCCGTGATAAAGACGTGTATTACAAAATGACCATGCGTCTTATGGATCTAGAAACAGGCTTGATCGAATGGGCTGACGAAACCGAGATTCGTAAACAGCGTTCGAAAAGCTTCTTAGGTCTTTAAGCGCTAAGTAGGGTTGGAGTGTCAGCATATGGATTTGACTATGGCACTCACGCTAACACCTGAGGACCTGCCTCAAGCGTTACAGCGTGGCTTAAAAGAGATCCAACCCATCTTGGGGGGATTGACCAATCGCAGTTGGAAACTCGTTCGCGAGCAACAAGACTGCATTTGGCGTCCCCACTCCCCACTATTGGTCAATTTGGGGATCAGTCGGGCTTTAGAGCACCATGTTCTGACTTTCCTCGCACCTCACCGCTTTGCGCCCAACATCGTTCACTACAGCTCCTTAGGCATTGCCAATCAATGGATTGAAGGACAGCCGCTACTTGTGTCACCCTCACACAGTCAAATGGTAAAGGTTATGGCTCAATACCATAGATTACCGCTGTGTGCAGACCAGGCGTTGCCACTTTTCAGTTATCGCGACAAAATTCAAACCTATTGGCAAGCCTTGCTGCCAGAGAACCGTTTTGACCAATTATCTCAACTTTATCATCATGCACAAAGGGCAGAAGATGCGCTATTTAACCAGGCTGCGCCGTGTTTACTCCACTGCGATCTTGGCTACTATAATTTGATTGATACGGGTGAGCAGCTAGCCATTATTGATTGGGAGTACGCCTGTATCGGCGATCCTTTGATTGATGTGGTATTGACGGCTATGGCATGTCGTTATCGGTTAGATACGTTTGTTGAGACTTATTGCCGTGAAATGGGCGGCGATATTGACTCATCGGTAGCCAGAGCTTATGAAATTCGGTTCTACTTTGAGATAATGAGTGCGCTATGGTTTGTGGTGTGTTATCAGTACAATAACGACCAAAGTTACTTAAACGAAGCCATGGAAATGGCGAGTGCATTGTGTAATTCGGATCACTGTTTTAGTTTGTAATGTAAAATTTCATTAAATGGACGCTTTAAAACCCCACACTACGTGGTAGATTTAAGCAATACGCACCCACAGAAAGGAAGCGGTAATGATCATTTATCTTCATGGTTTCGATTCAACCAGTCCAGGCAATCACGAAAAGGTTCTGCAATTGCAATTCATAGATGAAGACGTCCGCTTCATCAATTACAGCACCTTACACCCAAAGCATGACATGGCTCATCTGCTTAAAGAAGTACACAAAGCTATAGAAGCGTCTGATGACCCACACCCTATTATTTGTGGTGTCGGCTTAGGGGGCTTTTGGTCAGAGCGTATCGGCTTTTTATGCGGTATTAAACAGGTTATTTTCAACCCTAATCTTCATCCACAAGCCACTATGGTGGGCCGAATTGATCGCCCGGAAGAGTACGAAGATATTGCGACCAAATGTGTTGATCAATATCGAATCAAAAACAAGCAGCGCTGTTTAGTCATTTTGTCGACCAATGATGACATTGTCGATACTCGTAAAGTGGCTGATGAGCTCGAAGATTATTACGACATTGTTTGGGACGACGAACAAGGTCATAAATTCAAGAAAATTTCGCAGCACCTGCAACGAATGAAAGCGTTTAAAGAACAGCGATAACTGCTTTTTACGCTAAAGCTTAGAGCCAGCCTACTAATGGGCTGGTTTTTTTGTGGGTAAAAGAAAAGCAACCTATATCAGTACTGAGTTATCTTGTTGGGTGAACGTCAACGTAAACAGCGTTGAGAGAGAACGGTTATGCCCTATGTTGCATTTAAACAATCGGTAAATAATTATAAGTGTAAAAAAATTATGGTTAATTGGTCTTACCAAGCTTGCTCTACATCAATGAATGACTATAATGACTTCAACAAAAATTGATTTTAATCAAATTATTTTTAAATCCTACACATCTTCACTGACATAACGAATCCAATAATGAGTGCGGTGCAGAGAATCAACGTGAAACAGTAAAAGCAAAAGATTTTTGTTATCGGCGAAGCCGCTAACACCAAGTTTGAGGTAGAACTGACTACCTCGTGAAAATTGTAACGTTTACGAAGGAGTGTTGTGATGACACGTATTGTTGTTGTAGGAGGAGGCGCTGGCGGACTTGAGCTGGCGACCAAACTGGGCCGAAAAATGGGTCGCAAAGGTAAAGCCAAAGTGACGCTGGTTGACCGTAAGTCTTCTCATTTATGGAAACCTTTATTGCACGAAGTCGCAACGGGTTCACTGGATGCGGGTGTCGATGCGTTGAGCTATCGTGCACACGCTCGAAATCACGGTTTTGAATTTACACTCGGCAGTTTGCAAAACATCGACCGCGAGACCAAACAGATCACGCTTTCTGAAATGCACGACAAGCAAGGCGAGTTGATCATGCCGAGCCGTAGCATTGATTATGACATTTTGGTGCTGGCAATCGGGTCTACGTCGAACGACTTTAATACTCCAGGGGTTCGCGAGCATTGCATATTCCTAGACAGTCCAGAGCAGGCGCACCGCTTCCGCGAGGAAATGAACAATCAGTTCCTTAAGTTGCATGGCAATCAAGGCCAGGGCAGTGTGGATATCGCCATTGTGGGTGCCGGCGCAACCGGTGTTGAGTTGTCTGCAGAGCTTCATAATGCGGTTAAAGAACTTAGAAACTATGGCTTTAGCGACATTGACTCGTCTAAATTGAATGTGAGCTTGGTTGAAGCAGGCGAACGAATTCTGCCTGCCTTACCTGCGAGAATCTCAGGCTCAGCGCATCAAGAACTCACTAAGCTTGGTGTAAAAGTACGCACCGCGACTATGGTTACGCAAGCCGATTCTGAAGGTCTGGTTACTAAAGAAGGTGAGCGTATTCCTGCACAAATTATGGTTTGGGCTGCGGGTATTAAAGCACCAGACTTTATGAAAGAAATCGCAGGTCTCGAAAGCAATCGCATTAACCAGTTGGTGGTTAAAGATACGCTACAAACTACCCTTGATGACAATATCTTTGTTATCGGTGATTTGGCTCAGTGCACACAGGCCGATGGGAAGTTTGTTCCACCTAGAGCGCAAGCTGCGCACCAGATGGCCAGCCATGCTTACAGCAATATTGTGGCAATGCTTGGTAACAAGTCGCTCAAAGCCTACGAATATAAAGACCACGGTTCTCTGGTTTCACTGTCAAACTTCTCAACAGTTGGTAGCCTTATGGGTAACTTAACCAAAGGATCAATGATGGTTGAAGGTCGTATTGCTCGCGTTGTGTACATTTCGCTGTATAGAATGCATCAAATGGCACTGCACGGAGCACTCAAGACCGGACTCATGATGTTGGTCGGACGTATTAACCGAGTATTACGTCCAAATTTGAAATTGCATTAATATCATCCAAAGCAATTTTCTGAGCAGTTAATTACTTCGATTGGTATAGGAGTCTAAGCAGTGGAGCTTGCTCCACTTGTGGATTTGTAACAGTTAAATAGAAAAGCGGCTAGGAGAATATCCTAGCCGCTTTTTTTGAAGCCTGTACCAACGCACGGTGCGTTGATAATGTCTTATATCGCTAGTTTGCTCGACGAACTTGAATGACAATACCCATCAACGGGTGGTCAAGGTAGTGGATTTCGCCACTGCGCATTTTACGACGCTGCTCAAAGCGATGGGCCTTTAGCACTTCGGTTGTGATCACTTCAGTAGTAACTCTTTCAAATCCGCCGAACTGGGTTGTGTCGTCTTCTTGGATGTCTAGTACGCTCAGAGTTTGTGTCTCATTCACCTCAGCGCTTTCTACCACAGCCTCTTCAGCAACAAGTACCTCTGGTTCTTTAGGCTCAATGGCTTCAATTTCTACGTCTTGAATGGTAGGAATGTTTAAATCCAGTTGTGACTCGAGAAACAGATAGTGATTAATGTAGACCTTTAATTTACCGACCAATTCTTGCGCCGGCAAAGTACGCTCTGACTCACCTTTGAGATCGGCTTCATCATAATGTAAACCCTGCGGCGTGTACTGGTCTGAATAGTCTTTGCCTGCGGTGATCAAAAAAGTAGGAGCATTGGCTCTACTCAAGTCAGGTTGCTGCCAAGCTTTATGAAACAGCACGTCATATCCGGCGTGTTGATTAAGCTTATCTTTGTATTCGGTAAGCTCGTACTCATCAATCCCCAGCATTTTTACACCCTTGTCCGTGCGATAATTTGCATCGCCGAAGGAGTGAGCGCTGGAGAAATTGATGTCGCTGAGTTCATCAGGCCAAGCTTCACGGGCAGCGGTAGGTTCAACCGCGCGCTTGAAAATGAGCACTTCGACATCAAACAGTCGATCAGTTTGCGTTGCAGTTGCTGCCTGAGCAGCGCCGCTGACCATCATCAATAGGACAAGCAGTTTTTTCATTAATCTTCCACCTAAGGTATAGGCCACATATCGGTATGGCTCTTAGTCTAACAGCAATTTTCTATTTACGTAAGCTAAGCGACTGCTCAAGCAAACTTAGCAAGTAGCTGTTTCACGTGTGTAATACGTTGTTTTCTATCCGATAACTCCGCCATAAACTTAAGCTTCGTTGGGCCACCCATTGCAAATTCGCCAGGGCTACTCTGGATCATTTTAACCAATCTCATTGGATCCACAGTGGCTTGCGCTGAAAAGTCGATGTAACCCCCTTTTTCGTGTGCTTCCACTTTGTTGACATGCAGTTTGGCGGCAAGCAGTTTAAGCTCGCCCACTGAAATCAGGTTTTGCGCCGGCTCTGGTAACTGCCCAAAGCGGTCGATGAGTTCGACCTTAAGTTCCATTAACTCATTGTCGGAATTAACGCTCGCGATCCGTTTGTATGTGGACAAACGAGTATTGATGTCTGGAATGTAGTCATCGGGCAACAGCGCAGGCAGTCGAAGCTCAACCTCTGTTTGCTCTCTAAGCAGATCATCCAATGACGGTTCACGACCTTGTTTAAGCGCTTCAACCGCTTCCTCAAGCATGTCCATATATAAAGTAAAGCCCACTGTTTGGATTTGACCACTTTGGTCATCGCCTAAGAGCTCGCCCGCACCACGTATTTCGAGGTCGTGAGTGGCCAAAGTGAAGCCAGCACCTAAGTCTTCCAGCGATGCAATGGCGTCTAGGCGTTTTGCCGCGTCTTTACTAAGCGCTTTAGGATGAGGTGTAAGCAGATAGGCGTATGCTTGGTGATGAGAACGGCCCACACGGCCGCGTAATTGATGCAACTGCGCCAAACCTAAACGATCGGCTCGATCCATGATGATGGTATTGGCAGTAGGAACATCGATACCGGTCTCGATAATCGTTGTACACACCAGTAAATTGAATTTTTGGTGATAAAAGTCATTCATGATGCGCTCTAACTCGCGCTCGCGCATTTGTCCATGAGCGGTAGTGATCCTCGCCTCTGGCAGCAGCTTAGCGAGGTCTTCGGCAACGCGGTCAATGGTGTCGACATTGTTGTGTAAGAAATACACTTGACCACCACGCATAATTTCACGCAATACAGCCTCGCGGACGACACTGTCGTCGTTCTCCCTTACAAAGGTTTTAATGGCGAGTCGACGCGCAGGTGGCGTCGCAATAATCGACAGATCGCGCATGCCACTCATCGCCATATTGAGCGTTCTTGGAATGGGCGTAGCAGTAAGCGTTAAAATGTCGACATCCGCACGCATCGCTTTCATTTTTTCTTTTTGTCTTACTCCAAATCGATGCTCTTCATCAACAATCAGCAGCCCCAGATCGCTAAACTGAATATCGCTTTGCAGCAGTTTGTGAGTGCCAATCACGATATCTACTTTGCCATCGGCTAAATCGGTGAGCACTTGCTTTTGCTCTTTTGCCGAGCGGAACCGGGAAAGCACTTCCACACGTACCGCAGTATTTGCGAAGCGATCTCTGAAGTTTTCGAAGTGTTGTTGCGCCAATAGAGTTGTGGGAACCAATACGGCGACTTGCTTAGAATTATCGGTGGCTAAAAATGCCGCGCGCATAGCCACTTCGGTTTTACCAAAGCCAACATCACCACAAACCAATCGGTCCATCGCTTTTGCTTGGCACATATCCGACATGACGGCATTGATTGCCATGGCTTGATCGTCGGTTTCTTCAAAGGGGAAGCCTGTCTTAAACGCCGCGTATTGTTCTCTATCAAGAACAAACTTATGGCCTGGTTTAAGTTCACGCTTTGCATAGACATCCAACAGCTCAGCCGCAACGTCTCGCACTTTTTCTGCGGCTTTACGGCGCGCTTTTGACCAGGAGTCACTGCCCAGTTTGTGCAGCGGTGCACCGTCTTCGGCGCCGCCCGAGTAGCGGCTGATGAGGTTAAGGCTGGCAACTGGAACATATAATTTAGCTTCATTTAAGTACTCTAACGTGACGTATTCTGTCGCAATGCCGCCGGCTTCTAATGTTTGCAAGCCAGTATAACGACCTATGCCGTGGTCGAGGTGGACTACGGGCTGACCCGGTTTGAGCTCAGCAAGGTGTCTAATGACAGTGTCGCTGTTAATTGCCCGTTTGTCTTTTTTGCGTCTCTGGATCACCCTATCGCCAAGCAGGTCGCTTTCGCAAATGAGGGCAAAATCTGGCTTAGAGTGTATGAATCCGTGCTCAGTCGAGGTGATCAACAGTGGGAAACGTGCGTCACCTTCAATGGCATGGGGGTAACGCTCTACTTGAGTCGGATTAATTTTTAAAGGTTTAAGCAGCTCAATCAAAGCTTCGCGGCGTCCTTCAGACTCTACCGAGAAGATGATTTTCCCTTTGTATTTCTCAACAAACTGGCGCAGTCTGGCGAGCGACTCTTTATTCTGGTGCTGCGCAGTAAGCTCTGGCAGTGCCTCGAGCGCTACATTCTTATTGGCAGCGCTGGCCGAAATTTTGTCGTTATGCAGTTGAACCTGTGGGTAGGGCTTGAGCCCTGCGTACACATCTTCCTTTTTTAGCCACAACTGATTGGGCTCTAGCAGCGGGCGAAGTGGATCCACTTTACGTTGGTCAAAGCGATATTCGACGTCGTGCCAAAATTTATCCATGGCACTATCAAGATCGCCCACTTTTAAGATAAGGCAGTGATCGGCAAAATAGTCGAATAAGGTTTCTGTTTGTTCAAAAAATAGCGGTTGCCAATACTCGATGCCAGCAGGCCAAGTGCCTTTTGACACCTGCATATAAATTGATTCTGGCTCACGACGGGTATCGAACTGTTTACGCCAACGGATCCTAAAATCTTCAATCGCTTCTTCTGTCGTTGGGAACTCGTGCGCCGGGAGTAAGCGAATTTCGTCGATAGCGTCTAGTGAACGCTGATTTTCAGGATCGAAAGTTCGAATCGAGTCTATTTCGTCATCAAAAAAGTCGATTCTAAAGGGCGCGTCGCTGCCGGTTGGAAACAGGTCGATGATCGAACCGCGGCTGGCATATTCACCAGGACCAAACACTTGGTCTACGTGTCTATACCCTGACTTCTCTAATTGGATGCGCAGTTTTTCAAGCGAAAATAGATCACCCGATTTGATCATCAAGGTTTGCTGCAATAAGTAGTCACGGGGCGCCTGACGCTGCATCAAGGTTGAAACCGGAACTATGGTAATGCCTTGCGTTTGCGTTGGCATCGCATACAGATGGGCTATGCGGTCCGAGATGATTTCTTGGTGAGGCGAGAAGTTGTCGTAGGGCAGCGTCTCCCAGTCGGGAAACAGCGACACGGTTTGTTCGGTTAAGGTATCGAGCTCTTGTTGCAAACGCAGCGCAGTTTGGGGATCGGACACCACCAATACCACCGGTTTTTGGTGCAACTTAGTGTATTCAGATATTGCAATAGGGAGCGCCGCACCAACCAGTGAGCCAAGTTGTTTCTTGTCGCCTTGTGCCGACGAATACGGCAGTGAAAATAGTGTTGTTGCAGACATAGTGATTATTCAGCGTCTCTATCTAGTGAACGTTGTCTTAGTAATTTTTGCTGTTGATTTAGCGCAGCTTTGATCAGCAAGTCGCGATCATCTTCGCGAATGCGTTGGTACTCTAGTTTGGCTTCTTGGCCTTGCTCTGTGGTAGCGACTTCGACGCATTTTGCATAACAATATACCGCTGCAGAAGGCTGCTCCAAAAATAGCGTGACCCGAGCCAACGTACCTATTGCTACATTTTCATCGATGGCAACACTGAGCTCACCCGCGCCAAACTGAGTGGTCACTAGGTTGTTTGAGTTTTGACGATATTGCGCCAAAAAGAAGCCAAGGAGGATATTGATCTTTTTGTTTTGGTTTTGAAAAAGCTCGTTGACGGCTTGCAAGTCATGCTTAGCCAGTTCTGCGGCAGCTTGTTCATTGCGGTTGTCTAAGTGACTAAACTCACAGGCGATTTTAAATTCTGCTGGGATCTCTGCTTCAAAGTCGACCATGGATGGAAGAGTTTGGTCCGCCTCTAGCCAATCTATTTGGATACTGAGACCGTGCTGTACGGTAAAGAATTGTGGTTGACTCATAGAGGCCTAGGTCCTTGCAACGGTCTAATTAGTCTGTCGATTATCGCCAACTGGGTCGAGTTATCAAGAAATGCCGGAGCTAAATGCAGCATTTGTGGAAAATAACGGCAAATCTACACTCAAGGTCTATTCGTTTTTGGGTTTACAAGGTAGAGTAACCGCATCATTTAGTCTGGTTAGGGCCTTATGTTTCAACCACTTTCCTTGTTTATTGGCTTACGGTATTTAAGAGGTCGCTCTGGCGATCGGTTTAGCCGGTTTGTTTCTTCCCTGTCTACCGCAGGCATTACAATTGGCGTGATGGCACTGGTGGCGGTGTTGTCGGTAATGAACGGTTTTGAAACGCAATTAAAGGGCCGGATATTAAGTGTGTCTTCGCAAGCCATTATTTCTCAAGATGCCAACCCTATTACAGTCTCAGAGTCGGCAAAGCAAGCGGTGCCGTTACTTGGTGGTGTCTCTCGCGCTGAAGCGGTTATCGAGAGTGAAGCCGTACTGCAAAGTGCTAGCAAAATAGCGGCCATTAAATTGGTTGCTATCGATGATCTTAAAAACGACCCAAGTTACGCTTTTATGATGTCGCCTCCTTTTATTGAGTGGGAAAACGGCAGTTACCAATTGGTGCTGGGCCATTTGCTGGCTCGTCAGTTGCAAGTTCGTGTGGGCGACAAAATCAAACTTATTTTACCCAGTGCCAGTCGATTTACACCGTTAGGACGGATGCCAGCACAGCGTAATTTTGTTGTGTCTGGGATTATTAATACCGGATCGGAAGCGGATAGAACCTTAGCCATGACCCATCGACAAGATCTCGCCAAACTCATGCGCTACAAGCCGGAGCAAGCTCAGGGGTGGCGACTCTATTTTGAAGACTCCTTTAACGTGTCGAAAATTGCCACGCAGTACCAAGCTCAGGGCTGGCAGTGGCAGGATTGGCGTAATGATCGCGGGGAACTTTTTCAAGCGGTTCGCATGGAAAAAAATATGATGGGTTTGATGCTGGGACTGATTGTGGCGGTTGCTGCATTTAATATTATTTCGGCGTTAATCATGGTGGTTATGGAAAAAGAGTCAGAAGTGGCCATATTAAAAACCCAAGGGCTAACCTCCGGCAGGGTGATGAGTATTTTTATGGTGCAAGGTGCTTCAAGCGGGGTGATAGGAGCCTTAATTGGAGGCGCTTTGGGCGTCGCTTTGGCCCTACAACTCAACACCATTTTGCAGTTTTTTGATGTTCCACTGTTTGCTTATGGCGGCTCGCTGCCTGTGGCTGTCTCAAGCTCTCAAGTGTTGATTGTCATTATAGGCGCGATTGCGCTTAGTATTGCTGCAACCCTATTTCCATCTTATCGCGCATCACAAGTAAAACCGGCCGAGGCATTACGCTATGAATAAGTTATTAAGTTGTCACTCATTGTCTAAGACGTATCGTGAGGGCAGTGTTGAAACGCCGGTATTGCATCAAGTTAGCTTTGCGGTTGAGCCTAGCGAAATGGTTGCCATTATTGGCACATCAGGCTCGGGGAAAAGCACTCTACTGCATCTGTTAGGCGCGCTAGATGACCCAAGTGAAGGCAGCGTTGAGTTTATGGGTAAACCTATTGCAAATTTAAGCTCAAATCAACAAGCGAAACTGCGAAACCAACACTTAGGGTTTGTGTATCAATTCCATCACCTGTTGGCGGACTTTTCGGCGTTAGAGAATGTCGCAATGCCGCTGCTGATTGGCGGCCAATCTCCTGCGAAAGCCAAACAAAAAGCCGCTGAGCTATTGGATAGAGTTGGGCTGTCACACCGAGTTGAACATAAACCATCAGAGCTTTCAGGGGGCGAACGACAACGCGTAGCGATTGCACGTGCGCTAGTGAATGAGCCTGCTCTAGTGTTGGCCGATGAGCCAACCGGAAATCTAGACCATACCACGGCGCTCGCAATCTACGATTTGATGAGAGAGCTCAATGCCAGTTCTGGCACTGCATTTTTGGTGGTGACTCATGATAATGAGTTGGCGGATAAAATGGACCGTCAAATGCGCATGCAAGACGGGGTGTTGCTTCAGTCGGGTGAGAGCAATACAAATGCGCAGGGAGCGCTGTGATGGGCAGTTTGTCTCTGTTTATCGGTCAACGATTTAGTCGGGCGAAGCAACGCAATAACATGGTGTCGTTTATTTCAGTGTCGTCGATACTAGGCATTGCTGTTGGTGTTGCGGTGATCATTGTGGGGTTATCCGCAATGAACGGCTTTGAGCGTGAGTTAGAACAGCGAGTTTTGTCTGTCATTCCTCACGGAGATTTCCAAGTTGTAGAAGGCGGAATTTCTGATTGGCAAACTGTTGTGGATATTGCCCAGTCCGATCCACAGGTTGTGGCGGCAGCGCCGTTTATTAAGTGGACCGCACTTGCCGAAAAAGGCAACCAATTAAAAGCGCTTGAGCTTAATGGCGTCCTACCTGAGCAGCATAAGAAAGTGTCGTCTTTGCAAGAGTTTACGACGCCCAGTGCAGCCATGAATTTGCAACCCAATTCGATGAGTGTGGTGCTAGGCAAGCGGATCGCAGAGCAGTTAAATGTCAGCGTTGGCGATAGTTTCACCTTGCTGATACCCACCTCCCAGGACAGTGCAGGTAAAGTAGCGATGCCAAAACGTGCTCGAGTCACGTTAGCTGGCGTTTTATCCATTGGTGGGCAATTAGATGGCAGTGTTGGGTATATGCATCTTCAAGACGCCCAAAAGCTCATGAGTATGAGTGACAGTGTCACAGGTGTGGCATTGAAAACCAATGAGGTTCTTGACGCCCAATCGATTATGAAGCGAGTGGGTAATCAGTTACCCGTTTATGTCTACATCAATAGCTGGAAGCGCGATTTTGGGTTCATCTATCGCGACATTCAATTAGTGCGAACCATCATGTATTTCGTGATGGTGCTGGTGATTGGCGTGGCGTGTTTTAATATTATTTCCACTCTAATGATGTCGGTAAAAGATAGAGCGTCCGATATTGCCATTTTGCGTACTATGGGCGCTGGCGATGCGCTCATAAAACGTGTGTTCATGTGGCACGGGGTTTTTACAGGTGTGCTAGGTGCGTTTGTAGGTACCGTGTTTGGTGTGCTTTTGTCCTTGTATTTGACTCAGGTGATCACTGGACTAGAAACGCTCATCGGCCACCAATTCCTTTCTGGCGATATTTACTTTATCGATTTCTTACCGTCACAATTAATGTGGGGCGATGTGGCTAGTGTGTCATTAACCGCAATTGGGCTGAGTTTGTTGGCGACGTGGTTCCCTGCAAAGAAAGCTGCACAACTGAATCCAGCGCGAGTGCTCAGTTCTAAATAATGGTTAGAACAGTATGAAAAAAGGACCCAATGGGTCCTTTTTTTGTGTCTGTCGCAACGGCTATTTACGCTTTATTTTAAAGTGCTTTCGTTGCCATGCAGGGCGTTTTTTCCAGCTCCGAACAACGGAGTAGCGCCATACACCTCGAATTCCAAAATAGCCCATGGAACCAAACAGCAGGCCGCAGATTGCACAACCGAGTAAAAACGGAGGGCCAATGGTTGTTGCTTGCTCAATAAGAAAGTGCCACGAGAGTTCAAACCTAAATTCTTGATGAGGGGTTTGCATCACCCAAGCACCGACTTTATAGGCCAAGAAGAACATAACCGGCATGGTGATGGGATTGCTTATCCAGACTAAAGCGACCGCGAGTGGCAAGTTCACACCAAGAATAATCGCCATAGCAGCGGCAAATATCATCTGACTAGGGAGAGGCAGAAAACACATGAACAACCCGACAGCGAAAGCGCCCGAGGCGGAACGTCGATTTAAAACCCACAGGTTGGGGTTATATAGCACGTTCCCAAACACTTTAAGCGCCTTTTGGCGCTTAATGAGTTCGTGGTTGGGCATAAATCGTTTAAGTGTTTTTCTTGGCATTTGGGAAAATGACTCTTGTAACTAGCAACCTAAGTAGAGTGTTTTTTGTAATATCGATTATAGGAGTTTATTTCACTCCTGCTGTTCCTAACGTCTACTGGCTATTTCCCTTATTAGCCATTTGGATAATGTTGTTTTTGAGCATAAAAGGTCCGTGGGAACGCATTTTAATCACTGCCATAGTTTTAGCAATATGCAGTGCATTAGCGCAGTCAGTTCAATTTAAACGCCACAATCTTCAAGCCTCAAATTTGGATAGGAATATTACCATAACCGTAGAAATTGACAGCTATTTTAAGCAGAATCTGCATGGTGTCTCAGGTCTCGTCACAGTGCTTGGGGTAGGCGGAGTTCCGCTTTCATGGTGGCAGCAGTTTACGGTAGAGCTTTCTAGTGGGCAAAACCTGTTCGAAATGGACGAGGTGTGGACACTAACTGGGGAATTTAAACCCATTGTCGGTGTGCTCAATACGAAAGGCTTTGACCGTGAACGAGCGGCATTTCAGAAACAAATCGTTGCTAAATTTGTGGTCAACGACAGTGAACCAATGCGGTTATTGCATTGGGGCAGTTCTCGCTCGAGGCTGTTTGCAGCGTTTACGCAGCTCAGCCAACATTTTAATCACAATGCATTAATGAAGGCGCTTCTGTTTGGTGTTCGAGGCGATATTACTAGCGACAATTGGGATCGTATTGCGAAACACGGTTTGTCACATCTGTTTGCTATATCCGGTTTGCATATTGGTTTAGCGTTTGGCACGGGGTACTTCCTCGCGTGGTGTAGTGTACCGCTGTGTCGATTTCCATATTGGACACCTTATATGGTGGGCTTTGTCGCTGCGGTTTGCCTAGGCTATGTGTCAGGGCTTACGTTACCCACTCAGCGCGCTGTTCTAGCATTGTTGGTCATTGTATTATGGCGTTTGATTAGGTTAAAACTGCCTCCACTACGAGCCTTAGAGCTACTCTTTTATGTCGTGTTGATATGGCGCCCAAGCGAAGTGTTGGGAAGCACTCTTTGGCTTTCTTTTGGCGCTGTTTGGTTGATGATAATAAGTCGCTCATTTTGGCTTAGGCCTTCTTATTTTCATAGCTTGCTTCGATTACAGCTCTGCCTTGTGATCGGCTTGATGCCTTTAGGCTTGTTAGGATTTGGTGGTGCAAGCATCACAGGTATCATCACTAATTTGTTTGCTGTGCCATTGCTCAGTGCTGTGCTGATGCCTTTGTTGCTTGCGTCGCTGCTGTTAGTGCCAGCGACGTGGGTAGAGGTGAGCCTATTAGCTGATATTGCTTTTACCCTCTTGAATTGGTTTCTGGTGCTAACGGATTGGTGTCTTGCCTTTTTGCTTTATGTGATTTGGTGGCTGCCTGTGGTGTGGTGGGTACCGTTGTTGCCACTATTACCTATTTCTGCCGCTGTGTTTGGGCTTAGCTACCGACTCTCAACACCGTACCTAGCGATGCTCTGGTTGTGTTGCCTGCTCAGTCGCTCAACCGACGACAAAACGTTGATCACCGTAACTGTATTTGATGTTGGTCATGGTTTAGCGATGGCTGTCGTGACTGACGACATTATCGTGCTTTATGACACAGGCAATGCGTGGCAAAAAGGCAGTTACGCTGATTCGATAATCATACCTTTTGTTTACACCCACCACCGCGATAAACCTATTTGGCTCATTGTGAGTCACGATGATGCTGATCATTCTGCAGGAGCGGAACAAATTATCGAAGAGATCAAGCTTGAACGAGTTCTGTCACCCAGTGTCATGGTGGGGCGGTCGCCATGTGTTAAAGGTATAAATAAACGCATCGGTAGCACAAACATTGACGTTGTTTGGCCAACAATGACAAAAGTAAGAGCGTATAACCCAGATTCGTGCGTTGTGCGAATTTCTGTGGGTAAACAAAGCATTTTGCTTACTGGGGATATCGACAAACTGGCGGAATATTTGTTGATGCAACGAAGTACACCGGCTCAGTTACAGTCGGACATATTAAGTGTGCCACACCACGGCAGTGACAGTTCCTCAACGGAAAAACTATTGCGCTGGGTTAATCCGACATGGAGTGTTGCGGGCACTGACTTCAACGGCCGTTGGGGATTACCTAAAGCGTCGATAAAACAGCGATATCAAAATCACGGCAGTCACTGGCTTGATACGGGTACGTGCGGTGCAATCACACTGCGAGGCACTCATGTTGGCGATCATTGGTTGTGGGAATCAAGCAGCAAGCGAGACCATCAAGCATGGTATCGCGGTGTATTGCGCGACCAGTCGGTGCAAAGTGTTGCTTCTTGCTATAGGCAGTTGTCGCAATAACGAGTAGAATATTAAGTAACTAACTATTAAATAAAGCCTTCCTATGAGTACAGATCAAAACGAAACCACTTGGCATACATTCAAGCGTCTGTGGAGTTTTATCCGTTTATATAAAGCTGGATTGGTAGTCGCAAGTATCGCCTTAATTGTAAACGCTCTTGCAGATACTTACATGATCTCTCTCCTCAAACCTCTATTGGATGAGGGCTTTGGTGACGCAGAATCCAATTTTCTTAAAACATTGCCGTTTATCATCTTTGGCATGATGGCCATACGAGGTCTTAGTGGCTTTATATCGGCGTACTGCTTGAGCTGGGTGTCGGGTAATGTGGTGATGTTAATGCGCCGTCGTATTTTTAACCACTTCATGAGCATGCCGGTTACGTTTTTTGATAAAGAGTCTACAGGTGGATTGCTGTCTCGTATCACTTACGATTCGGAGCAAGTTGCCTCTGCAACCAGTAAAGCTTTGGTGAGTATCGTTCGTGAAGGGGTAAGTATAATTGCTCTGCTTGGCCTGATGTTTTACAACAGTTGGCAACTATCTTTGGTGCTATTGTTGGTGGCGCCTTTTGTGTCATGGGCGATTAGCATCGTTTCTGTTCGCTTTAGAAAGATCAGTAAAAACATGCAAGATGCAATGGGAGTAGTGACCTCGTCCGCTGAGCAGATGCTTAAGGGTCATAAGGTCGTACTGAGCTATGGTGGACAGGACGTTGAGAAAGAGCGCTTCGATAGCGTGAGCAACAAAATGCGTCAGCAAACCATGAAAATGGTTACCGCCCAAGCCGCAGCAAACCCAATTGTACAACTTATTGCTTCATTGGCTTTAGTGGCCGTGCTTTATCTTGCCAGTTTGGACCAAATTAGAGCAGAACTGTCTGCTGGTACCTTTACGGTTATATTCTCAGCGATGTTTGGCCTAATGAGACCACTACGCGCGCTTACCAGTGTTACTTCTGATTTCCAGCGCGGTATGGCAGCAACGCAAACCTTGTTAGGATTGATGGAGCTGGAAGCAGAAAAAGACGACGGGGACTACAGCGTCGAGCGTGCGAAAGGGCATGTTGAAGTCAAAGATGTAGTCTTTACCTATAGAGGTAAAGAAAAGCCAGCGCTCAATGGGGTGAGTTTTGATATCCCTATAGGAAAAACTGTGGCATTGGTTGGACGATCAGGATCGGGTAAAAGTACCATTGCTAATCTATTTACCCGTTTTTATGATGTAGACAGTGGCTCAATTGAGCTTGATAGCCGTGCTATCGAGCAGTATAAGCTGGCGAATCTAAGGCAGCAGTTTGCGTTGGTTTCGCAAAACGTCCACTTATTTAATGACACCATAGCCAACAACATTGCGTATGCGGCAACAGAAGTGTACAGCCGCGAACAAATTGAACATGCGGCCAAGCTAGCTCATGCCATGGAGTTTATTTCTGGGTTTGAAGATGGGCTTGACACCATCATCGGTGAAAATGGCGCGAACTTATCTGGCGGTCAACGTCAACGTATTGCGATCGCCCGAGCGTTGCTGCGCGATGCGCCGGTACTAATTCTAGATGAAGCCACCTCTGCTCTGGATACCGAATCTGAACGTGCAATACAAGCGGCATTAGATGAGTTGCAAAAAGACAAAACGGTGTTAGTCATTGCTCACCGCTTATCAACGATAGAGAGTGCGGATCAAATACTAGTGGTGGATGAGGGTGAGATTATTGAGCGCGGCACTCACGAGCAACTGATTGAGAAAGGTTCAGCCTACGCGCAATTGCATAAAATCCAATTTGGTGACTCATGACACTGATTGAGAAAATCTGGTTTAAGCAGCACTGGATGGGCATTGTCCTTTGGCCGCTGCTTAAGCCCGCTAGTCTCTTGTTTGGTTGGTTAGCGCAACGTAGAAAAAATGCCTACCTATTGGGCCGAAAAGTCAGCTATAGAGCGCCTATTCCTATTGTCGTTGTGGGCAATATATCTGTAGGCGGCAATGGTAAGACGCCAGTGGTTGTCATGCTGATTGAAATGCTCAAAGAGATGGGCTTTAAACCCGGCGTTGTGTCGCGTGGTTATGGTGGTAAAGCGAAGGCCTATCCGCTGTTAGTGAATGGCGATACCAATGCCATAGAATGTGGCGATGAACCAAAACTTATTGCCCAAAGAACGGCTGTCCCAGTCGCAGTTGATCCTAACCGGTCTAGTGCAGTACAAGCGTTGCTGCCTCAAAACGTGGATATTGTGGTCACCGATGACGGTTTACAGCATTACGCGCTTCAACGTGATCTGGAGCTGGTGATCATTGATGGTGAGCGCCGATTTGGTAATGAGCAGTTACTGCCGCTTGGGCCCCTACGAGAATCGGTTGCACGACTTGCGGATGTCGATTTTATTATCGCAAATGGTGAATCTTGCGAACCGTCTGAGCATAGCATGCAATTGAAGCCAAATTTAGCTGTTAACTTAGTGACTGGTGAAAGAGCCTCAGTCTCCCAATTGTCTCAATGCGTTGCTATAGCAGGGATTGGGCATCCTCCCCGATTTTTTAACACCCTTCGTCAATTAGACTGCGATCTGGTGTCCGAACACGGTTTTAGCGATCATTCGCCCATTAACGAACAGGATTTGGTAAGCTTAGTCGCTCAAGGTCAAACGCTTATAATGACAGAGAAAGACGCCGTGAAGTGCGCAGGTTTTGCGCATGATAACTGGTGGTACTTGCCCGTTGATGCCCAATTAGACCCTAAAGCGATGCAGTCGCTCACTCAACATTTACAACAGGTATTGAACAGATATGGATCATAGATTATTAGAAATTGTCGCTTGCCCAATGTGCAAAGGAAAGCTTACCTACGACAAAGATAAGCAAGAGTTAATCTGTAAATTTGACCGTTTAGCCTACCCAATCAAAGAAGGTATTCCCGTGTTGCTGGAGCCTGAAGCAAGGTTAATGTCTTTAGAAGAGGGCAAGTAATGAGCTTTACCGTCATAATCCCAGCGCGTTATCAGTCGAGTAGGCTACCGGGTAAGCCGTTGGCAGACATTGCGGGCAAACCGATGGTGGAATGGGTTCACGAGCAGGCTCTACAGGCTGGAGCCGAGCGAGTGGTTGTCGCGACAGATGACAAGCGTATTGCAGAAGTTGTTGAAGGGTTTGGCGGTGAAGTGTGTATCACCTCAGACAAACATGAGTCCGGAACTGAGCGCTTAGCTGAAGTGGTAAACAAGTTAGCCATTCCAGCGGATCATATTGTGGTTAATGTTCAGGGCGACGAGCCGCTCATTCCTCCGAAAATTATCGCGCAGGTTGCCAATAACCTAGCGCAAGCGCGAGCACCAATGGCCACATTAGGCGTTGCAATTGAGTCTGAAGAAGAAGCCTTTAACCCTAATGCGGTTAAAGTCGTTGCCGACGCCAATGGGTATGCACTCTACTTTAGTCGAGCGACGATCCCGTGGGATAGGGACACTTTTTCCAAAGGGCCTGCGCCATTACAGCAGCCGCTCATGCGCCATATTGGTATCTACGCTTATCGGGCTGGGTTTATCGAGCGCTATGTAAGTTGGGAGCCTTCTCAACTCGAAAAAATCGAGAGCTTAGAGCAACTTAGAGTGTTGTGGTATGGAGAACGTATCCATATAGAAATGGCCGAAATTGCTCCGCCGGCTGGCGTGGATACGGCAGAAGATCTCGAACACGTTCGTCAATTGCTCGCAAGCCGATAACGGCGTCGTTTTATCTGTTAAGGCTTCGTCACAGCAATGTTACGAAGCCTTTTCCTTTTGAGGCTAACCATACGTCGGAAAGTGACGGCGATCGCAATCAATGTAAAGCTATGTAAATGCGTATAATGCTTCATTTACTTGCCATGACATACCGATAGTATAGGCAATGGAAACAAGTAGTTATCAACTCTAGGAAGGAGTTGCAAATATACCGGGCAGGAAAGTCTGACGATCCTTTTGATTCCTTTTCAAACCTCCTTCCAGAGCATTCCGTATACACTAGTATAAAATCACATATGCAAGGCCTTTTCGGTACTTCGTTCACCGGTGTTTGGCCAAGGACAAGGATATAAGCATGTTAAGTCGACTCAAGCGACGTCACGCCATCGTTACCACGTTAGGCGTATTAGCCGTAATCGCAGTCACCGCCGGTGTTAGTTATTTTCTGTTGAATGGAGATGAACAGAAAAAAGGGCGCGGTCAAAAAAGCGATCCAGCGGCTAAGTTTGTGATAACCAGTGCCACAACAAAAGGCAATTGGCAGCCGATGCACCCTACTATTGGATTGGTTGAGCCAGCGCTGTATTTAGATGTACAGACAACGGTGACCGCCAAAGTGCAGCATATTCATGTGAAGCCAGGCGAGAAAGTAAAACAAGGTCAGCTGTTGCTGACATTGGACAGCAGCGATGCCGAGCGCGAATTGCGCCGTTTACAGGCGCAGCGCATGGAGTTGGCTGCAAATCAGAGCATTATGATACGCCAACAAGCACTGGACAAAGAGCTGCTCTCAATCAGCAAAAAACAGTTAGAAAATGCTAAAAAATCTCTAGAGCGGATGCAAATGCTCGACAGTAAAAACCTAGCGGCGAAGACTGAGCTAGAGGCCAAAGAAGACGAGTTTAACATTCGCAGTCAAAGTGTTGCGCAGGCAGAGTTTACTATCCGAAACCATGAAGCGTTACGTCAGCAAACTCAGGCGAGTTTGACTCAGCTTGATATTAGTATTGAAGCTCAGCAGTCGATGATTGAAAAGCACCGTTTTAACGCCGACTTTGACGGTGAAGTGGCCAACTTAGACTTAAAAGTAGGGCAGCAAGTGGGAGCGGGGCAGTCCCTGTTTACGTTATTTGACCGTAATGAATTGCTGTTTAAAACTCTGGTCGCTAGTGAACTTGCGTTAGAGGATGGCGCGGAAATTCAATACGCTGGCGTGCGCTATAGTCGTCTTCATACAGACCCTGTTCGCATGGCAAATTCAGCGGGTCAACGTGTCTGGTTTGGCTTTCAACAAGAAGAAAGGTTGCTAGGCAATTATGTCTACGCATCTTGGGTGTCACCTGCGGTCGAAAACAGTTTTCTGATCACCGACCGTGCTTTGCATGACTTTGATCGAGTTTACTATTTACAAGACATCGCCGACAGCGATGAGTTACATGAATACCGTCTAGTCGAAAGCCAGGTGACGCTTCACGGGACAACAGAGGTTAATGGTGAAGAGTACTGGGTGGCCACCTCAGAAACCCTACCCGACAACGCAAAACTGCTTTCTAGTCGACTACGCCCGTTGTACGCAGGTATAAAAGTGACCACGGTTAAACCAACCGCCGACGATGTAGAAGTTGAGAATGTAAAAATGGAGCGGGGTCGTGGCAACGGTCCAGGGCGAGGGTAATTGAGCATGATTAATTACTTTGTTAAGCATCGACTGGCTGCCAATATTTTTATGGTGGCATTGCTAGTCATGGGAATGGTGTCCGTTTTTCGGATGCCGACCAAACTTCTACCGGACGTTCAGTTTCCATTTATGTCGTTCTCAATTGAGTGGGAAGGGGCGACTTCGGAAATTGTTCTTAATGATGTTGCAAAGGAGCTAGGTAAAGAGCTCAAGCAAATCCAAGGAATAAAAACCGTCTATGCGACTGCCTATGACGATGGCATGTGGATGGGGGCGGTGGCGTCACTAAATGCTAACTTGGAAGAGGTTAAAAAAGACTTTCAAGATGCACTCGATAACTATGATTGGCCAACCGATGTCGACACCCCTACGTTAACCGTTGCTCAAAACAATGAGCCGGTAGGGATGGTGGTTCTTACTATGCCAGGTGATATCAACAACCTGCGTACTATAGTCGATAACGCAGTGGATGACCTTAATGACTTAGGCCTTACTGATATCACGGTTCAAGGATTTCCCGATACTGATATTTTGTGGAAACCTACGCTAGATACGTGGCTGTCTCTCTATACGACACCTCAAGCGTTATCCGTTGACCTACAACAAAAAACCTCTCGTACGGGTATTGGTTCGACCTCGACCCAGAGCTTAGAGATTGGGGTCAGTGCAGACCGCACTGCACAAATTAATCAGTTGTTGTTTGTGAACACACCTATTTATAAGTTACAACCGATTGAAGATTTGGCCAGTGGTCGTGGCAGTTTTTTTTACGGAGAGCAGCCCGCCATTGTCTTAGATATTCGCCGAACAGCAGAGCTAGGGACCCTACAAGCCGGTGAATTGATCACGCAATGGCAACAAGAGTTCACCGAGAGTATGCCAGAGAGTATTCAGGTTTACCCTTATCTATTTGCAGTTGATTTATTTGAAGGCCATGTAGACCTTTTGCTAGAAAATGCCTACTTAGGTCTTATCTTAGTTTTGGTTTCACTGCTTGTGCTGCTTAATGGTCGCGTTGCCTTTTGGACGGCCGCAGGGATCCCGGTTGCACTGATAGGTGCCTTTGCGTTGATCTTCTACTTCGATGGCAACCTCACCATGTTTAGTATCTTCGCCCTATTGATTGCGCTGGGCATCGTGGTGGATGACGCTATAGTAGTGAGCGAGCAGACCTTAACCAACGTCGATAAGGGGATGGAGCCGGAAGAAGCGGCCAGCCAAGCTGCGTCGCGAATGGTTGCACCCATTACAGCGGCTTCGTTAACGACCATTGCCGCTTTTGCACCGCTACTGTTCTTACCCGGTGCGTTTGGTGAAATAGTCCGCCCGATCCCTCTTGTAATGATCTGTGTGTTGGCAGCTTCTCTGTTTGAGTGTTTCTTCATTTTGCCAAATCATTTAAATCATTCTTTGGCGAAAAACTCGGGCAAAACACCTTCAAAATTTCGTACTAAAATCGACAGCGGTTTTATTTGGATCCGCGAGAAGCTGTTTCGCCGTTTTATCACTTGGGTGGTTACGCATCGTAAAATAACCATTAGCGCGGCGCTTGGTTTACTTGTGATCACTGGCAGCTTGGTATTGGGAAATCATGTAAAAATCAACGCTGAGCTGGAGATTGAAGGCAACGAGCTAGAGTTGACGATGACTTTTTATCCCGATACCAGTGAAGAGTCGATTTTGATTGCAGCAAATCAAGCAATTGAGACTCTAGAAAAGATCGATGCCGAGCAAGGTCCATTGCTCATGGACCACCTTTCTGAGCGCTCAGTAAGAGGCAACCGGATTAAGGTCTATGCGCTGCTTCATGACCGAAATGTGCGAAGCCTATCTAACCAGCAGTTGGCTAAGGTTTGGGTAGACGCTTTACCCGCAAACAGCGATGTCGACACTGTGGTGACCAGTGCAGATGCAGACAGTGAAGGCCGTGGCGGAATTAATGCTAAGCAGGTGGGTTTTCGCATTCAAGGTGATAACGTCGACGACTTAGTTAACGGTTTAAGCGACATGCGCAACGAAATGTCAAAGCTCGATTATCTTGACGGGCTAAGTGACAACATTCCACGCCAAATCTACCGTGTGACGCTAGAAGCCAATGTGTTGGCTAAAGAGATGGGCATGGACGACAATTACTTGCGTTCGCAGGTAAGCAGTTGGTTGAGTGACCAATCGATCGTTAAAGTATCTCGCGCCGATTCGATGAGTGAGTTTTTTATCGGTGTTGATGACGATGACAGCCGACGACTCGATTTTATTGAGCGACTCCCTGTCTTATCACCTGATGGCGTTTATCATAGTTTGGGCCAATTGGCGGAGAAAACTTATAAGGTGACACCAGAGAACATCAAGTTAGAAAACGGCATTATTAGTTTAAACTTGGCGGCGCAATTGGTGGATGAAACCTTAGACATTAACCAAGTTCAAAGAGAAGTCCAAGCCAGTATTATTGAGCCTATTGCAGCGAAGTACGGCTTGATCACCAAACGAAGTGAATCTAATCAGGAGTTGGAAGAGTTTACGGACGCATTGTGGTTTGCGACTCCTGTTGCCTTGTTGTTGATCTACTTAACGTTGGCGTGGGTGTTTCAAAGTTGGATTTGGCCAGTTGCTGTTGTGGTCGCTATACCGTTCGCCATAACAGGGGCCGTGCTTGGTCATTATATTATGGGATATGATCTCACTATTATGTCTGCGCTTGGTTTGTTTGGACTGGCCGGCATTGTCGTCAATGATTCCATCATACTTATTGATAGATTTAGACAGCTACTGGATGAAATGTCTGACGTTCGTGAAGCGGTAATTGAAGCCGCCTGCCAACGATTTAGAGCCGTTTTGTTGACAACCATCACGACAATGGTTGGGCTGATTCCATTGCTGTTCGAATCGTCTGTCGAAGCGCAGATCATTAAAACCATGGCAATTTCGCTGGTATTTGGTTTGGCGTATGGCACGGTTGTCGTGCTGGTGATCACGCCGAGTCTTATGACGCTAGTGAGACGTAAACCAAAGAATAAGCGACGTGAGCAAGAGAGTGAGCCCACGGACATTAAAGCCGTCGCGTAACTATTACTTAGACGCAATAAGGGCCTCCTCGGAGGCCCTTATTGGTTTATTTGAGTCCAACTAATCTCGCTAACCTGCTAAGGGCGTGCGAACGCCTATATCTCCAGCTTGGACAAATTCGATGAGTTCTTCATAGGTGAGTGGTTTAGAGAAATAGTACCCTTGGAATATATTACAACCAAGCTGGTGCAGCGCTTGGTATTGCTCGACGCTTTCAACGCCTTCAGCAACGGTGACTAAGTTAAGCTTATCCGCAATGGATACAATACCTTCCAACATCATATGGGCCCGTTGATTGACCAAGATGTCATCGATAAAACTCTTATCTATCTTTAACTCATCAATAGGCAAATTACGCAGTAGACTGAGGGATGAATACCCGGTACCAAAGTCATCGAGTGATATCTTAATACCTGTGGAACTGAGTCTGTTCAGCATGGTAGTGATTTCAGATACGTCCTCGATAAACACATTTTCGGTAACTTCGATGGTTAACTGGTCATAGCTAAAGTCTGGGAATTGCTCAATGGTGGATAGCAGTTCACTGTAAAAGGCAGGATGTTGAAGCTGTTTCACGGAGACATTGATGGCCAATCTAACTTTGAGGTGCAGTTGTCTATTGAGGTCAACAATACGGGTAATGGCATCGTGAAGCACCAGTTGGCCAATTTCGGTAATTTCGCCCGTGGCTTCGGCAATCGCAATGAATCTATCGGGAGAAACATTACCCAACTTTGGGTTACTCCATCGCACTAACGCTTCAACGCCAAAAAGCGTACCGTCTGCATTGAGTTGTGGTTGATACGCCAAATAAAACTCGTTTTTTTCTAATGCGCTTCTTAGCTCGTACTCAATCTTAGAGGCCCGCACATAAGTGTGCTTTATACTTGTGTCAAAGTAGGTAATTTTGCTGCGCTGCTTTTTGGACTGAAATAGCGCCATTTCCGCATAGTTGCGCACTTGATCTAAGGTAGTACCGGACCCCGGATAAAAGGCGACGCCAATACTAGTGGAAAGCTTGAAATGGTAATGCTGGATGGAGAGCTTAGTGCTGAGTTTTTGCTGGGCGCTTTTTACCAAAGCCTTTAGTTTTGCTAGGTCAGTTTCAAAACTGATCACAATAAACTCATCACTGCTGTAACGAACAATTATCTCGTCGTTATTAAATATTGAGATCAATCGAATAGAATACTCTTTAAGTACTTTATCGCCAGTCACATGGCCATAGTTGTCGTTGATAATTTTAAACTTATCGACATCTATAAGCAGCATTGCGAAATGCATCGACTTAGGCATCGATTTGAGTCTTCTTTGTAGGTAGAAACGATTGTGAAGCTGAGTAAGATAATCAATTTCGGCCTGTTTTCTTAATGCAGAACGTTTTGAACTTTCGTTTTTTTCAATGCTTCTAAATAGCCAATAGATTATGAACAGGGCGATAACTAAAATGAGTAGTGGTAGGTATGTTTTTTCAATTGTTTGCAGATGTATATGATCGATCTTAATTTCTGTCGAAAACCATAAATCGTATTCATTTAGAAAAATGCTAGTGCTAATACTTTGATTTTCGTCTTGATTTAAGCGATTTACCAGAACGTCTCCAGAATTCTTAACGGTGAGGTAACTCTTAGCACTGCTTGCTTCGAACTGAGCGATTGACCTATCGATGTCTTGCTGTGGAACTTGAAAACTGTATATTTGCCTATTTCTTCTAAGGCTAATTGGCGCTAACTGAAAATAGCGGTCAGCGTCTCGAAATATGTAACTGTCGAAGAGTTGCCACTCCTTCTCTTGTTCAACCACAAACTCAAAAAACTTATCAAAATTAAGCACTGACGAAACTACAAAAATGACGTCCCCTTTTTCATTTCTTACCGCCATTCTAATCGGGAGAATGAGTTGGTCTAGATGTTCTCGGTAATAGGTACGTCCTATCACCATGCTGTGACTATCAATAGTTCGCCTAAACGTTTCTTGGGTGTATGGATTGGTTAGTAGGTTAATACTGTCTAGCGCGTCGTTGGCGGTGTTGCTGGCATAGACCTTGCCATCGGGTTTCAGGACAACAAAGTCGAGCAAATAGTCGTCGGTTTCAATAGCGTTTTTAAGTATGCGATCGACTTGCGGCTTAGGGGGAACTTCATCGAATACTGCAAGCTCTGTAGAGAGGACTTTTAAAATTGTTTCATACTGTTGCAATTTGCCTTGCAAGGTTGTTGCTGTCAGTTTTGATAAACTGGTTTGCTCTAGTATTAGTTCGTCATAAAGGTTTTTGTAAGTATTATTGAGCAGCGACAATCCAATCACTAGCCAAAATGCTGCGATCAAAGAAAAGGCGGCCCAAATGTTATTCCTTACAAACGCCATATCACTCCTTAATACACCGTACTCTTAAAACTATACGACAAACAAAATATGGTTTGTTATAAAGAATTGAAAAACCCCCACTATTAGGTAGCTCTAATTTACTAAAGTGTGATCTAACCTACGTTGTAACTATTGCTGAATATATAGCAAGCAGCAAAGTGCGTGTTTATGCACTTATAGACTTATTTTCATTGTGGTTATTTGCGTTGCCAATTTTCCTTGATCAGCAATTATTTACACATTCTCCCATAGCACAGCTAAATAGTAAGCAGTAGCATTGCGTTTTGATTTCTAGCCAATCCAACACCCCTTTGAATAACTATTAACTAACAATGATAGTAAACGTTCGCTCTAGCAAGAGTTGCAAATTAACGTTTGACACAGGTAGAGCAAACCTTCTACCATTAGGTAAAGTAAACGTTCTACTAGAGGTGCTTATGCTCAATAAACAGATTGCAGAAAAGTTGGAACACGCGTTTAGTCAGCATGGTTTTGCCGAGCCCAGTGTGGCAACGTTACAAAAGTTAAGTGGTGTCAGCCTTAGAACCTTGTACAAGTACTATCCATCAAAAGAATCAATGATCGTTGCCGCGTTAACCAACCGCCATCAAAGGTATCTTTATTATTTTGCAAGTAGTTCAGAGTCTACTGGAGAGGCTTGGGTAACGTCCGCATTTGAACATTTGTCTGATTGGATGAAAAACAGCGCGCCACATGGGTGTCTGTCAATACAAGCGCTGGCAGCCTACCCCAATAATGTGCAGATTGCAGAGGCTGTGAAACAGCATAAGCGCGACATACAGCAACTGCTCGCCGAAAAAAGTGGGCATCCGGAACTGTCTGAACAATTGTTTCTACTGCATGAAGGGATCGCAAGCGGTTGGCCCATTGTAGGGGACTCAATCATTGCCTCTGCCAATAGAATGGTGGCGGATCTGTTTGTTCAATATTTAAAGCAACCTAAAGAGATTTAATAATGTCAATTCCGCAAAAAATGAAGGGTGTGCAGTTAGTCGGTCATGGTGGTGTCGAACAACTTGTCATTAACCCAAGTATTAATACGCCGCACCCGGCGGATGATGAGGTACTGATTAAAGTTTTAGCCGCGGCTGTAAATAATACTGACATCAATACCCGAATAGGTTGGTACTCAAAGAGTAAGGGCGATAGCTCTGACGCGTCATGGTCGGGTTCGGCGCTTCAATTTCCTCGCATTCAGGGCGCCGATGTATGCGGCATGATAGTAGCGGTTGGGAAGAATGTCGATGCGTCGAGAATCGGTGACCGCGTACTTGTTGAACCTTGTATTACCCGTTTCAATGGTCAAGACTTGGCGCAGCCTTACTATTTTGGATCGGAGTGTGATGGAGGGTTCGCGCAATACACAGTGGTCGACTCTAAACACGCCTACGCAGTTAAAAGCAGCTTGACGGATGTCGAACTGGCGTCTTTTCCCTGTTCGTACTCGACAGCAGAAAACATGCTAACAAGGGCGAACGTTTGCGCCACTGACACAGTATTGATCTCCGGTGCATCAGGTGGTGTGGGGTCTGCAGCCGTGCAACTGGCTAAAGCGAGAGGCGCCAAAATTATCGCAATTTGTGGTTCTGAAAAGAAAGATCAGTTGTTGGGATATGGTGCTGATGAGGTAATAGCGCGAGGCGCAAACCTTGTTGACTCATTAGGTGAGAACAGCGTTGATGTGGTGATAGATCTGGTTGCAGGTAAGCAGTGGCCAGAGTTTCTACAGTTGCTTAAACCAAAAGGGCGATATGCAGTAGCGGGAGCGATTGGTGGGGCCCATGTCGAACTGGATGTGAGAAGCCTATACCTAAAAGACCTTAGCTTTTTTGGTTGCACTGTTTTAGAACCGCAGGTATTTGAGAATTTAGTGACTCATATCGAGCAGCAAAATATTCGACCAATGGTGTCTCAATGGTATTTACTGGACGACATTGCTGGGGCACAACAACGGTTTTTAGAAAAGGGACATGTGGGCAAGATTGTCTTAGTCATACCATAGTAGTTCAAGCCCTTCTCGCCATCGCGAGAAGGGTGATTGTTTAAATACCAGACATGGTGTCTGTTCGTTTTGGACAGGTACCGATTATCTCTCTTCTACCTGTCTCCTTTACTTCTTCAAGTACGACATCGAAGCCCCACAAACGATGCAAGTGCTTGAGCACTTCTTCAGAACTTTCATCTAGTGGGATCCTGTTGTGTGGTACGTGTTGCAGTGTCAGTGACCGATCGCCACGAACATCGACATTCCATACTTGAATATTTGGCTCTAAGTTGCTGAGATTATATTGCGCCGCGAGTTTCTCTCGAATTAATTGATAACCCATGTCGTCGTGTATAGCACTAACTTGAATATGATTTTTCCGATCGTCGTCCAAGATGGAAAATAGTTTGAATTCTCGAATGAGCTTTGGCGATAAATATTGTGCAATAAAGCTCTCATCTTTGAAGTTATGCATCGCAAAATGAGCGGCTTCGAGCCAATCACTGCCTGCTAACTCTGGAAACCATTCTTTATCTTCTTCGGTAGGGTTTTCACATATGCGGCGAATGTCTTGAAACATGGCGAACCCTAATGCATATGGATTGATCCCACTAAAGTACGGGCTATTGTAAGCCGGTTGCGCGACAACGCTGGTGTGGCTATGCAAAAACTCCAGCATAAATTTATCGGTAACCAGACCTTCGTCGTAGAGATGATTCAAAATCGTGTAATGCCAAAACGTTGCCCAGCCTTCATTCATTACCTGGGTCTGTTTTTGAGGGTAGAAATATTGACTTACTTTACGGACAATTCGCACGATTTCACGTTGCCAAGACTCCAATAGTGGCGCGTTTTTCTCAATAAAGTACAGGATGTTTTCTTGTGGCTCACTAGGAAACCGGACTTTCTCGACATGCTCTTTTTGTTTGCTTTGCGGAACCGTTCGCCATAGTTCATTGACCTGAGACTGCAAGTAACGCTCTCTTTCTTGTTGACGTTGCGTCTCTTCTGCAATGGATATTTTTTCTGGTCGCTTGTAGCGGTCAACGCCGTAGTTCATTAGCGCGTGACACGAATCTAAAAGCGCTTCAACTTCTTCCACGCCATGCTTTTCTTCGCATTGCATTATGTAATTTCGTGCAAACAATAAGTAGTCAATGATGGAAGAAGCATCAGTCCAAGTTTGAAACAGGTAGTTGCCCTTGAAAAATGAATTGTGGCCATAACACGCGTGAGCCATCACTAGCGCTTGCATTGTGACTGTGTTCTCTTCCATCAAATAGGCAATACATGGGCTAGAATTAATCACGATCTCGTAAGCGAGACCCATTTGACCGTGTTTGTAATTTTGCTCGGTTTGGATAAAGCGTTTACCAAAAGACCAGTGATGATAATTTATTGGCATTCCTACGCTAGAGTACGCGTCCATCATCTGTTCTGAGGTGATCACCTCGATCTGATTGGGGTAGGTATCTAATTTATAGTGTTTAGCTACCCGTTTAATTTGCTGGTGATACTCTTCCAACATATCAAACGTCCAATCTGGACCGTCGCAAAGTGGTTTGGTTGTCACAGTCATTGCGCCTCCTAGCTCACTTCTTTTTTAAACAGTTCCCTAAATACTGGGAAAATGTCTTCTACAGAGCGAATGTTTTTCATGGCGAAATTGTCAAACTCACTGCCCAATTTGTCATACTCGTGCCAAAGGGTTTGGTGGCTTCGTCGAGTGATTTCTATATAGGAATAGTATTGGCACCGTGGCAGCAACTTTTGCTCCAACAACTCCTTACAGCGAGGTGAATCATCTGCCCAGTTATCGCCATCTGAGGCTTGCGCTGCGTAGATGTTCCACTGCGCAGTTGGATAGCGCTTTTCAATGATTTCATCCATCATTTTGAGGGCGCTGGATACAATGGTTCCCCCGGTTTCTTGCGAGTAGAAAAACTCGTGCTCATCAACTTCTTTGGCTTGAGTATGGTGACGTATAAAAACCACATCGACGTTCTCATAGGTACGGTTTAAAAATAGATAGAGCAGTACATAAAAGCGTTTGGCGATGTCTTTAGTCGCCTGATCCATCGACCCTGATACATCCATTAAGCAAAACATCACCGCTTGGCTTGAAGGGATTGGGCGTTTCTCGTAATTTTTAAAGCGTAGATCGAAGGTATCAATAAACGGCACCGCTTCAATTTTTTTGCGTAGCGCGGCTATTTCGTCTTTTATACGTTTTTCTTCTAGTGGAAGCGCTGGCTCTTGACGATGTATGCGTTCCAATTCTTGTTCAAGTTCATTCAATAGACGTTTCTTCCCGGCCGTCATAGCAGTACGCCGAGCTAATGATTGCTGTAGCGAACGGACTATGGATATGTTGGCGGGCACGCCCGCTGTCTGATAACCAGAGCGGTGGGTTTCCCATTCAGTGACTTTTGCTATTTGAGTTTTCTCTAGATTTGGAAGAGCCAAATCTTCAAACAACATGTCTAAGTATTCGTCTTTCGATATCTGAAAAACAAACTCGTCTTCACCCTCTCCATCAGGGCTAGCGTCACCTTGTCCTGAGCCACCTTGACCACCTCCACCTTTAGGACGTTCTATTTGGTCTCCGGTGACGAATTGGTCGTTGCCTGGATGAACGCGTTCTTTAACGCCGCCTTTACCCTGGTGAAATGTAGGCTCGGTAAGATCACGAGAAGGAATCGATACATCCTCGCCACTTTGCGTGTCGGTGATTGAGCGGCGATTGACTGCATCAGATACCGAGTCTTTGATGCGCTCTTTGTGGCGGCGCAAAAATCGCTGGCGATTCACAGTACTTTTGTTCTTACTGTTTAAGCGCCTGTCTATAAATTGGGCCATATGTCACTCCTGCAGAGCCGTATTACACTGTTCGTGCATGAAATACAGCTCTGTTTGTTACTTCTAGCTCTAGTCGTTTTACGCAATTTTGTCTTAAGAAGACTTACGAACGCGCAAATACCACTCCGACAGCAGTCTAACTTGTTTCTCGGTGTACCCTTTCTCCATCATGCGTGCCACAAAGTCGTCGTGCTTTTTCTGATCATCACTCGAGGTTTTGGCATTGAATGAAATGACCGGCAATAACTCTTCGGTGTTAGAGAACATTTTCTTCTCAATAACCGTGCGCAGTTTTTCATAACTGGTCCAAACTGGGTTATTGCCATTGTTATTGGCTCGCGCGCGCAGCACAAAGTTAACAATTTCATTTCTGAAATCTTTAGGGTTACTGATACCGGCTGTTTTTTCTATTTTCTCAAGTTCATCATTAAGTGACGCTCGATCAAACAGTTGGCCGGTCTCGGGGTCGCGATATTCCTGATCTTGGATCCAGAAGTCAGCATAAGTGACGTAGCGGTCAAAAATGTTTTGCCCATACTCCGAGTAAGATTCGAGATAAGCGGTTTGAATCTCCTTGCCAATAAATTCGACATAGCGAGGCACCAAGAAACCTTTTAGGAACTCTAGGTATCTGTCGTGAACTTCTTGCGGGAACTGTTCACGCTCTATCTGTTGTTCTAGAACGTAAAACAAGTGCACTGGGTTCGCGGCAACCTCGGTGTGATCGAAGTTAAATACTCTTGAAAGGATCTTAAAGGCAAAACGTGTAGACAGGCCGTCCATGCCTTCATCGACGCCGGCAAAGTCTTTGTACTCTTGGTGACTTTTCGCTTTTGGATCCGTGTCTTTAAGTGTTTCACCATCATAGACGCGCATTTTTGAAAACAGTGAAGAGTTTTCGGGATCTTTAAGCCTTGAAAGGACACTAAATTGCGCCAGCATTTCTAACGTGCTTGGCGCGCATGGCGCCGACGTCAATTCACTGCTAATGAGCAGCTTTTCGTAAATTTTAACTTCTTCAGAAACACGTAAGCAGTAGGGCACTTTAACAATATAGACCCGATCCAAGAACGCTTCGTTATTTTTGTTGTTGCGGAAGGTTTGCCACTCAGACTCATTACTGTGAGCCAGAATCATGCCATCAAAGGGAAGGGCTGATAGACCTTCGGTACCGTTATAGTTGCCTTCCTGAGTGGCTGTCAAAAGAGGATGAAGTACTTTGATAGGTGCTTTAAACATTTCGACAAATTCCATCAAGCCTTGGTTGGCTCGGCACAATGCGCCAGAATAGCTATACGCATCGGGATCATCTTGTGCAAAGTGTTCCAGCTTACGAATATCGACTTTACCTACTAGTGAGGAAATATCCTGGTTGTTCTCATCGCCAGGCTCTGTTTTGGCAACACCAAGTTGATGAAGAATCGAAGGACGGATTTTAACAACTCTAAATCGGGTAATATCCCCACCAAAATCTTGCAATCTTTTTGCCGCCCAAGGAGACATTATCGAGCGCAAGTAGCGCCGTTCGATACCGTACTCAGAGCGTAATAGTTCGCCGTCTTCATTGACGTCAAATAAGCAAAATGGGTGATCATTGACTGGGCTTCGTACACCGTCAGCACTAAGTACATAAATGGGCTGAAGCTGCATTAACGCTTTGAGTTTTTCCGCCAGCGATGACTTACCACCGCCCACAGGACCGAGCAAATAAAGAATTTGTTTGCGCTCTTCTAGCCCTTGGGCCGCATGTTTAAGGTAGGAAACGATTTGTTCGATGGCTTCTTCCATGCCATAAAACTCAGCAAAAGGTTTATATTGAGAAATGATTCGATTGGAGAAAATACGACTCAAACGTGGATCTTTCGAGGTATCAATTACTTCCGGTTCACCAATGGCCAATAGTAGTCGTTCGGCAGCATTAGCGTATGCGGCTTTGTCATCTTTACAAATATCGAGGAACTCTTGGATAGAAAGCTCTTCTTCCTTGGCAGCTTCGTAGCGTGCCTGATAATGGTCGAAAATTGACATGTGCGCCCCCTCAATTAAACATCATCAAACTCAACATCACACTGTGTGCTTTATTTTAATCCTAGTCATGATTGAGTTGATTTGCCTAAAATTGTTGGCATTTTATTTGTTTACGAGATATTTCTGCTTAGATGAGAATACAAAAATGGCTCATTATATTGAGCCATTTTGAGGGTGATTTGGTTGCGCTATAGCACTACGCACTGAAAATCTGAGAAATTTCAGTAGGAGATAGGTGATATTGACGTGGGCAGTTGCGCCACGTTGTCAGCATGCGGCGGTATTTATCCAGCATTGCAATTTGGCTGTTAAAGTGGTGATCGGCTTTCTCGAAGTGTGGGTATAACCCTTCTGACTCGGTCAAAAAGCGGACGTAATTTACAAGTTGCGCTTCACTAGCAATATCAAAACCCAAGAATTGCAGACGACGTTGATCAACCTGTGTTTGATCATTTGCATTAAGCATTTTGAATGACTCTTGCATCGCATGGTACATTTCCATGATGTCGATGACTTCGCGACACTCTTGTTCGCTGATTTTGCCGAATTCTTTGTCTAGTTCACGCATTTGTAGACCGTAACCACGCTCAACGATCGTTTGTAGACGTTCGTATTTAGCCTGATTTTCTGGGGTTAGCTTAGACATAAGGTAGTACTGATTAGATAAAATCAGACGTTGTGCATTGGTCATTTCCATTATTGGACTCCGCAAATTCGTATTGTAGATAGACTATCAAGTTTTACCCTAGAATACAGGCAAAGTCGGTGAATTTGTATATTGTATGACTAGAAAATCGCCATTGTTAATCGGGCCGGTCACAGATTAATTGTTGAGGTAGTCACGGTCGCTGTAGTTGCGAACCCATTCCGGTTTAAAGACCACCATCAATGTCATACACAATCCATTAAGTAACGCTTCTGGAAAGGCGAGTAAAAAGGCAAATACGTAGTAATTATCGACGATGGTTTGCCAATCGTAGTGTCCAATAAAAAGCTGGTAAAAAGCGTGTGAGGTTAAATGGACCGTACCGACGACCGCTGCCGTTGAAAATACGCCAACAAATAGATAAATAAAGAGATGTTTGGGTAACAGACGATGCACCATCTGTGACAACAAATGGCTTAGACTGATAGAAAGGACCACAGTGAACAACAAAAACGCAGGCAGACTGTCGATACTCAGTTGTTGAGTGACCAGCAGCAAAATGGTGATAACCACACCGATGACTAACGCTATAGTCCAGCCAAATAATTGCGTGAATGTGGTGACCATCAATAAGTGTAGCGACAATCCTTCTTTGATACTTGCCTGGGCACTCCAAAGCAAAAATAGGCCGAATATTGTGGCGAAGAAGAAGTGTTGATAGGGTTTATTGTTGAGGAGTTGGGGCAATAAGTGAATTCGCGCATCGCGCAGGGCGATTATGAGTAGCACTGCAGTCAGTCCATAACTCAGTAGCGCGAATCCATTCATAGCAGATGAGTTAGTACTTCACGTTGTCATTGTATTTAGACAAAATGGACACGATATTATCCATTGTCTCTTTACTAGGTGGCTCGACACCCTCGAGAGGGTAGTCGTATCCGAGTGCTTCCCATTTGTGCGCACCTAATTTGTGATACGGTAATAGCTCTACCTTTTCGATGTTGTCCATATCTTTAATGAATTCACCGAGCATTTCCGCTGACTCATCGTCATCTGTGTATCCTGGAACAATTACGTAGCGGATCCACGTTTTTTGACCAATCTTTTGTAGGTAACGTGCAAAATCCAAAGTACGTTTGTTGGATACACCAATAAAATCATGGTGTATTTCATTTTTCATATGTTTTAGGTCTAACATCACAAGATCTGTTGCTTCAAGCACTTCGTCTACAACCTCGGTGTGCTTGCGGATGTAACCATTGGTGTCGAGACAGGTGTGAATACCTTCTGCTTGCGCGGCACGGAAAAAGTCACGAACGAATTCAGGTTGCAACATGGCTTCGCCACCAGAACAAGTGATGCCGCCACCAGAGGCGTTCATAAAGTGGCGGTAAGATTTTGCCTCTTTGATGATTTCTTCTACTGTCACTTCTTTGCCGCCTTGAGGATCCCATGTATCTCGGTTGTGGCAATACATACAGCGCATCAAGCACCCTTGCAAGAAAACGATAAAGCGAATACCTGGGCCATCGACTGTGCCACAAGATTCGAAAGAGTGTATACGTCCGGCGGTTGACATAGGGAAGTCTCTTGTACAATAAAAGATGGGCGTAGTTTATCGTAAGAGCTAAGGTGGGGGCAATCGAATGGCGTCGTTACTGATGCTTCTTTTGGATAAAACCACCAGTAACGCGATAATCGTCGAGAATTAGAACAACCAGAATAGGGCTAATGAGCCATTGGCTAAGAAATTAGAATTGTCTTCTTCAAAGTCGTTGGACTTAGCGGCTATCGAAAAGCTAATTCCCCATCCTCGGTAATACCCAACAGCCCCCAAAACGGCGGTAGCTTGTAGGTTTTCTACCGTAGTTTCTGGTACTTCATCAGGGCGATCGCCATCTATGGTGATGTCGTTGAAGCGATAACGGCCTTCGATACCTCCGAAAAAGTAACCACCGGTCTTTGCGCGACGGATCATAGTTGGGTTTAGCGAGGCTTCGTTGCTGATATTGGTACTGCCGAAACTATCGTGTAACTGGTAACCCCAGCGATACAATCCACCAACGGCGACTTCGGTTCTGAAATTACCTAACATTGCACGGTAGTTAGTACTAAATTCGCTGCCCCAGCCAGACTCTTGAGGTTGATAAAAATGCCTTTGGTCATTTTTATGGTTTAGATTCAATACAATTTGGTCGTAGATTTGATAGTCCCAGCCTTGAGGATCAGGTGAGCCAGTCAAGCTATGGACAAACTTTTGGCTATGTTCGGTGAGTGCATTATCGCCTGTGGTTCCTAGCATTAAGCCAAAGTAACTGACTTGGTCATCGTCTAGTGCATAGAGAGAAGCTTCGGCAAACAGCAGGCCGGCGTATGGACGCTCGCCTGGTTGAGGTTCGCTGGCCGCTAGATCAGACGGGGTCCACATTTTTTGACCCATTTGAATGCTCCATTTCATCTCATTATCCAAACCTTGTTTAAACGGTTCGGTAGGCAAATGATAAAAAATAGAGTCTTTATCGAGTTCGATGTCGGATGAATAACTGAAGAAAATACCATTGGTATAGTCTTGGTCGACACCGAATACACCATCGTTATCTAGACCAAAATAGAAGGCACTGTTCGACTCTGCTATTGCAGAAGACGCGATTAATGGCAATACGGCAAGCGCAGTTAATCGAAGTGTTGAGTACATAGTTCTGACGTTTCCTGTGGCATTAATTTGACTGAGCGAGCTCATTTAACAGAACGCTGCACTATTTATGCCAAAGTGATACCTCTAACTAAACTAATGTCGCATTTTTAACACTAAGCTGGTCCATAAGTTGACAGGGATTCTGTGGAATAGACATACCAGCCGATAATTAGCTGAATAGCAGGCAAAAAAATACCCCGCTAAAGCGGGGTATTTGGTGTTTCAAACTGACTCTAGATTATAGAGATTCAGTGAAGGTACGTGCGATTACGTCTTGTTGCTGCTCTTTAGTTAGAGAGTTAAAACGTACAGCGTAACCAGAAACGCGAATTGTTAGCTGAGGGTAGTTCTCAGGGTTTTTAACTGCGTCTTCTAGAGTTTCGCGGTTAAGAACGTTCACGTTAAGGTGTTGACCACCTTCGATGTCAGCTTCGTGGTGGAAGTAACCATCCATTAGGCCAGCAAGGTTAGCGCGTTGACCAGTCTCATCTTTACCTAGTGCGTTAGGTACGATAGAGAAGGTGTACGAGATACCATCTTGTGCATCAGCAAACGGTAGTTTACCTACAGAAGTAAGAGAAGCTACAGCGCCTTTCTCATCACGACCGTGCATTGGGTTAGCACCAGGAGCAAAAGGAGCGCCTGCTTGACGACCGTCAGGCGTGTTACCTGTCTTCTTACCGTATACCACGTTTGAAGTGATAGTAAGGATAGACTGAGTAGGACGCGCGTTGCGGTAAGTCTTAAGCTTACGGATCTTGTTCATGAACACAGAAACAAGTTCACAGGCAATGTCATCTACGCGAGCATCGTTGTTACCAAATTTAGGGTAGTCGCCTTCGATGTTAAAGTCGATTGCTACGCCATCTTCGTCACGAACTGGGCTTACTTTAGCGTATTTGATTGCCGCCAGTGAGTCAGCTGCAACAGATAGACCTGCGATACCACACGCCATTGTACGAGCAACGTCACGGTCATGCAGAGCCATAAGCGCTGATTCGTAGCTGTATTTGTCGTGAGAGTAATGGATTGCGTTTAGTGCAGACACGTATTGCTTCGCCAACCAATCCATGAATCCGTCAAGTTTGCCCCATACATCGTCGAAGTCTAGAACGTCGTCGGTGATCTTAGGCATCTTAGGACCGATTTGAGTCTTAAGCTTCTCATCCACACCACCGTTGATAACGTAAAGTAGTGTTTTAGCAAGGTTTGCACGTGCACCGAAGAACTGCATTTGCTTACCAACAACCATTGGAGATACACAACAAGCGATTGCGTAGTCATCAGACTCTAGGTCTGGGCGCATTAGGTCGTCGTTCTCGTACTGGATTGAAGAAGTATCGATAGATACTTTTGCACAGAAACGCTTAAAGCCGTCAGGCAGTTGCTCAGACCAAAGAACAGTGATGTTTGGCTCTGGGCTTGGACCCATAGTGTATAGTGAGTTTAGGAAACGGAAGTTAGAACGCGTTACTAGCGTACGTCCGTCAATACCCATACCACCCATTGACTCAGTAGCCCAGATTGGGTCACCAGAGAACAACTCATCGTATTCTGGAGTACGTAGGAAACGAACCATACGTAGCTTCATTACGAAGTGGTCGATCATCTCTTGCGCTTCTACTTCAGTGATTTTGCCAGCAGCGATATCGCGCTCGATGTACACATCAAGGAAAGTAGAGGTACGGCCTAGAGACATTGCCGCGCCGTTTTGTGATTTAACTGCAGCTAGGTAGCCGAAGTAAGTCCACTGGATAGCTTCTTGAGCAGTTTGAGCTGGCTCAGAGATATCGTAGCCGTATTTAGCAGCCATTTCTTTCATTTGACCAAGCGCGCGATATTGCTCTTGAAGCTCTTCGCGAAGTTGCATGGTCATTTGTAGATCTTCACCGTTCTCAAAGTCAGCTTGAGTTGAGTGGAACTGAGCCGCTTTGTTCTTCATTAGGAAGTCGATTCCGTAAAGAGCAACACGACGGTAGTCACCGATGATACGACCACGGCCGTACGCATCTGGAAGACCAGTCAAAACGCCAGACTTACGACATTTTAGGATGTCTGGAGTGTACACGTCGAACACACCAGCATTGTGCGTTTTACGGTAGTCAGAATAGATTTTTTTAACTTCTGGATCCAGCTCGCGGTCGTAGGCTTTACAAGAACCTTCAACCATACGGATACCACCGTTAGGAATAAGAGCACGCTTTAGAGGTGCTTCTGTTTGTAGACCAACGATTGTTTCTAGATCTTTGTTGATGTAACCAGCGTCGTGCGACGTGATGGTAGAGATAACAGATGTATCAAAATCTACAGGAGCGTGGGTACTGTTTTCTTGCTTGATACCTTCCATAACTTTAGCCCAAAGCGCGTTAGTTGCTTCAGTACCTTCAGAGACTAGGAATGACTCGTCGCCTTCGTATGGAGTGTAGTTCTTTTGAATGAAATCACGAACGTTAACGTCGTTTTGCCACTCACCGTCAGCAAAACCTTCCCAAGCTTTAGCAAATTGCTCTGCCATGATAAACCTACCTTTTTAGTAGAAAACACATGTGTATCAGGCGCTAAGTAGTAGACACCCTCTACACTCGTTAAGAGTTAAAACCATTACCGATGGACATAGTATGGACTAAATTCATAAATCTTGGCATTAAATCTAAGGCTAATTATAGCCCAAAAAACTTTTTAGAAAACTAAACTAAATCAATAAATCGTTATTTTTTGTTTAAACTTTCAAAAAAACTTTATATTTTACTTGCACATTATTTCTACGTAACAAAAGGGTGGCAAATGCCACCCTTTGTTTACATTTCTTACAGTAGCGCCGGTAGGCCGTAGGCACTTTCAAGCATACCTACAGCTAACATTGCTAGTAGACAAACAATCAGTACACCACCAGGGATGACAATTTTGTCAATAAACGACAATTTAGACGCGCGTTCTTTGTCACCAATTAGGCCGTTGTTGTCTAGAAGCATAGTCAGTGCCCAAGCGATAACCGGGTTAACAACAATGGCGCCAAAAATACAGATGCCTGCAGCTTGAGAATCTTTAGTATCTCGAACCATCTGCATACCTGCTTCTAGTAGTGGCAAGAATACGCCAACAAGCAATGCAACACGCATTACTGGAGGCCATACAGCAACATCCATTGGGAAACCTAGAATCGCTACAATGATACAGAGTGTACCAAGCAAGATAGCACCCGCAGGGATAGGACGTTTAGCAATTGCCGCTGGGATCATGTACGTACCCCAAGATGAAGTAATGTTACCACCGCCGACAGCAGTACCAACAATTTGACGAACAGAACACATTGTCATGGTGTCATCAACATCCATGAGTACTTTCTCGGTGTTTTTCGGGTAGTTAAGCTCTTGGAAGATACGGTGACCAAGGAAATCAGGAGACCACATAGCAACCGCTAGGATAGCAAACGGCAGTGAAGCGATGAAATGCTCCATTGTTGGTAGGCCAAGTTGCCAACCTTGTTCTGTGCTTCCCCACCAGTACATTGGGTTGAGGTTTGGAATACCCATCTCTGTTTCGAAGCGCAAATCGAAACCGGCACCGAAAAGCATCGCTATAATAAGGCCGGTAAATGCACATACTGGGATAGCTAGCCAACGAAGACCAAGCTTAGCGAGTAGGGCATAGATTACAATAGCTACAGCAAGAACGATCAGACCAATGTAACCCATTGAGCCTGCCGCCATTTCAGCGGTTTGCAGCCCCATAGCCCATTCTTGGATATAACCAATCTGGCTCATGGTTCCGGTAAAGCCTAAGAATATGAGCAAGCCACCAGCGGTGCCTTCAGAGGTGAGGTTAACCAGTTTGGACCCCCCTTTGAAATAACTCAGTAGTAGACCAAAGATGCCTAAAAGGATAGCAAGAGCAAGAGGGTGAGCACCAGCCAGTGCAATAGCACCGATCAGTGGGATCATTGGACCGTGGTTACCGGCTAAGTTCGCTCGAGGATTGAAAAAGCCAGACGCTAAAACACAGAACAGCAGCGCAGGGATGAGCATTTCTACGCGAGCAACTTCGATAGCAAACTCTTTGCCTAGGTTTACGTGGTCCCAAGCTTGAGTTAGACCTTCAGCCCAAGACATCATAACCGCAGAGTACATCGCGATGATGCCGATAGTACCGGCAATGGCAGGAACGAAATCTTCAATTTCGAAGCGGAAGTCACGACCAGGTAAGTTAAGGCCGAAACGGCGTGGCTTCATAATTTGCAGTTCGTTGTCCAAGTAGTCTGAGCGAGATTTGAACTCAGAAGCTGGACGGTGCAGTTCAGAATAGCTTTTGTTCTCTATTTCTTCCTGCGTGTATTTCACATCGGACATAGAATCCTCTTTCGATTGATTTTTAATTCCTTTAAAAGACACCCTCAGTTGTAGCACATAACTCGCGTTCGCAGCCAGTTACATCTTGCAACAAAGAGAGACATCTCTACTGATGCGCAAGAGTGTAGCAACGCACTCTTTTATCTCAATTGATCTGGGTCAGTTTCGTAAAAATAACGTAGTAATATTTCAAATTTTGTTGAATGACACAGGTTGGGTCTCAAAATGTTGTTGGTTTACAGACATTATGCTTTGTTTTTGAAAATGATGGAGGTTTGAACAAACAGCTCAATTACCCTTCAATTCGATCATTAATGTGATGTAAGTCGCCACATTAGGTTCTTTGCGGCATATAAATTGCTTTTTACAAAACATATCACGGGAAACATGCACTTGGCGGCAAAGTTTTGACACGCCAACATAGAAAGGACGTGCGAGAGTATGAAAATGAGAGTCTTACCTATTGTAGCGATATTGTCTGGTTTGCTAGCTGGTTGTGGCGGTAGTGCGAGTAGCGGCGGTAATAATGGCGGTGATCAGGGGGGAGGGACAACACCTCCTAATAAAACTCAGTTTACATTTGAGTTCTATCGAAGTGATGATATAGATAACTCTACTCAGTTGTCGTGTACTCGATATGACATCTATGATGGCATTGGTGGTGAACGAGCGCTGATTTACAAAAAAGTAATCGGTAATATTGATAACGCTGTGTTCGCTATCTACTCAAATGCAGCCGGTGAACAAGTTGGCGATAACGTACATGCAGTCAATGGCAAGCTAACAGTGGCGTTGGAAGACATACCTTCGAATGGGTTCGTTACTATTCAAGAGCATGGTGGGACTATCATTAATGCCACAACATTCACTAAAGAATCATTTAGTGATC
The DNA here is from genome assembly GCF_016900875.1 of Vibrio ulleungensis. GTDB lineage: Bacteria > Pseudomonadota > Gammaproteobacteria > Enterobacterales > Vibrionaceae > Vibrio > Vibrio ulleungensis. The sequence continues at coordinate 415,010 of NZ_JAFEUM010000003.1, forward strand.
AATTGGGTTTAAGGAGCACTGCTTTCTCGCTATCGCTTTTTGCCGAAACAGGCGATTGTTTAACTGGTGGTAACGATGTAACCAATAACCTCAAAAATAAACAGTTTTGGAATGCTGATGATCTTTCTGGCAATCCTTACCCTCGATACTACTTTAACTCTCAAGTTGATAACGTCTCGAGCTCAAATCCGCAGATTTCTAGTACTGGCATAGACTATATCAACAGTGAAAAAGTACTAGTTACTCAGTATCTAGACGAAGATAAAAAGTATATTTATCAATATGGTTTTAGTGATTGGAGCGATTCAACATTATCTTATGCAAAGAATCTTGGTGTTGCTACCATCATATCAGGCATTCAATTCTCCGAAATTGAGTTAGATTTGTTGAAGAACGGATATTTTTACCCTTTAGTCGATATTGATGTTTCTGGAGCAGGTCCTTTTGAGTATTACTATCCCGATGCTTCTAGAGGTGAAACATGGGTTTATAGAGCTGCTGGATCTATTGATACTGATAATTGGGAAGCGAAATACGTTGACCAGATTAACACGGTTTCTGCGGCTTGGCAGATTTCTATAAATGATCGTTCACTATTTAGCGTTGAAAACACAAACGACGCAGAACCATCAACTAATTCAAATGTAATTGTTTTGACTGACAGCATCGCGATTAATAACGAGAGCGGACTGATGCGAGTGGCATATAATCAAAGCTCAACCCCGTTTACTGTCACACATGTCTTATACGGTTACATCGGCGATTCAATCGTTGTACCTGAACTTGATTTATCTTCAATTCCTTCTGATATCAGGGATGATCTTAGAGTCTCTGATGGTGCTGAATTTAGCCAGTCTTACTTGTTTACCAACAATGACACTGATGTACCGCTCGATGCATTTATGACAAACTATCGAAACGGGACGGTTTTAACATCGTCGGCAGAAGATAAACTTGGCATTATCAAAAGTGTTGTTGAAATGCGAGAGGCTAAAGAGAGTTTGGAGCAAACCAAGAGCCTTTACTTAAAAAGGGTTAACTAGTCAGATATATGACTTAATTTAGAAAAAACCACGTGGCAAATTTCCCACGTGGTTTTTTTATATCTAAAAGTGTTAATGGCTTGTAACATTTACGCCGTTAGCTAAGCCTGTTGATTATTCTTCAATCGCGATTTATTAGGCATTATAATCTAATATATTAGATTTTTAATGCAGATAGGTGTAAAACCCCGGTTCTTTTTGCTGGATTTGTAATCGATTGCAGTTAATCATTTGTTGCATCCCGCCTTTCTCAATGCTAATTTAAATCCCCATCCAAAACACAAACACAACTAATGGACTAGGGAGTGAAGGCGCATGTCAGCTGTAACCGCGCTGCAAGTCAATGACTTACACAAAACCTTCGGACAAAACGAAGTATTAAAAGGGATCTCACTCTCTGCAAACAAAGGCGATGTTATTTCTATCATCGGCTCCTCAGGTTCGGGTAAAAGTACCTTCCTGCGTTGCATTAACCTTCTCGAAGTGCCTACCTCTGGAGAAATCTGGGTAAATGGTGAGCTCATTGAGATGAAAAATGGCAAACGCGGCGAAGCTATGCCGGCCAATGAAAAACAGGTCCAACGCATCCGTTCGCGTTTGGCTATGGTATTTCAGGGTTTTAACCTATGGTCACACCTTACCGTTTTGGAAAACGTCATCGAGGCACCCGTTCATGTCTTAGGCGTTCCCAAAAAACAAGCCATCGAAAACGCAGAAGCTCTTCTTAAAAAGGTAGGACTTTACGAACGTAAAGATTACTACCCGGGGCATTTGTCTGGTGGTCAGCAGCAACGTGCCGCAATTGCGCGTGCACTCGCTGTCGATCCAGAAGTGATGCTTTTCGATGAACCAACCTCAGCGTTAGATCCAGAATTGGTTGGCGAAGTGCTTGGCGTTATGCGCGATCTAGCAGAAGAAGGCAGAACAATGTTGGTGGTAACGCACGAAATGGCATTTGCCAGAGACGTGTCGAATCACGTGATGTTTTTGCACCAAGGATTGGTAGAAGAGCAGGGCGATCCTGCGAAATTATTTAGCAATCCCGAGTCAGAACGTCTGCAACAGTTTATCTCTTCCATTTATTAATTAGTTTTGAGCTTTTAGCTCGTATTTAGGGTGAATACCCAATTTAAACATCAATCACAGGAGTGTGGAAATGAAGAAGTGGTTATTAGCAGCGACACTTGCTGCAACTGCAGTTACAGGCGTAGCACAAGCAAAAGACTGGAAAGTTGTCCGCTTTGGCATTGAGGGCGCTTACCCTCCATTTAGTAAAACAGAAGCCGATGGCTCGCTAAGTGGTTTCGATGTCGATATGGCGAATGCATTGTGTGTGGAAATGGACGTTCAATGTAAAATTGTTCCACAAGATTGGGATGGCATCATTCCATCACTTTTGGCACGTAAATACGATGCAATCATTGCTGCGATGTCTATTACAGAAGAGCGCAAGCAAAAAGTAGACTTCACGGGTAAATATGCTCAGATCCCTAACCAATTTATCGCTAAAAAAGGCGCAGATATCGAATTTACTGCTGCGGGCCTTAAAGACGTGAAAATTGGTGTTCAACGTGCAACTACGCACGACAAGTACCTAACTGACAACTACGGCGATTCTGTTGAAATCGTACGTTACGGCTCGTTTGACGAAGCTTACCTTGACCTAGGTAATGGCCGTATCGCTGCCGTACTCGGTGACGCAGCCGCTCTAGAAGAAGGCGTGCTAATGGGTAAAGATGGCGACATGTATGAATTTGTTGGTCCATCACTTACTGATCCTAAGTGGTTTGGCGAAGGCATGGGCATTGCGTTGCGTAAGCAAGACAAAGACCTAACCGAGAAACTGGACGCAGCAATCCTATCTCTACGTGAAAAAGGTATTTACCAAGAAATCGCAGCAAAATACTTTAGCTACGACGTTTACGGTCAGTAATCGACACGTCAATCTTAAGGAGGGTTCGCCCTCCTTTTCTCCAGTTGGTTGTTATCCTGGACCGTCATCATGTTAGATCTTCAAGGCTATGAAGCCTCAATCCTTTCCGGAGCATTAGTCACAATACAAGTGGCGTTATTGTCTCTGCTACTCGCAGTCGTACTGGGTATGGCGGGGGCGTTAGCTAAGCTTGCACCTTATCGTTGGGCTCGTGCAATTGCGACGCTATATACCACAATTATCCGTGGGATCCCCGATCTCGTATTAATGATGCTGATTTTTTTCGGTGGTCAGATTTTGCTGAATAACTCACTTTACTCAATCAATGAGTGGTTAAACGAGTGGTTTACTCAAAGCGATCCAAATCATGAGTGGACGGCTTACTTACCGGATTATATTGATGTCAGCCCTTTCATCGCAGGCGTGCTTACGATAGGTTTCATTTTTGGTGCCTACATGGCCGAAACGTTTCGCGGTGCCATCATGGCCGTCGATACGGGTGAGTTAGAGGCAGCCAAAGCCTATGGCATGAGTGGCGTAATGACTTTTCGTCGCATTTTGTTGCCACAGATGATTCGTCACGCCTTACCAGGTTTTGGTAATAATTGGCTGGTTCTACTTAAGACCACAGCGCTGGTCTCTATTATCGGCTTGGAAGATATGGTTCGCGTTAGCTCTCTAGCAGCGGGAACAACGAAAGCGCCATTTACGTTCTATATGGCGGTGTCAATTATCTTCTTGTTCTTTACCAGTGTTTCAACAGGGCTACTTAAGCTGGTTGAACGTAAATTTAGCATTCAAGCGAGGTAACGATGGACTTTTCTATTATTGTCGACAGTATCGATATCTATCTTGAAGGCCTTTGGACCACAGTGTGGTTGGTTGGCTTAGCACTGATCATTGGTCTGAGCGTTGCGATACCTTTGGCCATTGCGCGTAACAGTGAAAATTGGTTGCTCAAGGGGCCTAGCTGGGCGTTTATCTATTTCTTTCGTGGAACACCACTACTGGTACAGCTATACCTGATTTACTATGGGATGGACCAGTTTGTCCCAGTTAAAGATACCTTGTGGGAAAATGCATGGTTTTGTGCGTTGGTTGCCTTTGTCCTAAATACCGCCGCGTACACATCCGAGATAATTCGTGGTGCGATCAACGGATTACCAAAAGGTGAAGTCGAAGCGGCAGTTGCCTATGGTATGTCTAGGTTTCAAACCTATCGCCGAATTATACTGCCTAGTGCGTTGCGACGCGCTCTGCCAGCGTATAGTAATGAAGTTATCTTTATGCTCCATGGCTCAGCGGTTGCCGGTATCATTACCATTTTAGATCTTACTGGCGCAGCAAGATTGGTGAACTCACGCTATTACGCACCTTTTGAGTCGTTTTTAACGGCAGGTTTATTCTATATGGGGCTAACATTCATCATATTATGGGTGTTCAAAGCCGCTGAGAAACGATTCCTAGCGTATTTAAGACCGCTTTCTTAGATAGTTGCCCTAATACGAACCAAAGCCATTGTCTGGCCAGTAAATTACTTCGATTGGTATAAGTACTTAAAAGCCCCGCTCTACGTTGTTGAGCGGGGCTTTTATTTTGTAAACGACTATTTAAACGTCGACCATATAGGTGCGTGGTCCGAGGGCTTCTCAACGCCACGTAACTCATAGTCGATGTCAGACTCTATGCATTTGTCTGTAAGTGATTGAGTAGCCAGTATCACGTCTATGCGTAATCCGCGGTTATCGTCAAACCCACGGGAGCGGTAGTCAAACCATGAATATTTACCTTCGACATCTGGATAAAGATGACGGAAAGTATCGGTAAAGCCCCAGGCAAGTAAATCGCTTAACCATTGGCGCTCTTCTGGTTGAAATGAACACTTACCGGTTTTAAGCCATCTCTTTTTGTTTGGCTCTCCAATACCAATATCGGCATCAACTGGGCTAATATTGATATCGCCCATGACGATGAGGTTTTCGGTGTTGGATCTATGACTATTGAGATAATTCATTAGATCGGAATAGAACTGGCGCTTGTACGGGAACTTGGTTTCGTGAGCGATATTGTCCCCTTGCGGAAAATAGCCATTCATAATGGTGACAGGTTCACCGTTATCATTTTCTACGGTGACGGTGATCATTCGCTTCTGATGTTCGTCATTGTCGGTTGGAAAGCCTTTTTCTACCGAGATAGGCTCTTTTTTGCACAGCATCGCGACACCATAGTGACCTTTTTGACCGTGATGAAATACTTTGTAACCCATTGCTTCGACGTCTTCTCTAGGAAACATGTCGTCGTGGACCTTTATTTCTTGTAGGCCGATAACGTCTGGGTCATGTTTGTCAATCAATGCTTGTAGTTGATGAAGGCGGGCTCTCAAGCCATTGATATTAAAGCTTATAACTTTCATTTTCTGTCCTTGCTTTTACTGTTATTGCTATCTTACCACTGGCTGAAAATCGGTAACATGAATTTGTTGAAGAACCGATTAACAATTTTATCATTTCGGCCGATAACCAATAGAGAACGCAATCGTTTACCCCTACATAATAGGCAGGTTAATCTTTCTTTACCGCATATTGTGTTAATTGGTTGTAAACTGTACATTATACTATAACGTCATCCGTGCTAAACGCATTTAGCAAATCAAAAGCAATAAGGACATTGCAATGCATTCAATTTCGATCAAATGGAAAATCACACTTTTAAGCGGCCTCTGCCTTGTGATCAGCTGCGCTGCGCTGATCGGTTTTTCTATACAAAGTTCAGTTTCTTCGCAAGTAACTAACAGTGAGCTTAGTCGCCAATCGGTGATTGAAAAGTCAGAGCAGCTGCTGCAAAACGGCGCTGAGCTAGGTGCGCTTTCTGTACAAAGTTTTTTACTCGAAGCGCAGCACCGAGCCGAAATGTTGGCGCAAAATGCACTGTTTATTAAATACAATGCAGAAGAAACATGGGTAGCAAGTGAAGACCTACGAACATCACTTAATGAGATGCTTGGCCAAACACTGGCGGTATTTCCGACTGTTAAAGGCGCTTATTTGGTTTTTGAGCAGGACCAATTGGATGGTGAAGACAGCAACTACCATAATGCCGACTATGTAGGCTCGAACGAAGTTGGGCGATTTGCTCCTTATTGGCGCCGCGCAGCAGATGGCGCAGCTGTTGCGACCGTTTTACCTGAATCAACACTCCAGAATCCGATTGATAGCGATCTGTTTCAATGCGCCAAACAGATCAGTAGCGCTTGTATTGCGACTCCGCAGTTATCCGAGACAGGTGAACTGACAACAGCCATCAGTGTGCCTTTGATCACCGATGGTATTGTTGGGGTACTTGGGATAGAGGTGAGTTTAGACGGACTGGCATCGCTTGTTGAGCAAACTGACGCTGAACTGTTTAATGGTGTTGGTAGTGTGGCGGTATTAGGGGCCGTGCAACAAGTGCTAGCAGATTCTAACCAGCGCTTTGAGCTTTTAACGGGATTTGAGAGCGCAAACTTGTCCGCGCAGTCGTTAACTAGTGAATTGTCGAAAGGCGTGCCAACCAACTTTTGGAGTGACGATCAGCAGCACTTACAAGGTCTGTCACCCATTACTATCGCCAATCAAAATTGGTCAATTTTGGTGGAAATGCCTCGTGATGTGATCGTGCAAGATGCGGTTACGCTGGATAATGCGATGTCTACGCAGCTTGAACAGTCTATTCGCACTAATTTGCTGTTTGGTAGTGGACTGATTGTGATTGCTCTTGCATTTACTGCTGTAATGTCGAGTGGGCTTGTCAAAACCATAACCCATTTGGTATCACGCTTTACTGATATTGCTTCTGGTGACGGTGATTTGACGCAACGTATCGAAGTGAAATCGAACGATGAAGTGGGGCAGTTAAGTCGCGCGTTCAATCAGTTTTTAGATAAACTTCAACCGATTATTACTCAGGTAGTAAAAGGCAGTGAACAGGTTGCAACCACGTCTATAGAGGCGCAAAAAAGCGCGTCAGAGTCGCGTCAAAGCAGTGAATCTCAGTTTAAAGAGGTGGACATGGTAGCCACTGCAGCAGAAGAGCTGACCCAAACGGCTGGTTTAGTGTACAGCAATGCGCAAGTCGCTGTAGATGCGGCAGAAAAAGCCAATCAATCCGCGTCTCAAGGTCAGCAAGTTGTTCAGGCATCAACCGAATCTATGCAGGCGTTGCTCAGCAAAATGGAACAAGCCGTTCCAGTGGTTGATGATTTATCGAAGAACAATGCCAACATTACTGAAATATTAGGTGTGATTGAGGGTATCTCGGAACAGACCAACTTACTAGCGTTAAATGCGGCGATAGAAGCGGCGAGAGCGGGGGAGCAAGGGCGTGGTTTTGCCGTCGTTGCTGATGAAGTCAGACAACTGGCGAGCCGTACTAATGAACAAGTGGGCGAGATTCGAGGTGTGATTGAAAAAGTGCACAAAGGGACCAATGATGTGGTCGATGCTATTGCTCAAAGTAACGAGCTGGCGCAAGATGCTTCATCGCAGGTGCTAAACGCGGTTGAAGAGCTAGACCATACGTTCGCAAGCATCGCGAGTATCTCTGACATGAATGCGCAGATTGTGAAAGCCGCTGAAGAGCAGCAACAAGTGGCTTCAGAAGTGAATATCAGCGTCGCAAATATTCGCGAATTAAGTGCAGAGATTTTGGATCAGGCCGCAGTATCGGAAGAGATGGGCCAACGGATAGCGGCCTCTTCTGCACAGCAGCAGCAGGTTGTATCGCAGTTTAAAGTGTAATTGCCGATAAGATCAAAAAGGCCCTGACAGAGTCAAAAGTCTCTGTCAGGGCCTTTTACTTTTTACTAAAGCTTATCAGTGAGCTCGATAGCTTGACCGATGTAGTTAGCTGGAGTCATCTCTTTAAGACGCACTTTTTCGTGCTCAGGGATGTCTAGAGCTTCAATGAAGTTACGCATAGCTTCACCATCAACACGCTTACCACGAGTGAGCTCTTTTAGCTTCTCGTATGGCTTTTCAATCGCGTAGCGACGCATTACAGTCTGTACCGGCTCTGCTAGAACTTCCCAGTTCTTATCTAACTCAGCCAGTAGAGCATCGCGATTTACTTCTAGCTTGCTAATGCCTTTTAGCGTCGAGGTATAAGCAATTACCGCGTAACCCACACCAACACCGAGGTTACGAAGCACGGTAGAATCGGTCAGATCGCGCTGCCAGCGTGATACAGGTAGTTTTTGCGCTAAGTGCCCAAATACCGCATTCGCAAGACCCAAGTTACCTTCTGAGTTTTCAAAGTCGATTGGGTTTACTTTGTGTGGCATGGTTGACGAACCAATTTCACCGGCAATGGTTTTTTGCTTAAAGTGACCCAATGCAATGTAGCCCCAAACGTCACGATCAAAATCGATAAGGATGGTGTTGAAACGAGCAATAGCGTCAAACAGCTCGGCAATGTAGTCGTGAGGTTCGATTTGCGTCGTGTATGGGTTCCAGGTGACGCCTAGAGATTCAGTAATGAACTCTTCACTAAACGCGTGCCAATCTAGTTCCGGGTAGGCAGAAAGGTGCGCGTTATAGTTACCTACAGCGCCGTTGATTTTAGCAAGGATCTCAACATTTTCGATTTGCTTGTATTGACGCTCCATACGGTAAGCAACGTTCGCCATCTCTTTACCCATAGTGGTTGGAGAGGCAGGTTGACCGTGAGTACGTGAAAGCAATGGGATGTCGCGATACTCTTCAGCCAGTTTTGCAATGGAGTCGATAAGAGTACGGATCTCAGGCAAAATAACCGTTTCACGAGCTTCTTTAAGCATCAATGCGTGAGAAGTATTATTGATGTCTTCAGACGTACAAGCAAAGTGGATAAATTCACTCACTGCTGCAAGCTCAGGAAGCGCTTCTACTTTTTCTTTTAGGAAGTACTCAACCGCTTTTACATCGTGGTTAGTGGTACGTTCGATCTCTTTGATACGACGTCCATCTTCTTCCGAAAAGTTTGCTGCAAGATTGTCTAGGAACTGATTGGCTTCGTCGCTGAACGCCGGTACTTCGGCAATTTCTGCTGTTGCTGCGAGTTTTTGTAACCAGCGAATTTCTACGACTGTACGATACTTTAATAGACCGTACTCACTAAAGATTTCACGTAACGCAATCGTTTTCGTGCCGTAGCGACCATCTACTGGTGAAACAGCAGTCAATGCTGACAGTTCCATGTTGTTCTCCTGAGTGTGCTTGAAGTTAAGGTTAAGTTCGGGGTAGGGCAGCCTAGTTAGGCAACCCAAATTACATTCTTGCGAGTAAAATCTCGGCTTGTTCGACCATTTTTTTACGGCCAAAGATGAGGTGGCGACGTTTGCCACCTACTTGACGCCATAGTACCGCACTGCGGATACCCGACAGCAATAGTGCGCGTACTTTATGCTGAACGTGGGTTTGTTGCAAGACGGCAGGGGTGCCTGTGACTTGGATTCTTGGTCCCACAGGGCTAATGACGTCTAAATAGATACTGGCGATATTGGCAATCATTTGACTGTCATCTAAATCATAGTGATCCAATTGATGCTCGATGAGTGAGATTCTGCTACCCAGCGTAGACATCGCATCAGGGGTGGCGTTCAGTTTACGCTCTAACGCCATCAGGCTGATGATATAGCGAGTGATGTCACTGCCATCTGGAGAGCCGTCGATGCCATGCGCAAGACACTTAAGTCCAATGCGAAGGTCAGATTCACTGCCAAAAACATTGAGCGTACTGCTAGGAGAGGTGTTTGCAATTGCGGTCATCGATGCATTAAATGCGACATGATCACACTCACCTTCTTTTGCAACTTGTTGTACCAAGCTAACCGCTTGGCAAATTCCAGCAAAGGCGATGGTTCTGTCATACAACGAATTGGCCACTACACTTCTCTCCTAGTTAGGCTAATGAGCTAAAACTTCTGTTCAATGATTCCGCCACCGAGGCACACTTCACCGTCATAGAATACGGCTGATTGTCCAGGGGTCACGGCAACTTGTTGCTCGTCAAAGACAACACGTATAGTGCTGTCGTCGACGGGCACAATGGTACATGGAATGTCTTGCTGACGGTAGCGCGTTTTTACCGTGCAGCGTTTAGTTTCTGTGATCACTTGTCGATCCACCCAATGAAGTTGTGAAGCGACTAAGCCATTAGACTTGAGTAGTGGGTGGTCGCTACCTTGAACAGCAATAAGAACATTGCGTTTAAGATCTTTTTCGGCAACATACCACGGGTCTTCGTTACCGCCACCGCCTTTTTGGCCACCGATGTGTAGACCTTTACGCTGACCTAACGTGTGATACATCAATCCTTGGTGCTCGCCAATGACTTTGCCGTCAGGCGTTTCAATTTTACCCGGTTGAGCAGGCAAGTAGCGCGATAGGAAATCGGTAAACTTACGTTCGCCTATAAAGCAGATCCCAGTCGAGTCTTTCTTTTTGGCGGTAATAAGGTCTTGTTCTTCAGCAATGCGTCGTACTTCTGGCTTTTCCAGTTCACCTACAGGAAACAGGCTACGCGCCACTTGTTCGCTGCTTAGCGTGTACAGGAAGTAGCTTTGGTCTTTATTGCCGTCTAGGCCGCGCAACATCTGTGCTGGCTCGTCTTGCGAGGTTGGGAATGTGCGGCGGACGTAATGGCCCATCGCAATATAGTCGGCATCAAGGACTTCGTCAGCAAATTCTAAAAACGCTTTAAACTTGATCTCTTTGTTACATAAAATGTCTGGGTTAGGTGTGCGGCCCGCTTTGTACTCGTCTAAAAAGTATTCAAAAACGTTGTCCCAGTATTCCGCAGCAAAGTTAATTTTGTGCAAGTGGATGCCAAGTTTGTCACACACGGCCTGAGCATCAGCAAGATCTTCAGCTGCAGTACAATATTCTTCACCGTCGTCTTCTTCCCAGTTTTTCATGAAAAGACCTTCGACCTGGTAGCCTTGCTGTTGCAGCAAATACGCCGAGACCGAAGAGTCGACTCCGCCAGACATACCAACGATCACTTTTTTGTCGCCGTTTGACATACTTAACACCTAACATTTTTAACGGTCGCAGATTCTATCAGAAAGGTTTACCGATCGACAGTACCGCGATCAAAATCACACTTTTCAATATGTGGTTTAGTTTCTAAAACTCAACCCTCAAGCACACGATATTCGCCCAAACCTAATCCGTCGAGTTTATAAGGGCCTATAGAGACTCGGATCAGACGCAGCGTAGGAAAACCAATATTCGCGGTCATGCGTCTAACCTGTCGGTTGCGCCCTTCGGTAATCGTGATAGCTAACCAGCTGGTGGGAATAGCGGCTCTAAAGCGCACGGGAGGCTCTCTATCCCACAATGATGGGGCGTCGAGCCGCTCAATGAGCGCTGGGGCGGTTACACCGTCTTTTAGTTCAACACCTTTTCTGAGCTTGTCTAGTGATGCCTCGTCTGGATCACCTTCTACTTGAACCCAATAGGTTTTAGGTTGTTTAGTGCTGGGTTGAGTTAACTGAGCTTGAAGCTTTCCATCGTTTGTTAGCAGTACCAAACCTTCGCTATCACGGTCTAGTCGACCAGCGGGATATACGTCCTTAATCGGCACAAAATCGGCTAACGTTTTTCGACCATCACCATCAGTGAACTGTGTCAGTACGTCGAATGGCTTGTTGAGAAGTACAATCTTGCGTTCACCAGGAGCGAGTGAGGCTATTGGCTTAGTCGTCTTTTTGCTGAATCGTTTGTCGCTGCTATAGCGGGAGTTTGGTCTTTTTGAGTGTTTGATTCGATGTTTGGTTGAACTGGTGTTTTTTCGTTCAGAAGTGTGACTGGCGCGCTCACCCATGTTAACTACCTTGCAAAAATGTAAACAAGCTGTGCCTGTAAGTTTTCTCTGCCCGCGAAATGATCTATCATACGCGCGCCGAATTCAGTCTTTAGTGGGCTAATAATACAGGAAAATCTGAGTAAATGTTTAAAACTGCTCGACGCTCACTGTGTTTTAGTTTACTTAACTTAGGCGTGCTCACAGCCTATTCGGCACATAAATAGATAGCTTAACGCAGCGGTGCGATGATAAACGTACCCTTGAAACAACAACACAAGCGCTATCACTATAGATAGATAACAAAAGAAGATAGGGAAATTTCATGCCTTCAGACAAGCCAAAGATTATTTATACGATTACTGATGAAGCCCCAGCACTAGCAACGTATTCACTATTACCAATGATTCAAGCGTTCACACGCTCTTCTGGAATTGAAGTAGACACGCGCGATATTTCGCTTTCTGGCCGTATTATTGCGAACTTTTCAGAGTACTTAAAACCAGAGCAGCGCATTGGCGATGCGCTAACCGAGCTTGGTGAGTTAGCAAAGACTCCAGAAGCTAACATCATCAAACTTCCTAATATTTCAGCGTCAGTACCTCAGCTAAAAGCAGCAATTGCAGAGCTTCAAGCAAAAGGCTACGACCTACCAAACTACCCTGAAGAGCCAAGCACAGACGAAGAGCGTGCTATTCAGTCTGCGTACGATAAAATTAAAGGCAGTGCGGTTAACCCAGTATTGCGTGAAGGTAACTCTGATCGTCGTGCACCTGCATCGGTTAAAAACTACGCTAAGAAAAACCCACATTCTATGGGTGCTTGGGATAGCGCATCGCAATCTCACGTTTCTAGCATGGCCGATAAAGACTTTTTCGGTTCAGAAAAATCAGTCACCATTGATCAAGCAGTGGACGTAGCCATCGAGCACGTCGATGCGCAAGGTGCTGTGACACAGCTTAAAGCGCCGTTTGGCCTGCTTGAAGGTGAAATCATTGATACAGCTGTCATGAACAAAGCTGCACTGGTTGAGTTCTTTGACGCCGAGATTAAAGAGGCCAAGCAACAAGGTGTTCTGCTATCGCTGCACATGAAAGCGACGATGATGAAAGTGTCTGATCCAGTGATTTTCGGCCACGCAGTCAAAGTGTATTACAAAGAAGTATTTGCTCAATACGGCGAACTATTTGATGAGCTTGGCGTGGATGTGAACAATGGTATTGGCGATGTTTACGCGAAAATCGCCGACCTTCCTGCAGAGCAAAAAGCAGAGATTGAAGCGGCACTACTAAAAGTGTACGAAACACAGCCACCTTTGGCGATGGTTGACTCGGATCGTGGCATTACCAACTTGCATGTACCATCGGATGTGATCGTTGATGCATCAATGCCTGCAATGATTCGTGCTTCTGGTCAAATGTGGGGCCCGGACGGCAAACAAAAAGACACCAAAGCTATGATCCCTGATCGTAGCTATGCGGGTGTGTATCAAGCGGTTATCGAGTTCTGTAAAGAGAACGGTGCATTCGATCCTACAACAATGGGCTCAGTGCCTAACGTTGGATTGATGGCGCAAAAAGCGGAAGAGTACGGCTCGCACGATAAAACATTTGTTCAAAAAGCCGCTGGTACAGTCCGAGTTGTTACAACAGATGGAACAGTCCTACTTGAGCAAGCCGTTGAAGAAGGCGATATTTTCCGCATGTGCCAGGTAAAAGACGCACCGATTCAAGACTGGGTTAAGCTAGCTGTTACACGTGCTCGTGCTTCAAATACTCCTGCGGTTTTCTGGTTAGATAGCGCACGCGCACACGATGCAGAACTGATCAAAAAAGTAGAAGCCTACTTACCTAACTACGACACTGAGGGTCTTGAAATCAAGATTCTGTCTGCGGTAGACGCGACTAAGTATTCGCTTGAACGTATTGCGAAAGGCGAAGATACGATTTCGGTAACGGGTAACGTATTGCGTGACTACCTAACGGATTTGTTCCCAATCCTAGAGTTGGGTACGTCGGCCAAAATGCTGTCAGTGGTTCCACTGATGAATGGTGGCGGCCTATTTGAAACTGGCGCTGGTGGTTCTGCACCTAAGCACGTTCAGCAGGTCGAAAAAGAAAACCACTTGCGTTGGGATTCACTTGGTGAGTTCCTGGCTCTAGCGGCATCTTTAGAGCATCTCAGTACGGTTACAGCTAATCCTAAAGCGCAAGTGTTGTCAGAGACACTGGACAGTGCAACAGGTAAGTTCTTGGACGAGAATCGTTCACCTTCACGTCGTGTTGGCGAGCTTGATAACCGTGGAAGCCATTACTACTTAGCTACGTATTGGGCTGAAGCATTGGCTAATCAATCTAAAGACAATGAGCTTGCAGCTGAGTTTTCACCGGTTGCGCGTGCAATGGTAGAGCAAGAGCAAAGTATTGTCGCTGAGCTTAATAACGCGCAAGGCGTAGCCGGTCAGTTAGGTGGCTACTATAAATTGCAAGATGAGCTTGTGGCTGAACTAATGCGTCCAAGTGCAACGCTTAACGCGATTATTGATGGCCTATAATTGAAAACTCTTTAGGCGTTGATAACGCCTAAACAATTCTAGAACGAAAAAGCCCACTTCTTAGAAGTGGGCTTTTTCGTCTGTACGGGTTTATTTTGCAGAATCGGTCTCTATGGGGACTACGCTGCTGGCATGGGAACCTTTGGGTCCTGCAACCACTTCGTAGGTTACCGCTTGCCCTGCTTTGAGGGTTCGATAACCATCCATTTGAATCGTTGAATAATGCGCAAACACGTCCTCTTCGCTGTTTTCGCCTTCTGGGCAAATAAACCCAAAACCTTTAGCATTATTGAACCATTTAACTGTACCTGTAGCCATGCCTTACGTCCTTAATTGCATTTGTAGTTGTTCTTACCTAATCCAAGGTGGGAAACCTTGACGTCCATTAGATAGTAAACGTCTCCTTTCTTACGTGTGTCTCGCATTTGAGCGGTAACAGAAAGTTAGACGAAAAATACATCGATGGGTCTACCTTGTAATGTTGCGATGTCACTATTACGCACCAATTGCCTATCACAAATAGAGGGCTTTTAAGCCGTTGGTGCTATCTCTAAGTAATGAGCAGTTCTATTTTGCATAGACAGTGTAAATCGGTGATTTTTTAGTCACGTCTCATCACTTTAGACAAGATTGGGTCTGAGTCAACTGCGTGCTACAGCAAAAAAGAGACTTTTTTCACAAAATGAGAAACTGGCCCCAACTTTTTGTTAACATTAGCAAAGGGTAAAAAAACGTCGTTCAATTCTTAAAACAGCGACCTTTTGTGTAATAAACGGTCGAATGTAACGGTCTGTTTCTATTCTGACGATACGGACATTAGAGACTCGACGAACCTTGTCCAAACTCATGGCAATCTTTTATTTGCAGGGATACAATTGCTGCATTAGTCTCTATGTAAGAGCAATCAAAAATTGCTCTGATTTGTTGGGTTGTAACGTAGTAATGAGTAAGCACTTTGAATGGGTCACTCCCGACTCGGATTTGTTAGAGTTGGAAAAGACCGAACTGTCACCACCGTCGATGTACCATGTCATGCTCAATAACGATGACTACACACCGATGGATTTCGTTGTCGAGATCTTAGAACGGTTTTTCGCAATGGAGCTTGATAAAGCCAACCAAGTGATGCTGCAAGTACACTACGAAGGCAAAGCAAGTTGTGGGGTGTTTAGTGCAGAAGTAGCAGAAACCAAAGTGGCTCAAGTCACGGTGTATGCAAAAGAAAATGAGCACCCGTTGTTATGCACAATGGAGCGTGCGTAAGGTTTGTTTAAACATAACCATTGAGCTTTCTCACCATTCGATGGTTTTGTTTTTGGGGAGGTACTATGTTGAACAAAGAATTAGAAACCAGTCTAAACGGAGCGTTTGCTAGAGCGCGTGATAAACGCCACGAGTTTATGACGGTCGAGCATTTATTGCTCGCGCTTATAGATAATAACTCCGCAAGAGAAGCGCTTAAAGCGTGCCAAGCCAATCTTGATCTACTTAAACAAGAGCTTGAACTGTTCATTGAACAGACCACCCCCTTGATTCCTGAAAACGATGAAACGCGAGAAACTCAGCCAACACTCAGTTTTCAACGCGTATTACAGCGCGCAGTATTTCACGTTCAATCTTCTGGCCGCAACGAAGTTACCGGTGCCAATGTCCTAGTGGCCATTTTTAGCGAACAAGAAAGCCATGCCGCTTACTTGTTAAAGAAAAATGAAGTCAGCCGCCTAGATATCGTCAACTTCATATCTCATGGCATTACCAAGTCGTCACCAAATGACGCGAGTAGCGGAGACATTTTTGGTAAATCAGAAGGCCCTGCTCCAAGTGAAGAAGTGGGTGGCGAAGATAAGCTCGAAAATTTTGCAACCAACCTTAATATTGTGGCCAAAAATGGACACATTGATCCGCTCATTGGACGCGATCAAGAATTAGAACGCACTATTCAAGTTTTATGCAGACGCCGCAAGAACAACCCTCTATTAGTCGGCGAGGCAGGCGTAGGGAAAACAGCGATTGCTGAAGGCCTTGCTTGGAGAATCGTAGAAGGCCAAGTTCCTGACGTGATTAAGAATAGTGTCATCTATTCGCTCGATATTGGCTCGCTTTTAGCGGGAACCAAATACCGTGGTGACTTTGAAAAGCGTTTCAAGAATATTTTGAAACAGCTAGAGAAAGAAGATGATGCTGTACTGTTTATCGATGAAATCCACACCATCATTGGTGCCGGAGCCGCTTCGGGCGGTCAAGTCGATGCAGCCAACCTTATTAAGCCACTGTTGAGTAGCGGCAAGTTGCGTTGTATTGGTTCTACGACTTACCAAGAGTACAGCACGATTTTTGAAAAAGAGCGTGCACTGTCTCGACGCTTCCAGAAAATCGATGTAGTGGAGCCGTCAGTGGACGACACTACCAAGATTTTGATGGGCCTTAAGCCTAAATACGAAGCTCACCATGAAGTTCGCTACACCAATAAAGCATTGCGAGCTGCGGTAGAGCTGTCTGCTAAGTACATCAACGAGCGTCACCTACCAGATAAGGCGATTGACGTAATAGATGAAGCAGGCGCGAAGAGCCGTTTAACCCCTGCAAGTCGTCGTAAAAAAACCGTGGGTGTTTCTGAAATAGAAGCCATGGTCGCTAAAATGGCGCGCATTCCAGAAAAATCGGTCTCGTCTTCAGATAAAGACATTCTTCAAAATCTCGACGAGAAAATGAAGATGTTGGTGTTTGGTCAAAATAACGCTATTGATGCCCTGAGCGAAGCGATTAAGCTCACTCGTGCAGGCCTAGGTGCAGACAATAAACCAGTAGGTTCATTCTTATTTGCTGGCCCAACAGGGGTAGGTAAAACAGAGGTTACTGTGCAATTGGCTAAACTGCTTGGTATTGAGCTACTGCGCTTTGACATGTCGGAATATGGTGAGCGACATTCCGTGAGCCGATTGATTGGCGCGCCTCCTGGTTACGTTGGGTATGATCAGGGTGGGTTATTGACCGATGCTGCTATTAAGCACCCTCACTCTGTTGTACTGCTTGATGAAATTGAGAAAGCGCACCCAGATATCTTTAACTTGCTGTTGCAGGTGATGGATAATGGTACGTTGACCGATAATAACGGCCGCAAGGCAGACTTCCGCAACGTTATTCTAGTAATGACGACAAACGCCGGTGTAACGGAAACAGAGAAGAAATCTATTGGTCTGATCCAACAAGATAATAGCACTGACGCAATGGCAGAAATAAAACGCGTATTTACACCAGAATTTAGAAACAGACTCGATAACATTATCTGGTTCAATGCCTTGGACGAAGAGGTGATACATCAGGTTGTTGATAAGTTTATAGTGGAACTTCAAGCGCAGCTTGATTCGCGTGGTGTGTCGATGGAAGTGACTCCTGAAGCTCGGCATTGGTTGGCCATCAAAGGCTACGATAAGACAATGGGCGCTCGTCCTATGTCTCGTGTTATACAAGAGAACCTCAAGAAGCCTTTGGCTAACGAGCTGTTATTCGGTCGTTTAGTAAATGGCGGTGCGGTGTCTGTTGAACTCGTTGAAGACGAGTTGAAGTTTAACTACGCTGACACGGAAGAAGAAGTGTTCCATTAAGGAGCACTTTACTCGCTAATTAGCATCTTCTAGAAAAGAAAAAACGGAGCCATTGGCTCCGTTTTTTCTTTAAAGCTTGCGTCGATATTAACGAGCGCGGAAGACGATGCGACCTTTAGAAAGATCGTAAGGTGTCATTTCAACAGTTACCTTATCGCCAGTCAGGATGCGGATGTAGTTTTTACGCATTTTGCCAGAGATATGTGCTGTCACAACGTGACCGTTTTCTAGTTCAACACGAAACATAGTGTTTGGTAGAGTGTCAAGAACAGTGCCTTGCATCTCGATTACGTCTTCTTTAGCCATTGAATCCTCTATAAATAATTGGCAGATAGGGCACGCTTACTGAATTTAGCCCTAATTTGGGCGGTATTTTACCCTTGCCAACGACGATTTACTAGCCTTTGATGAGGATTGAATTTAACTTTATAGTTCATCGCCTGACAAGCATCGATTTGGTAACCTAGGTATAGCCAATCTAACTCTTTGATATTGCAATATTTAATCTGCAAGAGAACCGATAAAGTGCCTAGTGAAATGGCGTAATTTGGTTGATAAAATGTGTAAAATGCACTGGCACTTTTACTTAATGTGTCGGTTACTGCGACGGCAATGAGCTCTTTATCATCGTATATGTGTAAAAAGCGTGTAGAGATCCCATGGCTTTCAATGAATTGTTCAAAGTTTCTTTGGTTGGCTGGGTACATGCTACCCGTAGGATGTTTGGCTTCGATATAGCGTTCATAAAGTGTAAACCATTGCTCATCGAGTTTACGCGCAACCACCAGTTGCAAATGTTTTGCTTTATTGAGTAACCTTTTTTGGCTACGTGAGGGAACAAAATCTTTGACAGGTATTCGGATAGCCTGGCACTCTTGGCATTGGTCGCAATGCGGCATGTAGATGGTTTTACCCGATCGCCTAAACCCATTGGCGAGTAACACTTCATAGCCTGCATTGTTGTGCATAGAGTCGTCCATGGCGATGGCTATTCTCTCAAGTTGGTTCTCGAGATAACTACAAGGATGGTTTTCTGTGTAACCAATTTGAATCTGCTTCAATTCTGATGTCATCCTAAACTCCATGGATTGGTCAGTACTTGTGCACCGTAAAAACTGGTGGGCATAGGACTTCCGTTACTGGTAAGTTTAGTCAAAAACTCTTCTCTTGAGATCACCATTGCGCCCAAGGTGGTCAAGTGAGGGTTCTCTAGCTGACAATCAATCAATGTGCCACCGTTGTTAAAAAAATGGTGCTGGAAGACTGACATCGCGGTTTTGGAGGCATTATCCTCTAAGCTAAACATTGATTCGCCACAGAACACTTTGCCGATAGCAACACCGTACAACCCACCTACGAGCTTGTCCTTTTTCCACACCTCCACGCTGTGGCAAAGCTTGTGGTGTGCTAGTTCGATATAGGCATTAACCATCTCTTGGGTGATCCAGGTTTCTTCAACAGAGCGCGTTTCAGCGCACAATTTGATGACCGACTCCGTCGCTCGGTTGATGCTTACAGTAAATTTGGATTTTCGTAGTGTCTTGCGCATGGATTTAGAAAGGTGAAAAGAACTTTTGCTGATCACTGCACGGTTAGTGGGTGACCACCACAATATTGGTTCCCCGGGAGAAAACCACGGAAAAATACCGCGTTGGTATGCACACCTCAATCTTTCGACGCTCAAGTCGCCTCCATAGGCCAATAGTCCGTCTGGATCATGTAATGCGCTGTCAACGGGTGGGAAATAGAGCTGGTCAGGGTGCAGGCTTGGAAGTTGGAGTCCCATAATTCACTTACATCGATTAACTTAAAAAGTAGCAGCGAGAGCCTTTCGACCTCGACGAGAGGCCAACGCATAATAATTCAAACAAAATGCGCGGTTATTGCTGGTTATTACGAATATTTTTCGTTAGTCTCGAAACTATAACATTTAGCTAAAGGATACCAAAATCGATGGAAAGTTTGACGTTGACACCGATTGCAAAGGTTGACGGTGTCGTCAATTTACCGGGCTCAAAAAGCGTGTCGAACCGCGCACTTTTGCTAGCGGCAATGGCAAAGGGCGAAACCAAATTAACCAATTTACTCGACAGTGATGACATACGACATATGTTGAATGCACTGACGTCACTTGGCGTTTCTTACCAGCTCTCTGACTGTAAGACAGAGTGCACCGTTCAAGGTTTGGGCGGAGTGTTTAACACGGAACAACCTTTGGAGCTGTTTTTAGGAAATGCTGGTACAGCGATGCGACCACTAGCCGCTGCATTGTGTATGGGGCAGGGTGAGTATGTGCTCACCGGTGAGCCGCGTATGAAAGAGCGCCCAATTGGTCATTTGGTGGATGCACTTAAGCAAAGTGGTGCCGATGTCGAATACTTGGAAAACCCTAACTACCCACCGCTAAAAATTCATGCCGGTCAGTTATCGGGTGGTAAAGTATCGATTGATGGTTCAATTTCAAGCCAGTTTCTAACTGCTTATTTGATGGCGGCTCCAATGGCCTCTGGTGATACAGAAATCACCATTGAAGGCGATCTTGTTTCTAAGCCTTATATCGATATTACACTGCATATTATGAGCCAATTTGGTGTTGAAGTGGCTAACCACAACTATCAAAAATTCGTAGTGAAGGGCAATCAGACATACCAATCACCCGGTACATTCTTGGTTGAAGGGGACGCCTCATCAGCGTCTTATTTTCTTGCAGCGGCTGCGATTAAAGGTGGCACTATAAAAGTCACGGGTATTGGCAAAAACAGTATTCAAGGCGATATTCAATTTGCAGATGCACTAGAAAAAATGGGTGCACAGATTGAGTGGGGCGACGATTATATTGCGTCAAGCCGTGGTGAGCTTCGCGCGGTGGATCTCGATTTTAACCATATTCCCGATGCAGCGATGACAATCGCGACTGCAGCGTTATTTGCGCAAGGTACAACGGCAATACGTAACGTGTACAACTGGCGCGTGAAGGAAACAGATAGATTAGCCGCGATGGCGACAGAGCTACGTAAAGTAGGCGCCTCGGTGGTGGAAGGAGAGGACTTTATCGAAATCACCCCACCAGAACAGTTAACCCACGCAGCAATAGATACTTATGACGATCATCGTATTGCCATGTGTTTTTCGTTGGTTGCGCTGAGCGACACCAAAGTGACCATCAACGATCCAGGGTGCACATCTAAAACCTTCCCCGATTACTTTGACAAACTAAAAGGTTTGAGCCAGTAATAAGAGAAGGCGGCATTGTTCGCCCTCGGCGTGAAGCCGCAGGGCGACTAATTTAAAGTAAACTCTTTAGATAGATGATGCGCCAAATATTTAAACATATTAAAGGCTGCTGGGGTGTTGGTTGTTGGGAGTCCATCGTCTAAAAAATACTCGCCTTTAAATACCAAAACATCGTCTTTTTCTTCTACCGAAGTTGCACGCATACCATCTATATAGTTGTCATGATCTTGGATGATTTGATTGGCAATTAGAAGCAGTTCAAATTGGCTAATGGCTTTTCTTTGGCTCATGGGAATTCACATTATTTAGTCAAGCAGATGAGCCGAAAGTCTACTTTGCCACTAAAGAAGACTCAATAGCTTGTGTGATGGAAATCTGTGCATAAGAGTTAATATAGTGGGCCTAACTTCATAAATTGGTGGGTCTAATCCAGATTCTGTTGACCTTGACATTCGGTTGCGATTAGTATGCGAGCCATTGATATAGCGTGAAAATTTTCAACTCCATTTGTAGGGCGTCAGTCATACGGTTTAATTTTCTTTTCAAAAATGGGTTGAATTTCTGTAATTCTCGCTCGATAGTAAAAATAGAAGCAACACCCGTTGCCATAGTTTAGTCATCGTGAGGACCACTTGTCGTTATGGGCAAATCACTTGTAATTGTAGAGTCACCTGCCAAAGCCAAAACCATAAATAAATATCTTGGTAAAGACTTTGTTGTTAAATCCAGTGTTGGACACGTTCGTGATCTTCCAACTGCAGGACAATCTACAGGTAAAAAAGCGGCAGCCGTCTCCACCAAGGGATTAAGTCCTGAGGAAAAAGCGAAGCTTAAAAAAGAGAAAGATCGCAAAGCGCTAATCAAAAAAATGGGAATTAACCCTTATGATGGCTGGGATGCAAACTATCAGATTTTACCAGGCAAAGAAAAAGTTGTCGCAGAGCTACAAAAATTAGCCAAAGACGCTGATTACGTCTATCTCGCAACCGATTTGGATCGCGAGGGAGAGGCTATTGCTTGGCACTTGCGAGAAATTATTGGTGGTGATGAATCACGTTATCGTCGCGTGGTGTTTAACGAAATCACCAAAAACGCTATTACCGCGGCGTTTGATGAACCGGGTGAACTTAATATAGACGGCGTCAATGCTCAGCAAGCTCGTCGCTTCATGGACCGCGTTGTTGGATTCATGGTGTCTCCGCTGCTATGGAAAAAAGTAGCGCGTGGATTGTCGGCGGGTCGAGTTCAATCTGTTGCTGTTAAACTGCTGGTTGAGCGCGAGCGCGCCATTAAAGCGTTTATCCCAGAAGAGTTTTGGGACATTCATGCAGATACACTGACTCAGTCAAAAGAGAACTTTAAGCTGTTGGTGGCGCAAAAGAACGATACGTCGTTTAAACCAACCAATCAGCAACAGGCTGAAGAAGCCGTGGCGGCCCTTAAAACGGCTAAGTTTGAAGTGTGCAAACGTGAAGATCGCCCAACATCCAGCAAACCTTCAGCACCGTACATCACTTCAACGCTGCAACAGGCCGCGAGTACTCGACTGGGTTACGGCGTAAAGAAAACAATGATGTTGGCGCAGCGTTTGTATGAAGCGGGTTACATTACCTATATGCGTACTGACTCAACCAACTTGAGTAAAGATGCTGTTGAGTCGCTGCGAGACTATATCTCTACAGAATATGGCGATGCTTACCTTCCTGCAAAACCAACGGTTTATGGTAGCAAAGAAGGTGCGCAAGAGGCGCACGAAGCTATTCGTCCATCAAGTGTTGAAGTGAAAGCTGACGACCTTAAGGCAATGGAAGCTGACGCGCATAAATTGTATAGCCTTATTTGGAACCAGTTTGTTGCTTGTCAAATGACACCGGCCAAATACGATTCAACCACGGTGAGTGTAAAAGCCGCTGAGTACACGTTGAAAGCGAAAGGTCGTATTTTGAAATTCGACGGTTGGACACGAGTTCAGCGTCCACTGGGTAAAAATGAAGATCAAATTCTTCCGGCAGTACAATTGGGTGACACGTTGTCGCTTAATAGCCTCGATCCTAAACAACACTTTACTAAGCCACCGGCACGTTTCACCGAAGCGGCATTGGTTAAAGAGCTCGAAAAACGCGGTATCGGTCGACCTTCGACGTACGCGTCAATCATCTCTACCATTCAAGATCGTGGCTATGTAAAAGTTGAACAGCGTCGCTTCTACGCAGAGAAAATGGGTGAAATCGTTACCGATCGTCTAGGCGATAGCTTCGACGATCTGATGAACTACGACTTCACCGCTCGTATGGAACAAAAATTGGATCAGATCGCTGAAGGCGATGCCAATTGGAAGAACGTTCTTGATAACTTCTTCAGTGACTTCACCCACGACCTGCAAACCGCGGAGCTTGAAGAAGATGCAGGCGGTATGAAGCCAAACCATATTGTGGTTACCGACATTGAATGTCCAACCTGTTCGCGTCCTATGGGAATTCGCACAGCGTCTACGGGAGTATTCTTAGGCTGTACTGGCTATGCACTACCACCAAAAGAGCGTTGCAAAACCACAATTAACCTTGGTGATGAAGAAGGCATTGTAAACGTTCTTGAAGAAGACGTTGAAACCGCTGCTCTACGTGCGAAAAAACGTTGTCCAGTGTGTGAAACGGCAATGGATGGCTACCTTATCGATGACAAGCGCAAACTTCATGTGTGTGGTAATAATCCTAACTGTGAAGGCTTTGTGGTTGAAAAAGGCGAGTTTAAAGTAAAAGGCTATGACGGCCCAGTCGTAGAGTGCGACAAATGTGGCTCCGACATGGTGCTGAAAAACGGCCGCTTTGGTAAGTACATGGGTTGTAGCAATGAGGAGTGTAAGAACACTCGTAAAATTTTGCGCAATGGCGAAGTTGCTCCACCGAAAGAAGACCCAGTCCATTTCCCTGAGTTGCCGTGTGAAAACTCGGACGCGTACTTTGTTCTGCGTGATGGTGCATCTGGGCTATTTATGGCGGCAAGTAACTTCCCTAAATCGAGAGAGACAAGAGCTCCTCTAGTGGAGGAGTTAGCGAAGTATAAAGAGCGCATCTCGCCTAAGTTCCACTACTTGGCTGATGCTCCTACTCAAGATCCGGATGGACGCCCGGCTGTTGTTCGATTTAGCCGTAAATCGAAGGAGAACTACATTCGCTCTGAAATCGATGGTAAGCCATCGGGTTGGACCGGATTGTATATCGACGGCAAGTGGGAAATCACTGACAAACGTAAAAAGCCAAAGGCTGAAAAAGCCTAATTGAGACTTAAAAGTGCCGCTGTTTAGCGGCACTTTTTTTTGGTTTTCATTTTTTTTTATCTGGCAAACGTTTGCTTTGCTCGGTGCCGTTGAGAATAAATTGAGCTATGGTTACTATCAGCGCACCCAAAATGTCATCCAATAAATCGATATGAAATTTCCCGGCCAACGTAAGTCAAAACACTATTTTCCCGTTAATAAACGAGACCCGTTGATAACGTCCTCAATTGTATCGGCCAAAAACAAAGGCTCATACATCGTTGGTATTGACCAAACATTGGTTGACATCGAAGCACGCGTTTCCGATGACTTCATTGAACGTTACGCACTCAGTAAAGGCCATTCATTGGTGATTGACGATGCAAAAGCCGAAGCGTTGTATAACGAACTTAAAGATAATGATCTCGTTACCAATGAATTTGCAGGGGGCACTATAGGCAATACTTTGCATAACTTTTCAGTGCTTGCCGATGACAAATCTATTCTTTTGGGTGTAATGAGCGAAGATATTAAAATCGGTAGTTATGGCTATCGTTATCTTTGTAATACCTCAAGTCGTGTCGATCTTAATTATTTACAGGGTGTACAAGGCCCTATTGGGCGCTGTTTTACGTTAATTAGTGATAATGGTGAACGAACCTTCGCAATTAATGAAGGGCGAATGAACCAGCTAAATAGCAGCAGTATTCCTGAGTCTATATTTGAAAAAGCCGCAGCGCTTGTTATTACCTCTTATTTGGTACGCTGCCAAGATGGCGACCCAATGCCAAAGGCGACAATGCAAGCTATCGAATACGCAAAAAAATACGACGTTCCTGTAGTATTAACGCTTGGAACTAAATATGTCATAGAAGGTGACGTAGAATTTTGGCAGGAATTTTTATCGGAACATGTTACTGTCGTTGCAATGAATGAAGAGGAAGGCCTAGCATTGACCGGTGAATCCGATCCATTATTAGCAGCAGATAAAGCGTTAGAGTGGGTTGATTTAGTATTATGTACTGCAGGACCGATTGGTTTATTTATGGCCGGCTATACGGATAATAGTGTTAAAAGAGAAACCTCATTACCATTATTACCAGGAACGATCCCTGAATTTAATCTATATGAATTTAGCCGACCTGCGACCAAACAACAGTGTAGCGATCCAATAAAGGTGTATTCCCACATTGCGCCTTATATGGGTGGACCAGAAAAAATCAAGAATACCAATGGCGCAGGTGACGCGGCACTGTCGGCACTGCTACACGATTTAGCCGCCAATCGATACCATAAGCAGAACGTGCCTAATTCAAGTAAACACCAGCGCGAGTTTCTTACTTATTCGTCATTCTCACAAGTGTGTAAATATGCGAACCGCGCCAGTTTTGAAGTATTAGCACAGCATTCGCCTCGACTGTCAAAAGGGTTACCAGAGCGAGAAGACAGTTTAGAAGAAGCGTATTGGGAACGATAACGAAATACGGTATAAATAAAAAAGGGAGCTTAAGCTCCCTTTTTTATTTTTGACACTTCTTAGATTAGGAAGTCATCAAGAGAAGCACCGGCATCTAGTTTAGCTTGAATACCTTTAGGCGTACGGCCTTGACCAGTCCAAGTTTTTTCTTCGCCGTTTTCATCAGTATATTTGTATTTAGCTGGGCGAGGTGCACGCTTTTGTTTAGGTTTAGTTGTGCCTTCACCAGCAAGCGCAGCAATTAATTCTTCAACATCAATTCCATCTTGAGCAATTTGCTCAGCGTAAGATTTAAGTTTGGCTTCACGCTCTGCTTTAGCAGCTAGTTCTTCTTCTTCAGCAGATTTACGCTCTTCAACAACAATAGTCAATTTATCCAGAGCTTCTTCTAATTGCTCTAGAGTCAATTCACGAGAAAATGCGCGCAGGCTACGAATATTTAAAAGTGTTTTGGTCAAGTCAGACATTTATGAACCCTTTTTATTTGTTTTGTAATGTATTAGCCGAAATATATCAAAACTTTATATTAGTTAAAAGTAATAGACTGATAATTTACGTTAATTGACGCTGATTAATTAATATCCTTATATATGAAACTAATATGTTTAATATCTGTCCTATTGTTTTACAGCGTAAAAGTGGAGAATTTTCTTGCCATTAAGGAAAATTTCATTAGAATGCGCCAAATCTAAACCACAAAGCGATATTATATGTTGTTAGTTTGTTTCTAGCACGTAAAGTTATCGTAAGTGAAGTAGAGGCGCGATACATATCAGTATTTTCAAGTAGGGTGATGCCGCTGTAACTTGATTAAAAAGGATGTGTCGCCGAAGTATCATGGAGTATCAAGCCATGATGCTGGGGTTGTTTGCGAAAGTGACAACACTGCCATAGTAAAGGTTTCAATCTCATCTAAACTGATTGAAGCTGTTGATTCACTATGGAGCGCTACTGTAGGTTAAGAAAACCCCCTTATGTTTCTTTTCTTATCTTTACTGCAGTAGATCTCTTATCCAATTTGGTTAATGAAGGTCATGAATTTAGTTGATTTTTCTGCGTCTGCTTTTTCTCTGTTGCCACCAATGGTTGCGTTGGCACTAGCTATAATTACTCGTCGAGTTTTATTATCACTCGGTGTAGGCATCGTACTCGGTGCATTTTTACTAAACAATTACTCATTCGGTAGTACCCTAGGATACGTCTTTAGCAGTGCAAAAGGCGTTGTCATTGAAGAGGGTGGCTTAAACGAATGGAACATGAGTATCGTCTTCTTCCTACTTCTGCTCGGTATGATGACAGCGTTATTGACTCTGTCTGGCGGTACACGAGCTTTTGCTATTTGGGCTCAGTCTAGAGTTAAGAGCAAACGAGGCTCTAAACTGCTGGCTGCTACACTTGGGGTATTCATCTTTGTTGATGATTACTTTAACAGTTTAGCGGTGGGTGCGATTTCACGCCCGGTCACTGACCGTTTTTACGTCTCTCGTGCAAAACTGGCCTACATTCTCGACTCAACGGCGGCACCTATGTGTGTGCTTATGCCAGCATCAAGCTGGGGCGCATATATAATGACCATCATCAGCGGTATCTTGGTCGCTCATGGAATGACTGAGTACTCCGCATTAGGCGCGTATATCGCACTGGTTCCAATGAACTTCTATGCTGTGTTTGCTTTGTTACTCGTGTTCGTGGTCGCGTGGTTCAAACTGGATGTTGGACCTATGCGTAAGCACGAGATTGAAGCCAGCCAGGGTATTGGTTTTGCAAGTGACTCTGAAGTTGAAGGCTCTCATGAGATCAACGAAGAACTGGACATCACTGAGAGTGAGTTTGGACGAGTGTCTGACTTGATTCTTCCTATTGTGTCATTAATTGTAGCTACAGTCGGCTTTATGATTATGACAGGCGGACAAGCGCTTGCAGCAGACGGTATTTCATTTAGCCTACTTGGTGCATTTGAAAATACCGACGTGGGCCGCTCGCTCGTTTATGGTGGACTTGTAGGTTTAGCCTTTGCTCTGTTTACTGTTGTTCGTCAAAAACTCTCTGC
Source organism: Vibrio ulleungensis (assembly GCF_016900875.1). Lineage (GTDB taxonomy): Bacteria > Pseudomonadota > Gammaproteobacteria > Enterobacterales > Vibrionaceae > Vibrio > Vibrio ulleungensis. The sequence continues at coordinate 442,982 of NZ_JAFEUM010000003.1, forward strand.
ATCTGACATTAGCAAAACACTATGGATAGGCGCGAAAGCAATGTTTGGCGCTATTTTGATCCTATTTTTTGCATGGACTATTGGTACCGTAATTGGCGACCTTAATACTGGTAAGTACTTATCAACGTTGGTTGAAGGGAATATTTCACCAGCACTGCTACCGGTAATATTATTTCTGTTGGCAGGCTTGATGGCATTTTCAACCGGTACCTCTTGGGGAACATTTGGCATCATGCTACCGATCGCGGGTGATCTTGCTGGCGCAACTGACCTAGCATTAATGCTACCGATGTTAGGTGCAGTATTGGCTGGCTCAGTCTTTGGTGATCACTGTTCTCCGATCTCAGATACCACCATACTGTCCTCGACGGGTGCTCGCTGTAACCATATTGATCACGTTGCCACTCAGTTACCTTACGCTGTAACTGTAGCGATTGTGTCATGTGTTGGCTTTATCACCCTAGGCTTTACGCAATCGACGTGGTTATCTTTTGGCGTGGCGACTGTCGCGTTCGTTATCGCATGTTCGGTGTTAGGCTTTTTGTCACGCGCTAAAATGCGCGCTGCGTAATTACCAAATAATCCGACGAAAAGGGGCCTATGTGGCCCCTTTGTTTTATTTGTGATAAAAAATATCGCGCAGGGTATTGCAAATAGGATTCGGCTTAGTTACTGTGAAGTCATCATCAAATAGGAACTACATAAGTATGCGATTTGTCGGTCTAAACCACCATCATCACCATCACCCAAGGTAATCTTTCGGGAGATGTTCGCATACCCGGGAGATACACTCCCGGAGGACGATTTTGATCAACAGATTCAAACCCTCGGGAGACCACTCTTCCGAGGGTTTTTTAATTTTTAACGATTAATCAGTATCAAATATTGGGCACAGGGAAACTGCAATGCAAACACAACGTTTACGAATCGCTATTCAGAAAAAAGGCCGTCTTAGTAAAGAGTGCCAAGAGCTACTCAAAAAGTGCGGTGTGAAGTTTACCGTCATGGGCGAGCGTTTAGTCGTACACTCAGAAAATATGCCAATTGATTTGCTTCTTGTCCGTGATGACGATATTCCAGGTCTCATTATGGATGGGGTTGTGGATCTCGGTTTTATCGGTGAGAACGAATTAGAAGAGGTGCGACTGGAGCGTAAAGCACAAGGTGAGCCTTGTTCGTTCACTCCACTTCGCCGCCTCGACTTTGGTGGATGTCGCCTGTCTATCGCGATTGACAAGGATACCGAATATAACGGCCCACAAGACCTCGCAGGCAAACGTATTGCAACGACTTACCCACAGCTACTCAAAGCCTACATGGATCAAGTCGGCGTTCCATTCTCAACCTGTATGCTGACTGGTTCAGTCGAAGTGGCGCCGCGTGCGGGCCTTGCCGATGCAATTGCAGATTTGGTGTCTACTGGCGCAACACTGGAAGCCAATGGTCTAAAAGAGTGTGAAGTCATCTTCCAATCAAAAGCAACGCTGATCAAACGTGACGGTGAGTTCGATGCAGACAAAATCGCACTGATTGAAAAGCTGCTGACACGCATGCAAGGTGTACAACAGGCTAAAGAATCAAAATACATCATGCTTCACGCACCCGTTGCCCAACTTGAGCAAGTTAAAGCGCTTCTGCCCGGCGCAGAAGATCCAACTGTACTGCCACTTTCAACCGATAAAGACAAAGTAGCAATCCATCTTGTCAGCACCGAGAATCTGTTTTGGGAAACCATGGAACAGCTTAAAGAGCTAGGCGCTAGTTCTATTCTGGTGTTGCCAATTGAAAAAATGATGGGGTAAGAACAATGAGAAGTGTGGTTTGGCAATCGTTAAGTGAATCACAGCAGGAGAGCGCTTTAGAGCGCCCCGCCATCGCAGAAGGTGCAAATATTACCGCTGCGGTGAGTGATGTCATTGCAGAAGTGAGAGCCGATGGCGACAAAGCGGTTACTGCTCTTACTGAGAAGTTTGATAAAACCTCTCCCGATACTATCCGTGTCAGCAACGCGCAAATTGACGCGGCTTGTGAACGACTATCAGAAGAAATGAAAGCGGCGCTTGAGCAGGCATACTCAAACATCGCAACCTTTCATACTGCACAAAAGCCACAACCGCTACGCGTTGAAACGCAGCCAGGGGTTGTGTGCGAACAAGTAACACGTCCGATTCAGAAAGTGGGTCTTTATATTCCAGGCGGCAGCGCACCATTGCCGTCTACCGTGTTAATGCTAGGCGTTCCTGCACAAATTGCAGGGTGTCAAAAAGTGGTGTTGTGTTCACCACCGCCGATCGCAGACGAAATTCTTTATGTGGCAAAACTGTGTAACATCGATGAAGTGTATAACGTCGGCGGAGCACAAGCGGTCGCGGCCATGGCATACGGAACAGAAACTATTGCAAAGGTGGACAAAATCTTTGGTCCAGGCAATGCCTATGTGACAGAAGCAAAAAGACAAGTCAGTAATGACTTTAAAGGTGCAGCCATTGATATGCCTGCGGGTCCTTCTGAAGTGTTGGTCCTAGCGGATGAGACCGCTGACGCCGATTTTATAGCCGCGGATCTATTAAGCCAAGCTGAGCACGGCCCCGACTCACAAGTTGTGCTGGTCACACCGTCTCCGGTAGTCGCAGATCGAGTGATCGATGCAGTGAATCGCCAACTGGCCGAGCTTTCGCGCAAAGAGATTGCTCAGCAAGCGCTAGGGTCGAGTTTGATCATTGTTGCTGAGTCCCTGACACAAGCAGTCTCTATTTCTAACTATTACGGTCCAGAGCACCTTATCGTGCAAACCAAAAATCCTCGCGAGCTGTTGCCGCTGTTAGATAATGCAGGCTCTATTTTCTTGGGTGACTGGTCTCCAGAGTCAGCGGGTGATTACGCCTCTGGTACCAATCACGTACTGCCGACCTACGGATACACTCGTACCTACTCAAGTTTAGGGCTAGCGGATTTTTCTAAACGTATGACCGTTCAAGAACTGTCTGCTGATGGACTGATGAATCTTGCCCCAACAGTCGTCACAATGGCAGAGGCGGAAGGTTTGGACGCGCACAAACGCGCAGTTACTATCCGCGTAGAAAAACTACAAGCGAGAGAAGGGGAGCAATAATGGAAAAACTTGCTCGCCCAACGGTTCAAGCTCTTACACCGTACTTATCTGCGCGTCGTATTGGTGGCAGTGGTGATGTCTGGTTAAACGCCAACGAATCGCCTTTTAACAACGCCTATGTTATCGATAGTGATGCGCTGAATCGCTACAGTGAATGCCAACCTGCAGAGTTGATAAATGCCTATGCTGCTTATGCAGGTGTAACGCCTGAAAGAGTGCTTACGTCTCGAGGCGCAGACGAAGGGATAGAATTATTGATACGCGCCTATTGCGAGCCAGGAACAGACAGTATTCTCTACTGTCCACCTACTTACGGTATGTACGCCATAAGTGCAGAGACAATTGGCGTAGAGCGTAAAACGGTACCCCTTACAGACGCTTGGCAACTGGACATTGATGGCATCGAAAAAAATCTGGATGGGGTAAAACTTGTCTTTGTCTGCTCGCCAAACAACCCTACAGGAAACCTAGTCAATCGCGACGATATCATTCGCTTGCTTGAGATGACCAAAGACCGCGCTATAGTGGTTATGGATGAAGCGTATATCGATTTTTGTCCAGAGGCGTCCACGGTTGATTTACTTGACCAGTACCCAAACTTGGCGATTTTACGCACGCTATCAAAGGCGTTTGCACTTGCAGGACTGCGTTGCGGTTTTACGCTGGCTAACCCTGAGTTAATCAATGTATTGCTCAAAGTGATTGCACCATACCCTGTGCCGATCCCTGTCGCTCAAATTGCGACACAAGCACTCACCAATCTTTCTCAAGCAAAACAACAAGTCGATACACTCAATAAAAACCGAGCTTGGCTAGCAAATGAGCTTGCTGAAAATGCTCAATTGACGGTTTTTGAGGGGTGGGGCAATTACTTATTGGTCCAATTTCCGGACGGCGATGCACTGTTTAAAGCAGCATGGGACAGTGGCATTATTTTACGTAATTCACCGATACAGGATTGCGTGAGGATCAGTATTGGCTCAGAGCAAGAGTGCCGGGTGACATTAGAATTTATTCAACAGTATTACGCCAAATAGAGCATAGTGCTTTATAACTGGCAGCAATTAAAAGGACGTAACCGTGACAACACAGCAAAAAATCTTGTTTATCGACCGTGATGGCACTCTTATTGAAGAGCCACCGGTAGATTTTCAGGTCGACCGTCTCGATAAACTCAAATTTGAACCTCTGGTGATCCCAAGTTTGCTTGCGCTTCAAGATGCAGGCTATCGCTTAGTCATGGTCACCAACCAAGATGGCCTTGGTACCGACAGCTACCCCCAGCAGGATTTCGACGCGCCTCATAATATGATGATGGATATCTTCACATCACAAGGAGTGAAGTTTGATGACGTGCTGATTTGCCCTCACTTTGAAGAAGACAATTGCTCATGCCGTAAGCCAAAACTGGGTATGGTGAAAGAGTATCTTCAAGGTGGCAAAGTCGACTTTGCCCATTCTGTGGTAATTGGCGATCGTGCCACCGATTTACAATTGGCAGAGAACATGGCAATTCAGGGAATCCAATACAACCCACAAACCATGGGTTGGGCGAAGATCCTTAAAGACTTAACGGTAAAGTCGCGTACTGCTTCTGTGGTTCGCACCACCAAAGAAACGGACATTAAAGTCAGTGTCAACCTTGATGAGCAAGGCGGTAACACCATTACGACTGGACTAGGCTTCTTTGACCATATGTTGGATCAAATCGCCACCCACGGCGGTTTCCAAATGCGCTGCGTAGTGGAAGGGGATCTGCATATTGATGACCACCACACGGTAGAAGATACCGCACTGGCGTTGGGCCAAGCACTAAAAGAAGCGTTAGGTGACAAGCGTGGCATCGGCCGTTTTGGGTTTAGTCTACCAATGGATGAATGTCTGGCGCAGTGTGCGTTAGATTTATCGGGTAGACCTTATCTTAAATTTGACGCCACTTTTGATCGTGAACAGGTTGGTGATTTGTCGACTGAAATGGTGGTTCACTTCTTCCGTTCATTAACCGATACCATGGCGTGTACCCTACATTTAAGCTCTGCAGGGCACAATGACCACCACATCATTGAGAGCTTGTTTAAAGCCTTTGGTAGAACGCTTCGCCAAGCAATTAAAGTCGAAGGAAATGAATTACCATCGAGCAAAGGCGTACTGTAGGAGATGAGCATGTTGGATCAAAAAGTGGTGATCATCGACACCGGTTGTGCCAATGTTTCGTCGGTCAAATTTGCTATTCAGCGCCTTGGCTACGAGGTGACTATATCAAAAGATCCTGACGTTGTTCTGGGCGCGGATAAGCTGTTTCTACCGGGTGTGGGTACAGCCAGCGAAGCAATGAAGAACCTAGAAGAGCGAAACCTGATCACCTTAGTGAAACAAGTTGAAAAACCGCTGTTGGGGATTTGCTTAGGTATGCAACTGCTAGGCAAACTTTCTCAAGAAAAAGGCCACAAAGCCAGTGAAACAGTCGAGTGTTTGGGCTTGTGTGAAGGGGAAGTGAGTTTACTTCAAACGGGCGATCTGCCGTTGCCACATATGGGCTGGAACACAGTGAAAGCCAATGAAGGTCATCCGCTGTTTAGAGACATTGAAGAGGGTGAATACTTCTACTTTGTACACAGCTTTGGCATGCCAGTTGGTGAGTACACCATCGCACAGTGCGACTATGGACACGGCTTTAGTGCTGCCATTCAAAGTGGTAACTATTACGGTGTTCAATTTCACCCAGAGCGCTCATCTAAAGCTGGCGCTCAGCTCATTCGAAACTTTTTAGAGTTATAAGGACAGACAGTGATTATTCCTGCATTAGATTTGATAGAAGGACAGGTCGTTCGACTCTTTCAAGGGGACTATGGCCAAGTCACAGAATACAAGGTTGATCCAGCCGAACAGTTTAATTTATACCATCAAGCCGGCGCCAATTGGCTGCACCTTGTTGACCTAACAGGGGCAAAAGACACTAAGGCAAGACAACTTGACCTTATTGCAACGTTACTCGCGAGTACACCAGCCAGCATTCAAATTGGTGGCGGAGTGCGCACAGAGCAAGACGTGGTTGATTTGCTAGAGGCAGGCGCTCAACGCGTTGTTGTAGGCTCAACGGCGGTAAAACAGCCGGAGTTAGTTAAGTCTTGGATGGAAAAGTACGGCGCAGAGAAGATCGTATTGGCGCTGGACATCAACATCGATGACCAAGGTGTGCGAAATGTTGCGATCTCTGGGTGGCAAGAAGACTCTGGGGTCACCATTGAGGCGTTGATCGATGATTACCTCACGGTCGGTCTTAAACACGTTTTGTGTACCGATATTTCTCGTGATGGCACCTTGCAAGGCTCAAACGTAGAGCTTTACATTGATTTGTGTAAACAGTACCCACAGGTTGCGTTCCAGTCTTCAGGTGGCATCGGCTCTCTAGATGATATCGCTGCGCTTAAAGGCAGTGGTGTTGCTGGTGTCATCGTGGGAAGAGCGTTGCTTGACGGCAAATTCACCGCAGAGGAGGCTTTTGCATGTTGGCAAAGCGAATAATACCTTGTCTCGATGTCCGTGATGGGCAGGTGGTTAAGGGCGTTCAGTTTCGAAATCATGAAATCATCGGTGATATAGTTCCTCTTGCGCAGCGTTACGCTGAAGAAGGCGCTGATGAGCTAGTGTTTTATGATATTACTGCTTCCAGTGATGGTCGCGTGGTAGATAAAAGCTGGGTCGCTCGCGTCGCAGAAGTCATTGATATTCCTTTTTGCGTAGCTGGTGGTATCAAATCGGCTGAAGATGCCGCGCGCATACTTGAGTTTGGCGCAGACAAAGTCTCTATCAATTCACCAGCGCTCGCAAATCCAGAGTTAATCACTGAGTTGGCGGATAAATTTGGCGTGCAGTGCATTGTTGTTGGTATTGACTCCTATTTTGATAAAGCGACGGGTAAATATCAGGTCTATCAATTTACAGGTGATGAAGCGCGCACCAAGGCAACATCATGGGAAACACGTGACTGGGTTCAAGAGGTCCAAAAGCGTGGAGCCGGTGAAATTGTATTGAATATGATGAACCAAGACGGTGTTCGCCAAGGCTACGATATTGAACAGTTGAACATGGTAAGAGAAGTATGCCATGTGCCCCTTATTGCCTCTGGAGGCGCGGGTGCAATGGAGCACTTTGCTGAAGCCTATCAAAAAACCAATGTTGATGGTGCGCTTGCTGCATCGGTTTTTCACAAGCAAGTGATCAACATTGGTGAGTTAAAACAGTATTTGAAACAACAAACTATTGAGGTGCGATTATGAGCACAGCGTTGCCAATAGCCGAGCGTGTCGATTGGGAGAAAGTCGATGGTTTGGTGCCTGCAATTGTTCAAGACTTTGAATCTAGTCAGGTATTAATGATGGGGTATATGAATCCAGAAGCACTGGATAAAACCTCTGAAACAGGGCAAGTAACCTTTTTTTCTCGAACTAAGCAGCGCCTTTGGACCAAAGGCGAAACCTCAGGAAACGTGTTGAAGTTGGTCAATATGTCGCTTGATTGCGATAACGATACCTTATTGGTAAAAGTGAACCCCATTGGGCCAACATGCCACACTGGGACCACTACCTGTTGGGATGGAGATCCACAAACTGAGTCACAAATGGTGTGGCTTCATCAACTTGAACAATTGCTTGCTGAGCGTAAACATGCCGACCCAGAGTCTTCCTATACCGCCAGCCTCTATGGGCGTGGCACAAAACGTATTTCGCAGAAAGTGGGCGAAGAAGGTGTTGAAGTCGCGCTTGCGGCAACGTCGGGCGACAAGGCGGAATTAGTGTGTGAGTCTGCAGATCTTATTTATCACTTACTGGTACTGCTGCAAGATCAAGAGATGTCTCTGAGCACGGTAATTGATAAGTTAAAAGAGCGTCATCAATAACGTTCAAATTTTTAAGATATAAAGGCACAAACGCTGGCGTTTGTGCCTTTTTTGAGTTCTACTACGCGGGAAAAAGAATCCCCTGTTTATGCATATTATTGCAACGCGAAATTCGGAGCGGATGTTTTGAACAAAGTCCAAAAGAGCAAAGGGGACAGTAGGAAAGGTAAATGAAAAAAATGGTAAGAGTATTAATTGCATTCATCGCGCTGGCTGGCGTGGGCTATTTCGTGGCAACGCAAGATGGTCGAGATGCTGTCAAGCGCTATGAGCAACACTATGTCTGTAGCGATCGATCTCTTAACTATTATCTCTCCAACGAAACCACTAATTGGCACTTCGAACAACGCAACATATACCAAAATATGATCACTCGAGGTCGCTTCTTTGGCGTATCTGCAGATTCTCTAGAAAAAGTGCATCAAGACAACACCGAGCGAAAATCCAAGATAGAGTATATACGCAAAGATGCGGTAAAGGAGTTCGATTGCATGGCGCTATGGCTAAACAGAAACAGCTAACTTCTGTATATTTATTATTGCTCAGTTAACTGAGGCGCTTCTCGCTTCGATGTATTGCTTGATGCTTGCGTAAACCCCCTTTAGTCAAACCGCTATTTGAGATCCAAAATGCACGAATCTTCACTTTTGTTTAGCTCTGCCATGTTGACGTTTTGGGCGATATTTTTAGCTGAAATGGGTGACAAGAGTCAGTTGGTTTGTATGGCGCTGGCTGCTAAACATCGAAGTAAACCGATACTGATCGCGGCTGTATGCGCGTTTTCAATACTCAATTTAGTCGCCGTTGCCCTTGGTGTTTCCTTGGGGAATTGGTTTTCTGAGTTTTGGATCACTATAGTGGCGGCTGCTGCATTTGCCTATTTTGGGTTAACCAGCTTCTTCGGTGCCGAAGAGGACGATGATGAAGAAATCTCTCAAGTTTCTTCGCGCCGGTTATTCATCAATACATTCTTATTGTTATTTGTTGCGGAGCTAGGCGATAAAACGCAATTGGCAGTGGTCACACTCTCGACCACCCATAATATGTATGGTGTGTGGATAGGCGCAACCATAGCGTTGATAGGCACATCCGCACTTGGAATTTATGCGGGTCGCCGCTGGCTATCCAAGATTGACATGGGTTTATTGCATAAAATTAGTGGTGCGTTTTTTATTGGTTTGGCAATAACGATGTTGATAACCTTAGTAAGGCTTTAACCAACGATCTACCCGCAACACTTTTTATATTTTTTACCGCTTTGGCAAGGGCACTGGTCATTGCGTTTGATTTTGACTGGTGCAAGCTGAACATGATCATCAAAAGTGCCATCTCTATAAAACCATAATCCGTCATGAAAGATAAAACGTGACAGTTCTTGCATACTATAGAGCGTATCGTTTTCTATGTACTGGGCACGAAACTCTACAAAGCCAACTGAGCTATCTTGAGGGCTCATAGCGCTAGAAATGACATCGAGATGGCACCAATCTAACGATACAGATTCAGCTATTTGCTCTCTTTGTTGTTCGGCGTTGCAGTCTGGATGATAGGTGGCAACAACATAGTCGACAAGTTTTAAGTAGTGCGCACTGTAACGGCTTCTCATCAGTTTCTCGGGCGTATCAGCGGCCGAGTGATTGATGTGGATAGGTTGACAGCAGTTGGCGTAAGCCAGACCGCTTTTACAGGGGCAATGTGTATTATGCATCAGTCTAATTAGTGAAGGTGTCTGTCGCGTTAGTGTAACAATTATCCGCTGGATTTATTAGATCGTTTCACCTGATTTGACCATTGCATAGACTGCTCATAACACTCACCGATAAAGGGTTGTGCGACCCCACAACAATCGGAGATCTGTTGTACCGTTGTCCAGTCGGCTTGTTCATAGGCTTCAATCAGGTTAATCATGGTACCTAGAGGGCCTTCACGTTTATTAAGAGCAAGCTTAATGTCCGGATCGAGTGGAATATCATTGAGTAATTCTGGTAACGGTCTATCTAGCAGAGAATCGAGCACAGAAAACATACCGGTCAAAAACGCCTTACTGTGGTCAACTTGGTTTTGCCCATGAACTACCAATAGCTCAGCAAAACGAGCACGTTGTAGCGATAGACCATATAACGAACTGGGTTTATTGTTATTGGTACTGGCTATTGCAACTAAGGAAATAAAACGTCGCAGTCGATCTTCTCCTAAATATGCCAATGCCTGACGAAATGATTTAATTTCGTTGCTTATTAACGCAGAAGAGTTTACGAATTTAAGCAGTTTATAGCTTAAGCTAAGATCTTGGGTGATAAGCGATTCGACATAAGTGTAGTTGATGCTGCGCTTAGAAACTTCTTTCAAAAGCTGCACAATAGTGAGGAACGTCGGTTCTATCGCTTTCTTTTGCAACATCTCTGGTCGGCTGAAAAAATACCCTTGATAAAGTTCAAATCCAGCTTGTTTGGCTTGCTCAAACTCTTCGTAGGTTTCGACTTTTTCGGCTAAGAAGTGAATATCATAACCGCGCATGCTATCTATGAAAATTTGCGCTTTCTCTACTGGAATGAGGCGAATATCAAACTTGATGATCCACACAAAAGGTAAAAATCGTTTCCATCTTAGCGAAGGTTGAAAATCATCAAGAGCGAATCTATAGCCTTGATTGTAGAGATACTTAACCGCATCGAACAGTTGATCGTTTGGCTCACTTTCTTCTAGGATCTCGATGACAATTTGTTCTTTAGGGAATAAGCCTGGAACAAGGTTGATGATGCTCTGTTGTGGGAAGTTTACAAAAGCTAATTTGCTTTCCAACAGAGAACTATTGGAGTCAAAAAAATTGTCTGATAACAGTCGGCTGGTCGCTTTTTCGGGCTCAATTTCTGGGAAAGTGTTTTTCGGCCCATCACGATAAAGCAATTCATAGCCAAAAGTCTGACGTTTAGAATTGAGTATCGGTTGTCGAGCGACGTAAGAAAAAGTCAAAACTGCGTAAAATCAAATTCAAGTGATTTTTTTATTGTACATGGTTCTGTAAAAATGTCAGCAGCTTGTCTACAAATAACGCAAATTATTTGGGCTCGACAATAGGCTCTTTTATCACGCTGTGATCGCTTGCCGTAACACGCAGTACGAAATTATGGCTATGCCAGTCGCCAAGAACTCGACGCTCGCCAATTTGATTGGTTAGTTCCACCGTGTGTAAGTCTGGTCGGTGCGTATGTCCGTGGATCATGTGCGTCACTTGTTGACGATTAAAGGCGTCAACGACAGCGTGTTGATTGACGTCCATGATATCGAGCTGCTTGTCCTGCTTATCATTTCGCGCTTGCCCTTTAACCTTAGACACTATTTTTAGTCTAAGTGAAAGCGGTAAATGATTGAACACCCATTGCAACCATGGTTGGTTGACCTTTTGACGAAATTCTTGGTATTTCACATCGTCAGTACAGAGTGTATCGCCATGCAATATCAGAGTAGGTACACCGTACAGGTCGATCACCGTCTCGTCGCCAAGCAAGGTCACCCCAGTTTGTTTAGCAAAACGTTTACCCACTAAAAAGTCGCGATTGCCTTTGACCAAGTAGATATCAGTCCCTCTATCGACAGCGTCCTTAAGGGCGTTCTTAATTTGTAGATTAAATGGGGTGTTGTAGTCATCGCCAACCCAAAACTCAAATAGGTCACCAAGTATATACAGCGCATCGGTTTCTTTTGGGTCTAAATTGGCCAGTAGCTCCAAAAAGCTGGTTGTGATCCCACGGCGGGTTTCACACAAGTGGAGGTCGGAAATAAAGTAGGTTTTCATTGGTGCGCCGCTATAAGTAGAAGGAGGGCAAGCGTAATTGCTTGCCCTTGATTCAGTGTTGCTTTAGGTGTCTTATTCGACAGTAGAACCAGTGATTACAACTTCCTCAAGAGGAACATCTTGGTGCATGCCCATAGTGCCAGTGCTTACACCTTTAATTTTGTTCACGACTTGCATGCTTTCTTCGTCAGCTACCTCTCCAAAGACACAGTATCCCCAACCGTCAAGGCTTTCTGAGGTGAAGTCTAGGAAGGTGTTGTTATTCACGTTGATAAAGAACTGAGAGCTAGCAGAGTGCGGCTCCATAGTACGCGCCATTGCTAGCGTGCCGACTTTATTGCTTAAACCGTTGTTTGCTTCATTTTTAATAGGCGCACGGCTCGACTTTTCTTTTAGTCCAGAAGTCATGCCACCACCTTGAACCATAAAACCATCAATCACACGGTGGAAAAGAGTGTTGTCGTAAAAACCATCTTTACAATACTGAAGGAAGTTTGCTGCTGTTTCAGGCGCTTTGTCTTCGTATAGGTCAATTTTGATGTCACCAAAGTTGGTGTGCAGGGTGATCATGGTCTGTATCCTTTTTATCTGTTAACTGCCAATATGGCATTACGCGGGCGATTTTAATCGATCCTTAAGTAGAATGTCACGGCCAAGGCACTAGAAGCTTGCTGTAGTACGAATTGCAAAGCCACAGAAACCAATCGATTAATAATAGCTCGCTCAGCTATACCCTGTTGAGTATGAAGTTGATATACTGCGAGGCTAGCCTTGTAAAACCAACAACATAGTAGAGATCATGTTAAAGATATACAACACATTGACCAAGCGAAAAGAGGAATTTAAGCCCATCACTGACAATAAAGTGGGCATGTACGTGTGTGGTGTCACCATCTACGATCTCTGTCACATTGGTCATGGTCGCACGTTTGTTTCTTTTGATGTGGTTTCTCGTTACCTGCGTTATTTAGGCTATGACCTAAACTACGTGCGCAATATTACCGATATTGACGACAAAATCATTAAACGAGCTGCAGAAAACGACGAAAGCTGTGAAGCGCTTACCGAGCGACTGATTGCTGATATGCACGCCGACTTCGATGCGCTGAATATGAAGCGTCCGGATCACGAGCCCCGTGCGACTCAATATATTGATGAAATCATTGCTCTAGTAGAACGATTGATCGAACGTGAGTTTGCCTATGTCGCTGATAACGGCGACGTGATGTTTGAAGTGTCTAAGTACGATGAGTATGGGCGTCTTTCAAAGCAAGATTTGGATCAGCTTCAAGCCGGCGCACGTGTCGACATCGACACTGCCAAACGCAGTCCATTGGATTTTGTGCTTTGGAAGATGTCTAAGCCAGGAGAGCCTACATGGGAATCTCCTTGGGGGGCTGGTCGTCCTGGCTGGCATATTGAGTGTTCGGCAATGAACTCTAGCCTGCTTGGTAACCATTTTGATATTCACGGTGGTGGTTCAGATCTTACTTTCCCACACCATGAAAACGAAATTGCTCAGTCTTGCTGTGCTCACGATACGCAGTATGTCAATACTTGGATGCACAGTGGCATGGTGATGGTCGATAAAGAGAAAATGTCTAAGTCTTTGGGCAACTTCTTTACCATTCGCGATGTGTTGGGCCACTTTGATCAAGAGACTGTTCGTTACTTCTTGATGTCTGCACATTACCGTAGTCAATTAAACTACAGCGTAGATAACCTAGAACAATCTAGAGCGTCTCTAGAGCGACTTTATACGTCGCTACGTGGATTGGATATGAACGCGGCGCCGGCAGGTGGAGAAGCGTTTGTTGCTAAGTTTACCAACGCAATGAATGATGATTTTAATACGCCAGAAGCCTATTCAGTGTTGTTTGAGATGGCTCGTGAAATTAATCGCCTCAAAACAGAAGATATCAACAAGGCCAGTGGGTTAGGTGCTCTTATGCGCGAACTTGCAGCGGTTGTAGGGATTCTTCATCAAGATCCAGAAGCGTTCTTGCAGGGTAACGAGGACGACGATGAGGTGGCTGAAATCGAAGCGCTGATCAAATTACGTAACGACTCGCGTGCAAACAAAGACTGGGCCAACGCCGACTTAGCTCGTGACAAGTTGAACGAGATGGGCATTGTGTTGGAAGACGGCGCTCAAGGTACGACTTGGCGACGCAAATAAGTTTACTGACAAAATAGGACTGTTCAGCAGTCCTTTTTTACAACCAAAATTCAAGGATTTCACATTGGCACAGATGTATTTCTATTATTCTGCAATGAATGCAGGTAAGTCGACGACCCTACTTCAGTCATCATTTAACTATCAAGAGCGCGGAATGAATCCGCTAATTTTTACCGCAGCCATCGATGATAGAGAAGAAGTAGGCAAGGTCAGTTCGCGGATCGGCTTGCAGGCTGACGCACACCTTTTTGATGGTGATACCGACTTATTTGAGTCAGTTAAAGCGTTATACGCAAAAGAAAAATGTCATTGTTTGTTGGTGGATGAGTGCCAGTTTTTAACCAAGCAACAGGTGTATCAACTCACGGAAGTGGTCGATAAACTTAACATTCCTGTGTTGTGTTACGGGCTACGCACGGACTTCCTCGGTAACCTATTTGAGGGCAGTCAGTTCTTGTTAGCGTGGGCAGATAAATTGGTTGAATTAAAAACCATTTGTCACTGTGGTCGCAAAGCCAATATGGTGATCCGTACTGACGAAACAGGCAAAGCCATTGCTGAGGGTGATCAGGTTGCTATTGGTGGTAACGATCGCTATGTATCGGTGTGTCGTCGCCACTACAAAGAAGCGCTGAACAAGTAGCTTGCTAATATTATAAAAAAACGGGCAACCTTTAAAAGGTTGCCCGTTTTTTGTTGAGCTGAGTGTTTGGCTCTATGTGTTGTACACACCAAACTGCTGCATTGCGTACGCTACGCGCTCTTTGACGTCAGGGTACTGGATTTGCTCTTCAAGGTTTTCTATATGATTTAACCGAGGAAGTAATCCAGCACCATTAGCGATTTGGATTGCAAGGCCAGGACGAGCGTTCAGTTCGAGCACCATAGGCCCTTCTTCACGATCTAACACCATATCTGTGCCCATATAGCCAAGGCCAGTCATCTCCCAAGCACTTGAGGCAATCTCTAACAGCTTTTCCCAATGAGGTACTTGTAAGGACGCTAGCTCTTTACCGGTATCTGGGTGGTGAGTGACAGGTTGGTCAAATTGTACTGCGCGTACAGCACGACCGGTACCGATGTCTATACCCACGCCCACCGCACCTTGGTGAAGGTTCGCTTTGCCGTCAGAATCACTGGTAGATAGTCGCATCATTGCCATAACAGGGTAACCCTGAAAAACGATGATACGGACATCAGGCACGCCTTCGTAACTAAATCCTTCAAAGCAAGAGTCGAACTTAATTAAGTTCTCAACAACTGCGACGTCATTCTTACCACCAAGCGAAAACAGACCAGCCAAGGTGTTTGTGATGTGACGTTCGACTTCAGCTTTACCCACAGTAGCACCTGAGGGCTTGGTATAGGTGCCGTCTTTGTGAGAAGTTATCACTAAGATCCCTTTACCACCGCTTCCTTGAGCAGGCTTAATCACAAAGCCAGGCCAATTCTCTACCATTTTATGGATACCTTTTACCGAAAACTGATTCTCGATAACCCCAATAAGGGTAGGAGTACTGGCACCATGTTTTTTGGCGACAATTTTTGTTTTTAGTTTGTCGTCCACTAAAGGGTATTTGCTACGGTCGTTGTAGCGCCCAATGAAACTGTGGTTTCGTTGGTTCATCCCCATGATCCCTTTATTGCGGATCTTAAACGGTGAAGTAAACTGACTTAACATAGCTTAATCCTCCGCGAGTGGTTTAAAGCGACGTAATTCAGTGAGGCGGTAGCCCGTGTAGTTACCAAGCAGCAATATTGCCGCCAGTATGATCAATTGAATACCAATAAAGTTAAACGTTAGATGCTGTACATATGGATTGGTCATCGCAGCGTACACCAGAATAGCGGTAAGTAGTGAACCACCACCTTGTAGCATAACCTCTTTGGCACCTTCCTCTTCCCATAGAATCGACATACGCTCAATGGTCCAAGAGAGGATGATCATTGGGAAGAAGGTAATGGTTAACCCTTCGACAAGTCCAATGTTGAACGCGACAATGGTAAAGACAGAAATGATCAGGATTACGGTAATAATAACCGCAGATATTCGCGCGACTAACAGTAAGTTAAGCTTGGTGAGATAGGCACGGATAACTAGGCCTGTTCCAACAATCAACAAAAATCCAACGATACCGGTGAGAAGTTGAGTTTGCACAAACGCAACCGCAATCAGTACTGGCATAAAGGTACCTGAGGTCTTAAGACCCACAATCAATCGTAAGAAGACGACGATAAAGGCACCAATAGGGATGAGCATTATGGTTTTAAACATAGATTGCTCTTCAATCGGTAAGCTGTGGATAGAGAAGTTAAGTAGGCTATCAGACTCGACTTTTTTACTTGTCGCAAGGCGAGGAGAGATATCTTGGGCAATCATAGAGAAGCGGACTTGGCTATTCTCGACGCCAATCGCATCGAGTAATGAGACGTTAGACTCGTCCCAAATTAACACGTTGTCCTTTTTACCCTGAGCGCCAGTATCGGCGTTAAACAGTTCCCACTTATCGCCATCCCAAACTTGTACCATGTTGGCTGCGATTTGACGGCGACGTCCATCTTCAAGTGTTATAACGCCAACAACACGATTTGCTACTTCTGCGTGTGACAGCAGTGCGGTCAACGCCTCTGTTTTATCGTATTGATTCAGCAGCAACGCGGCGTTTTGACTGTCTTTGTCATTCAGTTTTTTCGTCAATTCACGCGCAAAGGTAACATCATCAGCAGAGCGGTCTAGGGCTTGCTCAATAATCGCGTTTGCGGCAGCTTCTTGAGGACCGTCGAAGGTTGGAGCAACAATGTCTACGTCTTCAGGCTTGATAGGCTCAAGCTTAACATTTGGGTCCACCAAAAACTGTGTTTTGTAATAGATGGTTTGTGGGCCTTCGGCGTATCGAATAGACCATTCAGCGCGGCGACCAGCGTCGGTGTCTACATAAGACACACCGTAGCCAGGTGATGAAGCACTTTCGTCGGTTAGTGTAAATCCGGGTTGCGTATTCGGCGCGGCTAACGAAATTTTCACTTTGTCACCTAGGGCATCGAATTCTATTCGAGCTTCTACGTCCCAAACTTCGCGTGATTCACCGGGTACCCATGGCACACCGTAGTCTGCATGCCTTGTAAAACTTAAAGCAACGCCAACAACTAACAGCACGGCCACTAGCAAATAAAATGGGATTCTCGAAATCATAACTGTCCTTTTGATGATTGAGTGATGTAACTGTTATTAACTATCTGATTGTGAGTGAATGTGTTCTTTACTAACGTCGACGATGGCGATGTCTTTCAAGAACTCTCTACCAAGCAATACACTATGATCCATGTGAGATCGATCTGTCAGCGTAAATTCAACATTTTCCCTAAGGTTGCCAAGTTGTAACGGGATTGAAACAACTGGACGTTTCTGTAGGTCCGGTGTGTTAACTTGTCTAACGCTGGCATACCGAATTATAGGCACTTCTACCCACAATTTACCGCCTTGGTCATTTTCCTTTTCAGATATATGAAATTTAACCCATTTTTTACCATTTCGCTCGAATTCTTTTATGTTTTGAGCATCGATGGATGATGTAGTGGCGCCAGTATCCACTCGAGCGTCGAAATTTTGTTCGATACCTGAAAGCGATACGGTTTCGACAGCGCCAAGGACGACAACATCACGTGGGGTTTCATTATTGGTTGGTGCTTCTGCGACGACATAAACAATTTCAGGCTCTTTGACCACCATTTGCTTACGTTGGAGTTGCTGTTGCTTTTGAATTTCAGAGGACAGAGATTCGATTTGCTGATGCATCTGGAATATTTGCGACGATTTTACCGACAGGTCATTTTCCATACGGTGTAAAATAGTGACGAGTTCCAAATAGTTAGTTTGCATTTGTTCTATTGAACGAGTTTGAACTTCGAATTGTTGTTTTGTAGGTGTTTGGGCACAACCTAGTAGAAATAAAACAGTAGCAGCAGACAGGACTTTTTTCATAGTTATTGAGTTAATAAACATAATGGACAGGGAACAGGGCAATTGTAAAAGACAATGACTAAACTTTTGTTAAAGTAAAGTCAGTAAAAAGTGCTAGATGAGCCTTTTGAGAGACCAAGAACAAATAAAAGACTCTTTTGCTTCAATAAGTTACTGGGGCTTATTAGCAACTAAGATTGCACGTTTCGGCGCGGGTAATCCTTCTACCGTTTTAGTGGGATCGTCACTATCTAAATATTCTGGAAGTGAGTTATGGGTCATCCATTCTGTGGAGCGTTGTTCACCGGTAGTCGTCGTGTTTTGGTCGACTATTCGCACGTTTTCGAAGCCAACTTTTTCAAGCCAGACTTTTAGCGCTTTTGCAGACGGGAAGAAATACACATTACGCATTTGCGCATAGCGATCTGCGGGTACAAGCACTGCGTTCTCATCGCCATCGATCACTAATGTTTCAAGTACAAGCTCACCACCAGCGACTAACTGATCTTTGAGTTGGATTAGGTGATCCAAAGGTGAACGACGATGGTACAAGACTCCCATACTAAATACAGTGTCAAACGCTTCAAGTTTGGGCAGTTGTTCAATGCCAAGTGGCAGCAAATGAGCACGTTGCTCGTTGCCCATCAATTTTCGAATGGCTTCAAACTGCACCAAAAATAAGTGCGATGGATCGATTCCAACACACAATCGTGCTCCAGCACCGAGCATGCGCCACATGTGATAGCCGTTCCCACAGCCAACATCGAGAATGTGGCGATTTTTCAGGTCACTAATATGGGGTAAAACTCGGTCCCATTTCCAGTCTGAACGCCATTCAGTATCAATATGAATATCGTGAACGGTATAAGGTCCTTTGCGCCAAGGGTGGAAAGTGCGCAGCAAGTTCTCTAGTTTCTTTTTTTCACCGTCTATGAGTGGCGATTGGTTAGATACCTTAACTTCGTATTCAAGCTCTACCGAGTCGGGCTTTTGGTCCGAGATTTTGTTTAGCGCTTTAACCCAGCGTTCAAAATCACCATGCTCAGCATTTTGCCAATCGGTGAGTTGTGTCGGTAGGGTGTTTAACCAAGATTGCAGACGAGTATCATTGGCTAACAAGTGATAAAAAGGCGCAAAATTAAACATAATCTTAGTAACTTGTTGGTTTGTGGAGGCATTGGCACAGGAAGATACACCTATGCCTATAGGTTGGCAATATCATTACTTGCGCAAACGGTGTTTTCTGCATCAGTGAAGGCGCGAACATTGGAAATTCCCTCGAAATTGGGTAAAGTAGTGCCACTTAAAAAGCAATGACGCTTTGTGTTTCATTTAACAAGAATAGGACAAGCAATGATTTTAGTCGTTGGTCATAAAAACCCAGATAGCGATAGTATTTGTAGCGCATTGGCGGCAACCGAACTTTTAAAAGCTCGTGGCCTCGAAGCTATGCCAATACGTCAAGGTGAAATTAACCGCGAGACTCAGCACATTTTAGCAACTGCTAATCTAGAGCAACCAAAATTGCGAACGTCTGTTGCGGGTGAAAAAGTGTGGCTGGTGGATTACACAGATCTTGCACAAGCGCCTGACGATGTAAATGAAGCTGAGATTGTTGGTATTGTCGACCACCATCGCCTGGGTGATGTCATGACGGTTAATCCGTTAGAAGCATGGATTTGGCCTGTTGGCTGTACCTGTACGATTTTGTTCAACCTGTTCAAAATGGAAAATGTTGAGATTAGCAAACCTATTGCAACGCTAATGATGTCGGCAATCTTGTCTGACACAGTTGGCTTTGCATCGCCAACCTGTACTCAAAAAGACAAAGACGCGGTACTTGAGCTTGCTCCACTAGCTGGTGTTGAAGATCTCGATGCATTTATCAAAGACTTGTTGATTGCTAAAACCGATATTGAAGGGTTAGATGCTGCGCAATTGGTAGAGAAAGATCTTAAAGCGTATCCATTCAATGAGCGCAACGTAGTAGTCGGTCAAGTTGAGCTAGCAACCCTAGAACAAGTAGACGGTATGATTGACGCTATCGAAGCGGATCTAGAACGTCGTTGTGAAGAAGATTCACTAGCGTTTGCTGCGGTAATGCTAACAGACATTACTTCTGCGCAAACTCGTCTGCTTTACAAAGGTGAGTGGGCAGAGAAGTTGGTTAAACACGAGCAAAATGGCCAACTGATGATGGAAAATACACTAAGTCGTAAGAAGCAAGGCTGGCCTTGGTTACAAAACGAATTGGTTTAAAAGCACTTTCGAAGAAAAACCCGCTGATTAGCGGGTTTTTTTATACCGATTAACCAAAGAAAACCTCATTGGCGTGCATTGAATCCACGTATTCTCCTTGCTACTGCTGATTGCTATTGGTTTCACTGAAGCATGAGTTAACCTTCAATACTATAAAAAGTCCGATACACATATCTGCGAAATCGGACTTAGTCTTTGCTATCAGGTTTGTAACGCTATGCATTTCTTACATAGTCATAATCGAAGCTTGGTTAGTGGACTATAGTAATATCTGCATAACGCTGGAGTTTCATTACCTTGGTTCGCTCCCATAGGCTACTTCCATTCATTACAATCTCTACCCCTTGGTGCTCATCGCAAAACGCCCAAGATGGTTTGCCTTTGAAGTTAGATTCGATTTCCGCTACTTGCCCTAAAGTTAGCTTAGATACATCGAGCCCTATCTCGTAGGCATAATCAGACAGTTCACTGTTTGAGTGCTCTACAGGACGGTTTGGCTCTACGATTGCTTGGTAGGCGTCGAGTGCTGTGACCTCACTGGCTAACTCATCCAGCGAGTTACCATGTACTAGGCCAGCAAATGAAATTGAACACGTAAGCAAACATATAGCAATTCTCATAACGTATTCCTATTGACTTTTAAACGTTGGATTGCCATCTGCACCTGATTGATTGGCAGAAAACGTTGGCACCGTAATGTTTTGTAGCCAGCTTGCTTTGTCTATGCCATTAAAGCGTCCTTTCTCTTCAGGAGTGTGACGAATCGGTTGGCCAGCCCACACTTTTTTGAACTCACCATTGTCGACCACTTTTTGACCATGAACAATCACATAAGATATCCCAGATGTAGGTTTGCCTTGTTCACCCGCTTTATAAGTTGAATTGTCCTGAACCGTTTCCGGATCAAAAATAGTGATGTCAGCCACCATACCTTCTTGCATACGTCCGCGTTGCTGCATAGCCTCTAGACCTGCATCACCTAAATGTTTAGCCGGCCAGTAAGTCATCTGCGCCAGAGTAAACATCAGTGGCACTCCCTCTTCACGAGCCATGGCAAATACTTTACCACGCGTACCCGCAGTACGTGGGTGACCTTTATATTCGGTGTAGTCAGCGTCCCAAGAATCAACGCCCAGGCCAGAATATATCGAGTCTGCCGCAACCGTCATATGCGGAATCTTCAAGAAATATTTTAGCCACTCTTTACGTGGTGGGCTAAAAATGACAACAAGGTGCCCAGGATCTTTTGCTGCCATCTCTAAATACTCTTCTTTATTTAAGAATTTGTCAGAATCTGGATCGTAGATAATGTCTTCATACTTGTAACCGAACAACCCTTCAACACTTTCGGGGATTAAAAACGAGGACCCAATGGCAGTTGACGCTGCGTCGTACGGATAGTATTCAGACCACATGTTCATACCTTGCTCTCGCGCAGATTTAAGTTTTTCTTCGACTTCCCACCAGCCAAATTCATTGTTGTGAAGCATCAATAAACCTGCCTTAAGTGCGACAGCATTTGCAAATACTTCATCAAACCCCAACTGTCCTTCCGGATTCACTGGATTGCCATGAAATCTTGTGTGAGAGGCGGTAAAACGTCCCCAATTTGCAGCGACTTTTTGTGATTCATACATTTCAAATGATGTCAGTCCATTGCGCATATATGCAGTTGTTGAAGCTAAGTTAATGGCACCCTCTTTAAAGCCCTGATCCAAAATCGTCAGGATTTGGTTCATTTGTTCTTCATTGGCTTTGGTATCAGACCAACCACTCACACCATCTTTAGCTGCCTCGGTACGCAATTTGCTGAGAATGTCGGGCGCATCGTACGCACGGTCAATGATCACTTCAGGATCCAAAACCTCCAGCCTAGTCGCTTCTTGACTGATCGCTGTACCATAGTTTAAAGGCCAGGCATCTTTCTTATTTTCATACCATTCAGCCACACGTGTAGCACCTATTTCGAGGTCCATCCCAGTGGTTACACCATCAAGTGCGGCAAGTTTAATGGATAGGCCGTCAAGAGAGTGAAAGTGTGTATCAATGAATCCTGGAGCCACAACCTGACCAGATGCGTCAATCACCTTATCGCCGTCTAGTTGGTCGGCAGAAATTTTGACTATTTGACCATTCTTAATGCCGACATTAAGCACAGCATCCAGCATGGTTTCGGGATCCATTACTCGACCATTTTGAATCACGAGGTCATAGTCCGCAGCATGTAATGCTCCTGCATTTAACATTAATGCCGCCATTACCGACACATTGATCAATTGCTTTTTCACTTTCATTTCGTTGCCCTTATATTTTTTACTAATCTCTACTTTGTCTGAGCTTCAAATGAACGTAACGACAAATAATGAGCGATAGCATCACTTTTCAAAATAGTCGATATGTTAATTATTTGGACGATTAAAGCCTCATTGGTTGTGATTAATCATCGTGCTCAAACTGTGAGAGCTATCATACGAGCGCCTACAAAATCTCCACACTACAGTATGTTGGATCGGATGAGACGACCTCTCTCCATTGGGTTGTGACGTGATTATGAAGTGTGCGTTAATAACCTTAGCGAACAGTTAGTAATCAATTGTTCAATCAATGATTAATCATAGGCATAAATAAATGAAACTTAAAAAACTCACGATTCTCAGCACATTAATTGGCAGCTGCCTTTCATTTGGGGCATTGGCTAGCGAATCAGCGGTAGTGATCACCAACGTTGACATCTTTGACGGTGTTAACGAACAGCTTACCGAGGGTGCCAATGTGCTAATTGTTGATAACCTAATACAAACGATCACGCATGAAGACATTAAACACGAAGGCGCCGACATCATTGATGGAAATGGTAGAACGATGATTCCGGGGCTTACTGATGCCCATACTCATATTATGTGGACAGATGATATTGAAACACTCATCTATGGAGCGCCGGAAGGTTGGTCTGGCACACTTGCCGGCGTAAACGCTGGGGAAATGCTTTTGCGCGGCTTTACGACTATTCGCGACAATGGTGGCCCTGCATTTGGTTTGAAAAAAGCCATTGACGAGAATATCGTTCCTGGTCCTAGGATATTGCCGGCTGGTGCGTTTATTTCGCAGACATCAGGCCATGGTGATTATGACAAACGCATGTTTTACATGTCACCTCACTTTACGGGTCAAATAGACAAAGCGTATATCCGAGGCTGGACAATCATCGCTGATGGCGTTCCGGAAGTACAAAAGGCCTCGAGAGACGTACTGCGCTCTGGAGCAACCCACCTAAAAATATTTGGCAGCGGCAGTATTACTGGTGCGCACGACCCATTAGATGTCACCGAATATACTTATGAAGAACTCAAGGCAATCGTCACTGAAGCAGAAAAATGGGGGACTTATGCAGCAATACACGCCTACAGTGATGATGGTATCCAAAATGCCATTAAGGCAGGTGTAAAAAGCATCGAACATGGGTTGTTCGCATCGGAAGAAACCATGAAATTAATGAAGAAAAATGATGTATGGTTCTCAACACAGTTTTTGGCCTTCAGCTTACCCCCTGAAAAAGCCGGCATGACCGGAGATTCAGTGCCAAAATATCTGCAAGCTCAACAAGGAGCTCGGGCAGGCTATGAGCGTGCTAAGGAGTACGGTGTAAAAATGACTTTTGGTACCGATATTCTAGGTTCGCTAACCCTTCACCGCATGCAAAATCGTGAATTTATAGCACGCAGCAAATACTTCACTCCTTTTGAAATATTGAAACAAGCGACATCACAAAACGCAGAGCTTTTTGAGCTATCAGGTGAGCGTCATCCCTACAAAGAGGGAAAACTGGGGGTCATCCAGGAAGGTGCCTACGCAGACCTTCTTCTTGTGAATGGAAACCCGCTTGACGATATCTCAATCTTGGCCCTGCCAGACACCAATTTAGACCTAATAATGAAAGACGGTGTTGTGTACAAGAATCAGCTGCACAAATAAGCACAATCACTGATGGGTTCAGCCATGAGCCTTAAGGCCGCCGAGTTCAATCGGCGGCTTTTTTAGCTATCGACTCATCATCTACGCACTCTAAGAAAAGCGAACTCGATGATGCAATCCTACAAACAGTATTCAAGCATTGGCGTGTTAACTCATAAGATAGCGATCAATATTGAAAAACCTAATGAGCATCAGCCCAATTGTTGAGAGTAAAAGATGAAAAGTATTATATCGATTCAATCCCACTATGTGAGTGGGCACGTTGGCAATAGCACCGCCGTATTTCCAATGCAGAAAATGGGAATGGAAGTATGGCCGATCCATTCTGCTCAGTTTTCAACTAACACTTTATGTGAGCAGGACTATTCTAAGCAGAGGGCTGACTCCGACAATATTACAGCGCTCATGAATGGCCTAGACAAGGCTGGTAAACTAAGCGAATGTGGCGCTGTATTGTCTGGTCATCAATGCAGCGCATTGCAATATCGTGCCGTGGTAGAAGCAGTTCAGATGGTCAGAAAGCGTAATCCCAGTGCTCTGTATGTCTGTGAGCCAGAGTTTAATATCGGTGAACGTGCCGACAAACCACCCGTCGAAAACATTAAGGTCATCAAGCAGACGTTGGTCCCAATATCAGATGCCGCGATCCTGGGCCAAATCGAGTTGGGTGAATTAACCGGACTTAACGTCGATTCACTCTATGATGTTGTTACAGCAAGCAAAATGGTGCTTGATATGGGACCTAAAATGGTTTTAATCAAACACTTTGAGATACCCAATAGCGACACCTATAACGTATTACTATCGACTCGACGCTCATGTTTTATCGCCCGTCTTCCGAAGATTAAGTTTGATGATAGGGTGCTTGGCGTGGGTAATCTATTTTCGTCTCTTTTTACCGCGTGCTTAGTTAGGGACATGTTACCTTTAGAGTCATTTCGTCACGCATTCAATGCTGCTTATGGGGTGCTTGAAGTCACTAAAGAGCAAGATGCATGTGAACTACAAATTATCGATGCACAATACGAATTTGTTGAGCCCACTCACGAGTTTGACGTATGTAAAGTGTCATAAGAGACAACCAAGTACATCACTAACTTATTGCTTTAAATCAGAGTGCGAGTTATCGACAAAGCGGAAGAATTAAAACTCACGCTCTGCCAATGTCATTGCGCCGCGGTATCAACGTTATTGATGTAATACGCAACTGAAGTGGTACTTAATCTTGCAATTATTGGTAAGAAGCCACACTACTATCCATATTATTATACCTAAATGAGCTGAGCACGATCTAAGGGTGCTTAGTTGTTTAGCTCTTCCAAGACATAGTCTATATAGTCTTGTAATGCATTGAGAATCGACGCTCTGATCTTTTCAAGTTGACTTGAGTGTGGACTCCAAAGTGAGATAGGAATTTCGAGACTTTTCTTCAGCTCACTCACCTCTAATTGAACCAAGTTTTGATTAATATGCTCTGATTTTATCACTGAGCGAGGCAAAAGTGCCCAACCGTGCCCTAGCTCAACAAGTCTAATAACAACGGATTGTTGATCAATTGCTTCATAATTGGCAGATAAGATCACCTTGTCCGACAGGCCTTCTTCCAATAAGGACTGCAAGACCAGTTGCTTAGTTCCTTTGAGCTTGTCCAGCATTTCATCAGGATGTGTGCGGGAAAGTTCGCTATTTCTGGCACCAAAAGGCACCAGTGATAAGGTTTCTAAATAAGTGGTGTGCAGGCTATTTATTGCGGTACTGTCATAAACATTCACGATGCCGAAATGGAACTCTCCTGATTCGATCCCCTTTTTAATCTTTTCTTTTCCGCATACAAATAGATTGACCCTGAGACTTGGGAAATCTTTTGCCAATTGCATCCTAAGGTCAGCAATAGCAATTTGAGGGACAAAACTACAGTAGCCAATGTTAATCGATTCTAAATCGCCAGATGCTAGGTTCATTGCCAATTTATCAAACGTTCTTAACTGCTCAACGGCTTGTTTTGCGTAGCGATACAACGAAGTCGCCTCTTGGGTGGGCTCTACAGAACGACCGACTTTATCAAATAGAGTTACCTGGAGTGTGTCTTCTAAATTCATAACCACTTGCCCAATAGTGCTCCTGTGCTTATTAAGTTTTACAGCGGCTTTGCTTAAGGACTTTTGCTCGTATACAGCAACAAAAGTGCTCAGCTGTTCAAGGCTAAAATTCATGATTTCTTCACTCCATTGATTTACGTGCTTACATTTACAGCAGCAAGCCAGTGTAACTTTACCATTCAACCAGGTGCGCCAATATATATAGTAGCTACTGTTCGCTTATCATCAATATAAGCAAAATCCTACCTTTGTCCAGTTTCGTCCTACAAACGTAAGTTAGCCGTTTTCTAAAGTCTTTGTACTATCTCCGCGTCAACTAATTAACTTTTTTGGAGCTTAAAATGACGCTAAACACCACATTCACTCTTACTGCACTAGCCGTACTATCACTTTCAAGTTTATCGGCGATGGCTGAAGAAGAACACGATCCATCTGATGTTGCCCGTGCAACAACGTCGTTCACTGTTGGGGCAACCAACAAAGGGGATGTAAAAGGCAGTCTGACCTATGGGTTTTCCGTAAATGATACGCAACAAGGGATGGTTGTTGCAGAAGCGGATATGAACAATGAAGGCAAATACAAAGATGCACGCGCACAGTATTTCCATGTATTCAACTTCGAAAATTCTCTCGTACCAAAAGTTGCGGCGTCTTTCGACCTTATTGACAATACATCTATGACAACTGCTGCTCTTGGTGCTGTTGTTGCAATTACACCAGCAGAAAAGTTCTCTATGTACCTTAGAGGAGGCGTTTTAGGTGGAGAATATAGTGATGCGTTGACTTCTCAATTTAATGTGTCGGACAACTCCACAGTCGGTGGTATGGCATCTGGTTACTTCACTCTTAAAACAGGTAATGATGGTACTTACGTCATGATAAACCCTGAGTATACATACGCAGGTGGTGATATTGAGACGAGCACTCTAAAGACCTCGCTACGTGTTGGTACTCCCATGAACGCTGCGAAAACTCACTGGGGTGAGTTTCGTGTAGAAAATACCTACGGCACGATAGAGTCAGCATCGATGACCCAAGACATTGACGACACTGTCGCTTGGTTTATGTACAAGTCATTCTTCTAAGCAATACCGTCTATTCACTTTGAGTTGCACATTATGCGAGCACAAAGTAGATCCAATTCTCGATATGGCACCTTAGTTATTCGTAGTAAATGCGTGTGCCCTGTTATTCAAATACGTAACCAATCAACGAGACTAAAATGAATTTTCGTCTATCAATTACCTCCTCACTAATTTTGTCCCTGTTAACAGTATCTGGCGCTACATTAGCCAGTGACAACGATAATAGCTTTGAAGAACAACCAGTGATGCGAGATGAACCCATTGAGTCGTCTCATTTTGACGCTTGGAATACGACCAAGGAGCAATGGCAAAAAGAATACGGGTTGCAACTTGGCATGGATTACAACATGTTGGGAATGGCCGCAACGGATGCGCTTGGCGACTCAGCAGCAGCATCAGGTGCACTGCGGGTGTATGGTCAATGGGATATGGTTCATACCGATTCTGGCTCTACCGGTGGGGTTGTATTCAAATTTGAACATCGACATAAATATACAGATACATCTCCTAAAGATTTTGGTTTAACAGAGTTAGGTTACCTTGGATTCGCTCATTCATTATATGGCGATCAAGGATTTAGAACCACACACCTCTTTTGGCGTCAATCGATGCTGGAAGAGCGTATGGTCGCTTATGCTGGGTTCTTAGATATGACGGACTATACCGATTTCTACGCCTTGGCAAGCCCGTGGAACGATTTTAATAATGCCGTTTTCACTACAGGTAGTGGCACGATAGGAGGACTTCCTGATGGCGCGCTAGGGGTTATGTTAGGTGGCTTTTTTACTGACCATGTTTATGGTTCAGCAAGTATTCTTGATGCGAAAGGCAATGCCTCAGACCTCACCCAAGGGGTCAAAGATCTGTTCGATACCGGTGCCACATGGAAAAGCTTGGAAATCGGTTATACACCTTCAAGCGATATGTTGTTCATTGATAATGCTCACGTATCTTTTTGGCAACGCGATGCAGTCGGGAGTGATAAAGAGGGGCATGGCGTGAGTGTCTCTGTTTCAGGACTGGTTAAAAACCAATGGCTTCCGTTTATTCGTGCTGGATGGGCTGAAGATGGCGGAGCAATGTACGACGCGTCGGTAAGCGCAGGTTTTGGCTTTATTCCTACAAATCGTTCAGAAGACATGCTGGGATTGGCGTTCAACTGGGCAAGCCCAATGGCAAGTACATTTGGTGGCATCGATTTTGACGACCAATACACCGCAGAATTGTACTATCGCTCTAAACTGACGCCATGGTTCCAGTTGTCACCAAGTATTCAGGTAATGAACCACACCGCCATTAACTTCGACTCCATTGATGCCGGTGATACTGCAAACGCATTGATAAAAGACAAAACAGACATTGTGTTTGGATTAAAAGCACAGTTTCTCTTTTAACCATTAATCAGTCAATTTCAGGCCTTTAATCTTGGGTCTGTAAATGTCCCAAGTGACACAAAAGGCCAATTTCGATGAAACATAAAATATTGCTATACCTCGCCATTATAAGTTCTGCGCTAGTGAACACTGCAAGTGCAGAATCTAGTCTTGCCATTGAGTGGTTAGATCTGATCCCTGAACAAGAGCGTGCTGCCTATCTGTCTAATGCAAGCATACAAATAAGCCATGTCGGCCCACAAGCGAAACAGAATGCAGCAGGTTCAATTCGAGAAGACTTAGACGGTGCAGACATTTCCATTGCAGGGTTTGTTATTCCACTTGAAGGAACAGAGTCAAATGTGACTGAATTTTTGTTGGTGCCTTTTTTTGGCGCTTGCATACATGTACCGCCACCACCGCCCAACCAGATAATATACGTAAAGTTTGATGAGGGAGCACCAGTGACAAAGCTTTGGGATGTAGTTTATGTCACTGGTGAATTGACGACAGAATCACAGGATACAGACTTAGCAACAACCGGCTACTTGTTGAGTGCCAAAAAGGTCGATGAATATCGAGAGTAGCTGTTGATCACCACTATTAGTATAAATGTTAGACTTGTGCCGAAAAACTGAAGCAATAAAGCCGCTGATAGGCGGTTTTAATTGGAATCTTAACCAAAGAAAACCTCATTGGCGTGCATTGAGTCCATGTACTCTTTCCAGGTATGCACTTTGCCATCTTTAATTTCCATTAAAATATGGAAATGGTTGTTATAGGTTTTTCCGCTAACATGCTGACCTAGTGATTCTGCTTCTACCGCAACTCGATCGCCCTCTGCGGTCATGGCTTTGGCTGTGAGGCTTAAGCCTTCGGGAAACTCTTCTCGAGTTCGTTGCCCTGCAACGATGACAAATTCCTTGGTATGGGTACCCGATATTGGCATCGAACCTGCTACCCAGACAACGGCATTTGTATCAAAGGCTTCGTTTACAATTTCCCAATTGTCATTGCTGATTGCGTCGATGACGTTGGCCGCAAGTTTTTTGTTTTGTTCTAGGGTCATATTCATTCTCTTGTGTGTTGTTGAGTGAGAAATGTTATCGAAATGGCTCCGCATTACTTATACATTTCCAAAATACGCTAGGTTATTTGACAGTAATTTCTTAAGGCGTTGATTTTACGTATGAAGAGCACATTATTAGGTGTGGACGCAGGTGCCTGTTTATAAGATGAAAAGAGGCACTTACAACACGACCCCTCCGTGTACAAAGGTTTTTCAGCTTCAAGAGGCGTCTCCAATATATTGGTGTATTACTCTCACCTTAATATTTGGGAAATCGATAAGTATTCATTGAGAGTGGTTTGTAAACTATGCTCATTCTCCACAAAGTGAGCGACATTGTGACTCAATCTAAAACTTACTCATTTGAAATTAATCACCTTTACAATGGTATCGACGCAGAGCGTTTTTGGACGTTTCTACTCGATCTAGACTGGTATACTCAATCAGACATCATGAAAGGTGAAATGCTGCTGGTTGAAAAGGGGCAAAAGCACCCACAAGGGTTGGGAGCCATTCGGCGGTTGACAATCGACACGATTGAATTGACTGAGAAGATCGTTGGTTTTAGACCGCATGAATATTTCAGCTATCAAGTCCAGCCCGGTGGTAAAGGTATGCCAGTCCACAACTACACGGGTGAGTTTTACTTAATCCCACATAAAGACGGCATGATGTTTCGCTATGTGGGCAGTTACCAGCAAAAGTATTTTGGAACAGGGGCGCTATTGAAGTGGCTGTTTCGTTCCAGAATAAAAACGATGCTGCCAATATGGGAAAAGGGCTACCATACTTATTATCAATAGTTCGCGGATGCGGTTACTCAAATAGGCTCAATGAGTAGAAAAGTAGAGTGCAAAGCATAGACGGCGCAGTGTGCTCTTGTGTATTTCGAATGGTTCGATAGAGTCTCAAACAGAGCGATTAGCGATGAATAAATCAACTCACATTAAATCTATATCTGAACTCCACACTTTTTTGGAGCTTGCTAGACCCGCCCATCCTCTTATTTCAGTCATTCCAATGGATGCGTTAAAAAATAAAGCGGAGTCTAATAGTAGCTATACGTTTGATCTGTACCAGATATCGTTTAAAAAGGGACTTAGCTGTGACATGCAATATGGCCGCAGTACCTACGACTTTGACGATGGCTCTGTTATTTTTCTAGCACCAGGACAGACGGCCACAGTCACCAATATAGAAAGCTCGGAAGACGCCTCTGGTTGGACTCTTGTATTTCATGCTGACCTTTTAAAGCACACGGCGCTGTCAAACAAGATGGAGCAATACAGCTTTTTTGAGTACGACAGCAATGAGTCACTGCATTTATCGGAAAAAGAAATCGCCATTGTGGCGGACTTTGTGGACAAAATTCTGTACGAGACCTCACTCAATATGGATCGTCATACTCAAGCTTTGTTGTGCTCACATTTGGAGCTGATGTTAGGGTACTGTACTCGATTTTATGACAGACAGTTTTACGTCCGAAGCGACTTAAACAAGAAATATGTGACTCGATTTGAAGCATTGTTAAATGGGTATTATCAGAGCGAGAAGCCCCTTGAGTTAGGTGTGCCCACGGTTCAGTATTGTGGTAAAGAGTTGGGACTGTCCCCCTATTATTTGAGTGACTTACTCAAGCGGGAGACAGGCAAAACCGCTCTTGAAATTATCCATCTATTTTTGGTGGAGAAAGCCAAAAAGATGATGGCAGAAGAACGTTTAAGCATCACTCAAATATCGTGCGATTTGGGTTTTGAATACCCTCAACATTTCTCAAAGCTATTTAAAGCGAAGGCAGGAATGTCACCACGCGAATTTAAATCATCATCACAAACAAAGCATTAGTGCGGGCGAGACTAGAACGATGAGAGTTATCATAACTGGAGCCACTGGTATGGTGGGGCGAAGTGTTTTAAATCAGTGTATTGAGAGTGAACATGTTGCACAGATTACGGTGATCACAAGAAAAACACTGGGCGTTACCCACCCGAAAGTAAAAGAGCTTATCCACCAGGATTTCGCCGACTTTTCTTCATTGGAAAAAGAGCTTCACAACTATGACGCTTGTTTTCATTGTATGGGAGTCTCTTCGTTTGGAATGAGTGAGCAAGACTACACGCGACTCACCTATGACATCACATTGGCACTCGCCTCTACTTTAGTGTCAGCATCTCCGCATATGACCATGACTTATGTGAGCGGTACAGGTGCAGACAGCACTGAAAACGGCTCTAGTATGTGGGCCAGAGTTAAAGGAAAGACCGAGAATATGCTGCTTAAAATAGGTTTTAAGGACGCGTATATGTTTAGGCTTGGCGCGTTGCTGCCTCAGCATGGTGTGAAAAGCAAAACCACGCTATATAACTTACTGTACTTGGCTTTGCGCCCCGTTTATCCACTGTTGCCAAAGCTGATGGCGGCAACCACCAGTGAACAATTAGGAAATGCGATGATCCACGCAGTGCTTTCGCCGCAGCCTCAAAAGATATTGGAGAATAACGATATTAATCGTTTAGCGAGCGATGGGAGCCAGCAGCACTCATCGTGATTACGTTTTGCTAGATTCTTATCTGTCTGCTGTACAATACTTGTTGAGTCAAAAGGTCGTTGCTTTAGCAACGACCTTTTTGCATAAAGTGGCTGTCGACCAACTTTTGAGTGACGGAGTGCTTTGGATTATCGATGATGTCTAACGTGTTTCCTGCTTCTACAACGCCACCATTGTCCATCACCAGTATTTTATCGGTGATGTGTTTTATCATCCCAATATGTTGGGACACATAGATGAAGGACACGCCCATTTCTTCTTGCAATTCGAGCAACAAGTTAACAATTTGCGAGCGCATCGCCATGTCGAGGCCAATAAGCGCTTGGTCTGCGATTATGACCGAAGGTTGTAAGATCAGCGCTCGCGCAATACAAACACGCTGTTTTTGACCTGTTGCGAGCATTTGCGGGTAGAAGTGTGCGTGCTCGGGTAGCAATCCGACGCGTTTCAACGTTTGAGCCACGCGCATTTCACGCGCTTCTTTTGGCATTGCAGTATTTCGCTTTAATGGACCCTCGAGAATTCGGCCAATCTGGATCCGCGGATTAAGCGACGTATTTGGATCTTGAAAGATCACTCGGATAAGTTTGCACCGCGTTGAGTAATCTTTGTGCTCTAACTCTTCACCGTTAACCAATATTTGGCCGCTGCTTGGCTCAATGGCTCCAGCAATCATTTTGGCTAGTGTGGATTTACCCGAGCCGTTTTGTCCTATCAAACCGATCGTTTCACCCGCTTCTAAGCTAAATGTGATCGGTTTAACCGCTTGTTTTTCTTTCTTGCCAAACAACCCAGTGCGAGTAGTGAAGGTTTTAGAAAGGTCTTTAACTTCTAATAATGCGCTCATGCAGGCACCTTCGTGTTGAGTGGGAAATGGCAAGAGTATTTGTGGCCTTTCACTTTTTTAGACAGCGGTGCTTCGACACACTCTTTACGAGCATAAGGACAACGTGGCCCAAGCCGGCAACCAATAGGTAAATGCTGTAATGGCGGTATTGAGCCGGGTAGGGAAGAGAGCCTTTGTTTATGTTGATCTGAACTTGCGAAATCTGGCATCGCTTTTATTAACGCCGCGGTATACGGATGCTTAGGGCCATCAAGCACTTTTCTTGTCGCGCCAGATTCTACCGACTGTCCGCAATACATCACTGTTAGCCTATCTGACCATTGAGCAATGGTTGATAGATCGTGACCGATCAGCAAAATAGTGGTGCGTTGCAGCTGATTCATGCGGCTTAGCAGTCTTAATATTTGAGCCTGGGTAACAGAATCTAAGTCGTTGGTGGGTTCATCGGCGATCAACAACTTAGGACCAGCGGCAATCGCCATAGCAATCATGACTTTTTGGCACTCACCATCGGTAAGCTCGTACGGATATGACTGCATGACACGCTTGTGCTCTTTAATACCAACTTTGTGTAGCAGCGCATGCGACAACTTGCCGCGCCACGCGAATCGCTTCCACCACGGGCCTTGATAGGCCGACTTTGGTATCGATTCCGCCAGCTGCTCACCCACTTTTTCACTGGGATCGAGACAGGTAGATGGTTCTTGAAAAATCATGCCGATTTCTTTGGCAATCAGTTTGCGGCGCTCTTTTTTACTCAGTTGGAGTAAGTCGATGTCGCCATACCGCATTCGGTCTGCGGTGACCGTCCAGGTGTCCTTGGTCAGCCCAACGATCGCTTTAGCAATAAGGCTTTTTCCCGATCCTGACTCTCCTACCAAACCGCGGATCTCACCTTCATTGATGGTGAGACTCATCCGCTCGACTGCGCGAACTTTTCCTTGCGGAGTGTCGATAACGATAGAGCAGTGCCTGATATCAATTAGTGGCATTATTCTACCCCCGAATTTAACGCATCTCGCGCCGCTTCACCGACGATAGAAAGTGCAATAACCGTACTCATTATTGCAAGCCCTGGCAAAATAACGG
This sequence comes from Vibrio ulleungensis, assembly GCF_016900875.1. Lineage (GTDB taxonomy): Bacteria > Pseudomonadota > Gammaproteobacteria > Enterobacterales > Vibrionaceae > Vibrio > Vibrio ulleungensis. Next base: position 477,271 of record NZ_JAFEUM010000003.1, read on the forward strand.
TCCATGAGGCAATGAACACCAGCTCTACGGAGTTACCGATGATGGTGCCCCATTCTGGCGTTGCACCTTGTGCGCCTAAGCCTAAAAACCCTAATGCAGTCATGTCGATGATGGCAATGGTCAAGGCTGTAAAAAATTCCGCGATAACAACAGGCAAAATGTTTGGCAGAATCGAGTTCCAAAACAGGTAATAGTCATTTGCGCCATCAAGACGTGAGGCGATAACGTAGTCTTTTTCAATTTCTTGGTGGATCGCATTGTAGGTAGAACGTATGAAGCGAGGCATTAACGCCACAGAAATAGCGAACAACGCGGTATATACATCACTTCCCCAAAACGCCACAAATATGATGGCCAACAGCAACGATGGGATTGACATGACGGTATCGAGAAGGTGATTGAGCGTACTGGAGATTAAGCCTTTAGTCATCCCTGCAAGCGAACCGATGGTACAGCCAATTATGGCGGCTATAACGGTAATGGCAAAGGTACTGGCAAAGGTGATTTGTCCGCCAACCATAAGACGAGACAATATGTCTCTTCCTAGATCATCGGTACCGAGGAAGTATTCGATACTGCCATCAACATCCCACGAAGGAGGCTGAAGGAGATGCGATGTTTGTTGATAAGGGTCGTGTGGGGTAAGCCAAGGAGAAATTAGCGTGATAAGCACGATAATGAGCAGGCTCCAAAGCCCAAACATACCCAAACCATTAGCACGAAAGCTCTTAATAAATCGCTCTCGTTGTGTGGGGATGTGGTCTTCTTGGTATACGCTATCGGTTAACATACCATTCCTTTCTCGCTAGGGGGTTGATTAGCGTGCCGATGAGATCCGATAATATCTGAGTAAACAAAACAAAGCTGGCGACAACCAATACACCGGCTTGAATCGAGACATAATCTCGCATAGCGAGTGCATCCAGTAACCACCGGCCAATACCGGGCCAACTAAAAATTGATTCGGTGATAATGGCGAAGGTCAGCATGCTCGCTAATTGTACGCCGAGCATCGGGATAATGGGTGGAAAAGCATTTCTTAATACATGTTTAACGATGATTTGGTAGCTGCTCAAACCGCGTATTTTTGCCACGCGGATAAAGTTTTCACTCATCACTTGGGCAACCGAAGAACGCATCAAGCGCACAAGTTGCGTCGCGGGTGGAATTGCCAGCACGCTACAAGGCAATACTAAGTGAAGTAACACGCTCTGTAATGCGTCCCCTTTATGGGGGGATGGGGAAATCAACGTGTCTACAATGGCAAACCCAGTAACGGTTTCAATATCAAACAGTGGGTTATAACGTCCAGACACTGGCAGCAACTCCCATTGCAGTGACAGCAATAACATCAGCAGTAGCGCAATCCAATACAGCGGCGCAGCATAAGCGGCAGTGGCGACAAAGGAGATAAACTTGTCCAGCGGTTTTCCTCGTCGCACACCGGATAAGGTTCCTAAAGGAATGCCAATAATGAGCGCCAATAAAAAGGCTAATAAGCACAGCTCTAAAGTGGCAGCAAATACCACGAAAATTTCATCACTGATTGGCCGTCCAGAGGCATTGAGTCCAAAGTTGAGGTTAGTCACTTCGCTCAAATAGGTTCGCCAGCCTTCCCAAAAGTCGAGAATGGACCAGGTTGAAGTTGGATCCAGACGCAGAATGCTGTAACTCACCACCGATATAATCAGTAAGGTGATCACAAATAGGTTAATTCTGCGCAGGGTATAGATTAACATTAGTACTCCCTGTACACGTTCTCGAACGACTCAGTATTAAACGGGCTCACCCGCAGTCCTTCGATTGAGTAGTGTTTTGCTTGGAATTGTACTCCGTGTGCCAAAGGAATCAATGGAACTTCATCATTTACAATGACTTGAGCTTGATAATAGAGGTTTTTTCTATATCTAGACTCGGTTGTCTCCTTTGCTAGGTCCAAAAGGAAGTCAAAATCGGGGTTACACCAGGTGGATACATTTAGTCCGGCACTATTGGCGTCACAAGATAAAAGCGGACGGAAGAAATTATCCGGGTCCGGTGTGTCGGCATTCCAACTGCTGAGTACCATATCGTATTGCTGGGAACTGTGGCGATGATTACGCTGCACTCTATCTTCGAACACCACGGACAAATTAACCCCAACATCCGCAAAGTCCGATTGCACTAATTCCGCGACTTTGCGCGGGCTTGGATGGTAGCTGAGTTCAGACGCTGGCACCCATAATGTGAGATTAAGTGGTTGTCCATTTAGGTGTTCTGCAAGCAGTGCACTTGCGTAGTTAGGATCAAAACGCACCGCAATTGTATCTCTGTTGCTGGCCCATGAGCCACTAGGTAGCAAGGAATACGCCGCTTCACCATTATCAAAATAGACGGTATCGATAATATTTTCGCGGTTAATGGCAAGGCTTAACGCTTTGCGAATATCTGGGTGGTTGAGTTTTGGGTTTGAGGTTTGCAGTGCAATGAAAGAGATGTTCATCGCTGGCACTTTTACTAACTCCAACTCTGTGTGTTCACGAATAACCGGAACTTGGCTCATAATCGGAGAGTACAGAACATCACATTGATTGCTCAGCAGCTTTGATAAACTGCCAGTCCCGCGGGAGGAAACATCAAAGACGACTTGCTGCATTTTTGCAGGAGACTTCCAGTAATTCTCGTTTCGAGTCAGCCTAATATAGTCGTGATGTTTAAATTCTTTAAGCTTAAACGAGCCGGTGCCGACTGGGTGTGTATCGATGATATGTTTCTCGTCGAGCGCGGCTAGCTGGTTGGCGTACTCTGCTGAGTGAATGACAGGGTATACAGTCGATAGATTGCTCAAAAAGGTGTTATCTGCTTTGCTCAGTTTGAACAGCACTTTGTGGTCTGACAATGCGATCACATCGTCGAGGGTGTTTGAAAAATTGATCGCGGCAAACCATGGGTAGCTGGCACTATTAACATAGTGATACGGATGTTGCGAATCGATGATGCGCTTAAAGCTAAAAACGACATCTTGAGCATTCATTGTCCGAGTTGGTGTAAACCATGGAGTGTGATGAAAGTGTACATCGCGTCTGAGTTCAAACGTGTATTCGCGCCCGTCTTCAGACACCGTCCAACTTTGAGCCAAATGAGGTGAGGGCTCCATAGTTTTACTGTCAAATTGAAGCAAGGCATCAAACAGCTGCGGGCTTAGCGCTTCTGTCGCTATATCGTTATCGACAAGCTGAGGATTAAAAAAACGAGGGCTTCCTTGTCCACAGTAAATGAAGCCTTCCTGTCTTACTCGCTCAACCTGAGAGTTATCTGTGCAACCCATTAAAAAAGCAACTGCGATTAACAGTAACCCGATAGGTTGCCAGCGGAGGTTTGACGTCATACAAAATCCAATTGTTGTGGTGCTAGAGCGTCCGATAGCTGACACTTTAGCATTAAGCCGATCTAGAGCCTAGTTTACTGCACATTACCTGACTTGATGTCAATTGTGTGGAGGCTGGCTGTCCTTTACCTATAGCTTGTATTTTCGCATCATGCCACGAAACTGGTGGTAACTGAGGCCTAATAGTTCAGCCGCTGCTTTTTGATTGTGCTTGGCATGCTCTAATGTTTGCGTCAGTAGAGCGATATCGTTGTTTTCACTCCACTGCTTGTATTCTATGGGCAAGGAAATATCTGCCGATACAATCGAATTCTTTGAAGGTTCAGCGTCATCTATTGCGTACTCATTAACGGAGACCGCATTGTTATCTATAGATTGCTGGAAGGGGTCAAAAATAAGCTCACCGATGGGAGTGTTGGGAGCTGGGTTTTGATAGACCGCGCGCTCAACCACGTTTTTTAGCTCTCGTATATTTCCCGGCCAAGGATAAGCAACCAATGCGGCTAGGGCGTTGTCGGTAAAACCGCCAAATAGGGGCAGTCCTAACTCACGGCACATGCCCATTGCAAAGTGTTTTGCGAGTAACGGTATATCTTCCGGTCGCTGCGATAATGCGGGTACATGTATTACATCGAAGGCGAGGCGATCGAGAAGATCGGCTCTAAAATCACCTTGCGCTGCCAATTGAGGTAAGTTTTCGTTGGTGGCGCAGACAAGACGCACATCGGCTTTTAAGGTTTTGCTGCCCCCTACGCGTTCAAACTCACCGTACTCTATAACGCGAAGAAGTTTCTCTTGAACCACGATGGGCGCAGTAGCCAACTCGTCCAAAAAGAAGGTGCCGCCTTCCGCTCGTTCAAATCGGCCTTCATGTTTTCCCCTAGAGCCGGTAAAAGAGCCTGACTCGTGTCCAAAGAGTTCGGAGTCAATGAGGTTTTCACTCAGTGCGGCGCAGTTAAGAGCAACAAACGGTTGATCCCAACGTGAAGATAAAAAGTGCAGTCTTTGAGCAATGAGTTCTTTACCCGAGCCGCGGGGACCTATAATCAGTACCGGTCGTTGAATGGCTGCGACTTTCGAGACTTTTTCGAGCATTTCGAGAAATAGGGCTGACTCACCGATAATATTACGGTTTTGCATGAGACTCTCACTTGGTTAAATTCACCACATATGTGTTATTTTTGTCATGCTTTGAGTTGATGTGCAAGTGACTTATTATTAAAGTATTGATTTTATTGGCTAATATTTTTGGCATCAATATTGAATAGTAATTAGCAACAAGGGGAAACCCTAGATAACATAAACGCTAATAAATGGTATGAGAGGTCGTTATGGGCATTTTTTCAAGATTCGCAGACATTGTAAATTCAAACATCAGTGCACTTTTAGATAAGGCAGAAGATCCGAGCAAAATGATCCGCTTGATAATCCAAGAGATGGAAGACACCTTGGTAGAGGTGCGTACAAACCTTGCAAAAGCGATTGCCGATAAAAAAGAGTTGGCTCGTCGTGTTGGAAAAATAGAAAGCCAAGTTGAAGATTGGCAGACAAAAGCGAGTTTAGCGCTGAGCAAATCCCGTGAAGATTTAGCCCGCGCTGCACTGATCGAAAAACAAAAACTGCAGAAAGTGGTGGCGGAGCTGCACACAGAGCAAACCTTGGTTGAAGAAACAATTGATAAACTGGGGCAAGAAGTCAAAAAACTGGAAGCGAAAATTTTAGAGACACGTGCTCGTCAGCAAACCTTAACCATGCGTCAAACTGTTGCGGGTAATCGCAAGCAAGTGCAGGAGCAGTTGCACGCAGGCAGAACGGCAGAAGCCATGGCCAAATTTGACCAGTTTGAGAAGAAAATTGACCGATTGGAAGCCGATGCAGACAGTTATGCAGTGTCTGAGTCTCCATCGCTTGATGCTCAATTTGCAGATTTGCAGGCAGAGGAAGAGATTGAGCAAGAGCTCAACAAACTTAAACAGTCGATGCAGGATAAATCTTAATTCAAGGAGGCGCTATGACCGCTGCACTAATTACCACACCTCTGGTTATCTTTCTGATTTTTGTAGCACCGCTTTGGCTGGTGCTGCACTACCGAAGCATTAAGAGAACCAATAAAGGACTGAGTCAAGAAGATAGGGACCGACTGGAAGCGCTATCTGAGCGCGCAGCGGCAATGTCCGATCGCGTGAGAACACTCGAAAAAATATTGGACGACGAATCACCAGGCTGGAGAGAAAAACGATGAGAAAACAACTGTATCGCGATCCTGCTAATGGCAAACTTACCGGCGTGTGTGCCGGTATCGCCAACTACTTCGAAGTTGAGTATTGGGTGGTTCGTATCCTCGTGGTATCGGCAACCCTGCTAGGGGGAGGATTTTTAATCATCCTTGCTTACGCAGCGTTTACCTTTTTACTTGATAAACAGGATGTAAGAGACGTTCACACTTATCAGCAAAAAGCGAAGCACAGTGTAAAAGCGAAACCATGGTCAGCCGGTGAATCTGCTCATAGTGTTTTGGATCATGTCGAAGACGATATTTACCAGGTCGAAAAGCGCATTCGCGAGATGGAAGCGCATGTAACCTCGGAGTCGTTTAAAGTAAATCGAGCATTTAAGCAGCTGTAAGAGTTTCTTAAGAGTGACCGTTTCTATCAATTTTGGTTAAAAAACGGTTATGTTTGGTTCCCTTTCCTAGTAAAAGCGTTTTTTTGTTGTATTCTGAAAGTATGTGTAAATATTTGGATACATAAGAAAAAATGCAGATTCGAAGTATGATATTGCTGGCTTCTGCCAGCATTCTGCTTGTTGGTTGCAACAAAGCAGAGCCTTGGCCAGAAGAGCCAAGTTCAAGACCTGTTAAAGTAATGACCGTCATCGTTGGCGAACAAAGCTTTACTCGCCAATTCCCTGCAACGGTTGAGGCGGGCGATAAAGCATCAATGTCATTTCGTGTATCCGGACGCATTGAAGATATTGCTGTGCGCTCTGGTGAAGCCGTTGAGCAAGGTCAAGTCATTGCAACTTTAATGAGTGATGAAGCGTCACTCATTAAGGCGCAGAGCTTAGCAATGTTTCAGCTTGCTGAAGTGCAATTTGAGCGTGCCGAAGCGCTCATTAAAGATAATGTCATTTCTGCGCAAAGCTACGATGATTCTGTTGGTATGTATAAAGCGGCTCAAGCTCGCTACGATCAGTCGGTAACCAATTACGAATACACGCAAATGGTCGCTCCCTTTGACGGCAACATTTCTCTGGTCTTTGCAGAAGACCATCAGTGGGTCAATGCAAATGAGCCTGTACTCAATGTTCAGTCGCGAGAATTACTAAAGATTGAGTTCCAACTCCCCGATTATTTACTGTTCAGTTTTCAGGCTAATCCTCCAAAACTGGCTCAAGTGCGCTTTGACTCACAGCCAGACAGCAGTTACCCCGTTACATTCCTCGAGCTAGATACTCAGTCAGACCTGTCAACTGGCAGTTATAAAGTGACAATGGCAATGCAGCGCCCTGAAGGCAGCAGTATTTTCCCAGGTATGTCTGGACAAATTGAAGTCGAAATCCCTCAAGGTACGCCTAACTCATTGCCTGCTACATCGCTGTTTGATTGCGATGGTAAGCAGTGTGTCTGGCGTCTCAATGAAAACGGCTCTATTGAACAAGTTGCAGTCACATTAACGGAAAGCGGCGAGGTGGAATCGGGACTTGCTGATGGCGACCAAATCGTAGTGACAGGTGTTGATTCACTTTCCAGTGATTTGAAAGTGCGCGAATGGGTTAAGGAGCAGGGAATATGATGAACACTAAAAAAACTACCCTGAGTCTGTTGGTCGCAACTGCAGTCATGTTAAGCGGATGCAGTAAACCAGGTATCGAAGGCGAGGTTGATACCCCTAACGTCGCAGTCATGCAGATAAATGCAGATGAAAACACCACGTCCAACTATTTTCCTGCTATCGCACTTGCCGCTGACTTGACCGCCATGAGCTTTCGAATCAATGGCGAGATAATGGAGCTAAACGCGAAAGACGGCCAAACCGTGAAGAAGGGCGATTTGCTTGCCAAGCTTGATGAAAGAGATTACTTGATTGAAGTTGAGAACGCCCAAGCGTCTTATGAAGTGATTGATAGCCAATTTACGCGTTCAAAACCATTGGTCGAAAAAGAGCTTCTTGCTCAATCACAATTTGATGAAATCAGAGCAAAACGAGCAATCGCAAAAGCGGATTTGGATCTTGCTAAGCTAAGGCTTTCATTTACAGAGTTAGTCGCGCCATTTGATGGAATCATTTCCCGTTTGGATGTTGATAACTTCCAAACGGTAGCACCAGGTGAGTTTCTGTTCAACTTGCATAAAGTTGATCAAGTAGAGGTGTTGGTTCAAATACCCGATCAATTGGTGATCTCCAACATGAATCCGAAATCTCAGGTCAATGCACAAGTACGTACTAGTACCGGAAACGAATATGAAGCTTCCTTAAAAGAGTATACCAGTGAGCCAGACCCAACCACTGGAACCTATACGGTAACACTCACTATGCCAATGCCCGAAGATGAAATAATTCTGGATGGTATGGCGCTAGATGTGACAAATAACGCGTCGGCGAGTGACTTCAGTATGGATGGCATTGTATTGCTTCCGGTTGAAGCAGTGGTTAACCCAGATGGACAATCGTTGACTGTTGGTGGCAGTCACGTGTGGGTTTTAAACGAAGACAATACGGTAACTAAACAGCAAGTTACCTTAGGTGACTTGCACTTGAGCGAAATACAAATAACCGACGGCGTTAACGCGAGCGATACCGTAGTCATTGCAGGTAACGCACAGTTACGTGATGGAATGACAGTTAACCCGGTTGAGGCTACGACCACTTTGCATATTGAAGATGAGGTGGTAAGTGATGAGTGATCAGATGACCAACAACGAACAAAACGATAGCAACACCCGCGGCGTCGCGGCTTATTTCATCAATAATCGTGTCATCAGTTGGATGCTCACTCTGATCTTTTTGGTGGGCGGCACAATGGCATTTTTTGACTTGGGACGTTTGGAAGATCCTGCGTTTACCATCAAAGATGCAATGATTGTCACTCAGTACCCTGGTGCGACACCGGTTCAGGTCGAAGAGGAAGTGACGTATCCGATAGAGAAAGAGATCCAACAATTGGCGTATGTCGATGAGGTGAACTCAATCTCTACGCGTGGGCTTTCGCAAATCACAGTGACCATGAAAAACAACTATGGCCCTGATGATCTACCCCAGATTTGGGATGAGCTGCGTCGAAAAGTTAACGATCTTAAAGTTCAGCTACCTCCAGGTGTGGGAGAGCCATCAGTCATTGATGATTTTGGCGATGTGTATGGCGTTCTGATGGCCGTTACTGGTGATGGATACTCATACAAAGAACTGCTCGATTACGTAGACTATTTACGACGCGATTTAGAGCTGGTTACGGGCGTAAGTAAAGTCGCAGTATCGGGCGTACAGCAAGAGCAAGTATTTATTGAACTCTCTGTTGCGCGCATGACCAGTTTAGGATTGTCTCCTCAAACAATTTACAATCTACTTTCGACGCAAAACTTGGTGTCTGATGCAGGCGCAATTCGCGTTGGAACAGAGTATTTAAGAATACACCCAACCGGTGAATTTACAGACGTTGAACAATTAGGTGATTTGATCTTAACGGATGGCGGCGCGCAAGGTCTTATTTATTTGCGTGACGTGGCGGATGTTAAGCAAGGTTACATAGAAGTCCCAACCAACATATTGAACTTTAACGGCAAGCTGGCGCTGAACATGGGTATTTCCTTTGCCCCTGGGGTCAATGTGGTTGAAGTGGGTAAGCGCGTTGATCGACGCCTTGCAGAGCTGAAGTATCAGCAGCCTGTTGGCCTAGATATTTCAGAAATTTATTCACAACCTAAAGAAGTTGATAAATCGGTTAGTGGCTTCGTTATCAGCTTAGGACAAGCGGTAGCGATCGTTATTATTGTGCTGCTGTTCTTTATGGGTGTGCGAGCCGGTTTGCTCATCGGGCTTATCTTATTGCTGACGGTATTGGGTACCTTTGTATTCATGTCCTACTTTGCCATTGATCTACAGCGGATTTCACTGGGGGCTCTGGTTATTGCGCTGGGGATGCTGGTGGACAATGCCATTGTGGTGGTCGAAGGGATAATAATAGGGACCAAAAAGGGCAAGTCGAGGCTGCAGGCTGCAACAGAAATTGTAAACCAAACCAAGTGGCCTTTACTGGGTGCGACCGTTATTGCCATTACGGCATTTGCCCCAATAGGCTTGTCGGAAGACTCCACCGGTGAATACTGTGCGACATTATTTAGCGTACTACTCATTTCACTTATGCTGAGTTGGTTTACTGCAATATCGATAACCCCATTTTTGGCAGATATTTTCTTTAAGGGCCAAAAGCCACCAAAAGAAGGAGAAGGCGGCGAAACCTACGACGGTTTTGTGTTTGTTGTGTACACCAAATTCCTGACATTTTGTATGAATCGTGCCTGGGGAACCGTTATTGTGTTAGTGGTCGCATTGGGTGCGAGCGTGTATGGATTTGGCTTTATTAAACAGGCTTTCTTCCCAGCGTCAACAACACCCATGTTTATGGTCGATGTTTGGATGCCAGAGGGTACCGATATTCGAGCCACTAACGCCAAGTTGAAAACCATTGAAGGATGGTTGAACGAGCAAGATGGCGTAGAACATATAACCAGCTCTACGGGTAAAGGTCTTGAGCGTTTCATGCTTACCTACACCCCAGAAAAAAGCTATGCATCTTACGGTGAGATCACCACTCGCGTGACCGATTACGCGATTATGCATGACCTAATGGCGGATTTAACCGAGCACCTTAAAGCCGATCATTCAGAAGTGAACTTTAAGCTCAAACAGATCGAGTTAGGCCCTGGTGGCGGCGCTAAAGTGGAAGCACGTATTGTCGGCTCAGATCCTGAAGTGATGAGAACCTTAGCCGCAGAAGTGATGGACGTGATCAAAAGCGATCCGGGTGCGACGGCAGTAAGACACGACTGGCGTGAAAGAACCAAAGTCATTGAGCCTGTGTTCAATGAGAGCCAAGCACGCCGATATGGTATTACCAAATCCGATGTTGACGACTTACTCGCGGTGTCATTCTCTGGCAAAACCATTGGTATTTACCGCGATGGCACAACGTTAATGCCGATAGTGACAAGGTTAACCGAGGAAGAGCGTGTCGATATTCAAAGTATTGAACGCGCTAAAATTTGGAGCCCAGCGCTCAATGAGTATATTCCTTTGCAACAAGTTACCCTTGGATACAACGTTATTTGGGAAGACCCAATCATTGTGCGCAAAAACAGAAAACGTATGCTGACTGTCTTTGCTGACCCTGATTTATTGAGTGAAGATACGGCGGCAGAGCTGCAAAAACGCATTCAAACCAAAGTGGAAGCCATAGAATTCCCAACAGGATATACCTTGGAGTGGGGTGGAGAGTATGAGTCGTCTCGTGATGCACAAGCGTCGCTATTTAGCTCGATGCCAATGGGTTATCTGTTCATGTTCTTGATCACCGTGTTCTTGTTTAATTCTGTGAAGCTACCATTGATTGTTTGGTTGACCGTACCACTCGCGTTAATTGGTGTAACCAGCGGACTCTTGCTCCTCAATACTCCATTTGGCTTTATGGCGTTGCTGGGTTTCTTAAGCTTAAGCGGTATGCTGCTCAAAAATGGTATTGTACTGATTGATCAGATACAGCTCGAGATGAGCACTGGTAAAGACCCGTACAAAGCGGTTGTTGACGCAGCGTTAAGCCGTGTTCGTCCAGTGTGTATGGCAGCAATTACGACCATTCTTGGTATGATCCCGCTGTTACCGGATATCTTCTTCAAACCGATGGCAGTAACCATCATGTTTGGATTGGGCTTTGCTACTGTACTTACCCTCATTGTGGTGCCAGTACTGTACAAAATGTTCTATAAAATACCGACGCCGAGTACCAAGTAATGAGTGAGGATAGCAAAGCTATTGGTCGTTGTAAGTGGGTCGACGTATCCAAGCCGGATTACGTCGCCTACCACGACAACGAGTGGGGTGTTCCAGTCTACGACGATAGGGTGTTTTTTGAGTTTATCACTCTAGAGGGCGCCCAAGCTGGATTGAACTGGTACACCATACTTAAGCGCAGACAAGGCTATAGGGACGCTTTCGCCGATTTTGATGTGCACAAAGTGGCTAACTTCGATCAAGATAAAATTGATGCATTGCTGCTAGACGAGGGTATTATTCGACATCGGCTAAAGGTGGCTTCAACAGTCACCAATGCACAGGCGTTTATCGCCATTCAGCAAGAGTTTGGTTCATTCAGTCAATATGTGTGGGCTTTTGTGGGGAATGAGCCAGTCATCAATAGGCTCAAGCCTGGAGAGTATCCACCGGCGACCACAGAACTGTCGGATGCGCTATCTAAGGATCTGAAAAAACGAGGTTTTAAGTTTGTTGGAAGCACTATTATTTATGCGTTTATGCAAGCGTGTGGCTTAGTGGTTGATCACAATAGTGATTGTCATTGCTGCGGCGCATTAGTTAAGCAAGGCGATAAATTTATTGCATCGTACAAAGAGTAGAATCTTAGGTTAATGCGCGCTGTTTGATGCAGTGTTGACTAATAGAAAAAGCTCACAGCATTTGTAAACGGCAGTGAGCTTTTTTGATCCCGCAACAGATAGCCAATTAGGCTTGTCCCAAAATGCGTCATGTTGACACGCCGAATGACGATGACAGTGAAAAGCCTTTAAGGGTTTTCATTTCTACTATTAGAGTCGCGAAAGCGTATGATCAGTTTCTAACAAGTTTTTGGACAAAAGTGAGTTACCGACACTAATTATTTCTACTAAATTCGCATAATTTAAAGTATCTCGAATAAAGAAAACAGCTTCGATAGGTTTAGCCAATGTTCTTCTCGAAGCTGGCAGTTGAAAGCAAGTTATTCAGAGAGTATTGAGTCCAAAGATTTCTTTAACATCAAAGAGTACTTTTTCTGTTTTATCTCTAGATACTTGGCTTCCTTCCACTAAAATATCAACTAATTGAGCCTTATCATTTAAAAACTCTACTCTTCTCTCTCTTATTGGTCGGAGCATGTCCTGCAAACACTCTTCGAGTACTTTTTTCGTTGTACCGTCACCAAGACCCCCACGTTGATAGTGCTCTTTTAGTTGACTGATATAGTCCTCATCTGAATGAAAAGCATCGAGATAGGTAAACACAACATTTCCTTTGATATTGCCGGGATCTTCGACCCTTAGGTGATTAGGGTCGGTATACATCGATTTTACCGCTGCGGAGATCTCTTTTTCGGTAGCCCCAAGATTAATGGCGTTGCCCATCGACTTAGACATCTTATTTTTCCCATCTGTACTAGGTAAACGTGATGCACTACTTAATAAAGGTCTACATTCATTCAAAACAACACACCCTGCTAGTGAATTAACCTTTCTCACTATCTCATTAGTTTGCTCAATCATTGGTAACTGATCATCTCCAACAGGAACTAATGATGCTTTAAAGCCTGTTATATCTGCCGCTTGAGATATTGGATATGTTAAAAAACCAGCAGGAATCGAACGTTTAAATCCTTTGTTTTGAATCTCATTTTTGACAGTTGGATTTCGCTCTAACCGACTGATGGTTACAAGATTGCTGTAATACATAGTTAACTCAGCAAGGGCGGGTAGTTGTGATTGAAGGCAAACTGTGGTTTTAGAAGGGTTGATACCTACGGCTAGATAATCTGCAACGACATTTAGAATGTTGGATGATACTTTTTTCGGATTATGAGCATTATCAGTAAGACCTTGCATATCAGCAACAAGAATAGTTTGCTCATGAATTGCCTGTAAAGCTACACGCTGCTTTAAAGAACCGACATAATGACCTAGATGCAATGGGCCTGTAGCTCTATCGCCTGTCAAAATAACTTCTGGTTTATCAGTATCTTGCTTTGTGTTCATGGGTATATCTCCTAGTTAAAACAGATCGCTACTGGAGATACAAAAGAAATTACAGTCTTAGCTACCTTCCAGCAGCTTAAGAATGTAAGAATTCCGTGCCGCTCTAATTAGAGCGCCACCATAAGAAAAATAATGTAGGTGTTGAAATGTATTTCATTTAGACAATCTAGCAACAATTCTTTTGAAACTCAACACTCTCAAGGTCGTTTACCAATAGAGAAACTTATGCAAAAAAACAGCCTTTGGAGAAGGTAATCGATACACACTAGGCAATAATGGGGCAAAGGCTATTCAGGCGAAAAGCCTGTAACAGATCCTATCTCTCAGCAGTCTGTTTTCTCAGACAACCTCAGAGCGTCTTCTAGCTCAGCGCCTAGGTATCGAATTGTGTTATCAAGCTTCGAGTGTCTAAGTAATATCTGTACGGCCCTGATGTTTTTCGTTCTGGCATAGATTAAAGTGGCTTTGGTGCGACGCATGGAGTGAGTACCGTAATAGTCAGCATTCAATCCAAGCTTTACAGCCCAGCTCCTTATAATTGAACGATAGAATGAGTAGCTGATAGGTTGCCCAAAGCGTCTGCTACTCGGAAATAGAAAACTGCTTGCCTCTAGGGATGCTGCAAAGATCCATCGGCTAATACTTTGCTGTGTTTTTGGTGTAATCTCATAGTGGACATCAGTGCCCGTTTTTTGCTGGACGCACTGAACCCTGTTATAGATAACTCCTTGCGAAGAAACATCGTAAACGTGCAGCTTTAGCAAATCACTCGCTCTTAACTTGCTATCTATAGCTAGGTTCAGTAGCGCGAGCTGCATCAAATCGTTTTCAATCTCAAGCCTAGTTCTGATCCACCAGATCTCTTCAAGCTTAAATGGTCTTTTTATTCCACTGCATTTTCCAGAAGATAGCCTTCTCATGATGACCTCCTCTCAGTATTTTTGGTCAACATGAAGTTTGGCAGTCACATTTAGTAAGGCTCAGAAAAACCTGAAAAGTTGGTGGACAAAATCTTGTCAGTTACATTGATAAATTAGAATATAACGGATTAGCTGGGGTATGGGAAAATCTATATCATTTGTAGTTTTATTGGCTCTGGTAAACGACTTATGCCAAAAAACTAGAGCATGAAAAAGACGCCTTTCGCTTTTCAATGGATGAGGGGATGACCTCGCTATATGGGGGGACACATGGAAAGGGAGGTCTTTGATGCACTGCTTCAAATACTTCAAGAGCTATTTAAAATCTGGGCTATAAGGCTGGTGGAACTTGGAGTACCAGAAACCTTTGATCACGGCTTTGGGTACAAAAAAGAGCGAGTAGCTATGAAGGGATGGGCATATCATAATGGCATCGATTATGAACTGTACTACTTAGATTTCTTATTTGAAGAGTGCTGCGCGAGCATTTAAACGCGATGAAAACTTAGAAGGTAAATCATACGAAATGACACAAGAGATGTTCGACATGTTTTGGTTATGGTTTGAAGTGCCTTCTAGTGATGAGTTGTAATCAAAGCTAAGGCAAGATGACTTCATCCCTGAACAACATAGCTATCTATTTTTTTGATTAGAAAGTCCCAAAATGCTTTGATCCGTGCAGTATTTCGTAAATCTTTGTTCGCTAGTATCCATAAAGAGGAGTTGTATTTTTTATCTAATCGAAATAGCTCAACGAGATTGTGGGAATCATCGGTCGGAAGTAAAGCTATTCCTTGGTCGTTAAGGGCTGCATTTAAAGCCGTAGAAATTGAGTTGCAGTAGATAGACTTAGGGTTGTGTTTAAACTGATTTTTATACCATTGTATTGCTAGGTTATCCATTTGAACAAAGTCGATTGCGTAGAGGTGTTTCATCTGTGAAAGTGGCATGGAAGCTTCGATACCATTGGCGTCTAAAAATAATTGTGATGCGTAAACACTTAAGGTGACATCTCGCATTTTTCGAGCAATAAGAGCTTGTGGAGCGCCATGGCTTGCTCGAATGGCGATGTCGGCTTCGCGATGCTCTATATCTAGCAACTGACTTGCTTCAAGGATTTCAAACTGAACATCAGGGTAATCCTCTCTAAATTCTTTTATCCATTGTGGCAGGGTGATAGCCGCCATGGTTGAAGGCGCGGTGATTCGAATTAGCCCTTGCACCTTTTGGTGCTTCAAATCACTCTCGATCAGTATGCAATCTGCTAGTGACTCTATACGTTTTGCATTTTCTAAAACGGACTGTCCTGTTTCTGTCAGTTGATAGCCTTTGCGACTCACAATGAATAATTGAGCAGATAGCTTTTTTTCAAGCTGCTGAATGCGCCTCCATACTGTTGTCGAGTTAACATTTAAGTGTGAAGAAGCAGCTTTTAATGTGCCGTATTCAGCAATGGCAATGACATATTTGAGATCATTCCAATCCATGACGCTTTCCTTTGTTGCAAATTTGCAATGCAATATTGCTTTAACGCCTATTTCGTTGCAATAAGTAAGTGATTAAACTCTTTATAACTTTTAAAGAAATAGGATTTAGATCATGAAAAAACTCAATATTACCTTTTATTTCGTTTCGATTTTATTTGCATTAGCCATGGCCGCTTCAGGTGTGGCAAAACTGACAGAGCAAGAAGCCTTGGTTCAATCAACACAAGAGATGGGGTACCCGTTATATTTATTAACTATTTTAGGGGCCGCCTATTTAATTGGTGCGGGTGCTATTCTCCAGCCTAAGTATGAAACACTTAGACAGTGGGGTTATGCTGGCTTTACGATTGCACTAATTGGTGCCGCAGCCTCACATATATTAGCGGGACAAGCTTTTGGTACAGCAGTTCCTGCATTAGTTTTATTATTACTATTGGCAACAGCAGTTGTATTGAATCACAAACGATAGCAGGGTTAACTTTTTACTTTGCATTGGTCAAGTAATCATTGCTGAATTATGCGGCCAAATTTTCTCTGTTAGGATTCGGTTTCCTAAGTAGTTTTTGAATGCCATCTTCATTGATGGCGTGACACTCATCTACATACGATTTGTCGATTTTTAAAGTATCGCCGGGCAGTCGTTTCAGATAGTTTAATGATGAATAGTCTGTACCAAAATCATCAATGGAAATTGCAATTCCAAGAGATTTAAGTCTTTCCATAACGACAAATAAGCCATTCTCATACTTTACAGTTAGACAAACCTAATGAACTGTACAAACAGTCAGCTCATAAGGCTGACATAGTTATTCCTACGCATTAGTAAAATTAACTTTGATTGGTAATTTTAAAATGTTTAGAGTAATTGGGCTAAACGGTTTAATGAGATGGTACGTCCCTCTTCACAGCTAAACTTAACCTATGTTTAGCGCTCAAAGGAAGGTGTCCCATGTCAACAGCTCATATCATTGGTATTGACCTAGGTAAAAATACATTCCACA
>NZ_JAFEUM010000004.1 GCF_016900875.1 Vibrio ulleungensis
CATCGAGTACTACAACACAAAACGCATCAAGGTGAAACTAAAAGGCCTGACTCCGATGGAATATCGAAATCAGGCCTTACAAGCCGCTTAACAGAAATGTCCAACTTTAAGGGGTCACTTCAATTGCTGGTTTTTTTGTTTCTGACTAGCTGACAATTTGCCCGTATTTTAATTCACTTTTCGTTTACGCTGTTCCAATCCAGTACTGACCAAACTCGCGACCAATATTGCCAAATAAAAACTGCCTGTTAATGACTGCATATAGGCAAAAAACCGTGTAATAGGCAGTGTTGGGGTGATTTCGCCATACCCTACCGTAGTCAAGGTTATAAAGCTGTAGTAAATCACCGATGACAAATTATCTAACCAGTGTTGGTTCTCTAACCCGCTAAATCCCCCATTGAAACTTTCGAGCAAGAATAAATAAACAAACGACCACACCAACCCAATCATTAGATAGATACAAATTGAACCAATAATTTGATTGCTGCCAACTTGCCCTGTAAATAGAACCTGCTTAAATGCAGAGATCATATAATGCATTAAAAACACGATGACTAAGGCTATTGTTAGCAAGCTCAAATTTAGGTTGGTCAAAATCGAAATAACATAAGTCACCAGAAATAGGGTCAATAGCACCCCAAACCAACTTTTGGTGTAAATTGCTTGCCGTTTCACACCCAAAATAGAAAACGCCAAACAGAGGATAATCGCAGACACTACAAGCAGTTGCCCTCCTTGAAAAAACTGCTCGACAACCGCTACCGTGAACAATAGTGTCAGCAATGCAACTAACAAAAATATGAAGTTATCTTCGCTACTTACTTGTTTCAACGTCTTTGGTCTCCATCTCTTGTGCTGTGGATTCCTCACTTTGAGCAAGCCAAGCCATAAACAGGTTATGAGTTACCGCCAACACAACTGCACCGACAAACAACCCAATAATACCCGACATGGCCATACCACCAATTGCGCCTAATAATATCACTAGCATAGGCACATCAGAGCCACGACCAATTAACATCGGTTTCAGCACGGCGTCAGATGCACTGACTAACAAACACCATACTAATAGAGCTGTAGCGACAAAGCTTGAGTCTCCCGTATAAGCAATAATAATGGGTGGGATGAGTGCCAAGATAGGTGGTAACTGGATAATAGCGACAAATAACACCGCAAGCATCCACAACCCAACCATTGGACTCCCAGCAAAGTACAGACCTATCCCCGCGAGTACTGATTGAATCACCGCAACACCAAGTACCCCTTGAACGACACTTCGAATGGTGCTCACCGTTAGAGTAGTCATTGCTTTTCCGGACTCTCCTGCTAGTCGAATCGATATTCTTGAAAACACTTTTTCGCATGCAGCTGAATTACTCATAAACACACCTGCAATGATCAGCGACAGCGTCATTTTTAGTAGTCCCACGAATACACCACCAATAATGCCCAGCACTGCAGTTGCCAAGTCTGTGATTGGCTTCTGATAGAGCAAGACAAACGCTTCAAGGTCACGAGATAACTTAGTAAAGAATGCGAAAGATTTCTCACCTACTACCGGCCACTCTTTAACAGATAGTGACGGCGGAGGAATCTTGAGAATACCTTGCTCTATGGCATTGTAGAGGTCTTGCATCTCTTCAATCGCAGCGCCCGACATAAGGTATGTCGGAATAAACATTAAGAGCACCCCAATTAGCACCAATAAATAGCTTGCTTTAGACGGAGATAGCTTAAGTTTATTTGAAAGGAGTATAGCAACTGGGTATAAGGCGGTAGCAATTACAGCGGCCCATACCACTAGCATGATGAAAGGTCTTAATATTTCAAAACACCAATACACCAATAACGCTATGGCACCTATTTTAATCGCGGCATCCACCGCTTGATGAGATATTGATTGTAATGGCGATTTCATTTTCTCTCCCTGAAATGAATTAATGATGTCCATCGGAGGATATTATCTAGAAAAACAATAACTAAGTATAGACACTTATCTCATCGTACAGCCGCTTAAAGGCCCTACTGGGAAATAATTAGTCACAAAAGTGTCGGGTCGGTCTTGTTAATTGCCGTACATCATATGGAAGTATCAGTTTTACATACTGTATAATATGACGATATTTTGCCCAACTTATCTCCGATGATCAAAAACGAAGAAAAATACTTACTCAATTTACTCCGCATTTTGCCGATCATCAGTTTGATCGCATTTACGGTGATTTTGAACGGTGTGATCATCAAATCTTCTCAGCAAAACTCTCAATCCAGTATTGAGGCTCTTTCAGTTCAGCTTATAAAGCAGAACAAAAATGCACTTAAAACCGACATCAATCGTGTCGTTGCTGATATTCGCTTCGATCAGTCTCAAAGTATTGAGCGCATGAAGCGCCAAATTCAGTTTCGCGTCTATGAAGCATTCAGTATTGTCGAACGTCTATATCAGAACAATCAGCATTTACCGCCTGGGGAAGTGAAAAAGCTTATCTTGCAAGCACTGCGTGCACTCCGTTACGACAATGACTCTGGTTACTACTATATCTTTGACACGCACGGCGAACTCGTCTTAAGCCCACTGAGCCCAGAGCTTGAACAAACCAACTTGTTGGACCTTCAAGACACGCAAGGTCAATATATCGTTCGAGAAGCCATTGAGCTAGTTTCCCAGCAGAATGAAGGGTTTAAAACTTACAATCACGTAAACCTCAGTAACGGCTCTTTTATTGACAGTGCAAAGGTCTCTTATTTAAAAGTATTCGAACCCTATCAATGGATCATTGGCACTGGAAACACGATTTCCTCTATAGATGCAGAAATACGCCGACGAACCCTCAACCGACTTAGCCAGCTAAGAAGCGATGACAATAACTACCTGTTTGTGCTCAACAGTCATGGCACGATGTTGCTGCATCCAAACACCGACACCATTGGTACTAATCGGATCAATCTTCAGGATGAAAACGGCCATTACTACATCAAATCCATCATAGAAACCGCTATCAAAGGTGATGATTTCGTCGAATATTACTCATCATTTAAGCCAGAGCACATCCTAGAAGCAAAGAAAATCAGTTACGTGACCTACATACCTGAATGGGACTGGATTGTGGGGACGGGACTGTACGGTGAAGACTTGCAAGACATCATTGAAGAGCAGCAACGACTTCTTGAGCAACAAAATAGTCGCAAGCAAGAACGTTTAAGCTCAACTATATTGTTTCTCAGTCTCTTTTTAGGCGCATTGTATCTCTATTTTGCGCGTAAAATCCGTCTTAACTTCGACCGCTTTCGCTTAAGGATTGGACGTGATTTCAATGCGTTAAACGAGCTAAAAGATCAACTCGCGTACAACGCATCCCATGACAGTTTGACCCAATTACCCAATCGCAAACATTTTCAAGAACAAGTTCACTTCAATATTCGTCACGCCTATAAGCACTCGAGCAAACTGGCCATCATGTTTGTTGATCTCGATGACTTTAAAAACATTAATGATATCTACGGGCATGCAGCCGGAGACTCTATGCTTAAGCAGCTGTCAAATTTGTTTGCGACCATAATGTTACCAGGCGATACAGTTGCACGTTTTGGCGGAGACGAGTTTGTATTTTGCTTTGCCAATTTAGAAAATGAACAGGAAGCCTCACAGCGAGCCGCTGCTGTCTTTAACAAAACGGCTAATACCTCATTTGTGATAGATGGCAAGCATCACCACATTTCCATCAGTGGTGGCGTAACCTTATTTCCAGAGCATGGTCGAAGTTTAGAAAAGCTTCTTTCAAACTCAGACATGGCACTGTATCGAGCCAAACAAAAAGGCAAGAATACCTTCCACCTATTCTGCCTAGACATATTAGAAGAACAAAACTATCAACATAGCTTAGAGCAGGAACTAAGGCGAGCCATTGCCAGAGATGAAATTTATGTTGAATACCAGCCTCAAATTGACCTAGCAACGGGGCAACTGTTTGGCGTCGAAGCCTTAGGAAGGTGGAAAAATCCAGTCTTAGGCCAAGTCCCACCCCCTGTGTTTATTCAAAAAGCAGAAGAGCTAGGCATCATCAACTCTATAGGCGACTACATAGTAGAAACAGCATGTCGGCAAGTTGCACAGTTTGTAAAGCACACAGGCAAAGACATTCAGCTTTCGATCAACATCTCACCACAAAGGATCTCTAACCCGCTGGTGGTCGATTCGTTGGCGAATCTTGTTGAGCAATCATCAATGCCCTGCTCTAAAGTCACGCTGGAAATTACTGAAAATATACTGATCAAAGATACCCAGCAAGTTCAGCCTATTCTCGACCGATTACGACAGCGAGGGTTTCATATTGCGCTGGATGATTTTGGTACAGGTTATTCATCAATGCGTTACCTGCACACACTGCCTATTAATGAGCTTAAAATTGATCGGGCGTTTGTCGAAAAGCTAACCATTGATAGTCAGAGCGAATCACTGGTACTCGCCATATTGGCGATGAGTCGCTCTTTAGAGTTGCGTGTTGTTGCTGAAGGTATTGAAGAAACACCGCAGCACCGATGGCTTGCACAGCATGCTTGTCAAATTGGACAAGGCTATCTGTTTGATAAACCGCTATCAATAGAAAAACTGACTGAGCGATATCATTCTGACCAACCACAACCCCTTCGAATTGCTCGTAAAATGAACATCGATAATGTCGAGCTTGTTAGTTAGCCATTATGCACGCTAGTGAGACTCGTCCAGTAAATCCACATAATCAGCCCCCAGCGACACGAGCTTCTCTTTTTTTGCCTTGGGGAAGCGTTTAACTTTCCACTCAAGCTGCATCGCTGAGCGCTTATCCATTGCTTGGCTTTGCCACACCAGTTCGAGCGGCCCTTTGCCCTTTAGTGCCTTGGCACCTTTACCTAGACAATGCGCCTCAAAACGCTTCTTCACGTTATTAGAGACGCCACAATATAAAGCATTGTTGTCGAGTCTAACTAGGTAGCAGTGCCAATCCATAGTTCTGCTTATCCCTCAGATTCTGTTGTTCCCAACAGCTGAGCCATCTGTTGCTGTAACTCTTGAACTTGTAACTTCAGATCCGCTACTTCTTCAGAAAGCTGCTGCAACTCATTGTTGTTGGCGGGATTTACTGGTGCTGATGTTGCCACCGTTGCAAGCTGCTCTCTTTCATCGTCGCTAATAAACAGATGTTGGAATCGAGATTCTCTCTTACCAGGCTCTCTCGGCAATTGTGACACTAACGGAGGCTCTTGCGTAGCCAGTTTGTTAAGCACGGACTCGACTTCGGTAACATTGTCAAACTCATGCATTCGTTGACATCGGCTGCGCAACTCTCCAGGCGTTTGCGCCCCTCTGAGCAATAACACGCACACAACCGCTTTTTCTGCCGCACTAAACTTTAAATCACCAAACTCAGTATTGCAGAACCTGTGAGTGTATTTAGACGCACGGGAGTTAAAACTTGATTCATCCGTGACAAGACGCCTATCACCTAGTTGGGCCAAAGTGATATTTAGCTCCTGTGAGCTAATGTTCATCACTGGCTCTCTGCTGCTTTTTTGATTGCACGCGGCCAAAAGACTGTTTGCCGTTAAAGGATAGTAATCTGGTGTGGTCACCTCTTTTTCCATTAAACATCCGATGACACGTGCCTCGAGTGCAGACAATGTAATGCTCATATCGATTCCCTTTAATGACTTATAATTGTCATTCTAGAGTATCCCTATCTGAATGAACGCGCTACTTTTTCAGATCCTTTCGGTTAAGGAATAATCACCGACTCTATCCAAGCATTATGAATGAACAAAGAGTAATCAAAAAAAGGATACAGACTCAAAATTATTGATGTGTGTACTATAGTTGATGCTGCGGGTATGCTGTAATGAATAGACCATTACTTTTAAAGGAAAATGTCAAAGATGAATAGCGTTTTAGAAATCGTAAGTTTGGCACGTAAAAAGAACAAACTTAAACGAGAAATTTTAGACAACGAAAAGAAAATTCGTGATAACCGCAAGCGTGTGGACTTGCTGGATAACTTGCTCGATTACGTGCACCCAGAGATGACTTACGACGAAATCATGTCTATTGTTAAGAACATGAAATCAGACTACGAAGATCGTGTTGATGATCACATCATCAAAGGCGCCGAGATTTCAAAAACTCGCCGCGATATTTCACGTAAAATCCGTGACCTGACCCAAGTAGACAAGCAGTCTAAAGGCACAAAATAAGCCTAGATGAATCTTAATTGGTTCGCGTAGCAAACTGTTGAGATGTAAAAAAAGCGCCTTCATATGAAGGCGCTTTTTGTATGCGTTCGAGAGTAAACTTACTCGTCGTCTAACGGCTTAAGTTTGGTGCTGCCACCATAGACTTTCTCACGGCGAGTCTGAATAACCGCAAAGAAGCCCGGTATAAATACAGTACCTACCAGTAGCACACATAGTAGTCCGCCGACCAAAGCCACACCCAAAGAGTTTTGACTTATGTGTCCTGCACCAGATGCGAATACTAATGGCAAAATCCCCAAGATGAACGACCATGACGTCATGTTTACCGCTCTAAAGCGAAGGATCCCGCCTTTAACCGCCGAGGCATCAATTGGCTTCTCTTTATCTTCTCGCTCAATTTTAGCGAACTCGACAATCAAGATTGCGTTTTTAGCAGCCAAGGCTATTAGTAGTACCAATCCTATTTGCGCATAGAGGTTAAGCGCGATGCCTGCCATATTAAGCGCTAAGAATGTTCCAAGTGTCGCAACCGGTACAACCAAGATAATGGCGACCGGAATACTCCAACTTTCATACTGAGCGACCATAAACAGGTATATGAAGATCAGTGCAAGTGCAAATGCATAGACCGCCTGACTTCCCGCTTGAATTTCCTGGTACGCCATACCCGTCCATTCGTATTGATACCCTTGTGGTAACAGTTGTTCGGCGACACGCTCCATGGCTTCAATCGCATCACCACTAGAGTAACCTGGCGCGGCTTGACCTTGGATGACCGCCGAGCGGTACATGTTATAGCGCCATGCTACATCAGGCTCAAACACCTGCTCGTAGCTGACTAGAGTACTCAACGGTACCATCGCACCGCTGCTCGAGCGGACATGGAACTTGGTCAAATCCTCAATACTGTTACGATAGTCGGCGTCCGCCTGCATCGTTACACGGAAGCTTTTACCAAACAATGTAAAGTCATTGACGTAAATAGAGCCCAAGTTCCCTTGCAACGTCTGGAATATTTCTCCCAAAGTCACACCCAGTTGCTTAGCCTTATTACGATCGATATCTAAATAGTAATGGGGTACGTTGGCTCGGAAAGTACTGAACGTATGTGAAATTTCAGGCTGCTGGTTAGCTTCCTGGATCACCTCATTCATTAGCATCGCGAGATCGGTACGGCTTCTTCCTAACGTATCTTCGAGAACAAACTCAAAGCCTGACGCACTACCCATGCCTGGTACAGCCGGTGGTCCGAGCGCAAATACTACCGCTTCAGGAACCTGCATCGCAGCCTTGCCATTAACACGCTGTGCGATAGCAAATGATGAATGTTCACCCTCTAACGCTAATCGCTCTTCCCATGGTTTTAGCTTGATAAAGAGCGAAGCACCATTACTCGCAGCAGCGCCTGTTAAGAAGGCGTAACCCGTTGCCATCGTAACACCTTCTACACCGGGTTCGGATTCAACCAGCGCAACGACTTTTTCAGCAGCTAATTCTGTTCGAGATAGCGACGCAGAGTCTGGCAACTGTATGTTGACCATCAAGATGCCTTTATCTTCTTGAGGTACAAACGCCGTTGATGTGTTTGTCGCGAAGTAACCAAGCAGTGACACCGCAATAACAAAGCACCCGACTAATACTGCACTCTTTTTCACCAAGAAACCGGCTAAAATACCGTACTTCTGAGTAACTTTATCTAAGCCTCGGTTAAAGGCACTAAACCAACCTGAGGTATTTTCTTGGCCTTGTTTCAGTACCAAAGAACACAAAGCTGGTGACAAAGTCAGTGCATTAATGGACGAGATTACAACAGAAATACAGATCGTTAACGCGAACTGACGATACATGATGCCAGTAATACCTGGAAGCATGGCAACCGGAATAAACACCGCCAGCAATACCATTGTGGAGGTAATAATAGGACCGGTAACTTCTTGCATCGCCATCAATGTTGCTTTACGAGGACTGATGCTTGGGTCGCGCTTCATAATGGTATCAACGTTTTCGATAACCAAGATAGCGTCATCCACCACGATACCAATCGCCAGTATAAGACCAAACAGGGTTACGGTGTTGATGGTAAACCCGGTTGCTAGCATTACTGCGAACGTACCGACTAAAGAAACAGGTATCGCCACCACTGGAATTAGCGTTGCTCTCACACTACCCAGGAATAAATAGGTAACGGCAATCACCAGCAGAACAGCTTGTATCAAGGTAACGACCACACCCTTGATCGATTCGGCCACAAATATCGTTGTGTCGTAGCTCGTTTCATAGGTCATGTCGTCTGGGAAGTTAGCGCTCAAACGCTCTAGCATCGCCATCACTTCTTTGCCACTTTCCAATGCATTAGCACCAGATTGAAGTGACAACGTCACGATTGAAGCATCTTGCCCTTTAAACGTGCCCGACCCATCGTAGAATTTCTTACCCAACTCTACGCGTGCAACGTCTTTTAGGTATACGGATGAACCATCAGTATTGGCGCGTAAAAGAATGTTCTCGAATTCTTCCGACGTTTCAAGGCGGCCTTTGGTTACAATGTTAAATTGTACGTCAGTCGCATCGTTGTACGGTGCAGCGCCCACCTTACCGGCGGCAACCTGAACATTCTGTTCAGCCAGCGCAGCGTATACATCGGATGTGGTCATGTTGAGGCTTGACAGCTTATCTGGATCCAACCAAATACGCATTGCAAACTCACCACCACCTAGAACCGAGACTTCACTGATCCCTTTAACACGGGCCAATTGGTCCTTGACGTTCAGATTGATGTAGTTAATCAAGAACTGATCATTGTACGTCCCTTCTGGTGAATAGAAGTTCAATACCATTAGGAGATCAGGAGAGCGTTTCTTAACCGTTATCCCTACAGACCTAACTTCTTGAGGAAGTTTCGATTCAATTTGAGATACACGGTTTTGAACGTTAACCTGCGCCATGTCAGGATCTGTCCCAACATCAAAGGTTACCGATAAATTGTACGACCCATCATTCGCGCTTTTTGAGGACATGTAAATCATATCTTCAACGCCGTTTACCGAGGTTTCTATTGGATCGGCAATAGCTTCTTCTACGGTTTCGGCACTTGCACCAGTGTAGAATGCAGTAACACTAACCGATGGCGGGCTGATTTGTGGATATTCAGCTACTGGCAGCACCATCAACGAAATTGAACCTGCAAGGGTCAATATGATGGAGATGACCAGTGCGAATTTAGGTCTCTGTATGAAAAAACGACTTAGCATTACGCGCCACCCTGCTCACTCATCAGTTGCACAGGCATGCCGTTTCGAACACGCTGCAAACCTTCAACAATCACTTTGTCGGTTTCTTTAAGACCGGTCTGAATGACGATGCCTTCGTCGATTTGCGCGCCAAGTACGACTTCTCGACGCTCAGCTACATTGCCTTCGCTCAGTACCATCACGAAATCACCTTGGATGTCGGTTTGCACGGCTCGACGTGGGATGGCGACCACATCCACTTCTTCTGTAGTCGCAAGCATCACTTCAACATGCTGACCTGGAAGAAGCGCATAATCAGGGTTAGGAATTTGCGCTCGCAAAGCGATAGTACCAGTATCGAGATCGATACGATTACCGACAAAGTCTAACTTGCCAGCGTGACTGTATTCTTTGCCGTTTTCTAGTATTAGGGTGACTTCAATCTCGACTTCTTCATTCGAGCCATCACCTGAAGCCTTGTCCATGCCCATTGCAAGACGCTCCCTTTCACTAATTTGAAACGAAGCTTGAATAGGATCGAGGCTGACCAAGGTGGTGAGAACGCCTGAAGACGGAGAAACCAAATCGCCCATACTCACTTTAGTGCTGTTTGTTCTGCCTTTGAATGGAGCAACAATCTTAGTGCGCGAAAAATCGACCTCGGCTGAAATTAAGTTTGCTTCAGCCGATTTAACCTGTGCCTCTGCACTCAGTTTATTGGCAAAGCGGGTGTCGTATTCGGACTGAGAAATGTTCCCTTTCGGTAATAGGTTTTCGGCTCGCTCAAAATCTGAGTTCGCTTTTTTCAATTGAGCTTCAGCTTGGGCAACAGCGGCGGTTGCGCTTGCTACTTGAGCTGCGTAAGTAGAGTCGTCAATTTGGTACAGTACATGACCTTGCTCAACGATTTGTCCTTCGCGAAAGTCTCTAGATTCTAAATATCCAGTGACTTGTGACGTAATTGCTGCGTCTTCGATGGCTTCAATTCGTCCTACATATGATTTGCTAGGAAAGAAAGCCGTAGAGGTAACTTGCTCGGCTTTTACTACAGGTAACATTTGCGGTGCTGAGGCATTTTTGTCGCCACAACCAAGGAGAGCAGCCGTCGCAAATAACGGCAAAATAATACGTTTTTTCATCATGTTTCCATTCACTACAATTCAGAATAGAGTTGCCTTATTAGTCTGTCTAAAAAGGATAGCTCAGGCTACGACTTTAATCGGTTGATATGTCCGAGTATTATCAACTTATTGTCCTAAGTGTAACAAAATAATAATCACACTAATATTAAGTCCTTGATATTTCTAATTTGACATAATTTGGTTACTCTTCACTCAAATTGACTAGGATGCTTTTCCATTCACCAAGTTCGTCTTTAAAATGCTGTTGTTGTTTGGGGGTGGTGACGTGCGCGAGTCTAAGCAGGTATTCACGGCTCATAACTCGGGATTGCTCCAATTTTTCATCCAATTCGGCGCTGTAAAAACTGTCTGGCTCGGTCAACAACGCCATCATTTGATTTTGATAATTGATCACATCAAAGCGGCGGGCAAACATCGTTTTCATTTGGTCCCCCATAGACACTCTATGACGATGCCACAAAGGACGCGTGTCAATTCGGTTCATCGCCCATTCTTCAAGAATTAAGCGCTGTTCCTCGTTAACAGACCCGAACCAACGTTCAACAGATTCTGTCATGGACTCGAGTCTATCTTCAAATCGCTGCTGGGCGTCTTTTTCTAGATAGTCATTTTGCCGCTCTTCGCCTTTTTGTTCGTAGTTTTTGATAAATTCGTCGAGTTGCTCGTCTGAGGCAAGTTGGCTAAGCGCATACATATCGGGTGCCACACGCTGAGCTAAACGATAGATGTGGTTAGTCATTTGGTCGGCATGATAAATGAGGTCATCATCGGTAAGCGATGGCAATGACAGCATGGAAATCTCATCTATTTGAGAGGTGTATTGGCTCAACTCATTTTTCTGATGCCAATCAATGAGCTCCTTTAATTGCAGCTTAACGATTTTTTCTTGTTCCCGGTCTAAAGATACATAATCATCGATGTATTCGAGAATGAACCAGTCAAGATTACGGTAGAGCAGTTTGGTTGCACAGCCCGTCAAGACTAATGCCAATATTGCTACCCATATCCAGCGCCATTTTTTTACTGAGTCCATTCAATGCGATCCCTTCTTAGACAAACCAAATCAGTTATACGTTAGAGTAGCTTGTGAGATCAGTAACGGGCAAGAAATTAAACGGTTTAACTCAGTAAGTGATTTTACTAAGTTAAACCATGGGTATCATCTGAACTACAACAGTCGTTCTTGTGAGCGAACAAACTCTATCGTTATAACATTTGCATTGGCTGTATAGGTAACATCCGATCGGTATTCGACGCCGTTCTGCAATGCCTGCTTCACCCACTTGATGGTTTTAGGTTTCTGCCTAAATCGCTGATCATTAAGTAAAAAATAAGCGTCGCGATTCACTTGCTCAACATCCATAAGCGACAGTGATTTTGCCACATCTAAATGGTGTTCTTCGACAAAAATGTGTGCGATTTGAAAACCATCGCGTCGCAAAGCAAGTTGCAAGTTATTGGCGCTGGCAATATCGAACTTAGTAGTAAGCACCATTTTAGCGGCCTCACCTTCGATCACCTTTATCTCTGCTTCGACTCGGGTTTCGTAATACGTTGCGTGAC
This sequence comes from Vibrio ulleungensis, assembly GCF_016900875.1. GTDB lineage: Bacteria > Pseudomonadota > Gammaproteobacteria > Enterobacterales > Vibrionaceae > Vibrio > Vibrio ulleungensis. The sequence continues at coordinate 12,164 of NZ_JAFEUM010000004.1, forward strand.
TGGCACAAAAGTCTTCCAACTCTTCTTCTAAGCTGCAATCAAACAGATCGCTTTGCACGTCTAACTCACTCGCGGGCCAGCCCTTATCTGCGGGTTGTGTAAATGGGATCAACCATGGCGCAGTATTTCCAAAAGCCATTAATGGTAGCCATAATATAAGCGCTACAAACACTCGCATAAAACCAGTCCGAATCGAAGAAAAAATCTATTATAGCGGCATAAAAAAAAACGGGTACCTGAAAAAGTAGGTACCCGTACAACATAATAGAGTATCCCCGATGGGGAACTCTGCAGCCACAGCAGTATCTCAGAAAACCATAAAACTAACAATATGGCGTTCTGTTAATTTTTAGATTTTGCTAAATAGTGAGATCTGACGCAGTATCGATGTCTTTTTGCGCAGCCTTTACTCATACCTATTATCTTGATTATTCATGTAAAAACCTCTCAAGAACTGGGCCTGCATTGGCGGAATCTGGCGTTTTTGGTGAAACATTTAGCGTTTGATGTTCCATTTATGCAAGTTGTGCTCAGAACTAACAAAGAAGTTATAAATCATCACCCTGTTATACTCGTAAAATTACAATTATTCGGTATTATTAATTTTTCGTTACACCAGTGAGAAGAATTTGTTTGAATAAGTGTATTTTAGTCATTGAAGACAGTAAGGCTTTTCGCTCATTCTTGGAGCGCGAGTTCAGCCGTTTAGGGTTTGACGTGGTTACCGCGACCTCACTCGAAGAAACCATCGAGATCTTCGAATTCCAACAAGATTTTTTTTGCGTCGTCTCTGATTACTGCCTACCCGACGCACCCTTTGGTGAAGCCATAGATTTAGCAATATCAAAACAACAACGAGTGATCGTGATAACGGGTAATTTTGATAAAGACATTAGGGCGTCGTTTATTGAAAAACAGATCCTCGATTACATCTTAAAAGACAGTGTTAGCTCGATAAAATACGCGGTTAAGTTAGTCGAGCGATTACTAAAGAACCAACACCACCACGCTTTAATTGTCGATGACTCCAGTGCTATCCGTCAATATATTGCAGGGCTACTTGAACACCAATATATTAAAACCACACAAGCGAGCGATGGCCAAGATGGCTTGGATAAACTGACGCTTCATTCCGACATCAGCTTCATCATTACTGATCACAATATGCCTATCAAAGACGGTATTTCAATGATCAAGACCATTCGTTCAAATACTGCCAACGATACAACACCGATTCTTGGGCTATCGGGAAGTGATGACCCTACACTAACTGCTCAATTTTTGAAGGCGGGTGCTAACGACTTCCTAAATAAGCCGTTTAATCAGGAGGAGTTTTATTGTCGTGTCCATCAAACCCTCAATCTTAAAGAATCAGCACAAGAGCTATACAACTTGGCTAATCAAGATCCTTTGACCGGTCTTTGGAATCGCCGTTACCTTTTTGACAACGCTCGTTGCACGTCAGATGACAGTATCGCGATGATGGATATCGATTTTTTTAAGAAGGTTAACGATACCTATGGTCATGACGGTGGTGATGCTGTGCTAATTGCTGTTGCAGAGGCATTAAAAGAGAGCTTGGCAGATTCAACCGTTGTGCGTTTTGGCGGTGAAGAATTTTGCGTATACGACCAAGGCGACTCAGACAGCTTTTATACAGCGCTGGAGATAGCTCGACAAAAAATAGAAACACTCACAGTACACCATAATGGTCAATCTATATCGGTCACCATAAGTATTGGTGTATCTAATCTTGGCGATCAATTGGACAACAAAATTTTGGCCGCAGATAAATTACTGTATCAATCTAAAGAGAACGGTCGCAACCAGATATCGTGCTAACTGTTGAGCAACATCTATGACTAGCCAAAGACTAGGTTCGTAAAAAAAGACGATCCATCAATAAGATACATCGTCTTTGTTTTTAGATTAATATAAATAGCGATCAAAGCCTTATCACGGTATCGCAACGTTTCTCTATGAGATTAGGATCGTGACTCACCAACAACAACGCACATCCCTGCTCTTTTGCAAGATCGACCAGCAAGTCCGTCACCTCTTTTGCGATAATAGGATCCAATCGAGAGGTTGGCTCATCGGCAAACAAAAACACCGGTTTAAGCAGCAGCGCTCTTAGTATCGCAAAACGTTGAAGTTCACCACCTGAGACTTCCGTACTGTGACGACTTAACAACTCAGTGGAGAGTTTAAGTCTTTTCATCATCTCAGGAATGACCGAACGGTCAAGCTTATGAAGAGACACCAAGTCATCCAACAACACACCTAATGTGACGCTAGAAGTAAATGCAGCCGGGGGATCTTGAAACAATTTGAGCCATTGATACGGCTGTGCATTAGCATTTAACTTGGTTACGCGGCCTTTTATGGGGCTCAATAAGCCAAGCAGCGTATCCCCTAAGGTGCTTTTTCCGCACCCGCTGTCTCCTACCACACCGACAACTTCACCGGCATGAACAGTAAACGATATGTCTTTAGACAACACTTTACCGCTGCGCCCAATGGCCAGTTTGTCCACTGTCATAAGTGGCTTATTATCAACAGCGCTTTTTACTCTGGTGTCCCAGTGCTTTGGATCGGCTTCGATTAACGATTTTGTGTAAGCGTGTTGAGGCTGAGCCAATAGCTCACTAGCCTCGCCCTGCTCGACCACAACCCCCTCTTTCATGACAATAATCTGTCCGCCTATTTGCCGCGCCACTTCAATATCATGAGTGATGGTCAGTAATCCTCCGCCCATAGAACGACTGACAAGCGATCGAACAATATCGTCTCGGCGGCTAATATCCAACCCTTTGGTTGGTTCATCTGCCAAGATCAATTTAGCGCCACCCGCGGTCGCTACGGTTACGGCCAATCTTTGAGCCATACCACCCGAGAGTTGGCCTGGTCGCTTTAAGGCACTACTTTTTAAGCCAACGGTATCTAAGTCATCTATGGCTTGATTAAACGCCGACTCTTCATCCATCCCTTGCAAACATTCGTACACTTCGGACACTTGTTGGTATGCGGGCATTAACGGGTCAAGGGCGCGCCAAGGTTCTTGCGGCAACATAATCATGTCGCTGCCCCACAGTTTAATTAAAGAGCGGCGATCATGTGTCTCACCAAAGACTTCTATCTTTCCGTCTTGGTTCAACTCGTTTGGTAACAACCCAACGATTGCTTGCGCAAGTAAACTTTTTCCTGAACCTGTTTGCCCCAAAATGGTCACTGGTTTGTTTTGATAAAGCTTAAGAGACAATGGTTGCAAAAGCTCAGCACCTAAAGACTCTTCGCCCATACCAGCCTTTGCTTGCGTCGAAATCGACACATCAGTCAGTTGAATTAAGAGATTCACGACTCACTCCTGCTAACAAATGAAAACCAAGAACTAAAAGCGCCACCACTAATAACGGTTGGGCTAGAATCCATGGAGCTTCTACATAATAAGGGAACAGTTCAACGCTCATTAAACCAAGCTCTGCCAGTGGCGGCTGAATGCCAACTGCGACAAAACCCAATGACGCCATCATCAATATTGCATTGGCTCCGCCAAACGCTGCCATGGTAAATACTGACGGTGCAACGGCTGGCCAAATATGACGCTTAAATTGGTACCACTTACCAAAACCCATCATCACTGACACTTGTCGCTCTGGGCTGTCTATCAAGGTTCGTGTAATTGCTCTCGTCACTCGGTAATACTCTACCCACTGCACCAAAGAAATGGCCAAATACATGACAAAAAATGAACCAGGGGCAATGGCTGACAGCAGTAACACCAGCACCAAACCAGGCAATGCCAATAAAATGTTGACCACTATATCCAAGCCTTGTTCAACTCGACCACCGGCCCATGCAGAGCACACACCAAGTGTCACACCTAACGTTGATGCACTCATTACACACAACACGCTAAGGGTAAAAGACAGACCAATTGCACTCGCAAGCCTTGTCAGCATGTCGCGGCCAAAGTGGTCTGTGCCAAACCAATGATCGCCATTTGGCGCCAATAAGCGGATAGACAGGTTTTGTTCATCAATGCTGTATGGAGAGAACCATCCCACCATCAGCGAGAACATAAACAGTCCAAGTAACAGGGCCAATCCAAATTTTTGATTTCGATTAAATTGCTTCATCATTTCTCTTGCTGACCTCTTGGGTCAATCCAATAACACAGCACGTCAATGAGGCTGTTAAGGAGCACAAACAACACACCCATAGATAAGGCGCACCCTTGTATAACCGGTATATCGCGAGCAAAGATGGCGTGTGCCAAACCGTGTCCCACTCCCGGCCAAGAAAACAGCGACTCAATCATAACGATGCCTTCAATTACGCTGACTAATTGAATGCCTATAAAGGCGACAACCGGTACTGCCATATTTCTCACACCATGGCGGAAAAAGGTCTGGCCTTCGGTTAACCCCTTTACACGAGAAAATTGATAAAACGGCGCTCGCAGCACTTGCCGAACACTGTTGTGTACGACGCGATTGGAAACTGCCGCTAAACTGATCGCAAGAGTAAGGCTAGGCAACACAAGATGCTGCCAAGTTCCAAAACCCGCAACCGGGAGTAACTGCCATTCCATGGCAAACAGCAAGATCAACAGCAGACCTAAGACGAATACTGGCATCGCACGTACTAATGTCGAAAAGCCAATAGCAATACGGTTTATTGCACTGGCTCTATTTTCATTGACACGTTTCGCAGTGACGGCGCCCAGCGGTAAAGCGATAACCACAGACAAGACAATTCCGAATCCAGCAAGCAACAGAGAGTGGCCAAGTTGATGAGCGACGGTTTCGCTCACTGTAAGACCACTGACCAGCGAATGACCCAAATTGAACTGCAACAGATCCACTAACCAGGAAACGTAACTGCTAAACCACCCTTGGTCTAAGTTAAGCTCTTGGCGCACCAATTCAGCTGCTGCTGAATCGACATTGTCCTGTCCATAACGACTGGCCGCAATTCGATAGGCCATGTCACCAGGGAGACTGCGCATAAGCACAAAAGTTAGAGTGCCCACACCCCATGCAACCAAAACTAATTGATAAAGGTGTTTTTTTAGAAGATTCCACAACATCAGTCGTTACCCGCCTTAGTAAAAAACATCTGGTTGATAAAATAGTCGCGCTCAAACGGGTCAAATTTGAAGTTCATCACTCGTTTATTCACTGAGGTATGTTGGCTATAACTAGACACAGGCAGTACAGGTGAATCATTCCAGATTTCTTTCACCACAATTTGGCTTAACTCATTCGTTTGAGGATTTGCTCCACTGGTCTCAATCAGCTCAGATATGGCAGCATCTACTTTAGCGTTGCTCCAGTTCATAGTTCCCCAGTCCCCGCCACCGAGGGCAAAGTCACTGCTAATGATCGGCAATGGATCGGCGCTAAATCCGAAATTACGCGCTATCAGTGCTGCTTCTAAAGAGCCGTCCTGATGGCCTGCAGGGATCATGCTCGAGTTAGTGACATCAACGTTTAGCTCAACACCCAATAATGCCCACTGTGCTTGAATGGCGGTTGCCACCGTGGTCAGTTCAGGTCGATCGGCGTAGGTCATCATAGTAAGAGTAAATGACTGTCCATCTCGCTCTAGCATGCCAGAGGCATTAGGCATCCAGCCTAACTCTGCAAGTAATTGTTTCGCCTTTGATAAATCGTAGGGGTTAGTTTCCACCCCCTCAATAAACCACTGCGACATTGAGCTCGGCATGAGCTGCGCTGTTTCAGATCCTGGCGAGCCCAAAACATTGGTTGCAATCGCAGCGCGATCTATCGCCATATTCAGTGCTTTACGAGCGTTGATCGGCTCCAGAAACTCATGACCAGCGTTCAGCTTAATCAATAGCGTTCGAGGGATCAGATTACTATGAACAGTAACTTCATCACTCCCGGAAAGTTGGCTGAGCATTGAAGGCTCTAAGGTAAACACGATATCCGCTTCACCAGATTTGGCTTGCAGTAACCGACTTTCAGCGCGATGCCCCGTTAAATAGGTAGCAAACTCAATACTCGCGCGCTGGTCCCAGTAACTCTCAAACTTTTTCACTGTCAGTTTGTGCGGAGGTGAAAAAGACTCCATTTGGTAAGGCCCCGAACCATACAACGTCTTTACCTGGCCATCTAACTCAAACGACGCTGGAGATAAGATCGCATTTGAGTAATTAGTAAGAAGCGAGGCAAAAGCGGCGTAAGGTTTTTCAAGCTCAATTTTCACTTCATCGTTTTTTACCACAGATATGCGGCTCACTTGCGCCTTGTTTAACGTTCCGTGTTTACGCTGCGCATAGCCAAGTGAGCGAACAACAGCTTTCGCATCCATCTCGCTACCATCGTGGAATTTAACGCCTTTGCGTAGCACAATGTGCCAACTAAGGCCCTCGTCACGACTTTCCCATTGAGTTGCTAGTCCCGGAGTGATGGTGCCGTAGTCATCAACGTTAAGCAGCGTTTCAATGACTTGCATGCGAGTTAAAATATACCCTTGCTTAGACGGATCTAAACTGGAGATTTCCCACGGGCCACTGATAGACAATGTATTGGATTTATTGGGTGTAACTGTGTCTGGCGAATTGCCAGTAAACAACAATGCGGCGCTGCAAGCAGCCACAATGGCAAAGGTGGCATACACAAAGCCACGCCTGCGCTTCTTCTTTCTTACGATAGAAGCATAGGTTATTTCGGTCATAACTGTCCCTAGCGTTGTGTTTCAACGCTATATAAATGATTGGGTATTAGGGAAGACAATCCTCTACGGACAAAACGCCGTATAGAAGATTGCACAGGAGTTAGACAAAAATAGGCGGGGCACGCGCATAGGGAGAAGAAGAGTGATTTTGTTTTTTCTGCAACGTATAGAAGCGATGAAAACAGCTCGCATTGTCGAGTGCAGGGTCAATTTCGACAGGATTAGACAGCGCATTTTGGATCGCATCGTACATTTCACACTGATGTTCTTCATGAACATCGTGATCCATTTCCATTGCGTGCTCAAGCGATAAAGTGCCCAGTACTATCGGAAGTACCAGCATCGCTAGGATCAGCAATCTACGCAATGGAAAATGACGAAAACTATACACGCTCAAGGTCTAACAAATATTGGGGGCGCTATCATATGACAATTTGAGCCAAATCACACTACTGAAACGCAAAACTCACTAGGTTGATTAACCTAACAATAATATTTAAACGTAAGTATCTGATATGTATTGATTTCATTGTACTTGCAGTGTTTATTGCAAATAGTGCTCGCCGCTAACAGGACTAACGACGGTAATAGAGTGAGATACGATGCCCGTTGCTATCTTGAACTGTAAATGGGATTTCATAGATATCACTTAGAACTGACTCCTGAATCACTTCATCAACCGTGCCGCTTTTGATCACCTCACCCTGTTTCATCGCCACTATATTGTCTGAGTAACATGACGCAAAATTAATATCGTGTATCACTATGACCACCGCCTTATTATGTTTTTCGGCCAGTTTTTTTAGGGTTGCCATAATGTCGACCGAATGCTTAATGTCAAGATTATTAAGCGGCTCATCAAGAAAAATGTAGTCAGTATCTTGTGCGACGACCATCGCAATAAACGCCATTTGACGCTGACCACCCGACAGTTGGTCAATATACCGGTCTTGCAAGGGTTCAATATCGAGATGATGCAGTGCTCGGTCAATAACCTGGTTATCGTGATCGGTTAGACGACCCTGAGTATAGGGAAAGCGCCCAAATGCGACTAACTCGCGAACCGTAAAGCGCATGTTGATATTGTTTGACTGGCGAAGTACCGACAATCGTTTTGCCAATTCGCCACTGTCCCAGTGCTCTAAAGGTTTGTCGCCAATCAGCACTTGTCCTTCATCGCTATCAGTTAACCGACTAGCCATTGACAGTAATGTACTTTTCCCAGCACCATTTGGCCCGATAATGCTGGTCATTTTTCCTTGTGGAAAAAGCGCATCGGCATCCTTTACCACAAACTTATCATTGTATTTTTTGCTTAAGCCACGAATTTTAATCACTTGGGCAGACCTTTAATCGAATTTATGTTTCATCAGTAGATATAGGAAATAACCACCGCCAAGGAAGTTGATGATCACGCTAATAGTGGTCGAGAAGTCAAATAAGTTCTCAACAGCCCACTGCCCTCCAGCTAGCAGCACCACTGACATCGCCGCACAAGCTAATAGCAAAAATCGGTGCTGGAAGCGTGCAAATATCTGACGTGTTAACGCGACCACAATAAGTCCAAAAAACAGAACCGGACCAATCAAAGCGGTCGACATTGAGACCATCAAAGTAATAATGAACATCACCTGCATAGTGAGCTTGTGTGTGTCGACACCTAAGCTTTTTGCGTTTTCTTGCCCTAACCACATTACGTCGAGCTTATTGGCCAGCCTAAAAAGTGCGGCAAAGCACATCAGCATGGGCACCGTGCACCAATACACCAGCTCAGAATTAATGTTGTTGAAGCTGGCGAACATTGATCCCTGAATATATGTGAATTCGTCAGGATCAATGACCATAGTGAAAAATCCAGTCACGCTGCTAAACAAACTGCTTAAAACCACACCAATGAGAAGCAGCGTAAATATGTTGCGCTGCCGTCCTCGAAAGTAAAAATGGAACAAGGTCATGGCGCACGCAATCATGACTGCTGTCGACAATACAAAATTGATTTTACTGTCAATGACTAACACACTAAAACCACCAAACGTCGCGACCAAAATCACTTGAATCATCACGTAGAGCGAATCAAACCCGAGAATTGATGGGGTAAGAATTCGATTAGCGGTAATGGTCTGAAAGACTAACGACGATGACGCAATAGCGATGGCTGCCAGCACAATCGCCAATACTTTAGGTATCCGACGCGAGAGAAAAAATTGGTAGTTATCGACAGTGAGTCCTTTGCCAATAAACAGCGCGCATATCATTAGCGCGATTGCAGTAAAGGCTAAAAGTAACAGGCTATCTCTACTGAAATTTTTCGTTTTTACCGGTCGCGGGAACGTTAAACTAAGCATTCGACTTATCTCTCAAAATTAGAGTAATAAACACCGCACCGCCTAAGATGCTAATAATCATCGAAATGGGGACTTCATAAGGGAAAATGATCAAACGACCAAGGATGTCGCACAGCAGTACCAGAATGACTCCGGTATAGGCAGTCCATGGAAGGTTGCGGCGCATATTATCACCTAAAAACAGCGAGACAATATTAGGTACTATTAATCCGAGAAAAGGGATCATACCTACAATCATCACCACCGACGAAGACAATATCGCCACCAGAATGATGCCTATCATGACAATGCGTTGGTAATTAAGACCAATGTTTTTAGCAAAGGTCTCACCGACACTAGCCGCACTAAATTTATTGGCGTAGCCATACGCGAGAATGGACACTGGTAAAGCGATGTATAGAAACTCGTAGTTACCGCGAAGCACCGACGCAAAATTCGCGACTGTCCAAGATCCAAGAGCCTGAACAAGATCGTACTTATAGGCAATAAAGGTAGTCATAGCCGAAACAACATTGCCGTACATAATGCCAATCAACGGCACCATCACCGTATTCTTGAACTTTAGTCTTTGTAGAAATCGAACAAAAATCACGGTACCAAACACCGAAAAACCAAAAATGGTGAATAGGTGCACCCAACCACTCATGTCCGCAAACAAAATAAGCGCCATCATATAGCCAAACATCGCCCAGTCGATGGTGCCCGTGGTTGAAGGCGCTGCAAAACGGTTCTGCACGATCTGTTGCATGATCAGTCCTGCAATACTCAGCCCAGCTCCCGCCAATACAATGGCGAGCAGTCTTGGTAAGCGGCTCGTAAACAATATGGTTGTCGCGTGGCTTTCACCCGATAGCAGATCGGCAAAGGTAAAATTTGCAACCCCAACTGAAAGCGATGTCGCGGCTAAAAGTATCAGGACAAAAAAAGCAATTAAATGTGCAGGTTTCATAGTCGTTATAAAGTAGAAAACCTGATGTACTTACTCCAAAACGTTGGTTTGGGACGTAAGCGCATCAGGCTATTTGTATAATAATGCCGTTAGCGGATGGCGCGATTTAGATCGTTAATCATTACTTGTGTCGATTGGTATCCACCGGCAGACAAGTACCACGCAGCACCATCTAGATACACTACGTTGTCATTTTTAGCGGCTGGTGTTGACTCCACCAACTGATTCGCAAACAGCTCTTTTGCGTTGCCACTTGCATTGCCAATCGCTTTGTCACGATCAAGGATCAAAAGGACGTCCGGTTTTGCATCGGCAATGTACTCGAACGAGATCAAATCTCCATGTGTATTCGATTCCGCTTCAACATTGACCGAGGTCGACACTTCAAAGCCAGCTTCGTGATACACGAATGAGAAACGGCTAACTGGTGCGAATGACGTAATATTGCCACCGTTACTCATCACTGTTAGTGCTTTTTTAGACACTTGAGTGTTAGTGTCATTTAACGCATCAATTTGCTGTTGAATGTCCGCAATCAGCGCTTCACCCTTAGCTTGCTGGTCGAAAATTTCACTCAAATTGGTCCAGTGCTTTTGCGTCGTTTCCCAATAGTTGGTGCTATCAATACGGTACATATAAACAGGAGCAATCGCTTTTAGATCGTCGTAGATCTTTGCCATTCGGCCTTCAGCAATGATTAAATCGGGTTTCAGCGTAAATAACGTTTCATAATTCACTTCTTGCATGCTACCGCTATTGGTATAAGCCTCTGTATCAAACTTTTTAAGGTTTTCAGGTAATAGCGCTTTAGGCATTGCAATAGGATCGACACCCAATGCGTCAACAAAGTCTAGGCTTCCGTAACCAAGTACGACAACGCGCTGTGGCACCCCATCAATATCGACTGTACCCATACTGTGTTGGTAGGTTTTCGCTAAAACGGGTGAAGCACTCACTGCAACTAGCGCTGCACTAAGCAGCAGTTTAAGACTATTTTTGCGTAGCATTATCGAATCCATATGATGAGTTATCTTGATCTAGATCAAAATAAGAATAGTTATTAATTGCATTTACACTATCATGCAGCCAATATGCGTCAACAGCACTTTTGACATAGTGAATATTCACAATATGAATTTAGGTCAAATCGATCTCAATCTTCTGATTGTTCTAAAACAACTGCTTGAAGAAAAGCATGTATCCAACACCGCGCTTGCGCTCGGTATGAGCCAACCAACAGTGAGTCGCTCACTGCAAAAACTTCGTGTCGTGTTTAATGATGAACTGCTGGTTAAGTCAACGTACGGCTATGAATTGACACCAAAAGCAGAGTCTATCAAGCAAGATCTAAATTCCGTACTCACCGGGCTTGAAAAGTTGGTTCATGGTGATGCATTTACCCCAGCCGAAAGTGATAGCACCGTACGCGTTTTTGGTTTAGTGCCTCAAATAGCACACCTCATGCCTGCTGTAATGAAACATATTCGCCAACAAGCGCCCAATATTGTGGTCGACATTGACTCTATTCCTAAACGCCCCTTCGAGCCCTTGTTAAACGGTGACGTTCATTTTGTGCTCGCGACGCAAGAGCCAACTGCGTCAGAGCAAAACCTGTATAGAATGCTGGTAACAAGCAGAGATTATCGACTGTTAATGCGTAAAGACCACCCTCTGGCAAACAAAGAAATTACCGTAGACGATATGCTTAACGCACACTTTGGGCAGATCTCAATACAAGGAGACAAACGCCTGTCAATTGAGTCGCGCTTTGTCGAGCTCGGGCTGCTTAGTAAAGAGCGTAAGCTAAGCGTTCCCTTGCAGTTATCAAATTTTAACGTGGCTCCAGACATTGCAGAAACCACAGACATAATCTTCCATCTCCCTACACCTTTTGCGACAAAAGCCAGTCTTCATAGAGACCTGGTATGCAAACGCGTTCCAGAGCCGTTGCGTCACCCAGAGAGAGATGTTCACCTATACTGGCATAAGCGCTTTCACAATGATCCTATGTGTCGCTGGATACGCGATGTTTTTAAGGAGGTATATCCACAACAACCTGCTCGTTAACTCACAGGAACAACCACCCACATTCCATTACATAAATACACATTCGGTAACTTATTCACTATTTGAATAGTAATGATGCCAAATGAGAATGAAACTCGGCTTGAACTATCCAGTCGTTAGCTATTTAATGAAAACCATTCTCATTAACATTCACATTAAGAATACCGATATGCTAGGGACTCCCACCTTCACTCGTAAACCGCTCGTTACCGCTGTTGGCGTAATTTGCTCATCTGCGATCTTTCACGTTCAAGCAGATTCCGCTCACATGGACACTGATGAGCAAATGGTTGTCACCGCGACTCGTACTGAACTAACACTCAAAGAAGCCCCAGCTTCAATGTCTGTTATCACTGCGGAAGAGATCGAAAACAGCCCAGGCATTACCGTAGCGGATATCGTGGCTCAAGCCACCAGTGTCGAATCTAATTTAGACAGTACACGCGCAGGTCGCCAGACGATCTCGATCCGTGGTATGGATTCGGATTACACCCTTGTTATGGTGAATGGTCGCCGTCTTAGTTCGGCAAGTGCCATCATTCGCGGCAATGATTTTGACCTCAATACTATCCCAGCAGACTCTATAGAGCGCGTTGAGATCATTCGCGGCCCAATGTCGGCGTTGTATGGCTCGGATGGCATGGGTGGTACGATAAATATCATAACCAAAGCGCCAACTAATGAGTGGCGTTCATCCCTAAGCACAGACATTGCCACACCTAACGACGGCAATGGTGGTCAACAACACTCCGTAGGTCTTACTACCTCTGGAGCTCTGATTGAAGATGAACTGTTTGCGCGCTTTTCTGTTAACCAAACCAGTCGCGATGCATGGCAGCCCTACACCGGTGAGCACCCAAATGGTCATGAACGAGACGATGTTACTGCCCTTGAAGGTCGTGACTCGATCAGCCTTTTTGGTACTCTAAGTTGGCAAGCCGCTGAAAACCAAACTCTGGATCTTGACCTTGGTTACAGTGATGACCAACGTGACAGTGCAGCAGAGTTTGCCACAGGCGTAAACTACTCAAACTCTAGAGTTAAGCGAAACAGTCAAGCTGTTACTCACAGTGGGTTCTGGGCATGGGGTGATACGCAAGTGCGCTATTCACGTGAAAACGTCGTCGATAAAAACGCCGCAGATCTTGGTAGCTCTTCTCGTGACATCGAAGAGTTAACCCAAATTTTTGAAGCTTCTGCCACCACATATCTAGGCGACAATCATACATTAACCTTTGGCATCGACTATCAACACAGTGAGTTAGAGAACTATGAAAACTTGGTGAGCGGCACCTCGTCTGCTTATCAAGGAGCCATTTTTGTTCAAGACCAGTGGGTAATGACCGATAAGCTTACTGCAACACTTGGCGGCCGATTGGATAAGCACGAACAGTATGGTGAGGAGTTCAGCCCAAGGGTATATTTAGTCCACCAAACCACTAATGATCTGGCGATCAAAGGCGGTGTTGGTAAAGCGTTTAAAGCGCCAACACTTACCCAAAACCAACCAGACTACGTTGTGGCAAGTTGTAAAGGTGGTTGTGACCTCGTAGGCAACCCTGACCTGAAACCTGAAACAAGTTGGAACTATGAATTAGCCGCGCTCTATTCTCAACCTCGTTGGAATATCGAAGGCGCTCTGTTCCGTAACGAAGTTCAAGATCTGATTGAACGCAGCGATGGTTACTGCCCTATGGGTGGTGACTGGAACGAAAGCGCTCGCCAGTGTGAAGACTCTAGTGGTAATCCCACCGGTGGCCATGGTGAGAAAACCTACATAAACGTTTCGGAAGCGATTATTCAAGGTGTAGAGCTTGCGGGTAAATTCCAAATTTCTCAGCAATGGGACCTGTCAGGTAACTATACCTACCTAGATACTGAAGACAAATCCACTGGCGAAGAGTTGCTTGAGCGCTATAAGCATTCTGGCCTCATGAAGCTAAATTGGAATCCAACCTACGACTTGAACACCTTTGTCAGTGCCCGATACCGTGGCGAGCGTAAGATCGATAGTGATATCACGCAAGACCCATACACCACGTTAGACATCGGCACCGTGTATTACGTCAGTGACGATGTACGTATTCGCGCTGGGATCACCAACGTCACCGACGAATCCGTTTCATCAGAGCTTGAATACCTTGGCTACGTTGAAGCGCCTCGTACTTACTATGTTGGTATGACTGCGGACTTCTAAACGCAAGAATTCTTATCGCCCACTCAATGACCATTGTGTGGGCTTTTATCGTTTAACTCTGGGGTAATAACAACCCCAAAACAAGACAGAGACTTATGTTTAAGACGCCTTTATCAGTGAACTTACGGATTGCGTTGAGCTTATTAATTACATTTCCTACAGCCAGCAGCGCTTCGGATCTCGATGAAGCTAAAAACGTACTGAGCAAAACCAATACCGCAGCGGCGACCAGCCAGCAACGTATTGATACTAGCGCTCAGCAATCGATTCAACTCAGCGCTGAGATTGAGCAGCTTCAACAAGAAGTCGATAACTTGCAGGTTTATCAAGGTCACTTAAACGCGTTGGTGGAAAGTCAGACTCTCGAGATGGCAAGCCTTGAAGGACAATTAGACCAAATTAATGCCACTCGACAAGGCGTTGTTCCTTTAATGTATAAAATGATTGAAGCTCTCAAGCTGCACGTTGAGCAAGATATTCCACTTAACCCCACTGCGCGTCAACAGCGTATTGCCAGACTGGACGACATGATGCCACGCGCCGACATCAGTGACGCAGAAAAGTATCGCCGTATATTAGAAGCGTACCAAATCGAGCTTGAGTATGGCGTAAAATTAGGCCTCTATCAGGGACAAATCCTCGCGGGCGATCAGCACCTTGAAGTCGATGTTTTACACCTTGGACGCCTTTCTTTAGTCGCACGAAGTCTAAATGGGCAAAACTACTGGTCATGGGATACCAATAACAAAGAGTGGCAACCTCTCGATCTCTCGATGAAAACTGAGATCGACAAGGCATACAGCATTGCGTCGCAGCAAATAGCGCCGAGCATGATTACTCTTCCATTGTCCCTGGTGTCGAACTCCAAGATAGTATCAAATACAGAGCAGGGCCAATAACATGAACTATTTCCCATACCCGCATGCCCTATTAGCGTTGATGTTAACCTTTTCACACTCAATTGCTGCCCAAACAGCACTCACTGAAAAAGCGCTGCATGAAAACCAAACTCAACACAGCCACAACTTAGCTCGTGAATCCGGCTTTACTCAAACAGAAGACGAACTAAAAGCTTTAAAAGCGTCACTGGCTCAGCAGCGTGACGAACTGAAACAACACAACGATTCTTTGGCTAGCACCTTTAGTCGCAATGAAGATGCGCTCGCTCGTTTAGAAGAAAAATTACGCCTCGAAACTGGCAGCTTAGGTGAAGTATTTGGCGTAGTTCGACAAAATGCTAAAGAACTTCAAGGCGAACTAGAAAACTCAGTGACCTCAGCGGGAGCGCAGTCATATAACCAGACAATAGCAGACATCACAGCTGCTACTGCTCTACCTTCAATGGCTCAGCTAACGACTTTATGGCATGCATTAGACGAGCAAATCAAAGCCTCAGGTCAAATATCTCCTACTACGGTATCCTTCATTAATGGTGCTGGAGAAACTCAACACCTTGAGGCAATTCGACTCGGTTCATTCGGACTTGTCTCTGAACACGGTTACCTGAGCTGGAATACGCAGAAACAAGAAGCCCGAGCATACCTAAAACAGCCGGACCTAGGCCCTACCTACTCGACTCTGACCCCACTACTTAATGGTCAAATTCTACCAACCGTTGTTGATCCATCTCGCGGCGTGATGCTAGAACAACTGGCACAAACGCCAAGTCTTAGCGATCGTATGAAGGCTGGTGGAGTTGTCGGTAAAATCATTTTGAGTTTGTTGACTATCGGCCTATTGATCGCCCTAGTTCGCGGTGTCACTTTGCTTGTTACAGGCCACAAGATTCGCTCACAGTTAAAACAGCCTTCAAAGCCTGGTAATAATCCACTAGGTCGTATTCTCGCAGTTTATGACCCAACAAAAACGCGCAGTGTTGAAGCGTTAGAGCTTCGTTTATTGGAAACGGTTGTCGACGAGCAAGCGAGCTTAGAGCGCGGCTTGTCAATGCTTAAACTGCTCGCGGCTTTGGCCCCAATGCTTGGTTTGCTCGGTACAGTGACCGGCATGATTGAAACATTCCAAGTGATTACCCAATTTGGCAACGGCGATCCAAAAGTGATGGCTGGCGGTATCTCTATGGCTCTAGTGACCACGGTATTGGGCCTAATCGCCGCTATGCCATTGCTGCTTGCGCACAATATTTTAAGTTCACAAGCCGAACACATTCGCACTATTTTAGAGAAACAAGGCATTGCATTGGTTGCACAGCAAGCAGAAAAAGACACGATCGCGCACAACCAACACAATAATGCTTTGCCTACTGAGCAGGCAGCTTAATGAGCGATTTGCTAGCACTGCTGCCCAGTAGCCTACTCAATAGTGAAGGACTGGTTGCCTTACAAAGTTTTATGCAGCAAGGCGGCCAAGTTCTCTGGTGGTTGGCGGCGGTCGTGGCGATCATTTGGCTACTCATCATTGAGCGCGTGATCTTCTTGTTAGTGCAATTTCCTAAGTTGCGAAGTCGCTGGACAAACATCTGGCTAGCTCGAACTGATCACTATTCATGGTACGCCCTAGCAATTCGAGATGGGTGGCTCAGTGAAGCAAGGCGCAAACTCACCCAAAACGTTAATTTAATTAAAGTACTGGTGGCGATATGCCCAATGCTTGGATTGCTCGGCACAGTAACAGGCATGATCTCGGTGTTTGACATTATGGCTAATCAAGGCAGCAGCAATCCCCAGCTAATGGCATCAGGGATTTCGCTCGCTACCCTTCCCACTATGGCTGGAATGGTCGCGGCACTTAGCGGCATGTTTTTCCACGCGCGTTTAGTAAAGGCATGTCATGGTAAAGAAATTGAACTCGAAAAACTGTTAAGGAGTCACCAATGAGACTAGGTCGGCGTCATCACAAAACGGAAGAAGCGCAAGTCGATTTAACATCGATGTTAGACATCGTGTTCATTATGTTGATTTTTTTCATTGTCACGAGCTCTTTTGTGCGTGAGTCAGGGGTAGAGGTAAATCGCCCGCAGGCTTCTAACGCTGTAAGTCAAAAAGAGGCGGGGATATTCATCGCCATCACCTCTTCTAATGATATTTACATCGACAAGCGCATGGTTGATGTGGAACGCGTTCAAGCCACGTTGGAACATCTTTTATTGGATAATCCAGAAGCGTCACTGGTTATCCAAGCTGATGAGCACTCGTACAACGGTACTGTGGTAAACGTTATGGATGCTGCAAAAGGTGCAGGCGTTCAACATATCGCTTTGGCTGCGGAGAAAACACGGTGATTCGGTTGTTCGTTGCCGCCCCTTTCGCTTTAGGGTGTGCGCTGCTTCTATTTAGCTTTATGGCTTGGATGGTCGATACCAGTCATCGACGAGCTCCTGAAGCCGGAGATGCGGTTCGCTTTGACATGGTTATGGCAAACAACGAGCAAGATGTTCAGCGCCGAAAACGAACCGTACCTGAGCAGCCAAAGGCACCACAACTTCCTGAACAAATGCCCACCGCGCAAGTGGACACGCCGCAAACGCAACTTTCGGCGATAGAGTTGCCCAGTCTCAATTTAAATACAGGGATAGATGGGCTAGCCATTAGCACGCCTTCGTTTGGCGACTTTAAGGTTAATCAACAAGTTATGCCGCTTTATCGCGTAGAGCCTCGCTATCCTTCTCGCGCATTAGATCGAGGTATTGAAGGTTACGTTGTTATGACCTTCACCATCGATGCAACAGGCAAGCCCACTGACATCACATTGGTAGAATCCAACCCGAAAAATGTCTTTGACCGAGAGGCTGCGCGTGCATTGGCAAAATGGAAGTATCAACCAAAAACCGATGCTGGCAAAGCCGTGCCCCAATACGGTCAAACAGTAAAACTAGAATTTAAGATGGCACAATGATCAAAACTTGGTTCACTCTCAGCTTATTATTGCTCTCAAGTAATGCGATTGCGCAGCAGCTCACCCACTACACCGCTGTTCGTGTGCAAAAAGCGCAATCACTTATGCAAAATGAGCAACACACCGAAGCAATCCAAAACCTCACGTCAATATCGACCAACAACGCATACGACAAAGCTTTTGTGGCTAGAATGCTGGGCGTTTTATATTGGCAAAATGGGCAAGTGGCGCTCGCGACAGAAAACCTCGAATCCGCTGTGTCTAGCGGGCTATTGCAAGACGAAAATGCTTGGGTTACTCAGCGAATGTTGGCCGACATCTACCTATCAAAACAACAGTTCACTGAGGCGCTCCAACACTATTACTCGCTCTTAGAGGCCATTCCTGAATCACAAACTGTGGGTGATATTTGGTTTAGAATTGCTCAAGCACATTACCAAATTGCTGAGTGGGAGAAAGTGATCCCTGCATCGAAGAAACATTTAGCAAGCGCGCCTTTGGAGCGCATCCCATCATTGTCACTTACGCTAGGCGCCCAGATGCAACTTAAGGATTGGGACGCAGCAATCAACACTCTCAACCAATTAATTGTTCAAGAGCCCCACAAAGTGGAATGGTGGCGTCAGTTAGCTGGCTTACAAATGCAAACCAATCGTCATGGTGAAGCGCTTGATACTCTTACGTTAGCCAAGCTCAATGAAATTGCACTCACCGAGTCAGATAAGCGACTGATGGCGCAGCTCTATGTTAAACGTGGAATCCCCGAGCGCGCTGCATTAGAAATCAGTGAGCTTAACGATGCGCTGACTGATATTCATCTGTTGGTAGAGCAAGCGACGTATTGGCAAATGGCAAAAGAGTGGCAGTTCGCCATCGATATTTGGCAAAAAGCTGCGCAGTTAGATCCTGCGTATCACTGGGAAGTATCGCAACTTTTACTTCAGCAAGGACATTTCAATCAGGCATTAGCGACCTTAAACCTTGTTGAAGGTAGAGACGAACAAGTCGCTCTCGCCAAGACTCGCGCCTACTACAAGCTTGGACAGTTCGATAACGCCATTGTTGAGGCAAAGCTTGCTAATACCATTAAGCCAACGCCCCATGCGCAAAGCTGGATAACATATTTAAGCCAACGTCGTCAGCAAGTATAACGAAGTCTGTAGTTCTTGGTTCTATTGATATCAGCAGGTGCGGTATTTGCGTTTATCAATGATGTTTTAGTGGTGGTATCTGAATCAAGTAGAGGTAGGCGTGTTGATATGCGAAGCGTCCCAAGAGTCCGTCGAGGCGAACAAGAGGCGAAACGCTACTTGGTCTTGATGGTTTAGTTAATTACTTCTATTTGGGAGTCTTCATCATTATCTTAAGTTGATGGTCAGTCGCCCCAATCTGGGGCGTCTCGATTTCGCAGCACCATCACAGACTAATTGTATGCACGAGCCACAGTGCCGTTGCCTTTGTAGTGGTATTTTCCTAAATGATTGCTAATAAAGACAGACTCACCCGCAGTCAAAATAATACTTTTATCTCCAGCGGTTATCGTGACTTCGCCGTCTACGCAAAATAAGATTTCTGCACTGCGCATGTATTGTGCCTTACTCTCTTGAGTTGCCGATAAAATGTCGAAACCGAAATCATCAACAGGAATTGGATAACTCTTCTTGCCCTCTTTTAGTACAGGCTGAAGACGAATATCCTCTGGGTTAATCGGTTCAAAGATTGTGTTGTCGATCAGCTCTTTCACATCAATGTGCTTTGGTGTGAGTCCGGCTCGAAGCACATTGTCTGAGTTGGCCATGATCTCAAGGCCAGTGCCTTGCACATACGCATGCGGTGTTTCCGCAAACAAAAACATCGCTTCACCCGGTGCAAGTTCAACGGTATTTAGCATAAACGGTGCAAAAAGGCCGATGTCGCCTGGGTAGTGCTTTTTGAAATCCATGCTGTATTGCATGGCTTCTCGTCCCATTGCGGTTTTGGCTGGCTTCTCAAATGCTGCGTATAACTCTTCCAGTGCCCTGTTTTTACCCTCGCCTTCCAACGACATAATAGTGGTGAAAAACGCTTTAAGCGCGTTGCTATCTGCATGAGTTTTAAGCGTGCTTAATGCACTAGCCAACGAAGGAATTTGATTTTCTTCAAACAGCGCAATAATGTCATCAATTGGGCGAAATCCATTCATCGCCTTGTAGAACGTCAATGCATAGACCAACTCAGGCTTATGATTTGGATCTTTGTAATTACGGTTAGACGCATTTAGCGCAATTCCTTGGGCATTCTCACGTTCAAAGCCCAGCTCTGAATTTTGCTTATTTGGGTGAACTTGAATCGACAATGGAGTTTGGGCAGCCAACACTTTAAACAAGAAGGGTAACTCACCAAACCGTGCTGCGGTATACTCGCCCAGAACTTCAGTTTTGTTGTCGTCTATTAGATGCGAAAGCAGCTCTCCCGACTCGCTCAGTTTGGAGCATCCGTTGGGGTGTGCACCCATCCATATCTCAGCTTGTGGCTGATTGTTAGGGTTGGCAATGCCAAACAGTGTTTGG
Organism: Vibrio ulleungensis; assembly: GCF_016900875.1. Classification (GTDB taxonomy): domain Bacteria; phylum Pseudomonadota; class Gammaproteobacteria; order Enterobacterales; family Vibrionaceae; genus Vibrio; species Vibrio ulleungensis. The sequence goes on from NZ_JAFEUM010000004.1 coordinate 32,831, forward strand.
ATAGAGTCTATGCTGCCCCAAGCGTAGTTTTGAATGACATTATCGAGCTTAAAAAGAGACATTGCTATTTCTCACCTTAATCTAAAATTTTTGCGCCAAGCTTTAACGTGGCTGCGATGTTGCGAGCAGTGCGAGTAAGATTATTATTCGCTTCTTCTAATACTTGCTGTAGTGGTTGTGGCGAACGAACCGTTCCAAAAGTACTGACGATAGTGCCATAGAGTTCATCGATTTCTTGACCTAGCGATCCTGCAATACCAATGGTTGGAATGCCTTTAGATTGCGCTCTTTTGGCTATTCCAAATGGGGTTTTACCTTGTAAGGTTTGATTGTCCATTTGACCTTCACCCGTTATAACAAGGTCCGCGCCATCCAACACAGTGTCCGCGTTAAGGGCGTCTAGCACCATCTCTATGCCTTGCTTGATGTGAATATCAAATATCAGTGACAGCCCCATAGGCGTACCACCGGCGGCGCCAAACCCTGGTGACATTGTTTGATTGATAGTGGTTTGCTTAGCACTTACTGCGGCAAAGTGCGCGATTGCTCTATCCAGTGTTTTGACTAAATCTGGCGACGCGCCTTTTTGCGGTCCAAAAACATGGCTGGCACCATTTTCACCAATAAGTGGATTTGCCACATCGCACGCAACGATAAACTCCACCTCTTTGCTTCTAGGGTGAATACTCGACAAATCGATCTGCGCGATATTAGACAGAGCTGCACCACCAAAGGGAAGCTCATTACCTTGCTGGTCGAGCAGTTTTGCGCCCATAGCTTGTGCAATACCTGCCCCAGCGTCATTGGTTGCACTACCGCCTAGCCCAAGCAGAACCTTTTTGACGCCTTGGTCCAATGCTTCTTTGATTAACTCGCCCGTTCCATAGCTTGTGGTTATGGCTGGGTTACGTTGCTCGGGAGAAATGAGGTCTAATCCGGACGCCGCGGCAAATTCGATGAGCGCGGTTCGACCCTCGTCCAACAGCGCCCACTGAGCGTTAACTGGCTCGCCTAAAGGACCTGTAACTTGAGAATGTCGAACCTCGCCATCCAGCCCTTGTAGCAAGACGTCAACGGTACCTTCACCGCCATCAGCAAGGGGTAAATGGACATAATCAGCATGAGGAAAAACATCTGAAAAACCGGCCTCAATACATTCACACACTTGTTTAGCAGACAGTGACTCTTTAAATGAATCGGGCGCTATTACAATCTTCATCGTCAGTTACCTGAACCGCCCGACAATGCGGGCGGATACGTTAATTAAAACTTAATTTGGAACGATTTTGCTTGGCAAGGTTTTAGTGTACCAAAGGATTGTGAACTTTCGACTGTTTCTAATGTGCGCTCATCCATCGTTACTTTTTCCCACGCCGTGATTGTTTCAGCAAATTCAATGCCATCTTCAATATCGCCCTGCTCTGCCGGATTATAGACGCGTACTATTAGCGCATCGTCATCTTCGGCTTTCTTAAGTACGCTGAGTACAGCGCCTTTTTGCTGTTTCTTGAGTAGCGAGTAAGTCAGTGGCTTATCTTGCTCCCCAACATTGAGCTTCATCGCATTGTACGGGATCTTGTTGTAGCATTGGATAGGCGTTACATTGTCACGTGCCTCAGCCATAATATTGGCGTCAATGTGATTGCCTGCAAAACCAAATAACGCAAATTCACACACAATCTTGCCACGAGTCTGAGAATCTGGCGTTGGGATTTTAATACCCGACGGACGACCAGGACGAAGAAGCAGATTCTCTTTACCCAACACACCGACACCGCGTAGTAGCGTAAGAGCAAATGTGTCTCGCTCTTCATTTTGTTTTGATGAAATCACTTCAAACTCGCGCAAACCGTTTGTCATTATTGCCATACCACCGGTTTGATTTTCAACCGCAGCAAAGTTCATTAGCTGATACACAGGTACTGGTGCTTCTTTCCATTTTTCCTCTTCCCAAACGGCCATCGCTGGATCGTTAGTTGGACGAGTAATTAGACCAAACTGGTTATCCGCGACAACATTTTCAGACACGAATGGAGTTGGTACCAGAACACGTAAACGGTGGTCGTCGGCTTGGTTATCGAGTTCCATACGAACTTCAATGCGGCGCGATCCGTGCTTAAGCACGACTTGACAATCTACATCGACAAAGCCATTTTGGCCCGAGCGGTCTTCGCGCTCTTGTAGGTTAGCAGGTACGTTCATACGCAGTGAAATATGAGCAACCGACTGAAATCCTTCATGTTTAATTTCTGTCTGCGCTTTAAACTCATCGGAGTAAAGCAGCCACTCTTGACGAGACGGAGAGTAGTCATACTCATCACCATCATCCGAACCATCTTCAACTCGCAATACTTGGTCAAACGTCATCTCGGTGTCTTTATCAAACACAGTCAGGGTGCCGTTATCATTCACATTAATGCGGTAGAATTCGTTCTCTAACAGATACTCTTTTTGATAGGCCACTTTAACAGCGCCTTTTTCGTTACCTTGAACGTGCAAAGTCGTGAAGCCCATTGCCGGTACAGAACGCTTAATTTGAATGTCGTACTCAATGAACGGGTCATAATTGCCATAATGGACAATTTGACGGTCTATCTTACCTGGATCGATGATGCGCTGATCTTGGATGAAGTACTCAACAGCATTGCCGTTGTCATCAAACAGGTTAAATTGCTCAGCACGGATCGTAATGGTGGTGTTAATAACCTCTTCACGCTCATACGGAGTGAGGTTAAAGAAAACAAGTTTGTCACAGCCTTCTCGAGCGGGCATGTGGTCAACGATTTTACGTTTGTAGAAGTTAATTAAGTTGGTTGCCATATCGTCCGCTAGGATATAGCGGTTGAGTATTTCTGCATGAACCTTATCGCTACAGCAGCAGCCGATAGAATCGTGAGCATGGTTCTTCATGCTCTCTTTCCACATCTTTTCAATGAGCCCGTGGTGATACTCAAAACCTAATGACCATGCAATCGATGCGAGCGGTTCAAGGATATTCACTATCTTGTTTTCTACTTCAGCATGGATCAATTTAATGTCCATACGTGTAGAAGATATGGTGCGGTGAACACGCATGTATTTCCCGTCATTGAATTCTCCCTTGATCGTATCAAGGTTGTCACGCTCTTCGCGAACACGATCAAACACTTCCTCAAAGCGGCTCATAGTAAATTCACGCTCTGGGTAAATGTCTCGTAGCTTATCCATTACCTCGAAGATGTCCTTTTGAATTGGCATCTGATCGTGGCCGTTGGGTAACAAAATGTCTTTGGTGACAGACGGTTTTTCTAATACGGGGAAATATTTGTCGAGTCGCGCTCGCAGTCCTGCTTCATCTTGAGGGAGGTATTTACCAATGGCATAACCTAAAGGCAGGACTTGCGCCATTACTTCGGAACCATCATTGGATTGCCACACAAATTCGGTTTTATCTGTTCCATGACGCTCAGAGCAGCCACGCCAAAACATCGTGGTATCGATGCCGAAACCATTGTAAATCATCGGCAGTTGCGAGCTCATGGAGAACGAGTCTGGCAAATAGCCAATTTTCATCGGTTCACCTAACTCAAGACAGTCTCGAAGGCCATACATCATATTACGAACGATAGACTCTCCGGACACTTGCATGGTGTCGGTTTGAGAATACCAAGGGCCCACAATCAATTTACCTGCTTCAGCCAATGCTTTTACGCGCTTTTTATTCTCTGGCTTGATGGCGAAGTAATCTTCAAGAACGGCTGTCTGACCATCAAGAACGTAGTATTTGTAGTCTGGATCGCTCTCCAGACGTTGCATGATCTCTTCCATATTGTTCACAAGTAGAATGCGAGACTCTTCCGTAGTGAAATACCATTCACGATCCCAATGCATATGTGGCGTGATATGAACGCGTGATGTAGTCATTATTTTTTACCTTTAAAGACGGTTGGCTGTGCGAGCTAAATTGATTGAGTGCTTCGTAGTAACGCGGCTGATTGCTAGCCAAATACCTTGGACTTAAGCGAGCTCAAGAACCCTTTTTTCTCTGGGGCCGTTTCTTTAACAACTGGCTGTTGTACGACAGGCTCTAGTTCTGCTTCTGGCGCTTGCTCATCACTAAGTAATGCAAAGATTTCGTCAACCGTGGTTGCCTTTAGAACCGCTTCACGTACGTCATCATCAACTAAGGTGCTGGTTAGTTCGGTCAGCAGCTGCATGTGAGTTGAACCCGCCTCTGCGTTTGGTATCGCGATCAAGAAGATAAGGTTTACATCCTCTTCCTCATCAATACCTTGCCATTTAAGGTCTTGGGTAAGCGTTGCAACTGCAAATGCAGCTTCTTTTACTGCATCGGTTTTACCGTGAGGGACAGCAAGGCCTTCGCCGAGGGCGGTAGCGCCATGCTCTTCTCGGGCAAATACGGCTTGCAGATACTCGGCCTTGTCGTGCAGCTTACCCTGTTGATGTAATTGCTCAGCCAGAGTTTCGATGGCCGCGTCTCGGCTTTCAAAGGTTGTTTGAAGGTTAATGAGTGATGCGTTTGTAAGAGTTGTAAGATTCATAATGTTCGCCCCGTGTTCACATTGATCTGTATTGTCTGTTTAGCTGCCATTAATAATACCAATCAAATACAAATAAACCATGATCAATGTCTCATAAATCTCACAATATGTATTACAAAGAGGTTAAAACACCCTATTTGTATCTTCATTGAATTGTTATCTGCGTAAAAATTCGTATCATCGATTGTAATGTTAATGAGCAAATGCTCGGCAATAACGACCCTTTTAGCTTAGTAGAGCCATGTAACCTGGTGAGGATATGATGACAAGATTACCCATGTATCGAAAAATTGCCGATGCGATCAGAGCAAAGATCAGCAACGGAATTTATAAGGTCGGTGAAGCCCTACCCACTGAGGCTCAACTTCGAGCAGAATTTTCGGTCAGCCGTGTTACCGTGCGCCAAGCTATAAAGTTGTTAACTGAAAATGAAGAGCTTGAGAGCATTCAAGGGAGTGGTACTTACGTTAAAGAAAGCAAAATCAACTATAACATTTACCAACAAAGTAGCTTTGCCGAGAAGTGGGCGCACCTAGAAGGCGTTACCCACAGTGATGTACTGACGTTTAAGATTCAATCAGCTTCGTTAACGATGGCAGAACAGTTGGACATTAAAGAGGGAGAGCAGGTTTTTTATGTAAAGCGTGTTCGCTTTCTTGATGATATTGCTATTGTGGTTGAAGAGACGTGGATGCCGGCCAAGCTGTTTCCTGATCTTAGTTACCAAGTCATGCAAGGTTCAAAGTACACCTATATTGAGCAACAAAAAGGATTGTTGATAGATAGAAGCGAACAAGAAATTGTTCCGGTATTAGCAGCAGAAGACGTGGCTGCGCTACTTGGCATCGATGCAGAAATGCCAGTCATTGAAAAACGCACGCGCGGTTATCTCCACGACGATACCGTTTTTGAATACAGTCGAAACTTTTTCACCACCAACAACTACAGATTTACGCTCACGTCTAAACGACAAAGCGGGACTAGCAGTTATCTAACGAAAAATTAACGACTAAACTTAATACATTGGTCATCAAAATTAGTCATCTATTTTCAACTAGCTAGTCTTCTCGTCTAATTTTGTATTGATTTGTTATTATAAAAAAATAACACCAATTAAATACAAATAATACAACTTGTGATTTTTGTCACAGCCAAGCAAAACAAATTGGGCGAGAATATAATCATTGAGCGGACCATATGGTGCTCAAATGACTAGAGACGACGCAAAGGAGCATCAGATGAAAATCTTAGCGATTACAGCATGTACTGCCGGTGTAGCCCACACCTATATGGCAGCCAAAAATTTAGAGAAAAAGGCAATCGCTCGCGGTTGGGAAATTAAGGTCGAAAAACAAGGTGCAAATGGCCTTGATGGCAAAATCACAGCACAAGACGTTGCTGAAGCGGATGGTATCATCTATGCAGTAGATGTTGGCGTCGTCGAAGCAGAGCGTTTTGAAGGATTAACGTCGGTACAAGGTAAAGTCAAAGACGGCATTAAAGCTGCTGATGACATGCTGGATGCCCTAGAAGAGAAAATTAAAGCTGGTGGCTCTAAAGCAAAAGTAAGTGCTAATGCAAGCAAATTTGCAGAAAAAGAAGAAAGCAACGACAACATGATCGTTAGCTTTTTAAAACTTTGGTACAAAGGCGCTCTATCAGGCGTATCGCACATCATCCCTCTTGTTATAATTGGCGGTCTTTGTGTAGGTCTACTTAACCTATTCTTTGGCTACGATTACACCCACCTTTATGATGAAGCGATACTGGTCGAGTACACAGGCAAAACCTATGCAGATCTTGGCATTATTAATGCGGCAGAAGGCTTAGCAAACAGCGAAATAAGTGCAATTAAGGACGAAGTATATGCCGCAATAGCGGAACCTGAAGCCAAGGCACAATTTGAGTCTTCGTTCCAAGGCATTGCTCACTTCCTCTACTACAGTACGTTAAAAGCATTCAATCCATTGCTAATCTGTGTGTTGGCTGCGTTTACTGCCTACGGTATGGTGGGTAAGCCCGGACTGGCCCCTGGTTTTGTCGGTGGTTTCGTTGCAGTTGGTGGTAGCTTTGGTAAAATTTCCATCGTGACTGGCGGTTTCCTAGGTGGCTTGGTCGCAGGTGCAGCAGCAGCTCTGTTTGTCATGCTGGTACGACAAATCAAAGTCCCGCAAGTACTTGAATCGGTGAAGATGATCATCATCACGCCACTATTAGCAGGTATTGCAACCCTACTCTTCATGTACGCAGGTCCTGGTAAATTCTTCGCAATGCTGAACACTGGCCTAGTGGATTGGCTAACCTCAATGGGTACTGGCAACCTACTGGTTCTTGGTTTCATTCTTGGTGCGATGGCGTGTTTCGATATGGGTGGCCCAGTCAACAAAGCCGCTTACCTATTCTGTATTGGTGTTGGTACAAGTGGTGATTTCGCAGGCGATGCATCTATCTTCTATGCAGCATTTACTGCAGCTAAATGTATCCCTGGTATGTCTCTTGGTATTATGTCGGTTGTCTTCAAGCGCTTCTTTGACGAAGAAGACCGCTTGGCAGGGCCCTCTACAGCCATCTTAGGTTTCTGTGGTATTACTGAAGGCGCAATCCCTTACGCTGTAAAAGATCCTATGCGCATCATCCCAGCTCACATGATTGGCGGTGGTATTGCAGCTGCTTTGATTCTGTCTTCAAAGATCACTATTGGTACCGTTGCAGGTGGCGCAGTATTCATGCTTCCAGTTATTGGTAACCCTATGGCATGGCTTGCGTACTTCGTCATTGGTATTGCAGTCTCGATGGCACTGACTATCGGATTAAAAATGGTGGCGCAAAACAAAGAAAAGAAGCTAGCTACCGCTAAAGCATAAACCGTACTTAAACTAACAACGCTCCAAAAACTCCAAGTATCCCCCGCTTGGAGTTTTTTTTATGCGTGGATTTAACCCCTGTTACCAATAGTGAGCAGCATAGCCACTCATTGGCCCCCACTTCACTGCGGGTGTTTTATTAGAGAAGAGTACTAGATTTAGACTAGCTACCAGTTAAGTGTGACCGTTTCAGGAGTGTCATCGTCAAACACAACGGTCAGCTCACCTGCGGTGCTGCTGCCTCCAAACGACCATTCGGCGTCTGCAGAAACAGTTTGGGTTTCCCGAATATCTTCGTAGGTTAACGATCCCGAACAATTAGCGGTTTCTTCGGCAAACCAGTTTGTCAGTTCAGATGTCCATCTGACTGATTCGGCGCCGCTAGCCGACAAGGTAGAAACGCGCGTTGCCGATAACTGCCCGTCCTCATATTGTTTGAATGTTAAATTGCCCAAATCACCAATTGTTCCTTGGATTTCATAGGAAGTCTGTAGCTGCGCACTCGCGGATTCACTGATTTTTATGACCGAGGTGTAGGAGTTCCCTGCACCAATAGTTGTGTTCACTAATAATTCACCATCACTGTTATAACCCTCTTGCCAATTACATTGATTCAGCTCATACATAGCGTCTGTACAAGCGTAGGCTAAGATTAACCCTGAAAATACATCGATGAATGACGGCGAAGAAAAGGCTGCTACTGCAAAAATCGCTGGAAGCTGCTCTTCCTGTGGCAAAGCATCAGTATCGATATCCCCCGCTGCAACCGTGGCGCTATGAATTAACACTGGTGTTGTTGAAACATCGATAGCGTGACTAGGACTAAGCTCATCATCATCAAGGTGGCACACTTGTCGCGTCTCGCCTCCAGCCGTTGACGCAGTGTCGTTGCCATCGCTTGAATCTGATTGACAAGCCGTCAGTGAGAGTAACCCCGTAATTGCAACCGTCGTCGTTTTAAGTGACATCCTCATTCCTTTGATTTTACTATAATTTTAGTCGACCAAGTATGACTAAAGCTGTGTGTAGTACAAGCTATCAAGTGGTTATTTTGATTGATTCTCATTTTCAATTCAAAGAGATAGATGGAACGCATCGCTGGTGCGCTGAAAGTGCGGCGGCTCAATACAACAAAGTCAGGAAGTCGTCTTCCTGACTTTGTTGATAAATGCCAGTTAACGGGCATTCACTAAAGATTACTGCGGTGTCAGCTTATGATCTAATTCAGAATTACCTAAACACATTTTCACCAACTGTCTCTCATAACGCGTTTTCCTCTAGATCTACGATTTGGGGTTGAAAATGAATCGGTGCCACACCCAGTAGCTTTGGCAAACTAACACCGACCGATACCGAAGACCAAGTCCCGCATACAATACCTAGGCATAACGCGACAGCAAAGCCCTCCAACGTCGCACCACCCAATAGCCATAAACTACTTACAGTGACTAATGTCGTTCCTGAGGTGACTAAGGTTCTCGAGAACGTCGCTCTAATGGCGTCATTAATCAGTAAATCTGCCTGACCATTGGGATTTGCACGAAATAACTCACGCACGCGATCCGCTATAACGATAGAATCGTTAAGTGAGTATCCTAGTACCGCCAGTACAGCCGCTAAAATAGTGAGATTGAATTCCCACTGCATCAGCGCAAACAGTCCCAGTACAATCACCACGTCTTGCAATAGCGCCACAAGAGCCCCTAGAGCCAAACGCCATTCAAACCGACAACTTAGATAGATCATGGTTAACAAAAGACAGGCCATAATCGCTAGGCCGCCCTGCTCGACCATCTCTTGCCCAACTTGCGCACCAACTACGCTGCTATTGATGATCTCTACGGTGAACGGCAAGTGTGAAAAAATCTCATTCAATTCGACCACATGCTTATCGGATTGACTAAAACGAACAATCCATTGACCGGTTTCGCTGGAAGAAATCACTTGAACATCTTGAATTAATATTTGATCGAGCAGCGGTTTAATGTCCTCAAGTATCAAATTGCTATGCACTTGTATTTCGGCTACCACACCACCGGTAAAATCTAGGCCCCAGTTAAACCCCTTCAGCCCAATCAACACAAGTGAAACTAAAAAAAGTGTTGTCGATATCGCGGTCATGGTTAAACGAGCTGCGGTTAACCTGTTGTCTGAAATTGCGCTTATTTTTAAGTTCGTCATGGCTACACCTTAATATCGCGGCGGTTATCGCGACCCCAAATGAAATTGATAACAACTCGTGATAAAAATATCCCCGTGAACATACTGGTTAGAAGCCCAAGCCCCAAAGTAATGGCAAACCCCTGAATGGGACCATTTCCGATGGTGTATAGCGCTATAGCGACAATCAGTGTGGTAAGGTTGGCATCGAAAATAGAGGCAAATGCACTGTTAAACCCTTTATCGATGCTTTGTGCGAACGTGCGACCTTCACGCATTTTGTCTTTTATTCGTTCAAAAATTAGCACGTTTGTGTCCACCGCCATCCCAACTGTTAGCACCATGCCCGCAATACCAGGCAGGGTTAGAACAGCCCCTGGTAGTAACGCAACCAGGCCGAGGAGACAAATCATATTGGCGACCAGAGCCGTATTTGCCACCCACCCAAGTTTGCGGTACCAAAACGCCAGAAATACTAAGGTGAGTCCTAAACCTAGCGCTAAGGAGGCGAAGCCACTTTTCACATTTTCTGCGCCTAATGTTGGGCCAATAGTGCGCTCTTCAATCACGGTTACGGGTGCAGTTAAAGAGCCAGCACGTAGCAACAAGGCAAGGTCTTGTGCTTCACTCAAGCTACCAGTGCCAGTGATTCGAAAGCGATTTGCAAGCTGTGACTGTATTGTGGCAATACTGATCACTTCACTCATTTGTTGGCTATTGCCATTGGCGTCTTGGCTATATTCGCTATACACCGTTGCCATTGGCTGGCCGATATGGGAACGGGTAAACTGCGACATTGCTCGCCCACCGAAAGAATCAAGAGTGATATTCACCTCTGGCTTTCCGTATTCGCCAATACTGGCACGAGCATCAATGATGTGCTCGCCGCTAAGGACTGGACGACGTTCGAGATTGATCGGATTACCCTGTTCGTCTGCAACCGAAATTGTCTGCCTATGGGATGACTCAGGCACTAAATGAAAAGCTAACGACGCTGTCGCACCAATGATCTCTTTGGCCGCCGCGGGATCTTGCACGCCAGGTAACTCTATTCTGATGCGGCTATCACCTTGACGCTGTACTGAAGCTTCTGTAATGCCTAACTCATTCAAACGCTGACGCATAATTTGCAGGTTCTGCTGCACGATTAAGCGTCTTATTTCAGTCTTTTCCGAGTCAGAAAGGCTAAGCGTTAGTGTCTGCCCACTGCCTCGCACTGTCCATTGCGGAAACTCTTGCTGCACGAAGCGTCGGGCTTCACTGTTACTTATTCGATTGGGCAGCTGAACATCCATACTACTTGCCGATTCTCGAACTCGGCTACCTCGAAACTCACTACTAAATTGTTCTACTAAAGATTGCTGATGTGCCTGATATACAGGCTTCATATCGACATCTAATAAAAATTGAACACCACCTCTAAGGTCCAGCCCGAGCGATATGGGAGAAAACCCCGCGTTTATAAGCCAACGGGGAGCCGCGGGTTCCATCGCCAAAGCGACGGTAACCGAATCATCAAGCATATACTGTAACAATGACTGCACATGCCCTTGTTGGTCAGTATCATCCAAGGTGATTATGATTTGATCATGGCGATGCTCAATTTGTCTAGGCGTAACCCCCGACTGTTCGAGTATATTTGCGATAGACGTGGCATCGTCGGTTTGATGTTGAGCGTTTACATGTACTGCGGGTAGCTCACCGTATAGCGAGGGCAATGCGCTAAGTGTCATAATCAGTAGGCTGACTAGTACGACAACAGTTTTCCACTTAGATAAGCGGTTAAGTTGCTGAGTGTTATTCTTTTTCAAAATTGTTTCCCTAAAACCAATCGAAGTAATTAACTGGTCAGAAAACTGCGGCGGAAAAATCGCTGAGAACAAGGCGAAGACTGCCGTAGGTAGTTGCTCTACCTACAAAATCTTTAACGCCGTTATCACTGATTTTAACGAGCAAGAATGATCAGGTAATTGCTTTGATTGGTATAAAACACATGGGAGAGCACTCAGCGCGACATCTCAAATCCAGACATGTCTGTCAAAGAGGGCTAAGTACTTAATAGTTGGACATTCACTGTCTAGATAGTGTTTTAGGAGCGAGTTATAGCCAAATGTCGGTATAGCGAGTTGGCCTCTTTCCAGCCCGACAATCTTGAACATTGTTGCGAAATATGACTGGTCCAATGCTGCTGTTGTGAACACAGCGGTTCAATTTGAGTGGCATTAGCGAGCAATTGAGGCGGCGTAAACTCCACCAGCAAATAATATCGTGGATTATTATACTGTTCAGGCTGCGCGATATCGACTAATGCACGCCTTGCCAAGGTACCTTTCTGTACCGCTATCGGATCGTTAATTAACCACCCGGCTTGTTCAGGCTTTCTTTCGTCAAGCCCAGCTTCCTCAAACCGAGCTTTGTCAAACTTAGCTTCATCAGTAACATTGAGCGAGACTTGAACTATTTGATCTCCAAGCGAAACGTCACCTTTCATTGCCTCATTAGCCATAACACCGTATGAAAACAGTGAAATAACTAAAGGTAATAGAAGTTGAATGCAGCGTTTGACCAAAGTTAGGGTACCTAGAGGTTTTAGGGAGTATTACTCGCGCTTAAGTGTAACAATTATTGGCAATACCTCTGGCCAATCTTTGTTACAGAAAGTTACTAAGGCTCTGAGTATAGGAAAGCAATACACCCTAACGCTTGTCTTGCTAAGCGTGTTTTTAAATATCAATTTAATCAGAGATTAACAGGATGTGCCTGCATCGGCAGATAATGCCTAGTTGTTGCACTTTTTGTATTCAACACTCGAATTCGTATCGCGAAACTTCTATCGTTGACGACAAACTTGTATCATTAAAGGTTCATGGTTTACGTTCGAGGTTTTCATGGCAAGACTGCCCCTTTATCGCAAAATAGCTGATGCCATTAGAGAAAAAATTAGCAGCAAAGTTTACAAGGTGGGTGAAGCACTCCCTACTGAGGCTCAGCTTTGCAAAGATTTTTCTGCCAGTCGAGTCACCGTTCGACAAGCGCTAAAACTACTGGTCGAAAATGAAGAACTAGAAAGTATTCAAGGTAGTGGGACCTATGTAAAAGAAAACAAGGTCAATTACGACATCTACCAACAAAGTAGCTTCGCAGAAAAGTGGAGTCATTTAGGGGGGGTCACCTATAGCGACGTAATTGCTTTTGAAATTCAATCGGCCTCACTCATCATCGCTGAACAACTCGACGTCCGCGAAGGCGAACGTATTTTTTACGTGAAGCGTGTGCGCTACCTAGACGACCACCCAATCACAGTAGAAGAGACTTGGATGCCAGTCGAAATGTTTCCAGACCTCACCTACCAAGTGATGCGGGGCTCGAAGTATGAATATATAGAAAAACAAAAAGGCTTGGTCATCGATAGAAGTGAACAAGAGTTAGTCCCCATACTCCCACCGGAAGACATTGCTCAGCGACTCGGTATAAGCCCTGCCGCGCCTATTATCGAGAAACGTACGCGCGGATATTTACAAGGGGATAAGGTGTTTGAGTACAGCCGTAACTACTTCACCAACAGTGATTATAAGTTTACTCTTATTTCTAAGCGTCACTAATTGCTCGACAAATTATGTCGTTGATATTTGCTAAATCATCATAGAATTAACCAGTCAATCTAGCTGTGTATACAGTTTTGCGTGAGCACAATTAACACCTTGTGTTTGCGCACACTGCGTGAATGCAGCTCAATAAAACGCTTTTACCTATCTTTCCCACAAGCTGCTTTAGCCCAACCGTATTCTTCTTATACGCTTTCTATACCTCGGATTGCAAGATCAGCCCTTCAGCGGCTTCCTCGTCAATCAAAACGATGTTCATGATAGGGTTACCACAATAAGGGATAAGAACCTGAGACTGCTCCGATAATGCGCTATCCTTTTGGCTCTGGATGGTTCCAAATTGATTGTCGTCGGATGTGACCAAAATGTGACCTTTTATCGGGCGCCCATGTCGCAACAAAGTAAATGTGGTACGTTCTAGAACGCCAAAGTTTCCAGTGACCAGCTCAAGAGAATATGGCCCTACGGTGCAGCGGTTATTTTTAATTTCGCAACGACTAAGAGTTGGATGTTCAATAGACGCAGTGATCACCATTTTTTCATCCATGTCTAAAAAGTCGGGTACAAAATACCCGACTCCAAATAGAATCGAAATGACGAAGATTTTACGCAGCATGCTTAAACGACGAAGCGGCGGCTCACCAAGTTGAGTTCATCAATCGACTCAGTAAGTTCGGTGATCGATGCCTTTTGATCCTCAGATTGTTGTGCAATGACAGCCGAGGAATTATTCACGCCCGACATGGTGTCTGAGATCTGGTTAAGTGCACTAGACTGCTCATCCACGGACGTCGCTACTTGGTACATCTGATTGTTTACCTCAGAGATATTGCTCGAGATCCGCTGGGTGACTGACATGATGTCACTCACCGCACCATACACATTTTCAGAGTAATCAATCACGCTACTGATGTTTTTGGTCGACAGCTTGATGTTTTGATCCAGTACAGACAGCGATTGATTGATCTCTTCAACACTGGCATTAGTTCTAGTCGCTAACTGACGAACTTCATCAGCCACAACCGCAAAGCCTCGCCCTGCTTCCCCGGCACGTGCAGCTTCAATTGACGCATTTAACGCTAACAAGTTCGTCTGTTCAGAAATACCGGTAATGGTCTCCAAGATCTGATGAATACTCTCTGTATCTTTAGTAACGTTTTCAACATTCTCTTGGGTTTTGCCAACCGTCGATTTTAGCGACTCCAACGTCGCCTGGCAGTTAGACGATTTCTTAAGCGCATCGCTACTCAAATCACTGGCAAACTGGGTGCTTTCATTACAGCTTTGAGCGGTAGAAGCCATGCTGCCAAATGAGCTCCCTAACTCTTCTATTGCTGTTGCAACCATTTCAGCATTAAGTGCATTTTGGGAAACTTCTTTATCTACCGTTATCACATTCGATGCAAGGTTTTGAGAGACGTTTTCAAGGCCGACAATCGCTTGTTTTTGCACGGTTACCATGCTTTGCAATTGGGTAATAAGGCTATTGAATCTGATGTAAAACTCATCACCGGTTTTAAGCTCTATGTTTAGGTCTAATTTGTCGTCCTGCACCAGTTTGTCGACTGATTTTGTCACGTATTCCATATGGCGAATATTTTTGGCTAAGGTAAGCGAGCCATAAATAGAGACGCTGGCTTGAAATATCGCGTACAAGCAGTGTTCGATAACCATTGTAAAACTGCTGCCCGGTGGGTAGGCATAAATAGGCAATCCGTACTGCTGTAGGAAATAGAACCCAACGTGATGCAACGCTGCAGCAATTAAAGCATGCAGCACCATCACCCAATCATTATAAAGCGTCATCAACCCAAGCAGAATAAACACTTCAAAGTGGATCATGACATCGCCATAGGCTTGATGAATGTGTAAGGCTACAAATCCATACATCACATAAGGTAAAACCGAACGAAATGAACGCGCATTAAACACAAATACAGCAGCCATAAGGCCTAATCCAACCAGCAAATCAGCTGTAGCATACCCATAACGCATGAAGTAGACGAAAGTCAAAACAGCCAAAGGCCCGGCGATGACATAAGTTTTTTCTTTAAAAGTGAGCGTGCGGCTAAAATCCATTTTTTCCTACCTAACAAGTACTAGTAGTCGAACCAACCCCAATCTAAAAAGAAGGTTGGATCGACAGATCATTATCTTGTTATCGGATAAATGGTGTAAAACTTGAGCGTTTATTGAACAAAAGTAATTGGGGTCAGAGTCAATTGACTCTGACCCCGCTTTTTAGTCGCGGGAAAGCGCGTCGACAGGTTCGAGTTGGGCGGCATTTCTAGCGGGTATAAACCCAAATAGCACGCCGATCATACTTGAGCACACAAGTGCTGTGATGATCGAATCTGTGGAATACAGCATGGTAAAGTCGCTCGAGAAACGGTCAAACACCTCCCCAATTAACAGCGCTAAACCAATGCCTAATGTACCGCCTAATATGCAGACCAATATTGCTTCAATGAGGAACTGACGCATGATATCGCTTTGACGCGCACCCACAGCCATGCGGATCCCAATCTCGCGAGTTCGCTCGGTCACTGACACCAGCATTATATTCATCACGCCTATTCCGCCCACCACCAGCGAAATAAACGCGATAGCGGAGATCAGCAGCGTCATTGTCGCTGAGGTTTTTTCGATATTTTGACGAATGGTATCGGTATTGATGGTAAAAAAGTCGACTTTGCCATGTCGCATGGTGAGAAGGTCTATGATCCCTTGCTCTGCGGCACTGCTAGAGACTTGCTCGTCGATACGCACCGTTATGTCATTGACAAAGTTTTGTCTAAAAATCCGTCCTGAAACCGTTGTATAAGGGATCCACACATTGAGTGAATCACTATTGCCAAACGAAGACTCCATCGCTTCCGTTACACCAATGATCCTAACCGGTAAGCGCCCCAAAAAGATCACCTCTCCCAACGGGTTGGCATCAGGAAACAGCTCCTCGGCAGTGTTGTCGTCAATCACCGCCACTTGCTCTAATCGGTCGACACTGCCTTGATCAAAATACTGTCCACTGGCGAGCGAGTAGCCTCGAACGCGAAAGTATTCAGTGCCAACGCCTTCAATTTGTCCGCTAACAGTTTCATTGGAATAGCGAATATTTAAGTTAGTCGATACGGTAGGTGTGACACTATCGACAAACGGTAAATTGCCGATCGCTTCTGCATCACTTGCGGTTAACGAATGAACCCGCCCAGCACGTCTATCTCCTCGCCCAGTGCCTGGCTTAATCTCAATCGTGTTGGTGCCCATTGAAGATATGTTATCTAGCACGCTTTGTTGTGAGCCGTTACCTAGAGCCACGACAGACACCACCGATGCAATGCCAATGATGATGCCCAGCATGGTTAAGAAAGTACGTAGCTTATGGTTCGACATCGCAATTAACGCCATCTTAAACGCTTCTTTGAGCGGCGATAGATCCAATAGGCTAGGCTTGGTTTTGGTGTGTTCGATACCCGTAATCGGATCGATATTGTCTTTGTTACGGTCACTATTGGTGATGGTGTCGGCGAGGATTTCACCATCTTTAATTTCGATGATTCGGTCGGCAAACTCGGCAACTTTGGGATCGTGGGTCACCAAAATGATGGTGTGGCCGTCGCGATGAAGTTCTTGCAACAGCTCCATCATCTCTTCGCCACTTCGGCTGTCTAGTGCCCCTGTTGGCTCATCAGCCAAGATGATGTCACCACCGTTTATCAGTGCTCGAGCCACACTGACTCGCTGCTGCTGTCCACCGCTTAATTGACTTGGCTTATGATCTAACCGGTCATCAAGCCCGAGCCTCGTGAGCAGCTTCTCAGCTTTTTGCTGTCGTTCGGCCTTGCTTTCACGAGCGTAAAGCGCAGGCACTTCTGCGTTTTCGACCGCAGAGAGATCCCCCAGCAGATGATAACGTTGAAAGATAAATCCAAAATATTCACGTCGAAGCGCGGCCAACTCATCGTCTTTCATTTTAGACGTGTCAGCACCATTAACGAAATAATGACCTTGGCTAGGCTTATCCAAACATCCCAAAATATTCATGAGCGTCGACTTACCAGAACCAGACGCTCCGATTATGGCGATCATCTCACCTCGATGGATCTCGAGATCAATATTGTCGAGTACAGTCAGTTGCTGGTCGCCAGCAGCAAAGCTTCGATTAACCCCAGAGACTTTTAGTAACGGTTCGCTCATGCTCACAACCTCATGCCACCAGCACCACCGCCGCCAGGTCCACCACCTGGAGGGCCACCTGCTCCTTGGCCTTGCATGCCACCACTTGATCGGCTGGTCACCGATGAGCTGCCAAGGACAATTTCATCGCCTTCATCAAGACCAGACAATATTTGAGCATAAACATTATTGTTAATGCCGACTTCAACCTTAGCCATAACCACTTCACCATCTCGCAATACTGGAACCCCAAAGCGATCGGCGCGTCGTGGGTCTTGAACCAGTACTTGAGAGGGAACCAACAACGCATCCTCTGCCTTATCGAGAACAATGGATACTTGGGCGGTCATGCCTATACGTAAAATGCGATCTGGGTTTTCGACATCAAACAAAGCGTTATAGTAAATGGCGTCGCTGTTGCCGATTTTAAGATCGATGTCGTCGCCGGTTAATATTGTTGGTCCAGGCTCGATGGCGCGCAGCGTCCCGGTGAAACTATGCTCGTTAGAGCCTAGAATGGAGAAATACACTTCTTGGCCAGGCATAACATCGATAATGTCGGCCTCAGATACTTGCGCTTTAATGGTCATCACATCAAGGTTGGCTAACTCAACAATACTTGGCGTTCCCTGATTGTTGTTAACTGTTTGCCCCTCTTCCACCGACACATAAATAGTTGTGCCGTCAATCGGTGCATCAATAACTGTGTAAGAGAGGTTCAATTTGGCGTTGTCGACGGTAATTAGGGCTTTCTCTTTTTGAGCACTTAATTGGTCCAGCTCGGCTTTATTTACCAGTAACGTAGCTAAAGATGAGTCATATAGAGACTTAGAGGTTGCGCCGTCATTTAACATGGTTTTATAACGATCGAAGCTAGATTGTGCCTCGACGATCTGCGCTTGTTTCGCTTCGTATTGAGCATTAAGTACGCTGAGCTCTGCATAAGCTTCTTTTAGGAAATTTTGCTGAGCGAGATTATCAATGGTTGCCACTGGGTCGCCTTGTTTGACTTCGTCTCCCAAAGAAACTTCGATGGTTTCTATTTGACCTGAAATCTGAGCACCCACGTTAACGATCTTTGACGGATAAACCACACCGTCCGCTAGCACTACATTTTCAATGTCACCACGCTGCACTCGATCGGTTGTGTAGTTGGTTTCGCTAGACTCGCTGGCAGGAGAATAGAACGTAACCCCACTTGCGATTGCGACGGCCAGTCCACTCATCATTGCAACATGCTTTAATTTTAATCCCACTACTCACCTCAAACCTTGCGACCAAGGACAGATCTAGTCCTACTACTGTTGCATACAGTATCGGAAATCAATTTGCAGAAATTGTGGAGAAAGTGTGGAGTTTAAGGGTGCTTTTTTCCGACATGTAGCGCTTATCACTAAGTAGAAATCAGCATTTGAAAATGAATTCGACGTAGTGATTAACCGATCATGCCAGAACTTGTTAAGTTTAAGTGTAATTCTTATGGTCGTATTGCGGTGTTCACAATCACAAAACGGTACGCATAAACGCCGTCATCTCGTGGTGT
The DNA here is from genome assembly GCF_016900875.1 of Vibrio ulleungensis. GTDB lineage: Bacteria > Pseudomonadota > Gammaproteobacteria > Enterobacterales > Vibrionaceae > Vibrio > Vibrio ulleungensis. The sequence goes on from NZ_JAFEUM010000004.1 coordinate 51,720, forward strand.
ATTTGTGACATCAGCTCATCAACATCGACCACTGTACTTCGCTGATTGTCGATCACCATTCGCCCATTAATGAAACTGTATTCAATGTCTGCTGGCTCACCACACAGCAATGGAGCAAGCTCGAGAGAGTGTACCGTTGCCATTCGAGGAGAGTCGATGCGATAAGCCACAAGATCAGCCGCAAAGCCTACTTCAATCTGCCCGCTTTTGAACCTGAGCAACTCTGCGCCATTTTGGCTCGCCCATTGCAGTACTTGTTGTGGCTGCAATGAATCGGCACCATTTTGTGCACGTTGCAGTAACCAAGCTAGATTTAGCTCTTGGAGCATCGAACCTGACTCTGATGACGCCGAGCCATCAACCCCTATGGTCACTGGCATTCCCAGAGCTTGCATCTCGACGGCTGCGGCTATACCGCTGCCCAAACGGCAATTTGATGTTGGACAATGCGCTATTCCAGTACCGGTGCCAGCAAGCAACTCTCGCGATTGTTGATCGGTTTTCACCAAATGGGCGAACCACACATCGGCGCCAAGCCAATCACAGCTTTGCGCGTATTCAACGGCACTCATTGCGTATTGGCTCTGCGCTTGTTGCTCGTCGTATTGAACTTCGAGCAAATGCGAATGCATTTTGAGCTGATGCTGCCGTGCAAATTGCGCAAACTCTTTGAGATGCGCCGGTTCACAGGAATGAATGAGACTGGTTGGCGCCATGCACAAGCGGCTCATCGACAGTGGATTGTTATCGTGAAACTGAAGGCTTTGCTCCATACGACGCATGACTAATTCGGGAGTTTCAGGCTCAAGTTGCATGCTTTTCATGCCTTTATGACTGCCTATACGCGTTGCACTGCCACGACACAAAACAAAGCGCATACCCATCTCTTCTGCCGCTTGCCAAACCGCTTGCTCCATTTCGTAACTGGTCGACTGATGATACAGATAATGATGATCCGCGCAGGTGGTAGCGCCAGAGCGTTGCAGTTCGTAGATCCCAAGCTTGGCTGCAAGGTACATCAGTTTTGGTGGGATTTTTGGCCAAAACCGATATGGGACCGCAGCTAACCACTCACCTAGCCCTTTGTTAAGTCCCGCGGGAACGCCTTTCAATATTGATTGCGCCAAATGGTGATGCGTGTTTACAAATCCGGGATAAATCACACATCCCTTAGCGTCTACGATTTGCTCGCCTTTCGCCTCGAGGTTTGTGCCTATTTCGCTAATTACGCCGTTTGATATGCGGATGTCGCCTTGTCTGGTGTTATGTGGACCCACGGTGGCGTATGAATTTTTGATGAGATAACTCATTAAGTGCTCCTTTGGCTAAAGAGCAATGTCCCGGGGAATCCCTGACCGCTTCTACTCCTAAATGTCTGTGTTCTTTGGATTAGAGCAAGGATCAAGCCAAATGGTTTGCGTTCACGGGCGGTCTACTCATCACCGTTAAATGTACCATCGGATTCGCTTTTGGAGAGGCTTTTCGCACCAGCAGAGTGCACAGATTCTATTGAAATGCACTATCGAGACACAAATGTGACTAGCGTGAAACCGTGGCGTTAATGCCAGTTAACCCGGGCAATACTTATGGTTATTGAAATGAAAACGAAATGTAAAATATCTGGCATGTGACTTGCAAAACTACACAGTAAACCATCCTCATCGTGAGGTCATAAAGGTAAATCGCGCACCAATACACTAACAACAATCAGTTAAAAGAGTAGAAGCGTTTGTCCTATCTGAACACAGCGTAAGTCAGATAGAGATAGAGACATTGCTCGTTACATCCGGAAAGGTGTCTCAGTAGCGTATGGCTCATTTTTGCTCACTTAAAGACGCTTTTCCAAACCGTAATCGGATAGGAAAGGAACTCCATTATGCTTAAAAGACTTCACTCAACTCTGCTTCTAATCACTTGCAGCTTCTCGTCAATTGCCGCTGACAAAGTAAACTTTCAACTCGATTGGCTGCCTGGAGGGGATAAAGCCCCAGTCTATGTAGGAATTACCACAGGCATTTTTGAAAAATACGACCTAGAAGTCACCATTAATCAGGGAAGAGGCTCAACTGAAGCAATCACTAAATTGGCAACCGGCATCTCTGACGTGGGTATTGCTGACATTTCTGCGCTGATGGTTGCTAAGGCATCAGATGATGTACCGGTATCTGCTGTATACTCGATTTTCAGCCAAGCGCCACACGCGTTTTTTGTGGTCGACAATGGCGAAATCAACTCCATAAGTGAAATCAAAGGTAAGCGGGTAGCAACATCACCGTTCACTTCTTCCAACCTATACCTTCCACTTGTTCTCGAACAAAATGGCTTTTCACAAGACGACATCACACTGACCAAAGCGGATCCTGGTGCACTCGGCCCTATGCTAGCCACCGAGAATACCGATGTGTTGATTTCATGGGTAACCAGTACCGAGCGTCTAAAAGGACAAGCAAAACAAGCAGGGAAAACCTTAAAAGTCATGCCATGGCACGAAGCTGGGCTCGAACAGTACGCCACGTCACTGATCGCTAGCGATAAATTCTTGGCTGAGCGACCAGAGGTTGCGAAACGCTTTATTCAAGCCTTTGCAGAAGCCATTGAGTATACCTGGGCTAACCCAACGCAGAGCGCACAAGCAATTAATAGCATCGTGCCAGAAGTGGACGTGAAAGAGGCTACCGACACCATCAATTCAATTTACAACTTGGTGTACAACCCAGTAAGCGAGGCGAGCAGTGTTGGTCAGTTTGATAAAAATCACTTAGCACTCACCTGGAAATGGACCTCCGCGGCACAGGGCATTGAGGCAACAAGTTTCGATCCAGAATTGGCACTCAACAGAGACTTTTTGCCGGAGGCAAAATAATGAGCACCTTTGTAGAGTTACGCGACGTGTCACACACATACGTCACTGATAAAGGGGCTGAAGTCCAAGCCCTTAAAGACGTCAATTTTACCATTCAAAAGAATCAGTTTATTGCTGTCGTCGGCCCATCCGGCTGTGGTAAATCGACACTGCTTCGGTTGTTATCAGGATTACTACAGCCTACAGATGGAAACGTATCGGTTTTCGGTCACGCGGTTGCTGAGCCGCGTGACGACATTGGGATCGTTTTTCAAAAACCTACTTTGCTGCCGTGGTTGAGTATTATCGATAACGTACTATTTCCACTTAAGCACAAATACAATTATGTGTCGGCAAAAGACAAGGCTCTCGCCGAATCGCTCATCGACATGGTCGGACTTTCGGACTTTCTGGCTCAAAGGCCGGACGAACTATCGGGAGGCATGCAGCAGCGAATCGGTATTGCCAGAGCACTGCTGCTCGATCCCGACATATTGATCATGGACGAGCCTTTCTCGGCGTTGGACGCGCTGACACGTGAGGAAATGGGGTTCGAGCTACAAAGCATTTGGCAAAAGAAACCCAAAACCGTGCTATTTATTACGCACTCCATCTCTGAAGCGGTTCTGCTCGCAGACAAAGTGCTGATCATGAGTCAGCGGCCAGGCACTATTATCGAAGAGATCCCAATTGAACTGCCTCGTCCGCGCACCATCGAGACCATTCATCACCCGACATTTGCAAACTACACCACTCGCATTAGAAAACAGATCTATCAGCCGCAGGCTGTTAAAGCAGCAACCGACACCAAAGCGGCACTTAAAACAGTGGCCTAGGAACAACTATGATTCTATCGTTCAAACGATTCTTACCCATACTCACCTTAGTTATGATCATCCCGCTTTGGGAATTAGTATGTGTAGTGGCAAATATCCCACCGTATATACTACCTGCTCCATCAGACATCATTGAGGCGTTTTTCACCGTCGATGCAAGCCGATGGCTCAAGCATCTATGGGCTACGCTTTACATCGCTATTGTTGGATTCATTGTATCGGTGGTAGTCAGCATTCCTATTGCCATCGCGATGATCCGTTCTGAATACCTAAATAAAACGATCTACCCGGCATTAGTGGTGATCCAGTCAACGCCCGTGGTCGCAATTGCGCCGCTTCTCATTGTGATCCTTGGTACTGGCGATGCACCGCGTTTAGCCATCACCTTTTTAATTACTTTTTTCCCGCTGGTTGTTGCGGCAACGACCGGAATGCAAGCCACACCCAAGGAATTGATCGAATTATCACAGTCACTCAGGGCGAAACCCAGTCGCGAGATCTGGCAAATAAGACTGCCCTATGCCATTCCCTACATTTTCAGCGGCCTTAAAGTCGCCATCACACTGGCTATAATTGGCGCGGTGATCGCCGAGTTTGTCGCTGCCGAAGAGGGGTTGGGCTACTTTATTCAGTTTTCGACCTCATACTTCAAGATCCCGCAGGCATTTGCGTCACTGTTTGTCTTGTCGGTGATCAGCCTGTCGTTATTTCACAGCATCAAACTCATTCAAAAGACCTTCTTTAGTTGGAGTTTGAACCGATAACCTAAATCACTTAACAGGAGTAGAAGCGGCAAATCGAAACGATTGGCATTGCTCCATTACCCAACCGTAATTGGAGACCCTATGACATACCAACTCGACGAACTCAACTTAGAAAGTACGCTAGGTCAAACTGGCGTACTGGACAACAGCCGCGCAATTCCAGTCATCGACTTTTCAGACTTTGAAGATAGACGCGAAGAAATAAAAGAGGCGCTGTGGGATGCGGCCACACAGGTGGGCTTTTTTCAAATTCGCAACCACCCAATTCCAATGGCGTTAATTGATGAGTCTTTTGCACACTCGGAGCGGCTTTTTTCTTTAACGAAAGAAGAGAAAGCAAAATTTTCGCTTCTCGATGGGCAAAACGCGGGGTGGGAGTATAAAAACCAAGTTCGTCCATCCACTGGCACGGCTGATCAAAAAGAATCTTACCAAATAACGCTTCCTAAAATGGAAGGCTTATGGCCAAGCCAACAGCAGCTCCCTGATTTTAAAGAGCAACTGTTAGAAATGGAGCATCGGGCTTGGCAATTAGGTATGGCCATTCTCTCTTGCTTTGCGGAGAAGTTAGGCAAACCTAGTGACTTTTTCACCGATGCGCATGATAGAGCATCCGGCCAATATCAATCGACCTTGCGCCTTTTGCACTACTTACCCTTAGACAAAAGCTACATACCACAAGCGGGCATTTGGCGCGCAGGTGCTCACTCGGACTTTGATTGTCTGACTATGGTGTTTCAGCGCACTGGTCAAGATGGTCTCCAGGTCTGCCCAGGTAAAGACGCTCACCACAAACAAAGCTGGACAGAGGTGCCTGCGTACAATGACGTAATCACCTGCAACATCGGAGACATGCTAATGCGCTGGAGCGATGACAAGCTAAAGTCCACGCTACACAGAGTCATTATGCCTCAGCATATAGGCGCACATCCCGCACGCTACAGCATGGCCTTTTTCTGTCAGGCAAATAAAGATCAGCTCATAGAAAGTGCTCTCGATAAGTATGACTCTATGACAGCGGCAGAATATTTACGATATCGACTATCGGCCAATTTTTAGCATTGTTAGAACACCGGCACCTAGACAATAGAATGCTTCATCTTGAGCACCATCAATACACAATCACCAACTAAAACCAACAGTACACGCGCTACAGAAGAGCGTCTTTACTGTTGGTAAAGATACGAAGGAACTGCAATGTCTCTACCAATTATTGATATCACCCCATTATCGTCTAATGATCGTACACAGTGGCAGCCTGTTATAGAGCAGATTGACAATGCTTGTCGTGAGCTCGGGTTTTTCTATGTCACAGGGCACGGAATTCCGCAGCAGCAATTTGACCATATTGAGTCAATGGCCAGTTCACTGTTTAACTTGCCAATGAAAGACAAGCAGGCTATCTCCATAGAATTAAGTAATAATCACCGTGGTTGGGGGCGCCTTAGCGCAGAAAAACTTGATCCAGCTGGTGAGCTTGACTGCAAAGAATCGTTCGACATGGCATTGGACCTTTCCCCTTTTCACTCGCAGGTTACTCGCTGCCCACAGTTATACGGCCCTAATCAATACCCCGATATTTCGGGTTTTACACAAGCGGTGAACCAGCATTACTCACTGACATTAGATGTTGGACTTAGATTGCTAAAGGCAATGGCTTTGGCGCTGAATGAGCCTGAAGATCGCTTTACGCGTCATTTTAATCTACCAGTATCGGTGTTGCGTATGCTCCACTACCCCAGTCAAACCGTCACGACCAATGGTGCTGGCGCTCATAGCGACTACGGCTGCATTACCTTATTGTACCAAGACAACAGTGGGGGCTTACAAGTACTCAATAAACAAGATGAATGGATGGACGCGCCGCCCGTTGCTGGAAGTTTTGTGGTGAACATCGGCGATTTAATGCAGCGGTGGACCAACGATCTCTATCGCTCAACAAAGCACAGGGTAACCAGTCCTACATCAGGAGCTAGCCGATTCTCAATGCCGTTTTTTGTTGAGCCGGACTTTGACACACCCGTCACTACCTTAAACTCATGTTTAGAAGAAACCCAAGGGCTCGGTGGGTATCCACTCATTACCGCGGGCGACTGGATACTCTCTCGATTTGAGGACACATATTCTTATCGAAAAGACGAAGAGGCAGTTGAGGCAATCACTGCTAATGATGTGTAACTAAGATATACCTCTATCGAGAGCATCAAATAAGCCTGTATCTCACTGTTGAGTTACAGGCATAATGCGTTATAGATAGAGTCCATTACAGGCATAGTGGCGGCCACTAGCGTAACCGCTGAACGTAAGCCGCCATTAAGCTATAGCTTGTTGAGAGGACCTTTGCTTAACTTTTGCGTGTACCACAAGAGCCAGCAATATAATCACACCACCAATACTCAGTCGAAGCAGATCTTCTTCGCGATTCCAAATAGCGACATTCACAATCAAGCCAGCAGGGATCAGAGCGTTATTCATAATAGCTAAATACCCAGCATCTACTTGGCTTGCACCTCGATTCCATAAGAAATACCCAAGCCCAGAAGCCACAATACCCAACCACAACAATACTCCAATTTGCACCGAGCCTGTAGGCAGTTCAGCTTTGCCCCAAATCATCCACGCGATAGTCGCAACGATCATGGCGCCAATATAAAACCAGCCAAAGATATCACGCTGATTTACGTTGGGTCTCGATTCTTTAAAGTGCTTGTAAGCAACCTGTCCAAAGGCAAAGCAAAGGTTAGAACACTGAACGACTAAAAAGCCTAATAAGAAGTCTTGGCTAAGGCTGTCATAGCGGATCACTAACGCCCCAAACACGGCGATCAGTGCACTGAGTAAATACCAAGGGTTAAACTGTCGATTCAACGCATCGTTAATTAACGTCACGTAAATTGGTGTAAACACCGTAAACACCAGCACTTCGGGAACCGTAAGCAGTAAAAACGACTGATAATAAAAAATGTACATCAAACCTAACTGTACACCCCCAATCACCAGCAACTGCGTAATCTCACTGCGGCTTAAGCGTGAAGGCCGTAAAAAGGGTAAAAACACCAACGCGGCAAGAGCGACACGCACCAATACCGACACATAAGAGTCCACCTGACCCGCCAAATAGACTCCAATCAAACTAAAAGAAAGCGACCAAAGTAAGGTGGTAAAAATTAAATAACCCAAAATCCATTTACTCCTTGTAAATATAATGTAGATGTTCGTCCTTACGCGGACCGGTGATTTGCCAGATAAATTCAAGCTGGCCCTCAACGAGCGATACTGAGCCGCTATATAAGTCATCACCGCATAGATGAGAGACTTCACTCACCCACTGATTTGTTGAAGGTTGCGGAATAAGATCAAACAGCTCGACTTGATTATCCCTGCCGAAACGACTGTGAAATAGACGGATCCGCCCATCATCGATACGCTGCCAAATGAACTCATTGTTGGTGTCGAGGCGATATTGATTTGCGGCCAACACAAAGGTCCCCGACTCATGAAAATAAAGCTTTTCACCCGCACTATTATCTAGTGCACTAGGAGAACTTGTTGTTACGTCCCCTTCTCCCGAACCTTTCCAACCCATAACAGAGTCTGGCCCCGGTGTAGAGACATAGTAGTAGTGTTTTATGTGCTGAAGATGTTGCCAGAGATTAAACATTGCGCAAGATGACGTAGAAAAAGCCAATTGTGAACCAATTTGATGGTTTTTCCTAATGGATTTCACTCTGTTGCTCAGTTAAGCCGAATAAATGGAAGGCTAATCCAGTACAGGATAAATCTCATGCCCTTATCCAGTGAGTTTATATTCTCGCGCGCAACGTCAGTCAAACCCAACCCACGCTATCTATGATTGGTTTGCTTATCTACCCATTTAGGTTTTCCCAAAGACAATGCATAGATTACTCAGAGAACGACAGCGTATCTCTGTACGATAACGCCTGCTCAATAAAAGAGCAAAATAGGTCAATGCTCTATCAGAAATCAGATTTGAATCGCGGCTTCCACTGTTTTTTATGGACAAAAAATCACCGATTTTGCAATCGCAGTCACTAACTCTTTAGAGGTATTCTTGATGTGAATCAATGAATCAAACGTCAGCTAAAATCCGCTCTTATCATCAATATTTAATGAGCCTATAGTTACATTAGCAAATGCTTAAATACGAAGTTATAGAGAAAGCATGCATTGTTTGCCTGAGCAATGAATAAGTAAAACGCACATGTCGCGGCAACACTGCCTCAAATTGATAATGGAAAAATCTTTAGTAGGTACGCTTTATGGATAGATTAGTGTTTTTGATACTTGGCCTAAGTTCGTTGTGCACTTTCAATGTAGTTGCAAGCGACAGTTCGACGAGTGAAAAACCAGTCAGCGAACATGTGCAAACCATCGCGAGCACCGCCAATCACGCGATGTTTGACTCTCTGAATCAAGAGTTCGATTACGCCCCTGATGTCACCGAAGCTTGTCTCGAATGCCATACCGAAGCCTCAAAACAAATGCATGAGACTTTCCATTGGAACTGGGCCAAAGAAGTCGACGATAAGATGGTAGGTAAAGGTGAAAATGCCTTTAACAACTACTGTGTTTCAGCCAAAGGGAATCAAAGTTGTACTCAATGTCATACTGGTTATGGCTGGCGAAACGACGACTTTGAGTTTGACGCAGAAGAAAACGTCGACTGCTTGGTTTGCCACGACACCACAGGCACGTACAAAAAATCGGCAGCATCGTCTGGTCACCCGTACTACGAAGATACCGTCATTGGCGGCACAGTTCAGAAAGCGGTCGATCTAGCTTTTGTCGCACAAAATGTTGGCAGCCCAGATAGAGACAACTGCTTAGCCTGTCACGCTCTTGGTGGAGGTGGTAATGGCGTAAAACATGGTGATACCGATTTATCTTTGATTGATCCTAGTTTTGAACTCGATGTACACATGAGTCCAGACAAGCTCGACTTTGCGTGTCAGGACTGCCATACCACCAATGACCATCGAATTTCAGGACGTTATAACGATCGTGCAGCATTTATCGATCACGAACTGGATATGGGCCATGAAGAACGTATCGGTAACAACGTTTCATGCGAAAGCTGTCATAGCCCCACGCCACATAATACTCGAGCTATCGACAATCACACCGCAAAAGTCGCTTGTACATCCTGTCACGTACCTGAAATGGCCCGCGGCCCATACTTAACCAAGCTGTCTTGGGACTGGTCAACTGCGGGCGATTTAAAAGATGGTAAGCCTTATGTCATTGATGAGGTGTTTGATGGCGTAGAGCATCATGCATATGTCAGCAAAAAAGGCACATTTACTTGGGGTAAAAATGTTGTACCAGAGTATCGCTGGTACAAAGGTGAACTCAAGCAAATGACCTTCCAAGATACCTTTGACCCAACAAAAGCCCCTATCTCAATCAATCCTCCGAGCGGAGATTACAACGATCCTGATGCGCGTATATGGCCATTCAAGATCCATCAGGGTAAACAGCCGTTCGATACCGAGAACAACACCATGCTCCCAATCAAACTGTATGGCCGACAAGGAAGCGGTGCATTTTGGACTGAGTTTGATTGGCCAAAAGCATTGCAAGCGGGTGCTGAGTTAAACCAAGTGGACTTTAGTGGTCACTATGACTTTGTCGAAACCCTAGGGTATTGGCCCATCAAACACATGGTTGCACCGGCTGAAGACTCGGTTGACTGTTCACAATGCCATAGCCAGCAAAGTCGTCTTGAAGGACTAAATGATTTCTACCTCGTTGGACGCGATAGAAGTGGATTTGTGGAGTGGTTTGGTGTGCTCGCTATTGGCGGCGGCCTTTTTGGTATTGCTATCCATATTTTGCTTCGCTTGGTGACCATTTCACGCCGTAAAAAAGCGCGCAACGATATAGGGCTATAAGGGGAACTTCATGAGTAAATCAGCCGTACTTTTTAAACGCTTTGAACGCTTATGGCATTGGCTGCAAGCACTGTTGGTGTTGCTGCTTATCGTAACAGGTCTTGAACTGCACGGCTCCATAACTCTGTTTGGTTGGGGCGAGTCTTCTTCGCTCCATCACTGGGCAGGATTTATATGGGGCGCACTGGTGGTAATGATTTTTACTTGGATCTTTACTACAGATGCATGGCGACAATTTATTCCTAAGCGCCAAGGTGTCGATTCCATTATTCAGTTCTATCTGTTTGGCATTTTTAAAGGCGACCCTCACCCGCACGAAATGACACCAGATGACAAATTCAACCCTTTGCAGCGTCTCGCCTACATATTGGTGCTGTTTGGATTAGTACCATTACAAATTTTATCCGGACTCGCGCTGTTCTTTTATCCCGAGCTTAGAGCGAACGGCATACTAAGCAGCGTCGAGTTTATTGCGATTTTGCATACCTTTTGTGCGTACAGCGTAATTGCATTTTTGATTGTCCATCTCTATTTGATCACGCTAGGGAAAAAACTCACAAGCCATATGAAAGCGATGATCACCGGAAAAGAATAATGAGTTTAGTCACAAAGAAATAAGAGGAAAGGTTTATGAAAAAGCTACTAGCTGGAATAGCGCTCACGCTATGCACGTTTGGTGCTCAAGCGGATGCCGCAAAAGGCCAAGAGGCCTATCTTGAGTACTTAAGGCCTCTATTTGGGTACAACGGTCAAGAGTTTGCGAGCCTGTATTTGAAAGTTGAGTGGAAGCGTTTCTTTAAAAAGGACGCTGAGCGTTTTATCAAAAAATTTGGTGACAAACACCCTGAAGCCCAAGAATTTTTGAACAGCGAACAATTCCAGGAAATAGCGCCAGATGTAGCAGACTTTGCCATGAAATACGCCGCAGACAGTGGTGAGTTGGCCGCCTGTGACTAAGTAATAGCGCCACATTTAGTAACACAAGGAAGATCACTATGTTAACTCTCAATCGCACCATCGGTGTGTTGCTGTCAGCGTCACTACTGACCGTTTCTATGGTCAGTAATGCCGCGGAAGAAATCACCGGTAAGATCCAATCTATCGTTTATTCATCCAAAGTGATTCAGTACCTGAACCCCGCAACTAAAGAGGTTCAAGTACTCAAGTACAGTGATGAAACGACCTTACTCGAAGCCAGTTCGTTTAAAGATCTAACGGTCAATACTAAGTTTAAGGCCATCCTCAACCAAGACAACGTCGCCACCCAAATCAAACGTGTGCTAGTAAAACTGCCAGATGAGCAAATCATAGATACTGACACCTTGGCCGATTTACTCGATGACGGCGAAACAGTGTTTATTGGTGATGCTCGACCAACCTCGGTATATGACGTAGGCCATATCCCCACATCTATTGCAACGCCTGCCGACAAATTGGCTGCCAACTTACAGTGGCTACCAAAAGACAAAGATACATTAGTTGTGTTCTATTGTGGTGGAGTGACCTGCCCTCTAGGCCCCAAAGCACTCAAAATAGCTACCGCTGAAGGCTATACCAATGTTAAAGCGTACGTTGAAGGCTACCCTGCATGGAAAAGCGACGTCTACCCAACCCATGTCAATCAAGCTTGGCTTGAAAGCAACCTAGACATTCACCACGTTATCTTAGATGTGCGTGAAAATCCCACTGCAAGCGTTCAAGGTGCAGTCCACATGCCGGTGAAACAACTGGCTGATCAGCACGAGATCTGGAACAGCGAAAAGTTTGAAGTGTCAAAACGCTTGCTGTTAGGCCTTCGCGACAAAAAAGCGCCGATCACCATCATCGCTGATACTAACGACGCAGACGAGGCCATTGAAGCCTACGAAATCTTATCATTTTGGAAATACAGTAATGTCTCTATCCTAAATGGCGGATTTGAAAAATGGTCTATCACCAAACGTCCAACATCGACAGACGGACTGGCCACCACATTGGTCTACGAGAAAAAACTACTGCCAGGCGCAGTAGAAGAGCAGGTATTTGTAACGGCTGCAAAAACGGGGGACGCCACAATCATTGACGTTCGCAACCCAGACGAAGTCGCAACTGGCCATCTAGAAAACTCCATCAACATTCCGCTAGCCGACCTAGACAAGCAGCTAAGCAAAGTGCCAAAAGACCAACTAGTGATACTGCATTGCGCCGCTGGCGCAAGAGCCTCACTGGGTTATACCCTACTCACAAAAAATGGTTACACCAACGTCAAATACTTAAATGACTCATTCAAAGGTGTCGTCACTGATAACAAAATACCATTAATCTAACGACTCGATGCGCCGATAGTTGGCGCGTAGATAGTTAAGAGTCTCGCTGCAAATGATGTTAAAAGACCTCTCTATCAACTAGAGAGGTCTTCTGTAAGTCACTAATGTGTATCGATGAAAAAATAGAAAACTCAACTACATTTGAGATTGTAAATAATTACTCAAACCAATTTTATCAATCAAACCCAATTGTTGTCCAAGCCAATAAGCATGATCGGATTCGGTATCATTAATCAGTGTTTGCAATATATCTCTGGAGACATAATCTTGTTCTTTCTCACACAGCGCCATGACACTTTTGAGTTTAGCATCCACGGCAAGCTCAACATTTAGATCGCTTTGGAGCATTTCGGGGACGGTCTTTCCAATAACAACCTCTTCCCTTGTTTTCATATCAGGCGTGCCTTCCAAAAGCAGCATACGTTCGATCAACAAAGAGGCATGCCCTTTTTCGTCATCAAACTCATGGTCAATACGTTCAAATAGTTTATTCAATCCCCAATCTTGATACATTTTGGCGTGAATGAAGTACTGATCCATTGCCGCCAATTCAAACGCAAGCAATTGGTTGAGCCCATTGATGATCTCTTTATTACCTTTCATCCTTGTTACTCCTATAACTGAGCTTGTAGGTACTTCTCTAGACCCATTTGTTCAATTTGGTAGTGTTGAGTTTCGATCCAGTCAATGTATTCTTCTTCATCGTCTAGAATCTGAGTTAATAGGTCACGGCTTACGAAGTCTTGTAATTGTTCACAAGTTGCAATGGCTTGCTGAAGCACTTTGCGCTGATTCAATTCGAATTGATGGTCGCAATCAAGCATCTCAGGGGTTTCTTCACCAATGGATAGTTGCCCAAGTTGCTGCAGGTTAGGCAGTCCTTCCAAAAACAAGATCCGCTCTATGAGCTTATCGGCCTGCTTCATATCGAGGATGGATTTTTTGTAGCACTTATCATTTAACTGAGAGAATCCCCAGTTTTTATAGATACGCGCGTGAAGAAAAAATTGGTTAATCGAGGTTAACTCTGAGGTCAAAACTTTGTTTAAAGTTACGACTATCTCAGTCTGAATTTTCATAATATTACCTAGTAAAAGACAATAAAATGAGTATAGAGCGGGTTATGGATTATGCAAAAAAGCCAATGGCTTCATAGTATTAGCAAGTGATAATGAGAATTAATTAAGAGGGTAATCGAGCACTTAGTAATTGATTTTAACCAACATCTTTGAACAAGCTTTCGTCCACAATAGTTTGATCAATTATTTGTTGAGTTAGCTTTACACAGGTACCACATTGCGAGGCGATGTCGAGTTTTTGCTTCAATTCGCGTATCGAACCAGCGCCTTGCTCTATCACCATTTGTTTAATTTGCTTATCTGTAATGCCTTTGCAAATACATACGTACATAACTATCTCGATATCGTGTAAACGCAAGTGATAATAATTAGCATTTAATGGGGTGTCAATGACTTTTAAGTAAAAAACCTATCGCCTTTTCGACATCATGTCGAAGCCCTTTGTAAGCCTAAGGTGCTTTGCAAACACACATTCACAATCAGCAAGCTAGTGCTTTGGAAATGGAATTGTATCTCTTAATGACATTGACGTTCCAAGACTTGCCCTGACGACTACAGTTGAAATAATGGGAGAATGTCGGTCCTAGTTCAAAGAACAAAATGTGGGAGTGGTTGTGGCTGTGAAGTCATTGTTTTGGTTGTATTTCAATATAGTGCTAATTTTTAGTTTCACTGAGATTATGTCGTTTGATGTACCATCAAACGACATTCTTGGAGGGTTCGGAGAACCGGTTAGCTATTCGATGAGTTGCTTCTGAATAATCATGATCCATTGATTACAAGAAGTGATTAGCACATAGCTTTCCTTATGTGCATCGAAATTAAATCGGCGTTAGTTTGCTAAGTTACATAGACTAAAAAGTAAGTCTCATTACTCCCAATCAAGGATAACTTTCCCGGAAGCCCCGCTACGCATGACGTCAAAGCCTTTTTGGAAGTCATCAATCTTGTAGTGATGAGTGATAATTGGCGTCAAATCTAGGCCAGATTGGATCAGGCTCGCCATTTTATACCAAGTCTCGAACATTTCTCGACCGTAAATTCCTTTGATGATCAGTCCTTTGAAAATCACTTGGTTCCAGTCAATGCCCATATCTGACGGTGGAATACCCAATAGCGCGATACGGCCACCGTGGTTCATGGTTGCTAGCATTGAGCTAAATGCAGCTTGAACGCCTGACATTTCCAAGCCAACGTCAAAGCCTTCGGTCATGCCGAGTTCTTTCATCACGTCATCTAAGCTTTCGGTGGCTACGTTGACAGCTCTTGTTACGCCCATCTTGCGAGCAAGGTCGAGGCGGTATTCATTTACGTCGGTGATCACAACGTGGCGCGCGCCTACGTGTTTTGCGACTGCGGCGGCCATAATACCAATTGGGCCTGCGCCTGTAATTAGGACGTCTTCACCCACCAAATCAAACGACAACGCTGTGTGCACAGCATTACCAAATGGGTCAAAAATGGACGCCAAATCGTCAGAAATGCCATCTGGGATCTTAAATGCGTTAAACGCAGGGATCACTAAGTACTCTGCAAACGCGCCTTCGCGATTGACGCCTACGCCAACGGTATTGCGGCACAAGTGAGTGCGTCCGCCGCGACAGTTTCGGCAATGTCCACAGGTGATGTGTCCTTCACCAGACACTCGGTCGCCCAACGAAAAGCCGCGTACTTCTTGGCCTATCCCAACCACTTCACCAACGTATTCGTGCCCTACTACCATAGGAACTGGAATGGTATTTTGAGACCATTCGTCCCAGTTGTAGATGTGCACGTCTGTGCCGCAAATGGCGGTCTTTTTAATTTTGATTAGCAGGTCGTTATGGCCAAGTTGAGGTTTATCTACCTCTGTCATCCAAATACCAGGCTCTGCTTTTAGTTTTGACAGTGCTTTGATCTTCATTTGATAAGCTCCATATCACGGCCGACTTCAATGAATGCATCAATCGCTTTGTCCAATTGCTCACGCGAATGCGCCGCTGACATCTGGGTGCGGATACGAGCCTGTCCTTTTGGTACAACTGGGAATGAGAAACCAGTAACGTAGATACCTTTTGCCAGTGAACGTTCGGCAAATTCGGCTGCTACTTTGGCGTCACCAAGCATGATTGGAATAATGGCATGGTCAGCACCGGCTAAGGTAAAACCAGCTTGCGACATACGAGCGCGGAAGTGCGCCGCGTTATCCCATAAATGGTCGCGCAGCTCGCCGCTTTGCTTTAGTAGCTCTAATACGCGAATCGACGCGTTCACAATCGCAGGTGCGACTGAGTTCGAGAACAAGTATGGGCGAGAGCGCTGACGCAACCAGTCAATCACTTCTTTTTTGCCCGAGGTGTAACCGCCTGATGCACCGCCTAACGCTTTGCCTAGTGTTCCGGTAATAATGTCTATGCGATCAACCACATTGTGGTACTCAGGTGTACCTGCGCCTGTTGATCCCATAAAGCCAACGGCGTGAGAGTCATCGACCATCACGAGCGCATCGTATTTATCGGCTAAATCACAAATGGCAGGAAGGTTTGCTACTACGCCGTCCATCGAGAACACACCGTCGGTCACGATCAGCTTGTGGCGAGCACCCGCTTCATTTGCGGCAATCAACTGCTTCTCTAGTTCCGCCATATCATTGTTAGCATAGCGGTAGCGCATAGCTTTACACAGACGCACACCGTCGATGATTGAGGCGTGGTTAAGTGCATCGGAGATGATTGCATCTTCTTTGCCTAAGATAGTTTCAAACAAACCAGTATTAGCGTCAAAGCACGAGGTGTATAAGATGGTGTCTTCTTTGCCCAAAAACGCCGATAGGTTAGCTTCTAGCGTTTTGTGGATATCTTGCGTACCGCAAATAAAGCGAACTGACGCCATGCCAAAACCGTGCTCATCCATGCCCTGCTTACCCGCAGCGACTAAGTCAGGGTGATTCGCTAAGCCTAGGTAGTTATTGGCACAGAAATTTAGCACTTCTTCGCCCGTTGAAATGGCCACTTGCGCTTGTTGTTGAGAGGTGATCACGCGCTCAGATTTGTAGAGACCTTCAGCTTTAACTTCGTCGAGTTGCTGCTGGATTTGAGTGTAAAACGTCGAAGACATAGTGCGTCCTTCTTTCATTAATGTTGAGGGTGAGAAGCGATAAACCGTCCGCCTTTCTGATGTTTCTATTCTAATTTATCCCCATTACGATTAGTATTCCCTGCATGGGAATAACATTAGTGAATCTGAGGCACAAATAATGAAAACCGAACAGCTTATGACTCATCTTCCCGATTTAGCTGCTTTTATTGTAGTCGCAAAAGAGAAGAGTTTTACCGAGGCAGCAAAACAGTTACAAGTGACGCCATCTGCGTTAAGTAAGCTGGTGAAACGGCTTGAACGAGCGCTTCAAGCTCAACTGTTTGTGCGCAGCACCCGAAAGCTGGCCATTACGCCAATTGGCGAGGAGGTGGTGCTACAGGCTCAACAAATGTTAATCGCAGCCCAACAAGCTTTTGTGGTGGCGGAACAGTATCAAAATCGTGTAGAAGGCACTTTGACGATCTCGGCACCCGAGGCTTATTTGCATTCGGTTTTGCAGCCCATAGTGGTAGAGTTTTTAGCTGAGCATCCAGGTGTAAATATTAAGATTCTTGCTATCGATGGCGACTATGATCTCAACCAAAAAGGGGTCGATATCGCGTTTAAGCTTACCGATACGCCAAGCCCTGAACTTGTCGGTAAAAACTTTGGTGACACAAAGCTGGTGCTTGTGGCCAGCTCCGACTATTTAGCGTCAAAAGGGATCCCCAAGACGCCAAGCGAACTAGCACATCACGATTGTTTGTTCATCGCAGAGCGAGAAGATACTGCGAGTTGGACATTTAGAAAGAACAATCAAACTGAAAAAGTGGTGGTGCATGGACGCTTTGCGGCTAACCAGTCGCAATTGCGCTTAAATGCCGTGCTTGGCGGTTTAGGGATTGGGATATTTCATGACTTCGTAGTAAGCGCTCATTTGGATGCTGGAGCGGTAAATCAAGTGTTACCTGAGTGGTCTCTGGAAAGCCGCTATTTTGGCTCGGTTTACGCCCAGTACCATGCCTCTACTTATATCCCAATTAAAGTTAGCCGCTTTATTGAATATTGCGAGCAGAAGCTCACCTAATATCATCACCTCGTATTAGTTGGACAAATGGCTAATCACATTAAACTAGTGGCCCATTGTTCAATTGAGCTGCACTTGATTTAAAAAGTAAAAACGATTAGTTTGAAATAAATCGAGCTGTAGGACTTCATGGTTGTATATTTCCACTTTCACATTTAGACGTACGGCGTTGTTGCTGATCTTGCTAGGGTGTGTATTCGCGGCGGGAAGCGCGTCGGTTTTAAGATCGATTGGTGCGAATGTAGCTTTAATCAAGCATGCTGAACAAGTCCTAGGTGATTCAATATTTTTGCACGCTATTATTGCCGTTTCTTTAGGATTAGTAGCGCAACTCACCTCGCTTAAAGCTTGGCGAAGTCTTCCGTTGGGTTTAACAACATCCATACTTCCAATACTCTTTTTAGTGACACTCGATGAGTCCCTCCAGCATTTTATACCGACGCGAAATTTTGCGTGGCTAGACATGGTGGTCAATGTAGTAGGTGTACTCACTGGTGCACTGTGTGTGGCGTTACTCCAACACCTCATACGCATTGGGAAGCAACGATTGGTATTAGATCACTCCAGTTCATAATGGTAAACTTCGGCTAAACGACACTATCGGACTATCCAATTTCATGGCAAATACCGCACACGCTTTACACATTTTGGTCAAACACCGAAACCAAGCTGAAGACATCATCAAGCAGCTTAAAAAAGGGGCTAAATTTCAAACATTAGCCAAGAAATACTCGACCTGCCCTTCTGGTAAAAAAGGGGGCGATCTTGGTGAGTTTCGTCGCGGGCAGATGGTGCCGCAATTTGATAAAGCTTGTTTTAGTGGTGAGGTGTTAACCCCGCAGCTGGTTAAAACCAAATTTGGATGGCATGTGGTTAAAGTACTTTGGCGAACATAACCAAAATCTCAATATTAGAATGCAAATAAGGGCTTGTAGAATCACTACAAGCCCTTATTTTTGCAAGCAATCAATGATTATTTGCTTAGCGTAACCAATGTCTTACCGAGTAACCATTCCAGTTCACGCTGACTTGATTCGCCGTATAGGTCGTTTAGCAATATAAACAAACGATCAATGCCGTTACGGGCAAAATCTTGTGAGTTATCAGAGGTCACAACATGGTGGAATAGCAAGCGTAAAATCGCTAGGAATTCGCTGTTTTCTAGAGAGACTTCCCAGCTTTTAGAAAATCCGTCTAGTCCGTTGTTCACGTCCAAATGATCCATAAACATTTTAAAGATTCGACCGTCTAGGGCGGCGGTAAAATCGGTTTTCTTAGGAAAATGATGGCTAATGCCTGTACGAGAAACACCTGTTTGCTGACTCAACGTGGTGTACGACATTTTGTCGTAACCTAAGGTGATCAGCTGATCAACAACAGCATCCATGATCTTGTTGATAGTGATTTCTGTATCTTCTTTACTGCGCTTTGGCATACTACAAACCTTTAATTTCTAGTTGTTGTTTTCCAACATTAGGCATAAAACACATAAACAGGTGTATGAAGTCATCCCATACTTAACTGTAGTGGAGGAGGTTTTCCACCTAACTATTATTGGTGCGTCTATATTATACAGATGGCGTACGGAATCAATAAACAGAATTGCATTCTGACACACAGATGACAGAATGACTCACTTTTGAGGCACTCCTTGCAACATTACATTCATGGAAACGTTACAACGCACAACAACTGCTTTGCATTTAGTGAGATAGTTTCATTAAACCCTAAAAATTGTGTGGCGAGTCACACTCACTAGCGATACACTCCATAGAATCAAATTTGTTACTTTTCTATTTAGAATGTGAGCTCAATATGACTGAACAATATCAAGACGCAGAACTGTGTGAAGCCTGTGGATGCAGCGCTGAAGTCGGCTTTATGATCAAAGAAGGCGACGAAGTTTCTCAAGTTTCGCTTTTCTCTGGCTCAGCTGAAACACTTAAAGCAGAATTCGATAAATATCTGGCACTAGCAAAAAGCATTAACGAAAATGTGCAGTTTGAAGCGTCCAATATCGATGCCGACACCACTGAAATGCACGTCAAATTCAAATTTGAAGTCACCGCAGAAAAATTGATTTTTGACCTAAAGTCTCGCACTTTATCTCGCTAATCGCCAACGTCCTAAACACATTAAAACGCCCTGCTAGTATCTAACAGGGCGTTTTTTTATGCCCTTAACAACACCGGACCAAAGTTTAAATGGTCCCAGTCAAAGCACTTGCTGATAGTTCTAAAGCTTTACCCAAATTTTCCGATAACCAATATAAGCTTATTTAGATTGCATCAAGAATGCTGAGTAAATCACCGTATGCGCATAAGAGTTGTCCAGTTTCTAACACCGTTTTTAATATTAGGTGCTGTACTACCGAGCCTTGCTGTATTCGCGCAAACCAACCCTCTTGATCGTTACCGCATTCACGACCACATCGACAGTTATGGCAACTTGGATCTTCGGCTTACTCATTACACCGCCATTCCAAGTCCTTTTGAAGTAAAAGGAAATCTCGATTTATCCAAAAGCCTAGTCACTAAAATCGACAAAGGTGTGGTGATCAATGGCAGTTTAAAGGCGCATAACAGTGCTATTGTTTCTGTCGCCCCTGGTGTGAGCATTAAAGGTTTCGCGGACTTTCTTGGCTCTCCTCTAACCTATTGGCCAGCGGGCATCATGGTGGGTGGCTATCTTAATTTCACCGATACCCAACTCAAAAGCCTCCCCCCGCAACTGCACGTTAAGGGGGATTTATCCATCATTAGAGCGCCAATTACTGAGCTGCCTAATAACCTTCGCGTGGATGGAAATCTTTACCTCGGTGGCTCGAGCGTAAATGCGTTCCCACAAACACTGTCTGTTACCGGAAACATTTTTTTAGGGGGAAACCAGATAGGAGAGTGGCCAGAAGAGCTCAACCTTGGAGGCTACGTGGTTCAGTAACCCCGCAAGTTGCCTCCAGTGCAATATCCGAGCTTATTTGAGGTCTTGCTGGCGGTTGTTATAAGGGTTCGCGTAAGAGGCGATTAGAAGCGATTGAGCTTCTTTTGGTAACTGATCCAACTTTGATTGCAATTGCTGCTTAGTTTTCTCAGTAATTGACTCGTGCTCTACTCCTGCCGCTAAGTAGTTGATAGGGTAAAGCTGGTACAAATCATGAATCTGTGCATCAAGCTCAGCCGCTAATTGTTCTGGCGACTCTATGTCATGGTCTTGATCAATGACCTGACCAAATCGAACGCTGATGCGGCCTTTGTACCCAATGATGCCTTTCACAATGCTATCGATGTCTTCAAATTCACTCTTTTGATACGCACCTTCTGTTGCCTTTTCGTGCAACTCTTTCGCTTTCGCAATATCACATGGGTCGTTTTCGTAAGAAATGGCCACAGGGACAATTCTTAATGAGTGGATGTAATCGGCAAAAGAGAGCTTTCGTTTTCTCCCTTCTAGCTGGATCATTTTGATGATCGCTGGATCGGTAAAGTCATTGCCGTCTTTGGCACGCCCTTCTTTTTGCGCAATCCAAATCGAGTTATTGGTTTCAAGCGAATGCTTAATGTAAGAAGAAAGCAGTCCCAAAGCCTTGAGCATTTCTCTTGGCGCTTTCGCAGAGCGTTTTACAATGAAGCTTTTGTTAATCTTCATTAGCTCGGTGGCGCTAGGCTTTTTAAGAAGGTTATCGCCAATTGCTATGCGTACTGTCTGATGTTTACTGTGATGAAGCCCATAATTGACCAGCGCCGGATCCATAGCAATATCGCGATGGTTCGAAATAAACAAGTAAGGTGTGTTTGGATCTAACTTGTCCAGTCCCTCATAAGAGACGCCCTCACTGCTCTGATCCAAAGCTTTAGTCAGATACTTTTCGACTTCCAATTGAACGTCATGGACGGTCTTTAGCTTTGAAAGCTTGGATTTTAACGCGATCTTAACCACGGGGGTTAAGCCTGCTTGGACCAGTTTGGGTAATTTGGGAAATTTGAAGCGAACAATCGCACTGGTAAATTCGGCGTCGTTGATCAATCGCTGAATCGCTCCACTGATTTCTGAATCGTGGTAGGGTCTGATCTCTTGGTAAATGTCTTGTTGTTCGCTCATTCTACGGCTATCTATTAAGTCAATGCGCGCCAATTCTACTCATAATACGAGTGTTAATCAGCAAGTACTTAAGTTTAGGCTACAAGGTCAGACCACAAACAGTCTTTTTTGGTAAATTTTGGTACAAATGTTGGATTGCTCTACTTTTCTGGGTACCCTATGCACCTTATCGACCATTGAGCCTTCAATATGTTGCACCAAACCTCACCTCAACATCAATTCTTAGCCACCAGCTCAGAGCTGCAAAACTTCCAATACCTATGTTCAAGCCGTCGTAAGAAGAGTCTGCAGCACCATTGGATTTCTGTAGTTAAAGGCGGAGTTCTGCTCAGGCTAGGTAAAACAGATTATTATTTTGGTGCCAATACGTCGTTATGGATCCCTGCAAACTGTTTGGTCGCTTTAACCTATCTACCTAACACTAAACTGGTTCAATGGTCTTTTTCGCAACGAATAAGTGCCGATTTTCCAAAAAATGCAGGCCTAGTCAACAACAGTGTTATTGCCCAAGGCATTATCGACAAGCGAGTAAAATCCACTGAACTTAATGACGCTTATTTAAATGTGATGCAATTGGAGGCGTTGCAGCTATCCCCAACAGTGAATGGGTTCGGTGAGGCAGCGCAGTCAATCGCAACGCTGAAATCTGTCGACTCTACAAAAGTAGAAAAATTACAACAATTTACCGCAATACGGGATGCTCAAAAGAACATTCTCTCTGGAAAATCAGTTCAAAAAGAGTGGGACGCAATTCGATTGAACCTTGGTGACGATCCAGTAAAAACCTGGGAATCCATTGTGGGCCAACCGATTGAAGTTTAATGTATAAGAGGTTTAAAACGTTAGAGGGGCTAGCGCGGGATCGTTAGCGCTCGGCTATCGAATTGGGAACTCTACTTGTACGTGGACAGAATCTTCGAACTTGTCATGCCATTGATAATCGATGCGCATGCGAGGCTCATTAGACTTTTTATCGCCTAATCCAATACTTAACATAACGCCTTGATTTTCGATCATCTCTAGATAATCTAAGTCGTCTTTATCGGCAATTTCTTGAGGAAGCCACAGGCCAAGACCAATAGCGTTGCCTTGGATGCTTTGAGTAAGCAGAGGGGATTCTGGTGTGCTGTTAATGGCCCACTCGTCCCAATAGTCAGAGATTAGTGGGTTAGCAACTCCGCTATCGGTAGACTTGCTTTCAAGTAGCTGATGAACAAGGTGATCGATAGAGGTAGAGATGTCTTCGCACAGAGTAAACGCACTTTCGACCAGCATCACCGATTGCGCACGCCCTTCCCAACACGCATGAGCGTTTGAGGCACTAAGCATAGCCACTGCAATACAAGTCGTTCTTAAAAACATGTTTACTAATTCCTTTTAACCAGACTCTATTCTGTAATAAAATTTCTTTTCGATCAAATAATTTCTTACAGAAACCGTGGTTAAGTGATCAATCGGTTGACCATCAACCAAATTTTGTCTGATTTGTGTACTTCTGATGCCCACCGTTTCAGGACACGCTAAAACGGACCACTTTGAGACCACTTCGTCAGCTCTAGAAAACTTAGAAAAATTGAAAAAGTTATCCGGTCCCACTACAAAGGTTATATCGGCATCAAGATTGCTTTCTTGAATAGAACTTAGCAGTTGATAGGTTGTGACAGGGTGACTTCCGTCATAGATTTGCGCTTCAATGGTCGAAATTTGTACATTTTTCAGGGAAATGTCGTCTACAAAGCGTCTAACAAGCTCACAGCGATGCTCAAATTCGAGCATTTGTTTGCCCCAAGCATGGGCAATACTTGGCACCAACAGCACTTTATCAAAATGCTGCAAACGGGATATGACGCTTAAATGCCCCAGACTCGGTGGGTTAAACGCACTGCCAAAAACGGCTATTTTAGGAGATTTGACCGTCATAAAACGAGGTTTCCTTTACAGACTACTTTTATCAAACTGTGATTTCAGTATGATATTACTTAGATTTTACGCATGCTTACAGGAAAATTACCTGATGGAACAACAAATTCGCCAAGAAATGCGGGTACTGCCCGAGATTGACCCTCAATTTGAGATCGAACGTCGCGTGGCGTTTATACAGCGTCGCCTTACAGCGTCTGGCTGTAAATCGTTGGTATTGGGCATCAGCGGAGGTGTAGATTCAAGCACCTGCGGACGCCTAGCACAACTCGCGGTTGAAGGACTCAATACCGAAACAGACAGCAGTGATTATCAATTCATCGCTGTACGTCTGCCTTATGGCATTCAAAAAGATGAAGACGAAGCGCAACTGGCCTTGTCTTTCATCAAGCCAACCCACTCTATCGCGATCAACATTAAGGATGGTGTCGATGGCTTGGATGCGGCTGGTAAAGGTGCTTTGCAATCTCTAGACCTGCTACCAAAAGATGCTGCAAAACAGGATTTTGTAAAAGGTAACGTAAAAGCGCGCGCACGTATGGTGGCTCAATACCAAGTGGCTGGTTACGTAGGTGGCCTTGTTCTTGGGACCGATCACTCAGCGGAAAACATTACTGGGTTTTACACGAAGTTTGGTGATGGTGCCTGTGATTTAGCGCCGCTGTTTGGTTTGAGCAAAAGACAAGTCCGTACCCTTGCTAAGGCGTTAGGGGCACCGGAGTTGCTGGTCACTAAGACGCCAACGGCTGATTTGGAAGAGCTCGATCCCCAAAAGGCCGATGAAGACGCATTGGATCTTAGCTACGATCAGATCGATGACTTCTTAGAAGGCAAAAATACCAATCCAGAAGTCACCAGCAAGTTGATTGCGATCTATAAGCGTACTGAACACAAACGTGAAGCCATTCCAACGATTTACGATTAATCAGCTTTAAGAAAACGATCGCCGCCTTAAGTGGCGCAATAAGATTGTAAAAAATAGGCCAGCTAAGCTGGCCTATTTTATTTGTCTTTGTCTGGGTAATGCGCTGGCGGGTGGTATTCCAACACCTCAACTTCGTCGCCCATAGTGATCATACCCTCATTGAGGGCCACCACATTCTGGCCAAAAAACACTCGCCCTCTATCATCAGCTCGAAACGTTTTTAACGTTTTGATTGGCTCTTTAGAAGGTGCAAAAACGCCCTCTGTTGGCGATACCGTGGTAAATACGCAGCGCTCGCAAGGCTTACTCACTTCAAAAACCACGTCGCCAATACGAATCTTTTTCCAGCTGTCTTCTTCAAAAGGTTCGTTGCACTCTACCACCAAGTTAGTTCGAAACTGCTGCATATCGATTTTTTCGCTACAACGTCGGTTGAGCTCCTTTAGCGACGCGCGGCTGATCAGTAACAGTGGATATCCATCGGCAAAGCTCACGTTGGTTGCCAATGACTCTCTGAATCGCTCTGATTGCTCACCGCAATATAAAAGCTGAACGGGTTTACCAATAATCTCTGAGAACCATGCATTGGCAGCATCCGTGGTGCTGTACGCGGTAAATCGGTCACTCCACACTTTGGCTTCAACAGGCGAGCGGACAAAGTCTTGTTTATTAAGATGCAGTGCCTCTTTACCTGGGGAGGTCACGCTCAGACCTTGGTGACTCACCTGTGCGGTTACATTCACTAAATGTGGAAATTTACGTCCTGTTACCATTCTTCCTTGTAAATCCGCAATAAGGTACCGACGGTCATCCTGAATCCCCTGAGTTTCTACTTTGGCGTGCGCCAGTGGCACACCCTTTGTTGATTTAATAGGGTAAACATGAATTTCGGCCAGCATGGGCACTCCTTGTAATGTGGTTCGTTCAATCAGGTTGTGAACAGTATTAGAGCAGAGCCCACAAGCATTGTCACTCATCGTGCAGTAATGCTAAGAAAATTCAACCAAATATTGATGAATTTCGTCTCATCATTGGGTATCATGCGCGCCAAATGTAATCGATTGCTAACCACGATAAAGGAAGCCTCATGACTCAACTCACAATTACCCGCCCTGACGATTGGCACGTGCACTTACGCGATGGGGAGGTATTGGCTGATACGGTTCGTGATATCTCTCGTTACAATGGTCGCGCACTCATTATGCCTAACACCGTTCCGCCTATCACCGATACTGATATGGCACTGGCTTACTGGGAACGCATTCAAGCGCACAACAAGAGCAGTCAATTCGAACCATTAATGGCACTGTATCTTACCGATAACACCACGCCTGACGAAATTCGTCGCGCGAAAGCCAGCGGTGCAGTTGTTGCTGCTAAACTCTATCCAGCGGGCGCAACCACTAACTCCGACTCAGGTGTGACCAACGCTAAAAACATTTATCCTGTTTTTGAGGCAATGCAAGAGGTTGGAATGCTCTTATTGGTGCACGGAGAGGTAACGCATAACCACATCGACATCTTTGATCGCGAAAAAGAGTTTTTAGACACGGTTCTTGCACCAATTGTGAACGATTTTCCAGAACTTAAAATCGTTTTGGAGCACATTACGACCAAAGACGCTGCAGACTTTGTTAAGAACGCCAACGACAATGTCGCGGCAACGATCACTGCGCATCACTTGCTTTACAATCGCAACCACATGCTGGTTGGTGGTATTCGTCCACACTTTTACTGCTTGCCGATCTTAAAGCGCAACACACATCAGCAAGCTCTTGTAGAGGCGGCAACCAGCGGCAGCGCTAAGTTTTTCATTGGAACCGACTCCGCCCCACACGCTAAAGACAAGAAAGAGAACGCTTGTGGTTGTGCTGGCTCATACACCGCTCATGCAGCGGTAGAGCTTTATGCCGAAGCCTTCGAAAAAGAAGGAAAGCTCGACAATTTGGAAGCGTTTGTCAGCTTAAACGGTCCCGCTTTTTATGGACTAGATACTAACTCTGACACCATCACCCTTGCCAAAAAACCATGGACTGTTCCCGCAGCAATGCCCTTTGGTGGTGAAATGGTCGTACCAATCAAAGCCGGTGAATCGATTGCGTGGACCGTCAGTTAGTCTGAAAGCGTTGTCCTGCTTTAGGTTTTGCTAAATGCACCGATCTGGTGCTATGTAATTTTTCAATGCGCACCAATGTGGTGCGCATTTTTTATGCAATTTTGTAACCCTATGATTTACTAGATATAAATAATTGGCCTAACCTTTGTATGGTAATTATCATTACAATACAAGGAGTCCCCCACCATGCAAGACGCTCTAACTGTCATACTCGCTGGAGGCGTTGGTTCTCGCCTCTCCCCCCTGACTGATCATCGTGCCAAGCCTGCAGTACCCTTTGGCGGAAAATACCGGATCATTGATTTTACATTAACCAATTGCTTGCACTCTGGTCTACGCAGAATATTGGTGCTTACTCAGTACAAATCGCACTCATTGCAAAAGCATTTGCGCGACGGTTGGTCGGTGTTTAATCCTGAGTTAGGTGAATACATTACCGCCGTTCCTCCGCAAATGCGTAAAGGAGACAGTTGGTACGCAGGTACTGCTGATGCTATCTACCAGAATATGTGGCTGCTTGCGCGCAGTGATGCTAAACATGTCGTGGTTCTTTCGGGAGACCATATCTATCGAATGGATTACGATGCGATGTTAAAGCAACACAAGCGAACCAATGCCGATCTGACAGTCGCTTGCATGAATGTCCCATTAGACGAAGCGTCTTCCTTTGGCATTATGTCCACTGATGATGAAAAGCGCATCGTCGAATTTGCAGAAAAGCCCGAAACCCCGACTCCAAGCCTAGATGATCCGAGCAGCGCCCTAGCCTCAATGGGTATCTACATTTTCTCCATGGAGGCATTACGAAATGCATTAGATACGGACGCTGAGAACAGCGAATCTCAGCATGACTTTGGCCACGACATTATTCCTAAGTTAATCGACAAGCGAGGCGTGTACGCTTACTCATTTGGCGATAACTCGGGCCGAGTCACGGCTGATGCGTATTGGCGAGACGTCGGTACCATCGATTCTTTCTATCAAGCCAATATGGATCTGTTGCAGCCCGTTCCGCCAATGAATCTGTATCAAGAAGATTGGCCAATCAGAACCTATGAGAAGCAGTTGCCTCCCGCAAGGACAGTGCCTTCAGTCACAGGCAACGAAGGCATCTTTATTAATTCGATCATCTCCAATGGGGTGATCATCTCTGGTGGTTCGGTACAACACTCTATTTTGTCCCCTGGGGTCAGAGTCGATAACGGGGCCACCGTTCAAGACAGTATTTTATTTGATAACGTGCAAGTGGGTGAGCACTGTATTTTAAAAGACTGCATCATTGATAAACATGTGGTTATTCCAGCCAACACTCAAATTGGTGTAGATAAAGTCGCTGATGCCAAGCGCTTTACCGTTTCCGATCAAGGTATTGTGGTCATATCTGAAGGATATCAATTCTAAATAGTAGCGCCGCAGCGAGAACGTAGAAGGTTTAAGCTGTGGCGCAATTTCACAAATGCAGACCTCGCCCCTTTTAATTTGACTATCTCGACCCCAATTATGTTAGGAGCATAATTATAATAATCAAAACGTGTACTGTTTTGATGCAATCTAAAGGGATCCGATATGAAATTCAGCTTTGCCAACCCTACCGCTATCCATTTTGGCCAAGGCCAAATATCTGCCATCGCAACCGCTATTCCAACCGACGCTAAAGTGTTGGTCGTCTATGGCGGTGGTTCTATTAAGAAAAATGGCGTTTATGATCAAGTCGTTACTTCACTAGCCAATCACCAATGGGAAGAGTTTTCGGGTGTAGAGCCCAACCCAACTAAAGAAACTCTCGACAAAGCGGTAGCGATCGTGAAAGAGCGCGGTATCGACTTCTTACTTGCAGTCGGTGGTGGTTCGGTTATTGATGGAACCAAATACATTGCGGCAGCTGCCCACTACGACGGTGACGGCTGGGATATCATGACGGGCTCGCATCAGGTCCAGAGCGCTGTAAAACTAGGCGCCATCTTAACTTTACCTGCAACGGGATCGGAGTCGAACTCAGGCGCGGTTGTCACTCGACTAGCGACTCAAGATAAACTCGCTTTCCTTTCTCCGCATGTTTACCCTCAGTTTGCGGTTTTAGACCCAGACAGCATGAAAACTTTGCCAGAACGCCAACTTAAAAATGGTTTGGTCGACGCTTGGGTTCATATTTGCGAGCAGTACCTTACTTTGCCAACCGGTGCGATGGTTCAAGATGGTTATGCTGAAGCCCTGCTTAAAAACCTACTTATACTTGGCGCGGACTACGACAATAATGACGACGACGCGTGGCGTGCTAACTTAATGTGGAGTGCCAACCAAGCGCTTAATGGGCTGATTGGTACGGGTGTTCCACAAGACTGGGCTACTCATATGATTGGTCACGAGATCACCGCTTTGTATGGCGTCGATCACGCTCGTTCGTTGGCTATTGTACAGCCTTCATTACTACGAAACCAAATTGACTATAAAAAGGCAAAGCTTGAGCAAATGGGGCGTAATGTCTTTGGCATAGATGGTGACGACGTAGCGACACGCACAATTGATGCGATAGAAGCGTTTTACCAAAGCTTAGGCGTGGCAACACAATTGCAGGACTATGGAACCACTAAAGAGAACGCCATTGATGCTGTTGTCGGTCAATTGCAAGGACACGGCTTCACCAAGCTTGGTGAAAACCAATCCATCGACCTTGACGTGACACGCGCGATTCTAGAAAAAGCCGTAGCCTAATTTTCTGTCGAGCACGTTAAAGCTTTACATGCTTAAACTAAAACAGCCTGCACAATGCAGGCTGTTTTTTTAATGCTAGTCGGTCCAGTTTAATTAAAAGAAATCGATGGATTTTCGACCCTTTTTACCCGGTTTAACCGCGTCCTCAGCATCTTTAGTCTGCTGTTCAACCGCTTCATTTGCTGCAGGAGTCGGCACGACGTCTTCTATCGGTTCGCTCTCGAACACATCATCAGTGATTTCGCTCTCTTGGACTGCCTGTAGAGAAGCATCATAACTCGCTGCTGCAATCACCTCCTCGTCGGCTAACATCACCACGAAGAACTGATCGCCCACTTGTACCACATCACCATCGTAAGTTTTGCGGCGTTTACGAAACTCTAGCTCGCCATTGACGGCGACATAACCTTCACCGATAAGGTGTTTTGCCTGTCCACCACCATCGACAAGGTTAGCCAACTTCAAAATTTTGTATAACTCAACGGGCTCTTGTGTAATCAAGACTTCTTCTGCTTCAACTTCGATTTCTTGATCGTCAAAATCACTCATTACATATCACTCTATCATTTTAGAGGCGACAGTTTACACCTCAACACAGGATACGACTATTCAATTATGAGTATCCGTTGCGTTTGCCGTTTAAGTAAGTCAGCTAAACTCGTCTTACAGGTAACTGTTACGAAAACTCGGGAATTGTCGCCAGTTTATCGAAATAAGCTTTCAGGTTCGGTAAATCACTGCCCAACTCAATCTTAAGTCCACCTTGAACCACGTTGAGCATCAAGAACGCGGTAATATCGGCCACTGAAAGTGCGTCCCCTGCAAGGTAAGGTGACTGTGCCAAGCGCGCATCTAACTCAGGTAAAAAGTCTGTTACTCGCTGTTTGGACTCATGCCCCCACTCTTCAATACAATTTTCTCTATCTTCATAGACTTTGCTTATATTTCTAAACGCCTGAAACGCCACGTATAGCCCTTTAAGCTCTACTACACGTTGCCACATTTCAATGGTTGCCTGCTCGACAGCACTGGTGCCAAACAGATTCTGTTGATTAGGAAACGCCAAGTCTAGATAGCGGCAAATGGCGATACTTTCAGCAATACACTCTCCAGAATCTAACACCAATAATGGCACCGTACCGTTTACACTCATGTCACTAAATGGAGGACGTAGATTTTCACCCTCGCGGATTTCCACTTCCACAGTGTCTAATTCGACACCAATGAGCTTGCTAAAGATTGTGACACGGCGACTGCTTGGGGTTGGGGCTTTTTGGTAGAGTTTCATTGTTCATTCCTTTGTTATTGTGTGTAGGGGGATCTCCTAAACAAAAGTATTATGATATAGCCACCACGCTGTCCACTCTTTGTGCAACTCAGGTGGATGCAGTTCACAGTAATTTACATTCGCTCAACATTTTGACACTTTCAGAAACAAATTAGTCGCCTAGCCTTGCTTAGTCTTTGTGTGAAAAGACAAAAACTAGTGTTTTTGGTGATTTTGATTACAATGATTTCTTAAGCTCGAATAGCTAAAGGATGGCCATGGCTGATCTTAAAACGCGACCAACACGCAAAAGTGTCGAAAAATTTATTTCACACATTGAGCACCCGACACGGCAACAAGATGCGAAAACTCTATGCCTATTATTGGAGCAACTCACCCACAAAAAACCTGTTATTTGGGGTGACAGTATTGTCGGTTTTGGCCAATACGAGTACAGCAATTCTAAAGGCACTTATCACTGGCCTGTAATCGGCTTTTCTCCTCGCAAGCAGAGCATGACGGTGTACATTATGCCTGGCTTTGATGATTTGTCGGACCAACTTTCAAAACTCGGTAAAGCTAAAACGGCTCGGTCTTGTTTATATATCAATAAGTTGGCAGATATTGATATCGAAGTGCTTAAAAATCTTTGTGACACGGCCATTCAAACAATGCATCAGCGCTACCACTGCAGTTAACGCCCACAATTAAGAGACCGCTCCTCTATGAATAGATCTTCTTCACTTTACTCACGTTCACTGGCCTTATCGGCGGTGATCGTCGCTTTAGCAGGCTGTTCTGTTAGCCCAGAATACGATAAAGAAATTGGTGCCAAAAACTCTAAGGTCGTAGAAATTCAAATGGGCTTGTATGACTTAGACACTCTGCAAACTTACGTAAGTGCCGTCGGTCAGCGACTCGTTAGCCACTTGGGTGAACAACCATTCGAGTTTGAGTTCCACGTTGTTGATGACCCAATGCCCAACGCATTTGCCCTACCTGGTGGCTACATCTATATTACGCGCGGGTTGCTGATGCTAATGAACACCGAAGACGAACTTGCGGGCGTATTAGGGCATGAAATCTCTCACGTTACGCAACGACACAGTGTAAAACAGATGCAAAGTAGCGTTGTACCGGGCCTACTTGAAGTACCGGGTAACATCGTTGGCGTCGTCAGCAGTGATTTAGGCGACTTAATCAACGCCCCAATAAGCACCAGCAATCAGTTGTTTCTTGCTGGGTACAGTCGTAGCCATGAAACCGAAGCCGACACCTTAGGCGCGACTCTTGCAGCGAAAGCAGGGTATAAACCTGCGGCAATGGGTGACGTACTCACGCGCATGAACACCTCTATCGAATACATCACTGAGGAAAGTATAGAAAAAAGCTACTTTGACAGTCACCCTTACACGCCAGAACGCGTAGAAAATCTTAATCAAATGAAAGGCAAGTTAACCATTACACCTTCTTTGCCTATCGATGCCGCATTCCCACAACCACTGGATGGCATGACAGTCGGTGAAAACCCAGACAAAGGGGTTTTCATAGAACAGCAGTTTATCCATCCAACACTCAAATTTGTGATCGATTTTCCAGATGAGTGGACAACGGTCAATCAACCCCTTTCTGTGGGCGCATTTGAAGACAAGCAGCAAGGGTTGGTGGTTTTATCTGGTGTAGGCAACAAGTACGATGCTAAGCAAAATGCCGACAGGTTTAAATTTGCGATTGAAGACCGTTACAACATGGAAGTGAAGGTGACCCCAACAACGCTATCGGACGGTAAGGTAGGCTACTTAACCACACTAAAATCAGACGATGAAGATACAACCAACTATTTCAATCAGATGTGGCTGGATCACAACGAAGGGACTTATCGGGTCGCAAGCCTTGCCACCGAATCTCTGCAAGAGTCCGTCTTAGACTCTATGAATAGCTTTCGGGCAATTTCGCAGCAAGACTACGACAAACTGACCCTCAAATCTCTAAAGGTTGTCGATGTAGAACCATCAGACTCTCTTGAAGCGCTAAACAAACAGTATTCAAGCCATATTGATCTCGCACTTTTCAAAATCATTAATGGTATTGAAGAACACAGCGACACCACCAAGATGCCTAAAGTCAAAGTTGTTGTTGAGCAGAGCTACCAATAGTGCTGTTCGAAGGCGCGCTACCCCTAAATTAATCAAAAAGGGGCTGACACTGTCAGCCCCTTTTTTCTTGCCCTAAGATCCCGGTTAATTATGCTTGGTGCAAGCGCACTTCCTCTAACTCTTCGGAATCACATGAGCTGTCGAGTAAAAAGCTTTTCGTCAGTTCTTGTTGTACTTCTGCCATAGCTTCTAACTGATCACTTAAGCTAGCCAGAGCCTCTGAACGGGTCTGATTTTGCGTAGTCAACTGATGAATATGATCGATATTACGGGTGACTTCTTGGGCTACAGATTGGTGCTCTGTGGTCGCTGCTGCAATCTGATGACTGCTTTGTTCTACTTCACTAAGTAAACTATGCACGCTCTCTAGCGAACCATTCACCATATTGGTTTGTTCTACACAATTGGTCATGCCATTCGCACACTCGGTTATTTGAGAAACGGCCAACTTCGAACTACTCTGTAACTCTTCTATTTTTTGCTGAATCTCTTGCGTTGACGCCGTCGTTCTAGCTGCAAGCACTCGAACTTCATCCGCAACCACAGAGAAGCCGCGCCCGTGTTCCCCTGCCCTTGCCGCTTCAATAGCTGCGTTAAGTGCCAGCAGGTTAGTCTGCTCCGATATTCCAGAAATCACATCCAAAATGGACTCGATGCTAGCACTTTCTCGCTCGACACTGTGAATGGTTTCGGTTGACTGATTGAGTCGGTCAGACAATTCGGTAAGCAACGTAATATTTTGCTCCATCATCTGCTGGCCCGCCGTTGAACTGCCTACCGCTGACGTGACTACATGCAAAGTATTACTGGCAGAGCGCGAAATTTCAGAGACTGAACTTTCAATCTGTTGCATGGCAGTTGCAACCATAATGGTTTGCTCTGTTTGCTCACTCATGGCTTGCTTGAGTGATTGGCTGGTACTCTGGTTATTTAGCGACGCCTGATTAAGCTCGGTTGCGGAAGAGTTCATCTGCTCAAGTAGATGAGACAAATGATCGATCACTAAATTAACTTTGGTGGCCAGTTCACCAAATTCATTAGCTTCGTTATAGACAACTTTTTGCGTCAAATCTTTATCGGCGACTTTATCCAGTGACGCTGTAAGTAATCGACTCGGTTTCTTAACCATATTGGCTATGCGGTGGCCGGTAAATACCACAAAGAGCAACGATGCCAGTGCAACAAAGGTCAATGTCATTTGAGTGGTATTGGCAAACTGCTCCGACTCAACGGCAATACTGTGCGCTGACTGCTCCGCATAATCCGATAACGCCCCCATGCTAAGTAGCACTTCATCCAGCATCAATTCTATATCGACTCTTAATTGGTTGAGATCTTGATAACTTTGTACCGCTTGTGTGTGAAGGTTGACCGCTCCGTTTGGAGAAAACAGATGCATCGATAACAGTTGCAACGCCGTTTCTGTGCTTCGGTATTGAGTAGGGGCAAACTTCTTAAAATCGGCCACGGCGTCATCAAAACGCTCTTTTTTACCATTAGCCTGACGCAACGCACCACGTAACTCCGACATATCTTGCGTTGCAAACGCATCATTTGCATCAGTATTTAGTACACCAACGATAGACATTAGAGTATTGATTGCGTTGGCACCGCTGTCGTCAACCTGATTTAAAGACTTCACTAGATTACTATTAAGCTGACTGGTGACAGACTGAAATTTCGATTGCTCGTAGAGGGCCAAATCTTTACTGTCCAAATAATCAACATAATGGGCCATACTTTCATCCATGGCCTTAATGATCACCTCACTGCCTTGCTGCATCTGCTGGACAAACGTTGCGACAGACTCGTCACTTTGGGCGCGCTCGATAAACCAATCAAATCGGCTTAAATAGTCGGCTGTGTTGGCTTCAATTACTTCTGCGTATGGATCAAGTTCATCCACATACATGGCAGAAAAGTAGGGAGTTAAGCTGCGGTTAATACTCAAAATGGCACCATTAAGCTCCGCCGACTTGGTCATTAGTGGGGTCGCTTGTTGGGTGATCACTTGAATTTTCTGGGTCAATTGCTGATTGCCCACGATACTAAACCATGCCGTTCCGACCATCACTATGGTTAAAAATAAAAACCCTAGGTATACCCGAGTGACAATGCTTTTTGTTCCCATTTACTTTCTCCATCATGGCTTGCCAATGCGCAAGCTTTTCCTCCACATAGTGTAAATATGAAACAAATGAAAACGTCGACTGCGTTCACAGCATGCCATACTGAAAATTATAAAAATTTAACCACCTACAGGGTTCCGATTTATCCTATATATATCAGAAGGTTAACTTATAACCGAGTGAACACCTCGTTCCATACAGTTTCATAGTTGTGGGGGTAATCACACTGAACACACAGCCAAACTGTCCAAAGAATGAAAGCGCTTTCACAATTTGACCGTTTTTCATGGAAATTAGACACATAGTTCAGTTTTGACTAAATACCCCGTCACACACTATCGCTCGATTTCGCGATCTATTCGACAGCAATTTATCCATATAAAAACTATGCTTATTAATGAATGATTTCTAGAAGGACGACACCATGAAATACCAACATATCCTTGTCGCGTTAGAGTTATCAGAAGAAAGCCAAGTACTGCTAGAACGAGCAAGCTACATGGCCAAGCAACATGACGCGCATGTCTCATTTGTTCATATTGACGGCTCGCATGGCGAAATTTATCCGGATTTAGTCGATATTCACCAAGATCCAGAGCAAACCCCGCTGCACAAAGAAACCATGGATCAGCTTCATGAGTTTGAGAAGTCGTTTGAACTTCCACTTAAGCACTTCTTTGTAGGTACGGGCGATCTGGCGGATAAACTAGAAGCCACTATCGGCGATAATGGCATCGATTTGCTTATTTGTGGTCACCACCACGACTTTTGGAGTCGAATCATTTCCTATTCGAAACACCTTATTCATAAGTCACCGGTCGATATATTAGTTGTGCCAATTAACCCTTAATCAGATCAAAAAAAACGCTCCTAAAGGAGCGTTTTTTTTAGAATAATTTATGGACTAGAATTGAACTCTAATTACCGATTCTGCAATACAAGCAGGGCGACGAACGCCGTCTATTTTTACGGTGATTTGGCGGACAATTTCTAACCCTTTCTTCACCGGTTCAACCGAAACAACTGAGCTTTCAGCGCGAACGCGACTGCCCGATTTAACTGGGTAAGGGAAACGAACCTTATTTAACCCCATATTGACAACGACTTTAGCGGTTGGGAATTGAGGGTTGTCAGGATTAACACTGTCTGTCAATTTAGGCAAAAGCGCTAATGTTAGAAAGCCGTGAGCGATAGTCGTTTTAAATGGAGACTCTTGCTCGGCTCTTTCAGGGTTAGTGTGGATCCATTGGTTGTCGTGCGTTACCACACCAAACTGGTCAATCATCACTTGGTCAACATCCAGCCATTCGCCGACATGATAAACTTCACCAAGATTCGATTGCAGTTCGTCATAGACACTTTGCGCTTGCGCAGACATCTCTATTTGAGCGACTTCTTCAACAGGTAACTCTTCGTTAACCGCAGGTTTTGAATCAAATTCTTTGATCCAAGGAAACAGCTGATGAGCTTGCGCTTTAGATATAAAATCGTGCCAGTACTCTTTGAGTGCAGGAGACATCTTGTCCAAAATCTCAAAGTTGTGGCGGGTCAACGACTCGCGTTTGTGCTTTAAAATATCGACTACTTTCATAAGAACTCTCTCTGTTATCTGGTCTGACAACGACTAAAAACGCGCTAATTTTGAGCTATATCACATCTTGACGCAAATTTTTTTCAGCTTACATCCGTTAACTGAGTACCTATATAGCCTTCCATTTCATAGGGTTAAGTGTGATATAAAAGTTTCAAATAACTGATATACAACTGTAACTTTAGGGGGTTAACTCCAACTATAGACTAGGTTTTAACCAAACGCGGCTAAAGTCAAACCATCCTAAGGCGTTTGTTTTAGCGTTCTGTAACGTACCACTGTGGTCTTGATTCACCCCGAGCCAGCAATGAAACATTGGCAATATTTGTTTGCTACCAACCAATTGCTGACTAATTTGAAGCCCTGGGAAAGGCAAGTCACTGCCGCTTTGCCACTGCTCAATCAACGATACGACTTTTTGGTTAACATTCGCTTCTATGGTGTCATTGAAACGTGGCTCACAAAGGTACCATGCCGCTAATGCATCCTCACGATGGGTGGCGATTCCCATTGCCATTACCCATATATCGGGCTTTTTGGCAAAATCTTTAACAGAATCGAACGTCACCAATTCTACTTCAAGCAAATCTTGTTCCAGTAATTGCTTGATCGCATGGGCAATGTCTGCAAAAACGGTATGCTCGTGTTGATATGCCACAACGATCTTTTTCTGTGTTGGCGCGGACACCAATTTCGTTGAATAGCCACTGGTATGTTGCCAACCAGGTTTCAGGCCGAATGCATGAATTAGGCCTAGATCAACGATCTTCTGCTGTGGCAGATGAGAAAAAAGCGCGAGGCTATTAAGGCGGCTAGAAAAATAATCCGCCCAGTCAGCGCAGTGCGCCAATCCATGCTGTTTATCCAACAGTAAAAAGGTGCATCCGGGGTCTAAATCGACCTGCTCTTGCTTAGGCTCAGAGCTACTTGGCAGTACAGACTGTGACAGCGAAGGGTAAACCAAATTAGAGTATATATCGTCTATCACCACCACTTCGACCTGATCGATAAGCGGCCTAAAGCCAAAGTAGTCATCAAACGCAACCAACTTCAGTTTACTGTCGTCATTGTGCACCACCCTAAATGGACCAGTAGCTTGCGGGTAATGCTGGCCATCTTCTTGCGTCACCCACTGAGTGATCACTTTGGCACTAACATCACTCAGTAGTAGGTCAAATCGTACATCTGGGCGAGTTAGATGAACATCAATGCAAAGGTCAGCGTATTGGGTCACTTGTGTAATATGAGAAAATAGCGGTGCGTCCGCGAGATCCTCCAAATGATGGATTATTTGTTCAAGGGTTAATAAATTTCCATTGTGGCAACGAATATTAGGACGGATAAAAAAACGCCAATGAACAGGTGTGAGCATTTGCCAATGATGCGCAATGTCTGCGGTTATACGTTCGTTCTCATCTAAAGTTGTGAGTCCACTTGCCACTTGTTGGATGATGTTTTTTTCAGACCGTCGTAACCGATAAAGTGGAGATACAAGCTGCAAAGGACGATAATAAGGCAACCTTACAATCGACTCACCTTTGCGATTTTGCAGTCCAATGTAATCTTGAACCACTTGCGTCAGCTTATGCACATCTTGATCAAGAACCGCCAACGCGCGACCGATTTTGCCTTCTTCTAACAATCGTTTTGCCATTTCGATGTTCACATCGTCTTGGCTCTGGTTAAAAATCAATGACGACAGTTTGCCGCGCCCCGATGACGGCGACCACTGAATCCAACCCAGCTCGTGCAGCTTACTCAATACAATACGGGCATTGCGACGGGTGCAGCTCAGAATCTCTGTGATTTCTTCAATTTGAACGTCGCTGTCTTGGCCCGAGAAATGGCGGTATAGAAGATCAAATTGCTGTCTTAATCTTGGGCTACTCATTACGCCCCCTGCATCACTTTTTTGTTTTGCATAACCGCAACCGTTAGCCTAGAGGCGCAGACCAGTTTGTTTTTATCGTCAACAATATCAATCTGCCACACTTGGGTGAGCCTGCCTAAATGAACTGGTGTCGCTGTGCCAGTCACAACCCCTTTACGCACCGCTCTTACATGATTGGCGTTTATGTCTAGCCCCACGCAGTAATGTGCTCTATCAACACATAGGTTCGCCGCCACTGAGCCTAGCGTCTCCGCCAGCACCACTGATGCTCCTCCATGTAACATCCCAATAGGTTGATGGACTTGAGGCCCTACAGGCATCGTTCCGACAAGGCTATTTTCACCAATTTCCGTATAAACAATGCCTAAATGAGACACCAAAGTGCCTTCTGAGGTTGCATTAAGTAATTGTAAATTGGTGTCGCGTTGCCAGATGCTCATTCTATTTTTTTCCGTTTTTACAATGATTTGCTATTATACCTCAAACTATAAACAAGGGAGTTGTTTATGCCTAGTTTGAAAAAAATTTCCATTACACTTAGCGTTGCAGCCTTAACAGCTTGTGCGTCATCCCCCACGGGACGCTCTCAAATCATTTTGTTTTCTGATGTACAAATGAGTCAATTAGGGGCGCAGTCATTCGAAGAAATGAAAGCGGAGATCCCCAAGACCAAAAATCAAAACAAAATAAACTATGTTCAGTGCATCACCGATGCTCTTTTGCCTCATGTCCCCATCCAAGGTGGCTTTAGCGAGTGGGAAGTGGTGGTGTTCGATAGCGAGCAAGTCAATGCCTTTGCCCTTCCAGGCGGGAAAATTGGCGTCTACACAGGGATAATGGAAGTGGCTGAAACAGCCGATCAACTCGCTGCAGTCATTGGCCACGAAATTGTTCACGTCACGGCTCAACACGGTAATGAGCGCATGTCACAAGCGCAATTAGCCAATATTGGCATGCAAGTGACTAGTGTGGCTTTGCACGATAACGACTACCGTGACCTCGCCATGGGCGCTTTAGGATTGGGCGTACAAGTTGGAGTGCTTCTGCCCTACGGACGAACACAAGAATCGGAAGCCGATATTGTAGGTTTGGAAATCTTGGCGAAGGCTGGGTTTGACCCGAATGCCAGTGTCACCCTATGGCAAAATATGGCAAAAGCATCAGGTGGTAACCAACCCCCAGAATTGCTGTCTACCCACCCTTCTCACAGCACGCGCATTAGCGATCTGCAGGCGAAAATTAAGCAGCTCCCACCGTCGACCAACCAAGCGCCAGATTGCGAACGTTTGCTGTAAACGTATTCCCCCTTTAAAAGTGCGGCATTTCGTTAGATAATGCCGCCACTTTGAATTGATTAGGTACGTCTATGTCTACTGAAGCGACCCTTTTAGAACGCGCTGGCTCTCAATGTGAGCTGTGCTCTTCCACCGAAAATATTGCCCCGTTTGTGGTATCGCCTCACACTCAGATCACGGTCGATCACGCTGTCGTACTCTGCGAAACCTGTAAAGAGCAGGTTGAAGACACCAGCAACATGGATGTAAACCACTGGCGCTGTCTTAACGACAGCATGTGGAGTCAAGTTCCTGCCGTGCAAGTATTAGCTTGGCGTCAGTTGACTCACTTATCATCAGAATCTTGGGCCCAAGATGCCTTAGACATGATGTATATCGAAGAAGAAACAGCGAAATGGGCTGAGCTGG
Source organism: Vibrio ulleungensis (assembly GCF_016900875.1). Lineage (GTDB taxonomy): Bacteria > Pseudomonadota > Gammaproteobacteria > Enterobacterales > Vibrionaceae > Vibrio > Vibrio ulleungensis. The sequence goes on from NZ_JAFEUM010000004.1 coordinate 92,111, forward strand.
GTATGGACGCCGACAACCGCAAGCACGCGGATTGCCACGGTGCGCCACTTGCCAAAGGTGACACTGTCACCATAATCAAAGACCTTCCTGTAAAAGGTTCGTCTATGGTTGTTAAGCAAGGCACTATGGTCCGTAACATCGGACTCGCTCAAGATGATCCAGAGTTGTTTTCCGGTAAAGTGGAAGGCCAACAAATGTGGCTACGATGCGAGTTTTGTCGTAAGAAATAATCGCCAGAATCAACAAAGCCAGCACTTGTGCTGGCTTTTTTTGTTTCAAATTTGAAAAAGGCTTATCGCCAACTCAGCATGCGCACTTCATTGCCATCTTGTGGCTGTTTAGGAATATTAAGCGACAGCAGCAGCGAGACCGCGGCCATGCCCGCCCCAATGTAAAAAACACTGGCTGGTGAAACCAACCAAATAAAGCCAAACACTACCGGTATCACAACCGCCGCTATGTGGTTTATGGTGAAAGCAACACCAGCGGTTGATGCCATATCGGCAGGGTCGGCGATTTTTTGGAAGTACGTTTTTATCGCTAATGCCAATGCAAAAAACAGGTGGTCAATCACATAAAGCGCTGCCGCCCATTGTGCGTTGGTCACTAACGCATAGCCAACGAACACACCGATTAAACCAACGTACTCAAACACTAAGGCTTTTCGTTCACCAACGACACCAATAAACCGGCCGATCTTCTTGGCAAATAGAAAGTTAAACAGATAGTTCACCAAAAACAGCAGTGTGATATCTGCCGCTGAATAGCCAAACTTTTCTACCATCAAAAAGCCTGCGAATACAGTAAAGATTTGTCGACGAGCACCGCTCATAAAGGTCAGTGCGTAGTAAAGCCAGTAACGCTTTCTCAGCACTATTTTTGTGGTTTGCTGAGTATGAGACTCAAACGCTGGAAAAGTAAATGCCGCCCACATCAGCAACACAAACCCTGTACCGCCAGTAATTAAATACACGTAACGATATTCGAGTTGAATAATTTCTAACATTACCCACAAGGCGCCGTAAGTAATCAAAGATGCTGCTGCGCCTACAGAAATCAGCTTGCCAAGCATTTCCGGCGCTTCTTCTTTACTCAGCCACTGCAGAGACAAAGACTGTTTTAAGGTTTCGAAATAATGGAATCCCACTGACATGACAAACGTTGTAAGCAGCAATCCAATGAGGCTTGGGAAAAATCCGGTCGCCATCACGCCTAACGTCAACAAAGCCAGCGAGATGATCATAAAGCGCTGTTCTCGGATAAAAGCGATGATGAAGATCGCGGTAAACGCGAGAAAGCCTGGGATCTCACGAACACTCTGTAAAAGACCGATATCGGAGCCGTCAAACGCCGCTTTTTCGATTACGAAGTTATTCAGTAGCGCCATCCAACTTGAAAATGCTACAGGCACAATAATAGAGACAATAATTAAAAAGTTTTGCGGTGTTTTCCATTTCGAATGCGACATGCGGATCTCCTAGTGATCTGCTGAGTGTATCTTTGCCTATAAAGAGTGAGCAAGCTTTAATTGCTTGCGACCATTACTTTAACGCTACACTAGTAACAACAAGCGCCTAAACGACCAGATTTAATAACAGAAAAATAGTGTGGCTCCATACCGAGTTAGCCGTTTTGGTCGAATTTACAATTTTTAACCAAAAGAGAGTTGCAATTACATAGAGTTTTTACTCTAATGCTATACGTCAAGTATTCAACACTGCTAATTTGAGCCCGTCACAGCGAATTTGCAGCTTAAGAAGGAGTTTTTATGCATATGTCGCGCATCGCAACAGTGGCTCTCGCCATTTGCGGTATAGCGTTATCGACATCCTCAAACGCGCAGGATGTCACCTTTACTAAGGCATGGGAGTTACTGCAGCAACAGAACAATTCTCTTGCGGCCAGTCGTGCCAACGTAGAGCGCTATCAGCAACTGCAAAGTGCTAAGAAAAGTCTCAATCTTCCTTCAATTTCTCTGGAAGCGAACTACACACGTCTCGACGACGATGTCACTTTAAGTGGAGAGCAGTTAGCGGAAAGCATCACCAGTCCCGTTGGTGATATTGGTGGACTACTCCCACCTACAGTCATTGGCGCCCTCGGCTCGTCATATTCGACCTTAGCAGAAAAAGACGTATTTACCTCTTCAATACGCGCTATATGGCCCGTATTTACCGGAGGAAAAATAAACTCGGCACAAGCAATTGCCGCAGGCCAAACCGAAGAGGCAAGAGCGCAACTTGCCATGGAAACACAAGCGCGTTACGAGGACTTAGCCAAATACTACTTTGGCGTTGTTCTGTCGAAGCAAGTACTTAATACCTACCAGCAAGTAGAACAAGGTTTACAGCAGCATCGTGATTTTGCCGTAAAGATGGAAAATCAAGGACAAGTTGCCAAGGTCGAACGTCTTCAAGCAGAAGCATCGTTGGCTAAAGCGACGGTCGATCGCAAAAAAGCAGAGCGAGATTTGGACATCGCGGTTGCCGCATTAACGCAAATCTTGAATCAACCTGTTGCGGTGAACCCTGTCAGTGAGCTGTTTATCAATTCTGATCCAGGTGAACTGAACGAGTACGTTAGCAAAACATTGCAAGACTACCCTGGGCTGAGCATTTTAGAAGCCAAACAAAAGCAGGCTCAAGGTCTGATCAAGGTTGAAAAAAGTAAGTACTACCCTGATGTTTTCGTGTACGGCAATTACAGCCTGTATCATGACGACACCCTCACCTCACAACTTACCCCCGACTGGTTTGTCGGTGTCGGGATGTCGTTACCTCTACTGGAAACCAGTGGACGTTCTAACCAAGTTCAAGCCGCTCACAGCACCGTTAAGCAAATTGACTACATGCGCGCTCAAGCCATGCAAGATTTAGGGGTGTTGGTGCAAAAAACGCACCTAGAAGCAGAACAAGCGATCGAAGAGGTCAAAGGTCTCGAAGCCAGTATTTCTCTTGCTACAGAGAACTTGAACCTTCGTAAAAAAGCCTTTACCCAAGGACTTTCAAGCTCATTAGATGTGGTTGACGCTGAGCTGTACCTTGCTCAAATTCAAACTCAGCAACATGTTGCTCAGTACAGCTACCTTATCGCATTAAACCGACTTCTTGCACTGAGCAACTCAATGCAGGAGTTTCGTTTCTACGAACAACGCCCATTGACTCTCGCGACACACTCTTAGGATATCTCATGAAACGCAGCGCAATAATTACACTCGCTTTATTTATCGCAATTTGTGCGATCACTCTTAAATATATTGATGCGAACAGCCAGCCGGCTACGAGACTGCAAGGCCAAATTATGACCCAGCAGTACAGCATTTCTTCTAAGGTTGCAGGTCGTATTGAGTCTATTGAAGTCAGTAAAGGGGATCGAGTGAGTAAAGGTGATCTGATTTTCACCATTTACAGCCCCGAAATTGAAGCCAAGCTCGTTCAAGCAATCGCTGGTCAAGAAGCCGCTGGAGCACTAGCCGAAGAAGCAGAAAAAGGCGCGCGCAGTCAGCAAATCTCGGCGTCTAAAGACCAATGGAAAAAGGCGCAAGCCGCGGCGGAACTGGCTGAAAAAACCTTTAAGCGAGTCGATAACCTATTTAAAGATGGTGTGGTTGCCGAGCAAAAGCGAGATGAAGCATTCACTCAATGGCAAGCAGCAAAATACAGTGAAAGCGCTGCCTATCAGATGTATGCCCTAGCACTGGAAGGCGCACGTACAGAAACCAAACGTGCGGCCAACGAGAAAGCGAAAGCTGCGGCCGGCGCAGTTGCAGAAGTACAAGCATACGCTCAAGACACCAGCATCGAGAGCTGGTTTGATGGCGAAGTTTCACAAGTACTGCTGCACAGCGGTGAACTCGCTCCCCAAGGCTTTCCTGTGGTTACCGTAGTCGATACACAAGACTCTTGGGCAGTGTTTAACGTTCGCGAAGATCTTTTACATCACTTTGAGAAAGACCGTCAATTTACAGCCTTCGTGCCTGCACTCAACAAAGACGTTGAGTTTCGCGTTAGCCACATCGCTGTTATGGGTGACTTTGCCACTTGGCGCGCAACTGACAGCTCACAAGGCTTTGATTTGCGCACCTTTGAAGTAGAAGCCCGACCAACCGACCCTACCATCGAGCTGCGTATGGGAATGAGCGTTGGCTTTGAACTGGATGACATTCACTAATGACGACTCTCATACGGGAACAATGGCGTTGGTTAACCAGTGATAAGTGGCTTCTGTCTCTGCTCACTTGGGTTCCCGTACTCGTCATTTTTTTAGTGTGGGCGGCTCTTTCTCAAGGTATAGCGCGTGACTTACCCTTTGGAATTGTCGACAACGATCAAAGTTCGTTATCGATTCAGATGATCAACAATGTCGATGCGACCGATACGCTATCGGTTCAGAATCAGTATGTTGATGTGTCCCAAGCTAAAGCTGCGTTGCAACGAGGAGACATCTACGCCTACCTCTATATTCCAAATGGGTTTGAAAAGCAGATCCGGCTCAATCACTCACCCCAAGTTAGTGTTTTTTACAATTCGCAAACCATGTTGGTGGGTAAAAGTATAAATACCGCTGTCAGAAAAGCAGTAGGGACATTTGATGCAACTGTGGGAGTGGGCCGAACCTTAGCTAAAGGGGACACCAGTACCCTGAGCGCATTGGGTCAAACGGTGTCCGTACAAACGCAATTGCGCTCGCTATTTAACAGCAATAACAACTATTCACAGTTTTTGCTCTCTGCTGTCGTACCTGCGGTGTGGCAAATAGTCATTGTCGTTGGGACAATCCTTACCTTAGCAATGTTTCGCCGACAACAATCCATTGCGCCATGGCTGTCGTTTTCAACAATTGGGGAACTATTGGCCAGATTGAGCCTGTATATCCCGTTGTACTGGATTCAAGGGATTGGCTTTAGCCTTTGGTTCTATCACGGTTTGGACTGGCCATTTGCAGGCAGTTTGTGGACCTTAGCATTAACCCAACTGGTGTTTGTGGTAAGCGCCATGTGCGTCGGCATATTGCTGTTTTTGTTGACCATGAGTGAAGTCCGCTCAATGAGTATGGCGGCAGCGTTTACTGCCCCAAGCTTTGCCTTTATGGGCGTGACCTTCCCAGTCACCGACATGCCAGCACTGGCTCAGTTTTGGCGGTGGATCATTCCAGCCAGTCATTATGTAGAAGCGCAAATCAGCCAGTCTGCCTATGGCGCAAGTTTGTTGCACAGTTTGTCACTGATAGCCCCCATGGCCATTTACCCTGCGCTGCTGCTGGTCTTTGTTGCGTTTCTTCCCTCTAAAGCTCAAGAGGAGTTGTCATGAGTTGGGCCAATCTTTGGATTCGTGAATGGCAAAGCCTTCGCCACCATTCCGTCGCACTATTGACTATATTTGGTGGGACGCTGTTTTACTCATTTTTGTATCCACTGCCCTATCACAATGAAGTGCCACTAGAGCAAACGATCACCGTCGTTAATATGGATAAGTCCGCTGCCAGTTATGAACTAGAGCGATGGATAGATGCAACGCCGCAAGTCAAAATCACTGAGAGAGCGGGCTCTATTGAAGAGTCGAAGCAGCAATTTTTAGATAAGCAAGTATCGGGTATTCTTGTAATACCTGAACACTTCTATCGTGATCTACTTTTAGGTAAATCACCCACGTTATCCTTAGCGGGTGACGGTGCTTACTTCTTGGTATATGGCACAATAGCGGAAGGCGTCTCTCTAGCCGCCGGCACAATGGCCGCAAAAGTGAAAATTGCCCGATTGATCATCGAAGGAGAATCCAGAGTCAGTGCTGCCTCGCACTACAGTAGTCTGTCGCTTAATGTTAAACCAACGTTTAACGGCGAGATGGGCTATCTCAATTATGTCGTACCATCGATATTTTTGTTCATTTTGCACCAGACTCTGTTGATTGGTATTGGAATATTGGGTGCCGGCGGCAGTAGAGTCACCAGTTTTCCCAAATTACTGGTCCGCTACCTCAACTTCATGGGCATTTATCTATTCTTGTTTATGTACTATTTCGGGTTTAGCTTCGAGCAGCTTGGCATACACCGGCAAGCAGAATGGTGGCAAATGCTGATGGTCGCAGCGCTGTTTATCAGCAGTACCAGCTTATTAGGCATGGTGATTGGCGAAATGATCCCTCACCGAGAACTTGTCACGGCTTCAGTGTTGATCATTTCGATGCCATTGATCTTTAGTGCAGGTTTTATCTGGCCTGTTGAGTCACTCCCTGCGCCTGTGGTTTGGCTAAGTAACCTTATGCCTAGTAGTCCGGGTATCCAAGCGTTTATGAAACTTAACCAGCAAGGCGCTCCCTTGTCAGGGATTTATCCAGAGATTGAGCTATTAATTTGGCAAGCACTAGGGTGGGGAGTCATTTTGTTTGGCCTCACGCTACGTAAGAAGGCCCCACGAGACTGTACGCCGGCATAATTAAGGTTTGGGGCTTGGCCCCATCTGAGCCAAAAAAAACGGCCAGGATTGCTCCTGGCCGTTTTTATACGTGATTTACCTATAAATTTAGGTAATGGCTTAACGCATTAAGCCAACATCTTTTTGCATGTGAGACGAAAGATCGTCAGCAAAGGCACTGTTCTTGTTGCTGTTATCAACAAACAAGATATCCATCAAGTGCATCATCAATCCTTTGAAACTAAGTGAATAAGCTTTTTTCTCTTTAGCTGATGAAACCACGAGCGCATCAAAGTTAAATGTCTGTGCCATAGTATCCTCTCTTAATTTCGAATTTGGTGTTCTGTTACGGCTAAATATAGTGCGAGATTAGAGAGTTGAATAGTGACTAAATTTTCCAATTCGGATTAGTTTATCTAATGCCAAATAAGTGGTGAATAATTATGCACACCATGCGCCAGCTATTAACCTAAGAGATTGAATATAAATGATATATAACGAAACCAAATGGACGAATTTTGACTAATAATGAGATTTAACAATCCTTTAACAATAAAAATAAGGGTAAATTATTCTGACCCTAACTGTTACTAACGAGATACAAACACTAAACTGACCGGAATCGTTAATTCAATTAACCTGAGATTTGACTAAGTTGTGCTGAAATAGACTTTTTACTCTCGAGATTTTGCAAGTAGTAAATAAAGCAATCCGCCATGCTCTTATCACTGACATAATTTTCTGACTGAGTACGTAAAATGGCATCGTACCCCTCTCGTCCTGTCATTGTGTACGCTGACGAGCAGCCACAGTAAACCTCATGGTCTTTAACCTGTTCCCATTGCCCATCGATAAGAATCGACAAATCCACCACACGTTGCCGCTCAGCGTCATTCTCACAATCAACTAAGTTAAATCGCAAACCATAGCAATAAGGAAAGCTTCCACTTCCGGTCCCTGTTTCAGAAAGTGCGTTATCTACTGCGCCTTGAAGCACCGCTCTCACATCTTTACCTTTTAGCGTGTAGCAGCCAACAGAGACGGTAAACGGCAATATTTTCCCTGCTATATCAGCCTTGGTCACGATACCGTCGTAAAGAGAGGCACGCACCCCACCAGCATTGTGGATCGCGAAGGTCGGGCGACAACCATTTAGACGAATCTGTTGATCCCGCATTGCTATATAAAATGCTTTGGCAACTAAAGGAGCGACTTGTGAGCCTGTTGTAGGATCATCAAGTTCGTGAGGGATCCGCTGATGCCGAAGAGGCTTTGACAAAGTAACAAGGGATTGCTCGGCTAATGCATCCACCGCAGGTTTAAACTTGTCGTCAAGCAGTTGGATTATTGCAGAGTGCTGCGCGCATTGTACAAACTCTGGCTTAGAGTTGATCAAGTTGACAAAGGGCGTACTGCGCACTTCATCCAACTCTACGGTCTGCTTGGCATCTCTATACAGCGTACGACCGATAAGCAGCTCGTTATAGCCAGCAAAGTGCACCACTTCACCCTGCGCATTAAAATCTAATTCGCAATGCCCCAACGCCATCGCATGACACCCAGATTGCACAATATGTGTCCCGTTAACTTTAATGCCGTAGGGATCGACATAAGCTCGGCCAATATCTTCAAAATCCCCCTGCAGCACATGAGAGTGTCCACCAACAATCAAGCCAATGCCCGCCACTTCGGTAGCCAAGCGTTTATCGCCATCATACCCAAGGTGGCTCAAAACGATGATGTTTCGGATCCCAGCTTTATGTATAGCCGCCACCGTATTGCGAGCTACTCTCACAGCGTCCTCGAAGGGCGTGTCGTCATCGGGAGCCGAGATGTCTGCCATCTTATCTATACTGAGGCCAAATAGGGCTACAGGAGCTGCATGGGTCGGTTTTACTATCCAAGATGCCCTATCTTCACTAGGTGAGTAACTGTGTACATGTGGCTGCTTGGAGAATAAAAATGACTTGTCATTGCATTCTTGGGTAAGGTTCCAGTTTCCCGCTAGCAGCGGAAATCTCATCTGCTGGCAAAACGGTGCAAATGCCTCATTGCCCATATCTAACTCATGATTACCTAAAGCCATGGCGTCAGGTGCTAAGGCATTTAATAACTCTACATTGGCTTGGCCTTTATACAGCGAAAAATACAACGACCCCTGAAAACAATCGCCGGCATGCAAGAACAGATAGTTTCGTTGGTCTTGGTCTGATTGCTCTCGCCAGTATTGAACTCTAGTGTGAATACGAGCAAATCCGCCAACACTGGCAAACGCCTCTTTGTTGCCAGCTTCGGTATGAATCTGCAGCGGCAATGGGCTAGGCTCGAAGTGAGAGTGCGTGTCGTTGAGGTGCGCAATACGAATGCGCGTGACATCACCTGATGTCGAAATGGTCTCTTTTATCATTTGTACGATACTAACGCACAACGTATGACATTCCTATGACCAGTGATGCGAACCCGTATCAATAAATCAGCAACTTATAATTGACCAATCGTGTGAATTCGTGAAGCGCTGTATAAACAGCTCTGTCGCAAACCGCTATACTATAAAAAAAGCGGTTGTGGAGAGAGTATGTTACTAAGTCGTATAGACATTTCCGGTTTCCGTGGTATCGGTCGATTATCATTATCGACTGGTCTGTTAACAACCTTCATCGGTGAAAATACCTGGGGGAAATCCTCGCTTCTCGATGCACTCTCCATCGCATTGCCCATCGAGCAGTCTCTACATACCTTTACGATTGAGGACTTTCACTTAGATCGTGCCACCTCTAGGCCACAAACTCAGCATCTCGACATAATCTTACGCCTTGAAGAAAGCTTCCCTGGAGAACATCGCACAGGACGCTACCGAAAAATTAAGCCACTTTGGCAACCATCAGACAATGACAAGCGCTGCATTTTATATCGAGTGTGTGCCGATAGAGACGGCAATAAAATCACCTCGCACTTTGAATTCCTCGATGTCGAAGGCGCAGTACTGCAGTTACATCACAGTGAAAAGTTAGCCATGGAACTGATGGGGCTTCATCCAGTTATCCGGTTAAGAGACGCACGCCGCTTTAAGCGAGAACTCAGTACCAATGGTCATGCTTCTAGAATCGAAAAACGCATCGAAAACACTTGCAGACGATTAGCAAGCCAACCTGGGCATGTCAGCAAAGGTGAGCTCAAAAGTTCATTCAATTCCATGCGCGATTTGATTGATCACTATTTTGCGTTTACACAAACCCATCGTAAAAGCGGGCCGCTTAAACGTGATGGTATGTACTATTCTGAAAATCCGATTGGCCCTAGCAGTCTTAAACAAGTGGCCAATAACAACAATAAGCAAACGCGCCTGCAACTGATGGCAGTTTTGAATACCTTTTTACAAGCTAAAGGTCCCAATGAGCTTAGACGGTGCGCCAGGCCGATACTGATCATTGAAGACCCAGAAAGTCGACTGCATCCAACTCACCTCTCTAGAGCTTGGGGCCTGTTGCAGTTGTTGCCAATGCAAAAATTGCTGACCACTAACAGTGCAGTTTTACTCGCAGCGGTTCCTCTTTCTTCAATAAATCGTTTAGTTCGAAAGTCAGACCGAACTGTTGCGACCACGTTACCCAAAAAGCGCCTCAGTGATGATGAACTTCGTCGAGTAGGCTTTCACATTCGGTTCCATCGTTCAAGCGCGCTGTTTGCACGTTGTTGGTTACTGGTTGAGGGAGAGACTGAGGTCTGGTTGTTTAACGAGTTGGCCAAACTGTGTGGCTACGATTTAGCTGCGGAAGGGGTGCAGATCATAGAATTTGCTCAATCAGGGCTGAAATCGCTAATAAAAGTCGCTAAGTCGTTCGAAATTGATTGGCATGTGGTGACAGACGGCGACGCAGCCGGTAAAAAATACGCGGCGACGGTAGTCCACCAACTTGGTGGCGAACAATCACGACATCGCCTTACAGAGCTTCCCGATAAAGACATCGAGCACTACATGTACAGTAATGGCTTTGAGCACTTTTTTAGGGACTTAATAAAAGTGCCTTATGATCACCCTATTCCCGCTAAAAAAGTCATCCTGCGGGTACTTAAAAAGTTTGCTAAGCCCGATTTAGCTTTAGCAATCGTAAGACATTGTGAGGAGCAAGGGCCTGATGCCATCCCTATATTGCTGCGATGGACATTAAAGCGTGTGATCTCCATGGCTAATGGTAATACCTAATCTCAGTGATGTAAGCACCTTGAAGCAATCACCTTGACGTACGCTCCTTGACGTACGCTCCTTGATGTATGCACCTTGATGTACGCACTTTGAAGAAAGAACATAAACGAAAACACCCTATCAATGAAAAGTCGCTGTTGGACTTGTCCTTTAAGACGTAAAAAAGCCAGGTTTAACCTGGCTTTTTGTTCATTTGTCGAGTGAACCAACGATTATTTTTTTACGCCTTCAATGTGCAATTCCATGTCCGCGTAGCTCGACGTACCCATCACCGCAATGTTAAAGTCTGCAAGTTCAATTCGGGTTGTCCCCATGAACCCAGCGCGATAGTTGCCCCAAGGGTCGTTACCTTCACCGATAAACGATGCATCTATCGTAATTGGCTTAGTCACTCCGTGTAGGGTGAGATCGCCCATAATGGCCATAGTGCCTTCGCCGGTTGATTTTACCGATGTGCTAACAAACTTAGCTTCAGGAAATTTACCAGCATCGATGAAGTCTCCGCTACGAAGGTGCTTATCACGTTCCGCGTGGTTCGAGTCTAGACTGGTTGTATCGACATTGACCATCACTTTTGACGCTTCGACATTATCGCCGTCATAGCTAAAGCTGCCATCGAATGTATTGAAACGCCCTTTAATGAAACTGTACCCTAGATGGCTAACTTTGAAGTTTACTGACGCATGCGCGCCCTGAGAGTCAATCATGTAGTCTGCCGCATGACCAACAAAAGGTGTGCTTAATAGTGCCGCAGTAGCAAACGCTAAAATTCCTTTTCTCATTTTTTATCTCCTAACATTTTTCGTAATGTATTGTCTTTATCGATGAAATGATGCTTTAAAGCAGCTGCAGCATGTACGGCAACTAAAGCGATTAGACTGACCGCAACCCAATAATGTACTTGGCCCGCTAAGTCTGCTTGATTATCAAAAAGTTTTCCCATGGAAGGCACGTCAAACCATCCGAACACTGAAATGGCTCGTCCATCTTCTGTAGAGATTAAGTATCCCGAGGTAAACAGAACAAACAGCAATGCGTACATGACCAAATGAGCCATCGTCGCGACTCGCTTCTCCCACGGCTTGCCAACCATCTCCGGCGCTTTACTAAACGTTTTCCACAACACGCGAGAAACCGTAACCAGCGCTAACAAGATGCCAACGGATTTATGCCATGTTGGCGCTGTCTGATACCAACTGCTGTAGTAATTTAGATCAACCATCCATAAACCCAATCCAAAAAGACCAAATACCGTCACGGCGGATAGCCAATGGAAAATTCGAGCTAACAGGTTGTATGAATCTGGTGCTGATGAGTCCATCACTGGACATCCTTCTATGCAAAGTTTTTAAGATTGAGGTAAGTCTATACGCTCATTGACGAGACGATACCCTGTAGGCTTGAAAGTCCTGTTCAATATTTTTGAACAAGTGAGGAACGCCGTATCTTTAGGCATATCACTGGATTGAGCAGCCAAAGTTCACATTTCCTAGTCACAAATAGACTTACAACCTGTCTTTCCTTTATTATTTGCCACTCAATTAACTGTTTATGCAGGTCAAATTTAGCGTGCTGAAAGATATAGTTATCAAGACGATTAACGAATTTCAAAAAGACTGCTTAGAGCTGTGTAAGAATCACTATCCAACAGTTCATAATAAAGGGATGAGTGAGCACCATTTAGCACGCACCTTTATTCGTCGCATTGAAACTAATTTCACCCACTTTAAAATTGAAAATAGAGTTCACCCCTTAGAAACATCGGAGGCTTTCGAGCATCCAGCTCAGTTTCGAATTTCAACAGCTGAAGGAACCATTTGGCTTCTATCACAGCACCTTTTGAGCGCGAATCAAAATCATCGCCGCCGCTTATTTGCCGAGATCACTAATTGGCATCAAGAATACAGTTTCGCGATCCAGCCTAATGACTTTCTCGTGGTGCTGTGCGACCACTGGTTCACTAAAAGTGTGTCAAGTCGAGAGTTGCTCAGTTGGTGGCATGGTGACTTACCTATTGATTCAAAACTCTACTCTCAGGCGGGTATTAATTTACTATCGAGCGAAACTAGCTTTGTCCAAGCACTCGATAGCCAATTTGGCATTGCTCCGTGTTTTATTACTCATGGACACCCGCTGTTAAGTAATCAGGCGCGAACAAAAGTATTCAAATACGTTCAACTTTACGCGATATTCGAGTGGCAATAGTTAGGCTGACTCTGACCCTACTTACCTTGACCCCAGGCACCTACATCTTTTGAATGATTTATTATGCATTCGGCCTGCATGCTATTAGAGCAAGCTTACAGCTAATTCTCACTAAAAAGTGACCTTAATCACAAATTTAACCCGAAAACATGTTGTGAATTTGTGTCTTTCTCGCATTTGAATTGTTGGTGAAATGACCAATTTCACGCTCGTAGAGTGACGCACTACACAAACTGATAGCCTGATTACGCTGCACATAACCGAAGGATTGACAATATAATGACAGGTGTCAACATATTGGTGTATCAATCTTGTATGGAAGCAGTGATTCAACCGTGTTGGAACGTAATCAATTGGACATTATCTTAGAAAACGATCGAGGTCAGTTTTACGCTGAGTATCGTAGTGCTATGTTGACGTCTGTGTTCCAGCCAATTTTTGATCGTCAAGGCAACGTATTTGGCTATGAAGCTCTGTTGCGGATTATTAATCAGCGGGGCGAGCATATTCGACCTGACCTGTTTTTTTCTTCACAGAAAATTTCTTCCCATGATAAACACCAAGTAGAACAAATCAGTCGCCAGCTTCATCTGCTTAATTTTCGCCATTCAGATTTTTCGTCACATCATCTATTCCTTAATGTTCTCCCCGATGCTACGCATAAGTTATCAGAACAATTAGAGCGTTCCCCTCGCGAATTTAACGAGGGTAATATTGAGAACATCGTGTTTGAATTCGTAGAGTTTGCAGCTAGCGACGAGGGCGAGTTTAATCATGCGGCAAAAAAAATCGCTTCAAACGGCAGTAAAATTGCGGTTGATGACTATGGTATCCAACACTCAAACAAACGACGCGTTGACTCGATTGAGCCACAAATCATAAAGTTTGATCGAAGCTTACTGAGAGCGTTCATGCAAGGAGACAAAAGCAAACTGCTTGATGGCCTAAAGGTAGCAAAATCGATTCAAGCAAAAACCGTTATTGAAGGTATTGAATCGGCTTCAGACATGCTAGCAATGCAAGAGTTAGGATTTAATTACTTCCAAGGGTTTTATTTGGCTCTCCCTCAAACGCTCCCTTCAAGGACTGCAGTACTGCGCGCGTAAACCATTTGATCGTCGAGCCGTTATTTACAGCACGGCAACCGGAATGACAAGGCGATCACGCATTTACCGCACGCAAATCAAATTGAATTGACATCACAAGCAGAGACACTAAGGTGTAGACTTTCACTGTTGTAAAAGTCATTCAAGAGACACCACATTGCCACGCTCTCAAAAACGCCATAATCTCATTTATTACTCAGGTTGGTTAACGGTCTGGCTATCACTGGCCGGGGCAGTCGCCTCGTTATCGATGCTATATCAAACTGAGGTTTCGCGAGGTGATGCTGTATTTGGTGAGTGGGTAGAAATGAAAGCCCCGCCCTACAATACGGAAATATTCGAACTCTCAGCCATTGGGGTGACACAAAACAGCCGTGTCGTCTCGACCCAATTTGACTATACCGGTAGTACAATCACTTTTTATCGAGGTGATGCGCAGCACGAGTATCAAGTTGTAAATAGAGATAAATCATTGATACGGCGCATTACACCTGCACCCAGAGGGGTCTACTTTGCCAAGTATGGCACCGAAGCTTATATTGAGCGTACCACCGAACCGGAACCATCTACTCGCGGTCCAATTCAGTTTCGAACCATCAATTAATTAACTTTCGAGCTGGGCTGATAGCTCATACTTTTCCATCAGCGAATAAAGTGTAGGCCTTGCAACACCGAGCAACTGAGCCGTATGGGTCACATTACCTTCGCTTAGGACTAAGGCCTTACTTATCGCAGATTTTTCAGCTTCTTCGCGAATCTTTCTAAGATTAATTGATACTTCTTGCTCTGCGCTCGGCATCATAAGATCGCTTTCAGTCAATTGCTTACCGTCACACATAATTAATGCGGACTTAATTTTATTCTGTAGCTCTCGAATATTTCCTGGCCACGGATAAGCAAGTAAACTTTGCAACGCGTCTTCGGTAAAACCTTGGATTTTGGTTTTTTTGTCGCCAATATATTGGTCTAAAAAGAACTTCGCCAATAATATAACGTCTTCTTCCCGCTCTCTAAGTGCTGGAGAGTGGATCACGATTTCACTGACACGATAATATAAGTCGTCTCTGAATCGCTTCTCTTGCATCATTTGAGTGAGATCTTGGTGCGTTGCACATATTACTTTTACATCAACGGTGATTTCTCGTCTGCCACCTATTCGCTCAATGACACTTTCTTGAAGAAATCTCAGTAGCTTAGCTTGTAAGCCAAACGGCATGTCACCAATTTCATCGAGGAATAGCGTACCACCATTAGCTTGTTCAATTTTACCAATGGTGGTTTTATGCGCTCCGGTAAATGCGCCTTTTTCAAAGCCAAACAATTCACTTTCCAACAGATTTTCTGGTATTGATGCACAGTTTATCGCGACAAATGGCTTATCAACGCGTTCGCCACGTTGATGGATTGCCCTTGCTATAACCTCTTTACCGGTGCCACTCTCACCCAAAATAAGTGTTCGGATCTCAGTGTTAGCAATTTTTTCGACCATGCGGCGAATTTCGGCCACTTTAGGGCTTACACCAATAAAGCCGTGTTCATCCAAGCTGTTTTCTTTTAAGCGCTCATTTTCGACTTCTAGTTGAGCCACTTTCATCGCTCTTGAAATCATCACTTTTAAGATGTCGATATCTATCGGCTTTTCATAGAAATCGTGCGCGCCATGTTCTATACACTGAAGTGCAATGGCTTTGTCATCATTGCCAGTGATCACAATGACCTTCGAGTGTGGTAGAAGTGAGAGAAGCTCTTGCAGAGTCTTCAGCCCTTCCGTTGCGTTATCGGGATCGGGTGGAAGTCCTAAGTCTAACGTGATGACCGCAGGTTCAAAACGACGCGCTGCCGCGATGGCTTCACTTCGAGTAGATGCGAATACTAGCTTATAGTCAGACAAACCCCATTTAAGCTGTTTTTGAATTCCTAAGTCATCTTCTACGACTAATACCTTGGACATGCCTAGCACCCTTTTTCTGTTTTCGGTAGGGTAATTTGAAACTCTGAACCCACTCCTACCTGCGATTTCACCAACAACGTTCCCGACATAGATTCAACAAATGACTTCGCTTCAAATGCACCAATACCCATGCCTGAATTGCCCTTTGTTGTATAGAATGGTTTGAATAATTTATTGTCTATGAATGTTTGTTCCATTCCAGTTCCATTATCGGCTATTTTGATTACATAGGCCGTCTCAGCATTAATAAACTGAACTTCTACTCGATGTTGATACTCTTCATTTCGTTTGGCTTGTAAGGCGTTTGTGATCAGGTGAGTCAAAATATTGGTAAAGGTTTCCCTATCTGCAAACAAATGACCATCTGCACTATTTGAAAACACTAATTCCAACTCACTAAACTCTGAATTACTGCAGTTTAGCGCTTCCTCTATCTGAGGAATAATAGAAAACCACTCTTTATTGTCTTCCGAATACTGTTGCTTTTGGGTCAGCTGTTTTACGGTTTTATCTAATCGCTGACTCGCAGCGGCAACCGTATCGAACGTGTCACTAATAAATTCAGGGTTGTCTCTATGGGCACTGGCATTTTGGGTAATTAGATTGAGTTGCGCAGACACATTTTTAAGATCATGCAATACAAACGCTGAAGTCCGGTGAAAACTCTCAAACTGCTGTGACTGATTGAGCATAGCGTGTGTATTATCCAGATGAAGGTTTACGGCAATATGTGACGCCAGCACGTTCAAAAAATCACGGTCTTCGTAGTCTAAGTCAAAGCCCGATTGCAAGTTTGATAACATAAATACGCCGTGGGTTTCGTTACAAGTGAACGGGACAAACAGGGTAAATGGTTGTAAGGCTTCTACATCGTCAATCGTCACATTGAACCTTTTAAGTTCCTCATCGGACAAATGCTCAAAATCCAAAATCCATTTTTGCTGAATAAGCGACTGCATAACTTGAGTAGGTAAAGTCTCGTTACTGCGGCTTACACGCTCTCCAACGCTCGCCTTTAGCAACATGTTCTGACCTTCAATTAGGTACAACGCACCGACTTTTGCATCAAAAGGCGCCATGATGGAGGTTAAAGAGCTTTCAAAAATCTGTTCTCGTCCCTGAGTTAGGTTTTGCGTAAAACGCAGCCACTCAGAGCGATAATCATATTTATTGGTGTAAAAGTGCTTACCGATAAACACTTTCATTTCTTTGCGTAGCCTTCCCATAAAGATAAACATCGCAATTGCGAGGCCCAGTGCGGCTAACAACCCAAACTCAAAGTAGTAGTATTGTGTTTCTACATGGCTTTCTACATACGCATAGACAAGCGATACGACCAATAAGAAACCACCAAGGAATACCAACACAGAACCGCTATAAACAACATCACGAGACAAATACAGTGAGCGCTCATTCGCTCCATGTTGACGACGAATATCCAGTGCGATCAGCGGCGCAATGACGACCAATATCCAACCAAATATCTCAATAAAGAAAGAGTAAAAACTGCCACTAAGGATAGCGGCGCTAAAAACCAAGCCGCCACTGGCAAAAAAGACCACCCCGTACAATGTCAACGGTTTGGCTACCCAGCGATTTAGCTGGTTGCGGCGCCAATAACGCTCAACAGCCAACAATCCAATGACCATCTGGGATAAGTGGACCAAATACAGCTGAGAACTACTAATAATTGACCAACGTACCCAATTTAGTTCAACAAGTACTACCACAACGCTACAGAGGAACAACAAACCATTAAGAGGTCTTAGCAGCAAACCCTTAAATTCGACATCAGGATCACTTTTGCGAATGAGCAGTGCAATAAGTGCTGAGGTATACAGCAGGTGCAAGCTCAGCAAGTGAGTGAGAAGCCCCTTTTCCGAAAATAGCAGATACGCATAATAACTGAACGCGCCTCCTAACAAGATCAGCAGCACGTGTAACGGGTGCGGCATTCCAACGCGCTTGCGATTGATTAATATCACTACAATCAAGACTAGATAAACCAGCGACGCAATAAAATAACCTAAGCGAATAGCCTCAATCATTGTGGTCTCCAATCTAGCTTCGCAATTTGGTTATTGACTACGTGTACAATGCCAATACACAATTTCCATACTTGGGGTAGTTGATGACGATATAAAAAGGACAACAGCAATAGACTAGGCACATACACAGATACCCCGGTCCCAACACAGATTGCGAGAGTAATACCATCACTATATGGCAATTGAGTGCACAAACTCACTACCCAGTACATCAACAAAGTTGGCGTAAGCACAACAAAACTAAGCTTTGAGAAAAAGCGTAGCCCTACACCAAGGGTGTATTTGTACACAAACAATAAAAATACACTGAAGATGAGCGCAACGATCGCGCGAATGTAGGATAATCCTTCAATACCTTGATCTCGGAACAGATAGAAGCCCGCACAAACTAGTGCAATGATCACGCTATCGAGCACTAACACCAGTTTAAACTTCTCGCGAGCAATAAGACTTGGCATCAAAGGCAGGTACAACATGGCAGACATCATCAACCAGGTCACGTGCTTAACAACGGGGATCGCTTCTAGCCAGTTGGGGCCTAGCACCACTTTGACAAATAACTCTGCAACCGCAAAAGTGCCAAACGCGCTGGGTACAAGAAGTGCAAAGTTTAATGCGAGCTGATTGCATGCAATATCGCGCATTTTCGCAATGCTACTTTTTACTGACGAATAGCCAGCGAGTAATCCACGTTGAAGTGGGAAAGTAATTTCGGTCATAGGAAGCCAACTAAACTCCTGTGCCGTGGAATATAGACCGACCGACTTCGTGGAAACCAAGTTACCTAACAAAAGAATATCAATCCGCGAGCGCAGGTACCCAAATATCGATGTCGCAACGGTCCACTTGGAAAAACTCCACTGTTCTTTCCAATGTTTGCTACACCAATAAGGTCTGTAAGCACACAGCCAATACCCGGTGATGACTTCCACAGATTGCAGAACTACTGTGCCCACGATCAGAGCCCAATAGTTTTGCCACGCCAGTGCCAAACTAATAGAAACAATAACAGACACTGTTTTGGACACGATCAGGGTTAAGGTGAGTTGCCGAAAATTAAACTTCTTTTCTTGAAGGTCGAGCCCGACATTTCGAAACGAGCTAATCAGTAGGTTAAATGAAATAACCGTGAGCACCATACGCATTTCTGGTGCGTTAGTATAGGCAGCAAGCAAAGGTGCACTTACGATCAATATCGCGGTAAACAGCGCTCGAATTGCAATGTTTAAAGACCAGACACTGCTAATTTGATCCGGCGTTAAGTTATCTTTAACTAAGATATACCTTACAGCGCCCGCTTGAGAGAGAGCGGCAAAAAGGGAAACAAAAAAGGTGGCCAAAGCAACGACACCAAAATCTGATACGTCGAGTAGACGTAACAGAATTAACGTGCTGCATATACCAATTAATCGGTTGTACCACTTAGCGACTAATGCCCATTTAGCGCCGCTAAGCATTCCTTGTTGTACTGACATCTCTTTACATCCTACATAGAGTACAGTGTTTACTTACTGGTATTGATTAATGATGCGATCCAGTGCTTTTGGGTCAATGGGCTTTGTGTCTTAGTTGGGGGTACATCTGCTTCCTGACTGCTCACGGAAGCTCCATGGTGTCCATTTTGGGCCAATGTGTTTTGATGATTTTCAATTAATTTTTCCAACTGCCTTACGGTTTCTAATTTGGTGGCAATTAGCTCACTAAACGCCCGTTGTAGATCCTGATAGTCCCGACTTTCCAACGCGGTAGAAACGACCGACTTCATAAGTGGCTCTGAAGCACGAGGACTGATTGACCCCGAGACTTCCTCGTTCATTTCTTCTACCACTGTTGCAACGAGAGCTTCGTCTACTGTATCGACTTCTTCTAAATACGCCGCCAACAGTAAACGATCCATCAATATATTAATCTTCCTGGGTATTCCGCTGCTGACCTTATTAATTGGCGCAAAAATGTCTGCGTCAATTTGGGGATGATTCTTCCAACCCACTTGGTTCAATCGATGCAAAATATACTGCTCTGTCTGCCCTTTATCGAGCGCCTTAAGGTGGCATGAGGCAATAATGCGCTGACGAAACTGCTCCATTTGAGGCAGCTCAATGATCGATTTTAATTCCTCTTGGCCGAGTAAGAAGCTTTGAATAAGAGGCTGATCGTTCACATTTAAATTTGACAGCATTCTCAGCTCTTCAACTGTCTCTGCTGGCAGGTTTTGCGCTTCGTCTACGATCAATAGCGCTCTTTTTCCAGCGGCATTAAGCTGAAGTAACGCTTTCTCAATTTTCTTAATCTTCTCGCCTTTTGAAAGCGTCTCCGATTCTATCGAGAATTTGCTGCAAACTAGGCTAAGTAGCTCGTCCGGATTGAGGTTGGTCGTTACTAGTTGAACAACGTGTATCGAGTTATCTACTTGGGCTACAAGGTTTTTTGCGATGGTTGTTTTACCGCTGCCTATAGGCCCTGTAATAACAATAAACCCTTCTCCCAAAGACATCCCATATTCTAAGTAGCTAAGTGCCTTCTTATGATGCGGGCTTGAGAAAAAAAACTTTGGCTCAGGGCTAAGTTTAAAGGGGCGATCGTCGAAGCCGAAATGCTGTTCATACATACTAAAAGTCCAATCTTATGTTTGCTGACGCTCTAATTTCGTCGTAGTTGAAACTTCCAACACTAGAGTCTCGGCGAAGATAGCTCAGCTCGAAATCACTGGAAATACTTCTTGATAGCTGGTGATCCAGTGTCGCTTTATAGCGCTGATAAAAGTCGTCTTGTGCATTGTTCTCAGTCTGAGTTTGAAAAAAGTCGTAATCATCAAAATCAATGCTCAATGCCGAAGACGTACGGCGAGATAACTGATGAGTAACCTTGCCTCCATACCCTAAAGAAAGGTCGCTTTCATCAAGCTCAAGCAGTACAGCCTCTATATCTTCAGTGTCTTTATAGCTAACGTAAAAATTCCACAAGGTTCTGCCAGCGTTAACCTCAACGTTCCAACGCGCTTCTCTGGAGAGGAATATTTCTCCATCTGCTCCACCACCGGATACAAAAGAATCCCTGTCATAGTTGGTCGGATTTTCGTTGTAACTTAAGGTGTTGGTAACCTTTCTCGAGCGATGAGACAGCTCAACATCATAGGCGTCACCAAAGAAGCGTCGGTCGTAGCTGGCTGCAAAACGAGTATTACTGGTGGACTGAATATTGATTACCCCGCCCCAGTAGTCCTCATTTTCAGGATCGTCGGCAATATTGTAAGAGAGCTCGAGATAGTTTAAACGATTGTACGAATATCGAAGACCAGCGCCGTAATAGAGAGACTCGACATTTTCACCACTCTCTCCTGTGATATTTTCGTAGTTAACTCGAACAAGCGGAGCGACGTCCCAAGGTGTTTGTATCCCAAGAGATTGTCTCAAAACAACGTACTCTGAATCCAGACCACTCTCTCTACCTGTTCTGACGTCATACGACCAGTCGCTTTGCCAAAACAGTACATCGGCGTCATAGCCATCGGTTGAAAAAAGCGTTACGCCATAGCCCGAGTTATTGCCCAGGTTGTCGCTGTTATCATTGATACGGTAGTAGGCTCGTGAGTCGACGTAGGCAGTACCTTGAATAGGATTCGAGTAGGTGGCACCAGCCTCTAATTGCGACTCCTGCACTGTGTTACCAGCAAAAATATCGGTAATCGCATTTTGGTCATTAAAACGGGCGACATTATCGATCTGAGCATTCGCATAGAGACCGACACCTTCAAGCTTGGTCGCATAAAGCCAATTTAGGTCCATATCTTGATAGGCTGAATTTTTGTCAGAGTCATCGCTGTAGATGAACTGCCGGATTTCGTACTTGCCTGTTAAGCTGTTCTTGGCCGTTTGATAATCAAAATCAAAACCCGCACCGACATCGAGCACAAATGCACTTTGTGCCTGTTGGCTCTGATTTATGTTGTCACTGAAGGTGAGCCCGCCTACAACGTAGGGCTGAACGATCTCTGCAGAATGAGCCACCGTTGCGCTTAACGCCACAGTTGCTCCAATCGTCATCCACCGCAGTTCTAACCATTTGATATCCATATACTTTAGCGCCCGCTTATTTAACGTTCATGCCCATAACCGTATCCGTAGCCATAACCATAGCCATACGATACGTGCGAACTTCTAACCACTTTATTCATGATAAAACCAACTGTCATATCAGAACTTAGTTGCGAAGCAGCGGCTTCAACATTGCTCATTTTGGTCCTACCAGGCTCGATCACCAACATTGCCTGACCTAAGTGCTTGGAAATAGTTACGGTTTCCACTACCCCTAATACAGGAGGACAGTCAAACACAACCATTCGGTTAGCGTACCGACTAGACAACTCAGCAATCAGCTGTTCCATTTTCTCACTGGCCAACAACTCATTACTCTCATGGTGCCATGCGCCAGCGGGTAAGATACGCAAATTAGGGATGTTCGTGGGATAGATAACCTCACCAATATCGTCAACCTCTCCAGTTAGGTAATCGATAAGTCCCGGTCTTGGTTCAATTTCGAGTAAATTGCTGACATCAGGTTTCAAGATATCTGCGTCAACGAGCAACACTGTTTTGTCTTTTTCACTGGCCAAGCTCAATGCCAAATTCACTGAAGTAAAGGTTTTCCCTTCACTTGGAACGGTGCTTGATACCATCACAAGATTCCCATTAGGCTGAGCTTGGGCCCCTAACCCAAATGCGTTGTAGAGTAGCTTTTGCTTAATCGAACGATACTCATTTGTGATTTCGAGGTTGGCTCTTTCGTTACTGTGATTCACCATACCCAAGTCTTTGAGCCTTTGTTCATCGATACGCAGCAATTTGGGATCGTTCAGGTCAATAGGTACCGATACATATTGCGCTGGCTTATCCACCAACTCAACTTGTGGTGCGCTGACTTTGGGTTCGCTTGCCTGCACCGCTGGTTTTGACTTGGCACGTTTACCCATTGCCTTTTCAATAATACTCATAACTGTGATATCCCTGAGAGTACCGTTGCATGCCATTCGGGCACGATATTAAGAAGCACAAACCCGATAAACGTACAAAATATTAACAATAGAATCAGCACAAATAGCATGGTTTTTCGCTTCATTTTTTTGCGCAGACCCGAGTTTTGAGTGATGGACACAGCACCAAACACTGGAATATTCGTTTCGCGATAGATTTGCTCAGCTGAAGTAACGACGGGTGAGATTTGACTCAGTAAGAAAGATGCCCCCATACCAGCACCTAACCCAACAACAAGCACCGCACTTAAAAATAGCGGACGCATTGGACCAGATGGTTTAAGCGGAAGCTGTGGTGGATCAATCACTCGGAACGTTATCTCGTCTGAGGCAGCGCCAACGCGTTGTGATATTAGGGCCGCTTCTCGTCTCGATAGAAGCTCTTCGTATTTCTCTTTTGTAATACTGTAATTACGAGTCAGCGAGGTAAGCTCGGCTTCCACATCTGGAAGGTTACTAACCGTATTTTCTAGCTCTAGAATTTTGGCAACTTGCGCTTGGGCTCTAACCTGCAGTGACGCTATTTCGGTGCGTAACTGCTGAATGAGCACCGAAAGGTATTGAGACTGCTCGCTATTTAAAATTTCACCACGACTTGCCGCATTTGCAATCGACAACTGCTTTTGAGCACGCAGGTCTTCAATCTGTCTTCTGGTTTCTTTAACGTTTGGATGCTTTTCTGTGTATCTAAACAACAGATCGTCCAAACGTGCTTCTAACAGGTCCAATCGCGAATCAAACTCGGTCTCTACACCAAACTGATTTTTGGCCGCTTTGGCTTTTTCAGTGTCCAATCGTTCTTGTGCAGTAAACAGCTGAGTTTCTTTTTCTTTAATTTCCAACTCAGTGGATTCGAGAATACCTTTACGCTGCTCAATCTTAGCGTAGTAATTGGCTTCACTACCCGGAGTATAGCCTTCATATCGTTGCTTGAATGCTGCAAGATCGGCTTCGGACTCTTCTAGGCGTATTTCGTATTCACGAATTTGGTCGTCAATGAACTGACCCGCTTTACTGGTGTCTTGGCGCTTTTGACCTACGGCACTATCGACAAAGACATCAAGCGCTGACTGTACAATCTTTTTCACATATCTAGGATCACTGCCAACATAGCTGATTGAGAACAAGTTCTCTCGTCCAGTCGACTTGATCTTGATGTTATTCTTAAGATCGGTAATGAGTGCCTCATATTCCTCGCTGGTTTTGGCTGTTGCCGCAGCGTCAGAATATCGAATAATGGTCTCAAGATTCGTCCTGCTAAGCAGAGTTTTAACGATCAGCGACAATTCCTGTGAAGGATCCGTATTGATCGCTAAACCTTTGAGTAACGGCTGCAAAATTGAACGAGTATCGGCATAAACCCTAGCTTCCGATGTGTACTGGTTGGGCATTAGAGTGACAACACCCCACCCCACAGGACAAATCAACAGCAGTGAGATCACTAACCAGCGTCTTTTTAGCCATGCACCTTGAACTAAATCAAGTAGCGCTTTCAGTTGCTCTTTCATGGTAGTTTCCTAGAACCAAGCTTCAGGAATAATTACAATATCGCCAGGTAAAATGTCGACGTTGGCCGCAATCTCACCTTCTTTGACTAAATCGTCCAAACGAATGCTGTATTTAACTTGCTTGCCGTTCACTACACGAATAAGGTTTGCGCCATTACCATTTGCAAACTCGGTTAAACCACCTACTGAGATCATCACATCCAATAACGTCATGTGTTCTCTATAACTGATGGCCTGAGGCTGCGCCGCTTCACCAATAACTCGTACTTGTTCACTAAATGGCCCTACAAAGCCTTGAACAATTACCGTCACTATAGGGTCTCTAACGTATTCAGACAGATAGGACTCTATCTCGCGAGCCAACTCTGTGGGTGTTTTTCCGCTAGCCTCTAAATCATCAACCAAAGACGTAGACAGCTTTCCGTCAGGTCTAACTTGGAAGACTCCTGAAATTTCTGGGTTACCCCAAACAAAAATCTCTAGATTGTCTTGTGGTCCGATTAGATAGTTGTAGTTGTCTATGTCGGTCGTGAGAGAGGGTTGCGCTTTTGCTGAGGGCAACTCTTGGTATCCCCCGCCACTACTACAAGCGGTTACTAATAATAAAGAACCAATAATTACAAGGCCTTTACTAATATTTTTGATTGAAGCATCCATATTTTTGTCCATGTTAATGATTGCTTAAGTAAGAATAACAATTTCAAACAATAATCTTGTCTCAAAAAACATACATTGCGTTTATTTTTATCCAAGTATGCTTGTTTTAACGCCACCTCATTTGCAACGAAAACAAATGTCAGCGGTAAACTTAAATTAGGGAATCACACTTATGTGTCAACTAAGGAACTAGCATGGGCACACAAAACCATATAATAAATAAAAGCAAAATAATGCTATTTATCATAGACATAAGCGTTGTTTACTTGGCGTTTATGGTCTGCGCAGCCATCATGAAAACCTACTTCCCAGAGTACGTTTTGGCGTTTGATCAATATTTCTACATTCGTCTCATTCTTGTTACAGTCTCAATTGAAATTTGCTGTATCGCGGTAGGCCTATATAACGAAAAATTACGTTGTGGTGTAAGAGAAATAGCCAGTAGAATATTAGTATCCGTAATTCTTTCGTATTGCACGGTTGCATCAATATATGCCATTACTCCTTTAGACAAAAATCCACTATTAGTTATTGAATCTATTTATTTTATTATTATTTTGGGCTTATTTGCTACGCGTACTGCTCTACTTTTGGGTGATAAAAAGTACATCAAAAAGTCAAAAGTGCTAGTGCTAGGGGCTGGAAAGCGAGCATCGTTGATTAATAGCTCGATGAAGCGAAAAACAGACCGATTAAATTTCGATTTAGTAGGTTATGTACCTTTGAACGGTGATTGCCCAGATGTAGACAACACTCAGCCCAGACTAGACATAACAACTGGACAATTAGGCAGCTACTGCCAGCAAAACGATATTCACGAGGTGGTCATTGCGGCTGACGAGCGCCGAGGAACGCTGCCCTCAAAAGAGCTTCTCGACTGTAAAGCAGAAGGGATCTTCGTTAATGACATCATCGATTTTGTTGAGCGAGAAACTGGACAAATTGCCATTGAACACATCAATCCTTCTTGGGCGATATTTAACCAGTCCCCCGTTAAACTCTCTTTCTCGTTTGTGCTCAATAGTATTTTCAACACCATGCTTAGCGTGCTTATCTTCCTAGCAACTTGGCCGTTTATTCTAATCACCATCATTAGCATCAAGATTGAAGATGGACTTTTTGCTCCGGTAATCTATAAACAGCAGCGCATTGGATTAAATGGTCGCCGGTTCGATATTTATAAATTCCGCAGTATGAAGATTGACGCTGAAAAAGATGGCGCAAAAATGACCACCAAGACCGATGATCGCGTGACTAAAGTTGGCGCTATTATCCGCAAGTATCGCCTTGATGAACTACCACAACTCTATAACGTTGTCCGCGGAGACATGTGCTTTGTGGGTCCACGCCCTGAGCGCCCAGAGTTCACCACCAGCTTTTCGCAAGATATTCCATATTACAACCAAAGAAACTATGTAAAGCCTGGTCTTACAGGTTGGGCCCAGCTGAAGTATCCCTATGGTGAAAATAGTAAAGATGCGGCAGAAAAACTTAAGTTTGATCTCTATTACATCAAACACCGCAGCTTTTTGTTGGATCTTCTGATCTTGGTCAGAACATCAGAAATAGTTCTATTTGGGAAAGGCCGATAGTGGACGAGGTAGAAGTGAAAATCGTAGAGCCGATCACCAATGCATTTACTGTCGATGTCGAAGACTATTTTCAGGTAGAGGCATTCCAGAGCATTATCCGCCCAGAACAGTGGGATAACGGCGATTATCCCACTCGTGTGGTCACTAACACACGTAATATCTTACGCTTGCTAGAACGCCACAATGTCCATGGGACCTTTTTTGTCCTTGGCTGGGTAGCACAACGTTACCCAGCCTTGATTGCAGACATTGCAGCGCTTGGACACGAGGTCGCCTGCCACGGTTTTGCCCATCAGCGAGCTACCACCCAAACCTTTGAGGTATTTCTCAACGATGTACTTTCAGCAAAGCATTGTTTAGAAGACATTGTTGGAGTCTCTGTTGATGGATACCGCGCACCGAGCTTCTCAATCAATGAAAATAACCAATGGGCATTTGACGCACTGGCAAAGGCGGGCTTTTTATACAGCAGTAGCACGTATCCAGTTAAGCACGACCTATATGGTGTTCCAAATTGGCCAAGGTTTCCGCATTTACGCCCAGAAGGTATTTTAGAAATCCCTGTTCCGACTTTGCGTATTGCTGAGCGCAATATTCCCATTGGCGGTGGAGGATACTTCCGACTCGCTCCGTATGCGTTGAGCCATAAGTTAATCGAGCGCTACTTAGTCGGCGAGCAAAAGCCTTACTCGTTCTACTTCCACCCATGGGAAATTGACCCTGACCAACCAAGGATTGCAAAGGCAACACTCAAGTCTAAGGTTAGGCATTACGTTAACCTTGGTCGAATGGAAAACAAAGTGAGCCGTCTTCTCTCTGATTTTCAGTGGTCGACAATGAAAGATGTGTACTCAATACAAGGAAAGGAAAGTGCAGCAAGTATCCGTGCGTAGTTTTAGACCTCAAGATGCCAAACAGTGGGATTCGTACGTAGACAATCATCCATCAGGCAGCTTTTTTCATTTAACCGGTTGGATCACGGTGATTAATGAGGTGTTTGGTCACAAGCCTCATTACCTTGTCGCGACACAACATGAGCAAATTGTTGGCGTTTTGCCACTGGTGCAACAAAAAAGTATGTTGTTTGGCCATTCATTGGTATCAACACCTTTTTGCGTTTATGGGGGCGTGATCGCCAATGATGATGAAATTCGACACGCATTAGAACAGGCCGCTTACGACAAAGGCGTGGCCCTTGGAGTAGATTACGTAGAGTTGCGAGATAAAGAGCCAACAGAGTCGACGTCTGTGTGGCAAACACACTCAAATCACGCCACATTTTTTGCTGAAATCCCAGAGGATCCAGAGCAAATATTAACCTCAATAAAACGTAAACAGCGTGCAGTTATCCGCCATTCACAAAAAAACAGCTTAAGTTGGAGTAACGACAACGACTTCTCTCAGTGCTACGACTTATACGCTGAAAGCGTTCGTAACCTTGGGACACCTGTATTCAGTAAGAAGCTGTTTAAAACTCTGTTGGATGTGTTTCCCGAAAGCAGCGAAACACTGGTGATCAAAGACGCTCAAGGTGAGCCTGTGAGCAGCGTACTCAGTTTCTACTATAAGGATGAAGTACTACCTTATTACGGTGGTGGTAACCTGTCCGCTCGAGGACTTAAGAGCAATGACTTTATGTACTTCCAGTTGATGCATTTAGCACATCAAAAAGGTAAAAATCGTTTCGACTTTGGACGCAGTAAACTTGACTCAGGCGCCTATAAATACAAAAAGAACTGGGGCATGAAAGAGCAACCGCTAAACTACAAAATTGCTCTGATTAAAGCCACAGAGCTGCCAAATCTGTCGCCTAATAATCCCAAATATAAGTTGCTCATTGACACATGGAAAAAGCTGCCATTGCCTGTGAGTAAGGCCATTGGGCCCCATATATCGAAGTTTTTAGGATAGGCAATATTATGTCCAGCAGTAATAAACCGGCTGTATTGTTTCTGTGCCACCGCATACCTTTTCCACCGAATAAAGGTGAAAAAATTGCTGCGTTCAACATACTGAAATACCTTCACCAGCACTACCAAGTGCACCTGGGCTATTTTATTGATGATCCCTTCGACGAACAGTATATCCGCAAGTTAGACGATTATTGTTCCTCTCAGTTTCATCATTCGATGAGCAAAAAATCGAGTCTTATTCGTGGCGCCACCGCGTTTTTAACTCAGCAGCCGATTACGGTTCCCTACTATTATCGCCCACAGTTTGATCGCAGTGTTTCCCAAGCAATCGATAAGCATAACATCAAAAAAGTGGTGATTTTTTCTGGTGCGATGGCCCAATATGTCTTTGATAAACACGAAGATTTACACACGGTAATGAATTTTGTCGACATCGATTCGGATAAATGGCGCCAATACAGTGATAGCAAAACTGGTCTCTCAAAATTTGTGTATCAGCGAGAGCATAAACAGCTGCAACGCTATGAAATTGATATTGCTAAACGTTCCAATGTGAGCTGTTTTGTCACACCAGCAGAAGTCGAAACGTTTAAAGCCATCGTTCCAGAAGCGGTACAGCAACGAGTCTGCGTTCTAGAAAATGGCTTAGACAGCACCTTCTTTGATCCACAGGCACCATCAACCTTACATGAAGAGTTTGACGTCAAGCGAGACAACTATTTGGTGTTCACCGGTGCCATGGACTATTGGGCCAACGTCGACGCCGTTAAATGGTTTGTCAATAATGTTTGGCCAACGGTACTAGAAGCTCACCCTGAAGCGAAGTTCTACATCGTCGGAGGTGGTGCAACGTCAGAAGTTAAACAGTTGCAAACACAACAAGGTATTGTGGTGACCGATCGCGTTGTCGATATTCGACCTTATTTACATCATGCCAAAGCCGTTGTGGCACCAATGCAAATAGCAAGAGGTGTGCAGAACAAAATATTAGAAGCGATGGCAATGGCCAAGCCGGTATTTACCACCACATTGGGCATTGAAGGGATTACAGGCTACCCAGAATCGCACAACTTTGTGTGCGACACGCCGTCGTTAGCTTCACAGTGGTGTATTGAGCAGTTGAAGCAAAATAGTACCGCAGCAGTAGACTCGCGAGAATGGATTATCGCTAACTATAGTTGGCCAAGCAAAATGGCGCCACTGCAGGAGTACCTCAATGAATCGAGCTATTAGCAGTTTACTGCTCGTCCCCTTATGGGCGATCTTATTTAGTGAGACACTGCTGGACCTCATTAGAGTTTGGGGTGGCTCAAAAACCTATGAGCATGGATTTCTCATCTTACCCATCACCATCTGGCTTATTTGGGACGCCCGAGATTGGTTAGACCTCACTAAAGCTCAGTTTTCATTGCAGGCTCTACTGCTGCTATGCGCGGCGGTAATAATCTGGTTATTCGGCATTGCATCTAATGTCAACTTTTTCTCGCATGTCGGTGCGGTTGTCGCGCTGCAAGCCATTTTCTGGTTTGTCTTAGGCAACGACAACGCAAAACAGCTGTGGTTCCCAATTCTATTTCTGCTGTTTGCCATTCCTTTTGGCGAAGAGCTAGTACCTAAATTGCAGCTTATCACCGCCGATTTTACGGTGATGTACCTCAACTTAGTCAATATACCGGTCTATAGAGAAGGGCTATATTTGTATATTCCTAATGGTGTTTTCCACGTTGCTGAGGCTTGCTCTGGAATTCGATTCCTAATTTCGGGAACCGCGCTTAGTGCACTGTTTGCGTACCTATTCTTTCATCATCCCGTGAAACGCATCATCTATTTCGCAATCGCAGTCACTGTACCGATTATCGCGAATGGTTTACGTGCATTTGGGATTGTGCTGATCGGATATTTGAGCGACATGAAATACGCCACTGGCGCTGACCACCTTATCTATGGCTGGGTGTTTTTCTCACTGGTCATCGTAATGATGCTTGCAATAGCTTATTTCCTCTCTGACACGCCGACTAAAAAGACAAAGACGACCAAACGACCTTATTTTACACCAAGCTTTTCCACTCACTTGTCAGTGCTGTTCATCGCCGGCTCAGTGCTAGTTTTCGCGTTCGTGTGGAGCCAGGTGTTCCTATCTGAAAAACAAGTATCTACTGTCTCAAACTCCAAGATTAATGCCAATAATGACACCTTTCATTGGGGTATTGAATTTGCAAACCCCGTCTCTGTTGACGCTAACGAGCATCAAGCGACCCAATACAACTCATACACAGCAACCTATCAACTGGCTCAAGACCAAGGGAAACTTCTAAGCAGTGAGAACCAGTTATTTGATGGTGAAGTGTGGAATGTGCAGTCGAGCCAAATCACTACAATCGATGGTCACTCTGCAAAAGCCTTGCTGCTAAACTCTCAATATCAAGACCCTATCACCGTGGTTTATTGGTATTGTGTAAATTCTTTCTGCTCGGCAAAGCCGCTTGAAATTGTGCTCTATTCTGGCGCTGTGCGGCTGTTCAAAGGTGATGGAAACGCCTCTGTTGTCGCTTTTGCGAGCCGTAATCTCGACATTAATGATCCGACTCAATTGTCTGCGGACGTGTCGACTTTACTGAAGCTTGCACACAATAAATAAACAAAGGAAGTTGTATGTGTGGTATCGCTGGTATCTTTAATCTTCATCAGCCTCATCCAATTGAGCCTACACTGCTTGCGCAGATCAATAACGCTCAGCTCCACCGTGGCCCTGACGACGAAGGCTACTACATTGATGAGCATGTAGGATTGGCTCACCGACGTTTATCTATTATCGACTTGTCATCTGGGCACCAACCCATTTTCAATGAAGACGACAGCGTCGTTATCGTGTTTAACGGCGAAATCTACAACTACCAAGCCCTCTATGATGAACTCACGCAACTTGGCCACACATTTAAGACCGTGAGTGATACTGAAGTCATTGTGCACGCATGGGAAGAATGGCAAGAGCAATGCTTATCTCGCTTTACAGGAATGTTTGCCTTTGCTTTGTGGGATAAAAATCGCCACCAACTGTTTATCGCGCGTGATCGCGTTGGTAAAAAGCCATTACACTACACGGTAACTGCTGAAGGTCAGTTCGTATTTGGCTCGGAACTAAAAGTATTAACCTCTCACCCTAAGGTCAGTAGAACAAAACGTACGCAACATCTTGAAGATTTTCTGCACTTTGGTTATGTGCCTGATCCTTACACTGCCTACCAAGATATCTTTACTCTAGAGGCGGGTCATTTTTTATTGCTCTCTCCTGGTCAAGAATTTAAGCAGCAGCAATACTGGGATCTCACCTATTCGCCGACGATTTTAGATGAACAACAAGCGAAAGAGGCGCTAATTGAAGAGTTGCAACAAGCCATTGCCTACCGTTTGATCGCGGACGTGCCTTTGGGTGCATTTTTGTCAGGCGGAGTCGATTCGAGTGCGATGGTTGCGTTAATTGCTCAGCAGCAGTCTAGCCCATTGCAAACCTGTTCGATTGGCTTTAGCGACAAACAATACGACGAATCTAGCTACGCAACCGCTATGGCTAAGCGATACAAAACCAATCACCACTCTCAAGAAGTCGACAGCAGTGAACTAATGGATTTATCAGCGCTGCAGGACATGTATGATCAACCCTTTGCCGACAGTTCGTCCCTGCCAACCTGGAAAGTCTGCCAGATGGCACGAAAGCACGTCAAAGTCGCGATTTCGGGTGACGGTGGTGACGAACTTTTTGCAGGCTATCGCCGTCATCGACTGCTACTTGCAGAAAACAAGATCAAAGGCAAAATCCCAGCGTCAATTCGTCAGCCTCTGTTTGGTACTTTAGGCAAATTGTACCCGAAAATGGACTGGGCACCTCAGCCACTAAGGGCAAAAACAACCTTTCAATCCTTAGGCATGAGCATGTTAGATGGCTATGCGCACGGGATATCAAAGATGAGCGCGCCGTTAAGACACTCGCTGTACAGTCAGCAGTATATGAGTGATTTGCAAGGGTATAGCGCTAACGAGCACTTGCTTCGCTACAAAGACAGCTTACCCGATGATCCGCTGAAGCAAATCCAATATTTAGACTTCAAAACATGGTTGCCTGGCGACATCCTTACTAAGGTTGATAGAGCCAGTATGGCCACCTCACTGGAAGTGCGAGCCCCTCTGCTAGACCATAACTTTATTGAATGGGGTTTTGGCTTACCTTCTCATTTCAATATTCAGAAAGAACAAGGAAAATCGCTATTCAAGAAAAGCTTAGAACCTTGGGTCGACAACGATATTTTATATCGACCCAAAATGGGCTTTAGCATGCCAATTGCGAAGTGGTTTAGACATGAACTTGCAGATAAGCTTCGTCAAACCGTGTTATCCGAAGCGATGTTAGACAGCGGGCAGTTTGGCTCCCAGCAACTCAGCACGTTAGTCAATGATCATCAATCTGGGCGAAGCGATCATAGTGCAAGCTTGTGGTCGCTTTGGATGTACGCGCAGTTTTTGCAAGCGCAAGGGTAAGGGGTAAAGGTAATTAGCTTATGCGCATTCTCACTCTGACGTCACTGTTCCCAAGTAGTACCATGCCTTCGTTGGGTATTTTCATCGAAACTCGCATGAAGCAGTTAAAGCAACGTTTTCCTGATGTGACTGTCGATGTCGTCGCTCCTGTTCCGTGGTTTCCTTTAACCCATCCCAGGTTTGGTGACTACGCAAAATATGCAGCTGTGCCTAAGAAAGAAACTCGAAATGGCTTTACAGTCCATCACCCTCGCTACTTGGTGATCCCTGTCGTAGGTATGTATTTCACGCCCTTTTTTATGGCCTTAACACTGGTCGCCTTTTTCTTATCGCAAAAAATTAAGCAGCGCTACGATATTGTCGACGGGCACTACTACTACCCAGATGGTGTTGCCATTGCGTTAGTGTGCAAGATGTTGCGGATCCCTTTTACACTTACCGCTCGTGGGACGGATATTAACCTCATCCCCGAATACAAACCGGCAAAAAAAATGATCCAGTATGCGATTCGACAATCCGACGCCAACCTAGCGGTGTGTCAGGCACTCGCAAACGAAATCGATCACCTTCAACCCTGCGACCCTTCAGCAGTAACACTAAGAAATGGCGTTGATCTGGAGTTATTTCGCTATGCCGACCTTCAACAACAACACGTTTTACGTGAACAGTTAAATCTACCCCTAAATCAGCCGATTGCGGTTGCGGTTGGATGGCTGGTAGAACGCAAAGGACAACATCTAATTGTTGAAGCTTTGGTTCAATGCCCCGAGCTACAACTGTATTTTATTGGTACAGGCGAGCAACAATCGATGCTAGAGCAGCGAGTGAAAGCACTTGGCCTTGAAAGGCGATGTCATTTTGTCGGCTCTAAACCACAATCTGAACTTCGCGATTGGTTTGGTGCCGCTGACATGTCGATTCTTGCATCTAGTCGAGAGGGGTGGGCAAACGTTCTCCTCGAATCCATGGCATGCGGTACACCTGTTGTCGCGACAAACATTTGGGGCACACCCGAAATAGTTTCGACATTTGATGCTGGTGTCCTAATCGAAAGAACCGTCGACGATATTGCCCGCGGCATTCAACGTTTGACCAATGAGCCGCGCAAGCGCCATAAAGTGCGACAACATGCCGAAAAGTTCTCTTGGGATGATACCTGCAATAAACTCTATCGCGTATTTGAACAGACGCTTAGCAATCGGTCTTCACAGCAAACCGCTTCACCCAATTAAAGCCCGACATTAAACATGGAATGTATTTAGTATGAGTCGTATTTGTCATCTGGTTTACAGCTTTGGAATTGGTGGATTAGAGAAACTGATCTTAGATATGGTGTGCGATTCTCATCAGCACTTTGAGCACCATATTGTCACGTTGACTCAAGCGGACCCTGCAATGATCGAATTACTTCCCTCCAACGTGCATATATACCAGCTAAACAAAGCGTCTGGGCACAGTATGTCGATTTATAGTACCCTCTATAAGCAACTAAAAATCATTCAGCCAGATACGCTACACTCCTATAACCTCGCGACAATAGAGTATCAATGGATAGCCGCTCTACTTAGGATCCCACGAAGAATCCACGCTGAACACGGTCGTGACAGCTACGATCCCGATGGTTCCAACAACAAGTATCGACTGCTACGAAAACTATGCTCTCCCGTAGTACATAAATTTGTAGCCGTTTCCAAAGACCTTGGAGACTGGCTACAACAAGATGTGGGTCTGTCATTAAGAAAAGTTCAGGTTGTTCACAATGGCGTCGACACTAAGCATTTTTATGTCGAAACCAAACAGCGCAGCCCTAAATTCACCCTCGGACACGTAGCTCGAATGCAAGCCATAAAAAATCAAACCATGTTGTTGGATTCATACTCGCAGGCTTGTCATCAAGATGCTGATTTTGCGATCAACAGTCGCTTAGTGCTCGTAGGAGACGGACCTGAACTCACAGCGTTGAAACAGTATCAACAGGCTCTTCCACCTCTGGGGGAGGTTGTATTTGCTGGTGCGCAGATGGATGTAAAACCTTACTACCAAAGTTTTGACCTGTTTATTCTTAGCTCAATTGCCGAAGGGATACCCGTCACTCTACTAGAGGCAATGTCAATGAAGGTGGCGCCTGTAGTGACAAACGTTGGCGGAATTAAAGAAGTAATAAAACATCAGCACAATGGTTTATTGATCGAAAGTGAGAACCGACCGCAACTCACAGAAGCCATATTGACCCTGTACAGTGAACCGCTCACAAGAGCAAGAATAGCAAAGCATGCCAGAGAGCATGTGGAGCAGAGTTACAGCAAACAGCAGATGTTAAGCCAATACTATCGGCTCTATGCTGCTAGCTAGCGCTAGTAATAACCTCTGCTTCTACAGCTGTGCGATCACCTTCCAGCGATAATGCCCAGCGATTCCCATCGACCAGAAGCGTTGCACTATTTGGCATTAATATAGGCTTGGTGAAGCGAAAGTTTGCTCGGCACAGCTGTTGGTTTTTTTGCGCACTCAAAATCACCGCGACTGAATACATGCCATGAACAATTGGGCGCTTAAAACCGAACAACTTGGAGAGCCAAGGCGTCAGGTGTATGGGGTTGTAGTCCTTTGATATAGAAGCATAATCTCGGCCAACTCGCGACGAAAATGAAATCTCTTTGACCGTTGTCCAATCTGATGACTGCTGAGCAGTTTCGTTTTGGCGAGGCCGCCGTTTTGCCGATGTCTTATTGGTAATTTGAATATATCGGCTCACAAAACCTGCCACGATCTTTTGCTCGTTAACAAAGTTCACCACCAAATCAAATTGCAGACCTTTTTCACTCCAACATTGCTCCCCCAACGATACTTCGACTTGGTAGGCTGCACTTGGATCCAGCAAGGCATGCTGTTCAAACTCAATGGATACATGCACTAAGCCAAGTAGTTTAATGGACAAACTTTTTTGAGATAGATAGCTCAGTTGCACTTGCTGTGTGGCCACAAACAAAAAGCTTAACGGTATCGAGTTATCTGAAAAGTTGAAGCATTGACGGTAACGCTCAAGTTGCTGAGACTCAAATTTAAACTCGTTAATAGACCACTTACCTGCCGATAACGGCTGCCCTCTTACTGGCGTACTGCGTTGAGTCAGTGCCAAAAATGCCAGTCGAGTATTTGACGGAAGCTCAGAAAGTAAATACGTTGTAGTCATCCTTTACCTTGTAATCTATTGCGCAGCATCAGGCATTGAATTTAGATAGCGTAACATTGATTCAATCCTATCTTGCATCAAACCGTTTTCTTCGTATTCTGGAGAGACCGGTCCCTGAGACATCGCGACCCAACGGCTTTGCATATCAGGGTTTGCAGAAAATAGCGCAAGAAGCACCGTACCTTTCTCGACCTGCACACCTTCTATCTCCTCGCTACCATCAATGTTTATTCCCGTATTGAGTAACGTTTTTGCAAACAGCGCCACGTCAGACAGTTGCGATTCAATCGCAACGCCATAGCCTATAAGAAAATCTGGATTTTGCGAGAGCAATACTTCTTGATAGCCTTTATAGGCTAATTTGGCACGAATAGATTGTAACAGGTGAGCATCAATACTTTGCTCGTTGTAACTGTCGTCTAGAAAATTATTTCCAGACTGAGGGTGCCATGCGTATCGGGTCGCATTATTAGGGATAAAACTAAGATCACCACTAGTGATCGTCGCTATAGGTAAACTAGGGATTTCTGGCTCTACCGTCGTTGTTACACAGCCCGATAATCCAATTACTATCCCGATAAATAACAACCACGATGCTTTCATAACTATCCTTAACGAACAAAAAATCGACTGAAAAATGACACTGCAAACTTCTTATGCAGAAGTAATAGTGCGCTTCTTGGTAACCAACTTGGTGTATGCATGACGGTTTTTGCTTTACTGAAAGTTTTAAAACCTTCAACGCCATGATAGTGACCCATACCTGATGGTCCGACACCACCAAAAGGAGCATCTTCTAAAGCAACGTGGATAACCGTGTCATTAATCGCGACGCCTCCGCTGTGGGTCTGCTTAAGCACTTGTGATTGTTCATGTTTATCATCACTAAAAAGATAGAGAGCAAGTGGACGGGGACGCTCATTAACATAGTCCAGCGCTTCAGACAGTGAGTCAACAGTCACAATAGGCAGTAACGGACCAAATATCTCGTCTTGCATGATGGTCATGCTATCGTTTACGTTCTTAACTAACGTTGGCTGCATCAAATAAGGCTGGTCGGCGTTTGATAACGAAGCATCTAACGATATTAATTGTGCCCCTTTTTGCTCAGCATCAGGTAAATAGCTTTGCAAGCGCTCCCACTGACGCTGGTTAATAATGGCCGTCAGTTCGCCACTCTTTTTCATCGATTGAAGATAGCGTTTGGAAAATTTTTCGATGAATGCGTCTTCAAGCGATTTTGGCAGCAAAACGTAATCAGGTGATACACAAATCTGGCCACCATTTAAACACTTTCCAAACAACAAGGCGTCGACAGCTTTGTCGAGCTTCCCTTTGTCCGTGATGATAGCAGGTGATTTACCGCCTAGCTCTAGAGTCACTGGCGTGAGGTTTTCAGCCGCCGCTTTTGCCACGAGCTTGCCAACTGCAGTAGACCCAGTAAACAACAGATGATCAAAAGGTAATGCACTAAACTCACTTGCGACATTGGGCCCACCTTCAATTAGGCAGACTACGTCTTCCAAACCTTTAAACAACGAGCGTAATGCTAAATTGGTGTGAGGCGTAAACTCTGAAAGCTTAATCATCACCGTATTACCAGCCGCAAGCGCTATGATCGTAGGCGAAATGGCTAAAATGATCGGGAAATTCCATGGAGAGATAATCCCAACAACACCCAAAGGTTGGTAAGTCACTTTGACACTTGATGGCGTAAACATAAGCCCAGCATGACGTTTCTCGGGCTTCATCCACTTAGACAGTTTATTTTGCGTATACTTCGCCTGCTGAACACTTGGCATGACGTCCGCCATAAGCGAATCAAATTCAGTTCGGTGACCGTAATCTTTGCACAGAGCCTCGACAAGCCGTTGCTTATTATCCAACAAATTTTGCTGTAAAGTGCGGATTCGCTCTGTTCGGGTCTCTAAACTAGGGTAACGTTGCTGTGCATAGACGTGCTGAGAGCGTTTGAAAAGCTGCTGTAAGCTCAATGATTGCTGACCCTCTAGAAATGAGAGCGTTTCAATCGGTTTATCTGTCTGTGCGTTCATGCAAAATTTCCCTCAACTGGATGCTGGTTGGCGTCACAAGGCCTAACACAATCAAGATGTTATATTAAGCCAACCGCCTCCCAGAAGCCAAGTTAAGTTCTAGTTTACACTGTAAAACTACTTTCTAAGTGCGTTCAGTTTTGCTTGCGCAATCCCATAAACCGTATTGATTGGATAGCTGCCCTCGTCACTTGCAACGCCAGCTTCTATTCCCATGAAAAGCTCAACAGCTTCTTCTACACGATCTATAGCGTATATAGTGAATGTACCCTTCTCTATCGCGGTGACAATATCACTTCGCAGCATCAAATTTTGCACATTCGACCTTGGAATAATCACTCCCTGAGCATTATTCCGCCCTTTTATTCGGCAAACATCGAAAAAACCTTCGATCTTTTCATTCACGCCACCTATTGGCTGAGCTTCACCAAACTGATTCATGGAACCGGTGATCGCTAACTCCTGCCTCACTTCTCTCTTGGCAAAGGCCGACACGACGGCGCAGAACTCTGCCATACTTGCGCTGTCACCATCGACGCCTCCATAAGATTGCTCAAAGGTTATCGTCGTAGTCAGTGGTACTTTGGCGGTTTTTCCAAAGACGGTACGCATATAAGCGGACAAGATCATCACACCCTTAGAATGAATACTGCCCCCAAGATCGACCTGTCGCTCAATATCGATCACCTCCCCTTCACCGTATGACGTGGTGGCGGTGATTCGATTTGGCGCGCCAAAGGCATGGTCAATTGTTGCCAAAACCGACAGCGCATTCACTTGTCCAACTGCCACACCTTCAGTACGCATCAGTGTGGTGCCGTTAACAAACGACTCCATAACACCTTCTTGCATTCGGCTAACACGTGATTCCTGATTCGCCAACGCTTGTTCCACGTGCGAGCTTACGATCCGTTTCGCGTTGGCCGCTTTCGCAACGTAGTTGGTTTCGCGAAGCAAATTGGCAATATGCGCCGAGTGAAGCGACAATTTTGTTTGGCTACCACTGCGACGAGCGCTGTGCTCGATGATTCTTTCAATGGCTTTGACGTCGCAATGCAACAATTTATTGTCGTGGACTATGCTTGAGATAAAACGAGCGTAGTGCATTTCGCTCGACTCGTTACGATCCATTTCGTCTTCAAAATCAGCCGTAACTCTAAATAACTCAGAGAACTCCGCGTCGTACTGCTGCAAAAGCTGATAAGTTCGATAGTCGCCAAACAAGATAATTTTAATGTCTAGTGGAATCGGCTCTGGATCAAGAGATACAGTGCCGGTCAAGGTCACTTCTTTTTCCAGTGAGGTCAAGCTGAGTGAGCGTGAGCGAAGTGCGCGTTTCAGACCTTCCCACACGTAAGGCTGTTCTAACACTTTCACCGCATCCATTAACAGCACACCGCCATTAGCGCGGTGCAGTGCGCCAGGACGGATCAAAGAGAAATCAGTAAATACCGTGCCCTTAAATGTTGCTGTTTCAATATAACCAAACAGAGAGTGATAGTTTGGACTTTCTTCCACAATAACAGGAAGTTGAGACTCAGTTTGACTGACTAACACATTAATTTTGTAGCGCCTTGGAAGACGTTTATCGAGTGATGCACCAGCAATATCCGCTTGCTCGTTGCCTTCTTCGAGAAATATATCGACGTTTTCAATCACATCAGTTCGCAGGGCTTTAAGGTAGTGTTTTATCTCGGAGTAGTTCTCGTATTTAGTGATCAACTCTTCAACTAAGTGCCCTGCCACTTGATCTGCGCGTTGGTTATTGAGGCGCTTAATCTTGTTAGCGTAGTCTTCTTCCCAATCGGTAAATACTCTCACCATTTCACGTAGCAGCGATTCCAACTCATCAATGTTTTGATCAAACAACTCCTGTTCTTTTTTAGGAAGTTGATCAAAAGACTCTTCGGTGTGTTGCTCTTCGCCATTTAGCGCCACAAATTGATAGTCACCTTGCGGAGTGATAGAAAGGCTAATGGCCTTTTCTTTGGCCATAGCAGTCATTTTTTCAAGCTCTTGAGCTTGTTTGGTGGCCAGTTGATTTTTGAGTTGTTCGGAGCGAGAAAAGTACATTTCGTTGTCAAACGCTAAAGGCATCGCTTTAAGCAACTTCTCCATCAGCTTTTCACAATCGGTTTTTAACAGCGAACCAATACCACTTGGCAGTTTGAGAACTTTAGGGGTTCGTATATCGTCGAAGTTAGCCACATAACACCAGTCGGCTAATTCGCCATTTTGATGTGGATTGCGCTTTAAATAACGCAGGATCATGGTGCGCTTACCCAACCCATTGCGACCAATCGCATAAATGTTGTAGCCTTTTTCTTTGATCGACATGGCAAATTCTACGGCTTTTTGCGCGCGTTCCTGTCCTACGATTTCGTTTATAGGAACAATATCTTTTGTCGACTTAGCAGGAAGGTTAGTTAGGTCTGAGTGTTGATATACCTCTGAAGCAACTAGCTTATTTATCCCCATAACTTCATCCTCTCTTTTCTAAAAGTATACACAATAGACAATCGAAGGACGCCAACTTGGCGAGATTCCCCAACATTAAGACAAATGGTGTGTCGATTAACCTATAGAAACCCAATTAGTTTAAGTTTATCAAGACGATGAGAAGGATTAGGCGATTTTGTGGTGCAATTGAGAGACTCAACCGTTTGATTGGTCAAATATCCAACGAAACGGCGCATGAAAAATCATCTGTTGCCGGTTTAAGAGTTAAAACCGTGTCAGTCTGTCTTATCAGGTGCAGAGCTATGACGATCGAGTTGACCAATATCCAACACAGGAGATGCGTCAATATGGTCTGCATCCATCATATAAGCGATACGTTGTAACGACGAAATTATCATCGTCTGTTCCCAGCTCTGCAAATCACTAAATTGACTGGCAAAGTGCTCTTGTAGGGGAATAGGTGCGTCAAACAGTGTATCTCGACCCAATGGCGTTAGGATTGCGTGTACTTTGCGCTTATCGGTATTAGACCGTTCACGAACGACGAATCCGCGTTTTTCAAGTCGATCTAGAATAGAGGTTACGGTAGCCTGACTTAAACTCATTTCTTTGGCCAGTTCACCGTTGGTGAGCAATCCTTTGTCACGCAATGTTTGCAACAACAATACTTGAGGTGCAGTCAGACCTGTTGTTTTGGATAGATGCTTCGAATGTAGATCTGTTGCTCTAATCACACGTCTTAATGCGACTAAAACTTCTTCAATATTATTCACGTCGGTTCTCTTTCATTACCTATACAAATAGGTTGTGATGCTTAAGGCAATCACAACCTATTGATTTTCAGGTGCTTTGGACCTTAGCTCGCCGGAGATTTTTCCTTGTCTTTAGAAAGGTCTCCATTTTGCGAACTATTGGTTGTTGATTGTTCATCGGTAGAGTCAGTAAATATTTCGGCCACTGCACTACGCTCTAATTCGCCTTGCAAATTACCTTCTTCATCAACAACTGGCAATGAATAATCAGAGACGAGTGATTCAGGCAATACTTCTTCGATGAACGAGTCAGCCGATACCGTAGGCACCTCTTCATAAATATCTTGCTCTAGATCTTTTTGTTCATCGTTTTGTGCATCGATTAGGCTTTCACGCGTGACCACGCCTTGATAGCCTTCGTCAGTCACATGATACGCGTAATCCTGCTTCACGCCTTTCATCTGTTTAAGCGCTTCTTCGATGGTGGTTGCAGTAATGCGATACGCTGGCGGTTGCATTACATTCTCAACACTCAGTGCACGTGCGCGATTTACATCTTTAACAAAGGCTTCAACGTAATCGTCAGCCGGACTGAGTAAAATCTCATCCGGTGCGCCCTGTTGGACCAATTCACCGTCTTTCAAGATCGCTATACGGTCACCTAAGCGAAGCGCTTCATCCAAATCGTGTGTAATGAAAATAATGGTTTTGTGCAGTTTCTGTTGCAGCTCGATCAATTGGTCTTGCATCTCACTACGAATCAGTGGATCTAGCGCCGAGAATGCTTCATCCATCAGTAGTATTTCTGCATCGGTGGCTAAAGCACGAGCCAGTCCAACACGTTGTTGTTGGCCACCGGACAATTGCGCAGGGTACTGTTTTTCGTAACCTTTCAGTCCAACCGTTTCCATCCACTCAATCGCTTTAGCATGACGATCGGCTTTTGCGATACCCTGGATCTCTAGGCCATACGCGACATTTTCTAGTACCGTTCTGTGCGGCAAAAGCGCAAAGCGCTGAAACACCATCGACATTTTTTGTCGGCGAAACTCTTCCAACTCTTTACTGGACAGTTCCATTACGTCCACACCTTCAACCAATATCTTTCCCAAAGTAGGATCGATTAAGCGGTTAAAGTGACGGATCATGGTCGATTTTCCAGAGCCTGAAAGCCCCATAATCACGAAAATCTCACCTTTATTAATTTTCATATCTATCGCTTTTAAACCGACAGTGTGGCCGGTTTCAGCGAGAATTTGCTCTTTACTTTGACCAGATTTTACTCGATCGACAACCGATTGAGGTTTCGGTCCAAAGATTTTGTACAGGTCACTTATTTCAATGAGAGGCTTAGTCATGTTTAAGATCTCCTAAGTGCGCCTGGGTACGTTTTGCATAAGCTTGTGAGGAGCGGTCAAACAGTATCGCCAGTGCCACAATCGCCAAGCCGTTTAGAAGACCTAATGTAAAGTACTGGTTAGTAATGGATTTAAGCACCGGTTGCCCTAACCCTTTAACCCCGATCATAGATGCAATAACAACCATCGACAGTGCCATCATAATGGTTTGGTTAATCCCAGCCATAATAGTTGGCATTGCCAAAGGTAGTTGCACACCGACCAATCGTTGACGTTTACTCGCACCAAATGCTTGCGCAGCTTCTAGCACTTCTTTGTCAACGAGGCGAATGCCTAAGTTGGTTAATCGAATTACCGGCGGAATTGCGTAGATTACTACCGCAATCAATCCTGGTATTTTGCCAATGCCTAGCAACATGACCACGGGGATCAAGTACACAAATGCTGGCATCGTTTGCATCACGTCTAATAGTGGCGTCACAATGGACTGAACGCGATTGGATCGCGCCATCGCAATACCAATAGGAATGCCTAGCACTATAGCTAGCATGGTACACACAGTAATGATGCTCAGCGTTCGCATGGTATCTTCCCACATGCCAAAGTAGCCGATCAGCAATAAAGAAACAAAGCAGCTCACAGACAATTTCCACGAGCGACTAGCGGCATACACCAATGCAACACAAATGGCTAACACAATAACCCAAGGTGTAGAGAGAAGTAGTTTTTCAAACCAGACTAGAAAACTAAGCAGTGGGTCAAAGAAAGATTCGATCATCTCGCCATATTCACGAGAAAAATCACGGTATGCACCGTCGAGTGTTTTACGAATAGTTCGTAGGCTTTCACGATTCATTTCTGGAAA
The DNA here is from genome assembly GCF_016900875.1 of Vibrio ulleungensis. Taxonomy (GTDB): domain Bacteria; phylum Pseudomonadota; class Gammaproteobacteria; order Enterobacterales; family Vibrionaceae; genus Vibrio; species Vibrio ulleungensis. The sequence goes on from NZ_JAFEUM010000004.1 coordinate 135,951, forward strand.
TTCGTTCAGCCAATTTGTATCGGACATGATTTACAACCTTTAACGACCAGAGCCCGTGAGGGCCCTGGTGTACAACCAAAGCGGAATGTTACCGCTCTAAAATATTTACAGTGCGTCTTGCACTTTCTGTGCGATATCTTGTGGTAGCCACTCTTGCCAAATTTGAGGGTACTCTTCTAGGAAGTGGTACATGGCTTCTTCACCATTGGCTTGGTTATCTTCCATCCATGCCAACACTTGGTTCATATCGTTGTTTTTAAAGCCACGCTTTGTGAAGTACTCATACGCTTCTGGTGCACGAGCCGCAAACTTTTCAGTTGTGATGGTATGCACAGGTGATGGTGGGTACATCGTTGGTTTTGGATCGTCACACTCAGCTTGAGTGGTACAGTTAATAAACTCGTCCAAATCAACGCCACTGCCAAAGTCTACTTTGACCATAGTGTATTTACCCAATACTGCAGTCGGTGCCCAGTAATAGCCCAACCAAGCTTCACCACGCTCGTACGATTTCGCAATAGAGCCAGAAAGGCCTGCTGCCGAACCTGGGTCAATAATGTCAAAGCCTGCATCTTCCATATTCATTGCACGATACAAGTTTGCTGCACTGATCTGGCAGTTCCAACCCGCTGGGCAAGAGTAAAATGCAGAACGGTCTGGGTCTTCTGGGTGTTCAAACAATTTCGCGTGTTTTTTTACACCTTCAATAGTTGCCATTTCTGGGTGCTTCTCAACAAGATAAGCTGGAACCCAAAAACCTTCTTCACCGCCGTCAATGAGTGATTTACCTGCATAACGAATACGTTTTTCTTCTACACCGCGATCTAAGGCATCTTTTAGCGCGTTACTCCAAAGCTCTGGAGCGATGTCAGGCTGCCCTTTTTCGATCATTGAAGTGCCGGTCGGCATTGTGTCACCTGGGATAAGCTCTGCATCACAGTCGTAACCGTGTTCTAGAATAAAGCGGTCCACATTGGCCATGACACTGGCTGAGTTCCAGTTCATATCGGCGATGGTTACTGTGCCACATTCACTCGCATGAGCCTGTGTCGATAGAAGTCCAGCCGCTAGAATTAACGGCATTTTGTAGTTCATAATGAGTTTCCTTTCTCTTAATGTCCTAACTAGGTTACCGAACCAATCGTTAGTATTCAAACTAATTCCTTAAATTCACGTTTTAATTATTGGTTAAAATTAAGTATTGGCCCGGTAAAAATAGAGAAATATCATGCCAAATTGTGCGAAAAACGGTGACTTAGTCAGCAACGAGAGGACCAGTAAGGCTCCGTGTTATCTCACCATATCTTTCGACATCAAAGCAAATTTCGCAGGCTCCCCACCGTTGGTTTATTGTACAAAGCAATGCGTTGATGATAGATGAATGGAATATGAACGTCCTACTCAGCACTGATTCAATCGCACTGCGTTTTAATAGACCTCGTTAACCAAACGGTGAGGAAAAACCTATGAAAACGATTAAATATACGATTACCGCCATTGCAGCAGCTCTTATCATTTTACCAACGGCGAGCGCTTACGCTAAAGGGGATGACGATGGCGACAAACGCCACAGGGCACAGATTGAATTTGCAGGACCTGCAGAATTGACTCCAATTTCTGAGCTTCTTAAAGACACAGGGTTCTTCTCAGAAAGAGACGCCATCGTCGAAGGTTACTTCATCAAACAGTTAAACGAAGATACGTATATTTTTAGTGATGGTGAAAGCGAGATACAAGTAGAGCTCGAAAAACGAGCACGATTTGAAGGGACATTAACGCCTGATACTCACGTTCGAATCTATGGCGAATTTGAAGGCGGTAAAACACCAGAGATTGAAGTAGAACGCATTTTAGCGCTTTAACTTAAAAGGTTTAGCGGCAGCGAATTTAGCTGCCGTTTTTTTGGTTTGGAGAGATTGTTTATTTACAGGGTAATGTAACAGCGACACACAATCCGCCACGCTGACTGCGACTAAACTCCACCTGACCTGAATAACTTTCTGCTGCCACTTTAGCGATCGACAATCCTAGCCCGCTGCCTAACGTTGTCTCATCAAACCGACGACCGCGAGTCGCAAGCTCTTGGCACTGTTTCTCATCCACCCCTGGCCCATCATCTTCTACATTGATGGTGACATGTTGACCAACATTGGAGGCCGATACCCGCACTTGAGTCGTTGCCCATTTGTAGCCATTTTCAATAATATTGCCAATGATTTCGTTGAGGTCTTGCTCATCAACGGCCAGCCTCAGTTCGTCATCGACTTCATTAACCAATAATATGTCACGCTGCTGATAGACCTTGTCAAATGCCATAGAAAGACTATCCACGACATTGCTTGGATTGGACTCTACCGCAAGTATATTTTTTGCACCCGCCACGCGAGCCTGAGCAAGATGGTATTCAATGTGAGTTTGGAGCTGTGCAATGCTTTGTAAAATTGGCGCTCGAACATCAGGGCTTAGATTACTAGCGTCTTGCTTGAGCACAGTCAAAGGTGTCTTCAACGCGTGGGACAAATTCCCAGCATGATGTCTGGAGCGTTCAAGTAGATCCTGATAGTGAAACAGCAGCGCATTAAGATCGTCCACAAGCGGCATGATTTCTTTCGGATAACGCCCTACTACAGAGTTGGCTTTGCCTTTTTCGAGATCGTTTACGCTGTTTTGGAGCTGTTTTAATGGCCTAAAGGTCCACTCTAATTGGATAAACAATACCGCACATAACCCCAACACGACTGCAACTAATATAAACCCTATCGAACTGGAGATTTTGAGTACCGTAAGTTCCAATGGCTCCTCGTCTATACCCACAATAACGTATACTGGCGCGCTATCACCTACCAGTGTGATGGTTTTTGAAAGTGCAATTAGTACCTCACCTTTAGCCCCAATAATTGGGTCGTCATCATCATACCAATATGTGGAGGCTTGGGCGTTCTCACGACTGTTGTGAGATTTTTCTTCGGGTTGGGTTATGTCTGTATCCCACAATGATCTCGAACGAAGCACCTGATCATTCGCGGCGACTCTCCAATAGAATCCACTGTAAGGCTGTTGATATCGCGCGTCACTGACATTGCCCGTTAAGTGCAGTTGACCTTCTGCATCCCACTCTAAATTCGCCAATAAATCGTCATACACAAGCTCCAATTGCTCGGTGCTGTTTTGCCTCAAGAAAAGGTCGACAATCGTTGGGATCGCAACAGCGGCAACTGCGCCGAGTAAGGCTAACCATAAAAGCGTCGTCGCATAAAAACGTTGTTTTAGGCTAAGATGGCGGGGAGTAAGCTTACGTCCAATGTGGGTTAGACGTTCACGTAAAGAAGATTTAGCCATCAAACATTGGCTCCATACACTGCACTTTTTTCAGATTACGCATCAACATTGAGTCGATAACCCAGACCTCGCACTGTTTGAAATACTTTTGGAGAGATCTTTTTACGGATACGGCCAATGAACACTTCTATGGTGTTGGAGTCTCGATCAAAGTCTTGCTTATAAATGTGCTCAACCAACTCTGTTCTTGAAATCACTTTTTCAGAGTTATGCACAAAGTACGCGACCACCTTGTACTCTAATGCCGTAAGCGCCACAGCCTCGCCTTGCCACAGCACTTTGGAACTGCGTGTATCCAAGCTGAGATCACCTAATGAAATCACCGGAGATGTGTTCCCTGATGCTCTGCGTAAATGAGTACGAACGCGAGCAATGAGCTCCAAATTCTCAAAGGGCTTTGTCACGTAGTCATCGGCGCCAGAGTTGAGTCCCTCAACACGCTCCGATAATGCACCCCGTGCGCTGAGAATAATAACTGGCGTATGGATTTCTTCATTGCGCAAACTTTTTAACACGGTCATGCCATCTAGTTTTGGAAGGCCCAAGTCGAGAATAATTAGATCCCACTCTTCTGACGTTGCACGATAGAGTGCGTCGATCCCATCAAACGAGACGTCGGGCGTCCACCCGTTCTCTTCGATCACTTGAGCAATATTGTTTGATAGCGCTTGGTCATCTTCAACAATTAGAATTTTCATGGTGTTACTGGTCGCTTTATCAAGTTTATAAGATCTCTTCCTTCTAACTCTAACAGTTCTAAGGTGCCACCATCGTACTTAGCTTCAAAGACTTGCTCACCCTCAACCAACTTTAGCTCGTATTCCCAACCGCTGCGATTTTTCTCAAGCTCGACCTTTATCACACGACCTTTAAGTTGACTTTCTACCACCGCATATAGTTCGGAGAAAGGGCGCAGCTCACCATTTTTAACCGCGTTATACACTTTGTCCTGTCCCTCTTCGATCTCAACTTTGGTATCTGGAGAAACCACGTCTTGCAGTAACTCGTGACCTTGCTTGGCAAAGGCCGTCGTTGTCGAAAACAGCATTGATGAAGCGATAAAAACCGCACATAGGTGTCTAAGTATTGAATTCATAGGCTTTTCATCTTGAGATAACTTGTAGTGAGTATACCTAATCAAAAGTGAACCAAACATGAATGAAGAGCGCAAAACAAAAAAAAGGCTCTACCGAATAACGGTAGAGCCTAAGTATTAGTATCTGCGGTCTATGCTGCGATCTCTTCCAAGAAGGCAATATGGACTACGCCATCTTTTATCTCTACCGGATAGGTTTTGAGGACGACTGATTCATCTTCCAAACATACACCAGTCTTTAGGTTAAAGTGCTGTTTATAAAGTGGTGACGCGACGTGTGGTTGGTCACCAATGCCACCAATTAGTCCTCGAGACAACACATTGGCTTTGCCAAATGGGTCATAGTTTGAAATCGCATAAATCGATTGTGTACGAGTACAGTTGAATATTGCGACCTGCTCACCTTCGACTAATGCACACACTCCAACATTGGGCGCTAAATCAGTTACGCTGCATACAGCTTGCCAGTTTTGCATAGTAGTTCTCCTTATTAAGGCTGGGCCTTATCTTCCTTGTTTCTAGAAGTCATCGATAATGGGTATTTGAGTGCCAATCTTGGTCAATTGGCACTCAACAAATTTAGTTGTGATCGGTCTTAGGTAAGTTCAACCACCTCTATGGCATTTTCAGCGTATTCGTCCACCTTATCTGCAGGGATTAACTGGTCGCGGACACTGATGAATTTTAGTTTTTCATCGCGCTGATCGCTATTAATGAAGTGACTAAAGCGTTTTAGTTTTTCTGGAGACTCAATGGTTGTTTTCCACTCACATTGATAGTTCGCAAGACTGGCTGCCATCTCTTTTTCAAGCTCATCACAGATGCCCAATTTGTCTTCTATAACCACTTGTTTTAGATAGTCTAAGCCGCCCTCTAAGTTTTCTAACCACACAGATGTACGCTGCAGCTTGTCTGCGGTGCGCACATAAAACATCAATACGCGGTCGACATATTTGATCAAGGTTTCATCGTCCAGATCCGTGGCAAATAGATCGGCGTGGCGTGGTCGCATCCCTCCATTACCACACACATAGAGGTTCCAACCATTTTCGGTGGCGATGATGCCTATATCTTTACACTGTGCCTCGGCACATTCACGGGTACAGCCCGATACGGCAAATTTCAGTTTGTGTGGTGCACGCAAGCCTTTGTATCGATTTTCAATATCCACGGCAAAGCCAACTGAGTCTTTCACACCAAACCGGCACCAAGTGCTACCCACACATGACTTAACGGTTCGCACCGATTTGCCATAGGCATGGCCAGTTTCAAATCCAGCCTCCACCAATCGACGCCAAATTACGGGTAGATCATTGAGTTGTGCACCAAACAGGTCAACCCGCTGGCCCCCAGTGATTTTTGTATAGAGGTTAAACTCTTTTGCTACTTCACCTATCACAATAAGTTTGTCTGGAGTGATCTCGCCACCTGCAACTCGAGGAACAACTGAGTAGGTACCGTCTTTCTGCATGTTTCCAAGATAAATGTCGTTGGTATCTTGCAGTTCCATATGCTCACTTTGCAGCACATAGTCATTCCAAAATGAAGCCAAAATTGACCCGACCGCAGGTTTACACAACTCACAACCAAGCCCCGTTCCGTGAGAATTTAGAAGCTCGTCAAAGGTCTTTATTTTGTTGACTCGAATGATGTCGGACAGCTCCTGACGCGAATAAGCGAAGTGCTCACACAGGTCGTTATTTACCTCTACACCTAGACTAGCAAGTTCGCTATCGAGCACTTGCTTGGCCAGCGCACTACATCCACCACAGCCGGTGGACGCATTGGTTGAATCCTTTAATGCAGCCATAGTTGTACAACCGTCGGCAACCGCTTGTTTGATGTCCCCTTTGGTCACATCAAAACAGCTACAGATCTGGGCGCCGTCTGGAAGTGCTTCAATCCCCATAGCTGCGCCTTCATCCTCTGCAGCATTAGGAAGAATCAATACAGACGGGTTGCTCGGTAACGGCATGTCATTAAGTTTGGTTTGCAGCAATGTTCCATAAGACTCGGCCTCACCAACCAATACCGCGCCCACGATTTTTGACCCGTCTTCAGACAAAATAAGACGTTTATAGACTTGATCAATCTCATCATGATAAGTGTATGATTGCGCGCCCGGTGTTTGACCGTGCACTTCACCAATACTGGCGACATCAACGCCCATGAGCTTAAGCTTGGTACTCATGTCTGCACCCGTAAACTCACTGGCTTCGGTAGGTTCGAGGATATGCTGCGCCGCGACTTTGGCCATCTGATATCCGGGGGCAACAAGTCCAAAAATTTTGTTATCCCACAAGGCACATTCGCCAATAGCATAGACATCTTCTTTGTCCGTCAGCATATGGTTATCTACACTGATGCCACCACGTTCACCTATGGCGATGTCACCACCACGAGCCAACTCATCTTGAGGACGGATACCGGCAGAAAACACGATCATATCGGTTTCTAAAAAGCTGCCGTCAGCAAAGTTCATGCGGTACCTAGATATTTCACCAGCAACGATTTCTGTGGTGGCCTTTTCTGTGTGCACGCCAACACCAAGAGCTTCGATTTTGCGTCGCAATAGCGCGCCACCACCCTCGTCTAGCTGAACCGCCATCAATCTTGGCGCAAACTCGACCACATGAGTTTCTAGTCCTAAGTTTTTGATTGCATTCGCCGCTTCTAGCCCCAGCAAACCACCACCAACGACAACACCACTCTTACTGACCTTACTGCCCGCTTCAATCGCATCGAGATCTTCAATAGTTCGGTATACGTAGCAATGCTCTGAGTCATTGCCCGGAATAGGAGGAACAAATGGGTAAGAGCCCGTCGCCAATACCAGTTTGTCATAGGCTTCTTCTCGACCACTTTGTGTGATCACTTTTTTGCTGTTGGTATCCACTTGAGTGACTTTCTCATTAACGACAAATTTCACACCATTTTCTTCATAGTAGGTTTCGTCGGTAAGTGATAAATCTTCGACGGTTTTTCCCTCGAAGTAAGAAGTCAGCTGCACTCGGTCATAAGCCAATCTCGGCTCTTCTGAAAAGGTAATAACATCAATATCCGAACGCTCTGCGGCAATTAAGTTGTCAATAAACTTATGACCAACCATCCCGTTTCCAACTACAACAATCCTTTGTTTACTCATGGCTTACTTCCTGTCTTTAATTTAAATTTTATAATTTGAATGTGTTTTTTATGGCGCTAAGCGGTCAATGGCAATGGCTCTACCGATTCCAACATTTGCTGCCTCAATTGATCTACTTGCCCAGCGACTGCAACCGTCTCACCAATCACGATAAGTGCAGGGGAGACAACATTATTTTTGTCTCTCAAGTCACTTAAGCTCCCTAAGGTACCGATGAGGGTTCGTTGCTCGGACGTACACCCTTTCTCAATAAAAGCGGCGGGAGTGAGGCTATCGAGGCCATGGCCAATTAATGCTTCCATGACCAGTTCACATTTCGATACGCCCATATAGACGACCAGTGTTTGATTGAGTTGTGCTAACGCTTGCCAATTGTGTTCGAGTTCTTTTCCTGCGTGAGCCGTGATGAAGGTACACCCTTGTGTCAAACCTCTGTGGGTTAAAGGGATATCAGCGTACGTGGTGCAACCAGACGCTGCGGTAATACCAGGAACAACATCAACATCAACACCTGCAGTGAGCAGCTCAAGCATCTCTTCACCGCCTCGCCCGAATACAAATGCATCTCCACCTTTCAATCGGCACACTTTTTTACCTTGATAAGACAATGTCACCAGGATTTGATTAATTTCATCTTGAGTAGCACTATGACAGGCCTTTGATTTTCCTACATAAATCGTAGGCGTATCGATAGGGAAAAGCTCTCTTATAGCCTTGCTCACCAGATTATCAAAAACAATCACGTCAGCCTGTTGGATGGTTCGTAACGCTTTTATAGTCAGTAAGTCAGGGTCTCCGGGACCGGCTCCGACTAAACTCACATTGCCTATTGTATGACCGAATTGACTGTAGTTAGCTGTTGACTGTTTATTCATTCCTCTCACTCCCAAACTGCGGGTATACCTTAAGTCAGCAAGGAGAATGCCAATAGACAAGACACACTTCCCTAGTGCATTTTATTTACTATTATTCAACAACTTAAAAGCAAATAATATTCGAATATACCACTTTGGAGTTAACAAAATTGATACGTGCTGTAACAATAATTGAACAAACATGGTGCACCTAAAATAGATAAAACGCTTAAAATGGTGCAAAAGTATCCTATTTCGCTATGCCAGAGCCAATTCCCCTGGGTCATACCCGAACGCTCAGCAACTTAACCAACTGAAATAAATAGATTAATTTGTAATTTTCAACTGATTTCGGGGGATTGGCGTACTAGTTGCTTTACTGTTTGTAACGAGCTGTAATCCAAATAGACCTGCTCACTGTGCAATTGTCCAAGTGAAGGCTAATTGGTGAATTTAAGGAATAGATGAATGAGTCAAGCGGATCAAGGATGGATTAAAAGTACATGCGCATACTGTGGTGTAGGATGCGGCATAGAGGCTCGCCCAAAATTAACGGGAGAGCTAGAAGTTCGCGGCGATCAGCAGCATCCATCTAACTATGGCAAGCTTTGCACCAAAGGGATCGCGCTTGGCGATACCGTGATTCAAGATGGTCGATTACTGACGCCAACCGTTCAGCAGCAGGGACTGAAAAAACCGCTGTCATGGCCTTCTGCCACCAACATGGTCGCTAGCAAGTTTGAGCAAGTGATTAAGGATCATGGACCTGAAGCTGTTGCCTTTTACGTTTCAGGACAACTGCTTACCGAAGATTATTATGTTGCCAATAAATTGATTAAAGGGTTTATGGGAAGCAGTAACATAGACAGTAACTCACGTCTTTGTATGGCGTCTTCCGTTGTCGGGCACAAACGAGCGTTTGGCAGCGATACCGTGCCAATCTGTTACGAAGATATCGAACACGCTGACATGGTTGTACTGGTTGGATCCAACCTCGCATGGTGTCACCCTGTACTCTTTCAAAGACTACGAAGTGCAAAACAAAGTAACCCAAATCTCAACATTGTGGTTATTGATCCTAGAGTCACGGCAAGTTGTGACATCGCAGATTCACACCTTCCTATATCATCGGGTGGCGACGTAGCATTGTTTAACACGCTACTCGCTCAGATGGAAAAACAAGGTGCCATAGACCACCCATTCATCGACAAACACACCAATGGCTTTGCTCAAGCGCTTTCTTCTGCTCAAGCTGAAAATAGCGGCGATGACTACGCAGATGCAGCTCAAGCGACCGGATTATCTCAGCAACAAATTGCCCAGTTTGTTAACGACTTTATTAGGACGGAAAAAGTACTCACCATATATTCTCAAGGTGTAAATCAGTCGAGTAGTGGCGCAGATAAAGTAAACTCCATCTTAAACTGCCACCTAGCCAGTGCAAAAATAGGTAAAAAAGGCTGTGGCCCATTTTCTGTAACTGGTCAGCCAAATGCCATGGGTGGACGTGAAGTGGGCGCTCTGGCAAACATGCTCGCAGCTCACATGGAGTTTGATAATCCAGAGCACCTAAGCGCACTGTCCCAGTTTTGGGGTACGCAAAATTTAGCCACTCAACCGGGCCTCAAAGCCATCGATTTATTTGATGCGATGGAACGTGGAGAGATAAAAGCAGTCTGGATCATGGCAACCAACCCCGCGGTAAGCTTACCTGACAGCGACAAAATTGCTCGCGCCTTAAAGAAATGTGAATTTGTGGTGGTGTCTGACTGTATAGAAGGAACAGAAACCGCCCAGTACGCCGACCTTTTATTGCCTGCCCAAGGCTGGAGCGAAAAATCGGGTACAGTGACCAACTCAGAACGACGAATTTCTCGACAGCGCCGTCTTTTACCCAGTCCAGGTGAAGCGAAACCTGATTGGTGGATCATTTCTCAAGTAGCTCAAAAAATGGGATTTGCTGACGCGTTTGACTATCTGCATGAAGGAGAGATATTTACTGAATACGCTAAATTGACCACCCTAGGAAATAAGCACGGCGAACGCGATCTCAACTTAATTGGCCTCACGCAACTGGATGAGCGAGGTTACAGCACCTTAGCGCCACAACAATGGCCAGTATTCGAGTTGCAAACGGATGTCGTCAATAAGCGATTCTTTAACGATGGTCTGTTCTATACGCCTAACGGCCAGGCCAACTTTGTTGCTGTTTCTCATCGAGAGCCTATTTCTGCCAGTAACGAGGAATTTCCTTTGCTGCTAAACAGTGGCCGCTCACGCGATCAATGGCACACAATGACCCGCACAGGTTTATCGGCGAAATTGGCAGAGTTCGATCCCGAGCCCTATCTACAAGTTCACCCTTCGACGGCGCAGTACTTAGACATAGAAAGCGATCAAGTAGTCTCTATTTCGAGCCCTTATGGCGAATTTAAAGCGCGTGCAACAATCACTGAAGACGTACTGCCCGAGCAGGTATACGCCCCAATACATTGGAGCGCGCAAACAGCAGGACAGAGTAAACCTTGTAGCGTGATTGCACCGAATGCCGACCCATTTTCAGGTCAACCTGAATTTAAACACACGCCTGTTAGTGTTGCGAGGTGCGATCATAAAAGCCACGCTCTAGTGATCACTCAATCATCGATTGATCAAAATGTCATTGGCTCGGCTGAGTTGGATTATTGGGTAAAACAAAAAGTCCCACAAGGCTATCTCTACATCATTGAATCAAGCCGAGATGAAAATGGGTTGATTCAAACTGTTGAAAACCTGCTTCAGGATACTCGCGGCCGGCAATATCAATCAATCCTTGCTGGCAATCGCATTACTACCAGTCTGAATTACAAACAAGAGAAGCGCTATGCCATGTGGGTTTGCGCCAATATTAATGCGGCATTGGATCCGTCACTCCTTGTAGAGCTGTTTAGCAATGGGCACGATGAAATGGCTCTTTTGCAATTAACAACATCATAATCGCCAAAGTTTGCGCTTTACCAAATCTTGCTAGGCAAAGCGCAATCTTAAACGGGCAAAAGACATTGGCGTTTTATCAACAGCGACCACTAATAAGTAAGACCCAAGTAGCGTTCCTATAAACACCAACGCGTCTTTGGCTCCTTGAGTAAACCCAAGTACTCCGGCTAGGTTAAACAAGATAATAATGACAAATAAATGAGTGACATACATTGGAAAGACCCATTGCGACAGACGAGCCCAAATTGGGGATTGCCCTAGGTTTGGTTTTGCCAATAACCAAAAAAATAACCCAACAGACCAAACCGCAGTGCCAATCAAAAAGTCGTTCATATTAAACAACTGTCCCTTACCGTGTAAAAACAGCGCCTCTGCAAAGTGCATAGACAGACCAAGCAGCGCAATAGCGCGAGCAGAGGAAGCCGGTAAAGACCAATCATTCCGTCTAATGGCATAGCCTATTGATACCATCAGCAAGCTGAAAAAGGGACCATTACGAGTAAAAATAGGCGCGCTCCACTCAGTTATGATCGCGTAGCTACCAGCACCTACTCCATACACATACAGCGCAATGGCTACAGGCAATAGCAACCCATACACTCTTAGTCGTTCAAAAAGTGCAATGATAATGACCGCACTCACCAGCGCAGGCAAATACCACAGATGAACCAAGCCACCTTCAAAAAGAGAGTTGAGTGGCGTACTGGCTAAGAAGCCCCAATAACCTTCCCTTTCCGCGAGATAGCCGTGTTGGATTAGTGTGCCAAGGTTAAATGGCATGACCAGAGCGATCGCACTCCAAAGTGCCCAAATAACCATCAAAGGCATGCAATATGAACGGGCTTTTTTGAATGGTTTCTGAGACAAAGATGGGTAGATTAAGTAGCCAGCCATGAGAAAAAACAGCGGAACTGCGAAGCGGCAAAGTTGATTAATCAGGTAATTCAGCCAAGGTTCGCCATCGACAATGGCATAGTCCATAAAAAATTGACCATGGATCAGCACAACGGCGACCAATGCCACAACTCGTGCGACATCAAAACTGTATATTTTTGGAGTGTTATACATGAGTAAATTTTACGAAAGGTGATTCTAACTATGGTAACACTTACCTTTGAATAACGTCGCAGCGATTCACATTCCGTAGCACAATTTTAGAGTGACTTAACAGAAACAGCAGCGACTTATAGGGCGAGCAACGCTCACAATGCTGTTACCGCTAATATCCTGTCATTTCTAGGTATCCCTTACCACTGTGGCTTCCGGTAAAGCGTACTGGACCTTCCCAATAAGGAATGGACAGCGTCATTGCCGCATTAGGGTTAAGCGCGGTAACCATAAGGTTGATATCGTACTTTGGAATACTCACCTGCCATTGCGTTGGTTGCTGATTGGTTTGGTCTGTAGGAGCAAGAACAATCTCTTCGCCGTTTATGGCAAACCCATTGCCTTGTGCATCCATTAACCGAGCACTCTTAAAAAGTTCCCCATCTTCAGTAGGACGCAGTTGAAACAGCACTAAGGTAAGGTCGTTAGAAAGGCGTAACGCAAACCAATCCCACCCTTGCTGCGAGTCCAACAATATTTGGCTACTCCACTCTCTGTCTAGCCACCCTTTGCCACTCACCTTGTCAGCAACACCATCGACGATCACCTCCCCCTCTACATCAATATAAGGTTGGCTATAGTAGTACGATGCCACTGCACCATCGGCACTTTTTACACTGTAGCCTCTATCACCTTGGAGCTGAAATGGCGCGACTGATTGTAAACTTAATGAAAAACTAAAATTTTCGTTCTTCGGCTGTACCCCATCACGTTTGTGGGTCACCGAGAGCGTTGCAGGGAAAAGCTTTTCGCTTGATGATTGCCAGCGCCAGTCGTCTAAATACACAGCAATTGGCTCGCGATCTACGCCCGCCAATTGTGAGTGTGAACGTGACCATTTTTCAGCAGCATAGTGGGCATCCCGAGTAGTCAAAGCACTGTGAGCCATATACACGTGGCGACTATTCCACCCAATATCTGACTGATTCTCAGTTCGCAACGGGTCTGCGGCGTCCGCAAATGTTGCAAAGCGAAATTGCGTCCACTGAACGCCATACTCTCTTCCTGACTCTCCAACCAGATTCGCGGTTAAATACCACCATTCATGGCGAAAGTCGTCATGAGATTGATGATCTGCTGGAAAACTAAATTCACGTTCGGGAGTAACTTTAGCGTAAGCCTGGACTGGGTTAGACATCATTGAACTAAACGAAGGTTCATCGGATGTCGAAGGAGTATCAGCGTCACACCCACTAAGAGTGAATAGCGACGCGCATGTCAAACACAGTAACAAAGCACTCTTCAAATAACAGCCGTGATAGTCATTGATCACTACAGCACCTCACTTTGTAGATTGGCAAGCAAGGGCCTCTTTGTCTGCTGCAACAGTGGAAAAAGCGTGGCACAAAAACTTGCCAATAATGTGATACCAATGGTCATCCCTACTTTTGGCCAATCCCACTCAAAAAATAGTGTCCAACCAAAGGCTTGAAGCGTGACATTTTCCGTCAGCAACATGCCTAGCACATAGCCTATTGGGATAGCCATTAAGCAAGTAAGTCCAACCAGCAAACCCATTTGTCCAATGAGCATCATGCGCATCGAGCGCCTCTTAACCCCCAAGCAATAAAGCTTAGCTACAGACGAAACCCGCGATTGCCCAATCAGGTAGCAAGCGGTAAATAACCCTATTGCCGCGACCATCAATGTCAGGACGTTGAGCGCTTGCGTTATGGCAAACGTTCGCGAGAAGATCGAAATGGCCAGCTGCTTCAAATTTAGTTGATCGATCATTTGATTATTGGAAAGACCTAAATCTTGGTTTAGCGCGAATTTTAACCTGGCTACATCGCCTTCCACACCCACACCTAGACTGCTCGGTACAGAGGTAAATCCGTACTGACGCCATAATGACGGAGCAATGAGAACCTCGCCTTTGGGATTACCATAATCGTAGAAAATACCACTAACGGTGAGCGGAACCTCATTAAGAAAAGGAAGCGCCAGTTGATCGCCTACGGTTAAATTTAGTTTTACCGCCGTTGCCTCGCTAATAAACACGCTTTGGTTATCGTAAAAAGACTCCCACGCATCCTTTTGCGAGGATCGAAACAACGTGGTTTCTGCCATCGTATATTGGTCCTTAGTACCAACATTTATGGGCAATCCGCGATAGTTAGTAAGTAGGTAGGTTTGTGTATAAACCTTAGACACCTGAGGGTGTGTCTCGAGGTACTCTAGCACGACAGTATGGTCTTGTTGCACTGAGCCAATATAGAGCTCCGCATGCAGACGCCCATCGAGCCAGTTACGAAGTGTCGATTCAAAGCTTCCAACCAAGGTGTTAATCGCAATGTTTGAGCTCACCGCAATTAGCATCGCCATCATCGCAAGTGATAGCGGAGCAACCAGCTCTTTGGCCTCAGAAATGGCATAGGAGTTAAGTCCAGAAAAGCCGCGAGTTGCTAACCACTGCAAACTAATATGTAACAGCAATGGCAACGTTAGAGGTGCACCAATGACCATCAAACCAATACTAAATAACGTGACACGGTAGTGATCACTGATACTGATCCCAATAAGCGAACTAACCAGCAGTATCGAGCTAATACTAAACAGCCATTTAAATTGTGCAGAGCTCTCGCGAAACTGATAATAACCCACCGACCGAGACAGCGGAGTATTGATCATTTTTACAAATTGAGCGCTGCACGCCACTAATGCCGAAATCAAACTAAGCAACATCGCTTGGATGAACCAAGCGACCTTCCATTCACCTGGCAATAGCGTGGCGCTATAGAGCTGCTCTAAGGTGATCGCCACCAACGGATGTAACCAATGGCTTAACTGTAAGCCTAAAACAAAACCAATTGCCGAGCCCAGTACAACCAGCAGTGTGAGTTCGACCACTAATGCACTTAACAGCGTTTTCTTAGCTATGCCGACATGTTGCAACTGCATAAGCAGTCTGTCGCGTTTAAGTAGGCTATAACGAACGCCGTTGTACGCAATAAACAGCCCGACTAAAAAAGCCAGCAAGCTCATAGCAGTAAGATTAAGGTGAAAGCTGTCGGTGAGCGCTTGAAGATCATTTCCGCTTTCATTGCGTTGTAGTGTTGCTTGTCCCTCAATCCACTTGTCAATTCCGCTGGGGAGCTGTGTCGTAAATAGCGCGATATAGCTGAGCTCTCCTTGCCTGTCTAATAATCGTTGGGCTAAGGATATGTCCATCAACAAACGATTACCCAATTCACTCGATTCTGGCAGCGTGACAACCTCAAATTCAATACCATTGACTCGCCACTTACCTCTGCTCGCCAACTCTGCCTGACTGACTAAAACTACCGCCTCACCTGCAAGCATTTTTCCCAACGGTATTTGTTCTGACCAGGTACGATTAAGGCCCGTTTGCACGTCGTCATTTGAATCTTGAGGTTGTAGACTGGTGAGAGCGGCTAATAGATCACTGCCTTGAATGGTCCAACGTTTGCCTTGGTCATCGGTGAGCACGCCTTCTATAACCGGTAGTGACAAACTCACACCTTGCTTTCGCAGCTTAAAGTACACCAATTCATCAAATGTTCTTTTTCCCGCCATAGGGAGCACTTGATAACTTGCTCGCGCACTTAACTGTTCGCTACTCTCGATGTAACTGCGCTTAGCATTGGCGTTAATGGCCTGAACACCGACAAACAAAGTCACAGCAAGAGTAATTCCCAACAATATAGCACCCGCCTGTAATGGCGATTGACGATAGTGCCTAACGAAAATGAACAGTGTCGTTATGAATGAGCGAACTTTGCAAGTAGGAGCCTCATTTGACATGCAGACTACCTTTGTCCAAGTGGTATTGCTGCTGCATAAAATCGGCACATTGTTGGCTATGAGTGACTAACAAAACCGCACTGTTAGACTGGTGTGCTAGGCCGCTAATGAGTGACATCACCTCTTGGCCGGATTGCTCATCTAAGTTACCTGTCGGCTCATCCGCCAAAAGCAGTGCCGGTTTATGAGACAGCGCTCGAGCGATTGCCACTCGTTGCTGCTGACCCCCAGACAAATTAGACACATGGCGATGCAGTAGCGTGTTTAACCCTAGCTTGTCGCACAGATGATCACACCAATCGTCCCACTTTCGGCCATTTAGTTGCAACGAAAAAGCAATGTTTTGTTTTACGTTTAACGGGGTTAGCAGGTTGAACTGCTGAAAGATGACGCCCAAGTGACGCAGCCGAAAATCACTCCAGCGATCGTCATCCCACCGCTGCACTGATTGATTCAGTAATGTTAGCTCACCCGAGTCAATCGGCTCAAAGCCCGCGATGAGATTAAGTAAGGTGCTTTTACCACTGCCGCTCGCGCCCTTAAGCGCGACGCTTTGACCTTGAGATAGGCTAAAATCGACAGACTCAAGCACTTGATGACGTTGATCACCATCTTCAAATGCTTTGCTGACGTTTGATAAATTGGCAACAAAGGACTCGCTGGGTGATTGGTGATCGTTTGGCTCATCGTGCAACATCTCATCTCCGCAAAGGCTTTCTGTATACGGTACTTTCTATAGCAACTATAGCGTATACGTTAACCAACTATGATGAGATTAGTTTTTGTTTTTCCAAAATAAATTAACTAATGCACCAGATACGATCAAACCGCCGCCTATGATTGTCCATATCGTTGGCAACTCTCCAAATATCACCACACCCAATAATGCAGAGAATACAATTTGGATATATGAATACGCAGAGGCTTTGCCCGCAGCTTCCGTTTGCATCGCTTTGGTCAGACCTAACTGTCCAACTTGAGTGAAGATTCCCACCAGCACTAGCATGAGAGTTATTAGGGCACTTGGCATCACAAAATCATCGCCAATGGCAAACAGTGATACTGGCAAGGCTACAAGTGGAAAGTAGAATATGATAACCGAAGGATCTTCGGTACGACTCAGTTTTCGAACAATTACATAAGCGACTGAGCTACCTAAAGCGCCCAATAGCGCAACCCCTACGCTAAACAGGGGTAAGTCAGCGGCTATGCTACTATCCCAGTTAGGATAGACCATGACCGCGACACCAATAATAGATAAGCAAATCGACATGACTGTAGATGCCTGGATCGACTCTTTTAGAAATAGATAAGCGATCACTGCGGTAAACAGTGGATGAACATATTGCAAAATTGTCGCTTCAGCCAAGGGCAGCGTTGTCACCGCATAGTAGACACAAAACAAAGCCAATGTGCCCACCAAACCTCTCGTAAGCAGTAGCGGACGGTTGTTCCCCCACACTGACAAGCCTTTCCGTTTCACATCCATGTAACTCAAGATGAAAGAAACAAGAGCACGAGCCGCTACAATCTCAAAAACAGGGATGCCATATTCGCTGACGTATTTTACCGTCGCAGACATAAGCGCAAACCCAAGTGCGGAGATCAACATATAATGAACGCCGCGCGGAACAAAAGCCGAGGCAACAGGTTTTGAGGGAGTCATGAATAAAAGCGTCTCGCAAAGTCGTACGTTTGTTAGCCAAAGCTGGCTAATTGAGAGAGGTTCATATTAGCACAGTGCGCTACGTCACACACATAAGTTGTCCTCGAACACTACTGCCCCCTTTTTTTAATTCCATCTAAGCCTATAAAAATAAAAAGATATTTATTATTGAGAACTTGAACCGTGCTTGTCACCCTAAATTAAAATGATTCTTATTTGTGCGATGTTAGTACATTAATTGCACTCTATTATGCTGAGCTCACATTTGCATATTAAAAACAGAAAACATAGAAGCATCGAACTTTTATGTGTGGAGAAGAGTAATGGTTAGGTATTCACGTAAACAACTGTCTCATTTAGGGTTAATGTTTTTGACAGGAGCTGCGACTTTGTTGTCATTCCAAGGTGTAGCCAAAACAACACCACAAGATCATCCTGCCTTTGACCCTATGCCTGGCGCTGTCATTAAACATTATGATTCCGTGGATTATGAAGTCGCCACGCTGATTTTAAGTAAACCTTACGAGAAAAATGATCGAGCCTACGCAGACGAGACACTCGACCTAGAAGGTAAGTTAACCCACATTCATTATGTTTTGCCTGAAAAGTACTCCAGTCTCCAAACGTTTCGAAATTATCAAAAACTTGCTGAACGACAAGGAATGGACGTTTTATATACTTGTGAACGAACGTGTTATAGAGGCAATCTCGGTGACTTTGATGAACTGATCCAAAATCATCGAGGTGTGTATTTAAACGGCAGTAAAGAGATTCAATATTTCGCGGCGCAAAAAGGTAACTTATATCTTTCACTATTTGTCAATGTGATGAATCAGCGTACCCACGTTTGGCAATTTGTTGTCGAGTCTGGCGAAGTAAACGATGACCTCTTATCCCCAATGGCGTACGAGCTACAAGCAAGCGGTAGCATTGACCTCTATGGCATTTACTTTGACTCAGGTAAATCAACCTTAAAAGCGGAATCAAGCACTGAGCTGGCAGAGCTTGCTGAAGTGTTGCAGCAATTCCCAGACTTAAACATTGAAATCATTGGTCACACCGATAGCAATGGCTCAAGCTCAGCCAATCAAAAATTATCGTTAAAGCGCGCGCAAGCCGTAAGAAAGCAGCTTAATGTCCAACACGCTGTCGCCTCAAATCGTTTAGAAGCTGAGGGACTTGGCGAATCAATGCCGGTTGCGGATAACTCGACTAAGGAAGGACGTGCTCAAAATCGACGCGTTGAGATAGTGGCGATCAACCCAGAAGTCTTGTCACCTAGTACCGCCATTGTCCATCAAGACTCAATTCCTAACAGTGCCGAGACGATACCTGAGGATAAAGAAGTCGAAGGTAACGAATTTGATGAATTAGTCGAGAATGTAGAGAAAGCGAGTAAGCTCGGGAACGCACTAAAAAGCTTCTTTTAGTCAGAGAGAAATGGGTAGCTTGAGCTACCCATTTCTCTATTTGACGGTTTGTGGAAGCTCTGCAAGCAAAGCTTCCGCATCACTAACCTGTAACGGCTTCGAAAAAACATAACCTTGAGCCAAAAAGCACCCTTTAGACAGTAAGTAGCTCACTTGATCGTGCTCTTCAACACCTTCCGCTAGCACTTTCATGCCCAGCGCCTGTCCCATAAGAATGATCGCATTTGCGATAGCATTGCTGTCAGTGTCATGTGGTGTATCCATAACAAACGAACGATCAATCTTGAGCTTATCGATGGGCAATTTTTTCAAATATGACATCGAAGAATACCCAGTACCAAAATCGTCTAAGGCAATTTGAATACCAAGTTGATGCAAACCATTGAGGTCATCGATGATTTTTTCGGTATTGGTCGACGTAAAACTCTCGGTAACTTCTAGCTCTAAGTACTGCCCTGGTAATTGGTGCTTGAGCAATACCTGGTCAACCTGAGAAACAAAATCTTCATGCAGCATTTGACGGCCAGCAACGTTAACCGCGACGCGACCAAACTCATAGCCTTGTTCGAGCCACATTTTCGCCTGTTTAACCGCTTCTTCAAGCACCCACAATCCAATAGGTACAATCAAACCAGAACTCTCAGCAATCGGTATAAACTCAGAAGGTGGAATCAAACCGTGTTTTGGGTGATTCCAACGCAGCAGTGCTTCAAATCCAGACACCTTGTTGGTTTGCATATCAAATTGAGGCTGATACACCAAATGGAATTGGGAATCTTCAATCGCCTCAACCAGTGCACTTTGAATTCGCAATTGCGATACCGACCCTTGAAGTATCTCGGGATCATAAAATGCAAAGTCATTTCGACCATTTTGCTTCGCAACAAACTTTGCCGAGTCCGCGTTTCTCATTAGCTCTGCCGGAGAAATTCCATCTTTTGGAAAGATCGCGATGCCGAAACTTGAGGTGAGTCGAATGGATTCGTGATTAAGCACCTGTACCGGTGACAGCAGCTTACTTTGAATCTCACTGATAACCTTTACGATACCTTCTCGCTCTGACAGTCCTGGGAGCAATACCATAAACTCATCACCACTGACTCTAGCAGTATAGCTACCAGCGGGTGTGGCCTTTTTAATACGACTTGCGACCTCTTGCAAGACCAAGTCACCACCAGCATGTCCTATTAGATCATTAACAAGCTTAAAGTTGTCCAAATCTAATTGAATCAGCGTGAACAGATTATTGTGCGCGTGATACTGTTCGATGCACAGTTCAATCAACTCAATGAGCTTGTTTCGATTGGGTAAAGACGTCACAGGGTCGACTTCTACAAGGTGTTTAAGCCTTTTTTCGTCTTCCTTACGCTGTGAAACATCTTCAAACACACACAAAAAATGAGGAGGCTGAGAGCTATCTTTATGGCTAATCAAGTTAATGGTGGTTTGTTGATAATAGATTGTGCCGTCCTTACGACGGTTAATAAACTCTCCTTGCCACGTCCCTTTACCATTCAATGTGGTCCACATTCTTCGATAGAATGCGTCGTCGTGGTGTCCTGACGCTAAGATGCGTGGATTAAGACCGATGACATTATCAACGGTATACCCAGTAATCTCGCTAAATGCAGCATTCACGTCAATGATACGATTTTTGCTGTCGGTGATCATTAGCGCTTCTTTGGTTTTATCCAATAAAGAGCGTGCCATATCCAGTTTATCGAGAGCAAACTTACGCTCAGAGACATTACGCGTCATGCCTACGACACCAAGTAATTGTCCATGACTGTCTTTAATCGGCGCTTTTATTGTTTCCAACCAATTGGGATCATTGCCATTTTCTGATCGGTAACACTCATCAACCACCATCTGTTCGTCGCGATCTACAACCATTTTGTCCATACGCAAAAACGTTTCGACAACACTCTCATCGAACACTTCATGGTCTTGCTTACCAATGATTTCTTCTACTGGGAGCCCCCATGCGTCTTCAACAGCATTGTTGCAGTAGGTGTACTCACCCTGATTATTTTTGATCCAGACGTGATCATTAAGGCTGTTAATAAAGTCGATGAGATCAACTTCTGGCTCATTTTCTTGACTGGTACAAAAACTGATCTCGATGGTGGAAATGAGTTTATCTAAGCCAATTCGCTGAGAGTTATTGAGCGGTTCTTCCGAGGAAACGGCTAAATCAATCTTTGCTCCACATGGCGCAATCGTTTGCAGAACACTAACAAAAGAAAGGTGTTCGGTGGGAGCATTAGTTAATGGTGCAGGAAAATCCTTTGCAAATTGTTGCAATAGGCTTTGTATGTATTGGCCGTTGGAACTGTCCAACTGCACGGGAGCATTATTTTTATAGGAAACGAAGACTGCGATTGTTGTTTGAGTCAAAGTCTCACTATGTATTATATATTTTAGCCATTGTCTGAGCGTTGATCGAGAAACCGAAAAACTGTTCATCATTTATACTTCTAATTATTTATAGTGAGTAACACAGCACCCTTCGACTGGGCTCAGCGTCCTTGAATTCCATGCTGAAAACTGCAGTTAACTAAGTGGAACTTCCTCACCACGAATAAAGCTATTACTCTATAGTTTCGCGGGGATATTACTCTCAATAGCAGATTTTTCAATCAATAAAGTATCGAAACTGAACAAAATCTTGAAAGTTTTGCGACGGCTGCCACAAGCGCTAACCACACTTTTACCATCACACATGCTGTTAAGTTAACACTTTATCTCTGTGATCTGCAATTCTGACATAACAGTTTGTTTCAGAAATGTATCGCCGTCACTATGAACAAACGGATATTAGCACTCAAATTTTTGACCAACTTGGTGCAATTGCACTCTTAACTGTAAGGCAAAGTCACCAGCAAGCCAATCAAACTCCTATAAAAACAATAACTTAATTATGGCACAGCTTATGCTACCCATTAAGTAGTAGTAAAAACGAGGAGTTATTATGAGTTTTATCGTTACAGGAAACTTAAGCCAATTATTTAACGGAATTAGCCCACATCAATTGTTTGACGGACATTCAACCCTGAAACGCTCTCAACAGCGCATTGATGACTTACTCGGATGCATCGATTTGACCCGCAAGTTACGTGCATTGTGTGTGAGACCCCAACAAAATGCGAGTCAACAATCTAAATTGATTCAACAAGCTGGCAAAGAGCTTATTCATCATACCCAACGCATGTGTCGTGACAGGCAGTTAACATCACTGAGCGAGCGCAGAATGTTAAAACAAGAAGTTGAAGCGCTTGTCTTTAGCATCTCAGACAACACCCTTGCCTCTAATCTTATTCAGCACGGTCGCATTATCCGTAGCATGATCTATCTACTTGATAAGCAGATCGTTCAGTTTATGAGCCAATCTGGCAAACTATTTCTTGTCGGCGATTATAACGAAAAATGGATGCGAGTGATGTCTGCCATCGAAGCATTAACGCAATATCGAATCGCGCTTAGCGATAGTAATGGCATCAGTCTGCTGCGTGTCACTGGACGAGGACTGGTATTGCAAAATAAGCTTCGAGAGGTCAATGACATTCACAAGCTCACTAAGTTTGACCAAACCAATGTTCTCGGGAAACTGGATGAGGTTAATCATTATCACGGTCTTGAGGGTAACGAGGATGAGATTGCGGTGCAACTCTACAAACTTTCCAGCCAGATCTCAGCCATTACCTTAGAGGTCTATCGCGAAATCATTGTTGAAACATGCGAGTTGATCTGGACAAGCGACAGCCGTGAATGGATTGACGCATAGGCCATATTGAAGATATACACCTTTGGTGAGGCTTAGCTTTTTTACACAACGTTTTTGCAGAACTATCGCGGCGAACTAGCAAGCCTTACCCATTCACCGAGAAAAAACCATTCATACAGTGTAGCGCGTGTGGACATCGCCGCCAGCATACGCGTGTTTACCTGCCCCAATCACTGATACTCACCGCCTCTCTCAGTTAGAAAACTCTAATAATCGGTATCAATATCAGATACATCCAATGATGCAAATACGCTCAACTAGACTAGGCTTGAGTAACATAGTGGCTATTAGGTGTATGAACCAAAAACATCCCCATCATGATACTCATACCCTCTATGTGAATAAACTAGCCCGAGAACGTGCAAAATAGCGACGAAAGGGTTGCCACACCTTACTTTTTTGACGACGAGCTTTTGATTCGTGGAAACAAGTAATGTGTCTGTACATTGCTTCTAAACAATTTTCACACGACTAAAGAAATTGATTAGACATAAACAACCATTGGCGAGGAATTTTCATGCAAAAGCGTTGGATCGCGACGACCTTACTCTGTGTTTGCCCATTATTTGTACAAGCTGCAAACGACAATAAACCTAAACTCATTTTACAAATAACAGTAGACGGTTTACGCGGTGACCTACTGACAAGATATCAACACAACTTTGGGGAAGGCGGGTTTAACTACCTACTCGATCAAGGCGTACATTACACTAATGCTCACTACCAGCATGGCAATACAGAAACGATAGTCGGACATGTATCATTGGCTACCGGCGCACCACCCGCGGTTCATGGAATGGTGGGCAATGTTTGGTATGATCGTCAACTTGAACGCATCGTATACAACGTCGAGGACGAAACATTTCCACTACTCACCTCCGATGCTGGGGTCGATCAAAACACCGAAATTGACCCTACACAAAAAGCAGCCAAGGTAGAAGGTCGATCTCCTGAGCCTATCTTATCCACTACCTTTAGTGATGAATTACATCTTTCTAATAACGGTAATTCAAGAGTGTTTTCTGTTTCGGTAAAAGACCGAGGCGCGATATCATTGGCAGGTCACACAGGCAAGGCGTTTTGGTTTTCTAAAGCAAAATCCGAGTTCATTACCAGTGAATACTATTATGAGAAAACCCCGCATTGGGTCGACAGGTGGAATGAAAAAAACATTCCTCAGCAATATTCGAAACAGCGTTGGGAGCTTTCACTGCCTCAAGATCAATATACCCAACAAGAAGTGATGCAAGAGCACAAGTTTGATTTAGGTGGATTTGCCCGAACCTTCCCCCACCCTTACGGGCCTGCAAGCTATAAGTACTACTCAACGATGTTAACCGTAAGTCCAGCCGGTGATGAAATCACCGCTGACTTTGCTCAAACATTAATGCTGCAAGAAAAGCTGGGACAGTTAGAGTACACCGATTACTTGGCAGTAAGCTTTTCGTCTAACGATTATGTTATTCACCTTTACGGCCCAGAGAGTTTGGAAGCCGAAGACAACCTCATTCGTTTAGATCGCACTTTGGCATCGCTGTTTAAGTCTATCGACGCTCAAGTCGGATTAGACAACACCTTAATTGTACTATCTGCTGATCATGGGGTCCCAGAGTCAGCACCAGTCGCTCAAACCTTAGGCTTGCGAGATGCCAATTATGTCGACACCAACGTATTGATAGGAGACACCGTCAAGCAGCGACTTGATAGAGAATTTAAACTCGATGAAACAGCCATCAGGCTATTTTCGCATCCTTATATTTATCTTAATCACGATGTAATCACCAAAAGTGGTGCAGATTTAGGCGATGTCCAACGTGCAGTCGCCGATCAGGTATCCAAACTCAACTCAGTGTTCTACGCTGCAGCAAGTCAAGATATTGAACGCAATCAAATCCCCAACAATCGATTGGGAACAATGATCCAAAATAATCATCATCCTCTACGCTCAGGCGATGTCTATGTCGTGATGAACCCACGAAATTACGTCGCTAATATGGGCAGCTTAACCACGGCATCGACGCACGGTTCACCGTGGCGATACGATACACATGTCCCGGTAATATTTGCTGGCATGGCAATTGAAGGATCTAAAGTTGCAAGAGAAATCACTCCATACGATGTTGCCCCAACACTGTCTCACTATATTGGTATCACCCAACCTAGCGGTACCATCGGGAAAGTATTGGAAGAGGTAACAATGCAAAAATAGAACGCTGACTAACGTTTAAATGGGTCGTCGCTGCACGGCCCTTTTTATTTGATGGGTGGTATTGCTGCTCGATAAGCGATTCTTAGAATTTTGCAAAACTAGGGCAATCAGATTACTTGTGCGCGTCTTTCGAGTAAAAACATTCCGCTAAAACAGACACGGCTTCATCAATACTGTCTAACGCGATATTGCCAAACCCTAGAACCGCTCCTTGCCAGTCGCGAGCAGGAGCTTGGGCTGTTTCGTAGTACGTCATTGGTCTAATCACGATGTTTTTGTTTAACGCTCGTTCGGCCCATGTCTGTTCACTAAGTTGTCCATACCACCGCAGTGTCACGTGCAAACCCGCTGCTTGACTGATCACTTCAATGTCATCACCAAAATAGGTATGCAAACTTAGGGCTAACCGCTGATACTTTTCGTTG
This sequence comes from Vibrio ulleungensis, assembly GCF_016900875.1. Classification (GTDB taxonomy): domain Bacteria; phylum Pseudomonadota; class Gammaproteobacteria; order Enterobacterales; family Vibrionaceae; genus Vibrio; species Vibrio ulleungensis. Next base: position 161,747 of record NZ_JAFEUM010000004.1, read on the forward strand.
TAGACACGCCGCATCTTTCGTATGTGCCTAAGCAACTCTCCTTCCGCAATAAAGTCGGCCAAGGCTGCTTGGGTATGACTGGGCGTATTTCCAGTGAGCGCTTCTTTTATCATTAGACAGCGATCATACAGTGTTTTTGGCACCACCATATAGCCTAAGCGCAACCCATTAAACATGATCTTACTGAATGAACCAACGTACAGCACACGTGATGGCTCTCCAAGTGTGTCAGCCAAACCTTGTAACGATGGGTAGGGCTGATGTGTAAACTGAAACTCGCTGTCGTAATCGTCTTCGATGATCCAACTTTGATGTTGCTTTGCCCATGCAATCAGCTCTAACCGCTGCTCTGTATTTAACGTTGTTCCAAGGGGGTACTGATTGCTTGGCGTAATGTAAAGGGTTTTTACAGCGCTCGCTGTTACCCTATCAAAATCCAAGCCAGTAGCAGGTCGCACCGGAAATGCCTGAGACTGATACCCAAGCAAAGAGATGATTTTTCTTAGTTGAGTATATCCGGGTTGCTCAATACCGACTTGGTCATCTTGATTGTTCATCGTCGCCATCAGCGAGATGGTTAGCGCTTGTTGAGCCCCTTGAGTGATAATGATATCGCTAGCACTGCAATGAACAGATCGACTGGCTCGCAGATAATCTGCAATAGCGCGTCGCAACGCCAGCGACCCTTCAATCGGCTGTGCACCCATCAGATTGTTGCTAGCACTGTGGCGAGAAACAAAGCGCTGCCACTTGGTGTGAGGGAACTGAGCCAAGTCTGGCACGCCTGGTGAAAATGGACGGTTAAGATCAGGCAAAGGCTTATCGATTATCTTGGTTTGTACATTTGGACGCTTAGCTTGTGTGCCGGACACCTGAAGATAGTGATCCGGCAATTTAGGCACCACATAAAACCCCGATCCTTGCCGGCTTTCGATGTAGCCTTCGGCAACCAGTTGTTCGTAGGCATATATGACCGTATTTCGACTTAGTTTCATTGCTTCGGCCATTTTACGTGTCGAAGGGAGCTTTCCCCCGCGAACCCAAAGTCCTTTTACGATCTTTATGCGAATTGCCCGTTGCAAACCCTCTTGCTTCGACACACTCGCTTCTGTAATACAAAGATCGCCAATATCAATCAGCGCCAAACTGGATCCTACTATTTGTTGAAACTGGTGCTAAATACCATACCAGATAAACAGTACATTGCTATAACGCTCAACAAATACAGGAATGAAAACATGCTAGGACAGTCATTGCGCACCACACTAAAAAAAGCCGCTCACAAAGCGTCAACAGAAACAATATCGTTGCACGCCATCATCGATGAGTCATTGATAGCCCACATTGCCATCATTGAGGAGAGTGGCCCAATAGTGATACCCATGCTGGCTTGGCGCGTCGATGACTATGTGTATATTCATGGTGCTAATAACAGTCGGTTAATGCGACACTTACATCGCGGCGGGCAAACTTGCCTTACATTTACGCTGTTTGATGGGTGGGTTCTTGCACGTTCAGCATTTCACCACAGTGCGCACTATCGAAGCGCAGTGGTTTTTGGAGCCTTTGAGTCCATTGATGAATCATCGGCCAAAAAGCGCCTTTTGGATCACTTCATCGAGCAAATAGCCCCTGGTCGTTCCGAACAGGCTCGAGCAAGCAATGCCAAAGAGTTAGCTGCCACTATGTTACTGCGTATGCCATTAAATGAAGCGTCAGTAAAAATCAGCGATAAGCCCGTCAATGATGATTTAGCGGATATGACTCATCCGGTCTGGGCAGGGTATTTACCTTACTCGACCAAAGTGGGACCGCTGATTGCCGCAGAAGAACTAGAAGACGATATTACCGAGCCCGATTACAGCGGAGCATATGTTGATCGTTGGAACAAAAACTAGCTAAAGCTACATTAGGGTGGAGGCGATGACGCCTCCACCCTAACCAGGACTACGTTAAACATGACCAAGCTTGAGCGAACCTAACTAAATAAAACCAAGTCAGGTGACTTCAATATAGAGTTTAACCTGGATGGCCATCTGCCCTTTTAGTTAGCAGCATAAACGAAAACTTCACAATGTAGAGCGCAAAAGCGAACATCCAAAGTGCGCCACTTAAAGTGATCATGTCCATCATGTGCGCCGGAAACAAACCGACGCCCAGCCCACGTACCAAAGCCGACGAAATCAACAGCGCAAAGGCAATGGACATATTTGGCCCTTCGTAAATTGCGCGCCCCGTATGCCCCATGGTGACTCGGGTGATCATGGCTAAAATAACGCCACCAATCCCACCGACAACAAACAGGTGCAGTAGATTATGGCTGATAAATGGATCTTGTATAACGCTTCTTAAAATTAGACCTAAAGGTATAAATAAATAGGTAAGATGCAGTGACCATAACAGAGGCTCTTTTAACGCTTTCATCGGTTTCCAGCGCCACATGCGGATCAACTGAGCGATACCCGATACAAACATTAACGACGCTGTTAAAAGAGCAGAGACGTCTTCGATAAAGCTACACAGAAACAGCATCAGTAAAGGAAGATTCGCTAAAAGCTCCAAGGCTTTAATTGGCGCGGGCTTATCAAACTTACAACGCAAGGCGGTAAAAAATGGGATCACACGCCCGCCCATGACCGACAGCAGCAAAGTGAACCACCACAACATCGACTGCCACACTTGTGATGAGCTAAAGTAAGTCTGCTCGAGTAAAGCCCAATATGCCGCACCGTTCGCCACAATCGCTAACGCAAACAAAGGAACAAAAAACGCATTGCGCCAGCCCTTGCTTGCAATAACGCGACTGCCTGTTTCAACACCAACCATTATAAGAAGCAAGGTCTCAAGGCCAAAGCTTACCCACGGACTCATAGGCAACCAAAAAGTGACACGCGCGATTAACCATAAAGCCACAATAGCGCCTAATCGCTTCCCCTTAGTTCCAGGTACCCCTGTCCAGTTTTGCACCGCAGTTAACACAAACCCAATGACAATCGCCATGGCAAAACCAAACAGCATTTCATGGGCGTGCCACCACAATGGAGACACTTGGAGGTACGGTAATGGTCCTTTTTGAAACATCCAAAGCCATAGGGCTAACGCCAAAACGGCGTAAACGCTACCTAACAAGAAAAAGGGCCTAAAGCCCAATCGTAAAATAGGTGGAAGTGCCTCTTCTACTTGTTTATCTGTAATATTGAGCACAGTTGCTCCTCGTCGTTTTATCCAGATGAATCAAAGGGAGTCACCTCCCTTCAACCAAACTTATTGGCTCGCTAACTCTCTCAATAGTGGAAAAGCCTGATCAACTTTTTTGCCTGTGACGACAAAACCCATAAGTCGACTATCTTGGTCATAAGCCTTGCTCACTACCCCATCCCGACTTGATTCAAATCTCCACATATCAACTCTTTCGCCCACGGTTGTTCCCGCCAACTGAATCGGATAGCTTGGCGTTTTTACCTTTATCATCATGGGTGGAAGTGTCACAGTGGCCTGTTGGCCGGCGAGATTTTTAGCTAACACCGTGGCAGACAGCACTATAGGTTGTAAAAATGCTCGAACCTGCCCGTCGAGCTCAACACAATCGCCAATAGCATAGACACTGCTCACGCTGGTTTGCATGCCCTTGTTGACAACAATACCTTTATCGGTTTTAGCCCCAATTTGCGTTGCAAGCTCGATGTTTGGTACTAAGCCTGTGCATAAAAGAGCAGCGTCACAGCTCAACTCTCTGCCGCTCGACAGTGCGAGTGTCTGCATGTCCACTTGATCGTCAACACTCTCGACACTCTCATGGGTCAAAATATCGATGTCTTGTTGCTCTAAATTACGTCGCAATTTCGACTCAACATAGTCTGGTACCAATGCAGCAAGCAAGCGTGGGCGAGGTTCGATGATTGTTACCTTTTTACCCACTTTAGCAAGATCAAGCGCTAGCTCCACCCCAATGAGACCACCACCAATCACACTCACAGTTTTGCTACGGTCAATTGCCCCTTTCGCTTGAGCGAATTCTTCTAGGTTATTCAGACTGTAAAGCTTACTTAACCCCTTGGTTACAAAGGCTGGTTTAAAGGTATTCGCCCCTGTAGCCAACACTAATTTGTCGTACCCAAATGGATGCCCATTGGCGTAAACCAGTTTTGCCTCAACGTCTATGCGATCAACTCGATGATCGCTCATCACCGATACCTGATACTTGTTCGAAAATTCTGCTGCAGAACTCACAATCAGATCATCAAGAGACTGTTTTGCTGAAAATGCATGACTCAAATCAGGCTTATTGTAGTCATCCCCGCTATCTGCAGTTAATACCGTAATGGACGCGCCACTACCTATCCGTCGCAAAGACTTAATAACTTGATAGGCGGCAAATCCGCTGCCGATAATGACAATGTCGCTGCGCATACCTTAGCCCTCAAATTCGACAAAGACATCTTTGCCTAAATGACATTCTGGACACAAAAAGGTTTCTGGCACATCTTTCCAAAGAGTATTGGGGGCTACTTGTTGGTTGGGTTCACCCAATGTAGGATTGTATACCCAGTTACACACCGTACAAATCATGCAGGTGCAGTCATTTGGGTGCTGTTGTTCCACGACTGTTTGCGTGTGTTCAACGTTGGTCTCTGTTTGCCAATTTTGGGCAAACTTTTGACCAAACTCAACACAACTTTTTAGCGCATTATTGTCTGGCTTCCAATGTACATGCATTGGCTCCAGCGTATTAAATCCGGCCTCTTTTAGTCGTCCGTCAATGCGCGTTACTGCACCACCCGTCCAACCCGATGATCCAAATGCAGCGGCTGTTTTATCAGCAAATCGTAAGCCATGCATTTCTTCTATTAAGCCCGCAATTTTTGGCATCATGACATTATTCATTGTTGAGCTGCCCACTAAGATCCCTTTAGAGCGAAAGATGTTAGCCAGAATGACATTTTTATCATGTCGCGAAACGTTGAATATTTTTATCGAAGTGTTTGGGCTTGCTTGACGTATCCCTTGTGCTAGCGCATCGGCTATCATACGGGTATTGCCACTCATACTGTCGTAAACAACCGTTATATGATCTTCTTGATAAGCTTGTGACCACTCATAATACTTCTCAACAATTTGAGTTGCATGGGTGCGCCAAATACATCCATGGGAAGTCGCGATCATATCGATGGGTACGCCCAGCGATAACACTTCTTCGATTTTTGCTTTAACTAGCGGAGCAAAGGGCGTCAAGATATTAGAGAAATACCGTTGGCACTCTTCAAACAACTCTTGTTGATTCATTTCGTCGTTGAATAGGTGCTCATCACAATAATGCTGACCAAAAGCATCATTAGAAAATAGAATATTGTCTTCGGTCAGATAGGTTGCCATCGAATCTGGCCAGTGCAGCATCTTCATCTCCACAAACACCAATGCCTTACCGTTGCCAATGTCCAACGTATCACCAGTTTTAATGGTTCTGAAATTCCAATCGGGGTTGTGATGATGTCCAATAATGCTGTTTACCCCGGCCTCTGTACAATAGATTGGGGTGTTTGGAATTTTGGCCATAAGAGCAGAAAGTGCTCCAGCGTGGTCATGTTCTGCGTGTTGCGTGATGATGTAATCGATTTGGTTAAGATCGATTTCTTGTTCTAGCTGAGCAATGAACTGTTCACTAAACTGATGGTCAACCGTGTCAATTAGCACCGTTTTTTCTTCACGGATCAGATAGCTGTTATAACTGGTACCTCGACCCATTTTATATTCTGTGCCGTGGAAATACTCGGTTTCCCAATCTTTGATTCCAACCCAGTCAACATTTGATTTCACGTGAATGCTCATTTGATACCCTTAATAAAACAATAGAAAGTCTATTGCCTAAGAGCATAATTCGAGCCAATAAAAATGGATTATATAAGATATTGATAATTATAGGTAAAACCTATAACCCGAGCCTATCAATGTCATAAAGACACACCCCGCATGACGTCAATATGACATAATTTTGTCATATTGACTATTACAGGAGTATCACTTTAGAGACAATCTTTTCATTAACCGATGTAAATTTCCAGGATCCACTTTAAGTTGTTTAGCAGTCAAAGATAAATTGCCATTATTATCTTTCACCGCATTTAGAATGATCTGTGACTGAAACTCATCAACCGCCTGTTTAAGGCCGATCTCGCAACTCAAAGAGGGCGAAGTCGCATCAACGGAATTTACCTTATGGTCAGTGACTGTTTGGGGCTCATCGGCCAGTGAAAAGTGATTAGGCGTTAGCAGCAAGTGGCGCTGTTTGTAGGTCGATTTTGCCAATACCGACGCACGATTTATCGCATGTTCAAGCTCTCGAACGTTGCCTTCCCAACGAGCCTTCTTGATTAAAGAAACTGTTGCCTCATCCAGTCGAATCGACACGACACCTAATTTATGCGCGCAGCGCTCTGCAAAGAAGCCCGCCAATAATATTGCATCGCTTTCGCGATCACGCAGCGGTGGTACAAACACCGGAAACACACTCAGCCGATGGTAAAGATCGGCGCGAAATCGGCCTTGTTTTACTTCTTCATGCATCACTCTGTTGGTTGCAGCGATAATTCTCACGTTAACCTTAATATTGCGATCGTCACCGACGCGCTGAATATCGCCATATTGCAAGGCTCTAAGAAGTTTTGCTTGTAATGGAAGGGACAGCTCTCCGACTTCATCAAGAAATAGCGTTCCGTTATCCGCCAATTCAAATTTGCCCTTGCGGTTACTAATAGCGCCGGTAAACGCGCCTTTGATATGACCAAACAACTCGCTCTCTGCCACCGACTCTGGGAGCGCAGCACAATTGAGATAAACCAAAGGCACCTTTGAACGGCTTGATAAGGTATGTAAATTATTTGCTACCAGCTCTTTGCCTACACCAGTCTCGCCAGTTATTAATACCGAAAGGTCAGTGTCGGCTACAGCATCAATCTGTTGCTTAAGCTCTTGCATCGCCTTTGACTGACCAATCATATCGACATGATGGGTCAACTTTGCTGGGTGAGAGGGTGAGGACGAATCGATGCCAACCAGACGTTCCAGTTTTTGCATCAGCAGTGCCGTGTGCAGGCTGGTTGCGGCTAGCGCACTAATAATTCTTAGGTCTGCATTCTTAAAGGTATCAAAATGGGTAGGATCGAGCGCATCAATGGTCACAGCACCAATAAGTTGATCATCGAATAGCAATGGCAATCCAATACACGAATGTATTTCCAACGCACCGGCCATGTTTGGGACAAGACCATCGTAAGGATCAGGAAGTTCACTGTTTGAAGGAAACCTCACTACATCTCCCGCTCGCGCGATAGCTTCGAACCTCGGGTGCTTAGAAAGATCGAACCTACGACCCAGTACATCTTGGCTCAGTCCATTTATGGCGAGTGGTATAAACTGCTGCTCAGAAAACAGCAGCAACGCCGATGCATCACAGTTTAATGTTTTGCGCACGGTCGCCAGCAGCCGTTCAAAACGATCTTGCTCGGATATACCTGACGTTATATCCAACGCTACCTGAGTCCACTCATTACCTAATTGATGCATAACCACCTGTGCCTACTTGCAGTAAATGTCAAAATGACACAATTGTAGCATGCCAACTTGCCCAATCTTAGCAATTCATACATTCGTAACTAATTTGCAAGGACATTCGATAGCGAAACGATTAGTCCGAACCAGTGTCGGTAAGAAGTCGATTTGTTTCCGCTCGTTCAATTTCACGGCGTAACCAAATGTGCGCGGTTTCATTCGTCCTGCTTGGGTGCCAAATCATCGCCACATCTACAGTAAACTTGTCCGCAGGAGAAGAAACCTTTTTCAAGTTATAATGCGCACCAAATAGGCCATGAATGGTGTGGCTAGACAAACAGACATATTCACTGTCTTCAACAACCGCAAGCATCTCTACAAAACCCGCTGCGCTGCAGCGAACCAATCGTTGGCTGAGTTCCGGGAAATCAACTTCGTCCAGTGTGGTTTTTCGACTTTGCCAAGTCGAAGACACCACATGCTGCTCCTCAAAAAACTGCTCAAAAGTAATGTAATCTTGTATTCGTGGATGATTGCGACTACACAGTACAACCAGGTTTTCTTGACTGATCACTTTGTGCTGAAGATGAGAGTGCTCAGGGGGAGTGCGGTCTATAACCAAATCGTAGCGCTGTAAACGCAAATCGCTTTCATAATCTTCGGTGAATAGCGGGTGAACTTCAATCGTAACCTGTGGCGCCTCTTTGTGAATATTACGCATTAGGATAGGGATCAGTGTGTAACTGATAAGGGAAACACACGCAATTGAGAACACCTTCTCAGACTTTTTAGGGTTAAACTCTGCTGTGGCATTGAGTGTCGAGTTAAAATTGGTTAAAGAAGCCAATAACGCTGGATAGATATCTTTAGAAAAGTTGGTCGGGTTGACTCCAGTTGGGGTGCGATGAAATAGCGGTTCACCATACAACTCACGCAGCTTCGCTAAGGCTTTGCTGACGGCAGGTTGCGAAATATTCAACCTGAGGGCAGCCTTGGACAAACTCGATTCTTCGTATATTGCGATAAAGATAGGGATTAAATTTAACTCAGTATTTTTCATGTCCATCCATAAAACAATAGGCTGCCAGATTTCGCCAACAATTGTATGCAATCTTACAATAAATCACGAATGTCATCGTTAATTTTTAGCGATAGGATCCTATTAGGTTTTGAGTTTTGTCGCCAATAAAAAAGGCTCTTACGAGCCTTTAGTTTTAGAGAGGTTATTTACTCGGTATTTCTTGTAGCTTCTCCATAACCTGATCGAGACTAAAGCTCGCCGCTTTTTGACTTGGTGGGAACTCTTCAAAGGTCGCTAGGAACTCCCCAACATAAGCCTGTGCAGGGACAAACATGTAGGCATGATCCAGCAACCAGTCATAGTAGGTATTTGAGGTTATATCCGCATTTTCGTACGGATCCATTCGTAAGTTAAACAGCTTAGGTAAGCGCAAAGTGACGAACGGTTCGGCCCAAATCTGCATGGTGCCAGTCGCACGTTGCTCCATGAATACCGCTTTCCAAGCGTTGTAACGCAGTGCGGCCAAATCACCATCATCAGTAAAGTAGAAGATTTCTGCACGGCGTCCCTTCTCTTCCTCTCCCATCAGATAAGGCAAGAAGTTATACCCGTCTAGGTGAATTTTAAAGTCTTTGCCATTAGCGTTATAGCCTTTAAGCAATTTGTCTTTAATTTGGTCATCACCTGCGGCAGCAACGAAGGTCGGCATCCAATCCATGTGGTGCATAATTTCATTAGAGACAACGCCGGCTTCGATTTTACCTGGCCACTTAACCATAGCGGGTACCCTATACGCCCCTTCCCAGTTGGTGTTTTTCTCACCGCGGAACGGGGTGGTACCAGCGTCTGGCCACGAATTCATATGAGGCCCATTATCGGTCGAGTAGAACACGATGGTATTGTCCTCTATGCCCAGTTTATCAACCGTGTCTAGTAATACACCGACATGGCGATCATGTTCCATCATACCGTCAGCATAATTACTGATCCCTGAAGCTCCTTGCTGTTCTTCATTGACGTGGGTTCTAAAATGCATCCGTGTTGCGTTCCACCATACAAAGAAAGGCTTGTCCGCTTGAACCGCTCGTTCAATAAAGTTGACCGCTGCTTCTAGAGTTTCCTCATCCACCGTCTCCATGCGCTTCTTAGTCAATGGCCCAGTATCTTCTATCTTTCCATCGGCGAAAGATTTAATTACACCACGTGGCCCAAATTTTTTGCGAAATTCTGGGTCTTTTGGATAGTCGATATTCTCAGGTTCTTCTTCGGCGTTTAGGTGATAAAGATTACCAAAAAACTCATCGAAACCGTGGTTGGTTGGCAAGAACTCATCTTTATCGCCAAGGTGGTTCTTACCAAATTGACCCGTCATGTAGCCCATAGGTTTGAGCATTTCTGCAATTGTGGCGTCTTTAGCTTGCAAACCAAGATCGGCCCCAGGCAGCCCCACTTTACTCAAACCAGTCCGTAAAACACTTTGACCAGTAATGAAGGTAGAACGCCCAGCTGTACAAGACTGCTCAGCGTAGTAGTCGGTGAACATCATCCCTTCTTCTGCAATGCTATCGATATTTGGGGTTTTGTACCCCATCAATCCGAAGGTATAGGCGCTGATATTAGTTTGACCGATATCGTCTCCCCATATCACCAATATGTTAGGCTTCTCGGCAGCAACAGCGTTAGCCGCCACCCCTCCTAGCATTCCTGCGAGCAGCGTGAGTCGCAATGCACTTCTTTTGGTGCTTTTAAACATTGTTTATCTCTCCTTGAACAATTTAAGCCAGTCAGCGTTGTGTTTCTCCTACTAACATATAGCTCAAGAAATCGACAATTGTTAAAAATCCCACCAAAACTTAAGTAAATTGCAGTCGGGTCATGGATTATTTTGGATTGCCCCGTAGGGTTATGAAAAAGGGTGTGTTGTGACTTATTAAAGCACCTAGCCTTTCTGTTGACGACGTCAATTCTAAACAGGCAGTGGCAAAGGTTGGTCAGGGCAAAGCGATTCGAGTCACAATTAGCGAGATGTAAAGGGGACGGATGAACAATGGCAAGGAAAAGCAGTGACAGGGGGAAATGGATGCACAGTGATTGAAAAAGTCTATTTAATCACTGTGCAAAAACGGCTAATTATCAGCTGTTATCAATGGCTTTAATTACCTTACAAGGGTTCCCTGCGGCAACCATGTTGGCTGGAACGTCTTTTGTCACAACACTTCCTGCGCCAATAACACTGTTATCACCGATGCGGACTCCAGGGCAAATTATTGCGCCGCCACCAATCCACACGTTGTCGCCTATGTGAATTTCAGTACCAAACTCAACCCCTTCGTCGACACGACCTACTTTCTCAAGCGGATGCCCAGCGGTATAAATTTGAACATTAGGTGCAAGCATGACATTGTCGCCAATGTACACTCTCGCGACATCTAAAATGACACAGTTGAAATTGGCGTAGAAGTTTTTCCCGGCGATGATATTACTGCCATAGTCACACCGAAAGGGTGGCTCTAGATAAGCATTATCGTTTTCAGGCAGAAGTTCATCTATTGCTGCACGCCAGCTCTTAGTGTTGGGGATACTGTCATTTAACACTTGCAGAGTACGACGACAACGGATGCGTTCACTGTATAACTCTTTATCCCAGGCTAGATAGGGCTCTCCAGCCAGCATTTTTTCTTTTTCGGTCTTCATTGAGTTACTCCCAAATTATTAGGAGCAAGTTTACATAACATACTAATCAAATAAGCTAGTCGAAATCAAAAAAACAACTAATGCAACCGACGTCGTCTTGCGAACAAAGTAGCTGCTAGTTATTCCAACGAAATAGGTATTTTTTCTCATTGGTTTCTGTATGTTCGTAGATGGCTTTCAGAAACAGCTTCTGTATTCTGTTGCGTTTAATTCTTCTATACATATCTTGCTAATTACTCGTGTGAAATAAGATAAACTAACTACACTTTCCAATCACGGCTACTGTATCTTTCGCCGCAAAAAATGCGTTCCCATTCGCAGGAATACCTGCTCATTCGAGAAATATTATGTTCTCTAGATCGAGCCATCAACAGCGAACATGTAATAATTGCCATTGATATCACGATAGTTATTTAAGAACTTCAGCACTTGTAACACATTGTTTTAAAATGTTTTTTAAAGCATGACAATGAAATAAAGACAAAAAAGCAGCTGCACAATGCAGCTGCTTATATTGTCGAATAATAGGGGAGCGCGATGACCTTACGTTAAGGGACAGAAAACGTGTTTGTGGTGCTCCCAAAAGTGTATCAGTTCAGCGGCTGATACCCTCTTCCACTCATACAATTTCTCATTAGATCATCGCGCTCTTTTTGGTTTTGACTGGCCGCGGCATTTTTTGAGCCTCGACCACTTAGTATCCCAACGGTGGTACCGATAGCGGCACCTTTTTTAGCGGCTTCAGAGCCAGAGTTACCAGAAATCGAGCCTGCAGCTGCACCTGCTGCTGCGCCTCTTGCACCGCGTTTAACCCCCTGCTCTACCGCGCCTGCGCCTTCGTTATTACCCACATTGTCAAGCATGGCTTCACACTGTCGATAATCCACGGAGAACTCAGACTGGTCATATTGAGACTCGTCAAATAGAATGTTATGAGCAAATGCCGTATTAGGCAGTGCTAACAAACCTGCAAGACTAAGAGCAATGGATAGGTTTGAAGTTAAACGTCGTGAATGGGAGCGATTCATGGTATTTCCTCAAAAGAATGCAACTCCGTCTGCTGTGAAAACTAAATAATGTTGAGATTACGTCAAATTAGAATTGGTATGCGATACCAAGTGTCCAAATGCTGTCAGATTCGATGGTTGCACCATCAAACACACCGTTGTTATCGTAGTATGTGTACTTAACATATGGAGTCCAGTCGTCAAAGCTCATGCCCATGATCACTTCATGTTCGTGAGTAGAGTAATCCTCTTGAGACAGGTCAGAAATACCCTCTACTTGCTCGTAGGTGTACTTATAGTCAATGAAAACCTGACCGAAATTCATATGCGTACCAGCGTAAATGCTGCCTGTGCCAATATCAGAGTCGATATCAGAATACGCCGAATCCGTGATGCTTGAGCGGTTGTAACCCAATCCGCCAAACACGTTGAAGTTAGAATGAGCTTGATAAATGACAGTTGCTTCTAGAAATGCTTCTTCAGCTTCATCCCATTTACCCACTTCACCATATAGGTTCATATCCCATTGGTCAGTGATTGAAAAGTCGTGTCCGTAACCTGCTGCCAACCATCCTTGGTCATCCATGCCAATGAATACATTGCCATTTTCGGAAGTGTTGATGTTTGCGCCAACTTCTGTTGCGTAAACACCTTCTTTAGTAGCGTTAGAATCTACTTGCTGCTCTAGGTAAACTGAAGTCGATGCTGCCATCGCGCCAGTAGTGAAAAGGGCTGCTGTTGCTACTGTAAGAGTTTTTAGTTTCATTGTAATTCTCTACAATTGGTTGGTGAGCGCTGATTATGGCGTTACCACTGTAGAGAATATATACGCTGGACTTTGGTTGAGATATAAATGCTATTTATATGTTCGACCTGTAATTGCTTCAACTATTTCCTTACGTTTGGCTTTATGGAATGGATCGCTGGCGTAGCGACGGTGGTAAAGCATACTCAAGGGAATGGGTTTTACACCAAAAGGAATCTCATGAATGTTTAATCCTAATCGTGGTGCAAAGGTTTCAGCAAATGAGCGGGTGGTCGATCCTATATAGTCGGTGATTGCCGCAAGGCCGATCATACTGGCAAGGGATTCTGTCTCGATAGACACCTTTCGCGGTTCAATGGGTTCATTCGCAATATGTTCAAGCGTTCCCATGTTGTTGCGTCGAATTTTCAGTGCGATATGCCTTTCTGCAAAGTATTGCTCGCGCGTCATCGTATCGCCAATGCGAGGATGGTCTTTACGAGTCACGCACACTCCGTCTTCTTGATAAATTTCCTCCACAATAACCGACTGCTTGCGAGTCACCATGGCATCAATCACTAAATCCACTTTTTGTGTATTAAGATCATCAATCACTTCTTGCTCGTTAAGAGGAGTGACGACCGTATGCATTTGCTCTATGTGGCTGACTTTATGGAGCACTACTTCACTGCAATAGAGGTTAATCTGCTCTTGCTTTTGCTCCACAGTTTCAAGCACAGACATTGGCGACTGAATTTTATTGGCAAGAGCTACCGCGGCGCCTGTAGGTGCAATACCCCGCCCTTCTCTAACATAGAGGGACTTTCCAACAACGGCTTCCAAACGCTTTAATGAGGCACTAACAGCCGGCTGAGAAACATCGAGCTCTTCAGCAGCAAGTGTAATTGAACGATTTTTATACACTGACAGAAACGTTGTTAACAGATTGAGATCCATAGTATTAATCCGAAATGGTCTTATAGGTTTACTATACCTAATCTAATGATTAGAAGGCAGCGCAGTTCACAATTTTAGGTTTTATATTGAAAAGCATTGTTTATTGATTTGCGCATTTTCGCTCAAAACATTGGTTAATCAAGACAGTTTAGCAAAGCGCACTTTTAACAAAAAGGCAACAAAACACCTGTAGAGTACTCTTTTCCGCTCACCTAGCCATCTCGTATCAAATAACAATAAACGAGCATAAGCGACCAATAATGACCATGCATTGGTCAGTAAATTGCTCACTGCTACTGCGATTTATACGCTTTCCACCGCCTCAAACGATTGCAACGGTTAACCAAAATGTTACATTATGATAACTATTTCACAGAATTGAACAAATAAGCTGTTAGTGTAATAGCCAACGTTCAAACGAGCCAATATTGTGTTCGTTCGAAACAAAATCGACATTGTATGTCATTTTAAACTCAAATCACTAATGGGTAATGGAGTATCTAACACGTATGTTCAAGCAGTTAGAGAGCGCGCTTAACATCATTAATAAGCCAATTGCAGCCGTCACATCGCAATTAGCGGGCCTGTTATTATTTGCGATGACAGTGATTGTTCTAATACAAATTGCATTTCGCTATGTGCTAAACATGCCGCTCAGTTGGACTGACGAATCGTCTCGATTTTTGATGATCTATATGACCTACTTGTGCCTACCCATCATCTACCTAGATGATCGCAATATCGCGATGACATTTATTACCGACAAACTGCAAGGCACACGCCTATACGAGTTGTTAATGCTATTCGCACACTTGACCGCTTTAATACTGTTTGGCTTTTGGATTTATTTTGGTTTGGCGTTCTTAAAAAGCGGCTCAGTTATGGCCGACAGCCTGCCGATTCCTATGTATGTCGTGTACGCGGTGCCACCTGTCATGCTGGCAGTGTCCTGTTCGTTTGCTCTACAAAAGCTATTTGGGTCCATTCATCGACTTTTTGCCCCAAAAGCGAGCGAGCCCAAATCATCTGCTCCAAACTCCACCTCTCACGGTAAATAGGACATTATCATGGTTTCCCCGATTTTTCTTTTCTACTTTTTGACCTTCTTACTGATTGGTGTTCCGGTTTTATTCGCGTTAGGTCTGTCCCCCATCATAACCTTTGTTCAAAATGACCAAGTGATGTTCATCAACATGCTTTACCAAAGGCTCTACGCAGGGCTAGACAACTTTTTACTGCTCGCCTTACCCTTTTTTATGCTAGCTGGTGAATGCATGTCTTCCGGAGGGATCACCCCAAGGATAGTGTCTTTTGCTCAAACACGAGTACAGCATTTACGAGGTGGGCTTGGCCATGTCGTTATTTTAGCGTCGACTCTGTTTGGTGCTTTAACGGGTTCAGCCGTGGCAGCAACATCTGCCATTGGTAATATGCTAATTCCAGAAATGACAAAATATCGATACGACCGATCTTATTCTGCAGCACTTACGGCCGCCGCAACGGTGTTAGGCAATGTCATCCCACCGTCTGGCATTATGTTGATCTACGCATTTGTCATGAACACCTCCGTCGCTGCCATGTTTATCGCAGGCATTGTGCCAGGGATCATATTTTGCGTTGGCTTAATGGTGGTAAATCGTTTTCAAATAAGACACTACCCCGATATTCAACCTATGCCACGAGCCAACAATTTAGAGAGAAGTAAAAGTCTCAAAATGGCGATCCTGCCTCTAATGACTCCGGTCATTATTTTGGGCGGTATTTATGGAGGTATCTTCACACCCACTGAGGCTGCTGCGGTTGCGGTCGCCTATGCCATTTTCTTATCGGTGTATGTGTTAAAAGTGACCAATATTAAAGCGACCTATGCACTATTTGCCAAGGTCGCGGTAAATGCTGCAGCCGTGCTTATTATTGTTGCAGCAGCAAGTGGATTTGCGTCGGCCATTAGCTTTTCGGGCATTTCGAATGACATAACGAAGTTTATTGGCGAAATCACAACAGACCCGCTGATACTGTTTTTGATCGTCAATCTCTTTTTATTCGTGGTAGGGATGTTCTTGGACGCTGGCCCCGCGATCCTAATTTTTGCTCCCATCATTGGCCCTATAATGATTAATGCAGGTATTGATCCGGTTCATTTTGGCGTTGTGATGTGCATAAACCTCTCGATTGGGCTCGCGACACCACCAATGGGTTTGGTGCTGTTTGTTGCCTCTGGGGTGTCTGGCATGCCACTGCAAAAAATCTCTCGCGCCATCATTCCCTTTATCGCGATCGAGTTTGTCATCATCTTTCTAATTTCAATTTTTCCAGAGTTGGTCATTGGGTTACCGAAACTGCTTGGCGTAATGCAATAGCTTTGCTCCAAACAAGTGCAACCCAAAAACCAGCCATAACAATAACGTGAAACCACCCCTTAAAAGGAACTTAAACAATGAAAAAAACCCTTTTAGCACTTACTACAACGGCACTTCTTAGTGCTGGAGCAGCACAAGCCGCCGATTACAAACTGACGGTGCCACATGTGACGAACATTGATGGATACAACCATCAGTCATTGTTGGTATTTAAGAACTTTGTTGAGTCGCGTTCTAATGGCGCCATCGAAGTAGAAATTTACCCTGCGGGACAGCTATGTAGTACGGCAAAAGAGTGTATTGCCGGTGTTCAATCCGGCATATTCGACTACTTTCAGACCACCATTGCTGAGTTAGGTAACTACTGGCAACCTGTTGGTGCTTTTGATCTTCCTTACTTATTGCCGAACGATCGAGTCGCTGAGTGTGTATACGGCAACGAAAAATTCCTCGGTGATGTTCGAAATGAAGTACTAAAAAAAGCACCCAATACGCGTTTAATGATGGTGTCAAACTCTGGCGGTTGGCGTAACTTTGCAACGACCAAGCAGATGATCAAATCTCCAGCGGACATTGATGGTTTAAAAATCCGAACCGTTCCAGCGAAGATTCAGCAAGAGTTGGTGAAAGAGCTAGGCGGTGCACCGACACCAATTTCTTGGCCTGAAGTGTATACCGCACTCTCGACGGGCGTGGTCGATGGCACCAAAAACGGCATCGTCGATATTGTTCAGAATAAGTTCCACGAAAGCCTAAACTTCATGACCCTAGACGGCCACGCATACATGGGTGGTGCTTGGGTATTTAATGACATGAAGTTTAAGAGCATGTCAGATGATCTCAAACAAGTGATCGTTGATGGTATCAGTGCACAAAACCAATACCTACGCGCTTACCCTAAACACCGCGAATTTACCGCTTACGAAGAGTTCCGTAAGGCGGGGGGAACCATCTATAACCCAACAGCAGAAGAGCGCAAAGCGTTCCAAATGGCGTCAGCTCCAGTTAAAGATTACTTCATTGAAACCACGGGTGACGAAGGCAAGATGTGGCTAGAACGCTTTGAATCCGAGATCAAAACCTGTGAAATGAGTATTCAAGCAAGCTACGACATACAGTTTAACTAACAGCGTAACAACACACAGTTTGGCATATAACGTTACATAGGCACCTTTAGCTAAGGTGCCTTTTTCACTCAGACCAACGACTATAACTAATGCGTTAATGCTGACGAACAATTTGCCCAAAAAAAAGAGAACACACTATGTTTAAAACGGAACAACAACGAGTAGGCCTAGGCTTATGGAAAGTGTCAAAAGACGACTGTGCTGATGCAGTTTACAATGCCATAAAAATTGGCTATCGACATCTCGACAGCGCTTGTGATTATGGGAATGAGAAAGAAGTTGGACAGGGAATTGCACGCGCCATAGACGATGGTCTAGTCACACGTGAAGACTTATGGATCACCTCTAAACTCTGGAATACTTATCATGCACCGGAGCACGTTCAACCTGCGTTAGAGCGTACTCTTAATGATCTAGGGCTTGAGTACTTGGATCTTTATCTTATTCACTTCCCAATTGCACAGGCCTTTGTTCCTTTTGAGACCCGCTACCCACCTGAGTGGTTCCATGATCCTCTAGCCGCTGACCCGAAAATGGAATTTGCACAAGTCCCACTGCATCAAACATGGCAAGCGATGGAGGCTTTAGTCGACTTAGGCAGTGTCAAACACATCGGCGTATGTAACTACAACTCAGCATTGTTATTTGACTTAGTTAACTACGCAAGAATCAAACCCTCTATGTTGCAAGTTGAAATACACCCCTACCACACTCAGCAGCGTCTACTCACCCTCGCCAACAATTTAGGCATTCCTGTCACTGCATTCTCACCACTTGGCGCACAGTCGTATGTAGAAATAGACATGGCGACTCAAGCTCAAGCCGTAATTACGCGAGAAGAAGTGCTGAATGCGGCAAAGGCTCACGATGTCACACCCGCTCAAGTGGTATTGCGTTGGGGCGTTCAACGCGGTTATGCAGTGATTCCAAAGAGTACCAATCCAAAGCACTTGGCTGAGAACTTGGATCTATTTAACTTCTCTCTTACAGAGATCGAAATGGAGGCAATCAGTGGATTAAACCTTAACCATCGATTCAACGACCCTGGCCACTTTTGTGGTGAAGCCTTTAATACCCACTGCCCCATATACGATTAGGAGTACCCATGCTGAAATTGACTTCAATTGACAACCAATTCGTCAATCCCGATGACGTATTTCCAGCCGTGATCGTAAACGATGGCAGTGTGACCACCATTGAAGAGGCTTGCCAGTGGATTGATGATAGATTGTCAGATATCGCAACATTGCTCGACAAAAGTGGAGCGATTTTATTTAGAGGTTTCCCTATTGCCAGTGCAGAAATGTTTGACGCGTTTAGTGCTAGCTTTGGTTACCCTAATTTTACCTATCAAGATTCACTGTCCAATGCGGTTCGCATTAACTTCACCGAGCGTGTGTTCACCGCCAACGAAGCACCCAAAGAAGTAGAGATAAACTTACATAACGAAATGGCACAAACCCCAATATTTCCCGATAAGATCTTTTTTAGTTGCCTCGTCCCTGCTGACACTGGCGGCGCGTCACCAATCTTGCGGGGAGACATGATGTACCAAGCGCTCAAGAAAGCCTCTCCAAGCTTCACAGAACAACTTGAGCAGAAAGGAGTAAAGTACACCACACATATGCCTGCTGAAGATAACGCAGGATCAGGCCAAGGCCGTGGATGGAAAAGCACCTTGTCAGTGTCGAACATTGACGAAGCAGAAGCACGCTTAACCGAACTAGGCTATACATGGGAATGGCAACTTGATGGCTCAATCAAGACTACCACCTGCCCTCTGCCAGCCATTAAAGTGGCAAGCAACGGTAACAAAGTATTTTTTAATCAATTGATCGCTGCCTACTTAGGTTGGAAAGGAGTGCGTGAACAACATCATCCAACCTTGCGTTTTGGGGATGATTCCCAATTGCCAAAGGACGGTTTAGAGTTGATGTGTGAATTGTCAGAAACGTTAGTATTTGATGTTGAATGGCAAGCCGGTGATGTGGCATTGGTGGACAACAACCTGGCGATGCATGGAAGACGCTCTTACGGTGGTGAAACAAAACGGCAAGTGATTGTCGCTCTAGGTGCGGCCAAATTGCAATAAACTATCCTCCTCCGACTCCCTAACCATAAGCCTCGCTAAAATGCGGGGCTTTCTGCCACTTAAGTAGTAATAAAACCACATAATCTTTATTATCAACCCTAACAGATCGGTGAAAGGCTGCTTTTTTGATCTATTTTTGTAATTTTTATACAGTTTTTGTTGACCTAAATCACAACTGGAGTATTATTGTGAACAGAATCACAAAGACAGATACGATAAGAGATAATCAGATGAACGCAAAAGTAGAAAATACAAACATTAATTACACCACCTCTCTTGTTGAAGAAATGAACAAAGCACTCGCTAGCTCTGAAATGGCTGCGATCATGAAAATGGTAGGTGCAGTAGCCATAGCACTCATCGCTGTAGGTTCTTTCTGGGCATAATCCCCACTTAGTTCGACAAAAAGACATATAAGTCCACTGCTTAAGCGGTGGATTTTTTTTTGTATTTATTTCGACAATACTCACTCACAGTGTAATTAATTTACAATTTAGTACCCCTACGACTTTGACCTCAACATACAGAACAACATATAGTAACTAAGATTGGTTTATTGGATATCTCTGTGGTCTACTTTCGCTCAATAATATTAACCTTAGTTCTCTCCTCTTTAGCGTTAATTTCACTACAAAAAATGGTCACGAAGTCTATTTCGGTTATTGGTGAACCTATGGTGATTTTTGACGACTCAGATTTCAGTAACGGCAATTCCACCTCTGCCATCACGCAAAGTCATCCCAATGTAGAAGTGGATTGCTTGCTCGACACCCAGTATAGCTGGCCTTATTGCGAGCTCGAATTTGATCTTCGCAATAAAGGCTTGGTTGGCTTGAATCTAAGCAATATGGACAAAGTGGTCATAGGACTGCGCGCGAAATACAACGAAGAGCCGATGGCAGATCAAGCACTTAGACTACACGCAAAAAATCATGACCGTGAATTGCCAACCGAATCCAAAATTAAAACCAATCACATTGAGTTTTTTGTGGAACAAGGTAACGCAACCGTAGAACTACCACTAGCGTATCTTCAGGTCGCCGATTGGTGGAAAAAAGACCATCAAATTCCGTTAGAAAAGAGCTTTGCTGACATTACGAATGTTATTCACCTGTCTATCGCGACACCCAGCAATGCGGCACCAGGCCTATATAGCTTAACCATTTCAAAATTAGAGATCGTAGGTCCATGGATCTCAGCGCAATACCTATATTTGCTGCTTCTCTGCGTTTGGATAATAGCAGCAGCTGTCTACCTAGTCTTTTCTTACACACTCACTAAGCATAAAGTGTATCAGTTAAAAGTGCAGAATAAGCAACTCAAAAAAAGCAACCTGCAAATACAGACACTCGCGTCTTTTGACAGTCTAACGGGTGCACTTAATCGCCATGGCAGCATGAGTATTATCCGCTCACTTGAACATTCCCCATTTGGCATCTTATACATTGATCTAGACCATTTTAAGAGCCTTAACGATAGATATGGCCATGAGGTAGGAGATACCGTACTAAAGGCATTTAGTCACATGATGAAAGAGTTCACCACACCGAGTTCTCATTTTGTCAGGTGGGGTGGCGAAGAGTTTATCTTAATCATTGAAAACACCAATTTGGATGATTGCACTCAACTAGCAGAGTCAATTCAACAAACAATGTTACAAAAAGAACGCTTCGATGGACGAGAAGTAACCTGTTCGATTGGCATTGCCATTAACACTAATGGTCTGACTTTCGACTCAGTTCTGGACTCAGCAGATAGAGCACTGTATGAAGCCAAAAGCCAAGGCCGGAACTGTATTCAATCAGCTTAGTCGACTCTACCGCAGTGCGCACACCAACATTAAATAATACAATAGACTCAGTAAGATATGGGGTGTTTTCTGCGCTACATCTCATCCGAGTGCGCCATTGCGGCCCCATATTAGTGCATTAACATTGCCGCTTTGTCAGTCCCTTTCCAAGCATTGCACCAAACAAGCCAAAATATGAACCAAATTGACCAACCTCACATTTAATGTGGCTTCCGAGGCCATTAAGCACCCGTAAATTTCGTAATACTTTGGTAACAAAGTTTGACAGCCTTCATATTTTTAGCCCCAATCTCTAATAAAAATTTAACCCCGATCGCACTCCCCAAATTGTCCAATACACAACCATCACGCTGCTTTTATACTCAATAAATATAATAATACAAATAAACAAGCTTAACGGCCGAATTGGCCAAATTAACATTTCGGTGTGATGACAGACTCACCGGCCCATTACAAAATATGTGAAATTGAATAAGGAATGATAAAGGATGTCAGGAGTTCAATTAAGTAACGTCGTCAAGAGTTACGACGAGATGACAGTAGTTCATGGCATTGACCTGGATGTGAAACCTCAGGAATTTGTTGTGTTGGTTGGTCCATCAGGATGTGGTAAATCAACTACCCTACGTATGATGGCAGGTCTAGAAGAAATCAGCGATGGTCATATTGCTATCGGTGATCGCGTGGTTAATAACGTAGCGCCAAAAGATCGTGATGTAGCGATGGTATTCCAAAACTACGCCCTATACCCTCACCTAAGCGTTGCAGAAAACATCGCCTTTGGCTTACGTATCCGTAAAGTGCCAAAAGATGAAATCGCAAAATCAGTAAAAGACACTGCTGAAATTCTTGGTCTAACAGAACTACTAGAGCGTCGCCCAGCCGACCTTTCTGGTGGTCAGCGTCAACGTGTTGCAATGGGGCGTGCAATTGTTCGTCACCCAAAAGTTTTCCTATTTGATGAGCCTCTCTCTAACCTTGATGCTAAGTTACGTACTCAAATGCGTGCTGAGATCAAGCGTCTTCACAACCGCCTAGGGGTAACCAGTGTTTACGTTACCCACGACCAAGTTGAGGCAATGACACTGGCTGATCGTATTGTTGTAATGAGCAACGGCCGCATCGAGCAAATCGGTACGCCAATGGATTTGTTTAACAATCCTAAGAACACCTTTGTAGCAACCTTTATCGGTTCACCTCCGATGAACTTAATTGAAGGCATCGCCGTTCAAGAAGACGACAAGTGGTACGGTACGTTTGATGATCAAAAAGTTCTGCTGCCAAATGTTGAAGGCATTGAGCACAACAAAGCGATCACAATCGGTATTCGCCCTGAATACACTGACATCACACCACAAGAGAATTCAAGCCCAGTAAAAATTGACTTGGAACTTGTAGAGACTTTGGGTTCAGAAGCACTACTACACTGCCACTTAGGCCAGAACGCTTTTGTAACGAAAGTAGAAACTCACGGCAAAGTCGAACACCTTCATAACGTTGATACGCTGTATTTCCGCCAAGAAGCCATTACGGTCTTTGATCGCCATAGCGGTCAAGCGCTGCTTGAGAAGTAGAGGTGGATTATGAACAGTATTGAACGGGCTGAACACGCACGGATAGCCGCCAACCACGGCAAGTTGCGTCTAAAAGTGAACTGGTTTATCCAGCACTTAAAAAGAGAATGGCAATTGTACTTGCTGCTTGCACCGACCATCATTTGGTTTGTGCTGTTCTTGTACAAGCCGATGTACGGCTTACAAATCGCCTTTAAAGACTACAGTGTATTCCGCGGGATAACCGACAGTCCTTGGGTAGGTTTTGAGCATTTCTATACTCTCTTCGAAAACGAACAGTTTATACGTGCCATCCGAAACACCGTAATGATCAGTGGTGCCAGTCTTATCTTTGGCTTCCCAGTTCCGATTATTTTAGCGCTTATGTTCAACGAAATATTGAACGCTAAATTTAAACGTACTGCGCAAACCATCGTGTACTTACCACACTTCATCTCGGCGGTAATCATTGCAGGTATCGTCATTACAGCGTTCTCACCCTCTACCGGTGTGGTTAACTTAATGCTCAATGCCTTTGGATACGACTCTGTCTACTTCCTCACCAAGCCTGAATGGTTCAGAACCATCTTCGTTGGTACTGGTATCTGGCAAGAGGCGGGCTTTAGCTCCATCGTATTCTTAGCAGCCATTGCGGGGGTTAACCCATCGCTGTACGAATCTGCGGTAGTTGACGGTGCATCACGCTGGCAAATGATGTGGAAAATCACTCTTCCATGCATCTTACCAACAGTACTCATCATGCTAATCATCCGAATTGGTAACATTTTGGAAGTGGGCTTCGAGATGATCATTATGCTCTATCAACCTGCTACGTATGAGACTGCTGACGTTATCAGTACCTTTATTTATCGCCAAGGTCTGCAAGCCGCGAAGTACGACCTCGCAGCAGCCGCTGGTCTGTTTAATGCTGTAATTGCCTTCTTGTTGGTAATGACTGCAAACACAATCAGTAAGCGCGTGTCTAAAACGTCACTTTGGTAAGGAAGCCGTATGTCTAACTCAATGAACATGAACCTATACTCACGTGGTGACAAAACGTTTGTATATCTCAATATGTTTCTGGTCGCGATGTTTACGATCAGTACGCTCTACCCATTCATCTATGTCGCTTCTCTATCAATGAGTGCCGGTGATGCGGTTACCGCTGGTAAAGTTGTGATGACGCCTGTCGACATCACCTTTGCCGCCTATGAAAAAGTTCTGTGGGATCCTGCGTTTTGGACCGCCTATAAGAACACATTCATTTATACAGTTTTTGGTACATTAACCAGTTTAGTAATCATCATTCCTGGCGCTTACGCCTTATCTAGACCTCAACTTTTAGGTCGTAAGTACTGGAACATTATGATTGCTTTTACCATGTGGTTTAACGCTGGCATGATCCCTTTCTTCCTAAACATGAGAGATTTGGGCCTGCTTGATAGCTACATTGGTATCATCATTGGTTTTGCGTGTAATGCCTTTAATATCATCCTCCTACGTAATTTCTTTGAAGGTGTACCTTCATCGTTTGAAGAAGCGGCACGTATGGATGGTGCAAACGATTTTCAGGTATTGTGGAAGGTATTTATTCCACTCGCAAAACCGGCCATCGCTACCGTTACGTTGTTCTGTATTGTTGCTCGCTGGAATGGATTTTTCTGGGCAATGGTACTCCTACGTGACGAAAGTAAAGTACCTCTACAGGTATACCTACGCCAAATCATCACCCAGTTGACGGATGACGATACCTTCGCAAGTACACTTTTGACCTCGGCATATTCGTTCGAGACAGTAAGTGCCGCGATCATGGTGTGTTCAATCATCCCAGTACTGCTGATTTACCCATTCATTCAAAAATACTTTAACAAAGGGATTATGTTAGGTGGTGTTAAAGAGTAATCCCGCCCCTACGCCATAACAAAAAGGAAATAATAATGGATAGAACAATGAAAACGCGTCTTGCCACTGTGGTTGCAGCTTCGCTATTAGCATCAGCAGGTGCTTATGCAGACAGTAAAGTGACAGACAAACCTCTGACTTTGGACATTCACTTCCATACTAAAAAGTATGTGCATAACAATGAATGGCCGGTAGAGAAAGAGGCTGCTCGACTCACTAATGTTAGCTTGAACAACGTTGCATCTATGGCAACAACCAAAAGTGAAGAGGCGTTTAACCTGTTGATTGCATCTGGCGATTTGCCAGACATCGTAGGTGGCTCAAGCATTCGTGACAATGTGAACCGTTACGGTCCAGAAGGGGCATTTGTACCTCTAAACGATCTTATCGATGAGCATGCACCAAACATCAAAGCGTTCTTTGACAAAAACCCAGACATCTTTGCTTCTATCAAAGCCGCTGACGGTAACGTGTACTACATCCCTTACTTGCCAGACGGCAAATACGGTCGTGGTTACTTCATCCGTTACGACTGGCTAAACAAGCTTAACCTTGAAGTACCAAACAACGTAGACGAGCTGTATGAAGTACTTGTTGCCTTCCGTGACCAAGATCCAAACGGCAACGGCAAGAAAGACGAAGTACCAATGTTCATGCGTCACTGGGAAGAGCTGATCCGTATGGTAACTCTTTGGGACGGTCGTACGTCTGGCTCCGACACCTTCCACGACTTCCACGTAGTTGATGGTGAAATTCGCCACGGTTACGTTGGTGATGGATACAAAGAAGGTATTAAGAACCTGGCTAAGTGGTACAAAGAAGGTCTGATCGATGCGGAAGTATTCACTCGCGGAAGCCGCTCTCGTGAATACCTACTGTCTAACGACTTAGGCGGTATGACGCACGACTGGTTTGCTTCTACCTCTGGCTACAACGATTCACTGGCTGACGACATTGAAGGTTTTGAGTTCAAAGCATTCGCGCCACCAGCGTCTAAAGCAGGTCTTCGCATCGAAGAACACCAACGTGCACGTGTTAAACCAGAAGGTTGGGCAATTTCGTACACCAACGAACATGCTGTAGAAACCATCAAGTACTTTGATTTCTGGTTTACTCAAGAAGGTCGCCGTTTGGCTAACTTCGGTATTGAAGGTGAGCACTACACCGTAGTAGACGGTCAGCCTACCTTTAAGAAAGAGATGCTAGAATCTGAAACACCATTGAACGCACAAATGTGGGAAATTGGTGCTCAGATCCCACGTGGTTTCCCAATGGATTACTCTTACGAGATCCAGTGGTCAAACAAATACGCTCTAGAAGGTATTGCACTGTACGACCAAGGTGACTACTTGTTGCCTACTCCGTTCATGGGTGTTTCTATGAACAACAGTGAAAAATCGACTTATGACCGTAACTGGGTAACTATCCGTGACTACATGCTAGAAATGCAACAAGCGTGGATCCTAGGCTCTCGCGATGTCGAAGCTGACTGGGATAACTACATCAAGCAAGTAGAGAAGATGGGTTACAGCGACGTAATCAAGGTAATGCAATCAGCTTATGATCGTGCATACAAATAAGTAAAAGGGTTCATCCTTAGCAACCTTTTGCCAGCACTTCGGTGCTGGCTTTTTTGTGCCTCAATCAGTGGGCTTTATCGCGTAGTCAGCCATCGCAGTAATTAAACCTTCCTGCGCTTCTACAACGAGTATGCCACCATCGGTAAAGTATTCGTGTTTGTCATCTAACACCACAGGTTGCGCCAGTCGTTTCAAGGCTTGAGCATGAGTTGTTTTGCTTTGTATCATACTGGCAAAACGCGCCCTCTCTTGATCAACATTTGGGTCAACATAGTGAAGCAGCGTAATGATGCCCGCATGGAAAGTGATACTCAATCCATCATCATAACTGAGCGCTCCAACCCAAATCGGCTGCTGGTTTTGTTCGCTCACTCCCGCAATCCACCACCGCACATGACTTCGTGTCTTTAATGTCCCAGCATCTTGAAACGCCATCGCTTGCGGTTCCCCTTGCCAAAACAGATCCGAAATAGGCGGAGTTTTGTTCTTCAATAACCCTAAATAGTCGATAAAGCCAATCTGGTCGCGAGAAAAGGTTTGGTTTTCTATCCAGCCTAACTCAGCCATAAGCACTCTAGGTGAGTCCCCAACGTAGACAAGGTTTAGCGCTTGGGCATCGTTGAGCGAAACATGACCAGGATACACTTTATAGTCGATGTCGAGCATATCTACGGGAGCAATCGTTGATTGAAGATTTACAACAGGTTCGAAGTCGTCAGCATTATAAAAAAAGTGCACGTAATTGATATAGCATAAACCTCCTAGCAATATCCCCAAAGAGGTACGTTTTACGTTGCGCCATTTTAAGCGGCGTGCTGCAATAAAAAATGTTGTCGTCACAAACAGTAAAAATAACAATAGTTGATACTCATCCAACGCCTGTTTGATGGTATGCAATAGAGTAAATTGCTCTACGCCATAAGCCAGGAAGTACCCCCACACCACAAACTGACCAATACCGATGGTCACCCCAATGGCGCTTAAGATGGCAAAACGAGGCCAAGTGACCGATTGGCTACCTGCTATAAAGGGCATAAACCACGCTACTGGGCCAAGTAGCCTCGCCCCAATAATCACTCTAGATGGGTAGCGCTTAAGTAAATAACGACAGCGAGCGATCGGGCGACGCAACTGACCATATTTAGCCAGCAATGTTGACTGCAACGCCCTGCCCCAGTGACGACCAATGAGGAAACTTAACTGATCGCCAATAAAACCGCCTAGCAACACCATAAAAAGCGCACTCATCACACCCTGAAAGAGTTGATACCCCGCCGCCAAAAAGAACGGCTCCCCCATGACGAAAAGGTTTACACCAATCAGTGCGTCAAACAGTGCGCCTAAAAAGAGGCTAAGAGTGTCTATCATCATTAATCAACTTGAGCCTAATTAGGCTTGGCCAGGTCGCTGAGAATGCGAAGAGTTTTGTTGATCGTCGTAATGGCCAAACTGATAGTTCATTTCGTTATTACGCATTTCACCACTAACAAGACGTCGAACATTGGCTTTTAAATACGTGGCACCGGTTTTAAATACTCCGTCTTGGTCGAGCCTGCGGGGATCAAACTGAAAGCTCAAGTTTAGGAATCGAAAGCGCCAGGTCATCGCTGCGCGTTTCACATAGTCACAGTCTTCGCACAGCACAATCTCTTCATCAAACCCATCAATATCTTGGTGGACGCGGCGAGTTGAGAATAGACAAGCTCCAACAGCCGTTGGAAACACGTATTGTGTGGTGAAAAATCCAAGATTAAACAGTCGGTACCCAAGCTTATGTTTTAGCGGCATTTGACGAGCGCCCATATAAACACCCGCGATATCCAATTTATTGCGATTGAGTTGAGTAATGGCAGAGCTTAAGAAATCTGGGTCAAGTCTAACGTCAGCATCAAGGAACAAAAGACGCTCAAATTGAGCGAGCTCAGCCCCAGTATTGCGACCTAACCCTACCCCACGTTGTTCCATATTGTGCACACGTAATTGAGGTAGTCGATCATCAAAGCTCTGTGCAATAGTACGAGTGTCGTCATCGCTGTCTGAGTCGACCACTATCACTTCAAAGTCCTGATAGGTTTGCTCGCTTAAGTCTGACAACAGCGCGCCAATTCGTTTCTGTTCGTTTAAGGTGATAACAACAATGCTAATAGACATATTTGGCTCCGAGGGTTCATTTGGTAACGGAGCCAGTTTACGATTAGGGATATGAACAAAAGCTGAATGGGTTGTTAAGCAAAGCGACGTTGTTGAAACTCAGGACTATCACTTCTTGGTAAACTCATTGAGCGCGCTAAGTGCCTGATCCGCTTTTGAGGATTGAACAAATATATGGTCGTGATAATAGGCGGCAATGACATTGGCACTAATGCCTTTTGAAGCAAGCTTTGATGATACTGCTGCAGTAAGCCCTACGGCTTCTAAACTTGAGTGAACCGTAAGGGTAATTTGACGAAAAACGCTGTCAAAACTTAGGTTAGCTTTTTCGGCATTCTGTCTTTCAAGGACTAAGGTTAACCCTTCAGTTTCAATAAACGTGGCAATCGGGTTAAGAGATGCATAGTGCGCAATCGAGCCTGATACCGTGCAAAACACATATTCTTCAGCAAGTAATTGAGGCTGCATTGATGCGAGCAACTCATCGAGTTCAGTAATTCCGGACATTTTTGTACTCTACTCATTCTAAATAATAGACAGACAGTAACATAGAATTTCCGACCTAAACTATTACGACTATCAAATATAATGCCTCATCTTAGCGCCTATCCAAGGTGCGAATAAGGTTACTGCTAATACGATAGGCCAAATATTTCCATCTTTAAATGTATACGCCTCCAACAAAGCGCGTAACGCTTCACCCTGCCAAAGCCCAAAAGCGAACTCGAAAGCCACTGTTGATATCAACCAGGCTCCTCCAATGTATAGATAGGTATTCGAGCCTTGTGGGCTCATCCAAGGAAGCATCCAATAGGCCAAAATAAGGATCACCGCCGAAAGTAAGATTCCGCTCAGAACTAAACTGGTTGTCGTACCCAAAACGGGGTTAAAAACCACCTCTCTCAATCCGCCATTAAGGACAGCCATAATTAAAATGAGTAGCCAAGTAAGCAGAGCTTTTAACGCCACAGAAATAGACATGCCACCTCCTATTTATTACCAACTTTACGAGCAGTGGTGTGAGCATAGCGCACTGTGCAAACAACGCCCTAGCCTGTGCTAGAAAGTCTATAGTTTAACGCTATTTCAATGACTTCCGTCATATTCTTTGCAGTGAGAGTGCGCTCTTGGTGTGCAGTGTCTTGCTAGCTTGAGCGTACAAGTCGTCTATAAGTCTGGACGTAATGTTAACTCAACTATCCCATACTGCCGCATCAGTTTCTCAATCGACAGCTCACTCCAATTTCGGCGCATTTTTTCTATTGTGGCCAGTGGTACATCGTGTATGGATTCATATTGCCGTGTGCATTCGATGATCGCGACTGGGATTTTATGTCGACCTGCCATCGCCAAATAGTCGTGCAACTCCCACTCCTCAATGAAGGTATTCGACACCACCACCGATTGATTTTTCTGCAGCGCCTTTAGCGTTTGCTGCTTGCACCAGTAATGAGCCTCTGTGAGTTTCGTTGGGCGAAATAGATACTCCCCCCGCTCTGTCACAAAGTACATGTCAGTCTCTAAATGCCGCGCACCTATCTGCTCGGCATAGTGCTGTGCAAGTGTCGACTTCCCAGAGCCAGGAATTCCTCGAATTAAGGTTAGTGTCAGTTTGTTCGCTTTATGGTTATGCATCAATGAGGCGCTTTAATCGTGTCGGAATCAATAAGGATACCCCTACCAAGTGTGAGATTACTAATAGAAACCTACATTGATGTGCGCAAACACTAACACTCTTGCCAAAGCTTTGATAAAAATTGCGCTAACGTTTTCAGATTCCAATAAAGCAATGACCAATCAACCTGTTTTGTATGTAAAAGGTACGTTCAACGGGTGGGGGCTAGACACGCCACTCACGCAGAACGGTAACGGACAATTAGAAGCGGAAATCGTGCTCTCCGCCGATGAACATCAGTTCAAAATCACCGACCACGATGGCAGTGATGAGTGGACATTAACGGCGCACCCAACACAACGTACCACACTAACTGTCGACCAAGCTCAGCCGCTCATTGCCAGTCAGGGCATTGGTAATGATCTCTGTTTTATACCCCCAGAAACCCAGCGATTCCAAGTATTGGTTACCCTCTCTGAAAAACCTAGCCTTACCATCATTAAAGCGACGACAGGCGATGAAGCGACACGCCGCCTTATATCAAAAACAGTCTCAGTACCTACCTCCCAGCCGACCTTACTGCGCTCGGCACCACACGCATTAGCGGCTGATTCACTGTTTGATGCTATTGCCATCGAACGTACAGAGACTTTTCCCTTTGTATTTGGTGACAATGTCGATGGCTATTATGAAGGTAAAACACACAGCTTGAGTGACGGAGGTCGTTATCGACATCATCAAGGTTGGTATCTCGGTACTTTTGCTTCATTAGTTAATGGGCAATACAACGACAGGAGCAGTGCTCACGCGGCCACCCTACAAGCGTTTGGGCTGCAGCATCATTACTCAAAGACAGACAGCCGCGATTGTATTTCCATTGTTGCAGGTCAGCGTATGGCCATCTTAAGCGTTGAAAGCTCACAGCCTGCCCAATTGGGCGTCCTGCCTGAACTTAATGTTGCATTGGCACACTCAAAGGTAGAAGTCATCGGCGATGTTTTACTTTATTCTTTAGACAAAAGCGTGTGTCCTGAAGGGTGCCCTCAATACATCGCGATCTCAACCAGCGAAAGCGCACGGTTTGAAGAACAGACGACACAAAACATTGGCAAACTAGAGTTCGCCCCTTCTCTATCGGCATCAAACGTTGCGTTACTAATCCACACAGTCAACCCGACGCAAAGCCTGTCTGTTTACCTCTGTTTCGAACACCAAAGGGACGTTGCGCTTCAACGAGCTCAAGAGGCACAAACTCAACATGCCTTACGCGGCTTTCAACAAAGTCAGTATGACTTTTTAGTCTCCAACTATCTTTGGAGCGATGACGATGAATACAATCAGGCAGTGATGTGGGCTCGACTATCCAGCAGGATGTTTGTCAGTCATGAGTTTGGTACAGGTATTTGGGCTGGATTGCCGTGGTTTAAAGATTGCTGGGGCCGAGATACGTTTATTGCTTTACCTGGCACAAGTCTCATTAACGGTAAGTTGGAGGAAGCCAAAGCCATTATAGAGAATTTTGCTCAGATGCAATTGGATGACAGTCAGTCGGTCAACCATGGGCGGATCCCCAACCGTGTTACCAGTAAAACCAATATCATTTATAACACCACCGACGGTACTCCCTGGATGATACGTGAAATCATGGAGTACATTAATTACAGTGGCGACATGGCCTTTGCCAGTAAGATGTTCCCTGTAATGCAACGTTTTATCGAGGGAGTAGAAACACACTATCTGGACGATGATAAACTGCTTAAACATCGACATCCTGATACTTGGATGGACGCAAAAATCGCAGGACAAGTACCTTGGTCCCCTCGAGGACCAAAAGCAAATGATATTCAGGCTTTATGGTACGAAGCGTTGATCTGTGGAGCACAATTAGCTGAGCTTTGCGGGCAAACCGACATACAGCAGCACTGGCTGTCACTGTCCGAGCAAGTAAAACGCAGTTTTCACACTAAGTTTTGGGATGGTCAAACAAAGCAGTTGGCAGATAGGCTGGAAGAAAATGACCTTGCCGATTACAGTTTGCGTCCTAACCAACTAATGACACTGACCATTCCACAAAATCCGCTCTTGGCTGCTGATATTGGGCAGCACATGTTGCGAAACTGTGTTAAAGGCTTATTGTTTCCATGGGGCATTTGCTCTCTAGAGCAGAGTCATAACGATTTTCATCCCTACCATGACGGGCGCGACGAATATCATAAAGATGCCGCTTATCATAACGGTACTATCTGGGGTTGGAATGCGGGATTCACCATTAGTGCTCTTCTAAAGTTCAGACAGACTGAACTTGCATACCAGCTGAGTAAAAATTTAGCCAAACAAATTCTCACTATGGGCCATTTAGGCACCATGAGTGAAAACTTAGACGCGTTTCAAAAAGACCCTAACCGCCTAAGTGAAACAGGCACTTACTCTCAAGCTTGGTCTGTCTCTGAATACGCTCGAAACGCACAGCAAGACTACTTAGGTTTTACCCCTAAACTGAGCCAAAACCACATTATCTTTAGACCTAAAATCCCAGAACAATGGCAAGAGTTTAATGCTCGAATACCCTTTGGTATGGGGTCTGCATTGTTTGTTAAGTATCAAAAGGTGGGTAACAGCTTTAGTTACTCTATCAGCTGTGAAAATCCACCAAGAGGCTTGAGTCTTTATCTAGAAATTGAGCATCAACATCAATGCCTGTCGCTTCAATGCGATATTGAACAGACGCCCCTTTTAGATTGTCACTTTGATGGTTGCAATGGATGGGATGTCAATGTTGAGCCATCGAAATGGAGCGTGCTAAGCTCGGCGAGCTATCCCATTCTCGACGAGTTAAGTTTTGCCCAACCTGACTGGACGAGACAACATAGCGCGTTGTTAGAAAAAGACTATTTACTGAAAAAGCGCGAGTCTGAAGGGTTATCCATCGATAAAGATTAACCGCGCGATCGTTAAGCCACTCACGAAAGCGAGTGGCTTGGCAGCGAATTCTTAGCCATGACTCTTTAATGGCAGGTGCCCCGTTTTCACCCAGATAATCGTTTCTTGCTCAACATAGGGTGTATGAGCACTCATGTGGGGGCTTCTGATCCAATGACCTTTTGGGTAACGTCCCTGCTCGTCGATAAACTCTCCAGAAACGACAAAAATTTCTTCACCACCAAAGTGCCTATGAGCTTGAAACCTTTCCCCTTTAGGCCACTTTACTAGCGCAACATGTTCGTGCTCAAAATCGTGTAGCGGCATCACTTTGAGGTTTCCCAGTCCATCTAGCCATGGCTGCACTTTGGTATCGATACGCACCTCGAGTCTGTCGTCAGCGTTAAACTGATTCAGTTTAACCAGAATAACACACCCATCTCGACTAAAAGGCGCATGCGAGCTTCCGGGAGGATTACGCAAATAGGTCCCAGCAGGGTAATCACCATTCTCATCTGAAAATACTCCCTCTAACACCAAGATTTCTTCACCCAGCGGATGAGGGTGCGTATCGAACTTAGACCCAGGTGCATATTCAACAATGCTCGTGGTGTGGCCGGACTCTTTGGCTTCTCGCTCTAACGGCTTGCGCTTCACGCCCTTTGATGGACTCTGCACCCAATTCGCTGCTTGTGTATCAATGACAAGCCTCTCTCGAAAATCCATATTCAGCATTAATGGTCCTTGTGTTCTTATCGCTTCCTGTTGTAAATCACTATACGACAACTTGTGGTAATAGTTCATCGCTAATCGCTAAACCATTGATTATAGGTTTTGATGAGTGCTATAACTGATGGTCTGTGATCTCCAAGAGTCTGGTAATGCAAGTACTTCCACCTGATCAAATCAAGCCGCAATCACTGAGTGATTATGCCGATGAGTGTTATCAATCAGGACTCCGAATGTACCATAACGCAAGGCACGACCCCAGTGCTTATATACACGGATTGTTGGAGCGTGATAAAGGTAACCCTGACTACCTGAATGGCGGATTTCTTCCAAGTGCGACCTTTTATGCAGTGGACGGCGATTTTATCCTTGGTGCGATCCGAGTTCGACGCGGTAGCAACTATCAGGTGGACAACATCATAGGCCACATTGGCTATGAAACCCGACCAAGTGCGCGCAATCTTGGAGTGGCTAAGACATTGCTCAACTGGGTCATTGACCACCACCTCATTGGTGATGCCCTCATTAGTGTTGAGCAAGACAATATCGCTTCCATAAACGTGATCGAAAGTATTGGTGCAATGGCATTAGAGCCATTTTATGACGACGATATGGGCATCATATTGCGCTTTAAGGTCACGGGAACTCAAAGTAGCTCTTTGACAAGTCCTCTCCCCAAGAGCTAATACACTTTTGTTTGATTTAGATTAATTTTTAATCAGAGCAACAGCCGACAGGATCACACCAACGAAGCCAAAAATTAGTCATGCTAATAGGGTGTTCAACACTGATTGAGTACGCCTATGCTAAGCCTGTTTCGCAAAATGACTTGGAAGACGAGTAGGCGGGATTTCCCGCCCAGACTCACTTTCGATGATCGCCACATTTAGCGCTCATCTTCCCACCAGTTAGTCATTGCAAGGAGGCTGCTATGCCTATCAATAAGATCCGCAATATTGTATTTACCGGTCAGACCGGTGTCGGGAAAACCACACTTGTTGAACGATTACTGTATCACTGCAACGCAACACCGAATTTAGGCAGTGTTGACAAAGGTGACACCGTTACCGATTTTGATCCACAATCGATACGTTATCATCACAGCATTGAAGCCACACCTGTGATGCTAAGCCATGAAGGTCACCGCTTAAACATCATCGACACCCCAGGACAAAACGAACTCTTAGGTCGAACGCTCAGCGTGTTTCCTGCCGTCGAAACAGCCGCACTCATCATTGATCCTCAAACCCCGCTCAACCAAACAACTGAACGCTTATTTCAATTTGCCAAGCAGCGCGACAAGTGCCAAATGATCATCATAAATAAGCTCGACACTGCACAAGCGACCCTCGAGCCATTACTTAATCAGATCCAAGCCTTGTTTGGTGAACGCTGCCTACCGCTAAATATGCCTAGCGAAGATGGCAGTGAAGTGATTGATTGTTATTTTGATCCACAAGAAAACCGTAACACCCAATTTTCAAGCGTGGCTGAGGTTCATGAAGCGCTCATAGACCAAGTTATTGAGTTGGACGAGGAGCTCATGGAGGTTTATCTAGAGCAGGGTTCTGCACTATCGGCTAAGCAACTGCACGACCCTTTTGAAGAGGCTCTGAGAACTCATCATATTGTCCCAATCTGCTTTGTGTCGTCGCAAACTGGCGCGGGTTGCGAATTACTGCTCAAAACATTGGGCGAAATTATGCCGATGCCCAATGAAGGCAACCCTCCCCTTTTAGAAAGAGACGGCAAACAGATACCCGTGAATTGCGAGACCTTAGAGCACAGTGTTGCGCATGTATTTAAAGTCAGTGTTGACCCCTACCTAGGGAAGCTTGCGTATCTTAGAGTGTTCCAAGGAGACCTGCATGCGGGCAGTCAGCTCTATGTAGGAGAAAGCAACAAAGCGTTTAAGATTGGCCACCTCTATCAACTGCAAGGTAAAGAGCGTTCTGAAATCGCTCACGCTCGCGCAGGCGATATTTGTGTAATAGCGAAAGTGGATGATCTAGTGTTTGATTCCATCGTACACGATTCCCACGATGAAGATGGTGTTGTTCTACAAACGCTCGATTTTCCGAGTTCCATGTATTCGTTATGTGTGACTCCTAAAAAACGAGGTGACGAACAAAAACTCAGCGAAGTACTCAATCGCATCGCTTGTGAGGATCCTACCTTAACCATAGAGCATCGCCTACGCACCAATGAAACCTTATTGAGTGGACAAGGAGAGTTTCACCTAAAAGTTGCATTAGAGAAAATGGCGTCTGTTTACAAGCTAGAAGTCGATGTATCACAGCCTAGCGTGGAGTATTTTGAAACCATTACCCAACCCGCAGAAGGTCATTACCGGCACAAAAAACAAAGTGGCGGTGCAGGACAGTTTGGCGAAGTTAAACTTAAAGTTCGCCCTCTCGAGTCTGGTGCTGGCTTTAAGTTTGTGAATAAGGTGGTCGGTGGCGCAATACCCACCGCGCTGATCCCAGCAGTGGAGAAAGGCGTTAACCAAGCTCTCGATGAGGGCGCAATTTCAGGCAATCCAATCAAAGATATTGAAGTCACCGTCTATGATGGTAAACATCACTCGGTCGATTCGAAAGAGATCGCCTTTGTGATTGCCGGGAAAAAAGCCTTTTTGCAGGCGGTTGAAGCGGCAAACCCAATTGTTCTTGAACCGATAATCCAGCTTACACTTGAAGTACCCATCCACAACGTAGGGGATGTCACCGGTGACTTAGCGGGCAATCGCGGCCTAGTGGAAGGCAGTGAAAGTATGAGTAATGGCCAAACTCAAATATCGGCTAAAGCCCCCCTCAACGAGCTGCAAGATTACTCTCGAAAACTTAAAGCAATGACTGGTGGCGAAGGCACGTTTACGATGACGTTTAGTCACTATGAACCCGCACCACCTTTGGTCCAAAAGGAGGTGTGTAAACAATTAGACACCGCCTAATCGAAAAGATCGGGTTACTTTAGATGTCATCATTTCGAGCAAGCTCAAATTAAAGTTTAAAACCCCAGCACAGCAATGTACTGGGGTTTATTTTTTCGCCGTGCAAGTCATATTTAAAACGATTGCTATAAGCAGGGCATATATTAATAACGTAGTGTTATCCGGTAATTATTCAGGGATAATTACTGTATCAATAACATGAATAACACCGTTACTTGCTTTAATGTCTGCAGATATTACCATTGCATCGTTAATCATTACTTTGCCATTGTCCGTCGATACTTTGACGTCTTGACCTTGAACGGTTGTTGCCATATCAATCTTCATTACATCTGCGGACATTACCTTACCGCTCACCACATGATAGGTCAAAATAGCGACTAACTTGTCTTTGTTCTCCGGAAGAAGCAACATTTCTACAGTGCCTTCAGGCAGTTTGGCAAAGGCTTCGTTAGTTGGAGCGAATACGGTGAAGGGCCCGTCG
The DNA here is from genome assembly GCF_016900875.1 of Vibrio ulleungensis. Classification (GTDB taxonomy): domain Bacteria; phylum Pseudomonadota; class Gammaproteobacteria; order Enterobacterales; family Vibrionaceae; genus Vibrio; species Vibrio ulleungensis. The sequence goes on from NZ_JAFEUM010000004.1 coordinate 198,991, forward strand.
CTTTTCAGAGTATCCACTAGATCTGCAGCTTGGACAGCAGCGACTAGGGTTGTAAACGATTCGTTTCCTGCTGCGACATCAACAATGTCTTTCTTCATGCCGTGATGATCAGCGTGTGCTGTAGTTGCGACGACGAGTGTGGCAAAAAGCGTTGCGATAGTCAGTTTAAATTTAGTCAACATGCTGTATTCCTTTCCTGTTTGTTTGGATAGCACGGAGTTTTACGCCTTAGCTTTTAAATTCGATCATATTTTTTTCAATCGTTGTCAATTTTTAATTACGGATTAATGTTTAATTGCGTAAGGAAATATAATCAAGAGCCAACTGTTTTAGAATGTATTAACTTAATACTATGGAGTTTTAAAAAAAGGCCCAATTTCATTATGAAATTGGGCCAAAACACAACATGAATAAAACAGTTCCTACACTGCAGAAAAATAAGCTTTGTACGCTTTTAAACGAACAGTAGCTCCACCAATTATGTCCATAAAGCCAAGGTTTTCGTGCGGCTTAGTTGCCGAAATCCAACCCGAGCCTGTCGAACCAATAGGCACGTTATACCCGTCTGGCTCGTTAAATTCGATCACAACGGTTCGACCGTGGCTGCCAGCATTATTCCCAACGTGACGACGTACCGATTGCTCGCCACTCATCACCGAAACACTGGCCTCACCGGTGCCTGCTGTGACGCTGTGAACGCGACCACGAAAGATTTCTCCCGGGTAAGCATCAACATAGAACTCCGCAAATTGGCCAATTTCGATGTTGCGGAAGGTTTGATCCGGTATACGCATTTCTACAAATTTTTTCGATGTGTCGTAGACATGCATGTTACCTACACGTGTGCCTTCTGCTAAGTTAGCGATCGAAATCTGCCCATCAAACGGCGCTTTGATTTCGCGTCGTTCGTGCTGCCAAATTGCGTTAGCCATTTGCGCTTCTATTGACTTAATTTGAGCAAATACCGCTGCCACTTTGGCTTCATTCGCGTCGATGCGGGTACGCATCTCATCTCGTTGAGACTCTTGCGCAAAATCATTCAGTTTGTATAAGCGATCGAGCGTTTTAGCGTCATTTTCGATTTGGTGCTTCAGTGCCACAATTTCAGCTTCGGCCGCCAGTTTTTGAGCCTCTAAACCTTGCAATTGCGAATCAGTATCTTCCGTTTTTAATACGTAGATCGTCTGACCCTTTTCAACGTATTGGTTATGCGTCACCAATACTTGTTCCACCTCTTGACCGATTAAAGGACTTAACACTGCATGTGGTGCTTTAACTGTAGTGCTGTCGGTTAAATCGGCTGGTGACCAGAAACGGTGTGCAGTGAACAGCATGACAGCAATGAAGCAGCCAGTACCAACCATCACCACGGCATTGCGCAAGGTCCACTGCACCCATCCCACTTTCACTAACAACCAGCAAATCAATATGTAAGGCAACATAATCTCTTTCATGGCTTACTCTCCTGCGTTCGGTTGTGTAGCATTTGTTTGCGACGTTCCTTTACGAATAATATTGACGATCCCGTTGCCAATAATGTCCCAGCGTGTAAATGCAATGATGATTGCCAGTACCCACCAGGTTTTGTCAATAAACAGTCCGCACAAAGAAAGAGCGAAAACGATTTGAGTATGGGCTGAAGACTTTTGCTGCGCTTTGTGCACGGCAACTTCATGAAGTTGCCAAAGCAAATAAAGTACGTAGACGATAATCGACAGTGTGATGGTAAAAATGATCCCCATGAACACTTCGGAATCGAGTAATCCCAAAATAACCGGATAGCCATCTAGAAAATAAGATTCGGGTAAGTCTTTACCATGAATCTTGCCAAGTTTACCCAGCAAAACGGAGATAAGGGTGAATGAACCAACAATGACTGTACCTTTAAACAGTCTAAAAAATGCGTTGCGGATCCTTTGCAATGTTGGACGTCCTGTCGAGCATGCTGAATCCGCCACGACAGTGGTTTTTGACATGTGAAGTACCCAATTGAATGTGCGTTAATGAACGTTCAACAGAATACCAATAGTGACAATTTTTATTGGAATATCCGAAATTCCAATAAAAATGGGGTAAAAACTAGTGGGGGTCAGAGTCGAATGACTCTGACCCCCACTAGTTTTTACCCCATTTTCCACACTAATCGTTTTGCAGCACTGCCTCTATTTCACCTAGGCTTTGCGGATCATCAATGGTGGAAGGCACCACATACTGCTCACCATCGGCGATTTGCCTGATCACGCGGCGCAAGATTTTTCCAGAACGGGTTTTCGGCAATCGGTCCACCACATGCGCTTCTTTAAAGCAGGCAACCGCACCAATTTTATTACGCACTTCGGCGATCAATTGCGCTTTGAGCTGTTCATCGTTGGTATCGACACCGTCTTTAAGCACCACAAGTCCCATAGGCAGTTGACCTTTAAGCTCATCGTGAATACCGACCACGGCACACTCGGCAACGGCGGGGTGAGCACCGACGATTTCTTCCATTTCACCGGTGGATAAGCGGTGTCCTGCAACATTAATTACATCGTCGATACGCCCCATAATAAACAGATAACCGTCATCATCGATACAGCCACCATCACCCGACACATAGTACCCCTCAAACTGACTCAAATACCCAGATTCAAATCGATCGTGATTTCGCCATATTGTGGGCAAGCAGCTTGGCGGTAGTGGTCGTTTTATGGCTACATAACCTTGCTGATTAGCTGGGGCAATCTCACCCAGTTCATCCAGTATTTGAACATGGTAACCCGGTACAGGTTTGGTGGACGAGCCAGGCTTAATCGGCAGTGTTTCTAAACCTGTTGGATTGGCCGCAATGGCCCAACCCGTTTCTGTCTGCCACCAATGATCGACCACTGGTTTGTCGGTATGTTGCTCTACCCACTCTAGTGTCGGTGGGTCAAGCCTTTCACCGGCCATAAAGATGGTTTTTAACTTAGACAGATCGTACTGGCCAATTAAATTCCCTTGTGGATCTTCTTTTTTAATCGCTCTGAAAGCCGTTGGCGCAGAAAACAGTGCATCCACTTGATACTCGGCGCAAACTCGCCAAAATGCGCCGGGATCGGGGGTTCGTACCGGCTTTCCTTCAAACATGATGCTGGTGCACCCATGGATGAGAGGTGCATAAACGATGTAGGAATGCCCTACCACCCACCCCACATCGGAGGCGGCCCAAAATACCCCGTTTTGCGGAATATCATAAATGGCGCTCATAGAGTATTTCATCGCAACCGCATGACCGCCATTGTCTCGCACAACGCCCTTCGGCTTACCCGTAGTTCCTGAGGTATAGAGGATATACAAAGGGTCGGTCGCTAAAACAGGGACGCAGTCATGCGGTGTGGCTTTTTCAAGCTCACTCAACCAATCTGCATCGCGCTCTTGATTGAGCTCTGCTGGACACTGCGAACGTTGCAGCACACAGACTTTTTCTGGCTTCCAGCGACTTTCCATCACCGCTTTATCGACAAGAGGTTTATAAGGCAACACCTTATCAATTTCGATTCCGCAAGATGCGGTCAATAGTAATTTCGGCTCGGCGTCTTCAAGGCGCACAGCAAGCTCGTTCGAGGCAAACCCACCAAACACCACAGAGTGAATGGCACCTAATCGCGCGCAGGCCAGCATCGCAATGGCGGCTTCAGGGATCATCGGCATATAAATCACTACTCGATCGCCCTTCTCGATGCCAAAGTTGGCCAACATACCTGCGGTTTGCGCGACTTGGTCGCGCAACATAGAGTAGCTGTACTGACGCTTGGTTAATGTAACCGGTGAGTCATAAATGAGGGCGATATTGTCGCCGCGCCCTTGCTCACAGTGATAATCCAGTGCTAGATAGGCGGTGTTTAATGTGCCATCGACAAACCAGCGTTCTATGCCATTGTCATCGTTTTCTAGCATCTTAGTCGGTGCTTTATACCAAGCAATACTTTTGGCCTGCTCACCCCAAAACGCTTCGGGTTGCTCACTGGCCCACTGATACTGTTTTTCGTAATTAGACATGACTTGCTCCTGAATTTTCCTGATTGTCACCCGACTCTGCGAGCAAAACTCTCGGCGGCACTTTAACCACCCCTTGCATAAGAATGCGTGCGCTACGGCTCATGGTGGCTTGCTTAACTTTCCAATGTTCGACACCTTGCTTTGCATCGGGATTGCATGCGATGGCGCCAACTTTTAAGCAGCCTGAAGGGTGTCCAAATGTGATGCTCTGTGATTGATTGCCTTCCCCAGAGCAGAGACGATTAACCAACGTCCCTTCTATGGCCGCAGCACTGGCAATCGCCACTGCTGCGGTTCCCATCATGGCATGATGAAGTTGCCCCATAGACAGGGCTCTAACATTAAGATCAATGTCCGCTGCATGCACCTCTGTACCACTTGAGGTTACGTAGTCTTTGGCTTTCGACACAAACGCAACTTTTGGGGTGTGCTGGCGAATTTTTGCTTCATCGAGATGAGTAATGAGGCCCATCGCCAAGGCGGCATGCGCTCGTATCGACTCCAGTTGCTCAAGGCGAGCGGTGTCGCTGTTGATGTCGGATTGTAATTCTACGCCCGTTAACCCAATTTCTTCCGCGGTCACAAAAACCGTTGGGATCCCTGCGTTGATCATCGTGGCGCTCAGCACTCCAACATCGGGAACCTCTAAATCGTCCATCACATTGCCTGTAGGGAACAGCACTCCTGATGTTGGCTCAAGAAAATCAACGGCAATTTCGGCGGCAGGAAAGGCCACACCATCCAACATAAAATCGCCTAGCTCTTGAACTTCACCCTCACAAATTGGCAAATGCACTTGCAGAGTTTTTTCAATGTTGGCTTGCCAGATTTTTATCAGTGCCTTGCCATTATTAGGCAGTACGTCTTGCTCAATCAGGCCGCTGTGCACCGCAAAGGCGCCGACTGCTGCGGTGAGGTTGCCACAGTTACCGCTCCAATCAATAAAGCCACCTTTCACGCTGCCACCATCGATAGAAACCTGACCAAACAGGTAATCAACCTGATGATCGTCGCGATCACTTTTAGAGACGATAGCGACTTTACTGGTGCTGGACGTCGCCCCACCCAATCCATCAATCTGCTTAGAATATGGATCGGGGCTGCCGATCACACGCATGAGCAACGCATCGCGAACAGGGCCCGGTACTTGCGCTTCGATCGGTAAGTCGTCGAGTCGAAATAGCACCCCTTTACTGGTGCCACCACGCATGTAGGTTGCAGAAATTGAAATCTGTTTACTCATACAACCTCCTGCTCCATCGCTTCACTGGTGGCTAAAAAGTCCTGTGCGAATCTTTGCAATACTCCACCTGCGGTATACACCTTCACTTCATCTGCGGTATCCAAACGTGAAATAACAGTCACTCGTTGCTGCTCACCATTTTGACGATGAATGAGAAGTGTCATTGCGTTTCCAGCGCAAATCTGCCCTTCTATATCAAAGGTTTCGGTGCCATCTAACGCTAAAGTGTGCCTATCAACACCTGCCTCAAATTGCAGCGGCAGAACACCCATTCCAACAAGATTGGTTCGGTGGATACGTTCAAAGCCTTCAGCAACAATGACTTCGACGCCAGCGAGTCGTACCCCTTTCGCTGCCCAGTCACGGGACGATCCTTGCCCATAATCTTTTCCAGCAATCACGATCAGAGGTTGCTCACGAACCATATAATGTTCAATGGCTTCCCACATACGAGTGACTTTACCCTCAGGCTCTATTCGAGCCAGCGAGCCCTGCACCACCTCGCCGTTTTCATTCACCATTTCGTTAAGCAATTTGGGGTTTGCGAGAGTCGCTCGTTGCGCAGTGAGGTGATCGCCTCGGTGGGTGGCATAGGAGTTAAAATCTTCTTCCGGCAATCCCATTTTCGCCAAATACTCGCCCGCAGCACTGCTCGCCAAGATCGCATTTGACGGTGATAAATGGTCGGTCGTAATGTTGTCGCCCAAAATGGCTAGTGGTCGCATCGCGCGCATTGTTCGCGGCTTCGCCAGTACTCCTTCCCAATATGGCGGCCTGCGAATATAAGTGCTTTGTGCGCGCCAGTCATACAGAGGGCTAGTTGCTTGCTGATGCTCGTCTTGTTGAAACATTTGCACATAAATCTGATTAAACTGTTCGGCTTTAACATGTTCACTGACAACCGCATCGATCTCTTCATCGGTTGGCCATAAGTCGCTAAGTAGGATGTCATTGCCATTTGCGTCTATGCCCAATACGTCTTTTTCGATGTCAAAGCGAATTGAGCCCGCCAGTGCGTAGGCGACAACCAGCGGTGGTGACGCCAAAAATGCTTGCTTAGCATGGGGATGAATACGACCATCAAAATTACGATTTCCAGAGAGTACAGCGGTTGTGTACAGATCGTTGTCTACGATTTCTTGCTGTATTGCTGGGTCCAACGCCCCACTCATACCGTTACAGGTGGTACATGCGTACGCCACGATACCAAATCCAAGCTTTTCAAGTTCAGGCAGCAAACCGGCTTTCTCCAGATAGAGTTTGGCCACTTTAGAGCCCGGAGCAAACGACGACTTCACCCAAGATTTTTTAACCAGCCCTAGTTGATTGGCCTTTTTAGCCACAAGTCCCGCAGCAACCAAGTTGCGTGGATTACTGGTGTTGGTACACGAAGTGATGGCTGCAATAATCACTGCGCCGTCTGGCATTGCGTCGCCGTCCGTGTTGTACGCTTTAGCAATGCCTCGCTCGGACAGCTTAGCCGTTGGCAACCGGCGATGTGGATTCGACGGCCCTGCAAGGTTTCGCTCGACACTCGACAAGTCGAACTCCAATACCCGAGGATATTTGGCTTTAGTGAGGCTATCAGCCCACAACCCAACCGTTTTGGCATACTCTTCAACTAACGCCACTTGCGCAGGCTCTCGACCGGTGAGTTTTAGGTAATCAATGGTCTGCTGATCAATGTAGAAAAGACCTGCAGATGCCCCATATTCTGGGGTCATGTTAGAGATAGTTGCGCGATCGCCAATGGTCAGGTTTGCCGCTCCCTCGCCAAAAAACTCTAAGTAGCTAGAAACAACCTGTTGATTACGCAAAAACTCAGTCAGAGCTAATACGATATCCGTTGCGGTGATCCCAGGTTGACGCTTTCCGGTTAAGTTAACGCCGATAATATCGGGAAGACGCATCATTGAAGGGCGACCCAACATAACGGTTTCAGCTTCCAAACCGCCCACCCCAAGCGCAATCACACCTAACGCGTCTACGTGGGGGGTATGGCTGTCGGTTCCTACGCAAGTATCCGGATAGGCAACACCGTGCTTAAACTGGATCACTGGTGACATTTTCTCGAGGTTAATCTGATGCATGATGCCATTGCCCGCAGGAATAACACTCACGTTTTCGAACGCTGTTTTACACCACTCGATGAAATGGAATCGATCGGCATTACGTCGGTCTTCAATGGCGCGGTTTTTCTCAAAGGCTTCGGGATCGTCACCACCGTGCTCAACCGCTAACGAATGGTCAACAATAAGTTGCGTCTCTACGACTGGGTTCACACGCGCAGGATCGCCCCCTTGGTCTGCGATAGCATCACGTAAACCGGCTAGGTCAACAAGAGCTGTTTGTCCAAGAATGTCATGGCAAACAACGCGAGCCGGATACCATGCAAAGTCCTGCTGCTGAGCGCCACTGGCGATTTGGGCTAGACCTGCTTTCCATTCTGCTTCGGGGCAATTTCTAACCAACTGCTCGGCAAGAATTCGAGAGGTGTAAGGCAAAGATTCGTAGGCGCCTTGCTGCACTGAATTTACTGCAGCTTCAACGTCAATGTAATACGCACCACTAGGTAATAGTTTTGCAAATGCATTTTGATGGATAGGGTCTTTGTGTGTACTTTCGTTGGGCTTTGTCATACGTCACTCCTAACGCTTGTCAATCGGCAACCAATCACGAGCCTCTGGGCCATCGTAGTCCGCGCTTGGGCGAATAATACGGTTATTGGCGCGCTGCTCAAACACGTGCGCAGCCCAACCGGTTAAACGACTCATCACAAATATTGGAGTAAACAATTTGGTCGGAATATCCATAAAGTGGTACGCCGATGCGTGGAAAAAGTCTGCGTTACAGAACAGTCCTTTCTCACGTTTCATCACCGCTTCAACCCGCTCGGACACCGCGTACAATTGAGTATCACCCACTTGCTCTGCAAGCTCTTTTGACCAATGCTTGATCAATGCATTGCGAGGATCACTTTCGCGGTATATCGCGTGGCCAAAGCCCATGATCTTGTCTTTGTTTTCAAGCATTGTAAGGATGTTGGCTTCAGCTTCATCGGGTGTTTGCCAATCTTCAATCATCGCCATGGCCGCTTCGTTAGCTCCGCCGTGAAGAGGGCCACGTAGCGTGCCAATCGCGGCGGTAATGCACGAGTGCAGATCCGACAATGTTGAAGCGCACACGCGCGCGGCAAAAGTTGACGCGTTGAACTCGTGCTCTGCGTACAAAATTAACGAACAGTGCATCACTTTTTTGTGCAGTTCGGATGGCGCTTTATCGGTCAATAATTTTAAGAAGTAGCCACCGATCGAGTCTTCGCTGTGATCTTCGGTATCGACTCTGACCCCATCGTGGCTGAAGCGATACCAGTAACAGATGATCGCAGGAAACAGCGCTAACATGCGCTCTGTTGCGCCTCCTTGCTCTGAGAAGTCTTGCTCTTGCTCTAAATTACCTAACACTGAACAGCCAGTCCGCATAACGTCCATTGGGTGCGCGTCCGCTGGAATAAGCTCTAACGCCTCTTTCAATGCTTGCGGAAGTCCGCGTAGGCCTATTAGACGTGTCTTATAGTTGTCCAGTTCAGCTTGATTTGGAAGGTGACCAATAAGTAATAAATGCGCCACCTCTTCAAATTCTGCATGATGGGCAAGATCCGTAATGTCGTAGCCTCGATAGGTAAGCCCAGTTCCGCTCACTCCAACAGTACATAAAGAGGTAACACCCGCGCTTTGGCCACGCAGCCCGGCTCCGCCGATAGGTTGATTATTTGGCATATTGAACTCCTTTTCTGTCACGCGTAGCGAATAACCGTGTTTGGTAGGTGCGCCCTACTCTTTGTGAGTCGGTTTTCGCCGCGTTGACTTTGATTTCACGTTATTGATTAATGTTGTATTCGAACTTAAGTTATTAAATTTCACTTACGCGACAGTGCGACTAGCCAGAAAACAGCTGGTCCAATTTATCCTCGTAAGCGTGGTAATTGAGATGCGCATACAGCTCTTTACGCGTTTGCATACTGTCGACAACGGCTTGCTGGTGACCGTCTTGTAATATTTGGTTGTACACGCGTTCAGCCGCTTGATTCATCGCTCTAAATGCGCTGAGCGGGTACAACACCATATCGACATCCACTTCAGCTAATTGTTGTTTACTAAATAGCGGGGTTTGGCCAAATTCGGTGATATTGGCCAAAACTGGCACCGACTTACCTGTTGCTTCACGTAATGAATCGGCAAACAGCTGATACTGACTAAGCTCGGTCATGGCTTCAGGGAAAATCATGTCTGCTCCAGCCTCAACACAAGCAACCGCACGCTCGATGGCGCGCTCTATTCCTTCTACTGCTAGTGCATCGGTACGCGCCATAATCACAAATTGTTCATCGATGCGTGCGTCCACAGCCGCTTTGACGCGATCAACCATTTCTTGCTGCGTTACAATGGCTTTATTGGGTCGGTGGCCACAGCGCTTTTGTGCCACTTGGTCTTCCATATGCACTGCCGCAGCGCCTGCTTTTTCCATCGATTTGATGGTGCGAGAAATATTAAATGCGCCACCAAACCCCGTGTCGATATCGACCAGCAGAGGCAAATCACATGCATTAGTAATTCGGTCTACATCCACCAGCACATCATTGAGTGATGTAATACCGAGATCAGGTAAACCATACGACGCATTGGCCACGCCACCACCTGATAGGTAAATGGCGTGATGACCACTGTTTTTGGCCATCATTGCACTATAGGCATTGACGGCTCCGACGATTTGTAGAGGGGAGTGCTCGGCTACGGTCTGTCTAAATTTCAATCCTTGGGACATGGTCTTTCTCCGTTCTTTTATCCGTTTTTCTAAGTGTCTTTATGCAGTTGGGCGAAGCTGCTTTTCAATGAGCTTGCGACTGCCAGAAATGTGTCTTCTCATTAGCATCTCAGCCAGCTCTGGATCGCGGTTTCGAATCGCGTCTAAAATAAAGCGGTGTTCTTGCAGCGCGGTCGCGGGATCGGTTCGTGCTGTGCGCGACTGATGGCGATACATTCTGATCAAGTGGTAAAGCTCATCGCACAGCAGTGATATTAGCTTTTGATTTCCGCTGGCCTGAATAATTTGGTAATGAAAGTCGTAATCACCTTCTTGAGCGGCGTAGGTTTTACTGGTGGCAGCGCTTTGGTTTAAATACGCACTGTGCTGTTCGATAAGTGCCTCTAAAGCAGACAGTTGGTCCTCAGTAATGTGAGTGGCTGCCAATCGAGCCGCCATCCCTTCGAGACTTTCCCTCACGTCATACAGCTCAATAAGTCGATCGACATTAAATTCAACTACGGTTGCGCCAACATGGGGGGTGCGCTCAATTAGCCCTAAGCCCTCTAAACGCATAATCGCTTCACGTAATGGACCTCGACTTACTTGGTACCGCTTAGCCAGTTCTGGTTCAGAAATTTTACTGCCTGGTCGAATGGTACCCGCCACAATAGCGTCCACAAGCCGCTCGGTTAGGCTTGCAGATTTGGTGTTTTCACTATTTTCATTACTGGGAAGTGCATGAACGTTTTGCATTTACATTGTCGACAATAATAGGTTTGTGGTTATTTTTTACGCCATTACAGGGCAAAAAACAACAATATTGTCGACAATTACGACTAAGGTATAATCTTTGTAGGGTTATTTCCCCTTGTACAAAACATCGCAATGCCCAGTTTGTGACTAAACTCCATATTGTCTCCACATTTCCTGCACAAAGTTCCACCATAGTGACGGCATGCAACGACAAGGAACACGTACATGACAACTCATAAAACAGCAATCGCAACAGCATTAACCAGCGCTGCTTTGGCGGTAACTATCCCAATGGCAAATGCCACTTCCGTCGAGACACCGCTTCTTCCTGATTCAGGACAAAGCGTTCAATACGATACTAATGGTGATGTGTTGGCGGCTTCAGACTCTAGCTTCTACACCGGACAAGATGCGTCGATACAAGGCAATGCTCCGCGCTACCTTGATAATGGTGACGGCACGGTCACTGACCTTAATACCGGGTTGATGTGGCAAAAAGCACACGACTATACAGGACGTAATATGGCCGAAACCGTTGAACACGTTGAAGAGATGACATTGGCTGGCCATACAGATTGGCGTGTTCCTACGATCAAAGAGCTCTACTCGTTAGCGAATTTCGATGGTGAACTGCTTAAGCCAGAAGACGGTGGCGAAAGTAAACCCTACATCAATACTGACTATTTTGAACATGAGTATGACAAGCGCTTGCCGTTTGCTGGGCAGTTCTGGTCAAGCACCACTTATGTGAAAAACGGCGTGCAAACTTATACCCAACACGGTGGTCTGCAGGGTGCGTTCGGATTTAACTTCTCTGATGGGCACATAAAATCATACGAAACCGGCTTATACATCGATGGCACCGAAATCGCTGACAGTGACGGCATTATGGTTCCAGGCTGTTTTGTCCGCGCCGTGCGTGGCACAACAACCCTATACGATATGGACTATGTCGATAACAGTGATGGTACCGTTACCGACCAATCCACAAACCTGATGTGGGCTAAGGCGGACAGTGGCCAAAAAATGGATTGGGTTGATGCCCTAGAGTATGCAGATAAAGCGGATCTCGCGGGATACAGTGACTGGCGCTTACCAAACGTTAAAGAGCTCCAATCTCTGGTCGATTATGAAAAAACCACTTTCCCTGCGATCAATACTGAGTTCTTTACAACCAGCGTGACAAAATTTGAGTCTATGGAAGATGCTTATTACGTGTGGACAAGCACCACTCAAGGCGACTTCAAATGGACAGCTGCGTACGTGGCGTTTGGACAGGCGTGGAGCAAAAAGAATTCAGACGCTACTGAATACTTTGACTGGCACGGTGCGGGTGCGCAACGTAGTGACCCTAAATCAGGTAACCCTGCCGACTATGAGCTTGCGTCGGATATGGCGTCAGATTATATCTCTATTGAAAACTGGGTTCGATTAGTGCGAGACGCCAAGTAACAAGCTGGTGTTTGACGATGTGGTGCAAATCAAAGCACCACATCGATATTCGTTTTACTGATTTGCACCCCGCTAACATCTGCGACGACCTTTATTGATGCTCAATGTAATTCAAAATATTCTGCACAACGGTTGCAGCGCTTTCTCGAGAATCAATGATCCAAGTATTAGCTTCATTGTCTGGCCGCTCTAAGGTGTCAAATTGACTGGCCAACATATGGGCTTTCATAAAGTGACCTTGCCGCTTCTGCATGCGTTGAGCAATAATGTCTATAGGGGCGTCCAAAAACACAAATTGCAGGTCAACCCCTGCCCTGAGTTGCTCACGATAGATCTGTTTTAACGCAGAGCATACCATGACGCCACCACGCCCTTCTGAAACCCACTCCCTTAGTTGCTGGTTAATAATCGCCAGCCAGGGCGCTCTATCGCTGTCATCCAGAGCAATGCCTTCGCTCATTTTGTCTATGTTACTTTGTGGGTGGAGGTCGTCACCGTCAACGAACGCCACGTCCAATGCCTGTGCCAATTGAGCTGCAATGCTGCTTTTACCGCTCCCGCTAACCCCCATAACTAAATAGATGCTATTCGTCATGTGTGTGAGTCTCAATTGGCAATAAAACAGTGACTGAATACGTTTTCCCTTGTTCTGGTGAGCGGAGTTCTCCATCTACAACATCACCGTCTTCACACAAAATGGTGATTTCCTGTACATCGTCATGTCGTTGATAAGACAGGTTTACGATAGCCCCTCTAAAGTGTCGACTCACCGCTGCTTTGTCCCACTCCACAGGCAAGTTTGGCGCAATTTTCAGCCCTTGCTGCGTGCCTTTTAATCCAAATAACTCTTCAATGACCAATCGGTAATACCAAGCCGATGTGCCGGTGTTAAATAGATGGCTCGATCTTCCTGCAGTGTCTGGAAATTGATGATAAGCGCCACGATAATAATTGGGAATGTAAGTTGGCAATTGCCCTCGTCGCTCAAACGTCTCACACTGAGGGTCGGCCAACATGCTTTTTAGGATGTGATAGGCACGCTCACTTTCACCGATGTGGTAAAGACCTGCGGCATAAAATGCAGCTGCATGGTTATACACCGAGCCATTTTCACCAGAGCCAGGCCATTTTTGGGTGACTCGACCAACATCTTCACGCATAGCGGTAAATGCAGGAGCACATAACATCACACCATAGGGGGTGAGTAACTGCTCGTCCACACTACTCAGCAGTTGAGTCTGCTGCGACGGTGAAGCGATGTCAGCCAGTAACGCCCAGCTTTGGGTATTTAGGAATATTCGTCCTTCTTTGTCCTCTGGGACGCCAAAGGTTACGTCATCGTCGGTGATACCTCTAGCAAACCACCCACCGGTCCAAAAATGCTTTTGGCAAGCTTGTTCAAGCTCTGTCGCGATCTGGTCAAATTGCGCGGTCCATTTAGCTTGATTGAGCGGTTTACTTATTTGATTCCAGCGGCGCAATGCAAAGCAAAGCGCTTGTGTTAACCACCCTGAAACCCCTTTCCCCTTTGGCCCGACCATATTCATAGGATCGCACCAGTCTCCTTGGAGAATATAAGGCAACCCGCGTTCATCACGCGCTTCAACCATAGACTGCATCGCAAGGTTCATATGCTCTAGCAGCGTAGAACGCTCTTCACTGTCTGCCCAAGGAATCGCCTCTTCTAACAGAGCCCAATCATTGGTTTCATTGAGGTAGCTTTCCAATATGAGTACCAGCCAAACTGAGTGATCAGTATGAGGAATTTGGTTGATGTATTTTAGCGTCGCTTCTGGCGTCAGCAGAATACCATCGGGCATTTCCCCACAACGCTTTTGTTGTGACAGCGACGTCACGATGACTTGTTTCGCCACATCTGGTGCAAGGTAAGCCATCCCCATACCATCTTGCAAATAGTTACGTGTTTGCGGATCGGTTGTCAGTCGATTGGTTTCACCATGGTAAGCAACTTGTCTTGGAAGCCAGTGATTAATGACGTGATCGAGGTTAGCGTCAGGTGTGCTGACAGACAGTATGGGTTGAGTAGCCAGTTGGTGTTTGTTAGCTATAGCTCCCTTGTCAAAGTGTCCGGCTATAGTCTCTTGTATTTGAGATTTATCTTTAGCTGGGCCAAATAGAAAATGAACCGAATCGGTTTTTTGTGGCTCTAAGCTCAGCTCATATTGCGCAGCACACGCAGGCATTTGATAATGCGCCTCTCTGTCCGAAAGTGGATTACCAGAGACGAGAGCGTGTGGTGCGTGCAAACCGCTTTGCCCTTCAAATGCCTCTATACTCATTTCGACGTGATCGGGCGTATGGCTACAGGCGAAGAACGTCATGTCTTGACGCTCTTTAATCTCCGGATAATCTTCGAGTTTTTGATAAGGCGAGATTGACGTACACACGATTGCGTTCAACTCATCATCAAAATGCGCCCCCATGTTCATCCAAGACATATATCCGACAGGGAAATAAGGCACCAGAGAAACGTTTCGCGTTGACACGCCTAAGTTAGAGATGGTCACAGACCACTGCTCTAATGCATGAGTTGGGCTTAAACTAAGAGTAATAGTTAACTCAATGTCTCGATGCTTCACCACCCACTGAATATCATTAATGCCTGGTTTAAACTCATAACTGTCTAAGGGTTGTTTGATTGGCGCAAAGGGTGCGCTAAAAAGCTCTCCTGTGTCTTCGTCACGAACGTAAAAAAAGCGGCCTGGATGGTGCGCGAAGTACGGCTGCTCTGGCTGCATAAAACTGGTTGCCGCTAGATTGGGGACGTGAGCATATTTGCGAGGTTCAGGATCCATGTATTGAGCAACGGCATAGCCCTGGCAATTCATGTGAAGCATCATTTTCTCGTTCCACAAATAGCTAGCGCTATTAGGCAGCAACGTCGGTGACGTTAGGGTAAAGCGTTGACCGTTCTCGGTAAATTGAGTCATATACACCTCATAATTAGCAGTGTCTTTCAGTCTAATCGGCTTCCCTATGCTCTCAAGTGTGCGACAAGTAAAGTGTGAGTTTTTACCCGTTATAGACCCAAAACAGTGCAGTTGCTTCCGTGCAGATCACTGCCTGTGCAACTGTTTCATGTACCACAAGCTTTTAAATGCGTTATCGCAACCCACCAACCGCAATGTATTTGGTCTCCAAATATTCATCTAGCCCTAGTGCACTGCCTTCTCGACCCACTCCAGAATGTTTAACACCGCCGAATGGCGCTACTTCCGTCGAAATGATTCCTTCGTTAATACCGACGATGCCATACTGAAGTTTGTTCGAAACATACTCGGCCAACGTTAAGTCTTGAGTAAAAAAGTAACTGGCTAAACCAAACTCGGTATCGTTAGCAAAATGTATTGCCTCGTCAACATCACTGAATCTGCACAGTGCGGCGATGGGCCCAAACTGCTCAACCTTCATCACAGGGTTATCGTGCGCAACATTACTAAGTAATGTCGGTTGGTAATAAAGCGTACCAATATCCGACGCAACCTTGCCTCCGCATACCAACTCTGCGCCAGCGAGCGTCGCGGCGTGTACCAACTGGTCAACTTTTTGCAGCGCTTTTTCATCGATTAGCGGTCCAATATCATGCCCATCGACACCTGCGCCTAGCGACAGCTTACTCATCGCCGCATGGAGCTTTTGAGCAAACTCATCGTATACACTGTCATGTATATAAAAACGGTTTGCACAGACGCAGGTTTGTCCGGCATTTCTAAATTTGCACACAATGGCGCCGGCTACGGCCTCATTAATATCAGCGTCACCAAACACAATGAAAGGTGCGTTGCCACCGAGCTCCATCGACACTCGCTGTACTTGCTGTGAACTTTGCTGCATAAGCTGTTTACCCACAGCGGTTGAGCCAGTAAATGAAAGCTTTCTGATGCTTGGGTGGGTACAAAATTTCAGCCCAACATCGCTGGCTTGCTCACTAATAACAACGGGAAGCAATTCACCATCGATTCCAGCTTCAAGCGCTAAATGTCGCAAGGCGATGGCGCATAGCGGCGTATTTACAGCAGGTTTGCTGATCATCGCGCAGCCCGCAGAGAGCGCTGGTGCGAGTTTACGTGTCAGCATTGCCACTGGAAAATTCCATGGAGTAATAGACGCACAAACTCCAATTGGCTGTTTTATAGTGCGTATAGATTTGCCATCGAAGGTCGCAGGAATGGTCACTCCATAAGCCCGTTTTGCTTCTTCGGCAAACCATTCGACGAAAGAAGCACCATAAGCGACCTCGGATAGTGCTTCCGACAAAGGCTTGCCCTGCTCCATAGTTAATATTAGCGCTAGGTCTTGCTGATGTTGCTCTATGAGGTCAAACCATTTACGCAATAATTTACTGCGATATTTGGCGGTTTGAGCCGCCCATTTTGGTTGAGCGAGCGTGGCGGCGACAATTTTGCTCTCAACCTGCTCTAAACTATCAGCGGCTAACCAGCCAAGCGATTCTTGCGTTGCGGGGTTTAGCACTTCAACGCAAGGTTGTTCGAGCCGCTGAGACGTTAGTTCTTTAAGCATTTGTGGGTGTTCAAGCTTTGCAATCCATTGCATCTTTAATCGTCCTAGTTGGTGTTAGCACAAAAACCTCTAGCGGTTACTGTGCCATCACCAACCTCTGCTGTACAGAAATCACCCATCAAAATAGTGGTGACTTCACTTCCAAAAAGGTTTGCTCACTTCTTGATTGGCAGTTTGGCGGTCAATACCAATATCATCCAGTAGATAAGTCGGGAGTGAGTCTAAATGTTTTCGCGTGCGGTAATTTCGATGCCAGCCTAGCAACACGAGTAAGAATCTCTTAGCTAACCTAGCAGGTTCAACGACAAGTGAAGGGAAAGGTAAGCGACGTAAATTAACAATAAACTCTGTCATAAGTCCTCCTTGAACTTGGTGTTTGAGTGGTTAATAATCAAACAAGCCAGATAAGTTCACAAACGATCAATTTCGATACTTAGTTAAGGAAAACTTAAGTGAAAGAGCGACTCCCTCCCCTGCAAGGTTTGTACTATTTTTTCGTAGCCGCTGAACATCGCAGTTTTAAACAAGCGGCCGAGCAACTGTTTGTTTCCGCTGCTGCGATCAGCCAACAAATACGCCAGCTCGAGGAGTGGTTAGGATGTGAGCTATTTATCCGTCAGCACCGACAAGTAACACTCACCACAGAAGGAGAATTGTTGCTTGAATCGGCTAAACTTGGTTTTGGTCACTTACAAGATGGGGTAAGAAAGCTAAACAGCGATCCGAATCCAAACCGATTATCGATTTCTACCCACCCAACCTTTGCCCAGCACTGGTTAATACCGCGTATATCCAGTTTCCGCACCCAACACCCAAACTTATCGCTGCTTATTGATCCAAAAAATGAGCTAGTAAACTTTCAAGATGGTCTCATTGACGTTTGTGTTCGCTATGGGCACGGCGTTTATGAAAATCTCGATAGCCACTGGCTGATGAACGAGATCCTCTATCCCGTGTGTCACCCCAACTATCAACGCCAACATGGTATCTATACCTTGAATGATCTAGTCCGTGCGGAGCTCATTGAGGACGTTTTACCGGATATGAACTGGGAGATATGGTTTGATATGTTGGACAAGGAAAAATCACCAAGTCCAATCCGTTATGATGGGTCTCAGTTTGTTATGGAAGGTGTCTTGGCTTCCCAGGGCGTTGCTTTAGTCAAACATAGCTTGGCGCAGCGGTTCATTAATGAAGGTAAGCTGGTGCGCATAGATAATTATGCGGTTCAATCTCGCTACAGCTACTTTTTATGTGCTCCAAAGGGGTATTTCCGCTACCAAAAAATCACGGCATTTCATAACTGGATTGCCGATCAAGTGGACAACTTCTGTGTAACCGATCGCGAGCAAATAAACCTACGCGAATTACCCCAGCAACAAGCAGGCTTGTTTAAACTGCCGGTATAACTCTTTGAGGTTAATTTAGCAGGGACTAAAAGCGTTCTTGCTGTTTTTACTCTGGTTTTTCTACTATTTCCGCTACACTTACCAATAATCTCAATCAACAAATCGATATAGATGAAACGTGTATTATTAGCCTCGCTGCTTTTGATTGCGGGTGGTTGTGCCACTTACGCAGGTCTTAATTTTGATGAACTGTTTGGCCCCGAACAAGTTCAAGCTCGCATAGAACCCTACGATCACAGTCAATCTCAATATTTTGTTGATGAAGTCAAACCCATATTAGACAACCGCTGCGTAGTTTGTCATGCCTGCTATGATGCTCCCTGTCAGCTTAAGTTGACCTCCCCTGAGGGAATCGACAGAGGCTCAAGTTTGGCTGAGGTATATCAAGGCTCTAGACTCACAGCTACGACGCCTACTAGGTTGTATGAAGATGCTCATAATACCCAAGAGTGGCGTGACGCCGGTTTCTTTCCGGTATTGAACGAACGAGTTCAGCGCTCCGACGCTAATGTCCAAGCAGGTGTCATGGCGCAATTACTTCTGCAAAAACAACAGTTCCCTTTACCTCAACAAGATCAATTGGATGATTTCGACTTCGGCATCTATCGCAGCCAAACTTGCCCAACTAGTGACACGATTGACGAATATCGTGCTGAGCACCCCACCTGGGGAATGCCATATGGGTTGCCTGCTCTTAGTAACTCAGAGCACAACACTCTGTTAGGTTGGTTACGCAGTGGTGCGAAAATGTCGGATGTTGAACCACTGACAATCGAGCAGAAAAATGCTGTCGACAAGTGGGAAAGCTACCTTAATCAACCCGATTTGAAGCGTCAATTAACCAGCCGTTATATCTATGAGCACTTGTTCCTAAATCATATCTATTTTTCTGAGCAAAATACTCTTCGCTTTTTCAAGTTGGTTCGCTCTACAACCCCTCCTGGAGAAGAATTTGACCCCATAGTGACCCGTCGTCCTTATGAAGACCCTGGCGTTGAGCGAGTCTACTATCGACTGATTCCAGAACGTGAAACCATTGTGGACAAAACGCACATGCCCTACGCGTTTAACCAGCAACGTATGGACAAATGGAGCGAATGGTTTGACGCCGAATATGACGTCACCGAGCTACCAAGCTACCGTCCTATTGTAGCAAGTAACCCAATAATGGCGTTTGCCGACATTCCTATTCAATCACGTTATAAGTTCTTACTCGATGAAGCGCAAAGCACTATCATGTCGTTCATTAAAGGACCTGTCTGCAGAGGTCAACTTGCGCTCAACGTAATTAACGACCATTTTTGGGTGTTCTTTGTCGATCCCGAGCAATTAGATAATGAGCTTGCTGGCGATTTCTATCGTGCCCAAGCCCCCAATATGCGACTGCCTGGGGAGCTCGACAGTAATACCACTCCTCTATTAAACTGGGTTAAGTATTCTCGCGCCCAATCTAAGTACCTCAGCGACAAAATGGCATTCATGAATGAGGTATTCACCGACGACCGGCATTTAGGTTTAGAGTCTATATGGACAGGGGGAGGCAACCCAAATGCTGCACTGACCATATTCCGCCACTTTGACAGTGCCAGCGTTGTTCAAGGCTTAGTGGGTCATCAACCCAAAACTGCTTGGGTCATTGACTATGCGTTATTAGAACGAATTCACTACTTGTTGGTCGCTGGGTTTGATGTTTATGGAAACTTTGGTCACCAACTTATCACACGCATGTACATGGATTTGCTACGCATTGAAGGTGAGACTGCATTCATCGCATTTTTACCTTTGGATAACCGCCACCAAACGTTATCAAGTTGGTATCAAGGGCAGTCTATCGAGTTTTCGGACTACCTCACACGCAATGCGAAGCCGTTTTTGCAAGAGAGTGGCGTCGAATACAAGACCATAAACCCCAAGCAAGAGCTCACATCTCTATTGAAAGCGCGCGTTGCACCTTCATTAATACCGCGCTACGAGATTGCCAACACAGGGATGCTTCCACAAAACGAGCATAGTCTTAAGCAGATCAACTTTGTGACCGGTGCGGGGCTCGAGCCTGTGCCGCAGATCATCTCTTTACATGTCGAGCTAGAAAACGGTGAAGATCAGTTCTTTAGCCTGCTGCACAACAATGCACACACTAATATTTCCAGTTTGTTTAACGAAGAAAGTAATCGCGATCCTCAATACGATAGAATTACTTTGGTAAAAGGCATAGTGGGTAGTTACCCAGCAGCATTTCTCAGTATTAAAGAGAGTGAGGCTGGAGAATTGGCACGCATGATACGCTCTATCAATGCAGAAGAAGACTATATTGCGCTGCTCGATCGCTTTGCAATCCGTCGCAGTAGTGAAGAATTTTGGCCATTAAGCGATAAGTTGCATGAATGGTACAAAAACGACCAGCCTATTGAGTTTGGACTATTAGACTATAATCGATTTGAAAATCGCTAAGTCCACCAAGTATCCGTTGATGGAGTATTCATCAACGGATACTCCGTTCACAAATTTGCAGTGACAGCATTTCGCTAAAACTCGTCCAAGATCCGACGATAGTTTTGCTCCATTGGGTACTCTCCGCGACTCCACCCAAGCCTGACTAAAACTGCGTGTTGAGATGGGATCATCATCACCGACTGTTTCCTGCTGCCAAGCATCGCGAACCCATCTTCCGGTAGAGACGGCCAGCGCAGTTCAGTATCACCACTATTTAACCAAAATTGGTAACCATACGCTTTTTCATTGTCACTGCTATTAGGTTGCTGCGCATCGCTAACCCACTGTTCAGACAATAATTGATGACCATTTATGCTACCCTCGTTTGCCATGATCCACCCCAGCCTCGCCCAATCCCGCGCAGTAGCAAAAAGATAAGAACTGCCTACGGTTACGCCTGTAGCATCCGTTTCAAATACTAAACTGTGGATAGCTGCAGGCTCTAGTATCTGCGAATGAAGATAGTCGTAACTGCTTTGCAGCGAGTCGCCCAGTACAGTGTGTATCCAATCTGCTAGGAGGTTACTGGTGCCGGATGAATAAGAAAAGTGATCTCCGGCAGGAAACGCTACAGCGCTGTCTAATGGTAGCGACGCTGCACTTGCGCTACTAAACAACATTTTGGTGGCATCGCTTCCCGGCGCATATTTTTCGGAAAAATCTAGCCCACTAGTCATTGTCAGCAACTGTTTGAGTTGAATGTCACCACGTTCATCGTTCCACTGTGGGAATAGGTGAGTTTGATTGATGTTAACAGAGTGGGTCTGTTCCATGCGCCCTAACGTCATCGCCGTAACGCTTTTCGCCATAGACCAACCCAATAACGGAGTCAGAGCATGGGTATTTTGTGCGTAGCTCTCTGCAACGAGCTTACCATCTTTGATCACCACCAGCGCCCGAGTATTATGCCCTGCTAGGTTATCTTGACGAATGATCTCATCGGTAATGGCCTGAACACTTAAATCAGTATCTATTTTACTGCCAGCTGGCCAAGGTGCATTTTGTTGCATCGGAAAGGACAGTGACGGAGTCAGCTCAAGTTTAGGCAGATCCGAATGAGTAAGATAACATCCCAGACCGGGTACATATTGAGCGGTACTTTGGCTGATCCCAAGCATGTCTGTTTGGACGGTTTGCTGCTCTAAGTCATACTCAATGTCTACCAATTTTGTCACCGATGAATAAGAGGCAACATCATCGATGATTTGTTGCTGGCTAAACCCACTAACAAACTTGGCAGAACACGCCAACTTAGCCGTCATACTGCTCGCAACTTGAAATGTATGGCCTAACTGAAAGACAGAAAAGCCCAGCCAATACGGTGGGACGGCAATAAGCAATGCAGCCAAACCCAACACTATCCATAGTGTTTTTTTCATCCTTGACGTTTTCCTTGATTAATATTTATAAATCAAGCGCTAAGGTTAGAACAAACACTTTAAGAACGCTATATATTTAGCCACATTTGCCTAATAGCTCTGTATTCAGTCTAATCAACGAAATTCGTTTACTAATGATTAAGTTGATAGAAATGGTTTACTGGGCCATGCCCTTTACCCACATTGAGTCGATCTGCGGCACGTATCGCTTTGGTAATGTACTGCTTCGCCATATCACACGCTGGTGCTAACTCATAACCTTGTGCGAGGTACGAGGCAATAGCTGAAGACAGCGTACATCCCGTTCCATGAGTATTGTTGGTCTCGACACGCTCGGCTCTATAAAGGTGCTGCCCCTGTGATGTGACCAAAATGTCATCACTGCTAGCGCCTTGCGAATGGCCACCTTTCACTAGGACGGCGTTAGCGCCATTTTCTAATAAAGCTTTTGCTGTTTCTGCCGCATTAAACCCTTGTTCAGTTTGCTTTCCGTTAAGCTTTACAGCTTCCGGGATGTTCGGTGTGATCACTGTTGCCAATGATATTAGCTGATCAATTAACGCTTGAACCGCATCACTTTGGATCAGGCTATCACCACTGGTCGCGACCATCACTGGATCCAGAACAATATGCTTAGGTTGATATTGCCGTAGTTTGTCTGCCACAGTTTTAATGATGTCGGCATCCGCAAGCATGCCGATCTTTACCGCGTCAATCGTTAAGTCACTAAACACACTATCTAATTGCGCAGACACTATGTGCGTTGAAATAGGCATCACAGCAGATACACCTAGTGTGTTTTGCGCGGTAATTGCAGTGATCACACTGCACGCATAGCTGCCAGTTGCTGATATTGCTTTTATATCGGCTTGAATGCCGGCGCCGCCACCACTGTCGGAGCCAGCAATGGTTAATACATTTGGAATTGATTTCATATTAGATGCTGCAGACTACTTAAACTGAACTTTATAGTAATTGATGGTTTTGCACGAAGGGCATGCATTTCGGTAGAGTCCTTCGACAATCAATGAATCATCCGCCGAAATAGGAATCGGATTAAGTGATTTTAAGCACTTTTCGCACTTGAATTCTGCAGGTTTAGCACCTGGGGACAACTCGATGATTTGTGCTCTTTTTTCTAGGTTTTTTGCGACTAACATAGGTTCAATTAGAGAGGGAAATTAGAAAAATATTATCACGAGCCGTTAGAATTGTCTTGGGCTTAAGACCCAAAAAAGCCACCTTTTAAGGTGGCTTTTAGTAGAGCAATTAACTCATTACAAGAAGTAACGAGCACCTATTAGATATTTGTCATCATCTACAGATTCATCATCACCCAAATCAACCTGGTAACCTGCATAAGTCGCGAAGTTTGGCGTAACAAAGTACTCGACTTGGATGGCTGTCTCATTGATTGCTGTAGTTTTATCATTAACATCTTCAGTGAGATTTTCTAGGTTCCAAATGAAATTCCAACCGTTTCCTAAGCCATAGGCTAACAACACTTCATACGCAATTGACTCATCATAGGCATCGTAGTCATTTGGTGTTCTGTAACCGTATACTTTTTCGTTCATGGTATATACCGCTGCGGCATACAAGCCATCACCAAAGTTACCGTATTTAGCACTCACCGCGTGAGACATACCGCCGTCAGTGACTCCAGCTTCGATAATATCACCTGAGCTTAAGGCATACCCAATCATAAAGTCGCTGATATCATATGCTAAGGTCACTTGGAATCGATCATCATACTTCAATAACGTAGGATCACCTGTAGCCCCCTGCCAAGCAAGACCAAGCGACAACATTGAACCACCAAAATCAAAGCCTTTTCGGTAACTTAACATCTTGTCTGCACGGCCAGTACCCGTTGCGCCGTGGTTGGAGTACAAGAAATCGGTAGCATAAGCGATGGGCTTATCGGTAACACCTGCTACATCGTAATATGGCGCCCACTGCGTACCCAATACGAAACGCCCCATAGCGTCATTGGTAAGTCCAATATATCCAAGACGCGTATCAAATGAATTACTGCCTCCATCCAACATATTAAGCGCCCACTCGCCTTTAGCATCAGCGGTATAACCGTTACCAAGGTCCTGAGTGAAATTAAAGTTAATCCGAGGGGAGTTACTGCCGACAGCGAGGTCTCCTTCGCTCGAACCATTAATATTGACAGATACATGTCCGCCAACTGAGAATGTTGAACCATTGTTGTCGTAAACATCTAGCGCCAACGCTGGACTTGCCACTGCTGCTGTGGCCACTGCGATTGCTAATATTTTCTTATCCATAATAGTTATTTCCGTTCACTTCTATGTTTGCTTACGCCGTACTGCTCAGATCGACGGAAATTAGTGAAATGTTGTTATGTATTCCCTGTGTACTTAAACGTAGGGCTGTTTTGTATTTCACTAAGTTACAGGGTAGCTATGAAATGAAAAAAGACATAATAGATCACGTACAGTTTGTAACATTTCGACATAAACATGACATTGATCGGATTTTGGGTAGATGGATCGACCAAATATTTGCTCGCGGTCAAAAATAGTGTTTGCGAACTATCTGTCACTTTTGATGCAGTTGGAAAGTGTGAGCAAGGAATTATTGCGATGGGTAATCACCATAGTAACGGCGAAAATACGCAGTAAAAACGGCCTTTGTAATTGGAGGTATTCGAAGTGAGAGAATGTAGAAGTTAGGAATTAGGAGCAGCGCAATATGGTTCATTGCACTGCTTTCAAGAGTATTTATTTAAAGGCGATGGCCATAACCACCGGCGCAGTACCTTTAGCAGTTGGCATTTCAAAGGCTATTTGTGTTTTAAACGCACTGAATCCAGCATCGGTGAGTTTGGATTGCAATTCGGCTTCTGTTAGGCCGTGGTCATCTGGAGTTTGCTTCAGCCAATCCCAAGAAATAAACACACCGTCCTCTTCAAGAATAGAGTGAGCGACAATCAATGTGTCTGTGAGATTGTAAATGAAGCTGCAAACCGACGAAGCCACAATGATATCGAATTGACCACGAAATGCTGGGTGCTGTGCGGCTAAACCGCGTGACAGAATGTCGACAACAGGTTCTACATTTGGCAGCATTTTCTTATCTAGCTCTTCAATCATCGCTTCCGATGCGTCAACAGCAACAATTGAGCGCGCTTTGGGTGACATCCTCAAGCTAAGGAGACCCGTTCCACAGCCAAGGTCCAAAATGTTCTTTTTGTCGATAGACACCTGTTGAACTAAGCTATCAAAAACCTGATCCGCAAACTGATGTGTGGCTAGATCTGCTTCCCAATTTTCTGCGTAGTCATCCCAATCCGTATTCATTGGCATCTCCGATATCGTCCGTTACGTCTGTAAAAACTTGTCATCCTACGGATAACTTTGCCGAGTAAATCAAAACTTTATCTAAAAAGATAGAGCTAAACAGCGATCCTTGACCAGTTTTATTCGTAAAACTGAGCAATATCAGGGTTTGCGACAATTTTTGCACAACTAATGAGCAGATTCATCGCTGTTCACTGCTATTAATTAGCTAGCAATTCGCAAATTTTCGCTGATACCTTGGTAGCATAGACTCGTTCCCCAAAAGTCCGCCTTGGTGAATGTACAACAGATTCTTTCCAGATAATTTCTGCTTGTGCATTAACAGTACTCTCCACATGAGCGGATCGTACAGCAGCTCAAATTCTACTCCAGTTTGCGCCATTAGAGTTGTCCAAATCTGAAAATCATCTTGATACAGCTTTCCAAAATGATGTTTAGTATCTAGCGACCAAATGGTTGGCTGACTCTGAGTTGAAGAAAGTTGCAAAAATTGCGCCTTTAAATAGTCTTCTCCCCCGACACAAGCGGTTGTAACCACCTCGATACCATAAGGTTGTAGATACTTGTGCAAATAAAAAGCCGTAGTACCCGTTCCTGATGGCAGCGCCACAACCCACTGCTGCCGACTCTCTAAGGGACCGTCTTCGCAAGAATTAGTTTGCGACGCTACCCAGTCAATGAGTTCGTTGGCTAAACCTTTAATGCCGTATTCAGCAATCGGCATTCTCCCGCCTTCCTCAACCATCAGTACATCGGAAGATTCACATAAATATCGTTTTAGTGCCGACTCCGTATTGTCAGTGCCTACTTTCCACTCAGGCGGTACCTCAATAATCCGCGCACCGAGTTCTAACGCCTTGGCATAGTTTCCATTGGGGTTCTGCTTTAGATACGATGCGATATGGTCCACATAAAAATCAAAATGCCAATTCTGTAGATGCGCTAGCGCCGCGAGCGAATAGAGCGAATTAGCCTGTGGCGAACCATAGCCGACGATTTTTTCGATGTCTTGTGGCGGCTGTTCAAGCAGGGAGAGAAACTTTCGGGCTTTGTTTCCGCTAAATTGAGGATGCAGCAAATCGTCACGCTTTAAGTAGAAATGTAATCCACAAAATTGATGATTAGTCACGGGTGTATTCCCAAGTTGCACAAATAACTCCACTACACAGGTACGATTACGCTATGTTTAATAGTATCAATAAACCAATGACAACCACGACTATTCAATGAACATTGATCGATTAAAAGCCGCAGAAAATGAGTTTCTGATCCGATATCCTCAAGGATTTTCGTCACCTGAAATGGAGCAAATCGCCAAGAAACACAAGATGGACAAAATGGTGGCAGATGCACAAGCTATGTTTGCAGAAGAAGCTTTTACGCGCCCACAGCAAATCGCAGAAGACATGGTGCGCTCGGTCAGTCGCTCTTCCATGGTTTCACTGTTTGAAAAGCCCAAGTTTCGAGATTATGTCAAAGCGATGACTCACGATGAGCGAGAAGCGCTAGCCTTTTCGCTCAAAGACTTTTTATACGGGGATCAGGAGTATGGTTTTCACACCATGCGAGACTTACTCTTACCGGTGAAACTGGCAAAGTGGTCGTTAATGACCATTATCCCCAACTATGTTAAACCCGACGATGAAGTGTTTGTAAAGCCCACCACCGCAAAAGGGGTGATTCGTCTATTTGAGTTAGAGAACTTATCTTACAAACCCACACCAAGTTACGAATTTTATCAGGAGTACCGTCGGCAGATACAACAGATGAAAACGCTGGTCGATCCCATCCTCACCCCTAGTAATGCGGCCTTTAGCGGTTTTTTAATGATGAGCCTTACCGAAAACTGAGGTAACATACTGGCTAACATACCGTTACATTTTGGGGTGGCCACTCCAAGAACTAGTTTTGGAGTAATTGCTTTTGTCGTCCCAAACCCCGATCGAACAAACAGAAAAATGGTTGCTAGACGTAGTCATCGGCTTAAACTTGTGTCCTTTTGCTGCGAAACCCTACAAAAAAGAACAAATTCACATTGCGCAAAGTAATGCCACGACAGAAGAGAGCTTGCTGGAAGATATATTGGTAGAGATGAAGCAGCTGAACTCGATTTCGGCTGCCGAGCGCGATACAACTTTAGTGGTTATCCCTCATATGCTTAACGATTTCTGGGATTATAATATGTTCCTGGATTGGGTAGATGCGTTGATAAAACAGCAACAGTGGGAAGGCGTTTTCCAGATCGCATCATTTCATCCTGAGTATTGTTTCCATGGCGCTCACCAAGAAGACAGCGAAAACTTAACCAATCGCTCCCCCTTCCCAACAATTCATATCATCCGTGAAGCCAGTATGGAACGTGTACTGAAGCTGTTTAAAGATCCTGAAAGCATTCCTGAAACCAATATGGATACGGTCTCAGAGTTAACGGACCAACAAAAACAGGCGCTTTTCCCGTACCTATTTACTGAGAAATAACCATGATCAATATTACTGACAAATCCAAAGAAGAGGCGATTTGGCCACTATTTAGACTTGGGTTTCGACCATTTTTCTTACTTGGGTCGCTTTATTCCATCATCGCTATTATGGTTTGGGTTATCGCATTTCGAACCGGTCAACCTGCGCAATTGCAAGTTCCAGCAATTTGGTGGCATGTACACGAAATGCTGTTTGGTTTTGCCATGGCTATTGTTGTGGGCTTTGTACTTACTGCCGTGCAAACCTGGACAGGAATACCCAGTGTTAAAAGTTGGCGGCTTGGATTCATCGTTTTGCTATGGTGCCTACCCAGAATATTGTTTTGGACAGACACCCCGCTTTGGCTTATTTCCTCAATTGAATGTGCATTCTTAGCCGTTGCAGCGTTTGAGATTGGTGCTCGCGTGATTAAAGCTAAAAAGTGGAAGAACCTATTTTTTATTCCGCTTTTCGCAGTGGCTATTGTTGCTAACTTTGCAAGTTACGCTTCCATCAAAGGAATGCCGCCTTTTCCCCCTATCGCTGTGTGGGAAGCGATGTTGTGGTGGTTTGCACTGCTACTTTCTGTCATGGGTGGTCGAGTCATTCCGTTTTTTACCGCTAAGAAGTTTCAAGTCGAAAAAAACCAACCCATTTTATGGTTAGACTTTGTAGCGAACCTTCCATTTGTTCTGCTAATGGTGCTTGCCTTTTTCCCGGTAGCTAAAGGTCAATTAGCCATCTATATCTGCTGGATAGCAGCGGTAGCTCAGTTAATTCGTTGGGTGCGTTGGAAACCGTTTATTAGCCTTAGCGAGCCATTGGTGTGGTCGCTACACTTTGGCTACTTAGCAATACCACTCACGCTTCTCACGCTCGCGCTTGATATCTCACCCATGCTCAATCATAGCGTCATGCATTTATTGGCCATAGGCGGGCTTGGTGGGGTTGTACTCGCGATGATCACTAGGGTAAGCATGGGACATACTGGGTTTCCCATTTACCAAGGGCCCTCTATAGCGCTTGGCTATTTGTCCATTTTGGTGGCCGCGTTGCTTCGGAGCTATGGCGCGGGTATCTTCAGCGCCAATCTACTGGTGATTGTCGATATCTCTGCGCTGCTGTGGATCATTGGCTATGGATTTTATTTGATCAAGATTGCGCCTATGCTGGTTAAGCCTCGCGTTGATGGACACCCAGGCTAATCACTAAACTCTTAGAAGGTTTTTCCGGCTAAATACAGAGTACAGTCAGGCCAACTGCGACCGCTTAACGTCTTATGCAGTGTTTTTACAGAAACCCATTTCCCAGAAGTGGGTTTTCTGTCTGAGAGAATATGCACCCGTTCGCTCGCAATGTAGCCACTCGAACCATACACTTCAATGTCGCCAAACAACACCGAATGGTGAATATCCAACTGCAGCATTTTTTGCTCTGCCGCGGTCACCAATTGCTTCACCAATCCACGGCCTCGGGCCGTAGGTGCAACGGCTACTTCCGCTACTCCACCTATGACAAATGACGAAGAAGCGGTATACAATTTCTTTTCGTGGAAAGCCGCATGAGCCAGTAAAGATTGTTTGCTGTCGTCCCAAATGACAAATCGATGCATTGGAGATTCAAAGAAAAATCGTCGCTCTTCTATACACGCTTGGTCATCATCATTAAAGCAAACTCTCAGAAGTTGACGGATCTGTCGATCTTCAAATTGGCTTATATTGGTGTCACGTAGATAGTGAACAGATGTTGTTTGGTCAACAGAAAACGATGGGTGGGTCAAAGACATATCACACTCCTAAAAACGGCAATGCGACTATACGATACCTCTAAAATGAAAACTGTGGTGCAGCAATAAAAACAAAAAAATCACGCCGCATTGTAAATGATGCTTACAAAAGCGGCGAGATTCTAAAGACAGTATCGAGTTGTCTTTTGTTGTCTAATTACTTGTTGCGGCGAGCCGTCACTGCATCTGCAAGTTGGCGCAATACTTTTTCGGTATCATCCCAGCCAATACATGCGTCAGTTAATGACTGACCGTAGGTTGCTGCTTTACCATCCACCAAATCTTGGCGACCTTCAACAAGGTGAGATTCAATCATTACACCAAACACGGCGTTCTCACCTGATGCGATTTGTTCACTCACTTCGTCAGACACAACCAGTTGACGCTGGTACTGTTTAGAACTGTTTGCATGGCTAAAGTCGATCATCACTTTTTGGCGTAGTTTCGACGCCTCTAGCTGCTGTTTAATGTCGGCAACATGCGCCGCGCTGTAGTTCGGCTCTTTACCACCACGTAGGATAATGTGGCAATCTGGGTTACCAGCCGTTTCTACAATTGCTGAGTGACCATACTTAGTTACTGACAAGAAATGGTGCGACGATTCTGCTGAGCGAATCGCATCCGTTGCAATCTTGATGTTACCGTCAGTACCATTTTTAAAGCCCACTGGACAAGAGATACCTGATGACAACTCACGGTGAACCTGAGACTCGGTAGTACTTGCACCGATAGCGCCCCAGCTAATCAGATCCGCGACGTATTGCGGCGTGATCATATCTAGAAATTCACTGGCAGTAGGTAAACCCATGTCAGTGAGGTCAAGCAGTAGTTTGCGACCAATTCTTAGTCCATCATTAATTTTAAAGGTATCGTTTAGGTACGGGTCGTTGATTAAACCTTTCCATCCAACAGTAGTACGTGGTTTTTCAAAGTAAACACGCATCACGACTTCTAGGCGATCACCTAATTCGTCACGCAGCACCTTTAGCTTTTTGCCATATTCTAGAGCGGCTTCAGTATCGTGGATTGAGCAAGGGCCAACAATAACCAGCAGTCGGTCATCTTCATCATTGAGAATGTTGTGGATCGCTTTACGAGCGTTAAAAGTAGTAGAAGAAGCTGTTTCTGTTGCAGGAAATCGTTCCAGAACCGCTACTGGAGGTAAGAGTTCTTTGATTCTGGTAATTTTTACGTCATCGGTTTGGTACATCTACACTGCTTCCTTTAGTTAGTCGCTCAATTATTGTACTCAGATCAAATTAACTAGGTCATTTGTGATCTGTTTCTCGTAACTTAACCACTTAAAACAAGATGTGCAAACACTTTTTTAGTCAAAAGGCAATAAAACAGCAAAAAGTAAAGTTTACACGGAGTGTATATAATAATTTACACCCAAATGAGATGATTGTCCCACTTCAGTGCAGAGTGGTGAACGGTACGCATCACACCGCGCTGGATCTGCTCAACATTCCCAAACCCCGTTGACACAAACCCTTGGGTCTCGTTAGTCGCAACTCCACACACATCAGGGATCTGGATGACTCTTTTGATTGCTAACGTCCCGCGGTCAAATTCTAACAGTTGATTCCCCACAGGACTTGTTGCAATGACTGAGTGTTTATTGGTCATTACACTACCGATATATCCCTTACAATCAAGCCATTGAGTTGCGCTCGCAGACAACGGCATTGGCTTCTTCCCTAGTTGATGCGACCATACAAGAGGCTCGAACAATGGATCGTTATCTTGATATTGAACGGCAAAAAAAACAGTGTCGTCAGCGGCAACATCTAAATGGCGGATAGACAGTTGCGAAAGATCTAAGCTTTGGCGTTCAATGAACGTACCGTCGAAATGATAATAATTAAGGCTAGGCGACATGGTATCTAAATTGGTTTTCTCTCGCCCCTTTGTATGGATCCCACCTACCGCAACCACCAACCGATCTCCAGACAAACGTGCAATTTGATGCGGGCCTATTCCATCAATCGCTATTTCTCCGACTTTACGATAATCACTATCAGCCGCGTAAACCCCAATCACACCCTCGCAGGTTTCAGTAACACCTTCACTGACAAATAGGCGCCTACCGTCTTCAGAGTACACACCATGACCATAAAAAAATCGCTTAGAGGTTGCGTCAATAGTGGTTATCTGCTGACCAGTGTATGCATCAATGATCTCCACATACTGACCAGGGCGACGTGCAAACACCGCGAGATGATTATGCTCAGCATGATGGGCGAAACCGTGCCCACGAGCGCGAAGAGGCGTTTGAAACACCATCTTTCCAGTACTATCAATGGCGGTAACTGCGTGTTCACCTTGATCGTTTTGGGTGCTGCCAATTAACAGATTAGTCGACGTAGAACGAAGCCCGTTGTTTGCGGTCAATGATGTGCATCCAAGTGAACCTGATAACACTACCCCACCGACTATCGCTTGTATCAGCTCTCTTCTATTCAACACCGCTTAGTCACCATCTGTTGCGTTAAATCCGATAGTGACACCTAACGCCTGAGACGCCTCCTGGGTTAACAGGTAGTCTAGGTAATCTAACTGGTTAAAGGCGTTGAGCGCCTGTCGATAACCTGATTTAGTCGGTAGTTGTTCAAACAGTGATTCATCCGATGGCCATTGCTCTATGGTTTGTGCTAATGCCTCGGTGATCCGAGAGGCAACGGGTGAGTCAATCGCTTCTAGCGACGAGACAATGCCACCCTCGACCATTAGCGTCGATTGAAGTTGTAGTAGATTGGCCTTTAAATTTGAATAGGACGTTTGAGAGCGCCATGATTCGGCAAAATAAGGATTCGGCTTACCTATTTTAGCTAAGGGCAATGACAGCTTTTTTAGCATGAAATCCAACTGGTTGTTAACCATCGAAAACATCTCTTGCTGCCAGCGCTGATTGTCTAGCTCTAACCATGGATTTTGTTGCCATGCCGACGCCATTGTTGAAGCTGTGCTCACAGTATGAGCCGATATAGAAGCCATCAATGCACACCTTTGCTCTGCTGAACTGGCTTGCGCTGCAGGATCAAATAACAACCATTCTACCGCGCCTAGCCCTTGAACGGTCACACTGCGATTAGCGAGTTCACTCGGGTCTATATAGGGCTCATTTTTCAGCAGTTCACTCATTTGGCGACCAAGGGTATTTTTCTTATCTGGCCAAAACTGCATCGACCAGTTTTGCTCCAACGCTTGCTGTGGTCCTCGCTCTTGGCCTTGCAATGCCATCCAAGAGGCCATCGCACTGTGCCATGGTTCAGTGATGGCCTCTGGCTCTACTAAGCACCAAGTATTCACCGCGTGATGAAGCGCTGATGCTTTGTGCCACAATTCGGTCGAGCGTGCGTGCTGCAACTGATACATAGGTTGACTAACATGCGAACGGTTATCCATGCTAAACGCATTGGTTGAATACTGCTGAGATACCGTAGCTTCATCCTGCGAAGCTGTGCAGCCAATGGCTAAAATTAATACCACACTCGCCGCTACACCCTGCAAAATAGGCTTAGCTTTACTGTTTCGTAATGTCATAACAACGCCCCTTTATAACGACGATAGAAAATCAATCAGAGCCGCGCGCTCTCGCTCACTAAACGCCAATACCGTTTGTTTGGATGCTTCTGCTTCCCCACCGTGCCAAAGCACCGCTTCCATAAGGTTTCTCGCTCTTCCATCGTGTAAGAAATAGGTGTGTTGGTTTACTTCTTGAGTGTAGCCAATTCCCCATAGCGGGGCAGTTCGCCACTCTCGCCCATTAGCAATAAACTCGCTACGATGATCCGCCAAACCTTCTCCCATGTCGTGAAGCAATAAGTCGGTGTAAGGGTGTATAGTTTGCTTAGACAGAGCAGGACGATCAGCGATTTTTGCGGTTTTCACATTCACTTTATGGCAAGACTCGCAGCCACTGCTTTGGAACAGGGTTTGTCCAAGCTTCACCGAAGGATTGTCTACATTACGTCTAGCTGGAACCGCTAAATGCTGCGAGTAAAACTCCACAAAGTCGAGTATTTTGTCGCTCACCTCTGGCGTACCGCCATGGGGCAAGTCGGTACAAACTGACTGTTTCGCCGAGCAGTTTTCGCTTGGAAACAATCGACTGGTTAAACCAAGGTCACCATTGAATGCGCCTGCGTTTTGCTGCATTAGACTTGGCATTCCGGCTTTCCAACCAAATCGTCCAATAACGGTAGCCTGCTGCTCAATATCCCATACCTGATTCAGTGTGCCAGAGATCCCGTCACCATTTTCATCATCCATGTCTTGCCAAGCTAATAACGTTGCTTCAGGAATGGCTTCGAGCAAGCCTAGTCCAATCATAGGTGGGGCGACGCGGGCAGACATTTCTACATCGGGATGCATAGGGCCATAGTTTAGCTGTTCTATCCTTAAGTGCGGTTTTCGTAACTCAACTTGGTGTCCATCTGAAAATGTCTCAACGACTTTGGTGTAGTCGATTACGATCGATCCTTCGGGAGTAGCGTTAGTAATTGAAAAGTCTTGTAACTGCCCGCCATAGGTTGGTTCAGGTAGATTCCCTGACTGGATTAGTTCTTTTTTTTGTTCGAGGGTTAACGCAGGAATAGAGAGTCGAACTAACATCGACACAGCTTGCTCTTCTCCTTCTTCTGGTGGGTGCCCACGGCCATCTTTAATGTGGCAGTTTTGGCAACCATTAGTATTAAATAACGGACCGAGACCATCACGAGCATCGGTAGAAGCAGGTGCTTCCACCCATGGATTGCGAAAAAAACTGTTGCCGACGCTGAAGTCCAGACGTGCACTCATAGGCAGATTAGACGCTGGCATCGAGTAGGCGTTGTGCCCTTGCTTATTGGTGGTGGTTTTACCACCGGACTGTTCACCGTAGGCATGAACAGAAGCAATAGGAGCGACTAAGCCCAATATAAGAGCCCATTTGGGAACGGCTGTATGCAAGCGAAAGTACGAAGACTTAGCAGATTGAAGAGTTGCAAACACAAAATCAGAGGATTGAATTGTCACGAATGCTTCCTGAAGTTTTTATATATTATGAAAACGCACAAAGGGCTCATATAGAGCCCTCTAATTTATTGATGTTTTGTTTAGAAATCGTGGTCAGCGGTATCAGGGCTTAGGTTGTCTACTCCGACGATAGAAGCGACTTGCTCTATTGCAGCTGTTTGCTGCACCAACGCGATGATGGCGGAATTTACAATCTCATTACCCGACTGATTTTGCGACGCAATCAGTTGGTCAAAGTGCTGCCCTTGCTCTGCGGCAAACACGAGCTGACGAACTTCAGAACGAGTGTTGTCAAACTGCGATTGAATCTGCTGAGCTTGCTGCTTATCGTTTTGCGTGACGAGATCGTGAAGGCTTGGGCCACTTAGCAATGAGCCGTCTTGACGAATATACAGGCCTGTGTAGACGTTGTAGATGCCTTGCTCATTGTAGTAATGCGAGTTGTGCGTGTTATCCGAAAAACAGTCATGCTCATCTTCGGTTGAGTTCGCTTCCAACGCCACTTTCATGCGCTCTCCAGCCAGTTCACCCAGCGACAAAGAACCCATACCAAAGAGCATTTTACGTAGGCCTTCATCGGTTGATTCAGCCAACAGCTCACTACGGTAGTTGGAGCTTTGGTTTGGGCTCCACTGAGCCTCCATCCACTTTAGATCATCCACCAATAACTGAGTCACCGCAGTAAGGTAATCGCTACGGCGATCACAAGCCCCATTGGTACAGCTTTCACCTACTACAAAATCGGTATAAGCGCGATTACCTGCGCCGGCATTAGTTCCATTGAGATCTTGGCCCCACAGCAAAAACTCGATCGCGTGATAACCCGATGCGACGTTTGCTTCTGAGCCACCAATTTCATTTAGACTGGCAATCAGCTCGGGAGTGATGGTTGACACATCGATGACATCGCCACCGACTTGAAGCTGCTGATTAGCAATAATGTTTGCCGTTGCTCCGCCATTACCCATTTCAAAGTGATAGTCGGCATCGACATAATCGATCAAGCCTTCATCCAAAGGCCAGGCATTAAGCTGCCCTTCCCAATCATCAACGATGGCGTTACCAAAACGGAACACTTCAGATTGTTGATAGTGAACTCTTGCCTTTAACCATGCTTGTTTAGTCTCTTCAAGAGCCATCGCCGATGGGTTGGCAACAAATGCTTCTACTTGGTTTTGTAGCGCTTGAGCTGTGATGCGAGAATCTTGATAGACAGCATGAGCCAAATCAGCGTAATGCGTGATAACTTGTTCGCTCGTTACCGTTGGCGCTGCAAGCGCAAATGTCGAGCTTAGAGTTGCGGTTAGACCTACACCAACCAATTGGGCTGTGGAAAATGTTTGCATGTTTCAATCCCTGAGTGAAGTTAAGTGATAATTGTTATCATTTGTTTCAGGGGATTATAAAAAGGTTACAATTTATTGCAATAGTTAATGATAACTATTTTTATTAAGTTTTGCATCACGGGCGTTTTGTCCACGTGATGCATTGGATTATGGGCTATGACTTGATGCCGTTACGTCAACTGCACCAAGAGATTCAAGATGCGGCTATGCAATAGCCATGCTCTTCGCGTCATTGAATACTTCCCGTTCAACATGTACGCGCTTTTTATCGCGGTCAAACAGATGTAAGTGGCGCTTAGCAACAATAAACTTTAGAGGCTGATTGATTTCTAAGGGTACTTCGGGGGTCACTATAGTCAAAGTTTGCCCCATCCACTTTCCGTGCACTAATTGATTCGGACCAAGAGGCTCTATGACCGATACGTCCATGCTCATCTGAAGGCTGTTATCTATTGGCTCTAGGCTTGCACTTTCTGGGCGAATCCCCACGGTTACTGGGCCATTTTCTGTTGAAATGACACCATTCAAGTCGATAGTCTGCTTGTTTAAGGTGAGTGTATTTGTCACCATTTGAGCGTCTAAGAAGTTCATCGCTGGGCTACCAATAAAACTTGCGACAAACATACTCGCCGGCTGATGATACACCTCTGAAGGCGTACCTATTTGTTCAATCACCCCACCATTTAGCACCACTATTCGGTCCGCCAATGTCATGGCTTCAACTTGATCGTGGGTCACATACACGCTAGTAATGCCGGTTTTGCGCTGCAGTTTCTTAATTTCTAAACGCATGTGCGCTCGCAACGCCGCATCTAAGTTAGACAATGGCTCATCAAACAAAAATAGCTTAGGCTGACGAACAATCGCGCGCCCCATAGCAACCCGTTGTCTCTGCCCTCCCGACAGTTTTGCCGGTTTACGCTCTAGGTACTCTTCAATTTTTAGAAGCTTCGCAACATCCTGAATTTTCTGATCAATTTCTGCCTTGTCAACACCACGATTTTTCAATCCGTAAGCCAAGTTGTTGTAGACTGTCATGTGTGGGTAGAGAGCATAGTTTTGAAATACCATCGCAATGTCTCTCAACGCCGGTTTTTCTTTGTCCACACGTCGACCCGCTAAATGAATCTCGCCTCCAGTTATGGCTTCTAAACCTGCAATTGAGCGCAATATTGACGACTTACCACAACCAGATGGCCCTACCAAGACGATGAATTCACCTTGTTCAACATTGATGTCGACACCTTTTACTGCGACATGTCCGTTCTCATAGGTCTTTTTTAGTTGTTGAAGGCTTAACATTGTGTTCTCCATTGTGGTTCTTTGCATGTTCGAAGGGTTCTTAACTGACCGTCTACGAGCAATTGGGTTGAGTGGTTTAACGTTGGTCTTTTCCATGTCTTTGAGGGGGTCTGTTTGTCTACTTCTCACTTTCAACCAACCCTTTAACAAACCAGCGTTGAAAAATAATCACAACTAAAATCGGGGGGAGCATTGCTAAAATCACCATCGCGAAGGCGTAGTCATAACGGGGTAAACTGGTTTCGCTGATGTTAGACAAAATCTGTTTTATACCCATCACTATGGTGTTGTAGCTTTCGTCAGTCGTCATCATGATGGGCCATAGATATTGGTTCCAACCATCAACAAACATAATGATAAAAATTGCCGCCATCATAGTGCGAGACAGTGGCATCAAAATGTCGATCAGAAAGCGAAATGGTCCCGCATTATCCAGTTGAGCAGCTTCGAGAAGTTCATCAGGAACGGTTCGAAAAAACTGACGAAAGAAAAAAGTGGCGGTTGCGGATGCAATGAGCGGGAACACCAATCCAGAATAACTGTTCAACATACCTAGCTTGGCGACGACTTCGTAGGAAGGAATGATCCTAACTTCAAGCGGTAGTAGTAACGTGACAAATATAAGCCAAAACCACAGCGTGGCGTAAGGGAGTCTAAAGTACACCAGTGCATACGCCGCAGTGATCGCGATAACAATTTTACCAATAGCAAAACCCAGCCCCATAATCATCGAGTTGATCATCATGGTTTTAGCGGTCACCGCTCCGGAAAACCCAAGACTATTGGTCCAAGCTTCATGATAAATGCCAATAAGGTTGTCGCCGATCGTCCACTGCAACCCATCCGAAATAATAGTATTTGGATCGTGTGTTGAGCTGGCGAAAATAAGCCAGATAGGGGTGATCATAAATAGCACACCCGCAATCAGTATTAGATGATCAGACCATGCGTGTCTTTTCATTGTGGTCTCCTCGACTAATAGTGAACGCGTTTTTCAACAACGCGAAATTGAATATACGTAAGCATGAGCACCAGCAGCAGCAAAACAACCGATTGAGCTGAGCTCCCCCCTAAATCTGCGCCAACAAACCCATCGCGATACACTTTGTAAACCATCGATGTTGTTTGCCCGCCAGGGCCACCAGAGGTCATGGTGTCTATTACCCCAAAGGTGTCAAAAAACGCGTAGGTTAGGTTGATAACCAATAAGAAAAACCCAGTCGGTGCCAGCAGAGGAAAAGTAATGGTCCAAAAGCGTCGATTGTCACTGACACAATCAAGCATTGCCGCTTCTCGGACTGCGTAAGAAATCGACTGCAATCCCGCTAAGAAGTAGATAAAGTTGACCGACACTTGCTTCCATACTGAAACAAGGATCAATGCGACGGTGGCATCTACAGGATCGGTTTGAAAGCTAAAGCTCCAACCCATGTAATCGAAAAAGTCGGTGAGCACGCCGATATGCGGGTTAAACAAGAAGCTACCCATAATGCCAGCGACAGCGGGAGCAACGGCGTACACCCAGGTTAATGTAACTCGATACGGCCCTTTACCATGCAAAACATTGTCTGCTTTTACCGCCAACAACAGTGCTAATGCAAGTGATAAAAACGACACTGTAATGGCAAAAAAGACGGTAAAAATTACCGAATCAATATAGTCGGACGACTCGAGAAGGATCTGGTAGTTTTCCATACCAACGAAGGTTGAGGACATACCCCAGGGATCTTCTAGCATGAACGAGAGGTATACCGCTTGTGCTGCAGGGTAAACAAAAAAGACCGCAATAATGGCGATTTGCGGCAGTAGCAAGGCATAACTGATTGGGGAATGCTGAAATTGTTGTCGACGGATCACAGTAGTACTCAATACAACGAATAGAAATAAACGATACCAATCGAAGTCATTAACTAATCAGAAAATTGCGCTGAATAAATCGCTGAGAACAAGGCAAAGATGGTCGTAAACAGTGGTTCTATCTACAAAATCTTTAACGCCGTTATCAGTGACATTAACTAGCAAAAATGATCAGGTAATGGCTTTGGTTGGTATGAATTGGGGCAGGTTTCCCTACCCCAACCTAGGCAGATTATTTACGTTAAGCAAACAACCTGCACGAGACGAGAGCAGTGGTTACTGCACTGTGCGAGCAAAGCGCTCTAGCAAACGCTCACTTTCTGTCTCTACTTTATCCAAGCTGTTTTCTACGCTTGAGCGACCAGCAAAGATGTTGTCGAACTCACGATGCATAACTTCACGGATTTGTGGGTAAAAGCCTAAACGATACCCTTTTGTCCACTCGCCTGCTGGTAAGCTCAATTGCTTCACACCCACTTCTGCGTCAGGTGATTCGTTGTAGTAGCCAGATGCTTTCGTCATCTCGTAGGCCGCGTTTGTAACAGGGACATAACCGGTAGTTTTGTGCCAGTACATTTGCGTTTCTGGTTTAGTAAGATGCGCAAAGAATGCTGCTACTGCTTGATCTTGCTTGGTGTCATGGCCGCTTAGGGCAAACAGTGCCGCACCACCAATAAAGGTGTGACTGCCTTCTTTTGCTACCGACTCCCAGTATGGTAGGTAAGTAGTACCAAAGTCGAATTCAACGCGATTACGCAACCCACCAAATGAACCTGATGAACCCATCCACATAGCCACTTCTTGGCGCTCAAATGGGGTTTGGTTTGCATCCCAATCGCTGCCGTAATATTTGTAGTAGCCTTTGTCTGACCACTCTTTTAGTTTCGCCACGTGCATTTGCATGTCGTCGGTGTTGAACATGATTTTAGTTGGCAATCCTGTGTACCCGTTCTCTTTGTCTGCCAAAGGTAGGTTGTGTCGAGACTTAAAGTTTTCGAACATGATCCAAGGCGTAAGAGACTGAGAAAAGCTTGCGTAGCCCTGCTGCTTTAGTTTTTCAGCAACAACTTCAAGCTCTTCATAAGTTTTAGGCGCATCAACACCCGCTTTTTCTAGCATATCTTTGTTAAAGTACAGCACTGGTGTTGAGCTGTTAAATGGCATACCGACCATTTTACCTTGGTTGTCCGCATAAAAATTACGAACACCTGCAAAGTAGTTGTCTGAGCTAAACGAGTAGCCAGAATCAACCATTATATCTTGTACAGGTTTAGCCACACCAGGAGCATTCATAATAGTCGCAGCTCCAGCATCAAACACTTGCAGAATGTTTGGTGCTTCACCTGCACGAAATGCTGCAATACCTGCCGTTAATGTTTCGGTGTAATCACCTTTATAAACAGGAGTAATTGCGTACTCATCCTGAGACGCGTTAAAATCAGTCGCGATTTGATTGACTGTTTCACCTAGCTGACCGCCCATCGCATGCCACCAAGTAATTTCGGTAGTGGCGAATGCACCTGTTGAAAGTGTTGCAGATAGCAGTCCTGCTACGTATAGCTTGTTCATCGTTTATTCCCTTTGGTTTTAACGGAGTTTCGAACGAAGGTTCGCTTTTTTCGTTTGCCAATATACTGAGAACTTTACGTGACAGTTTCTTTCCATAGAGGTTGCGTTTTTGTGAACTCTCTATGTCTATTCAATGACAACCTAGCTATCGCGGTGTCGCAGCATTTTTTAAGGAACACAGAATGGCAACAATTTACTTTATTTGCGGATTTATTGGCTCAGGAAAAACCACCTACTCCAATCAATTGGCAGAGCAAAAAAAAGCCTACCGCTACAGTGTTGACGAATGGATGATCCCTTTGTATGGCGAGCATATGGAGCGAGAGATCTTTGATCAACGCCTGCACACCCTACAAGAGCTGTTTAAGCAGTCTGCATTGCAGCTATTGTCATTGGATGTACCTGTGATTTTTGATTTTGGATTTTGGAACAAGCAAGAGAGAGACGAGTTTAAACGCTGGGCCACCGAAAACCAGCTAGAGTACGAGTTTGTCTATTTGGACGTCCCCTATGAAACCTGTCAAAAACGAGCAGTAGCACGCAATCAGGAGCGAGGAGATAAGGCATACGAGATGACCCCCGAAATGCTAGACATGTTCTGGTCTTGGTTTGAAGTGCCAAGTTCTACGGAAATCACAATTTGGGAAACGACCGACTAAGCCTATTTAAAGAACTTGCTCCGATAGTAATCAAAGATAGAACGTAATCTGCGCCAACGGGTAAATAGAACCTCTTTTGGTGCTTTAACTGGATGATACAAACAATTTGTTTGTGTTCCTGCGGCAAAAAAAGCCGGGTTACAAATAAACGTCCCAAATTGTTGACCATTTTGACTATAGCCTAAGTAGTGCTTATCCCGAAATTCTGACGTAACAAACTCGCCGCTTCCTCCTATGTCGAGAATTTCGAGTCCTTCTGTCTGCATTATATAGGGATACGTCATCTCGAAGTGGCCACCTAGACCTTTGCTGTAAGCATGAATAATGCTCTTAAACGCTTCATTGGAGATGCGATTAAAGGGTAAAAACGCTAAGTACTTGGGCAAGTCACTATTATATTCCCCAAACACAAACATGTTGGCGTATTTCCAATCGGCAAACGAGCGTGCTTTATGAGTACAGAGAAGTGCCGCATCTTGCGTTTGCAACTCGGTGACAAGCTCGGACATGCAACCGGTGTAAACTACGTCATCTTCGCAAAAATAATAGTAATCGAACTCTGAGTGTTGGCGATAAAAAAGCAGGTGATTATAATCTGCATTTCCCGGAATGAAGATCAGCTTACCCGAGCTGTCAAACCGATGCTTAGATAAAAATTCTAGCCCAAGAGCTTGCGTCTCATCCCATGTGTAGAAAGGGATACCTTCAAACTCTGTTTGAGCAGCACGAGTTCCATAACCACAAATGAATAATTCAACATTGTCTAATTTTGATAGCTGCTGTTTAAGTTTTTTGACATTTTTACGAGTTTTACTCGGGTTATTTGTCAAGTATACGAATGCTACCTTGGCAGTATTAGACATAGATTAAGTTCTCTCACTCCTTTGATGTGTTTCCAACATAGCGACTGACATTTTCTCGGTTGCTCAGTCACTAACAGAAACAAACTCTTGATCCGATTTAGATTCGAAAAGATCATTAATGCACATGTATGCCAGCATTCGATAATAATCGTTTGCGTGTCTGTGTGTGCCAATGAAGTGAACCAATGTAGGTGTATCTTTTTCGTTATCGACAAAAGGAAAGCCATAATTTTGGTACGCAGGCCAAGGCGCGATTTCTACATCGTCAAATGTCGACAGCAATATATTACTCGTCACTTGCTCAGTCCCCCAACGTCGCCAATTATCGCTGCCTACTGCTGACTCCATGATTTCAGAAATACTGCTCATGACTTGCTGGGTAATACCCTGCTTGGGAAAACCCGTAAATCCAGAACAACCGCGCACATAGTGATCGATATATTTAGGCACCAGTTTATCTAGATGAGACTCGCTCGTTCCTTGAATATGCGTGCTATTCCATGAAGTGGCGAGCTTAGCCATTGCTAAGGCATCAACAGGCTCGGCGTAATTTGGTCCGCCAATTAGAAAAGGTTTATTGCTGGTGATTTTTTGCTTCACAAAGTCTACATCACCTAATGTAAGCGTGTCTGAGTCTAATTGGATGACATATTTATCTTGGCTCCTTTGCACCACATAGGATAAGCGCTCCCATGTACCACCTTGTGGGCACCCCATAAGTTCAACGTCAGAAATTGGGATTATCTTAACCCCGCGGAAATGACTGCGGTATGCCTCGATATCGTCGGCAGTTAAACTTCCATCGTCAATTAATTCAAGACCGCATTCGTCAAACTTAGATAGGAAGGTCTTTAGAGAAAGCAACGACATTTCTACCGCTTTATGGTGCACTTGAGAGACGACAATTAGATCTGCGTCTGGAGTCACCTCCACCGGCGGCGTGTCATACACCCGTTGCACTATTTTTTTAAATCGAGCTCGTTCAATTCGATGTGGTATTGAGCGTATTTTCTCGATAATTGATTGAATCATGTTGTACTTCCTTGATAATAATTTTTTTACACAACATCCATGTGGTAACGCTAAGTTTCTACACAAATGCGTCGCCACAGGTTCAGGAACGCTTCTAAGTGCCACACAGGCACTCCTGTTCTAAGACAATGTTTGCAGTAGTAGCCTTTCTAACCCTTGCGATTGACTATCAATAGAAAAATTGTTGCGTGCACGCTCGGGTCCCCGCAGGTGTGCTTGTTGTCTCGCGAGTGGATCATCCAGATACTTTTGTATCGCTTGGGTGTACTTTTCTTCATCCAAATCATCCACAACAACGCCTATTTCAGGTGTGATTTGTTCTAGTGCACTATCACTCTTGACAGCCACCACAGGGGTACCACACCCCATAGCTTCAGTGATGGCATTCGAGCAATTTTCATTCAAACTAGCATGAATAAACACATCGGCTTTACGCATATATTTAATGGGATTATCACTGGCCCCAACAAACTCGCACCGGTCCTCAATGCCTAGCTCTTTCGCGTAAGCAATAGCGTCTTCAAGTTGTTCGCCACCGCCTACATGAGTGTAACAAATATCATTGCGCCGCTTAGATAAGCTCTGAATCACACGCAACAAAAAGAAAATATTTTTCTGGGGGCGTAGTTGAAACACACTGACAATGTTCTTAACTGTTGAGATTGATTCTTTGCGGACTTCGATCGGGAAAATAGACGAATCTATTCCGTTGCGAATATAAGTGACCTTGCGCTGCGGGATACCAACAGAGGAGGTTAATTTTGATTGCCCGATGCGCGTAATAGCGATGTATTTTGATGCTGAAAACAACCCAATCTCATGAACCGCTCTTTTAAGGATGGTTCTTGGGGTGTAATCTCGCATATGCACAAACCCATGTGAGTATCGAACATAGGCTATAGGCGTTACGCCCCAAGCTCTAAAAAATGGGTTAGCGGCCCATATCAATGGGGGGTCGATATAGACGATAGTACCAATACAATTTTGTTTAAGGAAAGACTTAATTT
Organism: Vibrio ulleungensis; assembly: GCF_016900875.1. Lineage (GTDB taxonomy): Bacteria > Pseudomonadota > Gammaproteobacteria > Enterobacterales > Vibrionaceae > Vibrio > Vibrio ulleungensis. Next base: position 243,320 of record NZ_JAFEUM010000004.1, read on the forward strand.
CGGCCCTTTTTCCGAAGAAGTCGTTGCAATCGAGCTGCACGACATTAAGCGCGCAACCTGAATAGGACTGAAAAACCTCTGGGTAGGCGATAAAACAGCTAATATCAAACTGCTTCAAACTTTGAGCTAAGTGCTCGTAGGTTTGATGCGCTCGTTTTAGCATTAGCCCAGTATTGTCGGGCCAGTTCATTACAAACAAAATGTTTTTGGTTTTGTGCATAGCGTCCATGTTCCACGTCATGCTCTTTCACCGTTTCAGTTGAAAGGGCCTTTGAGTACATCATGGAAAGATCGACGTACTCAGTATCGTAAGCATGCATAAATTATATGCCCACTCTATGGAAAAACCTGCACCAGTACCGTCTCTTTACTAAGACTTTAGTTACCTACTGCAAACCGTCTTAAAGTTGCCACAACATCACGTAATGATCGACCAATAAGCACACAAACAACAGCAGCAAGTGAATAATGGAAAACTTAAATGTGGCCATCGCACTTTTCTCTGTAGCGGCGTATTTCAGTTTCCAAGCGTGGTACACAAAGCCGCCATTTAAAACGCTACTTCCGACCAAATAAAGGTCACCTGTCATGCCGACCAAATAAGGCAAGAAACAGATCAATGACAGTAACACCGTGTACAACAAAATACTGGTTTTGGTGTAGGCGATTCCATGGGTCACCGGCAACATTGGAATGTTCGCTTTGGCGTAATCATCACGACGGTGGATCGCCAGTGCCCAAAAATGAGGTGGGGTCCAGATAAAGATGATCATTACCAGTAACCACGCGTTAGCGTGAAGTTCATTGGTTACCGCTGTCCAACCAAGCAGTGGTGGCATAGCACCAGCAATACCTGCGATAACAATATTTTGGGGTGTCGCCCTTTTAAGGTATTGAGTATAAATCACAGCATACGCAATAAGACTGGCAAAGGTCAGCCAGGCGGTTAATGGATTAACCCAAAGCGCCAGCACTATGAATCCCATAACCCCAATACTGACTGCAAAGGTAAATACTCTGGCGGTATTCAATTGCCCGGAAGGCAACGGACGCTTATGGGTTCTTGCCATAATTGCGTCTATTCGTCTGTCAATAAGATGGTTAAGTGCAGCAGCCGAGCCCGCCATTAACCCTATACCTATTAACCCCATTACCGCTTTTACCGGTGGTAACGCGCCTGGCACAGCTAAGCACATCCCAACGAGTGCCGTAACAAGCATCAACATCACTACTTTGGGTTTTGTAAGTTGATAATAGCTACGCCAATTCGACGAAACCTGTGTTGACATAATGGGCATCGTTGTTGATTTAGCCATGGGACATCTCCTTTTGTTCCGGTGTTTGCACGGCGGTATTTTTTGTTGAGCTATTATCCGCAGCTCGTTGAGGTGTTAGCGTGAGTGAGCGCTGCAGTGCACGAACCTGAAACAACGTAGTAACTGTAGTCACTAAAAGCAATGAAGCCACTACGTTATGCGCGACAGCGTTAAGAAGCGGAAGGCTCATTACCACGTTGATAATGCCTAAGCCCAACTGAGTTAAAAGTAACAACAGAAGTAGTAGTGCCCAAACGGCGATGTTGGGCTGCTTATGCGCTGTGGCAAACTGAAACAGCCTCAAGATAAAAAAGCCAAAAACGAGCGTAGTGATCACTGCGCCTATGCGGTGAGTAACATGTATTGTCATTCTGGCAGGGTACTCCAACACGCCGTACTCGTAATTATCGTGCCCCAATACCAATGTGAATGCGTTCTTAAAGTCTAAATAGCTGATCCAATCTCCATTACATATTGGTAGCGAAGTACACATCAGTGCAGCGTAGTTTGACGAGGTCCACCCCCCAAGCATAATTTGAATCACCAATACCACTAACGCTGCTGCAGACCAGTGGCGCAAGCGGGTAAGCTTGGGATACGCTAACTCAGTCGACAACACATTACGCGCAGCGGACTTAATTGCAGGACGAACTTTCATTAATTGATTGTGCAACAGAATGAGTAGCGAAAATATGGTAAATCCGCCAAGAAGGTGAAGCATAACGATCACCGGCATCAGCTTGAGCGTGACTGTCCATGCGCCCAAGGCACCTTGTAGCAACACCAAAACCACCAACGACAGCGACGTTACTCCCACTTGCTCACGATTTTTCCAACCAAGAAAACCTATCGCTAAAATAAACAGCCCCAATGTCGAAGCCGCGTAACGATGGATCATTTCGAGCCACGCTTTATCCGCTTCAACAGGCCGCTCAGGAAACTTAGCTTCTGCCAGCGATACGTCGGCGTCGCTGCTTGGGACGATCAATTGTCCATAGCATCCGGGCCAATCAGGACAACCTAAACCTGCATCTGCCAGACGAGTGTACGCACCCAATGCGATCACAATCAGCGTCAAAACTGCTGCACTTCGAGTTAGCAGTAGAAATCCTTTTGCCATAGTTGTCGTCATGGCGCCTCCTTATCCCACTCGCGATAGCTTCAATAGCTTCTTCAGATCGGAAAGAAACGCTTTATGCATTGCTTGCACCGACTCAAACTCATTACTATCGAAGCTCATTACCCACTGACCCAGCTTATCGACAATAACTACTTGGCCGGACATAATAGGTCCAAAGTTAGGGAGGGTTTGAATGCTCAACGACGATTGTTGAGGTAGTAGTGACGAAGCAACCACATCGCTGTTATCGGCCACAATCAATAACGCTGAAACTCGTGGCTTATCTTTACCCACTAGCTCATAGCTCGCTTGCATCATTTCAATCTGCTTTACACACAACTGACCACACTCTTCTGGGACCAAGTAGAGCATGTGCCAAGTATCTTGAGTGGCGATAAAATCGGGCAATGGACGACTTGGATCCACCAATTGTGAATAGCTTAAATACGGAGTGATTAGATCCCCTTGATTGGTGACGCCTCCTTGATAAAGCTTCTGTGATAATACCCACTGTGCGACGACCACAGGCAAAGCAAATACCGCTATTATCGCGAGCAATTTAAGGCGACCGCTACGTTGTTGCTGTTGAAAACTGATGCTCTGTTGCATAACTCATCCTTGATTTACAGTGTAAACATTCACCGCGCACTACTGATTAATATTCAATCAACTTCTTTGTCTGCTTTATTGCGATTTAAGCCAAATCGCCAGCCTACCCAAACCATCAATCCCATAAAAACACCCGCCATCGCAAACCATTGCACTGCATAACCAAAATGCTTCTGCGAACTCATAGGGAAAGGTTTCCAAACCATAGGTTGAGACCAGTCATTAAGAGACGTCGGTTGTATAAATACCGGCCAAACGCTCTGCTGCCATTGAGACGAAAGGTAGCCTGGATTAATGGATTGTACGCGGAGCAAATCCATAGAGCCCTGTTGAAAAACTTCAAGGGACTGCTGCTCTGATAGGTGGTTGATGGATTTGCTGTATAAGCGAGCGCTCAAGTCGGTCTCTTGGGTGAGTAGCTCCACATTAGGAAGCTGCTCTCGTCTCGGTGGAGCAACAACAAACCCAAGATCAACTAACACCAGTTGGCTTGTGTGCTGATCAACACGCCAATACATGGGTTGATAGACGAGATATCCTACCTTTCCATCTAAGGTTTGATTATCTAGTAGCAAAGCAGGTTTGTCAGACGGGGATAATTGAGCCGAAATATTCAGCCCGTAGTATTGCTGCTCGTTTAGCATACTGGTGTCATCCATCACCGTCTGGAGTGGCACCGGTAAGGCCAATGAGCGATCGTATAATTGCTGTTCTAGACGTTGTTTTTGTTGGCCACGATCCAATTGCCACATTCCTAATTTGACCAACAGCAAAAACAATCCCAAAGTTAACAACAACAGCACTACAACCTTAACGCTCAATAATCGAGGCGCAGATATGCCAGTCTGGATATTCAAACTGCTTTTAGTACTTCTACTGCTATTCATTGTCATAAACTTAGGTATTGCCCTTTTTAAAATGGTCAGTACATCTCAATCTGCTCAGTCTAAAAGTATGAGTCACTATCTAGGCCGCCGGGTGATGCTGTCTGTTTGCGTTGTCATATTTTTACTTATTGCACTGTCTATGGGCTGGATTGCTCCTAACCCAAGACCTTACTAACGGCAAGTCGTTGTCTCATAGCTATGGCTATAAAACGTAAACGAAAATAAACAAACACAACCAAACCACATCAACGAAATGCCAGTACCAACTTCCGGCTTGGAATGCGAAATGATCTTTGCCCGTAAAATGCCCTTTTGCGATGCGCCACAGTAAAATCATCAGAAAGATGGTTCCCAAGCAGACATGAAAACCGTGGAATCCCGTCAGCATAAAAAAGGTATTGCCGTAAATACCGCTCTGTAAGGTTAAATCAAGATCCTGATAAGCGTGAGCGTACTCTTGCACTTGATAAAACAAGAATAAACACGCCAGTATGATGGTTAATTCAAGCCAGACTACGAGTGCAAATCGGCGATCTTTTTCCATCGATACATGTGCAAAATGTAAGGTCACCGAAGACGTCAGCAATATAAGAGTGTTTTTAAGAGGCAGCCCTTCCCAAGACATCGCTTGAGTAGTTACCCCAGATGGCGTAGTCGTTAATGGCCAGATGGCTTCAAAGGCAGGCCAAAGCACCTCATGGGTCATGGCATTATTATCAGCGCCACCCAACCAAGGAACAGAAATCATACGAGCGTAAAACAGCGCCCCAAAAAAAGCGCCAAAGAACATGACTTCGGAAAAGATAAACCAACTCATACCTTGTCGAAAAGAGATCGAGATCTGTTGCGAATAAAGCCCTCCCATCGACTCTTGAACAACGTTAGTCAACCAGCCCGCTAAGATATACAGCAGCATTAAAAAACCAGCGCCAAGTATCCAACGACCCAAAGCGCCGCCAGTTTGTGTATCTTGCACCGTAACACCTGCACCTACTGCCACCAGAAACAACGCAATAGCCGCTAAAATCGGCCATTGGCTGTGCGTGGGCACAAAATAAGTTTGGTGTTCCGTTGGATTACTGTTCATAGTGCTTTCCTTAATCCTTAAGGTTAAGTATGAGCGACAATCTATCGCTAAATTGTAAAAGAGTTTCTGTATCCGATAACACGGCTGTCGCCTTTGTTCCTACTTGATCAAAAGCTCCCCACATCGAGTCACCATCTGTAAGTGACGACGTTTGAGAGATCACCTCTTGCGATGAATTCACCGCTTCGGTGATATCGAATAAGGTATACGACAGGGTTAAAGTGTGAATGTTGTCGGGTACATCAGGCTCGATATAGAACAACAGCCCCATGTCTGTCTGCTGTTGAGCCGCCAATGGCTGTTGGTTAAAGCAGAAACACTCAACTTTATTAAAGTAGCTCGCCCCCATTCCAGGCGAAACGGACGGAACAGCCTGCGCGACCATGGCTTGCTCGGTGCGATTTTTAGCGACAAAGTGGGTTTGAATCACCTCTCCTGGGTGCACATCTATCACTTGCTTGTTTGGATAGAAATCCCAATGCATGCCAGAATTTATGTGAGACATCAGTTCTATACGGATCACCCGCGAGGTATCGACTTCAAGCGCATTAGGTATCGTCGCCGCTACTTCTGACGTTTTGCCATTTATGCCCAACTGTTCGCACATAATGTCGTAGAGCGGTACCAAGGCATAGCCAAAGCCAAACATCGCCACCACCCCTAAAAGCAGTTTCATAGTCAGTTTAGAATGAACTGTACGTTGTGATTGCTCTTTGTGGGGTAACTGATGTTTTGACATGATCCTATCCTCAACTAATCCACTTTAGGCGGTGTTGAAAAAGTATGATGGGGAGCTGGGCTTGGAACTGTCCACTCTAGCCCCTCCGCTCTTTCCCATGGTTTCGCAGCTGCTGGTTCTCCGCCACGAACACACTTGATCACAATGTACACAAACAGAAGTTGGGACAATCCGAATGCAAAACCTCCAATCGACACAATTTGGTTTACATCCGCAAACTGAATTGCATAGTCAGGAATACGTCTTGGCATTCCTGCAAGGCCCAAGAAGTGCATAGGGAAGAACAGTAAATTAACTGAGATGATCGACAGCCAGAAGTGCCACAGACTTAACTTATGATCGTACATATGACCTGTCCATTTAGGCAGCCAATAGTACGCCGATGCCATGATTGAGAATACCGCGCCAGACACCAAAACATAATGGAAATGCGCAACCACAAAATAGGTATCGTGATATTGGAAATCGGCCGGAACAATGGCCAACATCAACCCAGAGAAACCACCAATGGTGAATAACACAATAAACGCAATAGCGAACAACATCGGCGTTTCAAAGGTTAACGCCCCTCGCCACATTGTCGCCACCCAGTTAAAGACTTTGACCCCCGTAGGCACGGCGATCAGCATGGTGCAGTACATAAAGAACAGCTCGGCGAACACGGGCATGCCTGTGGTAAACATGTGGTGCGCCCAAACTAAGAACGACAGCAAGGCAATACTACAGGTTGCGTACACCATCGAATGGTAGCCGAACAGTTTCTTACCACTGAACGCTGGAATGATTGCCGACACAATACCAAACGATGGCAAAATCATAATGTACACTTCGGGGTGACCAAAGAACCAAAAGATGTGCTGAAACATCACTGGGTCACCACCACCTGCGGCGTCAAAAAAGCTGGTACCAAAATACTTATCAGTGAGTACCATGGTGACCGCTCCAGCCAATACCGGCATGACGGCAATCAATAGAAATGCGGTGATTAACCACGTCCATACGAAAAGTGGCATTTTCATTAACTTCATTCCTGGCGCACGCATATTGAATATGGTCACGATGACGTTAATGGCCCCCATAATGGAGCTAATACCCATAATGTGAACAGAAAACACAAACAGCGCTGTACTATCAGGGCCGTAGGTGGTCGACAGCGGCGCATAGAAGGTCCAGCCAAAATCGGGGCCTCCACCTGGAAGGAAGAGAGATCCGATTAATATTAGAAAGGCAAAAGGCAGTATCCAAAAACTTAGGTTGTTCATCCTTGGCAGTGCCATGTCTGGCGCGCCGATCATCAAAGGGATCATCCAGTTAGCAAGGCCGGTAAATGCAGGCATAACGGCGCCAAACACCATCACCAACCCATGCACTGTAGTCATCTGGTTAAAGAACTGTGGCTCGACAAACTGCAAACCTGGCTGGAAAAGCTCGGCTCGAATGACCATCGCCATTGCGCCACCAGTAAAAAACATCAGGCACGCAAACCACAAATACAGCGTACCAATATCTTTATGGTTTGTAGAAAACAACCATCGGCCTATCCCTTTGGGCGCTGCGTGATGATCATGGTCATCATGCCCGTCTGCCACACCTGGTTGATTTTGAGGATCCAATATATCGCTCATAATACGATCTCGCTTCCCTATTCTTAAAATCCTAAGCCGCTGCTACTGCGCCGCTCTATCACTGACATCTTTTGCTTGTACTGTGTCGCCAGTGTCATTGCCCCACGCATTCCTTTCGTAGGTCACTACAGCTGCAATCTCCTCTGCAGTGATCTGATTTTCGAAGGCTTGCATTGCCGTGCCTTGCGCGCCGTACACCACAACATCGATATGTGCGCCAATGTCACCCAACGCAATTGGGCTGTTTTTGAGTGCAGGGAACACCCCTGCCAAACCTTCTCCATTTGCCTGATGACAAACGGCGCAACGCTCGAGATACACTTTTTCACCAAGCGTCATCAGTTCGTCCATGGATAGAGTTTTTTCCAATGCAGCAGCTTGTTGTTGTTCTGCTTGCTTAGCTAACTCTTTTTGTTCGGCAAGCCAGACATCAAATTCTTCAGGCTCGACTGCGTGTACGACTATTGGCATAAAGCCGTGGTTCACCCCACACAACTCGGTACATTGTCCACGGTAAATACCTGGCTTATCGATTCGAGTCCAAGCTTCGTTAATGAATCCTGGGATGGTGTCTTTTTTAACCGCGAAATCGGGAATCCACCAAGAGTGAATGACGTCATCTGAGGTCAACAAAAAGCGAACTTTTTGACCAATGGGCAACACTAAAGGCTTGTCTACCTCAAGTAGGTAATGCTCACCTTTAGGTTCGTCACCAGAAATCTGTTCATTTTTAGTCGACAGTAAGCTGAAAAACTCGACGTCTTCCCCAAAATAGCTGTAATGCCATTTCCATTGGGAGCCGGTTATTTTGACTGTGAGGTCTGATTGAGACGTGTCTTCCATCGCAATCAAAGTTTTGGTCGCAGGGATCGCCATACCAATGAGTATCAGTACGGGAATAACGGTCCAAATAACTTCCACTTTGGTACTTTCATGAAAGTTCGCGGGAACAGCTCCCCTCGATTTTCGATGCGCAAAAATGGAATAGAACATAACCCCAAACACCACAACCGCAATGGCGACACAAATGTAGAAAATCAGCATGTGTAGTTCGTACACATCCTGACTAATCTGTGTGACACCTTGTGTAAGGTTATATGAAGATTGACTCACTGCATCAGCACGCACTGTATTGCTCACACCCAATAGGGCGAAGCTCAACATAGGCAATGCCGAACACAAGCGAGTATTCAGTAATCGCTTCAAAAGATCTCTCCTTTGCCTGCTTATTCTTTACAAAACCGTTACAAGTGTCTACTCACTCGCAAGGTTTAGGAGCCTTCCTAGCTCTAAATAAGCCCAAATCAAATGGTGTACAGGACCAGATTACCGCTTAGCGCAGTCCCAAAATCATAATGTTATAGTTATGTTAATAAAGGCTAGTTAAGAATTGAGCTTCTGCAAGAGACAACCGCAAAAAGTTGTCACTGGTCGGATTTTTACATCAACAAAATGAAGAAATTACTACTTTTGTCGTATAAAAATTAAGTGGTTATCTCTCGATTTACCATCTGTTCGCGTAAAAAGGAGACAAAAGTCAGTAGGCGAGTAGAATGTTCAATTTTAGGTGGATAGATCATCCAGACTTGTCGTTTTTCGACTTGGTAATCCGTCAAAGCTCTCTGTAATCGGCCCTGATTAACATGCTCCCACAACAAATGTTCGGGGACGCGGATCACACCATCGCCGCCTAATGCGGCTTTCAATAAAATGCTGTTTTCATTCACGGCGAAACTTCCGTTAGCTTCAATGACTAATTCTTGTCCTTCTTTTTGAAATCGCCACCCTCGCCAATTTGGGAAGGCCATACAATTAAGCTCTTTTAGTTCGTTTGGGTGCTGCGGTAGAGAATGCTTCAACCAGTAGTCTGGAGAAGCCACGACCCAATGACAGTAAGACATAAGATGCCGTGCAACCATATTTTGAGGAGGATTTTCTGTCACTCGGATCGCCAAATCAAAATTTCGCTCATGGAGATCTTCCAAATGGTGGCCAACCTCAATATCAAAACGTATTTCGGGGTATTGTTGATTAAATAGCGAACAAACGTCATATAAAATCGCATCGGCAAACGCAACTGGAGCCGTCAAACGCAACACCCCCGCGACATCCTCATAGCTGTGTTCGAGGTCTCGCTCTAAGTCGAGAAGCCCATGGTGCATCGTTTTTGCTTGTTGTTGTACGCGACTGCCTTCCCGAGTTAGTCGTACTGAACGAGTGGTTCTTATCAGCAATTGAGTATTAAAGTCTTGCTCTAACTGGCGCACTTGTTGGGATAAATAGCTTCTTGAAATCCCTAGCTTATCTGCCGCTTTCGAAAAACTAAGATGTTGGGCTACCTCATAGAACAGAAGTAATCGTTCAAGTTTTTTATGGTTCTTATTCATCGACGATCTCGTCTTAATGTTTTATTCACCATAATACTCAATTTTTATCTATTGTTTGTTATATCACTCAGTGTTTTCACTTTTAGCCGCTTTTTGTTGGTCACCTTTGCCTTCTATACTTGAGTGAACGTTTCTTTCAAATTATTCAACTCTTACAAGGTGTATTATGGAATATCGTCGTCTAGGCCGCAGCGGACTACAAGTCAGTGAGTTTGGTTTAGGGTCGTGGGTAACTTTTGGCAAACAGGTCGACCTCTCTGCAGCAAAAGAGATCATGGCTCACGCCTACGATGCTGGGATTAACTTCTTCGACAACGCCGAAGGGTATGAAAGTGGCGAGAGTGAGCGCCTTATGGGGCAAGCAATCGAGCAACTTGGTTGGTCTCGCGATAGCTTCGTAGTATCAAGCAAAGTGTTTTGGGGTGGTGAAAAGCCGACTCAACGTGGCTTGAGCCGTAAACACGTATTTGATGCCTGTCATGCTGCTCTAGCGCGCTTACGTGTCGATTATCTTGATTTGTACTATTGTCACCGCCCAGATATTGATACACCAATATATGAAACTGTTCGTGCCATGAACGATTTGATTGTCCAAGGCAAAGTCATGTATTGGGGTACGTCAGAGTGGAGTGCGCAGCAAATCACCGAAGCATGGGCTGTAGCCAAAGCCGAAAACTTACATCCACCGGTAATGGAACAGCCTCAGTACAACATGTTAGTACGCGATAAAGTCGAAGCCGAATACTTACCACTCTATTCATTGACTGGTCTCGGAACAACGATATTCTCTCCACTAGCGAGTGGATTACTCACTGGCAAATACCTCAATGGTGTGCCTAAAAACAGTCGTTTAGATTTGCCAGGTTACGAGTGGCTAAGAGATATGCTAGTGGGTGAAAACAACAAGCTGGATCAAATTGCTCAACTTAATCAATTAGCCGTTGATCTTGAGATGCCACTGCATCATTTAGCATTAAATTGGTGTTTACGTACGCCAAATGTCAGCAGTGTCATTTTAGGTGTGTCTAAGCTTGAGCAGTTACAAGACAACTTGCAGGCGCTAGAGCTTAAACCAAGATTCAACGAAGACGTGTGGCAAAAAGTTGATGATATTCTTGGTAACAAACCTGCAGGTCCAGAACGCTTTTAACATCAATTCTAGATGCGGTATAACCATGCCGTATCTAACTTACTGTTGCGCACGTTTCTAAGCGAACATAACGCGCTTTACCTTGATCTTTAGCCAAGTAAAGCGCGTCATCTGCTTGTTTTAGAATTGACTCGGGCGTGCTGTCACTATTGGGAGTTTCCGAATAAACACCAATTGAGCAACTCAGGAATGCACTATCCAATTCAGGTGCATGTGGCAAACGTTCCATCTTCCAATGCTGTAAGATACTACTAGCCATTCTTTCACAATCTTGCGGCGTGCAATCGAGCACGACGACAACAAACTCCTCACCGCCGTAACGGCAAAGAATATCGGTATCTCGTTGGAAGGTTCGAGTCAGTATTTTGGCCTGTTTGACAATCGCGTCATCCCCAGCCAAGTGTCCAAAATGGTCGTTATAGTGCTTAAAGTTATCAATATCGACCATAAATACACTCACCGACGTTCCCGTTCTCTGACAGTAACTCAATAGCTGTTCAAATCTCTGCAAGTAACTGCGTCGGTTCAATAATTGAGTCAAAGGGTCTTGGGTACTGAGCAATGACAGTTGTTGATTCAAAGTTGTTAGTTTTGTTTGCGTAGAATCTAAATGATAAGTGGCAAACAGCCCAACGATCAAAGTGATTGCGACAAAGCTACCGTTAATGGGGCTGGATGAACCATAGATTGGATAGTGTGCAATTAAAGCGATAAAACCAATCAAAACCACGAAGCAATAGAGTAAAGCTCGTTTAAAACCCAATCTAAGAACAAATAGGGCAAAGTAACTATAAAGAAACGTGCCTTCATAAGGGAATACGATTGACTCTAGCTTCCACGCATAAATAATAAACGCATAATTGGAATAGGTAATAACGATCAAACTGAGCATTATTGCTGTTTGCATTCGTTTCTTAAAGTGAGGAACGTATGTCATCCCAACCACAATCATCGCGGCAGGTAATTGAAAGACAAACCTCGAGACAAGGTATCCCGCGCTAAGGCTTTCGGTGATCAGTTGAAGATCAAAGTAGACAAATGTCGTAATTGAGAGGATGCCAAGTAGAATCAAAAGACGCAGTTGTTCCATCGATAGCGGATGCATCGAAATCGGTTCATTGTACGTGCTAATGGCCATAACCCCCCACTAAATAGAATAGAGTACCGTAAAATTATACCACAGATTGTAAGAAAAGTTACGTTCAAAAAGGTAAGAAAAAACCCCAACGGGACAAGCCCATTGGGGTTTCTATCTTTGCTCGCAGCGCTCCAGCTACTACAGATGCTCCCTGCATCAACTCCTTGATAGACAATCAATCCTGATCTGTCCTGACGCGCCGTCCTAGCGGTATCCTTTTACATCCATATCGCTAACCTATCCTAGCTAGCTCATCACCTAAACCTGGTGATTCCGACAATCCGTGTTTGCAACGCCCTGTTACAAAGCCACAATCCTTAGTGGTGTCCTACATCATCCTGATGTTAATCCTGCCTCATCCCGAGGAATCCTGTTGTCCCTATTCGCAACATCCTGCTACGAAATCACAATCCTTAGCGGTGTCCTACATCATCCTGATGTTAATCCCGCCTCGTCCCGAGGTGTCCTGCTGTCCTTACTCGCAATATCCTGCTGCGAAATCACAATCCTTGGTGGTGTCCTACAGTCCTTTCTTACTCTCCCTGAGCAAGCACGTCCTTGGTGTCCTATCCTATTTAGGTATCCTACCTAGAGGCTGTCCTTAGACTTCGTCCTGAAGTATTTCCTTGTCCTTGTCGTCTCCCTGTCGACATGGATATAGTCGCGCGATTCTCAGTTTTGAACAATGTACATATCGCACATTTCTATTGAACAATATTTAGGCTGGCAGATAAAAACAAAACAATTACAAAGAGTTAAATGTTTTCATGAGCTATAATGCATCGTACAAAGCGCATAGTCTTACAGCCTGTGTAAGCGATCTCTCACAAAGGTGATGGTCATTTTGAACACCAACAAAATGTCTCCGCTAATCCAAGATCACTTTCTATTCACAGCGCTGATGTCTAGAGTATTACTAGTATAATTTTGGGTGATGTATATGACAGTTATCAACACAACGCGGCAAGCCAGTTGTCAATGCAATCAAGTGGACATTCAAACCAAGGGCGAACCGGTTCGTTCTGCTATTTGCCATTGCTTAGCGTGTCAAAAACGCACTGGCTCTGTATTTGGCGTCCAAGCACGATTTTTAACCTCTCAAGTCAACGTATTTGGAGAACTCGTTTCGTTCACCCGTATTGCAGACTCTGGCGATCAAGTCACACACAAGTTTTGTCCGCAGTGCGGTACCACGATGCTAATGTCTCTATCTAACGCTCCAGACTTTACTGTGGTGCCATTAGGCGTCTTTAATAGCAGTGATTTTCCTACTCCTGCATTCTCTGTTTACGAATACCGCAAACATGGTTGGGTCGCCTTTAACTGCGAAATGGATCATTTTGACTAGGTTTCATTCACAAACGCCTTACAATTAACCAATTAATTTGTTCACACCAGTATAGAGAACTGAATATTTAGATAAAAACAATGAATAGTGTTGCAATTGTCAGGGGGGAAGCTTATTCTTGCGGTCAATAAATTAGGGTAAGACATTACCCACAGATGCTAACCAGTCCGTCGCGGTTTAAAGACTATGAAAACAGAAAAAAATAAAAACTCATTTTGGGTATTTCTTATCCCATCACTTATTGGCCTATTTCTCTTTATGGCGCCGATCACTTTTAATGGTGACATCACCATCCCAATCGCAGTCATGGCAAAGTCGCTACTTGCTGCTCTAGATGGTACAGCCGTTCCAATCGTCACCGCGATCATTGCTATCATGTCTTTAGCCACTATTGTGTGCCGAATTAAAATGCCTTCAATTGTCGCTAATAGCGAGTTTCTAAACGCACTATTTAACCCATCACCACTGTGGTTTGCCGTTCGTCTTATCGGTGGATTTGCTGTTGTCGCGACATACTTTCAAGTTGGCCCAGAGATGGTCTGGCATGAATACACGGGTGGATTAGTACTTAACGATTTACTGCCAACTCTACTGTGTGTGTTTATCTTTGCAGGTATGCTACTGCCTTTACTGCTTAACTTTGGCTTATTAGAGCTTATGGGTACGCTGTTTAGCAAAATAATGCGCCCTCTATTCAACCTTCCTGGCCGCTCAGCAATCGACTGTATGGCTTCTTGGTTGGGCGATGGCAGTGTGGGCATATTGATGACCAGCAAGCAATATGAAGAAAAGTTCTACACTCAACGTGAAGCAGCAGTCGTCGGTACGACGTTCTCTGCAGTATCTATTACATTTAGCTTGGTTGTGATTGCGCAAGTTGAGTTAGAACACTTGTTCGTTCCTTTTTATGGTGCTGTTTGTTTAGCGGGTTTTGTTGCCGCGATAATCATCCCTCGCCTGCCACCACTGAGTCGTAAAAAAGATCTGTTCATTGACGACAGCAAACCAAGTAGCGACCACACTGGTATCCCAGAAGGCCATACGAGCTTTTCTTACGGCATGGAACTCGCGCTCGCGAAAGCAAACAAAGTGACATCATTCTCGTCAGTAGTAAAAGAAGGCGTAAAAAACGCTGCCGATATGGTTCTTGGAGTGCTACCTGTAGTAATGGGTATCGGTACCATCGCGTTGATCATTGCAGAAAACACCAGTGTGTTTACCTTTCTTGGTCAGCCATTCATTCCTTATTTAGAACTACTTGCTATTCCTGAAGCTGCAGCAGCGTCGGAAACAATGGTCGTAGGCTTTGCTGATATGTTCATTCCGTCTATCTTGGCGGCCTCTATTGAAAGTGACTTAACACGCTTTGTGATTGCGGCAATGTCGGTCACTCAGCTTATCTACATGTCTGAAGTAGGTGCGCTGCTACTAGGTAGCAAAATACCGGTCAATATTGGTGAGCTGTTTATTATCTTTATCCTGCGTACCATTATTACACTGCCTGTCATAGCGGGTGTTGCTCATCTCATTTTCTAATGTTTGAGTAGAACTATCAAAAAGCCCCAGCCATTCAATATGGTTGGGGCTTTTTAGTCTAATTATTAGCTCAATGACAAATACCGCTAACCATTAATCAGCGTTAGCACTAAGCAAAACAGCATTGGCAGCAATCCAGCGACAAACAGACCCATAGACCAGCTTCTATTTGCAGCGTTCATCACAGCATCCGCCTTTTTGGCAGCGGTAAAATCAACCATACTTTTTACTTTGCTATTCATTGATATGGGATCTGCTGCATCATTCGCAGTGACTGAGCGAGATGAACGCGTTAAAAAATGCAATACGCCCGCTACTGCCCAAAGAACCAGCGCCATAAAAAAGGCAACATCGCTGAGTGACTGAATACCAAAAGCATTGTATTTGTCATCCAGGTACAGCACTGCAACATAACTTAAGGCATTGCTAATAATAATAAAATTAAGAAACCGAAACATACTCCCCTCCTAGCCCGCACACTTTGTCTTGCTGGGATAGGCAGAAATGTAACACTAACCAGTTTATGCATCTGATTTTATATTGCTTTGTGAGGCAGCGATCACTTCTTCGCCAGTCATCATATGCGTATGATTAGAAAACTGATAAAACGCTGGTTTCTCTTCGACAAAAATCTGATGGGTAAAGTCAAACTCTTGGTCCGTAAATATACCCACAGACACAATAAACTCATCATTGGGCTTTAAGTAATAAAATAAATGAGTGCCACAACGTCCGCAAAAGCCCCTATCGGCCCATTGTGATGAGGTATAACGCACCGGCTCTTCCCCAGTAAATAGTGCATCACTGCCCGCTGATACGGCCATATAGGGTCCTGATGTCCACTTTCGGCACATATCACAATGACAAGCCCCCACCTCTTTGTTGTCCGAAATCTCTACTCTAATTGCACCACACAAACATTGACCTTTCATTTCAATTTCCTCTACCCGTGTCACCCAATTCTGTATTGAACGCACCGCTTATAACGCCGCGGTTTAACGCTCGTTCCACCCTTTGCCCGACAACACTTTGTCACGGCACTTTAGAATTCTAGACTCTCTAGTCTTAGACCGCTTTGCACCGTTAAAATGCAGTAAATATCCTCGCTGCCGACCAGGAGTTAATGCCCCAAACGCAGCACGATAATCAGAGTCGTGTTCAAACAGTGCCAACAGCTCCACGGGATAATCGTCGCGTGAAACCACCTTTGTTGGTATTTTCTGGCCGCTTTGACTAATTTTTATCGCCTGTTCTATAAAGCTTTTTAGTGAGTCACTCACACTTTTTACGCTATCTCTTGAGGTGACTTTCAGATAACGAGCGTGCTCTGAATTTTTACCGGGCTTCTCCAGCAGATTTTCGGGATCGTTGATAAGGGCACCTCTAAAAAACGATACCGTTGCTGCGCTTTTTAGCGCACTTAACATCAAAATGTTTTTCCCTTCAAAGGTGTAACATGGGCAGTGCCACTTAATCTCCTCCGTGAGCCCCGAACGTTGTATTATGCTACGCAACTCGGAAAGTTCATCTCGCCAGCTATTCACCTTACACTGAGGTGTGTTGCCTAACTCGCAACGCCCACACCCAGACTCCAAAAATTGCTCAACGTTAGTGGGTTTAATGGTCACAACAACTCCTTGTCATCGTTTGGCTGCACTGATTGACCTATATCAACGTAGACCAACTCTTTGAATAAATTCATAAAACTATTTTAGTTCGCTGTGGTCTACTATGCGAATACAGTGCGAAAAACTGAGATAACAGCTGCGAAAATGTACATCTCAAAACCACTCACTAAACACATTTTCGAGTATAAAAAGGAAAGGATCTTCCATGAAAAAGGGACTCATTCTATTTACAGCGTCGACGCTATCCCCTTTGGTTTTAGCCTCTACGCTCGTGTATGAAGCAAAGCAGGCAGATGGCAACCCCCGACTCAAATTATCCGTTGATACAAGCGAGATTGAAACGTTTGAGGTGATGAAACCTAGAAACCTCACAGAGGCCGAGCCTCCAAAATTTGTCTGTTATAATGGCGAGCAAGTTGTTGAAGGTGCCTATAATCAATCGCTTACCTGTGACACGCTAAGTTGGGAGCTGCCGTTTTTACAAACCGATCCGTTAGGCTTTAATATCGCCGAGCAGACTAATCAGTATTCTGCTGAAAAAGGGTGGTTCTTTTTTAGCGAATGGTCATCGCTACCTAGAGTACAAACGGACCAAGGCATCACGGAAAGTAAGCTGTGTGTACCAGGCGTACTAGAAAACTGTTACGACCTACCAACCTTAGATCAAGCTCCGCTTTTGCTCATGTGGGGAATAGACTCAATTGTCATAAGCGAACAGAATTACCGGTTCGAATTGCGCAGTGATGTGTCTGCGGTCATCGACAATCAAGCACAGTGGTTACCTACTTTTAAACAGCAATTGAATTATCTGTCGCAGGTATTCTCTGCCCCTCAAGAGATTAACTGGCAAATGAATGTATTTGGGCGCGAAATGGAGACGGGTAATGTGAGTGGCGCGGCAGGATATAGCTCGATTAACGTCAACGTCCCTCTCAAAGATGGAGCCTTAGTCGATGCCTCATACCCACACCTGCTAAAGATTTTGGCACATGAAGCCATCCACGGACTCGACACTCGGGCGCATCCACTGTGGATCACAGAAGGACTCGCAGAATACTACGCACAGAAATCACTTAAACAGACACCTTTTGCACTACCGGATGCCAAAATTCAATGGCAAGCCATCGCTCAACGGCTGCCTTTTGCGGCCACTGGACTTCTGCAAGCCAATCGTGACCTAGTCGAACTCAATCAGCAGCACTATCAAATGCTGTTTTACACCAAAGCGGTGGCGTTTTGGCAGCAGCTCGATGAAGAGCTCAGTGCAGCTGGGCAATCATTGGACACTTATATGACACAACCATTAGCGGGTGAGGACTATCAGTTATCAACTGAGTTTACTCAAGCTGTCATTAGCGCGATAGGTGCTGAGAAATGGGCTCAATTAACCGAAGTATATTTATAGTTTTTCGTCCTAACTTTTAACATAGTGTTTAGAGCTTAGCGAGAAACGCTTTGCTCTGGCTAGGTGAGCGCAAACGAATAAATTGAATATGCGCGTATTGAGGATCGGCCATCATTGATTCGTAACGTTCAACATTGCTGTGATAGGTTTTAAGGGTCCACAATATGACCGAGTCTTTGCTCATAAACGATTTACGAAAGGACTCTTTGTTGCCTGTTCCGGCCCATAGTTCCTTGCGAGTTAAACTTCTTATAAAGGCCCGTTTAACAGCTTGCAAGACCGTCCTTGTGTAGGAGTAATTGATCCATATGACTGTATCAACATCCCGCCACTTAACCGGCACGGTACGGTTGTAGTTTCCGTCCAAAACCCAACGCTCAGTGGCGGTTTCCTGGCGAATCTTTTCAAAAAACTGCTCATCGGGAGTTTCGCCCCAATTGGGCAACCAAAACAGGGCATCTAGCTCTATATGAGGCACCTGTAATTTCGTTGCGAGCTTGCGGCTAAAGGTGGATTTACCACTGCCACTGGTGCCCACAACGTTTACTTTTAACAGTTTTGACGCGTTCATTCTTCCCTCACTATCGCGCTTTCGATATGCCGTTACACAAAAACAGTAGTCGTATTTTCAGGCAGTAGGGTATAGTCTTTATACAGGATTTCAATACTTTGTGAGCTTTTATGGACAAACTGATAGAACAAGAGATTGCGCTGCATCAGCACCATACTCGCACCGACGTAGCGACGATTAAACGTTTACTCGATCCACAGTTTCTTGAAGTTGGTCATTCAGGTAAAACCTTCGACCTCAGTTGGGTGCTCAGGCATCAACCCAACGAAAAGCCCAGTGAAGTCCAAATCCACTCGCAAGATTATCAAGCCCACCCATTGTCCGATACCGTAGTCATGCTCACTTATAAAACCGCATGGAACGATGGGATTGGCAACATAACTCGGCATACAAAACGCAGCTCGATCTGGGTGCGAAACGGAGAATTGTGGCAAATGCGCTATCATCAAGGCACTCCCTGTGAGCCGTTTGCGCTAACCAGAAATTGCTCTGCTGTCACCGAGGATTAATACCGCCAAAAAAAGAGACGCTGCAATAGCGTCTCTTATGGGTTTAGATCTAGCCGCTATACATTAGCGCCCATATTGCTCAACAATAAACTGTTCAAACGCATCGCACATAGCGCTGTCTGACTCTGTATTGATCGCCAATTGTTTCGCCCCATCGACCACTTCAATCGACGCATTCAGCGACGCGGGCACCGCTTGAGTACGCGTTGAAATTGCTGCTATCTTTTGCTTCTCACTGTCCCATGCTTGTTCAACCGTTTGATTACAGGCATCCGCTAAATACTTAGCGTTAAATCCTTCGCCAGTAAGCGCACGGATGGTGTCATCATGAGACACACTGTTACCAGGTTTCCAGTAGTGTTGTGCCAGCAATGGGCCAATTTCTGGGTTATCGGTCAAATAGCCAAACTTCTCGGTGAAGTAGGCACGAGTTTGGTAAACCGCCATGTGAGCCAGCAAATAACCTTGGTAGGCACAGGCCGCTTCATCAGACAGTAAGTGTGGGATGGCCATTAGTGGGCGCGGGCTACACTCAATGCCCAAAATGTCTAACTCACATTCGCGTGCAAGCGAGGTTGCGCGCTCTGGAGTCAGCTCTTCGTCGCTCAACTCATAAAGGGCACGTTCAAAGTAAGGCACCACCAAGATACTGCGCTCTTGATACGCAGAGAATGGCTGGCGACTTTCGATCATCGACTTAATGATGCTATCTGGAACCGCTTCACCTTGGTCATTGATCGCATACTGTTTTAGCCAATCAGCATCAGTGAGCAGCGAGTCACAAAACATGGATTGCGTTTCGGCATAAGCCATTGAAGTTGGGGCAAATTCTTGAGAAAAGCTTGGTGAATTTAGCTTAACATTGGCAAAGTGTGCAGCGTGCCCGCCTTCGTGAAACAGAGTATTAATTCCATCAAAGCCGCTGCCAACCTGATCCGGTTTTGCGTTACTGGTGAAGTTCACTTTTGCGGGAACCCACTCACCTTGATCCACAAACGAAGGAACAGGCCCGTGACAAAAACCGTTAGGGTATTTGCCCTTTCGATCCAACAGATCAAGGCAAAGCTCTGCGCCAGAGTAATCGATATTCAGACGACCAAACGACTCCACCCAACGGCGTAAAGACTTAGAAAAAGGTACGTATGGGTCAAGCTCACGCATGACATCGCCAGCAAACGAGTAATTAAAGTTATACCCTTTAAGGGCTTGTTCACCTTTCTTCTCGGCCAACTCTTTTAAACTGCGTTGATGCGCATCACGAGTGCGAACTTCAAAGTCATCCAAAATGGTGAATAGCTGTTCCGTGGTCATATTTTCGGTCTTTTCGATCGAGTAATCGAAAAAGCTGTTGTAGCCCAAAGAGCGCGCAAACTGATTACGCAGCTTCACAAGCTCTAAAAAGCCATTGACTAGTAACCATTGCTCAAGATCCAGTAAAGCTTGGTGGGCCGATTGGCGGACCGCCTCAGAACTGTTGGCACGAATGGTCGATGCTAAAACAGGCAATGAGCCTTCAACCTGCTCACCTTGCTCATTAACGAAAAATTGCTGATGAGCCTGTTTTTTCTCAAACAGATCTGCTTCAAATTGGATCAATTTTGTTTTAAGTGCTTGTGCTTCTTCGCCTTCAATCGCATGCGACTTAAACATATTAAGCCAGCCGGTTAGGCCTTGAATGGTTGATGCTTTTATTTTGTCGTCGGCAATCTCTTCTGCTGCAAGCAACTGCGCTTTGACTTTTTCAATCTGACTGGCGTCACTCAAAAAGTCGGTCCACTGGGTTTGCGCTTTAGTCGAACCCGAATGATCGTCGCTGATCCCCATATAGGTTTCCCAGAAAAAGTCCTCTTTGGTTCTGTGAATGCTGAGGTATGTGTGATTTAACTGATTGAGGTAGTCTGTAGCCGACATAATGATCCTTAATTCCATGGATAAACGTTTGGCGAATGCCTAAAACCTGAAGCATTCTACTCTTAGTTGCCAGAGAAATCAGCGGATAGCCCTAATTTCTTGCAATAAAGGCCATTAAACCGCCGTCGTGTGGCAGCCGTAACTGATTATCAATCCCCTCTCTTGCCAACTTCAATACGAATGAACTCTGGAAGATAAGAGGGAGTGCAGTTTTTTGAGACTTTCTCATCTTTATAGAGGGCGACTCGCTCTCCCAGTTCAATACAGCGCTGTCGATGTGCTGCTTCAAAAATACCAATCCAGCCAGCGCAAAAATTCATCGCCCACTGCACTTGCGCTTCTTCATCCGCTAAATGAGCATCAAGATAGTCCAGTAGCTGCGCACTGTTGTCTATTGGAAGTGTTTTACCCGTCCACCTTAGGCGAGCTTGATGATACCAAAACCAGCGACGAAGCAGAGGGACAGACGATTGCTGCCAGTTCAGTAACAAAGTCGTCAGCGCCTTATCTTTGGTCAGTTGATTGGCTAAAAGCCAATCGCTGAGCATATTTCTCTCATCTTCTGGGTGCGACGCAAGATCGGTAGCAATGGTATTGATACTTTCCTCGCTCAACTGCTTTTTGTCGAAAATTAGTACCGCCAAAAGGCGAGGGAAATAGAGCGCGGTCGCCCATAACTCCAAAGCCAACGAATGATCTTTCTTAATGGTCTTGGCAAGTTTTTTAATCTCGCCCATTTTGCTATAACCCGCCAACTCTTTCAGAATCTGTTGCGCTTGTTCCGATCCAGCCATCACAGCTCCTTGTGTTGTTTTCCTAAGTCAAACGGTTCAGTTTACCGTTCGCTTATGAACTATTACATCTTAGGATAGCACCCAAACAACTACCCATTTAATCGATAGTTGGTGCCATTCATAAAGGTGAAGCAGCACATCTCTAAGATTTCTATCGCGGCTCCAATGCTGCTCTTTTATGCTCGCATCAGCGAAAAAGTCAAACTCGGTGTTGAGCGCCTCCTCTGACATCGAATCAATAAAACAAAACAGCTTATTGAAATTCTATCTGGCTTGTGAAATCAACTCACCCTTTGTCTTAGGAGCTAGACCAAAAAACGAAGCCTCCACTTCGACTCGTGGAGTTTAGTGAGTGACAATAAGGATCGATCGAGTCCTAAGAAGCTTTTGGACAACAGCGTTTTAGATGTGCTGCTATGAACTATTTCAATCAGATTAGAAAAAGTATCTTGAAACCGTAAACGTTTGTTTGTTTGTTTGTTTGTTTGTTTGTTTGTTTAGTACAATTTAGTCATAAGTTGGAAAGATAGTCACGATATCAGAAGTATCAGGGAAAATGGTTTGCTGGATTGAATAACTGCCAGTTTTGGATGTACTGTCCACTACCATGAGAGCTCCATGCTTTATGCCTGACCTATCTAATAGCTTCACAACATAATTGTGATGGCTCAAATTAAGCGACTGATGTTTTGGCATTTGCTTTACTTCGATTACAACAGTCTCATTGGTAGATGACGAAATTAATAAGTCAGCAAATAAACCTGTTCCACTTACGAGCTCGACGTCTGTAGAAACTGACGCTTCATCTATAACTGCTTCAACAAATCCAGCTAATTTACCAACGTATTGATTCATGGGAAGCTTATCTTTCACTTCATAGAAATTGCTATATGAACTTGCAAGAGTTGAATATACTTTTTTATTAAAATCCAATTTTTCATAATTAGAGATTGAACCTCGAATGGACTTAACCATTTGGCTGACTCGTTGCTTTTCTATATTTTCGTTAACTTTAACGATAATTTGCTCTAATAACATAACTGTAAAAGTAGAAACATTAGCTATAGCTAGTAAAGCTTCATGTTCAGAAAAGAATAGTTTGTAATCGTGAGCTGAAGTATTTCTCCATTCTTGGCGGTAGTTTCGGACTGCCTCTATCAGCTTGGGTTTCAGTATTTCATTGTCAACAAGATAGCTTTCAATCTCAAAAGGCGAGACTTTCTTTGGCGCGTTTTCAACCAAAACAAAGTATGCCTCCTTCAAGGCGCCTTCAAATGCTTGGTTTGTACGATAAACCACATCTGTGTACATCTCGACATCAAACCCTTCTCTAGCCATGAACCAATACTTTTCAGCCCTTTCAATATGACTTATTGTCGCTTCTATTCCTTTGCGATCGTATTCAAGCGGTAACCGCTCTATTATTCCGTCAATTAAAGCTCTTAAATCCATCTAAATTCCTATCAATGAGTAATGCTCTTGCACTTATAAGCTGTGAGTGAACGTGTGCCATGTCTGAGCGAAGCGAGTTCGGCACGCGTTTACGAATTCAGTCTTAAGCAATTTGTTAGGGCTCTATGCAAAAAGGTCGCCTTGAGAGCGCGCCAATTTCGTAGCATGTAAATACTGATTACCTTGTTTCGTTTTACTCACTTGAATACCATCAGAGACTTCTATAACCGTCGAAACAGCATAACCAGTAACCTTTATTTCACCTACTTCATCTAATTCTCGATTAATTCTAAGAACACAGTTAATAAAAGAACCATGTTTGAAACTTACTTTTTCTAAGAGTACGTCTTCTTTAAATTGAGCATCTAGCATATCAAAGGTGATTATTTTTTCATCATAGATCCCCTTCCATTTATACCTACCTTCTTTTAATACAGGAGATACAATCTCTATATTTGCAGTATCATCAATGTCAGCATTTAACTTGTTTGAAGATAGGATGAATTTCCTAAAACTTTCACGTTCAATTTTTCGTTCATCAGAGAATGGTTCGAAATCAGGTGAAATTGCATTGATACCTACACCTTCGACTTTGTGGTAACTAGATAAGTGTGTGTATAGGTTAGATCTACGCTTAACTACTTTTAAGTTTTTATCTACATAACGAGCTGCTTTACCAATAACCTCATGGTCAATTTGTGCTACCGACTTTTCTTTGAGTTCAAGTTTAAGCTTCTGAATATTCAGCTTTTTCTCTTCAATTGTAAGCTTCTTGATTTCACGCTCTAACAATTCTATTTCTGGATCAGTTACAGGAACTCGAGAAAGTACAATAGTCACAATAGCGAGTAAAATGGTAATTTGACTGCCATGTTCACCCAGAAGTTTCCAGAATTCTCGGAAACCACCTTCTCTAAAAACCTCACTATTTACTTCAATACTAATATCTAAAATGTTCGCTGCTTCAAGCAATATAGCTAGTACTTCCGTTTCACATTTATTCCGAACTAAGGCGTCTATGTTGTGTGACGTATCATTAAAGTAATAGTGAAACTCTAGCTTATCTGCTTGGTTCATCGTTAATTATCTCTAGATTGAAGACATTCATCGTACAGCTATAACTTAAGCACAAAAACCATGCAATAGTTATGGATTAAAAATGAGATGCAATTTTGGATTTGGTGAGCCATAACATTTTATTTGTAGGCGAGTTCGTTTTCATAGAAGCGATCCACCAAACAATAACCTTGTAACTTTCTAAATAATCACAAATAACCTGACGATTAACCACTCTAAATTGTGGAAGAAACGAGCCAGCTCGGATTTTCGATTCACAATGCCTACAAAACCGAGCCACTTTCCTCCCTAACACATTGATTTTCAGTTGTCTGGAACCGAATTGCCAACAAAACGAGCCAACTTGATTCCCTCAGTTTCGCTCACTATCGTCACCCTTCAGCACACATGGTGCAATAAGCAGTTCATAACATCAGTGCTTTGCCATTTCGTCGCTAAACTCAATGGCTTCATAACTATCATGGTATAAGAAAAAGTAGGGCAAACCGACTCACTTTGTTTTGAGAGGTTGAGTATCGCTGCCACGGAACGGGGGCACAAACGTGTTTGCGATAGTCGGTGCACATAACCTCTGCCAGGCGAACTGACAGAGGTTATGTGACAAACTTCAATGTAAGAGATCGGACTTTATTGGAATTGAGAAAACTATATTGTCTTATGACACTAACCCGCTTGTAGGTTGCCATATAAGGTTTGATAGAGACCATCATCTTTGAGCAGATCTTGGTGAGTCCCCGATTGCACCACTTTGCCATCTTCGAGCACATAGATAAGGTCTGCTTGTTTCACAGCAGATAATCGGTGAGCAACAATCAGCGTGGTACGCCCTTGCAAAAATTGATTCAGCGCCATGTGAAGATTGGCTTCTGTTGTAGTGTCTAGCGCTGATGTTGCTTCATCTAAAATGACCAAATCGGGATCGTTAAGCACCATCCTCGCGATGGCCAGGCGTTGTCGTTGCCCACCTGACAAGCGGACTCCTTGGCGACCGATTTCTGAATCTAAACCATTAGACAGCGTCGATTTTAAATCGCTCAACTGGGCAATTCTAAGAGCTTGCCACAAGGTTTCATCATCAAAATCACGCCCCAGAGTTAAGTTTTGGCGCAAGGTATCATTAAAAATCATTGGTTGCTGCAGCACCACTGCCATTTTGTCACGAAGCGCTTCGTAGCTGACGGCTTCAATGGGGTGCCCATTAACTTTGATATCCCCACTCTGCTTTTGATAGATCCCCAGCAAAAGCTGAATCAAAGTAGACTTACCGCCACCAGAAGCCCCTACGAGCGCGACACGTTTGCCCTTAGGAATCGACAAATTGAGGCTATCGAGAACATTGCGGTCACCATCGTAAGAAAAACTCACGTTTTCAAACTCAATGTCGATTAATCGCTTGTCATCAAAAGGATTCACAGTGGCTTGAGGACGATACTCTTCGTCTAATTCAAGAATACCATTGATTCGCTTCATGGCTGCCGCAGCGCTATACCAAGAGTATTGAATGCTTAGCAGTTCTTGCACCGGTGAAAGCATAAACCAAAGGTACCCAAAAACCGCGAAGATCTGACCTATAGATAAATCACTAAACAGCACCATGATCATCGCGGCAGCACGGAAAATTTCAAAGCCTATCAAAAACATCAAAAATGACAGACGATTGGCCGCGTCCGATTGCCAGGCATACTTATCTGCATCAAAGCGGATGGCTTCAGCATCTTGCTTGAGCAGTTCTAGATACTCTTTTTCTCTATTGGCCGCGCGCAGTTGGTAAATACCATCTAACGTTTCAACCAATCGAGATTGAAACTTCTCAAATGCTTGGTTCTCTTTTTTCTTAAGGTGCTTTACCCGCTCACCCAGTTTACGGGACAAATAGATAACCACTGGGTTCATCAATATGATAAACAAGCCAAGTTGCCAGTTTAGCCAAAGCAGAATTGAGCCAACGCCGATAACCGTTAATACACTGATCACAAACCGGCTTAATGTAGAGCCAATAAACTTGTCGATAGTTTCTATATCGGTGACTAAATGGGAGGTTAATCCACCACTGCCTTTTTCCTCATACTGCTGCATCGATACTCGTCCAAGTTTATCGAGTACCTTTTGGCGCATGACACAGGTAAGCTGTTTCGACACCAAGGTGAACTGCCGAGTTTGCAAAATATTAAGTGCTTGGCTGCCAATACGCATCAGCACAATCAGCATCAACACCATAACGATATAGCCTACAGGGGTCTGCCAGCCGTCCAGTAAGATCCAGTTTAGTGCAGCAACACCTTGCGCAGGTTTGTCCAATAACACTTCGTCGACCATCAGAGGAAGCAGCATAGGGATGGGAACACTGATCAGCGTGGCAAAGAAAGCAATGATGTTGGCAAAGATTAATTTGCGCTTATGGACAATGGCTTGCTGATAGAGCCACTGACGATCTAAAATAAAATAGTCCCGAGTGCTGTTTTGATTCACATGTCTTCCTTGAGTCTGAGAATTTGAGAAAAGAGTCATAGAGTGTACATCAGTTTACGTTGCGCGCTCACACAGCGATCGCATGCAGTTAAGAAAAAGTTGTGCCCAAAAGTTTACTGGCTAACAATCACAAAACCGCCGCTCTCTACACGAAAGCGGCGGTTTATAGGCACTGAGTTATCGGATGCCTAATTCACAGTCAGCAAATTAAAAGTCATATTTTGCGGTCAATGCAAAGTTACGACGCGCTGCTGTCAAGTCTTGGTCACGCTCGGTTAAGCCGCGTACATCATTCCACTTGTAGTATTCTTGGTCCGTTAAGTTGAATACACCTGCGCGCAGCGTAAGATTATTCACTGGTACGTAGTAAGCGGTTAGGTCAAGAACCGTCGACGAGTCAATCGGCAAGATTTCGTCGCTGCCTTCTTCGGTGTAGATGTCGCTCGCATCTTTCGCTGCGGTGTACACCAGTTTCAAAGAAGTACCCCAAGTGCCTTGTGGCGCATCGTAGTTCACACCAAATACTGCATTCCAAGGGTTTACACTGTTAAGCGGGTTCTTTTCGCCATCTTCGCCGTCAGAGTATGCGGCAGCGATGCGGCTGCTGAAGCCTTCAATCGGCATGAAGTTCCACAGTAACTGGTTAGAAAATTCGATACCCTTAATGGTCGCTTCATCGATGTTGATCGACTGGTAGACAGCGTCCATTGTCGCAAAACTTCCATCCACTAACTGATAGTCAATAAAGTTGTCGTATTCGCTGTAGAACACTGCGATTTCTGACGAAGAGTAAGCAACATTGTGACGCCAGCCCAACTCGTAAGAAATACTCTCTTCGGCTTTTAGATCTGGATTCGGTGCACTGATGTACCCATGCATTGGATTACCAAACGAGTAATACAGCTCTTGGAAATCTGGCGCTCTAAAGCCTTGCGAAATCTGTGCAAACACTTTGTTTTCATTGTTGACCGAGTAGACCGTACCCAGACGACCAGTAACAGCAGAGTCATCAAAGTCTTGGTAATCAGAATCTGGGTTACCACTTGGGTTCTCGGAAGTATCGCCAGGACTTGTTTGGAACGAGTCAAAGCGAAGACCTGGTGTCACTACCCAGTTACCTGCGGTAATTTCATCTTGGACAAAAAAGCCATAGCGAGTTTCTGAGGCACTTGGCATGTAATAAATCACCTGATCCTCACTGATTGAGTTGTACTCGTTATTGGTATTGTGAATATCTTTATTAGAGAAAGACGCACCATAGACGATGTAATGCTCGCTATTGCCCCAGTAAAGAGATTTATCCAGTTGAATGTCACCACTCCAACCTTCGTCACCATAGATGTAATCTTTGGTTTGTACGTTACCAGCAGGAGGTAAGAAGAAGCTACCGCCTAGTGATGTACGGTTGGTAATGCCGTTCTCTTCTTTGCTTAACCAGTTGACTTGCCATTCGATGCTATCGGCAAAGCTCTGATCTAAGTTCCAAATATGTTTAAGCCCAAGAGAGGTTTGCGTAGTGCGGTCATCACCGGTGTAATCTGTGTATGACGGGTCGCTAAATTCAGAGCTTGTATTATTGTTGACGTAGCTGCCGCTAAACTCTAAACGGTGTGCATCTGACAGCTGATATTGAAGCTTAACGAGCAGGTCGTTGGTGTCGTAATCTTGAGGATCGGGCTCACCAAAGTTATCGATTTGCTCACCGTCGCGACGAGAGTAGGCCACCAAGGTTTCTAGGTCACCAAAACGATTTGCCAAAGCCACAGACTCGCCGAAGCTGTTATCAGCCGAGGAGTAATTGAGTTTTACATGTCCGCCAATATCGCGGCCTTGTAGGAAATCCTCAGGATCTTTTGTGGTGAAAGCCACCACGCCACCAATTGCATCGCTGCCTTGAAGCGACGACGCTGAGCCTTTCACCACTTCAACAGATTTGAGTAAATCGGTATCTACGTTAACACGGCCAGAATTGATGAAGCTGTAAGAGCCATTACTAAATTGATTAGGCTGTGAAACACCGTCTACCAATATTTTGATGCGGTTGCCTTCCATACCACGCACGTTGATGCTCTGAACGCCTTGGCGTGCTTCGCCCTCAACGGTTACACCTGGTGTGTAATCAAATAAGTTTTCAACACTGCGCGTCATATCCTGTTCAATATCGTCGTCGGAGATAACCGCTACCGATGCCGCGGTGTCTTCTAACTCTTTTTGAGAACGCGTTGCTGACACAGTCACCGATTCCATGGTGAAAACCTCTTCTGCGGACAAAGAAGTCGATATGGCTGTGGTGGATAATGCACTCAAAATAGCCACTGCTAATGGTGTTTTGTTGTTCATAATTTCATAGTTCCATTAAATTTTGGTTGTAGTAATTCCCCAGTCGTTTTTCGACCGGTTTAATCCTTTATTAATAAGGTTCATGACGTTGAGCGACGAGTTATCGCAAGCAATGTACTCGTCTAACAGGGTTAGCTCTCTTCTTGGAGGTGCCCTTTGTTTTGGAGGTGCCCTTCATCGAGGTGTAAAAAGTCGACAAGATCATTGCCCGATACATTAAAGGCTTGTCCAAAACCCTTGACGTATCGACCGGAAGAAGGCGTTAGTTTGTAGAGGTTGAAGTCACCTAGCTTACTGAGGTTTTCGGCCATCTCACCAAATCGAGTGACCAGTGCAGCTATACCCGCTACCCCATGTTCCGACGCCTTGTCTATGTGCATCGCTTCAGTATCAAAGGTTAGCCTTTTACGCGCGTGGACACTTTTGGCTTCATTCTCGTCTTGAATCATCATTATCGACACGCGCTTATTCAGTTTTAGATTTTTGCCGTGCTCGGCCAAATCGCTCACTAAGATGTAATAACCCTGCTGGTCAAAGGCAAAGGGCGCGTAGCTCACATGCGGAGCACCCGACTCGCCAATAGTCGCAAGTTGCAGAGTTTGTCTAGAGTCACGAAACTCTTGCACCTCTGGCCCCAGCCGATTTTGCAGACGCTCTTTTTTGATCGCAGAACGATCGCCTTGCGTCGCTGAGTGGGTTGGGGAAAGGGTCGATGATGATGAAGTACTCATTTATGCAAATTCCGTTTTTAGTTGTGCTAGAAGTTCAAGTTGCTCTGGAAACAGTTGACGTTTTTTGTCGCGACCTAAGTACACTTTAAATATGCACTCGCCCTGGGCATCAAAAAATCCAATGTAGTGACTTTCCATTTTGCGAAACGGCTTAGAGACAATGGCAATATGCTCAATAAGATCCAACCTCAAGTGGCCATGAAGCTCACCTTCGCGCCCCATTAGATTGTAGTATCCATGGGCAACCTTGCCCTTTGGAAACGGCGCTTTGTATTCAAAGATTGAGCCAAAGGAATGCACGATGGTGGTCACTTTACCCCAAGAAGCAAGCTGCTCTAAAATGGTCTGAGCGTGACTACCTTCGACGGCGTGAACCATGGTGCTTGGTAACACAAAAGTAATTTCACCCTCAGTTTGCTCAAGCGATTTCGCCATTTCGCTAATGGGTACGTTAGCGTCTTGCTCTAACAGTGTTGCGACTTTATAGAGCGTCTGCTCTTTGCTGCGATTCTGGTACATGTCGTTTCCTTATGCGACCGCTTTTGAAGCGTTTTTATGATGAGTTGAGTGGTGATTTTCTGTATGAGCACTCTTACTGCCTTCCTCTGCACCATTGTCTGACGAGGGAGCGTGGCTGTTTGGCTTGGTCGTACACTTAGCCATTGTGCTGATTAGGTTTTGCGCCAATGTCACTGACCAAAATTGGCCCGCTAAAGTGAGTGACAGTGCGTGCTCTTCCAAGTTTACAAGGCCGCGCTGCTGCCAAGCTTCAAACAGAGGCAATAGCGCATCAAAAAGTAGCCCTTCCGATGTATGTCCAAGTTCTGAGCGACGCAATACGCCGCGGTCGAATGCTGCTTTTACGGTATTGCTGCTTTGATGACCTATTGGCGATTGAAAAGCCATTCCTACTGGAAAACTGTTTGAGTTCACGGCGCTAATGTAGGCGTCCATATCACGGTGTTGCATCGCGCTAACACCATTAAAGTTGCCGCCTGCCCCAGCGCCTATTGGCAGCACTTCAGCAGACGTCTTGGCTAAACTGTTATAAATACTGCGCTCACGATTGCCCGACGCCCAGTGATTAACGCTTAATCGTCTTTGATGATGCTTGGCCATAAACTCCACACCCATTTGGAACATCGTCGCTTTCATTTGCGTGTCGGCAGGAGCTGGTAATTTACCCTGTTCGACCATACGCCCCATAGGCAGGTTTTGCATTTCAATGAGTTGATACAGGTCGACGCCGTCTACTCCAGAGTCCAAATAAAACTCTAGATCCCGCTGCCAAATATCTAAGGTTTGAAAAGGCAATCCATAGAGCAAATCAATCACGATCGGCGCGGCATTGTACGAAACCATTGTGGATAAATGCTCAACAACCACTTCTTGGTAATCGAGGCGTTTGGCTTTGCGTCTTACGTGAGTATCAAAACTCTGAACCCCCAACGAAAAACGGTTGAAGCCTCCTTCTAAAGCCGCTTCAAATTTTTCGGTGCTAAATCGATTAACGCGACCTTCTAAGGTAATTTCACAATCGGGAGTAAGCGGGAAATGCTCTCTGATCAGCTTTCCAAGACGCTCAATTTGCGCCGCAGAAAGGTCGGTAGGCGTGCCACCACCAACATAGACCGCCTGAAACGGAAAGGCTTGCGACCAAGAAAACGAGGCTTTGTAAATAAGCTCGGCTTCTAGAGCGGTAAAGTAATCTTCGATTAAGCTTTTGCTGGAGGCGTATTGAAAGAAATTGCAGTACGTACAACGCACTCGGCAAAAAGGAATATGGATGTATAAACAACGGTCGTTAGCAATGGCTGGTTGCGCCGGTGAAGACTCTGTTAATGCATGAGTAAGCGCGCTCTGTACAGAGCTTGGATCGATAGGCTTGCTCATGCCACCAGCGTGCGCACCTTTTTTTCGAGCAAACGCGAAACGCAGAGGATCAGGGGTTGAGCGCCCAACAACGGATTCATCGTCTAGTAACGATTGTAGGGCGTCGCGATTAAACACTATGTGCTCTTTCATGAGTTAGTCTCTTGTGAGCTTCTCACTATCACTCGCCTTGCCAACGCAAGCGTAAATCGTTGTCAACCAATGCGTAAGTTCACAACACGTCAGCGCAATAACTAGCACTAAAGTTTATGTATGTGACCGGCGACTATTTGAGTCATTGGTTTAGACAATCAAGTTAATAGAGAGAAACTGGGTTGCATGTTTCGTTGAGAGCTATCATATTTATTTTAAATGATAATGCAAATGATATTTGATCTCATTTGCATTTTATGGATAATGGCCACACTGACAGTTATTATTTGTGTGCAACCTGACTCATGCGTTATCCCCGATACATCATTGCAACCCTTACAGCACTTACTCTTCACGGTGTTGCATTAACGTATGCCAAACCAGAAACAACACTGAGCATGGACACCTTGGCTGGGCAGTCCTCGATGCAAGTTCAGTTTGTTAGTGCACCTAAACCATCTACAACCCCCGCAGAGACCGCAAGCGAAGAACCAAAGAGTCCACTCGCTGCTGAAAACATTGAGCCCGCTGCGCCCGTCAGTGAACCAGTAACCGAAAATAAGCCTAAAGTTGTAGAAAGTAATCAACCTACTTTACCAAAGTCCGAGCCTCTGCCTAAGTCGCAGCCAAAGCAAAATGAGCCTGTCGTCAGTAAGCCTGTACCAAAGAAAGCACCTGTAGAACCGATAGAGCCAGCGGTAAAATCCAAGCCAGTAATTGAAAAAGTAGACACAAAGCCGGCACCATCCCCGCAGCAAACTGTCGTCAAAGAGCCTGTTAAAACGGTTACTGAAAAGAAACCAGATCCAATGAAAACTGAGGCTACTCCTTCTTCCCAAACGGCAGCTGTTACCGAAACGGAACCAAAATTAGAGCCCGATGATCAAACTGTTGAGGCGCTAGAGACTCTGAGCACAGTAACGAGTTCGGCAAAAAGTGCTCAACCTAAGTTAATTGCGAATCCCACATTTTCAGCAAAGCCAACACCGGTGAGCTACCCACGTCTCGCCCGTAACCGCGGCTGGCAAGGACGCACTGTGGTCGAAGTGTGGATTGACGACAAAGGTAAGCAGGTAAAAACGGCAGTACACCAATCCAGTGGCCATGCGTCGCTCGACAAAAGCGCACTCGCTGCAATCAAAAAATGGAAATTTGCCAAACATAACGAACATGGTCGCAGTGTCGCGCATCGCGTTCATATCCCAATTGATTTCAAATTAAACTAACCAAAGTAGCTATTTATGCAAACGCCAACACCATTCGATTCTTTTCCAGGCATCCTGTCTCAATTACATTCTCAATTGGGTGTCATGACGTGGCCACTGACCATCATGTCGTTGATCACGGCGATAATATTGGTCGAGCGCATTATCTATATGTTGCTCAACAGCCGTACCCAAACCTTCGATATATTGTCTAAAATTCATCATTTGGATTTTAACCAAACAGAAGATGTAGAACGCTTTGTAAAGCAAGAACTTGCTGGCCGATCATTGATGTTTCAATCGATGAGAATGTTGCTGAATCATCGTCACTTTCCAAAACAATTACGTGAAGAAGCGGTGTCAATTTGGCTGTTTAAAAAGCGCCAGCAATTTCGCTCTGGGATCCGAATTCTCTCTCTCATCGGCATGATCAGTCCACTAATAGGCTTGCTAGGTACGGTTATGGGTCTAATGGAGATGTTTAAAGGCCTATCACTAACCAGCAACGTTAACCCAGCTACGTTGGCAGATGGGCTTGGGCTGGCGATGTCAACGACTGCCGCGGGCCTAATTATCGCTGTACCTGCAATCACTGGCGCACAGTTTTTGAATATGTGGGTAGACAGAACGCTCTCTAAAATTGAGTACACCCTAAACCACAGTAACTTGCACATTGAGGGTATTTACGTCGAGGCGATGTCTAACGAAAAACAATCGTTAGGAAATCACCAGTCCGAAGATGCGGGCAATTCCACCTGCCCCGCGGCAAGCAACACTGCCGACAGTGAGTCAAAGACCACTCGCTTTATGGCGCAAGCCCAGCGCACTTCTGAGGTCAACGCATGATCCATTCGCATTCAAACTTTGAGCATGAAGAGAGCCGGCCAGATCTGACCCCCCTACTCGACATTATTTTCATTGTGATGGTATTTCTGATGCTAACCGCAAATGTAGCGGTGCACACGCTTAATGTGGATATTCCACAAACTCAAGACGGCGCTGTGCTCAGTAAACCTGACACCGCTGTACTCACCATCGGTATTGCTGACTCCCAAACACCCTGGTCAATCGATGGTACACCCAACGACGATTGGGCGAGTTTTACGCGGGCGATAACTGAACATAGAAAGCAGCATCCAGATCAAGAGATCGTCATCGCCGCAGACAAAAACGCTAATGTAGAAGCAATGCTAAAAGTGCTGGCCTTTCTACAAAAACACAATATTCCTGCTACTCAAATTCTTATGGAAGAGTCCTAATGAACAAACTTATCTCCCTACTTTGCCTAACCACTTTTGCATTCGGTGCATCCGTTAACGCGAACGAAAACATTCACAATGATGCGACCAATAACCGACTCATTAGTGCGGGCTCAAGCATTACCGAACTGCTATTTGCATTGGGCGCAGAGCAGCAACTGGTTGCTATCGATGTGACTAGCCGCAATATGGATAAAGAAGGTGCTTTCCCGCAGGTTGGCTATCACCGACAGCTGTCTGCTGAAGGGCTGCTCGCACTTAATCCAACTCACCTTATTGGTTCAAATGAGATGGGACCGGAGCACACCTTGACTCTACTCAATAACGCGCAAGTCAATGTAGTAACTGTGCCATCAGGCGACACCAAAGAAGACCTTTATGAACGCATCGACGTGATAAGCCAGCTTACAGGTACCGACAGCGAAGCATCAGAGTTAAAGGCAACCTTACAACAGCAATTTGCCACCCTTGAGCAGCGCGATATTGCCGACAAGCCAAGTGTTCTATTTGCCATGTTATCAAAAGGTCGACCTGCCACTATCGCTGGCCGTGAAACGACTATCGATACCATCATCAATTACGCGGGGGCTGAAAATCCAGCACACGATCAAATGACCTCCTACAAGCCGCTTTCTGCTGAAGCCATCGTCGAGATGCAACCTGACTACCTACTCGTGGCAGAGCGCGCATGGGAATCCTTGGGCGGTGTTGAAGGCATTCTAAAAGAGTTTCCTTTGCTTGCTGCCACGCCAGCGGGCAGCAAAGGCCAGATTGTCCCAATTAGTAGCAGTGCCATTATTGGCGGGTTAGGGCTAGAAAGCATCGCGCTTTCAGAGTCGCTTTATCAGCGTTTTCACCCATAAACACGTCGCGTTTTTGTTACTTTCAGGCTCTAAAGGACCGTTATGAATCATTCTAGATTAGTGTCTCCAACAGTATTGCTGATCATTACCGGGATCGCGCTCTATCTAGCGATGGTTACCTCGATCAGTGTCGGCCCAATGAACATTAGCGTTACTGACAGTCTGCGCGCCCTTTTGCCAATGACTTCGATGGACGAAATTCCTGCACACATCACCATGGTGATCCAGCAAGTCAGGCTGCCAAGAACGCTATTGGCCATTGCGGTCGGTGGGATATTGGCGCTTTGCGGCGCAGTGATGCAAGGGCTATTTAGAAACCCATTGGCTGATCCTGGGATCATCGGTGTGTCGTCGGGTGCCGCCCTTGGCGCTGCCATCGCCATAGTGCTATTTGGCTCAATTGCGGCAGCGTATCCAGTGCTTTTGTTGATGGGTACAGTACCATTGTTTGCTTTTATTGGCGGCAGCCTCACCACCATCATTGTGTATAAACTTGGTACCAGTAAAAACGGCACTTCCGTTACTATGATGCTGCTAGCAGGTGTCGCCATTGGTGCAATATCTGGTGCGGCGCTGGGGCTTCTCAACTACTTTGCCGATGATCAAGCGCTGCGCGATCTGTCTTTATGGACAATGGGTTCACTTGCCGGAGCGACGCCTAGCTCGCTGTGGCTGGCATTTGGCTCACTTGCACTGCTCTATTTAGCGTTTCGACGCGATGCCGACAAGCTCAATGCACTGCTGCTCGGTGAGTCCGAAGCACGCCATTTGGGCATAAATGTTCAAAGCCTGAAACGCCGCCTGATCATCCTTACCGCATTTGGAGTTGGTGTGACCGTCTCACTGGCAGGCATGATTGGATTTATTGGACTGATCGTTCCCCATCTGGGACGTATGTTAATAGGTCCTAATCACCGTGCATTGCTGCCGGTGTCAGCTTTACTGGGCGCAATTTTATTGCTGATTGCCGATATGCTCGCACGCAGTATTGTCGCTCCTCTGGATATGCCTGTCGGCATCGTTACCGCCTTACTAGGCGCGCCATTCTTTTTATGGCTGCTAATCACCCAAAAAGGAAAACTCTAATGGTGTCTGCACTGTACAACTCAATTCACAACACCTTTAAGCGCCGTCGATTGAAATTTGGCAGCGATAGAGCCTCTTTTGATCCTAGTAATCAAGACAACGATCAGCTCTCGTTACATGATGTTAGTGTGAACCTGGGTGGGCGACAACTGCTCGATCGTGTCAATCTGAGCCTTCATAAAGGTGAATTAACCGTTTTACTTGGTCCCAATGGCACGGGAAAAAGCTCACTGCTCAAAACCTTTACCAGTGAAGTACCATTTTCCGGAAGCACCAAACTGTTTGGTAAGCCACTCAACCAGTGGCCTTCCCATGCTTTAGCAAAACAGTTGGGC
This sequence comes from Vibrio ulleungensis, assembly GCF_016900875.1. Lineage (GTDB taxonomy): Bacteria > Pseudomonadota > Gammaproteobacteria > Enterobacterales > Vibrionaceae > Vibrio > Vibrio ulleungensis. The sequence goes on from NZ_JAFEUM010000004.1 coordinate 279,922, forward strand.
GTGTTACCTCAACACAGTCAACTAACGTTTAACTTTACGGTCAGAGAAGTCGTTGAGCTTGGCGGATTAGGGTTATCTGCAGAAAAGGTTCAACTCAATCACATTGTGTGTCGAAATATGATGAAGTGCGATGTGTACCACCTTGCCGATCGCAGTTATCCAACCTTATCTGGTGGCGAGAAACAGCGCGTGCATTTTGCGCGTGTGCTCACGCAGCTAGAGCAGAGCGGCCGAGATAAAGTTCTATTGATGGACGAGCCAACCTCAGCACTCGATATACAGCATCAACATCGCACCTTAACCATCGCCAAAGAAATTGCTCATGCAGGAGGCATTGTGGTGGTGGTACTGCACGACCTCAATCTTGCAGCCCAATACGCAGACAGAATCGTTCTGCTCGATGGCGGGCAGATCGTAGAAAACGGTGCTCCTTTGCAAGCCTTAACACCTATGAGTATTGAGCGTGTGTATCACCACAGCGTCAACGTGATGCCGCACCCATTGCACGGTTACCCTGTGGTCTATTAACCGAAGAAATGACGCGATATCGGTATCAAAACCTATGATCATAAACCATGCTCATAAACTATGCCCATAACCCCTGCTAAAACTCATGTTCAAAACTGAGCCAGTAGCGCGCCTAGCTGCTATGCTCAAAGCTTAACGCCAGCGCTCGCAATTTGTCTGCGCTGGTGTTTTGCAACCAACACTAGCATAGGGAGTGTGTCATGTTTGTTGTTACTGTAACGTTTGAAATTGAGCCTATCCATTTTTTAAGTTTTGTCGAAGCGTTAAAGCCTCATGCACTGACAAGCCTTAATAGTGAACAGCATCTTCTACAATTTGATGTAAGTATTAGTGGCAATAGCCGAGAAGTGTTTATCTACGAAGTATATACCTCGGTCGAGGGCTATGATCTCCATTTGAGCAGCCCTCATTTTGACGAGTTTGCGAGTGAGACAAACCCTTGGGTACTGAATAAAATCGTTAATACTTATACTCAAGTGCGCCTTTCATAAGTTGTACAATCGCACCTCAAAATACAGTGTTTCTCAAACAACAAGCCGTGCTTAGGGCAGCATCTAGATAGCGCCAAACTAGTGCGCCATTGCTAGATCAGCATTTCTAGATCGGTATTTTTCTCTTTAAAACTGATTGGGTGTGTCCTGATTAGCGATTGTAAAAACAACTATTTACTATTAATGTGAACGACATAAACCGTGCCTAGCCAATTGCTTAGGTGATGTGAATCATCCTGGCTTACATGAGTCTAACCGTCGGATTACCCGCTCTGTTGGCTTAAAATTGCAGCACTGCAATCGACAACCTCAATGTTAGAAGTGGACCCAAATGAACTACAACTTTACTCAAGCACCAAAACGAAAAGAGACGTTTTCCATCAAGTGGTCTGCCATGAGCATGTGGTCCAAATACGCGAACGACCAAACATTGCCATTTTGGGTTGCTGATATGGACTTTGACGTCGCTCCAGAAATCATTCATGCGATGAAGACAGAAGTCGATAGGCTAACCTTTGGTTACTCCGCGCCAAATGCTGACTATTTTGAACGCACTCAACAATGGTTAGAGCGTCGCTTTGACTGGCAAGTAGACACCGGCAATATTCGCATTGCAGCAGGAACATTACATGGTCTGGCAACCCTCATCAATATTGCCAGCAATCCTGGTGACGGGATCATTATTCAATCGCCTGTGTATCATCAGTTTGCCGAATTGATCAAAAAACACAAGCGCACCTTGGTGGATAACCCGCTGGTGGAAGACAATGGTCAATACTTTATGAATTTCGACCAGCTTGAAACGCTCGCCAGCGAACCCACCACCACCATGATGCTATTGTGCTCACCTCATAACCCTGTAGGCCGTGTATGGACCGCTGACGAGCTATCTCACATCAGCGATATTTGCCAGCGCAATGACGTTGTCTTAGTCTCTGACGAAATCCACGCAGACTTAACTCGCATTGGCATCCAACATATCCCAACAGCTAAAGCGGCAGTTGATTCAAGCCACATTGTCACTCTCAATGGTACGGGCAAAACGTTCAACCTCGCGGGTATGCACATCAGCCATACCCTATTTGAAAACGATGAGCTAAAAGCACAATGGGATAAGGTTGTGCGAGTCACCTTGCCTAACCCAATTTCTATGGCTGCAGTCCAAGCTGCGTACACTCATTGCGATCACTGGGTGGATGAATTGCGGCAGGTGATTGACGATAACCTTGCTTTCACCAAAGCCTACCTTGAGCAGCATCTACCGGTTGTGAAAATGAGTATTCCACAAGGTACGTACTTTGCGTGGCTGGATTTTCGCAGTCTCGATCTTACCGACAAAAAAATCGATGAGATCATGATAAAAGAAGCTAACATATTGTTAGAAGGTGGACGTGCATTTGGCGCAACAGGCAAAGGCTGGCAACGACTCAATCTCGCATGCCCCCAATCGATGCTAGAAGAAGGGCTTTCACGCATGTGTGACGCATTTTCACGATACACCTAGCCCTTATTGAGCCTGCGAATGCTTTGAGTCAGCGCTTTATCAATGACTATGACACACTCTTGAAAAGGCGCTGCAAACCGCCTTTTCAATTAATGGTGATAGACTAAATATAAAGAGCGTAAATGACCCCAATACTTTATTCACTGCAAAACTGCCCCTACGCGATGCGAGCTCGGTATGCGATTTTCAAGTCACGTACGTCGGTTTTGATTCGCGCCATTAAACTTAACAACAAGCCCGATGAACTGTTGCAAGCATCTGCCAAAGGTACCGTCCCTGTGTTAGTAATACACGATGGCGCGCCCGAAATAGGCACCGAAGTCATTGATGAAAGTTTGGAGATCATGCTATGGGCTTTATCGAGTAATGATCCTGACAACTTACTAATGTCCAACGACTCGACGGCATTACCAAAAATGCTTGCGTTCATTGCCGAAATTGAAAGGCAGTTAATTCCGCTAAGCAATGCATTTAGCTGCGCAAAAAGGTATCACGAAGACAACATGCTTGAGCGGCGAGAGGCTTGCGAACACTACTTGCAGGCCCTAGAACAAAGGCTTCGGCTCAACCGATACCTATTCTCAGATCAAGAAACGCTCGCCGACATCGCAGTAATGCCGTTTATCAGAAAATTTGCCCGCATAGACAAACAGTGGTTTAAACACTCATCCCTCACTAGTTTGGACGCATGGTTGCAACGTTATTTAACCTGTGCCGAGTTTTCTAAAGTGATGAAAAACTATCCGCTTTGGTTACCCGAGCGCAGCGATGTCTATTTTGGGACTTAATTGAGCGTCGTGACCAGTGCCTTATAGCACTGCGCGCTATCATCAAATACAAACTCAAGCGCATTTTTGATGCTGTCCAAACTGTCACCTTCATAATGAGACACATAAAGCAATTGGCTAAGGTGTTCACGAGCAATCAGCTCAAGGGTATTTTTGACCAGACGACGGCCGAGATAATCCAACCCCTGATAAGGTTCATCCAAAATAAGCAGCGCGGGCTGTTTAACCAATGCGCGAGCAATTAACAACAGCCGTTGCTGGCTATAGTCAAGTTGCTTAAACGAGGTGTTGGCCAGTCCATCCATGTGCAACATTTGTAGCCACTCCCTCGCCACTAGCTGCTCTTTTTTGCTCGGTTGTTGGTAGAGTCCGATAGAGTCGTAAAAGCCCGATAGTATCACCTCCAACGCACTACAGCTGACGCGGTATTGCAGGTGTAAGGCCGAAGATACCATGCCAATATTTTGCTTGATCTCCCAGATGGTTTCCCCACTTCCCCGCTTGTTTCCAAATATATGGATATCGTTGCTGTAACATTGAGGGTGATCGCCAAAGATGAGTCCCAACAAAGTACTTTTGCCGCATCCATTAGGGCCTTTAATTTGCCAGTGTTCACCACGATCGATGCGCCAATTAAGCTCATCAAAGATGGTTTTATCGGTATAGGCTACTTTGCCATTTTTTAGCTCAAATATTGGATTTTGAAATTCGCTATTGTGCTGATGGCTACGGATGAGGTCCATCATCTGCTCACTGTGAGCTTGCGACTGCGCTTTCAGTTGGTTGATCACCGGGTGACTGTCCCATTGCTGACGGTCCATAGTGCTGTCCAACGCGCCGTGGTTAAACAAAGCAATATGTTCGATCCAGTCGGGAATGTCTTCTTCGCGATTTAACGTTACTATCATCTGCACGCGCTGGGCGAGTGTTTGTAAATACTGGGCCAGAGACTGTCGATGCGCCACATCTAATCCGACAAATGGGTTATCCAAAACAATAAATTCGGGCTTGGTAGCCAGTGCCCGAGCCAACATCACCCGCCTCGTTTCGCCTGTAGACAGCACCCGAAATCCTGATCGCGCAAGATGCTCTAAATCGAGCTCGCCAAGTAGCTTTTGTGTTAGTTCGTGGTCTTCACACTGTCTAAAGATCAGCTGTTCAACACTGGTTCCTGTATCTATGCGGTCGATAAAGTCGGTGTCTTCTTTGGCCAGCTCTTCATCTAACAGACGTTGTTGTTCTAGCAAAGAGACCTGTGCAACACGCGTGGAAGAAGCATTAAAACACTCCTTATCAAGCGTAAATTCGCCACATATTAGAGCCCCAAGCAGCGAACCAATATCACCTTCACTACTAAACACTCCCCATGACTGCTGAGGTTGGATTGTCCAATGCCCAATAGAAAGCGAGCGCAAGCCACGCTCTATAGTCAGTTGATTCATCTCGATTTGCATTGGCCGTCTCACCTTCATCCATGTTCAGTTACTACACCAAACAACGATACGGTAACTCAGCACAATTGGCGACCAATGGGATTAAAAATGTGAAGGGGAGTGTAAGCTAAACGAGCTATTTACTTTGTTTAGGTAAACTGCCTATAGGCCTTGAGAGCGATCAATACTATAGGAGATGCATGCATAAGCAGATCGAAAATATCGATAGGCTTAACTAAGTTCCCTTGCGTTAACATACGCAGCTTTTCGACAATATGAGGCTCGGGAAAGAAAGGAGCAAATACTAGATATCCACCGGCAAGCAGAAGCAGCGGCCAACTTAAGTTATCTATCCACGCCATAAGGTTCTCTCTAATTTGTTATGTGACCACATATATTAGCTAAAGCTAATTTAAAGTAAAGCGGTTTCGAAATGGTGCAGACAGGGTGTTGGCAGTGGTCCCGTTTTCGACACTATAAGGCGACCAAAGTCGCCGACGTTATGAACCAGAAACCTCTAGTTATTGTTGAGTGAATTGAAAGAGTTCTCGTTTTTGCACGTCTATGATTCGTCTTTTCGTTGCAAAGATTATAAAATATTTAATTTAATCAATGGATTGTACAGTGCGTCCTAGAAAAATCCGGCGTGGTGAAAGTGAGTTAGTGGGACCGCTCATTTTTATGTGAAGGATATCGAACATCAAGCTGTAATTGGCATTAATTTTCATATGGTTATGATAGATTATTGGTCAATGGCGTCCGGGTAAAAGTGAGCACGCGCACTTATAAGCTGGTAGCACTCCATAAACCTGCATAGGGATCTAGTCATGGAAATAAAACTGATTAACATCGATGGTGTAACTATCTGTGAAGTTTCCGCTAATGGAACCGTCGTTAATAACTTGAATGATGCATTAGACTTGATTGGCAATGTAAGTTATCAAGGATCAAGAAAACTGGTTGTAAGAACTGAACACCTTGCTATTGAGTTCTTTGATTTGAAAACGAAACTAGCTGGTGAGATTCTTCAAAAATTCTCAAATTACGACATGCAGCTTGCTATTGTAGGTGAAAACTCGCACTTCAATAGTACCGCTTTAAAATCTTTTATAGTTGAATGTAATCGTGGAAACCGGATTTTGTTTGAAGAGTCGAGGGAGGTAGCTCTTGAAGCTCTAGCCAAGTGCTAACAAATAAATCAAGCGGACAAAATAAAGCCTCGCTGCGCTCGGCACAATTTTATTTCGCCGCTTATTAATGGCGTTAAGCGCAAATAGTTAAAGTGAGATTCTATGAAGTTAAAAGTGTTTCTGGACTTTGTTCTTGAGGTGATAAGAATATTTAAGCCAGACCAGAGGAAATGGCTAGTCAGAACATTCGTTTTAGCTGGTATCCCAATGGTTTCATCTAAGTTTTGGCAACCCTGGATTGAAGCTATACTTGAAGAAAAACTAAATATAGATTTATCTTATGCTTCTGCACCTGGGTGGGCTTTAATTGTTATTGGTTTATTGATACACGGGTTCAATGTTTATCAAGACAAGGCATCAAATAAAGAACCAATGTTTAAAGATGAGCATGATGCGTTAACTTTCTCACTAGGCGGTGGAGTAACATGCTCATACTCAAAAGAGCAACTAAAAAAACCAAATACACCATTTAATTTGGGTGGGCATTTGCCTATTAAGGTCTATGTAGAAAAAAAGAAGCTGTATGCTGATGTTAATGTTTATTCAGGGTCTGGTTTGCCTCCAATCAAAATATCGAAGAATGTGCTTTCTGGAGTACCGCCAAGTTGGGATGTGAATAAAAGTGAAAAAGCACTAGAGGTTGTTAATGATGAAAACCAACCGGTATATCAGCTAATTTATAAGAATGACGGGCATATCATTATTAATGGAGTTTTTCCATTTCCTGGCGGGCTTGTGCTCGCTGACGATACTCACATGTCATTAAACCCAGAAACACCAGTAACCCTTGAGCTTAGTCCAATTTTTAAATATCCATCTTGGAAATATCCATCCGTATATAGTCATGACTATACGCCAAAGAAAATGGAGCAAGTTCCTGATTCCACCCATCGGATGATGAAAGAGTATCACCATCCACATATGTATCAGCGCAATGCTCAACCAATAGATTGGGTTGAGTCGAACGAGCCAATTCAAAGCGATAACAGAATTGTCATCGACTTTGAAGGTTTTATTGATTCTGTTCCATTTGAGGGAGGTAAAGCCGAAAGTTTCCCGTTACAGATTGGAAGTGGGCGCATGATTCCGGGGTTCGAAGATTGTCTTATAGGGAAAAAAGTTGGTGAGTCCTTTGACATTAATCTCCGTTTTCCAGCGGACTATCACGCAGAAAACTTGAAAAATAAATCTGCGGTTTTTCATGTCAAAGTCAATAAAGTAGAAGTTAAGGTACTAGCTGAACGAAGCGCTTAACAGAAGCTTCAAGTGGGATTCGTTAAGCGGGCGCTGACGGTTCCCCTCATAATTTCCCTAACCCAGAGATGTGCGTAAGTCGCTAATACTCTATTAAAGCCCAACAATATTGGGCTCCGGTTATGTGATATCGACGGTGATTCCTTACTTCTAGTCCAAGCCTACGTATAGAAAGCACTCGTCTATGTCTAATGGTGTTTGCTTGGACTTCGAAATGCCATTTGGCATTGCATGCGATAAGGCCATTTAGCCCCATCAGAGTTTCTGCCAGCTACGCTATCAATAGTAAAATTTATCGTCGATTGACACAGGGAGACCGATTGTGGCGAAGCGCGACACTTGGCCTTGCGACCTTTGTCGTTCGCTTTGTAAAGATAAGATTCACAGCGTATTGAACCTCGTTTGGAAAGTAATCTCGAGCCAAGATTAGTTAGGGTACGATCTGAGCCGTCCAGTATATTTTTTGCCGCAAGCATCAGAGATTGAACACGTTTTTTATGAATATTGGGACAAAGGTTTTGTAGAGATTGTTGTAGTATTTGAATATCGCGCATCGCAGTTCCCTTAGAACGAATGTTTGTTTGACGATAATCTTTAGATCAAAGGTAGCGGTGCGCATTTATCTCATTGATTAGAAAACGATAAATGAGGGGGATTTGCTAGAATTGGGGTTTATGCAACTCAAAGTTCATACTTGTGGAATGGAGAATATGGACAGGGCTAAAATAGAGGAAGTATTACAAATTCATGGCTATGAGTCAGAAGTCGCCAAGAATGGACTAAAAGTCAAACTTGGTTGGTTCGCGAATAGGCTCAATCTGTCTTGGGATTTAAGCCGAAAGCGAATAAATTACGCTTACAATCAAATTTTAGATCCCATTCTAGCAACAGTAATTGGTGCCTTAGCTATCCATTCATCTTTGACCTCAGATATAACGATAGCTACAGTTCAAGGTGCAATCGTACTCAACCTAATTTTGAGAATCATAATTACGGAGCTAAGAGTGATAGAACTTAAAATACTTCTTAGTCAATATCAGAATAGTATCCTAAACGATGCAAGAAAACCCGTTACATAACAGGAAATTAAGTCTAATTTCATACGCGTCCAACTTGCTATCGCACAAACATAGTAGTGTATGTCACCGCTTATTAGGGCGTTTTCTGCTCTATTCATATGGTCATACTTGTCTAAAAATATCTTAGGGTTGATAAACATGTACGGTACAGAAGAAACAAAAGCATTTTGCTGCAATTGCAAAGAACTAACATTGCATAAGTATAGTTATTTCAGTCATATAAAACCGTCAAAACCTAAAACTGGTGGTTTTTTTGACGAGCTTTCTTACTAGCTTTGCTCAACAGTGGTTAGGCTTAAACCAAGCCTCTGCGGACTACAAATGCACCAAATGTGGAACCTATTTACATACACATGACGCTTTTAAGTGAGTACTACTGAAAAGCTCGAAAATTGTTAAGCGTTTACAACTGGAACGCGGTTAACAAACGCTTTAAATCTGATTTGCAAACGAGTGCTATTTTCGCTTTGCTCCAATTTTGGCACACAATCACTCGCAGTTTAGGCGAGCGCTGACGGATCCCCTCATAAATTCCCCAACGCTCCCGTATCTAGAGCCCAACCATTCTCCTTATTCTATAGCGCCTTTCGGCTCGCCAAAAGGCTAACTCGGTCACCTTTAACACCACCCTACTTTCCAACACGCAGTATTCTTAAGTTCCCGCCAATTCAGCGCATACTCGTTGCGCGTCATTACCGCTTCAATCACACATTCAACCACCGTTTGCTGATCATCAAATTCCACACTGGTGATCACAAAGTGCTTCTCTTTGTTTCGTACATCAACTTTGGTCCATTTGCTGTGCAAAAGTCCTTTTGGATTAACACGATTCATCACACTTCCTTGTAAGTAGGTTGAATTTTTAAGCTAAACAACGTGAGTGCGAAAGGCCCCTGCTGCTTGCTGGTGACTAAGAAGCCAACTTGTCGAATGTCTTCAGATTTTAGCGTCGGAGCGCCTTGAATGATTCGGCCGCGAAACACCGCTTTAAATTCGCTAAGGGGTAGCGTTACAGATTGGCGAACGCCAGCTTGTGTCTCAAACTCGTGCTTATAGCTCACGCGATAGCCGTTAATGGCCACCGCCACACGCATCTGGTAAGTCAGTCCATCACCTATGAATTCTATGGTTGCGGCATCCAACCCTCTATCTAAAGGCACAACTGGACGGTAGATTGAGCTAAAGCCGCCATTGTTTTCAAGAGAAATGTTGCCAGAAAACACACTCACTTCGTCACTAAACTTAAGGCCACCTTGCGACAGGCCACCCATAACACCATCATTGGTTGCGCGCCATCTTTGGGGCTCTACAGTGTTGGTAAAATCTATCATGTAACTACTCGTTGAATCGTACGGGACAAGGGTTTGCATAGGGGATTGAGACCATGCCGCTGTGGCAGATAGCCAGATTAGACTTAACGTTAGAAGTTTCACATTCATAGTGTTCACCTTCGGGCCTTTCTTGAAGCGAGTAGGCGTTGCCCCTGCAGGTCAAATTCATCTCGCGTCTGCTTGTGGTCGCACTCGATGAGAAGTCCACCATGAAAGGTTATTGTTAGAGTTAAGTCCTTGAACGATAACCAGCAAGTGTAACCATCATAATCGTGCCACGCTTTAATTCCGGATAGCTCGCGAGCCCCTTCCGAGTAGTGGCCAGTACTGACAATGACATCAAACAGTAGCAATGCGTCTCGTGTCGCCCAATGGTGCGTCATGTTGCCTACCCTCGCAGTTATTCTTATCTATGATTTATACCAACCAAAGCAATTAAAGGGTCATTCTTGCTTGTTAAAATCGCTAATAGCGGAGTTAAAGATTTTGCAGGTAGAACCACTATCTACGGCAATCTTTGCCTTGCTCTTAGCGATTTTTCCGGCGCAATTTTCTGACCAGTTAATTAGTTCGATCGGTAATAAATACGATTTACCTGCACGCTAGGATCACCTGGTGCTATCATGTGACGAGTTTCCCCATCACAGTTAGGCGATTTCCCCTCTTGTTCAACGCGTTCATTCACCGCAGCCGTCACATCATCTATTTCATGTGGCACCGACTTAAAGCCAGCGGTCTTCAAATGTTAGCCAGCTTTGTATTGGTTCGTAGTGCCTTACTCACTCTATTTGTCCCTTTCGATCTGTGGATCACCTCTAAACTAATGAGTTTTTACGGGGTAAGTGCCATTGCCAATCAAGAGCTACTGTCGTTCTTACTCTCTCCTGTCGGCTTACTGCTGAGTTTATGGTTTGTCACTCAACTCAGTTTTGCCTTTTTTGTCGAGCACTCCGCCATCAGCATTTTGCTCGCACAGCACGATCTTGGTAAGCGATCCATTTTGGACACTTTTGGGTTAATTCTTCAGCGCAGTTGGCGGGTAGCCAAAGTGGTGATCACCCAATCTATTGGGATCAGTTTGTTATTCGCCAGTTTGGTGTGGTGTGGGCGGTGGATATTTGGGCTAATGCTTAATGACTGGGACATTAATTATTATCTCAGCAATCAGGTAAGCACCCTGTGGATCGCCGTGGGGCTGCTGGTGTTGATTACATTACCCACTGTGCTACTGGTGTTGCGCTATTGGGCGAGTTGGTGGTTAGCCCTGCCATTAAGTCTTTTTCAAAACTGTAGCCAGTGGGAGCTGTTTAAGCAGGCACGACGTTTGAGTAGTGCGATCTATCCGCATATTGTACTTGGGCATATCGCGTGGGTATTTGGCCGAGTATTGTTTGCAGCCGTTCTGGCCAGCACCATGCTGTTCGCTCTAGAACCTATCCTGCATTGGGCTACGTCCGATCCTGAACGCTACCCATGGCTCATGGCTGCCAGCCTATTGCTGCTCGGGCTAGCTATGCTGCTGAGTTTTGTCGATCGATTTGTGTACGCCAGTTGCCAGTACTATGTGTTAAGACTGCAAACTAAGCGTCTCAAACTGGTGAGCGAACAAGCTCGCTTTGTTGGGCTCAAGCAAAATACTCAACGCCGAGTTTTGCTTAGCACGGTCATGTTCGCGCTGATTGGAATAGCTGCCTTTAACGGCTATGCGGACGTACGAAACTTTGTGCACCACTTGCAAACCGACAGCTCAGGTTCCGTCACTGCACACCGTGCTGGTGGATTCAAATACTCGGAAAACAGCGAACAAGGGATCCAATACGCCATTGAGTTAGGCATTAAAAGCACCGAAATAGACGTTCAAATCACCAACGATGGTCAAATTGTGGTGTTTCATGATCGTGATTTAGGAAGGATGATTGGCAACTCACTCATTGTCGAGAACGCCGACTATGCCGACATCGTCAATGCTTATGCCGAACATGATCTGACGCCACCGCCATTGTTAGCCGATCTGTTAGACCAATACGCGCCGTCTATAGAGTTTAATATAGAAATGAAGCGCTATAACCAGAGTACTGCTCTTGCAATAGCCCTTGCAGAACTGCTGCCCAATTACACCGAGGCGATGATTGTCTCAAGCCTTGATGTAGAGCTTCTATCGAGCATCATGAGTAAGCTGGAGTCGAACCGACCAACCAATCTAAGATTTGCTCTCATCTATGCGGCTAGCGTGGGTGAGGTCGAGCTAGAAAGAGACGTAGATATACTGATGGTCAGCGATCAATGGTTAAATGCTTGGCGGATATTAGAGATCCAGCAGAGGGATCAAGAAGTATTGGTGTGGACCATCAACAACGCCGCGGGTATGCAGCGACTCTTTTTGTTGGGCGTGGATGGCATCATAACCGATGAGCCGCAACTAGCCCTTGAGACAAAGGCACGCATCAAAGAGATGGATTTTTCAGACAGAGCATTGCTTACCCTTCGTTATTGGATGTCCCTTTAAACCGTCAAAAAAATCAGCGCCATCGGCGCTGATTTTTGAGTTTAGATTAGTATTCGCCAGTTAAGACGATTGGCAACTCTAACTTTCCTTCAAGCACCAGTGCGTGCGTCAGCATCCAGTTGCGAGTATTTGATGCTTTGGCCTTTTGCGCCATTGCACGAAGCGAGTCTGCTTTAATCTGCTTCGCCGATGCATCGCCACTACGAATTGCATAGGTAGCCAGTTGTGCAGCCCATTGATGATCGTTGTCCAGCTGAGCTTGCTTCGCCAGTTTTAGTACATTATCTACGCCGCCCATCGCGTCGATCATTTTCTCTGCTTCTAGATTACGCGGTAGTGGGTGCAAATCGATTGAGTCGTTACCAAACCAATGCATCATGTGGTTGTAGTAACGGCGAACGTGATAAGACCACTCTCCGTAGTTCTCTTCCATCCAAGGCGAGTCTGCAATTTCTTGCGGTAACTTTACGTTATATTGCAGTTCATCCGGTGACATCCCTTGGCCAATGGCTTTTTCAGTTTCTGTCACTAGTGCACGTGTTGCGATCAATTGGTGCTCAAGTTGCTCTGTAAAAACGTCGCCAGTTACTGGTTTGCCGTGTACTTTCAAGCTGTGATCAATGTCTTTTGACAATAGCCACTCAAGTGATGCTTCCATCAAACCAATGTCACGCCAGCGATCGCCACGCAGCGTCGAGTAGTTAAACAGCCCATGCGCCCAGTACGTATTGTCTACCGATACTTTCTTTTCAGGAACGTAGATGCTGATGCCATCCATGGTATCGGTATGAGCCATGTGCGTGACAAAGGTCATTCCATCGATCATGATGCTGGTTTCTTCATCTCCAACAAGCAGAGTCGGTGGTGTGTAGGTTTCCATATCATAAGCGGTAAATTTGGCGTTAGCGAAGCCGGTAGTCGAGGGAGAGTCTGCTCCTTGCTCTGGCAAGAACGCACCTAGTTGGATAGCACCGCGAACTTGACGCACTTGCGACATAACAGAATCAGACGACAGCGCAGCACCAAACTCTGCTTCATGGTTTTTGTGCGCAACAACGACAGTGTCATCATTTAGGTTCCACTCGCCCGCACCAATAATGTAATGCCAGTGCGTGTAAATCAAACCAACAACGGGCTTTTGAGCTACGTGCTCTGGAAGCAAAGACATCGCCTTTTTAGCGTACGCGCGGCTCAAGCCACCATCAAACACAACAATGCCGTTTTCTGTTTCAATAACGTTGACATTGTCCATGCCCAAGCCGGTCAATGACCATACACCTGGCATCACTTCGTACGCACCATCGGTATACTGCGCATCTTTCGCATTTAAGGTTTCAGCGAGAACCGCCCCTGTAGGGCTGATCACGCTGTGTTCATCCACAGATAACGATGTGTTAGCAAAGACCGAGGTCGATGTGACCGCAATAACAAGGGCAGCAATTTTTGTAAATTTAATCATCTCATTTCTCTTGTGTACAAATCTTGCCGACTATCCTAATCGCAACACCTCCAAGAAAAATTGCACGCTGCAACTTTGATCTTTTGCCACGCTGATACACTTTTCTCCTGCTCTTTACGGCGTCTATTCCATGATTACTTACCCTAGATTATTGCGTATATTTATTGGATTAATTGCTGCTTTGCCAGCAGCTTCAATTGCTTGCGCGCTGCACTTTGGCGACTCGGAATATGGAGAAGTGAAATTGGCAGGTGCATCGCAGGCAGTGATGACAACCATTTTTTTAGAAAAGAACCAGCGCATCCAATCGTTACCCTCTGTTTCAACTACCGCTGCATTTCAAAGGGCATCTTGGTGGTTACGTCAAATGGCAAAACGATTGTCCGATGAGGGTGTCGACGATATCCATATTGTATTGATAGATATTCCAATGTGGTCGAAAATGGATCGCGCCGCACCTCTTGGTATAGACATCGATATTGAACCACCTAGCACTTATGGCACCACTTACATGCTCACGCAAACAGGTCTAAACGCAATAATGTCTCAAGGGTTCACCCTTAAACAAGCTAGAGAAATGGGACTTATAAGAATTTACCAACCTGTATCAAACTAACCGCGGTGGCGGTGCCTCATTTGTACAATGCTTGTAACCCATTAACCTCTAACGCACTAGTTTCTTACGCGATAATCACACTCAGAAAATAGGTTCAAACGAGCCTTAGCAAAATTAGTCTCGACCTAATAGGCGCACCGCTCCGTAGGAGTTCTCTATTCGCTGTTCTTTTTCAAGATCATTGAGTATTCGATGAACTCGATGTTTGCTCACAGCGAGATACGTTGCCAATTTCTCTGCAGTAATTATCACTTCACCGTCTTCACGATTGAGTCGGGTCAGCCTCTGCATCACACGCTCTTTAAGGGGAAGCAACAGTGACGAACTCATTAGCTGTTCTGCCATTCGATACAAACCTGCTGCACACAGTCCGGCGAGTAATACTGCCTCTGAATTTAGCGCTGGATCTTGACGAAGCTTTGAATAGGGAACAAAAAGCACAGTGCACTGTGTCGCTGCGACCACAGCCGCTGGGGACGTTTTACCATCCAAAAACGCAGCTGCGCTTAACACTGTACCTGCGAAGAACTTTTCCGCAATAAGCATATCTCCTTCAAAAGAGATAATTTCTATTTCAGCCTCACCGTGTTGCAACAGTCCCAAATGATCTAACTGCTGGTTTTGGAACACGATGGTCTCACCTGCCTGATAAGATTTTTTAATCGCACTTTGCAAAAACAGTTCAACTATTCGTGGAAAGCGTTCAGCATTAAGCAGTTGACTAAACTCAGCAAGTATTGGCATAACAAAGGCATCCGAAAGGGCTAATACAACGTACATTTCTTAGCGCTATTATAAACCTAGCCTTTGGAAAATGTATTGATTTGCGCCGACAACTAAACAGGCTAAACAAAGCCAATTTTGGGTTGACATTAGTATAGATTGAGCAAAGGCAAACCCTAGAAACAGCAGGCAATTCGATCAACTTGCCACGAATATGGCCGTATAACGCACATTTCCCCACCAATCTATAGTATTAATTAAGTTTTTTGCACGTTAAGGGTTTGGCTTACTAATTTACAAAAACCCATAATTTAACCTATTGAATTATAGCTTTTTATTTTACCTACCTCCTCGAAATGCCCTTTAATACTTTAGTGCTGATCTGAAACTTGAGCGCTGAAAAGTAGATCTTTGGTCGTAGTTGTTGAAACAAGAATTTAATCTGCCCAACGATAATGTTACTCTTTATTACAGAATAGTATTCTAATAATGGTAGGTAGGTTAGAAAGAGATGACGATAAACGCTCACAACTTTGTCGCAGACAAACTTGTAGACATCGTTGAAGATAAACACAGGCGCATGCAGCTTATGGTGAACTCGTTCACTATATTCGGCATTGTTTTTTTGATCCTGATGTTTATCAATAGTCTTCTGTTTGGCAAAGACCTCTTTCTTACCATTGTACTCGCGCTATTTTCTATCGCGGCATCCATCAATGTTTATGTAATGAACAAAAACCGCGAAGCCGGTAGAATTGGTCTCACAGTAATTAACTATTCACTCGCATTACTGCTTCTCTATTCCGGCGGGTATCAAGGTACTGGCATGCTGTGGAGCTACCTGCTTGCCGCCGTAGGCATCTTTATCAATTCGTTTAGAGTTGGCTTACTATTAAACACCCTCTTTCTTATCATCACCTCAACCATTCTTTTAGTCGGTTATGATTATGGGCTCAGCCGAGTCGAATACAGCGATGTGATCTCATTCAGAGTGATCCTCACGCTGATCGCGCTAAGCGGCATGTGCCATATTTTAATATTTTTCCAAAGCCGCGCTGATGAGCAGATATTATCGATGCATGAAGGCGGGATTGCATCACTGGCCTATCTTGATTCATTGACCATGCTATCCAATCGCATCACCTTTCGCTCTGTGCTTTACCATGCTATTCAGATGGACTCGACCCACAAAACGGCACTTATCTACATTGACCTAGACAATTTTAAATCTATTAACGACTCTCATGGTCACGATTTTGGCGATTTGGTCTTGGCCGAATACGCCAAACGTTTAGCAAAGGTTGTGCGTGAACAATTGGGTGACGATATTGTGGGTGAATACGATATTGGCCGATTAGGTGGCGATGAATTTGCGATATTTGTACGCGACGCTTCCAACTCAGAGCAAGTTGAAATCTTAGCTGAAAAGATCATGGCCATTACCGCGCAAAACACCATAAGTGTATTGGAGCACGAAACCCACTCTCTAGGCAGCAGCATAGGCGTGGCTTATGTCGACACCAGTCAACATGACTTAATTGATAGCTTGTCTATGGCCGACAAAGTAATGTATAAAGCGAAAAAGGCGGGTAAAGGCACCATCCGTTATACGGATTTAGCCGAGCTTGAAAAAGACTACGAGGAAGTCGCCGCTGTTTAGTACGGCCTCATAACAGCATTAGGTCATGTACTTGATGTAAAAAATGCCTCGCAGATAGAGGCATTTTTGTTGCCATATCAGTCAACGTGATTAACTCGCAACGGCCTCACGAGTCGACTCATTATCCATCGATTCATTCAGTAAACCTGCATATACTCCACTGGTTTCTAGTAGCTGCTCATGATTGCCACGTTCGACTATTTCGCCTTGTTCCAGTACTAAAATTTCATCGGAATGTCGCACCGTACTCAAGCGGTGAGCAATCGCAATAATGGTTTTCTCTTCAAACAATCGCTGCATCGCTTTTTGGATCAAGTCTTCGGTGATCGAGTCCACCGAGCTAGTCGCTTCATCCAGCATCATGACTTGCCCGCCTTGTGCAACAGCTCGAGCAAATGAGATCAACTGAGTCTGTCCCACAGATAAGTTACCACCGTTTTTGTCTAGCACGTTTTCATAATTATTGGGCAGCTGATCAATAAACTTATCCGCGTAAACATAGCGCGCAGCTTGGATCACTTGCTCTCTTGAGATAGTCGATTTACCCAATGCGATATTGAACTCCACACTTTCTTCAAACAGGTGAACGTCTTGCATCATCAACGAAAACAAGTGGCTTGAATCCTCTATCGACAGTTGAGATAACTCGATGCCATTGAGCAATATATTGCCCTCATAGTTTTGATAGGTTTTCGATATCAGACGCAAAATGGTTGACTTACCCGATCCCGTCGAGCCCACCAACGCAATTTGATGACCTTTCTTGAGCGTAAAAGAGACGTTCTTGAGCACATACGGCGAATCGTCACTGTAGCGGAAGCTGACGTTTCGAAATTCCAAACTACTAAAGTCTTTCAGCGATGGCTCTACTTCCTTCGACGGCAACAATGTTCGGCCTTCTTCTTCAAGCGGTTCGGTAAAGAGCTCCTCTATGTGGTCAAATGCGGCAAATGAGCTTTGAATTGACGCGATTTGTGACGTAAAGTCACGAATAGGCACGAACACTTTTTCTAGCGTGTTGATAAACGCAATCAGCACACCTAGGGTTAATGCCTCTTGCAACACTTGTCCGCTGCCGTACCAGATCATCAGTGCCATGGTGATAGAGGTAATACCAGAAATAAACGCGAATAGAATGGCGTCATATTTGTTGGCCTTTTTTTGAGCTCTTAAAAACTCATCGGTAAAGCCTTTGTATTTTGTTTCCACTTCCTGTTCGGCGCGGTACAACTGCACGGTTTTTACCCCAAGTAGCGCCTCTTGTAAGTAGCCAATTCCCCGTGCGAGTGCCGAGCGAGTAATTTGATACGTCGCACGAAGTCGATTCCGAATGAACATGGTGAGGTACATTACGGGAGGCATGATAATCAGCACAATAAGAGTGAGCTTCCAGTCGATAAATGCCATCATGATCAGCAACGCAATGGTATTCAGCGAGTCTTTAACCAGCCCCACTATCGACTGCACAAACGAATCACCAATGGTTTCTAAATCGCTGGTGAGTCGCGACAAGGTGACCCCTGTAGGGGTATTATCAAAATAGCTTCGCGGCAGTTTGAGTACCCTTTCAAACAGCACTGCGCGCATATCGGTAATGGTAAATTGCCCTGTTTTCCTCAAGTTATATGAGTAGATGCTGTCGACTATATAGTTTGCAACCAATACCAGCAGTAAATAGACAATATGTTTGAGCAGCCCATCCATATTTCCTTGTGCCAAATGCACATCGATCACCTGAATGATCAGCCAAGGAAACAGCAAGCTCGTGGCGATCGAAAGAGGCAGCATCGCAATGCCAAGTGCAGCCGAGCGCTGATATTTCTTAGCAAATTGAAAGAAGTGTTTTAAGTACTTAACGTCAACGCCTTTTAACATGCTTGCGCCTCCGTCTCATTTTGCTGCAACTGCCAAGTTTCTAAATAGTAGGGACAGGTTTTTAGCAGTGTTGGATGATTACCTTTTGCCAATACTTTGCCTTCTTTGAGTACGATAATCTCGTCCATATACTCAAGCGCATTAACTCGATGAGACACCACCAGCACCGACTGTGTTTTCAATCGGCCAAACAGCCCCTCTAAAATCTTTCGCTCGGTTTCGTAGTCCACAGCCGACAGCACATTATCCATGATGATAAGATCCGCTGGCTTTAATAATGCTCGTGCTATGCTTAAGCGCTGTTTTTGACCGCCCGACAGCATGATGCCTTTTTCACCCACTAAAGTCTGATCGCCACTTTCGAAGCGTTCCACATCAGCGGCTAATTGACTCAGTTGCAGTACCTCATCAACCTGTGCCTTAGCAATATCCATATCTTTACTGCCAAAGCGGATATTGTCTTCTATAGTGGCAGAAAACAGATAGGGGTCTTGTGTGACCGTTTTAATGTATCGGCGTAAATCGCTGCGCGAAAACTCCGTTACATCCTGATCGTCAAGAAAAACGCTCCCCTTAGGAAGATCTAAGTGATGGTTGAGACAGTTAACCAAGGTGGTTTTTCCCGCACCGATACTGCCTAAAACACCCACTTTCTTGCCAGGGGGGATGTCAAAACTGATATCGTCCAAACTGGGGGCTTCATCACCCGGGTACTGATAGCTCAAGTGACGGACAGACACTGTCTTGCCTTTTAACCGTTCCACTTCCGCTAACGGCAACTGAGCGACATCGCGCGGTGGTACTTCTGCGTTTAACACAGTTTGAACGCTTTGGATCCCAACCATACCTCGCTGATATATTGTCGCAATACGACCAAGCTGCATTAAAGGCATAGCCAACAATACCGAATAGGTAAGAAAAGCCGTGATTTCTCCAAGTGTTAGCTCCTGGTTCATCAACATATAGCCGCCTAACCCTAGGATCAGTACTTTCATCAGGTTATTCGAGTAATCCAGAACCGGCATTATGAACACTTGGATACGAGTAATTTTCATGCGGCAAGTAAGCAGCAACTGATTGAGTTTTTCTACCTCAGCCAATACCCATGTCGACATCTGCTGGCTTTTAATCAAATCGATCCCAGATAGGTAGCTCATCAATTGCGCCGAAAGATCCTGAAGTCTTCGCATGTGCTCCAAATGAAGATCTTTCATTCTCACAAAACCAATTCGAAACACAATAAAGCCTAACGCAATTGGGATCACCGAATACATGGTCAGCTCAGGAGAGATGCGCCACATCCAAATAGGCGTTAAGGACAGAGCCAAAACAGCGTTAAAAAACTGCAAAAAACCTGTGCCAAACAGCAACCTCACTCCTACCAAATCATTGTTGATAATCGAGATAAGTTTGCCCGAGGCAAATCGCTGATGAAAACTATTGGGCAAGCGATTAAGTTTATACATTAAATCGTTTTTCAGCGCCGCTTCAGTGATCCGCCCAGGGTTAAGTGCGTAAATGCGTGACAATATGCGGATCCCGATCATCAACACCGACATCACAACCACAATTGCAACGTAGTTTTTTAGCTGTTCGTGCCCAGCAACTGACGCGTCGTCAATCAAATCAATCGCTAGTTGTATATAGCGCGGGATTTCGACTTGCAGCCAGTTCACTAAAAAAATAAAGATTATCGCGAGTACATACGACTTACGATTCAGTTTGAGATAACGAAGAATAAATTCAGTTTTGGTCATGAGACTCACTGCTGTTCGATAGTTTGGCATCTTGTGGGTCGATGCCGTAGAAGGCTTTACAGGCTTCGATGATGGACTGGCGAGGATCGCCAAAAGACTCTAATTCATCGAGTAACCATTCAGGTAGACGGACTGGACGGGTTTTTATCCCTGGTTTACGTCCACAACCAGGGCGTGGACCGCCACGAGCACAACAACGAGCCCTGTTGTCTTTTTTATCGTCCATGATGTACCCAATTTGGAGAGATTTGAATAGTGTACACTTTTCAAAGCGACTTGGCACTTATAACTGTATTAAGACTCACTTGCTGTCGGTTAAGCCGCTATTCTTGCTATTGTATTGAAATAACTATATTTGATGTGTTACCTAACCCGCACTACCGTTATGATGGTTCAATTAATCAGCGCAAAAACTAGAGATACACATGCAAACGAATTTCCATGACACCATGAGTACAAAAATATGGTTGATGCTGATCGGTCTGTCGATTCTATGGGGTGGTTCGTTCTTTTTTGTTGGTGTTGCAGTCAATGATCTTCCACCGCTTGTGATTGTCACCTTGCGAGTCGGTATTGCCGCTATGACATTATGGGTAGTTGCCTATGCTATGGGGCTCCGTGCTCCAAGCTCATTTAGGGTTTGGGGTGCTTTTTTTGCCATGGGACTGCTTAACAATGTCATGCCATTTCTGTTGATAGTATGGGGCCAAACCCAAATTGCCTCTGGACTTGCGTCCATTCTTAACGCCTCTACGCCCATTTTCACTGTTGTTGTAGCCAGCTTCCTATTATCAGACGAGCGACCCACCCCAATGAAGCTAGTAGGCGCACTGATAGGGTTTGTTGGGGTCACGCTTATGATTGGTCTCCCTGCGCTTCTGGGAGGTGGGAGTTTGCTGGCTCAATTAGCCATCATTGGCGCCGCTATCTCTTACGCCTTTGCTGGAGTGTATGGACGACGTTTTAAAGCCATGGGAATTAAGCCCATTGTGTTAGCTGCTGGACAGGTGACTGCGTCGACATTAGTACTGCTGCCGATTGCGCTCACCATTGATGGCACAAACTCTTTGTATACGGCGAGTGTCGAATCCTGGGCGGCGATTATCGGTCTGGCCGTGGTTTCAACCGCGTTAGCCTATGTGCTCTATTTCAAAATACTAGAGTTGGCGGGTGCCACTAACGTTCTGTTAGTCACCTTGTTGGTGCCAGTTTCCGCAATCTTATTGGGATGGCTATTTTTGGATGAATCGCTCGAAAGTGTACACTTCTTAGGCATGCTCATAATTGCACTTGGCCTCTCAGTAATCGATGGGCGTCTATGGAAAAGAGGCTAATTGACTAGGCTAAGTTTTGCCGCTTAGTGTAAACCGACGTCGTTATTGAGCTTGCTCTCTATAACGTGAAAGCTCCGTCAGCAGCCACTCACTACTGTTGATCGTCGGCTGACCTTCACAATGCACTTTATAATGCTTACGACTCATCAAGCTTTTGGTGGCCGAGTACTCAATGAAGTCTTCCGCTGTTTTGATGTCGTCGGCATAGTAATCGGCTTTTTTCATGATGTGCTCAGTTGCTTCAACGCCATTATGCATATCGCCATTTCGTTCGTATTGGCATTGGGTATTATTAACAAACTCAAGCAGATGATCGATTTCATCCTGTGTATCAGCTAATACACTTACCGATACCAATAAGCTAAAAAGCGCAATAAGTCTTTTCATACTCGATTCACTCCAAAAGTCGTACCTGTTAAACAAAAAAGTGCACCATGCCGCAATGCTAGCCAATATACCTTACTTTCTGCCCAAACAACCTTGAGACCTTACCAATTACGACAATAGTGCAATCGACTACGCCAAGCGTTGTTTTGCTGTGGCATCGGATTTCTTAGCGTTTTCGTCGTCGATCGCTCGCTGAGGTTGATGTCGGATGAAAAAGCCAAGTGCGAGTGCAAAAGTGAGCACTTCACCTATGGGTAGTGCGAGTACAAAACGCGTGTCGTCAAACATCACATACAGCAGAACGAGAAGTGATGCTGGGAAAATCAAGCTACGGCATAACGATACCACCCCCGACTGGAATGGCAGGTGAATAGCGGTTAGATAACCTGATATGGTCATATTAGCCCCGGCAAAAATGAAGATTGGCCAAACGTAATAGACAAATTCGATAGCGATGGCCACGGTTTTATCGGCCCCTTCGGCATCCACAAACAGATAAATTAATGACTCGTTAAACAGCAGTAATATTGCGATAAAAAACATACTGAGTAAACTTGTCATCGAAAATGTGATGGCTAAAAATTGCTTTAAACGCTGCGTGTTTTGCGCACCAAAATTTTGGCTAAGCATCACCTGCGCGGTATCTGAAATAGAGAAGTAGATCATGAACCCAATCATCAGCAAATAATTGAGCACAGTGATGGCCGCAACGCCATCCACTCCGGCGCGGTGAATCAACATCAGGTTAAAAATAAACGCAATGATCCCGCCTGAGATTTCATTGATGAATTCCGATAGACCGTTGTAGGCAGCTTTAAACACTTCAGACCAATTCTTCTGCCGTAACGAAAAGCGCAACTTACGTTTGCGGCTCAAAAAGTAGGTCAGCAATGTGAGTAGTGGCAGTAACTGTGATAAACCCGTTGCCCATGCAGCACCGCTTAATCCCCAGCCAAATACGCCGATAAATAGATAGTCGAGTACCATATTGACTACTGACCCCATCACTAACGCCGTTGCCGCTAGTGAGGGAAAACCGTCAAGTCGAACAAAAAAGTACAATACGATAGTGACCAACTGAGCGAGTAAAAATGGCATGATCACTCGATAGTAATCGCTCATTAGTGGTATGAGTTCGTCAGTAGCGCCAAGCAAACCAAATAAGGATGATTCAAACACTAAACCCAGTACAATAATGACGATGGCGTAACCAATTACTGCGATCAATGTTTTACTGAATATGCCAGATGCCGCTGCCGTGTTTTTCTCTCCGAGGTATTTGCCACCACGTACTGAGCCACCAATCGACAGCATTAATCCAACGCCAAAGAGCACCGACAATATAGGAATGATCAGGTTTACCGCAGCCAACGCGGTAACACCGACATAGTTACCAATAAAGATACCATCTACGATAGAGGCTGAACTCATCGCGAGCATCCCTATGATTGACGGCAAAAGGTATTTCAAGAATGTGCTGAGGATAGGTCCGTCTAACGCTTTATTGTCTTGGTCTTGTGTAGCTTCCATGTACGACTCTGGCTTAAAAAAATGCCCAGCGACCTTAACAAGAAACGGGTTGGAACACTACTCAACTTTTAAACTCTAAAGAGAATCTACGCGCCACTTAAATCCACTTTTGAAGTAAATAGTTGCGGTCGTTGATTATGATTCAACACTACAAATGCGTTGAGCAATAAGATTAATGCGCTTTGCAAACAAAAAGATAAAGGTAAAAGCTATTGGCCATGCGACGACAAATGCCGCTCCCCATCGCGCTGGAAAATTGGCGTCGATTCCAGTGTTAACGGCTGTGACGACCGCGGTCATAAGCGTCACCATCAGCACAGACATTAAAAATGGACCTACAACGGGAAGTAATCTTTTGGGTAACATGCTGATTCCTACTTTAGCTATTTTGAACTTAATTTAGCACTTACTAATATACAGTGCAAGCCGTTAATTATCATGGATTAACCTAACCGAAATCTATAGTCCAACCCCTCTCACCAGGTTCCTCACATTAATTGTCATGATTTTTTTGCGTATTTGTGAAA
The DNA here is from genome assembly GCF_016900875.1 of Vibrio ulleungensis. Taxonomy (GTDB): domain Bacteria; phylum Pseudomonadota; class Gammaproteobacteria; order Enterobacterales; family Vibrionaceae; genus Vibrio; species Vibrio ulleungensis. The sequence goes on from NZ_JAFEUM010000004.1 coordinate 303,894, forward strand.
GATTCTGCAAGCCGTCTAGGTCTGATTAAAGTATACGACGATAAAACAACTACTTAATCACTGGAAAATTATGTCTGATCACGGATTGAATAAAGACGCACTTCCCCAAACTAGCTATACCACGCCAGGGATGCCGACGCTTAAAGCAAGCACAAAGAAAGTCAGTTTTTTCGAGTTTTGGCCTACTTGGTTAGTGTACATTCCCGTTGGAATTCAATGGCTACTGCTGTCCCTTCGATACCGCTCGTTAACACTACCTTTGCTGGCTAACCCTAGATTGCCACTGTCTGGGATGGTTGGCGTCGGAAAAAGCCAGCTGCTGAGCCAAGCTCAAGGCAAATGCAAACAAGCTATTTTGCCTTGGTTTACTCATACTAAAACCACCGCAACTATAGACGAACAAGTCACTCAAATTGAAGCAAGCTTTGCTCAGATTAACACCCACTATCCCGTCGTCGCTAAACCCGATATTGGCTGTCGTGGTATTGGCGTTAAGTTAGTCCACAATAGCGAGCAGCTAAATGGGGTTTTGCAACACTACCCACGCGACGCCAATGTAATGATCCAGTCGTTAAGTCAATACGAACCAGAAGCGGGCGTGTTTTATGTCAGAGATCCTCAAGCGCCGAAGGGCCGAATCATTTCTCTCGCGTTAAAATATACCCCCTTTGTTGTCGGTGACGGCCGCTCTACCCTAGGTGAGCTGATCCAAGCTGATGCACGAGCAAGCCAACTTACCCATTTATACAGCACACGGCACCAAGCAAACTGGGATCGCGTGATTGAACAAGACAAACCCTTCAAATTGGTATTTTCGGCATCCCATTCAAAGGGCGCTATTTTTACCAACGCCAATCACCTTATCACTGACGAGCTGCAATCTTCTCTTAATGAAATCATGAGCGATTTGCCCGAGTTCCATTACGGCCGTTTGGACGTAAAATTCAAAGATATTGAGCATCTGCAGCAAGGAAAAACTATAGAAATTATAGAGATAAACAGTGCCAGCAGCGAATCACTGCATATATGGGATAGCAGCACTCCATTTTTAGAAGCGATGCGTGCATTACTGTTTCAATATCGCCTTCTATTTGCGTTCGGTAATACCCAAAGAAAGCGTGGCCACAAGCCACCAGGAGTTCGAGCATTGTTAACCCATTGGCAAAAAGAGCGTGCGCTAAGCCGTTTATACCCACTCACGGATTGAGGAAATGTTATGAGTCACTCACAAGCCCTACAGCAATCGCACAGTCCTTTTCAGCTCAACCTAAGCTCGCGTTTTATCGCTAAAGGCATTGAAAAACTGCTTGGATTGGAAGCGTTAGAATATCATTATCAAAACCGCCCAACACCGCTTAGCGACAAAGCAGAGAATACCCAGCAGTTTCTTCGCTATACCATGGATACCTTAGGGTTTAGTCTCCAGCTAGACAATCCAGAGCAGCTAGCGAGCATCCCTAAAGAAGGCGCTTGCATCATGGTAAGTAACCACCCACTTGGCGGTCTTGAAGGGGTGGCGATGAGTGAGCAACTGCTTAAAGTAAGGCCAGACCTAAAAGTACTCACTAACCAAATGCTGAAATCTATACCTGAACTTTCAGATCTGTTTATTGGAGTAGACGTCTTAGCAAGTGATGCCAGAAAAGCCAACAGCAAAGGCATGCGCGAGCTATGTCGCCACTTAAGTAAAGGTGGCGCTGTGTTGATTTACCCATCGGGAATGGTTTCCGCCCCAAGCTGGAGCAACAGGCAAATCACCGACAGAGCTTGGTCTGATATCGTTGGACGTTTGGCGCGTCGTTACAAATGCCCTTGTGTTCCCTTTTATGTGGATGGACGCAACAGTAACTTTTTTTATGCAGCGGGTCTTATTCACCCACGCTTACGCACTGCATTATTGGCTAAACAGCTGATCAACAAACAAGGCAAAACATTTCATTACCGATGCGGCAATGTGATCACCGCTCAAGAGCTCGATGGCCTAAGCGATCACCAAGCCATTACCCACTATTTACGTATGACCAGTGAGTTTTTGGCACCGCAACACAGCAAAAAGCACCATTACCAAAAGCACGCAGAGCTTCAACCCATTGCATCACTGCCAAGTCACACCCAGCAACTTGAAAAGCATTTAGAAGGCTTATCGGGCTATCGTCTTGTGCAGTTTAAAGAATTTAGCTGCTACTGTACGCCTTACAATGAGCTTGGACCGATAATGACCGAAATCGCTCAAGCGCGAGAGGTTACATTTCGCGCAGCTGGAGAAGGTACGGGCAATAGTGAAGACAGCGATCAATTTGATCCCCACTATCTGCACCTTTTCGTCTGGGATCATCAGGCAGGTAAAATTGTCGGAGGCTATCGCATTGGGCGCTGCGACGAAATCATTGCTGAGCATGGAATCTCGGCACTCTATAGTCGTTCGCTATACCACTATGAAGAGAGCTACTTGAAAAAGTTGGGTAACGCGTTAGAAATTGGGCGCTCATTTGTTGTCCCAAGTTATCAGCGCCATCCACGTGCCTTGGATCTGCTTTGGAAAGGGATTGGTGCCTATGTCGCGCAAAACCCTACATATCACACACTATTTGGTAGCGTGAGTATATCGCAAGAACATAGCACATTAGCCCGCGCCTTTATCTCCGATTCGATGATGTCCGCCTATCGCGCTGAGCAAGAATTTCTCGCCGATATTCGCCCTGTGAGCCCCCTAAAAGTGAAAGGGAAAGTATGGAGCGCGGAAATTCTGTCGTCGCTGGGCAACATAGCGGTGATCAATAAACTTGTAGGACATTGCGATGCAGGAAAATCAGTGCCGATATTACTACGACACTATTTGAGCCTTAACGGTCGCTTTGTCTGCTTTAGTGTAAACAAAAATTTTAACGATGCTCTAGACGGACTTATTTTAGTGGACTTACGTAAGACCCCTAGTAAGTACCTTAAACGCTACCTAGGAGAGAAAGGTAGTCAGGAATTTCTTAACCAATGGACTGAACATGAAGACGCTGCGTAATTCGACGAACGATGCATTAAAACAAGTGAAACAGCTGATCCTCGCGTTTGAGGGGTCAGAGCAAAGCAATCTCTATAATGTCCCACCTGACAATGTTATGTCGGGCGTGGGCAAGCATGTGAGACATATTTTGGACCACTTTTTGGCGTTTCAACAAGGTCTTATCAGCGGATGCGTAGACTACAATGTTAGACACCGAGACGGACGTCTAGAAGACGATCCACAACTCGCACTTGCCTTGCTTGACGATATTTCTGATTGGCTTGAACACGCCAGCATCACGGACCGTGCCATTGACGTTGAAAGTGAGATTTCGGTAAGCGACAGCATTAATCAACATTTTCGCTCTAGCATCAGCCGAGAACTGTGTTATTTAATTAATCACACTATCCACCACGTTGCCTACGCCAAACTACTGACGGCTCAGCACGGTGTGACCATCGATGATGGATTGGGCATAGCGCCAAGTACCGCGACATACCTTAGGGGGCAACAAGCATAGTGTGTACCGTTAGCTTTATGCGCACTGGCTCAACTCGGATCATCACAATGAATCGAGATGAGGCACGCTCACGTCACGAAGGCGATTTTCAACAACTGACCCACAGCCAGCCACACCGCCTTTTTCCAACAGATAGCCTTGCCGGTGGGACATGGTTTGGCGCCAATCAAAAAGGGTTGGTATTGGCGCTACTAAATCGTTATCAAGCAAGTAACCCGAATGGCCATAAAAGTCGCGGGTTACTTATCCCCCACTTCTTGAACACTTGGTTATCAGCGTCACAAATAGCAGAACTGGATGCTCGAGCACTGCATGACTATAACCCATTTGATCTTATTGCTAGTGATAACCAGCAGACTTGGCAACTGAGTTGGGATGGCATCGACGTGAGGCTCAAGCAACACACAGAATCCCATTTCTCTTTTAGTTCCAGTGCGCTCAACACGAACCAAGTGCTCGATTATCGACAATCACTGTTTAAAGATTGGCAGCAGAAACTGCCTAGATCAATGGCCCCATCCGAACTAGCACAGTCGGTGCTCCGTGACTTTCATCTTCAACAGACTCCAAGCGCTGAAACGCAATCGGTACTGATGGATCGTCACGAAGCACACACCAAAAGTATTTGTCAGGCAAGAGTAACCGACACGGCAACACGTTTGCAGTATTTTGACGAGTCGACTGTTACGCGCTTTCGTAATCAAAAATTATTGAAAGAAAACCCAATATCACACGGTCTGGTATTTGAAGTGACATCATGAAATAAAGGAAGAACTATGACCCAGTCAATACAACGTTTTCTATTGCTACTATGCAGCGTGCTGCTATCTACTGGCGTTTTTGCTAAAGACGCAATCTCAACCTCATGGACCAACGATCTCGCGGTCAGTGGCTATGACACAGTGGCTTACCACACTCAACAGAAAGCGGTTGAAGGGGGTAAGGCGTATCAAACACAGTGGCAAGGAGCTACATGGCAATTTAGCAGCGCAGACAATCTCGAACTGTTCCTCAAAGAGCCTGAAAAATACGCCCCACAATACGGCGGCTATTGCGCCTGGGCAGTGTCACAAGGTAAAACCGCCAGCAGTGACCCGACGCAGTTTGAGATCGTCAATGGCAAGCTGTATTTGAACTACAATAAATCGATTCAAAAGAAATGGTTGGCGGATCGCGATGCGTTGATTGTTAAAGCCGATCAAAACTGGCCAGCTGTCATCAAGTAATGCTCCATAACTTAATCAAAACACTGCTTCAACCTGTCCCAAGTGCTAGCCTAGCGGCGCTTGGGTATGGTGGATGGGCATTCTGGGTTCAAGACTCTCAAGCCTTGACCGAGTCACTAAGTGCGGCGATGGTCCAAGGAAGTTTCGCCTTTTTGTCGACACTTTTTCTTGGGCAACTGGCAAGTTGGCTGTTTGTGCGTTTTCAATCAAAGCTCGTTGTTTTCATTGGTTGCTCACTATTGCTATGCACGGTTCCTAGTCTTCTTCATACCTTTAACCAAAGCCAGCAAATTCTCTTCGCTATCCTTCCGGGCCTTATCGTTGGCCACCTTTATTTGTGCAGTCTTTTGTGGTTCAAGCTTGATACTCACGCTACCTAATTGACAGCCACATTCAAAGATTAACCTGTCTTTGAGTTAAGAGTCATTTCACTTACATGCTAACGCCAGTGAGAACCAAAACTCATTTTTACGTACAGTTCCGAAAATGGCTAGTGGCAGGGGAGATATAACGTATTATGGGTACCAAGTACTCAACAACGTTGCATCACAATGACTGACAATATAGTTCACTACAATGCTGACCAATTTAAACAAGCTCGGCTGGCACGAGACAAACGTTTCGACGGTCGATTTTTTGTAGCAGTAAAAACCACGCACATATTTTGCCGTCCTATTTGTCCAGCAACGCTTCCTAAAGAAGAAAATGTCGAATACTTTATTGACCGCGCGCAAGCTGTACAGGCGGGCTACCGCCCTTGCCTCCGCTGTCGCCCAGACAGTGCTCCCCATTCCAATGCATGGAATGGGACCGAAACCACATTGTCACGTGCAGTATCATTGATCCAACAAGGTATTTTGCACACCCATTCTCTGACTCAACTATCGGACAAACTCGGGATCAGTGATAGGTACCTAAGACAGCTTTTCGACCACTACTTGGGAATGTCTCCAAAGCAATATGCGCTAAACCATCAATTGCTCTTTGCCAAACAACTGCTGCATAGCAGCAACCTGTCGGTAACCGACATTGGTTACGCCAGTGGATTTAACAGTATTCGCCGATTCAATGATGCGTTTAAAAAGACCCTTAAACTCACCCCGTCTGAGCTAAGAAGAACCCCTCATTCGCATTTGGTTAGATCTATCTTGATTCCGTTTCAAGGCACTCTAAATTGGTCACACATGATGGATTTCTACCGATTACGAGTCATAAGCGGTATAGAGTCAGTCGAAAACGACATTTATGCAAGGCATTGCCAGTTGGGCGAAAGCAACGTCTTTTTCAAGCTCAGTCCCTACGATAATAAGCATATACAGATGCAGTTCGAGCTAGACGATATAAGTCAGCTTCAACAATTGGTGAATAAAGTGCGGCAAATGTTCGATCTAGATGCCAACACCTCTGTGATTGAAGACCACTTAAGACATATAGACCCAGACTTAGTCCAAACAACAGGCCTACGCATTCCCGGTGTCTGGAGCCAATGGGAGGCTGGTGTTAGAGCGATTTTGGGGCAGCAGGTCTCGGTTAAAGGGGCCATCACCCAACTCAATCGGTTTATCGCTGGCTTTTCCCAACAAAACAAACCGCTGCAGTTTCCCACGCCTCTTCAAGTCGCAAAAAGTGACCTTAACTTTATGCGCTTACCACAAGCGCGAAAAGACACGCTGGTTCGCTTAGCGCAGTTTCTTGTTGAAGCGCCCGATGCACCAGTGAAATCTTGGTTGGAGATAAAAGGAATCGGCCCTTGGACTGTCAACTACGCCACTCTGCGAAGCCAAAGTGACCCCGATTGTTATTTGGAAGGCGACCTTATTGTCAAAAAAGTCAGTCAGCGTTTTCCAAACCTCAATGGAAAAACAGCCTCACCCTGGGGCAGCTATGCCACATTTCATTTATGGAACTTAGCATGAAATACTACAAAACGACTTCATCCCCTCTTGGTAACATCACTCTTCAATGTACCGATATTGGGATCACAGGGGCGTGGTTTGAGACCCATACCACCCAACCTGACGATTTAGGCAAACTCAATGAAGAGCATCCACACCTCATTCTCGCTTCAAAGCAGTTAAAGCAGTATTTTGCGGGTGAGCGTACTCACTTTGAGATCCCATTTGATTTGGCTGGAACGGCATTTCAAGCCAGTGTTTGGAAAGCACTAACCACCATTCCGTATGGCGAAACCTGGAGTTATAAACAGTTAGCCAATGCCATAGATAACCCTGCTGCAATTCGAGCTGTTGGAACCGCCAATGGCAGAAACCCAATTTCAGTCTTTATACCGTGCCACCGAGTGATCGCCGCTGACGGTAAACTTGCTGGGTATGCGGGAGGTATCGAGCGTAAGAAGTTCTTATTAGAACTTGAATCCTCACACCGTTAGTCCAACAACTTTCATCCGTTTATACGGGTTAATTTGCCTAAAACCCCTCTTTCTAGGTCAATTGTACTATGAATGGGCTAATCACGCTGATTGATTTAGCCTGTTCATTACCGCATTACTCTGCCAGATAGTTAAAACACCAACTACAGTATTAGGCACGCTATCGCGTTTATGAAATAAGACTCAATTGAACGTTGAAACATATATGTTTGTCGATGATGGTCACTCTACTAAGATGCTAAGTTGGTTAAAACACGATCAAGCGCAAATTTCGAGTCATTTTAAGATTGCCAAATCCAAAACAAGATGTATACTCTTGGGCATATAGTAATACAATATGATATTTCAGGAGCAAACAATGACTAAACCAGTAATTGGTTTCATCGGCCTGGGCCTTATGGGCGGCAACATGGTTGAAAACCTACAGAAGCGTGGCTACCACGTAAACGTAATGGACCTAAGCGCTGAGGCTGTTGCTCGCGTTACTGATCGTGGTAATGCTACTGCGTTCACTTCAGCAAAAGAACTTGCTGCAGCTAGTGACATCGTTCAATTCTGTCTAACAACTTCTGCAGTTGTAGAAAAAATCGTTTACGGTGAAGACGGCGTTCTTGCTGGTATTAAAGAAGGCGCAGTTCTTGTTGACTTCGGTACTTCTATCCCAGCTTCAACTAAGAAAATTGGTGCAGACCTAGCAGCTAAAGGCGCTGGTATGATCGATGCTCCTCTTGGCCGTACTCCTGCTCACGCTAAAGATGGTCTTCTAAACATCATGGCTGCTGGCGACCAAGCGACTTTCGATAAAGTTAAGCCTGTTCTTGACGAGCAAGGCGAAAACGTATTCTACCTCGGTGCGCTGGGTTCAGGTCACGTTACTAAGCTAGTAAACAACTTCATGGGTATGACTACTGTTGCGACTATGTCTCAAGCATTTGCTGTTGCTAAGCTTGCTGGCGTAGATGGCCAACAACTGTTTGACATCATGTCTGCAGGCCCATCAAACTCTCCGTTCATGCAGTTCTGTAAGTTCTACGCTGTAGACGGCGAAGAAAAACTAGGCTTCTCTGTTGCTAACGCAAACAAAGACCTTGGTTACTTCCTTGCTCTTTGTGAAGAGCTAGGTACTGAGTCTCTAATTGCTCAAGGTACTTCTCAAAGCCTACAAGCTGCAGTTGATGCAGGTCTTGGCCAAAACGACGTACCAGTAATCTTTGACTACTTCACAGGTCTAAAGAAGTAATCTAAAAGATTAGTAAAAGCCCCGCTGTCATCAAGTTTACTTGTGTGACAGCGGGGCTTTTTGCTATGTACTCTATACAGGAAGCTTGCGATAATAGGCCGATAGTCCGTCATCATATATAGGGTTGAATTATGTCTTCAGATTACACAGGCTCAAGTGCCGCCTATGCACGCGCAGAGCAAGGCTATCGCGAAAAAGCACTCAAACTATACCCTTGGGTATGTGGAAAGTGTGCACGTGAATTTGTTTACTCAAATCTTCGCGAATTAACCGTGCATCACGTCGACCATGACCACACCAATAATCCCGAAGATGGCAGTAACTGGGAACTCCTTTGCCTATATTGCCATGATCACGAACACTCTAAATATCTCGATCACGAGCGTTATGGCGTTGAAGCAACGGCACGATTGGACGACCATGAAACTGCCACGCACAACCCGTTTGCGGATCTCGCTAAGATGATGAAGAAATAAACACAGTGAATCGCATCAACTAGCAATCACTGCTAGCGCGCCTTTATGTAAAAAACTCATCAATACAGGCTCCGTAAGATGAACGAACTCGCCTGAGTGGTAGAGGTTGGTATAAGATTCTTAAAATAAATGCCCCTGAAGCATACACTTCAGGGGCATTTATTTTTTACATAGCCTAGTTTACGCAACGACTCGAAAGCCGCTGCCTGTTGCCTAGTAGTTTACTGCTGAATCAATCGAGCTCTAAACTGACGGCCTTTCATTTTGCCGTTTTGAATTTTGTTCAGCGCTTTCTTAGCGATCCCTTTTTCAACCGCAACATATGCACGCATCGCTTGCACTTTGATTTTACCAATACTGTCGCCAGTAAGTTCTCCGCCGCTAGTCAGTGCTCCTAAGATATCACCAGGGCGCAGTTTTTGCTTCTTGCCACCATCAATCTGTATGGTGCGCATTGCCGAGTCATAGGGTTTATTTTGCAATGCAACAGAATCAGGTAATGGCTCAGCCTCAATCGCCTGATTCATATACTCGTCGATCAACGCCACTTTATAGCTTTCATTGTCGCTATAGAAGCTACACGCCAGACCTTTACTTCCCGCACGCCCGGTACGTCCAATACGGTGAACGTGAACCTCTGGATCGCGAGATAACTGGTAGTTAATAACCGCATCCAAATTGTCCACATCCAAACCACGCGCTGCAACATCAGTTGCCACCAATATTGAAATGCTTTTATTGGCAAATTGAATTAATGCCTGATCGCGTTCCCGCTGCTCCATGTCCCCATGCAGAGCAGTAACACTGAAGCCGAGGTAATTAAGACCATCTGCAATTTCTTGGGTCTCTTTTTTGGTATTACAGAACACAACCGTAGACTCTGGACGATAGTGAAGGAGCAATAGCTCTAACGCCTCATCACGCTCTTCACGGCCTTCAACCTTATAGAAGTGCTGCTTAATCGTTGAATGGTCGTGAGTTGCTTCTACTTTAATAACCGTTGGGTTATTTAGAATGCGTTCGGAGATCGACTGGATCTGCTTTGGAAAGGTCGCACTAAACAGCAACGATTGGCGCTCAACAGGCGCTTGCTCAACAATCGCGTCCAACGCATCCTGAAAGCCCATATCGAGCATGCGATCGGCTTCATCTAAAACTAGCGTGTTTAACTCGTTTAAGTTAATACGGCCTTTATCTAGATGATCAAGAATACGTCCTGGCGTTCCTACTAGAATGTGTGCACCGTGCTCTAGAGAGCCAATTTGAGGCCCCATTGGCATACCGCCGCATAACGTCAGTACTTTAATGTTATGAATACCGCGCGCTAGTTTACGAATTTCTTGGGCAACCTGATCCGCTAATTCACGTGTTGGACACAGTACCAACGACTGCACTCTAAATCGCTTTACGTTCAGATTGTTTAACAAACCAAGACCAAACGCAGCTGTCTTCCCTGAGCCCGTTTTTGCTTGCCCAATCACGTCTTTGCCATCAAGAATTAACGGCAAACTTTGCGCCTGTATAGCGGTCATCGATTGATAACCTAAAGACTCAAGGTTGGATAGAAGACTGGCATCCATCGATAATGCCGAAAAAGATAAATTACTCAAAGCTGCGCCTGTAATAAGGTAATGGAATAGGCATTCCAACGACTTTAAGGTTGGGATGCGGGAAGTTGGCACGATTATAGTCGAAACACCGCAATATTCCTCACACTTTGTACAATACATTTAAATTTGCATATTGGGTGCACTCTCTTCACAATACGCAGCCTTATGCTACTCCCTAGCATCACTGTCAAAATGAGCACCGAATATGAGCTTTTCTACCCTTGGACTATCCGCCCCTCTTCTTAAAGCAATTGAGGAGCAAGGATATTCAGAGCCCACTCCCATCCAAGCACAATCTATTCCTGTGGTGATCCAAGGTAAAGACATCATGGCAGCGGCACAGACCGGAACCGGTAAAACTGCCAGCTTTGTTCTGCCTATTTTAGAAAACCTTTCTAATGGCCCTAAAGTAAAAAGCAATCAAGTACGTGCGTTGGTATTAACCCCGACCCGAGAATTAGCCGCACAGGTTCAAGACAATGCTCATCAATACAGCCGTCATACTCGCCTCAACACTCAAGTTGTCTTTGGTGGAGTAAAAATCAACCCACAAATGATGGCGCTGCGCAAAGGCGTGGACATTTTGGTTGCCACTCCTGGCCGACTTTTGGATCTGTTCCAACAAAAAGCGGTGAGATTTGATCAGCTAGAAGTTTTGGTTTTGGATGAAGCAGATCGCATGCTCGACATGGGCTTTATTAGAGACATCAAAAAAATCTTGGCTGTTCTGCCAAAGAAACGCCAAAACTTGCTGTTCTCAGCGACATTCTCCGATGAGATTCGGGAGCTCGCAAAGGGCTTAGTCTCTGATCCAGTAGAAGTTTCTGTGAGCCCACGTAACACCACTGCAGAGACCGTTAAACAGTCAATCTACATCACTGATAAACGTAAGAAAGCACCACTGCTGGTGAGCTTGATTAAACAGCATAACTGGAAACAGGTACTGATTTTTGCCAGAACCAAACACGGTGCCAACCGCCTTAGTGCTCATCTAGAAAAACAAGGCATCACCTCGGCACCTATTCATGGTAATAAAAGCCAAGGAGCACGTACCAAGGCACTGGCTGGGTTTAAAAATGGTGAGATTCAAGCGTTGGTCGCGACAGACATTGCTGCGCGTGGCATCGACATCGCTCACCTGCCGTTTGTTGTTAACTTCGATTTGCCGCACGTTGCCGAAGATTACGTGCACCGTATTGGCCGCACAGGCCGCGCTGGTGCGGTTGGCGAAGCAGTATCCTTGGTGTGTAATGATGAAACTAAAGAGTTATTCGCCATTGAGCGTTTGACCAAAGCATTATTACCACGTATCGAACACCCAGATTTCACAGCGGTCAACCCTGTGCCAGAATCACGTCTTGATAATCGAGCGGCCAAGGCGAAAAAGCCAAAGAAACCCAAAAAGCCGATGGGCAATAGCACAGCTAAGAAAGACGAACACAATGACGGTCAACGCTCTGGAGCCGCTCGTCGCGGTAACAAGCCGATTTCTAAGAACCCTCGCCATAAACGAGTTCGCAAAGCCGGTGGCGACAAACAAGGCAACGCTCAAGCCAGCGCTAAAACCCATAATTAGGGCCTGTACACGATTAGCGCCTTGAAAGCAGCTCGCGTTTAAGAGCAGGCAATAGTGATATTGCTTGCTCTGTGAGAGATTCGGTAAATGGATTGATCTTCCAATGATCCGGACTCCAACCTTTTACAAATCGCTGAAAGTCTGCCCACGCGACTGGATAGAGTTTCATCCATGTTGCCACAACGTCCTCGGCATCAAGGCTAGGCTGGAACTGTTCCAACGAACTCGTTAATTCTCGAAAATAGTGCTGTAGGTAAGTCTCAACCTGCTTCGGTGTCTCTTCAAATGTGAGAACGCTCGATAAAAAAAGCGCCACATCCTTCATTCCACATCCACGACCCACGTACTGAAAATCCACTGCAGCCGCTATTTGGTGTGAGTTTGAGAAGCAAAAATTAGCCAACTTTGCGTCGCCATGAACTAAAGTTTGATATTTACTGTTCGATAGTAGCAAATCAATATCGTTGGCCGCTTGCTTAAGTGTTTGATCTTGAAGAACAGCAAGCTCATCTGGGCGGGTATTTAGATGCCAATAAGTGCCTTCATCCCATAGTCCCTTAGGGGCAACATTCATAAAGTGGGCGTGAAAGGAGGCCAACCAACTTAACCCCGCATAAATGGCCGCTTCTGTGGGAGATGAGAGTGCGTTCGGATACCCTACCGCTGCAAGGTCTTCGAGAATAAACATCATCGACTGCCCTTCACGCGCACTATCGATGCACTGCGGGACTTTATGATTTTCATCGCATAACGAAGCGTACTGTTCATACCAGGCAAGCTCCACTTGGTACGATTTCAACTTTCTAGCGTGCGACAACTGGGTATCCCAACCTCTCGGATGCGCTTCCTTCTCAGAAAAGTCAGGAAGATCTATCTGCTTAGTGATTACGCTTCGATATAAACCACCAACCAAACTAACCCGCAATAATGCCCCGTATCCGCCCCATAGCGTTTGGAGCGTTTCAATGTTTGAAATGGTGTTTGCGCCTGTAACTTGCAGGATCCGCTGTTCGAACTTATTCACGTTTGCCCTTTAAGACATGTCGATTGAACTCACGATAGTTTGCCATACATTCGACACCCTCAATACCCATTTTTGCCATTCTTAAGCAAGGCTCCCCGATTCGTTAACGCACGCAATACTACTCATGCTAAAGGCTGAAATCACTGCAACTGGAGAACTTTAAGTCGCAATTAAACGTAGAGAGTTCATACCAAAGCGTTGGAGAGAATATCACTCTCAGCGACGAGGCGATGCTCACCGTTTGTTCGCATACTGAATCAACTTGGGGGTAAACCATGATAAAAGAATACCTAGTCTTTTTAGTGGCAATAGGAATGTTTTGGATCGCTGTGGCTCATTTTGGGTTCGAGCTTCACTCGCCCGAGTCCATCGCCGAACTGTTCCACACCGCTCTTGAAAATGCGATGAATGGCCTCGGTTAGTGAGCCTTTCACTTAATCATCCACGGCACGTAAAGCGCTCTCAATTATTGAAACTTCACTTTAGTAGCAAACCTTTGCCCCCCTCCTTTTGATACCCCAGTGACTTCTACTCGCTCTTGTTCTAGTATCTACAAGCGCTAACTCTATGTTAATTAGCGTAATAGTTTAATTTTAGAATAAGGACATTCCATGCTAAAGACCACAACGTCAACCGTCGACGGACGTGAAATTACCGATTATCTCGACATCGTTGTTGGTGAAGCCATTCTTGGTGCCAACGTATTTAAAGATTTTTTCAGTTCGATTCGCGATATCGTGGGCGGGCGCTCTGGAGCGTATGAAAAAGAGATGGGACGAGCGAGAGAGATTGCATTCCAAGAAATGGAAGACCGAGCCAAAGAGCTTGGCGCTAATGGCATTGTGGGCATTGATATTGACTACGAAGTCGTTGGACAAGGTGGCAGCATGCTGATGGTGAGCGTCAGTGGGACTGCTGTTAAGATTAGGTAACCGTAATACCACTATGGTGCTGGAGCGCAACTCGCGCCCCGCCCCCATCTACTGACTGTACATTGATACTTTGTAGCAACAGCATCGCAACATATGGTAGGCTGATAATTCAACAGTGCATTGCCAACGGAATTGGCAATTACGAATACAACAAGGAGGTCTAATGACATTGGACACATGGATACTTTACGCCCTCGCAATATTAGTGCTCACGGCCTCTCCCGGTCCTAGCTCACTGCTTTGCATGAGCAAAGGGGTTACGCAAGGCATACGAAGTGCAACCTTTACCGCTCTTGGCAGCTTGAGCGCTATTACAATCATACTTAGCCTTTCCTTTACTGGGCTGGGTGTAATCATTGCGTCATCGGAAGTAGTGTTTAACTTGGTAAAATGGTGTGGTGCCGCGTATTTGGTCTATTTAGGTTGGCAAGCGTTTCGATCGTCACAGCAAGAGTACACCACCGAAACTACAACGTCGCACCAACCCACCAATGCCTCAAAACAGTTCACCAGCGGATTTATTGTTGGTGCTAGCAACCCAAAAGCCATCGTCTTCTTTACTGCGCTGTTTCCACAATTCATCGATCCTAGTGCATCGCTGTGGAACCAGTATCTGATTTTTGCATCGACCTTTGCAGTTTTTGAGCTCTCGTGGCTGGTGTTTTACGGGTACTTGGGGAGTCGCTCGTCAAAGTGGCTATTAGCGGCAGGACGAGCAAAAATGTTTAACCGAATCAGTGGCTCAGTGTTTATGAGTGCAGGGGTTTTATTGTCGTTCACCTCCCGCGCGCAAGCATAAAGCAGCGAACGAGAAGTTAATCGTACATTAACTTCTCAGCTTTACTCATATCGAATTCATCCAGTGACTTTCTAGCTAGATAGCGAAATGGTAGCATCTTAACCAACTCTTCAATTGGGAAAACCGCAAAGGCCCAAAATATTGACCCATCTAATCCAATCACGATTAATGCACACAACGGCAGTGAAATAACCCATTGGCCGGTAAAGTTTATCTTAAACACAGATGTCGTTCTACCAAGCGCTCTTAATACATGGCCATGAACCGTATTGTACCCTCTCACAATAGGCAAGAAGATGTACAAGGGTGCAATCGCCATTAATGCATAATAGGTTGCATCGTCAAGATCGGGATAGATATGGGGTAACACCAAGCTCAATGCTGCAAACAATAAAGCAGAGAACAGCGAAATGACCACCGCAATATCAATACTCACGTCGACGTTTTTGCGTAGATCACCCATTTGTCCTGAGCCAATCGCTTGGCTAACTGTGATAGCCGAAGAGTGCGCCCACGCAGTGATAAACTGTGTTCCTGCTCTAACCCACGGCATGATCAAAGTAATCGCTACATAAGCGCTAAGCGGCAACTGAGATAGGATCAACATGTAGATGGTCGCACCGGTTTGCAACATCGTCATGTTAGCAGCAACAGGGAATATCTCTTTAAAGTGATTACGCATATTTTGACGTAAAGACGCATCGAGTTTCGACCAGTCCAGCAATGGTGCGTGATAGAGTCTGACACAGCTCCCTAAAAATAGCATTCGCACAAAAATGGCAATCAAACTACCAGCAGCTGCGCCTTGAACACCCAACCCGTCCCAATCACCGGTACCAAAAATTAACAGGTACGATGCTGCAACGTTAATGGGAAGTTCGAGTAGATACCCTTTAAAAGGAATTTTGGTGCGTCCGACAGCATTAAACAGCGCGATCATTACCTGAGTAATCGCGTTGAATAGCACGATATACAATGAAACGTCGAGGTAGCGTAAAACTTCTGTGGTTAGGCTTGCATCGTCTGTCAATAAACCAATCAATTGACGATCAAACAGTTTGATCAACGCAAAAAACAACATCGCCACACTTAAGTTAATGCTCATTCCTGACCATAAACCTTTGCGAAGCGAGTTCTCGGCTCCTGAGCCATAGGCGCGACTCAATACCAACTGAGTACCGTTGGCTAAAGCAATTTGAATGCCTAAGACAAAGAAAACAATGGTACTGGCAATGCCCATTGCGGCTAACGAAATTTCACCTAATGGTGAAATAAGAAGGGTGTCGATCATTAGCATGGACTGCATGAGAAGCGCGTTCAGCGCTAGCGGCCATGCTAATGACAGATTTTTTTTAACGTAAGACTGAGGTGACATGTGTACCGTATTACTACAAGGAATAAAACGGCTATTGCGTTAGTTAAGCAATAGCCTCTTCTAAATTCGACAAACGTTGGTTGTCATCCTTGAGTAACATTGCAGATGCATTGCGCGCGCGCTCTCCATCTCCGGCCATAATCGAATTGTAAATATCGCGATGCTCTTCAATACAGAAGCGTCCGCCTTCTGCAGCTTCGTCAATAAACGCTTTAAAGATTGCCGACAAAATATTGCCAAACGGAACAAAGAACTGATTCGACGTTGATTGGAAAATCAACTGATGAAACTGATGGTCGTTCTCACGCCACATGTCGTAATCATAATTTTCGGCAGCAACCGTCATGTTTTGAAATACAACAGACAGCTCTTTACGTTGTTCAGAGTTCGCATTACTTGCGGCGAGAGCACAGGCTTCTGGCTCAATCGCTTTGCGCAGTCCTAAAAACTGGCTTAAAAACGGTTTGGTATCTTCCAAATCTTGAATCCACTCAAGTAACTGAGGGTCAAGGAAGTGCCAATGATTGCGTGGGCGAATTGTGGTGCCTACTTTCGGCTTGGACATTAGCAAGCCCTTTGCAGAAAGAAGTTTCGTAGATTCACGCAAGGCAGTACGACTCACACCAAAAGAATCACATAGTTCGATCTCACTGGGAATTTTTTCGTTTGGACTAAGTTCGCCAGACAATATTTTACGGGCAATTTGTCGTGCAACTTGCACATGGATCTTTCGGCTAGAATCTTCCACAAGTGAAAACTGTGCCATGTTACACCTCTAAATACATGGGTTAACGTCTGCATAAGCCACTCTTGTGCTTAGATTGATTCAATCTGATATTGAGAGAAAATAAAATCAGCAGAAGGACTTACAAGAAAAAGAGCTGTCGAATACGACTACGCTCTGTGTCGCATCCACAGTAATTGCTTAGGAAACGACCCATTAATAATACAATAAGATATTTATTTCACAAGTGACATCGGTCAATAAACGACCAGATCTGGCAAAAAGCTTGAGTTATTAGGGGAAATTGTGAGAGTCATCACCAAGGGGTCTGCCATATATAAATATTGTATTAATATATGTTACGAGTAGGTTGCATCAATGCGAGAAAAATAGAATCCGCGCACGCTTTAGCCACACTGGACTGAATAAGCTGTGAGCTATACTTGCTTAATGGACTTGTTGTATTGGTGTGCAATAAGGCGGGTGGTATAGTACCACTTAAATAATACATAAGTGTAAATAAGTATGGCAAATTCTTTCAATTCAATTGCTGGCTCTAAACGTAGCCTACATGTGCAAGTTGCTCGCGAGATCGCTCGTGGTATCTTGTCTGGTGAGCTTGCCCAAGGATCTATCCTGCCGGGTGAAATGGCGTTATGTGAGCAATTTGGTATCAGCCGGACTGCGTTACGTGAAGCGGTAAAACTTCTTACGTCTAAAGGCTTGCTCGAATCAAAGCCTAAAGTGGGGACTCGTGTCGTCAACAGAGCGTACTGGAACTTTCTCGATCCTCAACTTATCGAGTGGATGGATGGCTTGGCCGATATCGACCAATTCTGTCAGCAGTTCCTCGGATTACGCCGTGCCATTGAGCCTGAAGCCTGTGCGCTAGCGGCGATTCACGCTACAGCAGAGCAACGTATAGAACTGTCAGAAACGTTCCAACGTATGGTTGAAGTGTCAGAAGCTCCGGAGTTTGACCAAGAGAATTGGCTAGACGTCGATACTAGGTTCCACAGTCTTATCTTCAATGCGACTGGCAATAACTTCTATCTTCCGTTTGGCAACATTCTCACTACTATGTTTGAGAATTTCATTGCTCACTCTTCGGAAGAAGGTAGTACGTGTATCGAAGAGCATCGTCAAATTTACGATGCGATAATGGCCGGAAACAGCGATAAAGCACGTTCAGCGTCTGCCAATCACTTACTCGATTCTAAACATCGTCTATAATTAGACACTCGCAAAATCCTAAAAACCGCGTCATAGTTAATGACGCGGTTTTTTTATGTCTGCTCGGCTTAACAAAGATCTCACATAATCAGAACCATCGGTTGATGAGCTGAAACTTCTAGATATATAATAATACAAATAAATCGATAAGGGCGATTATGCAAAACTCACTTTTTCCTAATATTGTGCAATTTGTCTCGCAAATTGTACCGTTTGATAAGATCCCCAAAGCGGCGTTAGAGCCACTGTGCTCGCACATTCAAATTATCTATTTAGGCAAAGGCGAAAGCATTGACCCTTGCGAGAACGAGCAAAGCAAATCACTGTATATTGTCCGTACGGGCTCCATCGAACAGCGTAAGCGTGACGGTGTACTTAGAGCTAAACTTGGCCCAGAAGATCTGTTTGGGTTTTCTTTTCTAAGCGGCGAACAAGACAGCGACAACGATTACATTGCCAATGCCATTGAAGACTCGTTGCTGTATGTCGTGCCACAATCTGCGTTAAAGAGCTTGTTTGTTGCGCATCCTGAATACGCAGAACATTTTGCTTCTCAAGCTCAAGTACGACTCAAATCGGCGCTTGATGTCGTCTGGTCGAACAAAGAAAAGGGCCTATTCATACGCCAAGTGAAAGAGGTAGCTAGTGGCCGAATATCGGTCGTAAATGCTAACGACACCATACAAAATGTGGCTCACGATATG
This sequence comes from Vibrio ulleungensis, assembly GCF_016900875.1. GTDB lineage: Bacteria > Pseudomonadota > Gammaproteobacteria > Enterobacterales > Vibrionaceae > Vibrio > Vibrio ulleungensis. Next base: position 322,720 of record NZ_JAFEUM010000004.1, read on the forward strand.
CGCGTGATCCAGCGCTCCCCTTGTGCAGTAGTGTATGACAACGACAAACTGGTCGGCCTAATCACCGATAGAGACATGACCAAGCGAGTCATCGCACATGGTGTGTCGATTGATCAGCCCATTTCTACCGTTATGACGCACTCACCATTGACCATTAAGCCCGATGATCTGGTGTTGCACGCAGCCTCAGTGATGATGCAGTTTAACATTCGTAATTTGCCCGTTGTAGAAAACAATAAAGTAATAGGCTTGTTAACGACCTCACATTTGGTTCAAAACCACCGCGTGCAAGCGATATTCCTCATTGAAAAAATCAAATATGCGGAAGATATATCTAGCTTGGCCGGCTTCACACCAGAACGACAAGCAATATTCGAAGCCTTAGTTGAAGGTAAAGTAGCCCCTGAAGTGATCGGTAAAGTCATGTCGATGATTATGGATGCCTATACCCGCAGACTCATTCAGATAGCCATAGAAAAGCTTGGTGCACCTCCATGCGATTTTTCTTGGATTGTAGCGGGCTCTCATGCACGAAACGAAGTTCATATGCTGTCAGATCAAGACAGCGCACTGGTACTGGCCGACGATGCGACCGACAGCGACAAGATTTACTTTAAACATATGGCGCTCATCGTCACAAATGGTTTAGCAAAATGTGATTATCCATTGTGTCCAGGCAACTATATGGCGGCGACACCAAAGTGGTGCCAACCATTGTCGATGTGGAAACATTACTATAAGAAATGGGTCTCAAACCCAGAGTATGAACGTCTACTCAATATTAGTGTCTTTCTTGAAATTCGAAGTGTTTATGGCAACAAAGACTTTGAAACGACCTTGCGCGAAGAGATGCACAAAGCCATTCGAAGTAACCGCGAGTTTCTTGGTATTTTGGTGCGAGACGCCATTAACACTACCCCACCACTAGGTATTTTTAACAGCTTAGTATTGGAAAAGTCTGGTGAAAACAAAAAGACCCTAGATATCAAGAAATACGCTATCACGCTTATCATCGACCTCGCCCGGATCTACGGACTGTCTGCGGAGTGTGAATCGTCGTCAACCGACGAACGGTTTGCTGAAGCTGCCAAGAATGGCCTTCTAAGTGAAGATTCGCTGCGTAACATCACAGGGGCATACCAGTTTATTTTGTCGATTCGATTTAGTCATCAGCTAGACGCATTAAAGCAAGCAAAGCCTGCGGACAACAACATCGATCCGAATTTGTTTGGCAGCTTTGAGCGAACACACCTTAAAGATGCCTTTAGAATCATTAGTAATTTGCAGGATGCGGCAAAAGTGCGCTTTGGAAATCGATAATGAAGCTCTACAACAAACTGTTTCACCCTTTATCGAAGTTTCTCCGTGAGAGAGAGCAATATAACCACAGTGTTGAATTGCCCAAACAGCTTTATGCGCTGTCGTCCTCGCCAGAAGTGACGTTAGATACAGAAGCGAAGTCGCTTGATTATATTGCACTGGATCTGGAGACTACTGGGCTCGACAGCTCAGAAGATCGCATCCTGTCGATGGGCTGGGTAGAAATGTCCGACAATCGAATTGACCTTCAAACCTCTAAACATATCCTTATCGACAGTAAATCACAGATAAAACCTGAAACTGCGGTGATCAATCACATCACTCCAGAAATGCTCAAAACCGGAATATCGATACACGATGCTATGGCTGCTTTTTTTAAGGCTGCTGAAGGTAAAGTGATTGTGGCCCATGCCACTGTGGTCGAGCAGCGCTTCATTGCTCGATATTTGGAAAGAAGCTTTCACCATCAAGGGTTGCCTCTTCTTTGGTTAGATACCATGTGTATTGAAAAGCACATGGCCAATTCATTAAATCGACCCGATACCGATGTGTCGCTCGGAACGACCCGAGAACGCTATCATTTACCGGTTTATGCTGCGCACAATGCTCTTACAGACGCTGTAGCTACAGCAGAGCTGTTATTAGCGCAAATGAATCGTCTGAACAGCGCTACACCGCTATGTTTTGCCAAGCTATTTCGACTAAGCCAGTAAACTAACTGTCCCAACAAAAAGACGGTTAACTTCCAACGAAAAAAGCTCTTGTCTTCGACAAGAGCTTTTTATTGCGAGTAACTAATTACCCTATGCGCTATATAGTGAGTGCGTTCAACTTAGAAGTTGTACTTCACACCTACACGGTAACGCATACCGTGAGTTTCTTTAGTACCGTCGTTATTTTTGTCCCAAGTAACAACACCTACTTCTGCAAATGGGATCCAGCCGCTTTCGAAGCCGTTGTATTCACCAAAGAAGTTAACTAGGTGATCGCTAGCTTTATCTTTGTAACCGCCTTCTTCTAGGTCTTTATACTCTAGATCCATACCAACTTTACCCCAGCCAAGTTTGTAGCTAGTTACAAAGTTAAGCTGATGGTAGTTGCTGTTATCGCCTTCTGGAGCACGCTTGTCACCGTAACGGTAACGTAGAGAAGCATCCCAGTTGTCTGTAATTTGTTGAATACCACGTAGGTTGTATTTGTGAGTTACAGCAGTGCCATCAGCTGAAGAATCGGCCGCGTACGCAGGTTGAAGTGTGAAAGACTCACCAATTTTGTAGTTGTAGCTCATACCTACTTCGTGGCCATTGCTCACCATGTCAGTAAGGAAGCCACCGTCTTTATGTTTCCACTTTGCTTCTACTGAAAAGCCAATACCGTTATCAAAACGGTGCGCAACAGTAATACGGTCGCGATTTTTGTAGTCACCACCAGTAGTGTTGTACTCGTGACGTAGGTTAATGCTGGTTGCTGATACTGCTGTGGCTGCAATCATAGTAGCGACTGCAATTGATACTTTTGAGAGCTTGTTCATGTACAAACCTATTATTGTGTTAATGTATGATTTATTCGACGGGAGGAATGGTACAAGTCGCGTCGAAAAAGTTCCGTGATTCTGGTCACTGTAAATTTTTATTAAAAGGTAAAAACACCTAAACTCAATCTAAAAACCTCTTTAACCCACTATAGCAAAAGGATATTTAAGAGACACAACATATTTGTGCCACTAGGGTATTTGCTTTGATATTTGTGAGGTAACACAAACAAAATTTACATTATTAGTCATACAATTTTATAAAATCATTACCATATCCCCTCGAGTCAAGCTCCAAATACACTATCTTGTATCAATTTAACCAGAATGATTCGTAATTGCGTATCGATGTAAGTAGATGTCATTGGCGCTCATCTCATCCAATAGAATCAGAACCTGTAAAGTCATACAAAAAATGAGAATTCAGCGCAATCATGACGACTTTACCGACAGTTCAGTAGATTTCAGTTAAAGCAGCCCCAATTATTAAACTTGTAGCACAACATCATTTTAATTGTTATAAATCAATTACTTAAAATCCCTCTGAGTGATATGAATCATTTAGATAAACAGTATTTTTGTGATCTGCTTAATAAATCCACTCAGAAGGGTTTAACTTTTATTTGTAATACAATATACTTAGTTCCACTTAGTGAGTAAGGCAATAATAGATAGACTCATCGTCACTTATAGATAGGTACAACGCAGACAAGATGAAAACAGCTATATCGAACATGTTTAAGTCGGTGGTCGTTTCATCACTGGTCGTTGCGGTTCAGCTGGTCATTGCGGCGTGTATAGGACTGTTATTTGTTTCGATAGTTGTTCATATCGTTGCTTTATAATTAGGTAAGAAATACAGACTTTAAAATTACGGCGATAATTCGCGGTAGTTTCAGACTTCCCCCCCAATACAATAACGGAAGAAACTGGAGCAGTTATGCTCCGCTCGGTCCCTACGCCGATTACGCCCACATGATTACAGGCCATGTGGGCGTCTTTTTATTTGTAGTATTAATAGTTTAATGCAATGTTCAAAGATCGTTATGGATATTAACAAAAACCACCCAAAACAACATACACCCCAGCAATAAAATACCTGAAAACCCTTGCTATCATTGGCCCTACGTTCAAGCCCATAATTTACGTGTCAAAAATCGATCGGGATCACTTGTATTATTAATAAATCTTACATATTGAAACATGTGTCACGCTTTTGAGTTATTGTAGTACAAATTGAAACATAGATGGTTATGATGTCGACGTTAATTTTGAACACATAATTTTTAAGGTATAAAGATGGAACTCAATACAGTTATTGTTGGCATCTACTTCCTATTCTTAATTGCAATAGGATGGATGTTTAGAACCTTTACTAGCACAACCAGTGATTACTTCCGAGGCGGCGGTAGCATGCTTTGGTGGATGGTAGGCGCAACAGCCTTCATGACACAGTTCAGTGCCTGGACATTTACCGGTGCTGCAGGTAAAGCATACAACGATGGCTTTGCTGTAGCGGTTATCTTCGTAGCGAACGCGTTCGGCTACTTGATGAACTACCTATACTTCGCTCCAAAATTCCGCCAACTACGTGTTGTTACGGTTATCGAAGCGATTCGTATGCGTTTTGGTAATAAGAACGAACAAGTATTTACTTGGGCGAGCATGCCAAACAGCGTTATTTCTGCAGGTATTTGGCTAAATGGTCTTGCGATCATCGCATCAGGTATCTTCGGTTTCGACATGAACACCACGATCATCGTAACAGGCTTAGTAGTATTACTTATGTCTGTAACTGGTGGTTCGTGGGCGGTAATCGCATCTGACTTCATGCAGATGGTTATCATCATGGCAGTAACAGTAACTTGTGCCGTTGTTGCTATCGTACAAGGTGGTGGCGTTGGTGAAATCGTTGCGAACTTCCCTGTCGACGAAGGCGCGAACTTCGTATCAGGTAACAACCTTAACTACCTAAGCATCTTTGGTATCTGGGCATTCTTTATCTTCATCAAGCAATTCTCTATCACCAACAACATGCTTAACTCTTACCGCTACCTTGCGGCGAAAGATTCAAACAACGCGAAAAAAGCAGCACTTCTTGCTTGTGTACTAATGACTATGGGCCCAATCATCTGGTTCATGCCTTCATGGTTCATTGCAGGTCAAGGTGTTGACCTAGCGCTAGCGTACCCAGAAGCCGGTAAAAAAGCAGCTGACTTCGCGTACCTATACTTCGTACAAGAATTCATGCCAGCAGGTATGGTTGGTCTTCTAATCGCAGCAATGTTTGCAGCGACCATGTCTTCTATGGACTCAGGCCTAAACCGTAACTCAGGTATCTTTGTTAAGAACTTCTACGAGCCGATCCTTCGTCCAAACGCGACTGAGCGTGAGCTTGTAACAGTATCTAAAATCACTTCAACGGCGTTTGGTATTGCTATTATCCTAATCGCACTATTCATCAACTCACTTAAAGGTCTAAGCCTATTTGATGCGATGATGAACGTTGGTGCATTGATTGGTTTCCCAATGACCATCCCTGCATTCCTTGGTTTCTTCATCAAGAAGACTCCAGACTGGGCTGGTTGGGGTACGCTTCTTGTAGGTGCATTCGTATCTTACATTGTAGGTGTTGTCATCAACCCAGAAATGATCCAAGCGGCATTTGGTCTTAACGAGCTAACCGGTCGTGAATGGTCAGATCTTAAAGTTGCTATCGGCCTAATCAGCCACATCGTATTCACTGGTGGTTTCTTCCTAGTGTCTACTATGTTCTACAAGCCACTTTCAGAAGAGCGTCAAAAGAACGTAGACAAGTTCTTCGACAACCTTGCAACACCACTTGTTTCTGAGTCTACTGAGCAGAAGAAGCTAGACAACAAACAACGTCGCATGCTTGGTTCACTGATTGCAGTAGCAGGTGTTGGAATCATGGCTATGTTCCTACTACCTAACCCACTATGGGGACGCATGATCTTCGTATTCTGTGGCGCTATCGTTATGGGTGTTGGTCTACTACTTGTGAAAGCCGTTGACGAATCAGTAGAAGATCCAAAACCTGTAGAAGCTTAATCGCTGATGCAATAAATATAGAACATCGCTTCTAATAAAAATGGCTACCCTCGGGTAGCCATTTTTTTAATCTATCAAATAGTGGTGCCAGTTTTCATCAATGTCTTGAAAGGTCGCTATACAGGTATCCTGCTTGTCTTCTAAACTCTCTTCTTCTACTTCGTCCAACAATTCGTCGAATACTTGGGGGTTACTTCCGTATACTAGGCACAACGTAGAGAAATAACGCTGCAGTTCAAAACTATGCTCGTCAATATACTCACTGTAATCGTAAAACTCATTCCCGTCCTGTGATTCATAGTCAAACATCGTGGCTGCATTAATGGCAGCTTCAGCCCCTTTATCCACATACTTGATCATCAGCAATGTAGCGAGGTTATCTACCGCATCTTCTTCTTTGCCCAAAATTGGGATTCGGTTATCAAACACCAAAGCATGTCCCGCTTCGTGCAGTAGAGTGTGCATTAACGTATCAATCGCCCCAATCTCTGCAAGTTTTTGCTCTCTGTCTTGCAAGAAATAGTTTAATGCTTCCCCCACAAAGGTGTAAGGCACGTACATAGCATGAAGTTGAGGGTCGTACAGCGGTCCTTCACGGCCGCCATAAATTAGCCGTAATTCTTTGTCTAGAGGAAAATACAAATCGATAACTTGTTCAAATTCGGTCGTGACACCGCTTTGCTCAATTAAGTGCTTAACCTGCATTTCATGTGGTGTGGTTGCGGGTTGGTACTTCACTTTTACCAGGTTTCCCGCGTAAGCATGCCCCGTCACCGCAGCAACTGCGGCAACCGCTATCCATAGCTTTGACATCATTTTTATCCTTAAAATGTATGCGCAATTTTCTGATAGGCTAACCGTATATGCTCTATCAACAAAGTGATTTTTTTAAGTGGTTGTTTTGTATAGGGATAGGCTGCGTAGATTCCAAGTTTTTTAGCGACTTCTGTTGGAAATAGATCCACGAGCTCTCCCCGTTGAAGCTCGTTGTATACCAAACATCTTGGAATATAAACAATGCCATGCCCTGCTATAGCCGCTCTTTTGAGCACACCTGCGTTGTTAGTAGAAAAATTCCCGTTCACTACCACCGCATAGGGTGAATTGTGGTCCTTAAACGCCCATTCATTGGATCCTGTGGCTTGATAGGTATAGAGCAAGCAATTGTGTTCCGTTAACTGTTGGGGCGTTCTAGGCCGACTTTTAGATGACAAGTAAAGCGGCGATGCACACACAATCCACTGTGCATCAATTAGGTGCCTAGCGATCATGGACGAATCTTCTAGGTAGCCTGTGCGAATAACCAGATCCATACCTTCATCAAACAGATCCACAAAACGATTTTCCAACGACATATCAACGTGTAACCCAGGATGCAGGCGACAAAAGTCCGCTACCGCTTCTGCCAATACCAATTCGCCAGAAATCGTTGGCACCGACATTTTAATCTGCCCAGTCACCGTTTGCCCAAGATCCCTCACCGCTTCCTCAGCGCCGCTGGTTGCTTGTTTGACCCGTTGAGCATGTTCAAGCAACTTTTGGCCCGCTTCACTCATGCGTAATTTACGCGTGCTGCGATACAAAAGTTGCACATCTAGAGTTTGCTCAAGCTTGCCAATTCGCTTACTCACTACAGAGTTGGTCAGGTTATGTACCTCGGCAGCGCGACTGAACGAGCCCAACTCCACCACATCGCAAAATAACACCAGATCGTCTGCTTTCATCATTTATGCACTTTTGGAAATAATAATTTTCATTATTTCCATTAATTAACAAAATGAAAAGAGGTAAAGTAACAAAATGTTAACAAGCCGAGTGTTTTGCTATGTCGCCAATGCCCCATCAACGATTAATCGAGTTACTAAGTGCACGTGTTGACTCCAGCCGACTCATTACCGACCCAGACCTCTGCTTAGCACATGGTACCGACGCCAGTTTTTATCGGATGGTTCCAAAGCTGATTGTTAAACTATGCACTCTCGATGAGGTGGTCTTTACCATGCAGCTTTGTCGAAAATTGAAAATCCCCTATACCTTTAGAGCGGCAGGTACCAGTCTCTCGGGACAAGCCATTTCTGATTCTGTTCTAATTACCTTAAGTGACGAGTGGCGAAGCCACGAAATAGTTGAACAAGGCCGAAAAATACGTCTCCAACCTGGGGTTATCGGCGCAGATGCCAACCGCTACCTTGCACCGCTTGGTAGAAAGATTGGCCCTGACCCTGCTTCAATTAACAGCTGCAAAATTGGCGGCATCGCAGCGAATAACGCCAGCGGCATGTGTTGCGGTACTGCTCACAATACCTACAACACTGTCGACTCAATGACCATAGTACTCTTTGATGGGACAGTCCTAGATACCAGTGATCCAGACAGCGTCGAGCGTTTTAGACATTCTCACTTTGATCTTTTAGAAGCACTACAACAGCTGCAAAAAGAGGTGGCTAATAACCAACAGCTTACTTCTCATATCGTGCACAAGTATCGATTAAAAAACACAACCGGTTATGCGCTAAACGCACTGGTCGATTACACCGACCCCATAGATATATTGACCCACTTGATGGTGGGCTCAGAAGGCACGCTCGGCTTTATTGCCGACATTACCTATAACACGGTGGAAGATCATCCGGTAAAGGCCAGCTCACTCATCGTCATGCCCGATATTGAAAGCGCATGTCATGCCGTCTCTTCACTTGCCAACCTTAATGTGGCGGCCGTAGAGTTGATGGATGGCCGTGCGTTAAGTTCTGTCGCAGACAAGCCCAACATGCCAAGTTTGCTCAGCGATCTCACAATTGAACACTGCGCGCTGCTTGTAGAGCTGCACGCCAGTGATCAGCAAGAACTTGAAACACTGATTTTTCAAGTTTACGACCATATCGACCAAGGTAAAATCGTTAATCAAATCGACTTTACTCAAAATGAACAGCAAGTCAGCCAATTATGGGGCATGCGTAAAGGAATGTTCCCTGCGGTGGGTGCAGTACGCGAAGTCGGCACTACAGTCATTATCGAGGATGTTGCCTTTCCTGTTGAAAGATTGGCTGAAGGTGTACGCTGCTTGCAAACACTGTTTAATGACTACCACTACAACGAAGCGATCATATTTGGCCACGCATTGGAAGGAAACCTCCATTTCGTGTTTACCCAAGGGTTTGATGACCCAAGTGAAGTCGCCCGTTATGGTGACTTTATGCAAAAAGTGGCGGTATTGGTTGGACAAGAGTTTGGAGGCTCTCTTAAGGCAGAACATGGCACCGGCCGAAACATGGCACCCTTTGTCGAACTTGAGTGGGGTACAGAAGGCTACCAATTGATGCAGCAAATCAAGCATATCCTAGATCCAGAAAAACTCCTTAACCCCGGCGTTATCCTAAACGATAATGACAACGCTCACTTAGAGCATCTAAAGCCGCTACCAAAAGCAGATCCTATTGTCGATAAATGCATAGAATGTGGGTTTTGTGAAGCTGTATGTCCCTCTAAAGGCCTTACATTAACCCCTCGGCAACGTATTGTAATGTATCGCGAGATCCAACGCCGCCACGCCAATAACGAAGCGACCGACGAGTTAGAAGATACATTCGAATACCAAGGTGTTGATACCTGTGCAGCCACTGGATTATGCGCCGACCGTTGTCCAGTGGGGATCAACACTGGGGACCTAGTGAAACAGCTTCGGCAGGCCAAATATGAAAAGTTCACGCCTATTGCTAAATGGAGCGCCAATCATTTTTCCGCTACCACAAAAATCGTCAAATCTGCGCTCGCCATTAATGGCATTTCTGCTCGTTTAATTGGAGACAAGGCGATGGATAAAGCCGTCAACGGATTACGTAAAGTCTCTAACAATCGTACCCCTAAGTGGCTAAAAGAGATGCCCACCGCCAACCATTATACACTGCCAAATCCACCAATGGATGCGCCGAAAAAAGTGGTTTACCTCCCTTCTTGCGCCAGCCGAACCATGGGGCAATCTCACGGTGCGTCAGACCAACGCTCTTTGCCCCAAGTCATGCTAAGCCTACTCGAGAAAGCTGACTATACCGTTATCACACCTTCGAATCTGGACGGGCAGTGCTGCGGAATGCCCTACGAGAGCAAAGGTATGCCAAGCATCGCCAATCAAAAGTCAGCTCAACTGGTGCACGCATTGTGGGAAGCCAGCGAGCAAGGCAAATACCCTGTTGTGATGGATACAAGCCCTTGTGTAAAACGCATGCTAGAAAACTGCACCAAGCCGCTGACCATTTTTGAACCAATGCAATTTGTAGAATCACATTTGATTGAGCATTTAGACATTTCGGCGACCGACGAACCGGTCATGCTTCACATCACCTGCAGCACTAAACGCATGGGGTTATCGTCTTCGATGCTAACCCTGGCGAATCGCTGTTCAAACAATGTGATCATTCCAGAACATATCGAGTGTTGCGGTTGGGCTGGTGACAAAGGATTTTCAACACCCGAGCTCAATAAAAACGCACTTGCCCCCTTAAAAGAGCAAGTCCCCACATCCTGTGAGCGCGGGTTTAGTAATAGCCGCAGCTGTGAAATTGGACTCTCACACCATAGTGGTATTAACTATCAGTCATTGCTGTATTTGGTGGATGAAGTCAGTTCGCCGAAATTGTCACAGGCTAACCAATCTGCAGTAGAAACGTCACTGACAAGTGCTTAATCATTGCAAACGTATAAAACAAAAAAGGCACTCAACGATTCGTTGAGTGCCTTTAGAAAACTCTAGGTTACTGCAGATTAAATTTCGTTATCTGCCAGTGCTTTACCAAAGGTAAATGCTTCTACTTCTTCGCCTTGTAGCTCAACATCTAGATCAATACCCAGCATGATGCCGTCTTTGTCTAGTTCTGGTAGCCACTGTTCAAAAAAGTCTTCAACAGCGATTTGAGCCACTTGGTACTCTGCCCAGTCGTCGCTACACAGCGCTGCTGCAGCATCTTTACTTGAGAAGATTGGCATTACGTCGGTTTCGGCATACTCAACAGAGTCTACGACCAAGTATTCGTCGTCGGCACTAAGAAGAAACAGTTGACCGGATTTTACGACTTTATTTGCAAATGTGTTTAGGGTGGTAGAACTCATGATGTACTCCTTATAGATCGCGCTGATAGTACTCCTTCGCAGTCAGATTCGCAAAGAAATACCACAATTTACGTGCAATAATTACCCATTCACTTCAGCCGCTCTTTGAAATAGAGTAGAACGCATCGATTGAAATCATGTACATGGAGTTGCTGTGATACTTATCTATGGAATCAAAGAGCGTCTTAATCCGATAAAAGCTGAACTATCTGATGTGATCCACCAAACTATGTCCGAGGTGTTAGGATTACCAGAAGATAAACGTGCACACCGATTTATTCCGATGAATGCCGAAGACTTTTACGCTCCAGGTGGGCGCAGCGCCAGTTATACCGTCATTGAAATAAACCTGATGCAAGGACGTGAGGTGACAACCAAGAAAGCGCTGATCAAAACGCTTTTTACTAACATCAACGCCAAGTTAGGGATTGCCCCCATAGACATTGAAATCACACTCCACGAACAGCCACCACATTGCTGGGGCTTTAGAGGCATGACTGGCGACGAAGCAAGAGATCTCAACTATAAGGTTAAGGTATAACGAAGGGGTCAGAGTGATTTTACTCTGACCCCACAACGTTTAAGAATATTGAATCCGTCATCGTTGAAAAAAAGAGTGCCATCCGTAGCACTTATACTGGGCAATCACAGTTGTAGCTGCAAAAGCATGTTTACCAACAACTAATAGTCCATCCAATGGGCCAAGACAGTGGATTCTTTGTGAATCTTGTTATGGGCCGACTTAGGCTAGTTCGCCAAGTCAACACATGGGAATTTTGATGAGGTGACAGTATTCGCTGTGAATTTTGTTTTTGAGGCTGCTCAAACAAATTTTACTGGAACCAGTTTTAAGTAATTTTTTGCAAATCTAGCGCATCGATGAGACTAGAGAGTGTAGCTCTCTGCATCGCAAGGGATCGTCAGCAAGCCTTTTTATAAGCTTTTCTCTAACCCTTGCGCATGCAGCGAGCTACTTTAGAACTAACCGTTTACAATGAAGCTTTCGGCTTTGCTCTTAGAACTCAGCAGTAATACCAAACGCGAATGCGGTTGATTCGTTTACTGCATCATCTCCATTGAAACCAACTTCAGCGTAAAGCGTTGTAAATGGTGCAATCGAGTAACCTGCGTTGATGAAGCCTTCGTTAAACGAAGATGCGTTAGAGTCTTCAGGGCTTACATTAGAAAGTCCCGCTGCAAATGACCAAGCATCAATAGAGTAGTCTGCAGCAATCGCAAAGGTATCGCCGCCCAAATCGTTAGACTTATCCAAAGTTACACTGTAGTAACCCAATTCTAGGTTTACTGCGTCAAACGAGTAACGACCCTCTAAAGCGTAAATGGTTGACTTGTCGTCCTTGTCAATAATGTCTTCCTGACCAGCGAATGCAACAACGTCAAATCCAGAGAAGCGGACACCAATCTTGCCGTCAATGAGCATTCCATCAGCGTCACCAGTTGCGATGTTCTCTTGACCGCGATTTTGCATTACACCAACACCACCATAAAACATGTCGGTGTCTAAGTTATATCGAAGAACCTGAAAGCCACCAAAGTCGATAGCATCAACAGTAGAAGTCAAACCGAATTGATAATCCGAACCAATACCCATGTCATCGAGTACTGTAGCCGCTTTACCCGCAACCAAACTTCCGTAACTGTTGGTGTAAAAACCAACGTACGCATCACCTAGCGAGGCATCGTTGGTTCCGTCGAACTCCCAGAATCCACCAATAGAAAATTCGTCATTCACTGCATATCGAGTATCGAAACTGAAATCGGCATCGCCAAGTTCCTGTTTGAATTCAGAGTCGTCAAATGAGTTGCTGTAGTACACTTCAATATTGCCGCCAAGCTCTACCGAGACGCCATCTTGGTTATACAGTTCTATCGCAGCTGCTGAAGTGGCTACGCCCATTACCGCTATTGCTACTAGTGTTTTTTTCATATTACCTACTGCCTTTTCTTATTTTTTATTAATCCATATATCCCTGATTGGGCATTGCGATGAATACAATAATTTCGCAATAGCTTTACTTTGCTCAGACAAATAAGCCCTGTCAAAAGGCCACACCCACGATCAACAATAAAAAAAAATAAAAAAGACTAGCGCCTTGCGCCAACAGTGATCTCAAGCACAAAAATGTAATTAATTATCAAAAACCATCACCTGAAAATACAATATAAAAAAACATAAACCCTTAAGATACAGCAAGTTAGGGGGCGATATAAAATATAATCAATTTCGCGGCTGAGCTACAATTGAGATGAACCTCAACTTTTTAGCAATTAAAAATTTGAATGGTTAAAAGACTCAATCATTGAAAAATATAATGGTAATCTAACAGCTGAACAACAAATACTAAACAACAACCCAACAAGGTTCCATGCTAAATTAAATGCTTTGGGAACTCATTAATAAACGATAACCAACTACGAACGAGTTGAGTGTAAACAAATATTTAGATGATTAAAGTTATGTAAAGATTCTCTACTGACTTACCGAAAGCAAGTAACGTTATGCTACGATTCAACACCCTGTTTAAAAAGGAGTATCCTTTGAAATCCTGCACATCTTTCTTGATGTACCGCATCGTTCAAGAATTCAAAGAAGTCGTCAGCATTTACTATCCTGGCAAGTTTTCGTTGTTTGATTATTTCGTCTTACAGCATATTTACAGCTGCGACACTGACGGCTGCACACAATATCAATTGGCTAAGGGGATGCACGTATCTCCAGCTAGAATTAACCCCGTAATAAAAAAGCTGGTCAACGACAATATGGTTTCGGTAAAAGTTGATGACTCTTCAATGCGCGTAAAGAAAATAATCACCGTCTCAGAAATAGGCAGAGAAACCGTTGCTAGCATTGAAGAAAAATCCAAAACAATCATTGATTACGCTAATGAAGAATCTAATCCGAACCATGAAAACTACAGTGCATTTACAGGATTTTTAACTAACCTTTATGAAAAAATACCCTAATAAAAACTGACATCTCTATGGACTAATTTTGTCTTTGTCACCCAACTAAATACGCTCATATAAAAACAACATACCGCCATTAAATTCAACAACCTGTCGCCTAGCTAAACTAAATCAGTATTTTCAATGAGAACGGTGGCTATTTTTAAGTCGATTTAGTTTTTCTGACATGTATTTTTATCGTAATGGTTAATGTTTAATGTTTAATGTTTAATGTTTAGCCAAACACTATTTGACTCTATAGAAGATAACTTAAAAAGTATTGAAACTGCCTAGAAACCAGCTATACAACCTGTTCGAGCACAACTCTATTAGCCCGCTTTGTTATGAGAATGGAAAACCATCTGCCTAAAGATTTGTCTAAGAAAAGAGCGACTATATAATCACTATCTGATAACTTACGAAGAGTGTTGACTATATAAAACAGCTCGTAAATAGGACACGCAATCCATACCTAAAGGACTGAACAAAAGGGAAAAAGTGACCAACCAAACACAAAGCACTAAGGGACTTGATAAGCAAGGGTACATCACCACCCCTTACTCTGTGAGCAATATCCAGCCCGAATTTACAGCCGTTGTTGATCATACAATCTCATCGCTGGTTGCGTCTTTTGGCGAGCGGCTTCATAGCATTTATTTATACGGCAGTATCGGCCGCGGCGATGCTATTCCCTACTGTTCTGATTTAGATATGAGTGTGGTATTCACGTCGAAAGTGTCAGAAAAGGATGTTCTGGCACTCGAACACCTTTCTGAAGATATTGCAGCCAAGCACACCGTTATCACCAAGCTCGATTTCGACCCTGGCGAGCATTCTCAAATAATACAGCCATCAGAGTTGTATCGCTGGCAATTTTGGCTCAAACATTGCTGTTGCTGCCTTTGGGGAGACGACCTTTCCAAAGAGTTTACCCAGCACAAGCCAAGTTTTGACATCGCAGTAGGCCTCAATGAGGATCTCAGTGATACGTATCAGTCGTTCCTCAGCCAAACGGCAAATTCTCAACAGATTAAATCAATTTCTAAAAAGATTCTGCGCGCCGCTTACCTGCTGATTGCACCTCAGGACAATACCTGGCATCACAATCTAGATGACATGTACGTTTCATCGTTACCATACTACCCAACGTATCAAGAAGAACTCAAAACGATATTTGCGCTCACACAAAACGCCCAAACTGGCTCGACATTAAGCCTAGATTCCTGTCACCGGTTTATCACCAATATCGCCAATCAACTGCTGGGGTCAGAGTCGATTGACTCTGACCCCACAGCCTAAAATGATGATTCAGCACCCAAGTATCATTTTTAGTTAGTCAATGAGTGTCTAAACTCTGAACTGCACTCTATTCTAAACTGTATAACTACCAACGATTCTCAGTGCCGGGTTAAAGGTCCGTAATACTAATGGCCTCGTCACCGCACAATCTGAAATTAAGGCACTTTTCATGGTGAAAAAACTTCTATGCAGTTTAGGTTGCAGTATCGCTTTACTTGGTTGCAGCAGTGTACCCGAGGTTGAAACATCACCGTTTGAGGCTATGAACTACTTGTTCGAAGAGCAGCTAACACATTCTAATGATGATTTTAGCGATTACCTCTATGCTTCTCGAACTTGGATAAGCGCCGACAAACTCGAAGAAGATCCCATCGAAGTTTCTCATGCCTATACAACGCCTATAAATAATGCTTTCTCAAAAGTAATTGGCGTCGACTATGAAGAGTCCGTTCTATCTTTAGCCACAAAAATATGGCTCATAGATAATGCCGAACACACCATCGATCTCACCTACTACATTTTTAAATACGACAAAGCGGGTGAATCTATATTGGGCGCATTATGTAATGCGGCTAAGCGTGGTGTCGATGTACGCATTATGGTGGACTCCTTGGGATCAATTGATACCTTTCATAACCCAATAAAGGCGTTAGAAACATGCGCAGATGATGCAGGTTATATCCGTGATTTTTACGGCAATCAAACCCCCTACAAAGCGCGTGTTCAATTTGTGATAATTAATGCACTCACCAGTACAAAAGCGTGGGGAAACAGACGCTCGCATGACAAGCTCTTCATTAAGGATGGTCATTTCTTAGGCAAAGATGTCACCATTACTGGTGGGCGAAATGTTTCTATGGATTACTACGGTTTGGATGATGAAGGCAATCGCAATCCACACGCCTACCTGGATCTTGAGGTGTTACTACGCTCAGCAGACCGCGACAATGACCAGAATGACGGAATGTCTGTCGGCGAGACCAGTAGCCTATATTTCTCGATGTTATTTTTGCACGAGGGAAATCGAAAAATTACCGCGGCAAACCCCGACGGCTATGAATACTGGAAAGACAAGGCTCAAGAATCACTGTCTGATTTGATGAAAGTAGAGGATTTTCGCAGCGCATACGACAACATGGAAGGTTACCTGTTAGAGGGGTTTGCTACTTCACAAGTTCGACTTGCTCATCAACTTGAAAACTTCTCTAGCACCAACGTTGTCGAAGATGCAGAACAAACCAAAGCGGAAAACACTAACTCTATTGAAGGGATTCTCAAAGCAGCAGTAGAGCAACTTGAACAGACGGCCGATCGCAACACAGCCAGCACCCTTCGCATTGTTTCACCGTATCTTTTCACACCTCAGTACAAAAATAAGCAAGGCGAAATCACTTATGACGGTGCAGTAGCACTAAAGGCATTTTTGGAACGTTTTCCTAACGTCAACGTCGAAATACTAACCAACTCTATCCTGACCAGTGATAACTATTTTACCCAAAGCGTAATCGACATGGATACTGCTCCGCGACTGCTGTTAAATGATGAGTTACGCGAAGTGTGGGTAAAGAGTATGAAAGGGTCAGAATTGAACCCCGACTATATCAATTCACAAGCATGGCTCGAGGCCGTAAATAACCCTAGAGTCACCATTTATCAAACAGGTCGGCGAGACTCTACTATTTTGGGTGGAGCGCAAGAATACGGAAAGCTGCACGCCAAATTTTTCTTTAGTGAGCAGCTAGGGTTCATCGGTACGTCAAATTTTGATTATCGATCTCGACTGTACAATAACGAAATGGGTTATTACTTTTACGGCGAAGAAGTGAGCCAGCAATTGTTAGACAACTACAATAAGCTCAAAGAGTTATCTTTAGTTTGGGGATCGCCCGAATGGCTTCAAATGCGCAAAGATGTGTTCAACAATCATAATGAGAAAACGCGAACCAGCAAGTCGCAACGAAGCCGCTTTCAAGTGATGAAAAATTCGGGGCTTATCTGGTTATTTTAGTATTTCCGCTTAGCTAATCTCGTTTTCTAAAGAACGACATTAGCTAAATTGACGCAATATACCATTCTAGACTATCGACGAACGAGTCATTGATCCTGTGGGGCAGATAAGACCATATCTCCCCACCGATCATTCACGCCGACTTTTATTAGTTAGTGCTTAGCACGCCAACTCTTGTACTGTTTAACGCTGCGTTGGGAAAGCCATTGATCTTTTACTATCGCTAACCAATAAGGCTGCTGAGGCCTTACTTTAGTCGAAACCGAATGTCGTTGCATGGATTGCCTCACCTGCGCCATTCGGGCAAGAACGGCTAAGGTTTTATTCTCCCATGCAATTGGCTTAAGACTCGCTTGCGGCTGGCTTGTCGATGTGTCCTTATTTTGCTGCCACAATTTTGGCAGCTCAGGAACTAACGCCAGTCCAGTGGCGATACCCACCATATCGATCCCTTGCTCAAGGACGTTTTCAGCGACAGGGCGACGAGATATGCCTCCGGTCGTCATAATTGGCAGTGGCGTGCCGTTAGCTATATCTTTGGCAAACTCAACAAAATAGGCTTCTCTGGCTAAGGTTCTATCATCTCTTGCAGAGCCTTGCATCGCTGGCGCTTCGTAGCTTCCTCCAGACAGCTCGACCATGTCTACGTTTCTTGCCTCGAGCATACTCACTACAGCTTTCGCATCTTTTGGCTCAAATCCTCCGCGCTGAAAGTCGGCAGAATTGAGTTTCACCGCTACGGCAAAGTCTGAACGAACTTTTTCTCGGATCCTATCAATAATACACAACAGCAGTCTTGCTCGATTCTCAATACTACCGCCCCATTGATCAGTACGCTTGTTTACAAGTGGCGACAAAAACTGGCTGATCAAATAGCCATGCGCAGCATGCACCTCAACACCGTCAAAGCCTGATTTCTCAGCTAGCACTGCCGTGGTGACAAAACGCTCGATCACCTCTTCAATTTCGGCGACCTCCATCGCTCGTGTCGGCGCGAACATTTTCGAGTACTTGCCAAGATCGAGATCAACTGCAGAAGGAGCAATGCCTTGCTGCGTAATGTTAGATGGCGTTTGACGACCAGGGTGGCTTATTTGCATCCACACAGCGTTACCCGCTGATTTAGCTTTACTCGCCCATTGTTGAAAGACATCCAAATGCTCGTCGTTTTCTAGCACGACGTTACCTGGTCCCGTCATGTAACGACCGTCGACCATGACATTCCCCGTAATTAGTAATCCTGTGCCACCAAGAGACCATCGATGGTAGAGCGCCAACATCTGTTGTGACGGTGAGCGATTCGGCGCTGCCATATTTTCTTCCATTGCGGCTTTCGCAATGCGGTTTGGAAGCACTTGCCCATTGGGCAACGTTAAAGGAGTAAAAATCATCGTCTGTTCCTATTGAGTCTGAATACGAAACAGCCTAACCTTAAACCATGATTTAAGGTCAATAGGAAAGATGCAAATGCTTAAGATCGGTGAACTGGCAAAGAAAACGGGCCTTAACCCGTCGAAAATTCGTTTTTTTGAAAAAGAAGGCTTACTGAACTTAGGTACGCGACAAGCAAATGGCTACCGCACATACCCTATAGAGGCGGTTGATTTGATATTACTGATCTTGCAAGCACAAGAAGTCGGGTTTACCAATAAAGAGCTGAAAGCGTTATTGCCAGGCACTCAGCCAACCGAAGGTCTTTGGTCACATGATGCCTTAAAGACGGCAGTTGTAAAAAAGATGGCAACTCTTACCCAAATACAGCAAAAGCTGGCCGACAATCAACGCAAATTACAAAATATTCTTGAGGAACTTGAACAGCCTTCTGACGCTGAAGACTGCGTTACACGAGCCATGAGAATTCTTGGGGTGACGCGACATTAACATTGGCATTCGACCGATTGTGCTGCGCATGCCCTTACAGTAAAAAAGCACCCATCGGTGCTTTTTTACTGTCTATTCCCTATGCTGCTTATTGTCCAACGACTTGTTCACATACGCTGAATGTAGCGGTGTTTAACCCTTGTGAAGCTAGCGCTACTGTGTCAGCACACATTGGCTCGGTAAAGCTCGTCGTGTCATTGAAGTTGTAGCCAATTTGCTCACGAGTATCATAGTTAGTGAATAGGAAATCGCCATTTTCATGGTTGTACACAAATTGAGTCCATGTTGCATAGGTTTCACCGTTCACTGGGTCAATCAGATCTTGTGGTACCAAATTGCCCGCATTGTAGGTGCTCAGAAGCTTACCTCGTGTTTGAGCCCAAGACGCGTCCGAACTAAAGCCAACGTGCATGGTGTTAAACAGTCCACGTAGGTTACGATCTTTTGACGAAATTGAAGATGGAATGCTCGTCGCTTCTAAGTTGTTCAAATCAACTCGACTTACGTAATCGCGATGCTCTTGTTGCAGGGGAGCATTTGCCATAACCCGTAAATCACTAGCAACATCACCACGATGGACAACCATTTCGCCGCCTTTATTCAATTGGAACAGCGCGATATCTCCTGTCTTGTCTTGAACAGATAAATGCAAACCATGTTGAACACCGTGCAATCCATCTTTCCAAGCAATTTGAAACTCATTAGCTTCAAACGCCTTAACAACTTCATCAACAGAAGCGTAAGTCTCGTTGACATAAGAGACAAGTTCTAAGAAAGAGACTGCAGGTGCGCCAGTGTCCTTATAGTCTTTAATAAATTCTGCAGAGTCGTACATGTACAGCAGTGATGTACCTAAGCCTTCAGAGTTGATCGCGTCCGACGCAACACCATGAAACACTTCCCATTCAGTTTGTGCAACAGAATGGTATTTCGTCGTCCACTTCATCGATTTTTCATAGCTAGGGGCCTCTGATGAGCGCTCTAGTCCAACTGGATTTACCTGAGCAACGTTGCCTAGTTGGACACCCCAATCTAATGAGCGCACAGTTGATACTCCATGTGGTGTATCCAAAGTGATACGAGAGCACGCATCGGCTACACCAGCGATTGACGCCATAGATAAAGCAGCGATTGTGGCTATTTTATTTAGTTTGAATGTTTTCATGTTATTACCCTCAAAGAAATTAGTTTGGATTCGTTGTGCGACCTAGTTGACTTGATGACGCTATTATCTATGATATTTACTAATCTCAAAGAGTCTGAGAGTAGGGTTAAACCCTCACTAAAAACAATATAGAGAAATCCATGACTTATTCCATAGAACAGATGCAGGCGTTTGTTGCTGTTGTTGAACACAAGGGCATTGCGCAGGCGGCGCGTGAGTTGGGTAAACATGTATCGACAGTGCGCGAACAAGTAAACAATTTCGAGATCGACACTGGGCTAACACTGTTTGAGCGTTTGCCCCGCTCGTTGATAGTCACGCCAACAGGTATGCAGCTGTATAAATACGCAAAAGCGCTATTGAATGAGTCAGACCACTTTGAAGCGAAAATAGACAGCATGCATTCGGGAGTACCCGATAGATTAACGGTAGCAATCGATACCAGCCTCATCGATCAAGAAATCGACTTGCTCCTTGCTGATATATTGCAAAAGTATCCCTATTTGAATTTAAAAGTACTCAACGGTGATACCTTACAGGTCAGAGGATGGGTCTTGTCTGGCAAAGCAGACGTGGGGTTAGCATTTGCCGCAGTGATGCTGTCGAAAGAATTGCAGGTACGAAAAGCGTTTGATTTTGAAGTAGTGCGAGTTATTCCAGCTCAATGGCAATTACCTAGAGATGCTTCCGAACGTGCCCTTGCCGACAAACTGCAATTAACCTATTCATTTTTGGCTGAATTAGGTTTAAGAGAAGCTGATTTGGTCAGCCACAGACATATGGTGTGTAACAATGTCCATCAAATGTTAAACCTAATAAAAACCGGAATTGGCTGGGGACATCTACCCCAATTTATCTGCAATAGTGCCAATCTAAATGACGACTTCACTATTCTTAATGATCAGTTTGCATTGTGGTCTGCGGAAGTACTAGTTAAAGAGGCAGCAAGCGTGAATCCAGCCATGCAGATGTTTATCGATGGTATGTGCAACTTTGAAAGACGTTGAACCCCTATTATTTCGCTCAACGCCTAATGAGGTGTTTTACTCACACAGAAATACCTGTCTGCCTGTTACGTATTAAAGAACTACCGTAACAATCTCGCGATCTCTTCCATTTGGCTAGCCGCGAGCGGGCCAAACTCCATTGCTTTGGCATTAGATAGCGATTGCTCTACCGTCCTAAAGCCTGGAATAGGCACACTATTTGGACTTCTCGCCCATAGCCACGCCAATGCACCTTGCGACACCGTTCGACCATTTGAGGTGA
The DNA here is from genome assembly GCF_016900875.1 of Vibrio ulleungensis. Classification (GTDB taxonomy): domain Bacteria; phylum Pseudomonadota; class Gammaproteobacteria; order Enterobacterales; family Vibrionaceae; genus Vibrio; species Vibrio ulleungensis. The sequence goes on from NZ_JAFEUM010000004.1 coordinate 344,338, forward strand.
GTATTTCACGAATCAAACCAAGCTTTTTAAGCAACTCTGGTGAAGGAACACCATCATGAAAGTACTTCATCCAATCTGGTGATATTTTACGTACGTCAGATTCACTTAATGTTCCGCCGTTATCGTATTTTCCACCAAGTAGTCCCATGGCCAATGGACCACGATTAAAGCCTGCCACATTGTTGCGCTCACATACAGCCACTAACTCTGAGTTGTCACTAAGTACATTGAGCTCAAACTGAATTGCTGAGCAGTTATCTTGCTGCGCAAAATGCTGAGCACGATCGGCAAAGTCGGTACTCCATCCATAACGACGGATTTTTCCTGCGGTGACTAAGTTTTCTAATGTCGCTTGAATGTGTTCGACCTCGTCAATGGGATGATCATTCAAATGTAAAAAATAGATATCGAGATAATCCGTCCCTAAACGGCGCAAACTGTTTTCACACATGGCTTCAATCTCATGAGGCTGTGTAAACACACCTTTCATTTGTTTGGTTTTCTCATCGGCATCAAACCCAAATTTACTCGAAACAATGACTTTGTCTCGGCGGTGTTTAATGGCTTTACCCACCACATACTCACTGTGCCCCGCACCGTAAATATTGGCAGTATCAATCAAGTTTATTCCTGCATCTAGCCCCGCATGGATCGCTGAAATTGACTCTTTGTCGTTCACTTCTCCCCAGCCAAGTGGTTTGTCACCTTCCCAAAAAGGGCCACCGATGGCCCAGCAGCCTAATCCTAGTGGACTCAACTCCATGTCTCCAAAACGTCTGTTATCCATACTTAAACACCCTTTCACAGAATCCAATTCTCGCAACAAGTACAACGATTAGCGCGCAACCATTAGGTATGCTAAACAATACCTAAGTCGTTGCTAATTCAATACTTTAGACCATCGTAGTTGTATCTGCAGTGCTAAAGGAGGTAATTGTGGAATTGGCTGATTTCCGTGGCTCACTTTTACTGTCCATTTAGAAGTAGTTCACAAATTAACCCGCGATGACGGCTATACTCATAGGAGTAGTCAAACACAGCGAGGTGACTACCATGGACTTCACCGAGAAACTCCGGTTACACGGAAAAGTTGAAGAAGATCTATATTTTGCTCGACTAGACAAACAGTTGATCGACGCGATGCACGACAAACAACGACGCGAGGAGCAGGTGCACCTGCAAGGTAAAGATGAGCAAACGGAGCACCCATTTTTTAGCCATGAGCATGAATAATTAGCTTACGATCCATTGCCATGCTCCGACACAAGCTCTCTGCGCGCTCTTAAGTCCAGCTCTGGACTTGAGAAGACCATTATCATGCCTTACATTGTCTTTCCCCGCTTATATCTGCTGCTCACACAGTGTTTGCACATCCACACTTTTTTACACCGCTGTTGGACAGTGACAATAAAACCGTCTTTAATACAATGAACTATGAGTCATTTTCCCCTTAACTAGGCGTCTGTATTGGCTGCCTGGGTAAATGAAAAAAACTTCTATTTGAGAGAGAACGTTAATGAATACGTGGATCAAAATTACTGGCGTTTTAGCACTGATGCTCGCAATTCAAGGATGCAGTACAACTAGCGTTCGCGGAAATGGCGATATTGTTACGCAAGACATTGAGACCCCATCATTCAGTGAAGTGAGCTTAAGAGGAAATTATTCAGCCACGATCAATGTTGGAGAAGAGGATTCTATAGCAATTACCACTGATGCCAACATTCAACCCTACATAGCCACGTCCGTCAGCATGGACCGTCTAACCATCAAAAGTGAACGCTCGATTTCCGGTACGGATAAGGTAAAGGTTGAACTGGGGCTGCAAGAGCTTAACGAGCTCAACATTAGCGGATCAAGTCGAGTTGCGATAAATGGAAAAGTGACTGGCGATCTATCATCGAGCATTTCAGGATCGGGGTCTATAGAACTAGAATCTATTGAAGGTGACACGTTTGAAGTGAGCGTAAGCGGCTCTGGTGGCTTTAAAGCGACAGGAAGTGTCGAGACATTAGATATTGATATTTCGGGAAGCGGCAACTTAGATCTTTCCAACCTTAACGTGAAACACGCTAAGGTGTCGATCTCAGGCTCCGGCACCGTAAAACTGGGCAACGTAGAAAAGCTAGACGGAGCCATTAGTGGCAGTGGGAGCTTAACTTATAAAGGTTCAACCATGCTCAGCGTCAAAACTTCCGGCTCAGCCAGCGTCAAATCAATGGGGTCAGAGTAAATCGACTCTGACCCCGCTATAGGATCTCTTTCACTCGGCCAACATCGCCGCTTTCTAGTCTCACCTTGATACCGTGAGGATGATTTGGCGAGTTGGTTAGAATATCTTTGACGATGCCTTGCGTCAGCGCGCCACTACGTTGATCTTTCTTTAGCACAATGTTTACTTCTAAGCCGCGGTGTATATCCGCTCTGCGTGTTCCACTCATGATCGTCTCCAAACTATGTCGTAGTAACGTCGAGGTGCAAAAGAGTCTTTGCACCTCGAGATGATGACCTTATTTTTTTAGCCACACATCGCTATCAGCTTGCTGCTGTTTCTTACGTTTTTTCTTGCCCGTACCAGCGGGTTTGGCTGTTGGCTTATTGGCGTCAATCATCTTTTGAGTTACAGATTCATCCACCTCAAATCCCTTAACTTGTTCGCGATCTAGACGGATCTTATTTTTCTTCTCAATCACTTTAAAGTGATGAAAGTCTTCGTAGTCAATCAAGCTGATCGCCAGTCCCACTTCACCCGCTCGGCCGCTTCGACCTATACGGTGCATGTAATCGGAGGGGCTGCGAGGTAAATCAAAGTTGATCACAACCGGAAGTTTCTCGATGTCGATCCCTCGCGCGGCGATATCTGTAGCGATCAACACTTCGATGTCGCCTGACTTAAACTCATCCATAATGCGAGTACGGTAGTTTTGCCCTTTGTCCCCATGGAACACGTCGGCTTCGATTCCACGCTTATAGAGTTTGTCGGCCAGATGTTCACAATGATTTTTGGCGTTGACAAAAACCAACGCTTGTCGCCATTTGTGCTGCTTAATTAGGTGGGCAAGCACGGCTGTCTTCTCGCCTTTATTGACGTTAAACACACGTTGAACAACGGTACTTTCATCATCACTTTGCAGCTGTACTTCGACAGGATCGGTCAATAGGTGCTGCGTGAGCGATTGAACCTGCTCAGGGAATGTTGCAGAGAACAGCAGCGTTTGCTTTTGTTTTGGAAGGCTATCCAGCAGCTGAGTCAGTTCGTCGGTAAAACCAAGGCTCAACATGCGATCGGCTTCGTCCAGAACCAAGGTTTTAACCTTATCGAGTTTGATCGCATTGCTCGACATTAAATCAAGCAGTCGTCCTGGTGTTGCGACCAAAATGTCTGTACCGCCGCGCAGCGCCATCATCTGGGTATTAACCGATACACCACCGAACACACACACTGTTTTAATTGCGCCATTGTAGTGCGCGGAATACGATTTAATGCTGTCTGCTACCTGCTTCGCCAATTCACGAGTGGGTACCAAAATTAGCGCCGACACCTCGTTGCCTTTGTTAGCATTTTTGACCAGTTGGCTGCGATTATCAGACAGTGATTGCAGCAAAGGTAGCGCAAATGCTGCGGTTTTTCCCGAACCTGTATTTGCCCCAGCAATCAGATCTCGCCCTTCAAGTACACTTGGAATAACCTGTGATTGAATTGGCGTTGGCGTGTCGTAACCCAGCTCTGTTAAACGAGCCAAAAGCTCGGGATCAAGGGCTAACTCAGAAAAGTGCTGCGGTACATTTGGGGTAGTCATAGGGATAACATGCTCAGACTCAATTATTGGTGCGCATGTTAGCGTATTTGACCGGGGTTAAATAGTAAAAGATCAGCGCTGCAACCTGCAGCGCCAATCATTACCAAGGTGACTATGCAAACAGCGCGCTGTACAAAAAGCCAGAGCCAATGGCCATGCTCAAAATAACCACCAGAAACGCTGCAATCATCTGGTTTTTGAAGATCGATTTTAGCAATATCACTTCGGTTAAACTCGCGCCCGCACTGCCAATGATCAGCGCCATCACACTGCCCAATGCCATGCCCTTTTTAACCAGAGCAGCACTCAATGGGATCACCGCTTCTGCGCGAATATATAATGGAATGCCAATCACAGCAGCTACAGGGATCGCATACCACTGCCCTGCACCAGCGTACTGAGCGATGAGATCTGTGGGAATGAAGCCGTAAATAAACGAGCCAATCGCAATACCCAACATTAGGTAAGGGAACACCTGTTTAAAGTCTTTCCAGGTTGAACGCCATATAGTGACCCAGCGACTTGGCTCAGCATGGACAATCTTAGCCGTCGCTACCCCCTCGCCCGCGCAACATGACACTTCTACGGTAGGCTCTGGAGAAGCACTTTGGCAACTTGATGCGGTCTCTAGTGTTGCTACATTCTTATCACCACACGAACTCGTTGAACAAGACATTGTTGCGACCTCGTAAGCTTCCGGTTTTACATAACGTTCAAAACCAAGCTTCTCAAGCACAACACCCGCTATCACAGACACACTCATTGCCATAACAAAGTAAAAGATGGCCACTTTCCATCCAAAGGTCACCACAAACAGACCAATTATGATTGGGTTGAGTAGCGGGCTGGCAAACAAAAATACCATCATTGGACCAAAACCGGCTCGCGCCCTTAGTAACCCTTTTAGAAAAGGAATGGTAGAGCAAGAGCAAAATGGAGTTATTGACCCCAATAACGCTGCAATTACATAGCCCTTGCCTTGCTTCGAGCTCAAGATAGATTGGATTTTTTCTGTAGTGAGAAAGCTTTGCAACACACCCACAATGTAGCTAATGGCCAAAAAGAGAATGATCAGCTCTGCGGCGAGAAAGATAAACATATCTAACGCTTCTTTCGCCATAGATTGGATTTCTGGACTCATGAGATTTCTCCTAAGTGTTCGTTACTGGGTGCTTGCTGCACCTCAGTGATTTATATTTCGATATTTGTCGAATTATAATCTTCGTTGACGCTGGGTCAAGCATATATTTCGATAGTTATCGAAATATATGCTAAGTGACTGATTTTATGTTTATTGCACTGCGTTCATTTGATCTGCGTGAAAGCTTCCACTAATATCGAAATATCTATCCAGCTCATCGATTAAGAAACCAACATGGAACTAGACGCGGTTGCAAAGGCACTTAAAGAACTTGGACACCCTACTAGGCTTTCAATTTACAAACAGGTTGTGAAAGCAGGCTTTAATGGGATTGCGGTAGGCTCTATACAGCAAACATTGGGGATTCCAGCATCGACCCTTTCACACCATATCGCGGGACTTGCGTCTGCTGGATTGATTCAACAGCGCCGCGAAGGGCGTACCTTGTTTTGTATTGCAGAATATAAGCAGCTCGATAGCGTGATTGGCTTTTTGCAAGACGAGTGTTGCGTGAATGAAGCAGCATTAGAAGAGTGATAGCATTAGCTCAGAATTAGATTGAAGGTCTATGGCATTTGTTGGTGATTGTTCTATCTCCTTACTGCCATTCAGCCGCTGAAATGACCTTATGCTGAGGTCAACGCGATTCGGCGTCGAACGTGCTTCAGGGGACCTATCCATAGAAACTCAGGAGCGTTAAAGCCACACAGTCTTCGCGCTCTATTACCGCACATGATACCGCGCTCGATAACATGGGAGGCAACAATGACTAAACACGCCGTTTTTACTATGGCTTTTTCAAAAATTTACTATCTCTATATTCAAAAAGTAGAGAAAAAAAATAGAACCAAAGAGGAAGTCGATCAGATTATATGCTGGCTGACTGGGTTTGACTCGGCAGGACTGAAGCATCAAGTTGAAGGTGACAATGACATGGTGACGTTTTTTGAACAAGCGCCAGCAATCAACCCAAACGTATCTCTGATCAAAGGCGTGGTGTGTGGCGTACGTATTGAGGAAGTTGAAGACCCTTTAATGCGCAAGATTCGATACCTCGATAAAATGATCGATGAACTCGCAAAAGGAAAATCAATGGATAAAATTCTACGTTCATAGGCGAAAAAGAGTAGCCAATCGAGTCATTAGAAAATGTATGCTAGATCAAAAGTATGTAGCACTAAACTGATACTGCTACTCACTTGAATTCACTATAATTGACAAGCCGATCACCCGAGTACTGACAAACTAAAATATGGTAGTCTTTGGGTAACAAGCTGTGATTATGTTCGATCAATCCGACTCCATACTCAAACCATTACGAATCGCAAACTGTATTAGTTCCGTATGGTTATCAAGCTCAAGCAAATCGAGCATGCGATATTTATGCGATTCTATCGTTCTAGGGCTGAGGAAAGCTTTTCTGCGCACTGTTTTGCAGTAAGTCCTTGAGCCAAAAGATTGAGCACTGCACATTGCTTTTTGCTCAGTCTCATGAGCTTGTCATTTTCGATTTGATTGTCAGCTTGATCCTGATTCGTTTGCAGGCCTTTTGACATATTTGCGTGTTGCCAATAGCAGAGCCATGTATCGCACAACAGCTTAAAGCGATTCAATGAATGCTCGGTGATCTCTTTTTGATCGTCAGTGAAACGCAAAAAAGATACCGCCCCCCACACCTTACCAAAAAGCTCTAAACGTATGATTCCGTGCCAACAACCACCTTCAGAATGCAGCATTTTTAGCGCGTCAATCCGGCTTTTTTCAAGCTGTGAACGAGTAAAAGTTTGAATGCTTTTTTTGGATCGGAGTAGCTTGAGATAATCGGAGTAATTGCCAGACTTGTACTTTTCTTTATCTAAGATAGGAATATTTGAACGAGACACCGAAACACTTTTCCCTTCATTGAGCAAAATGATGGAGTTGGGATAGATGATTAAACGGTCCATGTCGAAAAATTCTAAAGCTTGTTGAATCAATTCAATAAGTACGTCATTAAATTCATTTATATTCGCTGAAATCAACCGCGATGATTGGTTCAACAGCAGCGCTTCATACTCTAGATTGAACTCGTTTGACATCGTTACACCCATCTGACGTTTCTCGAACTTGTTAACGTAAATGTACGGGTTTGCATCGCCAGTTGCACTATCGATCACCATTATTCCGCAGAGTGACTGTTCTAGTTTGGATTCGGGCGTAGAAATCTAAAAAGCTAGCGGCTCATTGCTTGTGATTATGCCGATTCCAAACAAATTCTAAACTTGGCGCGAAATGGTAAACACACGGGCATCTAATTGACTAAATTGCTACAGACTGGTTGTGAATAGCATCGGCAGCACAGGCCGTTTGAACAACGAGCGGTTAATTGAGCTTAGGCTGCACTAGGAACTTGTGAATACATGATGTTATACCAACAGCTAATGCGCGAGCCGGTATCCAAACATCGATTTATCAGACTCATTACCCGTGCCAACCATAGGCGCATGCAAACTATAAGATCACAATATGACAGCACCCAAAGTACCAAAAAGTTTCTTCAAGATGGACCAAACTCAGCAACAGCACCCTGACCTTGACGAAGCTTATACCCCAGAAAAAAGCTTGCTAAGAAGCACTCTAGACTTCGTTTTAATGGTTATGGGCATTTGGTTCTTACTCGGTTTGCTTAGCTCAAACTGTGACGAGGAATAGCGATGAAGTTTATCTGTACTTCTGTCGGTGCATTAGTAAGCGCGTATATCGCTTGGCACTTATTAGCTGCTTTTTAAGGGTAATTTGCTGTACTACTTCTGTTCGCGGTTATTGGTAAGGTTGAAGTCTAAAAATAAAGGTTCGAACGAATTGTGCCTCGCAACTAACTCTAACAAAACAACAACTCACGCAGTGTTGCCTGATAAAACACCTTATACCCAATTGAGAAAAAACCATGGCCAAGTCATTACTTACTCGTGATCAAAAGATAATAGTAGCTAACTGCAAAATACTGCTTAAAGCGTCGGAGTCATCGATCAGTAATGTCAAACTTCAAGCACAGCTAGAAGAGCACTTAGAGGTGTTCCTAAACCTACGCTTTGCTCACCTTTACAGGCGTTCAGGTTTACTTACCAGCGCACTTTGGCTTTTTGTCAGAGAGGTGGAGAACACGCTTCAATATAACCAGAAAAGAGACCGTATAGAAAGACGCCTACGAGACCTAATCCATAAACTGTCAGTACGTTGTGCCCCAGATTCCATTGACAATGGTAAACAAACGACAACTGCTTTGGCCACTGTCAGCAGACAACTTCAGAGCGATACAAACATTGATGTACTTTGAAGAAAGGATTATGCGTGCACATTGGGATTTCCCTGACAATGACTTCGCAACAAGTAAGTCACAGCCAATGGTGCACAATCGCACCAATCTTAGAGACATTGCCTAAGCCTGTCTTTGTATACTGTGGACCGACGTGCTAAGCGAGCAAAGTGGCGATTCCTCTGATTTGTGAAAATCTATGGCTTTAAGGCATACCAAGTGGCAAAGTACTAATTAGTTTTTCCTCTCGATATTGATGGTTAGATCAGCGTGCACCTGCGGTTAATTAAGACTAGCCTAAACAGTTCTAGGTCTGTGCAGATAAAGCTGGATTGACGAATGATTGACGAATAACTTAGGAAAGGGTGAGCGTGATGATCAGTTGTGACAAATATGACTATATAGAGATAGCCTGTATGCATCGCTATCCAGTAGAAATCACATTAAATACAGGTGCCACTCTCAATGGCACTGCTATCGATACAGCCAGAAATGACAATAGGCAAGAGTGTATAAAGATCCTCACAGACGACCTAGAATCGCTGATCGTGTTGGACGATATATCTCTGCTTAAGATCTGCGTTGAAAATCCGCATTTTGATAGCGTCGAAATCAACTGAGTCGCGCATACCACCTCAGCAAGTCGTCGATAGCCTACTCACCCACTATACTTAAAGAGCACCGAAGCACTCTTTTACTGGCGTATGTCTAGATTAAGTGGTGCGTGATTCTGCAAATCTGTTTTTGATGTACAGCATTGCGCTTACAACAAGAGCCACAACCGCTACGGCGAATAGCCCATTCATGCTTAATATCCATGCAAATGTTGCCGTCAAAAACGCGACAAATGAGAATAATCGACTGAACGACATGACGTGACCTAGTTTGTTATATTTCATAACAGCCCCCATACCCTGCGGGTAAAGAAAATAGTGGTTTATTATTGCCTAGCCATTGTCTCGGTTTTATGCGACTTCTGCCTAAAAAATCAGCTAAATATTTATCAAAAAAGATAGAGTATTGAAGCTGTAGACAGAATTTTAGGTTATTTACTCCATAAAAAGTCCACAACACTCATCGCATGGCGATGAAATAAGTTTTGTGCGTCGAAATGACTAACAGCTTGCTCGATTGACGGCCAACAAGTAGCACTGCGAAAGACAAAAACGCACCCTTAAAAGAGTGCGTTTTGCATTGGGGGATAGCAGAGTTATTACAAACTCTGCTGCCTACCGATTGAGATTACTCCTGGTAACTGCCGTGCGACTTCTCAAGTTTATAGAAAGTCACTTGCGCATAGTCATCTGGATCACCTGAGTTGTTTTGGTTGTATACACCGGCTTTGAAGTACATGTACTTACCACCAACATCATAGCCACTCTCACTCATGTCCACCACTTGCACCGCATCTGGCTTGCCATCGCGCATCACCGTCACGGTTAACGTATTGCCAACCACTTCGATGCGATAACTAAATACTTCACCCAATGCGATTCCATCGTCGGTGATACCGTTCATGCTACCCACCAACTCGTAGAATGTATCAGAGCCTTCACGCGTGTTTTCATGAGCAAAGTAAACAGTACCAGTATCGCGATCCGGTAACTTACGGTAGTAAAGACGTACGGGCTCATCATCTTGGTCGTGGATTTGACCAATGATAAAACGTCCTACTTGGTTTGGCTCACCTGTCGTCGTTGTGTGGTCGATCTTGAGAGTTGCTTCTAGTACACCATCAACACCCGCCGCTGCTTTTTGGTCTTCAATAGGTGCTGAACTAAATACCCAGTTGTTTTTGTTTACACCTTTAAGCTCAACAGAGCGGTCACCTCGGCGGTTCATTTCACGCAGTTCAGTACGAACATACTTGGTGTTCTGTGACGTCCTTACACCTTTAATGTAAGACTTCATCACCAAACCACCATCTTCACCGGTGTAGAACAGCTCTGGATGCTCATAACCTTGGGTTAAGTGCCATTCAAAAACATCGTCTGGCTTGCCATTTTTGTCGTGATCAAATGGTAAAGAGACGTACCAACCTGTCAGGTCAAAGTTCTCTCCAGGCGTATTACCTGCAACAGGTTTTGCAGGAATTGTTGGGCTTGGAAGTGGCACTTCCCACCATTGGCAGTTAGGATCCTGCTCAACACAGCTACAGTCTGATACCTCAGGGTTACAGATTAGCGGTACATGCACACCAAAGTCACCATCGCGTTTAGTGTGTTCGATACTCAGCTTAGAGAACGTTGCTTCAAACGCACCGCCAGAGTTTTTGTATATTTGTGGGTACAATCCGGCTTTAAAGTAGAACGTTTCGTCTTTCCATACGTTATCTAACTCTTCACCAAATTTCAGAGACTTCTCAACACCACCAGCTTTAAGAACGATGCCATCGTCCGTCATTCTGATCATGTAGCTCCAAGGCTTGCTTGGATCTTCGATTTTGCCCAGTTTCACCGAAAACGCGCTTTTCTCTGTATTCTTATTCAGAATCACTCGAACAGGTTTTTCTTTACCTTCCCATAGTAACTTAACCGTTGCGGCACTGATGTCTTTCGCGTGAATTTGGCCAAGGACAACCTTTGGATCAGACTTAGACTTACCGTCTTTTTTAAGCGGCGTTTCAGGGATTTGATCGAGCGTTAGCGTCGCGGTTAAGGTATGGGTGCCACCATGTGCCCAGTTTGCACCGCTCATAGAGTCACACGGTTTCCAGCCATTACCAAGCTCACGTAACTCGGTTCGAATGTAGGTCGCGTTTGGCGTAGTTGCTCCACCTTCTAGAGGCGTTTTGAAGTGCCAGCCTTTGTTGTCTACCCAAAAATACGGGTTCTTCACATCTGCATTAAGTGAGCTGCCATCTAGGCTGCACTCAGAAGGCAAGATTTCTGCAGCGCCATCTTTGTCGACATTGTCACCAAAATGGGCTTTGTAGGTGATTGGTAAAGTGATCTTCCAATCATCCAGCGTGGTCGTTTTTCCGAGATGTTTGATTTGGTACTTTTTCTTATCCGCGGCAAGTTTGGCAGCTGCTAATACTTCTTCAGTAATTATGTGCTCGACCGGACACTGATTGATTTCGCAGTTGAGCGCAGCCAATTCGGTCACACTATTCCAAGTGTTTGAGGTGTTTCCACGTCCGATGTATTTGATGTAGCGAGCGTCAACCGTATCAAACTCAAAGCGCTCGAAGCTGGTGACCCCACCAGAGCTTTTCGCACCTGTGAGTACCGGTGTCCAAGTATTGCCATCAACACTGACTTCAATATCAAAAGACGTCGCACGCTCATCCCCTTTATGAAATGCTGCGCGTACGGCATCAAACGGATAGACATCGCCATAATCTAAAATGGCCCAAGAGCCATCGCCATTAGCAGACCATCGAGTTTTCACATCGTTATCTATTAAACGATCAGGACCATTGCCATCATGTTCGCTGGACTCCACTGCCACTGGGACGAGAATGGGCTGAGGAGGGATCTCTGATGGATCGCAGCTATCAATAGCGCAGTTCACTCCAATAAATTCTGTCACGCTGTTCCAAGCGCTAGATGAGTTGCCAAAACCGGTAAATTTAATGTACTTCGCTGTAACAGGCTCAAAGTCAAAACGTTCGAGTCCTAGAGTCGTGCCAGAACTGGTTACTTTTTCAATCACTGTGGTCCAGTTTTCGCCATCGTCGCTTACCGCGATGCCAAAAGAGGTCGTACGCTCGTCACCTTTGTGCAGCGCAACTTTTACCGCGCTAAAAGTGGTGGGTTTGGTGTAGTCAAACACCATCCAAGAGCCTTCCCCATTTGCAGACCAGCGAGTTTTAAAATCGCCGTCCAATGCGCGTTCTGGGCCATTACCGTCATGTTCGCTACTGGTCACAGAGGCGGGTGCGGACGTAACCACTTGAGCCAGCGCAACACCGCTGCTCAATGCCGCAATAACCGATGCACTCAGTACATGTTTTATCCAATTTTGTTTCATCGTAGGTTTCCACTTGTATTATTTTAATAGTTTGCAAGTTAAGGAATAGACGCTAATAGTGACCAAAACTGAGCAATTAACGGTGTTAATCGCCAAAACCTTAGTCTACTTCCTTGTGCTTACAAATTATTACATCATCTTGTATTACAAATCTAATCGATTACTGAATATCCCGAATCTTTTGCCGAGTTTCTCCAAGCTGGTCACAAAAGCGGCGAAAACAACCCGAGATTTTGTGGAAATTTTCCTAGTTGTGACACATAACGCGCTGCAAAACTTGGTTACACTAGCCACACTTTTAACTGCTGTATCTTATTGATAATGTTGAAAATAACCCCGACATTCATTCTTGTCGTTGTCTGCCTTGGCCTTGCAGCGATTCCTGTGTTAAACACACCTGAGCCAAAAAAGCTTGAGCTGCCTATGTGCGACGTATCGCCTATTGTGACCACCACTATTGATTTGTACGTTGAGCAAGCAGCTGCAAAGAACACGGGATTGGAGGTATTGACCGAAAAATTTGAGCGCGACATTAGAATGGGAAATGTCACTCTCAAAAATTCATGTGTGCCAGTAAAACGTGCCTTAGGTGACGTCATGGTTGTCGACATTCCCGACTATGAACCACTTAGTGACGAAGTCATTCTTCACGATCAACTGTTTAAAGCTGTTCCATTACACAAGCAGCTTCAGTACATCTCTGAGCCAAACCGATATTATGGCGTTTTATTGCACGAATCCGATCACGGTGTTTTGGGGTATACATCGCCACTATTGTACGGACAGTTCTTTGTGCTTCATGCCGACTGGGAGATGTATGTGTTTGAACATGAACTGTCACACCTTTCCATGGCCAATCATGAGCCTAAATACGCCTTCGACGACAATGGCCCGACTCAAATCGAATTACTAAGTAGTGCAAAGTACGCTCATGGCACACGATGTGGCGGCATGGGAACACTTGTCTATTCACACATTGGTTTTTTCGACATGTTACCCGCGTATTCTTCGCCTAATGTCTTTTACGGTAAAGAAGCGTGCGGAAGTGAAGAAGCCAACAACGCGCAGCAGATGGCCAATTACGCTTACTTTATTCGCTATAAGATTGCATTAGCTCCGAAGTGGGATAACCCAGTGTTGGTTGAGCAGGCCAAACAATACATCGAGTCAGACTCCGAGAACCAACAACGCTTGAACAATTCGACCTGGCAATGCATTGACCACATCGCCCCCCTTTATGACAAATATACGATCACTTACCATGCTAACGGCGCACTACAAGTGCATTCGCATGCCATTATATTGGACTCTAACAATCAGCAGACCCTACCCATTGATATGACGCTTGAGGGAAAATGGACATACAGCGATTCGGCCATCACTCAAACGGTCACAACAATAGATGTGGCACCTTATGAGCTAGTACTAGAATCACTCATCAATAAATATGTTGAATACAATCAATCCAACGATACCCATAAGGTGCACATTGAGTTCTTATCCAATGACTTAATCAGGATAAGTACCTCCAATAACCCAAAGCAGTTTTGCCGTCGACTTGAATAGCTAAATATTCGTCGCAACTAAGAGAAACAAAACCCAAGGTGTTCATTTATTTACTCATTTTTTCTCATTGCGTGAAAAACACTGCTATACACAATAGATTGAAACCAAGGAAATAAGACTATGGCTGGTGAGCATATCGCCTTAAGTTTGGCGGGTGTTGGGGTTATTGGGTTAGTGTGTCAGTGGGTCGCTTGGCAAGTACGCTTGCCCGCGATACTGTTTCTGCTCATCGCTGGTATTGTGGCAGGCCCTATTACCGGTGTGCTGGATCCCGAAGCGCTATTAGGCCCACTGCTATTTCCGTTAATTTCCTTGGCGGTTGCGGTGATCTTATTTGAAGGAAGCCTCACGCTAAATTTTAACCAGATTAAAGGGGTGAGCAATACCGTCTGGAGCATCATCACCATTGGTGCGTTGGTGTCCTGGGCTGTGACCAGTGTTGCTTGTTATTATTTAATCGGCTTTGATTGGTCACTGTCACTACTGTTTGGTAGTTTGACGGTGGTTACTGGCCCTACGGTCATTGTGCCACTGCTGCGAACGGTAAGACCTACTAGCAAGCTTGCTAACATATTGCGTTGGGAAGGGATCCTAATTGATCCCCTTGGCGCGCTGTTTGTAGTGATGGTATACGAGTTTATTGTATCGCAAAGCGAAACCCACAGTTTGCAAGTCTTTGCTGCCATTGTGTTGATTGGATTTGTGCTTGGGGTGGGTTCGGGGGTTCTTGTTGCCACGCTTATTCGTCGCCGCTGGCTGCCAGAGTACCTACAGCCCTTTGCGGTATTAACCATTCTATTGGCCGTGTTTGCATTCTCTAATTCACTAGAAGATGAATCGGGGCTTCTAACCGTAACAGTAATGGGAATGTGGCTTGCTAACGCAAAAGGCGTCAATATCTCCCACATATTGCACTTTAAAGAAAACCTCACCATCGTATTCATAACCGGCTTGTTTATCTTGCTGGCTGCGCGAATTCAAATAAGCGATTTTGAAACCTTGGGCATGGGTGCGATTGGTCTGTTTGTAGTGATCCAGCTATTGTCTCGCCCCCTTTCAATATTTGTTGCTACGCTGCGCAGCAACCTCACTTTCAACGAGAAAGGCTTTCTGGCTTGGGTTGCTCCACGAGGCATTGTCGCAGCGTCCGTCTCTTCTCTATTTGCGATTAAACTCACCAACCTAGGTGTGGAAGGCGCTCAGCTTCTTGTTCCGCTGATTTTCATGGTGATTATCGGTACAGTGGTGCTGCAAAGCGCGACTGCTCGCCCTATGGCGCGTGCATTACAAGTAGCAGAACCGTCTCCGCGAGGATTTTTAATTGTGGGCGCCAACGATGTGGCGATCAAACTTGGACAGGCGATTCAAAAGTATGATTGCCGCGTGGTGATGAGCGACTCTAACTGGGACTATATTTCGGCAGCGCGGATGGCTGGCTTGGAGAACTACTACGGTAATCCAACCTCAAGCCATGCAGAAGAGTACTTAGATCTTATCGGGATTGGGCATGTTGTTGCTCTAACCCCCGACAAACACTTTAACGCAGTAGCCAGCATGCAGTATGTGGCCGAATTTGGTCAAAGAAAAGTCTTTAGCCTCCACGATACCGCCAGCGACAATGACTTTGATAAACACCTTTTAAGTGAAGGCAGCGCCGGAACGCCGTTATTTGCAGGCAATACCAGCTACAAGAAACTGGCCAGTCTGATCAGCCAAGGTGCAGAAGTAAAACACACCAAAATCAGTGACAGCTACACATATGAAGACTACACAGACACCAACAAAGCTAACTCAGTCGTGCCTTTGTTTATAGTGAATAGCAAAAACCGAATCCAAATGGTCAATGACATCAACACCAAGCCGCCAGTTTCGGGTGAAACAGTGGTCTCATTGGTCAAAGTGAGTGACGCCAAGTCTTAACTCGATTGTTTTGCCTAGTAGCGAATAGAATGCTTTAGCTACTAGGCAGAGATACCGTTTTTCTACAATGACTTACAAGTAGAGCAGCCAAAGTAGTGAGCCCACTGACACCATCACCCAAAGAATGACACCCAAAATCATAGGCTTTGCACCTGCGGTGCGAATTTTTTCAACCGAAATGGCACTACCAATTAAGAACAAGCACACAATCATAAGTTGCTTTGCGATACTGAAAATTACGTTATATACAGCATCAAATTGAGGCAACAGGTCGCTAAATAATATGGCCGCACAGTAGAAAAAGATGAAGTAAGGAATGGAGATTTTTCTTGAGCCACTGCGAAAGATAAAGGTACTGATAAGCGCCACAGGAATAATCCATAACGCTCTAGACAGCTTTAACGTGGTGGCGACTTTTAACGCTTCTTCACCATACGCCGATGCCGCGCCAACAACCGATGATGTATCGTGTATCGCGATAGCCGCCCACATACCAAAGGTATTTTGATCCAAGTTTAGCGCGTGCCCAATCACAGGAAAAACAAACAGGGCAATAGAGTTAAGAACAAAAACGGTGGCCAGTGCCAAGCCAATAGACTGGTCTTTCGCGCGAATCGCTGGAGCAACTGCTGCAATAGCACTGCCTCCACAAATCGCCGTACCCGCAGACACTAAATAGCTGGTTTCTTTGTCAAAATTAAACAGTTTTGCGAGCAACATCCCCATGGCTAGGGTAAAAAATATTGACGTTACAATCAGTCCCAGACCATCGCCAGTAACTTGCAAAGCCTCTTGTAAATGGATACCAAAACCTAAACCCACAATAGAGTACGCCAACAATTTCTTAGTCCACTTTTCCACGGCAAATTCTTTAGGCACCATGCCTGACGTAGAAAGAGCAAAACCGAGTATAAGCGCAATAGGCGATGTGACCCATGGGGTCAAACAGAGCAGTCCAGTTGCAATAAATACCCATTTTTTATTCATAAAGTGACCTTTTACGACGCGTCTTGTTGAGAAAGCATGTCGGTTTGTGTTGATACATCGCCATAATACTTGCATTCGATGTTTATAAATACTTAAATAAAATTAACAGCCGTTAAATTAAACAAAACAACTAGCGATCAGTCAATGAAGAACATTTCCATCAAACAGCTTAATGTGTTTTGCCAAATCGCCCGCAGCGGCTCACTCAGCCTTGCTGCCGAACACCTGTTTATGTCTAAGGCGGCAGTGAGCCTATCGTTAACCGAGCTTGAGAAGCACTTAGGACACCGAGTATTCGATAGAGTCAATCAGCGGCTGCACCTTAACCATCAGGGCTATCAATTGCTTCCGCTTGCCGACGAACTTCTGCAGCGGCACGCTGAAATTGAACTGCTTTATGCGCAGAGCGCACCGCTCGCGGGTACGCTAAAGGTAGGAGCCAGTCAAACGGTAGGCAGTTATCTGCTTCCCTACTTGCTGGCCGATTTTGAAAAAGAGCGCGTGATGGATTTTTCCACAGGCGACGAGCCCAACTACATCGACAAACAAGTCCAAATTACTAATCACTTTGAACTGTGCCAAAACATTCTTGACTACAAAGTCGACGTTGGTTTTACGGAGGGTGTGGTGCAACATCCAGATTTAATCAGCTTGCCGTTTACCCACGACGAAATGTGGATCATAGCAGCAAAAGGGGCGTCTAAGTTTGATGAGGAAACAATAGATGTTAAAGCGCTGTCAGGACAGCAGTGGCTGCTGCGAGAAGAAGGCTCTGGCAGTCGCGACTTCTTTATCCAACACATCGCACCCTCGTTAACCGCTTGGGATACGCATTTTCAGTTCAATTCTAATGCGGCAATCATTAATGGCGTAACCGCAGGGCTTGGACTGTCTTGTTTGTCGCATCACGTAATCACTAAAGGCAATTTAAGCCCACATCTACAAATAATCTCGCTATCAACCTCAATGCAGCGATCATTTTCTATTCTTCTGCACAAAAACAAGTATCAGAGCCCTTTACTCAATTGCTTTGTCGAGTTTTCCAAGCGCTGGGGAATACAAACCGCTAACGAACTTGCATAAAAAAACGGACGCCTTGGCGTCCGATTTAAGATCTAGCATGAAATGTCGAGTAACTAAGAGCGATTACAGTACCGCTAAGATAGCCTCGGCTGTACTGGCTTCAAATTCACCCTGCTTTTCAACATTTAGAGTGGTCACTACACCATTGTCTATCACCATCGCGTAACGCTGAGAACGAACGCCACCAAATCCCGCAGTGTCCATTTCAAGCCCCATCGCCTTAGTGAAACTGGCATCACCATCAGCCAGCATCATAATTTCAGATGCGTTTTGCGATTTGCCCCACGCAGCAAGCACAAAAGCATCGTTCACTGAAATACACGCAATAAGGTCGACACCTTTCGCTTGCAGCTGGTCTGCTAAAACCACAAAACCAGGCAGGTGCGCTTCAGAGCAGGTCGGGGTAAACGCGCCTGGTACTGCAAACAGGACGACTTTCTTATTGGCGAACAGCTCTGACGTTGAGTGCTGCTGCATGCCGTCTGCGGTGAGTTGGCTTAATGTTCCTTCCGGCAGTGTATTACCTTGTTCAATCATTGTGTTACCTTCCTTTGTATGATGGATGACGAAGTGTAACTCCGATTTTACCATTTCGCCAATCCACCATTTTATTCACATAAAAGCCTAAATACGGCTTCGAACCTGAGCCGGTGATTTACCAGCCCATGAAGTATACGCTCGAGTGAATGAGTTGGTTTCTTGAAACCCCAATAAAAAAGAAATTTCAGTGAGTGGTAATTCCGTTTCATTCAAGTAGTAGCTCGCGAGATCTTCTCTAGCTTGGTTGAGCACACTTTGGTAACTGTTATTTTCGACTGACAGTTTGCGCTGTAGAGTCCGTTTACTCATGGCCAGCTGTGAGGCCACTACATCAATCGAGCTCTCTCCACTAGGAAGCAGACTCATTAATCGCTCGTACACCTTTTTAGAGAGTGTATCGGGCTCGTTGAGCGCGTCCAGCTTCTGTCGAATATCCCCCTCAAACAGCTTCAACATCAACTGATTGTCGGTAAGAAATGGAATGCGAGCATCTTCTGCGGTAAATACCACTTGAGTATTGGTCCCTTGTGTCACCTGACAGCCAAAGTACTCTTCATAGAGCTGAGTATTGTCTGGCAATTGAGGGACCACCACCTTAATAGGCTCGACGTGTTGCCGTGTCGCTAGGCGAGTAAGCTGCGTAAAAAAGACCAGTTCCGTAAGATTGACTGAAAGAGGCAGCGCACCGCTATATCCGTAACAGCTGATCTCAATCTGGGTATCAGCAGGGGTTTGTTCCAAAGCCAAAATCATTGGCCCTATTAAGGGCTTATATTCTTGCAGTCGTTTAAGTGCTGAGTTTAAATTTGGGCTACAAATTGCTGCGAATATTGGCACATCAAAGGTTTCAATGCTCATCACTTGCGCCAGTTTAAGCGCAAATTCGATCCCTTGATCTTTTGCCGCCTTATCGATTCCACACCACAGTTGAAAATACTGCTCGGTCGTTAGCTGGATTTTGGGTTGCTCAAACAACACCACAGGGAGATCGGCATAGCCAAGTGCCGCCTGTAAGTTGACGCCAACATCGTTAAACATCACTTTCCAGTTGGTAGGAATGGTAAATCTATCTGCTCGTCTCATTGCAACTCTTCACTGTTTTAAGTACTCGTTAGTGACTTTTTTCCATGGTTTTGCGCGATATTTTCAACACCAAATTGCGTGGCAGTAACGGTGTAATCCAATTGAGCATGAACTTTAATGGCGCCTCGTTAAACGCAACAAGGTCACCCTGTTCCATCGCTCTATAGCCACACTCTGCCACCGACTTCGCAGATTTTGCATTTTTAAACAAGTCCACATCATCTAGGTCACTCGCAGAAGCAAAGCCTGTTGCAACTGCGCCTGGGCAGAGCGCCGTGACGGTCACGTTACTCTCTTTGACTTCTTCTGCAATCGCCTGACTAAATGACGTCACATAAGCTTTCGTAGCAAAGTATACCGCCTGAAGTGGGCCAGGAATAAACGATGCGGTTGAAGAAACATTAAGAATTTGACCACGATTGCGCGATACCATGCCTTTTAAATAAAAGTGCGTTAGGTCGGTAAGCGTTACCATGTTTAATTGCATCATTGCTTGCTCGTCTGACAGTGCGCGTTCATGAAATTTACCATGCCCACCAAAGCCTGCATTATTGATCAATGTGTCTATTTGTAGGTTAAGAGCTTCGGTGTGCTCAAACAACTCTTGCGCGGCATTAGGCTGCGATAAATCAGATGTAACGACAGTAACGTTCACACCATGTTTCGCTTCAAGTTCATGTTTAAGAGCGTTTAGCTTGGCTTCTGAGCGAGCAACTAAAACCAAATCGCCCCCTTTTTGAGCGTGAATTGTGGCCAGTTCAAGTCCAATGCCGCCTGAAGCGCCTGTGATTAATGCTGTGTTTGACATAATAATTTCCCTTAGGTGAGACGGTTGTTGTGCTAACTCACATTGAGTCGATAGAGGCAGTATAGGGAATCAATACGTGCCAAGTTACATCAAAAGACGACAGGATACTATCCGATCGTGCCAACCTTTACTCACTGATTGGATGCACCCGAAATTTCTGGGTCTGGACTATGCTTAAACGTCTATTAACCAATGGAATTCACCACATGGCTTCCTATCGCCAAAGATTACCCTTCAGGCCGAATACTCGAACCCTTTGTTATACGGGAATAGATACTGAGCTCTGTTTTGTGCATCAAAAGATACTGCCAAAAGGAGCCACTTATCCATTGCTTAATAAAGCAGACGCACGAGATATTATTGAAGCCATGTATGTCGATTTGATCGCGCTCGCCAAGCAGCATAACGCATTGGTCATTCTGGATGCCATGACTTGGATAGCGAGTAGAGACCGAGGTGCCAAAATCGGACTGACTCCCAAGCAGCTTGAAGCTTTTAACCTAGACGCTATCGACTTGATGCACAGTGTGCGAGCAAATCAGGATGATTTACCCACCCTATTGTCGGCTCAAATTGGACCAAGAGATGATGGCTACAGTGCCGAACACAAAATGTCTTGGGATGAGGCAAAGCGATACCATGGAGAGCAAATTAGTACTTATAGCAGCACGCCAGCAGATTTAATCACCGGCTCTACTCTCAGTTATGCGGACGAAGCGTTAGGTATCGTGTTGGCAGCCAAAGAGCATAATATGCCCGTGGTGATCTCCTTTACGGTTGAACAAGATGGTCATCTCCCTAGTGGCATGTCACTTAAGAGTGCCATTGAGTATGTAGACCAAAACAGCGAGCACTACGCAGAGCATTTTATGATCAACTGCGCGCACCCTGATCACTTTGCGCAGATTTTCAATCAGCAAGCCTGGGAGCAACGAATTAAAGGGATTATCGTCAATGCCTCTCGATGCAGTCACGCAGAGCTCGATAATTGCGATACATTGGATGCGGGGGATCCAATTGAGTTAGGAGAATTAGTAGGAGACATCTGTCGCAACAACCCGCAAATTAATGTGGTTGGCGGATGTTGCGGGACTAACTTTGAGCATCTTCAGGCAATATTACGAAACTTGCACAATTAAGCTTTCCAATCAGCTCATTAGCGAACATCGACACCACGTTCGTTTCGACAAAGCAAAAACGGCAAGACTAAAAAAGCCCAACCGTTTTATTTCGCAAAATAGGGTCTGTTTAACAGGTAATTAGGGGGTTATTAAAACTGTGTTTAGACTTGAAAATCGAAGTTCTAGATAGTGTGGCTAAGCCCCAAAAGCGAATGTAATTGATGTACTCTTTCGCTCTAACGTTCGAAGAAAATTGCTGTCTCTTTTCTTTGACAACCCGTTTCGCCGTGCAGCAACTCATGGTTAAACAGAACCGACAGTTTACGCCTATGGTTCAATATTCAAAGAATCAAATGGTTGACCAGCAGGGTTCTGCTTACTGTACATATTTCGCAAAACACGCTCTGCATTTTTATTGAATGCCGCGCCGTCCCCAAATCCATCAAAGTGGTTATTCATACCGAGGGCGTGTGCTAGTTCGTGCAAACTTACATCATTGTTCGCGATTGTTGTGCAGCTTGGGTCAGGGTATGCGCTGTCTAAGTTTATCCATGCATATCCACTGGACCATTTTGTTTTGTCTATACCATAATCGCTTCCTACAGCATAAGACACAATGCTAGTTGTGTATGGTGCCACTGAAACCGTTCCTGAGCTGCAACTCCCCGGTGCTGTTCCTTGACTCCAAATGAAACCCCAGTCTGAAGGCAGTTCTGAGTAGTCGATATCAAAAAATGGGGTGTCATCAAATTCAAGTGAGATAACGCCCTTTCTATCAAATAGTTGATATCCAATGATCTCTTCTGCTTTGTTTAAGGCGTATTCAAAACGAGGATCTTTAGAATCTAAATAGTAGACAGGTATTAATTCACCATTATCTCTAAATCGGGTCAGATTAGGGAACTCTGGTGACGAGCTACCATCGGCAAAACAATACGTAGATGTACAGTAATCATCTTGGTACTCCTGTGAAACAAGTACACCCCAAGAACCATAAACATTTTGAGTACATGGAGCGGCTTCTGCTAGATTACTGCATTGAATGAGAGCTGAAACTTCACTATCTGTCAGTGTTTTGTCTTCCTCACCACCATCGCTACCACCACAACCTGACAACACACCCAAAACAACGCTGGCTAATAATGCTTTCTTCATAAAACTTCCAATTCTTTATGATATAAAAATCAATGGATTGTCATGTATGTAAGCAAATGTGGCTAGTTTGAGTTTGTTACAAAATGTGTTATTGCAAGAGTCTCCTTGGCTGTCTTAGCTTGAGTGTCCTGTAGATGTTGAGTCTACGCTAAATAAGCGTGACCATTTTCAAACTTACCTGAGGAGTAATGGTGGTTTATAGCTCTATTCAGAGGCTGATACACTTAAGCTCAGACGCCCTGCAAAACTTAATTTGTCGAGTGTCTGAGCTTAATGGTGACATTGACTATTAACGAGCCAACCACGCCGCGCCGCGCACGCCACTGCTGTCACCGTATTTAGCTTTTTGGATGTTGACCTTGGGTTCTGCGGCAAAGATGTATTGAGTGATCGCTTCTGACACATCAGGGTAAAGTCTATCGATATTGGACAACCCACCGCCGAACACTATGGTATGTGGATCCAAAATGTTAGTGACCGTTGCAAAACTGCGGGCCATTTGATCCACCAGCAGACGATAAGCCGCTGTAGCTTCAGCATCACCTTGCGCGACCAGTTCCATGATCTGCTTCGGTTTCAGTGACTTGCCATATTTGTGATTGTACTGATCGGAAAAGCCCGTTCCCGAGATGTATTGCTCAATGCAGCGCTGACGACCACAATAACAAGGGCCAATGTCGCCATCGACTTGTGGATCGTAACCTGGCAATGGGTTGTGCCCCCATTCGCCACTAATGGCATTTGCTCCGGTAAGGACTTGCTGATTGATTACCACGCCACCACCACATCCAGTGCCAAGAATAGCGCCAAAGACGATCTCACCACCTTTGCCTGCACCGTCAACTGCTTCCGATAAAGCAAAGCAATTTGCATCGTTGGCAATGCGTACGTCCATGCTAAGGCGTTGACTCAGATCGCCAATCACATCTTGCCCAATTAGGAACACGCTGTTGGCATTTTGCATCAATCCAGTCACAGGCGAAACAGCTCCAGGAAGGCCACAACCAATGCGGGTAAACTCACCCACTTCCTGTTTGACCAATGCGACTAAACCTTCGACGCAATCCAAAAACTCTGGGTAATTATCTGGCGTAGGCACGCGATGCACAAAGCGTTCTTCACCTTGCTCACTGAGCACTTTTGCTTCGATTTTAGTCCCACCAATATCTAAACCTACTAGCATCATTGCGTTATTCCTCTTTAACCAGCGGCTCCAAACGAACGTTGGCGACCACAAATTGAGCCGACCCTTCACTGTGCAGTTTAAACAATGTGGTGCGTTCACTCTGTGACATTGAAATCACATCGTGCACACGAAATGAAAGGGTATGGAAATCGTGAGTCTGCTCACTGAGCTGAGAAGATATATCGATTGGCGTAGACGCCTCACCCATAGACAGCCACACTGGATGGGTCGCAGCTTGATAGACTTTCACATCAAAGCATAACTGCCCTTCTACAATCCACGTCATAAGTGACTGAGAGTCGCCATCGGCAGTGATGATCTCTAGCGCACTGTCGCTATTTTCAAACTCACACAAGATCGAATCTTGCTGTTGTAAGCAGTTATAAGGCTGTGTCGATAAACCTTCAAACTGTTGTGGGTTGTTGCGAGAGACATGATGCTGCTGATGGCTATCTTTCACCACCATTTCAAACTCTCCGGCCACCGACGCAACACCAAACAGATGCATCTCGCTAGACAATGAGTCATCTTGTTCAAATTCAGTCAGCGCCAAATGGTCAAGATCTCGCTTACTAGGATTGGCGTAGCTCAAGCCATAGCCATATTCGAACAGCGGCGCATGTTCACCACGTGGATCTTGTTCATTGGCATGGATTTGATAGTTTTCGATGTGGGGCAACAAGCGATGCACCGCAAAACTGTCGGGGCGATTTGGCCAACTAAAGGACAACGAGCCAACAAAATCATGCTTGATGTTGCCTTCCTCGTCGCGCAGCAATACATCGGTAATACCAAGACCTTCACTTCCAGGCAGAAACGCCGCGACAAAGGCATCGCATTGATTAATTTGCTGATTCATATACAGCGGCCTGCCACTAAAGAACAACGCAATCACTTTAATGCCCGCCTCTTTCAGCCGAGTAATTTTTTCGCAGTCATGTGCATAGCGGCGCTTGATGGTCGAGAACTCTAACGAATGGCCCGGTTTGATGTCGCCAATCATTTCTGCGTAAGGGTCTTCTCCAAAGGCGACAATGGCCACTTTTGCGTCTTTAAAATCGCTCGATAAGTCAGCGTCGAAAATAACGTTGCTGCTTCCAAGCTCTTTCTCTAAAGCGCCGCGAACGGTTACTGCATTAGGAAAATCCGACGCTAAGTTTTCATCACCTTGCCAAGTGAGATTCCAGCCCCCCGCTTGTTTGGTTAAATCATCGGCCGCAGACCCAGTTAATAGTACTTTTTGACTAAGAGAAAGAGGCAGAAGATTGTGGTTGTTTTTCAACAGCACCAGTGACTTTCTCACGGCTTCTCGAGCCACAAGCCGATGCTCAGGCGCGCCAATCAGGTTTTGAATACCCGACAATGAGCGTTTATTGGGTCGTGCTTTTTCCCACAGGCCAGCGCGCTTTTTCACACGTAAGATACGTAAAACAGCGTCATTTATACGAGCCATCGGAATGGCTCCAGACTCGACGTCAGCAATGGTTTTTTCGAATGCTGCTACCCAATGCTCTTGGTCGGTAATCATTAAAATATCGTTACCCGCATTGATGCAATACGTCGCGTCATCATCGGTACATTTGCTGACTTCTGCATGACCATTCCAGTCGGTCACGATCAATCCGTCAAAGCCCATTTGCATCTTGAGCACGTCAGTTAGCAGGTACTTACTTCCATGAATCTTATGATTGTAGCTGACGCCATCACTAGCACTTAAGTCGTAGTTTGCGTCATCAACCCAAGTATTAAATGAAGACATCACCACTTGAGCGCCTGCATTCAAACCACTGAAGTATCCACCAGCGTGCAGGTTTCGCAACAGATCTTCGGAGTAATCATTGTTGCCTCGATCGACGCCCTGGTAGGTGCCACCATCACCAAGCCAATGCTTCACATTGGAGATCACTTTTTGATCGCTGCGTAACGATTTACCGTCACCTTGTAGCCCTTTCACCATGCGCGCAGCATAGTGATAAGTGATCGCAGAATCTTCTGAGTAACCTTCGTAGGTACGTCCCCAACGTAAATCACGAGGCGCAGCTACTGTCGGTGCAAAAGTCCAATCTAACCCAGTTGCGGCGATCTCGATGGCGGTGATTTCACCAATGCGTTCAATTAAGTCTGGATCGCGGGTACACCCCAGCCCAATATTGTGTGGAAATAGCGTCGCGTCATACACGTTGTTATGGCCGTGAACTGCATCGGTTGCCCACATAAATGGAATACGAAACGGTCTGTCGGCGTAGGCGTCTTCTAATGCTTGCCAAAACTCGTCGGCTTTGTCTGCCCACTGCTCAGCGGTCGCGTATTTGTTTTCGTTAATCCAAGTTCCACCACCATTAAGAATGGACCCAAGCTTGTATTTCTTAGCAAGCTCTGGTGTCACACCTCGTAAGTTGGGTTGGATCATTTGACCCACCTTCTCTTCCAAGGTCATCTGCGACAAAATCTGGCTGATCTCGCGCTCAATGACGGGGTCTTGAGTAATGGCCGAATCTATTCTCGGCCAATCGGCAAAATAAGGAATGCTTTCGTTCATATCTTCTCTACACAAACAGGTGACAGCGGGTAAAGTGACCCGGTTCTATTTCAACAGGATCCGGTAATGTTTCACTGCATTGTGGTTTTGCTTGAGGGCAACGCGCGGCATAAGGGCAACCCTTATGCTTAGGCGACCACATCGGCGTTTCCATTGAACGATGGGTCGGCAACTTCTCGTGTATACTTCGGCTCGGATCGGGCACCGCCGCCAGCAAAAGCTGGGTATACGGATGTTGCGGGTTTTGCGTCACCGATTCCGTTGATCCCCACTCGACCATATGGCCGCAGTACAGCACCACAATGTCCTCCGCAAAATAACGTGCGGTGGCTATATCGTGTGTAATATACATGAAAGCCTTGCCCATTTCGTGCTTCATTTCGTTCATTAAATTAAGCACACCGATGCGTATCGACACATCCAACATCGACGTAGGTTCATCCGCCAATATCACCTTGGCACCTATCGCGAGGGTTTTCGCCAAGAACACACGCTGACGTTGCCCGCCCGAAAGCTGATGTGGGAACTTATCTAATACCTCTTTCGGTGGGGTAAGCCCTACCTTAGTTAAAATTTTAATCAGTTGATAATCCATCTCTTTGCCTGGCTTCATGCCATGATGGATTTGCAAAGGTCGCATTAAATGGTAGCGAATGGTATGCAATGGATTTAAGGAGCTAAAGGGGTCTTGAAACACCATCTGTACTTCACGGCGGTACGCATCAAGCTCATCTGACTTCGTGATATCGTCGATGTTCATACCGTAGTAATAAATCCCACCCTCAGTTGCCTTGTGGATTTTAGTGGCAATTTTTGCGCTGGTGCTTTTGCCGCACCCAGACTCACCCACCACTGCTAAACAGCGGCCGGCACGCAGTTGAAAATCTAAGCCATTGACGGCACGTAAATACTCTTTAGGTCCAAAAACCGATTTGCCTTTCTTACGAAAATCGATGGTAAGACCCTTCGCCTCCAAAATCAGAGGGTACTGCTTATCAAACTCTTCTGCTGTCAACGTACTGGTTTCTTGGGCCATTGTGTGTGCGTTCATTTAAGCCTCCTGCGCAACAGACTGAATTTCGAGTGGAGTGTGGCAAGCAACCCAGCGCTGCTCTCCACTGCTTTCTAGAGTGGGTTTTGCTCTATGGCACACATCGCTGGCGTGGAAACAGCGCGGTGCAAAACGGCACCCTTGCGGCACATTATTAAGATCCAGCGGAGAGCCAGGGATCCCCTTCATCTCTTGTAATTCACCATGTAAGGTTGGGAATGAATCCCCTAAGCCATGGGCGTACGGGTGCATTGGCTGACTCAATATCTCTTTTGAAGGTGCAAGCTCAACCAATTGGCCTGAGTACATGATGCCGATTCGGTCACACAACTCGACCATCAAGCTGAGATCGTGGGTGATAAACAAAATTGAAAAACCAAACTCTTCCTTAAGTTGATAGACCTTCTGTAAGATTTCTCTTTGCACCACTACATCGAGTGCCGTGGTAGGCTCGTCCATGATCAATAAGCGAGGTTTAAGCGCTAACGCCATTGCGATCACCACGCGCTGACGCATTCCTCCAGAAAACTGGTGGGGATAGTCAAATAATCGTTCGGTGGGGATGTCGACGATTCGCAGCAGGTCTTTGGCTTTTTCTATCGACTCTTCGCGGGTTTTCACCACATTGTGAGCATCAAAAATATCCCAAAACTGGTACTCGATAGTTTTGACTGGGTTCAAACAGTTCATGGCGCTTTGAAATACCATCGACGTGTCTTTCCAGCGAAAGTCTCTCAGTTCCTCATCGCTCATTTTCAGTACATCACGGCCATCACACAGTATTTCGCCATCGGAAATCAATGCAGGTGGACGGTGCAAGCGCATTAAGGCATAAGCAATGGTCGATTTACCACAACCAGACTCCCCTGCCAGCCCCAAAATTTCACCTTCACCAATGTGAAAGCTAACATCATTGACCGCGCGAACTTTGCCTTCAAAGGTGACGTAATCAACGCTCAAGTTTTTTACTTCTATCAGTTTTTTCATCACGCTTGCTCCGCAGTTTTCGGTTGTTCTGCCGCTGCTTGTTTAGCGGCTTTTTTCTCTTCACGACGGAATCGCTTCATAATGCGCTGTGCTTTTAATTTCGGGTTAGAAATTTCATCAATAGAGAAGTTAATCAACGCCAGTCCAATGGCAACCGATGCAAGGGCCACACTTGGAGCAACAATCTCCCACCATGCGCCAATTCGGATCGCCGATGTTTGGTCTGCGTTGTACAGCATTCCGCCCCACGTCACACTGAGTGGATCGCCCAGTCCAATAAACTCCAAGGTCGCTTGAGTCATGATCGCGTAGATCACGGTGCCAATGAAGCTAGACGCCAAAATAGACATCATGTTAGGCATGATTTCAGCAAACAGCATGCGCTTCTTCGTCTCGCCCATGACCTCTGCCGCGTGCACGAAGTCTCGGTTACGTATTGCAAGGGTTTGTGAACGGATAACCCGCGCGCCCCATGGCCACGATGTTGCACCGATAATAATCGCAATAACTAACGGCGAAACTTGGTCCAAAAACGCCGCCAATACCAACATAAGAGGCAAGCTTGGGATCACCATGACAAGGTTAGTCAAAAGCGAAAGAGTGTTGTCGATGATGCCACCAAAGTACCCTGAGGCCACGCCAACAATCATTGCCATGAGGATAACAAAGGTGCCGGCCACAAAGCCCACCATCAATGAAATACGTCCTCCGTAGAGCACCTGTGCCCACACGTCACGGCCCATGCGTGTTGTGCCTAGAAGATGATCGGCACTTGGCGCTTGGTGTGGACGACCCACACGTGCCGCCGCCGCATACTCTGTAAGCAATGGTGCAAATAAGCACAGTAGGCAGACAGTCATTACAATCGCAATCCCAAAAAACGCTTTAGGGTTATCGAGGAAAAACTGTTTTAGTAGTTTTAAAGAATTCATATCGTTTCTCCACTATTAATCAAGCTGCGTGCGCAGACGTGGGTCAAGCACAAACAGTAAGCAGTCAGCAATAAAGTTAGCTCCAAGCACCATAATGGTCATGATCAATAGGTAACCTTGGATGAGTGGATAGTCACGAGCCAACATAGCTTGGAACATCACCTGACCTAAGCCAGGATAGTTAAAGATGATTTCGATGATCAACGAGCCACCAAAAATGGCACCTACAGACATCGCAAACGAAGTAATCATCGGCAAAATGGCGTTACGTGCGCCGTACTGCAGCATCACTTTTTCGTCTTTTACGCCTTTAGCCCAACCCATTACGATGAAGTCTTCACCTAACTGGTTGATCATGTTCGAACGCATGCCCATCACGTTACCCATACCGAGGGCGACCATACACATAAGTGGGAGCACTAAATGGTAGGCGACACTGCCGACAAATTCTGCACTCATAGTCGGGTCAAGCGCGGGATTGTACGCGTAGGCGGTTGGGAACCAGCCAAGATTGGACGCAAACAAAAAGTACATAGCCAGTGCCATAACCACTGATGGAATCGACGACACAACCACCGAACCTACGGTGATGATAGAGTCAGTCCATGTACCGCGTTTCCATGCGACATAAATGCCAAGCAATGTAGTTAAGGTGTAGGACACCAACAGGTACGAACCGACCAGCAGTAATGTCCACAACATACCACGGCCAAGTACATCAAATACTGGTTGGAAGAAGCGAGTCGACATGCCCCATTCGCCGCGCATAATACTGTGTAAATAGTGGAAGAACTGCTCCCAAAGAGGAGTACTTGACGAATAGCCATACAGGGCTTCTAGTGCCGCAATGGTTTCTGGTGTGATTTGGCCACCGTTCATTGCCAAACGGCCTAAAAAAGACTGGATGGGATCGCCTGGCATCACCCTGGGTAGGAAAAAGTTGATAGTCACTGCCGCAATAAAGGCGAGCACGTAAAACCCAAAACGGCTCAAAATAAATTTCATAAATACGCCCCGTGTAGCGCTGGATGCGCTTACCTTAAGTAATCAATCGCAAATGCGATAAATGGGTGGGTAAAAATAGAAAGGCCGGCGGTTTCCCGCCGGCTAAGGTTTGTTTTTATCTTGGTTCTAGGTTCATTACGTGGATGATGCGGCTCATGCCGTCCCATGGTGCAGGGTGCACAAATGGGTTGTCTGCGTTAGCAAATCCAGTAAAGCGAGTGTCGTTGTACTCGTACCACACACCGTTGTAGTACAGTGGGATTTGAACAACGTTTTCTGCAAAGTAACGCTCGATCTTACCAGCGTACACTTTTTGCTCACTTTCGTCTTGAGTTAAGCCTAGGTCTGCAATCCACTTATCGATGTCGCCATTTTTGTAGTTGCTCGACGTGGTTGACCACCACATGTTGGTCTTAGCGTAGCGAGAGTGCATGGTGTAGTCGTAGAATTTCCACATAGACGATTGCAGTGAGTTACCACCAAACTGCATATCAAAGTTGCCGCTTTCCCAGTTAGACGAGTAAGCATTCACTTCTGGCGTCACGATGGTTGCGTTAATGCCCGCCATGCGCATACCTTCTACCGCAATGGAGGTGTTATTTACCCAATCACTCCAACCACTTGGTACTTGCACCTTAAAGGTTAGCTTTTGTCCGGTTGGTGTTTCCACAAAGCCGTCACCATTGGTGTCTTTAAATCCACCTTTAGCTAACAGCTCTTTTGCCGCGGCAACATCGTAACGATTTAAATCACTCCAAGCTTTATCGGCTTCAGCGTCACGCCAACGCCATTGGCTGGTCGGTAGACCTGTTGCTGGGTTGTCACCAGAAACGTAGCCATAGGCTCCAATCATCATCATCGCTTCACGATCCATCGACAGGCTGACCGCCTTACGGAAATCGATATTAGCGAACGCTTCTTTTGCTGCTTCGTTCTCGGTTTCGTAGTTAAACGTTAGACGTACACCATCGCTTGATGGGAACCAGTATTTGTTGTTTGGATCCTTAGCAACAAAGGTGCGATCGATGTCGGGAACAAAAATGCCTGCCCAGTCGAACTCGCCTTTAGACATCATTTCCAATGCTGCGTCATTACTTGAAATTTGAGGGAACTCGACGCAATTCACTTTAAGATCAGTGTTCCAGTAGTGCGGGTTTTTACACAATACGTACACTTGCGGTGTAAAGCGTTGAACTTCGGTAAACGGGCCTGTTGCCACAGGGTTTGGATTGGTTTGCGCCGCTGGGTTATCGATGTTTTCCCAGATATGCTTTGGAATGATCTTAGTGGTTTCGCCAATAACGTCTTGGGCAGCAAATGCGTTTGCTGTATTCAGTTCAATGGTCAACGTATGGTCGTCAATCTTTTTGATCTCTTTGACCTTCGACGATAAACCACCGTTATCGATTTCTGGGTGGCTACGCGGGTAATTAAACGTGAAGATTACGTCATCGGCAGTGAAATCTTCACCATCTGACCACTTCACTCCTTCACGCAATTTTACGGTTAGCGTTTTTAGGTCATCACTCAGTTCAAAACTGGTGCCCAACCAATTATGCACCTTTGAATCGTCGAGTAGATCGAATACAAATAAAGATTCATACGAGAAGTCATGGCGACCACCGATGAACGGGTTGAAGTTTCTTACCCAGCCGGTAGAAAACTCGTCAAGTACGCGGAGATTTGGCATGCTGTCAGCATCGGCATGCACAGGTAGAGCAGTTGCAGCAGACACAGCCGCCGCGATTAGTAGAGTACGTTTTATCATTATATTTCCTTATTAAACAATGCGATACTCGAGTAATACACTGTCTTCGAGAGTGGCATTTTTCTTTCTTACGCGAATTGTTCACAAGGATATTATCGAGGGTGTGATCGGCTCAGTGTGACGCTGCTCCCAAGCCGAATCGGATTCATAAAGTTATTGTCTGAAACTCAGCAAACGCCCACAAAATCGTTTGCTTTCATGAAACTTTTGGACGCTGAAGGTTTTTCAAACGCCTGTTTGCACTACTAGACCATGAAACTTCGTTTAAGTCGCGAGTACTTTCACGCTCAAAGAAACTTACCGCTGGTACTTCATAATTGGCATCATTTCCACCAATGATGTCCAAAATATAGTTGATTGCTAACTCACCAATTTCGAAGAAGGGTTGTCGAATGGTAGTAAGGCGTGGGATGTAGTAGTCAGCCATTTGAACGTCATCAAAACCAACCACCGAGACGTCTTTAGGTACTGCTATTCCCATCTGATGGAGTGCTTGAATTGCGCCAAACGCACAAAGATCATTGGCCACAAACATCGCGGTGACATCCGGTCGCTTTTTCTTGATCGCTTGAGCTTGCCAAAAGCCGCCATATTGATCATAGTGCCCATCGCCAACCAATTCAGGGTCGTAGGCAATACCAGCACTTTTAAGTGCGCGCTTATACCCGGCCAGACGCTCTCGAGCATCCAAACTTCGTTGCGGTCCGCACACATGAGCTATCTTTCTGTGCCCCTTTTGAATCAGGTGGTTAGTCGCCAAATAACCCCCTAACTCGTTGTCAATATTAAGTACAGGTATATCACCAGACTCTCCGTCTCGAGACATAAACAATACTGGGATGGAGCCGCAAATTTGTTTCACTTCAACAGAGGATAGAAAGCCGCCTAATACGATTATCCCGTCCACTTTTCGCTGTACGTAATCTTGCAGTTCCATCCGTTCACGCTCCAGTTTCCACTGGGTGGTTTCTACGATGAGGTCGTAACTGTGGCAGTGCATTCTACTCGACATACCTTCCAAAATGGCGCTTACCCACGAGGTATCGTACGAAGGAGCAACCACCCCAATTAACATGTTTCGTTTGGTGGAGGGTTGGTTTTTGCGTTTTCGCGGCCGGAAACCTAGCTCAAAAATAGCAGTTTCGATGGCATCGACTTTTTCCTTGGTGATAAAGGAAGTTCGATTGAGATAACGCGACACGGTTGCAGGTGAGACGCTAGCGTGTTTGGCGACATCGTAGATAGTGGCTTTTTTGTGCATAGGGAGCCCATAGAAAATTAGCCGAGAGAGCACACAATCGACCATAATTGACGAAGACTCTCAAGCGCCAACCGTCAAAACTGCTGTGACATCGACAAAAATCGCGAAAGCAACTATTTGAAACACATTTGCCATGTCCTACTCGCTACAGCATTGTGCGGTATTGATGATATGTATCCAGCAATTGCTGTTTTACAAAACGGGCTACGGGCCCAAAT
Organism: Vibrio ulleungensis; assembly: GCF_016900875.1. Classification (GTDB taxonomy): domain Bacteria; phylum Pseudomonadota; class Gammaproteobacteria; order Enterobacterales; family Vibrionaceae; genus Vibrio; species Vibrio ulleungensis. Next base: position 377,759 of record NZ_JAFEUM010000004.1, read on the forward strand.
GACGCCCCTTCGCGGGTCAGTAACTCATACGCCCAACTTCCTGTATCGACCAAGAACTCAACATCTAACTGTCGTAATTCATTACTGGCGACCAACTTAACGTAGTGCGCTGGAAACACTGCCCATCCGCCCTTTTCTAGCAGTTTAAGCAACACCGAATCGTCTGTGATCACTGAGTTGGATGCAGACAGCACCACATTTTTACCAATTGGCGAATGAATCAAAAACTCGGGAATGTACTGCTGTTCTTTTTCTAATGCAGCCATGCTGATCGACTGCTGACTAGCAAGGTGAGAGGCTTTGTGTGCGTAAAAGGCAAATCGAAGCCCACCAAGAACCGTAAATTTTAAATTGCCTTCAGGTCGCTCCAGCGCTGATTTTAAACATACAGCAAGATCGGCCTGCTCGGTCAATAAGTCATCAATAGCGCTGGCTCTGTCTCGCTGCACCCAGTTAAGTCGTGTGTAGGGAAACGATAATAGTGCTTCATGATGAATTTTTGCAATATCCGCTGCTGTCAGCGACATATCGTGAGCAATAGTGACACTTTGCTCTACCCCCGATGCAAGACTATGACTGCGCTCATTTAATGAGTCCATTTGAAACAAAATGTGCTCTGCGTGGTTCAATAACCCTTTGGCGGCGTCCAGCAGCACTGGCGCACGCTTGGAGCGGTCAAACAGCGTCATATTCCAATCAATTTCAAGATTGCCCACCTGCTGATGGATTGTCGCACGATCTTTTTTTAACACTTTGGCCGCTCGGCTAAACGACCCATGTTTTGCTACAGCAACAAATGCGCTGAGCTGCTCGATAGAAACTCTACTCATAATCCCTCGTTAGATAAAACCCAACACAACTGAGATTACATGCTGAACGAAATAGATACAATACTGAATCATAGAGGTGAGCAAATTGAGAATTGCATCCCATCAACTCAACCCAACGAAACGGCTCACAGTATTTGTTCCGTTTTTACATTTAGGTAAACAAACTATGAATAAGAAAATTCTATTTAACCTTTCAGCACTATCCCTCGCTCTTTTTGCGATCTATTGTGCCGTTTTGATGACTGAGCCAGGGCAAGTCATTGGTGTTCCAAGAGATCGTTTATTAGCGTATTACAAGCACATGGACACTTTTTGGTTCCTCCAAATCCTTGCGTTAGTTGGTCTTTGGATTGCCAACGTTAAAGGAAAATTTTGGAAACCGGTCTGGATGTACCTTGCGTCATTAGGCGTAGTGCTGTCATTTTGGGCGCAGTCGTACGCGATGCCAACCGCCTTTCCGACCGATCAATTTAAGGCGAACTATCACTCTGTTGAAGACGCAGATGCGCACATTCCAGAGCAAGATACTCGCGTTTATGTGACGCACATTAACGGCGAAACGCGCATTTTCCCACGCTACCACGTACAAATTCCGCACGTAGCAGGTTGGGAGCAAGATGGTACAGAGTATGCAATTACCTTCTGCGGCTTATCGAACCTACCTATGGTGGTAGAAACTGATTACGGACTTGGCGACAGTAACTTGCAGGTATTGGGACAGGCGCACAACAATCTGATTTTTAAAGATGTTACCAATGGTACGGCCATTCAGCAGATCACTATGCAATCTGAGTTTACAGACCACTCAACCAAGGTCCACCCAAACACCATGATGGAGTGGCAGGACGCAAAAGAGCTCTACCCTGATGCAATGGTTTACCTATATTCAATGGATCGCATGATTGATGGCATCTTGCTAGACCTGTTTGAAGAGCCACTGGTACAGCAGCGAGATACCAACAACCCGAACTTTATCTTTAATACACTCGATTTAGAGGATCACCGTCTTAACCCGAAATCGGAAGTATTTGGTATCGATATTGGCGAGCAGCAAATGGCAATCGAAGTAGAGTTTGCTCGTAATAACGACGGTCATCGATTCACCCTAGGTGAACAAACGCTAGAAATCATCTCAAATGGAAATATCGTAATGCTGGTTGATGAAACTGGCCAACAGATCCCAACGCATAATGGTGTTCACTTTGGAATCTGGTCGCAGTTTTTCCCAAATACGGAGGTTCTTAACTAACTCCCTAAATATCCTGTACTACAGGTCCAGAGCGAACTCAATCATGCTCTGGACCTTCTGAAAGACCTTTATCAATACACTAACTCTCATGGATGAGGCGGTTACTACCCGTTAATTAAAGAGAGAATCCAAATGAATATCATGACTAAATCTTTCGCTGTTGCTACTTTGCTCTTATCTTCATCAGCAGCCTTTGCCTCCACTCCAGTGCAAACTCAAGAAGACAAGACTAAGTTTGTCCATGAGTTGGCGGGCAATGTGGTTGAGCAACTTAACCAACGATTTCCACAAACCTGGCACGAAGAGCTCAACGTAACTCGCGCGAGCGCCGTTGACCACATTGTTATATTGCATACCGAACTCACTTACGACAGTGAACGCACGCCAATCCGCGCAGAAGAACAAGGTCTCACACAAGATGAACTGATCACGGCGTACGCGCTTAAGAATGAAGCTCTTGAAGTCACCTTAGCTTATGCCGCCTGTAAGGCTGCAACGGTATCGGACGAGACAAGAGTTTTTCTACTCGAAGGAGGCTACTTTCTTGCTAACGTCAACTACAGCGACGGCACCCGTTTTGGCACTGTCCACATCAACTCTGAAACCTGTAAACAAGAACCAATGATCAACTAATTACTAAAGTTCAATTAATAGTTTACCAAATCAATAAAGCCTCCCCTGTGTTTGCGCGCAGGGGAGGCTTTTTAAACTGTGCTACTGCGCTGAGTTAAGCGAGCTTTGATGCGCATGCTCTCAATACTCATCTGATTCAACGTTACCTGACGAACTTAAAACACACTTTTAAGTTGCTGATATAACGTTTGGTAAACTTCGCGCTTCGGCTGATAAAGGGTTGTCTGAGTTACATCTGGCAGATGCGTTTGTACAACAATAGGCTCTGGGCAGACGTCGCTGATGGTCATCTGTGGATTGGTTCCCAAAATGGCCAACCTTGCAGCGCCAAGCGCAGGTCCCACATCGCCCCCTTCACGGAACACCACTTTCATTCCAAAAATGTCAGCAAGCATTTGACGCCAATACGCACTGCGCGCACCGCCACCAATCAATGAAATCTCGTCTGGCACAAGGTCTGTTGCATGGAGTGCATCCAAACCATCGGCAAAGGCAAAGCCTACTCCTTCCAACACTGCTTGAACAAGGTCAAACTTAGTCGTCGAGTGAGTCATACCAAAGAAAACCCCTTTTGCATTTGGATCGTTGTGTGGCGTTCTTTCACCGGACAAGTAAGGTAAGAAGATCACCTTAGAATCAGGATCATGGTTCGCTTCCGTTTGTTTGAGCATTTCGCCTACGTCGTTAAATCCTGTCAACGAAGCCACCCAATCTAAACAAGATGCGGCGCTGAGGACCACCGACATAGCGTGCCAAGTATTTGGAATGGCATGGCAAAAACTGTGCAATGCGGAGTCTGGATTTGCGATAAAGCCATCGCTTACCGCGAAGTAGACACCCGAGGTACCTAGCGAGAGCATACCTTGTCCTGGAGATGTTATCCCAACACCAACAGCACCGGCTGCGTTATCACCCCCTCCGGCAATGATAGGGACACACTCCATGCCCCATTGGCTGGCTAACGCTTGACTCAAATGACCAGTGACCTCACTACCCTCGTACAGTTTTGGCATTTGCTCTAGCGTCAATCCGGTAGCTTCAAGAAGCTCTTCATTCCATTGGCGAGTGCTAACGTCCATCCACAACGTGCCTGCTGCATCTGACACATCAGACGCAAAATCGCCACTTAACTTGTAGCGTAGGTAATCTTTTGGCAATAGCACCTTATCAATCTTAGAGAACACGTCTGGCTCGTGATTTTTTACCCACTTCAGCTTAGGAGCAGTAAATCCGGGCATCATAATATTGCCGGTAATGTCGCGGCTAGTGGGCACGTCAGCTTCCAGCTCTGCACATTCTGCTGCGCAGCGACCATCGTTCCATAATATGGCAGGACGTAAAATGTCACCTTGAGCATCAAGCAAGGTTGCACCGTGCATTTGACCTGATAGACCCATGGCTTTCACTTCAGACAAAGCAACCTGTTTTCCTAATGACACTATCGCATCGCAAGTTGCTTGCCACCAGTCATTCGGTTTTTGCTCAGACCATAGCGGTTTCGGTCTTTGTACGGTTAACGACTCAGTGGCACTGGCAAGTAACTCGCCTTGGCTGCTTAACGCGATCACTTTCACGCCTGACGTTCCCAAATCTATACCCAAATACATACTTCCCTCCAAACGAGATCTATTGCGGAATGACCCTTCGTTCACCGCATCATTAAACTCATCTTGGATTAGGGATCTCTATTGCTCAATTACGTTTTTTAATAGCGCGATTCAGTGATTTAGTGACTGGGGCTTAGATCACACAACAAGTCGTCCCACCGAACATACAGTATGAAATACCTTAATCATTGAAAGGTTTACGTTTTTTAGTATTTGATTAGGCAAATTTATTGGTTGCGGAAACGATCACAAAGCGCGTGACGCCGGATTGCTAGACTGCCATTGTGTCCAGCCCACAATATAAGTATATAAATGGATAGACGTTTTCGAATTACTCTACTTTTTAACGCCAACAAAGTGTATGACCGTGAGGTAATGGAAGGAATTGGCGAATACTTGCAAGCTTCACAAAGTAATTGGGACATTTTTATCGAAGAGGACTTCACAACCCACTTAGACAATTTTCATAACTGGGTCGGCGACGGCGTGATTGCTGACTTTGACAACCCAGACATCATAAAGCTAGTCAAAAACACCCAGCTCCCTGTGGTGGGAGTAGGTGGATCGTATCATAACGAGTCAGACTACCCAGACTACCCTTATGTCGCCACCGACAACTGTGGTTTGGTGGAGCTTGCGTTCCAACACCTAAAGGAAAAAGGGCTAGAGAACTTTGCTTTCTACGGCATGCCTCATCACTCTCACAACCTATGGGCAAGAGAGCGAGAGCAAGCGTTTAAAAACTTAGTCCACGCCGAAGGCTATAAGGGTTCAGTGTATCGCGGCAGCGAAACCTCACCGCAGACTTGGCAGTATGACATGAACCGTCTTGCCGACTGGTTGCAGCGTTTGCCGACGCCAACCGGCATAATTGCGGTAACCGATTCTCGTGCGCGCCATTTACTGCAAATGTGTGAGCACCTAGGGATCATGGTGCCAGATAAAGTATCGGTGATTGGCATAGATAACGAAGAACTGGCTCGCTATTTAACCCGTGTTTCACTCAGTTCCGTAGGACAAGGGTGTAAGCAGATGGGCTATCGCGCGGCCAAAATGTTGCACAAACAGATGACCGCTGTGACCCAAGGAGACTGTGAGAATCCGGCAGAGGTATTAAACAACCCTCGAGTGATTATCCCACCTTCGCAAGTATTTTGTCGTCAAAGCACCGACTTCCAAGCGTTGAAAGACCCATATGTGATCCAAGCGATGCACTACATTAGGCACAATGCGGTCAAAGGCATTAAAGTTGAACAGGTACTTAGTTACGTGGGTATCTCTCGCTCTAATATGGAAGCTCGCTTTAGAGAAGAGCGTGGGCATTCTATTCATCAGGAAATTCACAACTCTAAACTGCAGCGCGCCTGTAACTTGCTCGAAACAACCAGCCTGCCTATCGCGGAAATTGCCGAATTGTGTGGTTACCCGTCCCTGCAGTATATGTACACGGTGTTTAAGAAGAATCTTGAGCAAACACCGAAAGACTATCGAGATCTAAAAAAGTAGTACAATGACTGCGTAATGATTCTTTGCCGACTCGCTAATGTGAGCAAACGAAAACGCCCCGCCAATGACCGTTGTCACTCGCGGGGCGTATTTCATAGCACAAAAAATAAGGGACTCCGTATCGGCCCCCTAAGAATATTTATCGAGTTTCACACACCATGCGCCACTGTTTAGGCAGAACGCGTTTTGTGCCCTCGACCATCACCATCGCACGTTGATGAATACTGTCTGCGCTGCTACCAACCATAATTTCAAACTCACCCGCTTCAACCACACGTTGACCCGAGTAATCGGTAAAGTTAAGCATATCAACAGGTAAACTAAAGCACACCTTTTTGGTCTCACCAGCAGCCAGTTCCACTTTGTTAAAGCCTTTTAACTCTTTAAGTGGTCGCACAAGCGAGCAGACGCAATCACGTACATACAGCTGAACAACCTCGCTACCGGCTACATCTCCGCGATTGGACACTTCAATAGTAACGTCAATCACTCCTTCCATATCTACACTGGATTGCGCGAGTGTCATTTCACCATATTCAAACTGGGTGTAGCTGAGGCCGTAACCAAATCCATACTTAGATCCAAAATGGAAGGCAACCGGTGTACCGGCACTTTTTAACTTGTGGTTATAAAAGTAAGGCACTGCTCCTGCGCTTTTCGGAATCGATACGGTTAAGCGCCCGCTAGGATTGACCACACCGCAAAGCACATCTGCAATTGCACGAGCACCTTCTTGACCCGGTGCCCAGCCGCACACTATCGCCGCGACTTTATCTTCTAATCCACCGAGGTTGTATGGGCGTCCACCCGTCATAACGACGACGACCGGCTTACCTGTATCCACAGCTCGTTGGAGCATGTTCAATTGCACACCTGGCAACTCTAGACTATCAACGTCCGATCCTTCGCCAACAGTACCGGTCTGGAACAGACCCGCGAGATCGCCCACACAGACTATTGCGACTTCAGCAGCATTAATGGTGCTTTCCATTTCAGCAAAGCCAGTAATGTCCTCACTTAATGGCCACTTAGCCTCATGATCAATCACCATGTTAACGTCGCCAGGGAAAACCGGAGCATTAGCGTGGCGCTCCGTTAAAATGTCGCACCCTTTGGCGTAGCTTACATGCTCAAATTGTTGGGAAAGCGCGTCCAAGATTGTCGGGCACACTTTGACACCATCGGATTCTTCTTTACTTAAAATAAGGTGAACGGGGAAGCTGTATCCACCTAGCAGTGCCATCGCGTCATCAGCTGTTGGACCAACAACGGCCAGTTTAGTTTGCGCAGCCAAAGGTAGCGTGTTTCTGTTTTCCAGCAACACAATAGACTCAGAGGCGACTTGATAGGCCAACGCATCGGCTTTATCACTGGTTAGGCATACGCTCTCAACGTCGGTGTACGGATCCTCAAACAGCCCAAGCTCAAATTTCGCTTTCAGGACACGAGACACTGTTTCATCCAAATCGGCTTCGCTAATCAACCCTTTTTCAAGCGCCTGCTTAAAGCGAGAGCTGGTGCAATCATCAGGTAACTCGACATCAACACCTGCTTTCAGGGCGAGTGCGGCTGCACCTTCCACAGTATCGGTTAACGCGTGGTGACTTTTGAGCAGCTCGATGCCGCCATAGTCCGCAACAATCAGCCCATCAAAACCCCATTGGTTACGCAGCACGTCTGTTAATAGATGGTGCGATGCGTGACAGGCTTCGTTGTCTATATCGTGATAAGCCGGCATTACCGAGGCAGCATTACCAAGTTTTACCGCCATTTCAAATGGCAACAAGAAGGTGTCGTTAAGCTCTTTAAACCCTAGGTGCACAGGAGCGTGATTTCTTGCCCCTTCACTGTATGAGTGACCGACAAAGTGTTTGAGTGTCGCGTATAGATCTCGCTTCTCTCCTTGCAGTCCTTTCACATACGATATGGCCATGATGCCCGTGTGATAAGGATCTTCAGATAGACACTCTTCTGTTCTACCCCAACGCACATCTCGCGATACATCCAATACCGGCGCTAAGCCTTGTTTACAGCCTACCGAGCGAGCTTGATCTCCAATCTCTTCGGCTAATTGCTCAATCAGTTGTGGATTCCAAGTGTGACCATAATTTAACGAGGAAGGACACAGTGTTGCACCTTTCGCCATCAGGCCGACCAAACATTCTTCGTGTGGAATAGCAGGAATGCCCAGTCTCGTCTCTTCTACAAGTTGCTTTTGGAGTGCGTTAAGTGCCATAACCCCTTCTTTAGCATCGACAGGAACCGTCCCCAGCGGGCGCGTGATCTGCCCTAACCCATGCGCCAGTTTTTCGCTCAAACTGCTACTTTGAGTACTATCGGTCATTTCTAGTTCGCGAGTCTGGTGATCGCCATCAGCTTGAAGTTTGAGCCACTGCGCACCGAGTTGTGCCACTTTTTCGTCAATCGTCATACGGCTGAGTAGGTCCTCAACGCGTTGATTTACGGGTAATGTAGGATCTTGATACTTTTTCACGAGGTCTCCAATACATGCAGATTTTTAGAATAGTGGATAAATAGTGAGGGATTTTTCTGGGAAAGTCTGAGCGTAGCAAGACGTTTGCGAAATTAATAAATAACAAAATTAGAAATCATAAATGGCCAATTACGTTCAATAAGCCTCACAGAAACATGCTGTTACCTTCGAGAAAAGAAATTGACCATCGCGATGCTAGGTCGTTCATTTGGGTATAAAAAAACCGAGCCATCATGGCTCGGTCAAAATATGGAGGGCAACACTTTCACCAATCGAACTCACTAAGTGCTCATAAAGTTGCGCTGGATAAATCGCTAAGAACATGGCAAAGAATATCGTAGGTAGTTGTTCGACCTATAAATTCTTCAACGCAGTATCTGTGACTTTAACAAGTAAGAATGATCAACTAGTTGCTTTGGTTGGCATTAGCTCTCTTCACTGTCAGGAGCAGATTTCTCTAACTCCGTTTCCATGTCGGCTAATTTTTGTTCAAGCTCAATCAACTTAATTTCTGCTTCAAGCTCAGCAACACGGCGCTCTGCGTCACTGCGAGTATCTTGAGACACACCATCTGCAAGTACTTGGTTACGATCACTTTCTCTTGAGTCTTGAAGATCTTTCATCGAACCGGACACACCACCAGCCACACCGCCTAAAGCCGCACCTTGTACCGCGAGCGTTGCATCTCCGGTTAGAGCACCCATTGTGGCACCTAATAGTGCACCACCTGCTGCACCGCGGTTGCGAGCTGCATGTTCATTTTCCGCGTCAAACGCGGGTGAGGCACATCCTGTGGCAATCAATAAAGTAGTCGTCAATAGAAGAAGGTTACGTTTTGGGAATGTCATCATGGCTGTGTACTCAAATGAAATGTTTGATGCCCAATAGCATACGCATAGCTTTAAGACTGTGGAAATGAGTTGTAATGATGTCGATGATAAGCACTGGTTATCAGAGAGCACCATGTTTCCACATCATCATGTGACAGTGTCACCTGTTACGATATACCACTACATGATTACTCTTTTTGGTGGAATGCGCGTGACTTCTCAAATGCATATACGAAATCTCGTAATCCCATTTCTAAATTTGGTATCTAGATTCCAATGCTGATTTACTTTGTTATATTAATGTTGTATTGCATAAGTGTGAAGGTATTGCTGTGAAGAAAATATTAGTATTGTTAGACGTTATGGTATTTTTCGATCGTGAACTATTTAGAGGCATTCAAGCAGCGTTAAAAACCTACTCTACGCAAAGCACTGTTTATTTAAGCTCACAAAACGACATTGATAGCCTTAGATTAACCAAATGGGATGTGGTTATTGCTGATGGAGATAAAGTTAGCGACATTAATGCTATAAGCTCCTTGGCTAACTTATGCTTAATATATTCTAGTAGTGAACTAAATGATGTACCTAAAAATGTTCAAGTGCTCTCTTTAGATAATGAGCAATTTGCGAGCTTAGCGCTAGGGAAATTTTTAGACTTAGGTATTAAAAAAGTTGGCTTTTATTGTAATGAGTTTGACGATAAATTTTTGTGGAATAGAGAGCGAAAACACGCCTTTTTAGAACATGCCAAAAATGTTGGTCTTTCAATTATCGATATGCAGCATTACCAACCTCAGCGTAACCACGAGCAAATGGGCGTGTTTTGCAGTACCGACCGTTCCGCAAGAACGCTGTTGCAATCACTCTCCGATCAACGGGTGATGATCCCACAACAAGTTGCTGTCATAGGTGTTGACTGCGACCCAATAGAAAACGAGATTTCACCAATATCAATCACATCCATCGACATAAATCCATTTGATATTGGAAAACAAGCGGTACAGTCGGTGTTCAGTTTACGCCGAAACCAACACCACAGGTATACTGCTAGCCATATAGAAATCAACGATTCATGTCGCGAAGATTATCAGCAAGATACTGTCGTAAGTCAGGCTCTGTTTTACATCTACAACAACTATCAGAATCCGATAAAGGTCTCAACCATCGCTCGTTATTGCCGCGTATCTCGGAAGACGTTGGATACCCGATTTCTAAACGCCAAAGGCATTACCGTTCATCAATACATTGTAAATACTCGTGTCGAGCGTGCCAAAAAATACTTAATAGAGTCGGATGAATCTATCGAAGAAATCGCAATGCGTTGCGGTTACCCGCATCACAGCTACTTATACCAGGTATTCAAGAAACACATGAACTGTACGCCTGTAGACTATAGAAAGTCATTCCGTGAAAATAACAATATAGGGGAAGATAGATCAATAACACATTAATGTGGTATTGCAAAGCATCCATGATTTAATTACCAATTTATTCAATGTAACAATAAGAAAAATTATTACTACTTAGTATTAGAACTTACACTAGTTATAAAAAAAGGATGAATACAAAAGCTCTAACCACTATTAGTTCACTGCCGTCATTTCTGTAAGGGTGTTTAATAGAAGACAATCCTTACCCTTCAAACAATACTATTTCATCAACAACTACTCAAAACCTTAAAGCACTGACGATGATGAAGAAAGAGGTGCAACCACACAAGATGCGCTCAATGTAGGCCTTCATTTTGAAGCTTGGTGGTAACCTTACTTACCCGTTTGATTTGCCCTACGCCTAATGTGGGGCAAATCATTGCAGGGGAAAGTTGCTATAGCCGCATAATGCGATTAACCACAACACGAACTCGTGGCTGGCTGCTGGCTTTTGCATTTGTCAGATGCACATGACTTACCTTGCTTAACTAACTCAAAATAATTATTGGTAAAATAGTATCCGCCAAATTTCTCGATAAAGTCACTGGGCACCGTTTTTTGCGGTAGGCCAGAATCAAGCAAAGCTTGCTGCCAGCGCTGAACTTTAGGAAAGCCATCAAGCATGTCGATACCTATGTGCTCTTTAATGACTGCCGCGCGATGCAATAGTGGCAACCAAGCGATATCTACATTAGTGATAGACTGACCTTTAAAAAATGGCGTATCACCCAGTTTGTTTTCGGCTTTGGCAAAGGCCTTAGACAATTTATCCAATCGAGTAAGATAGGTTTGTTCATCTTTCGCAGACATCGTCCCACACTGCGGCATATAGTGCTTGCTAGCTTGATAGGACCAAGCACGATCCAAAGCTTTTTCTTCTGCACTCAGCGCCTCAATCGGAGCGTATTTATCATCCAAGTACTCAACAATCGCATCCGATTCAAACAGAACAGTCTGGTTCTCTGTAATCAGGACAGGCACCTGACCATTAGGTGAAATATCTAAGAACCATTGTGGTTTGTTATTGAGCTCAATGTATTCGATGTCATACGGGACATTTTTCATTTCTAAAGCGCCCATTACGCGTTGCACAAACGGGCAGTTTTTAAAGCTGATGAGTTTAAGCATATTCTCTCCGGTTCGGTCAGATTCTTTTATTTACACTTCTAAGACGAGCCGATTGAAAAAAAGACGAAGATTTAATGAAAATTTTTCTATGTCCATCTACTTTCGACAAGGTTATTGGTAAAGAACCATGCATTTTATTCATACAGGGCAGTCACTTAGCGAGTAAAACTAAATAAACATCAAGTTACACTAAGCAACAATTCTGATACTATCGCACATTATTTTGTTGAGTGTTTACCCCATGCCAGCGACTCTTGCCTTCCTAATTGCCACCCTGTTATGGGGCAGCTCGTTTATCGCCTTAAAGTTTGTCATCGGTATGTACCACCCTACTGTGGTGATCTTTTTGCGCATGCTGACTACGCTAATGATTTGCGCCACGTTGCTATGGCCTTATGTAAAGCGTTTTCAATATCGCGCTGGTGATTGGAAATATCTTGTTGGAATGTCGTTAGCCGAGCCTTGTTTATACTTTTTGTTTGAAGGCTATGCGCTGGAGTACACCTCAGCCAGTCAAGCCGGCGTCATTGTTAGTTGCTTTCCATTAATCGTTGCCATTCTCGCCTATTTCATGCTCAAAGAACGCTTATCAAAAGTGATTGTAGTAGGCTTTCTGTTTTGTATAGCTGGCGGTATTGGATTAACCCTCGCATCCCCTGGCACAAGCGATGCACCAAACCCACTTCTCGGTAACTCGCTCGAGTTTTTAGCCATGTTATGTGCAGGGTACTACACCATTTGCGTGAAGCACTTATCTGGACGGTATTCGCCATTAGCGCTCATTGGGCTACAAGGACTGAGTGGGACACTGTTTTTCTTCCCATTCCTATTTTTTGTTGAGCTGCCAACAGAGATTTCCTTTGAAGGTGCTGCCGCCATTTTCTACTTAGGCTCCTTAGTCACGTTAGGTGCATACGGAATGTACAACTACGCCATTTCCAAGGTATCGGTACTGACCGCGGCAGCATTTACCAACTTGGTTCCAGTCTTTACCTTATTGCTGGCGTCACTGCTGCTGCATGAAACGCTCACTTGGCAACAATGGCTAGCCGTTGGCGCAGTATTTTTAGGGGTAATGATAGCTCAACGACACAGCACAACCGGCAATCAAGAGGCAGTAGAAGAGTTAGAAACGGCCACCGTTCAGCGCTAGAGTTAACACAGCAAGCTCAGGAAGAAAGCAGTCTAGCTTTTAATGATCATAGGCAATAATCGGTTTGCACTCGCCAAAAAAAGGCCACATTTTCATGTGGCCTTACTCAATATCTAAATTACAATCCGTTACGCGCGGCGTTTCTCTTCACGGCGTCGATACATCCCCAATCCAATAAAGGTTAGGCTGAGTAAAGCAAGCATTTCTGGCTCAGGTATATCAGTGGACGTTGTAGATAAATCTTGAATACCCACCTGCATAGTGAAATTAGATTGTGTAGTGTGTCTTTCGGCAAAGAAGAAGTTCCAAGAGTAATCTTCGCCGTCATCCAAACCTAATGTGTCTAAGTCCACCAATCCATCTTCAACGGAGTGAACCCCACCTAAATCAAGCACAAGCTCGCCATCGATAAATACCCAAACGTCATCATCGCCTTCAAAGAAAAAGGTTTGACCGAGTTCGTAGGTAAAAACACCACCTAGCTCATAGGTAAAGTGATAATTGTGGCCTCGACCTTGGTTGCCAAGCAACATGCCGTCGATAGGGAAAAACGATGAGCTGCTGTACGAGTAAATCCCACTGTCTGCAAATGTCTCGTTAAGCGTAATTGTGTGCTCTTTAGACATATTCACGTCAGGAGTGTCATTATACCACTGATTAAAGTTGGCGGCCGTTGTAACTGAACTAGCACCAGAATTAGCAAACACCGGCTTGCCATCAACACCTAAAGTGCTTTCAACAATACCTGTTTCTAAACCCGATATACTGTACTGCATGTCTGGGTGAGTATCATCAAAGTCACGGATCGTACCGGTTAACTCAATAAAGCTTGCGCTTGCTTCTGCAACGAAAAAGAGGGAAATCCCAATAGCTGTTAAAGTTAGCTTTCTCATTTTTTCTGCTCCTTGCTCTGCGTAACTAACTTAATGCATCACTTGTGCCACTATCATCTACTCATTTGAAAACAAAATGTTACACATTTGTTGCACAACACAGTTCTTCAGTAATGTAAAGAAACCTGACACTAAAATTCTCTTGTAAACAAAACCACGCTCGAGAATGTGGATTCAATGGTACTCTGTTTGCTCACCAATCAACATCCAATTGGCGTCGTACGACCAAAGCAGCAATTCGTTGCTATCTCACTGGCTGTACTTTAACTGTCAAATAACCTGACGTAGTGTTTGGCGTCGCAAGGTGCACTTGCATTGACCGCGTACGCCGTCCCTACTCACTATTGATGAAAAACATTGATTCCAACCTAGCTAACTTACGTATGAATACCCACTCTTTTGCAAAGGAATCATCATATGATTGTTCTCATCATTGGCGGCACAAGTGGTATTGGTCACGCACTTTTAGAACATATACACAATCAATACCCTACAGCGAACATCCATGCCACATATCATCAAAATATACCCACTCTGCATGCGGACCAACGTATACATTGGCATCAAGTTGATGCGACAAGTGAGAGTGATATTAAAGGACTAAGCAAGAAATTTGACCAAGCTGACTGGGTTATCAATTGTGTTGGAATGCTGCACCAACATCATCAAGGTCCAGAAAAGTCTCTATCAGATTTTGAACCGGATTTTTTTGCCAGGAGTCTTGCTATTAATGCTCTGCCCACTATGTTGCTGGCGAAACATTTTACGCCATTGTTGAAAAAAAGCGCTAACCCAAGACTTGTTACACTCTCTGCAAAAGTTGGCAGTATTAGTGACAATCACTTAGGTGGTTGGTACAGCTATCGTGCCTCTAAAGCGGCGCTCAATATGTTAATAAAGACAATAGCTATCGAGTGGCAGCGAAGTGTTAAACAGGGGTGCGTGCTAGCTCTGCATCCTGGAACGACGGATACACCATTATCTAAGCCGTTTCAAAAAAATGTGCCTCCCGACAAATTATTTACACCAACGCACGTCGCGCAGCAGCTGTTGCGCATCATAGAGGGCTCATTGCCAATTCACAGTGGTACATTTTATAGTTACTCAGGAGAGAAGATTTCCTGGTAAAGACTTTAAAAACTTACAACATAAACGTCGAGTCGATAACCCACTCTTTTAACACAGTTCTTTTATGATGTTCGCCATTTAAATGCTACAGTAAATACTCCCATTAATCTTACTGTGGATGTGCCGTGATACAGCAAATTCTCACCATGCTGGCACTAATTTGTGCTTGTTTTACTGCAGGCATGATCATTCAACGTCACCTCCCAAACTATACTGAGCGATTACGCCTAGTAAGCAGCCAATTTTCACTGCTGTTCATAATCCCGTTTGCGGTGGCCAACTCACTGTGGCAAATGGGAGATATAGACCTCGAGCTGCTCGTTGTTCCACTATTAGGGCTCGGTGTGATCGGCTCTGGCGCGCTAACCTCCATCCTTATTGGGCGGTTCTACTCGCTAACGAGCCAGCAATTTTCGGGTCTACTCCCAGTCACCAGTTTCTATAATCTTGGAGCATTGGGGGCACTTTTTGCGTTTGTGTTTTTTGGCGAAGATGGGGTCGCACTTGTCGCAATATTTAAACTGTTTGAAGAGGCCGTCTATTTTGGGATCATCTTCCCTTACTGCCGCTCTAAAGGCTTAGGAAACGATGGGCCTTCGACTCGCTTTTGGAAAAACCCAGTCTTTATCGTTTCGATGAGTGCACTCATTATTGGATTGATTCTTGGCGCAGCAGACATCCATCGCCCCGAGCCACTCACCCAAATAAGCCAAGTCCTTATTCCTATTGGCAGTTTACTGTTGGTCTTCTCTGCGGGCCTCACTTTTCACATGAGTGGTTCACAGCAATGGTTTCGCACCGCCGCTGTGACTGCGGTGATGAGGATTGTTATCGGTGTCCTATTCTTAACCGCCATATTTTGGACCTTTGACTTATGGGCCATTGGCGGCGGCATTTTGTTCCCATTATGTGTCATGCTGGCTTGCATGCCGTGTGGATTTATTGGGGTGCTGCCTGCAAGGCTGTACAATTTGGACACTGCGCTGGCCAACACCGCATGGCTAGCCACCTACATTGCCTCGTTAATTGTCGGTATTGGGTACTTTTTGCTGGCTTAAGTGCTCAAGCTAATACCAATCGAAGTAATTAACTGGTCAGAAAATTGCGCCGGGAAAATCGCTAAGAGCAAGGCAAAGATTGCCGTAGATAGTTGTTCTACCTACAAAATCTTTAACGCCGCTATTAGCGATTTTAACAAGCAAGAATGATCAGTTAATTGCTTTAGTTGGTATAGCAACGCCTTTTTGTTTCAGGTGCACTCAATTCGCAACAGAAAAATGTTGCTGTCGAAACTCTCTTGGTGACACCTGGATATGCTTTCGAAACACTCGTGAAAAGTAATTACTGTCACCAAATCCGCACTGCTGCGCAATCTGATTGATGTTGAGACGCAAGTCGCTTGCGAGTAACTCCTTCGCTCTCGACAATCTGGTATCGGTCAAATACTGGCTAGGGGTAACCTGAAAAAACTGACTAAACAGCCGCTCTAGCTGCCTTGCACTCAAATAACTGCTTGTTGCAATATCGCTGGCCCGCAATGCCGAATTCCAATAGTTTTGCTCAATGAACGACAACGCTCGCGCAAGCGCCAGAGTATTTTTCTGCTTAGGATTGGCGCGCTCGGGGTAGTGGCGAACCAACAGCACCGCCAAGTGTTGCAACATACCTAGCAGCACCGACTCAAAACCCAACGCAGCTTGCTGATACTCAACATCAATGTCACCAACCAGCAGCTTCACTTTATTGAGTACGTCAGGCGACAAGTTGAGGTAGGGAACCCCAGACTCTTGCTCACGCACTAACGGATCGATTTTAAACAGCGCTTGATACCCTGATAAAACGCGGATTGCGGACGTTTCAAAGTACGGCTTATCGACATCAAACATCAGGTTGTACAGGGACAATCCATTGGCGTTACTAAAGCCGTGCTCTACTTCACCATGGATCACGAAAACGTCGCCGGTTTTAATGCGAGAGCGCTGTTTTCCCACAATATGATCGGCCTGACCAGACAGCACAATCATCAACTCCGAGAAGTCGTGCTTGTGCAAATGAAACGCGCCATCGTGGATCGCCGGCTGGATACAAAACGGTATATCCGAATGGAGAAGATGGGAGCTAAGTCTATAAGTTTTTGTCATGTCGAAATAATGCTAATAAATGTCGTTTTTTACAAGGTATATCGCGTGATGACATCCTAAAGTTAAGCAAATTAATTGGAGAAACACACATGACTCATCCGTACCAAAATCCAGAACTCAGCGTTAGTGAACGTGTTGAAGACCTTTTATCTCGTATGACTGTCGAAGAAAAAGTTGGCCAAATGGTGCAACTACCCGCTCACGACCAGGAGCATGTCGACAACCTAGAATCAATGAACGTAGGCAGTTATCTTCACTGTACCGCTGATCAACCTCAGCGACTGCAAGAGCGAGCGGCCAAAACCCGCTTGGGTATCCCATTGATTTTTGGTATTGATGCCATCCATGGTCACTGTTTCGAAGATGGCGCAACGGTGTTCCCTACGCAGTTAAGTGCATCGTGTTCTTGGGATAAGGATTTAATGGAGCGAATGGGTCGCGTCACAGCCTTTGAAACCCGTGCATCGGGCCAACATTGGACATTTTCTCCTGTACTTTGTGTGGGCCGCGATCCTCGCTGGGGCCGTGTCGATGAAACCTACGGTGAAGATCCGTGGTTAATTGGAGAATTAGCCGCCGCGACGATCACTGGTTATCAAGGCAATGACTTTAAAAGCGACCACTCCATTCTTGCGTGTGCCAAGCACTACGTTGGGTATGGCGAAACGCTCGGTGGCCGTGACTCATACGAGGCCGATACCTCACGACGCAAACTGCTTTCACTCTTTTTGCCACCGTTTGAAAAAGCGGTGAAACAAGCCAATTGCGCCACCTTAATGACTGGCTATCAATCTATTGATGGCGAACCTTGTACAACTAACTCTTGGCTACTTAAAACCGTCGCTAAAGAGAACTGGGGACTGGATGGCTTTATTGTGACCGACTGGAATAACGTTGGCTCGCTTCACGACAAGCAAGGTGTGGCTGCCACCTACAAAGAAGCAAGTTACAAAGCGCTGCTTGGTGGCAACGACATGATGATGACCACACCAGAGTTCTATCAGTCCGCAATAGATCTTGTGAACGAAGGCGTCATCGATATTGCGCTTATTGAAGATTCAGCGCGTCGTATTTTGGAAGCCAAGTTTAAACTTGGGTTGTTTGATGAAAACCGCTTCTCCTCTCTAGAAAACAAGCAAAAACTCGGCAGCGATGAAGCGTGGGAGCTGTCTTTAGAAGCAAGCCGTAAGAGCTTAGTACTGCTTAAAAACGATAACATCTTGCCACTGAGTCAAACCGAAACCAAAAAAGTACTGGTCGTCGGGCCAAACGCGGATGACGTTATTGCACTATTGGGAGATTGGTCTTTTGGCTCTATGCAAGCAGAAGCGGTCAACAAATATTTCCATCAAGACAAAACCACCACGCCACTTGCGGGTTTACAGCAGCTTAGTGAGCAATTTGGCTTTGACGTAGAGTATGTGAAAGGCGCTGACTGTTTGGATGCTAACTTCGAGCAGCTTGCCCAAGCGAAAGAAGCGGCTAAGCAGGCAGATGTAGTTATTGCGTGTGTAGGCGATACTCTCAAGCAAAATGGTGAATTCCATGACCGCGCCAATCTAGACTTGAGCGGCTACCAAAATGAACTTATTGATGCCGTCTGCGAATCGGGTACTCCTGTCGTTGGCGTATTAGTAGCCTCTAAGCCACTAACGGTTCCTAAGATGGTCGAGCAATGTGCGGCGATTGTGTCGACGTTCAATGCAGGCTGTAAAGGTGGTCAAGCATTGGCCGAGCTACTGTTTGGCCTTTACAACCCAAGCGGCAAGCTCACTATCTCGTTCCCACATCACGTTGGACAAGTACCGGTTTACTACAACAAATACAAGGGTTGGCACGCTCTATTGGAGGCGGAGTTGGACAACCAAGAGCGCTACATCGACATGCCAGAGTCACCGCTTTTCGCCTTTGGTGAAGGTCTGTCCTACACGCAATATGCCTATTCTGATCTTACCCTAATGAATCCAATGCTTAGCGCAGGTGAAGACCTCAAATTTAGCGTCACCATTACCAATACGGGGAGTATTGATGGAGTCGAAATTGTCCAAGCCTATTTTAATGATCTCTTTAGCTCTGTGACCACAGAGATCAAAAACTTACGTGCCTACGAGCGTGTTGAATTAAAAGCAGGCGAATCCAAAGTGGTCGAAATGACCATCAAGTTTGACGATTTAGCACTGATCAATTCGGCTTTAGAACGCGTTGTTGAACCAGGCGCCTTTGAGCTAATGGTTGGCAGCAGTTCAAAAGATGCTGATCTAATGAAAGCCAACTTTGAAGTAACGGCTTAATTAGAGTCACACAAAGCTTAATAGTAAGGGGGGCAATACCATGCGTATTTCCCCCTTTTTTCTCTTTGAAACAAAAGGTTAAGCGTTAGTTAAACTCCGGTCTTTGTAGTTTCCGATCGATTCTACCTCCCTTCTTCGACATTTCCACAATGCCCATAAACGATCGGTCGCCTTAATCATCTCGTCTTCAAGTTGTCATTATCATTGGCTATAACAGTCTATGCGTGTTGGTTTAGTGAACGGGAGGAGATCAATGGGTGCGTCAAGTTTGATGGACATTGTTTTTATCGGTGCAGGTGCCACTCTAGTAATGGATATATGGGCATGGACACAAGCAAGAGTGTTAGGAATTCCATCCCTAAATTACGCACTAATAGGCCGTTGGGTTGTAATGATGAAGAAAGGGCAATTTGTGCAGCAAACGATCTTCAGTGTAGAAAAAGTAAAGGGTGAACAGCTATTAGGCTGGTTTCTGCATTACCTGATCGGAATCATTTTTGCGTTAGTACATCTCGTTGTTTGGGGAGAGGCTTGGATTCAAAGCCCAAGCGTTGTTTCCGCTCTGATCACTGGGTGGGTCACTTTGGCGTTTCCATTGTTCATTGTGCAGCCGTGCCTCGGGTTTGGGTTCGCAGCAAGTAAAACTCAAGATCCTTCAAAAGCGCGGCTATTGAGTCTACTGGCTCATACTGCTTACGGAATTGGACTCTATGTGAGTGCTTTGGTTTTAGCGTACGCGAACTAACGACAACGAGAAGCAATCAAAGCATCAGAAAAGTGATTGTGAGTACCTATCCATGAGTGAGCGTTTGTGCGTACGAAATCTGCACTTTTTCATTGTGCTCAAAAACTTTTTGCGTGCTCGTCTGCTACTTACCCAACCGCGGAGTTTTTATTAACATTGTGATATTTCCGAAACTCAGTCGGCGTCTTACCTGTCTCTTTTTTGAATGCTTTATAGAATGATGAACGCGCATTAAAACCAACTTCTAACGCTACGTTGAGTACCGACTCTTTATTTTCAATAATTTTTGGCTTAGCGGTTTCGATACGCCATCGATTCACAAAATCGAAGAAGTTCGTTCCCATGGTTTCATTTAAGGTTTGGGATATATAGTTTGGAGAAATTGCCACATGGCGCGCCAGTTTATGTAACGATAAACTTGAATCCAAATGCAATTGCTCTTGTTCCATAGTGGCATTTATTTTTTCTGCAATTCGTTGAGCTTGATCACTACTCAATGCAGAACGCTCATACTTGTTATCCGCTACTTTTTCAGAGGTTATGCTCGAATGTAATTCAGACTTATTATCGCCTTCTTCAATATTATCCCTATCAGGTTCGTCATCCATATAGCGACCGTCAAAGCCTGGTTTTTGCCTTAGTCCCCAATAAGCTAAAGTCCAAACAAGTGTTAATAATAGTGTTAACCCAAATCTATACCCAAATAACGGGTTATCTTGTGCCAACGTCGACACTAAACTTGCGAAAGAAAATACCCAAGTCCCCGCGATAATAATTAATACCCAACTCAACCAACCTAATTCGCGCTGTTCATTACTTGCGAACAAATCCTTGAGCTGTTTTCGATAGGTAGATAGACGAATAACGACCCTAAACACATAATAACCAGACTGCACCAACCAAATTAACATCGCCACAAACATGCTTATGACGACGATAAGTGGGAATCCAGAATCGATATCCGCTCCATCGCTGAAGATCGCTTGGTGCATTTCCGAAGGTAAACTGAGGATTAGCCCTGCGACGATTACACCAAAAATAAACGGTGAAAGTTGAAATGCGTGCCTCGTCTTTAACCGCCAAGGTGTATCTGAAGTCAGTCCTTCCACATAGAGCCAAAATGCAGGAGCGAGTATCAGCCAAGCTGGAAATATGGAGGCGATATAGGCTGCGCTCCATTCTGGTTTAAACAAAAAAACCGCTGGCCCTAACACGATGACAGCAGTCGCCAAAAAGAACACCGCCAACGGTAAATACGTTTGGGTATGAAATGCGCGTATTAGAAACTGAGGGAAACAAAACGCTATTTGCCCAAGTATCATCATTGCAATCGCAAGCGCGACAAGATCGTTCAAGACCACTCCCCCCATCATCCATATGTCTCAATCAAGCGTTTAAGCACAAGAATTGTACTGTCTCTTGGTCAATTAAAACACAAAAAAGTGTCCGCCCTTATAGTCTCGGACGACATCTAGGCTAATAACAGCAACACTTAGGGCCAATCGCTGGATTGCTACATCGACAAGACAACTCAGATGTACGAAACCATCGAGTAACACATTACACAGGTTCGATTGGCTCTTTAGAGTAGTAAAGCGCCACAATGTATAAGGAAATTTATCGTGAAAAATCTTCAAAAAATGGGCGGTGTTGCTGCTCTCTTACAAGCGACTTTGTACGTGTCTGCGTTCATTTATTTTGGTGCGTTTTGGCGCTACCCGTCAGAGGGAAGTGACTTACAAAAATTAGCGTTTCTGATAGAAAATCAGTCGACCATCGCCATCGTTAACCTGTTTTTGTACGTCGTATTTGGCATTTTGTTAGCGGTGTTAGTCCTTGCGCTTCATGAACGTTTGAAAAAAACGACCAATGCCCTATCACAAACCGCAGCCATCTTTGGGATAATTTGGGTGGGACTTGTTATTGCAAGTGGCATGATCGCAAACGTAGGGTTGAGCACCGTTGCCGCATTATCTGCACAATCGCCAGAACAAGCTTGGTTAGTTTGGTTAGCGGTTGATACGGTCGCAGAAGGGATTGGTGGCGGAAACGAAATTGTTGGCGGTCTCTGGGTATTACTAGTCAGTATTGCTGCGCTAAAAAGCCATACTCTCTCTAAAAATCTTAACTACTTAGGCGTGTTCGTTGGGCTTTCTGGAATATTAACGGTGTATCCGGCCGAAATACTGACCGTTGTATTTGGGTTGAGTCAGATTTTTTGGTTCATCTGGTTAGGGGTTAATTTACTTTCAACACAGTCCTATCAGACAAAACATGCAGCTATAGTATAACGAAAATAGGTATATAGGTTGTATCGAGAATAGGGCTGTAAATATACACTACCGCGCTCATTCAATTACACGATGCAACCTTTATTACATCCGTTTATCGTTGTCGGGATAGGCATTTAAGATGCACTTTCTCCAATAAATATACGTACCCTTAAAGCCAGACACCTAAAAATAGATATAGACACTCTCATTTAGTTAGAGTGCTTTTTAATTAACACTTGGTGTTTTAACTTTATAACACCTAGCGAAATAACCATACCGAAAAATATCAACAAGGAGCCTAACATTTCATTGTTAGTCATCGATTCGTCTAAAAAAATATAGCTAAGTATCAGTGACACGGGAGGAACCAGCGAAGCAAAAATAGCGCCTTTGCTGGAGCCTAAAATAGCGACACTTTTTGAGTAACAATAGAGCGCGAAAATAGCAACCAAGATACCTTGATAGACACCATGATAGACCAATAAATCGAGCGGCGTTGTCTGTATGACAGTCAAAGCAAATGGCGCGCAAACAACGCCTGACACAACAGACACCATTGCCGTTGCAACCCAAGAGTCTATATCCCACCATTTACAGAGCAAAGTGAAGGACGCCCACAGTGCGCCGCCCCCCACAAACATGACATCACCTAGAATGATTTGTGCATTGGCACTTTGAAAGTTCAATGCACCTATACAAATGACCCCTGTGACAATGGCTATGGTGCCAAGGCACCGAGCAACTGACAGCGTTTCTTTGAACAGTACTACGCCCCCAATTGCGGAGAACACCAACATAGAACTTGGCGCAATCGTCCCAAAGTGGGCGCTGGAGGACAGGCTAACCCCATAGGTCGCTAATAATACATAGGGTGCACCAGCCCCTATGGCTAAAATGGTGCCCTTAGTAAGGACAAATTTAACGTTGATCGATTTATAAATGAGTATCGGAAGTAGTAGGGCTCCAGCTACAGTAAATCGCAAAGTGGCAATATGCATGGGTTTGAGTGCATCGCTCACCGCGATTTTAGTCATAACCGGCCAACTACCCCAAATCAACGCCGCCATAATGCCAGCCGCTATCCCAATGCTAAGCTTTTTTCCGCTATGTGACATAACAAACATCCTGTTAATGTATATCCTTCAAGTGTAACGCTATACTCTGTTCGACCTGCAGATAAACAGCCTTAAAATCGAGTTTATCCTGCGTAATACTCGTAATTTTGAGGAAATTCTGCATATGGATAACTTTGACCATCTAATACTCACAAGCTTGCAGTTAAACAACAAGAAGACATCGGAAGAGCTTGGAGCTGAAATTGGCCTCTCTGCAACAGCCGTACAAAGGCGAATCAAAAAACTGCGCGAACTCGGTGTCATTGAGAAAGAAGTAGCCATTCTTAATAGCAACATACTGGGTGGCTATGTCACCGTGATCGTTGATGTCACTATGGTAAAAGGCGGAACCCCCGTCATTGACGAATTTAAGAAAAAAGCGTTGAGTCATCCCGAGGTTCAGCAGTGCTATTACGTCGCAGGAGAAAAAGACTTTATACTGATTATTACAGCAAAAAACATGCAGAGGTATGAAGCGATCACTCGAGAGCTCTTTTTAGATGACGACAATATCCTCAAATTCACCTCCAATGTGACAATGCAGTCTGTAAAGATGAACTTATCCATTCCCATTTAGTGGGGTTACATTCATGGCGAGCACATGAGTGCGCAAAAACCGCACAATTCGGTGTATGACTTCCGCAAAGCACCGTGAAATCATCCATGATGGCTCCAACACGGCTCCATGCCGTGTAGGTTTGCTCCAGTCACACACCAAATTGTGCTCACAAAGCGTTCGCTTGCCCTGGGGTTACATTCTTTGTCGCTGAGGGCGATTATACCGTCGGAAAATACGATTTAATTTTATTTCTCAGCCACACATTGGCTGGATTTTTAAGGTCTCGATTGTGAGCAGTTAATCGGTATTGAATGGCCGATGAGGTAAACGGGATAGGTAATATTTGCACCTCAAATTTTTCGGCGTACATCGACGCTATTCTACTCGACATGGCAGATATACAATCGCTGCTCGAGACCATAGACATTTGAGAAACCAACGAGGTACATTCCGCCGCGACCACTCGCTCCGCCAAGTTTTCGTCGGTAAAGAAGTCAGCTAGCCTCGTCTTCTCCCTACGCAGTCGCAACGTGATGTGCTTCTCGGCATAGTATTGTTCAACGCTGATGGAGTTTGCTATGCGCGGATGACCGTTGCGCGCAATAATGCACATTTGATCGTCAAACAGTGGCTCAGTAAAAAACGAATGGTTCAATATTGCAGAAAACTCAATCGCCAGATCACCTCGACGCTGATTAAGATCTTGCACCAACCTCTCCTCGTCAGAATGAGTCGGTAATAGCTCAATGCTCACCTCTCCTAGCTGTGTGTCTTGCTCAATTTTTGGTAGCAGCATCAACATAACGGGTTCAGAGGTGTAGATAACAAAATGATGAGGAACGTCTGTAGTAAAACCCTCAAGCCCCTCAACGGCGTTATTAATCTGAATCAATGCCGGCTCTATTTGAGTAAGCAGTTTTTGGGCTTTACGAGTGGGCGTAATTCCGCGCCCAGAGCGAACAAAAAGCTCAGTACCTAGCTGCGTTTGTAGGCGCTTTAACAACCCACTGACACCGGGTTGAGTCATCCCCATTTCTTCGGCCGCAAGCGTGATTGATTTGTGTCGATACACAGTGGCAAACACTGTTAAAAGGTTAAGATCTAGATTACTAGCAGGCATAAACATAACAATTTGTGATGTATTGGATACAGTTTCATTTATGTATTCATATATGTCAATCGACTAAATTAGCCCTAAACCAGATTCCACTGCACTTATGAGGCTACTATGACATCGACTTTTAATCGTTCTGCACTTTCCCTTGCCGTAATATTTTCTTTTAGCGTTTCTGCCAATGACTATGCGTCCATCGACACGTATCAAGGCAAGCCAGCATCCAAGCACACAGCACAAGCCAATGCCAAACTTGCAACGCAACTACCTTGGGAGGATACAACAGCCTTTGAACGTACTACACGCGGTCTAATCGCAGAGTTTGGTACTCATGAAGCAGGTGAGCTAAAAAATCGGTTCGAGTACATGAGTGATATGTCAGTGGATAACCTACCCTCAACCGTAAATCCGTCGATCTGGCGACAAGGGATGCTGAACTACGCCGCTGGCGGGCTTTACGAGGTTACCGATGGTGTCTATCAGATCCGTGGTGCCGACTTGTCTAATATGACGATATATCGCACCGACAACGGCTATGTGATCCATGATCCGCTGCTGTCAAAAGAAGCGGCGCAAGCGTCATGGGAATTCGCGAAACAACATCTCCCAGCCATCAATGGAGAGCACAGAATCACCGGTATGATTTACTCTCACATGCATGCGGATCATTTTGGTGGCTCTCGCGGAGTGTTTGAGTCGGGCGACTTCGATGAAAACGCCAAAATTTACGCACCAAAAGACTTCATTAAAGAGCTTGCCGACGAGAACGTGATCGCAGGTACCGCTATGGGTCGCCGCGCCAACTACCAATATGGCACGACACTCAATAACGACACCAAAGGCATCGTCGACAACGCTTTGGGCCTTGGCACGTCAAAAGGGACAGTCACCCTCGTGGCCCCAACCGATGAAATCCAAGAGCGAGAGAAAACCATCACCATCGACGGCCTTGAGTTTCACGCTATCAATATGCCCGGTGCCGAAGCACCCGCAGAAATTGTATTGTACGTGCCAAAATACCGCTCATTAAACACCGCTGAGCTTACTTACGATGGCATGCACAATATCTACACCTTCCGCGGCGCTAAAGTACGTGACGCTTTAGTGTGGACCAAGTATCTCACTGAACTTAAGCTTCGCTATGTCGACAGTGGACTAGTAGACAATATTCACGCAGCGCACTCAGCGCCGGTGTGGAACGAAACTGGTACCGACGTGAATGAAATCTCTGAATACATGACCCTGCAAAGAGACAATTACGGGTTTATTCACAACCAAGCGATGCGTCTTGCCAATCACGGTGTCACCATTCATGATGTCGGCCGCGAAATCGAAAAAATCATTCCGCAATCTCAGTTAGACACATGGCACACCAACGGGTATCACGGTTCTTATAGCCACAATGCTCGTGCCGTGGTTAACCTTTACCTTGGTTATCACGACATGAACCCAGTCAACACCAACCCATTGCAGTCAAAAGACAAAGCTTGTGTCTATGTACAAGCTGCCGGTGCTGACGTGCTATTTGACGCCGGTATGAACCATTTTGAGCAAGGCAATTACCAACAAGCGTCGCAACTGTTTAACGACCTGGTGCTGTGCAATCCAAACAACATAGACTACCGCTTTGCGTTGGCAGACAGCTTTGAACAACAAGGCTATCAATCTGAGACAATGGCTTGGAGAAACAGCTACCTACAAGGCGCTGCCGAGCTTCGCACTGGAACCATACAACCGTCAATTAAGCTCGCGTCTGCGGATGTTATTGCCAATACCCCTACGGGCATGTTCTTAGATTTTATTGCGGTAAGCCTAAACGCAACTAAGGCAGAACAAGCAGCACTTAACTTTAATTTAGGCGTTACCCACCCTGACATTGAACAACGTTTTTATGCGGAAGTGTCGAACGCCAACATGGCTAACATTGAAGTGGATGAAATGCCGAACGTGGATGTAGAGCTGATCATCGATAAGGCTGAATTTACAAACTTAGTACTAGGCGAAACAACCCTAGAGCAGTTGCTAAAAGCAGACAAAGCTCAGGTGGAAGGTAATCTACAGCTGATTAATCAGCTTGGAGCAGCCTTAGACGAGTTTGATGGACTATTTGAAATACTACCTATGCCAACCAAATAATCTCACCTTAGGGGTTAAGCACTTTGCTTAACCCCTAATCGTCGATTCCATCTATTGATTGTTCTAGAATGTTCGAAAAAATACTGCAACCACACCACTATCGAACACACAAACCATCAATGATCTTCTGCAAAAATTGCTGACTGTCCTGCTTCATCAGCATCGACGTTTGTTCGTCATTGGCAATGATGATGCTGCAATATCCATGCAACGCGCACCAAACATACCTTGCTTGTAACAGCGTATCTTCTGCTAAGAAAGCCCCTTGCTGTTGGCAAAAGGCCAACATTTGCTGCAAAAAATTAAACGTCGCATCAGACTCTTGTTTAAGCTGTGCATTGTCGCTTCTAAGCAAGCCGCTTGAGCCAAACATGAGCAAATAGTACTCAGGGTAATCGCAAGAAAAATTAATGTAGCTATGCCCTACCGCCACAAATCGCTCGACGGGTGATAGGTCCGAATGTTCATCCCACACTTGCTGCATTGATTTGCCAAAAATGAGGTAACCTTGCTTAGCTATTGCACATATTAGCTCGTCTTTGTCTTTAAAATGCCGATAAGGCGCTGTGCGCGATACATTGAGTGTCGACGAAACACCTCGAATCGTTAACGCATCGACGCCCTCTTTCTTAACAACCTCTGTTGCTACTCTAATTAATTCTCGCCTAAGGTCACCGTGATGATAGGTATTGGATTCCACGCGCATTACACCTTGTTACATATGCCTATCTATTATCTTGTCAGAGCATGTTGACGCCGTCAACTTTGAGATCTATTATTTACCATGTAGACACCGTCAACATAAAGGAATATCCATGAGTGGTTCAACATTTCGACAAGTTTCTAGACTGATACATCTTGCTATGGCTGCTATCTTAGGCACCTATATTTACTCGCCTTGGGGCGCTAATCCTGTATTTGCTAACTTTGTTATGTGGTTCGCGATCCCTGTTGTTACCGTCACAGGAATTATGATGTGGAAACAAGGCGCGGTGATGAAAATGCTGAGAGCTCGTCTAACACCTGCAAAAAGCAAAGCGTAATGCCTTCCTGTCTGGGTTAGCTAGACCAGAAAAACAGCAAACGACAAACCCAAACAATCCGCCCAATAAACAAAAGCCTGCGTAAAATGAACTGACCCCCAATAGTTGGACACCAATTATTGGGGGTCTTTTTATGTCCAAATACAGCAGAGCATTAAAATGCTCTATAGCTAAACAATATCTACAAGGCGAAGGTTCATCTGAAGAGC
>NZ_JAFEUM010000005.1 GCF_016900875.1 Vibrio ulleungensis
ACATCGAGTACTACAACACAAAACGCATCAAGGTGAAACTAAAAGGCCTGACTCCGATGGAATATCGAAATCAGGCCTTACAAGCCGCTTAACAGAAATGTCCAACTTTAAGGGGTCACTTCAAATGGGTGGTTTTTTTAGATTTATTGCTGTGGATTAACGAGTGCCGTAAACCACAATTGTTTTACCGTGCGCAGAAATTAGGTTTTGTTCCTCAAGCATCTTAAGGATACGACCTACAGTTTCACGCGAACAGCCAACAATCTGACCAATCTCTTGACGAGTGATCTTAATTTGCATGCCGTCTGGGTGAGTCATTGCATCAGGTTGTTTCGCTAGGTTAAGTAGCGTTTGAGCAATTCGGCCTGTTACGTCTAGGAAAGCAAGGTCGCCCACTTTTTGGCTAGTTACTTGCAGACGTTTCGCCATTTGAGACGAAAGACGCATTAGAATGTCAGGGTTTACCTGGATGAGCTGACGGAACTTCTTGAAAGAAATTTCAGCGACTTCACAAGGTGATTTCGCACGAACCCAAGCAGTACGCTCTTGTTCTTCGTCAAACAAACCTAGTTCGCCAATGAAGTCACCTTGGTTAAGGTAAGACAAGATCATCTCTTTGCCTTCTTCATCTTTGATTAGTACGGCTACTGAACCTTTTACGATGTAGTAAAGGGTTTCTGCTTTTTCACCAGCGTGGATCAAAGTGCTCTTTGATGGGTACTTGTGAATGTGGCAGTGTGACAAAAACCATTCTAGTGTAGGGTCTGTTTGAGGTTTACCTAAAACCATATTCTTATCTTCCTCTGCAGAGTTCGCTTAGCAGCAATTCCATTTTCAGTCGTGAGACCGGCTCGATTGCATAGGCAACCGGGGAACTAGCATAAAGTGCAACTGTGCTTGCTGCAACTCGTCTTATCATTAGGCTAAAAATACTACCGTGTTTTGCATGGGAAATCTTGATTTTGATCGAGCCAAAGCCCTAAATCTCATACATAAAGTGTGACTACTCACACGCTTTTAAACTTTTGTATCAGATGTATCAGGATTACCCTATTTTTCCGGTTTCGATTAGTTGTTGCAAGATGGGTCTAACAATCAATTCCATCGCAAAGCTCATCTTACCACCGGGTACCACAATTGTGTTGTGCCTGGACATAAAAGAGCCATCTATCATAGAGAGTAAGTAAGGATAATCCACATTTTTTATCCCTCTCAAACGAATAACCACGAAGCTTTCATCGAGGCTAGGGATCCCTTTTGCATTCAGTGGATTGGATGTATCGACCGTTGGGACACGTTGAAAGTTTATGTGTGTACGAGAAAACTGCGGTGTAATGTAATTTAGATAGTCATCCATAGAGCGAACGATAGAATCCATTACCGCTTCTCTTGAGTGGCCTCTATCACGAGTATCTCGAACAAATTTTTGAATCCATTCCAAGTTTACAATCGGCACCATGCCTATTAGGAAGTCGACGTGCTTTGCGACATCCACGTCACCATCTTTAACCCCACCGTGCAGACCTTCGTAAAAAAGTACATCACTGTCGCTTGGCAATTCTTGCCATGGGGTAAAGGTGCCAGGCATTTGGTTAAAGGGGACGGCTTCATCAAAGGTGTGAAGATATTGGCGGATTTTCCCGCTGCCATCTTGGCCGTATTGGTCGAAAAAATTAGCCAGAGCGCCAAAGTCGTTGGCTTCTGGACCAAAGTAGCTAATGTGTTTGCCTTGCTCTTTTGCTTTGCGAATTGCGACATCCATTTCTGGGCGCGTGTAACGATGGAAGCAATCCCCTTCGACCCAGGCTGCTTTCACCTTCATCATGTTAAACATCTTTCTAAAGGCTTCTGAGGTGGTAGTAGTCCCTGCTCCAGAAGAACCCGTTACTGCAATAATTGGGTGTTTTGCTGACATAACATTCCTTGTTTATACACTTGTCGTTACGGTAGTCGACGGGCAATTACTCGTGGCCATCATGCGGCCCGTCATACTCGTTTTGGGTGTCGCTGCGTAACGACTGGCTCGTTTTGATATCGATACTTTCATGAAGCTCCGAATAGACAATATGCGCTTCACCACGGATCAGTTGTTGTTTAACTTGATCGATTTTGTCATCAAGCGTGCACTCGGCATCACCGTAATCGGTCCCTTCTCGCAGCACGAACTCAGAAAGTAAGTTTTGCAGGGTGTCGCTGGCGATCTCTTGCCAGGGAATAATCATAGTCGTGACCTAAGGTTTCCAATTAAGGGAGAAAAATCATAGACAGTCATAGCGCTGATAGCAAACCTATCTGATCAAATTGTTGAAGTGGGTAGGGAGAGCCTCTTCAAGCCAAAGCCTGGGAGAGAATGCTTCACCACCCACAAAGCCAACGTGCCCACCATGTTCATACAAGCGATAGTCTACCGCATTGGGCAGGCGGAAACTTGGGATCACGGCATCGGTCATAAAAGGATCATCTTTAGCGTGAATAACAAGTAAAGGAGTATCCACCTGGGCAAGCTTTGGCAATCCACTACAGGCCTCATAGTAATGGGCTGCATCTTTAAACCCGTGCAGCGGTGCAGTGATCTGCTCATCAAACTCATAGAGACGCTTCATAGAATGTATATCGTCTGCGGTAATGGGTAAGGCTTGTTCGAGTAGGTGCAATTTTTTGAGCGCGTTTTGCTTTAGCGAACCCAGTAAATGGTTTCTGTACAGCCTTGAAAAACCTTGCTCAATTCGAGCTGAGCAGCACGCTAAATCGAGCGGAGCCGAGATAACCGCGCAGGATGAAGTTATGGGATCGTCCGAGTATTTGGCCAAATAATTGACCATCATATTGCCGCCTAACGACACACCGACAACGGCGATGGGGTTATGCGGATAGCGCTGTCTTATTTGTTCAAGGAGCAACCGAGCATCGTCAGTTTCGCCAGAGTGATAGGCACGTGCGAGTCGGTTTATTTCACCACTGCAGCCTCTAAAATGCATCATCACAGATAACCAGCCTTGGCGGGCAAAAGCCTCCATCAATCCATTGGCGTACGGGCTTTCAAATGAGCCTTCAAGACCATGAAAAAGCACAAATATGGGTTTGTTGGAGTGCTGTCGTTGTGCGTCGCTTTCGCTCCATACGAGATCCAAAAAGTCATGATCAGGAGTCTCTAATCTCTCAGGGTAGCCAGTGAGTACGGCATTTTTGCGAATCAATCTCGGAGCCAAGGTTTGAATGTGTGGGTTGGATAATCCACGGGCTGGAATAAAGGGATTCATAGTACAAAGCTCTGGTCGGGTTGAGAGTCCAATAATGCCACAAGGGCTTTTAAGCCTTGCTCCAGTTCATTCTTGTCGGCAGGGGCACTCACGGATAGCCGCACCGCTGGCTCAATGGCCGTCGCCGGAGGCGCAAAAAGCTCGGCTGATTTAACGGTTAGCCCTTGCAGCTCCGCTTGCTGCACAAATTCAGACAGCTTCCAGTGTTCAGGCAGTGGCAACCAGGCGTGAAACCCCACGCCTCGACCAACAATGTGATATTTAGAAAGATATTGAGTCACTAGCTGGTATCGCTGTAGCATCTCTTGGCGAACTAAATCCAATACTTTGTCGGCGTTACCACTTTCAATCAGCTGGCAGCATAACGCTATTAATAACGGACTGACCATCCAGCTATGGTTTTGTAGCGTTTGGGCTAACGTAGAGTAGAGGGGAGTGGGAGCGTGCAAAAAGCCCACTCTCAAGCCTGGTGCTAGGGTTTTAGAAAAAGCATTCACATAGATAACCTGCTCAGGCGCGAGGTTAACCATAGCGGTAGGTGCATTTGGTTCGAGCAAGCCATTGATATCGTCTTCAATGATAATCACATCAAAGCGTTTACAAATATCGATGATGGCGTGCCTTCGTTCCAGTGGCATCGTTGCGGTAGTGGGGTTTTGCAGCGTTGGCGTCAAATACACAAAGCGAGGGCGAAAACGCTGGCAAGCGGTCTCCAAGCTTTGCGGCGTGATCCCTTGCTCGTCCATAACCACGGACTTTAAGCTGAGTTGTTTCTGTTTTGCAGCATTGAGTAACCCTGGGTAGGTTTTCTCCTCAACCAGCAATGTATCTCCGGCAGAGCAAAACCCGTCCATCACAAGCTGTAGTGCGTGTTGCGCACCGTGACAAAATAGCAGTTGCCTAGCCGAGAGGTGAATGTTGTGTGTGGCTAACCAATCACATACGACCGATTTATGACCCTCGTTACCTACTGCGCTTTGATAAAGCATCAATTGATTGAGCAGCTGTGGTGACTGGCTAAGCTGAGACATGGCTTGGCTCATCATCTGGTCACGCTCGATAAACGGAGGAATGTTATATCCAAGATGACATTTCACATGCTCTTGCTGCTCCTCAAATACCCATCCACCTTGGTTGGGGTTTCGGACATACGTACCGGCACCAACGCGCGCTTCAACCAACCCTTGTCGTTCTGCCTCAGCATACGCACGTGTCACTGTGCCAATGGTGACACCCAGTTGGTCAGCAAGAGCGCGGTGTGTGGGCAGTTTCTGGTGGTATTGAAGTTCTCCCGATTGAATCTGAGTGCCGATCCATTGGGCAATTTGTTTGTACATTGGGATCTTGGATTGTACGTCCATTGTCGGGATTGTCATGGTGACAATAAATCCTTTGCGTTCAATTTTGGCCAGTGTTAGGGTGATTTTGCCGCAATAATGCGTATAAATCAAACTCGGATTCAGATTGTACCGATACAATTAAAGGGGAGTAAGTCATGGATTGGGGTTATTTTGTGTCTATCGCCGTGTTTGCCTTAGTAATGACCGGGACACCCGGACCTAACAACGTCATGTTGACCGCATCGGGGGCCAATTTTGGGTATCGTCGTTCGATTCCGCATTTCTTAGGTATTGCTTTGGGGTTGAATACCTTGATTGTATTGTCTGCTGCAGGACTGGATGTGTTGTTTCGATTGTACCCCGCCGCTCATACGGGGTTGAAAGTGGCTGGGTGCAGCTATCTGCTGTACTTGAGCTGGAAAATTGCCACTACCAAGAATACCAATAACGCGTCTGTGGCCAACAATGAAGAAAGCGCGCCAATGACGTTGTTGCAAGCCGCTCTGTTCCAGTTTTTAAACCCTAAAGCTTGGATGATGTCGGTGGCCGCAGTGGGGACGTTCACCCTTTCAGGGGCCTATTATTGGTTGTCGATTTTGTCCATTTGTTGTGTGTTTGTGGTGGTGCAAGTACAGACGTCGTCGGTATGGATTGGCTTTGGGGCATTGATTCGACGTTGGCTTTCGACACCTAGAGCACAAAGCCAGTTCAATTATGTGATGGCGGCGCTTACTGCATCGTGCGTGGTGTTTATTTGGTAGCCATTTATTTAATTTAGTCGCTATATATTTAGTAGTTGGGCATTGCGATGGCATTATGCACTTGGATTGAAAATAGCGACTAAAGAGTCAGCGCTAAGTTGCTCGCAATAAATTTGCGTCAGTTTAGCGCTGCTGGTTTTACTAAGATTGAGCTGATTGATGCAGTCTACTAGGTCAGATTGCTGCTGCTTTTCTAACAAAAGCTCGAACTGCAGAGATTCTCGGTAAAGTGAGTCGGGCACTTCTTTTTTTAACTGGCGACGTAACTCTCGATATTGAATCAGCAGCGTCTCTGAACGTTGCAAAGCACGATTGAGCGCTACCAAGTCTTGTTGGTTAAGTGCCAGTTTCTGTTCGTCTAACCATTTGAGCAGCAACAGTAAGTTTACGTTTCCACCGTAAACGTTTTGCAGCTTCAAGCACGCATCTTTAATGCGTCGGTCGCCATAGTACTGCAGGCTAAATTGCCAAAGGCGCTCCAATGTTAATCGAGGAAGTGCGCTGTGAGTCATTCTCGTTCCTTGTGAATATCACCACTAGAATATCCCGTATAGGCTCTTGTGCGGTGTGCTGCGTTATTCTTGCATAGCTTCAAGTTGCTCTTGTGCGTCCATCCATTCCATTTCGACTTCTTCTAACTCCGCTTTTGCCGATGCTTGTTGATCAAGTACCTGAGTGAGAATGGCTTTATTGTCTTCTTCGTAAATAGAATTGTCTGCGAGCTTCAGTTCATTTTGCGCTAAAAGTTCGGAGAGCGAGTCCATTTTTGACTCACACTTCTCAATTCTCTTACGTAGTGGTGCACTGAGTTTTCGCAATTCGGCTTGTTTGCGCTTTTGTTCTTTACGAGCCGCCGCACTGTTGTCGGACGATTTTGGTTTGTCGACTTTAAGCTCTTGTCTTTCTACTTTTTGTTGTTCGGTCAGCCATTTATAGTAATCGTTAAGATCGCCGTTAAACGGCTCTACCTGCTTGTCATGCACCAAGTACAAGTCGTCACTGGTGGCACGAAGTAAGTAGCGATCGTGACTTACGATAACCATAGCCCCCTCAAAGGTTTGCAATGCTAAGGTCAACGCTTGGCGCATATCTAAGTCTAGGTGGTTAGTCGGTTCATCGAGCAGCAATAAGTTCGGCTTTTGCCATACCACTAGGGCGAGCACGAGGCGGGCTTTTTCTCCACCAGAAAACGGAGCAACGGCGTCTAGCGCCTTATCGCCTAAAAAGCCAAAGCTGCCTAAGTAATCTCTAAGCTGTTGTTCAGTATGATTGGGAGCAATTTGCATCATGTGTTGCAGAGGCGATTCTTCTGGGTGAAGGGTCTCTAATTGATGCTGCGCAAAATACCCAATTTTGACACCTTGAGAGTAGCTAAGTAGGCCTTGCTGTGCATTGAGCTCTTTGGCCAATAACTTTATGAGCGTCGACTTACCTGCTCCATTTCGTCCCAGCAGGCCAATACGGCTGCC
Organism: Vibrio ulleungensis; assembly: GCF_016900875.1. Lineage (GTDB taxonomy): Bacteria > Pseudomonadota > Gammaproteobacteria > Enterobacterales > Vibrionaceae > Vibrio > Vibrio ulleungensis. The sequence continues at coordinate 6,831 of NZ_JAFEUM010000005.1, forward strand.
AGGGACTAAGTTGAGTTTGATCTTATCTAAAATGATGGTGTCGTCGTAGCCAGCGACGACGTCTTCCATCATCAGAATCGGATTGGGTAGAGCCTCGGGCTCGCGAAATTCGAAACTGAATGGGTTATCAAATTGCGCAGGTAATACCTTTTCCATTTTTTCTAGCGCTTTAATCCGGCTTTGTGCCTGACGTGCTTTTGATGCCTTATAACGGAAGCGGTCAATATAGCTCTGCATATGCGCCATTTGCTTCTGCTGCTTTTGAAACTGTGCTTGTTGCAGCAGTAGTTTCTGAGCGCGTTGAGTTTCAAATGACGAATAGTTACCGGTGTACTCATTTAAGGTCTGGTTTTCGACGTGGATAATGCGTTTTACGATGGGATCGAGAAAATCTCTATCGTGTGAGATCAGCACGAGCGTTCCAGGGTAATTTTGTAGCCACTTTTCTAGCCACATCACTGCGTCCAAGTCCAAGTGGTTAGTCGGCTCATCGAGCAGCAACAGGTCCGAGCGACAAAGCAGGGCTTGTGCTAGGTTGAGTCTCATTCGCCACCCACCTGAAAACTGGGTAAGGTTCCAACTCATTTGTGCTTGAGAAAATCCTAAACCATTGAGCAGCTCTGCGGCGCGCGATCGAATGGTGTAGCCACCAATAGTGTCAATTTTTCCATGCAATTCAGCGGCGAGCGTGCCGTTATCTTGTTCTTCGGCGTGCTTAAGATCGGCTTCGAGTCGGCGAAACTCGCGATCGCCATCAATCACGTATTCTATTGCTTCTCGCTCTAGTGCTGGGGTTTCTTGCGCAACCCACGCTAACTCCCAATGTTTCGGGAGACTAAAGTCACCCCCATCAATCGTGAGCTCATCTTTCATTAAGCTAAACAGCGTTGACTTTCCGCATCCATTCTTGCCCACAAGGCCGACTTTGTCACCGGGATGGATAGTGGCTGTAGCGTTGTCTAGAAGGACTTTGCCGCCACGCAGCAGTTGAATATTGGAGAAAGTGATCATGTGAGCCGTTGTACAAAAAAATTGATTGGCGCCGAGTATACCAAGTATCGAGCGAAATAGGATATGATGCGAAGGCTATACTTTAGAATATCGTGCGTTATACAGGAAAAGCCATTGCAAGGATCGCAAAAAAGCTCGCAACTCAATTCGAAGCCCAAAGTACTATTGGTGGTCGCTCACCCAGACTTAGAACATTCGATTGTCAATCACCTGATGCTCAAAAAGGTTCAGGATCTTTCGCATGTCACCGTCCACGACTTGTACGCCCATTACCCCGATTTTTTTATTGATGTTGATGCTGAGCATCAGCTACTCATGAAGCACGACATTGTCGTGTTTCAATTTCCAATGTTTCTCTATTCTTGTCCTTCGCTACTTAAAGAGTGGATGGATCGGGTACTTGAAAAAGGCTTCGCTTATGGTGAAGGGGCACAGTTGAAAGGGAAAACGTGGAAAACAGTGATCTCTACAGGTGGCAATGACGATGCGTTTTCCAGCAATGGTTACAATCAGTACACCTTAAATGACTTTCTACGCCCATTTGAAATGACCGCCGCGTTGTGTCAAATGCACTGGCTTGAGCCGATGGTTTTGTATTGGTCGCATAATGTTAGTGATGCCGAGCGATATGCTCACGCTGAAGAATTTAGACTGTGGTTACAACACCCTCTGGGCAGTAAGGAGAGTGGCTAATGGCATTGGGCAACGAATTCTTGCAAAACAGCGTGACTTTTTTGGTCGCAGCAGTGGCTGCAGTGCCACTGGCTCAACGTTTGGGTCTTGGCTCTGTACTCGGCTATTTGCTCGCAGGAGTCGCCATTGGTCCGTGGGGACTAGGGCTCATAAAAGATGTCGAATCAATTCTACACTTTTCAGAGTTTGGCGTGGTACTGCTGCTCTTTCTGATTGGTTTAGAACTTAACCCTAAAAAACTGTGGCAAATGCGCCGTCCCATTATTGGGCTAGGTGGGGCTCAAGTACTTGTAACCAGCGCGCTTCTTACTGGGGCTGTATCGCTGCTCGGGTTTAGCTGGAACGTGAGTGTGGCCATTGCTATGGGGCTGGCCTTGTCGTCAACAGCGATAGCTCTGCGTGTCATTGAAGAACAAGGTTTGGCAGGAAGTGAAACCGGTCAGTCGGGTTTCGCGGTGTTGCTGTTTCAAGATATTGCGGTGATCCCGATGCTAGCTCTGTTGCCTGTGTTGGCCGGCAATGTTGCTGGTGATTGGTTGTCGGCGTTGTCCACTATCGCAGGTGTGTTGGCACTGCTTGTGGCAGGTCACTTCTTGCTACGTCCGCTTTTTCGATATGCGATTTCAACAGGCACAAGAGAGATGTTTACTGTCACGGCGCTGCTCGTGGTGGTTGGCATAGCCTACGTCATGAATTACATGGGATTGTCGATGGCACTTGGCACCTTTTTAGCGGGGGTGCTGTTAGCCGAAAGTGAATTTAGGCACGAGTTAGAAATCACCATAGAGCCGTTTAAAGGGCTATTGCTTGGGCTCTTTTTTATGTCCGTTGGCATGGCGGTGAATTTAGGGCTTTTAGCGCTGTACCCTCTGGAAATATTTACCGCTGTGATTGCATTGGTAGTCACTAAAGGGCTGGTGCTCTATGTGCTTGCAAGATTATTTGGTACTCGTGCAAAAGCGCGCTCAAAAATGGCAGCGATACTCAGCCAAGGTGGAGAGTTTGCCTTTGTGTTGTATACCGCCGCACAGTCTCAGGGGTTGTTAGACGCTGAGACCGTGAGTTTCTTACTGGTGATTGTCAGTCTCTCTATGGTGACAACGCCGCTGCTGTTGATTGCTCAAGATCGCTGGTTTGCTCGTACCATTAATGAACCCGAATTTAATGAGCCGCAAACGGTAATAGATAAAAAGCCCCGTGTGATCGTGGCAGGCTTTGGACGTTTCGGTCAAATTGTTGGCCGATTGATGTACGCCAATAAAGTTAAAATTACTATTTTGGAAAGTGACGCAAGTCAGATCCAGCTGCTTCGTAAGTACGGCTACAAAGTCTATTACGGGGATGCGACCAACTTGGAGCTTCTACGCAGTGCCGGCGTAGAAACGGCAGAAGCAATATTACTGTGTACAGACTCTCCCGACGAAATCTTAGCCATCGTTGAACTGTGTAAGCAGCATTTCCCCCACCTTAAGGTGATGGCTCGTGCGCGCAGTCGTGTAGAAGCGTACCAACTGATTAATCATGGGGTCGATAACTTTTCTCGAGAGACCTTTTTGGGTGCCTTAGACCTAGGAAGACAAGCGCTTATAGAGTTGGGCATGCACCCATATCAAGCGGCGCGAGCAGAGGCGCATTTTAAAAAGCTCGACAATCGTATGCTGGAAGAACTATTGCCTCAGCATACTGACGATAAAGATTTAGCGCTTCGCGCAAAAGAAGCTCGAAAAGAGCTAGAAGAAATATTTGGCCGCGAGATGGAAAAAGACAAACCACAGGGTCACGACTGGAGTTAGTGGAATGAAGAAGCGATTTATCGCTGGAGCGAAATGCCCAAAATGTTCGAGCGCCGACAGTTTACGTTGGTGGACCGAAAACAATATAGAAATGGTGGAGTGCGTGGACTGTGGGCACATAGATCAACGTAAGCCCAAGTCACTTGAAGAAAGTCCTCAGGCAGAACAAGAAATGATCGGGATATTTAAGCCAGAGTGATGGGTGAGTAGCGGTGCCACTCGCCGATGACGTCGAACTGAACCTAGTACAATTAGGTGTAAAAGTGATGATGTCTCGCCTTTTGTGACAGTTCGATTTCTTAAACAATCGCGCATTGAATTTTCTCTCGGCAATCACCATTAATAAGACAGTGGCAAAAACGTCAGATTTCTGTATTATTGCCGCTCTTTTTTTGAGCAGTGTGTTGTTTCATGCTGTTTTGCTGTAAGCCTTAGTCTTGATGAATCAGGTATATTGAATATGAAAATTGAAAACAATCGCGTTGCAAGTCTCGCCTACCAAGTCAAACTTGAAGATGGTGTTGTCGTTGATCAGTCTAGCGTTGAAGCGCCTTTAGACTACTTGCACGGCCACAATAACCTGATCACTGGCCTTGAGCGTGAGCTAGAAGGTAAGCAAGCAGGCGACAAGTTTAGTGCAACAGTAACAGCCGAAGATGCTTACGGTGAGCACAGCGACGATCTTGTACAACGTGTACCTGCAAACGTATTCCAAGGTGTTGATGAGATTGAAGTGGGTATGCGTTTTCTAGCGGATACTGACCAAGGTCCGATCCCAGTTGAAGTAACTGAAGTGGATGGTGACGAAGTCGTTGTTGATGGTAACCACATGCTGGCTGGTCATACGTTGACTTTTGATGTTGAAGTTGTTGCAGTACGTGAAGCAACTGCAGAAGAAGTTGAGCACGGTCATATCCATAAAGAAGGTGGCTGTGGTCACGACCATGGTGATGACCATGAGTGTTGCGGTGGCGAAGGCGACTGTGGAAAAGGTGAAGAGTGCTGCTCAAATCACTAATCCAATGATTTAGAAAAAGCCTTCCACTCGGAAGGCTTTTTTGTTTGAAGGACGGAATAAAGGAAACGGCATGACCAAACAATCACCTCCAATTGCTATTGCCATTCATGGTGGTGCCGGCACCATTGTGCGTGAGCAGATGTCCCTTGGGTTGCAAAGTGAAATTGAGCAGGCATTGAGCGACGCAGCACAAGCTGGCTATAAAGTTTTAGCCGATGGAGGAGACGCACTGGATGCCACGGTTGAGGCGGTCAAAGTGTTGGAGAATTGCCCTCATTTTAATGCCGGCCATGGTTCAGTACTGACACACGATGAAATGGTTGAGATGGATGCTTCTGTCATGCACGGTCGTAAGCGTGATGCAGGCGCGGTTGCTGGCGTGAAATATGTGGCCAATCCTATTATGTTGGCGAGAGATGTGATGCTTCACAGTCCCCATGTGATGTTACTGGGAGAGGGCGCACAAGCCTTTGCAAAATCCTTAGATTACCAGTTTGTTGAGCAAGACTATTTCTTTACTGAACGTCGCTACGAGCAGTTGCAGTCAATGAAAGAGAAAGGGCTGTTTGCGCTGTCCGAAAGCCGATACCCCGACGATAAGAAGTACGGCACAGTCGGAGCGGTCGCATTAGATATGGACGGGAACTTGGCTGCGGCAACCAGCACTGGAGGGGTCACCAACAAAAAGTTTGGCCGTGTTGGCGATACCGCCATTATTGGTGCAGGGACCTTTGCAGAGAATAGTACTGTGGCCGTTTCAACCACAGGGATGGGCGAGTATTTTATTCGTCAGACCGTCGCATCGGATGTCGCTGCTCGTATGCGTTATCTTGACGAGCCTATGAGTGTATCTTGTGACACCATTATTCATGGTGAATTAAAAGAGATGGGCGGCGAGGGTGGGCTCATCGCTATGGATTCACAGGGGCAACATCACTTTTCAATGAACAGCAGCGGCATGTACCGCGCGGTAATTACTCCGTCGGGCGATCTAGAGGTCAGTATCTACGCAACGTAGAGTGATCAGAATGGGTTGGTATTAGTAGTGAGGTGGCGGAGTTTCTTCTGTTTCATCCGCGAGATTACTTTCACCAAGGTTTTTTACTTTGCCAACTACATACTTCATTTGGGTTTGCATTTTGCTGATCACTAACTGTTGATCGCTGAGCGCTTGGTTGAGTTCATCAATGGTTTGTTCTTGGAACGCCAATTTGACCTCTAGGTCGATAATGGTTTGCTCTAGTTGCTGCAGTTTTGTGTCGTTCGAAGACTGGCTCATGTGTATTTCCAATAGTGCGTGAGTTAAGGCATTTCCCACTCTTGAACAATACCGGCAGATGAGCCTGCGACAATACTGTTATTCGGAGTGAAGGTCGCATCATACACCACCGCGATAGCAGGTCTAGACTCTTTATTGGGCTCGACGCTCCAACCCTGACGTTTTTTCCCACTTGCTACATCCCAAACAGCGACCTTTCCAGCAGGCGTACCTGTTATTAACTGTTGCCCATCATCGGAGAATCGAGCAGTAGAAAACACTTGCTGACGTAAAAATGTGCTTAACGTTGAAACTTTTTCACCGGTTTTGATGTCCCATATAAATGCATCATTGGCGTCAGAGGTAAATGCCCAGCGTCCATCTCGATCCAAGGCCACACGATTAACCCGTGCTTGATGCTCAAATTGAAATAGCGCTTGTCCAGTCTGTGTGTCCCACAGGTAGGCGAAATAGTCATTGCCCCCAGAGAGGGCGTAGCGACCATTGCTCGATAGAGCAACAGTGTTGACTTTTTCTCGGTGAGCTAGAAATTCAAGGCGGCGTCCAGTGGCCACATTGACATAGATAGCCTTACCGTTGGTAAGACCCAGTAAGACATGCTCACCGTTATTGGCGACATCGAGATCTCTAATGGTGCCATCGGAAATGGACCATAAGCCCAGTGACTGACTCCAAGCGAGCTCCCACACGGCGAAATTCATTTGGGTTGCGGTAATCGCATACTGACCGTTGTCTGAGAAGCGAATGCGAGTCACCTCACTAGATGACGGATCTTGAGCGCCTAAATGGGCTAATTGCTTGTTTTGTAAAAGATCCCATAGTATAAGATGATCTTGTTTAGAATAAGCTATGCTAAAACGACCATCGCGAGAAAGTGCTAAGCTAGATGTAGTGTCATCAGCAAGTTGCCATTGGTTAAGTTGCTGAGTTTTAAAAAAACACCCAGCTAACACAAAGATGACACACAACACAGAGGCGACATTTAGTATTGTTTTTTTCAATGCTCTACACCGTTGGTTAGACGCTTCGCTTAAAGAAGCACAATTGATTACAGTTATAGTATCGCGCACAGCCTACTTATTTTGTGCGAGGTGCAAGTTAAATATAATGGCTTGTCCATTTTGGAGATATGAATGAAATCACTATTTAAAGTTTCACTGCTCGCTGCAACTGTAGCATTTGCTGTTGGTTGTCAGAAAGAAGAAGCTTCTCAACCAGAAGTATCGGCTGCGCAGGAAGAAACTCAAGTAGTCGCAATGACTTTTAACACAGAAGATGAAAAAGCGTCATACGCAATCGGTGCTCAATTCGCGACATTCCTAAAGCAATCTATCGACAAGCCTAAAGAGCTAGGCATCAATCTAGATAGCGCATTGGTACTTAAAGGTATCGAAGATGGCTTCGGCGAAGGCGCAGAGCTGTCTGAAGAAGAGATCATGATGGCGCTACAAAGCCTAGACCAACGCGTACAAGAAAAAGCGCAAATGATGGCTGCAGAAGAAGCTGAGAAAGCGATCAAAGTCGGTGAAGATTTCCGCGCAGAGTTTGAAAAAGAAGATGGCGTGATGAAAACAGACTCTGGTCTACTTTACCAAGTGCTTAGCGCTGCAGAAGGTGAATCTCCAGCGGCTACTGATGTTGTAACCGTTCACTACACCGGCACATTGATTGACGGCACTCAGTTTGACAGCTCTGTAGAGCGTGGCGAACCAGCTTCATTCCCATTGGATCGCGTTATCCCTGGTTGGACTGAAGGTGTTCAACTTATGCAAGTTGGCTCTAAGTACAAGTTTGTTATCCCACCAGAGCTTGCTTACGGCGCTCAGGATGTACCAAACATCCCAATGAACTCTACTCTAGTATTTGAAGTTGAATTGCTAGAAATTGTTGAGCAAGCGGAAGAAGCGGCTCAATAAGCGCAAAAAATATTGCGGTAGATCACTATTAAGGCTCGGAATTTCCGAGCCTTTATTTTTTCTTCAAATTTTCTGATAAACTTTCATCTAGAATCATAATTAGTGTCTAGAGGCAAATGTGACTACAGAAACTGTCCATGCAGATGTACTCCTAGAGATGGAGTCTGTTGACGTAAAACCGTTTAGCAAACACGATAAAATCATTTTACGCTCATACGAAGCGGTAGTAGATGGTATCGCAAGTTTGATTGGTCCATTTTGTGAGATCGTTTTGCACTCACTCGAAGACTTGAATACGTCAGCGATAAAAATTGCCAATGGCGAGAATACTGGTAGGCAAGTTGGGTCTCCGATCACCGACTTAGCGCTTAAAATGCTGAAAGACATCGAGAAGTCTGAACGTAACTTCTCCCGCTCCTACTTCACTCGCGCCAAAGGCGGCGTGCTAATGAAGTCGATCACGATTGCCATTCGTAACGACGATAACCGCGTGATTGGATTGCTGTGTATCAACGTCAATTTAGATGCCCCTTTTTCACAAGTACTCCAATCCTTTATGCCTACCGACGAAGCAAATGATGCTGCATCGTCAGTTAACTTTGCCAGTGATGTGGAAGAGTTGGTGGATCAAACGGTTGAACGCACAATTGAAGAGATCAATGCGGACAAATCGGTCTCAAATAACACTAAGAATCGCCAAATCGTGATGGAGCTGTACGACAAAGGCATCTTCGACATCAAAGACGCTATAAACCGTGTCGCAGATCGTTTAAACATTTCTAAGCACACAGTGTATTTGTATATCCGCCAACGTAAGACTGAGGACGAAGAAATTTGAGTCTGAGCTACGCACTTGTTGTCACTGGTGATGTGTATGGCAATCAAGCCACACATATGGCGTTAGAGTTCGCAAAAGCTTTAGCGCAGTCTGAGCACAAGCTTAACAAGGTCTTCTTCTATCAGTCTGGCGTCAGTCAAGCAAGCGAGCTCGTGGTCCCGGCCAATGATGAGTTACATGTTGTGCAAAAGTGGCAAACACTTGCTCAACAGCATCAATTTGCGCTGGAAACCTGCGTTGCAGCGGCGTTAAGACGCGGCGTTGTCAGTGAAGACGAAGCCAAACAACATCAACTTGCTGCGCACAATGTAGCGCATTCTTTTGAGCAGGTTGGACTGGGAAGTCTTGCCGAGGCACTTTTAAGTTATGACAGGGTGGTGCAGTTTTGAGTGCAACTGGCTTTTTGTTTACTCAAGCCCCTCACACTACCGCAAGTGGTCGTGAAGGTTTAGACGCTGTGTTGGCAACCTCAGCCTACAGTGAAGAGTTATGCTGTCTATTTGTTGGTGAGGGCGTATTACAACTGTTATCGGCGCAAGAGCCTGAGGTGTTGAAGTTAAAAGATTATGTAAGCGCCTTTAAATTGCTCGACCTCTACGACATAGAAGAGGTATTTGTCAGTCATTCTGCATTAGGCAGTTATGGGCTGACTGCTGATGATTTGATCATCGACTGCGAGGTGCTAGACGATGGCGCCATGGCAGATACATTGGCAAAATGCGATAAAGTACTGAGGTTTTAAGCCATGTCGACATTACATATCATCAGCTCACTTGAGCAACTCAGTGTCGCATTGCCGTTTATCTCAAACGACGACCATCTTTTACTGATTCAACAGGCAGCGTATTTGGCGCTTGCCGAACATCCTAAGAAATCGTTATTGGAAAAAGTGAATTCGTATTCATTTCTCGACACTGACTTGTTGAGCCGTGGATTGATTCAACGTCATGATTCACAGGCTATTTCTATGGCAGGTTTCGTGGAACTCACTGCTCGCCACAGTAAGTCTATTCATTGGGGTTAAGGTAATCTTGCCTCACTGCCGCTCAAACGGTGTGAACGAAGTGGTTGCCTAGCCGCGTGCGGTTAAAAAAAGATCGTATATTCCTTGACACACCTCTCATCACTGCATAAAATTTCGCGTCCTTTAAAACCCTACTCTAACTAGAGTTTGTGGTGCAAAAGGACTAGATTTTTCACAAAAGCTTACTTTTAAGTAAATTTCAGGAGCTAGTTAATGGCAACTATTAACCAGTTGGTACGCAAGCCTCGTGCAAAGCAAGTTGTTAAAAGCAACGTGCCAGCACTAGAAGCGTGCCCACAAAAACGTGGTGTATGTACTCGTGTATACACTACAACCCCTAAAAAACCTAACTCGGCACTACGTAAAGTATGTCGTGTACGTCTAACTAACGGTTTTGAAGTAACTTCTTACATCGGCGGTGAAGGTCACAACCTTCAAGAGCACAGTGTTGTTCTTATCCGTGGCGGTCGTGTTAAAGACCTTCCTGGTGTACGTTACCACACTGTCCGTGGTGCACTTGACTGTGCAGGCGTTAATGACCGTAAGAAAGGTCGTTCTAAGTACGGTGTGAAGCGTCCTAAGTCTTAATCTCTTTCTGCAAAGAAAGGCGTTAAGTAAGGCCAAACACTTATTTTACATTTTATAGTTTTTATAAAACTGAAAAGTTTTGGAAAAAACCTGAAGAAGACAACGGAGAATTATCCATGCCACGTCGTCGCGTCATTGGTCAGCGTAAGATCCTTCCAGATCCTAAATTCAAATCAGAATTGCTGGCAAAATTCGTTAACATCCTTATGGTTGACGGTAAAAAATCTGTAGCAGAAAAAATTGTTTACACTGCACTAGACACTATGGCTGAGAAATCTGGTAAAGATCACTTAGCTGTATTTGAAGAAGCTCTTGAAAATGTTCGTCCAGCGGTAGAGGTTAAATCTCGCCGTGTGGGTGGTTCAACTTACCAAGTACCTGTAGAAGTTCGTCCGGTTCGCCGTAACGCTCTTGCTATGCGTTGGGTAGTTGAAGCTGCGCGTAAGCGTGGTGAAAAATCTATGGCTCAACGCCTAGCTGCTGAAATGCTAGATGCGTCTGAGAACAAAGGTACTGCGGTTAAGAAACGTGAAGACGTTCACCGCATGGCTGACGCTAACAAAGCGTTTGCTCATTACCGCTGGTAATGCCTTTAAGATGCTGCGGCTTGCCGCAGCATCTTACCTACTTCCCATAGGGCTTATTCATATTTCAAATGCCCCTTTATGCCATCGCTTCTTATAAGCGATAGTTTTGTATTTGAAACATCAATAATTCCTATTCATCGTTCTTAAAACTAAGGATGCAAAGTGGCTCGCAAAACCCCTATCGAGCGTTACCGTAACATCGGTATTGTGGCTCACGTAGATGCTGGTAAAACTACCACCAGTGAGCGAATTCTTTTTTATACTGGTCTTTCTCACAAAATTGGTGAAGTGCACGATGGTGCCGCCACCATGGACTGGATGGAACAAGAACAAGAACGCGGTATTACTATTACTTCCGCTGCGACCACCACTTTCTGGCGCGGTATGGAAGCACAATTCCCAGACCATCGTGTAAACATCATTGATACTCCAGGGCACGTTGACTTCACTATTGAAGTAGAGCGTTCTTTGCGCGTACTTGATGGTGCTGTAGTGGTATTTTGTGGTGCTTCTGGTGTTGAGCCTCAGTCTGAGACTGTTTGGCGTCAGGCCGACAAGTATCAAGTGCCTCGTATGGTTTTCGTCAACAAGATGGACCGTGCTGGTGCAGACTTCCTAGCCGTTGTTCAGCAAATCAAAGACCGTTTGGGTGCAACTCCAGTGCCTATTCAATTAAACATTGGCGCTGAAGAAAACTTCGAAGGTGTGGTTGATCTCATTAAGATGAAAGCCATCAACTGGAATGAAGCCGATCAAGGCATGACATTCAGTTATGAAGAGATCCCAGCCGATATGGTTGAGTTGGCAGAAGAGTACCGCACTGAGATGATCGAAGCGGCCGCTGAAGCCAACGAAGAGTTGATGGATAAGTACCTTGAAGAAGGCGAGTTGAGCGAAGAAGAGATCAAGCTCGGTCTTCGTACCCGTACTTTGAATAACGAAATCGTACTTGCGACTTGTGGCAGTGCCTTCAAAAACAAAGGCGTACAAGCGGTATTGGATGCTGTCATCGAATATCTTCCATCGCCAATCGACGTGCCAGCTATTAAAGGTGAAGATGACGATGAGAATGTCGTTGAGCGTCACGCTGACGACAACGAACCGTTTGCCGCACTTGCCTTTAAAATTGCTACCGACCCATTCGTGGGTACACTGACGTTTATGCGTGTTTACTCTGGAGTGATCAACTCGGGTGATGCGGTTTACAACTCAGTGAAAATGAAAAAAGAACGCCTCGGCCGTATTGTGCAGATGCATTCGAATAAACGCGAAGAGATCAAAGAAGTGCGCGCAGGCGATATCGCCGCTGCCATTGGTCTTAAAGACGTGACTACTGGTGATACTTTATGTAACCAAAATCATAAAGTGATTTTGGAGCGAATGGAGTTTCCTGAGCCTGTGATTCAGATTGCCGTAGAACCACGCTCTCAAGCGGATCAAGACAAAATGGGTATCGCGCTGGGTAAACTGGCTGCAGAAGATCCGTCTTTCCGCGTAGAAACAGACGACGAAACCGGTCAAACCTTGATTTCAGGTATGGGTGAACTACACCTAGATATCATCGTTGATCGAATGAAACGTGAGTTCAGCGTTGATTGTAACGTAGGTAAACCTCAAGTGGCTTACCGCGAAACAATCCGTGGAACAACAGAAATTGAAGGCAAATTTGTACGCCAATCTGGTGGTCGTGGTCAATATGGTCACGTATGGCTTAAGCTAGAACCAGCAGAGCAAGGTGAAGGGTTTGTCTTCGTGGACGAAATCGTGGGTGGTGTGATTCCAAAAGAGTACATCCCATCGGTAGCGAAAGGTATCGAAGAGCAGATGAACAATGGTGTCCTAGCTGGTTATCCAGTGCTGGATGTTAAAGCGACTCTGTTTGATGGCTCATTCCACGATGTCGATTCAAACGAGATGGCGTTTAAGATCGCTGGCTCGATGGCATTTAGAAGCGGTGCGCTTGAAGCGCAACCTGTCCTTCTTGAGCCAATGATGAAGGTTGAAGTAACCACTCCAGAAGATTGGATGGGTGATGTTGTAGGTGACTTAAACCGTCGCCGCGGCATGATCGAAGGTATGGACGAAGGCCACGCTGGTCTTAAAATCGTTCGTGCTCAAGTCCCATTGGCGGAGATGTTCGGTTACGCAACTGACTTACGTTCGGCAACTCAAGGCCGTGCTTCATACTCTATGGAATTCAACGAATACGCTGAAATTCCTAAGAATGTTGCACAAGGCATTATTGCAGAGCGTACTTAAGCAACTCGATAAATCGACATTTGTTGGATTGTTTAATAATGATTCTATTGCGCATTCGTTAGATGGCGCATAAAATAGCAAATTCTGGCGCGCCTTGACCTTGTTGTAGTCTTGGCGAATCAATAACTAGGAAGGAACACAATCGTGTCTAAAGAAAAATTTGAACGTACTAAACCGCACGTTAACGTTGGTACTATCGGCCACGTTGACCACGGTAAAACAACTCTAACTGCTGCTATCTGTACTACTTTGTCAAAAGTATACGGCGGTGAAGCGAAAGACTTCGCATCTATCGATAACGCTCCAGAAGAGCGTGAGCGCGGTATCACAATCGCAACTTCTCACGTAGAGTACGATACTCCATCTCGCCACTACGCACACGTAGACTGCCCAGGACACGCCGATTACGTTAAAAACATGATCACTGGTGCTGCGCAAATGGACGGTGGTATCCTAGTTGTTGCTGCGACTGATGGCCCAATGCCTCAAACTCGTGAGCACATCCTACTAGGCCGTCAGGTTGGTATCCCTTACATCATCGTATTCATGAACAAATGTGACATGGTTGATGATGAAGAGCTTCTTGAGCTAGTAGAAATGGAAGTTCGTGAACTTCTATCTGAATACGACTTCCCAGGCGACGACCTACCTGTAATCCAGGGTTCTGCTCTTGGCGCACTAAACGGCGAGAAAGAGTGGGAAGACAAAATCGTTGAGCTTGCAGAAGCACTAGATTCTTACATCCCAGAGCCAGAGCGTGCTGTTGATTTGCCATTCCTAATGCCAATCGAAGACGTATTCTCTATCCAAGGCCGTGGTACTGTAGTAACTGGTCGTATCGAGCGCGGTATCCTAAACGTAGGTGACGAAGTAGAAATCGTAGGTATTAAAGAAACTACAACTACTACTTGTACTGGTGTTGAAATGTTCCGTAAGCTGCTTGACGAAGGTCGTGCTGGTGAGAACGTTGGTGCACTTCTACGTGGTACTAAGCGTGAAGACGTTGAACGTGGTCAAGTTCTTGCAGCTCCTGGCTCAATCAACCCACACACTAAGTTCGAGTCTGAAGTATACGTACTTTCTAAAGACGAAGGCGGCCGTCATACTCCGTTCTTCAAAGGCTACCGTCCACAGTTCTACTTCCGTACAACTGACGTAACTGGTGATATCTCTCTACCAGAAGGCGTAGAAATGGTAATGCCTGGTGACAACATCCAAATGCAAGTTGAGCTAATCGCTCCAATCGCAATGGACGAAGGTCTACGTTTCGCTATCCGTGAAGGTGGCCGTACTGTAGGTGCTGGTGTTGTTGCTAAGATCTTTGACTAATATTTAGTTAAAATCTGCAAAACATTTTAAGGGAAGCTTCGGCTTCCCTTTTTTTATGTTTGACTACTATTTACGTTCTCTAAAATGGTATTAATGCTGATGTTTTGCCTTGTTCTCTGTGCGAGCATCGACCAATTAAGTCATGTTTTGAAATTAAGACTTTACCGGTATGTCTCAAAAATAACCGGCATCAGTCAGGAGCTGTGCTTAAAATTCTCTACTTCAGGTCACTTTGAAGGCATCGAGTATGGATTTTCGGCAGGATATTAATGGATTGAGAGCATTGGCGGTCGTCATAGTTGTGATATTTCACTTCTTTGGCAGTGCGCTACCTGGCGGATTTGTCGGTGTCGATGTTTTCTTTGTGATCTCCGGCTACTTAATGACAGGCATCATTGTTAGTCGCTTAGAAGAGCAGCGATTTCATTTATTGGGTTTTTATGGCGCCCGCGCAAAGCGAATTATCCCTGCTTTGCTCGCACTTTGCTTAGTGCTTTTTATTTTTGGAAATGCCTTTTTTAATCCACTCGATCTACAAACCCTCAACAAGCACATTTCAAGCAGCCTTCTCTTTTTCTCAAATTTTGTATACCTAACTGAGTCTGGCTACTTTAACGGAGCATCACACAGCAAGTGGTTGCTTCATACTTGGTCCCTGTCAGTAGAATGGCAATTTTACATACTTTATCCAATCGTATTGGCGATTTTGAGTCGCTATGTATCGATTAGAGCCATAAAGTTTATCGTACTTATCTTCACGCCAATCGCGTTCGCTATTAGCATGGCGATCACACATTTTTTACCTCTAGAGTCCTACTTTTTGTTTCCATCGAGAGCTTGGCAAATGATGCTCGGTGGTGTCGCATTTCTATTCCCACTGCCTACTCGCATATCAATGTTTACACGCTCTGTCATGGAAAAAGCCGGTGTGGCCGCAATAGTGTTTGCTTGCTTTATATTGTCGAAGAATGAAATTTGGCCAAACTCATTTGCACTCGTACCCGTCGGTGGTGCTTACTTGGTTATTTTGGCCAATAATTCCCAGAGTTTTGTACTTAATAATAAGGTTTCCCAAGCATTGGGTCTCTGGTCGTATTCCATTTATTTGTGGCATTGGCCGATTGTTGTTTTGGGCTACTTTTTAGAAAGCAAATTACTCGCTTACCTTGGAATACCTTTGTCGCTAGTGCTTGGATTTCTAAGCTACTCCATGATTGAAAAGCGCAACTTTTCAATGGGGACGCTTAAGTACTGGCCGGTTTCAATAGTGTTTTTAGTCGGTGTAAGTAGTAGCAGTGCTCAGTTTTTTTATACGGAAAGAGACATTTACACCAACTACCATAAATACGAGAGCTTATTGCTAGGTCACTATTTTTTGGGGACAGATGGCACGCTTACATATAATCAGAGCTTCGAGAAAAAGGTCATCAATCAAGGAAAGCCCTACCAATTTCTAATGCTTGGAGACAGTAACTCAGCCCACTTTGCTTACGGTATTTCTCTCAGTGAGCAAGTGAGTATTACACATAAATGGATTGGGTCTTGTCCTGGATTCATCGATTTGAACCCTAAGCCTCATTCTGCTTGGATGGATAAACACTGGGTAACAGAATGCAGAGAGTTGCACAAACTTATTCAAACTGAAAAGAATACACCGGTAATCTTGGCCCAATTTTGGGGACGTCGAGATTTTGAATGCGCGCGCAACTGTGAGGGATTCGATAGTCATCAGACGTACTATTCACTTTTGCGACAAGAACTCGGTAAGCTGGTTGAGTATATTGGTGACCGACCAGTGTTCATTGTTGGCCAAGTGCCAGCGCCGAAACGCTCGATGATTAAATGTCTTAAGAAATTAGATACATCGGACTGTGAGCGAAGTACGTCTGACTTTGATGGTGAGCGTATCCGCGACAATACTGTTCTTGAAAAGTTTGCTTCACAACATCTAAATGTCACCTTTATTAACCCATTTTCAGCGGTGTGTGATGCGCTAGGTGAGTGCAAAACTATCATTGAAGACGACAATATGTTCTTTGATGGCGGGCACCTATCCGCCTATGGGAGCCATCATTTTTGGCAATATATTGAGGCAGAAATCTTAACGTCGTTGAGTTCATCAACGGGAGCATTAACTCTGTCTAAAGCGCAACCTTGATATTCTGGGACAGCCGATTAGAAAAAGAACGCTTTTCAAACATAGACCTTAATGTCTCATGTTTGATTATGTCCCAGCAATGCAACGCTATCAAATTGACACTTTTTTGCCGCCATACATATAGTTGTTATCACACGGTTTACTTAGCGTAGATATGAGTAAGCTATTTTGTTCATTAAATTGGAATAAATGATGGCGATTAAGAGGGTAATGACCGTTTTTGGTACACGTCCAGAAGCGATAAAGATGGCACCTCTAGTGCATGCTTTGGCAACGGACGATCGTTTCGAAGTAACAGTTTGCGTGACGGCGCAGCATCGAGAGATGCTTGATCAGGTGCTTGAGTTATTTGAAATTGTACCGGACATTGACCTTAATTTAATGAAGGCCGGTCAAACCTTAAATCAAATCACCGCAAACATTTTACTCGAACTTAAACCCGCACTTCAGGAGATAAAGCCTGATGTCGTTTTGGTCCATGGGGATACGGCTACCACGTTTGCTGCGAGTCTAGCGTCCTACTATGAGCAAATACCCGTTGGCCATGTCGAGGCAGGGCTAAGAACGGGAAATCTATATTCTCCTTGGCCAGAAGAGGCAAACCGCAAACTAACAGGTAGCTTGACTCGCTATCACTTTGCGCCGACAGATACATCGAAAGATAACCTTACGAGAGAAAACTACTCTCCAGAAAACATTAGCGTCACAGGCAATACCGTCATCGACGCATTAATGTTGATCAAAAGTAAGATCGCGCAAGATACCGCGTTAGAAAACGATCTGAAAAGCGCCTTTCCATACTTAGACGAATCGAAAAAACTCATATTAGTCACTGGGCATCGAAGAGAAAACTTTGGTGATGGTTTTGAGCGAATTTGCCGGGCGATTGCGCAGGTTGCAACCTCCCACCCAGATGTTCAGGTTGTCTACCCAGTACACCTCAATCCAAATGTTAGAAAGCCAGTAAGTAGAATCCTAGAAGGCATCGATAATGTCCTCCTTATTGAGCCTCAAGAGTATCTACCTTTTATCTATCTAATGATGCGATCTCACCTAATTTTGACCGACTCTGGTGGTATTCAAGAAGAAGCACCTTCGCTCGGCAAACCAGTATTGGTTATGCGTGACACCACAGAGCGGCCAGAAGCTGTTGAAGCTGGGACCGTTAAACTGGTTGGTACAGAGGAGCATGTCATTGTGCAAAACATCGAAAAGTTACTGACGGATCCAAGTGCGTACGAAGCAATGAGCCGTGCCCATAATCCCTACGGTGACGGCAAAGCGTGTCAACGAATCTTAGAAGTCTTAGCTAAGTAGCGGCGAATGCGCTCTGGCTTAATTCATTTTTACAGGAAGTAGCAGTATGTCTTTTGAAACCATCTCCGTGATTGGATTGGGGTATATAGGTCTGCCAACCGCAGCTATGTTTGCATCTCGCAAGAAACAAGTCATTGGTGTTGACGTTAATCAAGATGCGGTCGATACGATTAACCGTGGTGAAATCCATATCGTCGAACCCGACCTCGATATGTTAGTGAGTGCAACGGTACAAAGAGGGTTTCTCAAAGCCGTAACTACTCCGGAGCCATCCGATGCTTTTTTAATCGCTGTTCCAACACCTTTCAAGCCTATTGATGATGCAAAGATCCCCGAGCCAGATATCAGCTACATCCATAATGCAGTAGAAGCCATTGCTCCAGTACTTAAAAAAGGGGACCTGGTCATTCTAGAGTCAACATCACCGGTAGGGACCACAGAGAAAATTGCTCAATGGTTAGCAAAATATCGTCAAGATCTGACCTTTCCCCAACAGGTCGGTGAAGGAGCAGATATAAATATTGCGCACTGTCCAGAACGTGTACTGCCAGGAAAGGTTGTTACCGAATTAGTGCATAACGACAGAGTTATTGGTGGTATGACACGTCGCTGCTCTGAACGGTCGGTTGAGCTATACAAAACCTTCGTCATGGGGGACTGTGTGATCACTAATGCTCGAACCGCTGAGATGGCCAAACTAACCGAAAACTCTTCGCGAGATGTACAAATTGCCTTTGCCAATGAGCTATCGATGATTTGTGATGAGTTAGACATTGATGTGTGGGAACTCATCTCGCTAGCGAATCGCCACCCAAGGGTCAATATACTGCAACCAGGACCAGGTGTAGGCGGGCATTGCATCGCTGTGGATCCGTGGTTTATCGTATCTAAAACGCCGGACATTGCTAAGATTATCCATACAGCACGAAAAGTGAATGATCATAAGCCTGAGTGGGTTATCGAGAAAGTAAATGCTGCAATCGGCAGTTATTTGCAGAAACATCCAGAAAAAACCGCAGCAGAAGTGACGATTGCTTGTTATGGCTTGACGTTTAAACCCGACATTGATGATCTCCGAGAGAGTCCAGCGCTGGATATTGCCAACACTATTGCCCGTGAGCATTGCGGTGAGGTATTAGCGATAGAGCCCAATATCAAAGTGTTGCCAGATACCACGCTTAGGCTGGTGACGATCGATGAATCACTGTCCAAGACAGACATTCATGTCATGTTAGTTGATCATAGCCAGTTTAAAAAAATAAAGCTCAACGACGAGTTTGTAATAGATACCAAAGGGATCTGGTGATGAGATATCAACCGCGAACCACCCAGGTTACCACTATGTACCATGAGGTCCGATTATGAAGATATTACATATTTTCGACCATACCATTCCACTACAGAGTGGCTATACCTTTCGCAGCTTGTCGATACTCAAGCATCAACGAGACCTTGGTATAGAGACCTGCCATGTGAGCGGCGATAAGCAGGGGGCAACCACTCAATCTAAAGAGCACGTCGACGGATACGATTTTTATCGTACCCCTGTAGGGATGCTTAATAAGATCCCAGTAGTCAATCAATGGCAGACTATCAATAGTTTAGCGAAAAGAATTGTGGAAGTAGCGAAGCTAGAAAAGCCCGATATTCTCCATGCTCACTCCCCAGCGCTAAATGGGCTGGCGGCACTAAAGGCTTCCAAGCAATTGGGTATTCCCGTGGTCTACGAAATACGTGCCTTTTGGGAAGATGCTGCTGTCGATCATGGTACCTGTAAGGAAGGGGATGTTCGCTATAAGATCACTCGTCACCTTGAGAACCGCGTGGTTTCACAAGCCGATGGTGTGACGACAATTTGTGAGGGGCTAAAGAACGATTTGATTTCTCGAGCGCTCACCCCTAATCAACCTATCGTTATTCCAAATGCCGTTAATGCGGAGCGTTTTACCATGGTAGATGGCAGAGACGCAGAGCTTGAGGCCGAACTAAACCTCCAAGGTAAAAAAGTCATTGGCTTCATTGGATCTATGTATGCGTACGAAGGAATAGACACCTTGGTATCAGCATTAAGTGAGCTTGTGAAAAGCATACCTGATGTCCAACTGCTACTGGTGGGTGGAGGACCGCAATATGACAATATAGTGCAGCAGGTGAAAAAGTTGGGTTTGACGAATAATGTGATTTTCACAGGGCGAGTTGCGCATGAGGACGTCAATCGTTACTACAGCTTGTTTGATTTACTCGTATATCCAAGACAGTCGATGCGTTTAACCGATTTAGTGACACCGCTTAAACCGTTGGAAGCGATGGCTCAAGGAGTACCACTATTAGCCTCCGATGTAGGAGGGCATCAAGAGTTGATTGAGGATGGGGTGACCGGCTATTTGTTTGAAGCGGATAACCAAGCCCAATTAGTCAAAAAACTACAATATTTGCTGTCTAAGACGGATCTAGGAGATTCCACTAGAGATAACGGTCGTAACTTTGTCGAGCAAGTACGTAATTGGAAAGTGAGCGTCGGTAATTATCCTCCTTTGTATGAACAGGTTTTAACCAACTCTTAGACACTAGAAAGCAAAATTTGTATCGAGAAAGTAAAAGCGACTTAGCCTAAAAATAGTGCCGTTGGCCTCTTAACTTAAGAGTCCAGCGGCTTTTCAGCATCTACCGCCACAGCAAATTGAATAAAATCTCATCACCTCTTGCATCCCAAATTGTGATCTGTATAATACCGCGCACTGGCCTAGCCAGTTGTGAACCAATGGGCACTGAGGAGCTTGGTTTTCAAAGGGGTTAACCCAACTTGAAAATCTATAGGTAATGTATACTCAGCTTATGTTCGCAGTTAATAAAATTTAGTACTTGTCGGGGACACCGTCGTAAGACAGAGTCAACCAGCAAGCTAGCTAATCACTTTTAGCTGACAAGTCTCCTAATTTTGGAGACAACGGTTTCACATGAATCAATCGCACATTCTCTCGTATTTACGAGTCGGAGTGGCGATATTGTTTGTGTAATTTAATTAATTTGGAGCTCTGTCTCATGCAGAACCAACGTATTCGTATCCGCCTTAAAGCTTTCGATTATAAACTAATCGACGCTTCAACTGCGGAAATCGTTGAAACAGCTAAGCGTACCGGCGCGCAGGTTCGTGGTCCTATTCCACTTCCTACTCGTAAAGAACGTTTCACTGTTCTTATCTCTCCTCACGTAAACAAAGACGCGCGTGACCAGTACGAGATTCGTACTCACAAGCGTTTGATCGACATCGTAGAACCAACTGACAAGACTGTTGATGCTCTTATGCGTCTAGACCTTGCAGCTGGTGTTGATGTTCAAATCAGCCTAGGTTAAGGGAGATTAGAATAATGATTGGTCTAGTCGGACGTAAAGTGGGTATGACCCGCGTATTTACCGAAGAAGGCGTTTCTATCCCAGTAACTGTTGTAGAAGTAGAACAAAACCGTGTTACTCAAGTACGTACACTTGAGCAAGATGGCTACGCTGCAATCCAAGTTACTTCGGGAGCTAAGAAAGCTAGCCGTGTTTCTAAGCCAGAAGCTGGCCACTTTGCGAAAGCAGGTGTTGAAGCAGGTCGCGGTCTTTGGGAATTCCGTTTGGAAAACGGCGAAGAGTTTGAAGTTGGCGCTGAGCTAAACGTAGAACTTTTCAACGAAATTAAAAAAGTAGACGTTACTGGTACATCTAAAGGTAAAGGCTTCCAAGGCGCTGTTAAGCGTTGGAACTTCTCTACTCAAGATATGACTCACGGTAACTCCTTGTCTCACCGTGCACCGGGTTCAATTGGCCAATGTCAAACTCCAGGTCGCGTATTTAAAGGCAAGAAAATGGCTGGTCACATGGGTGCTGAGCGTGTTACGACTCAAAACCTTGAGATCGTACGTGTTGACGCTGAGCGTAATCTGCTTCTTATTAAAGGTGCAGTACCAGGCGCAGTTGGCGGCAACGTAGTTGTTAAACCAGCTGTTAAAGCATAACGTCTAGGAGTAAGTAATGGAACTAATGGTTAAAGGTGCTGATGCACTAACTGTTTCCGAGACTACTTTCGGACGTGAGTTTAACGAATCACTTGTACACCAAGTAGTTGTTGCGTATGCAGCAGGTGCTCGTCAAGGTACTCGTGCTCAAAAAACTCGTTCTGAAGTATCTGGTGGCGGCGCTAAACCTTGGCGTCAAAAAGGCACTGGCCGCGCTCGTGCTGGTACAATCCGTAGCCCTATTTGGCGCTCGGGTGGTGTTACTTTTGCTGCGAAACCTCAAGATCACAGCCAAAAAGTAAACAAAAAAATGTACCGCGGTGCAATGCGCAGCATTCTTTCTGAGCTCGTTCGTCAAGAGCGTCTAGTTGTTGTAGACAACTTCTCAGTTGAAGCGCCGAAAACTAAAGAGCTTGTAGCTAAGCTGAAAGAGCTTGAGCTAACTGATGCTCTTATCGTGACTAGTGAAGTAGATGAGAATCTATTCCTAGCTGCTCGCAACCTATACAAAGTTGACGCACGTGACGTTGCTGGTATTGACCCAGTTTCGCTAATCGCGTTTGACAAAGTAGTAATGACTGCTGATGCAGTTAAGCAAGTTGAGGAGATGCTGGCATGATCACTGAAGAGCGTCTACTAAAAGTACTACGTGCTCCTCTTATCTCTGAAAAAGCAACTATGACTGCTGAGAAAGCGAACACTATCGTTTTCAAAGTAGCTATCGATGCAACTAAGAAAGAGATCAAAGCAGCAGTAGAAAAGCTATTTGAAGTTGAAGTTAAGTCTGTAAATACTCTTATCACTAAGGGTAAGACCAAACGTCAAGGTCTACGCCAAGGTCGCCGCAGCGACGTTAAAAAAGCGTACGTTATCTTGAAAGAAGGTCAAGATCTTGACTTCGTTGGCGGTGCGGAATAACAGGAGTAGTTAAAAAATGGCTATTGTTAAATGTAAGCCGACTTCCCCTGGTCGTCGTCACGTAGTTAAAGTTGTTAACGCTGACCTTCACAAAGGTAAGCCTTACGCTCCACTTCTAGAGAAAAACTCTAAGAACGGTGGTCGTAACAACAACGGTCGTATTACAGTTCGTCACATCGGCGGTGGTCACAAGCACCACTACCGTGTAGTTGACTTTAAACGTAACAAAGACGGTATCCCAGCGAAAGTTGAGCGTCTTGAATACGATCCAAACCGTAGCGCAAACATCGCTCTAGTTCTGTACGCAGACGGCGAGCGTCGCTACATCATCGCACCTAAAGGCATTGCTGCTGGTGACCAAATTCAATCTGGTGTTGATGCACCGATTAAAGCTGGTAACACACTTCCAATGCGTAACATCCCTGTAGGTTCTACAGTTCACTGTGTTGAACTTAAGCCTGGGAAAGGTGCACAAATTGCTCGTTCTGCAGGTGCATACGCACAAATCGTCGCTCGCGACGGTGCATATGTTACTGTACGCCTACGTTCAGGCGAAATGCGCAAAGTACTATCTGAAGGCCGTGCAACAATCGGTGAAGTAGGTAATGCTGAGCACATGCTACGTGAACTAGGTAAAGCTGGTGCTTCACGCTGGCGCGGCGTACGTCCAACCGTACGTGGTGTAGTAATGAACCCAGTTGACCACCCACACGGTGGTGGTGAAGGTCGTACTTCTGGTGGCCGTCACCCAGTATCTCCTTGGGGTCAGCCTACTAAAGGCTTTAAGACTCGTAAGAACAAGCGCACTGACAAGTACATCGTACGTCGTCGTAACAAGTAATCTATAAAGAGGAATCGCCATGCCACGTTCTCTCAAGAAAGGTCCTTTTATTGACCTGCACTTGCTGAAGAAGGTAGAGAAAGCGGTAGAGAACGGTGAGAAAAAACCAATTAAGACTTGGTCTCGTCGTTCAATGATCATCCCAACAATGATTGGTTTGACTATCGCTGTCCATAACGGCCGTCAACACGTTCCAGTATTTGTAACCGAAGAAATGATCGGTCACAAACTGGGCGAATTCGCACCAACTCGTACTTATCGCGGCCATGCTGCAGATAAGAAAGCTAAGAAGAAATAAGGAGTAGATGATGGAAGCTATCGCTAAACATAACTTTGCTCGTATTTCTCCACAGAAAGCTCGCTTAGTTGCAGATCAGATCCGCGGCAAAAACGTAGATCAAGCTCTAGAACTTCTAACTTTCAGCAACAAAAAAGCTGCTGAATTGGTTAAGAAAGTTCTTGAATCAGCAATCGCTAACGCGGAACACAACGAAGGTGCGGATATTGACGACTTAAATGTCGCCAAGATCTTCGTAGATGAGGGCCCTATCATGAAGCGTATTATGCCTCGTGCTAAAGGCCGTGCGGACCGTATCTTGAAGCGTTCTTGCCACATCACTGTTGTTGTTGCAGACCGCTAAAAGACTAGGAGATTAAGCAATGGGTCAGAAAGTACATCCAAATGGCATCCGTCTTGGCATTGTCAAGCCGTGGAATGCTACATGGTTTGCTAATACCAAAGAATTCGCTGACAACCTAGACGGCGACTTCAAGGTACGTCAGTTCCTTACTAAGGAACTAGCTAAAGCCTCTCTTTCACGTATCGTTATCGAGCGTCCTGCTAAGAGCATCCGTGTGACTATTCACACTGCTCGTCCAGGCGTTGTAATCGGTAAGAAAGGCGAAGACGTAGAAAAGCTACGCACAGCTGTAGCAAAAATCGCAGGTGTACCAGCGCAAATTAACATCGCTGAAGTACGTAAGCCTGAGCTGGACGCACAACTTGTGGGTGACAGCATCGCGTCTCAACTAGAGCGTCGCGTTATGTTCCGTCGTGCTATGAAGCGCGCGGTACAGAATGCTATGCGTCTAGGCGCTAAAGGTATCAAAGTGGAAGTAAGCGGTCGTCTAGGCGGCGCTGAAATCGCACGTTCTGAGTGGTACCGTGAAGGCCGTGTGCCTCTACACACTCTACGTGCTGACATTGATTACGCAACTTCTTCGGCTCACACCCAATACGGTGTGATCGGCATTAAGACTTGGATCTTCAAAGGTGAGATTCTTGGCGGTATGCCTGCTGCTAACGCAGTGGAGCCGAAAGGCGATAAGCCTAAGAAGCAGCGTAAAGGCCGTAAGTAAGGAGTCGACAGATGCTACAACCTAAACGCACTAAGTTCCGTAAGGTTCAAACAGGTCGTAACCGTGGTCTTGCTAAAGGTACCGATGTAAGCTTTGGTACTTTCGGTCTGAAAGCAGTCGGCCGTGGCCGAATCACTGCTCGTCAAATCGAAGCAGCACGTCGTGCTATGACGCGTCACGTAAAACGTCAAGGTCAAATCTGGATTCGTATTTTTCCAGACAAACCGATCACTGAAAAACCACTAGAAGTTCGTCAGGGTAAGGGTAAAGGTAACGTTGAGTACTGGGTAGCCCAAATCCAACCTGGAAAGGTTATGTACGAAATGGACGGTGTACCTGAAGAGTTGGCACGTGAAGCGTTCCGCCTAGCGGCGCGTAAACTGCCTATCAAAACAACATTTGTAACGAAGCAGGTGATGTGATGAAAGCACAAGATCTACGTGAAAAAAGCGTTGAAGAGCTAAACAAAGAACTAATTGAATTGCTACGTGAACAGTTTAACTTGCGCATGCAAGCTGCGACTGGTCAACTACAGCAAACTCATACTTTGAAAGCTGTACGTCGTGATATCGCACGTGTTAAAACCGTTTTGACTGAGAAGGCAGGCGCATAATGAGCGACAAAATCCGTACTTCACTTGGTCGTGTTGTTAGTGACAAAGGCGATAAGTCTATTGTTGTTGCTATCGAGCGCATGGTTAAACACCCAATTTACGGCAAGTTCGTAAAGCGCACGACTAAAATACACGCACATGACGAAAACAACGAGTGTGGCCTAGGCGATACTGTTGAGATTCGTGAATGTCGTCCACTGTCTAAGACTAAATCTTGGACTTTGGTTAAAGTTGTAGAAAAAGCGAAAATCTAATTTTCGTTATTTTTTAACAACTTAAAGCGGCCTCTAGAGAAATTTAGGGGCCGTTTATTTTTTGTCTACCCAATCACAAAAAAGGGTGGTACAATTCGCGTCCCTTTTAAAGAGGCAGCCCGACCCGAGAGGGTCTAGTTTTTAATATTTAGCGGAGCACTAACAATGATCCAAATGCAAAGTACACTTGACGCTGCAGATAACTCTGGCGCGCGCAAGGTAATGTGTATTAAGGTTCTGGGTGGCTCACACCGTCGTTATGCACACATCGGTGACATCATCAAAGTTACTGTGAAGGAAGCAATTCCTCGCGGTAAAGTAAAAAAAGGTGATGTTCTGAAGGCGGTTGTAGTTCGCACCCGTAAAGGCGTACGTCGTCCAGACGGTTCTGTCATTCGCTTCGACCGTAATGCTTGTGTATTGTTGAATGACACTACTGAGCAACCAGTCGGCACTCGTATCTTTGGTCCAGTGACTCGTGAACTTCGTAATGCGAAATTCATGAAGATCGTTTCTCTGGCACCAGAAGTACTGTAAGGAGCGAAAAAAATGGCAGCTAAAATCCGTCGTAATGACGAAGTAATCGTTCTTGCTGGGAAAGACAAAGGCAAGAAAGGTAAAGTAACTAAGGTTCTAACTACTGGTAAAGTTATCGTTGAAGGTATCAACCTAGTTAAGAAACACCAGAAACCTGTTCCAGCTCTTAATGTCCAAGGTGGCATTGTTGAGCAAGAAGCAGCGATCGACGTTTCTAACGTGGCAATCTTTAACGCGGCTACTGGTAAAGCAGACCGTATCGGTTTCCGTTTCGAAGATGGCAAGAAAGTTCGTTTCTTCAAGTCTAACAACGAAACCATTTCTAACTAACAATAGAAGTAATTTGGAGTTCAACTATGGCGAAACTGCATGATTACTACAAGTCGTCTGTAGTTGCTGAACTGACCAAAGAGTTCAGCTACTCAAGCGTCATGCAAGTCCCTAGAATCGAAAAGATCACCCTTAACATGGGTGTAGGTGAAGCAATCAACGATAAGAAACTTCTAGAGAACGCAGCGGGTGATATGGCGACCATTTCTGGTCAAAAGCCACTTATCACTAAAGCGCGTAAATCTGTTGCAGGTTTCAAAATCCGCGAAGGCTACCCAATCGGTTGTAAAGTAACCTTGCGTGGCGAACGTATGTGGGATTTTCTAGAGCGTCTTATTAACATCGCTCTTCCACGTGTACGTGATTTCCGTGGTGTTAGCGCTAAGTCTTTTGACGGACGCGGTAACTACAGCATGGGCGTTCGCGAGCAAATCATCTTCCCGGAGATCGACTTTGATAAAGTTGATCGTGTACGCGGTCTTGATATCACTATCACGACATCAGCGAACACCGATGAGGAAGGCCGTGCTCTGCTGGCTGCCTTTAACTTCCCATTCCGCAAGTAAGGTGAAGGGTTACTGTTATGGCTAAACAATCTATGAAGGCACGTGAAGATAAGCGTGCAAAATTAGTAGCTAAGTACGCTGAAAAGCGTCGTGAGCTAAAAAACATCATTAGTGATGTGAACGTATCTGAAGAAGATCGTTGGAATGCAGTTCTTAAACTTCAAGAACTTCCACGTGATTCAAGTGCATCGCGTCAGCGTAACCGCTGCAACCAAACTGGTCGCCCACACGGTTACCTACGTAAGTTCGGCCTAAGTCGTATTAAAGTTCGTGAAGCTTGCATGAAAGGCGAGATTCCTGGACTTCGTAAGGCTAGCTGGTAATTGCCACTTAATCATTTGGAGTAAAGTTTATGAGCATGCAAGATCCGATTTCGGATATGCTGACCCGCATTCGTAACGGTCAGGCAGCAAACAAAGTTGCTGTTAAAATGCCTTCTTCAAAGCTTAAAGTTGCAATCGCTGCTTTGCTGAAAAACGAAGGTTACATCACAGACTTCGCTGTTGCCGGCGAAGCAAAACCAGAGCTAGAAGTTACCCTTAAGTACTTCCAAGCGAAACCAGTAATCGAGCAAATCCAACGTGTTTCACGTCCAGGTCTTCGTGTTTACAAAAACAAAGACCACCTTCCATCAGTGATGGGCGGTTTGGGTATTGCTGTGGTATCTACTTCCAAGGGTCTGATGTCAGACCGTGCAGCGCGTAAAGCGGGCCTTGGCGGTGAAATCATCTGTTACGTAGCTTAATAGGAGTAGACTATGTCTCGTGTTGCTAAAGCACCTGTCGCTATTCCTGCTGGCGTAGAGGTGAAACTAAACGGCCAAGAAATTACAATCAAAGGCGCAAAGGGCGAGCTTACTCGTTCTCTTAACGCTGCTGTTGTAATTGCTCAGGAAGATAACAACCTAACGTTCGGCCCTAAAGAAGGCGCTGATAAAGCATGGGCTCAAGCAGGTACTGCTCGCGCTCTTGTTAACAACATGGTTGTTGGTGTTACTGAAGGCTTCACTAAGAAGCTTGTACTTAAAGGTGTAGGTTACCGTGCTGCCATTAAAGGCAAATCAGTAGCTCTTACTTTGGGTTTCTCTCACCCTGTTGAGCATGAACTACCTGAAGGCATCAAAGCTGAATGTCCTAGCCAAACTGAAATTATTCTAACTGGTTGTGATAAACAACTTGTTGGACAAGTTGCGGCAGATATTCGCTCTTACCGTGAGCCTGAGCCTTACAAAGGTAAAGGTGTTCGTTACGCAGATGAACATGTGCGTACTAAAGAAGCTAAGAAGAAGTAAGGTAACACTATGGATAAGAAAGCATCTCGCATCCGTCGTGCTACGCGTGCACGTCGTAAGATTGCTGAACTTCGCGTTAATCGCTTAGTTATACACCGTACTCCAAGTCACGTGTATGCCCAAGTGATTGCACCAAACGGCTCTGAGGTTATCGCTGCAGCTTCTACTGTAGAAAAAGCGATCCGTGAGCAAGTTAAGAACACTGGTAACATCGACGCAGCTAAAGCGGTAGGTAAAGCTATTGCTGAACGTGCTCTTGAAAAGGGCATCACATCAGTTGCATTTGATCGTTCTGGTTTCCAATACCACGGTCGAGTAGCGGCGCTAGCAGATTCTGCTCGCGAAGCTGGTCTGAAATTCTAAGGTAGGGTTGATCGATGGCTAAAGAACAACAACAAGCTTCAGATTTGCAAGAGAAACTAATCGCAGTTAACCGTGTTGCTAAAACGGTTAAAGGTGGTCGAATCTTTAGCTTTACTGCACTAACAGTAGTTGGTGACGGTAATGGTCGTGTAGGTTTCGGTTACGGCAAAGCCCGTGAAGTACCTGCTGCGATTCAAAAAGCAATGGAAAAAGCACGTCGTAACATGGTTACGATCGCGCTTAACGAAGGCACTCTTCACCACGCGGTGAAAGGTCGTCACACTGGCTCTAAAGTCTACATGCAACCAGCTGCCGAAGGTACTGGTATCATCGCTGGCGGTGCAATGCGTGCAGTACTTGAAGTTGTAGGTGTTCACAACGTATTAGCGAAAGCGTACGGTTCAACGAACCCTATCAACGTAGTTCGTGCGACTATTGATGGTTTGAGCGGTATGAACTCTCCGGAGATGATTGCTGCTAAACGTGGTCTAACTGTTGAATCTATTTCGGAGTAATTGACTATGGCAACTATCAAAGTTACGCAAACTAAAAGCGCAATTGGGCGCCTACCTAAGCACAAATTGTGCTTGAAAGGTCTAGGCCTTCGTAAAATCAACCATACAGTAGAACTTGAAGATACTCCGTCAGTACGCGGAATGATCAACAAGGTTTACTATATGGTAAAAGTTGAGGAGTAATCAGAATGCGTTTGAATACTCTATCACCGGCTGCTGGCTCTAAACCTTCTAAGAAGCGTGTAGGTCGTGGTATCGGTTCTGGCCTAGGTAAAACTGGTGGCCGTGGCCATAAAGGTCAAAAGTCTCGTTCAGGCGGCAGCGTACGTCCTGGTTTTGAAGGCGGTCAAATGCCTTTGAAACAACGTCTACCTAAGTTCGGCTTCACTTCTCGCAAGAGCCTAGTGTCAGCTGAAGTTCGCCTAAGCGAACTAGCTAAGGTAACTGGTGACGTTGTAGATCTAAACAGCCTAAAAGCTGCTAACGTAATCACTAAGAACGTTTTGTTCGCGAAAGTTGTACTTTCTGGTGACATTACTAAAGCAGTGACTGTTAAAGGTCTTCGCGTAACTAAAGGCGCTAAAGCTGCAATCGAAGCCGCAGGCGGCAAAATCGAAGCTTAATCTTCGAAGGAAAGGTACAGATGGCAAAGAAACCAGGAAATGATTTTAATAGTGCAAAGAGCGGCCTAGCCGAGCTCCGCGCGCGTCTCTTCTTCGTATTTGGCGCGTTATTGGTGTTCCGTATGGGTTCGTTTATACCGCTACCTGGTGTTGACGCTAATGTACTTGCCAACTTGTTCGAACAGCAACAAGGCACCATCATTGAGATGTTTAACATGTTCTCTGGTGGTGCACTTGAGCGTGCATCTATATTCGCTTTGGGCATCATGCCGTATATTTCGGCATCGATTGTAGTCCAACTGTTGACTGTTGTTCACCCCGCTCTAGCTGAGCTCAAAAAAGAGGGTGAATCTGGTCGTAAGAAGATCAGTCAGTACACTAGATATGGAACGCTCGTACTTGCAACATTCCAAGCAATAGGTATCGCAACAGGGCTACCAAGCATGGTCGATAATCTGGTTGTTATCAACCAAACCATGTTTACCCTACTTGCTACCGTGAGTTTAGTAACCGGCACCATGTTCTTGATGTGGTTAGGTGAACAAATTACTGAGCGTGGAATTGGTAATGGTATTTCAATCATTATCTTTGCAGGTATTGTTGCTGGTTTGCCTTCGGCAATCGGTCAAACAATTGAGCAAGCGCGTCAAGGCGAACTAAACGCACTTCTTTTAGTGTTGATTGGGGTACTCGCATTTGCGGTTATCTACTTTGTTGTATTCATGGAACGTGGTCAACGTCGTATCGTCGTTAACTACGCCAAGCGTCAACAAGGGCGTAAAGTGTTTGCTGCACAAAGCTCTCACTTACCGCTTAAGATCAACATGGCTGGTGTAATTCCAGCAATCTTTGCATCGAGCATCATACTGTTCCCAGGTACCCTGGCACAGTGGTTTGGTGGCAACGGTGAAGGTACTTTCGGATGGTTAACAGACCTTTCGTTAGCACTGAGCCCGGGCCAACCTCTCTATGTGATGCTATACGCTGCAGCGATTATATTTTTCTGCTTCTTCTACACGGCGTTGGTTTTCAACCCGCGTGAAACAGCAGATAACTTGAAGAAGTCTGGTGCGTTCGTACCCGGTATCCGCCCAGGTGAACAGACAGCAAGATACATTGATAAAGTGATGACACGTTTAACCCTAGCGGGCGCGTTGTATATTACTTTTATCTGTCTGATTCCAGAGTTTATGATGATCGCGTGGAACGTTAGGTTCTACTTCGGTGGTACATCACTGCTTATCGTAGTGGTTGTAATCATGGACTTTATGGCACAGGTACAGACTCATTTGATGTCACAACAGTATGAGTCTGTGTTGAAAAAGGCAAATCTTAAGGGTTACGGCCGTTAATCGGCGGTAGTCTTTGGATTTCAATTACGGAGTTTAGCAATGAAAGTTCGTGCTTCCGTTAAAAAAATCTGCCGTAACTGTAAAATCATTAAGCGCAACGGTGTTGTGCGTGTGATTTGCAGTGAGCCAAAGCATAAGCAACGCCAAGGCTAATTAGCAGAAATTTTTACTTGAAATATAAGGTATGGTCGAGTATATTCCTCGGCCTACCTTTTGCGTGCAAAAGAAGTAGTACGCCGCAACGTATCCTCTACGGGCTTTGTTGCGGTAAATTCTTTTTAGAAAACTAGGAGTGAATAGTGGCCCGTATAGCAGGCATTAACATTCCTGATCATAAGCATGCCGTAATCGCACTAACTGCGATCTTCGGTATCGGTAAAACTCGCTCTCAAGCTATTTTAGCTGAGGTGGGTATTGCTGAAAGCACTAAGATCAGTGAACTCAATGAAGAACAGATCGATCAACTGCGTGATGGTGTAGCTAAATACACTGTGGAAGGTGATCTACGTCGTGAAGTATCAATGAACATCAAGCGTCTTATGGACCTTGGCTGTTACCGTGGTCTTCGTCATCGTCGCAGTCTACCTCTACGTGGACAGCGTACTAAAACCAACGCTCGCACCCGTAAGGGTCCGCGTAAGCCGATCAAGAAATAGTCGGAAGGGTAAAGTACAATGGCAAAACAACCAACACGCGCTCGTAAGCGCGTACGCAAGCAAGTTGCTGATGGCGTAGCGCACATTCATGCATCTTTCAATAACACAATCGTTACCATCACTGACCGTCAAGGCAACGCTTTAGCGTGGGCCACTGCCGGTGGTTCAGGTTTCCGTGGTTCTCGTAAGTCTACTCCGTTCGCAGCACAGGTTGCCGCAGAACGCGCAGGTGAAATGGCTAAAGAATACGGTCTTAAAAACTTGGAAGTTATGGTTAAGGGCCCAGGTCCAGGTCGTGAGTCAACTATCCGTGCACTAAACGCTGCTGGATACCGCATCACTAACATCGTTGATGCAACTCCGATCCCACATAACGGTTGTCGTCCACCTAAGAAACGTCGCGTTTAAGTTTCGTTTCTAGGAATATTGGAGAAAGAACATGGCTAGATATTTGGGTCCTAAGCTGAAGCTTAGCCGTCGCGAAGGTACTGACTTATTCCTTAAGTCTGGTGTCCGCGCGATCGATACCAAGTGTAAAATTGATAATGCCCCAGGTGTACACGGCGCTCGTCGCGGTCGTCTATCTGAATACGGCATTCAGCTTCGTGAGAAGCAAAAAGTTCGTCGTACTTACGGCGTACTAGAAAAACAATTCCGTAACTACTACAAAGAAGCTGCGCGTCTTAAAGGCAACACAGGTGAAAACCTACTTCAGCTTCTTGAAGGTCGTCTTGATAACGTAGTTTACCGTATGGGCTTTGGTGCAACTCGCGCTGAATCTCGTCAACTAGTTAGCCACAAAGCTATCCTAGTTAACGGTAAAGTTGTAAACGTTCCTTCTTTCAAAGTAGCGGCTAACGACGTTGTGACTATCCGCGAGAAAGCTCAAAAGCAAGCTCGTATTAAGGCAGCTCTAGAAGTTGCTGATCAACGCGAAAAACCAACTTGGATTGAAGTAGATGCTAGCAAGATGGAAGGTACTTTCAAGCGTATGCCTGAACGTTCTGATCTGTCAGCTGACATCAACGAACACCTGATCGTCGAACTTTACTCTAAGTAAGGTTTAAACTAAAGAGAGGACACAATGCAGGGTTCTGTAACAGAATTTCTTAAGCCACGTCTTGTTGACATCGAACAGATCAACACGACACACGCAAAAGTAACTCTTGAGCCATTAGAGCGTGGTTTTGGCCACACTCTTGGTAATGCACTTCGCCGTATTCTACTATCTTCAATGCCAGGTTGCGCAGTAACAGAAGTAGAAATCGAAGGCGTATTGCACGAGTACAGCACTAAAGAAGGCGTTCAAGAAGATATTCTTGAAATCCTACTTAACCTTAAAGGGTTGGCTGTACGAGTAGCCGAAGGCAAAGATGAAGTGTTTATTACACTTAACAAGTCAGGCTCAGGCCCTGTTGTTGCAGGTGACATCACCCATGATGGTGATGTAGAGATCGCTAACCCAGAGCACGTTATTTGTCACCTAACGGATGACAACGCTGAGATCGCTATGCGCATCAAAGTTGAACGTGGTCGTGGTTATGTTCCGGCTTCCGCTCGCATCCATACTGAAGAAGATGAGCGTCCTATTGGTCGTTTGCTTGTAGACGCGACTTTCAGCCCAGTAGACAAAATTGCCTACTCTGTTGAAGCAGCTCGTGTTGAACAACGCACTGACTTGGACAAGCTCGTTATCGATATGGAAACGAACGGTACTCTTGAACCAGAGGAAGCTATCCGTCGCGCAGCTACAATCCTAGCTGAGCAATTGGATGCATTCGTAGATCTTCGTGATGTACGAGTTCCTGAGGAGAAAGAAGAGAAGCCAGAGTTCGATCCGATCCTACTACGTCCTGTAGACGATCTTGAACTAACAGTACGCTCTGCTAACTGTTTGAAAGCAGAAGCGATTCACTACATCGGTGATCTTGTGCAGCGCACTGAGGTTGAGTTACTTAAAACTCCAAACCTTGGTAAGAAATCTCTTACAGAGATTAAAGACGTTCTTGCGTCTCGTGGACTGTCTCTAGGTATGCGCCTAGAAAACTGGCCACCAGCGTCAATTGCAGAAGATTAATCGAGCTTAGTTAGAAGGATTAGGTCATGCGCCATCGTAAGAGTGGTCGTCAACTCAACCGCAACAGCAGTCATCGTAAAGCGATGTTCAGCAATATGGCTAGCTCTCTTGTACGTCATGAAGTAATTAAGACTACATTGCCAAAAGCTAAAGAGCTACGTCGCGTCGTTGAGCCTTTGATTACACTAGCAAAGACAGACAGTGTTGCTAACCGTCGTCTTGCATTTGCACGTACTCGTGACAACGAAGTAGTTGCAAAACTGTTTAACGAATTAGGTCCACGTTTCGCTACCCGCCAAGGCGGTTACACTCGTATCCTAAAAGCTGGCTTCCGTGCTGGCGATAAAGCTCCAATGGCTTACATTGAGCTTGTCGATCGCCCAGAAGCATCTGAAGAAGCAGCTGCTGAGTAATATCAGTATTCGCTAGACTAAAAAACCGAACCTTAGGGTTCGGTTTTTTTTTGCTTAAAATATGGGGTCAGAGTCGATTTACTCTGACCCCATTTGGTTCATTTGGTTATTTCCACAGTCCAGTGAGAGAATCCATTAGTCCAGAACTAGCGCCTTGGTCAGATAGATAGCCCATGATGACAGGGGCAAATTGCGCCACCATAGATGGGTCTAGGCCGAGTTTTTCGAATACATCATAGACAGCGTTAAGCGAGTCGATATTGCCTAACAGGCTGGACGCTGCTCCCATATTCTCTAAGCCAGGTATCATAGAAGCGAGCTCACTAGTGTTGTCGGACGATAAGCTATTTTGGGCAAGGGCCAACATAGCAGCACCGCCAGAGCTTGCTTGCTCATTCGATACATCTAGCTGGCTAGTTAGTAGCTCTGTAATGGGTGAGTCCGACATTTGATCGACGCTGGAGCTTACTTGATTCATTAAGTCTTTAGTGTCGTCGCTTTTTAACAAATCGCCGAATGCGAAAGTCTGTGTACTTACTACAAGAGCCGCAAGAGTAATAGTTTTGACGAGTTTCATTGAGAGTCCTTTCATAGTGGTCGGTACTACACTCAGTGTAAAACAAAGTAAACAAAGACACTGTCAAAAATTCGAGAGTATTTGGTTGGTATTATATTCAGGCGAAAAAAAACGGTGCATTAAGCACCGTTTATTGCAGTACACTATATCGATTAAAGGATAGCTAGAAGCTCTACTTCAAATACAAGTGCTGCGTATGGAGGGATTGCTGCACCAGCGCCACGCTCGCCGTAGGCAAGATCTTGTGGGATGTACAGTTTCCACTTAGAACCAACAGGCATAAGTTGAAGTGCTTCAACCCAACCTTGAATTACACCTGTTACTGGGAATTCAGCAGGTTGGCCACGAGAAACAGAGCTGTCGAAAACAGTGCCATCTGTTAGTTCACCGTGGTAATGAACGCGAACTTGCTTGTCTGCAGACGGAACTTCACCAGTTCCTTCCGTGATCACTTCGTACTGTAGGCCAGACTCAAGAACAGTGACTTCTGAACGAAGTGCATTGTCTTTAAGGAAAGCTTCACCGTCAGCTGCCGCTACTTTAGCTTGCTCTGCACGTGCAGATTCAGCGCGAGTGTGAAGATCTTGAAGTGCTGCATTGATGTCATCAACTGAGATTTCAGGTTGACCACCAGTAAGTGCTGTAGCGATACCTGCAGCGATTGCGTCAACGTTAAGACCTTCTAGACCAGAACCTGCAAGTTGTTGGCCCATTTGAAGACCAATACCGTAGCTCGCTTTTTGCTCTACAGTATCAAATTTTACATCAGACATGTTTATTCTCATATGTGTAAGGAAGCGAGAAGAATACCAGTTTCTAAGCGCATTGAAAACGCCCGCACTTAAAAGCGTAATCAAGATTCTACCACTACGCTTCCAAGGCGTGGAATTGTGACTTTTAGGCAGGAATATCGCACTTATAGACTAGAATTTGCAGTTAAATGTTTATAACCTAGAGAGGTCAAAATGTGGAGTCATGAATGAATCGAAGAAAACGTCAACGGGTCAAGGAAAGTACTGGTAAACAGCTGCTAGAACAGCTGAAAGGTATTGATTGGCGCGCACAAAAGGCGAAGGTTCAATCGACATTGGGCTCACTAAGACTCCGTTATTTGGAGCTTCCTTCACTGCATCAGAAGTTAATCCCTGCCATCGCAGTGCTGCTGATTGTACTGTTGGTAATTCCCACCCCGGATCCAGAGGCAACTCCTGCACAACCAGCACCAACGCAAAGAGTTGAACTAGACATCGATACACGTGGTTTAAGCGAGCAAGGCTCTACGGTAGTCAGTGCGAGTTCGCCTAATGAACAGGTTTGGACCGAGTATGTCATTCAAGATGGAGATACCTTAGCCAAGGTATTTCGTAGCAATGATCTATCCGTGTCAGACCTCAACGCCTTAGTGAAAATTGAGGGAATTGATAAACCTCTTAGCCGTATTCGAAAAGGGCAGCTGATACGATTTAAACTCGATGCTAACGACCAGTTGGATATTTTACAGCTAGAGCGGGGCAGTGAAGCGGTAATGTTCTTTAGATTGTCTGACGGTGGTTTTGGGCGCAGTAAGTAGTTTGCACAAGGTTTAATTGATTTAAACGAAGACCGTAATCTCCAGCGCAGACTTACGGTGTCTTCAACATATCGATGTGCTCTATGCCATCCTCATCATATTCCTCTGAACACTGTACAAACCCATGCTTTTGATAAAACTTACGCAGGTGATACTGAGCACCAATTTGTATGGGACCGGATCCTAAGTGTTGGCCGATTTCGTGAATCGATTTTTGCATTAATACATCCCCTAGACGAGCTTGTCGCCACGTGGGCGCTACGATGACTCTCCCAATGCTATAACAGTCGTCATAGCTAACGTTTCTATCAAGAAGCCGTGTATACAAAGCGAGCTCTCCCTCTATGTACCCGGCAAGATGAACCGTAGTCGTAAGTTTGTCTTTAGCGTCCAACTCTGGATAGGGACAGTTTTGCTCAACCACAAACACATCGACACGCAACTTCATAATATCAAACAACTCATTGGTACTAAGTTGTGAAAATGTCAGCGCTCGCCATTCAATGTCGTGTTGTTTGCTCATCGAGTCTTCTCCATTAAAAAAAGCGCGGCTAAAGCCGCGCTTTCATTCTATCTTATAATCGACTATTGAAGATTGATTTTATACACGGCAAAGCCTACATCGTCCATGCCCACTTTTGTCATTGGGTATTGGCCTTTCTCTTTGATGAAAGCAGATGCTTTATCGCTTGGAGAGGTTTCAAAACGAATGTCTAGTGGAGTGTCCGATTCAATTTTAGCAAATGACCAGTTGTTATCAGCGCTAGGCTTAACAAGCCCTTTTTCTGCCGATACGCTAGAAATATAGTTTGCTAGAACTTGGCGGTTTTCATCCGGAGAGTCAAACGCTACATATTCTGAACCTGTTCCAGCAAACTTACCACCATAGGCACGGTAGTTGTTTGAAGCAACAATAAACGGAGCGCTCATGTCGACAGGTTTACCCATGTAAGTTAGACCAGTAATACGCTCTGAGTCAGCGTTAACAACTTTACAGTTACCATCGTATTTAGCAGGCTGAGTGATGTCGATTTGGTACTCAACACCGTCAATCACGTCGAAGTTATAAGTACGGAACTCATCCCACTCGATGAGGGTTTGAGGCTCTGAGCTATTGACATCGATTTGTTTAAATTGACCTGCAGAACACTCAAGCCACTCTTTCACTTCTTTACCTGTCATCTTCAGTGCAACAAGCGTGTTAGGGTAGAGGTAAAGGTCAGCAGCATTACGGAAGGTAAGTTGTCCAGATTCCACTTCTACGAAGTTGTTTGGATCGTTTTTACGACCGCCTGCTTTAAACGGTGCCGCCGCAGAAAGCACTGGAATACCGTCTAAATCAGGATCGCCCTGGATCATTGTTTCAACGTAAGCTTTCTGAGCAAGGTTAACGATTTGAACCGTTGGATCATCTTGAACCAATGCAAGGAAGCTGTACATTACGTCGTCAGCTTTACCAATTGGCTGGTTTACAAAGTCTTGAGTCGCTTTGTGATCTTCTGCCACTGCTTTGGTCATTGCTACGTGCGCTTCGACCGCTGGCTTTTTGTTTGCCGCGTCGTAGATTGGACGAGCTTCAGACATGACAGGCGTCACTTTCCAGCTGTCACCGTCTTTGTCTAGTTGCAGGTCCATAATACCTAGGTGGCTACCCCAGCGTCCTGGCATAACTGCAGCTACGCCATTGATGGTGCCTTTTTGGTTATCGATGCCTTTAATGTCATCAAAACCTTTACCAGGGAACACTGAGTGTGAGTGACCAAACGCAATTGCATCGATGCCTTCAACTTCAGATAGGTAGTAAGATGAGTTTTCCATGCCCATTTTGTATGGGTCTGTAGATACACCAGAGTGAGGGATTGCAACAATGACGTCCGCTCCTTCTGCTTTCATTTGAGGGACAAGTTTTTCAGCGCTCTCTTTGATATCGAGTGCGGTAACGTTGCCTTCTAGGTTCTTTTTATCCCAAATCATGATCTGCGGTGGAACAAACCCGATGTAGCCGACATTAACCTTGTGGCTGTTGCCATCCGTATCGAGGAACGTGTGCTCTTTGATGATGTAAGGTTTGAAGTAGTAATCACCTGTTTTCGCGTCTAACACGTTGGCGCTTACATAAGGGAAGTTTGCATCGTTAAGCGACTCGGCCAAGAACTCAAGGCCGTAGTTAAATTCGTGGTTACCAATGTTACCCGCGTCATAGTTGAGTAGGTTCATTGCTTTGTAAACTGGGTGTACTTCATCGGCTACAATGCCTTTTGAAGCCATGTAGTCACCCATAGGGCTACCTTGGATAAGGTCTCCGTTGTCAACCAGCACGCTGTTTTTAACTTCATCACGTGCTAGCTCTACAAGTGAGGCGGTACGGACTAGGCCAATCTTTTCTGATGGCTTGCCCTTATAATAGTCAAAATCCATCACGTTGGCGTGAATGTCTGTGGTCTCGATGACACGTAAGTGAATCGTGTCGGCAATAGAGGGGGCGGTCACTCCCATTAGACCTAGTAGAACTGATGTGCGGATCAGTTTCAGATTGGTATTCATACTTGCTCCATAAGTAAACTGCCTAATTGACGGGTGAAATGTAGCAGTTAATTGTTAAACTTTTTAGCGAAAACTCTAGGTTTTGCGAGGGTAATCGATTGCTTTGGTGGGTTTTTATGCGTTTATTTTAGAAACTACCAGAATATCTCCGAATGAAAAAAGTTACTGGTATTCAATGGGGCTAATATTGAACTACGCTGAAGTCGAAATGCTGCTTTTGACTTCACTAGTGATAGTGAACTTCTGGTTCAATAACGCAACCAATTTATCGTGATACTTCATATTGGGTTTGTTGCCCAACAGTCGACATAATTCGTTGCCAATTGGGCTAAATCGATAGTAGACCAACCTCAGGCCTTTAGAATGCGGCTCCAACGCAAGGTGTTTACCTTGGTAGGTAACCACCACTGCCGGGTTGGTTTCTATTTCGCCCGACTCCAATTCGGTGCCAATCAACACTCCTAACTCTATAAGCAGCAGTAAGCTTGAATAGGGAAGTTGAAAGCTGCCTAAATTAAGAGTGGTATTGTCGTTTGTCCGTCCCAAAGAAAATAAACTCGATTTTGCTTTATAACCTATGATGAGTTTATTCGCGCCATCTCCCCCAAAGTTGCTGGCGAGTGATGCCCCTCTTTGAATGATTTGAGCCTCTTTGGCTGATAGATCTTTCAATAGCTTGAGCGACTTGATGGACGTAGAACCAGGATTAATCACTTCGCGCTTAAGGACTTGAGCCCATAAACGTTGCATTGCTGAGTTCCCAATGTCTTGGGCCATATCAAAAAACCGATATAGCCAATCATCATCTGGTGTACTCGCTGCTTCATCTCTACATGATGCGTGAGCAAATGCGATTATTTTCTCAAGGTTCTGCTGACGTCGCTCTTGTATTTGTACGCTACGAGCTTGAATTCGTTTATCAATACCAAGCCCAGAGGATGGTGACGTGATTTCTGCGGCGAGATGATAGCGCGTAGCAATACTGGCGATATTAGCGCCGCTATCTTTGATGGCCGACTTGGATTGGGACTTACCCTGTTTAGTAGACGATTGCCCTTCGCTAGATTTCTCCGACACTGTTACCGACGGATTTTCATGGTCTATGGTGACGGGTTTTTCTGTAGGGTTCATAGTCTATTGCTTAGGGTACGTGATTCTGTTAATTGTAGATCGGCCACCACCAAAAAACTATTAGAGAAATAACAAATAGAGAAC
Source organism: Vibrio ulleungensis (assembly GCF_016900875.1). Classification (GTDB taxonomy): domain Bacteria; phylum Pseudomonadota; class Gammaproteobacteria; order Enterobacterales; family Vibrionaceae; genus Vibrio; species Vibrio ulleungensis. The sequence goes on from NZ_JAFEUM010000005.1 coordinate 47,253, forward strand.
TGCGTCCGCACTTGCATTGTGTAATGGTTTTGTTAAATTGTATAACAAATGCATTGCAAGGAGGCAACATGCGTCATCAAGATGATCGTCTCAAAAAGCAGCTCTCTATTGCTGTTTTACTCCTGCTTTATGTAGGAGTCATGTTTTTTCTATCTCGTTTCATTGGTTAACGGTGCCGTAGCCGCTGTAAAACCGTGTCCTGCAAATTCTACTCGTCGTCGTATTCCTCAAGTCGTACGCCATCAATGGTATACCCGGTTAATGCAAGATCGGTAGATTGCGATTCGGCCGTTAATTCTCCCACTACGTACACCACATCCCACAACTGTTGCACCGGTGCACCGGATGGGAATCGGACGTACACTATTTGATTAGGCGGTGGCGGCGGTACATGGATACATGCTCCAAAATAAGGGACCAGTAGAAACTCAGTGATATGAGTGTCTGTACCTTCTAATGGGATCACGAACCCTGGGATTTTCACTTCACTCCCTGATAACTCTTCACGAAAAGATCCAGTAAGTGGTTGTAACATTTGTCCACCGTCATGGTTTACCTGCGGCATACCTTGGGCATCGAATTGTCCTCGTTCGCTTTCTGGAATAAGGTCAATCCAATCGAGTTTGAGCGGTTCGTTTGCGGCAGCCATGAAACTGACACACAGCAGTAATGTGCATAAAGACCAAAGTTTTTTCATAATTATACCCGTATTGTCATGCCGTCAGATAAGGACTGACGATAGGCTCGAATGGCAGGTAATATCCCTATCATAATGCCTGCAAGTTGTACCAACCCAAGGAGCGTCCATTCGTGGGGTGTAAGCCAAGAAAGCTCAATGGCAATGCCATAGTTGCTTTGAATTATAGGTTGTCCGATTGCTAACAATCCATATAGTCCCGCTACGCCAACCACAATCCCCATAAAAGTGATGGTACTGGCTTCAGTCACCAGTAAGGCAAATATATGGCTAGGTCTGGCACCCATCGCTCTTAAAATCGCCATTTCTCTACGGCGTTCTTGTAGGCTGGTTAATAGACTACTCAACATACCCAGCAGTCCGGCTATCACTACGAAGACTGAAACCGCGAGCAGTGCTTGCTCTGCAACAGACATCATTTGCCAAAGCTCTTGTAAGGCTAACGCGGGCATAATCGCACTTAGAGGTTCTTGTGGGTAAGTGTTGATCGCTCGTTGCACGCCGAAGGTCTGGATTTTAGAGTTTAACCCAAGCATAAAGGCGGTGATTTCTTTAGGGTTGAAATCCATACGCTCCAGCGTTGCCTTATCGGGGGCACCGCCAAGGTGCGCGCCACTTTCCCAGCCGACGTGAATGGCTTCAATCGCCTCTAAAGAAACATGCACTGTTTTATCTATTGGGGTACCTGTTGGAGCAAGAATACCCACGACTTTAAACGGAGCGTTGTCATGTTTGGTGAAGCTCACATCGCCCATACCATGAGCAATGACGATGTCATCATTGAGCTTATACCCAAGCTCTCGAGCTACGTCCGCACCTAGAACAGTTTCAAATAGCTCATCAAAGGGTTGGCCTTGCTCTAGGTTGAGTGACTGCTTTTTCCCGTATTGATAGTGAGTGAAGTAATCTTGATTAGTACCCATCACTCTAAAGCCACGGTGAGAGTCACCCAATGAGATGGGGATTGCCCACTTAACGGCGGGGTTATTTGACCACTCTTGGTAGCTTTCCCATGAGATGTTGTTGGTGGCGTTACCAATGCGAAATACAGAGTACAGCAATAAGTTTACTTGGCCAGATCGTGCACCGACGATCAGGTCGGTACCGGAAATGGTATTGGCAAAACTGCTTTTTGCTTCGGTTCTAATGCGCTCGACGCCCAACAACAAGATGACTGAAATAGTAACGGTCAAAACGGTTAGAAGAGCTGTCGCTTTACGGTTGCGAAGGCTTTTCCATGATAATAACGTGATTGTCTTCATAGGGGTCTCATGCCGTAGCGCTTGCGCGATTTAACGTTTCTAAATTGATGGTGCGTTTAAAAAGTGACTCCAAAGTGGGGTCATGCGAAACAAACACCAATGTAGATTTAGATTGCTCAGCCTCTTCCATCAGCAGTTCAATAAACGCGGTACGGTTGTTAAAGTCCAAAGCGGAGGTGGGTTCGTCGGCAATAATGAGCTCAGGCTGTCCAATCAATGCCCTCGCCGCAGCAACTCGCTGCTGTTGGCCGATACTCAACTCAATAACTGGTTTATTTAACAATCCTTTAGGTAAGTGCAGACGTTCCAGCAAATGTTCAGCTTGTTTCTCTGGCGCGCCTTCTACCGCTTGTCTTCGCTTGCTTGAAAAACGACAAGGCAGCACGACGTTTTCAATGACTGAAAGGTAAGGAAGTAAGTTAAATTGTTGAAAAATATAACCTAAATGGTCCGCCCTGAACTTATCTCTTTTACTCTGAGACAGCTCTGCCAACGCACAATCCAATACCTGAACCTGACCTTGTTGCGCGATATTGATACCTGTTAGTAGGCCCAGTAGGGTCGACTTTCCGCAACCACTCGGACCTTTAATGAATAAATGTTCACCGGCTACAACGTTAAGTGATTCTATCTGTAAAGTAGGAGCTTGCTCCGCCTGCCAACGAAATTCTACGTCGGTCAGGGAAATAATGGTATGACTCATAATCGTCCTATAGGTAAAGCTGGGACGAGCCCAGCTTTATTCTCGAAATTAGAAACTAAAACGAGGGTTATCTACTGTCAACTTGGTCGACGTTTGCACCTGATCGGTAAGCAGATTTAACGTGATGGCTTCACTTGCGCCAAACTGAGCAAACCAGGTTGTTTCAATTTGATTGAGATTCTCTGGCTTATCACAGGTAAATTGGTATTGAACATTAAACTCGCCATGGCCATTTTCGTGGTCATGGTCATGGTCATGGTCATGGTCATGGTCATGATCTGAGTGATCATCATGTTCATCGTGGTCATGGTGATCGTGATCTGAATGGTCATCATGTTCGTCGTGATCATGGTGATCGTGATCTGCATGGTCGTCATGATGTTCGTCATCGTGATTATGTTCATCATGATGCTCATCGTGAGCGTCTTCACCGCCTAAGGTGTGCGTTACGTCAGCACTGACCAGTTCACACTTCGCATTGTTATCCAGGACAAGTAACGTAGCCCCTTTTTTGAGTGCGTCGACTGCATCGTGAATCGCATGCTGTTGGTCGTGATTTGTTGGTGAATGTTCAAATCCAACGACGTCTGAACCCGGCGCTAAGATTTCGACCAAAACGTCGCTTCCATCTTGAGCGATATTAAACTCTACTTGGCCATGTACATGCGCTGCATGTTGGCGGAAAGAGTCGGCTTGCGCAAACCCAGAAAATGTCAGTGCGCTGAGAATGAGTGCGCTAAGCTTTGTATGTTGCATTGAGTGTTCTCCAAAAGTGTAAGTTCATGATGTAAATAAGTGAACAATGGCTCTTGGTGGATCTCTAGCACAAAACTTTTCGTGGCTAAGTATGACGGATTGAACCGGCAGTGCGGGAATGATTTCATCGGTAAATTCTAGTGTAGGCAGTTTATACACTGTATTACCGAGTGCGTGCTGCAAGCTAGCATATAGCTCGCACTGATGCTCTTCGTGGTGATGAGGGTCGATATCCATTGAGTGGCTGACATTGGCATAGCCAGCCCACAAAAGAATAATGAGACAAAGCTTGACAGTATGCGACCACAAATTGGGTAATTGTTGGTGTGATTGATACATTGTTTCAGCTGAAAAGAGCATTAATTAGGGCAATGTATCAAGTTTAACAGTAAGTTGGGTAATAAGTGTCTTTTTCAGAAACTTTTACCCAACTTTTACCTAATCCCATTTTTTTTATAGGGCGTTTTTAATATGCTACTTAAGTGTTGCAGTTATAAGTTTTCGGAGACAAGCGCCATAACTTGAGCAATTTCAGACTCGTCAAGTGCACCTTCTTTCATCCACAATATAGTGCCAGTTGCATCTTGCACCGCAATGAATGAGTTTTCTTTTTGAAGTTCCCATGCTTTCGCAACGTTGCCGTCTGCATCGAGTACCATGGAAGACCAAAAGCTTTCACGCTTACTGTCTTCAAGACTGCTCTTAACGAAGCTGCCTGTGCCCCACATAGCATCATCTTGATTCACAATGGTTGTGGTTTGATACTTGTCTTCTGGAAATCTGGCTTCTGTGATGGCATCCATGAGAGGGGCATTCAGTGCTTTTGCGCTTTTACGGCCAGCAATGATGTGAAGGACTCTTGTTTTGCCCAGCATTTGTTCGCTGTCCCAAGACTTATAGGTGATTTTGTCACCATCAACAAACAGCTCCCCTTTATCTGCGACCGCTACGGTTGGGGCTTTTTCACCGACAGAAAAAACGACCGCTTGGCTAGCAAATGAACAAAGGGAAAGGCTGATTGCAGCCAAAAGTGAATACTTCATAAAGGGGTCCTTGTTTTAATGGCATCGTCAAAAATAGTAGCTTATACAAAAACTGGTCGGATGTTAAGTTTTTGTTAAAATTGGCTTAAATAAAACACACACCAGTGCCACCTAAACCGCAGTATCCGTTAGGGTTTTTAGCAAGATATTGTTGGTGATAGTCGTCGGCAAAATAGTACTCTGCCGCGCATTGGATCTCGGTAGTGATAGGTCCTGCTTTGTTAGCTTGTTGAAGCGCCAGTTGATAGGCCCGCTTGGATTGGTTAGCAATCTCTAAATCTTGTTGATCGTGGGTATACACCACTGATCGGTATTGGGTTCCGATATCTCCACCTTGTCGCATGCCCTGTGTTGGGTCGTGGTTCTCCCAAAACACTGTCAGCACATCTTCCAGCGTGGTTACTGTTGAGTCGTATACTACGCGGACAACTTCGACATGCCCGGTGCGCCCAGTACAGACCTCGTCATAAGTCGGGTTTGGCGTAAAGCCTCCACAGTAACCCACTGAGGTTGTGACAACCCCAGGTTGTTGCCACATAAGGCGTTCAGCACCCCAAAAGCAGCCCATCCCAATGATGATTTCTTTTAGAACACCGTCAGCTGCTAAGGTCATATCACTCTGATTCACAAAATGAATTGGGTCAACTTTTTGAGCTTGGGTCCGTCCTACTAAAGCGTCTTCTTGAGACACCAGTTGTTGCTTGTCTTTCATATTAACATCCAGTTAACTGTGGTATATTTTTCACAATCATTATCGATCCGATGAGCTTATGGTTGTCGCAAGTGCAATCAGAGTCAAGCTATCAATTTCATTTAGGGATAAGTGTTCTTCAGACATGGATAAAGTGTCATACATTACAAGGTTGCTGTTTTCCAGCACTCTAAAGAGGGTAATGACCTTGGTTGTAGTGCTTGGGCTAATTTCGGCACCGGCGGCAGCGAAAACCAAACTCAACATTGAAGGGCTAGCAGGCGACTTAGAAAAGAATGTTGAGGTTTACCTCTCCGCGATAGAAGAAAAAGACTATTCAACCTCGCTTAGATTTCAATCTAGGGTAGAGAGCACTGTGACTGAAGCACTCAAAGCGATGGGCTACTACGCGCCAACAATTGTTATCCAAGTTGACGAAGAGAAGGACGTTTTGACGTTTACGGTGGATATGGGTGAGCCAGTAACAATAGAAGAAGTCGACGTCGTTTTAGATGGAGAAGCGGATCAAGATGATGCCTTCCATAATTTACTCCAACAAAGTGCAGTTCAAAAAGGCGCTATTCTTAATCATGGCGACTATGATGCCCTTAAGAGCGGTATTCGCAATATGGCACTGCGCAGAGGGTATTTTGATGGCGCTTTTACACTCTCCCGGTTAGAAGTTTCACCAGAAAGAAAGCAAGCGTTTGTAAGACTGCATTACACCAGTGGCATACGCTATAACTTTGGCACGACCTTGGTACAAGGCAGTCATATCGAAGAATCGAAAGTGCAATCGTTGATCCCGTATGAAGAGGGTCAACCTTACCTTGCGTCCGATATTGGCAGTTTTAACCAAAACCTATCCAGCACTGGTTGGTTTGGTTCCATATATATTGAGCCAGACTTATCACAAGTGGAGAAAGGAAGGGATCTTCCGGTTAATGTCCAGCTATCTCCTCAATCACAGAATCAGATTGAGACTGGTTTGGGCTACTCTACCGATGTTGGTATTCGAGGCACTCTTAAGTGGAAGAAACCATGGATTAACCGATTTGGTCACAGCTTTGACTCGAGTTTTCAGTTGTCACAACCAGAGCAAATCATCACTGTGGGGTATGAGATCCCGCTTGAAGATGTACTCAATGAGTACTATCGATTCGCTTATGGTATGAAGCATTTGGACAACCGAGATACCGAAAGTCTAGAGGCGACAGCAGCTGTTGAGCGTCACTGGCAGCTCGATTCAGGGTGGCATCGCACGCTCTATCTCAAGGCTGTTCAAGAAGACTTTCAACAAGGGTCTCAAGACGACTCGTTCTTTATGTTATTGCCAGGTATTGCCTACTCTAAAACTCGCTCCCGTGGAGGCGCAATGCCCACATGGGGCGACAAGCAGCGTATCAGCGTGGAATACGGCGATGAAAACTTTTTATCTGAAACTCAAGTATTGCGCCTATCGGGGAATACTACGTGGATTAGAAGCATTGGCTCTAACCATAGAGGAATTGCACGCTTAGACGGCAGAAGTAACTTCACTGAAGACGTTACAAGACTACCACCATCGCTTCGTTACTTTGCTGGTGGTGATAATAACTTACGCGGTTATGGCTATGAATCTATTGCTCCTGTCGATGAAGATGGGAAATTGATCGGTGCAAAGTACATGGTCACCAGCACTCTAGAGTACCAGTATAGGGTCTACGGTAATTGGTGGTTGGCAGCGTTTGTGGATTATGGTGATGCTTTTTCTGAAACACCAGAGTGGAAAACCGGTACTGGAGTTGGCGTTCGATGGGCGTCGCCAATTGGACCTGTACGTCTGGACTTTGCATTGGGACTGGATGCGCCTGAAGGCGAACAGTTCCAGTTTCACTTCGGCATAGGACCTGAACTATGACCGAACAATCAAAACCGTTAACCGACAACAGATCACAGCCCGACAGCACCGCAGCAGACGTTGGCACTAAAAAGAAACGCTTATGGTGGCCCGTACGTTGGCTGCTGAAGTCTTCGTTAGGATTGATTATTTTAGTGATTTTGCTGGTCTTGCTTATCGGCGGACTGTTATTTACCAACCCTGGCCTTAAAACCATAGTGTGGGGAGCTCAAAAAGCGCTGCCGCAATTAAGCGTAGAAGACAGTGAAGGGGCATTATTGAGGGAGTTTACTCTCACGAATGTTCGATTTAGTGACGAGTCGCTTGGTGTCGATACTAAGTTTGGCCAACTGCAATTGGGGGTAAATGTTGAGTGTGCTCTGCGTTTGTCGATTTGCGTTGAAAAGCTGGTTGCTAAGCAAGGCTACCTTAAACTGTATGATACAGGCGCACCGGTTGAGCCGGAACCTGAACCAGCAGATGACGACCCTTCACTCATTTTTGTACCTATTCCTATTGAAGTCGGATTGATTTCACTGGATGACATAGAGCTTGATGTTTTCGGCATTGGAATTGACTGGAACTCATTACACACATCCGGTGGGTTTTTTGGCAGTAAATTAACCCTGTTACCCAGTGCTATCTCTGGGTTGACCCTGTCGCTTCCTCCTGCACAAGAAGAGCCTGAAAGTGAATCCGCTGAGGCTGAAGTTGTTGAGGCTGGCCCAATCATCCTTCCAGATGTGCATATCCCTCTGGAGATAGACATTAAGAAGCTGGAGCTTACGCAATTCGAGTATCAAGCCGAAACACCAATAGTTGTGAATCGAGCAATGCTTATTGGGCAAGTCGGTGGGTATGACATTGGTGTCGAGCAGTTTGAATTGGAGATGCCAGAAGTCGATGCGACCCTACAAGGGGACATTCGCCTTGAAGCGGACTATCCACTGAATCTTCATTTGAATGCGACGGTGTTGCACCCAGAATTGAAAGGCCAAACGGTGGATCTTTCAGTTAATAACTCTGTCGCCGATCTCGATTTAGATCTTACTTTATCCAACCTATTATCGGGCCACTTCGCGGGAAACCTACAACCCTTGGATCCTGATTTACCGTTTGATCTTGCAATAAAAGATGTGGACGCTTTTTGGCCCTTGTTTAGCGGGCCAGAGTATCAAGCCAGCATATCGTCTTTGGTGACTAAAGGGAGCTTAGATGGATTTAGTATTGAACTGGTGGGCGCGGTAGATGGAACGGTTGTCCCCGCTACAGAGTTGGATTTACGAGGAAGTGGTGACCTATCCCATATCGACCTAACTCAGCTTACGGTGGGGGTTTTAGGTGGAGAGATCCAAGGTACAGCGTCCGCTGATTGGTCAACACTGGTTAATTGGCAGGCCGAATTGGCATTCGAACAGCTTCAACCAGGGCTCGAATGGCCGGAAGCTGAAGGTGAAGTTAGTGGGCGCTTACGTACAGATGGAACCTTAACAGATGCCGGTGGGTGGAAAGTATCGCTGCCGCTGCTCGATATCGATGGAATATTGAGAGAGTACCCACTTAATCTAGAAGGCTCTGTTGATGTGTCGGATGTGGCGGGCGCCGGAGATTTGTACGTCGATATCCCATCTTTGTCGTTAAGCCATGCTGATAATAGGGTTCAGGTAAGTGGTCAGATCGATAAGTTGTGGGATTTGGCGCTCAACTTGAACTTCGTGGATTTAGCGGCGAGCGTGCCAGATGCTCTGGGGCGAATCCAAGGTGAGGTTTTGATAGGCGGCGCATTGGAAGAGCCGGACTTACAGGTCGATCTCAATGTTAATCAGTTCGCTTTTAAAGACATTGCGACACTAAATTCATTGTCTTTGAAAGGTGATTTAACACCGTTGCCGTCACCCAGTGGCGATATCTCATTAAACGTTAACCAACTGCAGGTGAATCAACAGGATATTGATAGTATTGCGCTGGGGTTTGTTGGCTCCCAAGACCAGCATACATTGCGCTTAGATATTCAATCCGAGATGGTATCTGGCGGGTTAAGCATTCGTGGTGGGTTAAAGCTCGAGCCCGATCTCAACTGGAGTGGCGCACTGTTTGATGCGCACTTTAAAACGTTACAAGGAGAGTGGCGTTTGGATCATGAGCCAAAATTGGGTTATGACATGGCGACGAACGTTGCCAATGTCGACGCGCATTGTTGGCTGCAAGCGCAATCCAAGGTTTGCTTAGACAACGACGTTGTTGCTGGGGAATCTGGAGAGGCATCGCTGTCGGTCAATGAGTTTAACTTTGAGCAATTGGCTGCATTTATCCCTAAAGGCACTGAATTGGATGGACTGTTAAATTTGCAGGCCCAAGCCAAATGGGCACCTGGTACTCCGATTGAAGCACAAGCCACGTTAACATTGCCAACCGGTAAGGTGACTCAGAAGCTTGAACCTGATTTGGTGGTTGGCTGGGAGCAAATTAGCGCCAAAGTCATGCTGGCGGATAATAATCTACGCAGCGAGTGGGCCATTGATCTGACCGAAAACGGACAAGTTAAAGGCTACGCGAATTTGGATGATGTGTTGAATGACAGTCGAGACATTGATGCGAACATTGTTATCGAAGAGATCAACTTATCGCCTTTGCAACCATTGGTCGGCGAGTTTAGCCGTGTTGGCGCGCTGATTGAGTCTGATATTGAGCTAAAAGGGCCGATGTTAAAACCAAAAGCCCAAGGCTATTTTGCGATCAATGATATTCAAGTTGCAGGTGACATAACCCCTGTAGAGGTAAGTAACGGTGAGTTTAGAGTCGACTTCACTGGATACCAAGCCGCTCTTAACTCTCGCATTGATACTGCAGAGGGGAGCTTGGAGATCAAAGGAGAGGCCGATTGGACGGACACGGAGGATTGGTATACCAAGCTCAATATTTTTGCTGAAGAGCTGTTGGTGAGTGTTGACCCCATATTGGTTGCTTCGGTTGAGCCTGACTTAAACATCTCTATTGTCCCTGGAAACATCAAAGTTGATGGTAAAGTGGCACTGCCTTATGGACGAATTACGGTTCAAAGCTTACCCGAGTCTGCGGTATCACTGTCTAGTGATGAAGTTCTTCTCGATGAAGATCTGCAGCCACTGGAAGAGCAAAGCGAGATCCCATTTAACATAGAGACCAACATTAATGTCGTTATTGGAGACGATTTTAGACTCTCTGCATTTGGCTTGCGAGGCAGCCTTGTTGGCGATCTTTCAGTTACTCAAAAAGATCAGGCACCGTTTATTATCGGTGAGGTCAACATCGTCGATGGTGCGTATCGCGCGCTTGGCCAAGACTTGGTGATCAGTGAAGGTAAAATCCTATTTAATGGGCCCGCCGATCAACCTTACCTAGCCGTGACGGCGATACGAAATCCAGATAATACTCAAGATGATGTGACCGCAGGTGTGCGAGTCTCAGGGCCAGCGGACGAGCCTGAAGTGATCATTTTTTCTGATCCATCAATGCCACAAGCCAATGCACTGTCTTACGTGTTAAGGGGTCAAAATCTGGATGCAGAGTCAAGTGGTGATGCGATGACGACGGCGTTGATAGGATTAAGCCTTGCGCGTAGCGGTAAAGTAGTTGGAGAGATTGGTGAAGTGTTTGGAGTACAAGATCTTCAATTGGATACCGAAGGATCCGGGGACGATTCACAAGTGACGGTGAGTGGTTATATATTGCCAGGCCTTCAGGTGAAGTATGGTATGGGAATTTTTGAATCGATTGGTGAATTTACAGTTCGTTACCGTATTGCCAAGGATCTGTATGTTGAAGCTGTTTCCGGTGCAGATAACGCATTAGATGTGCTCTATCAGTTCCAGTTCGACTAAGCTGTAATAGGTGAGTAGTTAAGTTAGGAGTCATCCATGGACAATAATCCGCATTTAGTGTTTGTATATGGCACGTTGCGCCAAGGCGAAGTAAACCATGATTTGTTGGCTTCTAGCGAGTTTATTGGTGGCCACGTGACTGAGCCCAAGTTTGAACTTCAAGACCTAGGAGAGTATCCGGGGCTAATTTCGGGCTCAAGTTCTATCGTCGGAGAAGTCTACCGAATCGATGAACAGACACTGGCCAAACTCGATATATTGGAAGATGTGCCTATTGAGTATCGTCGTGAAGTCATCGATACCCCTTATGGCCCTGCGTACTACTACATCTACCAAGGCCAAGTTCAAGGACGAGATATTGATGGTGGCGACTGGTTCTCGCGGTTTGGTTAAGTGCTTCGTGTAAAATGAGTGTCTAATGATGGAACATTAAAATGCAGTGGCGCGAGCCTTTGGTCGTGTGAATAATCCTGCGTGGCTTCGATCGTCCACCCTAATTGATAATGCTCATTTAATGCATTCACTAGGTCAAAAAAGCTCCATTTATTATCAAAGTTACTATCAAAATGATGCAGTCCTTGCTGTGGCGTTTCGATTAGCTGAAATAACGCCTTGGCGGTGTCGGTCATTAAAGAGGTTGCTGGATACCAAAGAGTCGACGCCTGAACTTTCCCTGTTTCGTCTGCTTGCTTGTTGAGGATCTCGAGCATGTTGTTACCGCCCTGTGTAGGTGACCCTATTTGCCAGCCGATTCGAGCGATCATAGCCTCTGGGTTAGCGGCCCAAATCTCATCCTCGCAGCTCATTTTATATTGGCCATAGTCATCACGGCTGCTGCGCTCGTCGAAGATAGAGTAGGGGCCATTTCTGTTGCTATTAAACACCATGACAGTACTAGTAAAGACAAAGGGGATATCACGTGACTTGGCGGTTTGCGCTAAAAAACCGGCCCAATTTGGGCTTCCCATCGCCAAGTGGCAGATTGCATCGATGTTAAGAGTATCTACAAAAGCTTGTGACTTTTGAGCATCTTGTGGATCGATTGTGTGGTGATCCCATTCAACTACTTGCCATTGTTGCTCAGCGAAATATTTCACCACGATGGGAGCAAGTGTCCCACTCATCCCTGTCATTAAAAGCTTTTTCATCGAAGATTCACTTGTCCTGGTGATGACTTTATTAAAAGGCACATTGCTCTTTCAATACGTTTAATACCAATCGAAGTCATTAACTGGTCAGAAAATTGCGACGGAAAAATCGCTGAGAACAAGGCAAAGATTTTGTAGATAGTTGTTCTAAAAATCTTTAACGCCGTTATCAGTGATTTTAACGAGCAAGAATGATCAGGTAATTGCTTTGGTTGGTATAAATACAGCCTAACGGTCGCAACGCCAAATGAATGCGAAGTGCTTCACATCAAAACTGATCGATGCAAGCGTACAATGAGTAATAGTGAACATAAGCATTAAAATTTTTGAAAACCAAGGAGCTAGGTATGTGGAAGAGATTGTCTCTATGCGTTGTTGCCTGCTGCGCATTTTTGTTGAGTGGCTGCGTGAGCGTGCCTAACGGTGTGACACCAGTAAAAAACTTCGATTTGGAGCGCTACCTAGGCACTTGGTATGAAATCGCGCGATTGGATCACAGCTTTGAACGCGGTATGGAGCAAGTTACTGCGACCTATTCATTGCGAGAGGATGGGAGCGTTACGGTTGCAAATAGAGGATTTGTCACTGACGACGCACAGTGGGAAGACGCCAATGGAGTGGCAAAATTTACCAATGAAGAAGATGAAGGTCATTTAAAAGTGTCTTTCTTTGGCCCTTTTTATGCGTCTTACGTTATTTTTGAGCTCGACAATGAAGAGTATAACTACGCTTTCGTCACTGGTCCAAATAGGGATTATTTGTGGTTTTTGTCTCGCACGCCAGAGGTGGATGAAGCACTGAAACAAAGATTTTTAGATAAGATTGAGCAATTAAATTTTGACACAAACGAGTTGATTTGGGTCGCGCAAAAGTAAGGGATAAATACCCGGCCTAGGGAAGGGCGTTCGCCTAGGCCGGAGTCGAGAGTTTACTGCTCAGGAAAATCCTTTAGAAACTGCTCTAGTTTTTCTACCATGTTGCTTGAACCGACAAAGAAAGGCACACGTTGGTGCAGTTCGGTTGGTTTAAGTTCCATGATGCGAGTGTTACCGTCTGAAGCCAAGCCACCAGCTTGCTCAATCAAAAAGGCCATTGGGTTACACTCGTATAAGAGGCGAAGTTTCCCGTTAGGGTAACTTGCCGTACTTGGGTAAAGGTAGAGACCACCTTTAAGCAAGTTACGGTGAAAGTCTGCAACGAGTGAGCCAATATAGCGAGAGGTGTATGGACGACCATCTTCAGGTTCGTTCTCTTGGCAGTACTTAATGTATTTTTTTACGCCAACTGGGAATTTGATGTAGTTCCCTTCGTTTACAGAATAGATATTGCCATCTTTTGGAATCATCATGCTTTCGTGAGAAAGGCAGAACACACCGATTGATGGGTCGTAGGTAAAGCCGTGAACGCCGTTACCTGTAGTGTAGACCAACATAGTTGAAGAGCCGTAGATTACGTAACCTGCGGCAACTTGTTCGGTACCAGGTTGTAAGAAGTCTTCTTCAGTTGGTGGAGTGCCAACTGGAGAGATACGGCGATATATTGAGAATATGGTGCCCACTGAAACATTCACATCGATGTTCGATGAGCCATCTAATGGATCCATTAATACAACGTATTTAGCGTTGGCATTGCTATCACGGTCGAAATAGACGGCTTCGTCTTCTTCTTCACTGGCGATACCACAGACTTGTCCACGAGCTTCTAATGCAGCTTTAAACTTATCGTTCGCGTATAGATCAAGTTTCTGTTGAGCTTCACCTTGTACATTTTCACTGCCGACTGCACCGGTAATATCGGCGAGACCAGCTTTATTAATCTCTCTGTTTACGACTTTTGCAGCGAGACGAATCGATGCAAAAAGTGAGGACAGTTCACCTGTGGCGTGGGGGAAATCTTGTTGTTTCTCTACCACGAACTCTCCGAGAGTGCGCATATTGGGCATAATTGTTCCTTAAGTCATACTTAGGTAGGGGGAATACACCTGTCTTCTATGAGACTTTACGGTGTTAGTTTAATCATAGGCGGTGAAACTTTTTAATGGTAATGAAGAAACTGGCAATCGCAGCTAGATTGTGAATTATATGTCAAAGTTTGTAAAAATGAGATCTGGCAATAGGTTAAAGTAGGTTCAATGAGTGAGGAGTTTGGTGTTCAGCATGATTTTAAACAATTGGTATGACCACGTGAGACAGCGATGAAGGATGAAACAAATCGTTTTAAACAACTGGTCAGCTCGATGTCGCAAACGAGTCATTTGTCGCTGAGTGAACAGTTGCAGCAGCTGTGCCGTGAGCGCTGGGTAATCGCCATTCAAACCCCTACTGTGGACTCTGCAGTGGCAGACGAAAGCATTTTTAAACAATGTATAGATTTGTTGGATTATTGTGGCTACCACCCAAGCTTTGCTTGGCTTACTCAGTCTGGTCCAAATGTTCGTATGATTGAACGCACACAATCCCCATTTCTTGTGATGCACTTGCCAACAGAGATCGATTCGGTAAGCGCGCGTGGTCTAACCATTCATACTTTATTGCGTTGCACTTATCAGCCGATGCATCTGTCGGGTGCTGTTCTTGATTCGTTGGCTAAAGTGGTGGTTTGGAATGATGACGACTGGGCGCAGCACCATTTCAAAACGACAGAAAGCATTTCGCAATTCACCTCAATAGCGCATAATGCTGCTACCTTGTTAAGTGAGAGTTCGTTAACGGAGTCGCAGCGTTTCATTGCCAGCACAGCGCTTCATATAGGCGTGTTAGAATCCGTCAGTCACTCTTTTTTTAGCCAATATACGTCTATTCAAGATAGTTAATCAGTTTGAGAATCAATATGAGCGGTAACCAATCTCAGTACAGTCATCACGACAAACGGATCACCTTAGCCTTTACTGGCGCATCAGGCGCACCTTACGGTCTGACCTTGCTCGGTTCTTTGCTGGCGGCTGATTATCAGGTTTTTTTGCTCGTTTCTTCGGCAGCACGTGTTGTGTTGGCCACCGAAGAAGGCTTGAAGCTTCCTAGTGGGCCCGATGCAGCTCATAAACAGTTGGTTGAAATGTTCGACTGCGATCCAGAAAAGTTGGTGGTGTGTGGAAAGGAAGACTGGTTCTCCCCAGTTGCTTCTGGTTCTGCTGCTCCTAAACAGATGATCGTGTGCCCCTGCTCAACGGGCAGCGTCGCAGCCATCGCGCATGGTATGTCCGACAACCTCATCGAACGCGCAGCCGATGTCGTCTTAAAAGAGCGTGGTCAACTGCTATTGGTGGTACGCGAGACGCCGTTTTCTACCTTGCATCTTGAGAACATGCACAAGCTGTCAGCGATGGGGGTTACTATCATGCCAGCTGCCCCAGGTTTTTATCATCAGCCGCAATCAATACAAGATCTGGTCGATTTTATGGTGGCAAGGATTTTGGACCACATTGGATTGGATCAAAAATTGGTGAACCGTTGGGGCTATGACCAGCGATAGAGCCACTTGCGTATACCGAGTGTTAATTTACACGTTAAAACTAGGCAAATGTTTCATTTCCCTTTACAATTTCGCTTCACTCAACGGGGAGCTGTTGTAAGTTACTGGGTCTAATGCCGGTATACTTATGTTCGGCTGAGATCAACCTTGGAACCCGTCGACCTGAACCAGATAATACTGGCGTAGGAATTGAGCACTAACATTCATGGAACGAAACCCTCTGGATACACTCAAGCCTGTGCCGCTCATTTCATGGAGAGCGAGCGATGACTTTAACAAAACCTTTACTATTGACCACTCTGGTTGCTGCAGCATTTAGTGCAAACGCAGCTGACACATTAACGGTTTATACCTATGATTCTTTTGCCGCTGAGTGGGGCCCAGGCCCTGCTATAGAGCAAGCATTCGAAGCTCAATGCAACTGCGATCTAAACTTTGTCGCACTAGATGATGGCGTCTCAATACTCAATCGTATTCGCCTTGAAGGGAAAAACACTAAAGCCGATGTCGTACTAGGCCTAGACAATAATCTTGTAGCTGAAGCCAAACAAACGGGTGCATTCGGTGCGCACAATGCGAACCTAAGTAACCTTACTCTCCCAGGCGGTTGGGAAGATGATATTTTCGTCCCTTTTGATTACGGGTATTTCGCGTTCGTTTACAACACAGAAACGGTAACCAACCCACCTAAAAGCTTGAAAGAACTGGTAGAGCGACGTGATGACCTCACAGTTATCTACCAAGATCCACGGACTTCAACGCCGGGTCAAGGTTTGATGCTTTGGATGAAGTCAGTCTACGGCGACGAAGCACCACAAGCTTGGCAGAAGTTGGCTCAAAAGACGGTGACTGTGACAAAAGGCTGGTCTGAAGCGTACTCGATGTTCTTAGAAGGTGAGTCGGACTTGGTGTTGTCTTATACAACGTCACCGGCGTATCACGCCATTGCTGAAGGTGATTCTAAGTATGCCGCAGCTGATTTTAGTGAAGGGCACTACCTACAAGTGGAAGTGGCAGCCAAAGTAAACACTACGTCAAATCCTGAGCTAGCAGAGCAGTTTTTACAGTTTATATCCAGCGATGAGTTTCAGAGCGTGATCCCTACAGGTAACTGGATGTACCCAGTGACCAACGTACAGCAACCTGAAGGGTTCGCTGACTTAACCATGCCAAGCCGCACACTAGAGTTTTCTGCCAATGACGTTGCCCAGCAACGTAAAAGCTGGATCCGTGAGTGGCAAACAGCACTAACACAATAACACCATTATGCCGGCTGTAGAGAGTACTCATACAGGGTCGACAAGCTGGCGATTTAAACCGTCACGGGCTGGGGTGAGTATCGCTGTGATACTCACCCTATTCGTTGGTGGATGCTTATTGAGTTTACTTTCCTTTAGCGGTGACTCGCCCATTACAGGGCTACTTATGGTGATTAACGATCCCTATTACCGACATGTCACCCAGTTCAGTTTTTCCCAAGCGCTGCTTTCGACTCTACTTAGCGTAGGGTTGGCTATCCCCTTGTCTGTCGCGATGTATCGAAGGCAGTTTTTTGGAAAAGCATGGCTGACCAAAATATTTTCAGTCACGTTAGTGTTACCGGTGTTGGTCGCAGTGTTTGGTATTGTTGCCATATATGGAAATAGTGGGCTGCTGGCAAAGCTTGCCGCTTATTTAGGAACCCAGCTACCTTATTCTCTATATGGCCTTAATGGGATAGTGTTGGCTCACCTGTTTTTTAATTTGCCGTACGCGACTCGATTATTATTGCGCTCTCTGGAGTCTATTCCTGTCGCACAGCACCATTTAAGTACCATGCTGGGCATGACACCTTGGCAAAAATTTTGCCGTGTCGAATGGCCAAGGCTCAAGCAGCAGCTTCCTCACTGTGCAGGGTTGGTATTTATGCTCTGCTTCACCAGCTTTGCCACGGTAATGGCACTGGGGGGAGGACCAAAGGCAACAACAATTGAACTTGCCATTTATCAAGCGATTAAGTTTGACTTTGACCTACAGGTCGGCGCTGTATTGGCGCTTTGGCAAATGATGTTGTGCGGCACGCTTGTGTTGGTGATACATCAACTCACCCAGCAACCGCCCGTTGGTGCGATGGAGTATCAACCACTGCCAAAAATAAAGCGGGACAGCACATCGGCTAGGTTTGCTGATTCGTTAATTATTGTGTTTGCGATCTTATTAGTGATCCCACCACTTTTTATGGTTGTATTCAGTGGTTTATCAGGGAGTCTTGAAGCCACGCTGACATCATCAACCTTCTGGATAGCTACGTTTCACTCCTTAGCTATTGCCAGTTGCTCTGCCATCATTGCTTTGGTAATGGCCTATTTGATAGTGAATAGCGCGCGTCAATATCGCTATCAACGTCAAACACTTAAGGCATCGGGACTGGAAGTTATCGGTTCACTTGCGTTGGTCACACCTGGGTTGGTACTGAGCACAGGGTTATTTCTATGGCTAAGAACCTGGGGTGACGCTTATCAATTTGCCTTTGCGGTTGTGGTGTTAGTGAACAGCATGATGGCACTGCCGTTTGCCATTAAGAGCTTGTCACAAGCAATGGATAACCACTTTAGCCATTATCACACTATGTCGTTAATGCTTGGCATGCGCGGTTCTACGCGGTTTCGTTGGGTCGATTTTGCGGGATTAAAGTCTGTTTTCTTACACGCGTTTGCGGTGAGTTTTTTACTATCGCTAGGCGATCTTAGTGCGATTGCGCTGTTTGGAAGCCAAGATTTCACCACCTTACCTCTCTACCTTTTACAATTGTTAGGAAGCTATCAAATGGACGCTGCCGCGACCGTTTCATTGTGGTTATTTATCATTAGCATGCTTTTGCTTGCGCTCGCAGACCAGTCAAAGGTGAACTATGACTAGCCATCTTTCTAAAAACACACCTACGTTAAGTACTGAACCCCAAGGTCTTGAACCGCGCCTTGACTCAAGGCGTGATGTGACTAAAGAGCATGCTTTAGTTATTGAGAGACTTTCATTTGAATATAGCGATCAGTGCTTTGAGTTCACCCTCGAAGTGGATCAAGGAGATACACTTGCACTGATTGGTCCGAGTGGCGCGGGTAAATCGACATTGCTTCATATGATTGCCGGGCTAACTCCACCCAGTGCAGGCCAGTTAGCGTTTGACGGCAAGAGCTTAATTTCGCTGGCACCTTATCAGCGTCCAATAAGTATGTTGTTTCAAGACAATAATCTCTTTTCACACCTTACCGTTGAGCAAAACATCGGGTTAGCGGTAAACCCCAGCCTGAAGTTAACTGAGGCAGAAAAACAGGTTGTTCGTCAAGTAGCCAGTGATGTTGGTTTGGCAGGTAAGCTTAACCAAATGCCGTTAGCACTGTCCGGTGGACAGCGACAGCGTGTAGCATTGGCAAGATGTTGTGCGCAAAGAAAGCCGCTTTGGTTGCTTGATGAACCTTTTTCTGCGTTAGACCCCGAGTTGCGCTTAGAAATGCTATCGTTGGTGAAACAGTTGGCAAATCAGCACAATCTCACCGTAATAATGGTGACCCATCAAGTGAGCGATGCACTGCGTATAGCGGATAGTTTTGGTTACGTTGAACAGGGCAATCTGTGCTACAGCGGTTCAATTGAACAGCTTAAGCAGCTTAAAGAAAGTTCGACGATGCGTTCAACACAGTCGTTAGAGCGCTTTCTCGCGTCATCTTCATAATCGAGACAGTTTTACTGTTTCGGCCTACAAAAAACAGAGTGATAATTTCGTCAGTGTAACGCTATGAATTTCATAGAGGGATGCGTACAATCGCTCCTTTTTGAAAGTAGGTGTGTTGCGACTGCATATACAGCAAAGCGCGCAATTAACATCTACTATTTAGCATAGAGCAGCAATTTAGAAAGGGTGAATGCAGCATGACATTTGCGATTGGTCAGCGTTGGATCAGCGACACAGAAAGTGATTTAGGGTTAGGGACAGTAGTAGCGGTCGATGAAAGAACAGTGACACTGATGTTTCCTGCCGGAGAAGAAGAGCGTGTGTACGCACAAAAAGATGCGCCAATTACCCGTGTTGTGTTTAATGTCGGTGATCAAGTTGAATCCCAAGAAGGGTGGATGCTCACTGTCGAAGACCTTTCCGTCGATCAAGGTGTTGTCACCTACACCGGCGCTCGTTCTGACACTGAAGAGTCAGATGTTCGTTTACGCGAAATCTTTCTAAGCCACACCATTCGATTTAATAAACCACAAGACAAGTTGTTTGCAGGTCAGATTGATCGCATGGACAACTTTGTATTGCGTTATCGAGCGTTGACTCATCAGTATCAACAACACAAGAGTCCACTGCGTGGATTGTGTGGGGTTCGTGCTGGCCTGATACCGCATCAGCTTTATATTGCCCGTGAAGTGGGCAGTCGTTTTGCCCCGCGAGTATTGCTTGCCGATGAAGTTGGCCTAGGTAAAACCATTGAAGCGGGCATGATATTGCACCAACAGGTTTTATCGGGTCGTGCCGAGCGTATCCTTATTGTGGTACCTGAAACGCTACAGCATCAATGGCTTGTCGAAATGATGCGCAGATTTAATTTGTATTTTTCTATCTTTGACGAAGAGCGATGCCTTGAAGCTCAGCAAGAGGTTGCCAATCCTTTTGAGTCGCAGCAGTTGGTTTTGTGCTCACTGGATTTCTTGAAAAAAAGTGAAAAACGACAGGCACAAGTTGCCGAGGCTCATTGGGACGTGCTGGTAGTGGACGAAGCGCACCACTTAGAGTGGAGCGTTGATGCACCAAGCCGCGAATATCAATTGATCGAGTCTATCGCGAGACAGGTCGCCGGTGTGCTTCTATTAACTGCAACCCCAGAGCAGCTTGGGCGCGAAAGCCATTTCGCCCGATTGCGTCTTCTTGATCCGGATAGATTTTACGACTATCAAAGCTTTGTTGACGAAGAGGCCCAATACGAGCCTGTGGCGAATGCGGTTAGCCAACTGGTGAGTGGTCAGCCGCTTACCGATGAAGAAAAAAATCAAATTGGTGACCTCCTTAGCGAGCAAGATGTAGAGCCGATGTTCAACGCCATTGAGTCAGCTAGCGCGCAAGAAGAGCGAGACTTTGCTAGAGATGAGTTGGTGACAAACTTAATGGACCGACACGGTACGGGTCGAGTTTTATTTCGAAATACGCGTTCAGCCATCTCAGGCTTCCCAGTACGTAATACTCACATTATGCAGATGCCAATGCCTGAACAATATCAGCGCGCTTTGAAGGTAAATGCAATGCTGTCTACGGATCTTCCACAAGAGCTATTGGCGAAGAAAAACTTGTACCCAGAGCAAGTATTCCAAGAGCTAGGGGACAGCAGTAATTGGTGGCAATTTGACTCTCGCGTCGATTGGTTAATTGAGAAAGTGAAGGATAAGCGTTCGGCTAAGATTTTGGTCATTGCTTCACGTTCTCATACTGCGCTGCAGTTAGAGCAAGCTTTGCGTGAGCGAGAAGGCATTCGCGCAACGGTATTCCATGAAGGTATGTCGATCATCGAACGCGATAAAGCGGCGGCCTACTTTGCACAAGAAGAAGGTGGGGCGCAGGTTCTGATCTGCTCCGAAATAGGCTCAGAAGGGCGAAACTTCCAATTTGCAAACCAATTGGTGATGTTTGATCTGCCGTTTAACCCTGATTTACTCGAGCAAAGAATTGGCCGCCTTGACCGCATTGGGCAGCAAAATGACATCGACATTTATGTGCCTTGTCTTGAGGGTTCGTCGCAGTCTATTTTGGCCCAGTGGTATCACAATGGCTTGAATGCTTTTTCTGAAACCTGCCCAACGGGCCGCACAGTTTATGAAGCGTTTTCACAGCAATTAATTGAGATGTTAGCCACCGGTGATCATAGTCAACTGGACGATGTCGTAGAGCAATCCAAAGCGCTTAACACCCGTCTAAAGTCCGACCTTGAGCAAGGGCGAGATCGACTACTCGAAATGCACTCTAATGGCGGTGACGCATCGGTTGAGCTAGCAAACGATATTGCGCAGCGTGATGGCGATATCGCTTTGGTTACTTTTGCACTCAGTCTATTTGATGCAGTAGGTCTTAACCAAGAAGACAAAGGTGACAATGCACTTATTGTGACTCCGGCTGAGCACATGATGGTATCGACTTACCCGGGTCTACCGTTTGATGGCGCCACCATCACCTTTGATCGTGATGTGGCTTTGTCTCGCGAAGACATTCAATTTATGTCTTGGGAGCACCCAATGATCCAAGGTGGCATTGAGCTTCTATTTAGTGAAGGTGTTGGTACCAGCGCACTGTCACTGCTAAAAAATAAAGCATTACCTGTCGGTACATTGTTGTTGGAACTGGTTTATGTGGTTGATGCACAAGCACCTAAATCCAGCGGCATTAATCGCTATTTGCCACATACCCCTATCCGCGTCTTAATGGATGCGAAAGGTAATGATCTTTCAGCTCAAGTCGAATTTGAAAGCTTTAACCGCCAGTTAAGCCCTGTGAATAGGCATATGGCAAATAAACTGGTGACGTCTGTTCAGACTGAAATCAATCAATTGATCAATAGAAGTGAGCCGGTCGCAGAACAACAGCTTATAAAAGTGAAACAGCAAGCCCATCAAGAAATGACCGTATCGCTGACCGCAGAGCTAGAGAGACTGCAAGCACTTAAAGCGGTGAACCCGAATATTCGAGATCAAGAAATTGAAGCGTTGGAACAGCAAATTGCTACGCTAGACGACTATATATCTCGAGCGCAGGTGCAACTTGATTCTTTACGTGTGATTGTCGTATCACACAACTAATTGGCAGCATGTAGGAGTTGTTATGGCGATGGAAGCCTACCACCCGCCGATAGAACCATGGGTGGATATTGTGTACCAAGATGAGCATATACTGGTGGCTGACAAGCCACCAGGGCTTCTGTCGGTACCTGGACGTTTGCCAGAACATTACGACAGTTTGTGGAGTCGCCTTGTAGAGCAGTACCCAGATATTCAAGTGGTGCACAGGCTTGATATGGCGACTTCCGGACTGATGTTGTTTGCGCTAACCAAAGACGCTGAGCGTCATCTTAAAAAACAGTTTCAGTATCGCTTAACCCATAAAGTTTACTATGCACGCATTTGGGGCTGTCTGGAAGAAAAAGAGGGTATCATCGATCTACCGTTGATTTGTGATTGGCCTAATCGACCTCGACAGAAAGTGTGTAATCAGGATGGTAAGCACGCGATCACCGATTACCAGAAAGTAGTGTGTGAAGAAAAAACCAGTTTGGTGCGACTACTCCCAGTGACAGGGCGTTCACATCAGTTGCGTGTGCACATGAGTGAAATTGGGCATCCTATTGTGGGGGATGAGTTTTATGCGACCGATGAGGCGCTGCAATTTTCGCAACGATTACAACTTCACAGCACCGAGCTCAGTTTTTACCATCCAGAAAACGATGAACTAGCGTCCATATTTGTACCTTGTCCATTTTATCCTGGGCTGGCTCCGGTGGTACTTGATCACTACCAAGCGCCACAAACATTGCCAGATTACAAGACTTTACCAAAACACTAGCTTAGGATAGTAGGGGCAGCAACACACGACCAAGGAGTGCATGTGGCCCCGCTATCAATTGTTTACCTAGACAGTGCAACTATCCCCTCGCACATTACGATTCCAACACCGAGTTTTCCGCATCATTGGACGGATCACCCCCAGACAAACGCTGAGCAACTCGATGAACGATTAACTGGGCAGCACATTGTCATCACCAATAAAGTCGTGCTTGATGCCGCCATATTGGAAAAGCACCCTCAGATAAAATTAATCGCCATTTCTGCCACCGGCACCAATAATGTTGACCTCACCTATTGCAAGCAACAAGGTATTCGTGTGTGCAATATTCAGGGGTACGCGACACGTTCGGTCCCTGAACATGTGATAGCTATGATGTTTGCTTTAAGACGTAACTTACGCGGCTATCAGCAAGATATCGAGCAAGGGGAGTGGCAGCGTCAGAATCAGTTTTGTTTTTTCACTCACCCAATTCAGGACATTGAGGGGAGTCAACTGGGCATCATTGGATCAGGCGCGCTTGGACAAGCACTTGCTGATAAAGCTCAAGCATTAGGCATGAACGTGGTGTTTTCCGACAGAAAGGGCGCTTCTTCTCTCCGCCCTGGATACCAAGATTTCGAAACAGTGCTACGTGAATCTGACGTAATTTCTCTAAACTGTCCGCTCAACTCGAACACCAAGAATTTGATTTCTTCGACTGAGCTATCGATGATGAAATCAAGCAGTGTATTAATCAATACGGCTCGTGGTGGAGTGGTGGATGAGCAGGCGCTCGTCGATGCGCTCAATAAAAAACAAATTTCTGGGGCGGCGAGCGATGTGTTTATTGAAGAGCCAGCCCCTCTAGATAATCCATTAATGCTCAATGCCCACTTGCCCAACTTAATACTCACACCACACGTGGCTTGGGGCAGTGATTCAGCCATCACTAAGCTGGTGCAAATATTGATAGATAATCTCAATGCATTCGTGGATGGCGAGCCAACAAATGTGGTGATCTAGAGTTAATTTGCGATAGGGGCGTGGCGAGCTAGGATATAAGTATCCCAAGGACAAAAAAATAGCTGCACTTAAAGTGCAGCTATTTCAATATAAGTCTGTTTAGTCTTGCTAGCCTTGAGGCTTAACCACTAAAACATTAACAGGAGAGTTGTGGACAACCTTACTAGCGACTGAACCTAATACCACTTTATCGATTTTTGAACGCTTATGACTTGGCATGACAATGAGGTCTGCCCCAAGCTTTTCTGCGTAATCAATAATGGTCGTATAAGGCTTTCCTTCCGCAACATGTGTCTTATAGACCACCGAATCGTCAACATATTGATCGGCAAATGTTTTAAGTTGCAACTCTACGTCATGCTTCATTTTTAGTGCGGCTTCTTTCGGGAAGTAAGACGACACCATCGACATATGAATTCCAGGCAATACGTTGAGTAGGTGAATTACAGCACCTGCTTTTTTAGCATGCCAAACGGCGGTCTTAATCGCTTTATCGCTAAACCCTTTTTCGTTTAGATCAACGGGGACTAGAATTTGTTTATACATAGTTATCTCTCACCAACGCAACTGGACTTAACTGTCCTCTCTGTATAGTGCATTGCCCCACATTTGCCAATGTGGGGCTTTGAGTTACATCAAAGTATAGAGAATGAACTCAGTTTTATACGTTTAATGCTTGTTTTGATACTCGTCGGCGCTGATTCCACAGCATCAATCCAACAATTAAAAACGAAGGTACAAATACCCACTCTTTCATTGGGCGGTCTGCGGCAAGAACAATGGTTTTGATTTCCCAGTCAAAATCGATGCCCGAAGCCTCAGCTGGAGATCCAAACTCAACCATATCAACAATCATTTTTGAATCAGTCTCAGTCAACATTAGCCCCATTGAAGAGATACGAGCATCTGCATCGCTAGCGCGATCGTCAAACGGTAGACGAACGGTTTTAGCTACAAAGTTACCTTCTAAGTTTTCACCTTCAACCATTAACTCCAGTGACTCACCGACATTCAATGTATCAACAACTTCAACAATTTCTGTACCTGGGAAGTACTCTTTAGCCGGGTACACTTTGTCCCACCAGAATCCTGGACGGAAGAAAGTGAAGGTTAGAACCAATAACAATAAGGTTTCCCACCATTTGTTTTTTGTTAACCACCAGCCCTGCGTGGCGGCAGAGAATAATAGCATTGCCGTGGTCGCTGAGATTATGGTTAATAACAAGTGCCACCAACTGTCGATGCCCATCATCAGCAGCTGAGTGTTGAAGATAAACATGAACGGTAAAATAGCGGTCCGTATATCGTAGGTAAAGCCTTGTATACCTGTGCGGATAGGGTCGGACTTGGCGATGGCCGCTGCAGCAAAAGCGGCGAGACCCACCGGTGGTGTATCATCTGCCAAAATACCAAAATAGAACACAAACAAGTGCACCGCGATCAGCGGTATGATTAATCCATTTTGAGCGCCCAACGTCACAATAACCGGCGCCATCAAGGTGGACACGACGATGTAGTTTGCCGTTGTTGGAAGGCCCATCCCTAAAATCAGGCTAATGATTGCGGTGAATAGCAAAATCAGGAAGATATTACCACCCGAGATAAACTCGACAAAGTCGGTCATTACTAGCCCAATACCGGTTAGGGTGACGACACCCACAACAGTACCCGCTGCAGCCGTAGCGACACCGATGCCTATCATGTTACGAGCACCTGAAACCAACGACTCTGCTAGGTCGACAAAACCTTCTTTCGTGGAGGAGCTAAGCTCCTTTTGGCCTTGGAATTTAGCCATGATTGGACGTTGAGTGATCAAGATAAACATCATAAACACCGTGGCCCAAAATGCGGACAAACCAGGAGAGAAACGTTCAACCGTTAAACACCATACCAGCACGACAATCGGTAGCAAAAAGTGTAAACCCGATTTGATCGTTGGGCCTGGATCAGGCACTTCGGTTAACTCACCGTCAATCTCGACACCGTCTTGATAATTAGCCGAAATCTTAAGTAGACCGACATAACAGATCAGTAGAGCAACCGCGACAATGGGGCTTGCGGCAGCGCCAAACACATCTTTGGTCCAACCTACACCGTAGTAGACCAGAGCACTGATAATGCATAAGCCTAAAATGGTTCCAGTGAACGACAGTAAGCTATATAGCAGCGTCGGTTTGTGGCGACGTGGAAGACCTTCCATTCCTGCTTTACAGGCTTCAAGGTGAACAATGTACAGCAGCGCGACATAAGAAATTAGCGCAGGCAGTAGTGCCGCTTTAATGACTTCTACGTAAGAGATACCAACGTATTCGACCATTAGAAATGCTGCGGCACCCATAATCGGTGGCGTTAGCTGACCATTGGTGGACGCAGCAACTTCTACAGCACCAGCTTTGGTTCCCGGAAAGCCGACTCGCTTCATCAGTGGGATAGTAAATGTCCCTGTCGTCACAACGTTAGCAATCGACGACCCCGATACTAGGCCAGATAAACCTGATGCAACAACAGCCGCTTTAGCGGGGCCACCACGCATATGGCCAAGTAGAGAAAATGCAACTTTAATAAAGTAAGCACCAGCACCAGCACGGTCTAACATCGCGCCAAAAAGTACGAATAGGAATACAAACGAGGTTGAAACGCCTAGAGCAACACCAAATACCCCCTCCGTGGTCAGCCATAAGTGCGACATGGCTTTATTAATGCTTGCCCCTTTATGCGCAATGACGTCGGGCATGTGTGGGCCCGCAAAGGTGTATAGCAAGAATACCGCCGCCACCACCATAAGCGGTGGACCCAGCGCGCGACGAGTTGCTTCTAAAAGAAGCACCATACCGCACACAGCTATGACGATGTCAGCAGTCGTTGGTGCGCCCGAACGCCCAGCAAGCTGAGTATAGAAAATATAGATATACGCAGCAGAAAAAGCACCTACTGCAGCCAATACCCAGTCAATCGCAGGGATGCGATCTCGCGGAGAGCTCGATAAAGCGGGATAGGCTGTAAAAGCTAAGAAGATCGCAAAAGTGAGGTGAATGGCACGAGCTTCTGTATCGTTTAATACAAAAATGTTGAAAATAAAAGGCAGTGGAGAGGCATACCAAAGCTGGAACAATGACCAAAGTAATGGAATAAACCATAAAATGGTACCAGGCATGCCTTTGGGACTGCGGGCGCCTGTATCGGCTTGTGCCACCATCTCTTGTACATCTTGCGGTGGAGTTGTGTTTTTCGTCATATGTGGTTTTCCTGTTTTTGACGACAAGTCAACGATCTGTGATGACTTTACGATCAGTTTAGACTGACTTCGAGTAGGTTGTGTCGGAAGTTAAAAGTGTCGCGAAATTTGGACGGTGCAAAAATCAACTTTTGACCGCCCAAAAAAAGTGTCTACTACTAGAGACTAACAATAGCGTCTTTGGTAGCAGACATAGAAAAGTCTAGTCTAAAAGACCGACTTCTCTATAGTATTTCTCCGCACCTGGATGCAGTGGAATAGAGAGCCCAGCCGACACCATATTTTCTTTTTTGAGGTTTGCGAAAGCTGGGTGTAAGCGTTTGAAGGTTGGAAAGTTTTCAAATACCGCTTTGGTCACTTGATAAGCGACGTCTTCGGATATATCGCTAGTGGTGATTATTGTTGCCGCTACACCAAAGCTCTTAATGTCGCCGTCTGTCCCTTTGTACATGCCTTCAGGGATAGTGGTAAATGTGTAATACGGGTTGTTCGCGACTATGGCGTCGATCTTTGGACCTTGAATAGAAATGAGTTTAGTGTCACATGAGGTCGTGGCTTCTTTGATAGAACCATTTGGATGTCCTACGACGTAGACAAAGGCGTCTATCTTGTTGTCACACAGAGCTTGAGAACGTTCTGAACCTTTTAATTCCGAAGCTAATTTAAAGCTGCTGTTTGACCACCCCATTGCGTCCATGACAACGCCCATTGTTGCTCTGTCGCCCGAGCCAGGGTTACCAATGTTTACGCGCTTACCTTCGAGATCTTCGACGCTGTTAATGTCGGCATCGTTACGAACGATGACATTGAACGGTTCGGTATGGATAGAAAACATAGCGCGAAGCTTTTTATACTCGCCTTGTTTTTCAAATTGGCTGGTGCCATTGTATCCGTGGAATTGCCAATCGGATTGAACCACGCCAAAATCCAGTTCACCGGCTCTCATGGTATTAACGTTGTAAATGGAACCGCCTGTTGATTCAACTGAACAGCGCACGTTGTGCTCTTTGCGGCCTTTATTGACTAACTTACAGATAGCCCCACCAGTTGGGTAATAAACACCAGTTACAGAGCCAGTACCTATAGTGATAAAGCTTTGCGCTTGTACACCGCTGGTTGCAAGTACTGTTGCTGCTACAGCCCCTGCTTTGATCCATTTTTTCAATGCCATGAAATTGTCCTTGAATTGTTTTAATAGCGGCTACTTAAGAGTGTAGCTCGCGTTATGAAGCTCTGTTTATTAGACCGCCAATAAAGTCGTCGTGACGAAAAAGTGGCGCGATAATAGCAAAAAATGGGCAGAAAATCGGTGAGCTTTCGCTTGGGCGGTGAACAGTGGATTAAAAAAACAGCGGCTACTTTAAAGCGTAATAAAATATTACTCTTTAAAATCAGGGTGTTATTGGAGTGCCCTCATGCTCATTAGTAAATGACAGGGATGTGAGCTTGGTCACACTAGTCGAGATGCAATGACTAAGCTCATGATTTGTGTAGATTTTATCCAGAGTACTCGAACAATTCACACACAGAATCGAACAGTTGCTTGGTATCTATCGCCAATGTAGGGGTAATGAAAATGGTATCGTCACCTGCAACAACACCCAAAATACCTTCCGATTTGCCTAAAGAGTCTAGCAAGCGAGCGATGAGCTGCGCGGCACCGGGGCCTGTGTGTATAACCACTAGAGCTTGGTTGTAGTCAACGTCTAGAACCAGTTCGCGTAACGAGCTTGATGCCGTCGGCACGCCCAGCTCTGCAGGAAGGCAATACACCATTTCCATCTTCGCATTGCGGGTACGGACAGCGCCAAACTTAGTCAACATACGTGAGACTTTAGATTGGTTAATATTGTCAAAGCCTTCATTTTTTAATGCGTCGACAATTTCGCTTTGTGAGCCAAAACGCTCTTCTTTTAACAGCGACTTAAACTCTTTGACTAATAGGTCTTGTTTTTCGTTATTTCGCATAAGTGTCTTTTTGTTATCGATATTTCAAAACTATTTTCCCACAGAATGGCCTCACTCAGTAGTGTGATCGTCCTGTTTTGCTAATGTAATCACTTTACAGCATTTGACTGGATAAAAAGAGACCTCTTTCAAAGGCTGATCAAATTTGGCGAGTGACTTCGCAATACCAGCGTTAAATAATTGTAATGGATTAGTGATTGTTTTAATTTCGAATAAGAATTTATGGAGGGCCATGAAAATGGCTTACCTGCTTCTGTACCCTAAAAAACTACAAATATTTGATTGATTCTTTCTCAAGGAGAAGCCCGATGAAAGTAGCTGTTATTGGTGCCGCTGGTGGTATTGGACAAGCACTCGCACTTTTACTAAAAAACAACCTGCCAGCTGGGTCTGATTTGGCATTGTATGACATTGCCCCAGTAACACCTGGTGTTGCTGCCGACCTTAGCCACATTCCAACGCCTGTTACGATTAAAGGTTTTGCTGGTGAAGATCCGTCACCTGCATTAGAAGGTGCGGATGTTGTATTGATCTCTGCTGGTGTTGCCCGTAAGCCTGGTATGGATCGTGCCGACTTATTCAACGTGAACGCTGGTATTGTAAAATCTTTGGCAGAAAAAATTGCTGTTGTTTGTCCAACAGCATGTGTTGGTATCATTACTAACCCAGTCAATACTACGGTACCCATTGCCGCAGAAGTTCTAAAGAAAGCGGGCGTGTACGACAAACGTAAGCTGTTTGGGGTAACGACACTGGATGTGATCCGTTCTGAAACATTTGTTGCAGAGTTAAAAGGCAAAAGCCCGCTAGAGACTAAAGTTCCAGTCATTGGCGGACACTCTGGCGTGACGATTTTACCTTTGCTGTCTCAAGTTGAAGGTGTGGACTTCTCTGATGAAGAAATTGATGCATTGACTAAACGCATTCAAAACGCTGGTACTGAAGTTGTCGAAGCGAAAGCGGGTGGCGGTTCAGCAACTCTGTCTATGGGTCAAGCGGCGTGTCGTTTCGGTCTGTCTCTTGTTAAAGCAATGCAGGGTGAAGAAGGCGTTGTAGAGTGCGCATACGTTGAAGGTGACGGCGCTCACGCTCCATTCTTCGCACAGCCTGTAAAACTGGGTAAAGATGGTGTTGAAGAAATTTTGAGTTACGGCACATTAAGTGACTACGAAAAAGCCGCACTTGATGGAATGCTAGAAACGTTAAATGGTGACATTGCCATTGGTGTAGAGTTTGCAAAATAGAAGGTTCTTCCTTTACTAATTGCAACGATCACTGATTATTAGAGCGGGCCATTAGGTCCGCTTTTTTGATCCATTTATGATCATTACCTTTTAAAGCGACGTATTAAGCTATAAAAGGGAGAAAAGTGATGCAAACAGATAAGATCAAACCCGGTATGCGTGTTGAAGTTCCTCAGGGGATTGGAGATGTGTTGGTCATCGACCACGCCTACGATACTGTTCTTGTACAAGGGGAGCATCCTGAGCAGCAATGGGCAGTACATAGCGGTGACATTGTTAGTAACGAGCAACTGCACATCGAATGTGATCGCTATTATTAATACCACCCAAAGCAATTACCTGACCAGTTAATGACTTCGATTGGTATATAGGCGCTATCATCTTTTTTGAGACAAAAAAGGGCAGGGTTTTCTAAAACGCTGCCCTCTCTTAATGTAGACGGTTGAACTTAACTGCTTCGTTTTACCGCTAAATGCGCTAGAGTAATTAACGCTTCTTTATAGTCAGACTCTGGTAAAGCAGCCAATTCACGTATCGCCTTATCGGCTTCTTGTTCAGCTTTCTTGGTGGTATAGGTCAAGGCGCCGGTTTCATCCATTGCTTGTAATATGTCATCCAGCTTTTCCATTCCGTTGGCTTTTTCTATTGCTTCGTGGATCATCAGACGTTGCGCCTCTGAACCATTGCGCATAGCATAAAGCAGCGGCAGTGTAGGTTTGCCTTCCGCCAAATCATCACCCACATTTTTTCCCATCTCTTTGCCATCGGCAGTGTAGTCAAGAACGTCGTCGATGAGCTGGAATGCTGTTCCCAAGTATTTACCGTAGTTTTGCAGCGCGAGCTCAAGCTTCTCGTCAGCATCCACCAGTAACGCACCGATATGTGCAGCGGCTTCAAATAAACGAGCCGTTTTGGAGTAGATCACTTCCATGTAGTTTTCTTCGGTGGTGCTAGGATCATTACAGTTGATCAATTGTTGCACTTCACCTTCGGCAATAACATTGACCGCACCACTCATTAACTCAAGGATCTTAAGGGATCCTAGGCTGGTCATCATTTGGAATGAGCGAGTGTAAATGAAGTCACCGACTAAAATGCTTGCGGCGTTGCCAAAGGCTGCATTGGCCGTTTCTTTGCCACGGCGCATATCCGATTCGTCGACGACATCATCATGAAGTAGTGTCGCGGTATGGATAAATTCAACAAAGGCCGCAGCGGTAATGTGTTTATCACCCTCATAGCCGAGCGCTTTTGCCGACAACAGTGCAATGAGCGGTCTAAGGCGTTTGCCACCCCCACTCACAATATATAATCCAAGCTGATTGATTAGGCTGACATCTGAATTAAGCTGCGCCTGAATGGTGGCGTTCACTTTTTCCATGTCTTTGGCTGTAAGCGCTTGAATAGCGTTAAAATCCATATTACTTCCGGCTGAGCTAGCCCTCACGGGGGCTTGGTTACTAATTATTTGCGAATAGTACACTAAAAATCGTTGCCAAACACCGCCTCAAAGGGCATGATCCTCTCACTTTTAATTGGTGAATACCTTTTCGCCATTTTTTTTAAATATTGGCTTGTCATAAGGGACGCATTCCCGTAGAATCTGCGCCCTATTGATTAGTTTAGCGCACACCCAAAAAATAGTGGCTGTGCGGAAAAAGCGGAGTAAATTATGTACGCTGTTTTCCAATCTGGTGGTAAACAACACCGAGTAAGCGAAGGACAAGTTCTTCGTTTAGAGAAATTGGACGTAGAAACTGGAGCAACTGTTGAGTTTGATTCAGTTCTAATGATCGCTAACGGTGAAGAAATCACTGTTGGTGCACCTCTTGTAGAGGGTGGCAAAGTTGTAGCTGAAGTGGTTAAGCACGGTCGTGGCGATAAAGTTAAAATCGTTAAGTTCCGTCGTCGTAAGCACTCTCGTAAGCAACAAGGTCACCGTCAGTGGTTCACGGAAGTGAAAATCACTGGCATTAGCGCTTAATTGTAGGAGAGTTTAACAATGGCACACAAAAAAGCTGGCGGTTCTACTCGTAACGGCCGTGACTCAGAAAGTAAACGTCTTGGTGTTAAGCGTTTTGGTGGTGAATCTGTTCTTGCAGGTAACATCATCGTTCGTCAACGTGGTACTAAGTTCCACGCTGGCACAAACGTAGGTTTGGGTAAAGACCACACTCTATTCGCTCTTACCGATGGTAAAGTGAAGTTTGAGACTAAAGGTCCTAAAAACCGCAAATTCGTTACAATCGAATCTGAGTAATTTTAGCCTTAAAGCTGGAATTCAAAAGCCCTGCCGATTCGGCGGGGTTTTTTATTTGTGGGTAGGGTTTTTAACAGCAGTCTGTTTGGTGACAGGCTTTAGGTAGTAATGGCAAGGCAGTGCGTAAACTCGTTTTCAGGGTTTATACTTACTACCTAAACTCTGTTATTCAGCCTGTAGGCTATAGAGCCACTTAGTAATGTGGAGAGTAAAATGAAATTTGTAGATGAAGCGTCGGTAAAAGTTCAAGCCGGTGACGGTGGCAACGGTGTGGTCAGTTTTTGGCGCGAAAAGTTTGTTGCTAAAGGCGGCCCTGACGGTGGTGACGGCGGTGACGGCGGTGATGTGTACATTCAGGCCGATGAAAACCTCAATACACTGATCGACTATCGTTTCCAACGCTTTTACGATGCTGAGCGTGGTGAGAATGGCCGCGGTGGTAACTGTACCGGTAAACGCGGTAAAGACAAAGTCATGCGCGTTCCTGTCGGTACCCGTGCGGTCGATATCCACACCAATGAAATTGTGGGTGAAGTTGCTGAGCACGGCAAGAAAGTGATGGTCGCAAAAGGTGGCTGGCATGGACTGGGCAATACACGTTTTAAATCGTCTGTTAACCGTGCACCTCGCCAAAAAACCATGGGCACTAAAGGTGAAATGCGTGAGTTGCGCCTAGAGCTTCTTCTGCTGGCAGATGTGGGTATGCTTGGCTTGCCAAATGCCGGTAAGTCGACCTTTATTCGCGCTGTTTCCGCAGCTAAACCAAAAGTTGCTGATTACCCATTCACCACTTTAATTCCAAGTCTTGGCGTAGTCAGCGTGGTACCTGAAAAGAGCTTTGTAGTTGCTGATATCCCTGGACTAATCGAAGGTGCCGCTGATGGAGCAGGTCTGGGCATTCGTTTCTTGAAGCACCTGGAGCGTTGTCGAGTATTACTGCACATGATCGATATTATGCCGGTTGATCAATCGGATCCGGTACAAAATGCACTGACGATCATTGACGAGCTTGAGCAATACAGTGAGAAACTTGCTGAGAAACCACGCTGGTTGGTTTTCAATAAAGTGGATCTCATGCCTGAAGAAGATGCAAAGCAAACGATCCAAGAGATCTTGGATGCTTTGGGTTGGGAAGGGGAATACTTTGAGATTTCCGCAATCAACCGTAAAGGGACTAAAGAGCTTTGTTATAAACTTGCAGACTTCATGGAAACTCTACCTCGTAGTGAAGAAGTGCAAACCGAAGAAGAAAAAGTCGACTTCATGTGGGACGATTACCACAAAGAGGCTATGTCTGGTAAAGATGTTGTCACTGAAGATGATGATGATTTCGATGATTGGGATGACGAAGAAGATGACGGTCACGTCATTTATGTTCGTGACTAATTAACAGTCTGTATAATATTTGAAAACCGCTCCAGATGGAGCGGTTTTTTTGTTTGAGAGAAAGCATTGCTAAGGCACAATAGGGACTTAGGAATCCAGCAAGCTAACGCACAAATTTGTGTGGTATTGGGAAAAATTTATTCAAGGAAGAGCTGTCATGTCTAAACAGCGAGCAGTTTCAAGATTTATCGCACAAGCAGGCCAAATGCTTCTTGCTCACGGCGCCGAGAGTACCTTAGTGAGTGATGTCATGCGACGTATGGGGCTTGCCTGTGGTGTTCAAGAAGTGGAAATTGCGCTTTCTGCCAACGCGTTAGTCGTCACCACGGTTATGGATGAGCATTGTATTACTACTGCTCGAAGTTGTGCCGATCGCGGTATTAATATGCGTATAGTGACCCAAATTCAGCGGATATGCATACTGTTGGAGCGCCAGATCCTAGATTTTGAAATGGCCCAACAACGGCTTAAAACCCTATCGCCACAACGCTACAATCGTTGGCTAGTGTTAGCCATGATAGGCTTGTCGTGCGCCAGCTTTTCTCGCTTAGCAGGAGGAGATTGGGTAGTGTTTACCATGACATTTTTAGCCTCAAGTGGCGGTATGCTCGTTCGTCAAGAGTTGGGGCATCGACACTTTAACCCTTTAGTGAACTTTTCCGCGACAGCCTTTGTTACTTCCCTCATCTCTGCGCAGGCAGTGCTGCTTGAACTTGGAAATCAGCCTACGATCGCTATGGCGTCATCGGTATTAATGCTTGTTCCTGGCTTCCCATTAATTAATGCGGTCGCAGACATGTTAAAAGGGCACATAAATATGGGCATAGCGCGATTTGTTATGGCCAGCTTACTCACCTTAGCCACTTGTTTGGGTATTGTGGGTGCCATGTTAGTGACTGGAAGTTGGGGGTGGGTATGATTGATTTACTGCTCGGTTTAGCTAACGATATGCTATTTGCCGCGATCCCTGCAATTGGCTTTGCATTGGTATTTAATGTTCCTCAAAATGCCCTCAAATACTGTGCGATAGGCGGTGCGCTAGGCCACGGTAGTCGCTTTCTGATGATGCATTATGGCGTCCCTATTGAGTGGGCGACGTTCTTTGCCGCAACATTAGTGGGCCTTGTCGGCGTAAAATGGTCTCACCGATTTTTGGCGCACCCAAAAGTTTTTACCGTAGCCGCGTTGATTCCGATGGTCCCTGGGGTGTTTGCGTTTAAAGCGATGATCGCTCTGGTAGAAATTAATCATCTTGGCTATACCCCTGAATTGCTTTCAAGTTGCTTAGAAAACTTCTTAAAAGCGATGTTTATTATTACTGGGTTAGCGGTTGGCCTTGCAGTACCTGGACTGCTATTCTACCGCCGAAAACCGATTGTCTGATCAAGGATTAATATGAAAATTAGTATGATTGCCGCAATGGCCAACGACCGAGTTATTGGTAAGGACAATCAAATGCCGTGGCATCTACCTGCTGACTTTGCTTGGTTTAAGCGAAGTACTATGGGGAAACCCATTATTATGGGGCGCAAAACTTTCGAATCGATTGGTCGACCACTGCCTGGGCGTAAAAACATTGTGATTTCTCGCGACGCTACGCGACAGATTGATGGCGTACAGTTGTGCAGCTCAATAGAAGACGCGATTAAAGCCGCAGGCAACGTAGAAGAAGTGATGATCATTGGCGGTGGTAGCATATATGAGCGCTGCTTACCTTTAGCGGATACTCTGTACCTTACATTCATTAATGCTAATATTGATGGTGACACTTGTTTTCCTGACTGGGGAAAGTTGTGGTCAAAAACATACAGTGAGCATTACCAGGTAGATGATAGAAATGCTTACGATATGGAATTTGTTGTTCTAGAAAAGTCGGAGTAATAACCAGTGGCGAAAGATCGGTTTGATAACTTAGACCTTAACCTGCTCAAGGTGTTTCAAACTCTCATGCAGGAAAGAAACATGCGTAAGGCTTCAGCGCTATTGCATGTATCTCAACCTGCAATCAGCCAATCATTGCAAAAGCTACGGTTTCATTTTGCTGATGACTTGTTTGTAAAGGTGACGCATGGGCTTGAGCCTACCCACTTTGCATTAGAATTATCGGCATCGATTACTCCTTACTTTGACGCGCTAAAGAGCGCTGTAAACAGTCATCAGCAATTTGACCCAAGTAAAATTGACCATCCAATTCGAATTGCACTGGTGGCTACCGTGCAAACGCTTCTTGCAGGCCCACTGTTTAGGATAGTGCGAGAGCAAGCACCCAATGCAACCTTAGAGCTTCTACCATGGGCATCTCAGACCTTTGAAGAAATTCAGTATGGGAGGACACTGTTTGGAGTGACCGTCGATAAAGAGGCTCCAAAAGAGCTATGCGATAACTTTCTAATGCCATTAACAGGCCGCTTTATCGTTAGAAAAGATCACCCGATTAACGAAGCAATCGTTAAGCCTGAAAGGTTTGAAGGCGTTGAGTTAGCTGCTTTTGTTACGCCAGGATGGAATGACCATTTTAGCTATGCGCAAGAAGTCCTAAAAGGTTTTGGTGTTAATACTAATGTCAGCTTTCGCTCAGAAGTGTTAGACACGGTGATAGAGGTTGTTAGCCAAAGCGATCTCATATTTGCGCATTCTACAATGTTCCCAATCGAGCGTTACCCGAACCTTAGGTTCATCGATCTCGATATTCCAATTAGGCAAAAGCAACTAGATATTCATAGCTATCACCACATAAAGGATCGCAATAATCCAATTATCAACTGGTTAAACTCGGTAATTTTAGAGGTGCTTAAGCAGCAGTCTGATAAGCATTGATTATTTCGCTGATAACTTAATTTAATTTCTACTTATTAAATTTGCGCTTTATAGTCGCTGTGTGTCAGGGACGACGTTTTTTTATCAAGGATGACCTCTTAATATTAATAGAGTATTCCAATGAAAAAATGTCTTCCCGTGCTAATTGCCACTTTTTCGGCTGCAGTCTCCCTTCCCACTCTTGCTAACCCTGCTAATGTTGAGGGGCACCGAATAGGTGCTGGCTTCTCAAAAACCAAAGATGTAACGGCTGGCTTTGATCTGGGATTAGGGGGCGGATTAAAGCTAGAGTACGGTTATGAGCTTAACCATATTTTTGGTTTTAATGTGTCTTATCAAGGCTTTGGTGAGTCTTGGGGAGATGCTAATGTCGATGGTTCTGTATTTAAGGCTGACACGGATATAGGTTACGCTTTTGACCTTCAAGAATTCTCTATAAAGCCTTACGTGGCACTGGGTCTGGCGCAGGTTAACGAGAAATTTTCAATCGATGGGATTCCAGGTTCTGGCGACTTGAGCGACACGTCATTTCTATTTGGTTTTGGTGCGCGCGCAACCTTTATGCACAACTTTTATGCCGATATGCGCTTTGACTACTTGATGACTGAGTACAGTGATCTGGACCAGTTTTCTATGAGCTTTGGCTACAAATTCTAATTGCTTGAGTTTTAGTTCTAGCAATTACAGCGCTGCTTGAACAAAGTAGCGCTGATCTTCCCAACGGATCATCGTCAGTGATCCACCCCAGACACAGCCAGTGTCCAGCCCAATCACATTACTATTTTGATAGCCTTCGAGAGCAGCCCAATGCCCGAATAGCACGGTTTTACTTAGCTTTACGCGGTCAGGCCATTCAAACCAAGGGACTAAATTGGGGTCAGAGACCTCCGAGGGAGGCTGCTTGCACGCCATATCAAGCCCACCATTAGCGTAACAATAGCGCATTCGAGTAAACGCATTAATAATGTAGCGCAGTTTTGCATAACCCGTTAGCGTACAGTCCCATAGCTCGGGTTGATTGTCGTACATCTCTTTAAGCAGTGTCACCCAGTGAGAGCCACTCAATGCCTCTTGAACATAAAGTGCATTCGCTCTAGCGGTATCTAAATCCCAAAGAGGAGAAATCCCAGCATGACAAACCACAAACTCTGCATGCTCTTGCATCAAAGGTTGCTGTCTTAGCCAGTCTAGAAGTTCATCGCGATCAGGGGCTTCAAGTATGGGTCTAGTGCGGTCTTTGTCTTTAATACGGTGAATACCATTGGCAACCGCGAGCAGATGAAGATCGTGATTGCCTAGCACCACTTTTAGCGACTTGCCTAATGATCTGGCAAATCGCAACACCTCAAGTGAATCTGGGCCACGGGCGACCAAGTCTCCAGCAATCCACAGTGTATCGAGTTTTGCATTAAACTGAGCTTGCTCCAACAGCATCTGCAGCTCGCGAAAACACCCTTGTGGGTCACCTACAATATAGTTAGCCACAGTTAATTGATGATATTTGGAATGGCAAGAGTAAAAGGGTCAATGTTGGTAGCGAACTCTTGTTGGTGAGAGTCCAGCATGATGTAGCTCCCTTGCATTGTCCCCATTGGCGTTTCAATGGCAGTGCCACTGGTATAGGTGTATTCGTCATTGGCAGGAATGATAGGCTGCTCGCCGACAACACCTTCACCTTCTACCGATATTTGCTTGCCGTTTGCATCGGTGATCAGCCAGCGGCGGCTGATCAACTGTACGGTTTCGGTGCTTAAATTTTTAATTGTGATGACATAAGCAAACACATAGCGCTTTTGCTCAGGATTGGACTGACTTTCAATATACTTAGTCAGTACTTGGCACTTTATGCAAGGGTCACTCATCATCACTCCATTAAGGTAGTATTAAGCCGTGTGGTTGGCATCCAGATAATTCGCCATTGCCACAAACTGTTCTAGAGTAAGGTTTTCAGGTCGCATACTTGGGTTAACTCCAAGCGCTTCCAGTTGCTCTTTATCTAACAGTGCTTTGTAGCAGTTGCGAACGGTTTTGCGACGTTGATTAAAACCTTCACGACACACGCGGTCCAACCATTTAAGGCTGTTTGCTTTATGCGGCAAGACTTCATATGGCACGAGGCGAACAACCGCTGAATCGACTTTTGGTGGTGGAACAAAAGATTCTGGTGGTACTTCCAGCACCGGCACAACTTTACAATAGTACTGAGCCATAACCGTTAAGCGGCCATAGGCCTTGGTTCCAGGACCTGCGGCAAGACGATTAACAACTTCTTTTTGTAGCATGAAGTGCATGTCTTGGATGTCTTTGTGGAACTCAAACAAGTGAAACATCAAGGGTGTAGAGATGTTGTATGGCAGGTTACCAAAGATGCGCAACTTATTGTCAGGCTTAACGAGCTGAGTAAAGTCAAAACGCATTGCATCGCCTTCGTGGATAGTCAGCTTTTCAGCTAAATCCGGATGGTTGCGTAAGCGCTCTGCCAAATCTCGGTCTAGCTCAATTACCGTTAGTTTGTCGACTTCTTTGCCAACAGGTTCGGTGATCGCGCCAAGACCTGGGCCAATTTCAACCAAGTTTTGGCCTGGAAGAGGGTTAATCGATGACACAATGCCATCGATAATGTATGGATCATTTAGGAAGTTTTGGCCAAAACGTTTTCTGGCTTTGTGTCCTTGGTGGACGTCATTTCTCATTGTTTGTTCTCTACTAATTCTATTGCGTGAGCAAGCGCAGTGCGTAAACTTCCTGTATCGGCAAGCCCAGTACCAGCCAAATCAAGCGCAGTGCCATGATCAACTGATGTACGAATAAACGGAAGGCCTAGCGTTATATTGATAGACTCTCCAAATCCTTTAAATTTTAGCACGGGAAGGACCTGATCGTGATACATACCTAACACGGCATCGGCATCTTCTAGATATTTTTGGTTGAAAATGGTGTCAGCAGGCAATGGTCCCACAATATCCATCCCTTGTTCACGTAAACGGTTTAGGGTTGGTGTTATGACTTCAATTTCTTCTCTTCCCAAATGCCCATCTTCTCCCGCATGTGGATTTAGGCCACACACATAGATCTTTGGGCGTTCAATGGCAAACTTAGACACTAAATCGGCATGTAAGATTTCCACAATGCTGGTTAGTCGTTCTGACGTTACCGCCTTTGAGACGTAAGCCAGTGGAATGTGCGTTGTAACCAGCGCAACTCGTAAACCTTCTGTTGCCAGCATCATAACCACGAGAGGAGTCTGAGATTTTTCTGCGAAAAATTCAGTGTGACCACTAAATGCCACACCTGCGCGATTGATCACACCTTTGTGGACTGGACCTGTAACCAAAGCATCAAATTCACCGCTAAGGTTGCCCATTGCGGCCCGCTCGAGCGTTTTCAGCACATAATGCCCATTTGCTTCATCCAAACTGCCTGCAACACAAGGTGAAGACATCGCGATGTGGTCAACGGTTAATTCACCTGCTTGGGTCGGTGTTTTTGGCGCTGTGGCGTCATACTCTTTGAGCGTAACCTCAATACCCAATGCGTCTGCACGTTGCTTTAGCAGCTCTTGATCTGCACAGACAACAAGCTGATGTGGCCAGCTTTGAGTAGACAGTGCTAGTACTAAGTCTGGGCCTATTCCTGCAGGTTCTCCTGGGGTGATTACGATACGCTTAGTTGACAACGTCGAGCTCCTCATCGGTTTCGATAAATTCGACATAGGCGCTGGCACGAAGCTCTTGCAACCAGGTACTGACTTCTTCATTGAACTTACGGTTAAACAGTATTCGATAAGCGCGATTACTTAGCGCAGAGTCCGTTCTATCGACTTCACGGCGATCGAGTACTTCGACAATATGCCAGCCATGGACCGTTTTAAATGGGTCACTAATCAAGCCAATAGGTAAGGTTTCTACCTGGTGTTTAAACTCAGGGACGTACAAATCGGGTGTTTGATAACCTAACTCGCCATCGCGCGATGCAGAGCCTGGGTCTGCTGAAAACTGTTGTGCCAGATCGGCAAACGTTGCTTCGCCACTGTTTATTTGACGAATGTAGTTCTCCAATTGTTGCTTGGCACCTTCGTCACTAAGTATTACTGACGTTTTGATCAATATGTGTCTAGCATTGACCTCTGTAACGGCAACGGTTTCGAGACCTTTGACGTCTTTGATTTTAAGAATATGGAATCCCGCCCCACTTCTAAATGGACCGATAATGGCAGACTTACCTTGCGTCGTAATTTGGTCGGCAAATATGGTCGGCATTTCTTCTTTTCGTAGCCAACCCCAGTCACCACCTTCCAAGGCTTTAGGTCCTTTTGAGTAAGTAAGTGCTAACTTTGAAAAGTCCTCGTCATCGTCAAGCATCTGCTTAATTTCTTGCGCCTGAGCTTCAACTTCTTCTTTCGATTGACTGCTGTTGAATCTTAATTGGATATGCCCAATGCGATACTCGACACTCTTATTGGTCTCTTCAGACAATAGTTTGCTAAGGTTTTCTACCTCTGCTGGCAATATGCTGATTCGACGACGAACCAGTGCATTACGCGCTTCAGAGGCGGCGACTTCATCACGGATCTGTTCGCGGTACTCTGCATAGGATAACCCTTGGTCAGCAACGCTTTGCTGCAGTTCAAGTAGTGTTTGATCGTTATTTCGAGCAATGGTCGAGATTGCTTCATCAAGTCGTTGATCGTTAATTCGTACACCTATGCGCTCTGCCTCTTGTGCCTGCAGCGTATCTAGGATCAATTTATCGAGCACTTGATCTTTCAGTACCTCTTCGTCGGGTAGTGCTTGTCCTTTTTGAGCCGCACCCATACGGACTGATTTTAGTGATGCATCAATATCACTTTGTAGGATGACGCCATCATTGACGATGACGGCAACACGATCTAGCTCTTGCGGTGCAGCAATACTGTGTGAACTCAGCAGCACAGTAAGTGATACCGCAAGCAGCCGTTTAATACTCATCATTACATTGTCCAAAATATGTTAGTTATCTAATCTAAATGGTCGGCCATAACCCAGAGCACCACTGTTAGAGCCTGTGTCTGAGCCTAATGCCTGTCCAAACCCGACAATACCAAAGTTGATACCCAGGTTTTGTTCATACTCAGGTTCGCTGTTGTCGACACCGAGGTTTTCGTAAGAGCGGATTAAGTCGGAATAAGTGAAACCAATATACCAACAATCCGAGTTGTACCGTAAACTGGCAACCAACTCCAGTGGAATACTTTCTGTGGTGTCGTAGTAGTACTGTACGTTGGCTTGCCAGTTGCGATTAATGGAATAACCAGTAACTAGACCGAGCTGAGAGATACCGTCATTGGTGATGTTTTCGGTATCAAAATCTACGGTGCTGTCGATGTAGTCTTTTGTGACGTATCGGTAGTTACCTTGGATATACCCTCGGCCGTGTCTGTACTCTAGACTGCTATTTGCCGTCGCAAGTTCCCCTTGGTCAACAGAATAATAGAGGCCACCGTGGTAATAAAGGTAATCGTTAAAGTTAAAGTCACCTTCCATTGCCCAAGCCAATTGATCGTCGTTAGGGGTGTCATATCGATCGTCTAGGTGGATTATTTGCCCGAATGATAAACTGGCTCGTTCTCGATACTCATCGTCGTAGAATCGCGTAGAGGCGCCATAACTGATTTGGTTTGCAGCGACAATATCATCG
Source organism: Vibrio ulleungensis (assembly GCF_016900875.1). Classification (GTDB taxonomy): domain Bacteria; phylum Pseudomonadota; class Gammaproteobacteria; order Enterobacterales; family Vibrionaceae; genus Vibrio; species Vibrio ulleungensis. Next base: position 89,930 of record NZ_JAFEUM010000005.1, read on the forward strand.
ACGCCACTTTTCTTACGCGGCCTGAACAGACTGTAGTAGTCGCCTTGCAATGTAGTTGTATCGTAATTGCCATAGATTCCAGATTGGTCAACTTTACCAACGTATAAGTATTGCACTGTGGGTTCGAGCGTTTGTGTATACCCGCCAAATAACGAGGTATCACGCTCTAGTATTAGTGTACCGATCGAGCGAAATTGAGGGACAAATCTGACGACTTCCTCTTCTAAATCGTCTACTCCAACATAGTTTTCAATGTCTTGGTTGTAGTAGGTTCCTAGTAGTCGAGCTTCTGTTATCGCCGATCCCCAAGTGGTTACGATAGGGATTGTAGCGCCTGGCTCTATGTGTACTCGAGTCGCGCCTTCTGGTTGAACGTCGGTGGTGCCGTCCGTTTGAAAACGCGTGACGTGTGAAATGACGTCTAAGTCCAGATATTTGTATACCTGTGGTAAGTAGTAGTTGGCTTCTAACTGCGGCAGCATTTCATAGGGAAGGCCATCTTCAGCGTTTGGCTCATACAATAGTTGGAAGCTACGAACTCTTAATGTGGTATCCCAGTTTTGGTTACGGTAAGAGGTATAGGCATCTTGAAGCAGTTGGCCGTCTTCACGTTCACCGATGTTAGAGTCGATGTCGCGGAAAAAGTAGATGTCGCTTACTTGGCCGTAATCGATGCCAAATTTCCAGTTATTATTGTATATACCGTTGTGCTGCAAGCCCACACCCCAGCGGTCACCAAGGTCTTCGTACAGTTTGTCTTCACCTAACCACTGAAAGTCGACTTGAGACTGCCCGAAGTCGGTGAGTAAGCGAAATTGGTTATCAAGTTGCAACCCACGGTTTTGCATGTACTTGATGTTGGTTTCGAGATCGTAATTTGGTGCAATGTTCCAATAAAATGGGATTTCAGCTTCAAAACCGTCTCGAGAACCGAAGGCTACTGAGGGGTAGAGAAAACCCGTTTTTCGCTCATCCCCTGTAGGAATTGTCATATATGGCATCCAAAAAACAGGGACTTCTTGGATCTCAAAGCGTGGGTTATGCAACGTGGCTGTTTGCTTATCTTGATCAATCTCGATAGAGCTTGCCTTAAACTGCCATGATTTATCGTCTTCGGGGCAAGAGGTAATTGTACCGTCTTCTAATTCGTAATAGTTTTTGCCTTCAGAATAGATAAGTTTGGCGGTGCCACGGCCTTGCTCACACAACATTTCGTAGTCGGCATTTTCAATGGAACTGTTGTTGGTATCGAGATCCGTTGTGACACGAGTCGCGTCGGTCTTGATTTGGCCATCGGTCAGAAAAACGTTGCCTTCCGCAACAGCGATATTATCGGTTTCGTGGAAGGTAACGGTATCGGCCTTTAAAACTTTGACGCCCTGCGTAACAACGACATCACCTTCATAGCGAGCTTTATCACCGCGCTGTCCAGCTAATGAGTCTGCCTCAACATAGGTGGTTTGAGACTCAATGTCTTGATTTTCATCACTGTTGACCAAACATTGATCAAAGTTATCACCGAGAGCATGACTGCCATCAGTTGTGGTATTCTTGGTTGTGTCAGACTCTGCAGCCACAAAATTTGGCAACGCGCACAGTATGGCAAAGAGTAGGGTGCCAACTTTTGTGCGGGAATCATTATGCATTGAGTAGTACTATCCTATGTAACTAGATTTTCGGTCCGTTAGAATGGTTGACCGAGTCCTTGAGGAAATGTTCCTTATAATAATGGAATTTGTGTCATCAAGCGAATTTTGATGCGGAGTTCTATAGATAAATTAGTCGATTGAGAGCAAATAGCATGCATTACTTTGGCAAGTTGATTGGGGTTTTATTTGGTACGATGTTTGGCGGTTTTTTAGGCGCGCTCATCGGCTTATACCTTGGCCATCGATTTGATCGCGCCCGTGCCCGCGCCAACCACCCATTCGGTGGTACTTCTGGAGGGTATCGAGGTACCGCCTCACAGCAGCAGCGACAAGGCGAGTTTTTTAAAGCGACATTCGCGGTAATGGGGCATGTTGCAAAGTCTAAAGGGCAGGTGACTCGTCAAGAAATTGAGTTGGCTAGCAACATTATGCAGCGCATGCGTCTGGACCCAGAGCAAACTAGCGCGGCACAGGCGGCGTTTCGTGACGGTAAGGAGAGCGACTTTCCTTTAGACGAGATACTGCAAAAAGTTCGCACGGTAACGGCAGGGCGTTATGACTTACTGCAATTTTTTCTTGAAGTTCAGGTCTCGGCCGCGTTCGCGGATGGGAGTCTCGATCCCAAAGAGCGCGCGATTTTGCACACCATTGCCCAAGGGCTTGGGTTCAGTGCTGCGCAACTTGAACAGCGTCTTCGTATGCAAGAAGCGGCGTTTAGATTCCAGCAAGGCGGCTTTGGTGGCCATCACCAAGGGCAGTATCAAGGTGGGCAATGGCAACAAGCACCTAGCGCCAACCAGTTAAAGGATGCGTTCGAGCTTATTGGTGTGAGCGAGGATGCCGATTCGCGTGAAGTGAAGCGAGCCTACCGTAAACTGATGAATGAGCATCACCCAGACAAGCTGGTGGCGAAAGGTTTACCACCAGAAATGATGGAGATGGCTAAAGAGAAAGCGCAAGAAATTCAAAATGCGTACGATTTGATTAAGAAAGAGAAAGGGTTTAAGTAAAACACTCGTTAGTATTGAATTGATAGTAGAATAGTTCAATTCAAAAAGAGTGCATGCAGTAGGGTGAGCGCATGAGTCTGCAAAAACCGCACAATTCGGCGTATGACTTCCGCAAAGCGCCGTGAAATCATCCCTGATGGCTCCGACACGGCGTCCATGCCGTGTAGGTTTGCTCCAGTCACACACCAAATTGTGCTCACAAAACGTTCATGACCTTGCCTTGGTACATGCAGGTTTTTAGAGTTTTACACCCTGCTAATGATTGGATGAGTCAACTCTTTAGCAGGGCGTTTTCGTGTGCGATAAGTCGCGTCTATTATTTCACTTCGTTCAGCGACCAGTCATAGTCAAACTTCACCTTACCTGAGAAATTCGCCACCTCTGGTCGAATTTCAGCAAGATGATCAATAACACCATCACTTCCTCCAAAGTCGACCTCAAACCAGTCGTAAATGGATGATAAGGTAAGTTGACCATTGGACAAGAGCACGCCTTTGTCGCTAGATATATAGCTTTGCATCGCTTGTTGCAATAACTGTTCGGTATTGGCCTCAGTAAATGCACGTTGCTGTAGGTTGGGACAGCCGAGACTGGCACAGTTCACCGCATAGTGGGTGCGTGGATCTTGCCAAATCGGGCGCAAAATTCTGTGCTCAATATCGTTCAGTGTCAGCGCTTGACCATTTATGGTGGTAATCTCCTTGTCCCAAGGACCAAAGCTAAATAGCCCGCCAATCTTAGTAATTGATTTTGTGGGGTAGTTATCCAAAATAATATCAATGGTAAAGGCGTTATACAGGTTCACCCAAAATGCGTATTGCTGCTCACGCGTGAGTTGATGCGGATCCACCTCACTCATCTTTGATAAGTACGTTTTTAGTGATTGTTTATCTTGGGTAGTGACTTGATTGTATTTCACTAGGGTGTGCTGCCCTTGCACAACTAAATAGCTGTCCAGAAACTCTTGATAGGGCTGATGATCAATGTCTACAGCCTTGGCATCAGCAAAAGGTTGCCAGTAGTCCCAAAGATCCGCTTTAGGCGCGGCGAACAGTGAGCAAGAAAAAACAACCGCAGTTAGTATAAGTAGTCGATTTACAAAGGTGAACATTGAATCTTCCCTGTCAATATCTTGGTTAAGTGTACGTTAATTAAGACCCCATGGCCGGGCATTTACTTTCACTAAAAAAACAAAAAGCCGCAAAACTCATCGAACGCGAGTATTGCGGCTTTGTCTATAAGCTATCGTTATTTTAAAAAGCTAGGAATTTTGCTTTCAAAATCAGAGATGGCTTGCTCATGTTGCAGGGTTAGACCTATGTTGTCTAAGCCATTAAGTAGGCAGTGGCGTCTAAAAGAGTCAATCTCAAAGCTGTACTCTTTGCCATTCGCGCGCACCTTCAATGCCTCTAGATCGACTTCTACGGTTGCCCCTTCGTTACCTTCGACAAACTCAAACAGCTCATCCACTTCGGCTTCAGTTAATTGAACCGGAACCATCTGGTTATTGATGGAGTTACCATAAAAAATGTCGGCGAAGCTCGGCGCAATCATCGCTTTAATGCCGTAGTCGGCCAGTGCCCATGGTGCGTGCTCACGCGATGATCCACAGCCAAAGTTTTCGCGCGCGAGTAGAATACTTGCCCCGTTATAACGAGGGTAGTTTAAGACAAACTCTGGGTTCGCCTGCTGACCCGCATCGTCCAAAAAGCGCCAGTCATGAAAAAGGTGTTTGCCAAAGCCTAAGCGAGAGACTTTTTGCAAAAACTGTTTGGGGATAATGGCATCGGTATCGACGTTGGCTGCATCTAAGGCGACGACAATACCGGTATGTTGTTTAAATCCAGTCATGAGTTATCTCCTTAGTCCAACGTACGAATATCAACAAAGTGACCAGCAATGGCTGCTGCAGCGGCCATCGCTGGGCTAACCAAATGAGTTCGCCCTTCACGGCCTTGTCGCCCTTCAAAGTTGCGGTTCGACGTCGACGCGCAGCGCTCTTTTGGACCAAGGCGGTCATTGTTCATTGCAAGACACATTGAGCAACCTGGCAGACGCCATTCAAAACCCGCTTGCTTAAAGATCTCATCTAAGCCTTCCGCTTCAGCTTGCGCTTTAACTTGTTCAGAGCCAGGAACAATCAAGGCTTGAACATGAGAGGCAACTTGGCGGCCTTTAGCAACGGCCGCGGCCGCGCGCATATCTTCGATGCGTGAGTTGGTGCAAGAGCCAACAAACACCTTATCGATGTTGTAGTCTGACAGAGCTTTGCCAGCTTCCAATCCCATATAAGCCAAGGCTTTTTCGGCTGAGGCTTTTTCGACAGGGTCATTGAAGCTCTCTGGTGCAGGAATTGGCTCATCCACCGCAATTACTTGGCCTGGGTTGGTTCCCCAAGTCACTTGTGGTTTGATGTCGGCGGCTTGCAAGGTGACAACCGCGTCAAATTGAGCATCGTCGTCCGATTTCAGTGTCGACCAGTAGGCAACAGCGGCATCCCAGTCGTCGCCAGTTGGTGCAAATTTACGTCCTTGTATGTAGTCGAAGGTGGTTTGGTCTGGGGCGACAAGACCGGCTTTCGCGCCTAGTTCGATGGCCATATTACACACCGTCATACGACCTTCCATGGAGAGAGCTTCTATCGCCTCACCACAAAACTCAACCACGTATCCCGTGCCGCCTGCAGCGGTGGTTTTACCAATGATGGCAAGCACGATATCTTTCGCGGTTACGCCTGGGTTTACGTGACCTTTTACTTCAATTTTCATAGTCTTGGCACGGCCCTGTTTTAGCGTCTGCGTTGCCAAAACATGCTCAACTTCTGAGGTGCCAATACCAAAGGCTAACGAGCCAAATGCTCCGTGCGTCGCGGTATGAGAATCACCACACACAATGGTCATGCCCGGCAGAGTAATGCCTAGCTCTGGTCCCATAACATGCACAATACCTTGATATTTATGGTTGATGTCATACAAGGTGACGCCAAATTCTTCACAGTTTTTAGCCAGCGTTTGCATTTGAATTCGTGCCATATCACCAGAGGCATTGATGTCTTTGGTGGTGGTGGATACGTTATGATCCATAGTGGCAAATGTTTTGCCTACTTGGCGAACCGTACGTCCTTTCTCGCGTAATCCATCAAACGCCTGTGGTGACGTGACTTCATGCACTAAGTGACGGTCGATGTACAAAATTGGGTTTTCACCCTCAGCCTCGACCGCAATGTGCGCATCGTAGACTTTTTCATATAGTGTTTTTGCCATGTTGTGTTCCTTGTAGGCGGGCGGGCCCGCCTAATCTAGAGTTCCATTTTGCTATAACAATTCTTTTTAGCCAGCGGCTTGATTACGCGTTGCTGATGTACGCTGCGATGGTATCGCCCATTTGCGATGTCGTCAGAGCTTTTCCTGCTGCAGCAAGATCAGCAGTCAGCTCACCCGCAGATAGCGCTTGGCTCACCGCTTTTTCGATGGCTTGCGCTGCGTCTTCTTCACCTAGGCTGTAGCGCAGCATCAGTGCGGCCGACAGAATTTGAGCCACTGGGTTGGCGATGTTTTTACCCGCGATATCAGGAGCACTGCCACCGGCTGGTTCATACAAACCAAACTGGCTTTCATTGAGGCTGGCTGACGGAAGCATACCCATGGAGCCTGTGATCATCGCGCACTCATCTGAAATAATATCGCCGAAGATGTTAGAACACAGCATCACATCAAATTGCGCAGGATCTTTAATCAGCTGCATGGTCGCGTTATCGATGTACATGTGAGAAAGCTCTACGTCTGGGTAGTCTTTAGCAATCTCTTCGACCACTTCACGCCAGAGAATGGAGCTTTGCAGCACATTGGCTTTGTCTATTGAGCACACTTTCTTATCGCGTAGGCGCGCTGACTCAAAGGCAATTTTGGCAATACGTTCGATTTCGTAGCGATGGTATACCTCGGTATCAAACGCTTTTTCGTCTTTTCCTTCACCTTCACGCCCTTTTGGTTGCCCAAAGTAGATACCGCCGGTGAGCTCACGCACCACCACAATATCAAAACCACGACCAGAAATGTCGGCGCGCAGAGGAGAGAAGTCTTCTAAACCTGCGTGAATTTGCGCAGGGCGTAGGTTACAAAACAGTTGGAAATGCTTACGTAGCGGAAGTAGCGCACCACGCTCTGGCTGATCGTTAGGCGGTAAGTTCTCCCATTTAGGACCGCCAACAGAGCCAAATAGAACTGCGTCTGATTCTTCACAGGCGGTTAATGTTGCAAGCGGAAGCGGAGAACCATGATTATCAATGGCGATCCCACCGACATCATGCTCACTACGCGTAAGAGTAAAGCCAAATTTTTGTTCAATTGCGTCGAGGACTTTGTTGGCTTGCGCCATCACTTCTGGGCCAATACCATCACCTGGCAATACAGCGATGGTGTAATTCTTGTCTGTCATGATCTTCCTTAATAGTTTTCTTATGCTTAATTTTTTAAGTGCGAGTTGATAGCGCCGTAATTTTCTTCGTTATCAACTCGCTTTTGTTACTAAACCGTCGCCACTTTTTTTTGTTTGATTTCGGCGATTTGGTCGGCGCGATGAATGCTGTTTATGACGTGCAGCAATGCTTGTCCTGAGGCCTCAACAATATCGGTTGAAATACCTGTACCGTGATATTTACGACCTTTATAGTTGGCGATGATATCAGCCTGACCTAATCCGTCTTCACCTTCACCTTTCGCCGTTAGGTCAAACTTGTCCAATACAATGTCATAACCTGTGACTCGATAAATACATTGGTAAAGCGCATCTACAGGGCCGTTACCCACAGCCGCCTCAGAGGTTTCGGTATCGCCACACTGCAATTTAATGCTGGTGGTCGCCATCACACTGCCCGATTGAACGCTCAAGTAATTCAACTTATAGAAGTCGTCTTCATCACGCAAGTTTGAGAAGTGCATCAAGGCTTCAAGGTCGTAATCAAACACCTGGCCCTTGCGATCGGCAAGCTTCAAGAAGTCTTCATATAAAGCGTCTAAGTTATACTCTTCATCTTTATAGCCCATGCTGTCCATGTGGCTCTTCACCGCAGCACGACCGCTGCGAGAGGTTAAGTTTAGTGCTTGATTTTTAAGACCAATAGACTCAGGCGTCATGATCTCGTAAGTGTTTTTATTTTTTAGCATGCCATCTTGGTGGATGCCTGATGAGTGACTAAAGGCATTACCGCCCACAATGGCTTTGTTGTCTTGAATCGGCATGTTGCACAATTGGCTAACAAGCTTGCTGGTGCGAGAGATTTCATCGTGTTTAATGTTGGTGCCAACGCCAATTAGATTCTGGCGAGTTTTTAAAATCATCGCCACTTCTTCTAGTGCGCAGTTTCCGGCGCGCTCACCAATACCATTGATGGTGCCTTCGATTTGGCGAGCACCGGCTTGGACAGCCGCAATAGAGTTAGCCACAGACATGCCCAAGTCATCGTGACAGTGCACAGAAATGACCGCCTTATCGATATTAGGGACGCGGTCAAACAGTGTTTGAATGATGCCACCAAATTCATTTGGAACGGTGTAGCCAACGGTATCTGGAATGTTGACGGTGCTTGCACCTGCATTAATCGCCGCTTCTACCATACGACATAGATTGTCGATGGGTGTACGCCCTGCGTCTTCACAAGAAAACTCGACATCGTCGGTATAGTTACGCGCATGTTTTACTGCTTTTACCGCCATCTCAACCACGTCGTCATAACTGCGGCGCAATTTGTCCTGTACGTGGATCGTTGAGGTAGAAATAAAGGTATGAATTCGAAATTGCTCAGCAACGCTCAGTGCTTGCGCTGCGGCGTCGATGTCTGCGGCAACTGCGCGAGACAATGCAGCGATACGACTGTTCTTAATGTGTTTAGCAATAGTTTGTACTGATTCGAAATCACCTGGCGAAGAGATAGGAAAACCAGCTTCAATTACATCAACGCCGAGACGCTCTAACGCATAGGCTATTTGCAGCTTTTCCTTAACCGTCAAACTGGCTGAAAGGGCTTGTTCGCCATCGCGTAGCGTGGTGTCGAAGATAATGACCTGATCCTTCATTTTTAGAATCCTCTTAATAGTGAATCGTTTGCTCTAGCATTTTCTAGGGCGATAAGTACAAAAAAACCCGCCTAGTGCGGGTTGTCTATTTTGTGGTGTTTATGTTTCTTCCACAGCCTACCCGCGCGATTGATTCACGATAAGCAGGAGGAGTAGTGAAGAGACAAAACGGTGCATATTTTACGTCCACAAAAAGTTGATAACAAATTAGTACCCAAAATGACCATCAGCGTCAAGGACAAAATACTTTTTTTATTAAATCGACTTGCATACAGCACAGTGTACAATTTAAAATCTGAGTAATTAATCGGTTGGATAAATACCGAGAATTAAACTAATATCAGACTAGCTGATACACACTTAAAATCCGCCGCGTAGAAATTTTCGATTTATGATTGCAAAGAGTGATGGTGATATGTCCGAACAGACAACCAAAAAAAAAGTCGGCCGCCCCACGGGGAAATCCGACGCACGTGCTCAATTAATTTTACGGGCCCGAGAGCTATTTACTTCTATGCCATATGACAAGGTGTCGACAAGATTAATAGCCGAAAAAGCTGGGGTTAACTCAGCGATGATCCGCTATTACTTTGGAAATAAAGAAGGGCTATTCGAAACCATGGTAAGGGAAACTATGGACCCTCTCAGGCAAAAGATGCACGAGCTACAAAAGCGTGGCGATCAAGTGACGCTGCTGGACATGATGTCTATGCAAATGACCCAAATGAAAGAAATGCCCGATTTTCCTAAGCTGGTATTCCAAGGTATGCATATGCCAGCATCTGCAGTACAGCGACAGCTGTTAGTCAAAGTTTTTTCCGAAATGATGGATACAGAGCATCATCGTATTTTTGCCAAAATGTCTGAAAGTGCATTATTGCGAGAAGGGCTGGATCCTAAAATGGCAAGACTTTCTGTGATCAGTTTAATCATGTTTCCATTTCTGGCTCCCGCACCAATGTTGGAGCTGCACGGCATTGAGTTAGACGATGAGTTTCTAGAAGGTTACTTGTCGCACAATATTGCTTTAATCACCAATGGGTTTATGAAACCCGGCGCTAAAATTGACTAAGGAACGTTAATGTCTCTGTCTCGTAAACTACTTTTCTTCCCATTTTTTGCAGCAGGCATCGCTATTTTAGTGATTGCCGTAAAATCTCAAAAAGATCTTCCCGTCGAACCCATTTCGGAGCGTGCGCGAATTGTCGATGTGATTCCACTAGAAAGGACGTCAATTGCCCCTACTGTGATTGGCTATGGGCAACTTCGCCCAAAAACCGAATGGAAGGCCATAGCTGAAGTGACCGGTCAGGTTTTGTATCGACATCCTGATCTTGAAAAAGGAAAGATCGTGGAAGCCGGTACGCAAGTATTGCGCATAGATCCCATTGATTACGAATTGCAACTTGCTCAGGCAGAAGCCGATTTGAGTAAGTCTAAGACAAGCCTTACAAAGCTCACACTCGAGAACACCAATTTAAAGCAAACCATAAAAATCGAAGAGAGCAGGCTTAAACTGAGTGAGAATGAGTTGTCGCGGATTCAAAATCTGGTTTCTAGAGGCCTGGCCTCACAATCTGATGTGGACTCACAGCAGCAAAGCTATCTTGCGCAGCAAAAACTGGTTCAAGACATGCGCAATACATTAACCCTTTACCCAGAAGAAAGAAGCGCAACGCAAGCTGCGGTGCATGTAAGTCAGGCGAATGTGGATCAAGCCAAAAATTTATTGGATAAAACCAGTATAACCCTACCAGCAACCATGCGTGTTTCGACCGTGGATATTGAAATTAATCAGGTGGTCAACATGCAGCAAACCATGTTTGTAGGGCACTCAATAGAAGCGATTGAAGTCGAAGCGCAACTGTCGATTCATGATCTACAAACCATTGCAAGCAGTGCCGGAGCCATTGCTGCGGTAGGCAATCCTCAAGCCATTCCTAACTTAGATAAAATGAGCGCAGTCGTTACTCTTTCTAGTGGACAACTGACGGCAGAGTATCAAGCGAGAGTCGCGAGACTAAGTGATACCGTGGATGTAAACCAAGCGACTGTTGGTGTCATTTTGGAAATTGACCAAGATTTGCAAACAAACTTGTCCGAAGGTAAGCCATTGTTGGTTAACGGAATGTTTGTTAAAGCATCGATTACAGGAGCGAAACAAGATTTGCTAATGGTGCCTGAGCGCGCGTTGCATGGCGATCGAATTTACCTCATGGATGACAACGGAAAGCTCGATATTCGTCAAGTTACCGTGCTTTATCGACAAGATGGACAAGTGGTCATCGAAGGTGACGTAACCACAGGGGATATGTTGGTTCTTAATGATCTGTTGCCAGCGGTGGAAGGAATGGCTCTAAGAGCGGCTGAAGGAGATCAGCTATGATCCGATTTTTCGCTCGTCACCCTACAGCAGCAAACCTACTCATGTTGGGGATCATGTTGGTGGGATTAACGTCCCTAGGTAACATCAAACGAGAAACCTTTCCGGAATTCAGTCCTCCATACATTATGGCTGGTATTGTCTACCCCGGAGCGTCTCCTCAAGAAGTGGAAGAGAGTCTCTGTGTTCGCCTTGAAGACGCGGTCGATGGGTTGTCTAATATTGTTGAAACACGCTGTGAAGCGATTGAAGGCTCAGCTCGACTTGTTTTGAAATTGAATGATGAAGCGGACATTGGTCGAATGTTGGTGGATGTTCAGACCCAAATTAACTCGATTAACGACTTTCCTGATGAAATTGAGTCTCCTGTTGTTCAAGAGTTAGATTGGAATGAACCGGTCGTCGATGTCGCTGTTGTAGCAGACATGCCTTTACCGCAATTAAAAGCCTATACAGAAGATCTAAAGCGCAGCCTCAAACTCGACTACGGTGTGTCCTTAGTGGATATTGCAGGCTTTTCTGATCACCAATATCGGATTGAACTGAATACCCACGCCATTCGGCAACTTGGTTTAAGTGTTAGTGATATCGCAACGCAAATTGGCCGGCAAAACATTAAGTTACCTAGTGGTAATATTGAAACGGAGCAGAAGAACTTTCTGATCCGTTTTGATGAACGCCGCGTGACCCCACACGAGCTCGAAAGCATTGTGGTTGGGTCGGGCGAAAACGGCTCAGTGATCCGCTTGCGAGACATAGCGACCATAACCGATCGCTTTGAACTCGATGAGCAAAAAATTCTGTTTAATGGCTCTCCGTCAGCAGTATTAAAGATCAGTAAAAACAAGCAGGATGATGCACTGCGAATAAAAGATCAGGTGGCGCTGTTCGTCGCTGATCATCAAGCGATGGCACCCGATGGTGTTGTGCTTGAAATGACTAACGATCTCTCTTCATTGCTGTGGGATCGCTTAAGCATGATGCTCAAAAATGGCTGGCAAGGTATCGTTCTGGTATTTTTCACAATGTGGCTGTTCTTTAGTTTACGATATTCTGCTTGGGTCGCAGCAGGTCTACCGGTCGCGTTCTTAGGTGGCCTGTTTATGATGGCGCAGCTTGGGCTATCGATAAACATTATGTCACTGGTCGGCTTGCTAATGGCGATTGGTATTATGATGGATGATGCCATCGTGATTGCCGAATCCATAGCCTCCCATCTTGAACGCGGCTATAGCATTGACGAAGCAGTATACAAAGGCGTTAAAAAAGTCCTCCCTGGCGTGTTGTCTTCATTTCTCACAACCATCTGCATTTTCGGTAGCTTGCTGTTTCTGCAGGGGGAAATGGGTGCTGTACTGCGCGCGGTGCCGCAAGTGTTGATTTTAGTGTTATCGGTCAGTCTGATTGAAGCGTTCTTAATTTTACCTCACCACCTCGCACACTCACTACACCGTCAACGCAAGGAGCGAGAGCCACTCGCCTTCAAACGCCGTTTCTTAGAAAAGTTTGAACATTTTCGCAATGTACATTTAGTTAATGCGGTCACAAAGGTAGTGGCTTACCGCTACGCCTTTGTTGGTTTTGTTCTGGCGCTAATGATGTCGTCCATTGCGTTGCTTGCCAGTGGCATGCTTAAGTTTGTTCCTTTTCCTGAATTGGATGGCGACATTGCTGAAGCTCGTGTCATCTTGCCTCCAGGTTCGTCGTTGTCACAGACGGAAATCGTTGTTGATACCATCGTAGCCGCAGCCGAGAAACTCAATACGCAATGGAGTGACGAACAAGAAGGTGGCGAGCAACTTGTAAGACAGATCACAAGCCAATTTAATACTAACGCTGACGCCAACGAAACTGGACCACACATTGCCACTGTGCGTTTGGATCTGCTGAGCGCTGAAACTCGCAACAGCAACATAGACCGCTTTATTGACGCGTGGCGAGAGGAAGTTGGCGAGTTGACGGATCCGGTTTCACTCGTGTTTAAACAGCCATCGATGGGACCGGGAGGTCGCGCCCTAGAAGTGCGGATTCAGCACGATGATGTGCATGAACTCAAGGCTGCTTCCCAAGAGATACAAGACTATTTTTCTGGTTTTAATGGCGTAACTGGCGTGATGGACGATATGCGCTTAGGTAAAGAAGAGGTATTGGTTCAGCTTCGTCCTGGTGCAGAAACATTTGGTGTTAACGGCCAAATGATTGCCAATCAGTTGCGCTCGGCCTTTTATGGTCAAACTGCCGATGAAATCCAAGTTGGCGTCGAAAACATAAAAATTGATGTTCGCTTAGATAAACAAGAAGCGGGCGATCTGCAGCAGTTGGCTAACTTTCCCATCATGATGGCCGATGGCAGTCAAATCCCGTTGGGCGCTGTTGCTACCTTGGACTTTCAGCGAAACTATGTGCGAATACAACGAATTAACGGGTTGCGAACGGTCTCAGTATTTGCGGATGTAGACACCACTAAGACCAACACGGGCGAGATTGAACGGCAGTTCCGACGTGACATCGTTCCGGATCTTAAAGCCGATTACCCTGGGTTGCGATTCGATTTTGAAGGTCAGTCTAAAGATGCCGCCGAGACAGGTTCGTCTATGGCGAAAGGTTTCATGATCGGTCTGTTTGGCGTGTTCATGATCTTAAGCTATCAGTTCCGCAGTTATGTGGAGCCCTTTGTGGTGATGATCGCAATACCTCTCGCCTTTATTGGGGCAGCCTACGGTCATTTACTGTGGGGACACCCAATGAGTATGCCGAGCATGCTTGGTTTCATTTCGCTGGCGGGGATTGTGGTCAATGACTCAATATTGTTGGTCCAATACATTCGACATCATATTGAAGAAGGGGACATTATTTATGATGCGGTTGTAAAAGCCAGTCGTGAGCGCTTTAGAGCTGTGTTCTTAACTTCACTCACCACTGCAGCAGGCCTATTACCATTACTTGCAGAAACCAGCTTGCAAGCTCAGGTGATTAAACCTCTAGTGATCTCGACTGTGTTTGGTATTTTTGCTTCTACATTGTTGGTGCTATTTATGATCCCATCGGCTTATGCCATTTTGGCCGATTTTGGATTGGTTCATAAACGTCACGAAGAGTGGGAAGATGACATAAAAACCAGCTAATTGATTTACCTTTAAACGTGTGTTGTTGAAAGAAGGGCCGGATGGTCCTTCTTTTTTTAATACAAAAGACATCCACGCTTCACTTACTTGTCACTTTTGGAGGCTAATTTTTAACTTCAAGATGTGAAAGCCAAGGAGGCGAGAATGTTACTCCAACCAATCGCTCGTATTGCACAGTTTGATCTTAATTTTTCCATACTTTGTTTGGATCACCGTTTTAGTATTGAAGTCGCTAAAGTGTGTCGTTGGATATCGCGTACCGGTGATGGCCCTCTCTATGTGGTTTTGGCTATGGCTCTTCTATGGCTAAGACCAACGCTAGGATGGAGCTTTCTTTGTGCAGGGTTGCTGGCCTTTGCCATTGAACTGCCTATCTATTGGCTCACAAAAAATGCGGTTAGGCGCCGAAGACCAGCCGAACTAACGCGGGTGATCCCCGCATTCATTACCCCCTCAGATCGCTATAGCTTACCTTCCGGACACTCTGCGGCCGCTATGGTGATGGCGACACTGATTGCTTATTTCTTTCCAGCCTTTGCAGTAGTGGCATTGCTTTGGGCTATGGCCGTTGGTCTATCAAGGATTTTATTAGGCGTTCACTTTTTGAGTGATGTGATTGTTGGAATGTTGTTGGGCGCTGCTAGCGCAAATGCTGCATTATTGATGGTGAGCTAAGATGAAAATTTTGTACGGTGTTCAAGGTACAGGTAATGGGCATATCTCTCGAGCACGAGCGATAGCCAGTGAGCTCGAAAAAACCAATGTGGAAGTCGATTTTTTGTTTTCTGGCCGAGCGCAGAATGGATATTTTGCGATGGAGTCTTTTGGTGACTTCAGCCTGAGGCAAGGTTTAAGCTTCGTCACCCATAAAGGACGCGTGAGTTATGCGCGCACGGCACTTAATAATAATCCATTGCGTTTTGTCAGTGAAGCGTGCTCGTTGGATTTAAAAGACTATGACTTAGTGCTAAATGATTTTGAACCTGTGTCGGCTTGGGCTGCAAAATACCAAGGTGTCCCTTGTATTGGTGTCAGTCATCAAAACGCCTTTCGATACGATGTGCCAAAAGCAACATTTGGCCTCGTAGACCGCGCAGTGATCCACCAGTTTGCTCCTTGTGATTTTGAGTTGGGTCTTCATTGGTATCATTATGATCAACCTATTTTGCCCCCCATAATCAGTCACTCCACTGAGCAATCCCCTGAGTTTGGCGAGGCCTTTCTGGTGTACCTTCCGTTTGAGCTTTTAGGGCATATTACGCGTTTGCTTACTCGTTTTGATGGTGTGCAATTCGTCTGTTATCACCCGGGCATCGAGTCGGAGTATCAAAGTGAGAACGTTCTTTATAAGCCATTAAGCCTACAAGGGTTCAAACAAGACTTAGCTCATTGCAGGGGCGTTATTTGCAATGGTGGATTTGAACTGCCTTCAGAAGCTTTGGCTCTGGGTAAGAAACTTCTTTTGAAACCTCTAAAAGGCCAGTTTGAACAACAGAGCAATGTAGCGACGCTAGAAGCTCTAGGGTTAGCGACCACAATGCAACACTTGGACAGCTCCATCATGAGCCAATGGGTGAAAGAGGATCTAGGAGAGCCCGTTTACTATCCAAACGTCGCACAAGACATCGTTCAGTGGTTATTAAAAGCGAATTGGTCTAATCAAAATGAGTTGGTTGACTCGCTCTGGAGCCGGGTTGTTTTTCCGAGTTATGTGGAGTTGAGTGCGTAGAGCTATTACTCAAACTTATCGTTTTAGGCTAAAAATACACCAAAACTCTAATTTATGTATTTTTTGATGTTTTCTAAATCATTGTTTTAAGGTGCCTTGTTGGCAGGCAGTATAAAATGTAATCAGATGTTGTTAAATCGGTTGTCTCAACAAATTCAATTGCTCATAGTGAGTGTCATGCAATATTCATTCGATTGATAATTGAGCAGTGAACCAGGCAAGGAGTGTCAAGAAAGGTCAGTCAGAAAATAGACGCTCAACTATTGTCATGAATCTTACAGTTAACGCTCAGTTAACGAGTTACATGATTTAGAGACCAGGAAACTATGAACTTCACTTCCGATGCCACCAAAGAACAGCTAATCACAGTAGAGACTACTAACCGAAGCATGCCAACACTCCGTGGGGTTGATCTCAATCTGCTAACGGTTTTTGATGCGGTAATGCAAGAGCAAAACATTACTCGAGCCGCGAAACTGCTTAATATGTCGCAACCCGCAGTAAGTAATGCTGTTTCTCGTCTAAAAATCATGTTCAAAGACGATCTGTTTTTGCGTTATGGCCGCGGTATTCAGCCGACACAGCGAGCAAAGCAAATATTTGGCCCAATTCGACAAGCGTTGCAATTGGTAAAGAATGAGTTGCCAGATACTGAGTTTATTCCTCAGTTTTCGACCCGTCAGTTTTCTGTTGCGATTGGTCAGCCTAATGATGTGCGCTTGGTTGGAAAAGTACTACGCCACATTCAGGATTTAGCCCCTAATGTTGAACTTCTGATACAAACAGCAACGGCAAGTGATATTGAGCAGAAGCTACGAATTCAAGAAGTAGACTTTGTCATTGATTTCTCAAAACCTGCGTCGGATGAGTATCGAAGTATTGAACTGTTTACCGACCAATTGGTCGTGCTTGCAGCAAAAGATCACCCAAGAGTTCAAGACTCACTAACTTTAGCCCAACTGCAATTCGAAAAGCACGCACAGCTAACAAGGCAAAATGGTATACAGTCATTTACGCAAGCGGCGTATGCGGAAATTGATTGTAAAGCCGCCTATTGGGGTCTAACAATCACAAACCTAGGCTATGTTGTGTCTGAATCAGAACTGCTCACGATAGTACCTATGTGGGTCGCTAGCGCGATGAGTGAAGTGAATCCTAACTTGAACATCCTTGAATTGCCTCTTAACAATAGACAAATCACCACGTACTTGAGTTGGCACGAAACGGCTCAGCAAAGCTCTGCACATAGTTGGTTAAAGGAGCAAATCGTGAGTATCGCTAAGTCGAAACAGTTAAATTAACCCTGCAATAAGGTGATTAATTCTCAGTGCTAGGGCGGCTTAGTTGACAGCAGCAGCCCTGTTTTGTACGGCGGATAATTTAGCAATAATTGGTTACATTCTATGCGGTGAGATTTTGATTGCGTTTTGAGCGAACGGTTGTACACTTGTGGCGATTATTAGCTTACAAGTGTAAGCCCAACCGGTGAGTCTATGCAAAATTCCTCTTATCATATTGTCAAAAGAATCCGCGAACAGGTTGTTGCGGGTCAAACGAAACCCGCACTACGCTACAAGCAGGATGGCTCGTGGTTAGACATAAGTTGGAGTGAATTTGGTGAACGGCTAGATTCGCTGTCAAAAGCACTAATAGTGAATGGCATTGCGCCTCAAGATAAAGTCGCCATCTTCTCAAACAACATGCCCCAATGGAGCATTGCTGACATTGGTGCGCTGCAGGTTAGAGCAGTAACAGTACCGATTTATCCAACCAATACCCCAAAACAAGCCTCTTACATCCTCCAAGATGCCGACGCTAAGATTTTGTTTGTGGGCGAACAGGCGCAATACGACGCCGCTTTAAGTATATTCGACGAATGCACCCAGCTCGAGTTGGTGGTTGCTATGTGTGAGGATATTACTTTAAGTGAAGAGATTAACAGTTGTCATTGGGCTGAGTTTCTAGAGCAAGGTACAGGTAGCAACGATCAACTTGAACAGCGTTTGAATGACGCCAATTTTGATGATCTTCTAACCTTGATATACACCTCTGGTACAACAGGGCAGCCAAAAGGCGTTATGCTCGACTACGCTAACTTTGCCAGCCAATTGAAGTCTCACGACGAACGCTTAAGCCTAGCACCAGATGATGTGTCATTAGCCTTTTTACCGCTGTCACATGTATTTGAACGCGCATGGTCTTTCTATGTGTTGTATACCGGCGCAACTAATGTCTACCTAAAAGACACAATGCAAGTGGTAGAGGCCCTAAAGGAAGTTCAGCCAACCATCATGGCGGCAGTTCCTCGCTTCTATGAAAAAGTGTTCTCAACCATCCACGAAAAAGTATCCAAAGCATCGTTTGTAAAGAAACTGATGTTTACGTGGGCGGTAAATATGGGAGCAAAAGTGGCTGCTGCCAAGAAAGAGCAACGTAAGCCGGGTTGGTTATTGAAGAAAAACTACGCCTTAGCAGACAAATTAATACTGTCTAAACTGCGAGCAGGCCTAGGTGGAAACATAAAGTTCATGCCTTGTGGTGGTGCGAAACTGGATGAAACCATTGGTCGTTTCTTCCATGCGATAGGGATCAACGTTAAGCTAGGTTACGGCATGACCGAAACTGTGGCGACGGTGACCTGTTGGGATGACGAACAATTCAACCCTGACTCTATTGGCACTGTTATGCCTGGTGCGGAAGTTAAAATTGGTGAAAACAACGAAATTTTAGTCCGTGGCCCTATGGTCATGCGCGGTTACTATAAAATGCCCGAAGAGACTGAAAAATCGTTCGATGAGCACGGCTTCTTGAAAACGGGAGATGCTGGCCATTTTGATGAGCATGGTAATTTGTTCATTACGGACCGTATTAAAGAGCTGATGAAGACCTCAGGCGGTAAGTACATCGCACCTCAAATGGTCGAGGGTACCCTTGGTAAAGACCACTTTATCGAGCAAATTGCCGTAGTTGCAGATACCCGTAAATTTGTGTCCGCCTTGATTGTGCCAAGTTTTGAAGCACTAGAAGAGTACGCGAAAGAATTAAACATTAAGTATCACGATCGATTGGAGCTGATTAAACACAGTGAAGTGGTTGAGATGTTTGAAAAGCGTGTTCACGCACTGCAAAATGAATTAGCACGATTTGAGCAAGTGAAGAAATTTAAGCTGTTGCCAAAATCATTCTCTATGGATGAAGGCGAATTGACCCCGACTCAAAAGCTTCGTCGTAAAGTAATCAATGAACGTTATAAAGACGAAATCGAAGAAATGTACGATGAGAAAAAGGGCAAGTAATCGCTCAAAATAACAAATTGTTAACTGAAACACCTGTAATGCTACATTGCAGGTGTTTTTTTATGCAAATACGGTTGATCTAATTTGTCCAATAAAGGTACAGTGACGTTAGAAGCAGTGTGAACCCACACCGCTGACATAGCACACCGAGTAGGAATCTCGGTCAGGCTAACCATAAGTCCTACTATGTACTGCCACAGCAATGACTTGGAAATTGAGTCATTACTTGGGTAAGGAGACAATATGAAAACAACCCCTACACCAGACGCTACCGCTGGTGCTGAAATGCTATCTGGCGCACAAATGGTCGTTCAATCCCTCATCGAGGAAGGTGTCGAACAAATTTTTGGCTACCCTGGCGGCTCAGTTCTAGACATCTACGATGCACTTCATGCCAAAACCGATCACATTAAACATGTGTTAGTTCGACACGAGCAAGCGGCGACTCATATGGCCGATGGTTATGCTCGTTCAACAGGCAAGACAGGCGTGGTTTTGGTTTGTTCAGGGCCTGGTGCAACCAATACCATCACCGGTATTGCGACTGCGTATATGGATTCAATTCCAATGATAGTCATATCAGGAAACGTCCCCAACAGTCTAATTGGTAACGATGCGTTTCAAGAGTGTGACATTGTTGGTGTTTCTCGTCCGGTGGTAAAACATAGTTTTTTGGTGAAAAAAGCCGAAGACATCGCTGAAACCGTTAAAAAAGCATTCTACATTGCCAATACTGGGCGACCAGGACCTGTGGTGATTGATTTACCTAAAGACATTTTAAACCCACTGATCAAGTTTCCTTATCAATACCCTAAAACGCTGAAAATGCGCTCTTACAATCCAACAACTTCGGGGCACAAAGGGCAAATTAAGAAAGCGCTTAAAGCTCTTTCTGAAGCTAAGAAGCCAGTTCTTTATGTGGGTGGTGGCGCGGTTATTTCTGATGCCAGTGAGCCGCTGATTAAGCTAGCGAATGCGCTTAACCTTCCGGTAGTGAGTACTTTAATGGGGCTTGGGGCATTCCCTGGAACGCACAAAAACTCGGTCGGTATGTTGGGAATGCATGGTACCTATGAAGCGAATATGACGATGCACAACGCAGACTTTATCTTTGGGGTTGGGGTGCGTTTTGATGACCGTACTACCAATAACCTAGAGAAATATTGTCCAAATGCCAAAGTGGCGCATATCGATATCGATCCTTCTTCAATTTCTAAAAACGTTCGCGTTGACCTTCCTATCGTGGGCTCGGCCGATAAGGTTCTCACCACTATGGTAGAGCTGCTAGAAGAGCAGTCCATCACTAACGATGACGATGCGATGAACACATGGTGGGGTGAGATTCAAGCATGGCGCAATCGTCATTGTCTTGCTTACAAAACCTCAGAAGACAAAATCAAACCACAGCAAGTCATTGAAGCGTTGTACAAAGCAACCGATGGCAAAGCGTACGTGGCATCGGATGTTGGACAGCACCAGATGTTTGCGGCTTTATATTATCCGTTTGATAAGCCGCGCCAATGGATCAACAGTGGTGGACTTGGCACCATGGGATTTGGTTTACCTGCGGGTATGGGGGTTAAATTTGCCCATCCTCAAGAAGAAGTGGTTGTCGTAACCGGAGATGGCAGTATTCAAATGAATATTCAAGAGCTCTCTACCGCACTGCAATACGGAATACCGGTGAAAATCATCAACCTGAATAACCGATTCCTTGGCATGGTGAAACAGTGGCAAGACATTATCTATCAAGGTAGACACTCCAACTCGTACATGAGTTCAGTACCAGATTTTGCAGCAATTGCTGAAGCTTATGGCCATGTTGGTATTCGTATTTCCTCTCCAAGCGATCTCGAAAGCGGTCTTAAACAAGCACTGGATATGAAGGACAGACTGGTGTTTGTTGATATTAATGTGGACGAGACAGAGCATGTTTATCCTATGCAGATTAAAGGCGAAGGTATGGACAAAATGTGGCTAAGCAAAACGGAGAGAACCTAATGAGACATATCATTTCTTTGTTAATGGAAAACCAACCCGGTGCATTGTCACGCGTTGTAGGGCTATTCTCTCAGCGTGGTTATAACATTGAATCACTCACTGTTTCGCCAACAGATGATGAAACCTTATCTCGTCTAAATATCACGACTAAAAGTAATACGCTGCAACTAGAACAGATTCAAAAGCAACTCAACAAGTTGATTGACGTGCTAAAGGTGCAAGAGGTCACCGAAATTGATCATATCGAACGTGAGTTAATGATGGTGAAAGTGAAAGCGTGTAAAGATGAGCAACGCGCAGAGGTGAAGCGAACTGCCGATATTTTTAGAGGGCAGATTGTGGATGTAACTGCGAAGCAATACACCGTGCAATTGACTGGACCGAGCGATAAGCTAGATGCATTCTTAACCTCAATCGCAGAAAACACCGAGGTGATTGAAGTCGCGCGAAGTGGTGTCGTTGGCATTGCACGTGGGGAACGGGCGCTCAAAGCGTAATTGTTGTTATTTTTCAGTGTGTGAATGCGCCTTTTGGTTATAATAGAGGCGCATTTTTTATACGAGTTTTAGAATTCTATTAATGACCAAGTTTATTCAAACCACTCAACTGTTGCGATTTTCTGTACTAGCAGTGATGGTCCTTATCGCAATTGTAGTAGCTTCTTATTTTACTCGTATGGACGCAAAAGAAGATGCTCTCATGCAGCAATATATTGCCGAGGCGCAGCATCAACTGGAGTTTACAGGTCGCGAGTTTTCTAATGTACGAATGCAGCTTGTGAGTTTGACCAAGGTGATCGCGTCCGACTATCGCGTAGCCGACATGTTAGATATGCCTTCTAAAGATAATAAACAACTGCTTGAAGAAGCATGGTTTAGCATTATCGAAAATCAGCACTGGTTTGATGAAATACGCTTGATTGATGAGGAGGGACAAGAGTTAGTTGTTGCGTTGTTGGATGAAAAGTCGGGCACGATTAGCTTTGAATCGGCAGAGCTGCTCAACAACTTTCTGGATGACCCCTCTTTTAAAGATTTTGCGCGTTCGATTACCGATACCATAAGCACCTGGGGCATAAAAATTGTCGATGAAGAACTTCTTGCCGAAGGAGCAAGAATGTACGTCTCATTTCCGCTGTCCCTCAATGGTGTTCGCGAAGGGTATATCGTCGTGACGTTTAATTTGTGGCGACTAGTCAATGCCCTAAATTACTCTCCCCTTAATCACATTGAAGCTGAGATAATCGATGAGCATGGATTCTTTTTTGCCTCAGAAGATACCAATATTTTGTTCGGCGGCATTATCCCTGCCCATGCTCACCATAACGTAGCAAAGATGTACCCTGACACGTGGCAGAGGATGCAACACCAGTTAGAAGGTGTGTCGTATGTAGATAACACAACCATAGTGTATAAGCGATTAACCAATCAACCAGACGATGAGTCGATTGTTGGGATCGTTCGAATAACCGATGATATCGTCGCAAGCAGTCTAAAGTATCAGCGTGAAGCCTTAATTTCCCAGTCTCTTACTTTTGTTTTAATTGGCGTGTTGATGCTGGTGCCAGGCGTCTATTTCTTAAGCCAGTATCAAATGAGGCTGCTCGATAGCACGTTGGCTAAAGCGGCTCTTGAAGGTATGTCAGCGGTGATAATTGCTGATGAGGAAGGGCGCATCGTCAAGGTAAACAATGAGTTCATCAACATGACGGGCTACTCACCGGGCAAAGTGATAGGCACAAAATACGAAAAATTGGTGGTGCCCTCAAGTGTCGAACAAGTACTTACTCAAAGAGAGTCGGCATTAAAAAAACACGGTGTGTGGCAAGGCGAATTAATGGCAGTATGCGCCAACGGGAACTTAATACATACTCAAGTGAGAGAGCAGCGAGGGGTTATTGAGAAAAACTATCGCTTTAATATCGTATCTCTTATCGATATCAGCTCTCAAAAAGCGCTAGAGGAAAAGCTGCTTTATTTGAGTGAGCATGATGGGCTAACAGATATTTGGAATCGACGTAAGTTTGATAACGAACTTCATAAATACGCATCACTTAAAATGCGTTACCCAAGTAAAGAGCCTGCAGCGCTAGCGATCATCGATATTGACCACTTCAAAGCAATCAATGATCAGTTTGGGCACGACGTTGGCGATAATGTAATAAAGAAAGTGGCGAAGTATTTTGTCGACAATCTTAGAGTCACAGACTTTGTTGCCCGAGTCGGGGGAGAAGAGTTTGCGGTGATCATGCCTCATACTGACAACACTGTGGCTGGTAACGTATTAAATAGATTACGCGAACATCTAAACCTTGAAGGGGAGGGGTTACCACCGGTGACCGTGAGTATCGGTGTTGCCGATATAACGGACAGCGCGGACCATTGCTATAAGAATGCCGATAAGGCGTTGTATCTCGCAAAAGAGCAAGGGCGAAATCAAGTCAAACTGAGTGACTAATGGTTTGTGTGGTGGAACAGCTAAACCATATTAATCTATCATTGGTCGCAATAGCTGCTGAATATTAGGCAAAAAAAAAGACTTCGTAAGAAGTCTTTTTTATTATCTAGCGTAATCGCGGTGCGATTATAGTACGTGTACTGACGCAGTGTTTGTTGTGCCTGACGCTACTAGAGCACCAGAAACCATTACTACGATGTCGCCTTTCTTACCAAAACCAGACTCAAGAGCGTACTCTTTACCGTTTTTGTAGAATTCGTCAGTGCTGTCGATAGAATCAACAAGTACAGGGCGAACACCTTTAGTTAGAACAAGCTGTGCAGCAGTTTTTGCGTTAGTTGTTAGTGCAACAATGCTTGCTGTTGGGAAGTACTTACGTACAGAGCGAGCAGATTTACCACCTTCAGTTGCAACGATGATAAGTGGTGCAGCTAGTTTTTCAGCAGTGTCTACAGCGCCTTTACATACAGCTTCAGTGATGCGAAGACGTGGGCTATCTAGACGAGAACCTAGTTCAGCTTTAAGTGCAGCATCAGTACGGTTAGCAATTTGAGCCATGATAGTTACCGCTTCAACAGGGTATTTACCTTTAGCTGTTTCGCCTGAAAGCATTACTGCGTCAGTACCGTCCATGATTGCGTTTGCAACGTCACCCGCTTCTGCGCGAGTTGGGCGTGGGTTTTGAATCATAGAATCAAGCATTTGAGTTGCTGTGATAACTGTTTTACGTGCGCGGTTACATTTCTCGATCATCATTTTCTGAGCGAAGATAACTTCTTCTGCTGGGATTTCAACACCTAGGTCGCCACGAGCAACCATGATGCCGTCAGAAAGCTCAAGAATCTCGTCAAAGTTATCAACGCCTTCTTGGTTTTCAATTTTAGAAATGATGTGAATGTTGCTTCCGCCGTTAGCGTTTAGGATTTCACGGATTTCTTTAACGTCTGCTGCCTTGCGGATGAAAGATGCAGCAACGAAGTCAACGCCTTGCTCACAACCAAACTTAAGGTCGTTCTTGTCTTTTTCAGAAAGAGCAGGAAGTTGAACAGAAACACCAGGAAGGTTTACACCTTTGTTTTCGCCTAGTGCGCCGTTGTTTAGAACTTTACACTTAACTTCAGTGTCAGTTGTTGAGATAACTTCCATTTCAATTAGGCCATCATCTACTAGGATGGTGTTACCTGCAGAAAGGTCGCCTGCGAAACCAGCGTAAGTTACTGCCACAACGTCTTTATTACCAACAACAGAGATGTCAGTAGTAAATGTGAACTCTTGACCAGCTACTAGATCAACGTCATTGCCGCCTTCTAGTTTAATAGTACGGATTTCAGGGCCTTTAGTATCGAGAAGAATGGCAAGTTGCTTACCAGCACCTTCCATTACTTTACGGAAGTTTTCGATACGAGTACCGTGTTCTGCGTAGTCGCCGTGTGAGAAGTTAAGGCGCATTACGTTCATGCCAGCGTTAACAAGTTCAGTTAGCTTTTCTACAGATTCGGTTTTTGGGCCAATCGTACATACGATTTTGGTCTTTTTCATGGAAGTGCTTCTCCAGTATTTACAAAGTGATAAATTCAAATTTATGGGCTGTCCAAAACAGCATAGTTGAAGTTTTCAGTTGTGCTGAAAAATCCCATTTGGATGCATTATGGGGCCTTCACTATGATGTCTTGGTGTATCGTAACCCTTTCAGAGTTTTGGTAATTAAATTACATTTGCGTGACGCTTTTTTGTCCGCAATTTCAACTTTTCACTCTAGGTACCCCAGTTTTTGACCAGATTACTGCGCTAATGTGTGATGTCTTTTGTAATTTAATTTCTTAACGTGACGGATTCTAACACTTAAAACCGCGGATTACACGGTTTAAGAGTTGTCATAGAACAAGGTTTTGCTTCAAAATATTATTTTTCTTGATGAAATAAATCATCTGGTTAGCAGGAAGCATTTTTTGACTCAAATTTGAGGTTTGAGTACCTATTTAGAGGTAGGCGTGAACAAAGGGATAGCCTGTTCTAACGAACTGAGTATGGCTGTCGCTTTCTCACGAATTGTGTGACTTGGTGTGGTGAGGTCAGGGACCATGACGCAATCGCATTTGGCGGCAAGGCCCGCACGCATGCCATTATTAGAGTCTTCAAATACGACACATTGATCAGCCTTTACGTTTAGCCCTTGTATTGCACGGATATAGCATTCTGGATTGGGCTTCCCTTTAACTACGTCATCGCCGGTCACTATCACTTTAAAGGAAGACAGGTAGTGGTAATCCTTAAAATGGTGTTGAACTTGGCTCAGTGAGGACGAGGTTACCAACGCCAATTTTACCTGTTGATCCAAAAGGTGATGAAAAAGCGTATCGAAACCTCGCTTAATTTCGGTTGTATTGCGTTTTTGAGCAGCCATAAGTCTATCTCTATCGAAAATAAACTTATCCAGGCTAAAGTCGGCGTTTAGAAAGTATCTCTTAAGCATGTCTTCACACTCAACATCTTTCACACCAATGAACTTTGAATAAAATGAGTCATCAATATTGAGGCTTTGCAATTGAGCTGCCTGTTGCCAAACACTTTTGATGCTTCGCTCGGTATCAAAGATCAGGCCGTCCATGTCAAAAAGGGCTGCACAATACATGACTATCTCCTTTATATAGGGTTAGCAAAGGTGAAATAAAATTACATTTCCACTGGCTCAATCAATTTGCGGGCAAATAACAACCAACTTTCGCTTGATAAACACCCATTAATGACAACCAAATTAAAGGGACTTTAAGCTTATGTGATCTGCGTCACAATAAATTTTTAGCTACCAAGCGTTAAAGTGAGGCATGGGTCACTATAAAATGAGTTTCATTATCATCTGCGGCGGAGTGTAATTTTATGACGCGCCATTTGTGTGATCTGTGTCGCTATTTATATTTCTGAATATCTTTTTATGTGTGATCTGCGTCACAAAAATGTCAGGGGCGTGCAATATTTAATGCTTGTGTTAGATTTTTGGTAAATCGAAATCGCGAAAGATTGCGATTACCACAACATATAACATAACAAAAAAGACAAGAGGTCGCCCTATGCTTTCTCCTGAAGCGAAGATCAAGGTTCAAAACTTTGGTCGATTTTTATCCAACATGGTAATGCCGAACATCGGAGCGTTCATCGCTTGGGGTTTCATTACTGCTTTATTCATCCCAACTGGCTGGTGGCCAAACGAAACACTCGCTGCCCTAGTTGGACCAATGATTACCTATCTATTGCCATTACTAATCGGTTACACCGGTGGTAAAATTGTTGGCGGAGATCGCGGTGCGGTCGTCGGTGCAATTACCACAATGGGCGTTATCGTTGGTACCGACATTCCAATGTTCATGGGTGCAATGATTGCAGGCCCATTTGGCGGCTGGGCAATCAAGAAGTTTGATGCATCTGTCGATGGTAAGGTGAAGAGTGGTTTCGAGATGTTGGTCAACAACTTCTCAGCCGGTATCGTTGGTATGATTTGTGCGATCATCGCATTCTTCGTTGTAGGTCCAGCTGTTAAGATGCTATCTAGTGCATTGGCTGCTGGTGTAGACATCATGGTGAATGCAGGTCTGCTTCCTTTAGCGTCCATTTTTGTTGAACCTGCAAAAATTCTATTCCTAAATAACGCGATTAACCACGGTATCTTCACGCCACTTGGTGTTCAACAATCTGAAGAGCTTGGTCGTTCAATCTTCTTCCTGATTGAAGCGAACCCAGGTCCTGGTCTAGGTCTACTGTTGGCATACATGGTGTTTGGCCGCGGCAGTGCTAAGCAATCTGCTGCAGGTGCTTCGATCATCCACTTCTTTGGTGGTATCCACGAGATTTATTTCCCGTACGTACTAATGAACCCACGCCTTATCCTTGCTGTAATTGCAGGTGGTATGACTGGTGTATTCACTCTGGTTGTATTTGATGCTGGCCTAATCTCTCCTGCATCTCCAGGTTCAATCTTCGCGGTATTGTTAATGACACCTAAGTCAGCGTTTGTTGGCGTAATCCTGTCGGTCATTGCATCAGCGACTGTCTCTTTTGTTGTCGCATCGCTACTAATGAAAACTCAAGCGCAAACCGATGATGAAGATTCACTAGAGCAAGCGGCTAGTCAAATGAAAGACATGAAAGCAAGCTCTAAAGGTGCACCAGTTGCTGCAGATTTCAACATGAGCAACGTGAAAAAAATCATCGTAGCCTGTGATGCTGGTATGGGGTCAAGTGCAATGGGTGCAAGCTTACTGCGCAAGAAAGTGGAAGCTGCTGGTCTAGGCATTAGCGTGACAAACTTAGCTATTAACAGTTTGCCTCAAGATGTCGACATTGTCGTGACACACCGAGACCTCACCGATAGAGCTCGCTCTGTGGTCGCAAGTGCTCACCACATATCACTCAGCAACTTCTTAGACGCTGCTGTCTATGACAATCTGGTGGCGGAGTTAGAGCAAGCACAGTCTCAAACTACTTCAGCCCCAAGCGCTGAAGGAAAAAAAAAACCAGCTGAAGACAAGCTAACGTTAACGGAAGACAACATCTTCCTAGGACTACAGTCCAAAGATAAACAGCAAGCAATCCGCTTTGCGGGTGAAAAGCTGGCCGCGCTGGATTACGTATCGCCTGAGTACATCGACGGTATGTTTGCCCGAGAAGAATTAGTTTCGACTTACTTGGGCGAGTCCATCGCGGTGCCACACGGCACCATCGAAGCAAAACAATATGTTAAGACTACAGGCATCGTATTTTGCCAATACCCACAAGGTATTCAGTGGGGTGAGGACGAAGATGATGTCGCTAAAATGGTCATTGGTATTGCGGCGCAAGGTGATGAACACAACATGGTGCTAATGGCGATTACAAATTCACTAGATGACGAAGAAGCGGTGACATTGCTTCAAACAACAACTAACCCACAAGATGTGTTAAAAATTCTGAACGGTTAAGTTGAACTTGATTCGTCAACGCTCCTAAGTGAACGAGGCCAGCATTCCCCCTATATTGCTCTGGCCTCCTTTTTGTTTCTAAAACATTGAAAATTGGTTAGGTAAATTATGAAAGCTCTACATTTTGGTGCCGGCAACATCGGGCGTGGTTTTATTGGTAAACTGCTCTCTGACGCTGGAATTGCAGTGACGTTTGCGGATGTAAATGAAACAGTGGTCAATGCGCTTATTGAGCGTAACCAGTACCCAGTAAAAGTAGTGGGTGAAGACAGTGTTGTTGAAGAAGTCAGTAACGTTACTGCCATCAGTTCACTGGATCCAAGTATTGCTGATTTAGTCGCTGACGTTGATATGGTCACAACCGCAGTAGGCCCAACAGTGCTTAACATCATCGCTAAGACCATTGCCGATGGCATTGAGAAGCGACTTTCTAACAACAACACGGCGCCACTTAATATCATTGCGTGTGAAAACATGGTGCGTGGTACGAGTCAGCTTAAAGAAACAGTATTTGGTCATTTAAGCGATCAAGCCAAAGCGTTTTCTGACCAATATGTTGGATTTGTTGATTCCGCGGTAGACCGTATTGTCCCTCCTGCCGAAGAAGGTGAAACCGACCCGCTTGCAGTGACAGTAGAAACTTTTAGTGAGTGGATCGTTGATCAAACTCAGTTTAAGGGCGACATTCCAGACATTCCAGGAATGGAATGCACTGACAACCTAATGGCCTTTGTAGAACGTAAGCTGTTCACTCTAAATACGGGCCACCTTATTACCGCTTATCTAGGTGTGTTGGCGGGACATGAAACGATCAAAGAGTCGATTGAAGATGATGCAATTCGAGCGGATGTGACCGCTGCAATGAATGAAAGTGGTGCAGTATTGATCAAGCGTTACGGCTTTGATCCTGAAGCTCACGCTGCTTACATTCAGAAAATTCTTGGTCGATTTGCGAACCCATATTTACGCGATGAAGTGGATCGCGTAGGGCGCCAGCCTATTCGTAAACTCAGCCCGCAAGACCGTTTGGTTAAACCACTAAACGGGACATTAGAGTACGGATTACCCAATGAGTACCTTCTTAAGGGTATTGCTGCCGCATTCTTGTATAAGAATGACGATGACCCTCAAGCCGTTGAATTGCAAGCTATGTTTGCAGAAAAAGGCTTCGCACAAACACTTGCTCATTATTCAGAGCTGAAAGCTGACTCGGAAATTGTTACACTCGCTGAGCAAGCATATAACGCACTTAAATAATAACGCCCATAGCGCTGCGTAAGCGGCGCTATCAACCATCGTATTTGAACGAATGCCAATATCTCCAGAACATGAAACTGAATTACTCGAAGCTCTGTCTGAATCACAGAACGCTAATGAGTGCCTGCTTAGCGCCTATGATGTGCTAGACGATACTGTGGATGCAGTATTACAGTCTATCTTTCATAAGGACGACTATGCAGTGAAGTTCGTTGTTGAACCATTGCTCACTACGGATGGGCCTCTTGGAGACGTTTTGATCCGCTGTAAGTTGTTGTTAGGGTTAGGTGGAATCAGTAAGCAAACCTATGACGATATTGAGATTTTTGTCACTTTAAAAGAGTGGGCTCGTCATGAACCAAACGTGAGCTTCATTGATCCCAATGTATTGTTTGAGCTTAATCGAGTCCAGGCAATTCATAGCGTCATGCCATTAGAGTTTTCTGATGCACTCATAGAAGGTTTGGATGAAAGCTCCAAACTGATGTTCTTGCAAAGACACTTTCTTAAAGTGCGCTCAACGATTGTATTGGCGGTAACGTCGCTAATGCATTCATTATGTAAAGAGAACGCACTGACCAGTTAGTTGAATAGATTCACCAGACAGTAAATATCAAAAGGCGGTTCATGATTGAACCGCCTTTTCTATATAGAAGCAATCTATGCAACGTCAATCGAATGGTTGGGGGGAGCGATCAACCTACAGTGCTTAAAGATCTTGGATGTTTTCTGCTTCCAGTTCTTTAAAGTATTTAACCGTTTTAACCTTAAGCTCTTGTTGAGCCGCTTCGTCAGCGACAATAACCGCTTTATTGTGCATTTGAAGTGCTGTGACCGTCCACAAATGGTTAACGCTACCTTCAACGGCCATCTGTAGTGCTTGCGCTTTATTGTGACCAATGGACAGAATCATCACTTCTTCTGCATCAAGCAGTGTCGCAACACCAATGGTCAGTGCGTATTTTGGCACTTGATTTAGGTCGTTATCGAAAAAGCGTGAGTTTGCAATGCGCGTATCTTCGGTGAGAGTTTTGATACGAGTGCGAGAGGCCAATGACGAACCTGGCTCGTTAAAGGCGATGTGACCATCAATGCCTACACCACCCATAAATAGGTTAACACGACCAAAAGAACGCATTTTCTCTTCGTACGCAGCACAATGCGCATCGATATCTTCAGCTTGTCCGTCAAGTAGGTTGATGTTTTCTTCTTGAACATCTACGTGATTGAAGAAATTGTTGTACATAAACGAACGGTACGACTCTGGGTGCTCTGGATCGATCCCTACATATTCATCCATGTTAAATGTCACCACGTGCTTAAAGCTCACGTCGCCTTTGTTGTACATTTCTATCAGGTATTTATACGTGGTTAATGGTGTGCCACCAGTTGGTAGGCCAAGGACAAAAGGTCGATCAGCAGTAGGCTGAAAATTGTTGATCGCTTCTACAATGTGGCGTGCCGCCCACTTTCCAACTTGCTGCGCATTTGCTACGGGAATCAGTCTCATAACTCTACCTATTCTTAAATGTTCTTAAAATGGAAGTAACTAGGTTATTTTGCATTGTAAATTAAGTGTGATGATTATCCAAACAATAATGGTAGCCGCTAATAAGATTTCCACACTTTTGTGCGCTCTCTCGCATCAATAGTAAATCAAGGTTTCTAACCAGATTTCGAATTGAAACTTATGATTTAGGCCTACTGTTTCCATCAAGGTTTAGTCAAACAAGTAGATTTGCTAACAAGCTTATGTTTCCTAGTAAAAGTGTTACTTCTGAGACGAATTTACATTGGACAATGGTCTTTCGGTGTGAAAGAATCATGAAATCAAAACGAAACTTAAGCGATCATGACGAAACGAAATACTCAGATTCGAAGAAACGCAATTGCGACTTTAGTTAGCCGAAAAGGTGATGTTAGCGTTGAAGAGTTAGCGATCAAGTTTGAAACTTCTGAAGTTACGATTCGAAAGGACCTAGCCATGCTAGAACGTGGTGGTCAGCTAGTTCGTCGCTATGGTGGTGCCGTGGCTCTGCCAACGGAAGCCATAAATCAAGAGCTGGATAGTTTAGTTTCTACGGTCAAATTGTCCTTAGCGGAAGCTGCCGCGCAGCTGATCAAAGATCACAACCGCATTATCGTAGATTGTGGTAGCACTACAGGGGCATTAATCCCACACTTGTCGCACTACAAAGGCTTAGTCGTGATGACAAACTCTCTCAATGTCGCCAATGCGTTAAACGAGCTAGAAAGTGAGCCAACCCTGCTTATGACCGGCGGCACTTGGGATGCACATTCTGATTCGTTTCAAGGGCAAGTCGCTGAAGCAACGTTAAGAGCCTATGATTTTGACCAGCTATTTATTGGTGCCGATGGATTAGATCTAGACCGCGGTACAACAACGTTTAATGAATTAACCGGCCTCAGCCGCGTCATGTCTGACGCATCGCGAGAGGTCATTGTCATGATTGAGTCCGAGAAAATTGGCCGACGTATGCCTAACTTGGAACTGGATTGGGACGCTATTGATGTCTTGGTCACTGACGAGCAACTCAGCCAAGAACAACAACAAATTATTGAATCTAATGCCGTGCGCGTCGTTCGCGCTGAAAAATAAGTGGCAAACTAACTATTTGGAGTAAAAACATGTGTGGAATAGTAGGTGCAGTAGCACAACGTGATGTAGCAGAAATTTTAGTCGAAGGCTTACGCCGCCTAGAATACCGTGGCTACGACTCTGCCGGTGTTGCCGTCGTTGACGCTGAGTCGAATCTAACTCGCGTGCGTCGCCTTGGTAAAGTGCAAGAGCTTGCTGATGCAGTAAACGAAGCCAAAGTTGTGGGCGGTACTGGTATTGCACACACTCGCTGGGCAACTCATGGTGAGCCAAGTGAAGTCAACGCTCACCCACATATGTCTGGTGACATTGCTGTGGTGCACAATGGCATCATCGAAAACCATGAAGAGTTGCGCGAACTGCTGCAAAGCCGCGGTTATGTATTCACCTCTCAAACCGATACTGAAGTCATCGCACACATGGTGGAGTGGGAGCTTCGCACCTCAGAAACACTGCTAGAAGCGCTGCAAAAAACCGCTAAGCAGCTTGATGGTGCGTACGGTACGGTAGCTGTTGATCGTCGGGACCCGTCACGCATTGTGGTTGCGCGCTCTGGTAGCCCGATTGTTATCGGCTTCGGTGTCGGTGAAAACTTCCTTGCCTCTGATCAGCTTGCGCTACTTAGCGTTACGCGCCGCTTTATGTACTTAGAAGAGGGTGATGTTGCTGAAGTCACTCGCCGTGATGTGACTGTGTTTAATGCACTGGGTGAAAGTGTAGAGCGTGAAATCATTGAGTCGACGGTCGAGCACGATGCCGGCGATAAAGGCAAATACCGCCACTTCATGCAAAAAGAGATCTTTGAACAACCAGCTGCACTTATTAGCACAATGGAAGGTCGCATCTCTGAAAAATCAGTGATCACCAATGCTATTGGCGTTCGCGCTGAAGAGATTTTAAGTAAAGTAGAGCATGTGCAAATCATCGCATGTGGTACGTCATACAACTCTGGTATGGCTGCGCGCTATTGGTTTGAGTCAATTGCGGGAGTCAGCTGTGATGTTGAGATCGCCTCTGAATTCCGTTACCGCGATTTTGTGGTACGTCCAAATAGCTTATTGGTGACACTTTCTCAGTCAGGTGAAACCGCCGATACATTAGCTGCACTGCGTCTTGCTAAAGAAAAAGGCTACATGTCAGCAATGACCATTTGTAACGTTGCCGGCTCGTCATTGGTTCGTGAATCAGACTTTGCTTTCATGACTCGTGCAGGCACCGAGATTGGTGTTGCATCAACCAAAGCGTTCACCACTCAACTTGCTGCAATGCTGATGATGGTTGTGTCTATTGGCCGCCTTCAAGGTCGTGTTGATGAAAAACGTGAAGCAGAGATTGTGAAGTCACTGCATGAGCTACCAGCACATATCGAATACGCGCTCTCTTATGATAAAGCTATTGAAGCTCTGGCACCGGATTTCGCTGACAAACACCATACGTTGTTTTTGGGTCGTGGTGAGTTTTACCCGATTGCGATGGAAGCGTCACTTAAACTTAAAGAGATCTCATACATTCACGCTGAAGCCTATGCAGCAGGCGAGCTAAAGCACGGCCCACTGGCTCTGATTGATGCCGATATGCCTGTTGTTGTGGTTGCGCCAAGTAACGAGTTGTTAGAGAAGCTAAAATCAAACGTTGAAGAAGTACGCGCTCGTGGCGGTCAACTGTATGTGTTTGCCGATGAAGCAGCAGGTTTTGAAGAAGATGAAAACATGAAGATCATCAAGCTTCCTCACGTTGATGAAGTCGTTGCTCCTATCTACTACACAGTGCCTATGCAGCTTTTGGCCTACCATGTAGCACTTATTAAAGGTACCGATGTGGATCAACCTCGTAACCTAGCAAAAGCGGTTACTGTTGAGTAATTAAAACGGGGTTTGCTACTGCTCGAAATTAAGCAGTAGCCTCTAACATACCGATACTGTTCGAGCTCTGCTTACTTCTAGGCAGAGCTCGTTTTTTTGCACTCTACCAACTGATAGATTGGTTCAGCTGATTCAAAACTTTCAGTCGATAACTTTCCGAATCCATCGCGCTTCATCAAGTTGTGCTGGTATGAATAACAGCTGCGGTCAAAAAAGGGCAGTCCTTTATAGTGACTACCCTAGTCTACAGTGTGTCTAGAAAACTTGGCTAGGCAGTAACTGCCTCAGCATCAAGTAATAACGTAGATAACCTTAGCCTTAACAAAAGATGCTCTCGCCCTTATGCGCTTATAAGAGTGCGAACGTAGTCTGCAACGTCTTTATCCTGACAATGTTCGAAGAAACACTCTTGGAAGTGTTTTCCTGATACTGCCTGTGTAACCAGTGATTGATCGATAGCTTTTAGCGAATCAAGGTAGTCGTTTTTAGTCACCGCTGCTTTTACATCATTCAGTAACTTCGCATTTTGCTGTTGAGGTTCGGCACGCTCTCGTGGGTAACCTAAACCGCGCTCACCGGTTAGTAGCGCTTTTTCAAACATATAGCGAACGTTCAACTCTGCTCCCCAACCGTACCCTTTGGCAAAGGCAAGAGATAGGGCATTACCGTTATTGATTTGGTTAAACAAAAACGCATCGGAAGGATCGAGGCAGTAACCACATACTACACCTGGGTGTAGGTTTAGCGACATCATTGCGCCTTGGCCTGTACCACAACCGGTAAAGACAAAGTCTACAGCCTTAGTATTGAGTAAGATGCTAGCCATAATGCCTAGATGAATATAGGTGAGGTGATGGTCATTGTCATCGTGCATACCTACGTTAAATACAGGGTGGCCTAATTGGTCAGCGACTGCGTTAAGTTCATTGACTACAGTAGCATTTTTACCTGCTTGACTGTTTTCCATCATTAAAGCGATTTTCATTGTATTACTCCAAAGTTAAATAGATTATTTCGGTGCTTTAGCGAGCTAACCAGCCACCATCGACGGCGATGGTGTAGCCATTTACATAGTCAGAGGCGCTTGACGCTAGGAAGACACATGGGCCAGCGACATCTTCAGGTTTGCCCCAGCGTTCAGCAGGAATACGCGCAAGTATGTCTTGATTTCGCTTTTCATCTTCGCGAAGTGCTGCGGTATTGTCCGTCGCCATGTATCCCGGGGCGATCGCATTGACATTGATATTGTGCTTAGCCCACTCATTGGCCATGGCGCGAGTGACACCTTGTACAGCGCTTTTAGACGCTGTGTAGGACGGTACGCGAATACCTCCTTGGAATGAGAGCATTGACGCGATGTTGATGATCTTGCCACCACTGTTTTGAGCAATAAATTGCTTGGCAACTGTCTGTGACATGAAGAAGGTCGATTTAATGTTGAGATCCATAACGTCATCCCAATCTTGCTCGGTAAACTCAATGGCGTCGTTGCGGCGGATAATGCCCGCATTGTTGACCAGTACATCGATACGACCAAACTCTGTAACGGCTTGATCTATTACCGATGGAATACATTCGGTTTTCATTAAGTCTGCTCTGATATCTAAAAACCGGCGACCTAACTCTTCAACTTGGTGCTTCGTGTCGGCAGGTTCGGCAAAATTAATACCTACGATGTGACAGCCAGCCTGTGCAAGCCCAAGTGCCATTCCCTGACCAAGTCCTGTATTACAGCCAGTGACGATGGCCACTTTTCCAGATAAATCGAACTGTTCTAAAATCATTGTGAGTTCCTTATTAAGATGCTTAGAGCGTCCAAAATGTAAATTTTGGGTGCAAAAATCTTGTACTCGACCGATATGGTCGAATACGTAGGGTTATGTTTTTGTTAGGTAATTCGTTTGTTGGCTATTCGAGCTTCTTAACGGAGTCTCGACTGTATAACTGCACACCTATGTTGATTCGAGTAGCAATATCACTGGTGTTATTGAACTCGTGGAAAAGTGCATCGATGGTTGATTTCACCATGTATGAAATTTCACCACCAATTGAGCTGAGCGTTGGGGTGACCATAGAACTAATGGACAAGTTATCAAACCCGATGACAGACACGTCGTCTGGAACCCTGATTCCGCGATTGTCTAGCTCTTCGATTAGTGTGATGGCCGTTCTGTCACACAGACAAAAAATCGCTGTAGCGTCATCAAGCATTCCCGAATCCAGTAATTCAGGAAGGATCAGACTAGCACCAAAGTCAGCACCAGCTTTACCGACCATGATTTTCTCAGCTAATCCTTTGTGATCAAGCTTATTGCACATCTCGATGATATCGATGATTTCTACGGATTCAGCGCCTAACTCTTTGGCTTTACGTTCAAAACCATAGGTTCGCTTTCGAATGGATGGACGGGTTTGTGCTGTAAGCATGGCGAGCTTTTTATGTCCATACTCAATCAGGTGTTTTGCCGCTAACTCACCGCCCAGTTCATAGTCTAATGAGACACTAGAAAGGCGCATTTTATCGTCGTAACCATTGACTAATACAATAGGTTTTTCTTGATCAGCAAGCTTATGGGCAACCTCTGGTAACTCGGGCCCTAGCATCAGCACAGATTCCGCACTTTCGAGCTTTTTCAGTATCTGTTGCTGGTCTATTTTGCCATTGATGAGCGTGAGTTTGGGTTCGATTCCCATATCACTAAGCTGCGTTTGGAACTCGTTCATCATAATGGTGTAGAACTGATCGGGTGAGCCCACTGGCACAGTGGTCGCGATGTTCACTGACGTGACTGGCGCAGTCAGCTTTAGCTTTGCAGCTTTGCGTTGGTAACCACTTTTCTCAATGGCTTCTTCAACCTGACGCTTTATATCCGTATGCACATTTGGATTGTTATTCAGGACTCGAGATACAGTGCTTCTTGAGATCCCTGTCATTTCAGAGAGATCTGAAATCGTGACTTTTTTCATAACATTCAAAGTGTAATCCTTAATTTTTCACTTGATATCACTATCAATCTAATTCGATTTTCTACGGTATTCACTATAGTTAATTTTCCTCAGAGTTAAAAGATAAATTTCACGAAATGAGTCATTTTGTGAAATATTTCACGAGAAAGGGAAATATCTCAAAATTAGATCTTGTTCACGGTCGGGGTTTTTCTCGTGATGCATAATCATTTCCAGTGAGTCGACAACGACAAAGATTTAGAGAGTGAAATATGGATAACCAGACCAAATTCGAAAAAATGCAGACCAATATTCTGCATTCCATTGAGAGAAATATTCCAAGAGTTGGCACGCGTAACCCAGAAATCGGTTATGGCGCTCCTGATTTCAATTGGCGTTACCCAAATGTTTACTACTGGACAGACTCATTCTGGACAGGGCAGCTCTGGCTGGCATATAGCTTGACTGGAGAAGAGAAGTTTAAGAACAGCGCTCGTATGCGAAATGAGCACTTTGAGCGTGTGTTAGGCACACCTACTTGGATTGATCATGATATGGGCTTTCTGTTCAGCCTTACGGCTGTAGCCGATTACAAGCTCACCGGATGCAAAGAGGCGCGCCAACGTGGGTTACGTGCTGCCGAAGCTCTTAGAAATCGCTTCAACTGGAATGGCGAGTATCTTCCGGCGTGGAATGCAGAGGCGGGTAATCCTGGTCATGCAGAGGTTGTTCAAGGCAAAATCATCATCGATTGCATGCAAAATCTAGGGCTTCTATTGTGGGCCTACCAAGAAACGTGTGTAGAAAGCTTCAAACAAGTTGCCATGCAACAAGCTGAAACCTCGCTGAAATACCTGATTCGCGACGACTTTAGTACCTATCACTCATTTGACTTTGATCCACGCACCAATAAACCGGTTGGTGGAAAAACCATGCAAGGTTATGCCGATGAATCTTGCTGGAGCCGTGGCCAAGCCTGGGCAATTCACGGTTACGCACAATTAGCGGAAACCACCGGGGACCTACGTTATGCCGACATCAGTGCAAAATTGATGGACTGGGTAGTGGAACATATTACCGAAGACTACGTTCCAGTTTGGGATTACCTATTACCTGAAGGTGAAACACCGTTCAAAGATACATCCGCGGGTGCGGTTACTGCATCTGG
The DNA here is from genome assembly GCF_016900875.1 of Vibrio ulleungensis. Taxonomy (GTDB): domain Bacteria; phylum Pseudomonadota; class Gammaproteobacteria; order Enterobacterales; family Vibrionaceae; genus Vibrio; species Vibrio ulleungensis. The sequence goes on from NZ_JAFEUM010000005.1 coordinate 128,459, forward strand.
GCTATTTATGCTTGCCGATGTTTACAAAAAGGCGGACAACGGCCAGCAAGCTGAGAAATATCAAGCACTAGCAGAGAAAATGCTACTGGCCTTACACGAGAATCATGACCTGACAGAATATGAACATGCTCAAGGCTTGTTATCGGGTGGAGCGTCACATGTACGCAGAACCAATAGCCCTGAAACCAAGTTCTATTCCGATGGCATGTTGCCGTATGGCGACTATTACTATTTTGAAGCCGTAATGCGTGCCCAAGGGCATACCAATTTCTTCTGGAAAAAGTAGGTCATTCTCATGCCATTCTATAAGCCGTTTTCTGAAAACCCGATGGTCACTAAGCAAGACTATCAACAATTGGTCCTAGATCTATTCGAGCCTGTTCGCCCGTACTTGGCATCACAGGGTGCAAAAATGGACTTTGATCAAGGTGGTGCAATCTTTGACATGAGCGCCAGTGCACTCGAAGGGGTTGCTCGTCTGCTTTGGGGAATCATTCCGTTAGTAAAAGGTGGCGGGGAGTTTGAACACTGGGACCTTTTTCACACTGCCATTTCACAAGGCACGGATCCAAATCACCCTAATTACTGGGGAGTGATGGAAACCATCAATCAAACCAGTGTAGAGAAAGCTGCATTTGGCTTGTTGCTAGCGGCGTTACCTGAGCACGGGTGGGCTCCATTGGATCCTCAAACCAAAGAGAACTTCGCTCAGTGGTTAGCTCAAATTCAACAGGCGCAAATGCCTCAAAATAACTGGCTATTTTTTACCATTTTGGTTCAAGCAGGGCTTAGAAAAGTCGGCCGTAGCGACCTGGTAGATATTAACAAAGAAGCCAGTTACCTAAAGACACTGAAAAGTTTTTACCTTGGTGATGGTTGGTACGGCGACGGTGCAGGAAAAAACATCGATCACTATGGTGGGTTTGCAATCCATTATTACAGTTTAATCTATGCAAGTTTGATTGAAGATGCAGACAATGAACTCAAACAATTGTTCATTGAGCGAGCGAACGAGTTTTGTGAACCGTTTTCATATTGGTTCGCCGAATCAGGCGAATGCATGGCACAAGGGCGATCGCTTACCTATCGCTTTGCGACTGCTGGTTTTTGGGCAAGCGCCGCAATTTCAGATTTGTCGGCGATGGAGCTAGGAACCATTAAAGGGCTTTGGGCGCGTCATCTTCGTCAATGGAAAGACAAGCCTATTTTTACTACCGAAGGGCTGTTAACCCGAGGGTACGATTACCCGACGCTGACAGTCTGTGAAGGGTACAACTCACCGACGTCGCCGTATTGGGCATTTAAAGCATTTTTACCTCTTGCATTAGAAGACTCACACCCATTTTGGCAGGTTGAAGAAAAACCGTTGGCACTGAGCCAAGAGGTGTATGCCATGCCAGCCGCGAACACCATCATTCAGCGCGTTGGTGGTCACAGCATTGCACATTTCTCTGGCACCATCGAACAGCAGTTTCAGGTCGATAAGTACAATAAGTTCGCCTACTCCACCTGTTTTGGTGCGGACTTCGACTCGTTGAAAGACAGCCACCAGATGTTATTTGGCGATAATATTTTGGCAATTAGCTTCGATGAAGGTGTGAATTGGCAAATGCGTATGAGTAACCACCATGTCATTGTCGATGAAACACAAAACCGCATGAGCATTGAATGGACGACTGGCACCATGAGTATCACTACTGTGATTGACGTGCTGGATAATGGCGAGTCTATTCGCACTCACACTATTGAGCTTCCTCAGAATGCATGGGTTGTCGAGTCTGGATTTGCCGTGAGCAACTGGTACCAGCCTAAAGAGACCCTAATACAACGACAGGGCATTCAGGCCAATATAGAAATTCGAGGTGCAAATGGGACCTCACAAATCATTAGCCTTGATGGCTATGAAAAAGAATCACGCGATGGATATCGTATACATACGAACGTCGTTTCCCCTAGAACACACGTACCGTATCTGCTGACTAAGCTGAGTGCAGGAAAGCACCAATTGATCAGTCGCTACCGTGTTCACCCTACAACTTAATAATAAAAATATATTGAATCAAAAGGACAAATGATGAAGAAGACTCTTACTGCAATAGTGGCGGGCGGACTGGTTTCAGGTGCGTTTGCCGCGGATAACAGTACACCAAACTTGCGCATTTTAGATGAGCAATCGACGGCATGGACGCGCAACTTTAACCCTTGGCTTGGTGGTTTGGCATCGACAGGCTACGCGTATGAGCCGCTGTTTTTGTTCAATCAGTTAGATTCTCAAAAAGAGCATCCTTGGCTAGCGACCAGCTATGAAATCAGCGAAGATCTTAAAACGCTGACCGTAGATATTCGCGAAGGGGTTAAATGGTCTGACGGTGAAGACTTCACCGTAGAAGATATTTTGTTTACGTTTGAGTACACCAAGCAGAATCCATCTATCGATTTATCTGGGGTTAACACTGCGGTAAGCAGTGTCGAAAAAATCGACGAAAACACCATCAAGTTCCACCTTGCTGAGCAAAATGCGTTTGTACACCTTAATGTGTTAAAGACCACTATTATCCCTCAGCACATTTGGTCTTCGGTTGAAGATCCAACGCGAGAGATTGTTCAAAACCCAGTGGGTACAGGACCGTTTACTGAAATCGAACGCTTTACCCCTCAAATTTATACCCAGTGTGTGAACGAGAATTACTGGAATGACGACATTGAAATTCGTTGCTTGGAGTTCCCACAATTTTCTTCGTCTGACGCGGCATTGGAAATGATGTCTAAAGGTTCTACCGATTGGCACAATATCTTTGTACCCGATATTGATCGCCTCTACGTGAACTCTGCCGACGGCAACAAATACTGGTTCCCGTCAGGTGATGGCGTGCGCTTAACCTTTAACTACGACACAGAAAATGAAGGCGCCAAAAAAGCCTTTAATGATGTTGAGTTTCGTAAGGCCGCAAGTCTTGCGATGGACCGAGAAGCAATGCGTGACCTCGGAGCCTATGGTTACGTAAAACTGGGCAACTCTGCAACCAACCTATCTGGATCGTTGTCCTCTTGGAAAGACGACGTAGCTGAAAAAACATGGGCCGAGTTCAATCAGTTTGACATGAGCAAAGCCAAACAAATTTTGGCTGATGCTGGATACAAAGATGTTACTGGCGATGGGTACATTGAAAACAAAGACGGCAGCAAGCTTGAGTTTATGATCCAGGTACCAAGTGGTTGGGGCGCGATGGTTAACAACGCGACTATTGCGGTTGAAGGCCTTCGCGAAGCAGGTATCAAAGCCAACCTTATTACCCCTGAAACGTCTGCATACTCTAAAAACTGGAACGGCGGCAACTTTGACGCCAACATAGGCGCTGGTAGTTCTGCCTCATCAGTGTGGAAGTTTTACGACTACACCATGCACTCTCGTTACGCGAAAACGGGTAACTGGTGGTCCACAGCAATGCATAACTACGCTAACCAGGACATCGATGAAGCGATTGCGGTCTTAAGTAAAACCTTAGACAGCGACAAGCAAAAAGAGATCGTTGGCGAAATCGAACGACACTATGCCGAGAACGTTGTGCAAATTCCACTGTACCTTAATGCTGTGTGGTACTCGTACAACGACAGCCGATTTACGGGCTTCTTTAATGCCGATAATCCAATTGCACACCCTGCAACCTTTAGTGAAAACAAACTGCTGCACGTGCGCTATATCAAGCCAAGAAGCTAATAACCCGTTCTCCATGCAGTTTAAGAGACCACTGAACGTGGTGGTCTCTTTATCTTAGGGATTCAATCTATGAAATACATACTGAGCCGTTTTGGCTTCTACATGCTCGCGTTTATGGCGGCAGTGACGATTAACTTCTTTCTGCCTCGTATGATGCCGGGTGACCCGATACAGTCGTTTTTGGCTCGCTTAGCGCAAAACGGTGGCAATGTTAGCCCTGAAATGATCGCTTCGTTGGAAGCACTATATGGCTACTCGACCAATGTTCCATTGTTTAATCAGTTTATTACCTACATTGGGGCAATATTCTCTGGTGAATGGGGTATGTCGACACGTTTCTTTGCACCGGTATTTGATGTGCTAGGTCGCGGGATGCTTTGGACTCTATTACTGGTCGGTGTTTATCTTATAGTGTCTTACACCATTACCACACTACTAGGCATTTACGTGGCTTGGAAACGTGGCACATGGGCTGACTCGGTCATTACTGTTGGTTCGGTCATTATTTCATCGACACCCTCGGTAGTGATGGCGTTAGCGATGTACTTCCTATTTGCATCAAACCTACAGTGGTTCCCAACAGGCTATGCCTATGATCCGCAACTTGATCCTGCATTGAGCTTTGAGTTTATCGGTAGCGTAATGCACCACATCGCCTTACCGCTGACGTGTATGGTGGCCTTGGGCATGGGTAACGTCATGGGAATGCGCTCTAACATGATCAATCAGCTGGGTGAAGACTTCATCGTAATGGGCTGGGCTAAAGGCGTAAAAGACGACAAAGTGATGCTTCAGTATGGCGCGCGAAATGCTGTGCTACCGATGATCACAACCTTTGCAATGTCTATCGGTGGAATATTCGGCGGCTCATTGATCATCGAAATCATTTTTAACTACCCAGGATTGGGACAGATTACTTATCAAGCTATTTTGGCTCGTGATTACCCGCTTGTGCAGGGATACCTATTGATTATGACAGCGATGGTGCTTGGCGCTAACTTTATTGCCGATTGTCTGCTGTTTGTCCTCGACCCACGTCTTCGTACAGAACTAGAACAATAATTGGGAGAAACACACAATGAAGTTTCTAAAAATAGCAAAACAGTTTTTCCTGGATAACCCAAAAGCATTCATCGGAATCGCCTTGGTGTTTACCGTGGTATTGATGTGCACATTCGCGCCGCTACTGACCGAGTATGTAGCGTCTGCACGTGTAGGTCGTCCTCATCAGCCACCGAGTGCTGACCATATTATGGGGACAACACGAATGGGACGTGACGTATGGGCACAAGTGCTGTACGGAGGTCGTATTTCGTTAATGGTGGGGCTGATTGCCGGAACATTTGTCATTCTTATGGCCATGATAGTGGGTATTACCGCCGGTTACTTTGGTGGCATCGTCGATAATATTTTATCGCTGATCACCAACATCGTTATGGTTATCCCAAGCTTACCTTTGATGCTGGTACTAGCGGCATTCTTGAATCAGGTTTCGCCGACGGTCATCGCTATTATCATCGGATTAACGTCTTGGCCATGGGGTGCAAGGGTACTGCGTTCGCAGACATTGGCAATTCGCAATAGAGACTTTGTTCACGCGGCGGAAGTGATGGGCGAAACCAAAAAACGCATGCTGTTTGCTGAAGTGATGCCAAACATGCTGTCGATTTTAGCCTCTAGCTTTATCGGTACGGTTATCTACGCTGTGATGACACAAGCAACTCTTGAGTTCATCGGTCTGGGTGACCCACTCAGTGTGACTTGGGGCGGCATGTTATACAACGCTAGCCAAACCTCTGCGATTCGTATTGGAGCATGGTGGGAAATCCTAGCGCCAAGTGTGGCACTGACTTTGGTTGCGATTGGTCTAGCACTGATTAACTTCTCGATTGACGAGATTTCTAACCCGAAACTAAAAGCGCAGCGCATCATGGCTCGATTCCGTCGAGAAGAGAAGAAAGCCGCTAAACAAGCAGCAAAAGAACAACTTAAGACCGCGGAGCAGGCGTAATGAAAAAACTAGTCGAAGTTAAAAACCTGTGTGTGGACTACATTACCTTTGATGGCCGAGTTCGCGCGGTAAATGATGTGAGTTTTCACATTGGCGAGCGCGAAATCCTTGGTTTAGCTGGTGAATCTGGCTGTGGTAAATCGACCATTGCCTATTCTCTGATGCGATTGCACCGCCCGCCTGCAATGATCTCTGATGGTGAGATTTTATTTGAAGGTCAAGATGTGCTGGGCATGAACGATGAAGAGCTAAGAAGCTTTCGTTGGAAAGATACCTCGATGGTCTTTCAAAGTGCAATGAACTGCCTTAACCCAGTGAAAACGATTGAGTACCAGTTTAGAGATATTTTTGAAGCCCACAACGTGGTTAAAAATCGAGAAGAATCGATAGAGAAAGCCAAAGAGTTACTTAGAATTGTGGATATTCCTACTGAGCGTTTGTTTGACTATCCGCATCAGTTCTCGGGCGGAATGCGTCAACGTGTGGTGATTGCATTGGCGTTAGCGCTAAAACCTAAGCTATTGATCATGGATGAGCCAACAACAGCGTTAGACGTTGTGGTTCAACGTGAAATTCTGCAAAAGGTGTATCAGCTTAAGGAAGAGTTCGGTTTTTCAATTTTGTTCATTACTCACGACCTAAGTTTAATGGTCGAGTTGTGTGACCGAATTGGCATCATGTACTCTGGTCAACTTGTCGAGTTGGCACCCGCTAAAGAGATTTTGAGTAAGCCTAAGCACCCTTATGCGCATGGCTTAGGGGATTCGTTCCCGACGCTGCATGGTGAACTTCAAGAGATGAAGGGCATACCAGGCACACCATTGGATCTGAGTAACGTTCCACAGGGCTGTCGATTTGCACCGCGCTGCTTTAAAGCGACCGAAGCGTGTCGCCAAGCCGAGCCTAAGTTAGTTGGCGCGGGAGAAAACCGCTGGGTTGCTTGTCACGATCCAATGCCAATTGAGTCAACACCATCATCCACTTTGGAGGCTGTATAATGTCTGTAGCAACTCCTGAAAAAGATTTTGATAAACAGCATCCAGTTGTTTTAGAAGCGAAAAACCTAACCATCGATTTCTCGAAAAAACGCGATTCGTGGTTTGGACCTAAGCAATTTTTACGAGCGGTTAATGGTCTAGATTTTGAACTGCGCGAAGGGCGCTGCTTGGCGGTCGTAGGTGAATCTGGATGTGGAAAAAGCACCAGCGCAAAAATTGCGACCAAAATCCACAAAGCGACAGAAGGCGCGATCTATTATCGTGGTAAAAACATTGATGATATCGATGGCGGTGAAGAGCTGGCAGACTATCGCCGTGACGTTCAAATGGTGTTTCAAGACCCGTTCAGTTCGCTAAACCCACTGCATACGATCCGTTACCATTTGATGAGACCGCTGCAGATCTATCATGGTTTAAAGCCTGGGCCTGAAGCAGACGAAAAAATGGTTGAGATCCTGACTGAGGTCGGTCTTACACCCGCTAAAGAGGTGCTAGGGAAATTTCCTCACCAACTGTCTGGCGGACAAAGACAGCGTGTCTTTCTTGCAAAAACATTGGCCATTGGCGCAAAAGTAATTTTGGCCGATGAACCCACCTCAATGTTGGATGTTTCTATTCGCATTGGCGTACTTAACCTGATGAACAAAATGAAGAAGGAGATGGGCAAGGCGTTCATGTATATCACGCATGACATCGCGACAGCTCGTTACTTCGCAGAAGACACTGTTGTGCTGTATTGCGGTCATATGGTGGAGTGGGGATCAACCGAAGAGATCACTCAAAACCCGCAACACCCTTACACGCAATTGTTGCTGGCGGCTGTTCCTGATCCAAGCCGAAGCATACACGAAAAGCTTCCAACGCATCGTTCGATGGAAACACCGATGTGGTCGCCTGATAGAAAAGGCTGTCCGTACGCGGCTCGTTGCCCTCAAGCGAAAGCACAATGCAGCGAGTATTTACCCGATGCCGTAGAAGTGGCTCCTAATCACTTCACGCGTTGCCATCTGTTTGTTTAACCAATAAGACCAGCAATAAGTAGTGATGTTGCTGGTCTCAATAACCCCCTGTGCTATACCCGCTTGACGAGGAGTCGTACCAACTCAAGCATCAACAAATTCACATTATTGGCCTTTTGCCATGCCACCAGTGCAAATCCTCACTGGTGGCCCTTTTTAACCAAGTAACAACTTGGCTGTATATTGTTTTGAGCATTTATTTGGTGTTTAAAATCATATGCTAGCTAATTACCTTGCTCTTTAAAGTTAGTAAATAAAATACGCTATTGATTTGGCGCTAATGTTTAGTACTGAGTTATTTATATTTTATTGAGCTCTAAGGTAATAGAACAATAACGATCTTCATCGTTATATATTCAAGTCAGTAAGTTCAAGGTTTATTAAGGTGAAAAGATGAAAGCTAAGTTGGTAAGAACTAAAAAGGCGAGTAAAGAGTTTTGGACTCCGCAGCCAGATGTCATATTTAAAGATCTCAATGAAGTCGAGTTCAAACCTCAAAATTTGATCGCAGTCGACTCTTCACAAGAGTTTCAAGAGCATATGGGATTCGGTGGTTCATTTACTGAAGCTGCAGCAGTGACTCTATCTGAGGCACCAGAGGCTATTCGCCAAGAAGCTTTAACTGCGTATTTTTCTAAATCAGAAGGGTTGGGCTACAACTTAGGCCGCTTAAGCATTCACTCTTGTGACTTTGGACTGGGTAATTACACCTACATCGAAGAGGGTGATGCAGCGCTCGATACCTTTGACATGTCACATGACGATGAGCTGATCATCCCGATGATAAAAGAGGCTCAAGAGATTGCAGGTGAAGACCTGACTCTGCTCGCATCACCTTGGTCTCCCCCAGCTTTCATGAAAGACAATAATGAAATGAACTACGGTGGCAAACTCCTACCAGAATACCATCAAGCTTGGGCGAATTACTTCTCCAAATTTATTCATGGCATGCAAGATCGCGGTATAAATTTATGGGGGGTAAGCGTGCAAAACGAGCCCGCAGCCACACAAACATGGGATTCATGCCAATACAGCGCCGATGAAGAAAAAAACTTTGTTCGCGACTACTTAGGACCAACGCTTGAAATCAATAATCAAGCGGATAAAAACATTGTGATTTGGGATCACAACCGAGACCTAATCTTAGAGCGCGCTATCCCAGCTTACTCTGACCCCGAAGCGGCTAAATACATTTGGGGGGTGGGCAATCATTGGTATGTCAGTGAAGACTTTGAGTTATTAGGCAAACTGCACGACCTATTCCCTGAGAAGCACATCTTATTTACCGAAGGCTGTGTAGAGTACGGGATTTATGGCAATGAACCTGTTTGGGAAAATGGTGAGCACTATGGCCGCAACATCATTGGTGACTTCAATAACTGGTCAAGAGGCTGGATTGATTGGAACTTGTTCTTAAACGAAGAAGGTGGGCCGAATCACGTCAGTAACTTCTGTGAAGCGCCAATTATGTATGACCGGAAAAAGCAGCAACTGATCTACAACATCTCCTATTACTACATCGGTCACTTCTCTAAGTACATTCAAACCGGTGCTAAAAGAATCTTAACCACAACGACGGCTAAGCCTGTCGAGGTCAGTGGTACAGGAACCAGAACCAATGCCAAGGCGGTTTCTGCTGTCGCCTACAAAAACCCCAATGGTGAGATTGTTATCGTCGCTCAAAATGAAGGGCACATTGCCGAAATGACTTTAATGGTGGACGGAAAAGCAGTCAATATTTCGCTACCTAATAATTCAATATCAACATTTATTATTTAGTTTTAATCGTCTTAATAACCAGCAATGTAATTAGTGAGGGTTATATTGCTGGTGTTTTAATAAGGAGGTGTATTTAACCGTTTAATCAACCCCAAATGATTTAGATTTTATTTAGTTCCTACAAATAACAGTTTGCGCCTTGAAGTTCCATCAGGGTGTAAGGATTTCTGTACCTATAATTATTGTAAATATAATGAAAACTAAAAATATAAACATAGCAGTATTAGCCCTAGCAATAGGCAGTTCTTTTTCAGCACACGCATCTACAGACTTTTTTGGATACGCCCGAGCAGGGCTACATGTTTCCCCCGACGGTCAAAAAGGTAATGGTCAACCTGACTATATCAGAGCAGAGGGCGCACCCAATAAATACCGCTTAGGTAATGAAGACGATTGGGCTGAGCTAGGTATCCGTCATGATTTGTATGAAGAGGGCACCGAGCGCGCAGAGATTGGATTTATGATGGGGACGTGGCATAACCCAGAAACACGTTCAAACTCATTCACCATTATGCAGGCTTGGGGGCAAATGTACGGAATATTGGGCAGCGAAAAAACCAGTTTATGGGCCGGCCAGCGCTACACTCGTAACATTGCCGATGATATGTTGGATTTTAAATATTGGGATAATAGCGGTCGTGGATTTGGCTTGCGCGATATCGAAGCCGGTGACGTACTGATCGATTTTGCTACGGTGTACAACAATGTCGCGTACACGGACTATCAAGACGAAAGCAAAACTCGCCGCTCTGCTGTTGTGATGCCCGAATTTCGAGTCCATGGAATTGACTTTTTAAACGGTAATTTAACGCTTGGGGTGAACTACGCCGTCGTGGTTGACGATACTGACATTAAAGAACACGTTGGTGAAGGCAACTATGATCGTGACGGGTATATGTTTACTGTGAACCATAAGTCTAACATTGCCGGCGCCTACAATATCTTCACGGTGCAGATGAATGGCGGTATTGGTGTTGGTGGTTGGCATGATGGTGAAGGTGAGCTATTAAACCTAACCACTCCGGGTACGAGTTACCGCATCATGAACCACGGTTTTTGTACCATCAACGAGTCGTGGGGCTGTCAGTATTCTTTGGCTTACGAAAACATCAGTATGGATGACGCCAATGATGATGGAAAAGACTGGTTTGCCGTAGGTATCCGTCCTAAGTACTCTTGGAACCAATACATGCAAACGGAAGTTGAGCTAGGTTACCAACTGGTCAACAGCGAGCGCTATGACGACAGTAACACCTCATGGAAAGCAACGCTGGCTCAGAAGTTCCAACTCGGAACAGTGCCACACATTCGCTTCTACGCGACCTATGCCGAAGCGGAGACAAACTGGCAAGAAGTCAGTTTTGGTAAACACTCGTCTGAAGAGAACACTGCGATTGACTCATGGACCTTTGGTGTTCAATTTGAAGCGTGGTGGTAACCACTTACAATTGCGCTGAGCATTAAATAACAGCAGCAAACAGTGTGAAACGGCCCTAATGAATTAGGGCCGTTTTTTGTGTAAGCTATGAGCACTGTTTTTAATGCTTTGGGATAGTGATGGGAAACTCAGTCAGTCAGACACTGCTTGTATTTGTCAGTATTCTAGCCATGTTGCTATCCAGTACGGCGATGAGCTTCCCTGTCAGTGCCACCGCTGGCGCAAATGACAGTGCTACCCATTTAACGCACGAACAACATAGTGTCGAAGGCCGCTGCCACCTAGCTGGGAGTGGGGAGTATACCAGTGACTCCAGTTCGTCTATTGACGAAAAACACTGTCCAACAGTCAATACAGAGCTTTGCTGCCCCAGCACTTGCTTTAACACCTCCTTCGGTTTTCCTTCGATTGCGCAGCCTCAAGCGCATGGCGCAACATTGGCCCTGCTGCATCCTGTGGTGATCGGTCATAAAATTAGTCGGTTGCAAGGCATATTAAAGCCACCAATCACGTTTTCATTATCCCAGATATAACTTAAATTCAACAACTTACTCTGAGAGAGCAGATAAGACTCTGCTAAAGGATGAAAAATGAAAACGATTAAATGCGCTATTTATTTATGCACAATGATCATGGCAACCAACGCCGTTGCCAATACAACCGTCGAGTTGTATAAATCACCGAGCTGCGGATGCTGCACCGAGTGGGCTGAGATCATGGAAGAGAAAGGTTATACCGTTCATGTTCATCACCAAAATAATTGGAATGAGGTTAAAAGCGACTTCGGCATGCCAAATCAATTGGTCTCCTGTCATACCGCGGTAATCGATGGCTACATGTTTGAAGGGCACGTGCCAGAGTCCGATATTGCGCGAGTATTAAAAGAGCGTCCGCAAACATTATCTGGATTGTCGGCGCCGGGTATGCCGCAGCACTCTCCTGGAATGGCAAAGCCGGGTGATGAGTATAAAGACTTTGATGTGATTGCCTTCGATAAGGACGGCAACATGAGCGTATTTAGCCAGTATTGAATGCGCTAGATCGTCAGTAGAGTTTGGCGTTTTTAAATATTAACCACACTCTACAATCTCCCAACACGCAGTGTTCGAGGTGCTACTCGTTCACTGCGTTCTCTTAGGCGTTATTTTTTCTATACTCCAATGGCTTTAAACCCACCGAGGATTGGAAAGTCGAATAGAACGCACTCGCCGATCGAAACCCAGCTTCTTGACTAATTTGACTCACCGACATCGTAGATTCGGTGAGCAGCACACGAGCTCGATGGATACGCATATTAGTGATGTATTTTTTGATAGTCATATCCAACATATTATGAAAAATATTCATTGCGTACTTGGGGTTAAGCTTCACAGCAGTTGCCACATCATCAACAGTGATTGGGTCTTGAAAATTGGCAGAAATATAGCTGATCATTTGATGAACATGCTTAGCTGTACTGGCACTAATGTTCTTATCAGGTCTACCAACCTCAAAATGAGCGCTCACAATCAATTCAGCGTTATACGAAAGTCGTCGTAAAAATAATCCTACTTCCTCACTAGTTATATCCTGCATCACCGATGATTCACTTGCGTAATATTTGTGCCATCGGCGGCACTCGGAGATATCGATCAGGTCCGTGCTCATTGCTCTTGCAATATCACCATTAAGTAGCCGAGCTCCCAAGTTATTGTGCAGTCGCCAGTTAAACAAAATGTGTACTGGGACTGACAATATTGTCATGAACGCGTCGTCACTTACGGCGGTAACGCGATGGGGCACGGTAGCCCAAAACGCGACTATGCTCCCTTGCTCAAACTTGATTTCATGTCCTGAAAGTTCATAGGTTAACTGTCCGTTATGTATAACATTTATCTCTATGTGCTCGTGCCAGTGATACTCTTTCATGACCAAAGGTGCACGAAACTCAACCAGCAGTTCACTGGCATTTAGGGGCTCTTTTATAATCTTATCAAGCCCATTACCCACGTATTTACTGGTCTTGGGGATAAGGTTTGGGTCTTGCAGGGTCATTCTAAAGGTCATACGGCCTCCTAACGTTTCAGGAACATTGTATGAGACTTAACCAAAACAAGGAATGGGGGGATGTCACACTCATCGTAAACTTTTACTTACAAGAATTCCTGAAAAGTTATTTTGCGTGAGCGGCAGGAGGCAAACAGTTTACAGGATTTGACGACTCTCTTATGGTTTAAATGACTTCACTGGTAACGTTTACACTTATCGTTATCGGAGAAGAAAAAATAGCAACACCATTATTAAAAAACACTATGGACGTGACGCTAATGAAACCTACAACCCTATTAAAAATTGCTATACTTCCGTCGCTACTGAGCATCTCAGTCGCACAAGCCCTGCCTAATGGAGCCTCCTCGCTTCCAGAGCCCGCACAGATTCCAAATCGTTTGGAAATCAAACAGTTTATGCCTGATGAACTGATGCAAGTTAAAGCTCTGGAGAGTTACACTGAGCCTGCATGGGTTACCGAAAAATTCGTTAACGCCGGTTTGTTACCGCCAGTTAAAGACCGCTTACCTAAAGAACCTATCGTGATGATGACCGAGTCTATGCCTGATGGTGTGGGTGAATACGGTGGCGTTTTCCGTCACTCCATTGGTGGTCGACCACAAGGATGGAACTGGGCTGCAGCGCAAACTCAAGGCTGGGGCGGCATTAACTACACGGTCCAACAGTGTTTGACCAGCACCGGACCTATGTACCAACTAAAAGGTGAAGCTCTACAAGTGCTGCCAAACCTAGCAACTGACTGGCAGTGGTCTGACGATAAAATGTCATTGACCATGAACCTGCTAGAAGGTGCGCGTTGGTCTGATGGCGAACTGTTTACCTCTGAAGATGTGCGTTTTTACTGGGAAGACACCGTTCTTGAAGAGCGTATTCCGTCATTCAGTTCAGCAGACGCTATTGGCGCTGGTGCTAAGCTAGAGGTCGTTGATGAGTACACAATTCGTTGGCACTTCGAGAAACCAAGCCAAAATCAAGCGCTGTATAACATGTCGTTTTTGACCTTCTGTCCAGGGCCTGCGCACGTACTCAAAGCGCACCATCCTAAGTACACAGAAGGCAAAACTTTCGACGACTTCACCAATGCGCTACCAGCGGATGAGTTACCAGCTGTGACAATGGGACCATGGGTACCAACCGATGTGAAGACGGACCAAATTATTGTTTTGCGTCGTAATCCGTATTTTTGGAAAGTGGACGAAAAGGGCCAGCAGTTACCTTACATGGATGAAATGCATTTCAATTTAGGTACATGGGAAGGTCGCACCATTCAAACTTTGGCGGGTACCGCAGACTTCTCTAACATGGAAAACCCACCTATTTATCTAGAAACCTTGCGTAAGTTAGCGGGTGATAATGCTAAAGCAACAGCAATGTTTGGTCCGCGTAACTTGAGTTGGGCGATCCAGATGAACCAAAACCCAACCATGTCGGTGGCTGATGTTCGTCAAGAAGGTATCCGACTACTTAACCGAGATCTTAAGTTCCGTAAAGCGATCAGCCATGCGGTCGATCGTAAAACGTTAGGACAAGCGTTGGTGAAAGGGCCATTTACCGCCGAATACGCGGGTGGCTTCCATCCAGAAACATCGTTCTATGATGCTGACAGTGTGGTTTACTTTGGCTATGACCAAGAGTTAGCTAAGCAATACCTTGCTGAACTTGGCTTAAAAGATACCGATGGTGATGGGATCTTAAACTTTACTGAAGGCCCAGCGAAAGGTGAAGAGTTAGAAATTGTCTTAACGGTCGGTCCAACAAGCTCAGAAGCCGCGCTCGCAGAGAACCTTAACTCGATGATGGGTGAAGTGGGTATTAAGATCATTCCACGCCCACTTGATAATGTTCAAAACGATGCAGAGCGCGATCGCGGTGCCTTTGATTGGCGTACACACCGTGGTGAGAAAGAGCTCGCGATTCCGTTCCAACGCGTTGAATGGATTGCTCCAGTCGCAGAAACCGGTCCACTATGGCACCGTGGTAGCAACTCTGATCCGCAGCAACTTCAAGACTTTGAAAAACGTCTTGCCGAGTTAGCATTAGAGTTCTCATCGGAAGAAGATACCGCGAAACAGAAGGCGTTGATGGCAGAGTTCAATACTCTATTCACTGAAAACGTCTACCACGTAGGCTTGGTCTCTTACCCTGGTGCACTGTTGGTAAATAAGCGAGTGAAGAACGTGCCCAACGCACCAATTCTTGCTTACCAATGGGCAGAAGACGCGGTAATGCGTGAACGTCTATGGGTACCAAAAGCAGACCAGATCGCAGAGCTTCAACCAGAAACTCTGCCAACTCACTCTAAGTAAATCGTGTCGGAGGGTTGGCACACTATGCGCCTGCCAACCCTCTAGTCACTTTACTTCTAGTCACCTGTTACGAGGGGAGAATATCTCCCCTATCTGGAGAACTCCATGCTCGATTTTATAAGCAAGCGCTTGCTGGGCACCCTGATCCTGCTATTTGTGCTGAGCGTGCTGACATTTGTCATCATTCAACTGCCAAGTGGTGATTACGGCGACTTGGTAAAAAACCAAGCCATGACGATGGGCGGGGCATCACCGGCTCAAGCGGAATTGCTCGCAGAGCAGGCGAGGGAACGCTTTGGTCTTAATGACCCACTCATTGTTCAATATGGCCGATGGATTGGTAATATTGTATTTCACTTCGACTTTGGTCACTCATTTGCCTACAACAAACCGGTAATGGAAGTGGTCGGTGATCGCTTACCTCGCACGTTAGCCATTGCCCTATCTTGTCATATTGGTGCGACCCTACTAGGCGTACTTGCTGGTATTTATGCCGCACGCCGTCAAAACAAAGTAGGCGATCGCGTTGCGACACTGTTTTCATTTATTGCCATGACCGTACCACGCTTCGTGATGGCGATTATTTTGGTCTACTTCATGGTGTTTGTTTGGGATGTAGGCTCCATTGGTGCCATGAACTCCCCGCAATACATGTTTGAGCCGATGTCGTGGGCAAAATTTTGGGACACCATTGTTCATATTTGGCCCGTTATTTTGATTGCAGCCTTCGGTGGTATGGCATTTAACCTTCGTATTATGCGCGGTAACTTGCTGGATGTGTTGAAGCTTCAGTATGTCGAAACTGCTCGAGCCAAAGGCTTAACCGAAAACCGTGTCATTTATAAACACGCGGTGCCTAACGCGATGCACAGTTTAGTGTCTTATCAAGGTGTGGCCCTTCCGTACATGATCACGGGTGAAATGGAAGCTGCGATGGTTTTGGGTATCCCGACTATCGGTCCATTGATCATCAGTGCTATGGCTGAACAAGACGTCTATGTCATCGGCACCATCATGCTACTTATCGCAGCGCTACTGGTTATTGGTAATTTGATTGCTGATATTCTTCTCGCTGTATTAGATCCACGCATTCGACTTGCTTAGGAGTACTCATGCAAACGCTTGATTCTAGTTCTCAAAACTACTCCAGTCTGGTCTGGCTGCGATTTTCAAAAAATAAGACCGCTCTGTTCAGTTTAGTGCTGATTGTATTGTTGGTGTTGGCGGCTGTATTTGCCCCCTTCTTATCACCTAACGATCCACTGAAACGCTATGGAGAAAACATTTACGATGCGCCAGCAAACCTTTATTGGTTTGATGAAGATGGCAGCTTCCACCTACGTCCTTTTGTTTATGGAAAAACGTCTGAGTTGGATCCGGTGACCTTTTTACCGGTCATTACGGAAGACCGTTCTCAGCGTATTCATTTAACCTTTTTTAGCAAAGGGTGGGAGTATGAACTCTTTGGTATCAGTGCTTCTCGCCACCTTGTTGGTTTGGAAGACGGTTCACCACTGTTTTTAATCGGCAGTGACAACTTAGGGCGAGACTTGTTGTCGCGCTGCCTTGATGGCAGTCGAATCACGTTATTGTTCTCATTTTGTGTGGTCTCTGTGGTGGTGATTGTCGGGACATTAGTGGGCATGTTATCGGGCTATCTAGGGGGGACCTTTGATTTGATTGCGCAGCGGATTGCTGAGCTCGCCCTGGCGTTTCCTGCTGTACCACTTTATCTCGCGCTAATTGCGGTTCTGCCCGCCACGGCTAACTCCACCATGGTGTTTGTCATGTTGGTGGTGATTTTGTCGTGCTTGCAATGGGCCTTCATTGCTCGCCAAGTTCGCGGGCAGGTGATGTCTTTACGCGGACTCGACTACATCCGCTCGGCAAAATCGGTAGGCGCTAAAGATATGCGTATCGTCATGCGACATATATTGCCAAACATCACCAGTAACGTGGTTGTACTCGCCACCATGATGTTCCCAACAGTTGTGCTCACCGAAAGCTTTTTTAGTTTCCTATCGGTAGGTATAAAAGCGCCAATGATCAGCTGGGGATCATTACTTAACGCTGCGGGTCAATACCAAACCATTGGTTCGTACCCTTGGTTGCTGGCACCGGTTGGCTTCATTCTCATTGCGGTACTTGGTTTTAACGCTTTAGGCGATGGCCTGCGTGACGCCGTTGACCCATATTCATCTTAGGAGCAAACATGAAACAGAACGTTATTGCAGAGGTAAAAGACCTCAATATCAGCTTTGCGACCCTAGATGGCCAGGTGGACGCGCTGCGAAACATTAACTACCAGATCCGACAAGGACAGATGGTGGCGTTGGTTGGTGAAAGTGGCAGCGGTAAATCGGTCTCGGCACGCACCTTTATGGGGCTCACCGCAGAAAACGCCATTATTGGGGAAAGCAGCGAAGTTTGCTTCAATCAGCGCGATGTGAGTAAGCTAAAACCCAAAGAGCTTCGAAACTTACGCGGTAATGAAATTTCGATGATCTTCCAAGAGCCAATGACCTCGCTCAATCCTTTGTATACCTTGGGTGAGCAGATCACAGAAGCCATTTTAGTGCATCAAAAAATGTCGGGTGCCGAGGCAAAGGCGCGCACCATTGAATTATTTGAATTGGTGCAAATCCCTCAGCCTGCGGAGCGCTTTGACCAATACCCTCACCAATTATCGGGGGGGCAGAGACAGCGTGTAATGATCGCTATGGCTTTAGCTAATGATCCTGAGTTGTTGATCGCCGATGAGCCAACCACAGCGCTGGATGTGACGGTGCAAGCGAAGATCTTACAGCTGATCAAAGAGCTTCAACTGCAAAAGCAGATGAGTGTGCTATTGATTACCCACGACTTAACCATTGTGCGTCAGTTTGCCGATTACATTTATGTTATGAAGCAAGGTGAAGTGGTCGAGCACAATACGACGACTGAGATTTTTGACGCGCCTCAGCATCCTTATACACAGATGCTGATCAACTCAGAGCCAAAGGGCCGACATACCCCACTTGATATCGACTCACCAGAGGTGCTGCGAGCAGACAAAATGCGAGTTGAATTTAGCCTTGGCAAAAAGTCGTTCTTTTCACGCAAGCCACCCAAGTCTCTTCTGGCTGTTGATGATATATCCATCTCGCTTAAACGGGGTGAAACACTGGGTATTGTAGGAGAGAGTGGCTCAGGTAAAACCACATTGGCGATGGCTGTCTTCCAACTGCTCAATGAAGGCAAGACCAGTGGGGAAGTGACCTGGGAAGGGCGCCGAATCGATAACATGAAAGCGGATGAGTTGCGCACTCTAAGGCAAGAGCTGCAAGTGGTCTTTCAAGACCCGTTTGCGTCGCTCAACCCTCGCTTAAGTGTGGAGCAAATTTTGGCTGAAGGTCTGATTGTAAACAAGGTTTGCGCTAACGCTGATGAGCGCCGTGCCAAGTGTGAACAGGCATTGGAAGATGCGGGCCTTCCAAAAGACATTCTCAACCGTTACCCACACGAATTCTCTGGTGGACAGCGTCAGCGTATCGCGATTGCGCGTGCATTGGTACTGGATCCTAAAGTGATTCTATTGGATGAGCCGACCTCTGCTTTGGACTTAACGATTCAAAATAAAATCGTCGAACTGCTCAAAGAGTTGCAGCAAAAACGAGGTATTTCGTATCTGTTTATTTCTCACGATTTGCGCGTGGTGAGAGCGCTGTGTCACCGTGTACTTGTGATGCGTCATGGTGAAGAGATAGAGCAAGGGCCTACCTCGGAAGTGCTTGAACAATCGGAACACTCTTATACCCAGAAATTGTTGAAAGCGGCGTTTGAAATCGCTGCATAACCTAAGGAAATGATCGCTATGAAACAACCTAAAATCTGTATCATCGGTGCAGGAAGCACAGTTTTTGCAAAAAATATCCTTGGCGATACGCTTTACTTGCCGGCGTTTAAACGCTGTCATATTTCGCTGCATGATATCGATGAGACGCGTCTTGAAGAGTCGAGCCTTGTAGTGTCAAAGCTTGCAAAAACCTTAGGTGCGGAGCCTAGGATCACGCAAACGACGGATCGTAAACTGGCGTTAAAAGATGCTGATTTTGTGATCACTATGTTTCAGGTAGGTGGGTATGAACCGGCGACGGTAACTGATTTTGAGATCCCTAAAGCTTACGGCCTGCGTCAAACGATCGCAGATACCTTAGGTGTGGGTGGGATCATGCGTGCATTGCGCACAATCCCAGTTTTCTTAGACATTGCCAGTGATATGCGTGAGCAGTGCCCCGAGGCGACCATGCTCAATTACGTTAACCCAATGGCGATGATTTCTTGGGCAATGCAGCGTATGGCATCGGATATTAAATATGTTGGGTTGTGCCACTCAGTGCAAGGGACTGCTGCTGAGCTGGCTCACGATCTCGACATCAACGTAGACGATCTTCGCTACACCGCTGCGGGGATCAATCACGTTGCCTTTATGCTCACCTTTGAAGGTAGAAATGAACAGGGTGAATACGTTGACCTTTACCCGCGTTTAAAAGAGGCTTACACCTCTGGTAAAGCGCCGAAAGCGAACATTCATAACCCTCGATGCGAGAACAAAGTACGCTACGAAATGATGATGCGTTTGGGCTATTTCGTCACCGAGTCTTCAGAACACTTTGCTGAGTACACCCCATGGTTTATTAAGGAAGGACGTGAAGACTTGCTTGAAAAATATAGCGTTCCTTTGGACGAATACCCGATTCGCTGCGTTGAGCAAATAGCGGCGTGGAAAGATGAAGCACAGGCGTATCGTGATGCGAAAACTATCGAAGTTAAACAAAGCCATGAGTATGCGAGCAAGATCTTGAACTCCATCTGGACCGGAGAGCCTTCAGTGATTTATGGCAACGTGGGTAACTATGGCCTTATCGATAATTTACCAGAAGGATGCGCAGTTGAGGTCCCTTGTTTGATTGATGCAAATGGTATTCAACCTGTTAAAGTCGGCCGATTGCCAGAGCACTTAGCGGCGCTAATCCGCACTAACGTGAATGTTCAAGCATTGGTTGTTGAGTCCATGGTGACCCAAAATCGTGACCACATTTATCATGCGGCCATGCTAGATCCTCATACAGGCGCTGAGCTGGATCTCGACCAGATTTGGTCGTTGGTGGATGAGCTAATCGCCGCGCATGGAAACTTTATGCCAGACTATCTGCGCCAGTAAACGCATAAAAAGTTGTTGGGTTAAGTTAAACCTCGCCAGTACCTTGGTGAGGTTTTTTTTAAGCCTGAGCGACAGTAGAAAAATTGCGACGCGAAAGGGAGCACTCCCTAAGACTTGTAAAAGAGGCTATACTTCGCGGATTTTCTAAACTTGAAGAGTCAGTCATATGTCATTTACAGATCTTGTGCATGCAAGGCGTTCGGTACGTAAGTTCGACCAATCACACAGCTTTGATAGCCAAAGTGTCGACAATGCTTTGGCGCTAGCACAGCTGAGTCCAAACAGTTCAAACATGCAGTTGTGGGAGTTTCACCGAGTGGTCAATCCCGCACTGATTGAGCAAATGGGGCCCCTTTGCATGAAGCAAAATGCCGCAGCCACGGCAAACGAGTTGGTGCTGTTTGTCGTCACTCCAGATAAGTGGAAACAACGCGCACAGCTAAATGCGCAGCAGGTTAGAGCAAACTTCAGTGGAAGAGAAGATCTGCCGGTGGCCAAAAGGGCATTTAAATACTACGAAACGTTGATCCCAGCGCTTTATAACAATGACGCTTTAGGTATTAGAGGCGCGGTACGTAAAGTTTATTCATGGTGGTTAGGGCGCACCAAACCGATGGTTCGCGAAGTGTCTAAATCGGATGTGCGTGTCACTATGCACAAAAGTGCCTCTCTGGCTGCGATGACATTTATGTACGCTATGAAAGAGCAAGGTTACGACACCTGCCCTATGGAGGGGTTTGACTCTAAACGCGTAAAAGCGCTGCTAGGGTTACCCGCTAATGTCGAAGTGTGCATGATTGTTAGTTGTGGCAAGGCGCTAGCGGAAGGTGTCTACGGTGACAGGCATCGTGTAGAGCTTAGCTCAATAACCCACAGCCATTAAATGCGCCTTTAACACATCTGATCTTTGAATAATAAGGTGTGGTTTGCTTGTAACTTCTCGGGAACCAAGCAAGCCTCCTCAAATTGTTGGCGAGGCACAGGCTTGGCAAAATAGTAACCTTGTCCAATGGTGCAGCCAAGCGCGGCAACGATATCGGATTGTTCTCGATTCTCTATCCCTTCCGCAACGGTCTCGATGCCAAAACCTTCTGCTAAAGAAGCAATAGCGTTAACCAGATTGAAGTTCTTATCGTTGGACTCGATATCGTTAACAAAACTTCTATCAACTTTCACTCCATTGAAGTTAAAGCGCTGCATGTAAGACAGTGAAGAGTAGCCGGTTCCAAAGTCATCCAGCCAAACTGAGTGACCCAATTTTTGCAGCTCGGTTAACACTTGATTGGCTTTTTCCGTATCGTTTAACAATAAGGACTCTGTCACCTCTAACTGCAACATCTCTGCGGGAACACCATGTTTTTGGGTGATTTTTCGCAGTATGCGTGGCAGATTCTGTCGATATATTTGACGGGCAGATAAGTTGATTGCCACGTGAAATTCTTCGGAAATTTTGTTTTGTGATAACCAGCGTTTTAAAGCCATGATGGCTTGTTCTATTAAATGTTCGCCAACTTGCAAAATGACGTCAGACGACTCGGCAATAGGTATAAACTGATCGGGGAAAATGTAGCCCCTTTCTGGGTGGTTCCATCTTACTAGCGCTTCTGCACCAATCAGTTTCCCACTGTTTAAGTCAATTTTAGGCTGATACCAAAACTCAAATTGAGAAAGGTCATTCAAGGCCGAATGCAGCTCTTTTTCGATGATGGCTTGGTGTTCAAAATGCTGACGCATACTTTCACTAAATTCAACATACGCATTTTTACCATTGTCCTTAGCGCGATACATCGCCATATCGGCATACTTGATCAGCTCGTTAGCGCTGCAATCAAATTTTGATGAAAGCACCACACCTACGCTACCACCTGCTTGAATCAATTCATTCTCTATCTGAATCGGTTCACGCAGTTGCTTCAGAATTTCTTGAACACACAGATCTTCTTTACTCGCATCCAAATCAACAATAGCGATGACAAATTCGTCGCCACCAATTCGCGAGACCATGTTGAGATCAGCAGTATCTGGGTTGATAACCGCTTCGTTTCTTGAGGTAAAATACGTGAGTCGACTTGCGATAGTGTTGAGAAGGACATCCCCGTGACCATGACCAAATGTGTCATTCACCCATTTAAATTCATCTAGATCGATGAAATACAGATGAATCGAATGTCGTGGTGTTGCCTTTAACAGTGTTTCTAAATGCTCGGTAAATTTGCTTCTATTAGGCAGTTGAGTGAGTGTGTCGTGGAACGCCAAATGACGAATGGCTTCGTTCTTACGGTTAATTTTGGCACTCATTTGGTTGTAAGCGTCACTCAACGCGCCAATTTCATCGTCGCGATAGAACTTTGGAATGTCTTTGTGGTAATCCTCATTTTGGTTGAAATGGTTTATCAGTGTGTTTAAAGGGCGCGTCAGAGATTTGGACAATAAAATGGCCAGTGATAGCCCCAATACTACGCTGATCAGAAGCACAACCAGCTGCACCAGTAGAAAGCTTTCTTGTCCTTCTGCTTGGATCTTTTCGAGTATGCGGCGGTTAGTTAGATTATCTTGATGTAAGGTGTCTTGTCCCAGTTCGATAAATACACTGCCTACCACGACATGCCCTTCTGCGATGGGCAAAATGACGACCAGTCTCTCTTTATCTGTCGGGCTGCTAAGCGCGTCGAGTACCACAGTCTTCTTTTGAGTGACTGCTTGTTCAATAGCCTCTACATTGGGGGGTGGAAGCCCAAACTCTTCGAGGTTCTTTGTTCCGTCGTGAAAGATCAGTCCATCAGAATCAATGACATAAATACGTTTTACTTCTTCTAGGGCAATCACGGGTTTGATCAACTGGTAGGTATGATCGAGGTTTAAGGTGTAGACAGGATTAAAGAGGTTGTCGGACAAGATTTTTCCGATCGACAAACCTTTGCGAATGAGTTGATGCTCTAATGCTTTTTCGGTGGTCTGGTTTAATTCATCGAACAAATATTGCGTATTGGCGGTATAAAAGGCGCGATAGGAAAAAAAGTACACCACTGTGACCACGGCCAAGATTAATAAGGTGGTTAGGCTAAAACGGACACTCAGTGGGAATTTTGTCTTCATTTATTGGCTTACTCGATCAATGCTAATACTTCTGAAAAAGTATGCCGGCTCTGTTCAATGTGCATTTTTGCACTGTGTGATATTGGCTCAATCTTGGTGGTTTCTTTAAAGCTCAATAGCGACGCTAATCCAAGCTGCTGTTCATGAGCGGAGTACATAGCTTGTTGAATGGCTAATCGTTCCAATCCACCCAAACGCGTAGAGGTTAGCATTAAACTTCTAGGGAAAGGGTTAGTTTCACTGATGATACTCAGTGACTCTGAGACCTTTTTTGGTACGGTGCTTTTGTCTGCCCAATCAATATGGCTAAATGCCGCCGCTTCTACCCGCTTATGATAAACCCAAATGGACATATTGAGTTCATTGGCGTTGTTAAGCTGCTGTTTGATAAACAAGTATCCGACTTTGTCAGGGTCGGGACGTTGACTGATAGAGGAGAGCTTTTGCAGTGAGATCCCGTTGGCAATAAGATGACTCGCGGGTAAAAAAAAAGCACTGGTTGAAGAGGGCTTTTCAAAAACGATCGTTTTGCCTTTCAGTTGTTCTAACTCGCTGATATTGCTATCGCGTCGAGTAAAAATTACCGATGTATAATCCGCGGAGTTTTGCTTCCAGCGTAGCCCAGATAGTTCGACAGAGCTGTTCGATTCAAAATAGAGCGCAGAATACAATGTGGAGGTAATAAGTTGAACGTCGCCGTTTTCAATACGTTGTATCATCTCCTCGGCAGTCGCGGTCACAATGACGCGACCATGTGTGTAACCGAAGTGAGTAAGTTGAGCGGCCATATAATCGGCGAATGGGGTAGCAGACTTAATTTTGTTTTTAGGCTTGTCTGAAATGATGCCAATGGTAAACGGTTTGCTCTGCACAACGCCATCGCTAGACAATGCACTCGCGTTAACGACATTGTGCATCATAATCAAAGCCATCAGTAGAGCGCAAAAAACTCGACTTGCCACAACACCATCCTTAGTATCCATATAAAGCACACTATAACATACCGAATGATGCACCGTAAACATTGTTGAGTTGCAAGCTCAATGTCTCTATTTACAGTTACGAGCGGCGAGTTTCAGGGGGCAGTAACGGGTAAACGAGCTTTTCTAGTCCCTCTATTTTTAGCGCTAATGAAAGCTTCATTAGGTCGCCCAACTCACCTTTTGGAAACTCTGATTTATTAGCAAACCATAATAAATACTCTTCAGGCAAAAGTATGATTGGCCTGCCCGCAAATCGCCCATAAGGCATTTTAGTTTCGGCCAATTTGATCAGCATCTGTTTATTGAGCAATGAATCAGACAATGGGGAGACCCGCGATGTATTTGTGTAGAAACACGGCGACAATAGCGTAGAGAACAAGGGAAATCACTAAGGTCAGTGCCTCTCGAGGCCAACTGTAGATTAGCGTTGGCTTATCCCATTTACCGTCGCGCTTATTAATAAAAATGATGCTTAACTCGGCCCATATTAGTAATCCGCCAAAAAGGATCACGGAGCGAGCTTCGCCATTAGATAAAAGGTGTGCAAAAGCCCAAATGGCCACAGCTGTCAATTGAGGGTGACGGATCCACTGTTTTATGCGCGTTCCTTTAGACTGAGATGCGCCAAGTAGGATAAAGGAAACCATCATCAGCAGCATGGTTACATGGCGTAGGCCAACAGAAGGTATGTACCAGATCTCGGGTAACGTTGAACGCCAACCAAACACGATGAACAGCAACGAAGCCAAAATAGTGAGGGCGAACAACCCTTTGTATTTACTTTCACCGTGTTGCTCAATCCATTGGCTGCGTTTTTGAGGTGCAGCGGAAGGGATAAGATGAGCAATACTCCAAAGAAGTACTCCGAACGTTAGAAGTATCATTTTGATTTCCTTATCATTTGCTAGAACTTCATCCTAACTCAATGCAGTGTCGATTTCTTGAGGGCAGCAGGCAAAATTCCAATCAATATGGATCTAAAAAAGCATGGCAAGCTAGAAGTTTTTCCCGATGCTCAGCTGAATGCCGTCATAGCTGTTATAAAAGTCACTCAAACCGGTGTCGGCGACACTGATGAGATACTCTCCTTTAACCCAAAAGTTGTCACCAATGTCCCATTGAATTCCGCCACCAATGTTAAACAAAACGCCGCTCTCGTTACCGTCTCTTGCACCATCACTGTATAAATTGGCGATGGTATATAAGCCACTTGCTCGCCCGTATAAACTAAAGGGCGTATCAAATAACGGTCCAGTGGAGGCTAGGCCAGATAGGCCAAAGGTGTAATAGGACAAACTGACTTCGGCATTATCCGCAGAGTTGTCGATCTCACTCTCTGAATAGCGAAATAACCCTTCAACAGCAAAGTGTTGACTGAAATTATGCCCCCAACCTAAGCCAAAACTGGGTTGGATAGAGGTCTCGCCAAAATCGGGGGTATCAAAACCGACATTGCCTAATGAAAAATAGACGTAATCGTTAGGGTACGGTTTGATAGCCGCGCTAAGTGAAAATGAGGCTATCGCCAAACTCACGCACACAATTTTCTTAATCATCAATGATCCTTTGTCCATATTGAGCGGTTATGCCTATGAGTTTAAAACAAAAAGAACACAAAGGTTGAGGTTTTTATGCTTTTGGGGTCAGAGTCAATTGACTCTGACCCCAAGATATTTGTTAATGAGAGAGTGATAGTCATTTTAACCGGTAGGGAGCTGCACCATGTCGTTATCCATTACACAAATCGAAGCGCTGAGTTTAGTTGCTGAGTTTGGTTCGGTATCGGAAGCGGCGCGGCAATCTGGCTACACGCGGACTAAGTTGAGTATGGCGTTAAAAGCATTGGAGTCTGAGCTTGATACGCAGCTCCTAGAGCGCACTGGTAACCATATTGAGTTGTCGGAGGCGGGCAAGGCGATTCAGCGAGATTGCCAGAGCATTCTGAGCGCAACCCAACGGATCAGACAAACCTGTAAACAAGTTAAAGGGGAATTCAAAGCCGAAATTTGGATTGCTCGTGACGACTCTCTTCCCGACGATTTCTGGCAGGATCTTGCCCATCAATTGAATCATAAGTTTCCCGCGACCTCGTTTAATATCATACTCGCTTCAACGGGGGACTTAGCCAACTTAGTTGAAACCGAGCAAGTGGATTTTGCGTTTGGTGTGGATTATGAGCGCGCTGATGACCCCCGTTTAATCTCGAGTCCATTAGGTAAGATCCGTATGATGTCGGTGTGCAGCGCCGAGAATCACCTAGGCCGGATGCGCCGTGTGACAGACGACGTTCTAAGAGAAGAAATGCAAGCGTTAATGGTGTATCTCAACGAGAAAGACAACCCCGATCTCGCACCATTTTCGCGCCACTATATTGGTTTTTCTAGTTTCGATTACATCCTTTCTACCATCCAAACCGAGAATGCTTGGGGCGTTATGCCCGAGCCACTGATCAGAGAGCTGCTTCGTGAACGCTCGCTTGTAGTGATAAAGCATACCTATGGATTAATCCAAGAAAACTACTGCATGTTTGCCTCGGCTGGGATCAGCGAGCACCCAGGTATGAACTGGCTTTCTGATAAACTCAGCGACTACTTATTTGACTTCTAAGCTAAGCAATTCAGTCACTGTCAATAATGCTGACACCTAAATTTTCACTTAACGTATTGATATTTAATGATTTAGAAAAAGGTCATGGTGCCAATTCCAAAGTGAGATGCGGTTGACGCTTGTTCGCTGCTCACAACTCGCTCAGTATAGTTTTTACTTAAACACCGTAATTTTCGGTAAAGGAAAGACCATGAGCCCTACTCATCAGCACTTAGAGCATAAAGTATTGCGCTTTTCATCGCTGCTCGCCGCCGCGTTTGCAGTGGGTGGGTTGGTGATAGGAATACTGCTCGGATCCATTGTTATCGTCTTTGATGGTGTGTACTCGCTGGTCAGTCTGCTGTTAACTTTGTTGTCACTGGCTACAGCAAAGGTTATTCATGCACCTCGTGACGCCCATTTTCCCAACGGTCGCGCTGTGTTAGAGCCTCTAGTGATTGCGATTAAAGGTGCGGTAATTATGGGGGTAGTGATTTACTCCATGTACAGCGCCGTCCAAGCTCTGTTTAGTGGTGGTGTAAGCCTAAATATTGGTGTGGCGAGCGGTTTTGCTTTGGTTAATATCCTTGGGTGTGCGTACGCTTGGAAAAAAATACAAGTGATGAGTAAGAGCCATCAATCGGGTTTGATGGATGCTGAGGCCAAGCAGTGGAAGATGGACACGATCTTAAGCGTTGCTGTAGGAGCAGGCTTTTTGATGGCCTGGGCGATCACCCACACTACTTTTGCTCAATACGCTGTTTACGCCGATCCCGTAATGATGCTGCTAATTTCTGGGTACTTTATCAAAGTACCTCTGGAAATGATGGTAGGTTCGGGTCGTGAACTGCTACAAATGTCCCCCAATGAAGAGCTAGTAGAAGAAGTGCAGCAGAGTGTCGATGCAATAGACCAAACGCATAATGTGACGCTAAGCAGTGTGTTGAAAGTTGGGCCTGAGCTGCGTATTGAACTGTCGGTTAAACCTCAGGCAAACAGGGTCATGGCGTCCGACGAGCTGCATAGAATGAAAGCTGCCCTGAATCGAACGCTCGCAAAAGTGCCTTTAGACGTAAAGCTTACTGTTAACATGGCTTCTTAGTTTCTCTATTAAACCCTGCTCAATAGAGGAGGGCCGCAGAGCGCCTTTGTTGGTTTGCTATATCTTTAATTGAGTGCCATCTTATTAATAAATAACCCGTTTAACTGCTCTTAACAGTAGGCATAACTATGACAAACCCAAAAATTCCACTTGTGTCCAAAGAGAGTGTTGAGTTTTTTGCATCGATGTTTAAAGAGCTGGATCAACGCAGTTACGACTTGCTGCGAAAGGCAACGCTTCCCAACGATATCCATAAAGAGACAAATTACCTATGTTTGCCTGAATCAAGTCTTAAGAACTTTATGGAAGTGCTTGGGGAGAGTCTTGAAAACGATAGATTGGGCATTGTATTTCTTCGAAGCTGCAGAGAAACCTTCATTCCTAAAATGGTTGGAGTGTTGACCCAAAATCAGTCCCTAAAAGCTGCGCTTGAAGAATTCTGTGAAGTGTTAAAACAAGAGTCGACAGGCGCGCACGTATGTGTCGAAAACTCCGGTGGGAAATGGTGGTTGGTTCGGCATAAAAGTAAGTCAGACGAAGTGTGGTTCAAATATGCAGAAATGTTTTCGGTGATGTTTATGGCCGAGCTGCTTCGCGTATTAACCAGCAATCGGTGGACTCCAACGATAATCGGCATCCAAGACTCATCGGCAGAAGACTTCAAGAAACTACCAACGTTAGGCAAAGCAACCTTCAGCGTTGAACGCCCAGTTACAGCCCTTGAAATTCCTCAACCATTGATCGACTTACCGATTAATCTTCAAAGTGTCGAACAATCAAAGCTACTCCTTGGTCAACTCGATTTGGGTGAAGAGGCGTCTTACGTCGATCAGTTTCGTCTCGCGATGCGGCCATACCTATCGATGGGTAAATTGCCCATAACACTGGCTGCTCAGATTCTTAGAACCAACGTAAGAACGCTGCAAAGAAAGTTAAAAAAAGAAGATCGAATCTACCAAGAGCTCATTGAAGAAATGGTGTTTGATGAGATAAAAGAATGCCTAACGAGTACTGACTTTCCTGTGACCCAAGTTGCAAGTCAGTTTGGCTACTCCGACTCTGCGCACTTTGGGCGCAGCTTCAAGCGTGTCACTGGGTTGACCCCAACTCAGTATCGAGCACAAAGAGCTTAACCATCCTTACCCGTCAAAATTTAGTGGTGCTATACCGCGGTTGTTTCGCTCGCGTAATTAACACCGATCTGCGGTTTGCTTTTACCCCCTTAGCGAACAACAAATTGAGTGACTTACTGTGTCGTCAAATGGCTGTTGTAATGCACTCTCTAAAACTCTACCTTTATTAACAATGATGTTACATATTCACGAGAATCATATTGTTATGCCCAATCCCAAACGTTAGAAAGTTAGGGGAGCGCTAAACCAGCGGCTAACACCACCGTAAAGTCTTTATGTGTCACTGCGCCCATTAATTGCTAATAGACGGAGTGCGACTAAGATTTAGAGAATGGATCTCTATGTTAACAAAGGATATTTTTAGAATGACATGGACTCGTTCAAACGCAGCACCGACGCTCATCGGAATGGTCATTTCCTGCTCCGCCCTGTCATCAT
Source organism: Vibrio ulleungensis (assembly GCF_016900875.1). Lineage (GTDB taxonomy): Bacteria > Pseudomonadota > Gammaproteobacteria > Enterobacterales > Vibrionaceae > Vibrio > Vibrio ulleungensis. Next base: position 158,318 of record NZ_JAFEUM010000005.1, read on the forward strand.
TCGCGATTGCGGCTAACTTTGAAAGCCCAGACTCAGTCGAGAGCACCATCGCACAGCAAAAAGCGCAGCAGCTTAGTTGGCGTGAAAACTTGGCGAATAATGGATTTACATTTGGTGCCGACTATTTTGCTTTAGGACTCACATCTGGTGACGGTTCCGATGGTCAGTCTGTCGATGCATCCTCTGGTGTCGCTAGGTTGTATGGCGCTTGGAGTTTAACGCCGAGCGGGCGACTAGTATGGAAAGTTGAACATCGCCACGCCTATGGCAGTAGCACCCCTAAGAACTATGCGTTTATTGACAATTTTTCTGGTAATGAAGGCTTGGGTTACGCTGGGTTGATTGCACCTGCGTTTAGCGACCAAGGGTTTCGCGTCACCGATTTAAACTGGAAACAGACCATCAACGATGGCAGAGGAACCCTCATAGTTGGTTGGCAAGACGTGACTAACTATGTAGACGTGTATGCGCTAGCGAGTCCGTGGTCTGGGTTTACTAACCTGTCCTTCTCTACAGGCTCTGGGGCTATGGGGCTTCCAGACGATGGGATATTAGCTCTGTCTGCAGGACACATGATAAGTGATCAGTATTATGTGGTTGCAGGTATTGCCGATGCCAACGGCAAGTCGGACGATATTTTCGATGGCTTTAGTACGGTGTTTGGTAGTGACGCTGCCTATTTCACCACTTTGGAGTTGGGCTGGACAGCCTCACAAGAGCAAATCTATACCGACAATGTCCACGTTACGTTTTGGCACTTTGGTGAAGGTACTCGGCACAACCTCAATTATCCAACACCAGGCTATACCGATGGTGGTAAGGGGATAAACTTTTCTTGGAGCCAGTTCTTCACACCACAGATTATGCCCTTTGTTCGTGGAGGATATTCACAAGGACAAGTTGCGCTCTACGATAAATCGCTCAGTGCAGGGTTAGGTTATTTCGGTCTGGGAAGCGCAAATAATAATTTGGGGTTTGCGTTTAACTGGTCTGAAATCAACGAAGAGATTTTGCAGCCGATTGCACATTCTGAACAGCAGTGGACCACCGAGCTCTACTACAACATGCAATTTGGAGACTATGTCCAGATTACACCGGACATTCAGTACATTAAGGATCCATCTTTTTCAAATGAAAGTAGCGCGTGGGTGTTTGGTGTAAGAGCAAGACTGTTTATTTAGCACGATTGATCGCCAAACGAGCATCGCGTCTTGTTGGGCCTAGTTTCGATTTTCAAAAGGGACATTGAAATGAAAAAAACTCTACTCGCTTCATCACTGGCTATGATTGCCACTTTCACTTATGCAGCAGAAGAAGCACTCGCCTTACCTCAGACTCTGTTTCAAAATGTCGACATCTTCAATGGAACAGAAAACACACTGTACCAAGACCATTTTGTATTGGTCGAAGGCAACAAAATCGCGTCTATTTCTGATGCTGCAATAGAGGTTCGCGAAGACGCCGTTATCATTGATGGCAGTGGCAAAACCTTAACCCCAGGATTTATTGAAGCGCATGCTCATTTGATGTTAATGGGGCCAAGCTTACCCGCCATGGAGTCGAGCGTCACATGGGAAGACTTCGCCATTCACGGAACTCGGATGGCCGAAATGTACTTAATGCAAGGGTTTACCACCGTGCGTGATGCGGGTGGAGCCAATGGTGGCTTACGTAGAGCAATTGATGCAGGACAGATCGTTGGGCCTCGTTACTACCCATCTGGTGCGTTTCTCAGTACGCGTGGCGGGCATGCCGATTTCGCAAACTATACTGCCCCCGTTGGTGAGCAGACCAACTTTGGTCGTTTAAATATGGCGCAAGAAGTCGACAGTGTTGCCGAGGTGAACAAGTTCGCGCGCAATAATTTTCGAATGGGTGCAACGCAGTTAAAGTATATGCAGTCTGGCGGGGTAGTATCGGCGTTTGACCCGTGGCAATTACTCGCAGGCTCTCCAGAAGAAATTGCGGCGGCTGTGGCGGTTGCAGACTCTTATGGCAGTTATGTCATGGCGCACTCCTACAGAAAAGAGGCCATCATCGGCGCTCTAAACTCTGGCGTTCGCTCCATTGAACACGGCTTTATGTTTGATTGTGAAATCTCAGACTTAATGAAAGAGAAAGGCGCGTATATTACAACAAACCTAACGGCCTTTGATCCTAACCTCCTTGAGATCCCTGCAATCAAAAATGTACCAGCTAGTCTTGCTAAAGCCAAGTCGGCGTCAGCTGCCTTTGAAGACTACATCCCGAACATGAAAAAGTGTCCTGCGCCAAGAGCGTTCCAAACCGACTGCGTAGGCTCAGTGGACGCGTGTAATATCCAGATTGCCTATGAGAAGAAACTCAATAACGACTTCTTTGGCGCATTCGAATCGATGAAAACCCTCACATCCGTTGGAGGGGAATTGGTGGCGTTGTCAGGTGATTTCATGAATCCATACCCAGAGGCTAAGTTGGGTGTGATTGAGGTTGGCGCATATGCCGATGTTTTACTACTCGATGGTAACCCGTTGGAGGATTTCTCAGTGGTGGGTACCGGTGAGAAATGGTTTGGCGCCGAGAAGCGTCCAGAGTCGCCAGACTCCATCAAGTTGATAATGAAAGATGGCGTTATATACAAAAACAGTCTTTAAGTGGCCAATCGCCCATCGGAGCTTTTGCACCGATGGGCCGTGAGGTTTAGAAGCAATACAGATTCGTGGGCTAACATATTGAAAATACTGGTTACTCTATGGTTGCTGTTCATTTCATTTAGTGTTTTTTCCAAGGAAATGAAACTCTTAGAATGGAAAGATCTAACGCCATCACTGTCGCACAATCAAATTGTGCTCCCTGAGCTAAGTTATCAACAACGTTTAACACTGCAAGATGTGTTCACGCTGAGTCGATACAATGATACGGAAAGCCAAAATCAGTTGGCCGAGTTAAAGCAAACCCTCAAGGCTGAAGGTTTAGATGCGGACGAGCTGCTTCGACTGCGCAAAGAGTATATCGAGCAGCAACAACGCGCTGCTGAAACCGTTACCGCTGAATTTGATGGGCAAGCAGTACGTATACCTGGCTTTTTGGTACCGATTGAGTTCTCATCCCCATTGGTGGCCACAGACTTCCTACTCGTGCCTACGGCTGGAGCATGTATTCACATGCCACCACCTCCGGCTAACCAAATTGTTCGAGTCTCGTACCCAAACGGATACAAAGTAGAAACGGTGCAATACCCTGTATGGGTAGAAGGGGTCATATCGTCTAACTTGAAAACAGACAATGTGTATCTAGTGGATGGTGAAACCGACGTCACTATGGGGTATACCCTAACGGCATCGTCTGTGGAGAATTACCACTAGTTAGGTTTGAGCTGTGTAACTAGCTTAGAGCGCACTATTCATTCGTCTGGCGTCTCTAATTCGCTATAAATATGCTGTAAATACGTAAGAACGAAAAAGGCCTGAGAACGCATGCGCTCTCAGGCCTTTATGTATTTGGTGGCCCCTCACAGACTTGAACTGTGGACCTAACGATTATGAGTACTATCTCCATTGTTGTTCAGTGAACATTGGTGAACCTTGCTGGTCTTTTAAGTTGCTGTTTTATTGTGATTATTTTGATTTTCTTGTTTTTTGTTATCTACTGTTGTTTACTGGGGTTTAATGATTTTGCTATAAATATGCTATAAATAGATTTTGGGTGAAATGGATGCCAATCAAGAAAAAGATTACAAATTCTGCTTTGAAAGACCTTACAGTTGAGCAACGCCGAATAAATGATACCGAGGTGTCGGGGTTCCACGCTCTGAAGTTTGCATCGGGAAAAATAGCTTACTACGTCTACTACCGAATTGATGGTAAGCAGGTTAATTTCAAGATTGGCTTGGCAAGTGATATCTCGCCAGCACAGGCTCGAGATCGGGCAAGAGAAAAGCTTGGTGAAGTAGTAAAGGGTACAGATGTTCAAGAGTCGCGCAAGCAAGCGAGAATAGAACAAAAAAGTGAAAAGTACCTTAATTTCTATAAATTTTTAGATACCAAGTACTCAGTCTTTCTTAAGAGCAGAAATCCGAAAACTGCACATACTATCATTTCACACCTCAAATCGATGTTTAAGTGCTTTAAAGCTAAAAACCTAAATGAAATTGATGCTTGGAGTGTCGAGCAATGGCGCAATGATAGGCTTGAACTTGGCAGAAAACCGTCAACCATAAATGCTAGCGTAAACACTTTGAAAGGAGCGATGTCTAGGGCTGTCGAGTGGGGAATTATCGATAGTCACGAACTTCATAAAGTTAAGACACTAAAGTTCGATAATACTCGCATTCGTTATCTATCAACTGAAGAGTTGGCGCAGCTAAATGAAGCCATTCTTGAAAGAAACCAGTTATTACGAGATAAGCGTGATAGCGCGAATGAACATCGCAGAATCAGAGGGAGAGACGAGCATACTGATCTCAAAAAAGTGCGCTTTGTTGACTATTTAGAGCCACTGATTATTTTGGCAATGAACACGGGGCTAAGACGTGGTGAATTGTTGTCTTTAAAGTGGAGTGATATTACAACCAGAGGGCGTTATTTAACCGTTCGAGCTAGCAATGCAAAGTCTTCGAAGAGTCGTGTTGTTCACCTGAATGATACAGCTTTGAGTGCACTTAGATATTGGAAAAAGCAGAATACTAAGTGCGAATTTGTATTTACTGCTGATATGGAAAACCCTTTAGCCGACATAAAGAAGGCGTGGAATAACCTTTTAGCTAAGTCTGGGGTTACAGATTTTAGGTTTCATGACTTTAGGCATCACTTTGCCAGTTCATTGGTTATGGCTGGTGTTGATTTAAACACCGTCAGAGAATTGCTTGGACATAGCGATCTTAAAATGACATTAAGGTATGCTCATTTAGCACCGGAACACAAGGCAGCCGCAGTTAACTTAATAGGGTAGTCAGTCAAGGATGGATAGAAAGTTTTTACACCTTTCGGAAATAGAAAAATGCTTCAGTTTAACTAAAGAACAAGTGTTGGATGAAGTTGAGGTAGGTAAGTTGAACTTACATGCTTGGGTTAGTACAGATAAGGCATTTGCTATTAGTGAAAGCAATGCAGTGTTGGCACAGGTTTGTTTAAGTGGTCATATTCGGCTTTCTAATGAAATGTCTAAGAAATTACTTGTAGGGGATGTTCAACTAAGAAAGCTAACAGGCTTTACTCTAACTCAGTTAACCAATCCCATTGCGGCAAAGGAGGTTTTTTCTCATCATGGTGCAGGTGAGTTTAGCAATATATGCGGAGAGCCAATCGACCTCGCCCAAACAAAATGGATTGCGCTTTCAATTAATAATACCGTCCCATTTTTAAGTGCAGCAATGAGCGCACAAGGAACAATAGAGGGATCTTCAAACTTGAATGCTCTTGATTCCATAGCAAATGCGTTGTCTGCTTTTTCGAGCACAGTGCGAAATGGAGAGAAACAACTTTCTCTCGGTTACTTCGCCTTGAAACCAAGCGACATAAGATTACACGTAGGCGAGTTAAGGCGGCACTTTAACCTAACCGAAGCCGAAATAGTTACGCCTTCTAAGCCGGTTATCGATACGCCTCTAAGCCAATGCGAACCTACTTTGAAGGCAAATACACTTACTCATGAAATTGCCATCATACAGTTTCGAATACTAGAAAAGCACCCAAAAGCCAATTCGAAAACGGTTTGGAACATAATTCGTGAAGATGTTCGGAAAGAAGAGTTCATGTTTGATCGGGATGAAGTAATTCTTGATATGGGGACTCAGAACATGACCTATGGCAATAATAAGGAAATGGGATATCGCACCTTCCAAAACATGTTGTCGGATGTGAGAAAATACGTGCATAACTAGCTGCATGCTTGTCTGCATGTGCATGTTTACTGCTGTTCAATAACCTCTCTACTAAACAAATCGTTTTAACAGAGGGTAAATATGAACGATAGTAAACGTGCTCTTACTGAGCAAGAAACCGCAACATACATTGGCATGAGCCGTTCTTTTCTGCGACAAGCTCGCATGGAAGGCCACCGAAAAAACCGCACTATTGCACCACCCTTCATTCGTATTGGTCGCGCCGTTCGCTACCTTCGAGAAGATCTTGATAAGTGGCTAAGCAATAAAACGAAGCATGACCGTCTACCAATGGAGGGCAGCTTTGATGCGTAACTTTAATGAAACACCAGACTTCCCCGATATAAAAATATCTAACCATGGTAATCGGCTGGTTCTAAACACAGCTGATAACCTTAAAGCGCTACTTAAGCACTCTTCGATAGAAGCAAAGTTTAACCTGATGACCCTTGAGTCAGACATCTTTCTAGAAGACCAATTCATAGGTGCACCAGAACTAATTCGCAGTGAATTAATTTCACTAGCTGCAATCCATGATTTACCCAAAGCTGCCATAGATGACCACTTTGCAGCGGTTGCGCGAGATGCTCCATACCACCCTGTAGCTGATTGGCTAAGTGGGGAATGGGATGGTGTCGCACGAATAGATAAGGCATTAGATTGCTTAAAACCTAAGAATTCACAGTTAGCAAAGTCTGTGTTGAAGCATTGGCTAGTCGGGTGCGTAGCATCGTTATTGGTCCCAAACTTCAAGTCTAAGCTGGTTCCTGTTCTTCAAGGTGGCCAATCGTTTAAGAAAACGGCATTTGTTGAGCGCATTGCCAATGTTCTGAGCGGTGCCTTTCTTGAAGGTGCTGAGCTAAATCCAGACAACAAAGACAGTGTGCTGTCTGTAATACGATCTTGGGTTGTAGAGTTAGGTGAATTAGAGCGCTCAACTAAAAACTGTCAAGGGAGTTTAAAGGCGTTTATTACGCGCTCTTGTGACACCGTTCGACCTCCCTATGGCCGAAACGACATTAAAAAACGTCGGCAGACAAATCTAATTGCAACGGTCAATGAGTCTGAATTTTTGAAGGATGAAACGGGCAATACACGATATGCCGTCATTGAGCTTATTGGAGAAACTGATATGGATTTGCTGAATCAAATATTAGGTTGGGAGTACAAGTCTACGGGTGAATTGGTTCTCAATGATCCTGAGTGCCTTCGTCAGTTTTGGCTCGAAGTAAAGTATCTATTCCAAGTAGAAAAACATCCTTGGGTGCTACCAACTGAGATTGCTACGAAGGTCTTTGAAGAGTCGTCAAAGTTTGCTGATAAAGGGCAGTGGTACGGTGTTGTCGTGGACCACCTTAACGAGTGTAACGGAAAAGGAAAGCAATGGTTAACAACTAAACAGGTTTGCGAAGAGTTGAAGGTTGATATCTCACGAAGTAGTGGGGTTGGAAAGTGCCTGAGCCGATTATCTAGCGAGGGCAAGCTAGAGAAAAAAATGCTTAATGGGACAAACCGTTATTTGTTTCCGACTGTCATAGATTGCGGGGGGCAGTAAATTCACCCCACCTCCTCCACTTAAAGTGGGGGAGGTGGGGTAGCTTGCATAGGTTACTGAATTTTGGTTATATTTGCAGCAGGGTATTCACCTCGCTAAGTGTAGGGTTATTATGTTAATACCATTTGCTATTCACGAGAAAACAGGAAAGTACGTTGATATCAGCGAAGTTGAGCGCGGCCGAAATTGCGGTTGTATTTGCCCTAGCTGCAAGCAACGCCTTGTTGCAAGGTTTTGCAATGGTGAGCGAATTGATCACTTTGCGCATGATGCCTCTAACAATCAGGCTGATGAAAAAAAGAAGGAATGTGACTACTCATTCTTTGTCGCTGCAAAACTTATGATCAAGCAAAGCTTAGTTGATATGGAAAGCCTCGCTATAAAGACTCCTGAATGGACGAAGACTCTCACCGATGAAGATCGTTTTGGAAATCAAGTGACTACTACAAAGCGAATAACTGGCGAAAAACAGTTAGACACTACAAGCTTTACGGTTCATGAAAGTACTTCAAGCAATCAACCTTTCGATGTTAGCTTCGAAATTGGGGGATACCCAATAGGAGTAAGACTGCAATATACAAATCGTGACAATCTTGAACTGCGTGTATCATCAAAGCATTCAGCGCTAGTAATAGATCTAGATGACCTTGCTATGGAGTACGACCAGTTTTCAGGAACTAGTCTCAAGACGTTCAAGGAAGTCGCAATTGAGTATTTTCTACAGTCAGGGACAAGATACTGGAAATGTCATGCACGAGAGGCTTCACTATTACCTGAAATGCTAGCAGACCTCGAAGTAAAGAAACAAGCATCAGAGAAAGAAAGAGAGGCCATATTGGTAACTCGAAGGCATATTCTTGAGCAAACTGTATCGCATTATAAGTCTTGTGGTTCATGTCAGACCGTCGTGTATGATGCTGTTGGGCTGGTATGTCGTAAATGCGGAACATTTTATACAGACGTGCCGTTATCGGAAGTTTTCGATGTTGAAGATGACTCGAAATTTTGTATGAGGTGTCAGGCGAAAGTTGGTGTTAAGTATGACAACAATCTATGTAGTGATTGTGTCGCCAAATACATAAATGAAGGTGTTTGGCGTGACAAGGATTTCGCTCGGGAAATCAGAAAGCTTGACAACATCAAACGATAGAGGGTAGTTACTTCTGCTAAATCGAAAATACCCCAGAGTTTGCTAGCACTAATAATCCAGCATACGTCAGGTAGCTGTAACTACGGCAATCCGTGCCACTAAAATAGGGGGCGTTAGAAATCAAATCGTAACGCTGATTGTTGTGAGAGTGCGCACAACTAAAGACATATGATGGAAAAGTGAAGAAAAAGTAATCGATGTAATATTTTTCATCATAAAATCAGTGCCTTATATGCCTTGATGATTATAATAAAGTACGATCCCCCCCTACTCCCCCTTGTGAAATTGAATTTAACTATCTGAATTTTAGTAATAATTTACGACTTAACTTTCAATTGTTATTGTTAAGAGTACAATATTGGTAGTGCTCAAGGAGTGGATGCACATTGTGCTTCCCACTCACTACTTTGGAGTGAGTGAACGTAATTATGAAAGGTAATTAGTTTTATCTTTAGCTTCGTGCTTGCCCTAACTTTTAGGGTGTTAACTCTCTGTAACTTTGGACTTCCTTGAGCACTACCTAACAAGGAGAATAAAGTGCTTTCTGATAGTATTTGGTGGACTCGACAATCACGTATAAAAACCGAAAGACGGCTTCTAAATAATGCTTTTCATTCCCAATTAATACTGCTTTGGTATTCATTTTATTCTGTAGCTATATCAATTTATTATCTAAATAGTACTCCAGATGCTACGTCTAACAAATATTGGTTAATATATTCAATTTTGGTTCTTGTCGTTTCAGTATACATAAATGGATTCTCATTTAAAGAAAGGGCAAGTTTAATTAAAGAGAATTACGAGGAATTGAAAGCCTTATGGATTGAAGCGAAAGCGATTGAGAAAAATGACGGTGAACTGAAAGATATTAGTTCTAGATATGAAAAGAGTTTAAGTAGTTGCGAAAATCACCACCCTTCAGATTATCTTGATGCTTTGTTTTCTGCATACATATCAGCTATAGATAAAAGTAAGATTAAACCTAACCCAACGAGAATACAGATTTTAAAAGCCATTGTTAATAGGATTAAACGATTTTCAATGCTTTCTGCTTTTTATTTTCTACCAATTGCCATCACACTGTTCTTAAATTTCGATTTTATCACTAGGAACTGTTTAAAATGAAACCAATAAAGCAACAGTTTGAATCTTACTTTTCTGCTGATAATTTATCTAGGATTTTCCAAGAGATTATAGTTTATTCTGGAGGGACTGGTATTGATAATATAAATCAATATACCTTTCGAAAGCAACAAGATGAACAAATTGAAATTATTTCAAGAAAAATGATATCTGGAAATTATTCTTTTGCTAAGTATAAACTTAGTCTAATTAGCAAGGGGAGAGGTAAAGTCCCTAGAGAAATATCTATACCCACTGTAAGAGATAGAATCGCACTGCGTGCTATGTGCGATTTTTTACAAGAGCGTTTTAAAAGCAGTGTTAATTTTGAACTACCACAGTCAGTAGTTAGAAAAATAAAGGAAGATATAGCCAGTGATAGATATTCAGGTGTTGTGAAGTTAGATATTTCTAACTTTTATCCATCTATTGATCACAAGCTGTTGGAGCTACAGTTAAATAAAAGATTACGCCAGCATCAAGACATTAAAAGTGTTATATACTCTGCTGTTACGGCACCAACAGTGAATATGTCGTCCCGTGATGATAAACCAAATATTGAAGGTGTACCTCAAGGGCTTTCAATCTCTAATATTCTTGCGGCTATATATCTTCAAGACTTAGATAAATTCCTTCAAAAAATGGAAAATGTTAAGTGCTATAGATATGTAGATGATATTCTTATACTGTGTGATGTTGATGAAGCAGAAAGAATATCTAAGAAAGTCATAACTAAATTTTCCACATATAATCTAAATATACATTGCCCAATTGAAATGCCTCACAAGTCTATGATAGGGAGCCTAAATAATGACTTTGATTACTTGGGTTATTTGTTTAAGGGACAAGTTGTTACTGTTAAAAATAGTAGCATAGAAAGGCTAAAAGCGTCATTAGTTAGTCTGTTTACAAGCTATAAGTATTCTGAAAAGAAGAGTGAGGCTTTTTTAAATTGGCGAGTTAATATTCGAGTGACAGGATGTGTGTTTGAAAATAAAAACAAAGGTTGGCTTTTCTTCTACTCCCAGATTAATGATGAAGAATTACTTCATAAGTTGGATCATTTTGTATACAAGTTGTGTAGTCGTTTTGATGTCAACATAAAGCCTAAAAAGTTTGTAAGAGCGTTTAAAGAAATATCTCATAGAAAGCATTCGACTCCATATGTGCCAAATTTTGATGAATTTACTTTGGAAGACATGGGGAGAGTTCTTTCTGTATATTTTGGTTATAACTTAAAAGGAATGCGAGAAGATCAAATTAAATATGCATTTCATAAAAAAATAAGTCGACAAGTTAAGGATTTAGAAGCAGATATTAAAGATGCTTCTGTCAGTGGCTAGATAAGTTTCAATGACGTTTGATAGAATATCCACTGGCTCAGTAGACACTAGTTTGTTGTGATTTTCATACTTGGGGGTAATTCATCAATTGTTAATTTAGCAAGCTCACTCACACATTTATGTCTAAAACTACGCTACAGCTACTTTTTTCAAGATTACGTTTAGCCACTTTTCCGTGCGGTTTGCACGAAGGTCCTCGGTAACCCAATCTTCTACATTTTTTAGCTCAGGAAAAAGAGCAAGCAAATTTGCTAGCCTAATTTGATTCATATCGGTAAAAAGTCGGCCATCTTTGATTCGTTGCGTTTCTCCAAACTTGAAAGATAGGTACCAGTAGCCACCTTCTTTTAGAGAAGCAATGAGCTTCTTGAATATCATTGGAAGATCGGTTTCAGGTACGTGTAAAAGGGATGCACAGCACCACAATCCATCGTACTTGTTCGTTTCCGTTATGTCCTCAAAGTAGCACTGTTGGACTGGTAGCCCAGTAAGCTCTGCTGCAAGCTTGACCATATTGGAAGATGCATCAATAGCACTAACATTGAACCCTGCGTTCTTTAAGTACAATGAATCCCTACCAGAACCGCAGCCAGCGTCGAGAATGTGCCCTTTGGCTGGCAAGTATTTCAAAAATCTATCATAAATAGAGCTAACATCGACGTTAACGGTATCTTCATAAAATCTCTGAGCGTTATCTTGGTAGAATTGAATTGTCATTAGAAGGTGAGTACTCCGCGAATCTTTGGTTTCCATTCATGAATAAGCTCTGTCTTGGCTATCTGGTATTGCTGTTGTAAAAAGCTTACTCTTTGCTGCTCGTTTTTTCCTGTCTGTTGAATTAACGTTTCTCGTAGTGGCAAATGACTATTAATAAAATATTCATTGCGTCGATGTAGTCTCGCCAATAAGGAAATATCAGGAACTTTTGAAGATTTGCCACCGATACCCCGATTACACTCTCCACATGACAAAACAAGATTCCAAACGCCATTCACGTTGCTGATTGTGTCATTCAGCCTCCAAGGGAAAAAATGGTCAACATCGGCTAGTCTAGAAGACCCTGATTCGACACTAACTGGAGTATGGCAGTAAAAACAGTGTCCTTTTTGATATCCATTTAAGCTGTCTCTACAGCTTGTGATATCAACTCTACGGGCTTTGCTTGAAGTGTAGAGTGTCTTGGCTACATCATCATAATGTACCGATATGAGGCTTCGTGAGACACCCAATCGCCAACCTTCCTCTACAAGCCGCCAGCGCGCTTCAGTTTCAATAGAAAAATTTTTGTATTGCTCAGACTCCGTTAGCTCAAAAAAGTTGTCAGTGAGTCGTATACCCTTATTCAGCTTTCTTTCATCTATAAAGAACTGCTTCTCTATGCTTTCTCGATTAACAGTGTGAAATGCAGTAATTACGTTGTTGAATCCTCGCTTAACAGTTTCATCGATTAATTGGTCTTGTGAGATTTCGTTGTTGTTGAACTGATTACAGGCTTTCAAAAACTGACTAGATTTTGCTGTGATTTGCTTAGGGGAATGTTTCAAGTGTTCACACAAGTTACGGCTAAAGGGCACCGCAAGCTCTTGCAGGGAGACTAAATCATCCGGCCTCTTGTCTAGCTCGTAAAGTGATTTTGCCAATGCAAATTTATAGGAGGCAACATTATTACCGAAAAGGATAATTGAGCGCCAATAGTTCTCTAATGAGGGATCTACCTTGTAGAACTCCATGCCTAAACCTTCTAGAAATGTGAGTCTTTATTTAAACCGCTATCGAAGAGTTTGTAAATGAGTACGGTGGGTAGTCGTGGCGTTCTGCGTACAAATATTTTGCTATAAATATGCTATAAATACATTTCAATGAAAAAGGCCTGAGAACGAAAAACGCTCTCAGGCCTTATGCAATATGGTGGCCCCTCACAGACTTGAACTGTGGACCTAACGATTATGAGTCGTGCGCTCTAACCAACTGAGCTAAGGGGCCGAATAGGTGAACGATTATAGGGGATGCATCTCAGGCTGTCTAGAGAGCAGTAGGGGGATTTGCGCTTAGTTTTTATCCACTTAGACTGGCAGAGACAAAAAAGGTGAGCCTAAGCTCACCTTTTATACACTTTTACATCAAACGATTACTCGTCTAAGAAGCTGCGCAGGGTTTCTGAGCGGCTTGGGTGACGAAGTTTACGCAATGCTTTGGCTTCGATCTGACGGATACGCTCACGAGTAACGTCGAACTGCTTGCCCACTTCCTCTAGGGTGTGGTCAGTGTTCATGTCGATACCAAAACGCATGCGAAGTACTTTCGCTTCACGTGGTGTTAGTCCAGCAAGAACGTCTTTAGTCGCGACTTTTAGACTGGTCGATGTTGCAGAGTCTAAAGGAAGCTCTAGAGTCGTATCTTCGATGAAATCACCTAGATGCGAATCTTCGTCATCACCGATTGGTGTCTCCATAGAGATAGGCTCTTTTGCGATCTTCAATACCTTACGGATCTTGTCTTCAGGCATTTGCATGCGCTCAGCAAGTTCTTCTGGTAGTGGTTCACGGCCCATTTCTTGTAGCATTTGACGAGAAATACGGTTCAGCTTGTTGATGGTCTCGATCATGTGAACAGGAATACGAATAGTACGTGCCTGGTCTGCAATTGAACGAGTGATCGCTTGACGGATCCACCACGTAGCGTAAGTCGAGAATTTGTAACCACGACGGTACTCAAACTTATCAACCGCTTTCATCAAACCGATGTTACCTTCTTGGATAAGATCCAAGAATTGTAGTCCACGGTTGGTGTACTTCTTCGCAATCGAGATAACCAGACGTAAGTTCGCTTCAACCATCTCTTTCTTCGCGCGGCGAGCTTTCGCTTCACCAATCGACATGCGACGGCTGATCTCTTTAATGTTTTGAACGGTTAAAGAGGTCTCTTCTTCAATCTGCTTTAGCTTCTGAATGCTGCGACGAATTTCTTCTTCGTTACGTTTGATCTTCGGAATGTACGAAGAGCCAGACGCTAGAACGATATCAAACCAAGCTTGGTTTGATTCGCTGCCCGTAAACAGCTGAATAAATTCTTTCTTTGGCATTCCACCGTATTCGACGGTTTGACGCATGATCAAACGCTCTTGAGTACGAACGCGATCCATAGAAGTGCGCAATTCGTTAACCAAGTGGTCGAACTGTTTCGGTGTTAGACGGAATTCGCTAAAGATCTCCAAAAGCTCTGTATTGGCTTTTTGGTAGTCTGCGCCTTCACGGCCTTTTTCGTTGATGACCAGCTGAAGATCTTGGTATGAGTTACGAAGCGAGGTGAACTTCTCTAGAGCAAGCTCTGGATCAATACCGGTATCTTCTTCTTCGTCATCTTCGTCGTCGTCGCTGTCGTCAGCGTCTTCGTCTTTTAAGTCGTTCTCAGCCAGCTCTGAACCTACGTGTGTTGCGGTAGGTGCAGCTGTTTCGTCATCGTTAGGGTCAACAAAACCGTTGATCACGTCAGTTAGACGCATCTCTTCAGCTTGTACTTTGTCGAACTGCTCTAAGATGTAAGGAATGGTACCAGGGTATTCAGCAACAGAGCGCTGTACTTGGTTAATTCCGTCTTCAATACGTTTTGCAATGTCGATTTCGCCTTCGCGAGTCAACAGCTCAACCGTACCCATTTCACGCATATACATACGCACAGGGTCGGTAGTACGGCCAATTTCGCTCTCTACACTTGAAAGTGCAGCGGCAGCCGCTTCTACTGCTTCCTCGTCGACAACGGCATCGTCATCGTTGATAGACATGTCATCTTCTTCAGGGGCGCTTTCCACCACCTTGATGCCCATGTCGTTGATCATCTGAATGATATCTTCTACTTGTTCCGAATCTACGATTTCGGCAGGTAGGTGATCGTTAACTTCTGCGTATGTCAGATAGCCTTGCTCCTTGCCTTTTATAACAAGTTGCTTCAGCTGTGACTGCGGATTTTGATCCATAGACGGTATCCAACTTTAGGTCTGGTAAAGAATTATAGTTTGCGAAATGCAGACCGCTCATTATAGCAAAATATCACTTGACGCGCCATTCGATAGGGATTCATGCCTTTAAGTCTAGCATCAATGCGACTAGCTCCCTTTTTTCATCGACTGATAAGCCGACACTTCTCTCTTTGGCTTGCAAGTTTTCTATTTGCTTTTCAACGCATTGGGCGAATATTTTGTCCAATGAATCGATAAATATTGTTTGTTCGTTGTCTTCGTCGAGTGGGATATCCCACGCCGCTAATCGAAACAACAAAGACTCATGTTTTGTTCCGCGCCAATTCTCAAGTAACTGACCAGTGGTGATATTGGGGGTATTTACACAAATATCAACCACTTCGCACAATAAACTTAATCCAGGCACGGTTAGATCACGAACAGCATCAAGATTCGGGACCAATTCGATGAACGAAGGGTGCTGAAGTAGCAACGCTATCACTTCTCGCATTGGGGTGCGTTTTATCTCTTGATGAGGTCGTGGAATTGTCGACTTTTTCTCGCTCGGTTGAGCCATTTGATTCAACTGGCGCTGATCAAAAATACCGATGCGCTCCCCAAGCCGTTTGGTGAGTTGCTGTCTTAACGCATCGGATGGGATTTTACCAATGAGTGGCTTGGCCAGTGCCGCGAGTTTTGCCTTGCCTTCTTCGTTACCTGAGTCAACTTGGGTGAGCAAATTATCGAACAGATATTCCGAAACTGGGGTCGCAGAAGCAATTTGCGCCTCAAACTCTTGTTTTCCATGTTTACGGATGTACGAATCTGGATCTTCACCATCGGGCAAAAACATGAATTTTAAGGTGTTGCCATCTTTCAGATAGCTCAGCGCATTTTCTAATGCTCGCCAAGCAGCCTCTCGGCCAGCGCGATCACCATCATAACAACAGACGACAGTATTGGTTTGTCTAAACAGCAGCTGTAGGTGATCGCCGGTGGTGGACGTGCCTAGTGACGCAACCGCATAGTCAACATCAAACTGAGCAAGTGCCACGACATCCATATACCCCTCAACAACAAGCACTTCACGCGGCTCGCGGTGCGCTTGCAGTACTTCGTACAATCCATACAGCTCTTTGCCTTTATGGAAAATAGGAGTTTCTGGTGAGTTGAGGTATTTGGGCGTACCATCGCCAATCACACGACCGCCAAAGCCAATGACGCGTCCACGTCGATCGCGAATAGGGAACATCACTCGACCACGGAAACGGTCATAGCGGTTGCCCTGATCGTTTTCTATGAGCATGCCGCCACTGACTAACATCTCTTGAGTCGCCGGTTGCTGGCCAAAGTTCTTGCGAACGGAGTCCCACTCGTCTGCGACCCAACCAATGCCAAACTTTTTCACCACCTCACCTGAAAGACCGCGATCTTTTAGGTAGTCGATGGCTATTTTGCCACTGGCTTGGCTGAGTTGGCTGCGATAGTAGTTAGAGATGGAGCCCAGCAAATCATACAGTGAACGTTTCTGCTCACTGTTGGCGGTAGGACCTTTTTGAAAGTTTCCAGAACGCTCTTCTCGAGGGACTTCGACACCGGAAAAAGAGGCGAGTTCTTCGATGGCTTCAACAAAGTCTAGTCGTTCATACTCCATAAGAAAATCAATGGCATTACCATGCACACCACACCCAAAACAGTGATAAAACTGTTTTTCTTGGCTTACGCTAAAGGAGGGGGTTTTTTCGTTATGGAATGGGCAGCACGCGCCGTGGTTCTTACCTTTTTTCTTTAGTTTTACGCGAGGGTCGATGATATCGACAATATCTACGCGATTTAGGAGGTCATCGATAAAGCTACGTGGAATATGGCCAGCCATGACTTTAAGGTTGTCTCCGTAAAATTTTCACTAGAAATAAGGACATTAGATACAAAACAAGCCGTGCATTCTTAGAATAGCACGGCTTGTTCTAAACCGGGGTGGGGTTAGCCAAGTTTTGAGCGAACGAGTCCGCTGACTTTCCCCATATCTGCGCGTCCTTGAATCTGTGGCTTCAATACGCCCATTACTTTGCCCATGTCTTGCATGCCCGCAGCACCAGATTCGGCAATCGCAGCTTCAATAAGCGCGCCCACTTCATCATCGCTAAGCGGTTGAGGCATAAAATCCTCTAGCACAGCAATTTCGGCCAGTTCAACATCAGCAAGATCAGTACGATTTGCTTGTTGAAATTGAGCGACAGAATCTCGACGTTGTTTAACCATTTTTACTAAAACAGCAGTAATGTCGTCGTCCGTTAGCGTAATACGCTCGTCGACTTCACGTTGCTTAATAGCAGATAGAGCTAAACGAATTGTGCCAAGGCGCGGTTTGTCCTTGGCTTTCATCGCAGATTTTTGCTCTTCTTTGAGTCTTTCAATAAGAGCCATCATCAAACCTCAGTGACTAAACGTCAGTTTGTTGATTAGTAAAGACGAACGCGACGTGCGTTTTCGCGAGCAAGCTTCTTAGCGTGACGCTTTTGAGCTGCTGCTTTAGCGCGTTTGCGAACGGTAGTTGGTTTCTCGTAGTGCTCACGACGACGCACTTCAGAAAGGATACCTGCTTTTTCGCAAGAGCGCTTGAAACGACGTAGTGCAACGTCGAACGGTTCGTTTTCACGTACTTTAACTACTGGCATATGCCTTTCACCTCAGGGGTTATTCGTTTGTGCTGACGATTCATGTTGCTCAACATTGAGCGAGAAAGTGTCAGCTAGATCAAAAATGGTGCGGAATTTTAATCCGAACAGAGGGGCTTTGTAAAGCATTTGGTGCGAGAAAATCAGCAATATTTGTTTGGTCGAGGATTAACAGGTAAGATTCGCCAAAGTTTTTAGTAATTTGGATTCACCATGCGCATTTTAGGTATCGAAACCTCCTGTGACGAAACGGGCGTCGCAATCTATGACGACCAGCAAGGGCTATTGTCTCACCAGCTGTATAGCCAAATCAAGCTGCACGCAGACTACGGCGGTGTCGTGCCTGAGCTTGCTTCTCGTGACCACGTTAAAAAAACCTTACCTCTGATTCGCGAAGCGTTAAAAGAAGCAGGTTTAACCAAGGACGATATTGATGGCGTGGCCTATACCGCAGGTCCAGGCTTGGTGGGTGCGCTGCTCGTGGGCGCAACCATAGGTCGCAGTTTGGCGTTCGCTTGGGATGTTCCGGCAGTACCTGTTCATCACATGGAAGGGCACTTGTTGGCCCCTATGTTGGAAGATAATCCTCCTCCGTTTCCCTTTATAGCGCTGTTGGTGTCTGGTGGACACACTATGATTGTGGAAGTGAAAAATATTGGTGACTACACCATCTTAGGTGAGTCCATTGATGACGCCGCGGGTGAAGCGTTTGATAAAACCGCCAAGTTAATGGGGCTCGATTACCCAGGTGGGCCATTACTCTCTCGCCTTGCCGAGAAAGGGACACCTGGTCGCTTTAAGTTTCCTCGCCCAATGACCGACAGACCTGGGCTTGATATGAGCTTTTCCGGTCTTAAAACCTTTGCAGCTAATACTATTTCAGCTAACGACGACAGCGAACAGACTCGCGCTGATATTGCGCACGCATTTCAAGAAGCAGTGTGTGCGACATTGGTGATCAAGTGTAAACGCGCTCTTCAACAAACTGGGCTAAAACGCGTGGTTATTGCTGGTGGTGTAAGCGCGAACAAACAGTTAAGAATTGAGCTTGAAACGTTAGCCAATAAAATCGGTGGCGACGTCTATTATCCGCGTACAGAGTTTTGTACCGATAATGGAGCAATGATTGCGTACGCAGGTATGCAGCGCCTCAAAAATGGCGATACAGCGCCGTTGTCGGTTAAGGCGATGCCGCGCTGGCCTATTGACCAGTTAACGCCCGTGAAGGAAGAGGCGAGAAGCTAGAGGCGAGAAACAAGCGAAAGCGCTACATGGGTTAGCGCTTTCCTACTTTGGGCTCGGTGCCTTCAAATAGTCTTTTAATGTTGTCTTGATGTCGCCAGATGATCAGGCAGCACAACATAGCCACAGGCATGGTGTACTGAGGTTTGATTAAGTAAGTATAAAACGGTGCCAGCAGCGCCGCGATAATCGCCGCAAGCGATGAAAATCGAAAAATGAACGCTGCAACTAACCAAGTCCCCATTAGCATTGCTGTTAAATCGAGACCAATAGGCGCAATCGCCCCAATGGCCGTCGCTACGCCTTTCCCGCCATCAAAATGAAAAAATATAGGGTAAATATGTCCTAAGCACGCTGCTATGCCAATCACGCCCAAGAAGAATGGGGTGATGTTCAAGTAGTACGCAAGCCAAACCGGTATGGTCCCTTTTAGCATGTCGCACAGTAATACCAGCGCCGCTGGCGTCTTTCCTCCTAGACGGTACACATTGGTTGCGCCAGGATTTCCCGAGCCCGATTTACGAGGGTCAGGAAGAGCAAACACACGACAAATCAACACTGCACTCGAGATCGAGCCTAGCAAGTAGGAAAAAACGATCATGATTAGTGTCAGTGCGGACATACGCTTCCTTACATTTTGTCTAGATGATTGAGTATGTTTAGGTTCAAGGTGTAGTATATTACGCCATCGCGACATGTTGAGGAATCCGACCTCAAAAATCGTCTTTTTATTAGGAATTGTTATGGATTCGGTATTTATACAGCAACTGGAAGTCATTACCACCATTGGTGTTTACGATTGGGAGCAGACCATTAAGCAAAAATTGGTGCTCGACATTGAAATGGCGCACGACAATGCACCAGCAGGAAAAAGTGATGATGTGAGTGATGCATTGGACTATTTCTCGGTGTCTCAAGCGGTGATCCAGCATATCGAATCGGGGCAGTTTTTATTGGTTGAGCGTGTGGCTGAAGAAGTTGCCGAGTTGATCCGTACTCAATTCTCAGTGCCTTGGGTGAAAATCAAACTGACCAAGCCAGGAGCGGTTGCACAGGCTGCTGGTGTGGGTGTTGTGATTACTCGAGGTGAGCGTTGAATCGTGTCTATTTAGGGCTCGGCAGCAATATAGAGCCTCTAAAGCATTGTGTTCAAGCGATTGCAGCAATCAAGGCTGTTAGCTCTGAGGTCCGATGCTCTGCAGCCTATCAAAGTGACGCCGTTGGTTTTGACGGGCCAAGGTTTGTGAATCTTGTGGTCGAAATGGAGACTGAGCTATCGCTTGAGCAAGTTGCAACGTTTTGTCGCGAGCTTGAGTTTACGCTAGGCCGACCTGCACTGGCCGAAAAGAACCAAAATCGAACCATCGATATTGATATTCTGCTATTTAACGACCTAATTTCTAATAATCCCTCAATACCGAGGACGGATATTCATCAGTTTGCGTTTGTGCTGTTGCCTATGTATGAGTTAGCTCCGAACTTGGTCATTCCAGGTACGGTGACCTCCATCTCTCAATTATGGGAACAACGACAGCATCAATTATTGGTACAACAACCTATTACTCCCATTCAACTGGATTGCTAAATGAGTTACTTCGAAGCCTTTTTCTTAGCCTTAATTCAAGGCCTGACTGAATTTTTGCCCATTTCAAGTTCTGCTCACCTCATCCTGCCCTCAGCGGTTTTAGGCTGGGATGATCAAGGTCTTGCGTTTGATGTGGCCGTGCACGTTGGTACGTTAGCGGCGGTGGTGATTTACTTTAGAAACGAAGTGGTGACGCTACTGCGCGCGTTCTTCGAGTCTGTGTTTAAGAAAGAACATACTAAAGAATCTAAACTTGCTTGGATGATCATTTTAGCGACCATTCCAGCAGGGTTAGCGGGACTGTTCCTAAATGATTTGATTGAGCTGTACCTTCGCAGCGCGTACGTGATTGCCATTACGACTATCGTCTTTGGCTTACTGCTTTGGTATGCCGACAAAAATGCTCCGCAAAACCAAGATGAGTATCAAACCACATGGAAACAGGCGCTAATATGCGGTCTTGCGCAAGCGATGGCGATGATTCCAGGAACCTCTCGTTCTGGAGCTACTATTACCGCTGCTTTATATCTTGGGTTTACCCGCGAAGCCGCCGCTCGGTTCTCATTTTTGATGTCGATTCCAATCATCTTTTTAGCGGGTGCTTACTTAGGCTCTAAGTTGGTCGCAAGTGGTGAAGCGGTCGCGTGGGGCCCTATTGCACTGGGGATCTTGGTGTCTTTTATCAGCGCTTATCTGTGTATTCACTTTTTCCTAAAATTGATCTCTCGAATGGGTATGACGCCATTTGTGATTTATCGATTAGCTCTGGGTATTGGTCTATTTGCATTTTTGACCATGCAATAGAGGCTTAGCAGGAAATAAAAAAGCAGCTTTGGTGTAAACCAGCTGCTTTTTTTGTGTCGCTATTGAGTCTTTAGCGATCGGGGTTCAATGCTTTTCTGACCGCTTCTAGTCTGCGCCTATCCAGTTCTTGTCGAATGTCTGCCCCTTGAAATCCTGCCTCAATGATTGGTGGAATGCTCACACTTTGGGCGGCTTTAAATGCCTGTTCAAATCGACTCTTTTGTGGATAAGGTTGGATTTCTAGCCCTAATCGGCCCTGATGGTCTGCTTTGCATACCAGCAAAACATGCTCAAGGGCTTCAGGTTTTCGCCATACATCTATTTGAGTCAAAACCTTGATAAACGTTTCTGGCCTGAGTTCCATCGCGCGATGGATATTGGTGTGCTGTTTGCAACTCACCATAGCTAACTGTTTGAACTTATTGGGCACTTTGAGTCTTTCACACAAATCTTTAATCAGCGCTACACCGGTTTGCGCGTGCATTTTATGGCTGGGCCACTCTTCTTTGGGAGTGATCCCTTTGCCTAGGTCATGCACTTGAGCGGCAAAGCGAACTTGCACATTGTCAGTTAACTCAGCAGCTTGCTTTGCGACCATCAATGTATGAATGCCGGTGTCAATTTCTGGGTGCCATTTTTCTGGTTGTGGCACTCCAAATAACACATCGATCTCTGGAATCAGTGCATGCAAGGCTCCGCAATCTCGCAGTACTTCTAAAAAGCGCTGAGGTGAATGTGTAGAAAGCGATTTGTGCCACTCATTCCATACACGCTCGGGCGTCAGTGTTTTCAGTTCACCGCTTTGGGCAATCTCTTTCATCAACTGCTGGGTTTCTGCTGCGATAGTAAAACCAAGGTGGTCGAGTTTGGCGGCAAAGCGAGCGACACGAAGTACGCGAAGCGGGTCTTCGCTGAATGCCTCAGAGACATGTCTTAATACACGATTGTTAAGGTCCTGCTCGCCACCGTACGGGTCGTAGCGTTTTCCTAGGCTGTCTTGGGCAATGGCATTGATGGTGAGGTCTCTACGTTGGAGATCCTCTTCTAACGTCACATCGGGGGCAAAGTGACACTCAAAGCCAGTGTAGCCTTGCCCGCTTTTGCGCTCAGTACGCGCTAGTGCATACTCTTGTGATGTTTTGGGGTGCAGGAATACCGGGAAGTCTTTACCCACGGCTTGATAGCCTGCTTTTAGCATCTCTTCTGGCGTCGCACCTACCACCACATAATCTTGGTCATAGTTGTCAATGCCGAGCAATTGATCGCGTACTGCGCCGCCCACGAGGTAGACGGTTCCTACTTGTGCCATTTGTTATGTTCCCAAAAAAAGTGTGCCGACCTTTACTTTCTAGCGTGCAATGATACTTTGCCTCTACTGATATGTGAATGATAACTGTGAACAACGCCTTCTATGTACTTGTCTCATTTTGGCCTAAATGAAGAGCCATTTTCAATTGTCCCCAATCCGCAGTTTCTCTATTTAAGTGAGCGACACAAAGAAGCGATCGCTCATATTAAGTCGGGTATTGCGGCGGGAGGCGGTTTTGCCATGTTAACGGGCGAAGTTGGCACCGGTAAAACCTTGGTCTGCAAATCGGTACTGGAAGATCTATCAGAGCATACTCAAGTTGCACTTATCGTAAATCCTAAGTTGTCTGAGCACGACTTGCTATTAAGTATTTGCGAGCAATTTTCGTGTCCAATCGATGTGAACAGACCTCTGGTCGAGCAGTTAAAGCAGCACTTAACCGAACTGTTTGAAGGCGGTATTCAGCCACTTCTAGTCGTAGACGAAGCTCATCACTTGTCGGTGCTTGCGTTGGAGCAACTAAGGCTGCTGACAAATTTTGAAATTGGCCCTCATAAACTGCTTAAAGTGTGGCTTATTGGGCAACCAGAGCTTCAGCAGCGTCTACAAACCGCAGAGTTACGTCAACTCGCGCAGCGCATCACTGGCCGTTATCATTTGCTGGCCCTGCAACCTCATGAAGTCGAAGCCTACATTCAACACCGGTTGACCAAAGCGGGCGCAAATCAGCCAATCCTGATGGCGACGCAAACCAAACAAATTGCGAAAGCGGCTCAGGTGCCACGGCTCATAAATTTGATTGCTGACAAATCCTTACAGCTCGCTTATATGGCAGGAGCGACTCAAGTCAGCAAGCCCTATGTCGCAGAAGCGATAGAATCTGTGATGTTGCATCAATACCAACATCCGCCCACTACAGGCCGACAGTGGCCACTTAAAGCGGTTACTGCGGCAGTTGTCGCAGCCTGCGCAGTCACCGCGTGGTGGTGGTATCAACCATTAGCCACTATTCAGTCTACGAACAATAGTGCAAGCCAAAGCGATGTAACTGCGACTCAATTACCCATAGAACCCGTTGAGCTAGTGGCAACGACTGTGTCTGAGAATGAGCAGACTAGCAATCAAGAGATTGCTCCAGAGTTGCCGGAGCCTCAAGAGCGGTTAAGTGAATCGTTTGACGTTGTGAGCGATGCACAAACCAGTGTTGTCACCGAGGTTTTGACCCCTGACTGGTTGGTGGATGTTGATCCTCGCTTTAATAGTGAAATCATCGCCATGCAGCGGCTGTTTCAGCTGTGGGGATATCAAGCGTCAATTATGGCATCAAGCTGCTCGCAGGTGCCTTTACCATTTCGATGCGTAGTAAATCAAGGGAGTTGGGAGCAAGTCGTGCAGACCCAACGGCCAGTCATTTTGACATTACGTCATGATGATCAGCTGAAGTATGGGGTTGTGTATGCCATTCATAATGATGCGGTAGATATATTGTTTGATGAGGCTCGCCTTCGAGTAAAGAAAGAGTGGATTGAGCAATACTGGGAAGGGGATTTCATTGAACTTTGGTATAGCGCCTTGCAGGCACCGCTGAAACAAGGTCAGCAAAGTGAGCAAATACAAGTTCTTGAGGATCAAGTTTCGCTGGCGTTAAGCGAGCCGACCAGACTGAATAATAGCTTTGATTCTATACTGGCCAACAAAGTAAAAGCCTTCCAATTATGGAAAGGTCTGGACGTGGATGGTGTGGTTGGCAATCAGACGCTTAAAGCTCTGGATAAAGCCGCCAATAGTGCAGCGCCGTCGACGCGCATTATCCCCGTTGATTCAGACATTATGGTTGAGGATAAAGCGTTAAAGCTTATGCTACCGACACTTGCTTCGTTAGCTAGCTTGTCTGTGTCTGAGGCGCAGTCAGCGGTACAGTTTGACACCTCTGACCGCGTGACGCCGCAGCCGGTAGTTATTCCTGCTCAGCCAGATGGCAGTGAACACTTTGATCTTAAAGAGCTTAACCTGGATGAACTTGATCCCGACATTGCCAGGATGGTCGCCAACGCTATTGAGAACACACCAGAAGTGAGCTCGGAAGCCTTGCCTTCGGCGCCGTCGAGCGAAAGAGTTAAGATAGAGAGCGCCGATCCGCAACTCACTGAGCGTCTTCCTACAATGGACTTTCAAACTCATATGTACGCCAGTGACCCTCAAAAACGATGGGTTAAGGTCAATGGTCAAGAGTTGCAACAAGGCGAGTGGCTAGACCAAGAAGTGAAGGTCGTTGAGATTGCCCCACGATATGTGGTGATCGAGTTCGATGGGCAGCAGATAGAGTTTCCAGCCCTGTTTGAGTGGCGTTAGCCACACTAAGTAAAATCCAGCACTCCTAGTAACGAACCAAAAAATAAGGCTTGCCGATTGGCAAGCCTTATTTACGTATTCAATGTGTCACTTAATTAGCCTAGGATATTACGCCCAGCCGTTTGGTGATTTTTTTCTGCGTGGTAGCACATGTGGCAAAATCAAACCCAACAGCAAACCACCACCCGCTACACCACCACCATACATGAAGTACTTAAGCAGTAGATCCTCTTTTTGAGTGTCTAGCTTAGCGGTAAGGTTTCTTACTTCAGTTTGTGCCGCAGTGAGCTTTTGGCTGATCTCAGAGTAGTTCTGTTCCATCTCGGCAATTTGAGTATTGCGCGCTTCGAGAGAACTGATTAACCCTGCCTGCTCTTGATCGGCGGTATTACGCGCTTTCTCAAGCTCAGTTTTTACCGTTGCGAGCTCAGACTCAATGCGTGGTAGGCGAACGGCCATACTTTCTTGTTGAGAAACAAACTTAGACTCAACCCAGCCTTTACGGCCACGACTGTCTTGAATTTGGGTATATCCAGTACCGTTATTGTTGCTAATGAATGTGACTTTATCACCAGCATTCACACTGCCAATAATACGGTAGGTGTTATTGGGGCCAGCGTGCATGTATGTAAAAAGCTTGTCGGCGATAAAATACTGCTGAGCAAAAGCAGAAGGAAGTGCAAGTAAGAGGGCTAGCAGTACAAAAAATTGTTTTTTCACAATCGATCCTTGTTAATGATAGGCGCGAGCGTCGATTTCTCTTTTCAAATAGTAAGAATATTTTGCTGGCGCTGCAACAAAATAGGGAGACAAAGCTCCCTATTTCTGATGTTGCATCTAATTTTTGACACAAGTTTTACATTAAGAGACAAAAGCCAGCATGCAGTAGTAGAAGATTACCGCCAAACCAGCACCGGCTGGTAGCGTAACCACCCAAGACGCGACAATATTTCGTACCACGCCAAGGTTAAGTGCAGCAATACCGCGAGCAAAACCAACACCTAGCACAGCACCCACTAGCGTTTGTGTTGTCGAGATAGGAAGGCCTGTACCAGAGGCCAGAACTACCGTAGAGGCAGTCGCTAGCTGTGCAGCAAAGCCGCGGCTTGGTGTTAGTTCAGTGATACCAGTACCAACGGTTGCCATTACTTTATGACCCAAAGTGGCCAAACCAACAACGATACCAATACCACCTAGTGGCAAGATCCACCAAGCGATACGCGTTTTATCCATGATCTCACCAGCGTTTTCAACTGTTGAAACAATCGCAGAAAGTGGACCGATGGCGTTAGCAACATCGTTAGAGCCGTGGGCGAAAGCCATAGCACACGCCGTGATTACCATTAGTGTACTAAAAATGCTTTCAACGCCTTCAAAGCTATGGTCATCTTCACGGTTGGCAAAACGGCGGTTGATGTACAGGTAGCCACATAGCATCACTAGTCCAGAAACTGCAGCAGACCAGAACCACGCTTCGCCATTGCTTAGCTCAAGTCCAACGTGTTTTAGACCTTTTGTGATTGTCACCAAAGAGATGATGATCGTGGTCATGAACATGTAAACAGGCACAAAACGCTTTGCATTAATCAGTGGGTTATCGGTATCGAAAATGAGGCGTTGTGCGCTCACGAAGATAATATAGGCGAAAAAGCCCGATATCAGAGGGGTAATTATCCAGCTCCCTACGATGCCTTGCACTGAACCCCAATCTACCGCTTCTGTGCCTACAGCAACACAAGCAAAACCGATGATTGCACCGATGATTGAGTGTGTAGTAGAAACAGGCCAGCCCATGAAAGAAGCAAGCAATAACCATGTACCCGCGGCCAATAAGGCAGACATCATGCCGTAGACCAATATGTCTGGTTTATCGATAAACAACGTTGTATCGATAACGCCTTTACGGATAGTGTCGGTTACTTCACCACCGGCCAAGTAAGCGCCAGCGAATTCAAAAATCATTGCGATGATAATCGCTTGTTTCACGGTCAGAGCTTTAGAACCGACCGAGGTTCCCATAGCGTTAGCTACGTCGTTTGCACCAATACCGATTGCCATTAAGAAGCCGAAAAGGGCAGCAATCATAATGAGCGTGGTGCCGTGGTTTGCAATGATATCCATTGTCATTCCTACAATTTATTCAAATTACTTAGCGCCGCAGTTCGCGCAGCGCTTTAAAAAACTAAGTGCGAGATAGCATAAGCTCTAAGCGTGAACCAACACGTTGAGCTTGATCGGCAATGCCGCCTACCCACTCTAATGTCTTGTATAAGAACATCACGTCGATTGGGTTAAGCTCGGCTTCTTGCTTAAGCAGTTGCTGGCGAAGTTCGATCTGCATGCTGTCGGTGTCGTCTTCAATCAAATCCAATTGATGGATCATCTCTTCAACCAAAGAAACTTCACGGCCTTTGAAGCCTGTTTCAAGTAGCTCATCAAACTCATTAATTACTTTTTGAGCTTGCTGCGCAGCATCTAAACAACGTTGAAGATAAGCGTTAAAGCCATCTTGCATGTTTTGAGGAATTTGCAATTGACGACCAAGTACACGACCTGAGATGTCTTTTGCTATGTTGGCGAGTTTGTCCTGTTGAGTTAGTAGGTCGAGCATGTCGCTACGATCAACGGGTAAAAATAGCCCACGGGGCAGTGAAAGTCGGATTTCACGCTTCAGTACATCGGCTTCCTTTTCCAGGTGAGAAATTTGCGCGCGTATTTCTGCGGCTTTTTCCCAGTCTCCTTGTGCACATACTTCGAAGAAGGTTAATAGGTGCGAACAGCACTCATTGACACAAACCACATGCTTTTGCAGCGGTTGGATAGGGGATTTTGCGAATAACCCCATGATGGTATTTACTGGCATGGTATACAAACCTTTTAATTGAACCTAACTGTCTAACTCTAATAGTAGGTGAATAAATCGACAGCAGTCTACAAAGGCGCGAATGTTATCCTAATCCCCTACTATTTAAAACTGTTTTAGATCATAAACAGTGGCTAAAAATTCGATTCGTTTTAGCGCATAATAGATTCTAGTCTGTCGACACGAGTGTTATAGGAAAGGTATGGAAACAGAAATAGAGCTGAAGTTTTTTGTAGAACCAGAATTTGCTGACGTGTTACGCAAAAAAATCGCACAACATAAAGTGTTACAGCACAGCCGTAGAGAGCTAGGTAATATCTACTTCGACACGCCAGACAATTGGTTACGTCAACACGATATCGGCATGCGAATACGTTCTGTGGAAGGCGCTCGAGTACAAACTGTAAAAACGGCGGGCCGAGTGGTGGCTGGATTGCATCAGCGCCCCGAGTTTAATGCACCTATCGATTCGGACCAGCCTGATGTGAATCTTCACCCCGAAGACATCTGGCCAGAGCAGCGCGATCTTGAACAGCTTCAAGACCAACTTGCCCCTCTCTTCCAAACTAACTTTATGCGCGAGCAATGGTTGGTAGGAACCACAGATGGCAGCCAAATAGAAGTAGCATTTGATCAAGGCGTTGTTGAAGCTGGCGATAAACAATCTCCAATTTGCGAAGTAGAGCTCGAGTTAAAGTCGGGGCAAACCGATGCGCTGTTCTCTCTTGCTCGTGAACTATCTGAGTCTGGTGGTATGCGACTGGGTAACATGAGCAAAGCAGCCCGCGGCTATCGCTTGGCATTTGATGCGCCAGCACGAGAACCTAAACCAATTACCCTTGTAAATACTCGCTTTGACGACTCTGCAGAAGATTGTCTTATTAATTCACTAGAGCACGCTTTGTCTCAGTGGCTGTATCACGATGAGGTGTATACAGAACTGGACTCGATTGAAGCCTTGATTGAAGTTAGAAACTCCACCAGTTACATACGACACATATTGGCGATGTACGGTGAGATAGTCCCCCGTCGCGCCAGTGCCATATTAAGGCAAGAGCTAAAGTGGTTAGAGCAAGAGTTGGAGTGGGTGTATCGCTATCAGTGCATTGATGAACTCACAGAAGATAAAGGGCATGTATTACGTAAGCTCGATGCTAAAAAAGTGTTGGTCAAACAGCTCAAACACGAACGCCAGCAATTGCCAAATCGAGATCAAGTATTGGCTCTGTTTGCATCTGCGCGCTATACAGGCCTTATTCTGGATCTTAATCGTTGGTTACTCACGCGTGGCTGGCAACCATTTTTGGATGACAAAGCGCGTAAATTGTTAGCCAGTTCAATTAAAGCATTTTCGAAACAGCAACTCGACTATACGTGGAAAGAGTTGATGGACACTTTTCCTGTCGAAACCTTCCTTGATGCTCAAGCCTATAAAAAAGAGTATTACAAGTTAAGCCGGTGCTTATATACCGGGATTAGCTTCGCTTCGATATACGATAAAGAAGAGCGAATGCGTTTTCGACTGCCATGGCATGATTTGTTAGAAGGCATTCACGATCTGGTTCAGTTGGATGTTTTGACGCCTTATTTGGCGGCGCTAGAAGGCGACGAAAAAGAGCAGCTAGAACGTTGGCTGGCTCGTCAGCAAAGCTCCATTTTACACGCAATGGAACAAACTCGCACCAGCAGTCTAGAAGCTAGACCGTATTGGCGCGAGGATTAGATTGAAACATACTGTTACTCATTATTTCGCCCTTAAAGCCTTACTGTGATCAGTAAGGCTTTTTTGGTGCATTTGATTAAAGTTGATCGAATCGTCGCCGATATGCGCAATGGATAGTGATAACTTTTGACAACCATTTTAACGATAAGCTTTTATTCACAGGTCATCACGAAAATAATATAGCGCACAACCTTAGGCGGGGTCTCGCAATGCAAAAAATGACATTCAAACCATGGCAAAAAGTGATCACAGATGTTCGCTTTACCAATAAAATGGTACTACTCATGGTGCTCAGTACAATCTTGTTGGTTCTTAAGCAAACATGGGACGCATCGCTGTTTCACAGTTATGTTTTAGAGGCGACGTCTGATCCTGTGGTTGCCCAAGAGTTTTACGTCGATTACGTAAAAAATGCGGTGCTGCAAACCGGTGGGTTATTGGTGATTTTTTGCGTGGTATTGTTGGGGGCAGCAAAGTTGCTTAACGCTCAATTTACCTATCTACAAGAATCCATTTCACACCTAGCCAATCAAGATCTCACCAAGCCCATCATAATGGATTGTAAAGATGAGTTTGGCGATGTCGCACGTAACCTTGAAAAGATGCGTGTGACCTTCAGTGACACAATTCGTGCTCAGCGCGATTCCTCTGAAGAGACCAAAGAGATGACATCAGTGATGACCAATAGTATGGCTGAGACCAAGCAAGCCTCTGAAGAAGAGTACGGTCAAATTGAAATGCTGGCGACTGCAATGAGTGAAATGGCGCAAACGGTACAAACGGTGGCAGACAATGCTCGTGGTACCTCTGATGTAACTAAGAGCGCTGCTACTCAAGCTGAAACGGGTCAACGTTTTGTACAAGACACGGTCGCTAAAATGACGGCGTTGTCGAAAGATATCTCGCAATCAGCCGGCGCAGTTAACCAAGTTGAAGAGCGCGTTGAAGCGATCAGCAGTGTGGTAGGAACCATTCAAGGCATTTCAGAGCAAACGAACTTGTTGGCACTGAATGCCGCAATTGAAGCCGCGCGAGCAGGCGATGCTGGCCGAGGTTTTGCCGTCGTTGCCGATGAAGTTCGTAAACTGGCTCAGAGCACTCAGCAAGCCACCGTTGAAATCCAAGACATGATCACTCAGCTGCAAGACAGTGCGAATCGCGCCGTTGGTTTAATGGAAAAAAGTGTTGTTGATACCGCTGACAGTGTGGATTTGGTCAGCAGCGCAGGTGGCGAGCTCGACGGCATTGTTGAGCAGGTGAACCAAATTAACGACATGAACTATCAAGTTGCCACTACCGCAGAGCAGCAATCGACAGTTGCGGAAGAAATGAGCCGAAACGTTGAGAAAGTAAAAGAGATTGTAGAAATCACTGTTATTACGGTTTCTGAGCTTGAGGAAAGTTCGCACTTTATTCAAAAAGGCGCGGAAGAGCTGAACAGCCGAGTAAGCCGATTTGCGGTTTAATCGCTAACATTGTGCGAGACCAAATGCCCACTCTGACGGAGTGGGCATTTTTTATGGAACATTTTTTGTTATAACTACAGTAGACCGTTCATTATTGCTTAAGGAAAGCCGATGCCATTACCCAGCACGCTCAACTCGCTCGCAGACAAACATTATGCCGAGCTTGAATCTCTTTATTCCGACTGCACTTCGCACTGGACACCAGAGTTTATTGAGCAGTTGAAGGCCGTGTTGGCCCTAAGCCCGTTTTGCATGCAAGTGCTGCAAAGAGACGCTGAATTTGTGCAGGTGCTCCCTGACTGGCTGTCGCGCGACGTTGACAGCATCGATTATCGAGCCTCCCTTGCCGAGCAACTGGCGACTTGCAATGATGAACCACAAGGCTTACGAGTATTACGAAAAACACGTAATCGTGAAATGTTCTATATTGCGTGGCGAGACTTCTTGGGGCTTTGGGACGTCGAGCCAAGCTTAACGCAACTGTCTGAGCTTGCCGAATCACTGATCGTCGAGGCATACAATTGGCAATACACGCTCTGTTGTAATCTATGGGGGACTCCTGTGGATGAGAAAGGTGTTCCTCAACCTATGCTGGTGATTGGGATGGGGAAACTGGGTGGAGGAGAGCTAAACTTCTCATCGGATATCGATCTTATCTTTACCTACCCAGAAAACGGCGAAACTCAGGGGGCACGCCGCTCTATTGCGAACGCGCAGTTTTTCACTCGCCTTGGCCAAAGAGTGATCAAAGCGCTGGATCAGCAAACCTTTGATGGTTTTTGTTATCGCGTCGATATGCGATTGCGTCCTTTTGGGGAAAGTGGCCCCTTGGTGATGAGTTTTTCTGCCTTAGAAGATTATTATCAAGAGCAAGGCCGGGACTGGGAACGTTATGCCATGGTCAAAGCGCGAGTCATGGGCAAAGAAATGTACCCGCAATACCAAAGTTTGCGCAAAATGCTTCGCCCTTTTGTGTTTAGACGCTATATCGATTTTAGCGCGATACAATCATTGCGCCGAATGAAAGGGATGATCCGCAGTGAAGTGCGTCGACGTGGTTTAACAGACAACATTAAGTTGGGGGCAGGAGGCATTCGAGAAATAGAATTTATTGCTCAGGTGTTTCAGCTTATCCGTGGTGGACGAGAGCCTCAACTGCGTGAGCGCGGGCTATTGATCACGCTTAAAGCGATAGACGATCTGCAATTGTTAGACGATGGGCAGGCAACGCAACTGGCAGACAGCTACCGATTCTTACGTCGCTTAGAAAACCTTCTGCAAGCGCTCGACGATAAACAGACCCAGACCCTACCTCAAGATGATCTCAACCGATTACGTCTAAGCTATGCAATGGGTTATGAGGATTGGTCACAGCTAAGCGCTGCAGTAAGTGACAACATGTTGCAAGTTCATTCTGTATTTGAGCAGTTGATTGGTGACGAAGAAGAAGACAGTGACGTTGCAGTGCCAAGACACTTTGCTGAAATGTGGGATAACGCAGCAGACAGGGAGCTGGTAATAAGCGTGATTGAAAGCGATCTCGGGCACCCAGCAGCTGAATCGCTGACACGCACGATCATTGAGTTTAAACAGGAGCTCAGCAAACGAACTTTAGGCCCCCGCGGCCGAGAGGTGTTAAACCATTTAATGCCGAAGCTGTTTGAAAAGGCCTTTTCTAACGCAGATGTCGAATTTGGTTTACCAAGAGTGCTTCACGTACTCAATAGGATTTCTACTCGTACTACGTACTTAGAGCTGCTAGATGAGCACCCTGGAGCGCTGTCGCAGTTGGTTAGGCTGTGTACAGCCAGCCCGATGATTTCAGAACTTCTGGGTAAATACCCTATCTTGCTGGATGAGCTTCTCGATCCTGCACATCTGTATAACCCGGTTGAACTGAGCAGTTATAAAAGGGAGCTTAGAGACTTTTTAGCGCGCATTCCGCAAGATGATATGGAGCAGCAAATGGAAGGGCTGCGCCAGTTTAAACAAGTCTGCATATTGCGTATTGCAGCGGCCGACATTGCGGGTGCATTGCCAGTGATGAAAGTGAGCGATCACTTAACCTCACTCGCAGAAGCTATTGTCGATGCCGTTGTGCATCAAGCGTGGTTACAACTGTCTGAAAAATATGGTGAACCCAGTCACCTAGCACAACGCGATGGTAAAGGTTTTGCGGTGATTGGCTATGGCAAAGTGGGAGGATGGGAGCTGGGTTATAACTCGGATCTCGATATCGTCTTTTTGCACGATAGTCCACTAGACAGTTACACCGACGGTAAAAAAGAGATCGATGCTCGACAGTTCTACTTAAGGCTTGCTCAGCGCATCATACACATCTTCTCTGTGCGTACAGCGTCGGGCATTTTGTATGAAGTTGATACTCGACTGCGCCCATCAGGAGCGTCTGGTCTGTTGGTCAGCCCAACAGAAGCGTTTTTAGAGTATCAGTTACAAGAAGCTTGGACCTGGGAGCATCAAGCGCTGGTACGTACACGTATGATATATGGCGATGAACCTTTGCAAAATGCGTTTACCGATATTCGAAAACAGGTGCTTTGCCAAGTGCGTGATAGTAATAAACTGCGCAAAGACGTGGTCGATATGAGAGTGAAAATGCGTGATCACCTTGGTGGCAAAAAGGCCGGTCGCTTTATGCTCAAGCAAGATCCTGGTGGGATCACTGATGTTGAGTTTATTGCGCAGTTTTTGGTGTTGGATCTTGCGCACAAACATCCCGAGTTGGTGACGTGGTCGGACAATGTTCGAATTTTTGAAACCTTAGCGCAGTTGGATATTTTTACGCAAACGCAACAGCAAGCACTTAACCTAGCCTATACCGAACTAAGAGATGAGATCCATCATCGCAACTTGCTAAATCAAGATGCCGACGTTGACGAAGCACGCTTTACCGAGCACCGAGAAGTCATTAAAACGGCCTGGAAGCAATGGCTTGAAACTGAGAACTAATGGTTAAATTCTCACCAAACAAGGAGGGCTAGCGCTAAAGCTAACCCTCTAAAGTGATTAACTAAAATGAGTTGTGCTACACTCTCGCTAAACCCCCAGTGGAGAAAATAATGAAACCGATTTTGCCTGAATATGCCGACGCTGGCGTATTGATTATTGGCGATGTCATGCTGGATAGATACTGGTATGGCCCAACTGGACGCATTTCACCAGAAGCGCCCGTACCGGTTGTGAAAGTTGAAGAGAACGAAGAACGCCCAGGTGGTGCCGCGAACGTCGCCATGAATATCGCCGCGCTCGGTGGTCATTCTCACTTGGTTGGGTTTACCGGTAATGATGAACCCGCTGCGGTATTAACGGACACTTTGCAGTCACTGAACGTTAACTGTGATTTTATATCTGTCGATACGCATCCTACAATCACCAAATTACGCGTGATGAGCCGCGGTCAGCAGCTGATCCGCCTCGATTTTGAAGACAAATTTGAAAATACCGATTTGTCTGCAATTACGCATCGTATGGACACCGCGCTGTCGCATTGTAAAGCGGTGATTTTATCGGATTATGCAAAAGGGGCGTTAGAGCACTCAAAGGCGATTATCGATAAAGCACGTGAACATAATGTTCCTGTATTTATTGACCCTAAAGGGGCAGATTTTGAACGCTACCGTGGCGCCACTTTATTAACGCCAAACTTGACTGAATTTGAAATGGTGGTTGGGAAGGTTAAAGATGAAGCCGATTTGGTGAGCAAAGGCATGGCGCTCATTGAGCAGTTTGACTTTGAAGCGTTGTTAGTGACACGCAGTGAACATGGTATGACTCTGCTGCGTCGAAACTATGACCCTTTCCATTTAGCGACTCAAGCCCAAGAAGTGTACGACGTTACCGGTGCTGGTGATACAGTCATCTCAGTGCTTGCGGCATCAGTTTCGGTAGGAAAACCACTGGATGAAGCCTGCGCACTTGCTAATGCAGCTGCCGGTGTGGTTGTGGGTAAATTGGGTACGTCTACGTTATCGACTATTGAATTGGCGGAAGCGGTTCATGGTAGTCGCGATTCCGATTTTGGTGTAATGAGCGAAGAATCGCTGGTTGAAGCGGTTAAAAAAGCTCAGTCGCGCGGTAAAAAAGTGGTCATGACCAATGGCTGCTTCGACATTTTACATGCTGGCCATGTTTCCTATCTTAACCATGCTGCAGAGTTGGGAGACTTGCTGATTGTGGCCGTGAACACCGATGAGTCTGTAAAAATTCTCAAGGGACCTGGTCGACCTGTAAACCCAACGGATCGTCGTATGGCGGTTTTAGCTGGGCTTGGGGCCGTTGATTGGGTGGTTCCATTTGCAGAAGAAACACCGCAGCGTTTGATTGCAAGTGTACTGCCTGATCTATTGGTTAAAGGCGGAGATTACCAACCTGAAGAGATTGCGGGTGGTGAAGAAGTGATTGCTGCTGGTGGTGAAGTTAAAGTCCTCAACTTTGAGGATGGTTGCTCTACCTCCGAAATCATTAACGCCATCAAAGGTGGTAAGGGGTAGCGTAAAATTGCGCTCGGAGCCTAACTGGCAATCCAGCAATTGTGTCCCAATAGATACAAAAAAACCGCAATTCAAAGAATTGCGGTTTTTTTATTAGATAAAGAATTATGAAGTAGGCTTCATCAATCCTGCATTAATATCTAGGATATCTTGCTCGCTCAACGCGCCCGTTGCTTGGCGCAGGTTCAATACGCTAATGATGTAGTTGTAACGTGCATCTGCAAGGTTACGATCGGCTTCAAACACACGGCGTGTTGCATCCAACACTTCAACGATAGTTTGTGTGCCCACTTCAAAACCTGCTTCGGTAGCTTCTAGTGCAGATTTAGCAGAAACTTGCAGCTGTTCAAATGCTCGGATAGAGCCGATTGTCGCATTGATATTGTTGCGAGAAGCACGAACGCCTGACACAACTTCGCGATACGCAGCCTCAAGGTCTTCACTCACAGCAACATAATTGAACTCAGCTTGTTTCACTTGTGAGGTGATGTTGCCACCGGTGTACAAAGGGACAGACAAGTTGATGCCAATGTTGTATTGGTCTGACGTTGTCCAGTCATAAGAATCTGACTCACCGCGACCTACATCATAGCCACCGCTTAGAGATAGACTAGGTAAATGACCAGAGCTTGCTAGCTCAATTTGGTCACGAGCGATGTCTTGGCTAATTCTTGCAGCCAGAAGCGATAAGTTTTCTTGCTCTGCTTGCAGTACTAGTGAATCGACAGTGTCGCCTGGTGCACTAGCAGAAAAACGATCAGTATTTAGGATATCAAGTGACTGGTAATCGCGACCGGTGATAGTACGCAGTGATTCGTAGCTGTTCACCAAATTGTTTTGAGCAACCACTTCGTCTGCCAATACGGTATCGTATTGAGCTTGCGCTTCGTGTACATCAGTAATTGCCGATAATCCTACTTCAAAACGCTGCTTCATTTGGTCGAGTTGACGAGCAACGGCTTTTTTCTCTGCTTGGACAAAAACCACAGCATCTTGTGCACGAAGCACTTCGAAATAAGCGGTTGCAACACGTAAGATTAGATCTTGCTGCTGTGCTGCAAGGGCAGAGTCTGCTTGACGTGCTTGTTTCTCAGCGGTGTCGAGATTAATCCAGCTTGAACGGTTATAAAGTTCTTGTGAAAAACCAATACCAGCAGACAGCTGTTGGCTTGTAACATCAGAAGTACTATTTGCGTAATTGTACCCTGCCGTTAAATTAATTTGAGGCAATAGGGTAGAACGGCTAGAGGTAATTGCTTCAAAAGCGGCATCGCGCTGAGCAATTGATCTCAGAATTGTTGGGTCATTATCTTTGGCTTGAGTATAAACTTGAGCAAGATCCTCTGCGGTGACAAAAGTCGGGAGACTTGCAAGGCTTGCAGTTACAGCTAATGCGACTAGTTTTTTCATGTTTTAAACTCGGATCCGATGAGTAAATGTAAGAATTGTGCTGATTTCAACTCTACAGTAAATGGGTCAAGAGTTGAAATGCTAATAATAGTTAACTCTAAGAAGTTTAGTGTAAATTAGGGATCTCTATCACCTTTCAACTCCGCTTTTAAAGTAATTCAGGTATGATAAGCAGTTTTAGGCTCTGCTCAAGGAATGTTATGTCTAAACAACCCACCGTCTCTTTCTCGACAGAAGATGTCGAGATTTTAGACAAGAAACCCTTATTCAACGGCTTTTTCCGTATGATCCAATACCGTTTTCGTCACAAACTGTTTCGTGGCGGCTGGAGTGAACCTATCGAACGCGAGATGTTTGAACGTGGTCATGCCGCTGCTATGTTGCCTTATGATCCTATCCGCGATGAAGTGGTGATCATAGAGCAGATCCGCGTTGGCGCACTTGAGCAAGCGAGTCCTTGGCAGTTTGAAGTGGTTGCTGGAATCATTGATACCGACGAATCGGCTGAAGAGGTTGTTAGACGTGAAGCAATGGAAGAAGCTGGCGTTGAAGTTGGCCATCTTGAGTTTGTGACTAGCTATTACCCATCTTCTGGAGGTTGTTCAGAAAAACTGGATGTGTATGTCGGTGAAGTCGATTGCTCGAAAGCAGGCGGTATTTATGGTCTTGAATATGAAAATGAAGATATAAAAGTCACCACAATGTCTAGAAGTAAAGCGTACGATCTGGTGAAACAGGGAGTAATAGAGAACGGAGCATCGATAATCTTGCTGCAATGGTTAGAGCTCAATTACAAGCAGATCCAAGAGCGTTGGTCAGTGTGAGTAATTCAACACCTTATCACGTCGATTTAGCCGCTCTAATGCGTCTTTACGAGACCAATTACGCCAAGCTAAACGCGTTAATATCGGTCAATCCTGAGGTTGACGATGTGCGAACCTATCAAGTCAATCACAGTGTTTATCAGATTACGGTGTTGGAAGTCACTCGTTACACAACGCTTGTAAACGTTGCTCAGTGTGAGCAAGTGCCCATTTTTCCACTTCCGAATATGACTGTACGCCTTTATCATGACGCAAGGGTTGCAGAAGTGTTCGCGAGTGACAAAATAAGTCGGATTCATGCTCGATATGATTACCCCAATCCTGACATGCGACAAAAAGATGAAAAATTTCAACTTAATCAGTTTTTGGGCGAATGGCTGACTTACTGCCTAAAACAAGGCATCAGCCGCGAGCAACTATTTTAGATTGTTTTGGTCATATTGACCTGAAAAAGAGAAACCCTTTTGGGTTTATGAAACCCCAATTGGGCATAGGATACGAGATTGAGCCAACACGTTGCGCCCTCAAAGGACAGGGTTGAGTTAGTACAGATAACAGATACGCATTTGTTTGAACCTGCGGACGGCAATTTGCTGAGTGTTAATACAGAGCAAAGCTTCCACGCAGTAGTGCAAAATGTGATCGATAGTCAATGTGCGTTTGATGCCGTTTTGGCGACTGGAGATATCTCTCAAGATCATACTCCTGCGTCGTACGAAAAATTCGTTCAAGGTATTCGGCCGCTTGTAAAACAGTGCTACTGGTTGCCAGGAAATCACGACTACAAGCCGAGCATGGGAAGCGTAATTCCTACCGACCAAATTGTCGAAGACACTCATGTGATGATTGGAAAACATTGGCAGCTGATATTACTCGACAGCCAAGTTGTTGGAGTGCCTTATGGTGAACTGTCTCAACAGCAATTAGCAATGCTCGATCAATGTTTGAGCCAACACCCCGACAAACACAGCTTGGTATTGCTGCATCATCATCCTGTTTTGATTGGCAGTGCCTGGCTTGATCAACATACGTTAAGAAACTCCTCCGAATTGTGGGAAGTGATCAATCGTCACAGTAATGTAAAAGGGTTGCTGTGCGGGCATGTGCATCAAGACTTTGATCAACTCCATAGTGGTGTTCGAGTGATTGCGACACCTTCAACCTGTGCTCAATTCAAACCTAATTCCAACGATTTTGCTCTCGATAATGTAGCACCAGGTTGGCGCCGTCTAAGTTTGCTCGAAAATGGCCAAATTGAAACGCACGTTCACCGATTAGAGGCGGGACGGTTTGTTCCAGACTTTGACGCGGAAGGTTACTAACGAATCCGCTTATATTACAACAGATAAAAGCGGATACTTATGTCTACTAAGCCTTCACTACTTCTCTATATTCACGGTTTTAACTCTTCTCCAAAGTCGATGAAAGCCAATATAATGGCTGATTATGTGAACACTCATCGCCCCGATATTCAGTTGCTTATCCCACAAATCCCTTGCTA
This sequence comes from Vibrio ulleungensis, assembly GCF_016900875.1. Classification (GTDB taxonomy): domain Bacteria; phylum Pseudomonadota; class Gammaproteobacteria; order Enterobacterales; family Vibrionaceae; genus Vibrio; species Vibrio ulleungensis. The sequence goes on from NZ_JAFEUM010000005.1 coordinate 197,571, forward strand.
TCCCAAACCGGCGATAGCATTACTTATTCAGCTTATTGAGACTCACCAGAGCGATTACAAGATTGGGCTGGTTGGTAGCTCTCTAGGTGGGTATCTGTCAACATGGCTCAATCAACAATATGGGCTAAAAGCTGTGTTGGTGAATCCAGCAGTTAAACCCTATGAATTGTTGAGTGACTATCTTGGAGAGCAAACCAATCCGTATACCAATGAACATTACACACTTGATCACACCCATATTGAAGATCTAAAGCAACTTGATGTAGAGAGGCTCAATGAGCCCACTGATTTTTGGTTGCTACAGCAAATGGGTGATGAGGTACTCGACTATCGTCAAGCAGTCGACAAGTTCTCTGTCAGTCGCCAAACGGTCGAGCAAGGTGGAGATCACAGTTTCCAGCAGTTCGAACGCTTCCCTGAGAAAATCATTCAATTTTTAAAATTGTAAAAGAGTGGCTAAATTCGCGGCAAATTCAAGAGGATATTGCTGCGAAAATGCTCAAAGTCATATTTTCGCAGTTGCTAACTGCGCCTTTGCTTGACATAGATCCCCCAGATCTTGAGACTGTCTGCAATACTAGATTCAATTTTTGCGGTGATTATCGTTATCGCATCCCAAGTCTAAGAAACGTTCAACTATGACAGAACAATATAATGCCGGAGCCATAGAGGTTCTCAATGGATTGGAGCCAGTGCGTCGTCGCCCTGGTATGTATACCGATACGGCTCGCCCTAACCATATGGGGCAAGAGGTTATCGATAACAGTGTCGATGAAGCATTAGCCGGACACGCATCAAAAGTACAGGTTATTCTTCACGCCGACCAATCACTCGAAGTGATCGATGATGGTCGTGGTATGCCTGTGGATATTCATCCAGAAGAAGGTATATCGGGCGTTGAACTTATCCTATGTAAACTTCACGCTGGTGGTAAGTTTTCCAATAAGAACTACCAGTTTTCGGGTGGTCTGCATGGTGTAGGTATTTCGGTTGTTAACGCGCTTTCTAAACGCGTTGAAGTCAAGGTACGTCGTGATGGTCAAGTGTACGAGATTGCATTTGAACATGGTGACAAAGTCTCTGATTTAGAAGTCACCGGCACGGTTGGCCGCCGCAATAGCGGAACCAGTGTTCACTTCTGGCCAGACGTCAGCTATTTCGATTCTGGAAACTTCTCTGTTACTCGATTAGTGAATAACTTGCGAGCAAAAGCAGTTTTGTGCCCTGGCCTCGAAATAGTGTTTACCGACAAAGTGAACGGTAACGAACACAAATGGCTCTATGAAAGTGGTCTAAAGGATTACCTTGCTGAAGGCGTCAAGGGTTACACCGTGGTGCCAGAGGCTCCGTTTGTGGGTGACTTTTCTGCCGAAACAGAAGCCGCTGATTGGGCCATCATTTGGCAGCCGGAAGGTGGCGAGCTCATTACAGAGAGTTACGTAAACCTGATACCAACCGCTCAGGGTGGTACTCACGTGAATGGTTTGCGCCAAGGTTTACTTGATGCAATGCGAGAGTTCTGTGAGTTTCGTAACCTGCTGCCCCGTGGCGTTAAGCTAACGGGTGATGATGTATTTGACCGAGCGTCATATGTGTTGTCAGTGAAGATGCAAGACCCTCAATTTGCAGGGCAGACTAAAGAACGCCTTTCGTCTCGTCAAACCGCCGCCTTTGTTTCTGGTGTCGTTAAAGATGCATTCAGTCTGTGGCTCAACGAAAAACCACAGCTTGCCGAATTACTGGCAGAGTTGTGTATCGCAAGTGCGCATCGACGCATGCGTGCAGCGAAGAAAGTAGTCCGTAAAAAGGTGGCTTCTGGACCCGCATTGCCCGGTAAACTGACCGACTGTTCTCAGCAAGACTTGTCTCGGACAGAACTCTTCTTGGTGGAGGGTGACTCGGCGGGTGGCTCAGCGAAACAGGCACGTGACCGTGAGTTTCAAGCGATCATGCCATTGCGCGGGAAAATCCTAAACACTTGGGAAGTCGCGGCCGACCAAGTGTTGGCGTCGCAAGAAGTCCACGACATCTCTGTGGCTTTAGGTATTGATCCGGACACCGACAATCTTGACGGTTTACGTTACGGTAAAATCTGTATTCTTGCGGATGCGGACTCCGATGGACTACACATTGCGACGTTGTTGTGCGCACTCTTTATGCGTCACTTCGAATCCTTAGTGCGAGCAGGCCACGTGTATGTCGCCATGCCACCGTTGTTTAGAATCGACTGCGGTAAAGAGGTGTTTTACGCCCTTGATGAAGATGAAAAAGAAGGCGTGTTAGAGCGTTTAAGTCAAAAGCGCGCCAAGATAAATGTACAGCGATTCAAAGGTTTGGGTGAAATGAACCCACTACAACTGCGTGAAACCACTATGGATCCAAACACACGACGCTTGGTGCAGTTAACCATCGACGATGACCAATCTACGATGGAAATGATGGATATGCTGCTTGGTAAAAAGCGAGCAGATGATCGCCGTGCATGGTTACAAGACTATGGCGATCAGGCTGAGGTATAAGAATGTCTAACGAAATTACATACGATGGTGTCGAGCAGTTGCCACTGCGCAAGTTTACCGAAGACGCCTACTTAAACTACTCAATGTACGTGATCATGGATCGGGCATTGCCGTATATTGGCGATGGTCTAAAGCCAGTACAGCGCCGAATCATTTACGCCATGTCAGAGCTGGGTCTTTCAGCTTCTTCTAAATACAAAAAATCAGCACGTACTGTTGGTGACGTATTAGGTAAATATCACCCACACGGTGACTCTGCCTGTTATGAAGCAATGGTCTTGATGGCTCAACCTTTCTCTTACCGTTACCCATTGGTCGATGGTCAAGGGAACTGGGGGGCACCTGACGATCCGAAGTCGTTTGCAGCAATGCGTTATACCGAAGCAAAACTGTCTAAGTTTGCCGAAGTGATGCTTGGGGAGTTGGGTCAAGGAACGGTTGAATGGCAACCTAACTTTGACGGCACCATGAAAGAGCCTAAGATGCTTCCAGCGCGCTTGCCGCATATTTTGCTGAACGGCATTACCGGTATCGCCGTGGGTATGGCAACGGACATTCCTCCGCATAATGTGAGAGAAATTGCTGACGCAACCATTCATCTGATTGATAACCCTAAATCAGAGTTGCCAGACATCATGAATTTCGTGCAAGGTCCGGATTATCCGACTGAAGCCGAAATTATCTCACCTCGCAGTGATATTGAGAAAATCTATCGTACTGGTCGTGGCAGCATTAAGATGCGCGCTGTTTGGGTTAAAGAAGGCAGTGACATCGTGATCACTGCGCTTCCTCATCAAGTATCTGGCGCTAAGCTGTTAGAACAAATCGCCAATCAGATGCGAGCCAAAAAACTGCCTATGGTGGATGATTTACGCGATGAGTCTGACCATGAAAATCCAACACGAATTGTGATTGTGCCACGTTCCAATCGTGTCGATTGCGATCAGCTTATGAATCACCTATTTGCATCGACCGATCTCGAGAAAAACTTCCGTGTGAATCTCAACATGATTGGCTTGGACAACCGTCCGCAAGTTAAAGGCTTGGTGCAAATACTGGGTGAGTGGGTGAGCTTTAGACGCGAAACCGTTCGTCGCCGTTTGCAGTTTCGTCTCGACAAGGTTATGGCGCGCTTACACATTCTGGAAGGTTTGTTAATTGCGTACCTCAACCTGGATGAAGTGATAGAGATCATTCGTACAGAAGACGAGCCAAAAGCAGTATTAATGGCGCGTTTTGGTCTGTCTGACATTCAAGCTGACGCGATCCTGGATACGCGTTTACGCCAATTGGCGAAGCTTGAAGAGATGAAGATCCGTGGCGAGCAAGAAGAGTTAGAGAAAGAGCGTGCAAAACTGGAACTGACGCTAGGTTCTGAGCGTCGTATGAACACGCTACTTAAAAAGGAAATCATCGCAGATTCAGAGAAATATGGCGATGAAAGACGCTCTCCACTGGTAGAGCGCTCTGAAGCCAAAGCGTTGACGGAACGAGACTTACTGCCTAATGAAGCTATCACGGTTGTGATTTCTGAAAAAGGTTGGATTCGTCATGCTAAAGGCCACGACGTGGACGTCGAAGGGCTTAACTATAAGTCTGGAGATAAGTATCTTGCCCATGCGAGAGGCAAGAGCAACCAACAAGCTGTCTTTATGGGCTCTGATGGACGAAGCTACTCGTTAGAGTCGCACTCGTTACCGTCTGCGCGTAGTCAAGGAGAGCCGATTACAGGTCGATTAAATATTGCTGCTGGCACCTCTATTCGTCAGGTTGTTATGGGTGAAGACGACCAGTTATGGCTAGTGGGCTCTGACGCGGGTTACGGCTTTGTGTGTAAAGGCTCCGATCTGTTATCTAAAAACCGCAGTGGTAAAGCACTCGTCAATCTGCCACAAGCGTCTGAACTGGTTCCACCAATGCCTGTTTCTAGCTTAGATACAGACGAGATTTTGGTGATCACTAATCAAGGACGGATGTTGCTATTCCCGATTAAAGATTTACCTCAACTGGGTAAAGGTAAAGGCAACAAGATCATTAACATACCATCGGCAAAAGCGAAGTCTCGTGAAGAAATTGTCTCCCATCTAATGGCGATCCCTGCGGGGGTGAGTGTGACTCTTTATGCGGGCAAACGTAAGCTTGGACTTAAATCGTCCGATCTTGAAAACTTCAGAGGAGAACGTGGCCGTCGCGGTGGAATGCTCCCTCGCGGGTTGCAACGCGTTACCCGTATTGAAGTCGATGACGTATTGGATGTCGAAAGCTAAGCTTTGTACAGTAGAATGAAAAAAGGTAGCCATCGGCTACCTTTTTCGTGTTTATACCAATCGAAGTAATTAACAAGCAAGAATGACCAGTTAATTGCTTTGGTTGGTATTATTGGTTGCTATTGGGTGTCTTCACCCACCATGACCTCTAAAGTCATGGACTCACCATCTCGAAGAATATCAAATTTGGCGGTGGTGCCAGGGCGCAAATCAGTAACGATTTCCATCACGCTTTCACGGCCTTCTACTTTTTTGCCATCGATGGCTAAAATGATGTCTTGCTCTTGCAGCCCCGCTTGGTCCGCTGGTCCACCAGTGTTGACTGCTAATACCATGATTCCATGGGTGTAGTTAACTCCGAGCAGCCTTGCCGTAACGGCATTAATGTCTTGTGCATCGATCCCGATGTAACCGCGGATCACTCGACCATCGGCAATGATTTTCTTCATCACTACATTGGCCAACTCATAAGGAATGGCAAACGAAATGCCGTAGGTATCCATATCGGTCGCTTGTTGGAACGATGCCGTATTAATCCCTACAAGCTCTCCCTGAGTGTTCACTAGCGCACCACCAGAGTTACCTTCATTAATGGCTGCGTCAGTTTGCAAAAATGAGTAGCGCCCATCTGCACTAATAGAAGAGCGACCGGTGGCTGAAATAATACCAAAGGTAGTGGTTTGCCCAAGGTTATATGGATTACCAATGGCGAGCACGACATCGCCAACCTGGCTGTCGTTATTTGGGTTTTGCGGGATAACCGGTAAGTCGGTCATGGCAATTTGTAATATCGCTATGTCGGTGCGTTGGTCGCTACCGACGACCTGCGCGTTAGCGATACGGCCATCTTGCAGCGCGACAATAATTTGGTCTGCCTGCGCGATGACGTGATAATTGGTGATGATGTAACCCCGTTCGTCAACAATAACGCCCGATCCCAAGCCTTGTGTTTTTAACTGCGAACGGTCTTGTGGAGAGTATTGGCGCGAGTAGATGTTAACAACCGCAGGTGCAGCCTTGCGCACTGCATTTTTAAATGACACACGCATCTCGGTAAATGAGTTGGGTGGTGTGATTTGCGAAGCGAACTTATCCAACAGAGGATCACGCAATGAAGGCACTACGGCAATAAGCAGTAGGGCAGTGACCAATCCTATGGCGATCGAGCGTGTCAGATAGCGAAGCATGCTAGCCTTAATATAATGGTATTAGATATGGTTTAAGGATAACACTGCCTTTTAAACAAAAAAAGGATGGCCTAAGCCATCCTTGTTCATTGAATGAAGTACTTAGCGTACAACGATGTACAAGCCTCGTTCGCCGCGTTGAATGTTGAGCGCCAAAACATCTGGCTTTTCTTCCAACATTTCGCGCAGCTGAGCTACGTTATTGACTCGCTGACGGTTAAGCCCAACGATAATGTCGCCTTCAGCCAGTCCATAACGTTGCGCCGCAGAGCCTTCAACCACACTGGCGATTTTAACCCCTTCGACCTTATCGGTGGATGTGGTATTTGTGAGCTCAGCTCCGGCTAAACCTTCGTGGAGATTTTCCGCTTTGGTTTTTACATCACTTTGCTCTTGTAAGGTGACATCAAAGGTTTGCTCTTCACCATCACGAACGATACCAACCTCGACTGTTTTGCCCGCGCCTAATGTGGCGACTTTGGCGCGCAGTTCACTAAAGGTGTTGATGCGCTTGCCATTGATAGAAACGATAATATCCCCCGCCTCAATACCAGCGAGCTCGGCTGCACCATCTTCGGTAACCTCGCTGACAAATGCTCCTTTACTTGAGTTGTAGCCAAGCGCTTCTGCAAGTTCAGAGGTGACTTCGCCACCACGTACGCCTAACAGACCACGTTTTACTTCGCCAAATTCGACTATTTGGTCGGTTAAGTTTTTCATCATGTTTGATGGAATCGCAAAACCAATACCAACGTTGCCACCGTTAGGGCCGATGATTGCAGTGTTGATACCAATGAGCTCACCGTTTAAGTTCACCAGTGCACCACCAGAATTACCACTATTTATGGCAGCATCGGTTTGAATAAAGTTTTCTAAGTTTTCCATATTGAGGCCGCTACGGCCAAGCGCGGAAATAATGCCGGATGTTGCGGTTTGTCCTAATCCAAATGGATTACCAATCGCAACGGTAAAATCACCAACTCTGAGCTTATCAGAATCAGCCAGTTCGATTTGGGTTAGGTTGGTGGCTTTTTCTTCCAGCTTAAGCAGAGCAACGTCAGACATTTCGTCACCACCAATAAGCTCGGCGTCGTACTCGCGGCCATCTTTTAGCTGAACAGTGATACTGTCGGCGCCATTGATAACATGGTAGTTGGTGACAATATGGCGATTTTTAGCATCAATGATCACGCCAGAGCCTAATCCTCTAAACGGTCGTTCTTGGACTTGGTTACCAGGAAAATCATCGCCGAAGAAATAACGGAAAGCCTCGGGTATACGCTGCTGAGAGACTTGCGTACCTTCAACGGCAATGCTGACGACAGCTGGAGTAACACTTTCTAGCATTGGCGCTAGGCTGGGAAGCTGCTCACCATTAACACTCAGTGGTAATGCGGCAGTCGCATGAATAGGGGTAAGAACTGAACTCAAGCTTAAGGCTAATGTTGATAAGACTAACATCGGTTTTTTCATCGATTAACTCCTCATTGTTCCTGTGAAGAGTATGACAAAAAAACCGAGCTTGAGTTCCTATTTTTTTATTTTCTTTTTGTTTTCAGCAATTAAGCAGGCTTAGTCACTTCAGGAGAGTCGACGATCACTTTTTCTTCGCTCTTTAGCATGCCTGTTGCGCCATTCGCGTAATCTTTAGGTTGTCCCTCGATGTCCGCCGCAGGTTCACTTTCTACCTGGTTGTCGGCAACATCCAATTTTTTGACGAACGGGTTATCTTGCTCAGGTATGTTAGGCAGCATCTCCGACGATGACTTTGCCAAATGCTGATAAAGATTAGAATATTGTTTACCCATCTCTTCAAGCAGCTCTGCGCTACGAGCAAAATGATCGGTAAGGTCTTGTTTTTGCTGTTCTAGTTCGTATTTTGACGTGTCTAACGCCTTTTGAAGGTCTTTTTGCTTGCTGTATTGAGGCGCCGTCATACGGGTGGCTACGACACCTACAATCAGCCCAACGACCAAACCTACTACCCCAAAAATCCAAGGCATATTGACTCCTTAATTATTGTTTTTGTTACAGCTTTGTCACGCTCTGATTACATATCTCAAGACTCCATGTTACTATGAGTTGGTCACTCAATAAAGCCGACTAAGCGAGAATTGACATCAGTTTTTCTTTGTTTTCATTCTTCAATATCGCCTAATAGTTCAGTGCGGTTTACGATGTACCTCTACTCTTTACCTTAACCCAAGACTTAGAATTATTTGCACTATGACTCCATTACAACGATATCAACACGACCTTCAACACAATGGTTATCAATCGGATAGCGTTCAAATGCACGCAGTCACCAAACTGGATGCGCTCTATCATCAATTGGATGATTACCAGTCGTTTAAACCCGTTACCGTGAACAAATGGAAAAAATGGCTGGGAATACAGCAAGAGACGCTGCCTACCGCACCTAAAGGGCTCTATTTTTGGGGTGGAGTAGGGCGTGGTAAAACCTACATTATGGATACGTTTTTTGACACTTTACCCAGCGAACGTAAGTTGCGTCTCCATTTCCATCGTTTTATGCATCGAGTCCATGATGAACTAAAAACACTGTCAGACGTGAGCGATCCTTTACTGATAGTGGCAGACAGGCTGAAGCAGGAAACCGATATTTTATGCTTCGATGAGTTTTTCGTCTCAGACATTACAGACGCCATGATTCTCGGTACGCTGATTGAAGCGCTATTTGAGCGAGGTGTCATATTGGTCGCGACCTCTAACATTCCTCCTCACGACTTATACCGAAACGGTCTACAGCGTGCTCGTTTTTTACCGGCTATTGCGCAAATTGAAGCACACTGTGAAGTGTTGAATGTGGATGGTGGGGTGGACTATAGACTTCGCACCCTCACCCAAGCAGAGATCTATCATTCTCCTCTCGATGCTCAGGCGACAGAAAACTTACTCAACTACCGCCAGCAATTAACGGGTGAGCCCAATTTGTCCTCAACAAGCATTGAAATTAACCATCGCTGGATTGAGGTTGAAGCTGAATGCAAAGGGCTGCTTCACGCCACATTTGCACAGCTTTGTGAAAGTGCACGCAGTCACAATGACTATATCGAGATGTCACGACTGTATCACACTGTGTTGTTGGCCAATGTTCGTCAGATGTCGTCGAGCAACGATGATGCCGCAAGGCGTTTTATTGCGTTGGTGGACGAGTTTTACGAACGCAAGGTAAAGCTTATTATTTCGGCAGACGTTGAGATGGATTTGCTCTACACACATGGGCAATTAGAGTTTGAGTTTAAACGCTGTATTTCCCGTCTTACTGAAATGCAAAGCGAAGAGTACCTCGCCTTAGAGCACTTGGCTTGAGGCAATTAATATAGCGACTTAAAAAATCATAGATTACGCCAAAAAAAAGATGATTTTTTCTGCGACTTGGGTATAATCCTGCGACCCACCGTTACTGCGGCAATACTATTTTTCGAAATAGTGCCGAGAGTGCCAACCACTCGAAGGGGTGATGACTGGGCTCTTAGACAGTGGGAGCAAATGCTCCTTTTAGTTTAATTTTTAATTAACGGGTTATTATTAGCATGAAAACTTTCGTTGCTAAACCAGAAACTGTAAAACGCGACTGGTACGTTGTAGACGCTGAAGGTAAAACTCTTGGCCGTCTAGCAAGTGAAATTGCATCTCGCCTACGTGGCAAGCATAAAGCAGAATACACTCCACACGTTGACACTGGTGATTACATCATCGTTATCAACGCGGAAAAAGTTACTGTAACTGGTAACAAAGCTGCTGCGAAGACTTACTACCGTCACACTGAATTCCCAGGTGGCCTTAAGTCAATCACTTTTGACAAGCTGATCGACCGTAAACCAGAAATGGTTATCGAACTAGCGGTTAAAGGTATGCTACCACGTGGTCCTCTAGGCCGCGCTATGTACCGTAAGCTGAAAGTTTACGCGGGAACTGAGCACAACCATGTTGCTCAACAACCTCAAGTACTAGACATTTAATCGGGGACTATGAAAATGGCTGAGAATCAATACTACGGCACTGGCCGTCGCAAAAGCTCAACTGCTCGTGTTTTCATCAAACCAGGCAGTGGCAACATCGTAATCAACAAGCGTGGTCTTGATGAGTACTTTGGTCGTCCAACAGCACGTATGGTTGTTAAACAACCTCTTGAGCTTGTTGAAATGACTGAAAACCTAGACCTTTACATCACCGTTTCTGGTGGTGGTACTACAGGTCAAGCTGGCGCAATTCGTCACGGTATCACTCGTGCTCTTATGGAGTTCGATGAGTCTCTACGTCCTGCACTACGTGCAGCTGGCTACGTTACTCGTGATGCTCGTAAAGTTGAGCGTAAGAAAGTGGGTCTACGTAAAGCACGTCGTCGTCCACAATTCTCGAAGCGTTAATTTCTATTTCAGAAATTACGTTCTCTTGCAGAATTTCTGGTCAAAAGCTCGGCATTATTGCCGAGCTTTTTTATTTCTGCGATTTGCCAATGCAAGAGCACACCTCACACTCCCGCCGATTCTCGTCCTATTTTAACCGTTTTGTGACCATTGCGATGATACCTCTCACAATTGTTATAAAAAGGTAGCTTTATCTTGTCAAAAAGTAGGGTTTTATTTATCATTTCGCGATAAATAAAAGTACTGTACTTGAGGCACGTTCAAAGCCAATTTGTTCGGTCATTCAAGTACAAATAAACATAGCCATGCTCTCTTAGGGATGAGACGCCGCAATTCAGGGTTCATTTTGTCTGAATGTGGAGGTCCTAAAGGGCAAATGGGAGATAAGTTGGATGAGCAATGCGCCATTAAATAGCGGTCGTCGTAAGTTCTTAACCGCCACTACAGCTGTAGTCGGAGGGGTTGGAGCAGTCGGTGTCGCTGTACCTTTCATTAAATCTTGGAATCCGAGTGCCCGAGCCAAGTCAGCGGGTGCGCCGGTCGAGGTGGATATCAGTAAGCTTGAAGAAGGTCAGATGCAACGTGTTATCTGGCGTGGACAACCTGTATGGGTCGTTCGCCGCACTCAAGCAACACTTGATCAGTTAGCCCAAATTGACGGTCAATTACGTGATCCTGCATCTGCAGAAGAGCAGCAACCTGGATATGCGCAAAACGCGCACCGTTCTCTCAAGCCAGAAATTTTCGTGGCGGTTGGACTTTGTACCCACTTAGGCTGTTCGCCAACTCACTTGCCAGATACATTTGGTGAGCATGTATCTGGGGTCAAAGCTGGTTTCTTCTGTCCATGTCATGGTTCAAAGTTTGATATGGCAGGTCGAGTATTCCAAGGTGTACCAGCGCCGCTGAACTTGGTGGTGCCACCGCATATGTATCTGGACGATAACCGTATCCTAGTTGGACAGGATGAGGGAGCAGCATAATGGACGCTTTGCTTAACTGGATTGAAAAACGCATTCCAATGATGAATGCGTACAACAAACACATGGCGGAATATCCGCAGCCGAAGAACTCTAACTTTTGGTACATTTTTGGCGCGCTCGCCATGATTGTGCTCATCAACCAAATTGTTACCGGTATTTTCCTTACCATGAGTTACGAACCATCAGGTGATGGAGCGTTTGCTTCTGTTGAATACATCATGCGTGATGTGGAATACGGTTGGTTACTGCGTTATATGCACTCAACGGGTGCCTCGTTCTTCTTCATTGTTGTCTATCTTCACATGTACCGTGGACTTATCTACGGCTCATACCAAAAACCTCGTGAGTTAGTGTGGTTGTTTGGTATGTTGTTGCTAGTGGTACTGATGGCCGAAGCCTTTATGGGTTACTTACTGCCTTGGGGACAAATGTCTTACTGGGGTGCGCAGGTAATTATAGGACTGTTTGGTGCGATACCGTTTATTGGTGACGATCTAACGCTTTGGATCCGTGGTGACTACGTTATTTCTGGTGCAACACTGAATCGCTTCTTCGCACTTCACGTTATTGCGCTACCGATTGTACTCATCTTGTTGGTTGCCTTGCACGTACTTGCGCTTCACGAAGTGGGCTCAAACAACCCTGACGGTATCGAAACTAAGTTACCAAAAGGCACTATGGGCGATGATTACGAGCCTGAATTTAAGTTCCACAAAGACTTCACTAAGAAGTACGACATTATTGACTCGATGCCATTCCACCCATATGGCACATTGAAAGATTTGTTCTATGCAGGTCTGTTCTTTATCGCGTTTGCCTTAGTGATGTTCTATGCCCCAGAGATGGGAGGCTATTTCCTTGAGCCGCCTAACTTTGAAGTGGCAAACCCGCTGAAGACCCCTGAACATATTGCGCCGGTTTGGTACTTCTCACCTAACTACTCAATTTTGCGTGCAATCCCAGATAAGCTTATAGGCTTTGTCTTCTTCGGTGCGTCTATTGTTGTGTTGTTCTTCTTGCCGTGGCTTGACCGTAGCAACGTTCGCTCGTTCCGCTACCGCAGCAAGATCCACTACATTAACCTAGTACAATTCATTATCAGTTTTGTCGCGCTAGGTGTACTGGGTACATTGCCTGCAACTGAACTGTACACATTATTGGCTCGTGTATTTACTATCGGCTACTTCATGTTCTTCGTGCTGCTGTTTATTTACAGTAAAAACGAGAAGACAAAAGAACTACCAACGAGGATCACTAAATAATGAAGAAGTTACTGACATTAGTATTCGCTCTGTTGCCATCGTTGGTATTTGCCGCTGGAGGATCGTCTGTTCCTCTAGATCACCCAAATAACGACATTCGCGATAAAGCGTCATTGCAAAACGGTGCTAAGTTGTTCATGAACTACTGTTTTGGCTGTCACGCAACGCAATATCAACGTTATGAGCGTGTTGCGACCGATTTGGACATTCCACTGGAGCTGATGAAAGAGAACTTGATGTTCGATCCAGAGCTTAACATTGGTGAGCTAATGACCAATCCAATGAAAGCGGAAGATGGCGCCAAATGGTTTGGTACCGCGCCACCGGATTTGACTCTGGTTGCACGTGTACGTGGTACGGATTGGCTATACACTTACCTTCGTACTTTCTATGCTGATCCTTCACGTCCATTTGGTGTGAATAATATTGTGTTCCCAAATGTGGGTATGCCCCACGTGTTGGAAGAACTGCAAGGTGTTCCACAGCCAGTCTGGGGTAAAACCACCGTTGGTGGTGAAGAAGTAGATGCTGTTGTTGGTGTTAAAACTGACGGCACTGGTGAGCTAAGCAGCTCAGAGTACGACGCGGCAATGCGCGACCTTGTGAACTTCTTACAATACGCTGGTGATCCGGTTCAGGTAGAGCGCGAGCAACTGGGTATTTGGGTGCTGCTTTTCCTAGTCATTTTCACAGCAGTCGCATTCTTGCTGTATAAAGAGTATTGGCGTGATATTCACTAGATGTGATATCATTAGGCGCTAATTATAAATCAGTGGAGGCAATTGGCCTCCACTGTTGTTTTTGTACTGTATACCGGAGGGCTCAATGGCTGTAGCTGCCAATAAACGATCTGTGATGACTCTATTCTCAAGCGCAACTGAGATGGAAAGTCATCAAGTGCGTATCGTACTCGCAGAAAAAGGGGTGAGTGTAGAAGTTGAGTTAGTTGAAGAAGGTTCTCTTCCTACTGAACTTATCGAGCTGAACCCTTATAAGTCAGTTCCAACTCTTGTGGATCGTGAGCTTGCTTTGTACGACTCAAAGATCATCATGGAGTACCTCGATGAGCGTTTTCCACATCCGCCATTGATGCCGGTTTACCCTGTTGCCCGTGGTAACAGCCGCTTGATGATGTACCGCATTGAGCGCAACTGGTACAGCCTTGCTGAAAAAGTCGTCAACGCGTCTGGTGAAGAAGCACAGAAAGCTCGTGAAAAACTGAAAAACGATTTACTTACTCTTGCGCCATTGTTCGCAGAGTACGAATACTTCATGAGCGAAGAGTTTAGCCTTATCGATTGCTACCTAGCGCCGCTACTATGGCGTCTGCCTCAACTTGGTATCGAGTTGACAGGTCCTGGTTCAAAAGAGCTAAAAATCTACATGAACCGTGTATTTGAACGTGATTCATTCCTCGCTTCGCTAACAGAAGCTGAACGCGAAATGCGCTTGGTTCGATAACGAACATGGATAATATGACTCCTCGTCGTCCTTATTTGGTGCGCGCTTTTTATGAGTGGCTATTAGATAACGAATTGACTCCACATCTAATGGTGGATGCGAACATGAGTGGTGTACGCGTTCCTCTTGAGTTTGTTCAAGATGGTCAAATTATCTTGAACGTGGCGCCGCGTGCGGTGGGTAATATTGAGATCAGCAATGAAGTGATCACTTTTCAAGCTCGTTTTAGTGGCAAACCTCATTCGGTGATTGTCCCTATGTATGCGGTGCTTGCGATTTATGCGCGTGAAAATGGTGCAGGGACGATGTTTGAGCCTGAAGAGGCGTACGACAATCTCGATCAACCAAGTAACGATGAGCCACAAATTAGTGTTGAGAAGCCAAGTTTGTCTGCTGTAACCCAGCCGCAATCAGAAGCGCCGACAGTAATCCATAGTGCCGATGATGGGGATGACGATCCAACTCCAGAACCGCCTAAAAAGAGCAAGCCGTCTCTACGTGTGATTAAGTAGTCTACTCATTGAGTGCTCTCAAAGCATAGAATCAAAAAAAGCAGCGAAAGCTGCTTTTTTTATGCGTTGAGTTTAACGAGCAAGAATAATCAGGTACTTGCTTTGGTTGGTATTACACTATTCTGAAAGGTTAAACGCCCGAATTACTTGTTTTACGTCTTGTACATTACGTGCAATGTTGGTCGCAAGATCCGCTTTCGCCGGTGATATATACCCGAGTAAAAACACTTCCCCATCTTCAGTGATCACCTTAATGTTATTGCCTTTTAGCAATGGCTCTTCTGCAAAAGCCGTTTTTACTTTTGCGGTAATCCAACCATCTTTACTTTGTTCGGGAAACGCTAGCGGGGGCTTGATCCTAATTTGGTTGTGCACCAAGGTGACGTTGGCTATTTCACGAACCTTCTGTTCTAGATCTTGGCTTAACGTTTCAGTGCTTGCCTGACCAAACAACACCACTTTGCCATTGTATGCCGTCGCATTGACCCGCACTTCACCTTTAAATGGCGCTTTGTTATTCCATGAAGCTGCTTCAAACTCTATGGTACTGTCGACCCACTTCTGTTTGGTTGTACGAGGGTCTTGTCCATCGACATCTTGAGATTGCGTGTTTACACATCCCCCGAGAAGTACCAGGCTGCATAGTATTAGTGAGATACGAGAGAATAAAGTTGTTTGCATTGTCCTACCTTTAGTCGACATGTGGAGGGAAAAGCACTTGATCAATCAGGTCGCAAAGACAGTGAAGCGTAACCAATTGAACCTCGTGAATTCGAACTGTGCGATGAGATGGGATACGGATTTCCACGTCGTGCTCACCCAGTAGACCGGCCATTTCACCACCATCTTTACCTGTGAGTGCAATAATCGTCATATCGCGAGTCACGGCAGCTTCCATCGCTTTCAAAATATTACGGCTGTTACCACTGGTCGAGATCGCCAACAAGATATCTCCCGCTTGACCAAAAGCGCGAACTTGTTTTGAAAAGACTTCGTCGTAATCATAGTCATTTGCGACAGCAGTAAGTGTCGTTGGATCTTGCGACAGCATTAATGCTGGTAGGCTTGGACGCTCGGTTTCAAATCGATTGAGGAGGCAAGATACGAATTGCTGTGCGATGGCATTTGACCCACCGTTACCACAACATAATATTTTGTTTCCTTTCAATAGCGTAGCGACGAGCGCTTGCGACGCGTGCGTGATTGCGTCCGGAAGTGCCTCTGCTGCGGCGATCTGAATCTGAATACTTTCAGTAAACGTTTCTTTAATACTGTCTAGCATGATTATCCTTCATAGAATGCGCTTTTAATCCACTCTGGTTGAGTTTGATCGGCGTTAATCGCAACGACGTCGAACCTTACGTCGGTAGTGTGAGGCGATAGACGCTTAGACAACAACCAATGTTGAGCGGTTTTGATAATTTTTCGTTGTTTATTGCGAGTGACCGTTTCTTGCGGCAACCCATAATGTGTTGATGTTCGGTATTTGACTTCGATAAACACGTAGGTGTCTTTATCTTGCATGATGATATCGAGCTCACCACATTTGGCGTGGTAGTTTTTATCAATGCAACGCAAGCCTTGTGACGTTAAGTAGTCACAGGCCTGCGATTCGTACGATTCACCGAGACGTCGGTTATTCATTGTCAACGGTTGTGACTGGCAGCTCATCAGCCACCTCGTCAGTCTGAGACTGCTTGTCTTCAGCACCAAACTCGGCCCAACTGAGTTGTCTATCGACAACGCAGCTTTCGTCAATGGATAGTACACCGGTTTGACCTTTGTATTCGAACTCTGGCTCAAGCTTCATGTTCGGCAACGCATGCGTCAGTGAATAGGCATCCATCCCTAAAGCAAACAGGCGCTTTTGAGCATGACTCGATTTTTCCCAGATGAACTCATACTGCTCTTTCACTTTAGGGTCTGGGTCGGCGAGAAACGGAATGTCACTGTAGGTTACACCAGTGAGATCCAGAGTTGCGTTGTTGCCACCAGAGTTACTGTAGGAACTAGCAAAAACAGCAGGTGCCTGCGCTTCTGGGTTTATCGCTACATCAATAAAGGGTTTTATCAGATTAAGATCGCTGTCTTTGGCGACAATATAGACGGCATCTATATCGCGACGACTGCGTGCTTCGCCTTCTAGTGTAGTGTCAAAAAGCGCACTCAGTTGAGCAATGCGAGCATCGCTATTTCGAATATCGAAAGCGGTATTGATTATGTATTGAAGCTCACGCTGATTCTTAAAGTAGACATCGTCAGATGCTGTGTTCGAGATAGTCTGCCACTGTGCGTCAAAGGCCGCTTGCATACGTTTACCGTAGCTATTGTTTGGAGCAACAAATAGTGGGAATCGATACCCTAAATCAAACAGGTGCTGAGCTGCCTCTGCGGCTTCTTGCTCAGGTGATAATGTAATGTAGCAAAGAGATTGGTCTTCCAAGATCTCATCAGGGAAGTTTAGTGCAAGCATTGGGATTGGAGTTATGCTGGCTTGTTGCGATACTTGCAACTCTTCGATGGTATTTTTCTGTAGTGGCCCAACAATAAAATCAGAGTTGTTAGTAGCAAGTTCTTGCTCTAACTGTTCAATGGATTTCCCATCAGTGTCAATCACACTAAAACGCAGAGTTTCATCACGCTCTTTATCATTGAACAGAGCGAATAAAAATCCATCACGAATGACGCTGGCTTGTTTGGCATATTTTCCACTCAGTGGTAGCAGTAAGGCTGTATTACTCGCTGTGACGATATCCATCGCCAAGACTTCTTTGATCGCGTTTGGCGTGTAAAAGGCGGCAGGGTGATCAAAGTTTTCGTTTAAGAAAAGCTCATAGCGGCGTTTCTGGTTGGCAAAATCGTTCGGGTACTGCTGGGCGATCGACGCCAGATTGATCCACCCTTGAAGGTCTTGATTTTGGGTGTCGAATGCAGCAAGTTCATCGGCCGAGTAAGTGTTGAGTCGTGACCAGATGCTGTCAGAGAACGTTTGACGCTGCTCTTGAGTCAGATAAGAAAACCCTGATACCAACTCTTCAAACCCTGAAAGAGGATCAAACAAAGCAAAATAGATCTCAGAACGGGTTTGGTGGTATTTAGCCCAAGTTGAATCTTCAAGCACCCAGTTAGGTAAGAAGTTTAGCTGTCGAATGGCATCGGTAGGCTGGTCTTTAGCTAACAACAAGTCAGCTCGACTCAATTGCCATAGAGCTTGTTGCTGCGGAGACATCTCTGATTGCGCCAATCTACGCATAATGCGGTCGGCAAGATCCAAGTCACCTTCGTTGATAGCAACATCAAAGGCGATCAGTAACCAGTCCACTTGCTCACTGCCACTGCTTCTATCTGCCTGTAGTAGGTAGTAAGCCGAATCTTGATTCTCGGCGACTTGTTGATTGACGCTAGTCTCGGTTGGCTGGTCGGGGGTACTGCCACACGCTACTAAAAATAGAGA
The DNA here is from genome assembly GCF_016900875.1 of Vibrio ulleungensis. Classification (GTDB taxonomy): domain Bacteria; phylum Pseudomonadota; class Gammaproteobacteria; order Enterobacterales; family Vibrionaceae; genus Vibrio; species Vibrio ulleungensis. The sequence continues at coordinate 215,610 of NZ_JAFEUM010000005.1, forward strand.
AAGAGCGATAGGTGAGAGTACGCGTGATACACTGTGTCGATTGAGTCGTTTTTCGGCCATGTTAAACTGCTGAATTAGTTGCAATACCCTCTATATTAATCCCTTGAGTGATGGTAAACAAATGACAGATAACATTTTGCACCCTGCAGAGGTCTCAACTCTCTATATTGTGCCTACTCCAATAGGCAATTTGGGCGATATTACCCAGCGCAGCATCGACATATTATCGAGCGTAGACGTGATTGCAGCTGAGGATACAAGGCATACGGGGAAATTACTGTCGCACTTAGGTGTGCAAACAAAAACTTTTGCACTGCATGATCACAATGAACAGCAAAAAGCCGCTTATTTGATCGAAAGATTGCAAAATGGCGAGTCCATAGCCTTAGTTTCGGATGCGGGAACGCCTCTTATTAGTGATCCTGGCTATCATCTGGTGACTCAATGTCGTGACGCTGGGGTTAAAGTTGTTCCTTTACCTGGTGCTTGCGCCGTCATTACCGCGTTGTGTGCATCAGGACTTCCTTCTGACCGTTTTAGCTTTGAAGGATTTTTGCCCGCTAAGAGCAAAGGGCGTAAAGACAAGCTCAAAGACGTTGAGCAGATGCCACACACGACCATCTTTTATGAGTCTCCTCACCGTATTACAGACTCATTAAAGGACATGCTGGAGGTGTTAGGCCCCGATAGAGAAGTGGTGATGGCTCGTGAATTAACCAAAACCTTTGAAACCTTCAAGAAGCTGCCACTCGGTGAGCTCGTAGAATGGGTAACTGCTGACAGCAACCAGCAACGAGGTGAAATGGTGTTATTGGTTCATGGTTACCGCGAAACGACCACTGAAGAAATGTCGCCAGAGGTCATCCGCACGTTGACGGCTATAGCAAAAGAGTTACCTCTTAAAAAGGCCGCTGCAATAACAGCGGAACTATTTAGCCTGAAAAAGAATGCGCTTTATAAGTGGGGATTGGAGAATTTAGAGTAGCGAAGTATAAGCAAGGCGCTTCGCTTCGAGAGGCGAGGACGCTTCGCTGCGAGGCGCGGGCATCAAGACCGGCCCAATCTCGCGTCAGCAAGCGTTGTACCGGTAGTGATCCACGAAAGCCCAGCTGCTTTTCCTCGCCCCTCGCTTCTCGCCCCTTATGCCCTTCTTCTAAGTGTTTTCAAACTGTTACCCAGCTCACACAATCGATTTGATACCGAGACTGGTTAAAAAGTGCCTAAACCCCTTGCAAAGAAACGTAATAAGAGTAAAATTCCGAGGCTTTATTTTGGCACGAGACCCCAGACTTACGTTTTGAGTTACTCAAGACGGCGCAGTTGTTGGGGTTAATTTTATTTTTGAGAAAGCAAAGAGGAACGACATGGTTACCATTCGTTTGGCACGTCACGGCGCTAAGAAGCGTCCATTTTACCAAATCGTAGTGGCTGATAGCCGCAAAGCGGCTACTGGCCGTTTCATCGAAAAAGTAGGTTTTTTCAACCCTACTGCTAAAGGTCAAGAAGAAGGTCTACGTCTAGACCTAGACCGTGTGAACCACTGGGTTTCGCAGGGCGCTACCGTTTCTGACCGCGTAGCTAAGCTAGTTAAAGACGCTTCTAAAGCGGCTTAATTGGCCATTTTCGGTGTATAAGGATTAAACATGAGTGAACAAAACGAAGCAATTATTGTAGGCAAGTTTGGTGCTACCTATGGTATTCGTGGTTGGCTTAAGGTTCATTCCTTCACAGAAAATCCTGAAAGTATTTTTGAGTATAGCCCTTGGTTAGTTAACCAAAATGGCAACTGGGTTGAACACAAAGTAGAGAGCTGGAAGCGTCATAACAAAGGTTATGTGTGTAAGCTTGAAGGCCTAGATGTACGTGAAAGCGCGCATTTGATGGTCAACTTTGAAATCAGCGTTAATCCAGCCGCTTTACCAGAGCTGTCAGAAGATGAGTTCTACTGGCGTGAATTGTTTGGCATGAAAGTAGTCACCACAAAAGGTTACGACTTAGGGGAGGTCACTGACATCCTCGAGACAGGTTCAAACGATGTTTTGGTAGTCAAAGCGAACTTAAAAGATGCTTTTGGACAAAAGGAACGCTTAATTCCGTTCCTTGAAGAGCAAGTGATCATGAATGTTGATCGCGAAGCTCAACGGATCGAAGTTGACTGGGATCCTGGATTCTAACTTACTCATCGGAGGCGAACATGTGGATTGGGGTGATTAGCCTGTTTCCTGAAATGTTCAAAGCCGTTACCGATTACGGAGTAACTGGTCAAGCGGTAAAAAAAGGGGTGTTGTCTATCAACACGTGGAATCCTCGAGATTTTACGCACGATAAACATCGCACTGTCGACGACAGACCCTACGGGGGCGGCCCTGGCATGTTAATGATGGTTCAGCCTTTGCGCGACGCTATCACAACAGCTAAAGAGCACGCACCTGGTAAGACGAAAGTCATCTACCTGTCACCTCAAGGTCGCAAGCTCGACCAACAAGGTGTTGAAGAGCTGTCTACGAGTGAGAACTTAGTTCTGATTTGCGGACGCTACGAAGGGATAGATGAGCGTATTATCGAGTCAATGGTAGACGAAGAATGGTCTATCGGCGATTTTGTAATGACGGGTGGCGAACTGCCAGCCATGACGTTAATTGATTCAGTCGCTCGGTTTGTACCGGGAGTACTTGGGGATATGGCGTCAGCAGAAGAAGATTCTTTTGCCAATGGCTTGCTAGATTGTCCACACTACACACGCCCTGAAGTGTTAGACGACAAAGAAGTACCTTCGGTACTCAAGTCGGGTAACCACAAGGACATTCGTCGCTGGCGACTAAAACAGTCGTTAGGCCGGACTTGGCTAAGAAGACCAGAGATGCTGGAAAACCTAGCTCTGACTGACGAACAGGAAAAATTGCTTGTCGAGTTCATTGGTGAACACGAAAACAACAAGTAATTAATATATTTAGATTCAGTTTATTCTAGGGTATAGAAACATGAGTAATATCATTAACGCTCTTGAGCAAGAGCAGCTTAAAACAGATCTTCCTAAATTCGCACCAGGTGACACTGTTGTGGTTCAGGTTAAAGTAAAAGAAGGTGACCGTGAGCGTCTACAGGCATTCGAAGGCGTTGTAATCGCAATTCGTAACCGTGGTCTTCACTCAGCATTTACCGTTCGTAAAATCTCTAACGGTGAAGGTGTTGAGCGTTCGTTCCAAACTCACTCTCCAATGGTTGATAGCATCGAAGTTAAACGCCGTGGTGCAGTACGTCGTGCCAAGTTGTACTACCTACGTGAGCGTTCTGGTAAGTCAGCTCGTATTAAAGAGAAACTTGCTAAGAAGTAATGCACAACCTGCATTCTCTCAGTACGAAAACGGAGCCTTAAGGCTCCGTTTTTTTTGCTCCAAATTGTTGGGGCTAATGATCGTTGGTGGTCTAATTTGCCACGGACCTTAATACTCGTCTTCAGACCATCCGTCACTGTCGGACATATCTGGCGCACCAGGAATACTGTTCTCTTCTTCTGCCCACTCACCAAAATCGATCAGTTGGCACTGCTTAGAGCAAAATGGTCGGTAGATGCTTTTCTCGCTCCACACAACAGGTGTTTTGCATTGTGGGCAAGGTACGGTGGTAACTTTGTTCATAGTGGTACTCTATTGGCAGACCGCCAAGTCAAACTCAACGTCTTGACTGCTGGCTTGTCCGTTTTCAAAATTGACAAATTTTATGGCGAAACGATTTTTATGACCCGATATGGTAGGTAATACACCATAGTTCATGGGAATATTTAATCGCAGGATATTGGCCTCTTCAGCATCGCTTTGAAAGAAACCGTTGCGTGCAATCTGGGCGTGATAGACTCCCGTCTCCCGCGTAAGCTTAAGCCACTGGTTAAGAGCGGCATTCAAAGCACTGACACTTTCTATCCAGCGCTGAGCATCTTGTTGCCTACGCTCAATCGGAAGGTGTAACCAATAGTGAAGGCTTGGCAAATCAAAACAGCAACTGCCACCTGGTAAACTAAATCGCTGCCTAACCACGCTCAAAAATCGGTCTTCTTTTAGAGAGACCCCAAAACGCTCTGAACTCATGAGTCCACGGTGAACTGCGTCTAGATCGTTAAGAACCGATTGCAACATCTGTTGGTTTACGCCATCGACGTTAAGCCAGTTGCGATAACTAATACGTTGCTTTTCAAGGTCTTTAGCGAGTTCAGCTTTTAGCTGGATCTGTTCAAATATATCCAACAGATCAAACATTGAACGAAACAGCACTTGATAGTGCTGAGGGTCAGCAAAATCTGAGCAGTGATTTATTTGGCGCAATAGCGCTTCGACACGTAAATAGATACGTGTTTTTTCATTGAGAGGATGCTCAAATTTGTGAATGGTGCTCATGCAGTGCGTCCTTACCCGTTAGTCCTTGTATTTTGAACGATTTTTAGTGCTAATGGCTAGATACTTTTGGTGTAAATCTGTGACTTGTGCAAGCAGTTCATGATTTGCTTGATCATTATCAATCACATCGTCGGCAATTGCTAGACGTTCCGCACGAGAAGCTTGCGAAGCGATGATGGATTTAACCTGTGAACTTGCCACACCATCGCGTTGTTGAGTACGAGCAATTTGGGTTTCTTCTGCCACATCAACCACCAGAACCCTGTCGCATAGCTCGGTAAGCTGGTTTTCGACCAGTAGCGGCACGACCAAAAGGCAGTAATCTTCTTTTACATGCTGAATTTGCTGCAGTATCTGCTCGCGAATCAGTGGGTGCAATAGATTGTTTAGCCACTGTTTTTGTTCTTGATGACTAAAAATACGCTCTCTGAGTGCTGCGCGGTTTAGCGCACCGTCCACTACTATCTCATCTCCAAAGTGCGCTTGAATGGCCGCGAGACCGGGTGTACCGGGTTCAACCACTTCTCTGGCGATGATGTCTGCATCAATAATGGGGACGCCAAACGTGTCGTGAAAACAGTTGGCAACCGTCGTTTTGCCACTTGCGATCCCACCAGTGAGGCCAATAACATAGCTCATAGTTACATTCCTAGAAATCGAGACAAGTACCAGGTCACAATTTGCTCACCAAACATGACATAAGCCCATCCCGCAATAGCAAGGTAGGGCCCAAATGGGAACGCTTTATCAATGCCTTGTTTTTTCAATCGTAATTGTATTACGCCAAAAATTAATCCCACAAATGATGACATTAGCACAATCAGAGGCAGAGCCTGCCAACCCAACCAGGCACCTAGTGCGGCGAGCAATTTAAAGTCGCCGTAACCCATGCCTTCTTTCTTGGTCATGATTTTGAACACCCAATACAAGCTCCAAAGCGACATGTACCCAAGTACGGCGCCAATAACAGAACTGCTAAGGTCAACAGGAGAGTGGCCAAGTAATGCTAATACGATGCCCGCCCACATGAGTGGAAGTGTAAGGCTATCGGGGAGCAGCATGGTATCTAGGTCGATAAACGTTGCGGCAATTAGTACCCAAGTAAACACCACCAGCGCCATCCCAAATGGGGTCATGCCAAATTTAAGCGCTATGGCGGTACTCAGCACTGCAGTTAGCAGTTCCACCATAGGATAACGTGCTTTTATACTGGCTTTACAATGGTGACATTTGCCACGTAAAAATATCCAACTCAGCACCGGAATATTATCAATCGCGCGAATTTGGGTATTGCAGTGTGGGCAGGTAGAGCGCGGATTACTGAGATCATATTCGCCCTCTGGAGCAGGGACATTATACTTTGGAAATGCTTCAGAAAAGTCTTGCTGCCATTGCCTTTCCATCATAATAGGAAGTCTGTGGATCACAACATTCAGAAAACTGCCTACGATCAGACCAAGTACTGCAATGACTGCAGGATAAAGCCAAGGGTAAGAGTAAAAAAGTTCCATTCTGTCTCTCATGATCACGAAGTGATTGAATTATCCCTGCTTACTCCCCTAAGGTGCAACCTAAATGCCTAAGTTTGTGGGAAAAATGACGATTTGTATCATCCCAGGTGATTCATAAGCTCGAAAATTGGAAGGTACATTGCAATCACGAGGCTTCCTACTATGCTGCCGAGGGTGACAATCATAACCGGTTCAATGAGTTGGCTTAGGTGGTCGACCTTGCTATCAATACTTTGTGTGAGTTGTTCGCTTCCGTGGATTAACATCTTTTCTAACTGACCGCTCTGCTCACCAATAGAGAGTAACTGCTGTCGGGTTTGATCAAATAGTTCACTATCGTGCAGTGATTGGGACAAGGTGTTACCGGACTCAAGTAACGAGCAGGTGAGGGTGATTTTCTGTTTTATGTAGTCATTGGTGCACGAGGCTTTGGCACAGGCTAGGCAGTGTAGCAACGGCATACCTGCCGCTAGAGTGATGGCCAATGTTTGGCATATACGACACCAAGCCAACTGTTTAAGGGTATCCCCAACAAGTGGAATGGCTAGAGCGTACTTGTGCATCAGAAGACGACCTAGACCGTTTCGTTGGTATATCCAACTAAGCGAGCCAAGCAGAGACAGTAGCCATAGGACTATTGTCAGTGAGTGCGCCTGTAGCCAATAAGATAGAGTTAAAACATATTGTGTAAATAATGGCAGGCTCCCCCCTAAACTGATAAACATCTGCTCAAACTCTGGGATCACTTGAGTGAGCATTAAATAGCAAACAATCATGGCAACAACAGTGACTAGGGCAGGATAGATCAGCATTTTAGTTACTCTCTTTTTAAGGCGCTGACTTTTTTGTTGTAAAGTCGCAAGGTCGTTGAAACACCCTGCCAAATCGCCGTGTGCTTCTGCAATTTGAACTAAGTTGGCATAAAAGCCGTCAAATTTTTTGTCTGCCATACGCAGACTGTCAGACAGTGAAAGCCCTGAAGTTATGGCTAGCAAAATTTTACACAGCACTCGTTGTTGGGCTGCGTTCGAACTTCCTTTACGCATAATATTCAGTGACTGCTCTAGAGAGATTGAGCTCGCTAGTAGAGTGGCTAACTGGGTGGAAAATTCATTGAGCTGTTTAACAGTAAAAGTCGATTGAAAAACATTGGGTTGATAGACGCGGCTTTTCACACGCAGGGGTGTGAGCCCCATATGGCTAAACTGATGTTGCGCGTCTGACATAGACAGCGCATAAAAACGTCCAGTGCGAACCCGTCGTTTTGCATCTCTAGCGCGATAATGGATACAAAAGATGGTGGGTTGGAATGAGTCGATAGGCATCTAGTACTCACTGACAATACGTTTAAGCTCGGAGTAACTCGTTAGACCTTTCGCCACTAATTCAAGCCCGCTGCTCATCAATGTACTAATACACGCCTGTTCAATTACTGCCTCGCCAGGCAGTAGATGCTGAGTAGATAGCAGTTCTCGTTTGATCGATGCATCGACCAGTAAGAATTCAAAAATCGCGATGCGACCTTTGTACCCCAAATGGCAGTGAGGGCAGCCATTTGGGTTTGCTTGATATAACGTCATGGCGTCAGCATCGATATGATTACGTTGTTCTATAATTTGTTGATTCATTGCCTGAGGTTTTTTGCACTCAGGACAGAGTAGCCGCAGCAGTCTTTGGGCAACGATCACACTCAGTGACGCGGCGAGGTTATAGGGTTTGATTCCTAAATTGATAAGCCTAGTGATGGTTTCCAAAGCTGAGTTAGTATGTAAGGTCGACAACAGCAAGTGGCCAGTTTGTGAGGCCTTAATGGCTGCCATCGCGGTATCATTATCGCGAATTTCTCCGATCATAATAACGTCGGGGTCTTGGCGTAAAAAGGCTCGTAAAGCGTGATGGTAGTCGAGCCCAACCCCAGAATGCAGTTGCAACTGATTGACCCCATCAAGTTGCATTTCGATGGGATCTTCGGCGGTTGAAATATTGCGATGGGACTGATTTAAAAACCGCAAAGCAGCATAAAGCGTTTGTGTTTTACCACTTCCTGTTGGCCCAGTAATTAGGATCATACCTTGCGGCTTAGTGAGCGCGTCTTTCAATACTTGAACCTGCTGAACGTTTAGCCCCAACTGCGTTAATTGCAAAGGGGTTTGAGTTTGAGTACTGCGCAAGACGACTTTTTCACCCCAGAGTGTTGGCAGGGTAGAAACTCGGTACTCGGCGTTAACTTTCTCTGCCAGTTCAATGGCAATGCGGCCATCTTGCGGCACTCTTTGCTGAGCAATATCTAAGTTTGCCATGATTTTTAGGCGACTGATTAACCGCGCGGTGATTGTTTGCGCAGGGTTTGGCACTTCACGCAGCATGCCATCGACTCGATAGCGGATCCGAAATCGAGACTGATAAGGCTCAAAATGTATGTCTGAGCAGCCTTGTTGATGAGCGTCGAACAATAAGTGAGTAATGTATTGACTCACAGGTGACTGATCGTCTGAATTGGCCAGTTGAGCATTAGAGGTTATTGGTTTTTTTGTTGCCGTTGAGCCTACAGAGTCCAACGACACGCTTAATGGTCTATCAAACGCAGCTTGATAGCTATCGGCTAAAGACTTAAGGGTACATACGCCCATCTGAACAGGTTGTTGAAGTGCAAACTGATAATTTTGTTCGATCTCTTTGAGTGTAGGGTCTACGGCAGCAATGCAGATATTGCCGTTTTCGTATAATACCGGTATGGCAAGGTGCTCCAAACAGAGGTCGGCCAACTCAAACCATTGTCTGATCTGCTTACGATCAAGTAAGTCCAACTCGATCGTCCGGTAGCTAAAGCGATCCGCTATCAAATGGCACAAATTGTCATCCGAAATGTCTGCCATTTTTAACAGATCACAATGCCTTTGGTGGGGTGAGCGTGTACTTTGGCTACTTGGACGTTCATGGCGCTGTAAATCTTCCGCTGATAGATACCCTTCGCTATGAAGCAATAATGGGAGTTGGGAGTATGTCATTGTCGATTCAACGAAGTCGCTAATTACACGATTTAGGTAGCTCACTGCTTTCAATCGAGACGCCTGCACTGACAAATTGGCAGCCCCAACCGGTATTGCTGCGCGTCAATACAAAACTCGCGTTGTCGATGGTTGAGTTTCCATTGAACTCAAAAGTGACCGTTTGCTCTGTATCGTCGAAACTGAGTAAACCTAGATTGTTCATATCGTCACTACCGCCAGCATCGGCAAGATCGGTTGGAAAGCTCCCTTGCTCTTGAATATGCATATCAATATTGGTGAGCAAAGCCCTAGCGGTTGCATATCCTGCGGCTGCTTCGGATTTTTTGACGTAGTTTTTGTAAGTAGGTACTGCAATCGATGAGAGTACGCCAATAATGGCAACCACAATCAATAGCTCTACCAACGTAAACCCTTTTTGATGCGACGTATTCATGCTTTTCTCCTGTGTTGATGGTCTACAAAAACTATCGCTTGTTGCGATGTGTAAGCAGTCCTTGAGTAGGGTTTTAGCATCAATATCACCTTTGTTTATGTTGATGAAATGGAGGTGTACTTTGGTTTTGGAGCAAGTTTGCAAATTTTCATACTTTGAGGCAGTCGATATAGGATTGAAACAGTGATCTAATCGGCGTTTTCGTTGGACAGCGGGAGCGAATATCAGTACACTGCGCGGCGGAATTGGCTGAGTAGTCGCTGCTTCGTTGACGTCCCTTCAAACTAGTCTGTATAGGCAAGGGTGGGGGAGACTGACGGAGGGGAGGAAAGTCCGGGCTCCATAGAGCAGGGTGCCAGGTAACGCCTGGGGGCTGCCGTTTTAAGACGGCGGTCACGACAAGTGCAGCAGAGAGAAAACCGCCGATGGCCATTTAGGTGGCACAGGTAAGGGTGAAAGGGTGCGGTAAGAGCGCACCGTACGTCTGGTAACAGTGCGTAGCAGGGTAAACTCCACTCGGAGCAAGACCAAATAGGCCCTCACATTGCGTGGCTCGCGTATGGGGGCGGGTAGGTTGCTTGAGCCAGTGAGCGATTGCTGGCCTAGACGAATGGCTACTACCGCGCAAGCGGATACAGAACCCGGCTTATAGGCCAATTCCCTCTATTTAACCCATCGCTTCGGCGGTGGGTTTTTCATTTGGCGATAGGTGAACCGCAGATGTTCGCCTAGAGGCTTCAATATTAACTAAAAATTTACCCAAAATTAGCCCGAAGTCACGCGCTGTGGTGCATTCTCCTCGGGCGAATAGTGGCACCAGTCGCGTAATTGGGTAAACTAGAGAATTAAACCAAATAGTGAGAGCGGCATGACACAAGGTTTCAAACACATTTCTGTTCTGTTGAATGAGTCAATCGATGGGTTGGCTATCAAACCGGACGGTATTTATATTGATGGAACCTTTGGCCGAGGTGGCCACAGCCGAACGATTCTCTCAAAGTTAGGTGATGCAGGTCGTCTATACAGTATCGACCGAGATCCAACCGCCATTGCTGAAGCTGCAAAAATTGACGATCCACGCTTTACCATTATCCATGGCCCGTTTTCGGGGATTGCCCAGTACGCTGAGCAACATAACTTGGTTGGCAAAGTCGACGGAGTTCTGTTTGATTTAGGCGTATCTTCACCGCAACTTGATGATGCAGAACGTGGTTTTAGCTTCATGAAAGATGGCCCACTTGATATGCGAATGGACCCAACCTCGGGGATCCCTGTGTCAGAGTGGATCAAACAAGCGGATTTAGATGATATTACTTGGGTCATTCGTGAGTTTGGTGAAGACAAGCATGCTCGCCGAATTGCCAAAGCCATTGTTGCTCATCGCGACGATGAAGAACTGCCACCACTAGAGCGCACGTCGCAATTGGCCAAATTGATTGAGCAAGCTGCTCCTAAAAGCTTTAAAGAGAAAAAGCACCCAGCGACTCGTGCGTTTCAAGCTTTTCGTATCTACATAAACAGCGAACTCGAAGAAATCGACGTGGCGTTAAAAGGCGCACTGTCTGTATTGGCCCCTGAAGGCAGACTTTCGGTGATCAGTTTTCACTCTTTAGAAGATCGTATGGTTAAACGCTTTATGCGAAAAGAAAGCCGCGGTCCTCAAGTGCCACACGGCATTCCAATGACTGAAACTCAAATTGCTGCGCTAGGTAGCGCTGCGCTCGATACCATTGGTAAAGCGACTAAACCATCCGCAGAAGAAGTTGATGCAAACCCGCGCTCTCGTAGCTCGGTACTTCGCATCGCTCAGAAGCGATAATATCCATTAGCAAAAGAACTCAGTATGTCTCAGCAAGGAACGCCTAACTTACTGTCTATAATCTTCCGCGACCTAATCAGTGTGGGTCGTTGGAATCTATTGGCCCTAATACTAATCCTTGTTTCCGCTATGAGCGTTGTGTGGATAACGCACCACACTCGTCAAGCCATCACGCAAAAAGATATGGCACTTGAGCAACGTTTAAAGTTGGATGAGCAATGGCGTAACCTGATCTTGGAAGAAAGTGCGTTAGCAGAACACAGCCGAGTGACAAAACTGGCGGTTTCAGAGCTTGAAATGAAGCGACCTGACTCAAATAAGGAAGTAATAGTTAGATTCCCATGATGACACCAGTGACCCGTCGACGTAACGCCCCTCGCAGACCAAGCAAAGGTGCAAACGGACCCTCTAAAAAAGCACCCGCGAAAAGCGATACGAGCAAAGTTGTCACCAACAAAAAAGCTCGTGCGACTGGCGCGTCTGCCAACAAGAGAAATAAAGCCAAACCGGAAGCCGAACAAAGTGTTAGTTCACAACCTGTATTGATTCGCTGGCGATACCTGTTTGTATTGTTTGCTATGGGACTGGTCTTAGCAACACTTATTGCCCGAGTCGCTTACATCCAAGTGATTGAACCGGATCGATTGATTAAAGAAGGCAACATGCGTTCGGTGCGGGTAAAAACACTTCCTACAGCACGAGGCATTATTTCGGACAGAAATGGTGAGCAGTTGGCGGTTAGCGTACCGGTACAGGCTGTGTGGGCAAACCCGTCTGACGTGTTTAAGTTTGGTGGTCTCAATGAGTTAGATCGTTGGTATGCGTTAGCTGACGTATTAGGACTAGAGCGTCAAAGTATGCTCAAACGAATCGAAGAACAAAGTACCCGCAAGTTCATTTATCTACAGCGTCAAGTTAGTCCAGCGATGGCTAACTATGTCAAAGAACTCAAGCTAAAAGGCATTGGCCTTGCGAATGAGTCTCGTCGCTATTATCCAACAGGTGAAGTGAGTGCTCATGTCATTGGTGTCACCGGTATCGATGGCCATGGTTTGGAAGGCGTAGAACGCAGTTACGATAACTGGCTTTCAGGACAGGCAGGGTCAAAAACCATACGTAAAGACCGTTATGGCCGTGTTGTTGAAAACATCTCACTAACAGAGAGCGAGTTGGGTAAGCCTTTAGAGCTGACGATAGATCAACGCTTACAAGCTATCTCATATCGAGCAATTAAGCAGGCGGTTGCGGACCATCGTGCTACGTCAGGTTCGGTCGTGCTTCTTGATGTTAAAACCGGTGAAGTGTTGGCAATGGTGAACGCACCTTCCTATAACCCCAACAATAAACAGCAGCTGCAAAGTTTTAGAATGAGAAATCGCAACATTACCGATGCGATGGAACCTGGCTCGACTGTGAAGCCATTTGTCGTGCTAGCAGCTTTGGAAAACGGTGTTGCTGACGAAGATACCATTATCGATACAGGTAATGGTTTGATGCAAATTGGCGGAAGCCGAGTACGAGACTCCTCAAAGATTGGTAAAGCAAACTTACAAACCATATTGCAGAAGTCGAGTAACATTGGTGTTGCTAAATTAGCGTTAGACATGCCGCTAGAAGCACTACTAGGGCAGTACAGTTCCATAGGGTTTGGCAGCACGTCAGGACTCAACTTAATTGGTGAGACGACGGGGTTGTTTCCAAATCGCCGGCGCTGGTCGAACTTTGAAATCGCAACACTCTCCTTTGGCTATGGTCTGTCGGTAACGCCGCTTCAACTTGCTCATGCCTATGCGACCTTGGGCAGTTATGGGGAATTCTTCCCACTGACCATCATTAAAGATCAAAACAACATAGAACCTAAACAAGTTGCTGACCGTGACAATGCCAAACTGGTGCTAGAAATGCTGGAATCGGTGACGCAAAAAGGTGGTACTGCAACTCGCGCCGCTGTACCGGGTTATCGAATTGCAGCAAAAACAGGCACTTCGAGAAAGGCCCATGCGGGTGGCTACAGCGACGAATATGTTGCGATTACAGCAGGTGTTGCACCTATTAGTAACCCAAGGCTTGCGTTGGTGGTTGTGGTTAATGAGCCCCAAGGTGACCTATATTACGGTGGCTCCGTAGCTGCCCCAGTTTTTGCCGAAGTTATGCAAGGGGCATTGCAGATCTTAAACATCGCCCCTGACGGCAAGTAAGACACACACTACAGTATTTAACTATGACAAAAAATGCATTCACAACCAGTAACCCAAATGAGCACGAATCGATGAGATTGGCAGATTTGTTAGAGCCGTGGGCACTGAACTTGACTGACGATATCAGTCAACTCTCGTTACGTCACCTTACTCTCGACAGTCGAGACGTTGGGGCGCAAAGTGGATTCATTGCCGTGCCTGGTCACACTGTTGATGGTCGACACTTTATTGATAAAGCCATTCTCAATGGGGCTAAAGTAGTGCTTTCTCAGTGTGATCCTGAGCGACATGGAACGGTGAGCCGCAAAGATGGCGCTGTCATCATTGAAATCTGTGATTTGCAAGATAGAGTCTCTGAACTCGCGCTGCGTTTCTACCCAGTAAATAACACCCAAGTGATAGCTGTGACTGGCACAAATGGTAAAACCACCATCACGCAACTGATCGCTCAATGGTTAGAGCTGATTGGTCATCGCGCAGCCGTTATGGGAACAACCGGAAATGGGTTTCTTGACGCCTTGACAGAGGCAAAAAACACCACCGGTAGCCCAATAGAAATCGCACAGACTCTCCATTCACTCGAATTAGCCGGCGCTGAGTACACCGCGTTAGAAACCTCTTCCCATGGCTTAGTCCAACACCGGGTAAAAGCTGTGCCTTTTAAATTGGGGATGTTTACCAACCTAAGTCGTGATCACCTCGATTATCACCACACCATGGCGGAATACGAAGCCGCCAAGCGTTCGTTGTTTACCGAGCACCATTGTGAGCATGCGGTGATTAACGTCGATGATCCGGTTGGGGCAAGATGGGTTGATGAGTTAGACAATGCTTATGCAGTATCAGTGCAGCCTTTGCCTAAGAATACTCGCGGTTTATGGGCAACTCAGATCGAATTTACCGAACAGGGTATACAAATAACCATCGATGGGACTTGGGGCGAAGGGCAACTGACAGTGCCACTCATTGGTGAGTTTAATGCTTCCAATTTGCTGCTGGCTCTTACAGGGCTTTTAGCCCTAGGTTTCGATAAGCAGCGTTTGCTTTCTACCAGCAGCAATATCAAGCCAGTTATTGGTCGAATGGAGCTGTTTTCAGCGCCCAATAGGCCAAAAGTCGTGGTGGATTATGCACACACACCAGACGCACTGGAAAAAGCGTTGCAAGCGCTTCGCGTACATTGCTCTGGAAAGCTATGGGTCGTCGTCGGTTGCGGAGGCGATCGTGACAAAGGCAAACGTCCAATGATGGCTGCCAGTGCCGAACGACTCGCGGATCGAGTGATTTTTAGCGACGACAATCCGCGCAGTGAAGATCCAGCAACCATTGTTGCGGATATGCTGGAAGGGACAGAGCATCCACAACAAATACTGACCATCCATGATCGCGGCCAAGCGTTAGAAAGTGCGCTCGCCAATGCCAGCACTAACGACATTATTTTGTTGGCGGGGAAAGGTCACGAGGACTATCAAATTTATGCGGATCGGACGGTTGAAGCCTCTGATAGATATAACGCAGCAACACAGTTAGGAGTATCACTATGATCCCAATCTCTCTGGCTCAGTTGGCAAGTGTTACTCGAGGCCATTTAGTTGGTGATGACAAGGTAATATCTGCAGTATCAACCGATACGCGCAATATAGAGCCAGGTGCGCTGTTTGTTGCTATTAACGGTGTTCGGTTCGATGCGCACGAGTTTGTTGAGCAAGCCATGTCTAATGGCGCCTCTGCCTTGTTGGTTGAGAAATCCTTAGATATTGATGCGCCACAAGTCGTTGTGGCAGACACCACTAAGGCACTCGGTGATTTAGGGGCTTGGGTACTTGAGCAATCGGATGTTGAAACTATCGCTATTACCGGAAGTTGCGGAAAAACCACAGTGAAAGAAATGCTGGCGTCTATTTTACAGCTAAAAGGTAAAACGTTGGCGACAAAGGGCAACTTTAACAATGAATTTGGTGTCCCATTAACGCTATTACGCCTAGATAAAAGTGTCGATTACGCCGTCATTGAGCTGGGGGCTAACCATGTTGGCGAAATCGCTTATACCAGTGGTTTAGTGAAACCCGCAGCAGCGATGGTCAATAATGTCGCAGCCGCTCACTTGGAAGGGTTTGGCTCTATCGATGGTGTTAAGCAGGCAAAAGGTGAGATTTACCAAGGACTTGTTGCTGGTGGTTTCGCTTTAGTCAATATGGACAGTCAGGGCGGTCAACATTGGCAAGACGCTCTTAGCGATAAGCGAGTGCAGCAATTTTCTCAACAGAACTCTCTGGCAGAATACTACGCGTCACATATAGAAATGGACGATCAAGGGTACTCGCATTTTCATCTGCACACTCCATACGGCACATTGCCAGTCTCACTTAATGTCATTGGCGAACACAATGTGTCTAATGCCGTGGCCGCTGCCGCTTTGGCGCTTAACGTAGGCGTAGATTTGGCACAGGTGAAGCAAGGACTAGAGCAACTGTCAAAAGTGAAAGGTCGTGTTGCGGTCGAATCACTGACTGATTCGATTCGATTGATTGATGATAGTTACAATGCCAGCGTTCCTGCGGTGAAAGCCGCTATCGACTTGCTGGCTCGTTATCAGGGCCAACGTTGGCTGATATTGGGTTTTATGGCCGAACTTGGCGATGAAAGTCTTGCACTTCACCGACAAGTCGGAGAACATGCGTCTACTTTTGGGTTTGAGCACGTGCTCACCTTTGGTGACGATACTAAAGTGGTCAGCGAGTTGACTGGAGGGCACCATTTTAGTGACCATCAAGCCCTAATAGCGCACATTAAAGCGCATTTAACACCTGCAGAGACCAACACTTTGCTGATTAAAGGAGCACTCAGTTCCCAGATGGGAACCGTGGTATCTGCATTGAAGGAGATGTACCCATGATTCTTTGGCTTGCCGACTTGTTACAGCCATATTTTTCGTTCTTCCGCCTGTTCGAATATCTTTCTTTTCGCGCCATCGTTAGTGCGTTGACTGCGCTTGCGCTCTCTTTATGGATGGGGCCGCGTCTTATCGCTCGACTGCAAATGTTGCAGATTGGCCAAGTTGTTCGCAATGATGGCCCTGAGTCTCACTTTAGCAAACGCGGTACACCTACCATGGGGGGGGTGATGATCCTTGCGGCTATTTCGTTCACCGTCTTTATGTGGGCCGATCTCAGCAACCCTTATGTTTGGGCTGTTATGGCGGTTTTACTGGGTTATGGTGTGGTTGGGTTTGTCGACGATTATCGAAAAGTCGTTCGTAAGAACAGCGATGGCCTTATTGCGCGCTGGAAGTACTTCTGGCAGTCGGCGATAGCTCTAGTGGTTGCATTTGCGTTGTATGCTCATGGTAAAGACACCGCAGCAACTCAGCTAGTAGTGCCATTCTTTAAAGACATCATGCCTCAGTTAGGCATTTTGTATATTGTGCTTACTTACTTTGTGATTGTCGGAACCAGTAATGCCGTTAACTTAACCGATGGCCTTGATGGGTTAGCTATTATGCCAACTATTCTGGTTGCAGCTGGCTTTGCCGCGATCGCATGGGCAACCGGTAACGTAAACTTCGCTAGCTATTTGCACATCCCTTATATTCCTTACACCAGCGAACTGGTGATTGTATGTACCGCCATGGTTGGTGCTGGTTTAGGCTTTTTATGGTTTAACACTTACCCAGCACAAGTGTTTATGGGCGATGTTGGCTCATTGGCGCTAGGCGGTGCACTGGGAACCATTGCCGTATTGGTTCGTCAAGAGTTTGTATTGGTGATCATGGGTGGCGTGTTTGTTATGGAAACTTTGTCGGTAATACTTCAAGTGGGCTCCTACAAATTACGCGGTCAGCGAATATTTCGCATGGCGCCGATTCATCATCACTACGAATTAAAAGGTTGGCCAGAGCCGCGTGTTATCGTGCGTTTTTGGATCATTTCTATCGTATTAGTTTTGGTGGGATTGGCCACACTTAAGGTGCGTTAATATGCCATCAAACTCGCCTGGTTTTTCTACGGAACTGCAAGACTATGATCACATTGTAGTGGTTGGGTTGGGCATCACCGGATTATCGGTGGTGGAGCATCTTTGTACCTATGCCAAGCATGCCGACGTTAAGGTTATTGATACCCGTGAAATAGCGCCAGGTAGTGAACATCTTGACGACGATATAGAACTCTTCTGCGGTGGTTGGAACACCACCTGGTTGCAGCAAGCCGATCTTGTGATTTGCAGTCCAGGAATCGCTGTGGCGACCCCTGAAATCGCGACTGTTATAGAGCTAGGTACACCCGTTATCGGTGATATTGAGCTTTTTGCATGGCAGGTAACTAAACCTGTCATCGCTATAACAGGGTCTAATGGTAAAAGCACCGTAACAGATTTGACGGGAGAGCTTGCCAAAGCTGCCGGCATTAACGTTGGGGTGGGCGGCAATATTGGCACGCCAGCGTTGTCATTATTGCAGCAAAATTGTGATCTCTACGTTTTAGAGTTGTCGAGCTTTCAACTTGAAACCACCTATCACCTTGCGCCAAAAGTCGCGACCTTTTTGAACTTGTCTGAAGATCATATGGATCGCTATGAGGGTATGGAAGATTACCGACAAGCGAAGTTGCGAATATTCGAGCATGCCGAGCAAGCGCTGGTCAATGGTGACGAACCTGAGACTGCGCCAGTCCCTTCACACTCCTTAAAGCTGCATCGTTTTTCGCCTATACACACTTTGGGTGATACTGATTACGATATTAAAGTGGTTGATGGCGAAGCCCGTTTTAGGTTGCAACGAAAAACCAGTTTTCTTACGCGACAACTTTCGATTGTTGGCCGACATAATCAATCGAATGCGCTGGTGGCGCTGGCTCTTTTGGATCTGGCGGGTATCGATACGACTCAGTGCGAAGGTGCATTGCAGTCCTATACTGGATTAAGCCATCGTTGCCAAGTCGTCGAGCACCAAAAAGGGGTGCGCTGGGTGAATGATTCAAAAGCAACAAATGTTGCGAGTACACAAGCGGCATTGTCTGGCTTAGAGGTTGAAGGTAGGTTGTATCTCCTTGTGGGTGGGGACGGTAAAGGGGCTGATTTCACACCACTTAAAGAGCACCTAGCGCAACTAGCGGTGACACTCTGTTGCTTTGGTCGAGATGGGGATGCATTCATGGAACTGTCTAATGACTGTGTGCGTTTTCAGACGATGGAACAGGCTATTGAGACAATTTCAACCAAATTGACATCAGGCGATATGGTGATGCTCTCTCCCGCCTGTGCGAGTTTTGATCAATACCCCAATTTTATGCGTCGTGGTGATGCCTTTATCGCCTTGGCCAAACAATACGCTTAAGCTAAAGCATTAAGTAGCCGCTTAAAGACTAGGTTACTCATTGACTCGATTTACCTGCAAGGGATGCATACGTGATTTCAAAATTGTCACAACTTGGCGCTTCACTGAATCAACCAAAACAGCCGTTGCCTGAGACGCTGTATGATCGTCAGCTGATCTGGATTGCATTGGCGTTGATGGCGTTTGGCTTGATCATGGTAACTTCTGCATCCATCCCTGTCAGTTCTCGGCTGACTGATCAACCGTTTCACTTCATGATACGTCATGGCATTTTTTTGGTGTTTTCCGTTGTTATATTGGCGACAGTGATCCAAGTGCCTACCCAAGTATGGTTTAAGTACAGTGCCCATTTGCTTGGAATCACGTTTGTATTGCTGGTGGTGGTCCTCTTTGGTGGGAAGTCCGTCAATGGTGCGTCTCGATGGATACCGTTGGGCTTTTTTAACTTTCAGCCAGCAGAACTGGCTAAGCTATCGCTATTCACCTTTATGTCTAGCTATATGGTGCGTAAGCAAGATGAGGTGAGAGAGAGTTTTTTTGGTGGATTCTTTAAACCCTTTATTGTGTTTAGCGCATTAGCGGTTTTGCTACTGCGACAACCAGACTTAGGTACCGTCATTGTAATGCTCGTGACCTTGTTTGGTATGTTGTTTATCGGCGGAGCAAAACTGTGGCAGTTTTTGGCGTTGATGGTCGCTGGCATTTTCGCAGTTGTATTATTGATCATATTTGAGCCGTATCGGATGCGCCGCGTCACGTCATTTTTAGACCCTTGGGAAGACCCGTTTGGCAGCGGCTATCAGTTGACCCAGTCGTTAATGGCGTTTGGCCGTGGCGAGTGGTTTGGTCGCGGTTTAGGTAACTCGATACAAAAGTTAGAATATTTGCCGGAAGCCCATACCGATTTTGTATTTGCTGTGGTCGGTGAAGAGTTAGGGTTCGTGGGCGTGATGCTGATTTTATTGGTGATTTTTGCACTGGTGATCAAAGCGATCACCATAGGCAAAAAAGCCTTTGATGCCAGGCAGGATTTCGGTGGGTATCTCGCCTTTGCAATTGGTATTTGGTTTGCGTTTCAGACGCTCGTCAATGTAGGTGCCGCCGCGGGAATGGTGCCAACGAAAGGGCTTACTTTACCCCTTATCAGTTATGGTGGCTCGAGTTTAAGTATTATGGCGGTAGCGGTAGGTTTACTGCTGCGCATCGATTTTGAAACAAGATTGGCGGTTGGTAAAGAAGGCTCAGCAGAAGAGCAGACTCAATCCGATCCCGAGCAGTTAGAAGAGCAACATGGCTAGAAAATTATTAGTAATGGCAGGTGGCACTGGCGGTCACGTGTTTCCAGGATTGGCCGTTGCCAAAGTCCTCCAGCAACAAGGCTGGGAGATCCGTTGGTTGGGCACAGAAGACCGCATGGAAGCTGAGTTGGTACCAAAACATGGTATCGATATTGATTTTATTAAAGTCAAAGGCTTGCGCGGACAGAGTTTGGCGAAGTTGGTTAAAGCCCCGTTTCAAATTGTCAGCGCGATTGCACAAGCGCGTAAACACATAAAACGCTTTCAACCCGACGTAGTGCTCGGCATGGGCGGATATGTGAGTGGCCCAGGTGGCATTGCTGCACGCGTGTGTGGAATCCCTCTGGTGTTGCATGAGCAAAACGCGGTTGCAGGACTCACCAATGAGTGGCTGGCGAAAGTTGCTAGCAAAGTCTTCCAGGCTTTCCCTGGTGCGTTTCCCCGCGCCGAGGTCGTTGGTAACCCTGTACGCGAGGACGTATTGGCAATAGAACCACCACAACAGAGATTGGCCGGTCGAAGTGGGCCGATACGTGTGTTGGTCATGGGTGGAAGCCAAGGCGCAAGAATATTGAATCACACTTTACCTGAAGTGTTTGGTCAACTGTTAAAAGACAACCAAGCCAGCGTCGAAGTGCGACATCAGTGTGGCAAAGGCAACACCAAAGAAGTGAGCGGATTGTACCAACAGGCTCAGTTTGAGCAGGTGGACGTGTCTGATTTTATTGATGATGTTGCTAAGGCGTACAGCTGGGCGGATTTGGTGGTATGTCGAGCAGGCGCACTCACCGTATCTGAAGTTTGTACAGCGGGGGTCGCCGCGATTTTTATCCCGTTTCAGCATAAAGACAGACAACAAGCGTTAAACGCAGATTATTTGGTGGATGCCAATGCAGCACTAATGATAGAACAGCCTCAATTAAGTGTTGAGTCGCTAAAGGATGCGATACAATCTCTAGATAGAGATGCCTTGAATGCAATGGCCATCGCCTCGCGTAAACGAGCGAAAACCGATGCTGCACAGACCGTTGCCAACGCCATTATCGAATTACAACAAAAATCTTGAGAACAACTATGCCGATTAACCACAAGCAAGACTTAGCGCAAATTCGCGCAATGATCCCAGAAATGCGCCGTGTAAAGACCATCCACTTCATTGGAATTGGTGGCGCAGGCATGAGCGGCATCGCTGAAGTATTACTAAATGAAGGCTATACCATTACCGGCTCTGATATTGCCAGCAATCCAACAACCCAACGATTAGAGTCAAAAGGGGCGACGGTATTTATTGGGCATCAAGCCAGCAATATAGAATCAGCGTCTGTTGTGGTGGTATCTACAGCGATTGACCCAAGTAACCCAGAAGTTATGGAAGCGAAGTCGCGTCGTATACCCGTCGTACGTCGCGCTGAGATGCTGGCTGAATTGATGCGTTATCGCCACGGCATCGCAGTTGCAGGTACTCACGGTAAAACCACGACCACAGCTTTGGTGACTCAAATTTATTTTGAAGCGGGCCTCGATCCAACATTTGTAAATGGTGGCTTGGTTAAGAGTGTTGGTACTAATGCACGATTAGGCTCTAGTCGTATTTTGATTGCCGAAGCAGATGAAAGTGATGCGTCGTTTTTGCATTTGCAACCGATGGTTTCCATCGTCACCAACATCGAAGCTGACCACATGGACACTTACGGTGGTGACTTTGAAGTGCTTAAGCAAACCTTTAGAGACTTCTTACATCAGCTGCCTTTCTACGGCCAAGCGATTATGTGCATTGATGATCCCGTGGTTCAAGAAATCATTCCATCAATCAGTCGACAAGTAATTACCTATGGCTTTTCCGAAGAAGCCGATGTGCACATTAAAGAGTATCGACAGGTTGGTCAGCAAGGGCACTTTGTAGTTTCTCGCAAAGATCGCTCAGATCTGTCGATTACACTCAATATCCCTGGCCGTCATAACGCCCTAAATGCCGCTGCTGCCATTGCCGTGGCGACGGAAGATGATGTTGCGGATGAAGCCATCGCAAAAGCACTTCTTTCGACGGAAGGAACAGGCCGCCGATTTGATCATCTAGGTGAGTTTGATACTGGAAATGGCGTGGCAATGCTGGTCGATGATTATGGGCATCATCCAAGTGAAGTCGATGTGACGATTGCTGCGGCTCGTTCTGGTTGGCAAGACAAGCGCCTGGTGATGATTTTCCAACCGCATCGTTATAGTCGAACCCGCGATCTGTATGACGATTTTGCCAATGTTCTTGATAAAGTGGATGTCCTGCTGATGCTGGATGTTTATGCTGCTGGTGAGTCTCCAATTGCGGGAGCTGACGGCCGTTCATTGTGCCGCACAATCCGCTCACGTGGAAAAATCGATCCGATATTCGTCGCCAATAAAAATGAGCTTCCTTCAGTTTTGGCTAACGTACTGCAAGATGGAGATTTAGTTCTGACACAAGGTGCGGGCGATGTGGGTAAAGTGGCAAAAGAGTTAGCCTCTTTAGAGCTAAACATTGGAAAAATGCAGAAAACTTCTTCAAAC
Organism: Vibrio ulleungensis; assembly: GCF_016900875.1. GTDB lineage: Bacteria > Pseudomonadota > Gammaproteobacteria > Enterobacterales > Vibrionaceae > Vibrio > Vibrio ulleungensis. The sequence continues at coordinate 238,144 of NZ_JAFEUM010000005.1, forward strand.
GAAGGTAAATAGCACTGCTTTGTTCTCAAATACGGTTTTCAGCGCTGGATTCGAGCAAAGAAAACCGTATAATTTGGACGGCGTTTTGTAAACTCAATGCGCTTCTGCAAAGCAAAAGGGAATAGAGACTTGCAGATAACGGTAGAACAATTGGACGCTACGGACATAGACGACAGCAACTACGAACAACAGCAGGCCTTGCCAAGAATTAAACATTCGCTGTTTGACGGGTTGTTTTTATTGATCGTGGTAGTTCTGATTGGTGGATTGCTATACAAAACAATCACTTGGATGAGTGATGAGCGTAGCATGCCGTTGTCGAACTTTATATTGCAAGGAGACTTGGCTTATATTACCGAGCAAGATGTTCATCATCAGCTTGTACAAATAGCGCCAATGGGCACCTTCATGACCCAAGATGTGAATCAGTTGCAACGAGCCGTTGAGTCGCTGGAGTGGGTGAATAGAGCGTCGATTCGTAAACAGTGGCCTGATACCATAAAAATTTACGCGGTAGAGCACAGAGCTGCGGCAATTTGGAATGGTATTTCCATGTTGAATCAAGCCGGTGTGGTTTTTCATGCTGACGCAAGTCGATTGGATACCCCCAATATTGCAAAACTCTATGGTCCAGACGAGAAAAATCTTCTTGTTCTTGAGACATATAGAGAGTTACAGCCCAAGTTTGAAGAACTTGGTATGCGAATTGATTCATTAGTGCTTAATGATCGTTTAGCATGGCAGATAATTTTGGAAAATGGCATTCGGTTAGAACTTGGAACCGAGGCATTAGAAGAGCGATTACAGCGGTTTATCTCCCTTTACAAAAAAATGGGTGAAAAGACCGAACAGATCAGTTACATCGATTTAAGATATGATACCGGCGCTGCAGTAGGTTGGATGCCAGAGCAAGACGCCATCGAAGAGAGTGACAATGACTAAACATACGGATGATGACCTAGTAGTCGGTCTTGATATCGGTACCTCGAGTGTGACGGCCATTGTCGGTGAAATGCTTCCCGATGGACAAATCAATGTGATTGGTGTGGGCACAAGCCCAGCTCGAGGAATGGATAAAGGTGGTGTAAACGATCTTGAAGCGGTCACCAAATCGGTGCAACGCGCGATAGACGAAGCGGCATTAATGGCCGATTGCACCATTAGTAAAGTGTTTTTGTCGATCTCAGGACAGCACATTACTAGCCGTATCGAAAAAGGTATGGGGACCATTTCTGACGAAGAAGTGGCACAAGAAGACATTGAACGTGTTATACACACGGCTAAGTCGATAAAAATTGGTGATGAGGAGCGCATATTGCATGTGATCCCACAAGAGTTCACTATCGACTATCAGGCGGGCATTAAAAATCCAGTCGGACTCTCCGGAGTGAGAATGGAAGTGAGCGTTCATATGATTTCGTGTCATAGCGATATGGCCCGAAATATAGAAAAAGCCGTTCATCGGTGCAACCTGGAGGTTGGGCAAGTTGTCTACTCGGGATTAGCAGCCAGTGAGGCGGTCATTACAGACGACGAGAAAGAGCTCGGTGTGTGTGTGGTGGATGTGGGTGCAGGTACAATGGATGTTTCCATTTGGACGGGTGGCGCACTGAGACACACAGAGGTATTAGCCTATGCAGGCAATGCTGTAACCAGTGATATCGCGTTTGCGTTTGGCACACCATTGAGTGATGCTGAACAAATTAAAGTGAAATTTGGCTGTGCATTGAGTGAGTTGGTCAGTAAAGACGACACAGTGAATGTACCTAGCGTGGGTGGCCGTCCTTCAAGAAGTTTGCAACGCCAAACTTTGTCGGAAGTGATAGAACCTCGCTATACAGAATTATTGGGTTTGATTAACCAAACTATTGAATCTGAGCAAGAAAAAATGCGTCAAGCGGGAGTCAAACACCAATTGGCAGCAGGCATTGTCTTAACCGGAGGTGCCGCTCAAATTCAAGGCTTGGTCGAGTGCGCAGAGCGCGTATTTGGTAATCAGGTCCGAGTCGGTCGTCCAATTGAAGTAAAGGGTTTGACCGACTACGTAAAAGCGCCGTATATGTCTACGGCCATCGGATTATTGCACTATGCTAGAGATAATCAGTTTGTTGAAGAAAGCGACTATACAGAGCCTAAATCTTCTTCATTGTCGGATATGTTCGGCAAAGTGCGAAAATGGATACAAAAAGAGTTTTAACCTGAACAACAGGGATACGGAGAAAACAGATGTTTGAACCGATGATGGAAATGTCAGACGATGCAGTAATTAAAGTCGTTGGTGTAGGTGGCGGCGGCGGTAACGCCGTAGAACACATGGTGCGCGAGTCCATCGAAGGCGTGGAGTTCATTACCATAAACACCGATGCACAAGCTTTGCGCAAATCCAGCGTTAACGAAGTGATCCAGATTGGTAGTGATATCACTAAAGGTCTTGGCGCGGGCGCAAACCCACAAGTAGGCCGTGATTCTGCTCTCGAAGATCGTGAAAAGATTAAAGATATGCTTGATGGCGCCGATATGGTATTTGTTGCCGCAGGTATGGGTGGTGGTACCGGAACTGGTGCAGCCCCTGTGATTGCTGAAATTGCAAAAGAGCTCGATGTGTTGACGGTAGCCGTTGTCACCAAGCCTTTTGGATTTGAAGGCAAAAAACGCATGGCGTTTGCTGAGCAAGGCATTACAGAGCTGTCAAAACATGTGGACTCGTTAATTACGATTCCTAACGAAAAGCTACTAAAAGTGTATGGCCGAAATGTCACGCTATTAGAAGCATTCGGATATGCCAACGATGTATTGAAAGACGCTGTTCAAGGTATTGCTGAGCTGATCACCCGCCCAGGTATGATCAACGTCGACTTCGCGGATGTTCGCACCGTGATGTCGGAGATGGGTCAAGCAATGATGGGTAGTGGTGTTGCTAAAGGTGAAGAACGTGCAGAAGAAGCCGCAGAAGCTGCTATTTCTCACTCTCTACTGGAAGATATCGATTTGGCAGGAGCGCGTGGCGTTCTAGTCAACATTACTGCTGGTATGGACATGCGTCTAGACGAGTTTGAAGTGGTCGGTAACACCGTAAAAGCCTTTGCATCAGATAATGCTACAGTCGTGATTGGTACGTCACTAGACCCTGACATGACTGACGAGTTCCGAGTCACAGTTGTTGCAACGGGTATCGGTAACGAGAAGAAACCTGAAATCTCGCTGGTACACGGTGTGAAGCAAAAAGCGGTAGCTCCACAATCTGTTGAGCAAGAGCCTGTGAAGGCTGAGCCTGTTGTAAAACGCGCTCAACCAGTACAACCTAAAGCGCCAGAAGCGGAAGCTAAAGTTGCACCATCACAAGCGCCAGCCTCAAAAGCAGCGTCTACTGGTGGACAGAGCACAGCGCCACAAACTGAGCGTGATGAGTCTGCGTACTTGGATATTCCGGCGTTTTTACGTCGTCAGGCAGACTAGACTGAATTTGCACAAACTTTGACATCTGTCAAAAAAGTGATAGGATGTGCGGCCAATTAGCAAGTTCGACGGATATTCATCGTCGGATGGAGGTAAATAGATGATTAAGCAACGTACAATTAAAGAGATTGTGAAAACAATCGGAGTGGGTCTTCACTCCGGTCGTAAAGTCACGCTTACTTTGCGTCCAGCTGCCGCGAATACCGGTATCATCTATCGCCGCACGGATCTTAATCCACCCGTGGATTTTCCTTCAGACGCAAACTCAGTTCGTGACACTATGCTGTGTACCGCATTGGTCAATGACGAAGGCGTTCGTATTTCGACGGTAGAGCACCTAAACGCAGCGTTAGCTGGTATGGGTATCGATAATATCGTTATTGAAGTCGACGCACCTGAAATTCCTATTATGGATGGTAGTGCGAGTCCTTTCGTTTATCTGTTGCAATCGGCAGGTGTTGAAACACTCAACGCACCAAAGCGTTTTATTCGTATCAAAAAGCCCGTTCGTATAGAAGACGGCGATAAGTGGGCAGAGCTTGTCCCTTACGACGGCTTCCGTATGGATTTCGAGATTGAATTCGATCACCCAGCGATTGATATGGACGAGCAGCACATGTTGTTCGACTTCTCTTCAGCTGGGTTTGTGAAAGAAATCTCTCGCGCTCGTACCTTTGGGTTTATGCGCGACATCGAATACTTGCAGTCTCAAAACCTATGTCTAGGCGGAAGTTTTGACTGTGCAATCGTACTCGACGAATACCGAATTCTTAATGAAGAAGGTTTGCGTTTTGATAACGAGTTTGTCACTCACAAAGTACTCGATGCTATTGGTGATTTGTACATGTGTGGACACCCTATCGTCGGTGAGCTTCGTGCATTCAAATCTGGCCACGGTTTAAACAACCAACTTTTACGAGCAGTTCTTGCTGATCAAGAAGCTTGGGAGTGGGTGAGTTACGAAGAAGAAGTCGGCTCTCCGGTCGCCTTTGCAGAACCCAATATGGTTCTAGCGTAAGCCAAACAGCCAATGAGTATTAAGAACCGAGTTAGAAATAACTCGGTTTTTTTCTGTTTGAGAGTTGAGATATTGCTCGCAAATTCAGCATATGCACATCAAAACAAAATCTTCATCAAACAAACCGCAATCAAGTTGGTTTGGCCGCGGGTTTTTCCCTACACTGTTTGCCATAATTGAATTTCGATGAAAGCTTGAAATTACTAGAGTTAAACTCCATATATCAAGCAGAGCATTTTTAGGATACAGCCCAGTACAGGGATAGACCTCTAGGTCACTGGATAGAGAATAGATAATGATAACTAAGATACTGACCAAAGTCGTAGGCAGTCGCAACGATCGCACCATCAAGCGTTTAGGTAAAATCGTCAAACAGATCAACGCTTACGAACCCGATTTTGAACAACTCAGCGATGAGCATTTACAAGCTAAAACCGTTGAATTCCGCGAGCGCCTAGAAAAAGGCGAAACTCTGGATAAGCTACTTCCAGAAGCATTTGCAACTGTCCGTGAAGCGTCTAAGCGTGTCTACGGAATGCGTCACTTCGACGTGCAGATGATAGGCGGTATGGTCCTCAACAGCGGCCAAATTGCAGAAATGCGTACCGGTGAAGGTAAAACCCTTACCGCAACGCTTTCAGCCTACCTTAACGCCCTCCCAGGTAAAGGCGTGCACATTGTTACGGTCAACGATTACCTTGCAAAGCGTGATGCCGAAACCAACCGAGAGTTATTTGAGTTCTTAGGTATGACGGTAGGTGTGAACGTACCTAATATGCCGCCACCAGAGAAAAAAGAAGCCTACAAGGCGGATATCCTGTACGGAACCAATAACGAGTTTGGTTTCGATTATTTGCGTGACAACATGGCATTTCGCGCAGAAGATCGCGTTCAACGTGAGCGGTTCTTTGCGGTAGTCGATGAGGTGGATTCCATCTTAATCGATGAAGCGCGTACACCACTTATTATCTCTGGTCCTGCAGAAGACAGTTCAGAGATGTACCAAAAAATCGATAAGCTTATCCCTTCACTTGAACGTCAAGAAGAAGAGGATACAGAAGAGTATCGTGGCGATGGACACTACACGCTTGACGAGAAGAGCAAGCAAGTTCATATGACCGAAACTGGTCAAGAATTTGTGGAAGAGTTGTTGGTTAAAAATGGCTTGATGGAAGAGCGTGACACACTTTACTCACCAGCCAACATTATGCTACTTCACCACGTGAATGCCGCATTACGTGCGCACGTTCTATTTGAACGTAATGTAGACTACATCATCTCTGATGAAGGTGAAGTGGTCATCGTTGATGAGCACACTGGCCGTACAATGCCAGGACGTCGTTGGTCTGAAGGTTTGCACCAAGCGGTAGAAGCTAAAGAAGGTGTTAAGATCCAGAACGAAAACCAAACTCTGGCATCAATTACCTTCCAGAACTACTTCCGTCTCTACGAGAAACTGTCAGGCATGACGGGTACCGCCGACACAGAAGCGTTCGAATTCCAATCGATCTATGGTCTAGAAACCGTTGTTATCCCAACCAACAAACCTATGGTTCGTAATGATATGCCAGACATGGTATATCGCACAGAAGTTGAAAAATTCAACGCCATTATTGAAGACATCAAAGGCCGTGTTGAAAAAGGCCAGCCTAGTCTAGTTGGTACAGTATCGATTGAGAAATCTGAATTGCTATCAAACGCTTTGAAAAAAGCGAAAATCAAGCACAACGTACTTAATGCTAAATTCCACGAGATGGAAGCAGAAATCGTTGCGCAAGCTGGTACACCAGGTGCCGTGACTATTGCAACTAACATGGCCGGTCGTGGTACCGATATCGTGCTTGGTGGCAGTTGGCAGGCGCAAATTGCTAAGTTGGACAATCCAACTCAAGAGCAAATCGACAAAATCAAAACAGACTGGCAAGTGGTGCACGATGAAGTGTTAGCTTCAGGTGGCCTGCATATTATTGGTACTGAGCGTCATGAATCTCGTCGTATCGATAACCAGCTGCGTGGTCGTTCTGGTCGTCAGGGTGACGCTGGTTCATCTCGCTTCTATCTTTCAATGGAAGATTCATTGCTGCGCATCTTTACCTCTGATCGTATGGCAGGTCTTATCCAAAGTGGTATGGACGAAGGTGAAGCGATCGAAAGTAAGATGTTGTCTCGCTCTATCGAAAAAGCTCAACGTAAAGTAGAAGGCCGCAACTTCGACATTCGTAAGCAGCTTCTAGAATACGATGACGTTGCTAACGACCAACGTAAAGTGGTTTACGAGTTGCGTGACGAGCTGATGCAAGTTGATGACATTAGCGACATGATTGAAAGCAACCGTGTTGAAGTGCTTAACAGCACTATTGATCAGTACATAGCGCCTCAATCACTTGAAGATATGTGGGATATCGAAGGATTGACCGCTCGCCTTAAAGCTGACTTTGATTTGGATTTTGCAATTCAGTCATGGCTTGACGAAGACGACAAGCTGTACGAAGAAGCGCTGCGTGAGCGAATCCTCGAAGAGACGGTGACAATCTACAAGCAGAAAGAAGAAGCAGTGGGCGAACAAATCCTTCGCAACTTCGAAAAATCTGTCATGTTGCAAACGCTCGATACTTTGTGGAAAGAGCACCTTGCAGCGATGGATCATTTGCGTCAAGGTATCCACCTACGCGGTTACGCACAGAAGAACCCTAAACAAGAGTACAAACGTGAGTCGTTCGAACTGTTCGAAAACTTGCTCGATACCCTGAAGTTCGACGTAATCTCTGTGCTTAGTAAAGTTCGTGTACAAGCTCAAGATGAAGTTGAAAAGATGGAAGCTCAGCGCAGAGCGCAAGCAGAAGCCGCGGCTCGTTTAGCTCAAACTCAGCACCAGCAAGCAGAAAATCAACTCGCTGATGATGAACAACAGCCGCAACAAGACGCGGCCGCGCAACCTATGGTCCGCGATGGTCGTAAAGTAGGCCGTAATGAACCTTGCCCGTGTGGCAGTGGTAAAAAGTACAAGCAGTGCCACGGTAAAGTTGAGTAACACTCTCTAAGCGTTACCATAAGGCTGGTCACTATTAAGTGACCGGCCTTTTTATTAGCTAGACAATAACAGACCAGCCCCACCGTTTAATCAAAGGAATGACTATGAAGCGAATCCATATTGTCGCCGCCATCATCTTTAACCCTCAAAAAACTGAAGTATTTATTACCCAGCGCCCAAAGGATAAACATAAAGGGGGTTATTGGGAGTTTCCTGGCGGAAAAGTCGAGGAGTCTGAAAGTGTCGAGCAAGCTATTGCCCGTGAATTGAATGAAGAGATTGGCATTGAAGTGACCGAACAAAGTCTGTTTGAGCATTTGCACCACGACTATCCCGATAAAGCACTTACGTTCGACTTTATTACTGTGACTCAATTTCAAGGAACTCCTTTTGGAAGGGAAGGACAACTTGCCCGTTGGGTCTCTATCGAGCAGTTAGCGCAATACGAATTTCCAGAAGCCAATGTGCCTATTTTGCATAAAGTTATCCAGCAATACGGTAAATAGAACTTGGTTGAAAACATGGACGCCTTTTTAGTCCAAGATTTGAACACTTACTTTGCCCAACGACGAATTGAATCGATATTCCAACAGAGTCGTTATAGCTGATTGACCTAAGCGCATCTTTATTGATAGTTTAAACACACAACATATTTAGGGAGTAGACATAATGATCAGAATCGCGATTGCCGGTGCAGCAGGACGTATGGGACGTAACTTAGCAAAGGCGACGTTCATGCACCCGCACGCTGAGATCTCGGTAGGCACAGAGCGACCAGGCTCAAGCTTGGTTGGGGCCGACATTGGTGAGCTAATTGGTGAAGGTAAATTCGATATTGCTCTCATCGACGATCTAGGCTCAGCGATCAATGATTTTGATGTCATTATCGATTTTACTGCCCCAGCTAGCACGCTAGCGAACCTTGAACTGTGTAAGCAGCATGACAAGCGGATCATCATCGGCACGACGGGCTTTAGCGATCAGGAGCGTGCACAAATTGATGAGTACGCCAAATCGATTCCAGTGGTCATGGCCCCAAACTATAGCGTGGGTGTAAACCTAGTGTTTAAGCTTTTGGAGAAAGCGGCTAAGGTCATGGGCGATTACACCGATATCGAGATTGTTGAAGCGCATCATCGTCACAAAGTGGATGCTCCATCGGGAACAGCAATCGGTATGGGTGAAGCTATTGCTGGAGCTATGGGAAATAAGCTCTCTGATGTGGCGGTTTACGCGCGCGAAGGCATTACTGGTGAGCGCACTAAAGATGAAATTGGCTTTGCGACCATTCGCGCAGGTGACATTGTCGGTGAGCACACCGCCATGTTTGCCGATATTGGTGAGCGTGTAGAAATCACCCATAAGGCGACTGATCGCATGACATTTGCTAATGGTGCGGTAAAAGCAGCGGTATGGTTATCAAATAAGCCTGCTGGCTTTTACACGATGACAGAAGTATTGTCGTTAGACGAACTATAAATAAAATATAACTATTCATACATGAAGCCAGGCATTGCCTGGCTTTTTTTGTGAGCATTGCAAAATTAAAGTATCGATAATTAATGAAAAAGAGATACTTAATGTGATCTTTTGGTGGGTTAATCTTTAAGTTGTCATTTTTGGCTGTAAAAGTGGCTATTAAATTTCAAGATAACCGTTTGCTTTTTTGGTTTACTAAAAAATGGTGCGATTATTCATCACTAATAGCAGTTAAATTATAAGTAATGCATTACATGGATGAAAATCGCCCACTAAAAGTATTGTTTTGGTGGCTTGGCATAGCTTTCTAGATGACATTGCTAAAAGATTAAATAAAATGGGGCGCGATTGTTGACAGAGAGCTAGGTCACATTTAGAATGCGCCCAATTTGTCGAATTTCCCTAAATGGCATTTTTTAGGCATACTGGGACGGCATTTTTGCAAATTTATTTATTAATTTAGCATTTTTATTCTTTTGGAGGTTGTCTTGAATAAGCCAGCACTACTAGTCCTAGAAGATGGGACTGTGTTTAAGGGCGTATCAATTGGAGCAGACGGGTCTGCAGTTGGTGAAGTCGTTTTCAATACATCGATGACGGGTTACCAAGAAATATTGACCGACCCATCCTATTCTCAACAGATCGTTACTCTTACTTACCCTCACATAGGCAATACCGGAACCAATTCCGAAGACGAAGAATCTACTTCAATCCATGCACAAGGCCTTGTGATCCGCGACCTCCCTCTTATCGCATCTAATTTCCGAAACGAACAAACCCTCTCTGATTACCTTAAATCACAAAACATTGTTGGCATAGCCGACATTGATACGCGTAAATTGACGCGTATCTTGCGTGAAAAGGGTGCTCAAAATGGCTGTATCGTTGCGGGTAATAATATTGATGAAGCCGCTGCATTAGCAGATGCCAAAGCGTTCCCAGGCCTAAAAGGCATGGATTTGGCAAAAGAAGTCACCACTAAAGAAGCCTACCCTTGGAAACAAGGCTCGTGGACTCTTACTGGCGGATTGCCAGAAGCGAAAGCAGACTCTGAACTGCCATTCCACGTAGTCGCATACGATTTTGGTGCTAAACGCAACATTCTACGTATGTTGGTTGACCGCGGCTGTCGTTTAACTGTGGTACCAGCGCAAACCTCAGCAGAAGACGTTTTGGCCCTCAACCCTGACGGTGTGTTCTTATCAAATGGCCCTGGTGACCCAGAGCCTTGTACTTACGCGATTGAAGCGACCAAAGTATTCCTAGATAAAGGATTACCCATTTTTGGTATCTGCTTGGGCCACCAAATATTGGCACTAGCCTCTGGTGCACAAACAGTGAAAATGAAGTTTGGTCATCACGGTGCGAACCACCCGGTTAAAGACCTCGATCGCAACGTCGTTATGATCACTTCTCAAAACCACGGTTTTGCGGCTGACGAAGCCACGCTACCTGAGACGCTTCGTGCAACGCACGTTTCTCTGTTTGACGGTTCACTGCAAGGCATTCATCGTACTGATAAGCCAGCGTTTAGCTTCCAGGGACACCCTGAAGCAAGCCCTGGTCCTCACGATGCAGCGCCGCTGTTTGACCATTTCATTGAATTAATTAAACAACATAAAGCGTAAGTTGGAGTAGAAGAAAATGCCAAAACGTACTGATATTCAAAGTATTCTTATTTTGGGTGCGGGACCGATTGTAATTGGTCAGGCGTGTGAGTTCGACTACTCAGGCGCACAAGCATGTAAAGCCCTTCGTGAAGAAGGCTACCGAGTTATCCTAGTTAACTCGAACCCAGCCACTATTATGACTGACCCTGAAATGGCCGATGCCACTTACATCGAGCCTATTCACTGGGAAGTGGTACGCAACATTATCGAGAAAGAGCGCCCAGACGCGGTTCTACCAACTATGGGTGGCCAAACCGCACTAAACTGTGCGCTAGACTTAGAGCGTGAAGGTGTACTTGCCGAGTTTGGTGTAGAGATGATTGGTGCAACGGCCGATGCCATCGATAAAGCGGAAGATCGTTCACGCTTTGATAAAGCAATGAAGTCTATCGGCCTTGAGTGTCCTCGCGCAGATACAGCAAAAACCATGGAAGAAGCTTATGGCGTTCTGGATATGGTGGGTTTCCCTTGTATCATCCGTCCATCGTTCACCATGGGTGGTACCGGTGGTGGTATCGCGTACAACAAAGAAGAATTTGAAGAGATTTGTCGTCGTGGTTTGGATCTTTCTCCAACCAATGAGCTTCTTATCGACGAATCACTGATTGGTTGGAAAGAGTACGAGATGGAAGTGGTTCGCGACAAAGCGGATAACTGCATCATCGTTTGTGCCATCGAAAACTTTGACCCAATGGGTATCCACACCGGAGACTCAATCACTGTAGCGCCTGCTCAGACGCTAACCGATAAAGAGTACCAGCTGATGCGTAATGCTTCTCTTGCGGTACTGCGTGAAATCGGTGTTGAAACTGGCGGCTCTAACGTTCAGTTTGGTATTAACCCGAAAGATGGCCGTATGGTTATCATCGAGATGAACCCACGCGTATCTCGTTCGTCGGCACTGGCGTCTAAAGCAACGGGCTTCCCAATTGCTAAGATTGCAGCCAAACTGGCTGTAGGCTTTACTCTAGATGAGCTGCAAAACGACATCACTGGCGGAGCAACGCCGGCCTCGTTTGAGCCAACTATCGATTACGTTGTGACTAAGATCCCTCGTTTTAACTTCGAGAAATTTGCCGGTGCTAATGACCGTCTAACCACGCAGATGAAGTCTGTAGGTGAAGTGATGGCGATTGGTCGTAACCAGCAAGAGTCGCTTCAAAAAGCGCTACGTGGTCTAGAAGTCGGTGTGAATGGTTTTGACCCTATGGTTGACCTAGACGCTCCTGACTCACTGACTAAAATCCGTCACGAACTGAAAGAAGCCGGTGCTGAGCGTATCTGGTACATCGCTGACGCATTCCGTGCGGGCATGTCAGTAGACGGTGTATTTAACCTAACGTCTATCGACCGTTGGTTCTTGGTACAAATTGAAGAGCTGATCAAACTTGAAGAGCAAGTAAAAGCCGGCGGTTTTGCAGGTCTTAACCAAGACACCTTGCGCGTATTGAAGCGCAAAGGCTTCTCTGATGCGCGTCTGTCTGACTTGCTTGGCGTTTCTGAAAGTGAAATCCGTCGCCTACGTGACCAATACGATATTCACCCAGTGTATAAGCGTGTTGATACATGTGCTGCCGAGTTCTCGTCAGATACTGCCTACATGTACTCGTCATACGACGATGAGTGTGAAGCTCAACCGACAGACAACGACAAGATCATGGTATTGGGCGGTGGTCCAAACCGTATCGGTCAAGGCATCGAGTTTGACTACTGTTGTGTACACGCTTCATTAGCACTTCGTGAAGATGGTTATGAAACCATCATGGTTAACTGTAACCCAGAAACTGTGTCTACCGATTACGACACCTCAGATCGTCTCTACTTCGAACCTGTTACTCTGGAAGATGTCCTCTCTATCGTACGTGTTGAGAAGCCAAAAGGCGTTATCGTTCAATACGGTGGCCAAACACCGCTGAAACTTGCACGCGCTCTAGAAGCGGCAGGTGTACCTATTATTGGTACCAGCCCTGATGCGATTGACCGTGCCGAAGACCGTGAGCGTTTCCAAGTGGCGGTTGACCGTCTTGGTCTACTGCAACCTCAAAACGCAACAGTCACCACAATGGACCAAGCTATCGATAAGTCGAAAGAGATTGGTTTTCCATTGGTGGTTCGCCCATCTTACGTATTGGGCGGCCGCGCGATGGAAATCGTGTACGACGAGCAAGACTTGCGTCGTTACTTTAACGAAGCCGTCAGCGTATCGAACGAATCTCCAGTACTGCTTGACCGTTTCCTAGACGATGCAACAGAAGTCGACATCGACGCTATCTGCGACGGTGAGCGCGTTGTGATTGGTGGCATCATGGAGCACATCGAACAAGCGGGTGTTCACTCTGGTGACTCAGCCTGTTCACTTCCAGCTTATACGCTAAGCCAAGAGATCCAAGATGTGATGCGCGAGCAAGTTGAAAAGCTGGCGTTTGAGCTGGGTGTTCGCGGTTTGATGAATACGCAGTTTGCGGTTAAAGGTAACGATGTTTACCTGATTGAAGTCAACCCACGTGCAGCGCGTACCGTACCCTTCGTGTCGAAAGCAACCGGTGCACCACTTGCGAAAATTGCAGCACGTGTAATGGCTGGACAGTCTCTTGAGTCGCAAGGCTTTACTAAAGAGATCATCCCACCGTACTACTCTGTAAAAGAAGTGGTATTGCCGTTTAATAAGTTCCCTGGTGTTGACCCACTGTTAGGCCCAGAAATGCGCTCAACCGGTGAGGTAATGGGTGTTGGCGCAACCTTTGCTGAAGCCTACTCTAAAGCGGAACTTGGCTGTGGCCATGTGTACCCTGAAGCCGGACGTGCTTTACTGTCTGTACGTAAGGGTGACAAAGAGCGTGTTGTTGACCTAGCGTCTAAACTAATCAAGTTGGGCTACCAACTCGATGCGACTCATGGAACTGCGGTTATTCTTGGCGAAGCGGGCATCAACCCTCGCTTGGTGAACAAAGTCCATGAAGGTCGCCCTCACATTCTTGACCGTATCAAGAACAATGAGTACACCTATATTGTGAACACTACCGCTGGTCGTCAATCGATTGAAGATTCTAAAGTTCTTCGTCGTGGCGCTCTCGCTGAAAAGGTGAACTACACCACCACACTAAATGCAGCCTTTGCGACTTGCTTGGCGCACGAAGCGGATGCGAAAACATCGGTGACGTCAGTTCAAGAGCTGCACCAAAAGGTGAAGCAGAGCCTTAGCTAAGCTATTTTAATTATAACAACTAGGGAGCGTATAGCGCTCCTATAGACAACCTCTTTGCCCGCTCTTCATGAGCGGGCTTTTTTATTCCCTAAATCTAATTCCATGCATTCGTTTGTCGTATACAAGCGCCTCTAGTATCCCTTAGTGATGGAAAGTTGGTGTTTTTAGCGTAACTTTTTAGCCCAAAAACCGAGTATTACCCCTGTAAACTGTAAGCTTTAATTACAGCGCAATTAAGGTTTCCTTAGTGAGTAAAGATGTGATCAATCGCTAATTACTATGCTCGTAAGTGCATGTTTATTTGTATGATTATTTAATTTTTTGGGTGAAATAATCACCGAAAACACTACCCCTTTAGAGGTGTTTGAGGGGTAAAAATGATGTAGATCAGGTTAAAAAGTAGGCCGACGAATAAGATTCGCCGTAGATTCTATTAACAATTTTGAGAGCGCCCATGAGCAAGTTAAATCTCGTCATTATAGGCAATGGTATGGTTGGCCATCGCTATATTGAAGATCTCGTCGATAAAGGTGATTTGGCCAGCATGAACATCACTGTGTTCTGTGAAGAGCCACGTGTTGCTTACGACCGCGTGCACCTATCTTCATACTTCTCTCACCATACGGCCGATGAGTTGTCGTTAGTGAAAGAAGGCTTCTATGAGAAACATGGCATCAACATGTTGATTGGTGAACGAGCAATCAACGTTAATCGTGAAAAGCAGACGGTTTACTCAAGCTCAGGGCGTGAAATTCAATATGACAAACTGATCATGGCAACGGGCTCTTTCCCGTTTGTACCGCCAATTAAAGGACGTGAAAGCCAAGATTGTTTTGTATACCGCACTATCGAAGATCTGAAAGCGATTGAAGCATGCTCTAGAAAGAGTAAAGTCGGCGTGGTTGTTGGTGGTGGGTTGCTTGGCCTTGAAGCCGCTGGTGCACTGAAAGCACTGGGTGTAGAAACACACGTTGTTGAGTTTGCGCCAAAACTGATGGCAGAGCAACTTGACCAAGCGGGTGGTGAGCAACTGCGTAATAAAATTGAAAGCATGGGCGTTCAGGTTCACACCAGCAAAAATACTCTGGAAATCGCTGCAGAAGGTAAGAACGCTCGCAACGTGATGCGCTTTGCTGATGGCACAGAGCTTGAGACCGACTTCATCGTCTTTTCTGCCGGTATTCGTCCTCAAGATAAACTCGCTCGTCAAATGGAGCTAGAGATTGCCCCACGCGGTGGTATTGCGATTAATGACCACTGCCAAACGTCTGATCAAAACATTTACGCCATTGGTGAGTGTGCGTCATGGAATGAGAACTTCTATGGTCTTGTGGCACCTGGCTATAAAATGGCGACCGTTGCGGTGGACCATGTCGTCGGCAACGAAAGCAAGTTTGAAGGTGCTGACATGTCAGCCAAACTTAAACTGCTGGGCGTTAAAGTGGGCTCAATTGGTGATGCTAATGGCCGTACACCAGGAGCGATCAGCTATGTATACCAAAACCAAGAGCAAGAGGTGTACAAACGCCTTATCGTCTCTGCAGACAACAAGAAATTGTTGGGTGCGGTTATGGTTGGGGATACCTCTGATTACGGTGACTTGCTGCAACTGATGCTCAACGAAATCGACCTTCCTGAGCACCCAGACACGCTTATCTTGCCAGCTCACGCAGGGGCAGAGAAGCCAACGCTTGGAGCGGATTCACTGCCAGAGACTGCGGTAATCTGTTCATGCTTTGACGTAACCAAAGGCAAGATCGCTCAAGCGGTTGCCGATGGCCATCATACTATCGCAGACATCAAAGCAGAAACGGGCGCTGGAACGGGCTGTGGCGGTTGTATTCCACTAGTGACCTCAGTGCTTAATGCAGAGCTTGCCAAAGCCGGTGTGGAAGTTAAGAACGACGTCTGTGCGCATTTCCCATATTCTCGTCAAGAGCTGTTCCACCTGATCCGTATTGAAGAGATCAAATCGTTCGATGAGCTGTTAGAAAAATACGGTAAAGGCTACGGCTGTGAAGTGTGTAAACCGTTAGTGGGGTCAATTCTGGCGTCATGCTGGGGTGATCACATCCTAAAACCTGAGCTGGTTAAACTGCACGACACCAACGATAACTTCCTTGGCAATATCCAAAAGGATGGCACTTACTCGGTGATCCCTCGTATGGCGGGTGGTGAAGTGACACCTCAAGCATTAAAAGTGCTGGCTGAAGTCGCTGCCGAATATAATCTGTATACCAAAGTGACTGGCGCACAGCGTATCGGCCTGTTTGGTGCGCAAAAAGATGATCTACCTGCGATTTGGAAAAAACTGATCGAAGCGGGCTACGAGACGGGCCAAGCCTATGCCAAAGCGCTTCGTATGGCGAAAACCTGTGTCGGCTCTACTTGGTGTCGTTACGGGGTTCAAGACTCTGTAGGCCTGGGTGTGATGATCGAAAATCGCTACAAAGGCATACGCACCCCGCACAAGATGAAGTTTGGTGTATCTGGATGTACTCGTGAGTGTGCTGAAGCTCAAGGCAAAGATTTGGGTATCATCGCAACAGACGCGGGCTGGAATATGTATGTGTGTGGTAATGGTGGCATGAAACCTCGTCACGCCGACCTGCTTGCCAGCGATCTTGATGAGCAAACGCTACTTAAGTACATCGATCGATTCATGATGTTCTATATCCGTACGGCGGCACCGCTGCAACGTACCTCTGTGTGGATGGAAAACCTTGAAGGTGGCGTTGATTACCTTCGTCAGGTGATTGTTGAAGATAAGCTTGGCATCAATGATCAACTTGAACAAGACGTCGCGAAGTTGGTGGAAGAGTTCCGCTGTGAGTGGACCGATACGGTGAACAGCACTGAACAACAGAAGCGTTTCTCGCACTTTATCAACTCTGATAAACGTGACGACAATGTAGTGTTTGTGTCAGAGCGTGCTCAGCATCGCCCAGCAACATTTACCGAAAAATATCCAGAATTGAAGGGCGATATCCTTCATGTAACCGCAGAGTAATTGGGAGCAATCATCATGGCATTTACAACCATCTGTAACATTGACGACATTATCCCAGGCACTGGCGTTTGCGCGTTGTTGGGTGACGAGCAGGTCGCCATATTTAGACCCACTGCCGCAAGCGAAGTGTTTGCAATTAGCAACATGGACCCGTTCTACCAATCTAACGTGTTATCACGCGGCTTGATTGTAGAGCACAGCGATGAGCTGTGGGTGGCAAGCCCACTTAAAAAGCAGCGCTTTAACCTAAAGAGTGGTGTGTGTATGGAAGATGAGCAATTTAACATCAAAGCCTACAAAGCCCGCGTCACCAAAGGACAGGTCGAAATCGCCTAAGAGTAAATAGCAATAAGCTCACAATCGGCTTCTCACTCTGTCATCGTTTTTAGGATTGTTGATGAGGTGAGAAGTGCTGAGCTTATGACTATTTAATCTTAAACTTTTAAAGGAATTAACTATGTCTGCACTTAAACCGGCTGAATTCGTTCAAACCATGATCGATATCGGCGAAGCAAAAACCAAAACCGCCGCTCGCGATCTTGTTTTACGTGGCACTATGGCCGGCATCATTTTGTCGCTAGCAGTAGTGGTAGCGCTGACAACGATCACCCAAACAGGTATCGGTATTGTTGGCGCACTGGTGTTCCCTGTTGGCTTTTGTATTCTTAGCTTAATGGGCTACGACTTGGTCACTGGCGTGTTTGGCTTAGCGCCTCTTGCTAAATTAGACAACCGCCCAGGCATCACTTGGAATCGTGTTTTCCGCTGCTGGGGCTGGGTTTTCCTAGGAAACTTCATTGGTTCTTTGATTGTGGCTTATCTCGTCGCGCTCTCGCTTACGATGAACTTTGCGGTAGAACCTAATGCTGTTGGCCAAAAAATTATTGCGGTTGCCACGGCGCGTACTGTTGGTTTTGAAAATCTAGGCGCTGACGGTTGGATCACCTGTTTTGTGCGCGGCATCCTGTGTAACCTGATGGTGTGCCTAGGTGTAGTAGGTAACATGACCGCACGTACTGTGGCTGGCAAAATTGCTGCAATGTGGCTGCCTATTTTCATCTTCTTCGCATTGGTCTTTGAGCACACCGTAGTAAACATGTTCCTATTCCCGCTAGGTATGTTGCTAGGTGCAGAGTTTGGTATCGCAACGTACGTTAACTTCAACTTGATCCCAACGATATTGGGTAATGTTGTGGGTGGCTTACTGTTTACCTGTATTCCACTTTACTTGACGCACGCTAAAACAGCACCAGCACTCGACAGCGAAGAGCAAGCTCCTACAGCCGCGCCACAAACTGCGCGTTAATCGAGTTGAATAACATATAAGAAAAAACCACTAGTGACGGTCACTGTGATTGTTTAGACTGGTTATAAGCCCTTGCTTCGGTGGGGGCTTTGTTGTTTTAAAGGAAACTGTATTATGAGTGATTCGCAAATAACTGACCCAAAAACAGGGATTGTATCGTTAATTGGCGCAGGTCCTGGTGATCCTGACCTGTTGACGGTAAAAGGGTATCGACTGCTGCAACAAGCGGATGTGGTGGTGTACGATAGATTGGTGTCAGAAGCGATTCTAGCGCTTGCCAGCGAAGATGCCGAAATGGTGTATGTGGGTAAGCAGCTCGATTTTCATTATGTTCCTCAACCAAAAATCAACCAGATCTTGGTCGACAAGGCTAAAGAAGGCAAGCACGTTGTCAGATTGAAGGGCGGTGACTCATTCATTTTTGGCCGTGGTGGCGAAGAAGCTCAAGCACTCGTTGAGCAAGGCGTCGGCTTCGAAGTCGTTCCAGGAATTACTGCTGCTGCAGGCGCTACAGCCTACGCAGGGATCCCCCTTACGCATCGAGACTATTCGCAAAGCGTTCAGTTTATAACGGGGCATCTTAAGTCGGATGGTAAGGATGTCGCTTGGGATACGTTAACCGCCCCCAATACGACGCTTGTGTTCTACATGGGACTAAAGCAATCTGGAAACATCTCTAAAAACTTAATCGGCTCGGGTATGAGCGCAGATACTCCTGTCGCCATTATTGAAAATGGCACTACGGAGAAGCAGCGAGTGCTCATTGGTGATATTGATGGCCTTGCCGAGCTTGCCAGTCAAGCGCAAAGTCCTGCCCTTATTGTGGTAGGTCATGTAGTGACTTTGCACGACGAGTTAAAGTGGATGTAATGTTTTCATAAACAACACGCAAGGGTGCACTATGGATAATAAGTCGGATAGGTCGATAAAACAACTAGCGTCGCAAGTCGTGTACCAGAATCGATGGATGTCGGTGCGTGAAGATCGCATAGAGCGCGCAAGTGGATCGCAAGGCATTTATGGCGTAGTCGACAAGCCCGACTGTGTGGCGATCCTGGCCATTGATAATGGTCGAATTCATTTGGTGAATCAGTATCGTTATGCCGTACAGGGGCGCTTTTGGGAGTTGCCGCAAGGCGCATGGGAGTCCAATCCAGACGCTGATCCACTTGAGTTGGCTAAAGGTGAACTCAAGGAAGAGACCGGACTCGTCGCCAGTAAGATGACCTACTTGGGTTGTCAGTTTATTGCCTACGGTTTTTTAAACCAGACCTGCCATATCTATCTTGCGTCAGATCTTACTCAGTCAGAGCGACAACTTGATAGCGAAGAAGAAGATTTGATCGCAAAAGATTTCGCGATAGAAGAGTTTGAAGAAATGATTATTGATGGCTCGATTCAAGATTGTGTGACCACAGCCGCTTATGGGTTGGCGAAGCTAAAAAACGCCGTCTAGTCCAAACTTCTCTTTTGCTCTCGGTGTCGTTGATTCGATAGCGAAAACGTCCATGATAAACGTATTCGCCATGTCGCGGTTGCGCGGCATTCATTAGGCTTGTTGCCACCATAGATCGAGTAGCGCAATCAATCCGGTTTCCAGTCGTTTAAGGGAGTCTTCAGAGCAAGATATGCTCTGCTCTGGCCAGAGGTTGCGCTCGGCAAATCTTTTAAGAAGATCTTGCTGCCATTCTGGATGGAACTGCAATCCAACATGTTTCCCAAACTCAAAACCTTGTTGTCCGCACTGCGCTGTTTTCCCAAGGCTTATCGCTTGGGGTGGGATGTCAAATTGATAGCTGTGCCAAAGGAATATGCTGTCTACACAACTCAGAGCCGACAGTTTAGAATCGGGTGGGACAGGGTGGTGATGCAGCGTTTTCCAGCCCAGTTCTTGGCGAGGCATTCGGGTTACTTTTGCCCCCAGAGCATCTGCCAGCAGTTGCGCACCCAAGCAAATCCCAAGCACTGCGATGTCCTTTTCTATACAGGTTTTGAGAAATGTTTGTTCGGCAAGTAACTCACTGTCACCAACATTTTGCTCTCCGCCAAGCACAATCAGTTTGTCCGTTTTGTTTAGGCTCGGTAGTGCCTCATGGCCTTGGGCGCTGAGAATCTTTACTGCGATGTTGTGACTACTAGCCCACTGGGTAATGCGACCGGGGTCTTCATCAACATTATGTTGAATTATATAGAGTGTCGACATTAATTACTCTCTTCTAGATTGATGAAATGAATCGACAGTAAGCAATCAGAGTGAGGCAAGAATCGGTGTGGGATCGATGCGTCAACCGTTAGCATCTCGCCTTGTTTGGCCGTATAAACATCGTCACCGAGTTGCAAGTGACAGTGACCTTCGAGCACCAAAATGAATTCATTAGCGCTTTGGTGCAATTCGTCGGGGTACGAGTGTCCGTCTCCCAAGCGAAGCAACAAATGGGTATGGGCATCAGATTGCGAAATAAGATAGTCCGTATCAATAGGTTGCTTACGAGCAAGTTCGTTTAAGTTATGTAGCATTGCAGAGTCCTTTTAATCAAAAATGTGTAGAAAGTATTTTGACTATTTTGGCGGACAAGCTTCGGGGAGCGCAGAAAATATCAGTAGCATATAGCTCGCTGCGGGAGTGCGTTTGTTCGTGAATGGGCCGTTTGTAGGCATTGTTTGGGTCTTCCTTGATGCTGTAAGCGAACCTTAACCTGTCATTCATTGTGTGGCAACAACTGAGTAACAATAATGTTCCGGCGATGAGATGGCTACATAAACCAATTCACACCTAAATGAAATTTAATTACTTAAATGAATCTTTTGTTAACTTATAAATTAGATGTTGCTCACACTTTTTAGCTGATGTATTATGTGTACATAAAATTTTGAAACTAAATTACAGGTATTGAGTATGTTGAACGTAATAAAAGAACTATTTATCCCGAAAAAAGATTATGCTGGTCGTGACATTGATGTTGTTATCGAAAGGTTAGCACTGCAAACTAACAGTACTCGTTATGATTGGTCTTACATCAAAGAAGAATCAGTCTACGAAAATACAACTACTGGTTCTCGTGTATACCCACATGAGTTGAGCAAGCACGCTGCTTAATTGCTGTGTACTTTGCCGCAAGGTAACCCCGTAACGCTATTTTGTGACTACCGCTGAGCCATACTCAAACTGCCTCACACAAAATAGCGTCTCGGTGAGCAAACACCGATTGCCCACCGCTCCCTACAAAAAAGAACGAGTAAGCCTTAATCTACGGTTTGGTTTATCTCTCTAGCCATTTTTTTAAACCGTTCTAGGTCGTCAACGTCTCGACCCGAATCGACGGTTACCCACTGAAGTCCTGTCTCATCAATGTGCATAAATTCCACCCGAAGTTCATAGCGATGGCACGCCGACAGAGTTGCAATTGCCCCGGCCGTAAAACCTACAACAGGTAACCACTGTGCAAATGGCAGTGATGCGGGCACAAAAAGAAACAGAATGCTCGAGATCAGTAGCCCACTCAAAATTATTTTGAGCAAGTGGTTACGCCAATTCAGTTCTTTTACTTGTGCGCGAAATATTTTGTTTAAATCATACTGATCCTGGCGAACTCGCAGATGAGTATCGGTGATTGAGTACTGGTTTATGGCAGATGCAATGGTGTTAGACATTGATTGTCTCCTTACTCGCTATTGCTGGTTGTAAAAACGGTAGATAAGAAGATCACAACCGCAAAGCATATGCGCAAGTAGAATATCATTTTGTGTCAGGCGGTACGTCTTACTGGTGAGAAATAGACAAAATTTATTACCGTCTTAATCTCTGCAGTGTTGATTTATTGCTTACCGAGTAATTTTACTATTCTCTGTCCAAGGTACTCGGCAGTTGCGAGATCAATCGGATGTATTTGATCGCTGTCTTCGTTATGGTGCGAAGCGACTAACCCAATACTGCATCCCAAACGATTTAGATTTTTCTTATCGGTGTGTTTGCAGGTGTCTAAACCACTCCAAAGCATACCGTGCTGGCATGAGAGAGCGAAAAAGTTGAGCAGAGTTTGCTGCTGTTCACCGTTCAGACTTCCTCCACAGGTAAAGCCAGCAGCGAGCTTTCCATTCCAAGATTGCTTCACATAACTGTCGCTAGTCGCGTCCATAAATGCCTTAAAAGGTGCCGCGGCACTTCCCATATAAGTTGGGGCACCAAACACAATAGCGTCACTTTTATCGAGCAGTGGCCATATGTCGTTATCTCTGAACCGCCCTTCAACTATGAGGCTTGGATCAATACGGTATAAGTGACACACAGCCTGTGAATCGGACACCCCTTTTGAAAGAGCCTGCGCCAAAGAATGTGTAGAGCCGTTTTTAGAGTAATAAATGATAGTGACCGTTTTCATGATTTAGCTCTCGTAGTCATTTCGTTTAAGGTTGTCGCGAGATAAGTATTCTACAAATTCCCACTCCAAACCATCGTGGTCAAAAAAGTACACTCGACGTCGAAATGGGTGTAACTCGTTGATCTCCCCCAATCGATAGCCAGCGCCTTGCATCCTAACCATAAGTGCATGAATGTCGTCGACTACAAAGGCGATATGGTTGACGCCAATTTGACGATATGGAGAGCGTTCGACAGGAGTATCTAGCGTTTGTTCTTGAAGCGCTATGTAACTCAGCTGTGTCCCAATATGGCACCAGCGATAGTCCGACTTGCCTTGATGGCGGACTTCAAAGTCTGGTAATGCTGTTTGCAAAAATGCCACCGCCTCCTCAATGTCTCTAACCGTGACATTGGCGTGCTCTACAAAGGGTTGACTCATTGACGCCTCCTAATTAAGTAATGTTTTATGTTTATTAACTATAGAGTAGAACGTTTATTTTGTAAGTAAAGTAATTTGTTTATATATTGAGTTGTTTGGAGTGTTCAGTGGTTACGATCACAAAATAACAACTTCAATTACGCTTTGGTTACAAATCGACCTTGGATATGATTTGGCGCAATATCCAATAATCAAAAATATGGAGTAATTGCTCTAATTTCTGATTGAGGAGGATCTACAATGGATATTCCAGTGTGGCAATACGCTCTTTCTATGAGTGTTTATATTCTGTTTCTACTGTTGCTAGTGGAGTTTATGCGCCGCTCGCCAAGGATCACGGCGGTATTTTGGCTTCTTTCGTTGCTTACCGCCCCGCTTTGGGCTGAAAATGTAGAAGGATGGTTCCGTTGGGCTAAAACTGTCAGCGTTTTGATCCCTACAGCGATTGTGGTTGGTGGCGCGAGGATTGCGTACCTGTATTACGACAACCCAAATCGAGTGCTGCAGTTCTTCCGAGGGGATTGGGTACTAAAAGTGCTGTATGCGGTGCTGTTCTTAAATATTGCTGAAGCCACACTGAAAGACTTTGCTACCGCAAACTACTTTAATGCCCTTGCGGGTGTGATCTTGTGTGCGACAATTCCTTTTCCTCGCTACAAAAATGGACTGCGCCAGTATTGGGTCATAGGTAAAGATAAGCCCAACGACTTACTGTTTTATTCGACCGCGTCTTGGAACTTTTTGTACACTACGTGGAATCTAGCGTTCGTGTACGGCGAGTCCCCCATGTTCTTTGCTAGCTCGTTCTGTATTTTGATGGCTGCCGAACTGTATCCACTCATTAAAGGACGACCAGAGCTGTATATCATCGCTCGCGTCTATACCTTGGCTTTTCATATTTTAGCGCGTGCCTGTGCGGACATTTTTACCCCAGTCATGAACTCTGAATCGTGGCACAACGACACAGTATTGTGGTATTGGGGGGCGATTAACCTTGCTCTGCATATCCCTTATTTCTGCTGGTACTTCTATAGAAAATCTCAAAGCGAGACACACGAACCGCCGACAGATAAAGCCCATCCAGCACCGCTGGCTCAATAGGGAGGTCGCTAATGTTTTTCTTTGAATCGTTTACTACACCTGCGGTGATCATGTTTGTGGTGGTGTTGCTCGGCCTCATTGGTGTGAATGAATTGTCTCGCCGAAACCTTAAGTGGTCGATGTTTTTGTTTGTCGGTCTGCCGATAATGTTAACCCCTTACTGGATGTACATGGATAACGAAGTCTCCAACTGGTTCGTTTGGGTCAAAGTGTACTCTGCGCTAATGGGGGCGGTGGGGTTTATGGTGATACGCTTTAGTAATTTTGCCAATAAGCACCGCTGGTACCTTCTATTTCCACCGCTCATTTTAAGTATCAATATACTCGAAGCGGTGATCCGAGAAATTCAGGTCGCGGATATTCAAGGTGTCAGTGAGGGGCTGTTGCTATTGGGCGGAGACTGGAACTACTTTAATGCCGCAGCTGGGATCTTAAATATTGTGACCATATGTGGTTGGGCGGGAATCTATGCAGTAACGCGCGGTAAAAATAGAGATATGGTGTGGCCAGATATGCTGTGGTTTTGGATCATCGCCTATGACATTTGGAACTTCGCATACATTTACAACTGCTTAACCGCCAATGTGCTTTATACGGGCGTCGCACTATTACTTTCTTGTACCATTCCTGCATTGTGGTGGGCAAAAGGGGCTTGGTTACAACATCGTGCACACACGCTGGCGTTGTGGGCGATGTTTATGATGACGTTCCCGTATATGTTTACCGACAGTATCTATACGGTGAAAGTGAGCTATAACCCAGATGCCATGTGGTTGATTTCAATGCTCAGTTTTGTGGCTAACGTTGCATTGGTGGTGTATCAGGGCTATCGCATAGTTCAGATGAAACTGAACCCAATTAAGGATGAATTGTATACGGACCTTGCTAAATATCAGGAGGTCGCCAAAGCTTAACCTCCCAATGGCTCCAGTTATTTTTGAATGACTGGGGCTATTTGTTGAGCGCAAATGTAGGCAGTGACAAATGCCATCGAATGGCTGTGAGCCTAATGGTTAAAGTAACCACGACTCCCGCTAGCATTGCATGGGAGTGAGCGAGCCCCCACTGTACAAGTAGAACGTGCGCGCTACCACCTGCGATACATGCGGTGGCATAAACCTCACTACGCAGCACCATAGGGATTTCTCTAGCTAGGACATCTCGAATAATGCCACCGCCACACCCCGTTAGCACGCCCATCATTACTGCGACTAAGTACGAGTCCTGAAAGGCAAGCGCTTTTTCCACACCAATACCTACAAATGCCGCCAAACCAATCGCGTCACATACTGGCATAACGTACCAAGGGAGACGCTTGGGGTGACGAACCAGCATCATGGTTGCCAAACTGGTAATGATGATGATCCACATGTAAGCAGTATCAGTTACCCAAAAAACCGGTGTAGCACCTAAAATCAGATCCCTTATCGTGCCACCACCAATAGCGGTCACCGTCGCCAATACCATGACGCCAAAAGGGTCCATACGAAGTCGGCCAGCCAAAAGCACACCAGAGATGGCAAAAATGGCGGTTCCAAAAAGATCGATTAGGTAAAGGAGTGAAAGGTTCATGGCATTAATGGGTCGTTAGGGTGGGGCAATTCTATGGGAAACTCAGCTTAGATACCACCGTTAGCCAAAGCTAATGTAATGAGCAGCAATACAATAAATAGGTACTGGCTGTTGCGAAGCTTTGTTGCCACTTGAGATAGATGAATAGCTGAAGGAGCAATCTTACCGCCTAGCTTGGCGCGCTCAAGTTTTTGACCTTGATAGAGCGCAGGTCCCCCTAAACTTAATTGGTATTGGTTTCCTAGAGACGCAAGCGCTGTACCCGATGACTTGTTTCGCCAAGTTTTAGCTTGGTTAACTATGGTTGAAAGGCATGACAACGATTGCTGATTTAGGAGGAGTAACAGAGAAAACAGCGTACTTGGGAGCCACTCGAGCAGAGCATAAATAGTGCGAGCCAATTGACCAAAGGTTTTATATTGTCGGTAATGAACTGGCCAAGCGCGAGCGACCTCGCCACACAGGCGAAACAGCGCCGCACCAATAGGACCTGCTACGGCAAACCAAAACAAAACACCAGTAACATTTCTTAAGTGCCCAAGCGTTAGGGTTTCAACGCAGGCTTTTCCTAACCCTAACAATGACAATGTCGCACAGTCTCTGTTAAGAAAGTGGCTCAGTGACATTCTGAGTGAGGCTTTATCTTCTTGAGCCAATGCTTGACCACTTTGGCGAGCAAACACTTCTTGCTCTCTCCAGCCCAGCGAGAAAAACAGCAGCGTAAACTGAAAAACCAAAGGTTCCCAGACTAGATTGGATACGGCAATTAGCAGCGCCGCCGCGGGTAGCATCAACATTAACCAAGAAAGTGACCCTGCAAATCGTTGATAATTTGGGTCATTGCCTTGATTCACTTTATTAGCTAACAGGCCTGCGAACTTACGCCACAACGTTATAGGGTGTAATTCGCGGGGGATAGGGATCAGCAGATGAGCGAGCAAAGCAGCGCACAACACCAACACACTGCCATCGGCGTAGATGGTGTCTAATGAAATACCGCTATGCCACGCTTCATTCATTGATTAAACCAGAGATAGAATTTTGGTCACCATCTCAGATGAGCTTTGTGCCGCGAGAGGCAAAAATTCGTCAAATGACATTGGGGATTCTTTGTCAGCAACGTCCGAAATAGCGCGTACCACAACAAATGGCACACCAAACTGCTCACAGGTTTGAGCAATTGCTGAGGCTTCCATTTCAACGGCAACGACTGACGGGAAGTATTTCAGAATGTATTGCTGTCTCTCGGGTGTGCACACGAACGTATCACCAGTACAAATAAGGCCATGCACAGCATGTTTATCTGTCATCGTGAGGGCTTTTTCGACTAACTCACAAAGTTTAGCATCAGCGACAAACGCCGCAGGTTGGCCAGCCATTTGTCCCATTTCATAGCCAAAGGCTGTGACATCCGCGTCGTGATGACGAACTTCTGTTGAGATCACCACATCGCCTAAGTTTAGAGAAGGGTCAAAACCACCCGCCGATCCAGTGTTAATGATCGCATCAGGCGCATACTTTTCGATAAGCAACGTAGTACCAATAGCAGCGGCAACTTTACCGATTCCAGATTGAAGGAGAACCACTTCTTTTCCATCGATAGTGCCAGTGTAAAACACTGATTTACCAATGGTTTCAGTTGTGCAGTTGTTAATTTGAGCTTTTAGGATCGCGACTTCTTGTTCCATCGCGCCAATGATACCGATTTTCATAGTGAACCTGTTCAATTGAATCTGGAAATATTAGGCGCGATTGTAGCACTAAATGTTGAGTTAGGCAGCATGGGCTCATTTGAGTCATTGTTTAGGATGCTCGCATGATAGAAGCTGTTTTTCGCATAGTTAGGCATGACGAGCGCGCGCAGAAACTGCTTGTCACAGGATCAAAAATGCCTCCATGTTGGAGGCATTTTTAACAGTTAACAATCTTGGTACGCTACTCTAGGAGACCAGCTTTAGTCAGGCCTTCACGTAAGGCTTCAGCGCGCTTACGATTGACACCAAAGTCGGAGTGGCCAGTGCGAGATTCAGATCGAACGGTCAACATATCACCATTAAGACTGAGCTCTAGGTCATCAACAAAACGAAATACACTGCTGGTGCACTCTATGCGTAAATACTGCTCGCTTTTTTCTGCCGTTTTCGCATTTTTTAGGCCTAGTGCAATCAGTTCAACTTGATCGAGGGTGACGTCTGGCTTGAGTTTAAAGGGAGCCAAATTAAATTTTTCGCGCTGGTCTTGTGTCGAGACACAATTGGGCTTATCACCACAAGGGTTAGCAGTACGGTCTTCCATTTCTGTTACTCCATTGCTACAGGCGACAATGCCTAAGCTGAACAATCCAACTATCCATGTTCTCATT
Organism: Vibrio ulleungensis; assembly: GCF_016900875.1. Lineage (GTDB taxonomy): Bacteria > Pseudomonadota > Gammaproteobacteria > Enterobacterales > Vibrionaceae > Vibrio > Vibrio ulleungensis. The sequence goes on from NZ_JAFEUM010000005.1 coordinate 266,153, forward strand.
TTATTTCAATCCTTTACAGTACATAAGCCTAAAATTGAGCTTCAACTCTAATAGGGTACCCTATTTTTTACGCATTGGCGTCAGAATCGTCAAACCAGTGGCGTGTTTTGTTGGCAAAGGCCACTAGAGATAGCATCACTGGAACTTCGACTAGCACACCAACAACGGTCGCAAGTGCCGCTCCAGAGTGCAGGCCAAACAAAGAGATAGCGACCGCTACTGCGAGTTCAAAAAAGTTCGACGTACCGATCATGCAGGCAGGTGCTGCGATATTGTGCGGTAGCTTCACTCGTTTCGCCATCCAGTAGGCTAGGGCGAATATACCGTAGGTCTGGATCATCAATGGAATGGCAATCATCACAATGGCTTGAGGCTTTGCAATAATGGTTTCGGCTTGCAGGCCAAACAACACTACCACTGTGGTCAATAATCCGATGATCGACCAAGGTTTTAGCTTTGCTAAAAATTGGTCTAACGCTTTAGAGTCGTGTTTTTTTAGTAGGTGTCGACGGGTGAGTGCGCCCGCGATCAGTGGAATCAGTACGTACAATACCACCGATAGAACTAAGGTTCCCCATGGCACGGTGACGTCGGTAATGCCTAATAGGAAGCCCGCAATAGGTGCAAATGCAATGATCATAATCAGATCGTTTACCGAGACTTGAACCAAGGTGTAGTTGGCGTCACCTTTAGTGAGCTGGCTCCAAACAAACACCATAGCGGTACAGGGCGCAACACCAAGCAATATCATGCCAGCGATATACTCTGAGGCGGTTTGCGGGTCGACCCAACTTGCGAAAAAGACTTTAAAAAACAGCCAACCCAAAAATGCCATGGTAAATGGCTTGATCAACCAATTGATCACAAGCGTGAGCACCAGTCCCTTCGGTTTTTTACCTACGTCTTTTAGGGAGGAGAAATCAATCTGGATCATCATTGGGTAAATCATCAACCAGATGAGCGCCGCTATCACAAAATTGACATGTTGATACTCTAAACTAGCAATTCCAATGAATAGCTCCGGTGACAGGCTTCCCAGCAGTAGCCCTAGGCCAATGGCCAATCCAACCCATACCGTTAAGTAGCGTTCAAACAACCCCATCTCAAAACCTTATTTGAATATATGCATTTCCATATATGTTATGCCAATTCAGCGCAACGTCAAGCCAAAAAACAAAAAGGCAAGAAGATAAAACCTTCTTGCCTTTCAAGCTAAGCTTTCTAAGACCACCTTGCTTCTCAAAGCGCAGCGTCCAGGCAACTCAATGCAAAGCGCCCTAGATCTTAAACCTCTAAGTAATCCAAAATACCTTCTGCGGCCTTACGACCTTCATCAATCGCTGTAACGACTAGGTCCGAGCCTCTTACCGCATCACCACCCGCGAAAATCTTAGGGTTGGTGGTTTGATACAAGAACTCGCCATCTTTCGGTGCTTTTATTCGACCCCACTGGTCTAAATCGACGTTGTAAGGCGTTAACCACTCCATAGCATGGGGTTGGAAACCAAATGCCATAATCACAGCGTCGGCGGAAAGAACGTGCTCACTACCTTCTACTGGTTCCGGGCGACGACGACCAGCGTCATCGGGTTCACCCAGTGCGGTTTTAACGACTTTCACACCAGTGACGTGACCATTTTGATCAACCTCTATGCCTAACGGCTGAAGGTTAAATTGGAAGTCGACGCCTTCTTCACGGGCATTTTTTACTTCGCGACGTGAACCCGGCATGTTTTGTTCATCACGACGATAAGCACAAATGACATGCTTAGCACCTTGGCGAATTGAGGTACGTACACAGTCCATTGCGGTATCACCACCACCAAGCACCACGACCTTTTTGTTGGCCATGTCTATGTAGTGCTCATCGGTCGGCAAATCCATGACCTTATAGGTATTGGAAATAAGGAATGGTAAGGCATCGTACACGCCTGGTGCTTCTTCGTTATCCAGTCCTGCGCGCATGTTCTTATAGGTGCCGACGCCTAAAAAGACCGAATCGAAATCATCAATCAGGCTTTGCATTGTGACATCTTTGCCAACTTCAGTGTTTAATCGAAACTCTACACCCATGTCAGTAAAAATCTTGCGTCGGTTTTCCATCACCCCTTTTTCCAGTTTAAAGGAAGGGATCCCAAAGGTGAGCAAACCGCCAATCTCTGGGTAACGGTCAAAGACGACAGGCTTAACACCGTTGCGCACTAAAATATCTGCAGCGGCGAGCCCAGCAGGTCCTGCGCCGATGATGGCGACTTTTTTGTCGGTCCATTCAACGTTGGACATATCTGGCTTCCAGCCCATTTCGAAGGCCTTATCAGTAATGTACTTTTCCACATTACCAATGGTCACCGCACCAAAATCGTCATTGAGCGTACAGGCACCTTCACACAGTCTGTCTTGCGGACACACCCGTCCACAGACTTCTGGAAGACTGTTGGTTTGGTGTGATAGTTCGGCGGCCTCAATGATACGTCCTTCGTTGGCCAGCTTTAGCCACTGAGGGATGTAGTTATGAACAGGGCACTTCCATTCACAATAAGGATTACCACAATCTAAGCAGCGGTCGGCTTGCGCCGTTGCTTGCTGCTTGGTAAAGGGTTCATAAATTTCGACAAATTCAATCTTACGGATCTTGATCGGCTTTTTGGCCGGATCCACACGACTGACATCAATAAATTGGTATACGTTCTGGCTCATAAAACTGGCTCCTTCCAATTACTGTGCTTGAACGCGCAATTCTGCGGCGCTGCGGCTTTGATGCCCAAGAAGGGTACGTAAGTCTGCCGCTTTCGGTTTCACGAGATGGAACTTTGGAATCCATTCATCAAAGTTCGCCAAAATAGTCTCGGCGTGGCTTGATTGAGTCAGTTCGAGATGCTGCGCGATGAGCCCTCTAAGATGCTCTTGATGAATAGCCAACTCGTTAAGCGGTAATGATTCGACAGATTCGCCATTAACACGCCCAGAGAAATCACCATTCTCGTCTAATACGTAAGCAAACCCACCAGTCATACCCGCGCCAAAGTTCACCCCTGTGGCACCCAAAATCGCGACAATACCCCCTGTCATATATTCACATGCGTTGTCACCAGCGCCTTCTACTACCGCAATGGTGCCCGAGTTTCGAACGCCAAAGCGCTCACCCGCGCGGCCCGCAGCAAATAGCTTTCCACCTGTTGCACCGTACAAACAAGTGTTACCAATGATAGTGGCTTCATTACAGGCAAAGGTTGTACCCGTATGAGGCTTGATGACAATCTTGCCACCCGCCATGCCTTTACCAACGTAGTCGTTAGCGTCACCGGTTAGCAACAGCTCTAGACCACCGGCGTTCCAAACGCCAAACGACTGTCCTGCTGTGCCATTTAGGTGTACTTTAATCGGTGAGCCTGATACGCCTGCATTGCCATAGCGCTGAGCAATTTCACCCGATAAACGAGCACCCACCGAACGGTCGGTATTGATCACATCATAGAATAGATTTAGAGATTCTTTGGCCTCTACGGCGGCAAGGGCATCGGAAACCATTTTCTGGTTTAATTCTGCGTTATCAAACGGTTGGTTAGGTTCGGTCCAAAATAGTGGGAAGTCTCCCGGTGAAACCGGCGCTTCCAGTATGTTAGACAGATCCAGCTTAGATTGTTTAGCGGTTTTACCTTCAACGGCTTCTAGCAGGTCTGTACGACCAATAAGATCGGTGAGCTTTTCAACGCCCAACTCGGCAAGCAGCTCTCTAACCTCGTCGGCAAGGCCAGTGAAGTAGTTGATCACCATTTCTGGTAACCCTTTAAAGTACTCATCACGTAAGGTCTGGTCTTGGGTTGCAACACCGGTTGCACAGTTATTTAGGTGACAGATGCGAAGGAACTTACACCCCATCGCGACCATGGGCGCGGTACCAAACCCGAAGCTTTCAGCGCCCAAAATGGCCCCTTTTACCACATCCAGACCAGTTTTAAGACCGCCATCGACTTGCAGTCGGATCTTATGTCGTAAGCCATTCGCTACAAGCGCTTGCTGAGTTTCCGCAAGACCGAGCTCCCATGGGCTACCCGCATATTTCACCGAGGTGAGTGGGCTTGCAGCCGTTCCGCCGTCGTAGCCAGAAATGGTGATTAAATCGGCATAGGCTTTGGCAACACCGGTTGCGATAGTGCCAACTCCAGGTTCTGAAACCAATTTAACCGATACCAAGGCTTTTGGGTTCACCTGCTTTAAGTCGAATATAAGCTGCGCCAAATCCTCAATCGAGTAAATATCGTGATGTGGGGGTGGGGATATTAGCGTAACCCCTTGCACTGAGTAGCGCAGCTTGGCTATTTCTGCCGTAACCTTATGGCCAGGAAGCTGACCACCCTCACCAGGTTTAGCCCCTTGTGCGACTTTGATTTGCAGTACATCGGCATTGGTCAAATAGTGCGGAGTCACACCAAATCGTCCGGATGCCACTTGCTTGATGCGAGAGTTTCGCTCGGTGCCAAAACGGCTTGGATCTTCGCCACCCTCACCAGAGTTGGAGTAACCGCCAAGTCGGTTCATTGCGGTGGCTAGTGCTTGGTGCGCCTCTGGACTCAATGCACCTATCGACATTGCGGCCGAGTCAAAGCGCTTAAACAACTCGGTATTAGGCTCAATTTGATCCAGCGCTAACGGCGAGTCGCTTTTCTTGAGTTGCATAAGATCGCGAAGCATCGCCGCAGGTCGCGCATTCACATGCTTTGCGTACGTTTTATAGTCGTTAGCTTCACCAGTTTTAACCGCAGTTTGCAATGTGGACACCACATCTGGGTTATAGGCATGATACTCACCACCATGAACGTATTTGAGTAACCCACCATGATCGATAGATTTACGTTTTGCCCAGGCTTTTCGAGATAGGTTAAACAAATCTTGCTGGAAGTCTGCAAAATCGGCGCCTTGAATGCGCGTTGTGACGCCTTTAAAACAAAGATCAACGACCGACTCGCTTAAGCCCACAGCCTCAAACAGTTGCGAGCAGCGGTATGACGCAATTGTCGAAATGCCCATTTTGGACATGATCTTGTATAGCCCTTTGTTGATGCCGTTTTGGTAATTTTGCATCACCTGACGGTAGCTTTTATCAATCGCGCCATCGTCAATCACTTTACCCAGAGTCTCGTAGGCCAAATAAGGATAGATAGCCGTTGCACCAAAGCCGAGTAACACCGCAAATTGGTGAGGGTCTCGTACCGAGCCCGTTTCGGCGATGATGTTGGCATCACAGCGAAGGTTTTCATCAATCAGTCGAGTTTGCACCGCGCCTACAGCCATGGCCGCAGGGACAGGAAGGTGGCCTTTCTGCAGTTCGCGATCCGATAATACCAGCAGTACGCTACCTTGCTTCACGGCCGCAGTGGCTTTATCACAAATTTGGTGGATTGCCTGCTCTAAGTCTAGGTTTTGCGGATCATAGTTAATGTCGATGATGCTAGGTTGATAGTACTCCCTATCCAGCGTTAACAACTGCTGCATGTCGGAGTATAGGAGCACCGGAGAGTCGAAGGTGACTCGATGCGCGTGACCATCGGTTTCGTTAAACACATTCATCTCTTGGCCGATACTGGTCGCCAATGACATTACGTGTTTTTCTCGCAATGGATCGATCGGCGGGTTCGTTACCTGAGCGAATTTCTGTCTAAAGTAATCAGTAACCAAACGTTCCTTAGAAGAGAGCACCGCCATTGGGGTATCGTCCCCCATAGAGCCCGTTGCTTCTTGTCCCATATCCCCAAGCACTCGCAGAACCTGATCCACTTCTTCGTTAGACACTGCAAATTGCTTTTGGAAGGTTTTAAGTTGGTTCTCATCAAACACTCGCTCACCGACTTTATCATCAGCAAGCTCAGAGAAGGGGGTTAAGCGTTTGACGTGCTCGTCCATCCACGCTTTGTAGGGGTGGCGAGATTTTAAGTCAGCATCAATATCGTCTGAGTGCCACAGCTTACCTTCGAGTGTATCGACAACCAAAAGCTCACCTGGGCCAACGCGGCCTTTTTCGGACACTTCATCGGGGGTGTAGTCCCAGATGCCTACTTCAGAGGCTAGGGTAATAAAACCATCTTTAGTAATAACGTAGCGAGCAGGGCGTAAACCATTTCTATCTAAGTTACATGCCGCGTAGCGACCGTCAGACAAGACAATCCCAGCAGGGCCATCCCAAGGTTCCATGTGCTTAGAGTTAAAGTCATAAAAGGCTTTTAGTTCGTCGTCCATATCTGGGTGATTTTGCCATGCTGGCGGAACAAGCATGCGCATCGCTCGAAACAGATCCATACCACCGGCAAAAAACAGATCGAGCATGTTATCTAGGCTTGAAGAGTCTGAGCCTGATTCATTAACGAAAGGCGCAGCAGTCTGTAGATCAGGAATTAAAGGGGTTTTGAATTTGTATGCTCGCGCTCGCGCCCACTGACGATTTCCTTCAATGGTATTGATCTCGCCATTGTGCGCCATGTACCTAAAGGGTTGAGCCAGTGGCCATTTTGGTGAGGTATTGGTTGAGAATCGTTGGTGGAACAGACAAATGGAGGATTCCATTCTGAGATCGGCCAAATCCAAATAAAAACGAGGCAAATCAGCGGGCATGCACAGCCCTTTATAGACAATCACATTGGTTGAAAGGCTACAAACGTAAAACTCTTTGTCGTCGACCAAGGCTTTTTCTATGCGTCGTCTTGCCACATAGAGGCGTCGTTCAATATCGCGCTCACTCCAACCCGCAGGGGCAGTGATAAATACTTGCTCAATATTTGGCAATGTCGTGAGTGCGATAGGCCCCAATACTTCAGCATTGGTCGGCACTTCACGCCATCCTGCAACGGTAAAGGTTTCGTTTGCCAATTCTCGATTCACAACGTCTCGAGAGTGGTGCGCTTTGGCTGTGTCCGTGCTGGTAAATATCATGCCTACGGCATATTGCTTACCAAGCTTTATACCACCTTCTTCGGCGACTAAGCGTAGGTAGCTGTCTGGTTTTTGCAGTAATAAACCACAGCCATCACCGGTTTTACCATCGGCATTAATGCCGCCACGGTGGGTCATGCGATCGAGGGCTGAAATCGCTGTTCTGACTAACTTGTGGCTTGGCTGCCCTTGCATATGGGCGATGAGGCCAAATCCACAGTTGTCTTTCTCGAGCGTGGGATCGTAAAGAGCCATTGCTTTACTCCTTTTGCAACTTGTCTTTGCTCTGTCTTCCTGACAGATACTCTTTGAATTTTGACGAACTAAATTCTAATTTTTATCATCCTGATATGAATATTTATTTAACATTTTGCTTAAGTTTTATTATCAGGGATTTGACAAAGTATAAGGAAATGACGCAAAGGTCAAGATACCCGTTGAGCGTATTAAACGGTCGTTTTAAGAGCCAATTGATGATTAGCAGCAAACGGTTTATGAAGAGGGTATAAAAAAGGCCAGCACTTTCGTGCTGGCCAACAATAAAGTTTGGAAGGAAACTTTATCGATTAGCTCGCGGATAGCATCAACGAGTCCGCTTTCGCTTCTAGCTTGGTGTTCCCCATGAGGTAGGCATCGACGGCGCGAGCACACTCACGGCCTTCGTTGATACAACGAACCACCAATGATTGACCTGTACGCATATCACCTGCGGCGAATACGCCTTCTTGGTTAGTTGCAAAGTCCGTCGTCGCTACGTTTCCGCGATCATCCAGAGCGATGTCTAGTTGCGCAAGTACACCGGTTGGTTCTGGGTGTAAGAAGCCCATCGCTAGGAACGCCATGTCACAAGGGAGTACGCGTTCACTGCCAGCCACTTCGACAAAGTTAGGGCGCTGGCCTTCTTCGGCTTCTTCCCAAGTGATGTCAGCAATGCGAAGGCCTGTTACTTCACCTTTGTCGTTACCGATAAACTCTTTAGTCAGAATATTCCAATGACGGTCCACACCTTCCTCGTGAGAGGTTGAGGTACGAAGAATCATTGGGTATTGCGGCCATGGCATGTTAGCAGGACGCTTTTCTGGAGGCATTGGCATGATTTCTACTTGAGTGATGCTTGCTGCGCCATGACGGTTAGAGGTACCTACACAGTCAGAGCCTGTATCACCACCACCGATCACTACAACGTGCTTGCCTTTGGCGTGGATCTCTTCTGTTTTAAGATCCATGTCGTTGGCGCGGCGATTGTTTTGACCCAAAAATTGCATCGCAAAGTAGACGCCTTTGTTGTCACGGCCTGGAATTGGCAGGTCGCGAGGCACGGTAGAGCCACCCGTCAGCAACACCACATCAAACTCCTGACGAAGCTGCGCAGCGTTTACATCAACACCGATGTGCTGATTGACTTTAAACTCTACGCCCGCTTCGGCCATTAGATTGATCTTACGATCAATCACTTCCATGCTGAGTTTGAAATCAGGAATACCAAATCGCAATAGACCGCCAACTTTTTCATCGCGTTCAAATACAGTCACGCTGTGGCCAGCGCTATTGAGCTGCTCTGCCGCAGACAAACCAGCAGGTCCCGAACCGATGATCGCGACGGTTTTACCCGTACGTGAACGAGGCGTTTTTGGTTTTGCATAGCCTTCACGGTATGCAGTTTCAACAATCGTCTTTTCAATATTACAGATTGTGATTGGATCTTGGTTAATCCCTAACACACATGAGCTTTCACAAGGTGCTGGGCAAACGCGACCCGTAAACTCTGGGAAGTTATTGGTCGAGCTTAGAATGTTCCAAGCTTCTTCCCAGCTGTCACGGTAAACTGCGTCATTAAACTCAGGAATGATGTTACCAATCGGGCAGCCGTTATGACAAAACGGCACACCACAATCCATACAGCGAGAAGCTTGAGTATTGATTTTCTCGCCAAATTCTTCGTTTAACACAAACTCTTTGTTGTGCTTGATGCGCTCAGCCGGATCTACCTTCTGTGGCAGTTCACGACCATGCTCTAAAAATCCAGTAGGCTTACCCATTACACTGCCTCCGCTTCAGTTTGTTCCGCTTGTTCTTTACGTTTTTGTAGCACTGCTTTGTAGTCGCGTGGCATAACTTTTACCATCGACGCTAGGCTTTGCTCAAAGTTGTCTAAGAACGATTTCGCGACGTCACTTCCTGTGAACTCCACGTGTTTTGTGAGCATATCGAGAAGCAGGTCTTTGTCTTCTTGCTCGATAGGATCTAGGTCGACCAGTTCTGGGTTAAGTTTGGATTCAAAGTCACCAGACTTGTCCCACACATAGGCGACACCGCCACTCATACCAGCCGCGAAGTTGCGCCCAGTAGAGCCAAGGATGATTGCTGCACCACCGGTCATGTACTCACAGCCGTGATCACCAACACCTTCTACCACCACTTTGGCACCAGAGTTACGCACACAGAAGCGCTCACCAGCCATACCGCGAATGAAAGACTCACCCGAGGTTGCGCCGTAGAAGCAGACGTTACCTACTACAATGTTGTCTTCAGGAACGATGGTCGACTGACTGTCTGGGTAGAGCACCAATGTACCGCCTGAAAGGCCTTTACCCCAGTAGTCGTTGGCATCACCTTCGACTTCAAACTTGACGCCTTTGGCCAAGAACGCACCAAAAGATTGACCTGCAGAACCCGTAAACTTCACCTGCATTGGTTGAGGTAAGCCTTGGTCTTTATAGACCTTAGAAATCTCATTCGACAACATGGTACCCGCAGAGCGGTCAGTGTTGATGATTGGGAATTTGGCTGTAACCGCTTCACCTTTCTCAAGGGCAGGAATTGCCGCTTGGATCAGCTTGCGATCCAAAACCTCTTCCAGGTTATGATTTTGTTCAGTTTGGTTGTACACGCCGTCTTCATCACGTGCCTGCTCAATGTGCAGTACAGGTGTGAGATCGAGGTTTTTGTATTTCCAGTGACCAATATCGCTGCGCACTTTCAGTTTGTGTGACTGACCAACCATCTCGTCGATGGTGCGGTAGCCAAGCTCTGCCATGATTTCACGCAGACCTTCAGCCATGTACTGGAAGAACGTTACTACATCTTCTACGCGGCCATCAAAGCGCTCACGCAATGTTTTGTTTTGTGTCGCGATGCCCACAGGACAGGTGTTTTTATGACACTTACGCATCATGATACAGCCTTCAACAACCAGTGCTGCTGTTGCCACACCCCATTCTTCTGCACCAAGCAGAGTCGCAACGGCTAAGTCACGAGGGGTTTTCATTTGGCCGTCAGACTGAACCACAATACGGTTACGCAGACCATTTTTCAGTAGAGTTTGGTGCGTTTCAGCAAGACCAAGTTCCCATGGTAGACCCGTGTGTCGAATAGACGACATAGGAGATGCACCGGTACCACCGTCAAATCCGGCAATTAGCACCACATCAGCTTTTGCTTTTGCAACGCCCGATGCGATGGTGCCGACACCAGCTTCAGAGACGAGTTTTACGTTAACACGTCCTGAGCGGTTCGCGTTTTTCAAGTCGTAGATCAGCTGAGCCAAATCTTCGATAGAGTAAATATCGTGATGCGGTGGTGGCGAAATCAAGCCAACCCCTGGGGTCGAGTGACGCGTTGCACCGATCCAGTCATCCACTTTGTCACCCGGTAGCTGCCCACCTTCACCTGGCTTAGCACCTTGCGCCATTTTAATCTGAATTTCGTCAGAGTTGGTTAGGTAGTAAGAGGTTACACCAAATCGGCCAGATGCGACCTGTTTGATAGCAGAGCGTTCCCAGTCACCGTTTTCTTTGCGTTCGAAACGTGCTGGATCTTCACCACCTTCACCGGAGTTGGATTTCGCGCCGATGCGGTTCATCGCAACGGCAAGCGTCGAGTGCGCTTCGTACGAGATTGAACCAAACGACATTGCACCCGTTGCAAAGCGCTTCAAAATGCTTTCGATTGGCTCCACTTCTTCAAGTGGGATAGAGCCCGCAGGGTTCTTCACAAAGTCCAATTGGCTTCGCAATGTTGCAGCGTTATCGCCTTGCGCGTCGACTGCATGTGCGTATTGCTTGAACTGAGAGTAATTCTTTTCGCGTGTTGATTGCTGCAACAGAGAAATCGTTTCTGGATTGAACAGGTGTTTCTCACCACGTTGTTTCCATTGATATACGCCGCCAACATCCAATACATTGACTGGGATTTCGCGTGTTGGGTAACCCACACGGTGACGCACTAATACTTCTTTAGCGATGTCATCGATGGTCAAACCCTGAATACGAGAAACCGTACCGGTAAAGTATTTATCAACAACTGGCTTGCTGATACCCAGTGCTTCAAAAATTTGTGCACCGTGGTATGACTGCAAGGTTGAAATACCCATCTTAGAGAAAATCTTAAGCAGACCGCCGTTAACCGCTTTACGGTAGTTGTCGAACAACACACGAGGATCGGCTTCTGGGTCAAGTTTCTTCTTAGTTTGCAGATCGATAATGGTTTCGATCACAAGATAAGGGTTAACTGCGTTAGCACCGTAACCGATTAAGGTTGCGAAATGGTGGGTTTCACGCGCGTCACCTGTCTCTACAACGATGTCACACTTGGCACGTAAACCTTTACGGATGAGGTGGTGGTGCACTGCGCCTACGGCAAGCATTGCTGGAATAGCCGCGTGGTTAGAGTTTACCGCTCGGTCAGTCAGCAAGATAATTGAGTAGCCATCGACCACTGCATCTTCAGCGTATTGGCAAATACGTTTTAGAGCGCGCTCTAGACGGCCAGTGTCTTCATTGGCCTGGAAAACAATGTCTAAGGTTTTTGCCTGCAAGTGCTCGTTATCGATCGCACGCAGTTTTTCAAGCTCTGAGTTAGCCAGTACTGGCGACTCTAGCTCTACTTTTTGACAATGCTCTGGGGTTTCAGTGAGCAGGTTTTGGTCCTTACCTAGATAGGTATTTAGGGACATAACCATACGTTCACGAATCGGATCGATCGGTGGGTTAGTAACCTGAGCAAACAACTGTTTAAAGTAGTTAGAGAGATGCTGTGATTGGTGCGACAAAATAGCCAATGGCCAATCCGCGCCCATCGCTGATAGCGGCTCTTTGGCGTCGTTCGCCATTGGAACCAAAATCTCATTGATCTCTTCAGAGCTCACACCGAAGGCTTGCTGACGATGCAGCAGACGCTCAGGCGTTGGTTGGCTAAATTGGTTGCTGGCACTTGGCAGTTTATTAATGTTAAGCAGGTTCTCTTTTACCCACTTTTCATACGGCTGAGAATTGGCGATGCCGTCTTTCACTTCTTCATCAGAAATGATGCGGCCTTGCTCAAGGTCAGCAACAAAGATGCGTCCAGGCTGCAAGCGACCACGGAATTCAACATTCTCTGGCTTAATATCAACAACACCTGACTCAGACGCCATGACTAGGTAATCATCTTTGGTCACGGTGTAGCGTGACGGACGTAGGCCGTTACGGTCTAGTGTTGCACCCACTTGAACGCCATCGGTAAAGCAGACAGAGGCTGGGCCATCCCATGGTTCCATAACGTTAGCGTGGTACTGATAGAACGCACGGCGCGTTGGGTCCATGTTTTTGTTTTCTTGCCACGCTTCCGGAATCATCATCATCAGGGCATGGGGTAGGCTACGACCCGATAGGACGAGTAGCTCAAGGGCCATGTCAAAGTTTGAAGAATCTGAGCTGCCTTCCTGGCAAATCGGCAAAAGCATGTCGATTTCGGCTTGAGTAAACAGATCCGACTCAATGATCGCTTCACGCGCTTTCATCCAGTTTAGATTGCCACGTACGGTGTTGATTTCGCCGTTGTGGGCAATGTAACGGAAAGGCTGTGCTAAGCGCCAGCGCGGGAATGTGTTGGTGGAGAAGCGAGAGTGCACAAGAGCAAGCGCGGTCACCATGGTAGGATTTTGTAAATCCAAGAAATACTGTGGCACTTGCTCTGTGGTGAGCTGGCCTTTATACACCAATGTCTTGTATGACATTGAGTTAATGTAAAAATCGTCGCCGATGTTGGAGATGCTTTCTAAACAGACGCGTACTGTGTAGTTACGCAATACATACAGCTTACGCTCTAGCTCTTCTGGAGAAACGCCAGGACCGCCGCTGATGAAAACATGCTCAAATTGAGGTTCAGTGCTCAGTGGATCAGCACCAATCATCGAGTTATCGGTAGGTAATACGCGATAGCCAATGACGTCTAACTCAAGGCGCTGTGCGTTACGCTCCAAAATGTCGCGACACTGTGCGCGTTTATATTCGTCTTTCGGGAATAGAACAACGCCTACACCGTATTTGTCGAATGATGGCAGCTTGATGCCAAGTTTTACGGTCTCTTCAAGCAAAAACTCATGAGGCTTTTGCAGCAAGATACCAGCACCGTCACCAGAACAAGGATCACATCCTTGACCGCCACGGTGTTCCATACGCGCAAGCATATCGAGTGCTTGAGTTACGACCGCATGCGATTTGCGGTTTTTGAGGTGGGCAACAAAGCCGATACCACAAGCATCATGCTCAAGCTCTGGGGTGTAAAGACCCTGAGCCGCTTGCTTGTGTTCTACCAGTTCATTAGACATAGAACCATCCTTCCAATTTGAGGGCAATCGTTTGCATTGAGTGTGAACGGAGCAAACGGAGCCAATCCTTATAATCGTATATTCAATCAGCTCTTTGGCTGATGTGAGTCCTTTCTGTCACTCACTGAAAATATCGTGAGAAAAACATTCCCTTGGTTTGGCACACGAGGAAATCACAAAAGTTAGTGAATCCTATTGGTGGGAGTGTGCTTTCGCCGAAGTATATCCTCTAAGCGAACCCGAATATGGTGTCCTTTTAGACGATATGTGAAACTATCCTACATTTTTGTTTCCGTGAATTCCATTCAAAATTGCACTTTTATTGCACATGGAAATGAACAACTATGCGTAAAAATGTGAATCAAACGTTAATGAAACGCACTTTTACTACATAATGGTGCATATCGATGATTTGATGACACAAAATAGTGCAGGCCACATAGGCTTAATTTTGCTAGAATTAGCCGAAAATAAATTGCAGGGATGTAATTAAGTTTCACTAATTAGAATTGTCACTCTAATCTAACTTAGGTCGTACCATGCAGCTCCATCAATTAGTCAATACCATAGGCCAGGATCTCCAGCGTCGCTATGGTCAAAAAGTTCATAAGTTGTCACTCCACGGTGGCTTTAGTTGCCCTAATCGAGACGGCACGATAGGACGTGGTGGGTGCACTTTTTGTAATGTTGCCTCTTTTGCTGATGAAGCCACTCAAATCAAATCCATTCACGATCAACTGCACGATCGGGCCGGAGAAGTTAAACGTGCCAAAAAGTACTTGGCGTACTTTCAAGCCTACACCAATACTTACGCTGAAGTGCAAGTGCTTAAAAACATGTATGAAGAGGCCTTAAAGGCTGCGGATATGGTGGGCTTATGCGTCGGTACTAGACCCGATTGTGTGCCAGACGCGGTATTAGAGTTGTTATCTGGTTATGTTGAGCAAGGCTACGAAATTTGGCTTGAGTTGGGTTTGCAAACCGCCAACAATGACACTTTAAAGCGTATTAACCGTGGGCACGACTTTGAATGCTATGCAGAGATAACGCGCCGCGCGCGCGCTTTGGGGATAAAAGTGTGTACCCATTTAATCCTCGGGCTGCCTAAAGAGACACGCGCTGACTATCACGATACGTTAGACAAAGTGCTTGAAGTGGGCACTGATGGCATGAAAATCCACAGCTTGCATATTGTCGACGGCAGTACCATGGGTAAAGCGTGGAAAGCAGGAAAGCTGGATGTGATTAGCATGCAGGAGTATGTGGAAGCGTGCAGTGAGCTTATTCGAAAAACGCCGCCTGACGTTGTATTTCATCGCGTTGTATCTTCAGCTAAAAAACCAGTACTTTTGGCCCCTGATTGGTGTGAGAACCGTTGGTTAGCTATGACAGATATTGGACGAAACCTAGATCAATATGGCGCTCAAGGCAGCGACATCGGCGCTCCATTTATCTACGAACAGCCTATATTAGCCAACGCATAATATATTAAGTTGGCTTGCAAAGAACTCTGACCGCCAATATTTGACCGCCGTTTGGTGGTCAATGGCACAATACCTCTTTAAATTGCTTTTAATTTAGCGATCTAAACACCGCATTTATTTTCCAGTTTAGGTACACTGATCCAGTTCGATTTCAATGGATTGCTCGATGAAACCTATAAAAAATCTCGCTCAATATTATGTCGACCTGTTGGTCAAACTAGGCATTATCAAATTTTCTATTCTTCTGGCTCTAGCCCTTGTCGCACTCGCGGTGGTGATTCAAGTTGGGATAACCATCGTTCTCAACAGCAGTGTATCTAACGTCGATATTATTCGCTCAGTGTTCTTTGGACTGCTTGTAACACCTTGGGCGGTTTACTTTCTGACCGTGGTGGTTGATCAACTTGAAGAGTCACGTCAAAGGTTGACTAAATTGGTGGCGAAACTTAGCGACATGCGAGATAGAGATCGTGAGCTAAATGATCAACTGCATCAAAAAGTGGAAGAGCTGAATAAACAAATTACCGAACGCGAAAAATCGGAAGCGGCTCGCCTTGAGGTTATGGATGATCTAAAGCGGGAAGTGTTTGAGCGAGAAAAGACCCAAATTGAACTGGCGGAGCGTACCGCTCTTTTACGGTCCTTCATCGATGCTTCTCCTGACTTAACTTACTATCGCAACGCACAAGGTGTCTTTTCTGGTTGCAACAAAGCGATGGAGGAGCTGACGGGTCGTAAAGAGAAAGAGTTAGTCGGGCTTACTCCGTGGGACGTATACAGCAAAGAAGTTGCCCAACAAATTGTGGAGACGGACGACAAAGTCTTTAGCAACAATCAGGCGCTAACGTATGAGCAGTGGCTAGAGTACCCCGACGGACGTAAAGCGTACTTTGAACTGCGCAAAGTGCCATTTTACGACAAAACCGGTCAACACTTGGGGCTGGTCGGCTTTGGCCGCGATATTACCGAGCGTAAAGAGCACGAAGATACGCTCGAAAAAGCCAGTCGCGATAAAACCACTTTTATTTCAACTATTAGCCATGAACTGAAAACACCGTTGAATGGTATTGTTGGTCTAAGTCGAATGATGCTTGAAAGCAAACTGGATAAGCAGCAACGTCATTACATGCAGACCATCAATGTCAGCGCCATCACCTTGGGTAATATCTTTAACGATATTATTGATATGGATAAGTTTGATCGCAACAAACTCGAGTTACTTCCGAAGCCGCTCCAATTTAAAGAGTTCGTTGCAGAGATGGAGAGCATTGCTGGGTTGATGGGAGAGCAAAAAGGCTTACGGTTTGATCTCGAAAGGCTGACCGATCTGCCTGACGTCATCGAAGTCGATGCGACGCGCTTACGGCAGGTATTGTGGAATTTAATCAGCAATGCCATGAAATTTACCAAAGAAGGTGGCGTGGTAATGAGTGTCAGCGCCGACGTAAGTGGCCATTTGGCCTACATCCAGTTTGAAGTGGAAGATACCGGTATAGGGATCCCAGACGCGGAAGTCGACAAAATCTTCGCGATGTATTATCAGGTCAAATCTGGTAAAGACAATTTGCATGCCATGGGGACAGGAATAGGCTTATCGGTGTCGAGAGAGTTGGTCAACATGATGGGGGGTGACATCCAAGTCAGTAGTGAGCTCGGCTTTGGAAGTACATTTACCGTTTCAATTGCGGTTCCGGTTTCCAACGAAACCTCGCTAGAAGTGATCGACGAACAAGTTGATGCGCTCAATGTTTTCATGGTCGAAGATATCGAACTCAACGTGACGGTTGCTCGTTCACTGCTTGAAGGCTTAGGCCATCAAGTCACCGTGGCGATGACCGGTGAAGAGGCGTTGAGTAAGTTTGAAGAGGGGTCATTTGACCTAGTGTTACTCGATATTCAATTACCCGACATGAGTGGCTTTGATGTGGCTCAGCAGCTTCGCAAACGACACGCCCATTTACCCCCACTGGTTGCGCTAACCGCGAACGTGCTCAAGGACAAAAAAGAGTATTTCGACAATGGTATGGATGAAGCTCTTAGTAAGCCACTTTCTGCCAAAGCCTTGAAAAAGGTCCTTGCCAAAGTCGATAGTGGTGAAGTGGGAACGTTATTGTCTCAACCTAGTCTCGACGAAGAAGCTTCACACGATCACTTTGCGACGGTCGTGGATATTGAAATGCTCAGTTCGTACATCGAAATCGTAGGTAAAGCACAGGTGCTCGAAGGGGTGTCGGTGTTTGAAAAACTTATGCCCGATTATGCGTCGATTCTCCAAACTAATCTAATCGCTAAAGATAAAGATGCTATTGTTTCTGAAGCTCATAAAATCAAAGGGGCGGCAGGATCCGTTGGATTGAAGCGCATCCAGAGCGTTGCTCAAAAAGCGCAATCACCAGAGCTGCCCGCTTGGTGGGAGAATATCGATGAGTGGGTGGATGAGATTCGAAATAGTTACCAAAGTGACGTTGAGATCTTAAAACAGTGGATAGAACAAGCGTAAACTTGTGGGATCGCCTGATAAGAGGATTAAGAAAAATGAAAAAGATAAGTGTGTTAGCACTCAGTGGTGCTGCGCTGTTGTCGGGCTGCATGGCTCCACCACAAGAAGAAAAAATGTCTGAACCGGTGCTCCCAAGCTGGAATCAAAGTGCTGAACAGTTGGTTGAACAAGATGGGCAAAGTGCTATGGTCAAGCTTGAGTCGGCATTGTGGTTTGATTTGATGCCTCGAATCGGCGATGAAGAGTCCCCTAAATTAAAAGGGTCGCTTGTGTTGAGTTCTATTGATGAAATCCCAGCTGGTGTTGAGATCGAAAGCCTATTGTTCGCTTTCGATAACGAAACTTGGCAAATAGATGAATTTGAGCTGGAAGCAATCAGTCCTTCAATTTGGAAGGTTCGGGTAAATGCCGCTGTCGATGCGTTGGATGTAGATTTAATGGATGTTGCTGTTCAACTGAGTAATGAGCAATGGCTCGTTGAACGCGGTGTTAAAGTCGACAAAGTGTATTAAGCGTGTGTATTAAGTAGACATAAAAAAAGAGCCGTTAGGCTCTTTTTTTATGTGGGCAATTAATTATTGCTCTTCAAACTCACCACAGAAGCGGTAGCCTTCGCCATGGATCGTGGCGATAATTTCTGGCGTGCCTGCAACCGACTCGAAATGTTTACGAATGCGACGAATAGTCACGTCAACAGTACGGTCGTGAGGTTTAAGTTCGCGGCCTGTCATTTTCTTTAGTAGGTCAGCGCGAGTTTGGATTTTCCCTGGGTTTTCACAGAAGTGGAGCAGCGCACGGAACTCAGAACGTGGCAACTTGTAGCTCTCACCTTGTGGATTAACCAAAGAACGGCTATTGATGTCCAGAACCCAACCATTAAACACATACTTTTCGACGTTACGTGCTTCTTCGTCATCGCCTTTGCTAGACATTGAACGGTTTAAAAGGTTACGTGCACGGATAGTCAGTTCACGCGGATTGAAAGGTTTAGTGATGTAGTCATCTGCACCAATTTCTAGACCCAGAATTTTATCGACTTCGTTGTCACGGCCAGTGAGGAACATTAATGCAACGTTTGCTTGCTCGCGCAGTTCACGTGCTAATAGAAGGCCATTTTTCCCTGGCAAGTTGATATCCATGATAACAAGGTTTACTGAGTTTTCTGATAATAGCTGATGCATTTGATCACCATCGCTGGCTTCAAATACGGTGTAGCCTTCAGCTTCGAAAATGCTCTTTAACGTATTACGTGTAACTTGTTCATCTTCTACAATCAGGATTTTTGGGGTATGCATTACTGGCACCTAGTATTCTAAAGGAATTTGTCTAACGAGTTAAATTTTAGGCAAAAAATCAACACGCGGGCAATCTATTTTTAACAATATAGCAAACTTTTCGCTTGCTGTTTTGTTTCAGATCACGCCATTCCCATCCGTGGTACTGTTTAAGATAATTACGAAACCGTCATTATCTTTCATTTTTGACTAACTTGATGGCAGATTTTACCTATGTAACAGCAGTTTAACAATCAAGAGTTGTTAATTTTTTTCACTTTGTTGATTTAAATCAATAGAGACTTTGTAACAACTGCGCATGATTAATTAGGTTGGTGAATGCATTCAAATTTTAAAAAATTATTCAAGTAATTGATGATTTTCTTGGATATTCAACGAGTTTGTAGAATAGTGTATCAACATTAGTGCATAGTCATGTGCACTCACGTGCATGGAGCACGAATAATTGAATGGAGGATTTATGCAAGATATTTTACCGGATCTGTGTGATAAGTACGAAGGACACGTCTTACTCTGGGATATCCCATTACAAAACTTTGGTGGAAAATCAGCGTTTTTTGGTGAAATTGTTACGGTTCGATGCTTTCAAGACAATTCCAAAGTTCGTGAAGTCGTCGCAGAACCAGGCAAGGGTAAAGTGTTAGTGGTCGATGGTAACGGGTCCACTCAACGCGCTTTATTAGGCGATCAAGTTGCTCAAACAGCCATAGACAATGGTTGGGAAGGCATCATTATTAATGGTGCGGTTCGTGATGTGGGCGAGTTGTCTGAAATGCCATTGGGTATCAAAGCAATAGGAGCCTGTCCATTTAAAACCGAAAAACGTGACATTGGTGAGATCAATGTCAGTTTGATGATTAATCGATTTTCGGTGCACCCAGGAGATTACATCTACGCGGATTGGAATGGGGTTCTGGTGAGCAGTGAACCGTTAGAAGTTGTAGCCTAGTCCTACCGTAATACCCTGTTGCCACTCGTCATAATCGAGAGTGGCATGCAGGTTTAAACCATTACGCATTTCGAAGTTACCTGAAACTTCAGCATTAAAAGAAGGCTCTTCGATCACGGCGGTATCGCCTGTGTACAGTGTACTGTTGACCGAAATCTTATTGTTGAACTGGTAACTGACACCACTTAAAAATCCGCGATCACCCTCTGAATCGGTATTCTTTATACGAGTACCTACGTAGAGATCAAACGAGTCAAACAAGTTGTAGGCATAACCACTGTCTATCTGCCACACGTCAAAGCCATCGTTAGTTTGGCTTTTAGAGTTCATGAATACTTTGTGCTTGGATTCAGACTCTTCCATGCTCGGTAGAGTGGGGGATGCAAATACGGGGAAAGCAACAGCACAAGCGATAATCGACAGAATGTGTTTCAAGATGCGCTCCCTGCTGCTAGTGAATAGAGGATAAGTATGGCCTCAAGTGCACAATATTTCTACATCACAATCAAACCTTTTTACAATGGATCACAGTTTTACTGCATCTGCTGGCATTAGGCGCAACATTATTTGCAGCACTTAGAGTACCCATCAAGTTTTAGTTGGTTGTACCAGCCTCGTTCTAATAGTCTAAATGAAAGAAAATTCAATTATTGTTTGACTCAAGTATCCAAAATAGGTATTCATAGAGGAAAGCAAAATATAATTGAAACACAACGCAATGATTTTAAACAGCCGCCTAATTACCACCATGATTATTACCGACACAGAGGATGTTGGGGCAGGCTGCTAAGCGAAATTTATAAAAAGGCCTGTATCCAACAAGATACAGGCCTTTTTTTTGAAATTTGAACAGGGAGAAAGGAATGAGAGTATTAAAGTTTGGGGGCTCGTCGTTAGCCGATGTAGACCGATTCTTAAGGGCTGCGAACATAATTGCGAACAACGCGCAGCAAGAAGACATTGCGGTTGTATTGTCTGCTCCAGGGAAAACCACCAATAAATTAGTCGCTGTTGTAGAAACTGCATTAAATGGGCTCAATCCAACACCTCAAATAGACGAACTACGCCAAAGCTTCTCGCAGCTACTGGAACAAGTTCAAGCTGAACTCCCTACACTATCTTCTGCTGCTTATCTTGAGCAGGTGGAAGAGTCACTGAGTCACCTTACTCAATTTGTTGAAGGTATTCGCTTATTGGGTATGTGCCCAAACAACGTTTACGCTCGCATAATTAGTAAAGGTGAGCGAATTTCAATTCAGTTAATGAAAGCGGTGCTGGAAGCAAAAGGCCAACCTGCAAGCTTAATCGACCCAGTAAAATATCTGATAGCATCAGGTGATCATCTTGAAGCGTCTGTGGATGTTGAGAAGTCGACCATCAACTTTGCCACTCAACCACTAGAAAGTGGTGTTGTACACATCATGCCTGGATTTACAGCCGGTAATGAACAAGGTGAACTGGTTACTCTAGGCCGCAACGGCTCGGATTACTCAGCGGCAGTATTGGCCGCTTGTCTTCGTGCAGAGTGTTGTGAGATTTGGACCGATGTCGATGGGGTGTATAACTGCGACCCAAGACTGGTCGAAGATGCTCGTCTACTCAAATGTTTGAGCTATCAAGAAGCGATGGAGCTTTCTTACTTCGGCGCTTCTGTACTACACCCTAAAACCATTGCACCAATCGCTCAATTCCACATTCCTTGCTTAATCAAGAATAGCTTTAATCCTCAAGGTGCAGGTACTCTGATTGGACAAGACACCGGCGAAGATAACTTACCGATTAAAGGGATCACCACATTAAGTGATCTAACAATGGTTAATGTCTCTGGCCCAGGTATGAAAGGCATGGTGGGCATGGCGAGTCGCGTCTTCGGTGCAATGTCAGCAGCAGGCGTTTCGATTGTGTTGATCACACAATCTTCGTCAGAGTACTCCATTAGCTTCTGTATAGAAGAAGCCGACAAAGTAAAAGCAAAACGCGCCTTAGAAGACTCTTTTGAGCTCGAGCTAAAAGACTCGCTTTTAGAGCCGGTAGAATTTATTAGCAATGTGGCCATTGTGACATTGGTTGGCGACGGCATGCGCACCTCAAAGGGTGTGGCATCGCAATTCTTCGCTTCTTTAGCTGAAGTGAACGTAAACGTAGTCGCTATTGCTCAAGGTTCATCAGAGCGAGCTATCTCTGCGGTGATCCCTGAAGACAAAATTTCAGAGGCGATCAAAGCCTGTCATGAAAACTTGTTCAACTCTAAGCACTTTTTAGACGTGTTTGTTGTTGGCGTTGGTGGTGTTGGTGGTGAACTGGTTGATCAGATCGAGCGTCAGCAAGCGAAACTAAAAGACAAAGGCATAGTGATCAGAGTATGTGGTTTAGCAAACTCTAAAGGGTTATTAGCTGACCCAGCAGGACTGCCACTCGAGCAGTGGCGCGATCGCATGTCCAACGTGAGCGAAAAGTTCTCAGTCGCTCAATTGAGCTCAATCGTGCAACGTAATCACATTATTAACCCTGTACTGGTGGACTGTACTTCAAGCGAAGATATTGCGGCTCAGTATGCCGATTTCCTCTCTGCGGGTTTCCACGTGGTGACGCCGAATAAAAAGGCAAATACTGCTAGCATGGCGTACTACCATCAACTGCGTGATGTGGCCCGTTCTTCTCGACGCAAACTGCTTTATGAGACAACAGTAGGCGCAGGCTTACCGGTTATTGAGAACCTACAGAACTTAATCTCTGCGGGTGATGAACTTGAACGCTTTAATGGGATTCTCTCTGGCTCGCTCTCTTTTATCTTTGGCAAGCTAGACGAAGGGATGACCTTAAGTGAAGCAACCAATGTAGCGAAAAGTAACGGCTTCACTGAGCCCGACCCACGAGACGATCTTTCTGGAATGGATGTTGCTCGTAAACTGCTTATCTTGGCTCGTGAGGCAGGCATGTCTATTGAGCTAGAAGATGTCATTGTTGATCAGGCACTGCCACCAGGTTTTGATGACTCTGGTAGCATCGACGAGTTTATGGCTCGTTTGCCAGAAGCCGATGCCTATTTCTCAGAGCTCCTTAATCAGGCTCGAGAAGAAGGTAAGGTGTTGCGCTATGTCGGTGAAATTGCAGATGGAAAGTGTCGCGTGAAAATCGCTGCTGTCGACGGTAACGATCCAATGTATAAAGTAAAAGACGGTGAGAATGCGTTGGCGTTTTACAGCCGCTACTACCAACCTATTCCACTGGTCCTGCGCGGTTATGGTGCAGGCACTGAAGTTACCGCTGCAGGTGTATTTTCTGATGTAATGCGTACCCTTGGATGGAAGCTAGGAGTGTAATATGGCTGTAAAACAAAGCGTTGTCGTTTACGCACCAGCGTCTATCGGAAATGTGAGTGTCGGCTTTGATGTGTTAGGTGCTGCAGTGTCTCCTATCGATGGTACCTTGTTAGGTGACCGAGTTATGGTAGAAAGTTCTGAGCAGGAATTTGAGCTCGCGGCAGTGGGGCATTTTGTCGATAAGTTGCCAGAAGATCCTAAAGAAAACATTGTCTACGATTGCTGGCAAGTATTTGGCCGTGAATTAAGTCGTAAGCGTGTGCCGTTATTGCCTCTCAAGATGACACTTGAAAAGAACATGCCTATTGGCTCAGGATTAGGATCTAGTGCATGTTCCATTGTTGCCGCACTCGACGCGCTTAATCAGTATCATGATAAGCCGCTTGATGAAACGGAACTGCTCGCGTTAATGGGCGAGATGGAAGGCCAGATCTCTGGTGGAGTGCATTACGATAACGTTGCGCCTTGTTATCTTGGTGGACTGCAATTAATGATTGAAGAGCTGGGAATTATTTCGCAGTCTGTTCCGAGTTTTGACCAATGGTATTGGGTTATGGCGTACCCGGGTATTACGGTATCTACGGCTGCAGCAAGAGAGATTCTTCCTGCACAATATCGTCGCCAGGATATTATTGCTCACGGTCGTCACTTAGCTGGGTTTATTCACGCAAGCCATGCTGGAGAACCAAAGCTTGCGGCTAAAATGATTAAAGATGTCATTGCCGAACCATACAGAGAGAAATTACTGCCAAACTTCGCTGGAGCAAGACAGTTTGCTGCGACAGCCGGCGCTTTGGCAACCGGAATTTCAGGCAGTGGCCCCACGCTATTTAGCGTGTGCGATAATGAAGATATCGCTCAACGAGTGGCAAGCTGGCTTGCCGAAAATTATGTTCAAAATGACCAAGGATTCGTGCATATTTGTCGATTGGACAAGCAAGGGTCTGTCGTAACAGGAAAGGAATTATGAAGCTGTACAACATCAAAGAGAACGACGAGCAAGTCTCATTTGGACAAGCGGTTCGCCAAGGACTAGGCCGTAATCAAGGTCTGTTTTTTCCAAGCCAATTGCCATTTTTTGACGACATTGACAGCCTGCTGGCGGAAGATTTTACTTCTCGTAGCAGCAAAATATTGTCGGCACTGATTGGAGATGAGTTATCTGAGCAACAAGTTTCAGAGCTAGTGAATGCGGCTTTTCAATTTCCAGCACCAATCAAAGCAGTCAAAGACGGCGTGTATGCGCTAGAACTTTTCCACGGTCCAACGTTAGCATTTAAAGACTTTGGTGGGCGCTTTATGGCGCAATCACTGGCTGCGGTATCTGATGGTGGAAAAATCACAATACTGACGGCTACCTCTGGTGACACTGGCGCGGCAGTCGCGCATGCGTTTTATGGCATGGACGATATCAACGTGGTGATCTTGTATCCAAAAGGAAAGATCAGTCCATTGCAAGAAAGCCTATTTTGTACTTTGGGTAAAAACATTCATACCGTCGCCATTAATGGAGACTTTGATGATTGCCAAGCGCTGGTTAAAAACGCCTTTGATGACGAAAAACTGCGTCAGGATATTGGCCTAAACTCAGCGAACTCAATCAATATTAGCCGTTTGATGGCACAAATTTGCTACTACTTTGAAGCCGCTGCGCAAATGAGTAAAACAGAGCGAGAAAACTTGGTGATTTCTGTACCAAGTGGCAACTTTGGTAACCTGACCGCGGGTCTCCTTGCAAAGGCGTTAGGCCTACCGGTTAAGCGCTTTATCGCTGCCACTAACGCAAACGACACTGTGCCTCGTTATCTAGAAACAGGTCAGTGGGATCCTAAGCCAACAGTTGCGACAACCTCCAATGCAATGGATGTAAGCCAGCCAAACAACTGGCCACGCATCGAAGAGTTGTGCCGAGTTAAGGAGTGGGGATTAGAGACGTTAGGAAAGGGTGCGGTCACCGATACGCAAAGTGCAGAGTCGGTGAAGGAGCTTCACGAACTTGGCTATCTTTGTGAGCCTCATGGCGCCATCGCTTACCGAGTGTTGGACCAGCAGTTAGCAGAAGGTGAAACGGGACTGTTCTTATGTACCGCGCATCCTGCGAAATTTAAGGAAGTGGTGGACGATATTCTAGAAACAGACATCGATTTGCCAGGACCACTTGCAAAACACGCTGCAATGGAGCTGCTCTCTGAAGAGCGCGACAATGATTTTGACGCGTTAAAAGAAGTGCTTTACGCCGCGCAGAAATAACATCACCCTCGATGAATTATCTAGCCCTATGGCATTTATGCTCTAGGGCTTTTTTTATTTCAGTATTTGCTTCACCGCCATTTTAGCGACTTTAGGCGCGCCTTTTTTAACCGCCTTGCCCCCCAGTTTACCTGCGCGACTTAACTGAGTTTTTAGCGCAGTGCCTCGCTTGATGGCTTCCATTCGTTGGCGGTTATGTTGAACATGTATGGCGTGCTGTAGCTCCTGTTGTAAAAGCTGCTTTAGCTCTAGGACACCCATATTGACTCTATCGGGTGCAATGCATAATGGCGCGCTGACATCAGCGTTTAGTAGCTCATGATTGTGCTTAACGGCAGCTGCAATTACCTTAGCTTTAGCACTGGTAGGGTTGCTAAGATCGTATGGAGGGCTCCATTCTGCTTGCGGTGATAGCCTATCCACTTGATTCACTATGGCAATAATTCGTGGCTTCTTGCGCGAGATATTTTCTGGCAGAGAGTAGAAGTGATTGATCATCTCAAGTAATTGCGAATCTAAAGCTCTTGCAGGTTGATTCGCCTTTAGCACCCACAGCACGATGTCGGCGTGTGTCACCTGCTTTAGACTCTGTTTTGCCGTCTTTGCATCACCATCGAGTCCTTTTTGATCAACAATTTTGACGGTAACATCGTCCAATACCGCTTGATACACCGCATGCATATCGGTTGAGGGCAACGGGTCGACTTCTGCGACAAGCTCTTTTTGCATCGCATTGATCAATGAGGACTTACCGCTACTTGTTTGGCCAACCAGCACAACGCGGATCGGCTCTGGCTCCGCTGGCTGATATCGTTCATCTTCTTTGGCGATGGTGGAGTCTGTTATGTCATCATCGTCTAGACTAAAGCGACCACTGTAGAGATCGATAGCGACCGCTGCCACCTCATCTAAAAGTAGTTTCTTGGCTTTCAATTGCATTTCGTCGGCCAGTCCGCGTGTCATCGAGGACGTTGCTTGTTGCTTACCGAGATCAGAAAGGACTTTTGCGGGATTAAAATAGAGGTTCTTCGCATGGTTAGCCCAAATTGCGGCAGTCACCAAGTTCTTGCCTAGCTCGCCGTATTTATCATAGGCGTCATAACCTGCTCGAATGTATGAGATTTTCATGAGTTCAATGGCAGGGATATGTTCATTGACAGTTAACCGGTATCGGCGACTGATCTCTTCAAACAGTTTTAACCCTTCAGGGATAGAAAAGTCTAGGGTCGACTTTTCGAACTCGGTGGCAACTGCTTCCAATACATTGATACTCGCAGTATCCATTTCTGACCAAGCGAGTTCGCGATTAAGTTGCTTCTCAACCGTGCTTTGCGCGTGCTGCCATATACGTTGCTCGTTCTCAGACCAATCGGGATTAAACGCAATATCGTCTTCGTCAGCGGGGGACTCATTGTGTTCTTTTTTTGCAATCCAAAATAGTGGAAGGGCAACGACCAAGGTGCTAATGGTGGTGATCAGTGATAGTTGCAGTAAGTATCCATGCTGAAAAGCCAATACAATCCCGTACCCCATCGTTATAAGCACAGGAAACAACAAAGAGATGAGCATAATGCCGATGCGCCCACCAGAAATTGCGGCCAGAAATCGATAGAGATTAGTGATCTTTTTCATAGCCAGATGCCTTTTTGCCTTGTTTTAGTGCGTCCCGATAGAGCGCTTGTAACTCTTCAGGTTTGGGCTCTTCACCACTGCTCTTCTTGTAAAAATAGTAGCAGGCGGCTCGACCTATCGCGTATGTGGTGCCAAAACTAATTGCAGCAGCAGCGGCGGCTGCAACGGTTTGTCCCCATCCAGGTATTAACTTGGGGACTTGTCTTGCCCCCAGCTTAACGGCGTATTGAACGGCAAAACTGCCCCCCATACAGCCAATGAGCTCAGAAAAGGCACGTTTATTCCACTCTACACCATATTGGTTGGCTAAGCTGTGCAGCAGTTTTGCCTGTATAGCCGGTACGGTAACCAGCCCAACGGCGGGAAAGATATCGGTGGTCGCAGCGCTTCCGGCATACCACAGTACCTCATTTTCCAATGCTTTAAAGTTTTGCTGTTCAAGGGACGCGTGTTCAGAATGGTTGGCCATGAGGCCAATGACTGGAATTTGCGCAGCAAGCTGCTCAATCAATTGAGGATAATGATAACACTCGGTGCTGTTAGGGCTGACACTGTACTGCTGCTCTGGGTGTGCATCTAAAGGGGCAAAGTCCACCTCAATGCTGTGTATGTTAGTGCCCCAAAGCTGTGTGATTTGCTGAGTGTTAAACGCAACTTGGCGCTCTCTATCGGCTTTGGATGAGGATAAGACAGCCGTATGAACCAAGAGTAATTGAGTCGACCCTAGCCGCTTTTTCACCTGTTTCAATGCGGCAAGTAACGCACTTTGTTCAGGATCGTCCGCTTTTACAAGTACCACAATGCCGTGACTGGTGCTCAAAGCTTGTTCTATATCTTGACTGGCGTCATACCCGGACTCAGCCAAACCTCTTGTGTCCATAAATCGAAGTAATGGACTCTGCTTTGGAAACGTGTAACTGGAAGCTGTAAGCGTACAGGGTTCAAATCCATTGCCGATTTCGATATGACTTTCACCGGTTATGGCATGAACGAGTGAGGATTTTCCTGATCCTGTTTTACCTAAAAGCCAAAGAGTAGGAAGGTGCTGGCGCTGGACATCACGCGCTTGCGTTAGATCTGGGTTTTGATTCGGGCTTATCGCATTTTTTATTTTTTCGAACATGCCTACTACTTACACCTCTTAAGGTCGTACAGAAGGCAAAATCAGCCAAACTGATCTCGCAAACACTTACTGTATAAAATTCTGCGGTGCAGTGATAGTACTAGGAGAGCGGTATTCGATAGCGGAGGACTTAAAAAAAAACGCCCGGCAGTTGCCGAGCGTTTTGAAATGGGTAGTGACGATTACAGACTTTCTGTGAAAGTACGTGCAATAACGTCTTTTTGCTGCTCTGTCGTTAGAGAGTTAAAGCGTACTGCATAGCCTGATACACGAATAGTAAGCTGTGGGTACTTCTCTGGGTTGTTTACAGCGTCTTCTAGCGTTTCACGTTTTAGAACGTTAACGTTTAGGTGTTGACCACCTTCAATCTTAGGCGCTTTCTCGATAGCCACTTCACGGCTTTCGTACTCACCTAGATCGGCAGCTGGAACAACCTGATCAGCTTCAAAACCAGCGACAGCTGCAACACAGCGTGCTTCGTTTTTGTCTGAATCGATTAGCCAAATTGAGTTTAGTAGATCATCGTTGGCTGCTTTTGTAATTTGAATACCTTGAATCATGGTTCACTCCTTTCCTGTATAGGAAGTTTAACTAGCTGTTAAGAATTGTTTAATTCAAACCAACAGGTAGCGGTTAAAAAACAGTGCGTGTTGATTTGAGTCAATAAAATCTGTTAATCCGTATTTTTCTTAAGGTTAAAAGATTGCGCTAAATCAATCAATGATTATTTTTCAAAAAAGTGTAGGTTATTCAAAAAAATTTGATAAGTTACTGGTTTTTATGAATGGTTAAAAAAAGTGCAACATTTCTCTTACTTTACCCATTGCGTACAATATGCTTTGATGTCGCAAAATTATCAGAGTTATCTTCATAAAGATTAGGAAAAGAACATGACACAGTCTCAATCTGTCAAATACATAGGCGCGCACGTGTCCGCCGCTGGAGGCGTAGAGAATGCCCCAGTAAGAGCACAGGAGATTGGTGCTAATGCGTTTGCGTTGTTTACCAAAAACCAGCGTCAATGGAAGGCTAAACCTTTAGAGGTCGAGAGTATTTCGCTGTTTAAGCAAAGATGTAAAGAACTGGGGTTTAGCTCTGAGCAAATTCTTCCCCATGACTCTTACTTGATCAACCTTGGCGCTCCAGATCCAGAGAAGTTAGAAAAATCACGCGCTGCATTCATCGATGAGATGGAGCGATGTGAGCTACTTGGGTTGACGCTGCTAAATTTTCACCCTGGCAGCCATTTGAAACAGTGTAGTGAAGAAGAGTGTTTGGCAACCATTGCTGAGTCGATCAACTTAGCGCATAAAGCGGTTCCTAACGTGATTGCTGTGATTGAGAATACCGCAGGCCAAGGAACCAACCTAGGATGGCGATTTGAGCATTTAGCGTCGATCATTGAGCAAGTAGAGGATAAATCTAGAGTGGGTATCTGTATTGATACATGTCACACATTCGCGGCGGGCTATGATTTACGAACTCAAGATGCTTTTAACCAAACGTTTGAAGAGTTCGATAGGATTGTTGGTATGCACTACCTCAGGGCAATGCACATTAATGACTCTAAAGTCGAGTTAGGAAAGCGAGTGGATCGCCATCATTCTCTTGGTGAAGGGCATATAGGGTGGGACTGTTTCAAATATATTGCTCAAGATCGCAGATTTGATGGTATCCCACTGATTTTAGAGACAATTGAACCAGAAATCTGGCACAATGAAATCCAACAATTAAGAGCTTACCACGCAAATCTTTTGGCTTAATTTGAACAAAGTATAAAAGATGTTTTTTAGCGATGGGCTGGCACGGAAATTGGATGGTTTAGAAAGGCAAGAGGCGTAATCAAGAGTTGTATGCGCCTCAATTTCGGTACTTATTTGCAGAAGGGGAAGTCCTATGCCTGTTGTTCACGCTCATCCCGTACCCAATCGTAACTCACACTCTCGTGGTCATTTCCGAACACCCCAAAAGAAAAAGCCTTCGACGTCATAACAAGTGACTCTCTAGACCAAGATAGCGTTCGCCCAACAATGTTGCTAGCAGAGCATTTTTGTTCAACTCTCTGCGTCTGACTACTTAGTGGGCGAGGGTTTTTATCTTCTCCAAAAAAAACTACACTTGTGCCACTGAAAAACAGAGGGAAGGTGTATGACTACCACTTGGTCTAGCATTTTAGATACACAGCGCAAGCTTGCCTATTATTCTGAGGTAGAGAGTTTTGTCGCGGCTCAAAGAGCGCAAGGTAAGAACATTTTTCCACCTCAAGAAGAGGTGTTCTCTGCGTTTGATGCCGTGGCGTTTGAGCAAGTAAAAGTGGTGATACTAGGGCAAGATCCCTATCACGGTGCTGGTCAAGCGCACGGTCTGAGTTTTTCGGTTAAGCCAGGTGTTAAGATTCCTCCATCACTGCGAAATATCTACAAAGAACTGCATCAAGATATTTCGGGGTTCACTATTCCAGAACACGGCTATTTGCAAAAGTGGGCCGATCAGGGTGTGCTGTTGCTTAACACCGTATTGACGGTTGAAGAGGGCAAAGCGCATTCTCATGCCAAATGCGGTTGGGAGCAGTTCACAGATGCTGTTCTGCGTGAGATCAATCAGCATCGGCAGGGTGTCATTTTTCTGTTGTGGGGAGCTCACGCGCAAAAAAAAGCCGCAATACTCGATGCCGACAGGCACCATTTGCTCGTTGCACCGCATCCTTCGCCACTGTCAGCTAGACGCGGTTTTTTTGGCTGTCAGCATTTCTCTAAAACCAATAAGTTATTGATTAAAAACGGTCATATACCAATTAATTGGCAAGTTTAGTCATCGATACCGATAATCGGTATTGAATACTTAACCTGTGTCAAAGCACCATGTGGCGAAAAGATATACACTTATACTTCAGATGGGATTCTGGAGGATAGGATCATGATGATTGAAGCCATTCGTCGAGAGCACGGATATATGGTACGTTTGCTGGCGATATTAAAGAAAAAACTAACCGCGCTTAAAGCGGAAGAAACAATAAACTATTCGCTGGTGTATGAAATCGCCGACTATCTGTGTAACCACACAGAAAAAACTCACCACCCTAAAGAAGACCTAATCTATCGCTACTACCTAGACCACTATGGAATGGATAAAACCATAACCAATCTAGAAGACGACCATGTTCAGCTGTCTGAGAAGTCCCACGCGTTTCTCACTACAGTAGAGATGATTTTGCAAGATGCAATTGTACCCACAGATATTTTTTCCCAGCAGCTGGGAGATTTCATTCGAGACCAAAAAACGCACTTGGACATCGAAGAAAGAGAAATACTACCAAGGATCACCGATACCTTTACCGTTTCTGACTGGCAAGCATTAGAAGCGCAATGGGGGACTCAAGAAGACGATCCAGTATTTGGTGAAACCATCGCCGACAAATACAAACAACTGGCTGAGCGAGTCAAAGGGACAGAGCGCGAATACGTTTAGCGCCAACAAGGTTAAAAATGGTCAGGCTTGCCTGGCCATTTTTTTTGCATATTTTTGCCCAATACCCTTGAAAAGTAATTTCGCGACCTTATCTAAGGGGCATACGAAATGAACTTTTGCTTCGAACTTGAAAAGTTTGTGGCATCCCCCCATTACTGGGGTTAGCAAGAAAACTGAATTTGGAGATGAACTGATGGGTAAAATCATTGGTATTGACTTAGGTACTACTAACTCATGTGTTGCTGTTCTTGACGGCGACGCGCCACGCGTAATTGAAAATGCTGAAGGTGAGCGTACCACAGCATCTGTTATTGCTTACACCGATGGTGAGACGCTTGTTGGTCAACCAGCAAAACGTCAAGCAGTAACAAACCCAACTAACACGTTGTTCGCTATCAAGCGTCTGATCGGTCGTCGTTTTGAAGACGAAGAAGTTCAGCGCGATATCGAAATCATGCCGTTTAACATTGTTAAAGCGGACAATGGTGATGCGTGGGTTGAAGCGCAAGGCCAAAAAATGGCGGCTCCTCAAGTTTCTGCTGAAGTTCTTAAGAAAATGAAGAAAACCGCAGAAGACTTCCTTGGTGAAGAAGTGACTGGCGCTGTTGTAACAGTTCCTGCTTACTTTAACGATGCACAGCGTCAAGCAACCAAAGATGCTGGTCGCATCGCAGGTCTTGATGTTAAGCGTATCATCAACGAACCAACAGCTGCAGCTCTAGCATATGGCCTAGACAAGCAAGGTGGCGATCGCACTATCGCAGTTTATGACCTTGGTGGTGGTACATTCGATATCTCTATTATCGAAATCGACGAAGTAGAAGGCGAGAAAACCTTCGAAGTATTGTCTACTAACGGTGACACTCACCTTGGTGGTGAAGACTTCGATAACCGCATGATCAACTACTTGGTTAGCGAATTTAAAGCAGAGCAAGGCATCGACCTTAAGAACGATCCTCTTGCGATGCAACGTGTTAAAGAAGCGGCAGAGAAAGCGAAAATCGAACTTTCTTCAGCGCAGCAAACTGACGTAAACCTACCTTACGTTACCGCTGACGCAACCGGTCCTAAGCACATGAACATTAAAGTGACTCGTGCAAAACTTGAGTCTCTAGTAGAAGACCTAGTACAACGTTCTCTTGAGCCGCTTAAAGTCGCTCTTGCGGATGCTGACCTATCTGTTAGCGAAATCACTGACGTTATCCTAGTAGGTGGCCAGACTCGTATGCCTATGGTTCAAGCTAAGGTAACTGAATTCTTTGGCAAAGAGCCACGTAAAGACGTTAACCCTGACGAAGCTGTTGCAATGGGTGCAGCTGTTCAAGGTGGTGTTCTTGCAGGTGACGTTAAAGACGTTCTTCTACTTGACGTTACTCCACTGTCTTTCGGTATCGAAACGATGGGCGGCGTAATGACTAAGCTTATCGAGAAAAACACCACTATCCCTACTAAAGCGGATCAAGTGTTCTCGACTGCAGAAGACAACCAAAGCGCTGTAACTATCCACGTTCTTCAAGGTGAGCGTAAGCAAGCGACGTACAACAAGTCTCTTGGTCAGTTTAACCTAGAAGGTATCAACCCAGCTCCACGTGGCATGCCACAAATCGAAGTAACTTTCGATCTGGATGCGGATGGTATCTTGAACGTGTCAGCGAAAGATAAAGCGACAGGTAAAGAGCAGAAGATCACTATTCAAGCGTCTGGCGGTTTGTCTGACGAAGAGATCGAAGCAATGGTTCAAGAAGCGGAAGCGAACAAAGAAGCTGACAAAAAGTTCGAAGAACTTGTCACTACTCGCAACCAAGCTGACCAAATGATCCACGGCACTCGCAAGCAAATGGAAGAAGCGGGTGACGCTCTACCAGCTGAAGAGAAAGAAAAGATCGAATCAGCGATTGCAGCACTAGAATCTGTTAAGTCTGGTGATGACAAAGAAGCGATTGACTCAAAAGTTCAAGAACTGATGCAAGCAGCTCAAAAGCTAATGGAGATTGCTCAGCAGCAAGCTCAAGCAGCTCAAGGCGGCGCAGACGCTGGTGAACAACCTCAACAAGACGATGTTGTAGACGCTGAGTTCGAAGAAGTAAAAGACGAAGATAAGAAGTAAGAACGTCCCTCTTTAACTAGAGGGTAATTCTACATTCTTGAAGTGCGGGCGTTGGAGTAATCTCTCGCCCGCATATTTGTAATAAGTTGCTAGTGATAAAGAAAGACCAAAGACGTACTTAAGCAAGCCATGCATCCTAAGTTGTTCTTTACCTCTTGGACTAATAAGAGCTGATCTTTATCTCTATCAACATGGGCATTTCGCGGCTAAGCCGCATGCAGTAATTTTTTGGTGACACATAACATGTCTAAACGTGATTTTTACGAAGTATTGGGCGTAAGCCGTGACGCATCTGAGCGTGATATTAAGAAAGCATACAAGCGCCTAGCAATGAAGTTTCACCCTGACCGCAATCAGGGTGATGAAGGTGCTGCGGAACAGTTTAAAGAAGTAAAAGAAGCGTACGAAATATTAACCGACGCACAGAAAAAAGCAGCCTACGATCAATACGGTCATGCAGCCTTTGAACAAGGTGGTATGGGTGGCGGCGGCTATGGTGGCGGCGCTGGTGGCGATTTTGGCGACATCTTCGGTGATGTGTTTGGTGACATCTTTGGTGGCGGTCGCCGTGGTGGCGGTGGTCAACGCGCGCAACGTGGCTCTGACTTGCGTTACAACATGGAGTTGTCGCTAGAAGAAGCCGTGAAGGGCGTCTCTAAAGAGATTGAAGTTCCTACACTGGTTAATTGTGATACCTGTGAAGGCTCTGGTGCGAAAAAAGGGTCAACCCCAGAAACCTGTGGTACCTGTCATGGCCATGGCCAAGTGCAAATGCGCCAAGGTTTCTTTGCGGTTCAGCAAACCTGTCCTACCTGTAATGGTAAAGGTAAAACGATCAAAGACCCATGTAATAGCTGTCATGGTCAAGGTCGCGTACAAAAAACCAAGACACTCAATGTTAAGATCCCAGCAGGCGTGGATACCGGTGACCGTATTCGACTTTCTGGCGAGGGTGAAGCGGGAGAAATGGGAGCGCCAGCCGGTGACTTGTACGTGCAGGTCCATGTGCGTGAACACCATATCTTTGAGCGTGAAGGCAACAACTTGTACTGTGAAGTGCCAGTTAGCTTTGCTATGGCGGCATTGGGCGGAGAAGTTGAAGTACCAACCCTTGATGGTCGTGTAAACCTAAAAGTGCCAGAAGAAACCCAAACCGGACGTATGTTCCGTATGCGAGGTAAGGGTGTTAAAGGCGTTCGAGGCGGCGGTGTTGGTGATTTAATCGTTAAGCTGGTTGTTGAAACGCCTGTTAAGCTAAGCGCTCGTCAAAAAGAGTTGCTTAAAGAGTTTGAAGAGTCTTGCGGTGGCGATGCTGCGAATAAGCATAAGCCAAAATCAGAAGGCTTTTTCAACGGTGTTAAGAAGTTCTTTGACGACTTAACCAGTTAATATTTCTGCTTAAACGGACGAAACGGAGGCAAATGCCTCCGTTTTTTATTGCCCCCAACACAATGTAGGTGCTTTGTGTTGGGCTTGAGTCAAGGTCATCGTATTGCAGACGTCATCGTCACCAAAGTGCGAGGTGGCTTGTAAGGTATAAGTTGCAGCAGACGTTATCGCAAACTCTACGTTGGACGAGGAATTACAGACCGTACATTGCCCTTCTGAAACAATCTGAAAATCATAACCATTAATAAAACTTGGATTTGACCGGTCATAACGCGCTTCTAATTGAAGTTGCAGCGTCAGCAAATCAGTTTGAACATTTGCGCGATGGCTACGCATTAAATGCTGCTGGTAACTAGGGTATGCAATGCTCGCGATTATTCCAACCAGCAGTATGACAGTGGATACTTCGATAAGCGTCATCCCCAGTGATGCAACTTTTGTCGAGTTCTTTATAAACATGTTTTCTCCATCCCATTCTAATCGACTCACCGCCATACAACGTGCGATCACATTACACTTTTCGCAACGGTCAGGAAGCAGTTGCATGAGGTTACATGACATATTACGAGACGCTTCGAGGGGTTGGATTACTAGAGTTTCTCATTGGTATATCGCTACTTACGCTACTTGCAGCATTTGCTACACCAAGTTTTATTCGGCTTCATGAATATCATCAAATGAGAAACTACGCTAATCAAATTAAACACCTAATGGACCAAGCTAGAATCGAATCGATGAAGCGGCGACAGCCCGTTTACGTTCATCGAGCGATTTCTGCCAGCAGCGAAATGAACTGGCGGGTGAGTTTGCATCTGGATGACGCTGAGCGGGATTATTCGGTTCATGAGCATAATTCGTTAGCCACAGTCTCTGGCACTGACGCGTTGTTAACGTCTACTCATACCGTTGTTGGCTACTCACCAAGGCATGGCCGAATAAATCAAGCTGGGCATTTTAAGCTTCAGTTACCTACTCAATCGAGTTCGCTAAAAATCATCTACCACAATGGCAGCGGGCGAATTCGTGTCTGCAGTACAGGGGAGGACAAATATGGCTACAAAGTCTGTTAAACAAATGACGCCCGCTACTCAGCGTGGCGGGAGTCTTATTGAACTGCTACTTGCCACGTTAATTGCGAGTGGTTTACTTGTGTCGAGTAGTCGTCTGTTTATTAAAACGCAGCAGCAGTCGTACCAACTACTGCAAGATGTCCAACTGATCGATGATTTGTATCGAACACTGTATATGCTCAAGACAGAAGTCAGGCGGGCTGGCTTTAATGCAACATTGGGCCATTCGCTTACTTTAACGGGTACATCGAAGGTGATTGAATCTGGCAGTGATTGGATTGATGTTATCTCGGTTATTGACGGTGAGGGTAAATGGTACAAAACACGTTATCAGAAGGATGCTAGCGACCCAACGTTAGACGTCTGCACTCAGAGTGTCTTTACGCACCTGTTAAAGCCAGGTTTAGGACCATGCAGTGGGAACTTTTTCTCGTTGCTGGACATTAACGCTGTTCAGCTCAGTGAGTTTTCTATTTCGCAGGCGATGTTAGCGGGCGGTAATACAAGTCTACTATCGATAGATATGACGCTAAGCCATGCCAATTCCGCAAAGCAACTGAGCCAATCTACGTTGATCAAACAGCGAAATTGGCAGTGATGAAAGTGACAGGCAAACATCGGGGTTTGGCTGTATTACTGCTAGTGCTCACTATGTTAAGCGTTTCATTGATGGTCACTCTGACAATGCATCATCGCATATTTGGCCTGCTCAAAGAGAGTCATATGCAAATGACGATGACTGAAGAGTTTTGGATTGCTGAAGGGGGATTAGAATGCGTATATGGACAATTGCGCAACAGCGGATTTGTATCGCACAGCTGCGGGTTAACAGCGTGTGATATTCACCTTTTTGCTATACCCGATGGCTGGGTGATTCATTCTACGTCAGGCAGCGTCACGGTGCGTAAAGGTTTTAATACTCTTGAGAATCGTTGGATAAGAGGCAGTTGGAATGACCTCTAACCAGAAGGGAGCCACAATGATCGAGGTATTGGTTGGCTTGTCTGTGTTAACCGCTGGGTTACTGTCCCTATTTTCACTACAAGCTCATTTCATTACAAGCACAGAGCACGCTCTACAAAACTTGCGCGCACTGCATCAGATGGACTCTCAACTGGAATACTTTCGCACACGTTCAAGCTCGCCCAGTGCCGCAGTAGGTAGTTTAGATTTTGCGTTACTGACCACTGGTCATAGAACTGAGAGGGTCGATGGAATAGAGCTGTCTTGGGAGGTCAGTACGGTGGCCTTGGCGGCCGAACCGTTAAAGCAGGTTGAGGTAACAGCAACATGGCAAGATAGAAAGGGAACGACACATACTAAAAAACTCACCACACTGTACAGTCAGTATGGTGAGTTTGATTGAACGGGTTAAACTTTTTGAGTAGCCGTATTTGGCACGTCTTGTTTTTCGCCAGGCAACTCGTCTTCCCCTTTTCCTTTTGAGGTTTTAATGACGAGTGTTGTTACGCCAAGAGTAAATAGAATGCCCGCAATGGTGGAGAAGTTCATTGGTAGCCCAAACCCTAGCGTACTGTTGTTAAGGATAAAGGTGACACACACCGTCGTCATAAACATTGCTGGTACTGTAGTTATCCAGTGCAGTTTGTTATGGCGTAGTAGGTAAGCAGAAGCGGTCCAAAGCATCATTACAGCAGTACTTTGGTTAGCAAAGCCGAAGTAGCGCCAGATAATACCAAAGTCAACTTGAGTTAAAATGCCACCAATAACGAACAGAGGCAAAGCCATAAGTAGACGATTGCGAAGTGTTTTTTGTTCTAGGTTGAAGTATTCAGCCAATATGAGACGACTTGAACGGAATGCAGTATCGCCCGAAGTAATCGGAAGAATCACTACACCCAAGAATGCAAGTACGCCACCAAAAAGACCAAGTAAACCAAATGATGCAGAGTACACAACATTACCAGGGCCACCGCTCGCGACTGCTGCTGCAAGTTCATCCATTGTGCCGAAGAACGATAACGCCAGAGCACACCAGATAAGTGCGATGACACCTTCACCGATCATTGCTCCGTAGAATACAAAACGGCCATTCTTTTCGTTTTGCATGCAACGAGCCATTAGTGGAGATTGAGTTGCGTGGAAACCAGAAATTGCGCCACAGGCGATAGTGATAAATAGAGCAGGCCAGATAGGCATGTCATTTGGGTTGAGGTTAGTGAACATATCACTGACTTCATATCCACCTAGTACAGTGTGCTCAGAAGATAGGCCGACAGCGGTGATCAAACCGACTGACATGAAAATGAGTAGAGCGCCAAACAGTGGATAGAAACGACCAATGATTTTGTCGACGGGAACAATTGTGGCGATGATGTAGTAACCAAAGATAATTGCCACCATCACAGACATTGTCATTGTGAAATCGGTTTTGTCGTTGATTAGGTTGGTGATCATGCCAGCAGGGGCAGAAACAAACACCACGCCAACAAGAAGCAGCAGAACAATAGCAAACACATTCATAAAGTGTTTGGCACCATTGCCAAGATAACGACCGGTTATTGTTGGTACGGATGCACCACCATTGCGAATAGACAACATTCCAGAGAAGTAGTCATGGACGGCACCGGCAAAAATACAACCGATAACGATCCAAAGCATTGCAGCGGGACCATATAAAGCACCCATAATAGGGCCAAAGATAGGGCCTACACCGGCAATATTCAGTAGCTGTACCAAGTACACTTTCTTGGTCGACATTGGAACATAGTCCACACCGTCATTTTTGGTGTGCGCAGGAGTTGTTCGATGTTCGTTGATACCAAACACCTTCTCAATAAACGCACCATAGATAAAGTAGCCACCAATTAAAGCCGCCACACAAGTTAGAAACCAGAGCATAATTTTAGTCCTTTACGATTAATCTACAGTTATTCTAAATAGGCACCGTTTATAAAGAAGTGGTCAATGATTCACTGGTTGTATGCAAAGCTGAGTGGCAGATGATGCAATTAAGCGGTTTTATTGCAGTGGATAAGCGGTAATTGAGTAAAGCCGAGAAAGTGACGAGCTTCTCAATATGGTCTTACTATTAAATAAGGTAAGATGGTAAGACATCACAAGGACATAATTTATGAATAAACAACAGTGGCTAATACTTGGGCTCGCAGTGTCTCTTATAGGATGCGCGTCTACACAGCAGCAACTCGCAGACAAGGGCGATTGGCAGGCAATTGGCTACCAAGATGGCGCTAAGGGAGTCACAGCTCGTAGCTACAAAGCGTTAAGTCAACTTGGTGAAGCCGATGTGTCGCAGTACCAACAAGGATATGAGCGCGGAAACAAAGAGTACTGCAACGCCGATTTTGCCTATCAAATTGGCCTATCAGGTCAATATTACGAAGGTGTATGTGAGGGGCATCCTGATGCTCAAAAATTCCGTATGGAGTGGCAACGCGGGTGGGCTCAGTCGCAGTAATCGCCAACACAAAGCCCTGCCTAGGTAGGAACTAAATGATGCCGAGATGCTCTTTGACTGAACGTAAATAACGACGACTAATTGGCACGGTAAATCCTGATTGTGTCATGATCTCTGCCAACCCATTCTCTAGCAAAGAGATCTCTTTGATCCGTTTAACATTGATTAGGTATTGTCGATGACAGCGGATCAACGGTGTTTTGTCCTCCAGTACCTTGAGAGACAACTGAGTTGTTAGCTCAGAATCCGCTGTTCTGACTAATACTCCCGTTATCCCTGTATACGCGCATTCCACGTTTTGGGTCGCAATGATCATGATTCTATGATTACCCGTGCAGGGTATTTGTTCGAGTTGAGCTGGTGCAATCGCTTCTACGGGTTTGGGTTGGTGCTTTTTCAGTTTACATAAGGTCTTTAGCAGTCGTTCTGGATTGATGGGTTTGAGCAGATAATCAAAGGCATTATCTTCAAAGGCTTGAATGGCATATTGATCATACGCAGTGACAAACACAATTTTGGGCATGGTTTCGGGATCTAACATCGCGAGCATTTCGATCCCGCTCACTTGCGGCATTTCAATGTCGAGAAAAACCACATCAGGCTTCACCGACTGGATCACTTTTAAGCCTTGAATAGCATTACTGGCTTGTTCGACAACCTCTACTTGGTTGCTCTCGTGTAGAAGATCAATCAGCTCTTCTCGTGCTAAGGGTTCGTCATCAATGACTACGGCGGTAAACAGGGGCATTGTCAGTCCTTATGATTGAACGGGGAGCATAAAGCGAGCACGAGTTACTGCGCCTACCTCACAATCGATTTTTAGTGCAGATTGCGGTCCCAATAGGTTTTGCAAACGTTTATCGACGATATTGAGCCCTAGGCCTTGTGACTCAACACTGGTTTGAGGATCGAGATCTACAGGAAACAAACCCGCGTTATCTTCAACCATCAAGAAGTGTCGCCCGTTTATGGGTTGAGCATAGATTCGTACCGTCCCGCCTTCCAGCATTTTAGAAATG
Source organism: Vibrio ulleungensis (assembly GCF_016900875.1). Taxonomy (GTDB): domain Bacteria; phylum Pseudomonadota; class Gammaproteobacteria; order Enterobacterales; family Vibrionaceae; genus Vibrio; species Vibrio ulleungensis. The sequence goes on from NZ_JAFEUM010000005.1 coordinate 306,714, forward strand.
CCGTGTTTAATCGAGTTCTCGACTAGGGGCTGAATAGAAAAGCTTGGAATGACCGATTCTAACAGTGAATCTGGTAGATCAATTTCAATGGTTAAGCGATCCATGAATCGTGCCTGCTCAATCGTCAAATAGGCATTTACGTGCTCGATTTCTTGCCCCAGTGTCACGGTCTCTACATTACGCTTTAGATTCCCACGGAAGAAAGTAGATAGGTGCTGAATTAAGTCTCGCGCTTTGTCTGGGTCTTTGCGGATCACCGCACTGATGGTGTTGAGAGCGTTGAACAAAAAGTGCGGATTTACCTGGGCTTGGAGCAGTTTTATTTCGGATTGTGAAAGTAGCATCTGCTTTTGTTGATAATCCATATACAGTAACTGTGTCGATAGTAACTCTGCGATACCCTCGGCCATAGACATATGAATGGATGAAAATAGTTTTCTGCGGGGCTCATACAACTTGATGGTACCGATCACCTCTTCACCGCGGCGCAGCGGAATCACCAGTGCAGAGCCAAGCTTACATGTGTCCGATATTGAGCATTGATAGGGCTTTTCAGATCCGTCTAAATAGATGATTGAATTATTATTGATCGCATCTCGGGTATATTGCGAAGAGATGAGGGTAGAGGGCTTATGGTGATCTTCTCCGATACCAACAAACGCAAGAATTTGATTGGTATCGGTGATAGCTACTGATCCAACACGAGTCTCTTGATACACAATTCGCGCAATTTTACCTGCACTCTCAGGAGTCAATCCTTGTGAGAGTATACCCACCGTTTTTTCAGCGATGTTTAACGATTTCCGTGAGAAGGTGGCAGAAAACTTTTCGACGATGATTTTTCGATCCTGAAGAATACTCACAAATACCGCAGCACCGACAGAGTTAGCAATGATCATAGGTGCGGCTATGGCTTGAACTAAAGAAAGCGCCTGATCAAAGGGGCGCGCAATGGCCAATATAATCAGCATTTGAACCACTTCGGCAACCAGTGTGATGACGAACACGACCATTGGATTAAATAGCGCTTCGGCGCGCTCTCTGCGCACGTAATAGAGGTGAACAAATCCACCAATAAGTCCTTCTGCTGTGGTGGATACCGCGCAGGCTACATCAGTAAACCCGCCCAAGAAATAACGGTGGATACCACCGGTAAGCCCAACCAAAAATCCAACAATAGGTCCACCAAATATCCCGCCTAGCACAGCGCCAATAGCGCGAGTGTTGGCGATGGCATCGCCAATCTGTAAACCAAAGTAAGTACCTAAAATGCAAAAGGCAGAAAACAATAAATAGCAGGTCGCTTTATGCTTGATGTGGGTAGAGTTATTCAGCAGTGGAATGATGATGGGCGTTTTACTTAATGTATAAGCAACCATTAGGTAGACGCACATTTGCTGCAATAGGCTAAATATCAGTTCCATAACGCTATAGAGTGGAGAGTGTTTTGTTTATTGTAATTAATTGGTTTCGTAAATACTGTTACCCCGCGGGTCTTTTATGGAACCTGTCAAATGTAAATAATAATTTACACTCAATTTATTTTATAAAATGCCTTGAATTGCCTATTTAAACTGGTATTGTTTCTCGTAATGAAGTCTTGTTTACACAGGTGTAAACTTAAATTTACGGTGATTGAGATGCAAAAAAGTGAACTGAGTAACGTCCATATTAGCGATGAGCAAGTGCTCATTACCCCAAACGAACTAAAAGCAAAGCTACCGCTAAGTGAAAAGGCGCGAGCATTTGTATCTGAATCACGTGACACCATCGCAAACATCATTAAGAAAAAAGATCATCGCTTGTTGGTGGTGTGTGGCCCCTGTTCAATCCATGATGTTGATGCAGCAAAAGAGTACGCACTTAAACTAAAAGCACTCTCAGAGCAGGTGGGTGACCAACTGTACCTTGTAATGCGTGTCTACTTTGAAAAGCCACGTACAACCGTAGGCTGGAAAGGGTTGATTAACGATCCACGCCTTGACGGTAGTTTCGATATTGAGCACGGTCTGCATGTAGCTCGACAGCTGTTGGTTGATCTCGCTGAGTTAGAAATACCATTGGCTACAGAAGCGCTGGATCCAATCAGTCCACAATACCTCGCTGACACGTTTTCATGGTCTGCCATTGGCGCACGTACTACCGAGTCTCAAACTCACCGTGAAATGGCCAGTGGTCTGTCTATGCCAGTTGGGTTTAAAAATGGTACTGACGGCAGTTTGTCTACAGCAATTAATGCGATGCAAGCGGCATCATCGAGCCACAGATTCATGGGTATCAATCGCGAAGGGCAAGTGGCTCTATTGACCACGCAAGGCAACCCCGATGGTCATGTGATCCTTCGTGGTGGCAAACAAACGAACTACGATTCGGTGTCGGTAGCTGAGTGTGAAGAGTCATTATCCAGCGCTGGCTTAGACAGTGCATTAATGATTGATTGCAGCCACGCCAACTCACGTAAAGATTACCGCAGACAGCCTTTAGTAGCAGAAGATGCCATTCATCAGATTCGCGAAGGTAACCGCTCAATCATAGGTTTGATGATAGAGAGTCATATCAATGAAGGGAACCAGTCTTCAGAGCAACCTCTGTCAGAGATGCAATATGGTGTATCCATCACAGATGCGTGCATCAATTGGGATAACACAGAAGCATTGCTAACTAAAGCGCATCGTGATTTGATACCCTTTTTAGAACAAAGAATTAAGTAGTAGGAAACAACATGGCACACCAACTCGCGGATCTTCGAGATAAGATAGACGCAGTCGATAAGCAAATGATCGACCTTTTGGCACAGAGACTGTCTCTAGTAGAGGAAGTCGGTGAAGTGAAAAGCGAGCACGGCCTTCCAATATATGCACCAGATAGAGAAGCGGCCATGTTGGCTTCACGTCGAGCAGAAGCCGAGTCGCGAGGTGTGCCTGCGCAACTAATAGAAGACATTTTACGCCGTACCATGCGTGAGTCCTACGCAAGTGAAAAAGACTCTGGATTCAAGTGTCTTAAACCTAACCTTGGAAAGGTTGTTGTTGTCGGTGGTAAAGGTCAACTCGGTGGCTTGTTTGTTCGAATGTTTGAGTTGTCGGGCTACCAAGTCGACATTCTTGGTCGACAGCAGTGGGAAAACGCAGAAGAGATCGTCAAGGATGCGGGATTGGTGGTAGTCACTGTCCCTATTGATAAAACTCTGGATGTGATACGTACGTTGCCACCACTGCCAGACAATTGCATTCTTTGCGATTTAACCTCCATTAAAGATCAGCCGTTAAAAGCCATGTTGGATGTGCACCAAGGTCCGGTGGTTGGTCTGCACCCTATGTTTGGCCCCGATGTACCAAGCCTTGCAAAACAAGTGATTGTTCATTGTGAAGGCCGAAAAGCCGACGAGTACGCATGGTTGCTTGACCAATTTACGATTTGGGGTGCATCTTTGTGTGCGATGCCCGCGAAGAAACACGACGAAGGTATGACGTTGATTCAAGCGCTTCGTCACTTTACGTCGTTCGCTTACGGTTCACACTTAAGCCAAGAAAACCCAGAAATCGAAACGTTATTACAGTTAAGCTCGCCTATTTACCGTTTGGAGTTGGCGATGGTCGGGCGTCTATTTGGGCAAGATCCTAATCTATACGGCGATATCATTTTGTCGTCCCCTGAAAATTTATCCATGATTAAGCGTTTCCATCAGCGATTTGGGGAGGCGGTAAATCTTCTTGAAGGGGAGAGTGCAAAGCATAATTTTGTCGAGCACTTTGAACAAGTAAGTGATTGGTTTGGTGATTACTCCAAGCAATTTATGCAAGAGAGTCAAACCCTACTTAAACAAGCTAATGATGCGGTCCACCGAGGATAACGCGGCGTAAAAGACAACAAGGCCGAGCTTAATGCCCGGCCTTGTTGTTTAGAGTTCAGGGGTAATAAATTGTTCCAACTCTCGCTCTAAAAGTGCTTCATCTGCCAAGTTAAGCTCAATAAGTCTCCTGATGTGAGATAAGCTGTCCAGCTCAATGTGCTCGACTTTGCAATGCCACTGTTGATCGACTTGTTTGACTATACTGCCTTCAAGAGACACCACTACAGAGCTTTGCGGCAAATGGATAGAAATCATTACCTTCTCATTGGGCTCAAATACAACACTATCTTCAACAAACAGCAGTACGCCCTTTAAAGAGAGATCGAGTAACTTAGCGTCATAGCTTTTATCGAGTATGGTGACTTCAGCAGGTGCCTGAAACGGAATTCGGCTAAAACGACGGCGCTCCATAGTGGCCACTCCTTGTTCGAAAATAAGTCACTTTAGAATAACAAAAGGCCGTGTTGTAAACACGGCCTTGATCGTTAATTGTGATGGCTCGACAACCTTTACTTGGTCATGCGCTTGTACTTGATGCGATGTGGCTCAGCAGCCTCAGGACCCAAAGTCTTTTTCAGCCAATCCATGTACTCGGTGTAGTTTCCTTCATAGAAATTCACTTCACCTTCATCACGGTAGTCAATGATATGTGTGGCGATTCTGTCAAGGAACCAACGGTCGTGCGAGATGACCATTGCGCAGCCAGGGAACTCTAGCAGTGCTTCTTCAAGGGCACGCAGTGTCTCTACGTCAAGATCGTTGGTTGGCTCATCGAGTAGTAACACGTTACCACCAGTCTTAAGCAGCTTGGCCAAGTGAACGCGGTTTCGCTCACCACCAGAAAGCTCACCGATAATCTTCTGCTGATCGGAGCCTTTAAAGTTAAAGCGCGAACAGTACGCCCGAGCTGGAATTTCAAAGTTATTGATCTTGATGATATCAGCGCCTTCAGAGATCTCTTGGAAAACGGTTTTCTTGTTATCCATAGAGTCACGGAACTGATCAACAGAGGCCAGTTTAACTGTGTCACCTAGCTCAATCGTGCCTGAATCAGGTTGCTCTGTTCCACTTAACATTTTGAACAGGGTCGATTTACCCGCACCGTTTGCGCCGATGATACCGACGATAGCACCTTTAGGCATGCTAAACGAAAGGTCGTCAATAAGCACTCGTCCATCGAAAGACTTGGTAAGGTTGTTAACCTCGACCACTTTGTCACCCAAGCGCTCACCCGGCGGAATAAACAGCTCGTTGGTTTCATTGCGTTTTTGGTGATCTGAATTTTGCAGCTCTTCAAAGCGTGCCATACGAGCTTTAGATTTCGCCTGGCGTCCTTTAGGATTTTGGCGAACCCATTCAAGTTCTTTCTCGATGGTCTTTTGGCGTGCTTTTTCAGATGACGCTTCTTGTTGAAGTCGTGCGTCTTTCTGCTCTAACCAAGAGGTGTAGTTGCCTTCCCAAGGAATGCCTTCACCGCGATCTAGCTCAAGAATCCAACCCGCTGCGTTGTCGAGGAAATAACGGTCGTGGGTAATGGCAACAACGGTTCCTGTGTAGTCGACCAAGAAGCGTTCTAGCCAAGCGACAGATTCGGCGTCCAAGTGGTTGGTTGGCTCATCGAGTAGCAACATGTCGGGTTTCTCAAGCAACAGGCGACAGATAGCGACACGACGACGCTCACCACCGGACAAGTGCTCAATCTTTTGATCCCACTCTGGCAAACGAAGTGCGTCAGCGGCGCGCTCAAGGGCGTTTTCTAGGTTATGACCATCTTTTGCTTGAATAAGAGCTTCGAGTTCGCCTTGCTCTTTTGCCAATGCATCAAAATCGGCACCTTCTTCTGCGTACTCAGCATATACTTCGTCAAGACGTTTAAGCGCCACTGCGACATCTGATACCGCTTGCTCGACGATTTCACGTACGGTTTTGGACTCGTCAAGAACAGGCTCTTGAGGAAGATAACCTACATTCAATCCAGGTTGCGGTCGTGCTTCACCATCAATGTCGGTGTCGATACCTGCCATGATGCGCAGAAGTGTCGATTTACCAGCACCGTTTAAACCCAACACACCGATTTTGGCGCCTGGAAAAAAGCTTAGAGAAATATCTTTTAGGATCTGTCTTTTCGGTGGCACAACTTTGCTCACCCGTGACATGGTATAGACGTATTCAGCCATTGCCTTTAAATGCCTTTTTTGTAAATGGATATAAAGGGTAGAGTTTAACTCAACTCCTGTCATATTGTTAATCCATTTACTGTGATAGGTTGAATTATCTAAGCTCATGGCGGTCTAACTGGACAGTGGTACGGGAATTGCAATTTTGGTCTATTCTCGTCCCGCAGAATGACGACTTTTTGGCGCTACATTGCGTCGTTGGTAAGTGTGATAAATAGGATTTAGGTAACGCTGACAATGCCCTTCTTGTACAAAATTTTCCTTGGATTAGGCTTCATTTCTCTAACTACTAGTGCCTCGATTGCCGCAAATGAGCTGCCTATAAAGGAGCAACGAGAGATCTACGAACAATCGCAACGCCTGTTGGACAATAACCATATAGATCAGTATTTCCAACTTAGACCTCATATCGCTCATTACACCTTGACGCCGTATCTTGATTATCGGGTATTTCTTGCCGAATTAAGCGATCGCACTCCACAAGAAGTGGAGCAGTTTATGAAGGACTATCGAAAGTTTCCGTTTTCCAATCGAATTCGCGGTGCCTATTTAGATGCGTTGGTTGAGAAGGAAGATTGGGCGCGATTTGCAGAGTTCCAACAAGAGCTTCCTCGTATGGAGAGTTATCGATGCAGTTACTACTATGCGCAACTTCAAAACGAGCAGCAGCAGAGCGCATTTAAAGGAGCTGAATCACTTTGGCTCTCAGGCAATAGCGTCTCAGGGCGCTGTGATGAGTTGTTTGAAGAGTGGCACATGGCAGGACTGCGTAGTGACGATTTGATCCTGCAACGTATGCTTCTTGCCTACGAAAAGCGCAACACCAGCTTATTAACTTACCTTGCTAAGATGCCAAGCTCAGACAGTGCGAAAAAGTTAGCCGCTTGGATGGTGACTTTAGATAAGAACCCTGAGCAAATTATTTCGTTTGTTGAGCGTTATCCAGCCACAGAGTTTAATCAAAAAGTGGCCGCGTTGAGCGTAAGGAAAATCGCAAGAAGTGACGCTCAACTCGCCATCGATACACTTGAGCAGTTAGACTTTGACAACCAAACCAGTCAGCAACTTGCCGATTACATCGCTTATCAGTTGATCAATACCGATAATGAAGTATTGGCGCAGTGGCGTGATATTGCCTTGTCTCACAGTGACAATGTGAGTTGGTTAGAGCGCCGTGTGAGGCTTGCGATTCAACAAGCAGACTGGAAAGGCATCAGCTACTGGATCGCTCGTTTGCCTGAATCGAAACAAGACGACCGCCGCTGGCAATACTGGATGGCTAGAGCTGAAATCGAAACGGGGCATACGCAAAGAGGCGAACAGCGGTTAAAAACGCTGTTAGGGGCGCGGAGTTTTTACAGTGCGGCGGCTGCGTATCATTTGGATGTGCCTATTGAGTATTATAGCGCCGTTACGGAAGTGAATCTTGACGATGTTAAGAGGTACGAGTCGACTCTAACGCGAATTGAAGAACTGATAGAGCTGGACAAAATTGCCGCCGCAAAAAGTGAATGGCGCTGGCTTTTAACCCGAGCCTACAACGAAGATAAGCAAACCTTAGCCTACTACGCCTCTCAAAAGCGCTGGCATAACCTGACTGTAACCGCGACGATAGAAGGGCGAATGTGGGAGCACACCGCGCTACGCTTCCCTGTGGCTCATCAGTGGTGGTTTGACTTTTACGCCAAGCAGAATGAGATGGATCCCATAACTCTAATGGCGTTGGCTCGTCAAGAAAGTGCCATGGATATTCAAGCTCGCTCACCAGTCGGGGCAAGAGGGTTGATGCAGATTATGCCGACCACCGCGCAATACACCGCCAAGAAATACGACATCAACTACGCAGGGGCAGAAGAGCTGTATGACGTAGGTAAGAATATTGAAATAGGCAGTCACTACCTAAAGGGGCTTTTAAATCAATACGATGATAACCGCATATTTGCGTTCGCGGCTTATAATGCAGGACCTAATCGTGTTCGCAGTTGGCGTGAAAGAAGTAACGAAAATATTGATGTGTTTTCGTTTATAGAGGCAATTCCATTCAAGGAAACACGAGGCTACGTTCAAAATGTATTGATGTTTGAGACGTATTATCGCAACCTTATGAATGAATCAGGGCCTTTTCTAACGCCGTCTGAAGCAACATTAAGGTACTAGTAATGGAAAGCAATGAGTGGCACGCGCTGGTCGAACGACTCTCTCAAGCAGCTCACAAGGGTGAATTGAATGATTTGCTGCAGTTTCTTTTGACTGCAGACGAACGTGAAGCCCTATTGGTACGCGCCAAAATCTTCGATGGGCTGCTACTTAAATCGCAGTCCCAAAGACAATTGAGTCAAGATATTGGAGTGGGCATCGCTACTATTACTCGCGGGTCTAAAGAGCTTCAAAAGCACGATCAGGCCGAATTGGCTCGATTGCAGCAATTTCTCGACGGACTATTTGAACAGCCCTAGCCTGCTAGAATAGCTATGGTCCGTTTGAATCGCTAGAGTCCGTCGTGATTGTTTTTCAAGGGATAAGAACTTGCCTGCCCATTGGGAGTTATAGGTTACTCGGGAAATCCTGCGGGTTAAGAAAGGGGATCAGTGCCAAGATTAACGCTTGGTGATATACGCTGCTTCGGGTCAGCCTCATTTGAGTGAGTAACCCAATGGCTCCACCTTTTTGCTTAATGTTGTCGGTGTCGTATTGTGCGTCCATCGCATGCCCCAGTTCCATGCCTTGTTGCACTTTAGCCATAACCTCAGGCGGAAGTGATAAGCTAGAAGAGCGTGATTCACCTCGGACTGTGTCTGACTCAATGATCATCCACGCGAAGGTTTGATCGCCCTCAATGCCCGCCTCTACGCCAACAAAATAATCCGCACTATGGTCAGCTTTAGCGTTGCGAACTCGGTTTAGGGCACCTTGCTTGGTTTCATTATTACTCATCGGCTGATCGGGTACATCGCTTGCCACACTGACACCAACGAATTCAAACTCTTGCCCTTCAAAAGCGTCTTCAAAAGCGCATTGAACTGCAGATATCTTTGCTGGGTTCAGTGAGGTAACAATTACTTTTTTAGACATGCTTTACCCTTCTAACTTCACTTGAGTAGCTTTTATGTTTTCGCTTGGGTAGCACCCTAACACTTTAATTTGCCTAGTTAAGGCTGTGAGCTCTGTCAGGGCTGCTTGCATGTGTTCCGACTCCAGGTGGCACTCAAGATCGATGTAGAACATTTCTTCCCACGGATTACCCATGATTGGACGAGACTCTAGTTTGGTCATATTGATTTGGAATCGTTTGAACACCAACAGACACTCGACCAGTGACCCGGCCGTCTGGTCGGTAGACATGATCAGAGTCGTCTTGGCAGGAATTTGCAGCGACACTTCGACGGCTTTTCTGGCAACCAAGATGAATCGAGTATGGTTTTCGGTCTGGTTAGCGATATCACCTTTAATGGGCTGTAGGCCATATAACTTGCCACTTTGAGAGTTGCCGATTGCGGCGACGTCATCTCGACCAAGATCTTTGACGATACGCATAGCATCAGCGGTACTTGCGCAGGTTTCTAATGCCACCCCTTTCAGGTGGCTAATAAACTCACTGCATTGTGCATGCGGTTGAGGGTGTGAATAGAGGGTTTTCACCTGTTCTAGAGGCACGTCTGATGACGCCAGCAAACAGTGCTCGATAGGTAAGGTGACTTCGCCAACAAGATAGAGATTAGTGTGTTGAAGTAAATCGTACACCTCATTGATAGACCCAGAACTGGTATTTTCGATGGGTAAAACGCCGTAATCTGCGTGTCCAGATTCAACGGTATTGAGCACTTCTTTGAACCCAGCACAGTTTAGCTCAACCAATTCGGTATTTTTACGGCTAAAATACTCGCGACTGGCCAAATGAGAGTAGGAGCCACGGGAGCCTAAGAAGGCAACGCGAGCCAACGGCTTTCTTGCCAGTTTAGGGTTGGCCAAATTCTGCAAGTAAGATTGCTGTAGCAACACTGAGTCTTCAATAATGGTATGGAAGAGCTTAGTAATGTATTGAGCGTCTAAATCGAAGTCGTTTTGCCCCATTTTGATCAATTTGACCAGCAATTCTTGTTCTCGCGAAGCATCACGAACGGGTTTAGAGGTTTCTACTTTGCTCTTAGCAACCTCTAGACTGAGTGTGCGTCGCTCTGATAATAGCTTTAGTAACTGTTTATCCAGATCGTTGAGCTCGAGTCGAATTCTATCTAACGGCATTGATGGTTGGGGCATTTCTTGGCTTCCTTACAAAAAAGCCTCCCAGTTGAGGAGGCTTCACTTATTTTGAAACGTTCAAGTTTCAGTTCAGCCTCTAACTAGAGTGAATCATAAACTGAATAAAACGGTCAAAATAGGCTGATTTCATGATCTTAACTGCATGAATATGTTGTGTCATTACACAGTAAGCAAGGGGCAGATATTCGTCAAGCAAAAAAACGGGGAGCGATGCTCCCCGTGCTGAATCTGTTATGACGCTTCTTCTACTTCCTCATCGGGCTCCATAGCCGGCTGTTCTACGTGGCTTGCACGTCGTGCGTCTGGTTTGTGTCGCAGCTTGTTAAGTTGGCGCTCTAATTTTTGCTCAACTTCATTAATAGCGACATATAGGTCTTGATTGCTCGCTGAAGCGTTAAGCTGTCCTTTTGGTACCGTTATGCTCGCTTCAAATTTTTTCTGCTTATTAGGCTCTTCACTAAAGCTGGTATTGCAGGCAATGATATCGACTTGCCACTTTTCTAGTTTTTTAAACTTCGTCTCTATATGTGAACGAATTGCAGAGGTAATTTCTAGGTTTTTGCCGGTTACATTTATTTTCATATTGTCTTTTCCTCTGTGGCTTTCCCTTGTGGGATGAGTTCAGATTACGCATTTGAGGAATCAATTTAGTGATCTGGATCACTAAATTGAGGTGGGGTTAACGACTCTAATGAAAATGTGACCAAACCATGAAAAGTTATCGAAATTCGGTGAATTTTGCTTGAATTATTACGAGGGGAGGGTAGATTGGAAAGGGTAAGCAGCTAAAAATTCATTCGTTTTTAGGGCATTAATTCGACCTAAATAAAGTCATTGAATGAACTTTCACCACCGACCTTTTGTGAACCCCATCACTCTCTATGTTTACTCATCCGTTAGCGACTCAAGTACGACGCTTTGATAGTTAAAGGCGTTCGCGTTGCTCTGCTGATCGCGGATTAATCCTAACTGTTTGTAAATAATGTAGTAGCGATTTATGTTCCCGACATAAGTCACAGGCTCTTTGCCGATATTGCGACGAGTAATGATTTCTACATTTTGAAACCACTTGTTAGGATCATAGCCGTGTTTAGTCGCTAAGGTACGCATTCGTCTAATTGCGGCTGGGCCTGCGTTGTACGCGGCTAAACTAAAGTAAACCTTGTCGTTGGCTGAAATATCGTCGTCACTGAAGTAGCGATCGTGGATAAACCGCATATATTTGGTCCCTGCGTGCACATTATTATCAAGGTCTTTGATATCGGGAATGTTGATGTAAGGATCCGATGCAGTAGCCGGTAATACTTGCATGATGCCCACTGCACCACGGTGAGATACCTTCGAGTTATCTAACCCAGACTCTTGGAACGCTTGCGCAGACAGCATTAGCCAGTCGATGTCATATTGCTCACCGTACTTTTTGAACACGGTTGAAAGGTCATTGAGCTTTTCAAGTTGATCTGGATTCAGTGCTCGCGTTAACCAACTGGTGTTATCAATGTACTTTTCGTAGATGACATTGCCTAACCAAGTACCTTTCTTAGCGGTTTTTAAATAGGCATTGACGGTACTTTCCAGTTTTGGGCTTTCCTGTCGCATGGCCCATGCGATCTCTCCCTCGGTTCTAAGAGGAAGTTCCTCATGTGCTTTTAAGTTATCCATAACTTTAAGCCAAAGTTCAGCCTTATGAGAGTCCAATACTGTGAGGTCGATATAGTCTTGATTCACCATTTCCATTAACTCGTAATCTTGAATGGTCTCTTCAATAAATCGAACCTCCATGGGTTGCAATCCCATACTCGAAAGCTCGTTGTTGATGCGCTGAATGCTTTCGAAGTAGCTAGAACTGGCTCGTACCCAGACTTCTTGTCCACTGACATCGCTGATTTCGTCAATTGGCTCTTCGTCAGCGTTGGTGATAAAAAGCTCAGAAACATCTTTTAAGAAAGGAGTACTAAACTGCACTTGCTGTTGGCGTTGAGGCGTAATGGTTAAATTTGCTACAGCTAAGTCTCCATAACCAGCGTCTAACGCACCGAATAAATCGCTGCGTTCAATAGGGATAATTTGTATCTTTAGTAGTGGGTTAGACTTTTGCAAATAGGCTTCAAAGTGTGCCAGTTGCTCGGCAATGATGCCTTTGGGACGACCTTTCTCGATATAATAAAAACCGAGATCAGCGGAAACCAGCACACGAAGATTGCCTGATTCGACTATCTTGTCGAAGTCGCCAAGCGAATGTGATTTGGAAATAGGAGAAAGTTCTAAAGCGAATAACGGCCCTGAAAATAGCAGTAACGCCAGCTGCAATAACTGTTTTTTCATACAACATCCATGTTTAATTGCGCATAGTGCGCATGCCTTACATCTACATTAAGTGTAGGTCGGGGTGGGCTTAGTGTTGTAAAAAAAGTGAAAGCCCATCAATTCATTCCTTGAATCAATGGGCAAAATGTAGCATTTATAGCTGGTTGATCTCAATCAATTTTTCAGTTCTAGCTATGGCGTCTTCTAACCCCAACTCTTTATATGCCTTAAGCTGAATGTCCAGAGATTCCTTTGCTGCAACGGTATTAGGGTAGGTTTTTTGTATTTCTTGGCAACGATTGATAGCCGCGATCCACGCTTCTCGTCGCAGGTAAAAATCTGCGGTTGCTAGGTCATAGCGGGCCAGCCTGTTTTTTAGCGACACCATACGAAGTGCCGCATCTTCTGCATAGGCACTGTCAGGGTAGCGCTGCACTAAACGTTTAAAGTCAGCAAAGGCTTTTTTAACTGGTTCTGGATCTCTGTCGCTACGATCGATGTTAAACACATCGTGTAAAAAGTTTCGGTCTTGTGCCATGTGCGACAATCCGCGCATGTATAATACCCAATCACTTTTAGAGTGTGTAGGGTTTAGACGAGTAAAGCGCTCGATAGTCGCAAGACCTAAAGCAAGCTCGTCATTTTTATAGTACGCGTAGATCAAGTCTAACTGGACTTGCTCGGAGTAAGGGCCGAATGGGTAGCGTGAATCGAGAGCTTCTAACTGATCGACGGCTGTCACCCAGTTACCCTCACGTAAGGATTTCTGCGCTTCTACGTATAGTTCTGCTGGTGGAATATCCGGAACGACGTCTTCCGTGCTGCTGCAGCCAAAAATCAATGCGCAACTGAGTGCGGCAGCTAAATGTCTATATCTCATGGGATAGATACTGTCCCTATTTCTTATTTAAATTGCTATTGCCCGTTACAAGTAGGGGCTGAGCAGATACAATATACAAAGTCGCTATTTTTTCACAGTAGCAAGCATTAGTCCCACAGTTTTTTAAAAAGTTCGATATGGCCCAGACAATAGAGTTAAAAAAACAAGTACAACCAAGCCAACTTGGTCAGCGTTTAGACCAAGCCATTGCCGAGTTGTTTACCGAGTATTCTCGTTCGCGACACAAAGAGTGGTTGCTGGCTGGACATGTGCAGGTAGATGGTGAAGTAACCACTAAGCCTCGTCAAAAAGTGATGGGTGGCGAAGAGATCGTTATTCAAGCTGAGCTAGAAGACGAAGAGCGCTGGGAAGCACAAGATATTCCATTAGATATCGTCTACGAAGACGATGACTTACTGGTGATCAATAAGCCACGTGACCTAGTCGTGCACCCTGGCGCAGGTACACCGGATGGAACGGTATTAAATGCCTTATTATTCCATTACCCAGATATTGCAGAAGTACCGCGTGCAGGTATCGTCCATCGTCTCGACAAAGATACGACAGGGTTAATGGTCGTCGCGAAAAATGTACCGACCCAAACACGATTGGTGAGAGCGCTGCAAAAACGCAAGATCACTCGCGAATATGAAGCTATCGCAATTGGCAAAATGACCGCTGGTGGAATGATCGAAAAACCGATTGGCCGCCACCCGCAAAAACGTGTGTTAATGGCAGTTAACGAAATGGGCAAACCAGCGGTAACACATTATCGTGTGGCAGAGCACTTTAGAGAGCACACCCGTATTCGTCTTCGTCTAGAGACCGGTCGTACGCACCAAATTCGTGTTCATATGGCGTATCTACAGCATCCATTGCTTGGGGATATCGCTTACGGTGGGCGTGCGCGAATTCCTAAAGGGGCAAGCGAGGAACTTACCGCTAAAATTAGAGGGTTTGACCGTCAAGCATTGCATGCGGTAATGCTTCGATTTGACCATCCAAGTCATGGTGAGTCTATGGAGTTTCATGCACCGGTACCCGACGATATGATTGAAATCGCGGAAGCTCTGCGTGTAGACACTAAAGAGAACCCGGAAGAAGACTACTAGCCAAGTACCATTTCGAGTAAATGGCACTAATCTTCACTACTGAGCAAATACAGTGAGTCTATTGTGAGTTGGATTGTCCCAAACTGGAACGCACCTAAAAATGTTAAGGCCATTAGTACGACACGAGAAGGAGGCTTTTCGAGTTCGCCTTTTGATGGCTTAAACCTTGGTCGGCACGTTGGGGACGACTTTCAAACCGTCGAGCGTAATCGGCACTGGTTAATGAAGAAGGCACAATTGCCTTCTTCACCCGCTTGGCTAAATCAGACTCATTCTACACACGTGGTCGTTTTGCCGCTTGAGCCGAATAAGATCGTGAGTGCTGACGCTTCATTGGCGAATGCTCCTGGGCAAGTTTGCAGCGTAATGACTGCAGATTGTGTACCGGTACTCTTTTGCAACTCCGATGGTACACAAGTCGCTGCAGCGCACGCGGGTTGGCGTGGCTTACTTAACGGCATACTTGAAAACACCATTGAAAAAATTGATGGTCGTATTATTGCGTGGGTTGGTCCTGCGATTCGACAACCTCGTTTTGAGGTGGGCTCAGAGGTACGTCAACAGTTTATCGATTGCAATGGAGAGTTTGATCGCTGTTTTGTTCCATCGAGCAATGCAGGCAAATGGATGGCTGATTTAGAGCAGCTAGTGTCGATTCGGTTGGTTGACGCGGGCGTTTCTGAAATCACCATTAGCGGCTTATGTACATACGATGATGTGCGATTTTTCTCATACCGCCAACACACAACGACTGGCCGCCAGGCTTCTATGATCTGGATCGAATCATAACGGTTCTCGCTACTCTTATTGAACAACGAAGCACCGCATTTCTTTTTTGACCCCACATTTGTCATTGCTCAATTAATGCCTAATTAGCACTTGAAAATAGCGAATTTGATGACCACTTTCTATACATAATAGAAACAGCTTTCACCCAAGTTATGTGTGAGGAGTGGACATGCGATTAGATAGATTTACCAGCAAATTTCAGATGGCGATTTCTGAAGCGCAATCGCTCGCGCTAGGTCGAGACCATCAATATATAGAACCCGTTCATTTAATGTCATCGCTGCTCAATCAAGAGGGCAGTTCGATACGCCCGCTGTTTACATTGCTTAATGTTGATGTGGTTCAGTTTCGATCTTCCATTGCAGAGATGCTGGACAAATTACCTAAAGTCTCTGGTATAGGGGGCGATGTTCAACTGTCGTCGCAAATGGGAACCTTGTTTAACCTTTGCGATAAAATTGCGCAAAAGCGTAATGACAGTTACATATCTTCAGAAGTTTTTTTACTCGCGGCAGTACAAGACAAAGGCCCACTGGGTCAACTGCTCAAGAAGCTAGGCATTACCGAAGAAAAAGTAACTGCTGCGATTGAGAAAGTGACGGGCGGCCAGAAAGTCGATGATCCTAACGCCGAAGAGCGGCGTCAAGCACTCGAAAAATTTACTATTGATCTGACTGAGCGAGCCGAACAAGGCAAGCTTGATCCTGTTATTGGTCGCGATGATGAGATCCGCCGAACTATCCAAGTATTGCAGCGCAGAACGAAGAACAATCCAGTGATCATTGGTGAACCTGGTGTCGGTAAAACGGCTATTGTCGAAGGGCTTGCTCAGCGAATAATCAATAATGAAGTCCCTGAGGGACTGCGCGGAAAACGTGTATTGGCGCTGGATATGGGATCGCTCGTGGCGGGTGCAAAGTATCGAGGCGAGTTTGAAGAGCGTTTAAAATCACTGCTTAATGAGCTGGCAAAAGAAGAGGGCAATGTGATCCTCTTTATCGATGAAATGCACACTATCGTCGGCGCGGGTAAAGGCGATGGTGCTATGGACGCCGGCAATATGCTGAAGCCGGCGCTGGCACGTGGCGAGTTACATTGCGTCGGTGCGACTACTCTGGATGAATATCGGCAGTACATCGAAAAAGACCCAGCCTTGGAGCGTCGTTTCCAAAAAGTTCTTGTAAACGAGCCTACAGTAGAAGATACCGTAGCAATACTACGTGGTTTGAAAGAGCGGTACGAACTGCATCACCATGTTGATATTACCGATCCTGCAATCGTTGCTGCGGCAAGTTTGTCGCATCGTTATGTCTCAGATAGACAGCTTCCCGACAAAGCCATCGATCTTATCGATGAGGCCGCTTCGTCGATTCGTCTACAAATCGATTCCAAACCTGAGCAAATGGATAAATTAGAGCGCCGCATTATCCAGCTCAAAATTGAATTACAGGCTCTAGCAAAAGAGGGAGATGATGCCAGTCGTAAGCGTCGTGATCTTCTTAATGTGGAACTCGAAGACAAAGAGAAGCAATTTGCTGAGCTTGAAGAAGTATGGAAAGCCGAAAAAGCCGCTCTTTCAGGTACTCAGCATATTAAAGCGGACTTAGAGCAAGCTCGACAAGATATGGAAATAGCAAGGCGTGCAGGCGACCTAAACAGAATGTCCGAACTTCAATATGGCAAGATCCCTGATCTTGAAAAGCAGCTCGACCTAGCCGCCCAAGCTGAAATGCAAGAGATGACCTTGCTGCGCAATAAAGTGACTGACGTTGAAATAGCAGAGGTCTTGTCGAAGCAGACGGGCATCCCTGTGGCTAAAATGCTTGAAGCAGAAAAAGAGAAACTACTTCGTATGGAAGAAGTGCTCCACGATCGGGTCATTGGTCAAGGAGAAGCTGTTGAAGCGGTCTCCAATGCAATTCGACGAAGTCGAGCGGGATTGTCAGACCCTAATAGACCCATTGGTTCGTTTCTATTTTTAGGCCCGACCGGAGTCGGTAAAACCGAACTGTGCAAAACCTTAGCGACATTCCTGTTTGATAGCAGTGACGCAATGGTCCGTATCGATATGTCTGAGTTTATGGAGAAGCACTCTGTCGCAAGATTAGTCGGTGCACCTCCAGGTTATGTTGGCTATGAGGAGGGTGGATACCTTACTGAAGCGGTTCGCCGCCGTCCTTACTCAGTCATTCTTTTAGATGAAGTGGAGAAAGCACATCCTGACGTATTTAATATTTTGCTTCAGGTATTGGACGATGGTCGGTTAACCGACGGCCAAGGCCGTACTGTCGATTTTAAGAACACAGTATTAATCATGACGTCTAACTTGGGCTCTGATCGGATTCAAGAAGGGTTTGGTCATTCAAGCTATCAACAAATGAAAAGTAGTGTAATGGACGTGGTCAAAACTCACTTTAGACCAGAGTTTTTAAACCGTGTGGATGAAAGTGTGGTGTTCCACCCATTAGGAGCGGAACATATTCAGTCCATCGCTGCTATTCAATTACGACGAATGACAGACAGATTGAAAGAGAAAGACTTTATTGTAGAAGTAACAGATGAAGCATTGGAGTTTATTTCGAAAGCTGGATTTGACCCTGTTTATGGTGCACGCCCTCTAAATAGAGCGATTCAGACCTTAGTAGAGAACCCAATGGCGAAATCTTTACTCGCTGGTAAGCTGCTGCCAAACAAAACGATTACTCTAAGCGTACGTGATAACCGTATTGTAGCGAGCCAGTAAGTGCAGTATTTGTACGATTAAATAGCGATTTGACGGTTTTTTATTCGCTTGGAATAAAAAACCCGAAAATCGTTGTTTTAAGGGTTGCGCTACCCCGATTTCTACTTATAATGCGCCTCCGTTGTCAGGGATAACTGGCAAGGCCAAAGCGGTGATGGAAATCAACGTTTTAAAGTTAAAAGAAAGTGGTTGACACGGGCTTTTAACTGGTTAAAATGGCCGTCCGTTTTGAGGGTGACTTCGAAACAAGCTCTTTAACAATATAAACCTATCAATCTGTGTGGGCACTCGTTGATGATAATCGCTACTTGTTTTTACTTTTTTATAAAAAGTAAAGCAAAAAACGATTTCAATGAACTGAGTGACCAAACGAGTCGAAAGACTTGGCACAGTCAATTCATTATCGTTCTGTTGGAACGATAATAGCTTTAAAATTACTTCTTACTTTCGAGTAAGGACAGTTTTGAAGTCAGTATTCATTGAGTCACAAAAAACTTTAAATTGAAGAGTTTGATCATGGCTCAGATTGAACGCTGGCGGCAGGCCTAACACATGCAAGTCGAGCGGAAACGACAACATTGACCCTTCGGGTGATTTGTTGGGCGTCGAGCGGCGGACGGGTGAGTAATGCTTAGGAATTTGCCCAGTCGAGGGGGACAACAGTTGGAAACGACTGCTAATACCGCATACGCCCTACGGGGGAAAGCAGGGGAC
>NZ_JAFEUM010000006.1 GCF_016900875.1 Vibrio ulleungensis
TCGATAAGCGCTGAAAGCATCTAAGCGCGAAGCGAGCCCTGAGATGAGTCTTCCCTGGCACTTTAAGTGTCCTAAAGGGTTGTTCGAGACTAGAACGTTGATAGGCAGGGTGTGTAAGTGCTGCGAGGCATTGAGCTAACCTGTACTAATTGCCCGTGAGGCTTAACCATACAACACCCAAAGGGTTTTGATGGACTCAAATAAGAACTTTGAATGTGTGATGTAACTTTTACTCTCTGTTATAGAGAAGCAGCTTTCCGAATTATTAATTTTTGCCTTTAGCCTTTTTTCGAGAAAGCTGAAGACAAATAAGAGATTTTTCTCGATGACCATAGCATTGTGGACCCACCTGATTCCATGCCGAACTCAGAAGTGAAACGCAATAGCGCCGATGGTAGTGTGGGGTTTCCCCATGTGAGAGTAGGACATTATCGGGATTTAATATCATTGTACTGAAGCACGTTAAGATAAGACTTCATTGCAATAACAATTTGTGGAGAGATGGCTGAGTGGTCGAAAGCACCGGTCTTGAAAACCGGCAACCGTTAATAGCGGTTCTAGGGTTCAAATCCCTATCTCTCCGCCACTATTCAAAACCCCAGCAGAAATGCTGGGGTTTTTGTGTTATTGGGATAGTCATTTCTTGGAAATTAATGATCTATTGGTGAATGTATCTCATACCAATAGAAGTAATTAACGGGTCAGAAAATTGCGACAAAAAAATTACTGAGAACAAGGCAAAGGTTTTCGTAGGTGGTTGTTCTACCTGTAAAATTTTCAACGCCGTTATCAGTGATTTTAACAAGCTAGAATGATCAGGTAATTGTTTTGGTTGGTATCATCCCACATAGAAGCAGTGCAGTCATAAAAGCACGGTAATGACGGCTAGCATTAATAAGCCCAATAGTTAAATGCGGCCAACAATATGAACTCTAGCATTACTCAAGTGCTGTATACGCCAACAGGCATAGATCCCTAATGCTGTATTGTGCTAAGTGTTTGTTTATCTGACGAGTTATACCAACAGCTGATGCCGATATCATTTGCCAGTCTAATACGAATAATCATCAGCTACGCCACCTCGCTGATGTAGTTGTCGTCTTAGTCATAACCATTTAGCTAGAGTGACTCGCTATCTAAGATCTAATTCCTACCTAGTGACCAATCCTTCGACATAAAAAAACACAGCGCAAAGGCTGTGTTTTTACGTTTCTATTAATGATAGAGCTTAGCTTGCGTCTACCAATGCCAAAGCCTTCTGGGCAACTTCATTGGCTGCGTTAGTGAAGTTCTGCTTATGCAGTGCATCACTCAAGTAGGCGTAGTCTTTCGTATCGCTTCGCAACTTAAGCGCAGTTTCAAACGCAAGTTGTGCAGCGCTCCAATCTTCTTCATGTAGGTGCAATTGGCCCAGTGCGCTATATGCGTCAGCTTGTTCTGGATGTTTGATCGTGTACTTCTCTAGATCTTTAATAACCGGATGACGGTCCTTAAGTTGCAACTCTGGAATGAGCTGGAACAGCGCAGCTTCAGGGTGTTTTGCAACAGTCTCTTTGATTAATGTGTAAGCGGTGCTGTCTGCGTGTCGCTCTATGAGTTGACGTACAAACGCTTCAATCAGTACTGGATCTTTGCGCTGTTTACGAGGCATGCTGTCCCAATACTTGATCAGCCCATTGGTGCCCTCAAGATTTGCGACATCTTTGAGCTTGCCACTTTGCGATAGTTGAGTCAGTTGTACCTGTTCAGGTTGTTCAAGTAAGTGTTTTTTATCCAGTGCTGGCAGAAGTTCATACAGTGGTTGCCACAATTCTAACTTCACATAACACTGCTTAATTAGCTTTAGCAGTACTGGGTTATCAGGGTACGTATTGCGAAGCGTGCTTAATACATCGAAGGCATTTTCATACTCAAGGACACTAATATGTTGTTTGGCTTTGGTTAGGCCAACGGCCAGAGTGGAATCCGGTTGCTCTGAGGCCTTTTCCAAGTACTTATCTCGCTCAGGAGTCTTTCCTTGAGCGTGTGCCGCTTCTGCAGCCACCAAATAACACAGCAAAGGTTTATCGTGATGGTTAGACCAACGGGTCACTTTCTTTTCTGCGGCCTTCCAATCGCCTTCTACAAGCTTAATGATGCCTTCGTTTGTATAGCGGCGTGCTCGTTTAAGTTTGCGAACACTAAAGTAGTTCCATGTTGCGCTGGTATAGCGAAATGACTTTTTAATTAAGGTTTCGACTAAGAACAGCAGGGCGAGCAAAATAATCACTAGGATCACAAGAGTAGTCACGCTCATTTCTAGCGTTTTATCCGCGATTGATATCAGTACATAACCTTGTTGACCCGAAAATTGCGTTCCTACAAATAGGCCGGCTGCTAAGATCGCAAATAGAAATAGAATACGTATCATGATGCCTCCTTGCTGCCTAAGGTGGTCACTTCTTTACGTAAGCGTACGCGGATGATCTCTTCTAAGATCGGTTGAGTACTGAGTTTGCTTGGATACTCGATGGAGATATCTTGATCGAGTAGTGCTTTGACTTGTTTTTGAAAGCTTTGAACTTTGGCATCATCTTGCGCAAAGTACACCGCTGACCACTCTAAAACAGTGTCGATTGATGTACGGTACAGCTCATCTTGCTCTTGATAAACACCACGGATCGCGGTTTCAAGCTTCGCCTTGGCATTCTCACGTAGGTAGAAGTGCTGCTGAGGTGACAGCAAAGGTACGGCGCTGCCATCACGGACTCGATAGGTGATGAACTGATCTGAAAACGCCTTTAAAGATGACATTAGATTATCTTGCCAGTCGGTAATGTCACTGGAGACTTCTTTAATGGCAACTTCTTCGGCTTCCGGTATAACGGCATTGGCCAGTGGCAAGGCGTCGATGGTTTTTTGCAAACTAATCAGTTTAAGAACCAGACCATCTTTATCATAGACGGGGGTCGAGCGAAGCTCGGTTAAGTCATCATTAATGTGTTGTCGTAGTTCGGTCAGGCTAGGATCGTTTAAGGCCGCAATTCGCTGATCTGCGCTTTCCATTAAGTGCGTCGCAGTAACGACATCGTGTTCTAAGTGAAGCTTGCTAGACGCTAAATTGACCAGGTAATCAGCTTCTGCCAGTAACCAATCGTTAGGACGGCGACCTTTTACATCGGTGACGGCGGACTGCAACGCTTCAATACTTTGTTGTTGCTGCGTTTGTGTCACTTCTACTCGGCTGACCATTTCTGATGTCTGTGCGGTAAGATCTTTACTCGCGTCATTCACCGATTGACTCAGCTGCTGATTATTACTGGTAATCGAGCTTTTGATAGTCGCTAACTCTTGGCTCAGTTGTTGGTTTTGCTGTTGCAAGTACCAGTAGCCGTATGCCGCGGTTATGATCGCGATAATCAGCGCAACCCACGCAATCTTGTTGCTAGGCTGCTTTTGTTTGTCTGTATCAGGCGTTTTAGGCTTAGGCTGTGACTTAGGTTTATCAGCCTGAACCGATGAGGCGTTTGACTCGTCTTTATTTGGGGTGCTTTTCGGTGATTCCTTTGCCGGAGCGGTGTCTTTCTCGGTTGTTTTGGCATCTGATGTGGAAGTAGGGGTCACGTCAGTGTCTTTGGGCTCGGAGGCGTTTGTTTTATCCGTCATACAGGAGTCCTATAGTGATTCAGCGAGCAATGTGCTGCAACAAAGTTTGGTTATCGGCTTTATGAGTTATGATTATTTGGTTAAAGCCATAATGCTGTGCCAATTTACTTATCCTAGCGCTAGTTACAAAAAGTTGCCGTGATTGTAACCAAGCTAATTGATCTAGATTGGCTTTTTTTATTAACAATTTCAATTGTTCCGCGCTGGTAACAACCAGCTTTTCGACGCCTTGTGCTTGCCAGTGTCTAAAGTGAGACTCGCTATCCCATATTACAGGGTACCTTTGGTAGCTCTCTATGTACGAGACATGAGCACCTCGGCTAGTTAATGTTTGAAATAGTAATTCCCGCCCGCTATTGCCGCGTAAAATAACTATAGAGCGCCCATCAACACTGCGCAATTTAGGGTGACTTAATAAGTGTTCGCTGTCTTCGACTGTAGGATGCAGCACCTGTTGCTTGGTAAACTGTTGCAAACAGTACGCGGAAGATTTACCCACTGCCATGTAACAAGCTGAGGTTGGCCAAGAAGAGTGGTGAGTGGTTATCCACTCATTAAGGAACATGGATGCTGGCTTGCTGACTGAGATGATGATGTCGGCTTGGGAGAGTTGTTTAAGGCAACCCTCAGACAGTGATGTGGACTGGGAAAACTCAATCAGCGGAAAGGCGATAGCCTGTATGCCTTGCAATGCCAGCTGTTGCGCTAATTCGTTGGCCGCTTGTTGCGGCCTTATGATTAGCACACTCATTAATTACGATTCCTGTTCGTAAAGTCGAGTTAATATCTCCCTTGCACCTTCATCGAGTAACTGATTGGCAAGAGAAACACCTAATGATTCACCTTGTGATTTCGGGCCGGAAATCTCACCGCGAACAATCATGCTGCCATCGGGTTCACCAACCAGGGCGCGCAAGTGTACGGTGTCGCCATCGATAGTGGCATAACTGCCGATAGGGACCTGACACCCCCCTTCTAGAGTTAAGTTCATGGCTCTCTCGCACAATACACGCTCAGTCGTTTCCTGATGGGATAATGGAGCGAGCAAGTTCAATATACGCTCGTCATCTAGGCGGCATTCGATACCTACCGCACCTTGCCCCACAGCGGGAAGCGACTGTTCCGGCTCAATAAACGATTGAATTCGCTGTTCTAGTTTAAGGCGTTTTAGGCCTGCGGCAGCCAGAATGATCGCGTCGTAGTCCCCGGCATCGAGTTTGGATAAACGAGTGCCTACATTCCCTCGAAGCTCTTTAATAATAAGGTCGGGGCGTCGCTCTTTGAGCTGACATTGACGGCGCAAGCTGCAGGTACCTACTGTTGCTCCGTGAGGGAGCTCATCTAAGCTATCATAAGTATTAGAGACAAATGCATCGCGCGGGTCTTCACGCTCACAGATGATTGCCAGCCCAAGGCCGTCAGGAAAGTCCACCGGAACGTCTTTCATTGAGTGAACGGCGAGATCGGCGCGGCCTTCTAGCATCGCGACTTCAAGCTCTTTCACAAACAACCCTTTGCCGCCCACTTTGGCTAATGGCGTATCCAATATGATGTCACCCTTAGTGACCATGGTGACCAATTCAACATTAAGTTGAGGATGATGCTTTTCCAGTTCTGCTTTAACGAATTCAGCTTGCCAAAGAGCAAGTGGGCTTTTTCTAGTCGCAATACGGACCGTATTAGTCGAGTGAGGCATGATGGTTTATGAGGTCAATTAGGTTGGTTTTATCCTAACATTCAGAGCAAGAAAGTGTACTTTTTCAGAGGTTTGTTGCGGCATTTTTTCAGCAAACGGCTCAGCCAAATGATCTAGTGTGATGTAGATCGCAAAAACTACTTGAGTCTATACAGTGCTTGAGGCAAGATGTTGCCCGACTTTAAGCACGGATGCTTGAGACGAATCCTTTACCTGATGGCCAAAAAGTGTTACATTTGTCACGTTTTTATGGTCAATTCGGTTGAGATTTATTCAACTTTGGCGTTTTGGCCCAGATAGGAAATACCTTTGCAGTCATTCACTAAAAGCATGATCCATCGTTTAGACTTGCTGAACGAGCAACGCGTTGCTCGCGCACTTGCGTTGATGGACACCAGTGCGCAAAGAGTATTCCACCTTATCCCTGCACTTTTTCACTATCAACACCCGGCATTACCAGGCTTTGTAGACGGTGACACCCCTTTTGGTATTCCTGACTTTCAGCTTGATGAGACAGCTCAACAACTGCTCGAATCTCTGGTAACAACTGAAAACACACTTCAAGCACACACTGAAACTCAAGTCCTAGGTCTTTACACTATGGGCAGCACATCATCTATTGGTCAGTCTACGACCAGTGATATCGATGTATGGGTGTGCGTGTCGTCGCTAATGTCACCAGAACAAAAATCATTGCTCAGTCATAAGTGCACATTATTGTCTCAATGGGCTTCCGAGCAGGGTGTAGAAGCAAGCTTCTTTGTTATGGACGAAATGCGGTTCAAAGCGCAACGTTCAGAAGCAATGACTGGTGACAACTGTGGTTCAAGCCAGCACATATTGTTACTCGACGAGTTTTATCGCTCGTCTATGCGAATTGCCGGGTACCGATTGTTATGGCAAGTCGTTCCACCCGAAATGGAAGAGTGCTACGACGACTATATTCAGCAGTTATGTGACAGTAATGCCATTGATTGCAGCAAATGGATCGATTTTGGTCGATTAAACTCTATTCCAGCTGAAGAGTACTTCGGCGCCAATTTGTGGCAACTGTACAAGAGCATCGACTCTCCATTTAAGTCGGTTCTTAAAGCTATTTTGTTGGAAGCGTATTCTTGGGAATACCCTAATACTCAGCTTTTAAGCCTTGATTATAAGCGCCGATTCTTTGCACATGAGCCTGATCTGTACAGCATGGATGCCTATTATCTAATGCTAGAAAAGGTAACGCGTTATTTAGAGCGCACAGGCGATCACACCAGACTTGAGCTCGTTAGACGCTGTTTCTATTTAAAAACCAAAGAAAAAATCACTCGTGAGCCAGAATCTGGCTCAGTGGCATGGCGCCGTGAAGCTCTGAAAGAGCTAACCGCTCAATGGCACTGGCAACATGACACCCTAGAGTGGCTGGATAATCGACGCAGTTGGAAGGTTGAAGACGTTAAAAGCATGCATCATCAATTGCTAGAAGCCTTGATGCTTAGCTATCGAAACCTGATCCAGTTTGCACGTCGTAATAAGATCACTTCGGCAATTAGCCCGCAAGATATCAGCATACTTGCCCGTAAGTTATACGCGGCGTTCGAAGCCTTACCGAGTAAGGTGACTTTGTTGAACCCTCAGATCGCGACCGACTTACACGAGTCTGATTTGACCTTCATCCAAGTGAATCCGGGCACAGTAAACAAACATGGCTGGTACCTTTACAAGCAACCTTTAATCGCTGAGCGCATCATTGGCCAACCTAAAATTGCGCATGATGAAAATCTCTCTAAAGTGGTCGCTTGGTCATTCTTTAATGGCTTAATTACTGAGTCCACTCGTTTGCACTCGGTAGTCAAATCATCCGACATCGATATTGATAAGTTTTATCAGATGGTTAGCGATCTAAGAAACACCTTTTCGCTTCGTAAACGAAGAGCGACGATGGAAGCGTTGGCCAGTCCATGTGAAATTAGCCAGTTAGCACTGTTTATCAATTTTGAAAACGACCCAACCAGTCGTTTAAGCAGTAAAGACGCTAAGCTCGATCCGCGCAAAGTGGATGTCTTTTCGTATGGCAAACAGAAGCAGTGTCTTATTGGCAGTGTCGATGTGGTGTACCGCAACTCTTGGCATGAAGTTCGGACAATGAGCTTCAAAGGTGAGCACAGCT
Source organism: Vibrio ulleungensis (assembly GCF_016900875.1). Classification (GTDB taxonomy): domain Bacteria; phylum Pseudomonadota; class Gammaproteobacteria; order Enterobacterales; family Vibrionaceae; genus Vibrio; species Vibrio ulleungensis. The sequence goes on from NZ_JAFEUM010000006.1 coordinate 7,497, forward strand.
TGCTTGACGCACTCAAAATGCTGCTAGGGAAAATGCACCAAGGTGCGATTCCTCCAGAATCATTGGATGTGTTCAGTTACAGTCAGAACCATCGCAACCTTATTCGCAACTCGGTCTATCAGCTGCTTGCAGAGTGTGTTCGTCTACGTTTGCAACCTGTCGAAGAGAAAGCGCAACGTGGTTACAAAACAATTGGATTGGGCCAGCAGCGCTATGGACTGTTCTTCGAACGTCGTGGGGTCTCTGTACAAGCTCTTGATGGCGGCGTCGACTTCTACCGCTCAGTGGCGGACCAAAAGCTGAATGGCTCACTATTTACCAAAATGGATCGCGATCAGTCGTTCGAGCTGCCACACGCTATCGAAACGTTTGCCAGTGAAGGGTTGATTCAGTTTTTCTTTGAAGACACTAGCGATGGATTTAACATTTACGTGCTAGGTGAGAATAACGAAGCGGAAGCGTATCATCAGCTTACTGATAAGCGCACAGATAAAAGTGAAGTTATAGCATCAATCAATCAACACTACACCGACATCAACAATGACGGCGATGTAAGTATGGCTAACTTCAATCTACCTCAGTATTACCAAATCATTCACCCTGAACAGGGCGAATGTTATGTGGTGCCTTACAGTACTGACTTTGATATAGAGTCTAGACCCTCACAAGCCGTGGGTTTGTAAGGCTACTCTGGCCAGTCTATAGGCTCATTAGCGTGTTTAACACACTCTTGTTTGACCAATTCAATGAGCTCCAACCCTGACTTTGAACAAATCCAAGCGTCTGCCTGTAGTGAAAAATGATAGCCTCCCGACTTGGACGCTAACCAAATTTCTCGCATGGGCTCTTGCTTGTTGATCACAATCTGACTGCGGTCTTCAAACTCAAGCGTAAGCACGTTACCCGTCGCTTCATAATCGATATCGGCACCCGATTCATCGATCATTTCTTCGATTTGGGTCAGCAGTGCATCCGCTAATTGGTGAAATTCACTCTCCTTCATGCTTTGTCCTATTGCTTTTCTTAATGGTGGTGCGATTATAAAGGCACTATATCACTGAAAAACAATATTGAATATCAGGCCAACATGAGAAAACTGTACATCATTGTCAGCTTAGGGTTGATGATAGGGCTTACTGGCTGCGGCCAGACAGGAGCGCTCTATCTGCCTGACGACACACAACAATCGCAACCACAACCAGATTAAAGGACAAATCGTTTGGACTACTTCAATTATCAGCAGGACGGTGAATTGTGGGCCGAACAGGTACCCTTGCGCCAAATTGCAGACACCTATGGCACACCGACTTATGTTTACTCGCGTGCTACCTTAGAGCGCCACTGGAACGCGTTTGATCGTTCCGTGGATGGGCACCCTCATTTAGTGTGTTATGCGGTTAAGGCCAATTCCAACTTAGGGGTGCTAAACACGTTGGCACGTCTAGGGTCAGGATTTGACATCGTTTCTATGGGTGAGCTTGAGCGTGTTCTTGCCGCCGGTGGCGATCCTAAGAAAGTGGTGTTTTCCGGCGTAGGTAAAACTGAAGACGAAATGCGCCGCGCTTTACAGCTCAACATTAAATGCTTCAATGTCGAATCTGAACCTGAACTGGAAAGGCTGAATAAAGTCGCCAGCGAAATGGGCGTTCGCGCGCCAATTTCATTGCGGATCAACCCGGACGTTGACGCTAATACTCACCCGTACATATCTACGGGGTTGCGTGACAACAAGTTTGGTATTGCCTTTGAGCGCGCACCAGAGGTGTATGCGTTTGCCCACGGATTACCGTCACTTGAAGTGATGGGGATTGATTGCCACATTGGCTCTCAATTGACCGACTTGGCGCCGTTTATCGATGCAACCGACCGACTATTGGGCTTGATAGACCAGCTACAAGCCAGTGGCATTGAAATCCGACATTTGGATGTTGGTGGTGGTTTAGGCGTGGTGTACCGTGATGAGTTACCGCCACAGCCGTCTGAGTACGCGAAAGCCTTACTGTCTCGGCTAGAGAACCACCCCGAGCTTGAGCTGATCTTTGAACCTGGTCGCGCGATTGCTGCGAATGCTGGGGTGTTGTTGACTAAAGTTGAATTTTTAAAACACACTGAGCACAAAAATTTTGCCATTATTGATGCCGCAATGAATGACTTGATGCGACCGGCTCTTTACTCGGCTTGGCAGGATATTATTCCTGTCGCACCAAGAAAAGGCGAAGCGCACACGTACGACTTAGTCGGCCCTATATGTGAAACCGGCGACTTTATTGGTAAAGACCGTGAGCTGGTACTGCAAAATGGCGATCTATTGGCAGTGCGCTCTGCGGGTGCGTATGGCTTTGTGATGTCATCCAACTATAATAGCCGCCCACGTGTCGCGGAAGTTATGGTGGATAAAGAAGCGACTCATATAGTTCGTCAACGCGAAACACTTTCCTCTTTGTGGGAACTCGAATCGATTTTACCGGAGTAATGCGTCGTAATGCACTTTCACTTTTCTAAAATGCACGGACTGGGTAATGACTTTTTGGTGGTGGATTGCATCACCCAAAACGTGTTTTTTTCCGCTGAACTGATTAAGCGATTGGCCGATCGTCATACTGGTGTCGGGTTTGATCAGTTACTGGTGGTTGAAGCACCGTATGATCCTGAAACTGACTTTCATTACCGAATTTTTAACGCCGATGGCAGTGAAGTGGAACAGTGTGGTAATGGTGCGCGTTGTTTTGCGCGTTTTGTGACCATGAAAGGCTTAACCAATAAACGAAGCATTAAGGTCAGCACCAAAAAAGGAAAAATGGTACTGAATTTAACTCAGGACAACTTGGTGTCTGTGGACATGGGTGTGCCCGAGTTCGAACCGAAACGCATCCCGTTTAACGCAAAACAGAAAGAAAAAACCTATATTTTACGTACTGGTGAAAAGACTCTGTTTTGCGGCGCAGTATCTATGGGTAATCCTCATGTGGTCACGACAGTGGATGATATTAATACCGATGATGTCAGCGTTTTAGGGCCAGAGCTCGAGTCACACGAGCGTTTTCCCGAACGTGTTAATGCGGGTTTTATGCACGTCATAGATCGCAAGCATATTGCGCTACGAGTGTATGAACGCGGCGTGGGTGAAACTCAGGCCTGTGGCAGCGGTGCATGCGCTGCGGTGGCCGTTGGTGTTATTCAAGGACAGCTCGACAGTGAAGTGAACGTTACTTTACTGGGTGGTGAGTTGACCATTAAGTGGGAAGGCGAAGGGAAGTCATTGTTTATGACTGGCCCTGCTACCCATGTTTACGACGGACAGATAAGCTGCTAATCATGAGCGGAGTGAATACACAAAATCAACCTCAAGAGCCTTTGAGCACAGAAGAAACCGATCTTGTTGTGGCTGAGTACCTTGAACAGCACCCTGGTTTTTTTGAGCGTCACCCAGAGTTGCTAGAAAGGTTGAATATACAAGCTAAAGACACGGGTACAGTGTCGTTGTCTGGGATCCAGTTGCAACGACAACGTAAGCGAATCCAAGAGCTTGAAGAAGAAGTGACGGACCTCATGTCTCTCGCTTCGGCAAACGACAAAACCTTTAACGAGTTTATGTCGCTACAGCAACAAGTATTGAGTTGTGAGCGTGGCAGTGACGTGATTAATGCGATTGCGACCAAAGCTCGCGATCTCAAGCTGACCGCCCATGTGGCTCTTGTCGGCAGCGAGCATTTACCGCTTTCGGCAGAAAGCTGGCATCGGTTTCAGCAAAATAATTTGCACGGTAAGTCAGCGTACCTTGGTCGATTAAAACAAGGAGATCGCAGTGCGTTGTTTGACACACTCCCTTCTTCAGTGATCCCTGAGCTGGGCTCCTACGTGATCCTGCCACTGGACAAAGCAGGTTTACAAGGGTGCTTGGTGTTTGCAAGTGAAGACGGTGGGCACTTTAGGCCAGAACAAGACACGCTGTTTTTGCGTCACTTGGCTTTAGTGACTGCCCACATGCTTGCCGACCTACCGTGGAAATAGCCGGTGACTAGTGCTAATGCGCAAGCAATGATGTCACACCAATGGGTGACATCGTTTCTTGAGTATCTCATCAACGAAAAAGGTTACAGTCCCTTAACCCAAGCCAACTATAAAACTCAACTTAATGCGATCGCGGCGTTAAGTGGTGAGTTGGGATTAACGAGCTGGGAACAGTTAGATGTTAACTGGATTAAACAGTTGGTGGCCAAAAGTGCACGTAACGGTCTTTCAAGTCGCTCTATTGCCCTTCGATTGTCGGCACTTCGCAGCTTCTTTAACTATTTAATGCTCACCGATCAAGTCACTGTGAACCCAGCCCAAGCTGTCAATGCACCGAAACAACCCAAACCGCTGCCCAAAAACCTAGACGTCGATGAAGTATCTCAGTTACTGGAAGTTAGCGACAGCGATCCCCTATCTATTCGCGATAGAGCGATGATGGAGCTGCTGTATGGCACAGGAATGCGCCTCAGTGAGTTAGTTGGCCTAACAGTGATTCAAGTGACGGATGGTCGTGATGAAATTCGCTTACTCGGTAAAGGCAACAAAGAGCGAATGGTGCCCTTTAGCGGCGAAGCCAAGCGATGGGTGGATAAGTGGCTAAGTGTGCGCCCACAACTGTTAAAGGCGCCACACAATGCGCTGTTTTTGTCTAAACTTGGTCGACAGATCTCTACGCGACAGGTGCAAGTAAGATTAAAGGAGTGGGGCCTAAAGCAGGGGGTAACTAGCCACATTACTCCTCATAAACTGCGTCATTCATTTGCAACACACGTGTTGGAGTCCAGTCAAAATCTGCGAGCTGTTCAAGAACTACTAGGCCACGAAAACCTGTCTACGACTCAAGTATATACGTCATTAGACTTTCAGCACTTAGCCTCGGTCTATGACAGTGCTCATCCTAGAGCAAAGCGCAAAAAGACCGATCAGTAATTCGGCTTGTCACCATGATTTTTGGCACACCTAGAAGGCACTCGCTATGAAGTTTTACCGCTCTTTACCTCCTTTAACTGCCATTACTTTCGATTTAGACGATACCCTCTACGACAATCACAGTGTTATGCTTCGATTGGAAGCCCGCTTTCTTGAGTGGCTAAATGACAATGCTGCGCAGATGAAGCGATGGGACCGGAAGCATTGGCGAGTATTGAGAGAGCATGCTTTACGACAAGCGCCATCGTTAAAAAATGATATGACTGCACTTCGTATTGCAACGATAGAAGCTGGATTATCAGAGCAAGGCTACACTAGGCCTCACATTGATTCGATTACGACGGCTGCAATGGAGCGGGTGTATCGATGGCGAAATGAGGTTGAGATTTTACCTTCAACACATGATGTGCTTTCCAAGTTAGCGAAAAAGTACCCCTTAGTGGCAATTACCAATGGTAATGTAGACTGTCACGCTATAGGACTAAGTCATTACTTTACTCATACTTTCTGTGCAGGACCCGATGGAGTGGCCAAGCCTGATCCACACTTGTTTAACAAAGCCGCGAAGGCGCTCGATGTAAACCCTGAGAGTATTTTACATGTTGGTGATCACTTAATTAGCGATGTTGCCGGTGCCAATGCTGCGGGGTTTAATTCAGCCTGGTTGAACACCAGTAATCGGAGCTTACGTCACTCACGGAATGTTGAGAGTCTACCGGATATTGAGCTAAGCGACCTTCGTCTGCTACTTTCGTTGTAATTTACGTGATTTTGGCCTAGGAAATCGTTTGCGCAAGGCGAATCTGGTAAGCTTTTCTTGGAACAAAACGGATAATCAGGCATAGTTATAGTATATCATACCGATAAGAGTCACCATGCATAGTCGATCACTAATATTTCACAGTATTCATGAGCTTAATGAGCATTTAGAGCAGACTGTGATCCACAGAGATGCAGATTATCTTGTTCAGCTTTTTGCCGCATGTAACGCTGATCAAGCCAAAGAGTACTCATCTGCGCTAAAAAGCGCGATCCCGAACGCCGTCGTCGTTGGTGCAAGCGCTCAGTTTACTATTGCGCAAGGCCGCACGCTTGAGAAACAGTGTGTCGTGCACATCACTCAGTTTGATACAAGCGAACTCTTCGCTTATCACGCACCGATAACGGACGATATTGTCGATACCTGCAGTGATATCGCACCGATGTATCGTCGACATAAAGATCGAAAAGCGCTTATTGGTTTTGCCGACAGTATCAATGCAAATGACTACCCGTTGTTTTCTCAACTCACCCGCTATGAGCCAATGCTACCGATCTCTGGGGGTGTCTCACATGAAGTGGATGGAGAAAGCTGGGTATTGCTCAATCAAACCACTTATCAGCGCCACTTAGTCACCGTGTTGCTATGTGGTGAGCAGCTCAATGTTGAGCGTCAATGCTTCACTGAATGGCACCCGATAGGCCGAGAGTTTGAAGTTACAGAAGCAGAATTTGGGCGAGTCTATTCACTTGATGGACAACCCCCTCTTCATTTTTACAAAAAATACCTCAATCAAGGCCACCCTGTAGCCTATGAGGTCGCTCGTGATTTCCCGCTCCTTAAAAATACTCAGTCTGGTCAAGATACCTTCATCCCAACGTCAATATCGGCCGATGGCAGTATGGATTTTATCGGTGAGTTGAAACAGGGGGATCGAGTTCGATTTTGTTACAACCACCCAAGCTTGACTCTAAACCAAGTTAACGGCGCAGTTAAACAACTCAAGCGATTTTCTCCGCAAGCTCTATTTGTTTATAACTGCCTGTCCCGTCTAGACTTTATGGAAGGGGACGAAGAGCTGGAAGTGTTTGACGACATTGAGGGGGTTAAGGCGCAGGGCTTTTTCTGCATGGGCGAGTTTTTTTATACTGCGGGTCAGCACAGCATTATGCATCACTCTATGACGCTACTCGCATTGAGTGAGAGAGAGACGCCGTTAACCTCTCAGTCTCTGATCAGTGAACAAGCGCAAGAGAAAAAGGACAATCTTCCACCGCTCTTTTCTTTGATTAAAAATGCATTGGATGATGTCGATACCATGCAGCAGCAGATGGAACAGCGATTAAAAGCACAATCTGATTCGCTACTGACCAGTTATCGGATTGACCCAAGAACAGAGCTGCCCAACCGCACGGTTCTAAAGCAGCGCTTAGAGCAATTTACCAATAACGACCACCTTATATCGGTCAAAGTGACGAACTTCCCGCAGGTGAACGAAAAGTATGGCTATGAGATTGGCGACTTACTGCTAAAAGAATTGACCGCGCACATTAAACAAACCATCGCCCAGCACATTCCTAACGGAGAGGTGAGTCTATACAGTCTTGGGATCGCAGAGTGGGCGCTGGTGTTTAACTCTCAAATGAGCCAAGAAAAAATTAAAGAATATTTTATCGGCTTGGCGGATTACACAGAAAAACTCAACTTCGAACCTGTTGGCCTACCCGAAATGGATTACTTGTCGGTGTCAGTACGAGGAGGGTTGGTTTCACGAGATAATTTCCCCGTAGACTCGCCGGATGAACTGTTGTTGAAGTCGATAGAGTCGAGACGGTTTGCCACCAAGAATCACCAATTTATTGTCAGTGCGAATGAGCTGCGCAGTGAAGAGCGCCAACGCCAAGAAGAATTTGGTTGGCTCAACAGCGTGAGCCGTGCCGTACAACGGAAAAATGTCGTTTCCTATGCGCAAGGTGTGGTGAGCGTCGAAACCAATCAACCGGCGTTTTACGAATGTTTAGTGCGTATAGAGGAAGAAGGCAAAATCATTATGCCTGGGCAATTTCTGCCAGTTATTGAAGGGACGCACCTGTATGCTCGACTGAGTCATCAAATGATCAAAGAGACTTTTCGACATATGCGTAATCGCACCGAGTCATTCTCGATAAACTTGTCGCCGCAAGACATGCTCAGTAACCGCACTATGTATTTACTGGAGCAAGAAGTTGTGCAGCTCAAAGACCCATCACGTTTTGGTGTGGAAGTGCTGGAAACCGAACAGATCAAAGACTACAACCGAATGCGTGAGATTTGCGATCATTTTCGCGCCATGGGCGTAAGAATTGTGGTGGATGATTTTGGCTCGGGGTATTCCAATATCGATGAAATCATCAAACTGGAGCCGCATATCATTAAGGTCGACGGCAGCTTGGTTCGCAATATCGATCGCGATCCCAAACAGCGTGCTATTACAGAGCAACTGGTGAACCTATGTCAGGTATTCAATGCTAAGACGGTTGCCGAGTTTGTCCATAATAAACAAGTTGCCGACATTGCAACCGATATGGGGTTTGACTTCCTGCAAGGCTTTTATTTCTTTGAGCCAAAACCTACGGAACTGATTTAACTAAGATTTTAGAGCGTGCCCACTTCGATCCGCTTGATAGGCAGCAAAATAGTGCTTCATCGAGTGAGACAGGGTGTGGGCTTGTTCTGTCTGGTTATGCAGTTTTAGAAGTTCAATGCCTATTTCACAGGTGCAGACGCTATTGGGCTTTTGATTACGTCGCAACGTAAACTCGCTGCTGTGTTCCAAATCTAAGTGAAAGGTTGGTAGAGCCTGCAACCATGGACTTTGACGCCACATTTTACCGGCCTCCTGCCATGTGGCATCTAATACAATATACAGTGCATCCGACTGAGTAAGGCTTGGTGAGCTTACCGGTTGGCTGTTCGGTGTAGGAAACAATAATACAGGATTAACGTGGTTGTTTATGATCTCTAGCAGAGCTTCAGGTGGCGTACGTCGATCCCAAGTAAACGATGCACACCGTGTCAGGCGCCATTGCAGCAATTTTGCACTGTTGGTGGCACGAGCCAACTCATTGGGGTGCTGGATCAACAGCAAGTCAAAATGATTGTCCAGTGGCGTCATCATTTCGCATACACACTGATGACGCATCCCACATTTTGGACAGCTCATGACAATCCCTGAAATGTCGCCGTTGCGATCGTTAACATCAACATTTGAGCCCATTACTCGGGCTTCTTAAACAGCACAATACCACCTTGTTGCAGTGGATACGTGGTCCCATTGACGGTTTCTTGTTGCGCAGAGAGTTGATCACCATTGCGAGTAAACACGCGTTGTGCAACCAGTCGCTGTCCTTGGTGTGAGGTACTTACTACCTCCACTTGGTTCGCGGTTTTTGCTTGCCAGTACCCAAGCTCTCGCGTGCTGGCGCTGCCATCTGAGTAATCATACTGCGTGATTGCGCTATGGTCAGGGTACAGCGAAACGTTGATAGAAAAACCGAGGCTCTCTGTACTTTGCGCCGCATATTCACCGTACCATTGCGTGTCTAACGGTTGGTTACTAGGAATGACGCACCCTTCTAACGTCTCATCGGAGATTTTGGCTTGGGCTTGCCAGCCATAAAGAGAATCACTCATACCATCGCGGCACCAGCCACGGGTCAGTGCTAACTCGCCCTTAGGTTGGTCAAAGCGAAACGTCGTTTTGTCCTGAGATGAGCGGACCTCTGAAACTGGAAAAGTTTGAGCCTCAGTGCCCATTCTTTGATAGGTGATGGCATCATTGTCCCACTTCATGATCCAGTTAGGCTCGTTACCAATGGCTCTGGCCGGTTGGAGAGATTGATTGCAGCGCTGTGGGTTTTCTGCCGACACTAGATTGGCGGCGGTGACTTTAAATTGAGCAGGAAAGTCGGTGCTAAGCACGGCTTGACCTACGGGCGCTAATACACCTTCTAGCTCCGCATACAGCGGCTGATAGGGCTCACGAGTCAGCAGCAACAGCTCTTTCGCAACCTCTGGTGCTAAAGAAACCCAGTACTGCTGATTAGAGCCACAAGGTTGGAAGCTTCGCATTTCGTGGCCGATTACCAACTGCCCTCGCAACATAACCGAGCTGTCAGCAGTAGACAGTGCGGCTTCGGCGACATTAGATTGAGTCGCGTTGGTTGAACTGCTAGAGGAAGACCCTGCAGTAGGTTGTGTGCTTTGAGAACACGCACTGAGAGCGGCGATGGCAATAACGGGAAAAAAGTAACGCATTGGCTTCCTACAGACTTTCATATTCAATATGGCGTTAGTTTAACAGGTGATCCGCCAAATAGTGAGCAACTGCGTCATCAGCGTGACTGCCAATCACTTCGTTTACAGGCAATGCTTGTTTTACTTTTGGGTGAGAGGTCTGCATCACTTTTCCGTGCTTCGCCATACTAAGCATCTCAACATCATTCATCCCGTCACCAAACGCAATACAGTTATCGAGTGAGTAGCCAAGTGACTGCGCAACGGCTTTTAACGCTTCACCTTTTGAAACTCCACTTGCCATCACTTCTAAGCATTGTGGCGTAGAAAATGCGACTTCAATACGTGCACCAAACCGTTGGTTTAATTGCGTTTCATAGTCGACTAAATGGTCATGATCATTGTGCGTAAAGAAGAGCTTAGCGATACCTTGGGTCGGTGCTGCCTGTTGCTCGAACACCTTGTAGGAGTACCCGGAGTCCTTATGAAACTGTTTGAAATAGTCAGTTTCTTGGTTGATCATCCACTGGTCATCTTTATAGATATGAACCACGGTATCGGCGTCGTTCTCAAATAGATCCACGATAGGTTGAATCAAATCTGCGTCTACATCTTTGCTGTACATCAGTGCGTCGTTGAGGTCATGCACGCGAGCGCCGTTTGAGGTGATCATGTGTGCAGGAATCCCTGCAGTTTCGCGGATAGACGCGACATCGACATGATGGCGTCCTGTAGCGAAAATAAAATGGAATCCTTGAGCGTGAAGCTGCTTCAATATCTGTTTGGTATACGCCGATAACTTATGATCCGGCGCCAGTAAGGTGCCATCGAGATCCGATGCAACAATACAGATATTTTCTAAATTGGGAGTAAGAGAAGTCATAACTAGGCCTTGAGTAGCAACATCAAAGACCTAGTTTACTCTAAAACACCTGACGCAAAGAGGGTAAAGCGTCATTTCCTCTTTTGTGTGTCTAGTCAGCGCTGTCAGTGTGGTTGTCAAACCACTGAAGTATTTCATTCATTGCCTGATTTCGCATTTTGTCGGCTTCTACTAGCAGTTCGTGGCGAGCCCCTTTAATGACGATCAATTTTGTGGAGGCAGGAGCGTGCTCCATAAACTGACCATGGGCTAGATTGTCGACGACCAAATCTTCTTCGCCTTGCATGATCAGCAGCGGTAGCGGAATCTTCGCTGCATTTTCAACACACAACTTGGCACCATCCATCGCTTGCCACACCCAGTGCGAGGTTGGTCCACCCATCTGGATCTGCTCGGTATTAAGGTGCAATTCATCGGCCCATGCATAACGCACTTTTGAGTGGCTTAAGGTGTTGTTTTCAAAAGGTTTAGGATCAAAACCAGATTGCCCTACTGCGTAGTGCGTTGTGGGGATGAGTTTTGCCATCCATTTCGACAGACCCCGAGCGATTGGCTTAAGTGCTGCAGGCAAATAGATACCAAACATTGGCGCGCTTAGTGCCGCTGCGTTGAATGCCGAGCAGTCGTGAGTTTGCAAAAAGCGCGTTGTGATTGCACCGCCCATTGAGTGTCCAAGCAAGAACCTTTGTTGATAGCCGCCAAGGTCGAAATGATCGATCATGCTGCTGAGATCTCTAACATAGTGGTCAAACTCTTCGACATGCCCCATTTGAGCATTGTGAGCGACTCTGTCTGAAAGGCCTTGACCACGATGATCAAATGAATAGACATCGTACCCTTGCTGAAACAGGTCAAAAAACAATTCTTGATACTTGAGTACGGTCTCAGTGCGTCCATTCACCATCACAATGGCTTTGCTGTGTTTTGGCGAAGTGAATTTTACCCAATACAATTTTTTGTTTTCGATGGCTGGTAAAAAACCCTGCTCGCGAGCGGCCCAGAAGTCGGCGATTGGGCCTTGCATTTGACTGACAAATTGCGCTTCTTGTGTGAAGTCCTGAGAATGATCCAGCGACATGGTAAGCAAATCCTTTTCGTTTTAACGGCAAGAGCATATCATTGTCACCATTAAAGAAACATGAAGGATATCAAGATGACACTTTCTGTATGGCTTGCGTATGTGGCAACAGCGATCGTTTTTAGTCTTGCACCGGGCTCTGGTACGGTCAACTCCATCTCTAATGGCATTAACTTTGGTGCTCGCCGCTCGCTAGCTGCCGTCGCGGGACTTCAAGTTGGATTAGTGTGTCATATTGCATTGGTTGGCGCCGGTATAGGGGCGTTGGTGGCCCAGTCCGCCACCGCGTTTTCGGTCATTAAGTGGGTCGGAGTCGTCTATTTGGTGTGGCTTGGCATCCAGAAATGGCGAGAAACCAGTGGCATGTCAGTCACCGACAGCCACGAACAGTTAAGCTCAATAACTCTTTTTCGTCAGGCCGTGCTCGTTAACTTGACCAACCCTAAGTCGATTGTTTTCTTAGTTGCGTTATTTCCTCAATTTATTAATCCCAGCCAACCGCAGTTTGTTCAGCTACTCATATTGGGTGTAACCACGGTAGTGATTGATGGTGCCGTTATGATTGGATACACGACGCTTGCCTCGCAATTGCGTCGTGCCGTTCAGTCGCCACGTTGGATGCGCTCACTCAATCGAGTGTTCGGGAGCATGTTTATTGGTTGTGGGGCCTTACTTTCTTTGGCGAAAAGCTAAATTCTTCTGTCTGTTTGCTTACAGGGGCACCCTCTGCCCCTTTATGAACTCTTTGTGACAATCCTCTAATTTCTATTGACAAACACCCCTAAATATCCGATATATACGCATATCCATATATGGGGGGGTATTTCTGTGTTACCACATCAACTGTTTAAACTTCTGTCAGACGAAACACGGCTACGCTGTTTGCTTTTAATTGCGCAGCATAAAGCGCTGTGTGTTTGCGAGCTGACAGCTGCGCTCGGAGAAAGCCAGCCTAAGATATCGAGGCACTTGGCACAGCTGCGTCAATCTGGCGTCGTCACGGATGAGCGACGTGGGCAGTGGGTGTATTACCACTTGTCTCCACACCTACAACCTTGGCAGGCAAAGGTGATAGAACAATTACATGAAGCAGATGATCTACTGGCGAATTATCAAGATGATCATCAGCGCTTAAGCAATATGGCCGATCGGCCTTGTCCCTAATATTTTAAAAGAGATCCGATTATGACGATTAAAGTAGGAATTAACGGTTTTGGCCGTATTGGTCGCCTCGCAATGCGCGCGGCATTTGATTGGCCTAATGTAGAATTTGTCCTTATTAACGATGTTGCGGGAGACACCAAAACTCTTGCACACCTGTTGGAGTTTGATTCTGTGCAAGGCACTTGGTCTCACCCAGTACAAGCTGATGGCGAGTATATGGTTGTGGCTGGCCAAAAAATTAAAACTACTCAGCAGCGTGATATTGACGCAGTGGATTGGTCTGGATGTGATGTGGTGCTAGAAGCTACAGGTGTGCATCGCAAAACAGAATTTTTGCAAAAGTACCTCGATCAAGGCGTTAAGCGTGTCGTTGTTTCAGCGCCGGTTAAAGAGGCTGGAGTAGCAAACATTGTTGTCGGTATTAATGATGACATCTTTGACCCAGCTCAGCACCGTATCGTAACGGCAGCATCATGCACGACAAACTGTATTGCACCAGTAGTTAAAGTCATCAATGAAAAATTAGGCATTGAGCAGTCGTCATTTACCACTATCCATGATTTGACCAACACTCAGACAATCTTGGATGCGCCGCACAAAGATTTACGTCGTGCCCGCGCGTGTGGAATGAGCCTTATTCCTACCACAACAGGTTCGGCGACAGCTATCGTAGAAATCTTCCCTGAGCTTAAAGATAGAATTAACGGACACGCTGTTCGTGTGCCACTGGCTAATGCGTCACTCACAGACATTATTTTTGACGTTAAGCGCGATACAACGGCGGAAGAAGTGAATGCCTTGCTTGAAGAAGCCTCAAAAAACGAGCTGAAGGGTATTCTTGGCTTTGAAGGTCGTCCTTTAGTATCGATTGATTACCGTGGCGATCAGCGCTCTACCATCGTTGACGGACTATCTACGATGGTTGTTGGCAGCCGCATGGTCAAAATTTACGCTTGGTACGACAACGAGATGGGCTACGCCACTCGTACGGCCGAGTTGGTTCTTAAAGTTGGATTAGCGGATAAATAGGAGTTTTTATGACACACCCAACATGGCAACTGAACGTCGATGAAGGCGCACTTATTTTAACGCCTTGTCCAGGTACTAAAGAGCTGGATCTTGATGCGTCTCTGGCACAGCTTAAGCAAGATGGCGTGACTGTGGTTGCCACTGCATTGAGCCACGAAGAAATGAACAGCAAAGGCGTTGGCTCTTTAGGTGAACAAGTTAAAGCACTTGGCATGAGCTGGCTGCACCTACCGATTGAAGATGACTGCGCACCGGGCGACAGTTTTTCTCAGCAATGGGCAGACGCTTCACCAGTGATTCAACAAGCGCTGAACAACGGTGAAAAGGTGGCGATGCATTGCATGGGCGGTTCAGGCCGTACTGGGCTACTTGCTGCTAATGCTTTACTCGAGCGCGATTGGCCATTGGCTAAAATCAAAACCGATGTTCAAGCATTGCGTCCAGGCGCATTCACCAAGCCAGTTCAAATCGACTACGTCGATGCTCTGGCAAAAGCCGTAAAGTAGTAATCAATAGCACAGTGGGGCTGTAAGTAATGAGTTTGGCGAGTTTAGATCGTAATATCCGTCAGTATATGTTGGTGACGTTCAACTATTGGAATTTCACAATCACCGATGGTGCCCTGCGAATGCTGGTGGTGCTTTACTTTCATGACTTAGGTTATGGCACATTAGCGATTGCCTCACTGTTTCTGTTTTACGAATTCTTTGGTGTAGTGACCAACTTGGTAGGCGGATGGTTAGGAGCACGGCTGGGGCTTAACCGGACGATGAACCTCGGACTGGCGATGCAAATTGGTGCTCTGCTCATGTTGGCAGTGCCTAATGCTTGGTTGACGATCCCATGGGTTATGGCGGCTCAAGCCTTCTCCGGCATTGCCAAAGATCTCAATAAAATGAGTGCCAAGAGTGCCATCAAATCCTTGGTGCCCAATGAGCAACAAGGGGCACTTTACAAGTGGGTTGCTATCTTAACCGGCTCTAAGAACGCACTGAAAGGCGCAGGCTTCTTTATTGGTGGTTTGCTTCTGAGCGTAGTCGGGTTCCAGTATTCTATGATGCTAATGGCCTCAGTGCTTGCCTTGGTGTTTGTAGGTAGCATCATTTGGTTAGAGAACGATTTAGGCAAAGCCAAAAGTAAACCTAAGTTCAAGCAACTGTTTTCTAAGTCTGACAGTATCAATGTTCTCTCACTTGCTCGCATGTTTTTGTTTGGTGCGCGTGACGTCTGGTTTGTGGTGGCTCTTCCTGTTTACCTTGGTACGGTATTCGGTTGGGAGCACTTATGGGTGGGAGGGTTCCTCGCCACATGGGTCATAGCTTATGGTTTCGTGCAGGGCTTTGCGCCTAGAATTACCGGCAGTTCTCTTGGCAAAGTGCCAGACGGTGCTGCAGCGATGGGTTGGGTTGCCGCGTTAGCATTGGTTACGGGCTTGATCGCTTATTCTGTACAAATCCAATGGCACCCTCAATGGGTTATTGTGATTGGCCTACTCATATTTGGCGCTATTTTTGCGGTTAACTCGTCAATTCATTCTTACTTAATTGTGAGTTACGCCAAAGGCGATGGTGTCTCTATGGACGTTGGGTTTTATTACATGGCCAATGCTATGGGACGCTTAATTGGTACCGTTCTCTCTGGTTACCTGTTCCAGGTTGGTGGACTAAGTTTGTGTCTTTGGGTTTCGTTTGGATTCTTGGTAACAACAACTCTCGTCTCGATAAAGTTGCCACGACACGCTCACTAACCCCTGTGCATGGTTGTGTAAGGCAATATAGGCTCTTCCAGAAATATATGGTAGTTTTTAGGTACTCTCCTATTTGCGACTAGCCTTATGAAACAACGTGTGCTCTTTTTTGATCTCGCCCGCTGCGTGGCAGCGGTTGCGGTGATCGCAATCCATGTATTGGCTCCCTATCGTCGTCAGCTTGGCGACATTCCATTTAATGAATGGTTTTTTGCCATTAGCGTCAACTCTGTAAGTCGCTGGGCCGTCCCTGTGTTTATTCTTATTACCGGCGCTTTGATGTTGTCGGATACACGGCCTTTTGACCTCAAATATTATGTGTCTAGACGATTAGGTAAAGTACTGATCCCGTTTGTAATTTGGTCGCTGTTTTACGCATACCTATCTGGTTGGAGTATTAATGGCTTCGATGCGGGTCATGCAATGGAAGTGGCAAGCAATGGACTCACTCATTCCACCTATTACCATTTGGGCTTTTTTTACTACTTCATTCCGCTCTATTTTGTGATCCCATTTTTCCAATGGTTTGTAAGGCGCTTTGACGATGCCGCACTATATGCAATCACGGGGATCTGGTTACTCACAACGTTATTGTATTTACTGCGATTTGATGGTCCTTGGAGCAACCAGATGTGGCTCTATTCCGGTTTGTTGCCTTTGGGGTATATTTTGTATCAAAAGGTCCCTTTAACTCGAATGAACACCATATTGCTATTCGGAGCAGGAATGCTTTCGTTTGCAGTGACAATTTATATGGTCACTACGATGAGCCTAGAAGCCGACAAGTACAGCTTTGGTCGATGGTTATCGTATAAGACGTTAAATACGATCGTGGCTGCGAGTATGGTATTCATGGTATGTCGATATTTTGGAGAAGGTCTCAGCCAAGGTGCGAACAAACTCGTAGGATTCATCAGTAAACACAGCTTAGGGATCTATATTTTGCACCCTATATTTTTATGGCCAATGAAAGAGATGGGTTGGTATCAGGGGCATCCAGCGTGGGTGATCCCGTTGTGGATAGTGATCAGTGGGGCACTATCGCTTTCTTGCAGTTGGTTACTGTCTCAATCCTCTAAAACGCGTTGGCTGCTACCTTAACGCATAGGGTTTAAACTTTGTTTCGTTACTGCTTTTGGCGGGAAAAGTGAATGAACTTGCCACCTTGGTAGGTGAGTTCACCTTTGTCGCCAGGTGATAGTGCGTGATAATAGTGAACGCCAACTTGAAACTCCCGCTTTGGTCCAAAGCGTCCTTTTTGCACATAGATCCAATATTCTTTGTCTTCTTCGCCGGGAGCTGCATCGTCAATATCAACGCTCTGTTTATCGATGACGACGACCATTGCGCTCTGTTCTGGTGCCTGCTGTCCAAGTATGTGTTTTTGATAGAATCGACTGAACACCCACAGCCCCAAAACAATGAGTAGTGCTATGGCAACAAGAAAGTATAGAGGCACGACGCTGCTCCTCGCTGGTGGTGAGTGTTGCCAGTGTAATTGGGGCGAGAATGAGAGAAAAGAGTCGATGTGAGCTTTTTGCGGAACTTCTGGCGACTTCACATTCTAATAGGTTAAAATCAATACAGTTTTATTTTACTGCCGCAAAAGCGTGGTATTCTAAAATGCCTATGACAACAAAGGAGTGCTTATGTCAGACATTGAACTTGTAGTGAGTCGATCTCGCCGACTAGAAGCGCTGCTTAAATCGCAGTTTCATGCGGAAGGTAAAGGCTTACATCAGTTGATTAATAGCGTTGAAGAACGCTTACCGCACGATATCATCAAAAAACTACGTTATATCGCTACGATTCGCAATAAAGTGGTTCATGAAGAACACTATACATTGGACGATCCAGAGGCGTTTAAACAGGCTGCTCGTGAGTGTGAGAAAGAGCTGACACCAAACAGCGGAAGAATCATATGGGGAGTGGCCATCGCGTTGGTTATCCTACTGACCGGCGCCGCGCTAGTCTTTTACTATAATAACTGGCACGCCATCAAACTTGACTGATGCACATAATTGACTCATTACGAAAAAGGGGTATGCCATGGCATACCCCTTTTTCGTAATAGGCAGTAGATGTTCGCTAAGTCGATTAGACCAGTGCTGGAATACTCATGAAACCAATGGTCAGAACGATCATTACCAATCCTTTAACTTGTGATTGTGTCATATATCCTTCTGTAGAATTTTTGTGCGCTGTATAAAAAATACCTAATACGGTTTAACTTTGCAAGTTTTTATTTGATTTTATTAATAATTACTCATAAGTGAAGTTTAATAATTAGAAGCAAACGTTTGCTTTTGTGTTGTTTTTGTTTTGATTGCTATTTAACTTGTTGATATTTAATTGTTTAAACATTCTTATTTTTATTTTTGGGGTTGTGAGTCTATTGGGTGCCTTATGTAACTGAATGGGCTCTACTTGTGGTTGGTTTTTCTTGTTATTGATACTAACTCGCAACTGAAGGTGTGAAGTTTCTAGATTCGGCCTATTTGTGTAGGGAAAGTAAGGTTAGTCGATAGAATTGATCATTAGCCTTCAAAACACGGTGTTGGATGGGTGATGTATTTTAACTGCATGTTTTTTAATGTTTAAATTTGATTTTTAATTTGGGTTTGACACGTTTTAAATGAGCTGTGCGTTCCAATCCTATTAGTTAGTCAATGCTTATAGGTAGATTATGGACACTCTGAGAAGTAGCCGAAGTTTTTGATGGTTATACCGGTGGCCTTAAAAAAAATGAGATATTGATCAATCCTAAGTACAAAAGCGGTGAATGCTTTATCGAGCTTCACTACACTAGGCGACCTACAAGCATGAGAACGTCACAGTGATTTGGATTTTTTATCTTCTATTCGCGCTAGCTCAAATCGTTAGTAATAATCGCAATAGCGCAATTGGTGGGTTCGGCCTGTTGGTCATGACCCCATCACTGATTGCTACTGCGCTATTGGTTTCCCCTGAAGCGTTCTCCGCGTCTACACCACTGTTCTGGGTCATAACTGCCTTGTTGTTTGGCTACTGCGGAGAGTGGGTGCTGAAACTCAATGATTCAGCCGTACCTTCTATGTTTATCCTGCACACCATCGCTTACATCTGTTATAGCAAAGCTATTTGGATGCAACTCGATACCATGGTCAGTTGGTGGCTGCCTATTGTGGTTATCGCGGTTGCGGTCATAGTGATTCTGCTATTACTACCAATATTGGATAAAGTTCTACTGCCCGTAATTGTAATGGGGATTATGATGCTGCAGCTATTGTCTGTATCTGCTCAAGTTTGGCTATCTGAACCTAGTTTGCAGCATGTGTTCGCCATGAGCAGTAGCGTGCTATTCATCCTAGCGGGTCTGTTTTTCGCGATTTCAAAAAATCCTCATGTCGCGCATAAGCGTGGGTATTCACGTTTAACCATGACATGCTATAGCTGTGCGCAATTGGGCATGGTGGTTTCAGTCGTTTAGAGTCATTTTCAATCGTTAGTGGCAGTGGTACACTTCGCGCACATTAAGTACGAGGTTCCTATGACACAGACTACATTGTCCAATCTACATGGGCATACGATATTGAAAAAACTGACAGAAACTCCGATGACGCTGAGTGAACTCAAATCTTGGCTCGATGGCGAGCATGGCTCTTCCTATCAATTTCATACGTGTAGTCAAGATGGATTGTCGTTTGATGCAATCATTGCTTTTTTCCAATCACGCGAAAAAATTGTTGAAGTAGACGGTAAGTGGCAAACCCAAGCGCATCGAGTGTGCAACCACTAATTTAAACAACAATTTACGACGCCGAATCAGGGAGAGAAGAATGGACATATTGTCAGCTGCAACCATGATGTTTTTGATCATGGATCCACTGGGCAATTTGCCTATCGTCCTATCCATTCTAAAACACCTCGATCCCAAAAGACGTCGTAAAGTGTTAGTTCGAGAGTTGCTATTTGCTCTTGCAATACTCATGTTGTTCTTGTTCGCTGGGCAATCAATCCTTAAGTTTTTAAACGTACAACCAGAAACATTGAGTATCTCTGGCGGTGTAATCCTTTTTGTCATTGCCATTCGAATGATCTTTCCTCAACCGGGAGGTGTGGTATCTCTTGCGGCGGGTGAGGAACCATTTTTCGTCCCCATGGCGATACCTATGATTGCTGGGCCTTCAGTGATCGCTTCAATCCTATTGCTTTCCAATCAATACCCAAACCAAATGCTAGAGCTATCTTTATCGGTGTTTCTTGCTTGGTTTGCGACCTTTATTATTCTGATGTTCTATAACTTTTTCCATAAGTTGCTGGGTGAACGTGGCTTAAAAGCCATCGAGAGGTTGATGGGGCTACTACTCATTATGATCTCTACGCAAATGTTGCTTGACGGCGTAAAAAGCTATTTAGGCTAAAGTTAGAATAAACCATGTAGAATTTAACCCTGTATCTTTGGGTGTTTTCCGGTACTTAATGTTGAGTATTGGCGGTATGACCAGTCATATGGAGCTGTGTTTTTATGAAAGTTAGGGTTTGTTTCTAAAGTGTTACTAGTTTTAACTGAATGGTTATGCGCATCGTATTTGCGTCTAAAAACGGTCAATTAGCTTTGTAACTAGAACCTCGATCACAGGGTGAACGTTTGCTTTTTTGCTCATCAGAATAAAAATTCATGAAAACCTGCGAATTAAGCATCAATCGTGCCTAAAATCTGTACAAATTCAACTTTCTAGCGATTAAATGTTGCTTTTTTGTGAGTTATTTGCCAGATTGTTCTGCCATAGATAAGAATCAGAAACTATTCTGACGCAATTATTAGTTACAGACAGAGCAGGAAGCTGCCGGCAGTAGAGGTCTGGTGCATGTCACTATTAGAAGTAAAAAACCTTCGGATTGAATACCCGTCGCGTCATGGCGTTCTCGCCGCAGTAAAGTCGTTAAGTTTCAACATCGAGCGAGGGGAGATCGTTGGTGTTGTGGGTGAATCTGGTGCGGGTAAATCGACAGTAGGTAATGCTGTGATTGATTTGCTTAGCCCTCCAGGACGCATTGCCAGTGGCGATGTGTTTCTAGACGGTGAAAAAATATCGGGGCTCACCCCCGAGCAGATGCGCAGTGTGCGTGGGTCAAAAATAGGGTTCATTTTCCAAGACCCTATGACGTCGCTTAATCCATTGTTTACTGTCGAGCATCAGTTAACTGAAACCATTCATGCCAATATGACTGTCTCGCAAGAAGAGGCCTATCAACGCGCGCTCTCATTAATGAAGCAAGTCGGCATTCCACAGCCTGAAAATCGCTTGAAACAGTATCCTCATCAGTTTTCTGGCGGCATGCGTCAGCGTGTGGTTATCGCGATTGCGCTAGCTGGCGAACCCGACCTGATTATTGCCGATGAACCGACTACGGCACTGGACGTATCCATTCAGGATCAAATACTGACACTGATCCGTGATCTATGTATTCAAAATAATGTTGGTTGCATGCTCGTCACCCATGATATGGGTGTGGTGTCTAATGTGACTGATAAAGTCGCGGTAATGTACCGTGGAGACTTGGTAGAGTTTGGTCCAACAGCGAAAGTACTTGGCGATCCAGACCACTCGTATACACGCAGTTTGATTTCTGCGGTACCACGCTCGGATGCAAAGTTAGAACGTTTTCCATTGGTGAGTTACATTGAAGAAGCAACAGAAATGCAGCCTCTCGATGTGAAAAACCACTGGTTAGGGCAAAGCCAAGATGATCGTGAGTACACTGGGCCACTGCTTAACGTAGAAAATGTAAGTCTCCGCTTTGTCACCAAAGATTCACTGTTTGAAAGCCGCCGTGAATATGTGCAAGCGTCTAATAACGTGAGCTTTGAAGTGCACGAAGGTGAGACCTTTGGATTGGTGGGTGAGTCTGGTTCAGGGAAATCGACCATCGCTCGTGTTATCGCAGGATTGTATGAGCCCAATGAAGGCAAAGTCACCTTTGAAGGCATTGACTTGACCGCGCTTAAATCTGAAAAAGAGCGTCGTCCGTTGCGTCGTCAGATGCAGATGGTTTTCCAAAACCCGTATACGTCAATGAACCCTCGAATGAAGATCTTTGACATCATTGCAGAGCCAATTCGATTCCATAAGCTCACTCGTAATGAAGCCGAAACCCGTGAAATCGTTAATGACCTGCTTGATCATGTGGGTCTAGGCCGTATGGCTGCGGTGAAATATCCGCACGAATTCTCTGGTGGCCAAAGACAACGTATTTCCATTGCTCGCGCATTAGCGACTCGTCCACGTCTTTTGATTTGTGATGAGCCAACGTCTGCATTGGATGTATCCGTTCAAGCGCAAATTCTTAATTTGTTGAAGGATTTGCAAGATGAATTAAACCTAACCATGTTGTTCATCAGCCACGATTTACCGGTTATTCGACAGATGTGTGACCGAATTGGGGTGATGAAAATGGGGACCTTGCTTGAAGTTGCGCCAACAGAAGCGCTGTTTGAGTCTCCACAACATGAATACAGTCAGCAACTTATTTCGTTAATGCCTGAATTTAAAGGGCTACGTAACGAAGACCCAATTACTGAATCTGCTGCCGTTTAGCAGGTTCGGTGAGCGCGTTAGCGCACTAAAAATAACAGAAGCAAACACAACTAACAGGGAAGACATTCCCGCATAAGGAGTTATGCAATGAAAACCATTAAGAGCAAAATTGCTATTGCACTGGCTACTGCCGGTTTAGCATTTAACGTTGCAGCAGCAGAAATTAAAGTTGCTTATGATGCGGATCCGGTATCATTGGACATTCAAGAGCAGCTTTCAGGCGGCATCATGCAGCTTGCTCACATGACCTTTGATCCTCTTGTACGCTTTAATCAAAACATGGAGTTTGAACCGCGTTTGGCAGAGTCATGGGAACGTGTTGATGACACAACCATGCACTTTACCCTACGTAAAGGCGTGAAGTTCCATTCAGGCAATGATTTTACTGCTGACGATGTAGTTTGGACGTTCGACCGTCTTAAAAAGTCTGCTGACTTTAAAGGCATTTTTGCACCACTAGTATCTTTAACTAAAGTGGACGACTACACAGTTGAAATTAAAACTGACGGCGTTTACCCACTGGTAGAAAACGTAGCAACATACATTTTCCCAATGGATAGCAAGTTCTATACGGGAACTGACGCTAATGGTGCAGACAAAGGCGAAATCGTGAAGCACGGTAACTCTTTTGCGTCAACAAACCTATCGGGTACGGGTCCATTTAAAGTGGCTTCTCGTGAGCAAGGTGTTGAAGTAGTCTTTGAGCGTTTTGACAGCTACTGGGATACAGCAAGCGAAGGCAACGTTGATAAACTGACTCTTGTTGCCATCAAAGAAGACGCAACGCGTGTTGCAGCGCTACTGTCTGGTGGTGTTGACATGATCGCTCCAGTGGGTCCAAACGACTACCAACGCATTGAAAGTGCTGGTGATGTTGATCTGTTCACTATGCCTGGTACTCGTATCATCACGTTCCAAATGAACCAAAACAGCAACCCTGCACTTAAAGATGTACGTGTTCGTCAAGCGATCACATACGCCATCAATAACCAAGGTATTGCTGACCGAGTGATGAAAGGTGCTGCAACAGCTGCCGCTCAACAGAGCCCAGTTGGCTACGCAGGTTACAACGATGCACTTAAGCCTCGCTTTGATCTAAATAAAGCTAAGATGCTGATGAAAGAAGCAGGTTACGAAAACGGCTTTACGCTAACTATGATGGCGCCAAACAACCGTTACGTAAACGATGACAAGATTGCACAAGCTTCTGCAGCAATGCTGTCTAAAATCGGTATCAAAGTTGACCTTAAAACTATGCCTAAAGCACAGTACTGGCCAGAATTCGATAAGTGTGCTGCAGACATGATGATGATTGGCTGGCACCCAGATACTGAAGATTCAGCTAACTTCACTGAGTTCCTAGCGATGACTCGTGACGCAGACACTGGTAAAGGTCAATACAACTGTGGTCACTACTCTAATGCGGAAGTTGATGAGCTAGTGGATATGTCTAACAAAGAAACTGACCTTGCTAAGCGTAGTGAAATGCTGAAGAAAGTTGAGCAAATCTTGTTTGATGAAGCAGCGTTCGTTCCTCTACACTGGCAGGATCCTTCTTGGGCAGCGAAGAGTAGCGTTGATATTCAACCAATCATCAACGGCATGAACTTCCCATACTTTGGCGACCTAGTTGTTAAGTAATGGATTGGCTGAGTAAGCCAAAATATAGGTAAGTAAGGGGGGACTCGGTTCCCCCTTCATTTACCAAGCAAGTAATAAAAAGTTTAAAAAGACACTACGTCGTTTTTTGGTGCTTAGCCTTTTTCAGTCGGGTTAGGTGCCATTTTTAAGACTGAAATCTATTCTCAGATTGAAACACAAAGGGGCAAAGGAATGTTTTCGTTTCTAGTCAAACGCGTTTATCAAGCGCTGATAGTGATGTTTGTAATCAGCTTGGTGGCCTTTTCCATTCAAGATAATTTAGGCGATCCACTACGTGAGCTAGTTGGTCAGTCTGTATCTGAAGCTGAGCGACAGGCGTTGCGTGATGAACTGGGGCTCAATGACCCTTTTATAACTAAGTACGCCCGCTTTCTCTCGAACGCCGTACAAGGCGACCTCGGCACCAGTTATACGTTTAAGCGACCTGCGGTTGACGTTATTTTAGACAAACTGCCTGCAACCTTAGAGTTGGTTGTTGGGGCGAGTATTATCATTGTTACATTATCTATACCGCTGGGCGTATATGCCGCTATTCATCCCAAAAACTGGTTTACCAAGTTTGTAATGGCGATGAGCTCGGTGGGGATCTCCATTCCTGTATTCTTAACCGCAATTATGTTGATGTACGTTTTCTCTATAGAGCTAGGGTGGTTTCCGTCCTATGGCCGAGGGCAGACTTCAGACATATTAGGATGGGATTCTGGATTCTTTACGGTAGACGGACTGATGCATTTGGTGCTACCAAGTATCGCGCTAGCCTCTATCATGCTGCCTCTTTTTATTCGTTTAGTACGCTCCGAAATGCTCGAAGTACTAGGGTCTGAGTACATAAAGTTTGGTAAAGCGAAAGGCCTAGAGCTGAATAAAATTTACTATCAGCACGCACTAAAAAACACCATGCTACCAGTACTAACCGTGGGTGGTGTACAAATAGGAACAATGGTTGCCTACACCATCCTGACAGAAACCGTGTTTCAGTGGCCAGGTATGGGCTTTCTGTTCCTCGACGCGATCAACCGCGTTGATACCCCGCTAATTACGGCCTATGTCATCTTTGTCGGGTTAATTTTTGTCGTCACTAATACCATCGTTGATATTCTGTATGGTGTCATTAACCCAACCGTTGATCTCACAGGAAAAGGAGCCTGATCATGGAACAATTAGCACAGGCCCCTAGCCGTTGGCAGCGCATTAAAAATTCAGACATCGTTTACTATTTCTTGCGTGACAAAGTTGCGATGTTTAGCGCGGCAATTTTTGCCTGCTTCTTAGTATTAGCACTGTTTGCACCAATCTTGTCACCCACTGATCCGTACGATTTAAGCAGTATCGATATCATGGATTCGGAATTGCCACCCTCTTGGATGGAATACGGTGAAGAGCGTTTCTGGTTGGGCACCGACGAGCAAGGTCGTGATATTTTCTCGACCATTTTGTACGGCTCTCGATTGTCATTGACCATCGGCTTTTTAGCGGTAGGTCTACAGTTAATACTTGGCATCATCATTGGTTTGTCCGCTGGGTATTTTGGTGGCCGCATCGATAGCTTCTTGATGCGCTTTGCGGATATTCAGTTATCGTTCTCGACAATGATGGTTGCCATCATTGTATCAGCCATCTTTAAAGCAAGTTTTGGCAGTGAGTTTTACAGCCAATATGCGGTGATCATGTTGGTGGTGATCATCGGTATCGCAGAATGGCCTCAGTACGCTCGAACAGTGCGTGCTTCGGTACTGGCAGAGAAGAAGAAAGAGTATGTGGAAGCCGCCCGTGTAATGGGCTTTAAAGCACCTCGCATCATGTTCCGCCATATCTTGCCGAACTGTTTGTCGCCAATTTTGGTTATCTCTACTGTGCAAATCGCCAATGCGATCATGTCTGAAGCAGCGCTGTCGTTTCTAGGTTTAGGGTTACCGGTAGAGCAGCCTTCATTAGGCGCCTTAATCAGCACTGGCTTTAAGTATATTTTCTCAGGCGCTTGGTGGATCACTGTGTTCCCTGGTGTGGTTCTGATTTTACTGGTGCTCGTGATCAACTTGCTTGGTGATTGGCTAAGGGATGTATTTAACCCTAAGATTTATAAAGGGTAAGTAACCCCAATCAAAGTATTGAAACCGGAAGCATATATGTTTCCGGTTTTTTTTGTGTGTATCAAAATATATTCATCGATTTGGCTGATGTGGTATGCGAATTGTATAGGTAGAGCGAATATTACAAAAAAGAGTAAGGAACTCGGATGTACAGAGCACTGCTCCGCCTTACAGTATTTTGGCTCGCAAGTGGCACAGCGCAAGCCAATGTAGGACAGTTTTACTTCGAATTTGCCAACGAAGATAAAGGGTCGATGACCAATACCTCGGAAAACTTATATGGCCCAGACGTTTCAGATGGTGGAATGACCGCATCTAGCTACCTTTCATACAGTTACCCATTAAGCAGTTATGACTATGTGACCTTTTTTATGGATCAGGCCGCTTATACTCCGAGCCGAGAAAATAAGCATGAAGAGACCGTCTAGGAGGGGGATCGGCCGTTCTCTAGCTACTTTGCTTTAGGCGTGAATTATCGCTTTCGCTACGGTCCATACGTCAATCAAATCGGCGCTCGTATGGTTGGAGCTGGTAAATATGGCTTTGGTTCAAGTATTTTGAATGGACTGCAGAATCTGGCAGGCAAAGACACTTATGACGGATGGCAAGATGAGGTGGACGACAAAGTAGGGGGAGTACTTGAGTATCGACTGGTCGGCCGAAGTTTAGGGTTTTGCCAAATGATCTGCGCTGAGGTTAATCCACACACATCCATCGCCTTGGGTAATATGCTGAATCAGGCAGGCGTGGGTGCGACAGCCAGGATCGGCAACCGGTTGCCGGAAGACTTCGGTCCGGCAGATTTTAGTTTGTTTAGTAAGGGTATGCATTACATACCATTCAAGGGTTTAACCTAGGAAGCCTACGCGGGCATTGAGGGTCGATATGTCGCTGAAAACTACTTTCTAGAGGGCGATACCAAGATTACAGGGGAGTCTATCGTGGATATGGAACGTTTACAGACGGATATCCAAACGGGTGTCTCTTTCGGTTATATTTCTTACCAGTACAGTGCGTTGATGAGTTTGGTCCTTATTCATCGTTCCCCAGAGTTCGATGGTCAACAGTCTCAACAGCTATTGCGCTTTGGATTGGGATTGCAGTACTAAACTCTCACTTTTGTCACGGCTACGTTCCTCAACACAGTGTACTATTTTATGCTTAATGGATGCGTGTACTAAGAGGAAGCCGTTGATGAGAACAAAGTGGATGCTGACATTCATAGTAAGCTTATCGATGTTTGCCCCAATGAGCTTTGCCCAGCAGGATGAAATTAATGAGTGCTTGGTTGAGCCCAGTATTGATCAAGTGACTCTAAAGTTGGACCCAGAGTGTCCTTTAGGTGATGGATTATGGGGCGATGTTCCACCACGTCATGCTGATTCGATACTGTGGATCCAGTGTCGTTTCGATCAGTTTCCTATGTCATCTCAAGCCTATTCGTTTCTTTACGCGAATGTCTCAGAGACGATAGTTGAGCAGTATGACGGAAAAGGATATCGATGCTTAATTGGTCCGTATGCCGACCATCAACAAGCTTCGCTAGAGCAGCGCCATTTAAAAGCCCACCCTCACTTTAATACTGTGTTTTTGAGAGAAGTGAAACGCCTCTAGCAGAGTGAGTGATAAGACACCACTCACTCTGTAGTGTAGAGACGCCCTAGCGCGGCTAGCGCATAGTAACAAATTCCTCTGAACCTGTTGGGTGGATCGCGACGACCGAATCAAAGTCAGCTTTGGTTGCGCCCATCTTCATGGCAACACCAAATCCCTGGATCATTTCGTCAACGGTAAATCCAATCCCGTGCAGACCAACAACGGTTTCTTCGTCACCAGCACAGATGAGTTTCATCTTACAAGGTTGACGATGTTTAGTGACCGCGGTGTACATCGCGGTAAAGCCAGAGGTATAGACTTTAATGTTGTCTTTGCCGTATTTCTCTTCTGCTTGCTGCGTGGTTAAACCAATGGTGCCGATCGGTGGGTGACTGAACACGACAGTAGGAACAAGTTCGTAATCCATCTTAGCGTTGGTTTTACCGTTGAACAGGCGCTCAGACAGTTGACGTCCAGCTTTAACCGCTACAGGGGTCAGCTCGATCCCGCCTTCCATAATGTCGCCGACACAGTAAATGCCATCCACATTGGTGGTCTGGTACTCATCCACTTTGATGTAGCCACGCTCGTTAGTTTCTACACCGGTAGCTGCGAGGTTAATTGCGTCAGTTGCAGGATGGCGACCAATCGCCCAGATCAGCTGATCCACATTTTGCGTGTTGCCATTTTCTAGGTGAAGCGTCAGGCTGCCGTCGGCTTCCTTAACCACTTCTTTTGGTACGGAATGAGTGTGAAGCGTTGGACCTTCTGCTTCCATCACTTCGACCAGCGTATCGATGATCATTGGATCGAAGCTGCGCAGCGGGGATTCTTTACGGCAGAACAGATGCGTTTCAGTACCCAGTGCGTGCAATACACCGGCAATTTCCACAGCGATGTAACCCGCTCCAATTACTGCAACGCGTTTTGGTTGCTCTTGCAGCTCAAAGAAGCCATTTGAGTCAATGCCATATTCAGCGCCAGGAATGTTTGGAATGCTTGGGCGTCCACCTACAGCGATTAAAATATGATCGGCGGTGTAAAGCTCGCCATTTACCTCTACGGTGTTGGCATCGACAAATTTCGCAAAGCCACGGATCACATTGACTTTATTGTTGCCCAGAACACGGTCGTAAGATTCATGAATACGGCCAATATAGGCTTGGCGACTTTCAACCAACTTACCCCAATTGAAGCCTTTTAATTCTACATCAAAGCCATAGTCTTCCGAATACAGGTTGATCGCTTCAGCGACTTGAGCGCCATGCCACATGACCTTTTTCGGTACACAGCCAACGTTGACACAGGTGCCACCGAGATCTTGGGCTTCAATCAGCGCAACTTTCGCACCATACATCGCCGCACGGTTTGCAGAGGCAATGCCTCCTGAGCCGCCACCAATACAGATATAATCAAAATGTGTCGCCATGTCCTTTCTCCCAGTCAAGGCTATGTTTATCGAATGTAAAAGAATTAATTGGGGAGGCGGGGTAGGTTTTCAAGCCCCGCCTGCTTAACTTTGCCGTTAGCTATTAGTCTGTTCAGTTATAAGATAAAAGTGATGGTGTGTGCGATACCCTTTTGCGCGCAAACCCCACTTTTGATCATACTTATTCAGGAACCACCCACTCAACGTTAAAGTGACCGGTAGCCGGAGCTATCACCTCTTTAAGGTAAGGCAATATTTCTTGCATTTGGCCTTCCAGTTTCCATGGAGGGTTAATAACGATCATCCCCGATGCGGTCATACCACGCTCGTTTGTGTCAGGGGAAACGCCTAACTCAATCTGTAAGATTTTGCGAATACCGAGGCCTTTCAATCCCTCAAGCATATCGTCAATGTCGTAGCGATTCACCACTGGGTACCAAATGGCATAAATGCCAGTAGCCCAGCGCTTATGACTTTGTGCTATTGCAGTGACAACATCGCGATACTCTTTGGCCAGTTCGTAAGGTGGGTCAATCAACACCAGACCACGACGCTCTTTAGGGGGTAAGCTTGCTTTTAACCGAGAAAACCCATCTTCTTTATAGATGCTTACTTGTCTATCACGATGAAACTCTTGCTCTAGCAGTGGAAAGTCACTGGGGTGCAACTCGGTCAATGTCATGCGATCGCTGCGACGAAGCTGCGCTCTAGCGACACGTGGTGAGCCCGGGTAATAACGGAGTGAACCGTCTTCATTAAGAGCTTCAACGCTTGATAGGTAGCTGTTTAGCGCATCGGGTTTATTGGGCGCAAGCCAGACGCGTTCAATACCTTGTTTGTATTCCCCCGTTTTTTCAGACCATTCGTGGGTGAGGTCGTAGCGGCCAACTCCCGAATGAGTGTCATGATAAACAAAGGGTTTCTCTTTCAGTTTTAATGAATCCAAGATAAGGCTTTGAACAATGTGTTTTACTACGTCGGCGTGATTGCCAGCATGAAAACTGTGACGATAACTGAGCACAGGCGCTCCTAAAGCGTTAAGACGATGGCACAGATTATACGCCACTATTGATTTTTCACCACAGCGTCTACATTGTATGTAGTAGCCCATCCAATCATCGTCAATTCCCCGATGTTATTTGGAAAAACAACTGGATAAGGATTCTCTATGTCAAACCCTCTGCTAAGCATCACCGATCTCCCTCCATTTTCGAGTATTAAGCCAGAGCATGTTAAACCGGCAGTAGAAAAAGCCATTGCCGATTGCCGAGCAACAGTAGAGCGGGTGCTCGATGGTAATCAATCACCAACATGGGAAAGTATCTGTGCGCCACAATTAGAAACCGAAGACACATTAAGCCGTTTGTGGTCGCCGGTCAGTCACATGAACTCTGTACTGAACAGCAACGAACTGCGTGAAGCTTACGAAAGCTGCTTGCCTCTGCTGTCGGAGTACAGCACTTGGGTTGGGCAACATAAGGGTTTGTACGACGCGTACAAAAGTATGCATCAGTCTGAGGACTTTGCGACACTGCCTCAAGCCAAGCAGAAAACCATCACTGATATGTTGAGAGACTTTGAATTGTCGGGTATTGCTTTGCCCGCCGATGAACAGCATCGCTACGGTGAAATCAGCAAGCGATTGTCCGAGCTTGGCTCGCAGTTTTCCAATAATGTCCTCGACGCGACTATGGCATGGAGTAAGCATGTCAGTGATGTTAAAGACCTGTCTGGATTGCCTGAGTCGGCATTGGCGGCAGCAAAAGCAGCGGCAGAGGCCAAAGAGCTTGATGGGTACCTTCTAACTTTGGAGATGCCGTCTTATATCCCAGTAATGACTTATGCCGACAATGCTGAATTACGTCAAGAAATGTATGAAGCGTTTGTCACACGAGCGTCTGACAGAGGCCCAAATGCTGGCGAGTGGGACAACACCGAAATCATTACAGAAGAGCTCAAGCTACGACATGAAATTGCTCGCTTACTTGGGTTTTCTTCCTACAGCGAGAAATCACTTGCAACTAAAATGGCTGAGACCCCAGAGCAAGTGTCTGGCTTTCTCAACGATCTTGCTAAAAAAGCCAAACCTCAAGGTGAGCGCGAAGTTGAAGAGTTGCGCGAGTTTGCCAAGCACACTTTTGGTGTGAGTGAGCTAAATCTTTGGGATATCGCTTACTACAGTGAAAAACAAAAACAGAAATTGTTCAGCATTTCCGACGAACAATTACGTCCCTACTTCCCTGAGCAGCGTGTGGTATCAGGACTGTTTGAAGTCGTGAAACGTGTTTTTGGTATGCAGGTTGTCGAAAGAGAAGGTGTTGACGTCTGGCATGAGTCGGTACGATTTTTCGATATTTTTGACAGTCAGGATGAGCTTCGAGGCAGCTTTTACCTCGATTTGTACGCGCGTGAACACAAGCGTGGTGGCGCTTGGATGGATGAGTGCCGTGTCCGCCGCGAGACGCTTAGCGGAGAAATCCAATCTCCAGTCGCGTACCTAACCTGTAACTTCAATAAGCCGATAGGTGATAAGCCCGCCCTGTTTACCCACGACGAAGTTGTAACGTTATTCCATGAGTTTGGGCACGGTATACACCATATGTTGACCAAGATTTCGGTAGCGCCGGTGTCTGGGATTAACGGTGTACCTTGGGATGCGGTAGAGCTGCCTAGCCAATTCTTGGAGAACTGGTGTTGGGAAGAGCAAGCACTAGCGTTTATTTCAGGCCATTACGAGACTGGCGAGCCACTTCCGAAAGAGAT
Source organism: Vibrio ulleungensis (assembly GCF_016900875.1). GTDB lineage: Bacteria > Pseudomonadota > Gammaproteobacteria > Enterobacterales > Vibrionaceae > Vibrio > Vibrio ulleungensis. The sequence goes on from NZ_JAFEUM010000006.1 coordinate 39,498, forward strand.
GCTGGACAAAATGTTGGCCGCTAAGAACTTCCAATCTGCGATGTTTATTTTGCGTCAGCTTGAGTTTGGTTTGTTTGATTTTACCTTACATACCGAGTACGACCCTGAGGTGGGAGCCAAGGTACTAGAGACATTAGCCGAAGTGAAAGCCAAAGTCGCAGTGCTGCCTAGTCTGGAATGGAATCGCTTCTCTCACAGCTTTAGTCATATATTTGCTGGTGGCTACAGTGCTGGGTATTACAGCTACTTGTGGGCGGAAGTACTCTCTTCTGACGCGTTTTCTCGCTTTGAGGAAGACGGTATCTTCAATACAGAAACTGGACAAAGCTTCTTGCAGAACATCTTGGAGATGGGAGGCAGTGAAGAGCCGATGGAGCTGTTTAAACGATTCAGAGGGCGCGAGCCGCAGATTGATGCCATGTTGAGACACGCTGGCATTGCTGCTTAATTGTTTAAGAGTTAGAAAAGTGAAAAGTCGTTGAGGCTTTTCACTTTTCATTTATAGCTACTTTAAGGTTCGACGTTTCGATTGATCGGGTTTTGCAAAGAGATCAGTGTTTCTGTTGACTGCACTTCGTCAATGGCCTGCAACTTATCGATCAACACGTACTGCAACTCTTCAATAGATCGGCACATTAATTTGACAAAAATATTGTACGCTCCTGTCGTGTAATACGCTTCAACGACTTCATCAAGAGCATTGAGCTTTTCTAGTGCCGAGTGGTAATCGCGAGCCGCATTCAGATTTATGCCGATAAAACAGCATACGTCATACCCCAGCTTTTTAGGGTTCACCAAAACCTCTGTGCCTTCAATGATTTCCGCTGCTTTCATTTTTTCGATTCGAACGTGAATGGTTGCAGGGCTCACTTCAAATTGCTTGGCCATTTCAGCGTATGGAGTGCGCGCATCATTCATTAAAGTTTTAAGAATTTTCTTATCCAACTCATCTAAGCGAGGATGACGATCCATGGTGCAGTGCTCTCTAGGTGACGACAATAGAAGCTCTAGGGTACACTTGCAGGCAAACCCGAGCAAACCTCAAGTGACTGGATTGAAAATTCGCCTACATGCTAACGATGTTGAGCAGCAGCAACGACTCACCCAATTGGCCCAAAAGTGGCAGTTGTGCCACGACGATACGGCGCTTTTCCAGCTGCAATTTAGCTCTGAGGAGCCCGCTAAGCTTGAACTGGTGAAACGAGATGAGCCAAAGCTTGGCGCTATCAGTGTCGACTTTGTTACTGGTGCGGTCGCTCATAGACGTAAGTTTGGCGGTGGAAAAGGTCAATCTATTGCGAAAGCGGTAGGGCTAAATAAAGGTGTAACACCTACAGTGGTGGATGCCACAGCAGGTTTAGGTCGGGATGCGTTTGTATTGGCGTCTCTGGGGTGTACGGTGCAGATGATCGAGCGTCACCCAGTGGTCGCAGCGCTTTTGGATGATGGGTTAACCCGCGCCTGCAATGACAGTGAGATTGGCGAATGGGTGACACAAAGGCTGTCACTGGTTAATGCCTCGAGTATTGAGCAACTCGCAATAGAGTCACAGCCTCGACCAGAGGTGATTTATCTTGATCCGATGTACCCTCACCCAGAAAAAAAGAAATCGGCCCAAATCAAAAAAGAGATGCGCGTCTTCCAAACATTGGTAGGAGCCGATCATGATGCGAGTTTACTGTTGGATCCTGCATTAAAATTAGCAACCAAACGTGTTGTCGTGAAAAGACCCGATTACGCCGATGTACTCGATGGTAAAGCCCCCTCAATGTCAATAGAGACCAAGAAAAACCGATTTGATGTTTATGTACTCGCTTCGATGAAGTAATGAGGTAAAGCCAAATTCAAACCGTTCCTTGCCGCTATGCTTGCATTTTCATCAATTTGCAATACAATCGAAGTAAGAATCATTCTTAATATCGTTTGGCGTTGGTGTAGGTGAGTTGTATGGCCAAAAAGCTGTGTAAGTATAGAAAAGAGGTTGTGGCCCAGTTAAGCGAGATAGAATCACTGGTCTCGCAGCCGCAGTTTGCGTGTAAAAGTTGCGCCCGAGTGGCTAATAGCGCCGAAAACCTCTGCTCAGCAGTGCCTATGGGAATGGCTTTAGAAAGCCCTGTATCTCTTGTAGCAGCCAATCACACCTTCGAAATTGAACACGATGCTGTGCAGCATTTTACGCCGCCTTCTGCGCCAGAGCTGACGGTTTTGAACAGCAAAAAAACACCTAAGACGTCCAAAAAGCAGGCGAAAAAACTCAAGAAGCTTAGAAAGCAAGTCGCCAAATCGGCCAAGAAACTGGCTAAGGCGCAGCGACGTTTAGATAAAAAAGGTGGAACCCCACAAGCACGCCCAACCCCAGACCAAGCTAACCCAGCCACAATGGCTAGGCTGCATTAAGTCTGCGGATTAGACGCCGCTCTCTATTTTAGAGGGTCAGTGTTTGATCGGTACGATCAACATGTCGACAGGGGTTGAATTGATCAGTTGTCGAGTCGAAGAGACGATCCTGCTCCAGAAGTCTTGATGATGTCCGCACACCAGTAAGTCCACTTTACGCTCTGAAATGGCCTCAACAATTTCATCGCTGAACTCCCCATGACTGACTAACGTATGTTTAACTGGAACGTCCGCTTGCTGAGCTAGATGTTGAAGCTTTTCGTGGGCGGCGGCATTGGCATGGTTTTGGGTGTCTCGCATATTCAGATCTATTAACCCGGTGTACAGCTCAGAATGGTTGATATCAATATGAATGAAAGAGACCTCAGCGTTGACTTCTTTGGCCAAATTGACCGCTTTATGGATAACAGTTTGGCTATCGTCGGTTAAATCAACCGCGACTAAAATGTGTTGGTAGCTCATAGTGGCATCTCCCAATGATCAATAACATGCATTACTTTAAATCCTAGCAGCTTTTGTTTTTTGTAAGCATTGTATGCGCCTCATTTTAAGCTAATTATTACAAAACTTGACGTACATTTGATGCAGTTCAAATTGGCTAAGCATTTTAATTCGTGAGTAAATTTGCCTTCTGCGGCTCTTTCAAAAAAGTGATATAGTGTTCGCAATACAACATTAAAAGGAGCCCGTCGTGTTGTCTCAATCTATGGTCGAAAAATTGAATGAGCAAATTAATCTGGAATTTTTCTCATCCAATCTATACTTACAAATGAGTGCTTGGTGTGAAGACAAAGGTTTTGAAGGTGCAGCAGAGTTTTTGCGCGTTCATGCCGCCGAAGAAATGGAGCACATGCAGCGTCTCTTTACCTACGTAAGTGAGACGGGTGCATTACCCATTCTTGGCGCCATCGAAGCCCCAAAACACGACTTTACTAGCCTTGGTGATGTGTTCCGCGAGACTTACGAACACGAGTGCATGATCACCGAACGCATTAATAAATTGGCTCACGTCGCGTTTGAAAGCCAGGACTACTCAACCTTTAACTTCTTGCAATGGTATGTTGCTGAGCAACATGAAGAAGAAAAATTGTTTAAAGGGATCTTAGATAAGCTAGAACTTGTGGGTGAAAACGGCCAGGCGCTATTTTTTATCGACAAAGATTTAGCGGCAATGGCTAAAGAAGGATCGTCTTCAATTATGGATGCGTCGGCTGCAGAGTAGCTAACATAAATCTCTGCTGATCTCTTACCGCGTATCTGTGAAGATGTAGGGAGGATAAGATGATCAGCGGCGATTTAATCATATTTACATTATTACTTGTTACCACCATCAACTTCAGTCGTTACGTAACCAGTTTGCGTGCGCTCCTGTTTCTCATGCGAGAAGCGCACCCCTTGCTATATCAGCAAGTCGATGGCGGCAGTTTCTTCACTGCCCATGGCAACGTCTATAAACAGGCACGCCTTTTCCATTACCTAAAACACAAAGAATACAGCGAACATCATGACTCTGGCTTTGTTGCGAAATGCGATAAGGTACGAGAGCTGTTTGTGGTAAGTTGCGCCTTGTTGTTGGTCACCTTATTTGTGACTTTAGTGGTCATTTAGTACTTTAGTAGGTAAAGGCTTAAAATCGAGAACCCCTGGTAATGTCTGGTTGGCTATCATAGAAGTGCGTCTACAGGTAGGGACACAAAAATGATAGATAAGTTTGCATTGCTGTTTTCAGTCACAGGGGTTCTAGCGACTCTCTGGTTGATGTTTACCAATACCGATTGGTCAAAAGAGAATAAGAAGTCAGACGTCAAAGGTAAAAAACGCTGATGTCTGATCTGCTGATTGTTATTGTCATTCTTGCTTTTGCTATTGTTGGAATATCACGCCCAGCAGTGGCTTATGCGGGCTACATTTGGGTAGACATCATAACCCCCCAGAACATACTGTTCGGTTTTCTAGCAGGGCAGCCAGTCTCTTCTGTTATGGCTGCGCTTGTGTTTCTGTCCTTTTTGTTTAATGCCAATAAACTCGCGGCTCCTCGTTCGGCATTCATTCCCGCCGTTATTGTGATATTTTCGATCTGGATTACCATCACCACGTTTGCTCTCGCGTTGTTTCCAACTGCGGCGGCTAACAAGTGGGATTGGGTAATAAAATCCATATTAATGACATCCATTGGTATGTTCGCGATCCGTGATCGACGCGATTTAAATATGTTTCTATGGATATTGTTCTTCTCGTTTTGCTTTTACGTGATTGCGGTTGGAGCAAAGACAGCCGCCGGTGGCGGAGGCTATGGACGACACCTAGTCTCAGGAGGGAATAACCGCGGATGGTCAGAAAGTTCAATGCTTGCACTAACCGTACTTATCGTGATCCCGCTTAACAAACATTTGCGAGCGCACTACACCTTTTTTCCTCCTCAATTCAAGCGACCATTTTTGTGGTTAGGTTTATCGTTGCTGGCTGTATTCGCAATGATCGGTACAACTGCGCGTAGTGGCTTAATAACGTTGGCGGGGTATATTGGTTATCGTAACTTGTCACCAGCACGGATGTTGTTCTTTGTTCCTATTATCGTCGCGCTAGCGATTGTGTCGATTGGCTTTATGCCAGAGCATTGGGTCGAACGGATGATGACCCTAAAAGATATTGAATCAGACAGCTCGGCGATGGGACGTATTGTTGTTTGGATGTGGACATTTGATTTTGTCGCTGACCATTGGGCTGGTGGTGGGTTTGATGCGTATCGTGCGAATCATGGACTGCTTGGTGATTACCATGAGTCATTTAGGAATTATTTAGGGATAAAAGCTTTCCATAACTCTTTTATCGAAGTACTTGGTGAACAAGGCTTTTTCGGGTTGTTTTTGTACGTGAGCTTACTTATTCAGTCGTACAGACTTAATAGGAAAGTCATAAAAACCGAGCCCCAAAATAGCTATCATGCATCCCTCGCTCAATGTCTCAATAGTATGTTAGTCATGTACTGTATTACAGGCATGTTTATCGGTGTCGCGTATCAACCTTTGCCGTTCATTATCATTACTCTGTGTGTGATCAACTACTCGGTGTGGCAACGTGAGCAAGAGTCGGCAGAGTCCACCTTGGACATTAATAAACTTCCCCTCAATAAACGTAAGCAAGCGCTGATGCAACAACGAGGTAACTCACAGATTTAAGTTCTGCTATTATTGCTTCTTTTTTAAGGCTCGCGGATGTCGAGTCTGATAGGTGAAGAGATAAGTCGTGGAAAAATTTGATGTGGTTATCATCGGTGCCGGCGCCGCTGGATTGATGTGTGCTGCGCAGGCAGGCAGACGAGGACGCAAAGTTTTAGTGATTGACCACGCGAAGCGCCCCGGACGAAAAATCCTTATTTCGGGCGGCGGCCGATGCAATTTCAGCAATTACGACGTCTCGTCTCACAACTTTATTTGTCAAAATCCTCACTTTGTAAAATCGGCTCTGTCTCAGTACACCAACTGGGATTTCATTTCGATGGTGTCAAAATACGGGATTGAGTTTGAAGAGCGCGATCACGGTCAGTTATTTTGTGTCGACTCGGCAAAGCAGATCGTCGACATGTTACTAAAAGAGTGTCAGCAACCCACAATCGAACAGCGTTATCAAACCGCAGTCACTCACATAGAAAAACAGCCCAATGGCTTTACACTTATGGCCAATACCCAAGCCGTTGAGTGTGAGTCACTGGTGATAGCAACGGGCGGACTGTCGATGCCTAAACTGGGTGCAACACCGTTTGGCTATAAAGTCGCTGAGCAATTTGGCCTAGAAGTAAAGGCAACCACCGCCGGGCTTGTCCCCTTTACTTTGCATACGCACGATAAAGAAGCGCTGTCAGAGTTGTCAGGCATTGCGATTCCATGTGAGATGGAAGCGCAAGATGGTACGGTGTTTAAGGAAGCTCTGCTGTTTACGCACCGTGGCCTATCGGGTCCGTCGGTGCTGCAAATATCGTCGTACTGGAAGCCAGGTGAGGCTATATCGATTAACCTTGTCCCAGATAATGATATTCAACAGTTGTTGGATATCAGCAAAGAGAAACACCCAAATCAGAGTTTAAAAAACACCCTAGCGAAAGTCTTACCAAAACGCTTGGTGGAAGCCTTGATTTTGTTAGAGTTATTTGCGGATAAGCCACTTAAGCAATATACACCTTCGCAGCTACAACAAGTCGTACATACTCTTGAGCACTGGACCATTAAGCCAAATGGAACGGAAGGTTATCGCACCGCCGAAGTGACCATGGGCGGTGTAAACACCGATCATCTTTCTTCTAAAACCATGGAGTGCAAGCAAGTGTCGGGGCTGTATTTCGTGGGTGAAGTGATGGATGTAACAGGCTGGCTAGGCGGCTATAACTTCTCTTGGGCGTGGTCGAGTGGCTATGTAGCAGGCCTAAACTGTTAAGGTTGCGCTAAACCTAATTGAGTGTTTGCCGATACTAAAAGAACAGGCGATGGCCAAGTAAAGTATATTGGTGACACTGTTTCAGCCTTAAAGGCGTATGAGCAGAGGGCAATGGGTGTGGCGAATCAATGAAAAAAATACTAATAGGATTGCTAATTCTGCTGTTTATTGCCGGCGGTGCGGGCGCGGTTTACTATTTTTTCTTTTATCAGAATCCATCTGAAAGCGACGAAGCCGATGAGCCGATGGTTGAGGTGTCTGAGTCAGCCGCATTTGAGGAAGATCTACAACCTATCCCATTTACTGAATACTTTGTTATTTCTCCTGGCGTTGAGGTGTTTGCTAAACCGACCTTTGAGTCTCAAGTGGTCGGTAAAACCGAGTTGCGTGAAGTGGTAAAGGTTTATGAAGAGCGCAATCGATGGTCTCGAGTGCAGTCATGGGTGAATGAAACCACCGGTAAAAGCCAATGGATTTACAATGAGCATTTATCGTTGGAAAACCCAGGCGACACTGTTCAAGAACGCTATCGAGACATAAAGCAATTGATTGTACGTACCGATGATTTTGAGCAGAATGAAGCGCGTTTTATTGAACTTACCGATCAAGTTTTACAGTCTCAGCAGTGCAGCCAAAGCGACTTAGAGCAGCTTCAAGGTTGGATTCGATCTTTCAATTATCCTGACGAGCCCATCTATTACAGCTATTGCGGCGGGTTAGACGTGGAAGACAAGCTCTACATTAACCTCGATAATGGCGATATATTTCGCTAAACCGTATTAAGCGGCTCGTTTTTTGGGTAACTGCTGAATGACTAAACCGGCGATAATTAACGCCAAACCTACCACTGTGGCAGGGTGAATGGCTTCACCTATGATTGTGGCTAGCAGCATTAACGAGATAAACGGCGAAATAAATATCAGGTTGCTGATCCGCGCCGTGTTATTGGTTAGTTTCATTGCGCTTACCCAAAGCACAAAAGTGATCCCCATTTCAAACAGGCCTACATAGCTCACGGCAAGCCACGCTGAAGGCAGCGATGGCCAACCTAACCCTTCTATCCAAGCCAATGCAAATGCGATAGGTAGCGCCACTAAAAAGCCCAATAAAACGCCCACAACGGGGTCAGACTTGTTCTTGGTGTTCAGTATCCAATAACCAGCCCATAACAGTGTGGATAACAGCGCTAACCCCACTCCCGTTGGGCTATCAAATTGCAGACTCAATACATCCCCTTGGGTGGCAATCACCAAAACGCCGAGATAGCCAAACGCACAGGCAACCCAGTCTTGCGCTCGAATTTTTTGCTTCAAAAAAACAGCCGCCATTAACGTGAGTGTGATTGCCCAACTGTAATTGATTGGCTGAGCTTGTGAAGCGGGTAATAATTCATAGGCCTTGAACAAAATGAGGTAGTAACACAATGGGTTTATGAGCCCGAGCAACAAAAAGTAGAGCGGATTAGCCACAAAGGTTTTACCAATTAAAGACAGCTTTCCTTGCCACGCACAAACCCCTAAAAGAGACACTGCAGACACAAAACTGGCTGCGGCGACCATTTGAGTCGGTGAAAAGTGTGAGAGGGTAATTTTGAATGCAGTGGCGACAGTAGACCATAAAAGGACCGCGGCAATAGCGTACACAAAGGCGCGTTGCTCGTTTTTCATTAAATCGCTCTCTTAAGTCTGGACATTTATCCAGTGGTTTTATTAGGATGGCACACACTCACGAATTTTACCCCCAATATTGAGAAATGCCATGGACTTCCTACTGTTATATCAAAATGAATTAGCCGCCAGCGCGGGCGGACTCATCGCCGGCTTTGCGGTAATGGCACTATGGATGAAAGTGAAACATAAAAGAGAGCTCGCGCAGACGCTACATGATCACCAATTACACGTTCAGACGATTGAAGCTGAGCTTCATCAGATGGATGAAGCAAAAGATCTCGATGCAGGCCAAATCAAAACCCTGCATGGGCAAGTGATGGGTTACGAACAGCAGGTAAAGTACCTTGAGCTGGAACAGCAGCGTGCTGTTGAGCTTTCACAAAAGCTAGAGAGCAGCGAACAGCAATTAGCAGAAGCCAGAGCGCAGCTTCGTGAACAGCACGCAAGCTTTGAGGCGCAGCTTCACGCGAGTCGAGATAAGCTGCAATTGCTAGAGCAAGCAGAAACTATCTTAAAGCAGCAGTTCGAGCAGATCGCCAATCAACTGTTTGAAACCAAAACCGCCAAAGTGGATCAGCAGAATAAGCAAAGCCTTGCAGCATTGCTTGGGCCGCTCTCTGTGCAAATTGAATCGTTTAAAAAACAGTTTAATGACGGTGTTCAAGCGGAGGCAAAAGAGCGTCATACCCTCACTCATGAAATTACCAAACTTCAACAGTTAAACTCGCAAATGGCACAAGAGGCGCTGAACTTGACCAATGCGCTTAAGGGCGACAACAAGCAGCAAGGTAACTGGGGAGAGGTGGTGCTGGCTCGAGTGCTGGCGGAGTCTGGGTTGCGAGAAGGGCACGAATACCACACCCAAGTCAGCTTGCAAGATGAGGCGGGTAAGCGATTGCAACCGGATGTGGTGGTTTCGCTACCTGGTGATAAGCAGGTGATCATCGACTCTAAGATGGCGTTGGTGGCCTTTGAGCGTTACTTTAACGCTGAGCAAGAAGCGCAAAAGAGCGTGGCACTTAGCGAACATATACAAGCATTGCGCGCGCATATTAAAGGGTTGAGCCGTAAGGATTACCACAAGCTCAATGGCGTAAAAAGTTTGGACTATGTACTGATGTTTATACCGGTCGAGCCTGCATTCCAGCTTGCCGTTGAGAAAGATCCTAGTTTGGTCGCCTATGCTATGGAACACAATATTCTGTTGGTTAGCCCAACCACGTTATTGGTGGCGCTGCGCACCATCGATAACTTATGGCGCAACGAGCGTCAGAATCAAAATGCCGCTTTAATCGCCGAAAAAGCCAGTAAGCTTTACGATAAATTGCGTTTGTTTGTCGACGACATGGAAGGGGTTGGTGCTGCACTAGATAGAGCAAAAGCGCAGCATGAAGGCGCAATGAACAAATTGGCCACCGGCCGAGGAAATATGATTCGCCAAGCCGAGAGCTTCAAAGAGTTAGGTGTTGAGACGAAGCGACCTATCTCACCAAAATTGAGCGAATTGGCACAAAATGAGTTATCGCTACAAAGACAAGCGCCAGAGGATACAGTAAACTAACCGCTTGCAAGCCGCCTAGTGCCTGTCACACTTTAGGTGAGGCAGTTAAATCGGCCCAATATGGGACGCCCTGTAGTAGAGATATAAGATGGAACTGAATGTGAATCAAGCCAGCGACCAAACCCAAACAGACACCACTCACTTTGGTTTCGAGACCGTTTCGACCGAAGAAAAAGTGCATAAAGTGGCCGAAGTGTTTCATTCGGTAGCGGCTAAATACGACATTATGAACGATCTTATGTCGGGTGGCGTTCACCGTTTATGGAAGCGCTTTACGATAGATTGCAGTGGTGCTCGCCCAGGACAGCGCATTCTTGACCTAGGTGGTGGTACGGGTGACTTAACCGCCAAATTTTCTCGAATAGTCGGTGATAACGGCCATGTTATTTTGGCTGACATCAACAACTCAATGCTCAATGTAGGCCGTGACAAGCTGCGCGACACGGGCATTGTGGGTAATGTCCATTATGTGCAAGCCAATGCCGAAGAGTTGCCATTTCCAGACAATTACTTTGACTGTATTACCATCAGTTTTTGTCTTCGCAATGTCACCGATAAAGACAAGGCTTTGCAGTCTATGTTCCGAGTGCTGAAACCGGGTGGTCGTTTGCTCGTACTCGAGTTTTCAAAGCCAATTTTAGAGCCGTTGTCTAAAATCTACGATAATTACTCGTTCCATATTTTGCCTAAAATGGGTGAGCTGATTGCGAACGATGCCGACAGCTACCGCTACTTGGCCGAGTCCATCCGTATGCACCCTGATCAAGATACCTTAGAAGGGATGATGCAGCAGGCGGGATTTGAACAAACCAAATACTACAATTTAACCGGTGGCATTGTTGCTCTTCACCGTGGCTACAAGTTTTAATTACAGGAGTCATGGATGTCGATCCAACGTGAGCTAGACGCAATGGTGACGGCGGTTATAGAAACCGGATTAAACCTAGTCATTAAGCAGCAGTCAGACGCGCAAATCAGTCTGACTCGCCTTAAAGGTAAGGTGCTCAAGTTACACCTGCAAGAAATCAACAAATCGCTCTATTTTGTGTTCAGTCAGCAAGTCGATGTATTGGCTCAATTTGAAGGTGAGGCAGATTGCTCGCTAGGGCTCTCGGTCAGCACTTTGGGGTTAATCAGAGATAAAGCTCAGCTGACACAACTGATCAAGCAAGACAAACTGACCTTAGAAGGTGATCTTGCGGTAGCGCAAGCTTTCGCTCAATTGCTGCAAGACAGTAAGCCCGATGTCGAAGAGTGGATGTCTAAGTACACAGGCGATATTGTTGCTCATACTGTCGTGTCTAGCGCAAAGGGAGCCGCTGCATTTGTTGTCGACCGCGCGAAGCGCAGTCAACGCCATGTTGGATTAGCGATTACCGAAGAGTGGAAAATCGCACCTCCAGCGCTAGAGCTTGCCTATTTTTGCGATCAGGTGGATGCCACTCACCAACAAATGGTGCAGCTAGAACAACGCTTACAAAGACTCAGTGACAGTGTTAGTGCTAAGGACGCCTCATGACGCCAACAGAGTTGCGCCGCTTATATCGCATCATTAAGTGTTTACTCAATTACGGTATTGATGAGCTCTCCCCTGATCACAAACTGACTCGACTCCCAAACCTCGCGCGAAAGTCTCTGTTTTGGCTCAATAACAAACATAAAGATAAAGTCCTGGGCGAGCGGTTACGACTTGCACTGCAAGAACTGGGTCCAGTGTGGATTAAGTTTGGCCAGATGATGTCAACACGTCGCGACCTGTTTCCTCCTCACATTGCGGACGAATTGGCTTTGTTGCAAGACCAAGTCGCGCCGTTTGATGGTGTGTTGGCCAAGCAGCAGATGGAAGAAGCGCTGGGTGGTGCGATAGAGACGTGGTTTGATGACTTCGATATTGAGCCGTTAGCGTCAGCGTCCATTGCTCAAGTGCATACCGCTCGAGTTAAGCAAACCGGACAAGAAATTGTTCTGAAGGTGATCCGCCCAGACATTCGTCCAGTGATTGATGCCGACATAAAGTTGATGTATCGCTTGGCAAAAATGGTAGCGAAAATACCAGAGGCTGCTCGTCTAAAGCCTGTGGAAGTGGTCCGTGAATACGAAAAAACATTGCTCGATGAGCTCGACCTGCGCAGAGAAGCGGCGAATGCCATTCAACTAAGACGCAACTTTGAAGGCAGCGAAGAGCTGTATGTTCCCGAAGTGCTGCCTGATTTTAGCAGTGAAACCTTAATGGTTTCAGAACGTATCTACGGCATTCAGGTGTCAGACATTGAAACCTTGCAATCCAACGGCACCAATATGAAGTTGTTGGCGGAACGTGGTGTCAGTGTTTTCTTCACTCAGGTGTTTAGAGACAGCTTTTTCCATGCTGACATGCATCCAGGAAACGTGTTTGTAAAACCAGAGCACCCTGAAAACCCTATGTGGATCGGTTTGGATTGTGGAATTGTAGGGACGCTGAATACTGAGGATAAGCGGTACCTAGCCGAAAACTTCTTGGCATTTTTCAATCGTGATTACCAACAAGTTGCTCAGCTACATGTGGATTCTGGTTGGGTGCCTGCCGACACCAATGTGCAAGAGTTTGAGTTTGCTATCCGCATGGTGTGTGAGCCTATTTTTGCGAAGCCTCTGTGCGAAATTTCTTTTGGTCACGTGCTGCTCAATTTGTTTAACACCGCAAGGCGCTTCAATATGGAAGTGCAGCCTCAGCTCGTTTTGTTGCAAAAGACGCTGCTGTATATCGAAGGCCTTGGACGGCAGCTCTATCCACAGTTGGATTTGTGGGACACCGCGAAGCCATTCTTAGAGCAGTGGATGAAGCAACAGCTCGGCCCGCAGGCGGTGATAAACGCGGTAAAAGAAAAAGCGCCTTTCTGGGCAGAGCGATTACCAGAGTTTCCAGAGTTGGTGTACGACAATTTAACGCAGATGAAACGTTTCTCTGGCAATGTAGAGCGTTTCTACAGTAATTATCATCAAACCAAGCAAAGACACGCGAAAGGGCAATTTTTATTTGGTGTTGGTGCGACTTTAATCGTATGCTCTAGCATACTTTTTATAGGAAATTTCGAATCATTAGCGTACATAAGCGCTGGTGGTGGTAGCGTATGTTGGCTGAGCAGTTGGCTAACCTATCGCAAAAGATAAGGTATAGAGGAAATTATCATGGGTATTAGTTGGCCGCAGTTGTTGATCATAGCAGTGATTGTGATTTTGTTGTTCGGAACCAAAAAGCTCAGAAACATCGGTGGTGATCTCGGTTCAGCAGTAAAAGGCTTTAAAAAAGCGATGTCGGATGACGAGACTAAACCAGCATCTAAAGACGCGGACTTCGATAAGAATATCGAGCATAAAGAGTCTGCTACCGCTGAAGACCTCGAAAAAGAAAAGCAAAAAGAGCAGGGATAATCTGTGTTTGACGTAGGCTTTTGGGAACTGATCTTAATCTCTATTTTGGGCTTAGTGGTATTGGGGCCGGAACGACTTCCGGTCGCTATTCGCTCGGTGATGAAATTCATCAACTCGGCCAAATCTATGGCCAATAACGTAAAAGATGAATTAAATCATGAACTCAAAGTGCAAGAGATGCACGATAACCTAAAAAAAGCCGAAAAAATGGGGATGGAAGAGCTCGACCCAGAGTTGCGTCGTTCTGTTGAAGAGTTAAAGGCGGCAGCACAATCTGTGACGAGACCATATGCGGACAAATCTGAGTCATCAGCGTCGTCACCAGCATCGTCTTCATCAGAGACACAATCTCAAAGCAGTACGTCTGCAGCCAGTCAGGTAAAGCCTGACTCAGCGGCAAAAACAGACTAGCGATACCTTCAAGGTTTTAAGAAAATTATGTCAGCAAACGACTCTGTGGAAAACACTCAGCCGCTCATTAGCCATTTATTGGAGCTGCGTGATCGCTTGATAAAAGCGATTGCCGCAGTGTTAGTCGTGTTCATTGGACTGATTTACTTCTCCGGTGACATTTACGAATTTATTTCTAAGCCGCTAATTGACAGGTTGCCTGAAGGGGCAACGATGATTGCCACCGATGTGGCTTCGCCCTTCTTCACGCCGTTAAAACTTACCCTTATTGCATCAGTGTTTGTTGCAGTGCCATTAATTTTGTACCAGGTCTGGGCCTTTGTTGCGCCGGCGTTGTACAAACACGAGAAAAAGCTAGTCATGCCACTTCTTTTCTCGAGTTCATTGCTATTTTATTGCGGTGTGGCGTTTGCTTACTTCGTGGTGTTTCCATTAGTGTTTGGCTTTTTTACCGCGATTTCGCTAGGTGGTGTCGAGTTTGCTACCGATATTGCCAGCTATCTGGACTTTGTGTTGGCGCTGTTTCTAGCGTTTGGTATCGCTTTTGAAGTGCCAGTAGCGATTATTTTGCTGTGTTGGACTGGGGCTACCGATGTCCCATCGTTAAAGAAAAAGCGCCCTTATGTGGTCGTGGCTGCCTTTATCGTTGGCATGATGCTTACGCCGCCCGATGTCATTTCGCAAACGCTGTTAGCGGTACCGATGCTGATATTGTTTGAGGTCGGCCTGTTGTTTGCTCGCTTTTATACCAAGCCACAACAAGATGCCAAAGAGTAAAGTGCATACGCATTAGAAAAAGGGCCATATCATTGAGTGATATGGCCCTTTTTAATGTTTACAGCGAGAGGTTAAATAGACTCAGCGTATTTTGGGTTGTGATCGCATCTATGTCAGACACCGGTGTCTCACTCAGTTGAGCGACTTTTTCTGCGACTAAACTGGTGAATGCGGGTTCATTTCGCTTACCTCTGTGAGGCACAGGCGCCAGATAAGGGCAGTCCGTTTCTAGGATGACCCATTGCATGTCGAGGTGAGGGATCACCACATCCATACCACCATTTTTGAACGTTGATACGCCGCCAAGCCCTAAATGAAACCCTACATCGTTTATCGCTTTTGCTTCATCCAACGTGCCACCAAAGCAGTGGAACACACCACGCAGTGAACCGTCTTGTTCCGCGTTAAGCAAGGCGAGTGTTTCTTCAATCGAATCACGAGTATGGATGACGACCGGCAAATCACGCTGTTTTGCCCAGTTCAGTTGCGTTGTAAAGGCGCGTTCTTGTTCGCGGCGAAACGTTTTGTCCCAATAGAGATCAATACCAATCTCACCCACAGCAATAAACTCTCTTTTGTCAAACCATGACTCTATGGTCTTCAATGTTTGGTCTACATTGCCATCGACGTAGCATGGGTGCAGCCCCATCATTGCATGACACACATCGGGATACGCCGCTTCCGTTTCGAGCATGGGTGAAATGGAGTCTAGGTCGATGTTGGGTAATAGAATTTTTTGAATGCCTTGCGCTTTGGCCCGCGCCACCACGTCGTCTCGGTCGGCGTCAAACTCAGTAGCATAAATATGGGCGTGTGAATCAATCATAGCCGTCTCATTGGTTCTGTTATGGAGCAATTATACCCTAGTATGGCAAGCCGGCTAATAGGGGATTTGTTTGGGCGCACAAGTTGCCTATTCCGATCAGCTTTTTGCCCTTTTTCGAAGCTCTCTACATTAAGCAGTGGTATGATGCAGGCAGTGTTAATATCCCATTTGGCAAGGAGCTGTCATGGCCGTATCAATAAACAATCAATTCCCAGAGCGACGTATGCGCAGATTACGCAAACACGACTTTAGCCGTCGATTAGTGGCAGAAAACACCCTAACCGTGAACGATCTTATCTACCCAATGTTCATACTAATGGGAAAAGACCGTCGTGAAACCGTCGATTCAATGCCTGGAGTTGAAAGGCTGTCTATTGATCTGATGTTGCTAGAGGCCGAGCAACTTGCCAAACTCGGTGTTCCAGCGATTGCGCTATTTCCTGTTGTAAACCAAGACGCTAAGAGTCTATGTGCCTCAGAAGCATTTAACCCTGAAGGTCTGGTTCAACGCGCGGTACGATTACTAAAAGAACATGTGCCTCAAATCGGTGTGATCACGGATGTAGCCCTAGATCCGTTTACGACACATGGTCAAGACGGCATCATCGATGACGAGGGCTATGTATTAAATGATGAAACCACCAAAGTTCTTATTAAACAGGCGCTGTCACACGCAGAGGCGGGTGCAGATGTAGTTGCGCCGTCAGATATGATGGATGGCCGTATTGGTAAAATTCGTGACGCCTTAGAAAAGGCTGGGCATGTAAATACCCAAATCATGGCTTACTCGGCAAAGTATGCTTCGCATTACTACGGTCCATTTCGTGATGCGGTCGGATCGGCTTCTAACCTTAAAGGTGGCGACAAGAAAAACTACCAGATGGATCCTGCAAACAGCGACGAGGCACTTCATGAGGTAGCGATGGACATCAATGAAGGTGCAGACATGGTGATGGTGAAACCAGGCATGCCATATCTTGATGTGGTTCGACGAGTGAAAACCGAACTACAAGTTCCGACCTTTGCTTACCAAGTGTCGGGAGAGTACGCAATGCACATGGCCGCTATTCAAAATGGGTGGTTAAAAGAGCGAGAAACTGTGATGGAATCGCTGTTGTGCTTTAAGCGTGCTGGCGCAGATGGCATCTTGACTTACTTTGCTAAGCCAGTTGCCCAGTGGTTGGCTGAAGACGACGCGTAAGCATGAGTCACTTAGAGATTCGAAGCGCCTCTATCGAAGAGGCGCTACCTGTACTGCAAGCCATCCCAGAATTTGCTTCTCCTGTCACCCATAGTGATGTGATCGCTCGACTAGACGGCAAGCGCTCACTCATTTTGATCGCGTTTGTTGATGGTCAAGCGGCTGGCATAAAGATAGGGTACGAGCAAAGTAGCCAGCAGTTTTACAGCTGGCTAGGCGGCGTTCTGCCCTCTGCAAGAGGGTATGGTGTCGCACAGGCTCTTCTTAATGAGCAAGAAAAGTGGGCTAAGCAGCAAGGTTACCAGTCTATTAACGTTAAGACGCGTAATCAGTTTCCTCAAATGATTCATATGCTAGTGAAAAATCGATACCTCATTGTGGCTACCGAACCGTACCCTAACTCATTGGAAAACAGGATCTATTTTCAAAAAACTATTTAGTTTTCCCTCTCGCAATGCCGCGTCCTCATCCTCTCTAGCTCTAGCGGCAAAAATATTTGAACAATTTGTCACCACAGGGTTGACATGATAATGAGAATTGTTATTATTTGCATCGAGGCTTTGGTGAACGCACTTGCACGTGACTTTTCACCAAATCATTCACGATGCTTCCAGTTTGAGCTCTTACATTGAGCCGCTATTTACGGTGATCGGTTTTCGGTCACCGTTTTTCTTTTCTTGAGTCCGGTCACGAACTTTTTCTTCCTTTAAATCATCATCTTGATCCGTATCTAAAACTTTTTTCCACATGCTTCGATCATTTGGGGATCTGCCTGTGTGTTTGAATTTTTATTTTAAGTTATTGTTATTAATGCCTTTTGTAGGGTTTGCCATTTTTAATAATGGTGACGATCTATCGGTTGCCACTTTTTGCTAACAAAGTTATCCACAGTGGACGAGTGGGGTCAGTTCACGGTTTTGTTTTTTGGTGATGAAAAATAGGGCGCTTAATTCAATTGAGATAGCCAGCAACCGCAACTCGTGGCATCCTTTAGCGCTACAGTAAATGACGACACGGAAAATAGTGCTATGGCGAACATTCCTGATAACCCATTGATTTTAATTGATGGCTCTTCTTACCTATATCGAGCTTTCCATGCTTATCCTGAATCAATGAGTAATGGCGATATTCAAACCAACGCAATCTATGGTGTGGTCAATATGCTGCGCAGTATGATGAAGCAGTTTTCATCTGAGCGCATAGCCGTCATTTTTGACGCCAAAGGCAAAACGTTTCGCGATGACATGTATCCGGAATATAAAGCCAATCGTCCATCTATGCCCAATGAGTTGAGAAGCCAAATAGAGCCACTGCATAACATCATTAAAGCCATGGGGTTACCTTTGTTGGTCATTCCTGGTGTCGAAGCCGATGATGTGATTGGAACACTCGCCCATCAAGCCTCTCAGCAAGGTATGCCTGTATTAATAAGTACTGGCGATAAAGATATGGCGCAGTTGGTTGATGAAAACGTCACTTTGATTAATACCATGACAAATGTGGTCATGGACCCTCAAGGCGTTGTGGATAAGTTTGGTATTGGTCCAGAACTTATTATCGACTTCTTGGCCTTAATGGGCGACAAGGTCGATAACATTCCGGGCGTACCGGGCGTGGGCGAAAAAACCGCGCTAGCACTGCTCCAAGGTATTGGTAGCATTGACGATATATATACTCGTCTCGATGATATTGCCCCATTGGGATTCCGTGGTTCGAAAACCATGGCCAAAAAACTGACTGAACATGAAGACAACGCCAGGCTGTCGTATGAGCTGGCGACCATTAAACTGGATGTTGAGTTAGAGAATGCGCCAGAGTCGCTGGTCAAACAAACCCCAAATAAAGATGAGTTGATTGCCCTTTACGGGAAGTACACCTTTAAGTCGTGGCTTAATGAGCTCCTTGAAGGTGGGACTGGTGAAGTTATTGCTGATGAGAAGTCGGGCCGCACCAGTGTCGCTTCAGGGTCATCGGACGCCTCGTCTGGCCAGCCAACTGGAGACGCTATCACAATTGATCGCAGCCAATACCAAACGATTCTGACCGAGGAAGTGTTTGCACAGTGGTTATTTAAACTTGATGCTGCAGATCTGATTGCATTTGATACCGAAACAGACAGCCTGGATTATATGGAAGCGAACCTAGTAGGTTTGTCGTTTGCGGTTGCAGAAGGCGAAGCAGCTTATGTCCCAGTGGCACACGACTACCTAGATGCTCCTGCTCAACTCGACAGAAACTGGGTGCTTGAGCAGCTAAAACCCTTGCTAGAAGACGCCAACAAAGCAAAAGTTGGACAGAACCTGAAATACGATGCCAGCGTGCTAGCGCGTTATGACATAGAGATGCGAGGTATCGCTCACGATACCATGCTTGCGTCATACGTGTTCAATAGTGTTGGTGGCAAGCACGATATGGATAGCTTGGCACTGCGCTTTTTGCAACACTCATGCATCTCGTTTGAGCAAATTGCAGGCAAAGGTAAAAAGCAACTTACGTTTAATCAGATTGATTTAGAGCAAGCGTCTCCGTATGCCGCTGAAGATGCTGATGTTACGCTTCGACTGCATAACAGTATTCAAAAAGGTATCGCCGGAAACGAAGGCTTAGAGCGAATCTATACTGATATCGAAGTGCCTTTAGTCCCCGTTTTATCCAAAATTGAGCGCACAGGCGTCTTGATCGATGCCATGAAGCTGAATACTCAATCGCAAGAAATTGCTCAGCGCTTAGATGAGCTGGAAAAGAAAGCGTACGAATTGGCTGAGCAGGAGTTTAATCTTAACTCCCCTAAGCAGCTACAAGCGATTTTGTTTGAGAAAATGGGCTTACCGGTTGTTAAGAAAACCGCGTCCGGCGCTCCATCGACTAATGAAGAAGTGCTGCAAGAACTGGCACTGGACTACCCACTTCCTAAGTTAATTTTGGAATATCGAGGATTGGCAAAGTTAAAGTCGACCTATACTGACAAGCTGCCAAAAATGATTAAGCCTCAGACAGGGCGAGTCCATACGTCTTATCATCAAGCGGTTGCGGCGACAGGCCGTCTGTCATCTACCGATCCAAACTTGCAAAATATCCCTATCCGAAATGAAGAAGGTCGTCGTATACGCCAAGCGTTCATTGCGCCAACAGGCTACAAAATTTTAGCGGTGGATTACTCTCAAATTGAGTTGCGGATTATGGCGCATCTCTCTGGCGATCCAGCACTACTTGAAGCGTTCCGTGACGGTAAAGATATCCACGCCGCTACAGCGGCCGAGATCATGGGGACCACATTAGAATCAGTCACCAGTGAGCAGCGCCGACGAGCTAAAGCGGTAAACTTTGGACTCATATATGGTATGAGTGCGTTTGGCTTGGCGAAGCAGCTTGGGATCCCACGCGGCGAAGCGCAGCACTATATGGACACCTACTTTGAGCGCTACCCTGGTGTGTTGCAATATATGGAAGAGACTCGTAGCGCAGCAACCGATCAAGGGTTTGTCGAAACTATTTATGGGCGACGCCTATACCTTCCAGAAATAAAGTCTCCTAACGGAATGCGTCGTAAAGGCGCAGAACGGGCCGCAATTAACGCACCAATGCAAGGTACCGCTGCCGACGTGATTAAGAAGGCAATGTTATTGGTGGATGCGTGGCTAGTAGAACGAGACTCTGATGATGTTCGAATGCTTATGCAAGTGCACGATGAACTGGTGTTTGAGGTGAGAGAAGAGTGCCTTGAAGAGGTAGAAGCTAAAATCTGTGAGCTGATGGAGTCTGCTGCAGACTTATCGGTACCGCTAATCGCCGAAGCTGGACACGGCATCAACTGGGACGAAGCCCACTAAACAAACAATAAAAAAAGGATCTTTGGTTACACAAAGATCCTTTTTTTTCATCAGCGCGAATAGCATTCAATGCTCATTGGCGCTCTCTAGCATCAATGTTCTCCCCACCACTATATCGACGGATACCAAGCCCATTACATTTTTGGGAGCCTGTTTGCTTTTTTGAATCCTCAATTGTTAAATCTTTCTGAATCAATGCTTTATGCTGTACGGTAACTATTTTTGAAAAAAAACAACAAAAACGGTTTCTTTTTTAGTCGGAATTGGGTATATTTGAAGACGTAGGGTACAGAGGTAAGATGTTCTATCTTTCAGACCTTTTGTTTCACGTTATTGGAATTAGAATAATTCAGCAGCCTCAATCGATATGATTGGGGCTTTTTTTATGCCTAAAATTGAGAGGCTGAGCCACTATTCTGTTCTCATCCCCCTATCTACGCCCCCTAATTGTGACAAAGGTCGCAGTTGTTGTTCTGTACTACTTAGGTATGACAATACAAAAACAGTGCGAAAAAAAAGCCAAGATATTGAGTATTTTACTCATCTTGGCTCGATAACTTTATTTTGGGCCTTATGTAATATAATTACATTTTAGACTGAAAATAAGAGGTCAACGTAAGAGAGGTAACTATCTTAAGTTGACTGTGGTGGTAATTGATTAACATCTTCGTTGCTAGTTTCTAAAGAGTCTGTTTCATCCGTTTCGATGAGAGCTGGTGCAAACCAAGTGTCTAGCTTGGCGCGCAGTTGATCTACACCTATTCCCTTGAGTGACGAGAACATATCCACACTTACATCACCACCAAACGCTAAAGAGGCGTCACGGATCTTTAGCAATTGGGCTTTTCGTGCTCCGCTTTTTAATTTATCGGCTTTGGTAAGTAAAACTTGAACGGGTATACCGCTATCCACAGCCCAGTAGATCATTTGTTGATCGAGGTCTTTCATTGGATGTCGAATGTCCATTAGTACGACTAATCCTTTTAAACATTCGCGCTTTTGCAGGTACTCGCCCAAAGACTTCTGCCACTTTTTCTTCATCTCTAGTGGAACTTGTGCAAACCCATACCCCGGTAAATCGACAATATGGCAATGGTCTCGTACTTTGAATAAGTTGATCAATTGGGTGCGACCAGGGGTTTTACTGGTTTTGGCTAAACTTCTTTGGTTGGTCAAGCGATTGAGTGCACTCGATTTACCCGCGTTAGAGCGACCGGCAAAAGCAACTTCAATGCCTTGGTCTTCAGGAAGGTGGCGAATATCGGGGGCACTAGTAATAAAGTGCGTGTTTTGGTAGAAAATTTTTTCGCTCACTGTTAACTCCATCGCGACTTTGTGTAGTCGATTGATTACTTTTTTGTGAATTTGTGTAAAATAGCCGTGCTCGGCATAGGGTCGTTGATTGTATCACGACTCTTACCCACTGGAAGCTCAATAATTATAAACGGATTGTCATGAAGAAATTAGCGCTACTATTCTCTCTATTGGCTGGCTGCTCAACTTGGGCGCTTGCAAACGACGCTCAAGGAAACATTGAGGCGGGTCTAGCCAAATCACAAACCTGTGTTGCCTGTCATGGTGCAGACGGTAATAGCCAGTTAACGAACTACCCGAAGATCGCTGGGCAGCATGCAAGGTACATCGAAAAACAGTTAAAAGAATTTAAGCTCGGTATGACCACCAATGGTAAACAAGGTCGTTACGATGCAGTGATGGGTGGGATGGCATTGCCATTATCCGATCAAGATATTTTAGACCTGTCGGCGTATTACTCTTCTTTGCCTATGTCTGAAAACAACACACCAGAAGACGTTGTCGACGTAGGTAAAGTGTTATACAACGCGGGCGATGCAGAGCGTGGTCTAGTTGCGTGTATTGCATGTCATGGTCCACGTGGTAATGGTACAGAGTTGTCAGGATTCCCCAAGATTTCTGGCCAGCATGCCGATTACAACAAATTACAACTCACCAAGTTTAAAGCCGCTGAGCGCAATAATGATCTCAACGGCATGATGCAAGATATTGCTATCAAATTGACCGACGCCGAAATTGACGCGCTGTCAAAATACGTAGGCGGCTTACACTAGTTTATCGCTGATTGCATCAAGCTCTAACAATAAGGCAGCTTTGCACAAAGCTGCCTTATTCGTATTCATTCCCGCAATATCAAAATAATCTTTCATAGTTCGTTGCACGCAATTATTGATTCACAGCTATTATCCCTACTATGTGTAAGACATTTGCCACTCTTACCTAGCTATCTTTGATGTATCAATACTGTTAACTTCAATAAAAACAATGTATTGAATGATTGGTTTGTTGTGTGGTTTTCACTGTGTGAGCTTCATCAAGCACTATTGCCAAAAAACACTGTTAAATTAGTTCCATCTTCTAGAGAACATCCTCTAAAGGACAAAATAGATAGAGCAGTGGAGGGCACTATTTATTTTCAATAGGAAAACGCTGCAATGGATAGCAGCTAACAAGGATGGTTGAGTCGCAACTTCGCGCAAATGGAACATCACCGAGGACGGTGACCGTCTAGGATGGATTAGGGAAGCAAAAATCATCAGGACGATGAACTACAACGAATTTGGTACGGAAGCCGTAACAATAGATGGACTTTGTAGGCGACAGGTTTTTCCTGTCGCTTTTTTCTTTTTAGTCTAGGGTAATTCAACCCCAAGTCACGCCATTTCACTCATAGATTTTGTCGAATTTTCCTCCACTCTTGCCTCATAATCTGCTATGTTTCGCCTCCTCCTAGTCAATCCCTAGTTAATGGAGCATAGAAATGAATGAGTGTCCGCTCTGTCATCAGTCCGATAGCGAGTTTTATCACCAAGATAAACGCCGTATTTATCGCCAATGTCAGCGCTGCCAATTGGTGTTTGTAGAGCCCCACTTTCGTTTAGATGCTGACGCTGAAAAAGCTTGTTATGACCATCATCAGAATGACCCTTATAATGATGGGTATCGACAATTCTTATCAAGAATGTCGACCCCACTCTGTGAGCGTATTAATACTGATGCTAAAGGGCTAGATTTTGGGTGTGGACCAGGTCCTGCTCTGGCATACATGTTGAGAGAGCATGGGTACAGCGTCAATCTGTTCGATATTTACTATCATCCAGATCCCAATCCGCTATCACAGACGTATGACTTTGTGACGGCGACGGAAGTGATTGAGCATTTGTATCAGCCCGATATAATTTGGTCTCAATGGCTAAATTTGCTTAACCCAGGTGGTTGGCTTGGAGTGATGACCAAAATGGTCATTGATGTTGAGGCATTTGCCTCGTGGCACTACAAAAATGACGTTACGCACGTCTGTTTTTACAGTAGAGCTACTTTTGAATACTTGGCCAATAGAGACGGGCTGCAGCTAGACTTTATTGGCAACGATGTGATCCTGTTGAGGAAACCCGAACATGAGTCGTAATAAAAAATCGAGAAAACCAGGCGCCGGCGGCGAAGTGGATGTGATTGTTGTACGTAATCGTACAGAATCTGATGTAGAAGGGCGTCTACGTAAAAAAGCGAAAAAGCGCAAAGGACTTAAAACCGGCAGCCGCCATTCAGACGGTAGCGATAACGCTGTTCGTGGAAACGGTATCGCGCGCGACCCTCGCCTTGGCAGTAAGAAGAAAATTCCTTTGGTGGTAGAAGCCAAGAAAAAACCATCCAAATCTGAGAAAAAACGCTCAGCAAAACAAGAGTTAGAGCTGCTCGAAAATGATGCTCAACTTTTGGTACTGCTTGACCGCTTAGACAATGGCGAATCCTTGGGTGCAGGCCTACAACAGTACGTTGATCAGAAGCTATCTCGCATTGAAGTGCTCATGAACCAACTTGGCCTACTGGACGACAATGATTTTGAAGACGAAATCGAGCCACAAGAAGCGCCACAGCCTCAAAAAGCCAAAACGAAAGCGAAAAGCAAAACGGATGATGCACTGCTCAACGAGTTTGAAAACTTAGATTGGGACGAATTTAAGGAATAAAGGAATGAATTGGACGCTGCTTATCATTGTGGGTATCGGCATTGTGGTGGCGCTGGCCACCTATGCGGGATACTTACTGCTGCAACTTAAGAAGCAAAAAGCTTTGATTGCTCAACAGCACAAATTGGCGGTTGAGCAGCGCAACGCCAAAATATTCGAAAGTGCCCATACGTTGTGTCTTGCCGGAATTCAAGGTCAATGCGATCTGTCTGAAATCAGCATTCGTTTATGCAATGTATTGGATTATGTTCAAGGTGAACAGCGAGTTGATGTTAAACAGAGTCTTCCTGCAACCTATGAACTGTTTGATATTGTCAATGACATGGCACGGGGAGAGTCGAGACAAGAGCTCCCTAAAAAGCAGCGCATGCAGCAGACGTTAACAAGGCATAAAGCAGAGGCTCGACTCAACGACGCAATTATTGAAGAGTTGAAAGTGTTGATCAAACAGTTGCAGCCATTGAATAACCAGATTTCTATTCAAACTGTGCATTAGTTGCGTAACAGACTGCTAACAACTGTAGTGATCTATCCCGCAATAATGGGGTTTGATCTAGAGCAACTGATAACGTTTTAAGCGTATTCATGGCGTCTATGGCAAAATAGACGCCATCGTCATATATGGGCCTTTTAAAGACAGACATTACCATGCAAAGCCAGCAAATAATTTGGGATCAAGAGATGCTAGAGAAGTATAACTACTCTGGCCCTCGTTACACTTCATACCCAACCGCAGTCGAATTTCACGAAGCCTATACCGTGGCAGAGTTTGATATGGCGTGTCTTGATTACCCTGAAAGACCCCTATCACTGTATATCCACATCCCATTTTGTCACAAGCTTTGTTACTACTGTGGCTGCAACAAGGTGATCACTCGTCACAACCACAAAGCCGATGAATACCTCGATGTGCTTGAGTGTGAAATCAGAACGCGTGCAGCGCTTTTGCAAGGCCGCACTGTAACCCAATTGCATTTTGGTGGTGGTACACCAACATTTTTAACAGAAGCCCAGATCAGTCGCGTTATGGACATTGTCCGCGACGAGTTTTCATTCTCCGATGACGCCGAGATCAGCATTGAAGTTGACCCGCGTGAAATCCAATTGACGATGTTGGATCACTTGCGTGGTGAAGGCTTTAATCGTCTTAGCATTGGTGTGCAAGACTTCAATAAAGAAGTTCAAAAACTGGTTAACCGAGAGCAGGACGAGCAATTTATCTTCGATATGGTTGCACGAGCGAAAAAACTCGGATTTCGATCAACGAACCTCGACTTGATTTACGGCTTACCTAAGCAAACTGCAGAGAGTTTTGCCGAAACGGTAAAGCAGGTTCTTGAGATGCGCCCTGGCCGTTTATCGGTGTTTAATTACGCCCACATGCCACAACTGTTTGCGGCTCAGCGTAAAATTAAAGATGATGACTTGCCACAAGCGCAAGAAAAAATGGCGATTCTGCAGCAAACCATCTCAACCCTTACCGGTGAAGGCTATCAGTTTATTGGTATGGACCATTTCGCTTTGCCTGATGATGAGCTAGCGATAGCGCAACGAGAGGGGATTTTGCACCGCAACTTCCAAGGTTACACCACACAGGGTGATTGTGACTTGGTTGGCTTTGGGGTGTCGGCGATTTCGATGATCGGCGACAGTTACGCGCAGAACCAAAAAGAACTGAAAAAATACTATAGTCAGGTTGATGACCAAAGACATGCCTTATGGAAAGGGGTTTCACTAGATAGTGACGACTTACTTCGCCGAGAAGTAATCAAAGCGCTAATCTGTAATTTCAGCTTAGACAAGTCTGCTATTGAAAAACAGTTCTCAATCACCTTCAATGATTACTTTGCTGAGGACTTAGCGTTACTACAGACGTTTGTTGACGATAAACTGGTCGAAGTAAGTGATACAGAGATTACAGTGAGTTTGCGAGGTCGATTGCTGATCCGTAATATCTGTATGTGTTTTGATAAGTATCTGCGTGACCGTGCTCGTCAACAGCAGTTCTCGAGAGTAATTTAACGATTCAATACGCAACCGGCCCAAACTAATGGGCCGGTCGCTAACTCATAACGCGGCGAATTTAGCGTTGTGCAGCCATCTCCTGAAGTGCTTTTTTGTCCCCGTCAGAAAGAAACGCGATTTCCAAACCATTGCGCTGAGCTTGCTCAATTTGCGGTTGAGTCAAAATTTGCGGCGCAGCCACTTCATACTCATACGGCAAATCAATCCCTTCTACGGCAGGATCGTCGGTGTTTAACGTTGCGAGTACGCCGCGCTCCAGAAAATGCTTAATTGGGTGAGACGCTAAAGATTCTACCGTACTGGTTTGAATGTTCGAGGTTAAGCACGACTCAATACCAATACGGTGCTTCGCTAGATAATCGACAAGGCTGTCATCTTCAAACGCTTTGACGCCATGGCCAATTCGAGTTGCACCTAAGTCTTGGATGGCTTGCCACATGCTCGCCGCTCCCGCAGCTTCGCCAGCATGAACAGTCACATTGAGATACGCGTCGCGAACACGTTTAAAGTGTTCGACAAATTGCTCACCCGGCTGCCCAATCTCATCTCCCGCTAGGTCAATGGCGATTAGGCTCTCTTTGCAGGCGAGCAGTGCATCTAGCTCTTGAGTACAGGCCTCAACACCAAATGTTCGGCTCATGATCCCAATGAGATTGGTTTTAACCCCAAAATCGCGGCTCCCAGCGGCCACACCATCGATGACGGCTTCAACCACACCCTGAACAGGTAAATTGTGTTTCATGGCCATATAGTAAGGAGAGAAGCGCAGCTCGGCGTAGTCGATTTTCGCTTGTCGTGCATCTTCGACGTTTTCATAGGCGACGCGATAAACCGCATCCAAATCACCCAGCGCTGCAACACCCCAGTCGAGTTTTTGTAGAAACGCGACTAGTGACGGTTCATTTTCGACAATTTGAACATGCGGGCGTAAGCCTTCAAGATCGTCAGCTGGAAGCTTGATGCCAAACTTTGGTGCTAAGTCCAAGATGGTTTGTGGACGAATGTTGCCATCAAGATGGCGATGTAAGTCTGTGACGGGCAATGTGAAATTTAGCATGCAATGGGCTCCATATTCTTTTTTGCCTAAGTATAACCAGTCGTAGACAAAAAGTGAGGGGGATCAAAAATTTCTGCTAAGGGTAGCGATTACGTGATGTTTTATTGTGCAGAATACAGTGCGTTTGAAGAGGTGAAACGTTGCTTCGGCTGCGATTGACAGCAGAAGCACACGTTAGATTAGGTTGCTAGGATGCAACCTAGGTTGCTCGATTAGCTAATATCCAGCTCTTTCAGTTTTCTCGTAAGCGTGTTTCGGCCCCAGCCCAATGCTTTTGCCGCATCTTGTTTGTGGCCATTGGTATGCTTAAGCGCAGTTTGCAGCAATATTCGCTCAAACTCCGGTAAGGCATCCGCCAAGATATCGATCTTGCCTTGCGCAAATTGTTGATCTGCCCAGTTTTTAAGTAGCATCTGCCAATTATGCGCTTCTGTACTGCCTGTGGCCGGTGATTCATCAAAAAGCTCTGGTGGTAAATCATCAGGCAAGACTTCATTGCCACTGGCCATCACCGTAAGCCAACGACAGATGTTTTCCAACTGACGCACGTTTCCGGGCCAAGATAATGATTCCAACGTTGAAATCGTATCTGAATGCAGCAATTTCACCTCAACACCCAACTCTTCTGCTGCAAGGGATAAGAAATGCTTAGTCAGTTTTTCGATGTCTTGTTTACGCTCTCGCAGTGCCGGGATCTGAACTCGAATCACATTGAGACGGTGGAATAAATCTTCCCTAAAGTCGCCCGCCTGAACCAATTTTTCTAAGTTTTGGTGGGTGGCAGCAACGATACGGACATCGACCTTGATCGCCTCTCGTCCACCGACTCGATAAAATTGACCATCGGCCAGCACGCGAAGCAGTCGCGTTTGAATGTCGAGTGGCATATCGCCAATCTCATCCAAAAACAGTGTTCCGCCATTAGCTTGTTCAAAGCGCCCTTGACGCACATTCGCAGCGCCCGTAAAGGCCCCTTTTTCGTGACCAAACAGCTCGGATTCGATTAAGTCTTTGGGAATTGCTGCCATGTTTAGAGCGATAAAAGGGTTTTTTGCGCGAGGAGAGTGTTTATGCAGCGCATGCGCGACCAGCTCCTTACCGGTGCCCGACTCACCATTAATTAATACTGAGATTGAAGAGCGAGATAAGCGACCAATTGCTCTAAATACTTCCTGCATAGCAGGGGCCTCACCAATGATTTCTGGCGTGCTCTCTGGCTGCTCAGCTAAAGAGAGGCTTTCTTTTTTCTGCTCTTGGCTATGAGTAATAGCACGTTCAACCAAGGTCACGGTTTCATCGACGTCAAAAGGCTTTGGAAGGTATTCAAAAGCCCCTGTTTTGTAGGCTTTGACGGCCGCGTCTAAGTCGGAGTGTGCGGTCATAATAATGACGGGCAACTCAGGTAACTTTTGATGGACCTGCTTGAGCAAATCTAAGCCATCGATACCCGGCATGCGAATATCTGAAACCAGAACATCGGGTGTTTCACGCTCAAGTGATTGCAACACGCTTTCACCATCGGCAAATGTCTCACACTGAATGTTGGCGCTGGATAAAGTTTTCTCCATCACCCAGCGGATAGAACTGTCGTCATCAACAACCCAAACGTATCCTTTACTCATAACTGGTATCCTTGAACTTACGTGTGGTAGGGAAGCCCTAAGCCACTAAAATCGGTATAAAAATGGTAAATATGGTGCGCCCTGGCCAGCTTTCGACTTCAATTTTTCCTTGATGTTGATCCACCAAAGTTTGCGCTATCGATAGCCCTAGTCCTGTACCGCCTTCACGCCCACTGACCATGGGGTAAAACAAGGTATCCTGTAGCTCTTTTGGGATGCCGGGGCCGTTGTCGGTAATTTCAATCATCGCAGCCAGTTTGTGGTGCTTGCCATGAATATTGGTCTGATGCACGGTGCGAGTTTTTAGAACAATTTTCCCATCATCACGCCCGCGTAAAATTTGTGCGGCATTGCTAATAATATTGAGCAGTGCTTGTTCAATCTGGTCGGTATCCATCAAAATGTCTGGTAGGCTCGGATCATAGTCTCGTTGAAAGACTAAGCATCGCTCGCTTTCCAGCTCAACCAATTGCCTGACTTTCTCAAGCAACAAGTGCAGATTTTCCTGCTTCTTGGTGCCAGGACGCTGCGGTCCAAGCAGTCGGTCAACGAGGCTTCGTAATCTGTCCGCCTGTTCAATAATGATTTGCGTGTATTCGTGCAAGGATGGGTCAGGAAGCATACGTTCCAGTAGCTGCGCTGCGCCGCGTAATCCACCTAATGGGTTTTTAATTTCATGGGCCAGTGAACGAACTAATAATTTCGCCGCTTGTTGCTGTGCGTGTTGGTTCAATTCTTGGCTCAGTCGTCGCTGTTGATCGACTTTTTTGAGCTCTACCAGCAACATCAATGATTTATTCAGCGTTAACGGGCTTACCGTCATTTCAACTAGCAGCGGCTTACCATCAACCACCAAAGTCACATCGCTGTCGGTCATGCTTTGGCCGCTTTGCAATGGTTGAGTCAATAACGCTAAATCCAGAGAAGCATGTTGGACAACCTTGGATAACCCTTTATCGATGATGCGTTTTCGACTGTACGAGAAAAGTTGTTCCACTGCCGGGTTGGCGTAACGAATCACCAGTGCTTCATCTAAGAGCAGTGTTGCGGTGACCATATTATCGATAATGGTTGTCGTAACTGAGTTGTCCATAATCCGACGCCTACCTATTTTAAGCCTTTTGCACCATTGTAAGTCTTTGCACAGATTTGGTGCAATAGAGTAAACCGCGATCAGACAAAGGGTTTTACGTTTTGCCTGAGCAAGCTGTGCGCTTTTTTGGTGCGAAAAGACGGAATTTCTAGCCTATTCACATAACAATGCAATTACCTTGCCGTAATTTGGTGCGAGAGGGTAAGTTATCTATTTGAAAAGTAAGTTATTTAAAACAAAAACGGCCTGCATAAGCAGGCCGTTGAATTATGCGTAAAGTATCAATTACACAGAGTAGTAAAGTTCAAACTCAAGTGGGTGAGTTGTCATGTTTACTTTTTCTACGTCTTGAGACTTAAGATCGATGTAAGAATCGATGAAGTCGTCAGAGAATACGCCGCCAGCGGTTAGGAACTCACGGTCCGCGTCTAGACATTCTAGAGCTTCTTTTAGTGAGTAAGCCACTGTTGGGATTTCAGCTGCTTCTTCTGCTGGTAGGTCGTACAAGTCTTTGTCCATTGCTTCACCTGGGTGGATCTTGTTCTTAATTCCGTCAAGACCAGCCATTAGCATTGCTGCAAAGCATAGGTATGGGTTAGCAGATGGGTCACCAAAACGTAGCTCGATACGACGTGCTTTAGGGCTTGGTACTACTGGGATACGGATAGATGCAGAACGGTTACGCGCAGAGTATGCAAGCATAACAGGTGCTTCGAACCCAGGTACAAGACGCTTGTACGAGTTAGTTGACGCGTTAGCAAATGCGTTGATTGCTTTAGCGTGCTTGATGATACCGCCGATGTAGTAGATAGCTAGGTCAGATAGACCGCCGTACTTGTCACCCGCAAACAAGTTCACACCGTCTTTTGCAAGAGATTGGTGAACATGCATACCAGAACCGTTATCGCCTACTAGTGGTTTAGGCATAAAGGTTGCTGTTTTACCAAATGCGTGTGCAACGTTGTGTACTACGTACTTGTAAACCTGAATCTCATCCGCTTTAGCTGTTAGAGTGTTAAAGCGAGTTGCGATTTCGTTTTGACCCGCAGTTGCCACTTCGTGGTGATGCGCTTCAACAACTTGGCCCATTTCTTCAAGAACCAAACACATTGCTGAACGGATATCTTGAGAAGAATCAACAGGAGCTACTGGGAAGTAACCACCTTTAACGCCAGGACGGTGACCTTTGTTACCACCTTCAAACTCAGTACCTGTGTTCCATGCTGCTTCTACGTCATCAATCTTGAAGAAAGAACCAGACATGTCAGTAGAGAACTTAACATCGTCAAATAGGAAGAACTCTGGCTCAGGACCGATTAGAACGTCGTCAGCGATGCCTGTAGAGCGCATGAAGTCTTCCGCGCGCTTAGCGATAGAGCGTGGGTCGCGATCATAGCCTTGCATAGTTGCAGGCTCTAGGATGTCACAGCGAAGGTTAAGTGTAGAGTCTTCTGTGAATGGGTCCAGTACCGCAGAGCTTGCGTCTGGCATCATTACCATGTCAGATTCGTTAATGCCTTTCCAGCCAGCAACTGAAGAGCCATCGAACATTTTGCCTTCTTCGAAAAAGTCAGCGTCAACTTGGTGAGCAGGAATCGAAACGTGCTGCTCTTTACCTTTTGTGTCTGTGAAGCGCAGGTCGACAAACTTCACTTCATTTTCTTGGATCAGTGATAGAACATTTTCTACTGACATTTCGGATAACCTCCAGTGTTTATAAATCGTTGTGTCTAGTGGCGTGTACTTCAAATGGTGCAGGCTCACTAAATATGTATTCGAAACTATTTCCATCTAAGCTAGAACTGTGCCAAATATTTTGTTCTTTATAAAACAGTCACTTAGTAATTGCCGCATCCTAATGGTGCATTTCAGTGCACCACAAAGATCCATCGATGCACTATCTTGGTGCGCCATTTTGGTGCGATAGCTACTGTTAGACTGTTTTCTGCACAGTGAATGTATTGAGCAGCTTTTTAATTTCTGTGTCAATTGCCGGCGCATTGAAACTCCACGGTCGAGATCTAAGTCATGCTTTTTATGCAATGAATGCAACAGCGTGCTACAGATTTATGTCGCTCAAGATCACAATTCTCTGGGAATTTGAGCAAAATCTGGTACATTATGCGCCAATTAACACGCTTGACAGCAAGCCTAATCCGGCGTATCACGCCGCAACAAGAGTGAAATAGATGTCTACATCAATCGACAAACTCAGAAACATCGCCATTATTGCGCACGTTGACCACGGTAAAACAACGTTGGTAGATAAGCTGCTGCAGCAATCCGGCACTTTAGAGACCCGCGGCGAAGTGGAAGAGCGCGTGATGGACTCAAACGATATCGAAAAAGAACGTGGTATCACCATTTTGGCAAAAAACACTGCCATTAACTGGAATGATTACCGCATCAACATCGTAGATACTCCAGGACACGCCGATTTCGGTGGTGAAGTAGAGCGCATCATGTCGATGGTTGATTGTGTTCTTTTGATCGTTGACGCTGTTGATGGCCCAATGCCTCAAACTCGCTTTGTTACTCAAAAAGCGTTTGCTCACGGTTTGAAGCCAATCGTTGTTATCAACAAAATTGACCGTCCGGGTGCACGTCCTGATTGGGTTATGGATCAAGTCTTTGACTTGTTTGATAACCTCGGCGCAAGCGACGAGCAGCTAGACTTCCAAACGGTATACGCATCAGCACTTAACGGTTGGGCAACTATCGAAGAAGAGACTGAAGGCACCGACATGGAGCCTCTATTTCAAGCAATCGTAGACAACGTTGCTGCGCCAGAAGTTGATCGTGAAGGCTCTCTTCAAATGCAAATCTCTCAGCTTGATTACAGCTCTTACGTAGGTGTAATTGGTGTAGGTCGTCTAACGCGCGGTACCATTAAACCAAACCAAATGGTGACGGTAATCGGTGCAGACGGTAAAACACGCAACGGTAAAGTTGGTACAGTGCTAGGCTACCTAGGTCTAGAGCGTCACGAAGTCGCAGACGCTGCTGCAGGCGACATCATCGCGGTAACTGGCCTTGGAGAGCTAAAAATCTCTGACACCATTTGTGCGCAAGGCGAAGTGGAAGCAATGACACCACTTTCTGTTGATGAGCCAACGGTCACCATGACGTTCCAAGTAAACACCTCTCCGTTCGCGGGTAAAGAAGGTAAGTTTGTTACCTCTCGTAACATCCTAGAGCGTCTTGAAAAAGAATTGGTTCATAACGTTGCACTGCGTGTTGAGCAAACGGACGATCCAGACAAGTTCCGTGTTTCTGGTCGTGGTGAACTGCACCTTTCTATCCTTATCGAAAACATGCGTCGTGAAGGTTTTGAGCTAGCAGTATCTCGTCCTGAAGTTATCATCAAAGAAGAAAACGGCCAGTTGATGGAACCGTTTGAAACTGTGACCATCGATGTGCTTGAAGAGCACCAAGGTGGCATCATGGAGAACATCGGTCTTCGTAAAGGTGAACTAACAGACATGGCACCAGACGGCAAAGGCCGTGTGCGCATGGACTTCAACATGCCTTCTCGTGGCTTGATTGGTTTCCAAACGGAGTTTATGACTCTGACTTCTGGTTCAGGTCTTCTTTACCATACGTTTGATCATTACGGTCCACACAAAGGCGGCGACATCGGCCAACGTATTAATGGCGTGTTGATCTCTAACGCGACGGGTAAAGCACTGACTTACGCACTGTTTAACCTTCAAGAGCGTGGCCGCCTATTCAGTGAGCACGCAGATGAAGTTTACGAAGGTCAGGTTATCGGTATTCATAACCGTTCAAACGACTTAACAGTAAACTGTCTGAAAGGTAAGCAGCTGACTAACGTTCGTGCTTCAGGTACTGATGAAGCTCAGGTTCTGACTCCAGCGATTAAGTACACGCTTGAACAAGCGCTTGAGTTTATCGATGACGATGAACTGGTTGAAGTAACACCAGAAAGCATCCGTATTCGTAAGAAGTTCCTAACGGAATCTGATCGTAAGCGTGCAAGCCGCGGCGCGATCTAATTAAGACATCGTCTTTTGAGAAGGGCTCCAAGTAGTTGGAGCCCTTTTTTATTGCCGGCTGTTTTTTTGCTAGAATAAGCACACTCAAGAATTCTCATAGTATTGACGTTGGTTCTGTAGGCCACTGCATTTAAAAAGTTAAACGTTAATTCTCCTTGCACGCAGGAAGCGACACATGGATTGGATCCCTCATCGAGTGCATCTGTTTTTGCACTATATTCATTACTTGGTTAAGCGGGTTAATCACGACCGATTGACCGTTAATGCCGGGTATATGGCGTACATAACGCTGCTGTCATTGGTTCCTTTGACGACAGTACTGCTTACCGCTTTGTCTCGCATCCCGACATTTGCCGGTGCTGGCGATCAGATTCAAGACTTTATCTTTAGAAACTTTGTCCCTGCTGCTGGGGAAGCGGTGCAGTCGGTGTTTACCGTATTTATTGCTAACACAGCCAAGATGACCACTATTGGTCTTGCGTTTCTGTTCGTTGCTGCGCTACTTCTCATTTCCAGTATCGATAGCAACTTAAATTATATTTGGCGGTCTAAAAAGAAAAGAGCGCGAGTGTATTCTTTTTCGTTGTACTGGACAGTGCTGACCTTAGGCCCCATTTTTGTGGGAGCGAGCATAGTAGTAAGCTCATACATTACTGGATTGCGCATCATTAGCGATGACGCGATCAACTTTTTCTACCAAGCATTACCGATACTGTTCTCTTTTAGTGCGTTTTTTGGATTGTATATGTTTGTGCCCAACCTCAAAGTTCGTGTGACTCACGCACTGACAGGGGCACTGATCGCAGGTATCTTATTTGAAGTGTCCAAAAAAGGCTTTGCCATTTACATCACACAATTTCCAACCTACGAACTGATCTATGGCGCACTATCTGCAGTTCCGATACTGTTTGTATGGGTCTATTTGTGTTGGTTTATCGTGTTGGTGGGCGCAGAGATTACCGCCAGTCTTGGTGAGAAAGAATTTTGGCATGAAGAAACCCCTTATCAAGCGAAATGGTTTGTTAAGACGACAGACAAATTAAAAAAACCATCATCCAATAGAGGAGACAGCAGTGATAGCCCTGATACAAAGAGTGAGTGAAGCCAGCGTAAAAGTCGACGGAGAGATCGTCGGCAGTATTGAACAAGGGTTACTGGTGCTGTTAGGTGTTGAAAAAACCGATGATGAAGCAAAGACCAAGCGGATGTTAGAGCGGGTCACTCAATATCGAGTTTTTGAAGACGACGCAGGAAAAATGAATTTAAATGTGCAGGATGTTGGCGGCAGCTTATTAGTTGTGTCGCAATTTACGCTACCTGCCGATACTAAAAAAGGCACTCGTGCAGGTTTCTCGCGAGGTGCGCCTCCGGCGCAAGCAAAAGAGCTTTATGAGCGTTTTATCGAGTTGAGCGCGCAACAACTGCCAACCCAAAGCGGTATCTTTGCGGCAGACATGAAAGTCTCGCTGATCAATGATGGTCCAGTCACTTTTTGGCTAGAAGCATGATGTACATGCAGTCCAAAATCGTATAACCCCCAAGTCCAGCCAATAGAAGACGCGCAATGTATAAATTGATTATTCCCAAGACGGAAAACCAACTTAATAAATATTACCATTTTCGCTGGCAGATGCTGCGTGAACCATGGCAGCGTCCTATTGGCTCGGAGCGAGATGAGTTTGATGAATTAAGCCATCACCGCATGATTGTAGACAGCCGCGGACGCCCAATTGCGATTGGTCGGTTATACATTACCCCTCAGGATGAGGGCCAGATACGCTATATGGCGGTGAAGAACAATCGCCAGGGTAAAGGGTTGGGTTCATTGATTCTGGTCGCTCTGGAGTCGCTAGCGCGCCAGGAGGGGGCAAAGCGTATTGTGTGTAACGCTCGTGAAGATGCTATTGCCTTTTATCGTGGTAACGGGTTTGAAGACCAAGGTGGCTTGCAAGATGAGCGCGGATTTATCCGCCATCAACAGATGGTTAAAGCGCTCGACCCTATGGCCAACGTGATCCGAAAGCCTGAGTGGTGCCAAGAGTTACAAAATCGATGGGAACAGCAGATCCCCATCAGTGACAAAATGGGCATTAAAATTAGCCAATACACTGGCAACAAGTTTGAATGTGTTGCTCAGCTAAACCCTAATTTAAACCCCCACAACACAATGTTTGCAGGTTCTGCATTTACCCTCGCCACCTTAACAGGATGGGGCATGACATGGCTGCTGATGAAAGAGCGAAACCTGCAAGCTGACATCGTACTTGCTGACAGTAAAATCCGCTATCGCCACCCAGTAGAGCAAAGCCCAGTAGCGGTGACCTCTCTCGACGGTATCAGTGGTGACCTCGACAGACTCGCAGGTGGCCGACGAGCACGTGTAGTGATCGAAGTTACCATATACAGTGGCGATACTCCTGCGGTGGAGTTTGTAGGTACGTATATGTTGTTACCAAACTAACCTGAACCAATCTACGATTAGGTTTATTACGCCTAGGTTTTGCAACCTAGGCGGGCATTTCGCAATAGGCAGGTGGAGTACTGCTGCCTGAAACCACAATTGACTTCAAGCAGCCTTATTGCATGCGATTATTTACTGCGGGCAACCAAGCTGCATTTGCGAACGTTGGTTTATAACGTCACGAGCTATCTGTAAGCATTGCGATTCGTGTTGGTGTTTGAGCTCAAACATGAGTTCGCTATGCTCTGGGGATAAAAGGTCACCTTCGCCATAGATAACACCTGCAACCCCTTCTCCAGACAAAGTTGACTCCGGTAAACTGAATCTGCCTCTCTCAAAGCGCAGTTCAATGAGGTTTGCATCAATGGCAAACTCTCCGGCAGGGCTAACTAGAAATAGCTCGCGCAGTTCTAAATTGCTGTAACCGGTTAGACTGTGGCTAAGCATCGCAGCGTCGCCACCTAATCCTGATAAATCCATCGTTAAATCGCCGAATCCTTGCCAGTTGAGTTGCGGAATAACCGGTTCTATCAACGATTGGCTCGGAATGCCAAAACCATCAACATGGAGCTCCCAAGGTCTGCTAGGTAAGCTCATATCCATACTGGCCTTGGTGTCAATTACACCATTTTCGAGGGGAATGTATAAATCATCAATGACCCACTTACCTTCCCGGTTATGGGTGGCTAGCCAAGGTTGCGCCGAATACAAGCCAAACGCGTTTAAGGTGTTGGCAGAGGCGGTAAGCCGCCCTTGCCATAACGCAAATTCATTGTTGTTGCGCAAGGTCAGCGACTCCCCTTCAACATCTAAACCTGAAACCTGCCACAAATTTGGGGTGGCCAAGTAGATGACCTGAACATTGCTCAGTTTTGCCTTTTCTATGGAGATATCCTGGTATCGCGCAGACAGTTGGTGTAGCAGTTGAAGTTGCGAAGCTTGTTCGATGTGCCATTTTAGACCGCGAACGGAAAAATTGGACAATTTGATGGCGTTTGGGGTGACTTGGCCGCTCAGATTAATTTGCCCTTGATGCAATTGCGTAGAAAGCTGTTCAATGTTCACTTTGTCTTGTGTGAGAGACGCCACCACGATTGGAGAAAGCCACAACTCTCCTTGCCAAACGACATTATCGGCGTCAAGGGAGAGTTCGGTATTTTGTTGCCATAGATCAAATGGTGCGGTTAACTGAGCCACATTGAGTTGCAGGTTTTCAATTCGATCCCGATCTAAATAAAAGTGACTGTTTGTGATCGCCAAATTATCGATACTGGTAATGTTATCTTGCAGCCAGTTAACGCTGCTGGAGGCAGCCGTAGAGAGCGTAGACTGATCATAGGTCAGCTTATCAATTTGCGTATTGAGCAGTCGCCACCTGTCACCCTGCTGTTCAGCCTGAGTTGAAAATGATGCTTTATTCCATGCAAAACTCAGCGCGTAGATTTTTGATTCAGCAGGAAAAATATCCATATCGAGATAGATATTGTCCAGCGCTTCTCCTTGCCAGTAAATCTGGTCAAGTTGAACTTTCAGTTGGCCTTTGGCAACACCATAGCTGGAATCGCTAGAGAACACTGGCTGAGACAGTTGCAAACTCAAGTTACGAGCAATGACCCCGTCAATCGCAATATCTACGTTACGCAGTGCAATGTGGTCGATGTCAATTTGAGCCGAGTGAAGTAGCGACAGTTCATTGATCACCGCTTTATGTTGAATATTCAAACCCGCAATCAAAAGAGAAGGGACGTTTAGTTGTGAAGGGGAGGACCACTGCCAGTTTACGTGGGCTTCTAGCAGCTCAATGTAGGTTTGGTGCGTATCATTGAGCTGCACACCTTGTAGGGTAATGGTGCTGGGAAACTGAAAGGTTGCCTTTTCTGCACTGCTAATACCTTCTATTTGTTGCAGCAGGTAGCGATTAACAACTTTGGTGGCATAGGGTGAAGTAAGCGTTGCAATGAGCAGTGCGACACTTAATGTCACAATGACCACAAGAACCAGTAACAGTTGCCATACTCGCTTCAATATTTCATCCTCAATCCCTTAAACAGGTACAAAGATGAACGATTCTTGCCTTAGACGCAAACAAAAAGGGCGTATCCATGGATGCGCCCTTTCGAAGTTAGAGGTAATTCTAATTATTGAGTCTTAATCGAGCTGAGGACCCGCTTTAATCAATGCCTTACCTTCGGCGTTGTCGGTGTATTTGGCGAAGTTCTTAATGAAACGACCGGCCAAATCTTCCGCCTTGCTTTCCCATTGTAGTGGATCCACATAGGTATCGCGCGGGTCCAAAATGTTTGGGTCTACATGTGGCAATGATGTCGGAACTTCTAGATTAAAGATTGGCACTTGAGTGGTTTCTGCATCTTCAATCGAACCATCCAAAATCGCATCTATAATGGCGCGAGTATCTTGAATCGAAATACGCTTGCCACTGCCGTTCCAACCCGTATTCACCAAGTACGCTTCTGCTCCTGCTGCTTCCATACGCTTAACCAATACTTCCGCATATTTGGTTGGGTGAAGTGTAAGGAATGCCGCACCAAAACAGGCAGAGAAAGTTGGTGTTGGCTCAGTAATACCACGCTCAGTACCAGCCAGTTTTGCTGTAAAGCCGGATAAGAAATGGTACTTGGTTTGCTCTGGTGTCAACTTAGACACAGGTGGTAGTACACCAAACGCATCAGCCGAAAGGAAAATCACTTTGTTCGCGTGACCGCCTTTAGATACAGGCTTCACAATGTTATCGATGTGATGCAGTGGGTAAGATACACGTGTATTTTCAGTTTTTGAGCCGTCGTCAAAGTCAATTGAACCATCGTTGCGAACCGTTACGTTCTCAAGCAAGGCATCACGACGGATTGCGTTGTAGATGTCTGGCTCAGCTTCTTTGGACAGTTTGATGGTTTTCGCATAACAACCACCTTCGTAGTTGAAAATACCGTCATCATCCCAGCCGTGTTCATCATCGCCGATCAGAGCGCGTTTTGGATCGGTTGATAAGGTTGTTTTACCCGTGCCAGATAGTCCAAAGAATACAGCCACTTCACCGTCTTCGGCCATATTGGCACTACAGTGCATAGAGGCGATGCCCTTCAGCGGTAAGAAGTAGTTCATCATCGCGAACATGCCTTTCTTCATTTCGCCGCCGTACCAAGTACCACCAATGAGCTGCATTTTTTCGGTTAAGTTAAAGACTGTGAAGTTTTCTGAGTTCAGACCATGCTCTTTCCACTTCTCGTTAGTGCATTTAGCACCGTTCATCACCACAAAGTCGGGTTCGAAGGTTTCTAGCTCAGCCTCGGTTGGACGAATAAACATGTTTTTCACAAAGTGCGCTTGCCACGCAACTTCTGTAATGATGCGAATGCTTAAACGAGTGTCTGGGTTGGCACCACAGTAACCATCGATCACAAACAAACGCTTGCCCGATAGCTGACCTGTTACTAATTCTTTCAAATCGTCCCAAACTGCAGGCGTGATTTGTTTGTTATCATTTTTCACAGCATCAGAGGTCCACCACATGTTTTCACGAGTGGTATCGTCCATGACGATGTACTTATCTTTTGGAGAACGACCGGTAAATTCGCCAGTGTCTACTGCGACTGCACCCAACTCAGTTACAATGCCTTTTTCATAGCCTTGTAAATCCTCGCGTGTTTCTTCAGCAAATAGCACTTCATAACTTGGGTTACGCAGTACTTCAGTGACACCAGTTAGACCATGTTTGGTCAGGTCGAGACTTGCAGCTTTAGTATGTTCCATAACAGTCATACGCGCTCCTTTTAGGATAAATTGTAGAGTAATTGTAAGAATTTATAATTTTTATCAGGCTTCTTGGTGTTTATTTACCACTCAAACAGTCGATGTCTAACGTCATACTATCCCTGTTTTTTGTGTGGTTTTAATTGTTGTGTCACACTTTTGCCTGCTCATTTTATCGTTACAATGATCTCTTGCGCTAGATCAAGTCGGTTAATTTCTCAACAAAAATAAGCTGTAATAAAGTGACTTAAGTGTTTGTTTTATTGTGATGAAATGAACTATTTTCGCTATTGCGGGGCTGTTCTGAAAGAAAGTTAGCGACAGAACAATCTAAGGTAAACTAAACTTTTAGTAGAATTTCCACATAGTACATATTTTAAGCTAATGAAAAACAAGGCCTTATTATGACGAAAACGTTACTGTTGCGCAGATGTTAAATTTCATGTTGTTTACAAGTGTAATTTTGTTTTTGTTTCAGCTATCAAAAATGAGAAAAAAGTCAGTAATTTGATCTTGGATCGATCAAAACAAAAAAAGGAGCCCCACTGGGACTCCTAGAAAATCACTATTAAGTACTAATTTGTTATTTACTGTGTCGCAGATACTAGTGAACGGTAGGTTGATTTCCATCGTTATTGAACAAATCCGCGATTTGCCCAGCATCAAACTCGTAGCTTGAACCACAATAATCGCAGTGTAACGCAACGACGCCTTCGGTTTTTAGGATGTCTTCTACCTCAGCACGCTCAATAGTCAGAATTGCACCGGCACTTCGCTCGCGTGAGCAGCCACAGTGAAACTCGACTTCTTGAGATGGAAACAGCTGCACTTTCTCTTGGTTGTACAAGCGATACAATAGATCTTGAGCAGGCAAGCTAAACAACTCTTCATCTTTAATGGTGTTGGTTAGCTGCTCTAAGTGCTCAAAATCTTGATCGCTACCCGTACCGTCTGGCATAACTTGAAGTAACATGCCGCCAGCATGGGCTTCGCCGTTATGCTCTCCAGTACGGATCCAGATGCGTGTTTTAAGCTGCTCCGAGCGCTCAAAGTACCCTTCGATCACTTCACTTATGGTGTCACCTTCTAAACCAACGACACCTTGATATTGCTCACCGTTGTTTGGCTTAATAGTGATCACAAGGTGACCCTTACCCATCATCTGATGCAAAGTGGCGTCATCGGCAATGTCCCCCTCAAAACGCGCAACACCACGCATCTTTTGCTCGTGGTCACCGTTGATCACGGCCAAAGATACCGGTCCGTCACCTTGCAGTTGCATGGTGATAGAGCCTTCAAACTTAAGTGTCGCTGTTAATAGAGAGGTGGCGACGAGCAATTCACCAAGCAACGTTTGCACTGGAGCTGGGTACGTTTTGCTGGCAATAATCTGTTGGAAAGGCTGCGCCAATTGCACAAGCTCACCACGCACAGACAATTCTTCAAACAGGTAACGATTTAGTTGGTTGTTTTCCATTCGGAAGCTCCAATTATTGATGTTTAAACTTAATCAGGTCACGACGCTGCTTTTTATCCGGGCGTCGCTCGGGGCTCGGGTTGTGAGCCAGTATTTTTCGTTGCTCTGCATTGCGATCACGCTTGGCAGTGCTTTCTTGAGTTTCTTGGTAAAGCGTTTGTGCAATCGGAGCGCCTTTACGCTGATCCGATAAAATTAGCACTTCAACCGTTTTTTCTTCGTGGCCCTGACGTAGGGTAATAGTAGCACCCAGCTCGACCAGTTTACTGGGTTTGGTGCGCTGACCATTATAGTGGACCTTGCCGCCATCAATCATGTTTCGCGCTAGAGAGCGGGTTTTGTAAAAGCGTGCAGCCCATAACCATTTGTCGAGGCGCACTGAACTGTTATCCGCATTGCCCATGATTTTTTCTTACTGATAGAATTAATTTACCTATTTATGGTGATCCAGCTTACATTTTTCAAGCATAAGAAGAGGAAAATTTCTTGATTAGGCTCAGAGCCGTTATAGGTCTGTGATAGGATGGCTGGCTAAGTCAGAAACAACTTTTGGTGTTGATAGATTTAACACCAGACAAGCGCCATTAAGTGCAGTTAGGATAACTCATGCAAACCACGCTAGGAGCTCACTCGATGCAACGTCTGCTCACCTCCATTAGCAGTCGCCAAGTCACCCTCAGTCGATGGGTGTTTGTGCTATTGCTGGTAGTGATTGCGTGGCAGCTGGGTAAAGCCGTGACAACGTTGGTTGAGCCTGCACAACCAATCCCTGCATGGACCCCTGCCGTAACTCAATCTACAAATAACTTATCAGATAACCAGAGCAGCATTGCAAACATTGTTGATGCCAATTTGTTTGGTCAGTATCAGCGTGAAGTGGTTGCCGAAAAGCAAGAAGTGAAAGACGCCCCAAAAACTCGGCTCAATCTTATTCTGGTTGGTGTGGTATCTAGCAGTGATCCAGCAAAAAGCTTAGCCGTAGTCTCCAACAGCGGCGCACAAGAAACCGTTGGCGTTGATGAGATGATCACCGGCACTCGAGCAAAAGTTGTGTCTGTATTACCTGACCGAATTATCATTGAGAATGCTGGCCGTGACGAGACACTGATGCTCGAAGGTATCGACTATCGACAAGCCTCAGCAGCGTCGACACCGGCGCAGCCTTCTCGAGCCCAGTCTAATGTCATTAGCAACAATGCTGATGTGGCAGACCTAGGGGATCTAGATGCGATTAAACAAGCCATCCTCGAGAATCCTCAACAGTTTTTAAAATACATTCGCCTGTCTCAAGTAAACAGAGATGGCGAGTTGTTTGGATACCGCGTACGTCCAGGTCGTGAGCGAGCGCTTTTTGACTCTGTCGGCTTGCAAGACGGCGATCTAGCGGTCGAGCTTAACGGCATCGATTTGACCGACAAATCGGCCATGGGCAGTATTATGCAAAGTTTTAACGAAATGACTGAAGTGAATCTCACGGTAGAGCGAGACAGTCAGCGATATGATATTTATATCCAGTTTTAAGACTAAACTTGGATAGTGAACTAAACGTAGGGAGCAACATGTGAAAGGTGGCTTTAGCAAAAGTGCGTGGCTGTTGATAGGGAGCTTATTTTGGCTTCCAAGCACTCAGGCTAACGAATTCAGTGCCAGCTTCAAGGGAACCGATATTAGTGAGTTCATTAATATTGTTGGTCGAAATCTTGAAAAGACCATTATTGTGGATCCGACCGTGCGTGGCAAAATCGACGTGCGCAGCTACGATGTGCTCAATGAAGAGCAGTATTATCAGTTCTTTTTAAGTGTTCTTGAAGTCTATGGCTTTGCAGTTGTCGAAATGGAAAGCGGCATCTTGAAAGTCATAAAGGCAAAGGATGCAAAAACATCTTCCGTACCTGTGGTAGGTGATAGCGGCTCAATCAAAGGAGATGCTGTCATCACACGTGTGGTGGCGGTACGTAATGTTTCGGTCCGTGAACTCTCCCCACTACTTCGCCAACTTAACGACAATGCTGGCGCGGGTAACGTAGTGCATTATGATCCTGCGAACATTATTTTGATTACTGGCCGTGCAGCCGTGGTGAATCGGTTAGCCGAGATCATTGAACGTGTTGACCAAGCCGGTGACAAAGAAATTGAAGTGGTAGAGCTCAAAAATGCCTCTGCTGCGGAAATGGTCCGAATTGTCGAAGCATTAAATAAAAACACCGACGCAAAAAATACGCCTGCGTTTTTGCAACCTCAGCTGGTGGCCGATGACAGAACGAACTCTGTATTAATCTCTGGCGATCCTCAAGTACGCAAACGCCTGCGCAATTTGGTGATGCAACTTGACGTCGAAATGGCCACTAAAGGCAACAATCAGGTGGTTTACTTAAAGTACGCTAAAGCTGAAGAGCTGCTTGATGTGCTTCAAGGCGTATCCGACAACTTACAAGCCGATAAACAAGCCAGCAAAGGTACCACTTCGGTAACAGTGGGTGGTGACGTGAAAATCTCCGCTCACGTTGGCACCAACTCGCTCATTTTAACCGCTCCGCCCGACATTATGGTTGCACTGCAAGACGTCATTGCACAGCTTGATATTCGCCGTGCCCAAGTACTGATAGAAGCACTGATTGTTGAACTTGCCGAAGGC
Organism: Vibrio ulleungensis; assembly: GCF_016900875.1. Taxonomy (GTDB): domain Bacteria; phylum Pseudomonadota; class Gammaproteobacteria; order Enterobacterales; family Vibrionaceae; genus Vibrio; species Vibrio ulleungensis. The sequence continues at coordinate 84,171 of NZ_JAFEUM010000006.1, forward strand.
GATGGCGTTAACTTAGGGGTGCAGTGGGCCAACTTAGAGACTGGCTCAGTAGTGCAATATGGTAACTCTGGCGCCAGTATTGGTCAGGTTGCAATAGGCATCCAAGATGCTCAAGACACGACGACAACTACTGCCGTATATGATGATAACGGCGATTTCTTACGAAACGAAACCACCACAGAGTCCGGCGACTTTACCGCGCTTGCCTCTGCTTTGGCCGGCGTAAACGGCGCCGCAATTAGCGTGCTTGCCGGTGACTGGGCGGCGCTTATTTCCGCAGTTGCGACCGATTCCAATTCAAACATTCTGTCATCTCCAAGCATTACCGTAATGGATAACGGCGAAGCGTCATTCATTGTCGGTGAGGAAGTGCCAGTGTTAACCGGCTCGACAGCGGGCTCGACCAATGACAACCCATTTCAAACCGTTGAACGTAAAGAAGTGGGTATCAAGCTTAAAGTGGTCCCTCAGATCAACGAGGGTGATTCTGTGCAACTCGATATAGAGCAAGAAGTGTCAAACGTGCTAGGTGCTAATGGAGCGGTTGATGTTCGATTTGCTAAGCGCCAGCTCAATACTTCGGTTATGGTCGAAGATAGCCAAATGATTGTCCTTGGTGGTTTGATTGACGAACGCGCGCTAGAGAGTGAGTCCAAGGTACCTATTTTGGGCGACATTCCTATCCTTGGGCATCTGTTTAAATCGACCAGTACCCAAGTAGAAAAGAAAAATCTGATGGTGTTTATTAAACCAACCATCATTCGTGATGGTGTCAGTGCCGACGGCATCACACAGCGTAAATACAACTACATTCGCGCCGAGCAGCTGTACAAAGCCGAAGAGGGTTTAAAACTGATGTCAGATGATCTAGTGCCAATAATGCCAAAGTTTGGTGACGATATTAGGCACCCAGCGGAAATCCAGGCCTTCATTGAACAGTTGGAAGATAAATAATGGCTGGCGATAATCCTCGCCCAGCCATCGCCACTCGCCAAACCCAAGGGCGATTGCCGTTTAGCTTTTCTAAGCGCTTTAACGTCGTGCTAGAGCCCCAAGCCACAGGCCAAATGACCTTGTGGTACATCGAGCCTTTGGCGCTTGAAACCTTGTCTGAAGTGCAGCGCGTAGTGACGGAGCCTTTGGAGCTGCGTTCAACCAGCAAAAGTGAGTTTGAAACCAAGCTCGCTAGGGCGTATCAACGAGATTCGTCGGAAGCGCGCCAACTGATGGAAGACATTGGCGCCGACAATGACGACTTTTTCTCACTCGCTGAAGAGCTGCCTCAAAACGAAGATCTACTGGAAGCCGAAGATGACGCGCCAATCATTAAATTGATCAATGCGATGTTGGGCGAAGCCATCAAAGAAGGTGCCTCCGATATACACATCGAAACCTTCGAAAAAGCATTGTCGATACGTTTTCGTGTCGACGGTGTGCTTCGCGATGTACTGGCGCCCAGTCGCAAGCTAGCCCCGTTATTAGTGTCACGTGTCAAAGTGATGGCCAAGCTCGATATCGCAGAAAAGCGCATACCACAAGATGGGCGGATTTCTCTGCTCATTGGTGGGCGAGCGGTGGACGTTCGTGTATCGACTATGCCTTCATCGCACGGAGAGCGTGTGGTGATGCGTCTGCTCGACAAAAATGCGACTCGTCTCGATTTGCACTCATTGGGTATGACGCCTCGCAACCACGATATCTTTCAAACGCTCATTAAACGGCCACACGGTATTATCTTGGTGACCGGACCTACTGGGTCGGGTAAATCGACCACCTTGTATGCAGGCCTAACCGAGCTAAACAGCGCTGAGCGCAATATCCTCACGGTAGAAGATCCGATTGAATTCGATATTGATGGCATTGGTCAGACGCAAGTGAATACCAAGGTCGACATGACGTTTGCGCGAGGGTTACGTGCCATACTGCGTCAAGACCCTGATGTAGTGATGGTCGGTGAGATCCGCGATCTCGAAACCGCTCAAATTGCGGTTCAAGCGTCATTAACCGGTCACTTAGTAATGTCGACGCTGCACACCAACAGTGCTATCGGCTCTATCACGCGACTGCGTGATATGGGTATCGAACCCTTCTTAGTCTCTTCATCACTGTTAGGCATCTTGGCGCAGCGACTGGTTAGAACCTTGTGTGAGCACTGTAAAGTGCCGTTTGAGGCTGATGCGAGTCAACGAGCTTGGTTTGATGTGGCAGAAGGGGAGTCATTAACCTTGTACAAACCCCATGGCTGTGAAAAGTGTAACCAAAAGGGCTATCGTGGCCGTACCGGTATTCACGAGTTACTGGTTATTGACGACAATGTGCAAGAGCTTATCCACAGTGAACAAGGTGAAATGGTCATAGAAAAAGCCATTCGTCAGTCTACGCCGAGTATTCGTGATGATGGGTTGCTCAAAGTGCGTCAAGGGCACACCACACTTGAAGAAATCCTTCGCGTGACCAAAGAGGGATAGTTGTGGCAGCGTTTGAATACAAAGCCCTTGATGGCAAAGGAAAACAAAAGAAAGGATTATTAGAAGCTGACACACCTAGACAGGTAAGGCAGCGCTTAAAAGAGCAGGGTCTTTTCCCCGTCGAAGTCATCGAGACTAAGGCTAAGCAAAACAAGCAAGCGAAGTCGGCGTTTTCTTACCAGCGTAAAATCAGCACCGCCGAATTATCACTGCTCACTCGGCAGTTAGCGACATTGGTTCAAGCCGCGATGCCGTTAGAAGAGTGTTTACGTGCTGTGGCTGAACAATCGGAAAGCGCCCGCATTGGCAACATGCTAATGGGGGTCAGAGCCAAAGTGGTCGAAGGCTATACCTTAGCGGACTCGCTGCGTGAATACCCTCAAGTCTTTGATGATCTGTTTTGTTCTATGGTGGCAGCGGGTGAAAAGTCGGGCCATTTAGATGAGGTGCTGGAGCGCCTTGCGGATTACGCAGAAAAAAGGCAGCAACTAAAATCTAAACTGCAGCAAGCGATGATTTATCCGGTAATGCTGATTGTGATTGCGGTAAGCGTAGTGGCCTTTTTGTTGGCCACCGTAGTGCCTAAAATCGTGGCGCAGTTTGTACAAATGGGGCAAGAGCTGCCGACACCAACTCAAGTGTTACTGATGTTAAGTGACTTTGTTTTAGAGTACGGTGTGGCGATCTGCGTGGCTTTGGTTCTGCTAGTGGTCGTGACCAAGCTTTTATTAAAGCGCCCTGCAATACGCTTAAAGTGGGATCAAAAAGTCCTGAATTTGCCCGTCATTGGCAAAGTCGCCAGAGGACTTAACACCTCACGTTTTGCTCGAACACTGTCGATTTGTACCTCAAGCGCGATTCCCTTGTTGGAAGGAATGATGGTCGCGGCAGATGTAATGGGGAACCAATTCTTTAAACAGCAGGTCTTAGAAGCGGCAGACAAAGTACGAGAAGGTGGGAGTTTACGACGTTCACTAGAGCAAACTAAGCTGTTTCCACCGATGATGCTGCATATGATCGCCAGTGGAGAACAAAGTGGCGAACTTGAGCAAATGCTCACGCGCTCTGCCGACAATCAAGATCGTGACTTTGAATCTCAGGTCAATATAGCACTTGGCGTCTTTCAGCCGCTGTTAGTTGTAGCGATGGCTGGGGTGGTGCTTTTCATTGTCATTGCCACTATATTGCCATTAATGGAAATGAATAATTTAGTATCAGGGTAGATGAATAACTGCCCATTTTGGAGAAGTAAGATGAACAACAAACAACGCGGTTTCACACTGTTAGAAGTAATGGTCGTGATCGTCATTTTGGGCATTTTGGCCAGCATTGTGGCGCCAAACATTCTCGGAAACAAAGAGCAAGCGGATCAGAAAAAGGCCGTGACCGACATTGTTGCATTGGAAAATGCCCTAGACATGTACAAGCTCGATAACAGCGTCTATCCAACCACCGATCAAGGGTTAGAAGCGCTCGTGTCTGAGCCAAGCATTTCTCCTGAGCCACGTAATTACAAAAACGGTGGTTACATACGTCGTTTACCTACTGACCCATGGGGCAATGCGTACCAATACATTAGCCCTGGGGACAAAGGCAGCATCGATATCTTTACGCTTGGCGCAGATGGTCAAGAAGGCGGCGAAGATGCAGCAGCCGATATCGGTAACTGGAACCTTCAAGACTTTCAATAAGTCCACGTACTAGTTTATCGCCGAAGACTCTTCGTATGTCTGCTCGAGCGTTCACCCGTTTACACCCAAGCCGTGCTGACAATCAGCGCGGCTTTACCCTTATTGAGCTAATGTTGGTGTTGGTCATACTGTCGGTAGGCGCTGGCGCTGTGGTGATGGCACTTCCTCAAAGTGAGGACGACAAGCTCGAACAAGCGACGCGCTCGTTGCAGCTGCGATTGCAGCTACTGTCCGATGAGGCTCTGTTGTCGGGGATCACGTACGGCTTGCATGTCGACAATGACACGGCTATTTATCAGTGGGGGCAGTTAACCAGTGACGGTTGGCAGGCAATAGAGCACCGCCAAATACCGGCGAAGCTTGAGCTCGATGGCGTCGAACTATCTTTGGAGTTGGGTGCTGAAGACGCTGACCAGCGGTGGTTTAACGACACGTTATTTGAAGGTGACGGCAGCTTGTTTGAGCAAGGAAGTTTTGAGGATGACAGCAAACCGACCTTCCCCGAGCCGCAAGTATGGATCACCGCCAACGGTGAGATTACCGAAGCCCGAGTCATACTGTACCCCACACGACAAAGCAGCGATGAGCAACAAAACTGGCGGGTCGTGATCCGCGAAAATGGCAGCATCATTTTACTGCGCCCAAATCAGAGTATGGAGCAGTGGCTTGATGCTCAGGAGGAGAGTGATGCATAGAGCCTCAGCCACCTCCAAAAAACAGCGAGGCATGACGCTGATTGAAGTCATGGTTGCTTTGGCGGTATTTGCCACCGCGTCTTTGGCTGTGATTCAAGCCGTTTCGTCACACATTAATAGCCTTGGGTATCTAGAAGAAAAAACCTTAGCCGCTATGGTTGCCGACAATCAGATGGCGGCAATCTATCTGCAAGCGACGCCCAATTTAAGTCAAAAAGGCAAAGTGAGCATGGCCAATCGAGAATGGTATTGGCAGGTGACTCCGATTGAAACCAGTAATGACATGCTCAAAGCCATGGACGTTAGCGTGTCACTGCAACCCGATTATTCTAGTCCTTTAGTCACGGTGAGAAGCTATGTCACGCCGTAAACTGACTCACCGGATACACCTAAAACGTGGCTTCACTCTCATTGAGGTGTTGGTGGCCATCGCCGTTTTCGCAAGCCTGAGTGTTGCGGCGTACACCGTGCTTAATCAAGTGCAGCGAAGCAATGCACAATCCATGTCGACAGTCAGCGATCTTCAAGCATTTCAAAAAGCCTGGTCAATGATTGACAGTGATTTTCGCCAAATGGCGCTTCGCCAGTGGCGCCATGAAGGAGAAAGCCCTTCCGAATACCTGTTGGCCTGGGGACCAGGTATTCTCGAATCCGAAAACAATGGTGTCATGTTTACTCGCCTCGGCTACAGCAATCCGATGTCACAACTGCCGCGTGGCGAAGTCACCAAGGTAGGATACCGAGTTAAAGATCAGGCGCTGCAACGAGTATGGTGGCGCTACCCAGATACATCGGTGAGCGAGCCGGCAATAGAGCGAACGCTACTAAAAAACGTCGAAAGCTTTGAGCTGCAGTTTTACAACGGCAGTGAATGGTTGAATGAGTGGGCGGTTAAATTTGAGCTGCCCTATGCGGTGAAGATGACTCTAGAGCTCGAGAAATGGGGCACAATTGAACGCCTTTACTTGGTGACTCAGGGGCGTGTAGATACAGCAGCCTCCGCCGAAGAGGACAACCAATAATGTGGGGTCAGAGTCGCTTAGGCCGTCGTCATCAGTCAGGCGTCGCACTTATCGTGGTGTTGATGTTGCTTGCGATTATGGCAGCGATAGCCGCGACCATGTCAGAGAGACTGACGCTTGGGATCAGTCGCTCGGCGCAAAAGAATGACCATCAGCAAGCCTATTGGTATGCTGTAGGTGTGGAGCAGCTTGCAAAATATGGCATTGAAGAAAGCTTCTCTGACAGTGATACGGTAAATTTATCCCAGCCGTGGGCGCTTGATGATCAAGTATTCCCACTGGATTATGGTGAAGCGCGCGGTCGTATGGTCGATAAGCAGGCGTGTTTTAACCTCAATGGGTTAGCACAGCTCAGTTTGGATGGCTCGGAAAACCAGCGGCCATACTTAATGTTAGCGCTTATTCAATTACTGAAATCGAAACAGATCGATGAGTATCAGGCGGAAGTGATCGTCGACTCGCTGTATGAATTCGTCGACAGCGACTCGTCAGTGGTAACACTTTCAGGTGTGGAGGAGAGCAGTTATGAAGCGCTCAAACCCGCTTATTTAACACCGAACGGCCTGCTGAGTGACAGCAGCGAGCTGCGCAGTATCTATCAAGTAGATAGAAACGTGATGCATCAATTACATGGGTTGGTGTGCGCTTTACCCACTGATCAGTATTTATTGAATGTAAATACCGTACGAGAGTGGCAAGCACCACTTTTAGAAGCGATGTTTAATGGAGAACTATCACTCGATGATGCGACGCAACTCATTGAGAACAGGCCGTTTGACGGTTGGGGCAGCGTCGATGAGTTTATGCAAGAAGGCGTGATTAACGCGCTTAACTCGGACATCAAAAATAACGCGAAGGCCCACTTTAGTGTTGATAGCAGCTATTTTGAGCTAGATGGGGAAGTGCTAGTCGGAGACTCACGGATCCGTGTACGCAGTCTATTTTTTAGTAATGACAAACAATCGGTGCAGGTCGTAAGGCGCCGCTTTGGAGGGATCGTTGAGCGAATACCTAACCCTGAGGCTGAGTGATCGCCCGGGATGTACGCTACCTTGGGTTGTCTGGTCTACTGCCGAACAGCAGGTGATTGCTAGTGGTGAGCTAGAATCCATAGAAGAGTTTGAACAATTACGTGACGTCGCGGGAAATCGCGCCGTAATTGGTGTACTGGATGCATCGGATGTATCACTAAAGTCGGTTGAGATCCCTAAAGTCAGCGCCCGTCAATTGGCGGGGATGTTACCTTTTTTGCTCGAAGATGAACTGGCGCAAGATCCCGACCAAGTCAATGTCACCCTTTTACATCGCGACAACGACGCAGAAGGTGGCCCACGCGCTCAAGTGGCGATTGTCGATAGGTCACTCATCGATTTCTGGTACCAAAGCCTAAAAGATGTGGGCATTGAGCTGAAAAAGTTGTTGCCAGACGTTATCGCACTTGGAGCGACAGAGCCCAAATCTCAGACGCCGATTTTACTTAGTGTTGGATCTCAATGGTTATTGCACCACTCAAAAACTTTGGGTGTGGTGTTTGATAACGCTCAGCTTCCTATTGCGTTAGGGAGCGAGCTCTTCGACAACTATCGTGAGCCCACTGATTCGGCGGGCGTTTTGGTGCACCTACAACAAGATCAAACCTTCCCTCACAGTGATATACAGTGGCACGCCGCTGAGCCTGAGCTTGGCATTGTAGTGCTGGCCAAAGGCGCCATAGCCAGCTCAGTGAACCTATTGAGTGGTCTATATAAAAAGCCATCGCTGTGGCGTAAGCACTTAAAAGTGTGGACAAGCGTGTTGGTGGCATGTGCGGTGTTGCTTGGCGTCTTTTTGGGGCAATCGTATTGGCACGTTAACCAACTCCAACAACAAGCCGATGCGTACCAGCAAGCGCGCGAAGCCATTGTGCGAAAAGTTTTACCCGACAGACGAAATTTTCCCACTGTTAGCTATTTAAAACGATTGCTCGATGACGAAGTGACTTTACTCAGTGGCGGCAGCATTGAACAGGGATTACTTGAGTGGTTGAGCGCGGTTCCAGAAGGGTTGGACAATTACCCAAATGTGGATATCACTGCGCTCAAGTTTGATCTTGGCAGAGAAGAGTTACGGCTGGATGTGCTCGGTCCCGATTTTCAAACGTTTGAGGCGTTGCGTGAAAACTTTGCCATATACAGTCAGGTGGAACTTGGCTCGCTAGATCGCAGTAGTGACGGTAAGGTCAGTGGCCAGTTTGTGTTGAAGGTGTCCCCATGAATGAACGATTAACCTCGGTCATTGAACCGATCAACCAATGGTGGAAAGGCATTTCTCCTCGCGAGAAACTGTTAGTCATCGTTTTATCTGTATGTTTGGTTATTGCATCAATTTATTGGGGCATTGTTGCACCTCTGCAAGCGCAAAAATCCTTGGCCGAGCAGCGCCTTATCAACGAAAAACAGCTCTACAGTTGGGTAGAAGACAAAGCCAATCAAATCACGTCGCTGCGCGCTGAGCGCGGACAAGTAAGGGTAAACAATCAAGCCTTAAACCAAGTGGTTTCAAGCAGTGTTAAACGCTACAACATAGAGCTGCAGCGCGTTCAGCCTCGAGACGAAGCGCTGCAAGTCGTCATTGGACCGCTTGCGTTTAATACTCTGGTGCAGTGGTTGGAGTTTTTGCAGAAGCAGTACGGGGTCAAAGTCGAGTTTATGGATATAAACCAAACCGATACTGAAGGTGTGGTGGAAGTGAAAAGACTGCAGTTAACCCGTTAATTGCGTAATCGGAGTGATTTTTTGAAACGTATTATTTTGTTAGCCGTGCTGTTTATACTGACCTTTTCAGTAAGCATTGTTACGCATTTACCCGTAGCACTGGTACTCGACAAGCTGCCGTTACCAAAAGAGCTGACTTACCAAAGTGCCTCTGGAAGCATTTGGAACGCTCAGTTAGATGATGTCTATTGGCAAAATCTCAGCCTAGGAAGCATTTACTCGCAGATGCAATGGTCATCGTTGTTGAAAGGTCGCGTTGAAGTGCTTGTCCGTGCTGGGAGAGATAGCGAGCTTGGTTACTCGCTCAAAGGGTATGCGGGTGGTTCAATTAACGGCTGGTACGCACGAGAGGTTTTCGCGTCTCTTCCAGCTAAATCTGTCACCGATCAGCTGCAATTACCGATTCCGATCGATGGACAAGGAACCTTAGATCTCACGCTTCGTGACTATCAATATCAGGCTCCCTATTGTGCTTCCGCAACGGGCTCTTTAGCGTGGACGTCAGCGCAAGTGACCTCACCTTTTCTCACATTAGATCTTGAGCAAGCCATTGCCGACTTTAGCTGTGAAGACAACACCATTACGGCAAATGGCGATCAGTCCAGTGAACAAGTGAGCGCAGAATTTGAAGCAACGCTGACCGGGAATGGGCAGTATCAGACAGCCGCGAAGTTTAAGCCTGAAGCGCAATTTCCGGCAAATGCTCGAGGGCAGTTGTCATGGTTAGGAAATCCTGACGCACAAGGCTACTATGCATTTGATTATGCGGGACGTTTGTAGTGGAGTAAAAGTCTCGGCTAACCCACAATCAACGGATGCAGGCCCAGACGAGTTTGGCTATAGTAGTAGCATCTTGCGAGATCACGTCGAAAAGTGATTGCGTTTCAAAATCAAAAACTTGTCAGGATGTTGACGTGTTTTGGCCCTTTTAGGGCTGTAGATAAGGAGATCGGTTGTGTCCAAACAGAAACCTAAGATCCACTCTGTAACTGAGGTGGCAAAATCGCGATTGTTTACCATCGAGTCACTGGATCTGTCGTTTTCTAATGGCGAGAAACGAGTCTACGAGCGCATGAAGCCAAGTGGTCGTCACGCCGTATTAGTGGTGCCGATCACCAGCGATGGTGACCTATTGCTTGTTCGAGAATACGCAGCAGGGACCGAGTGTTACGAGTTAGGCTTTCCTAAAGGACTGATTGACCCGGGCGAGAGTGCGAGTGATGCTGCAAATAGAGAGCTAAAAGAAGAAATTGGATATGGCTGTAAGCAATTGACACCCCTAAAAGAAGTGGTGTTGGCTCCGTCTTATTTCTCAAGCAAAATGACGCTGTTTGTTGGGCAAGATTTATACCCAGAAAAGCTACAAGGCGATGAGCCTGAAGAGCTTGAAATTGTGCGCTGGCCTCTTTCACAAGCCGAGGAGCTGATCACCCATTGTGATTTTAGCGAGGCTCGCAGTATTACCGCGTTAATGCTTGCACTGAAAGTACTGGGCAAGCAGTAGCTAAGCCAATAACGTTTTAACCAAGATTTTTTAGTCGATAGCAAGGACAGGCCATGACTCACACTGACTACTCGCAGCATATTCCCGCTGTTATTGAAATTGCTCGTGCAGCTGGGCAGATGATCCTTGATATCTACGAAAAGCAAGATTACCAAGAGTTCACTAAAGACGACGATACGCCGGTAACCAGTGCGGATATTGCCGCGCATAAGCTCATCATGAAACGGTTGTCTCAGCTCACCCCCGACATTCCGGTGCTCTCGGAAGAGGCGGCCGACATCAGCCTCGACAAGCGTTCGCAGTGGGGCTGTTATTGGCTAGTCGATCCACTGGATGGGACGCAAGAGTTCATCGCTCGTAGCGGCGACTTTGCTACTATCATCGCTTTGGTGGATAACAATCGTCCGGTCATGGGGGTTGTGTATGGCCCCGTATCTGGAGTGACCTATTACGCTTACGAAGGAAAAGGCGCGTGGAAGATACCGGATATGGCCGAAAGTGTGCGTATATCGACGCACAGCCACCCGCAAGATGATTCGGCTATCGTAATGGCTATTAGTCGCCGTCAAAATATCAATCACACCACCGCGCGCATGTCGACGGCGTGGAACTACGAAATGATGCCTTTAGGTTCGGCGGCGCTTAAAGCCTGCTTAGTGGCCGAAGGTGCATCAGACTGTTATTTAAGATTGGGACCAACTGGAGAGTGGGATACGGCGGCAACGCAATGCATCGTCACTGAAGCGGGCGGAACCATTCTAAGCACAGCACTAGAGCCGCTTTCGTATAACTTGCGTGAGACGTTAGAGAATCCGAACTTTATTGTGATTGGGGATCGGGATTTACCTTGGGCAGAGATATTGCTGCAAAAATGAGGTAAGAGCTAGGGTCGAGGACGCTGTGCTTCGAGAGACGAGGGCGCTGCGCTTCGAGGAGCTAAGAGCTAAGCTCGTTGTTGGTGTTCTCGGATTGGAAGATTAGGGTGGTTTTTAGACCGCCTTCACGTCGATTGACAACGTTTACTGCGCCGCCGTGCTGCTGCATGATGCGTTTAACAATGGCTAAGCCTAATCCAGTGCCTTCACTGCCACGGGCTGTGTCGCCTCGAGTGAAAGGTTGGAACAGTTTCTCGAGATCACTTTCTTTAATTCCAGGACCATTATCTTCTATACAAACCCATACTTGGCTGCGTGCTGCGTTCATGCCTGTGGAGAGTCGTACCCAGTGATTTCCATAGCGTAAGCTATTGACCAAAATATTGCTCACAGCTCGACGGACGGTGACGGGCTCGCCATGCGCACTTAAAATGTTCTGCTCGGGTGAGCACTCAATAGTCAGCCTTGCGGTATTAATATCTCGGCTTAGTGACTCTTCGTTGGGCTCATCAGACGCCAACAACGCTTTTTCCCGTAGCTCAGCGATCAATACATTCAAATCGATGCTCTCAAAGCTGTCGGCGGTGACAGGTTTGAGGTACTGCATAAACTGGGCAATGATCTCGTTACACTCTTCGGTATCCTCAATGATCCCCTCGGCCAAGAAGCTGTCTCGATCAGACATCATTTCAGTGGCTAAGCGAATTCGGGTCAAAGGGGTACGAATATCGTGAGATATACCGGCCATCAGTAAGGTGCGGTCGTCTTCGAGCTCTTTAATGCCTTTCGCCATCGAATTAAACGCGCGGGTAACGGCGCGCAACTCAGTCGCACCTCGCTCTGCAAGAGGGGGAGGGAAATCACCCTGACCAATGCGGATTGCGGAATCTTCAAGTGACTTAAGCGGCTTATTTTGTCGCCTCAGTAACACCCAGCTGCCAACCACAATAAACAGTGAGATAAACAAACTAGCGGCAAAAAACGGATAATAAACGTTGCCTTTAAGCTCGGTCAGTGGGATTCGGAGGAGGTGTTTAGGTAAAGCGTCTAGTTGTACCCAGAGAACGTAGCTTTCTGGCCCTAAAATGAGTCGAACTTCGGCGTTTGTCCCCAGTTCTTCGGTAAATTCTGCGCTCATGAAATCGATACTTCGCGCACGCTCATAGGGCTGAGCATCTTCTGTATCTTTTCGGACTACGCTCACTCCCATTTTAATCAACATCGCTTGGCGCAACTCAGCGAGACGATGCTCTTCGAGTGTCACCTGATTTGGCGTGGTATCTAATTTGGGGTGTAGCGCCTCTTCGAGCACCAAACTGAGTTCGTAAGAGAGTATACGGTTGAACTGTTTGAGACTTGGCAATAGCGCGTAGTTAAACACTGCGTAGTACGACATCACTTGGGTGGCGACAACCAACCCAATAAAGATGAAGAACGACTGAGCGAATGAACTGCGCGCATTGATCATAACAAGCTTCTACGCAGAGGTGCCATCAGGAACAAATACGTAGCCCAATCCCCACACGGTTTGAATGTAGCGTGGTTTACTTGGGTCTTCTTCAAGCATGCGGCGAAGTCGAGAAATTTGCACGTCGATGGAACGCTCGGTTGCCGAGTATTCACGGCCACGCGCTAGGTTCATTAGCTTGTCACGAGACATTGGATCGCGAGGATTGCTCACTAAAATCTTGAGGACAGCAAATTCACCGGAAGTGAGCGAAATACTCTCTTCACCTTTAAACATTTCCCGTGTTGCAAGGTTTAGGCGGAACTCACCAAACGTTACTTCTCTTTCTTCACTCGCAGGCGCGCCAGGAGCCTCTACTGGGTTTCTGCGTAAGACGGCACGTACGCGTGCAAGCAGTTCCCGAGGGTTAAATGGCTTAGGAAGATAGTCGTCAGCACCCACTTCCAAACCGACGATACGGTCAATTTCATCGCCTTTCGCGGTTAGCATAACGATAGGCAAAGGGTTGTTAGCACTGCGCAAGCGGCGGCAGATGGATAAACCGTCTTCACCAGGAAGCATTAGGTCTAAGACCATCAAATGGAAGGTTTCACGCTGCAGAAGACGATCCATCTGCTCAGCATTGGAGACACTACGTACTGAAAAACCTTGTTCGGTTAAGTAGCGCTCAAGCAGAGAACGTAAGCGTGAGTCGTCATCGACCACCAATATTTTATAGCTTTCTTGCATCTCAATGTTTCCCGTGCTGGCCACACTTCCTGGGAGCAGGTGTACTGGCCAACATTTACAGTTATTATTTTAAGAGCAATCCATTTGCAGTTGGGGGTCTACCATGACAAGTCGAAAATGCAGGTTACGACAATTTGATGTCGTGCAAGTTCACCCCCAAAATGTAACAAAAATTGCCTGTGTGTTTTTCGTTCAATTGTTAGCAAATGTTACTACAAGCTCTGACCCGCTACGCCATATCAGACCAGTATTGCACCATTATGACAGTGCGTTTTGATAACTTATCTTATTAATAAACCACATTTTTTCACCTTCAGGTGTTCGAACGGTGAATTCTTCATCAATTTGTTTCTTTAGCGCAGCTCTCGACATTGGAGAGTCGATCGAGATGTAACCTTTCGAGTCGCCATAGATTTCATCGGGGCCAACTATGCGAAATCGTAAGAATTCTCCCTCTTCGTTTTCTATCTCCACCCAAGCGCCAAAAAAAACTTTTCCATCCTGTTCTGGCGAGTGATCGACGACGGTCAAATCGGGCATTCGTTTTCGCAAATAGCGTATTCTGCGATCGATTTGCCTTAGCAGTCGTTTGTTGTATTGATAGTCCGCGTTTTCAGAGCGGTCACCTAAACTGGCGGCCCATTGAACCACTTTAGTGATTTCTGGGCGTCGTTCATGCCATAAAAAATCGTGCTCTTTTTGTAACTTTTCAAATCCCTCGCGGGTGATCAGGTTAGTCTTCATTCGTTGTCTTGATAAATTGTTTGTCACTGCTGACGATCACGCCGTGCTCAAGGAAGTTTTTGCCCAGGATCATGCTGTACTCAAAGCGCGAACGATCTTGCAGGTTAACTCTAATGGTTTCAGAAATATCCCCAAGCGAGACCTTCATTTCGACAACAGGACGCTCCTCTGGCTCTTCGCCTGCTTTGGCTCGAATGCGCATGACGTCCACAACCGCACGTTCAAAGGTTTGCTGTTGACCTTGTTGATTGTTGTAATCAAAGCGAACCATGTCTATTCCAGCCTCTTTGAAGCGTTCGATGTTGCTGGCGTTAATCGCGCTGACATCGGCACCGGTGTCGAGTTTTACTGGAAAGGTAAGATTCTCGATTGTGGCGTTTTCAATATAACCAGCGACGTAAATGGGCTCTGGAGAGAGTAGGTTACGGCTGCGTGCATTGACCAGTACACCATCACGCGATGCACTAGCGCCAAATGCGAGGTAGCTCTCTTCGCCTTCATCAGCTTTATCTAGTGCAAATTGAACCGGTCTTTCTTCACCATTTGCGCTGACAACCCCTTTCACTACCGGACGAGTACGGCTGCCCACTTTAATTTCTTTCACGATAGGTTTGGTCACTTGTTGTGGCGAACGAGTGCCGTTTGGCATCTTAAAGGTAATTTCATCCCCTTCTTTGCCTTTTTTGATTGAGTAGTCGTCGACAAATAGCACGGGAGTTATCACGGCTGTTGATGGGTACGCCATCACAGAATAACCATCCAGTTTTAAATGCTCTTCAGTGGAGACCACAATAGGTTCGTCGCGTTCCATCCATTGTTCAAAGGTTTTCGGTTCGCTCTTGAGTAGATTTTCTTTGCGGGTATGAACGACAAAGTGACGGCTCTGCGATTCCGTGCCTAAGCGCAACTGCGTGCTTAAAGACGAGCGATCACGCAAGTACACCAGAATGTGTGTATCGAACTCGCCTTTAGATACAGGCACGTACACTAAAGGACGCTTCACTCCACTCACCGAAAGCATGCGAATAAGCGGTAAGGTCAAATTGGTGCTTTTGTCATTAATACCGATAGTATCGAAACTAACAGTACCGGCTTGCTCATCGACGTTGATATTGGTCGCATGCATATTGCTGTAGCGGTTGACGAATGAGTAGCTAACGGCCAATTCAGACTCGCCAATGTTAAGGGTTTCTTTTTTACCCATAACAATCGCCTTTGGCTGCTCTTGTAGGTAGTCATAACCCGCAGCAACCCAAGCGTGTTGCTTAAGGAACGTTTTACCAATCAGTACGGGCGCAGAGAAGTGGCTTCGGTCGGTGAGGTTAACGTCAGTCGTCACTGTGGTGTCGGCAATACGCAGCGGAATGGAAATCACCGGTCGGTAAATTGGCGTGCTGCTAGTGCGGCTTCGGATCACACTGGTTCGCGCTAAAGGACGCTCTAGTTCCAGTTTTTCACCGGTTGTTGGATGGGTTAAATGAAATTTAACCACCCCTTGAATGTCGCGCTCTGGTGTATCGAAACTTTCAAGCCACCAGTTGCTGGCGGGGCCACCAAATTCGTCAACGATGGTTTGCATCAGCTCAACGTTTTTTAGGCCCTTGTATTTAGGGTTGGTACTGTAGACTTCAATATTGTCAGCGTGCATGGATGTGGTGTCAGCACCGGTGTCGATTTTGCCAATCAGTGGAAAGTCGCTCATCGCGTCAATACCACTGAGATAGACGCTTTCAAGACGCCCCAAGACAACTTTATCGTCGATATGATACGCAGGGTTTGCGGTCGAATAGCCACTCAAATCGCTTGAGTTAGCGGCAAGGACTGCGCTTGAAGTCACCCATTGAGCAGTCAGTAATGAAGCACACAGCAGCAAAGAGCGTGAATAAGTCGTCATATAACAATCCCTATTGAAAAGACTAACAGTAACAATGCATTGAGCAGCAAAGGTTAAATTTATGCTAATTCGTTGATTTAACCACTGCTTACACAGTCAGTCTAGCTAAAAAGCGAGCAAACGGTGCCATAAATCTAGGGATTCGCCCTAGAAAAAAGCGTTTTTGCCCCAATTGTTGAAGCTTAGGAACCCTACACGACAGCAGAGATTGCGATGACGACATCCCCTTCCACGACCATAGCTCAAACCATTGCGAGCGAATTGAGCGTTCGACTTCAACAAGTGAGCGCGGCCATTCAACTATTAGACGATGGCAACACCGTTCCTTTTGTGGCTCGTTATCGTAAAGAAGTCACTGGAGGGCTGGATGATACTCAGCTGCGTAATTTAGATAGCCGCCTTACTTATTTGCGTGAGCTTGAAGACCGTCGTCAGACCATTCTCAAGTCGATCAACGATCAAGGTAAATTGACGCCAGAGCTAGAAAAACAGATCACCGAAACGGACAGTAAAAACCGATTAGAAGATTTGTACCTACCCTACAAACCAAAACGCCGAACCAAAGGGCAGATTGCGATCGAAGCAGGGTTAGAGCCACTGGCAGAGCTTTTATGGGAACATCCAGAGCATCAACCCGAGGTTGAAGCCGTGCGATTCGTCAATGCCGATAAAGGGGTTGCGGATACCAAAGCGGCGCTAGATGGTGCGCGAGCAATCATTATGGAGCGCATTGCTGAGGATGCGTCGCTTATTGAAAAAGTTCGAGTATATTTGACCAAGCACGCCCAATTGCAAGCGCGAGTCATTGACGGGAAGCAGCAACAAGGCGAAAAGTTTAAGGACTACTTTGAACACAATGAGGTGATGAGCAAAGTGCCATCTCATCGTGCTCTTGCCATGTTGCGTGGGCGCAATGAAGGGATACTGTCCTTATCGATGAACGCCGATCCAGAGCAGGACGACTCGATTCGTTCTTCGTATTGCGAAACCATCATCGCAGAGCACTACAATTTGCACCTTAGCCAAGCGCCAGCCGACACTTGGCGTAAGCAAGTGATCAGTTGGGCATGGCGCATAAAAGTGTCGATGCACATGGAAACAGAGCTTATGGCAGGCATGAAAGAGCGCGCTGAAGAAGCCGCTATCGAAGTGTTTGCGACTAATCTTAAAGACTTATTAATGGCTGCACCTGCGGGTCCTCGCACAACACTAGCGTTGGACCCTGGGCTACGTACCGGATGTAAAGTTGCGGTAGTGGACGCGACAGGCAAGGTGTTGGCGACCGATACCATCTACCCACATCAGCCGCAAAAACAGTATCACCCTGCAATGCAAACGGTCGCCAGCTTGATCAAAGCGCACAACGTAGACTTGGTGGCCATAGGCAATGGTACCGCATCTCGAGAAAGTGATGCTTTTGTGGCGGATTTGATTAAGCAAACGGGCCTAAAAGTGCAAAAAATCATGGTTAGCGAAGCTGGAGCGTCCGTTTACTCGGCGTCTGAACTCGCGGCCAAAGAGTTTCCAAATATGGATGTCTCGCTGCGTGGCGCCGTGTCTATTGCTCGCCGTTTACAAGACCCTCTTGCAGAGCTGGTGAAAATTGATCCTAAATCCATAGGTGTGGGCCAGTACCAACACGACGTAAGTCAATCACAGCTGGCTAAACGTCTTGAGGCAGTGGTCGAAGATTGTGTTAACGCCGTAGGGGTTGACGTCAATACCGCATCGGCGGCTTTGCTGAGTCACGTTGCGGGGCTGTCGAGCACCATTGCTCAAAATATTGTTGATTACCGCGACAGCAATGGCCGATTCGAATCGCGCACCACGCTTAAAAAGGTGACTCGACTTGGGCCAAAAGCCTTTGAGCAGTGTGCTGGTTTCTTGCGAATTATGGATGGTAAAAACCCATTAGACGCGTCGTCGGTGCACCCAGAGGCCTACCCTGTAGTGAAGCAAATTGCCGAAAAGCAGCAACGAAAATTGGAAAAACTGATTGGCGATTCAGCGTTTTTGCACCAATTGCACGCTGCCGATTACATCAGTGACGAATTTGGTTTGCCAACGGTTACGGACATCATTAAAGAGTTGGATAAGCCAGGTCGAGACCCGCGTCCAGAATTCAAAACGGCAGAGTTTGCCGATGGCGTCGATAAGATCAGCGACCTCGAGCCTGGTATGGTGCTAGAAGGCGTGGTGTCCAACGTGGCTAACTTTGGCGCCTTTGTCGATATTGGTGTTCACCAAGATGGTTTGGTCCATATTTCGGCACTGAGCGATCGCTATGTTGCTGACCCTCGTGATGTCGTCAAAGCGGGTGATATAGTCAAAGTTAAGGTGATGGAAGTGGATGTTCAGCGTAAGCGCATTGGTTTGTCTATGCGTCTTAATGATGAGCCGGGTCAAGCAGCTAAATCCAATGCTAACAGCGAGCGACCAACTCATCAGAAAAACAAGCGGCAGTCTCAACGCGGCAATAATACGTCGTCTTCGCCAAACAGTGCGTTTGCTGACGCGTTTGCCCGAGCCAAAAAATAGTAAAACCTACCCACCGTTTCACGATGTTTGCCGAGCCAAAGATCACACGTCAAGTGTCTCGGCAACGCGTGAGCGGCTCTACGTCTCGCAATAGAGTGGGTCGCTAGTGTCTATTTAGTGTGTCGCATCAAGTCACCGCAATCGTATATGAAGGACTGTTTGGCAGCGCTGAGTGTCCATAGTGATAACGGATTACTGTGCGCCTTCGCGCCATCTTCCCTTCTTGCAAAGCCGCGTCTAACACCTTTTTAGGCAAACGGAATCGAATGGTGTACTCGGTATTTTTATTTTTCGTGTAGCTATCGAGCGATAGGAGTGCAAAAAGCCGTTCCAATTCATTTTGAGGCGGCTCTTCCCTCTCATCGGATTCGGCTTCTTCATCATAACCGGGGTGCTCAGCAGGATCCCAAGCACTTTGCTTGCGCCGCTTTTCATCTGCATCAATCGCTTTTTCGGCTTCTGACTTAGCCAGTCGATGCGTTTCTTCCACAGCAGGGCGGGATTTATTGTCTTTCGCCGCTTGTTCAGTTTGCACATTCACGCTAGGAGCAATAAGCGGCACACTGATGTTGTTTGCCGAGACAATCATTGTTTGCACACCTCCTAACTTGCTGTAAATGAAATGGCGCCTCACAAGGTAAGGCGTTGATGACTCACAAGCTGTTATCGACCATGGCGCGCAAACATTGAGCAGCTTTATCGATTTTTTTCTGTTGAGAACTGTTCGATGAGCATCTCGCAGAACAGTTCTGCTTCAGTGATAAAAGGGGCGTGTGATGATTGCTGAAACACATGACTGGTGGACGCGTGATGATCTTGGGTGGTGACATCTAAATCATTGGCCACCTTAACAGGAACTAATCCATCAAGTCGGCCGTACCATCTCGCAACTGGCATCGTCAGCGTAGGAATGACCTCTCGATAGTCAATATCGGCTAATAGGTCTAACCCTAATTGTAAAGCCTTTGGGGAAGGCGCTGGACGAGATAGTACCGCTTGCTTTAACTGCTTTGTATCTTTGCGGGCTGAATGGCTTCCCATTGCTTGCAGTGCCATAAAACGATCGACGGTTGTCGGGAGATCATCCAACAGCTGCTCGGTAAATGCGCTTAATACTTCAGGTTTGATCCCTCTCCATGGCCGAGCTTGAGCAAACTTTGGGGAACTCGCTACTGTCACGAGCTGTGTGACTCGATGAGGGTAATAATGAGCAACATGCGTAGCGATAAGCCCGCCTAGCGACCAACCTAACCAAATGGCTTGTTCAGGGGCGTCAATCAGAACGGAGTCGGCGATAGAGTCAATATTGTCACACGAAATTTGGTTGCTGTGCCCATAGCCTGGTAAGTCTGGAATGTGCAGTGTGAAATACGGGCTCAATACGTCTAAAAGCTGCTCCCAGACGGCGCCATTCATCCCCCATCCGTGCAATAACACTAAGTTGGGTCCTTGACCTTGTACGTGCCAATGTATCGACTGCTCAGTGGTCACAGTGTGGCTCCTTTCATACGAATTCCATACTTTTCAGTTCCTTTTGGGGAGTAGTCTATGGGGAAAAGTGGAGTTTGCATAGGGGAAGAGCTAGGAGCGAGGACGCTGCGCTGCGGGGGCGCTGCGCTTCGAGGGACGAGAGGCGAGTAGCTAGGAGCGAGGATGCTTCGCTGCGAGGGGATTTAGGGGGGGGGGGGTGCTGTAGTGGGTAGGTTGGTGGCGGGGATAAAAGCGATGCTTGGTGTTTTGGGCAATCAATGTCGTTGTTGTGAGCGGATGATCCCTGTTAAGGGGGAGTGTTTGTTGTGGTGCAGTGAATGTTTCTCTTTTTATGAGGACTCTAAGGCTCGGTGTTCATGCTGTGGATTGGTGTTTGGAGAAGATTCACTGACTTCACGTCCTGTCATGTGCGGAGAATGCCTCAACAAACCACCAAACTGGGATAAGCTTTATTGTGTTGGGGATTACGGTGGCGCGTTAAAAAGCGATTTGTACAAACTGAAGTACAAACATGACTATCACATTGCTAGAGAGTATGGCCAGTTGATGGTTCGCAGAGTAGGGGCACTCAAATCTTCTGAATTACCTACAGTATTAGTGGTGGTGCCAGTGCCTTGGCTGCGTTATTGGCGACGCGGTTATAACCAAAGTCAGCTACTAGCTCGGTCGGTTCGTGAGCACTTTGCTGTAAAAGGCGTCAATGTATCGATTGTGTGCCCATTTGGACGCCAGTATCGTTGGCGTGGTCATACTCGGTTAAATCGTAAGCAGCGTCTGAGTCATTCTCAGTCTGAATTTTACATAAAATCAACTCAAATTGAGCCACTTAGGCAGCACTCTCACGTCGCAATCGTCGACGATGTTGTGACAACGGGCGCAACAATCCAGCAACTTTCAAGCTTGCTCCTTGAAAATGGCGTATCGCGCATCGATATCTATTGTGTGGGCCGCACCGCCAAGCCAGCAAAATCGCGTTAACAAAAAACACGCCATTCCCCAACGTTAGTGCTAAAAAAAGAGTGGCAAGCTTGAGCGAGTGCAGTAAAATAGCAAAAACCGACAAAATTACTCAGGTATTCATCGTGTCTCATCCTATTACTATTTCAGACGCCGCACAGGCGCACTTTTCGAAGCTTTTAGAGCAGCAGCCTGAAGGCACAAACATCCGTGTGTTCGTCGTGAACCCTGGTACTCAAAATGCGGAGTGTGGTGTTTCCTATTGCCCACCGGAAGCGGTAGAGTCTACGGATACTGAATTTAAGTACGAGCAACTTGCAGCATTTGTTGACGAAGTGAGCCTTCCATTTTTGGAAGAGGCCGAGATTGACTACGTAACAGACAAAATGGGTTCTCAGCTTACTTTGAAAGCCCCTAACGCCAAAATGCGTAAAGTAGCCGATGATGCTCCGCTTCTTCAGCGTGTCGAGTACGTCATTCAAACTCAGGTTAACCCACAACTTGCCGGTCACGGTGGTCACCTAAGCCTTATCGAAATTACCGATGAAGGTGTGGCACTGGTTCAATTTGGCGGTGGGTGTAACGGCTGTTCTATGGTCGACGTAACCCTTAAAGATGGCATTGAAAAGCAGCTTATGGAAGAGTTCTCCGGTGAACTTACCGCTGTTCGTGATGCGACAGAACACGAAGCCGGCGAGCACTCTTACTACCAGTAAGCGTTCCAAGTCGCTAACCCCTTGGTACGTCCACACTCATAGTGTCGGCGTACCAACTGTGACATAAAAAATGTATCAGCACCGCGAACCTCACAGCGCAACCTCCTGATCTTTATTCTCGCCCCTCGCCCCTCGCTCCCCGCAGCGCAGCGTCCTCGCCTCCTCGCCCCTAATCACCCCCCAGCATTTCGCGATCATAATCACCAACCTATGAAACTTGACTCGTATTGAGTTGTACAAAACACCACATCATTCACAATTTCCTTTCCCTATACCGATCCTTGCCCGTGCGCCTGCTAGCGTTATTAACACCCATCTAGCAAAAGCACACTTACAAGGAGAGTTCATGATCAGTCGCTTCTTTTGCATTGACAAGCAGTCCGCCAATTTCCACAACAAAGTCGTTCTCTTTAGCCAAGGCATTAATATTCCGGGTGTTGCCAAAAAGTACATATCGATGTCGAGGACACTTAAAGAAACGGTGACCAAAGCCCGAGTGCTCGATATGGGGACGGCGTCTGATCAAGACAGGATTATTTCTCGGCATGAGATTAAACAGCAGGTCGCACAAATGATGACGGCAGTGTTAAACGCGCACAAAGAAGGGCAGTTTGATGAGGGGGAAACTCGTGAGCTTTGTACCCTGCTTATGCAAATTGATGGGATCGCAAATGAAGAAATTGACATGGTGCTCGACCCCGAAAAGTACAATATTTCAGAAGAAGCAAAGGTAGTGGCTAATCGTACATTTCGTTATAAAGAGAAAAGAGCACGTTGAAGTCGTCTCACCAACTGACCCCAGAAATCAATGTGATACACCATGGTGCAAAGCATGGGGTGACGGGCTCTTGCCATCAACTCAACTTGCCCGGCGGTTCGCTGTTAGTGGATTGCGGACGATTTCAGGGCCATGAAACAGGTGCACTGGATATTGATTTCGATGTGACCAAGATTAATGCACTCATCGTCACACACGCGCACATTGATCATGTTGGGCGCATCCCTTGGTTACTTGCTGCAGGCTATCGGGGGCCTATTTACTTAACTCATGCGAGTCAGCACTTGCTGCCGCTCATGCTTGATGATGCGCTGGATATTGAAGGGCTGGCAGCCAAAGCTCGCGAGAAGATACTCGCGACATTAACCATGCAAATGCAACCTTGTGATTATAAGCGGTGGGTACCCATCGAATGCGGTAAAGGCGTAACGGTTCGTTTTCAACCAGCAGGTCATATACTGGGCTCGGCATACGTTGAGATAAACGACAATGACAATACCCGCATTGTGTTTTCTGGTGATTTAGGGCCCAATCAAACACCGTTGCTACCTGATCCTCAATCACCAAATAGGGCTGATTTCCTATTTTTGGAATCGACCTACGGTAATCGTAAGCATCAGAGCATCGTTGACCGAAAAGCGCGATTAGCCAACATACTGCATGACGCCATCAAGAACCAAGGCACAGTAATCATTCCAGCGTTCAGTGTCGGGCGTACACAAGAGCTGCTGTACGATATTGAACAGCTGATCCATAGCCATGAGCTATCGAGCTCTCTGCCAATCATTGTAGACTCTCCTATGGCGATGAAAGTGACGGATTCTTATCGATTGTTTAAACGCCTATGGGGCAACGAAGCCAAACATAGAGTGAAATCTGGTCGACATCCACTGGCCTTTGAGCAGTGCATTACCATAGACAGTCATGAGCAGCATTTAGCAATCGTAAATCAGCTTGCCAGCACCGAGCAATCAGCCATCGTGGTTGCTGCCTCCGGAATGTGTACCGGTGGACGAGTGGTCAATTATTTAAAAGCGCTCCTTCCACTGGCAAGTACAGAAGTGCTGTTTTGTGGCTATCAAGCGAAAGGGACATTAGGTAGCGAACTCGTCGAAGCACCTAACAATGTACAAATTGATGATCAGTCAGTTCCAGTTAAAGCGTCAATATACACAATGTCCGGGTACTCCGCGCATGCCGATCAAGCTGATTTAGTTAGTTTTGTTAGGAGCATTAAGTCGTCGATTCAGCAAGTTCATCTAATCCATGGTGAGACAAAGGCAAAAAGGGGCTTAAAATCGCAGTTACAGGCGCTGGCCAACGTCCAACAAGTGATTGAGTAGCGCTGACCCGCCAGCTATTCAGTGAGAACAGTCTCAATTTACGCATCAAATTACGCTAAGCTAAATAAAGCAGTTGCCAAGCTTTCAATTCTGGCAATGATAGCCACTATGTAATGCATATGTGCATAGGTTTATCCTCAGGACTCACTATGAAAAAAGCCATCTACCCAGGCACTTTTGATCCAATCACGCTTGGCCACTTAGACTTGATCAAGCGCGCTGCAGAGATGTTTGACCATATTGTCATTGGCGTAGCCGCCAGCCCAAGTAAAAATACGTTGTTTAGCCTCGAGGAGCGAGTTGAGCTGATCAGCCAAGTCTGCGCTGAGCTAGACAATGTCAGTGTCCATGGCTTTAGTGGCTTGCTAGTCGATTTTGCCAAGCAGCAACAAGCCAATTTGTTAATTCGTGGGCTAAGAACCACCATGGATTTTGAATATGAATTTGGGTTAACAACCATGTATAGACGACTGATGCCAGAGCTAGAAAGCATCTTTCTAACCCCAGCTGAAGAGTACGCGTTTTTGTCATCGACATTAGTGCGCGAGGTCGCGATCCATGGTGGGGAAGTGGCGCAATTTGTACCCGAAGTCGTTAACCAACGACTTCAATGTAAAATCTAGCGTCAAAATGGGATATAATTTAGTGGTACAACGTCATGACAAGAACTAGCGAGCAACTCCATGAAAACTAAGAAAGTAAGCGTCATAACAGCGATATACAATCAGTTACCAATGAATAAGATTTTCTATGAGAATTTGGTTAAAAACACCTTTTATGACTTCGAATTAATCATCATTGATAATAATTCCAATGACGGTTCAAGGGAG
Source organism: Vibrio ulleungensis (assembly GCF_016900875.1). Taxonomy (GTDB): domain Bacteria; phylum Pseudomonadota; class Gammaproteobacteria; order Enterobacterales; family Vibrionaceae; genus Vibrio; species Vibrio ulleungensis. Next base: position 108,667 of record NZ_JAFEUM010000006.1, read on the forward strand.
TTTTTTAAGTCTTGTGATGTGATTGTTATTGAAAATGATGGCAACTACTCATACCCATTTTGTCAAAACCAAGGTATTGATGCCGCGAGCGGAGAGTATTTGTGCTTTCTCAACAATGACATCATCGTGAGTAAAGATTGGGACAAAAATTTAATAGAGAGCATGGAAGCTAACGAACTTGAAGTTGCGACGAGTTGTGGAATCGAAAGAATAGAAACGAAAGAGGCAACTAAAAAGATTAAACGCAAGTGGAAAGCGATTAAAAATCCGCTAAGTCTGTTTGGTTTCAACGATATCAATTTGAGATTGATGCACAAATTGATGTATGGCAACTGGGACCAATACACCCAAGCTCGAAAAACTGAATTTGATCGTCAAATTTTAGAAGGCTTTGTTGGTAACACCGTTGTCATTAAAGATTCAGCATTGGAAAAAATTGGACGGTGGGATGATAGGATCCAGGCAGCAGACTTTGACTTATTCCTAAGAACAAAAGAACGGCACCTGACGCATGGCGATATTAAACCCGTTCACATTGCGCTAGATACATTCAATCATCACTACATCCGCCTAACGGCCAAAATAAAGTACCCGCCATTTAAAGACAAAAACAATTTGATTTCTTTAGATGAAAAGTGGGGAAAAGAAACCCAAAGCAAGTATTTGCCAAGCGATGCGTAATTAGTGAATAGGTTCGTTTGCTGACCCCAGATCGCTACTTTTCATCAATTTAAATTGCTATACTGCGAGCAAAATATTCGCTAGAGAGAACTAACATGATCATAGTTACCGGTGGTGCTGGAATGATTGGCAGCAATATTGTCAAAGCACTCAACGAGCAAGGCATTCGCGATATTCTGGTTGTGGACAACCTTAAAAACGGTAAAAAGTTTAAAAATTTGGTTGATCTCGATATCGCTGACTACATGGATCGAGATGATTTTCTTGCACAGATCATGGCCGGTGACGACTTTGGTCCCGTAGATGCAGTGTTCCATGAAGGCGCATGTTCAGCCACCACAGAGTGGGATGGCAAATATATGATGCTGAACAATTACGAGTACTCGAAAGAGCTTTTGCATTACTGCCTTGAGCGAGATATCCCCTTCTTGTATGCCTCATCAGCTGCGACCTACGGCGACACCGATGTCTTCAAAGAAGAAAAACAGTACGAAGGTGCACTCAACGTTTATGGATACTCTAAACAGCAGTTTGATAACTATGTTCGTCGGATATGGCAAGATGCGCAAGAGCACGGCGAAACCGTAAGTCAGATTACAGGTTTTCGTTACTTTAACGTATATGGCCCAGGTGAAGACCATAAAGGGTCGATGGCATCAGTGGCGTTTCATCTCAACAACCAAATGTTGGCTGGAGAAAACCCGAAATTGTTTGAAGGCAGTGGCCACTTTAGACGTGACTTTGTGTATGTCGGTGACGTAGCAGCTGTTAATCTATGGTTTTTAAACGCAGGCAAATCAGGCATCTTTAACCTTGGAACAGGTAACGCAGAGTCATTTGAGGAAGTCGCTAAAGCTGTAGTGGTTCATCATGGTAAAGGAGAGGTCGAAACAATACCGTTTCCTGAACACCTTAAAGGCGCTTACCAAGAATATACTCAAGCGGATTTGACCAATTTACGAGCGGCTGGATGTGCTCATTCTTTTAAAACGGTATCTGAAGGTGTAGCAGAATACCTATCGTTCAAGAATAAATAATCCCGGCTAACCTTGTTTCCCCTAGTGTATATAGACACTGCTTTAGATTAAACGCAGTGTCTATCCTACCGTTGAAGATGATGCGTAATGACCCAGCGAAATGATTTCGACCCTAAAGCCTATAACCCTACTTTTCAGTGGCGATTTTTCGCACCTAAATACTGGGGTGTTTGGCTCGCCTTGATTGTGGGAATCCCAGTGGCCTTGCTGCCACGAAAGTGGCATTTGAAGTTAGCGACAATTATTGCCAATCATTTCCATAAAAAAGAGAGGGGCCCTGCACATCGAGCACGTGTAAATCTGCATCTCTGTTTTCCAGAAAAATCTTATGAAGAACGTGAAGAGATCATTCGACAAACCTTCATAACCGCCGTTTCCTTTTTACTTTCTTTTCCTGCGCTGACATTAAAAAATAAGCAGTGGTTAGCAAAAAATACAACTGTTAGTGGTTTAGAGAACATAACTCAAGCAACGGACAATGGCGACAATGTTATTTTGCTGGTTCCTCATACATTTGCCATTGATATCCCAGCTATTTTGCTCGCTTCCAAGGGGATGCCTGTTTCCGCGATGGCTAAAAAGCAGAAAAATGAAGTGGCAGACTGGCTAATGCATCGGCAACGGGTTCAGTATGGTGGTCGAGTCTATGAAAGAAGTGGCGGCATTAAGCCATTCATTAAGTCGATAAAAGAAGGATACCTAGGCTACTACCTTCCCGATCAAGACCATGGACCAGAGCACAGTATTTTTGTGGACTTTTTTGCGACCACCAAAGCCACATTACCAGGCTTGGGCAAACTATCTAAAGTCTCAAGAGCAAAAATTGTCCCTGTCTACTCTATGTACAATGCACAGCTTGGTCGATATGAAATCAAAATTGAACCCGCATTTTCTCCCTTCCCAACAGACACTGAAGAAGGTGATGCTCGCGCCATGAATGGGTTTATTGAACGCAATGCTACTGCAAGACCCGAGCAGTACATGTGGGTATTGCAACTGTTACACAGTCAGCAAAGTGGTAAAGACTTATATGTCGAGCTCAACGATCTATTTTATCCCCGCTAATTCAGAAACTCGCTAATGCCATTCTTACAATAAGAGAGCTTCTTACCAATAGTATCATTCAATATTTGGTCATTTTCAGGCAATGCATCTCTGCTGTTTTCGTTGTGATAAAGATGGTAGCCAGCACCAGAGAACTTTAAGTACAATCGGTTCAGGCCCGAATTTAACAGCCTTACTACAAATTCACTGTCCTCACGACCCCAACCAACAAAGTCGTTATTGAAGCCATTAACAGCAATGATGTCGCTTTTCCAAAAGGACATATTGCAACTTCTTGTAGACTTATCCGTATTAGATATGCGTGAAAAAACTCTTGAAAGTAGGCGGCTGTTAATAATGTTTTTTCTATTTTTTAGACCTGAAGTCCAAAAAGAAATCGTTCTATTGTCTTCAATTACTTCTTGAGAAAGGGTGTTACTAAGTAATACTCGTCCACCTTGAATAAACTGGTTCGGAGTAGCATTACTGGCGTGATCTTCAATAAAGGTTGGGGGAAGAATCATATCGCCATCTATGATGATAATATAGTCGCCTGCAGCGCTAGCAATCGCTTTATTTCGAGATCGTGCTGCTCGAAAACCACAGTCGTCTTGCCAACTGTGGATCAGAGGAACGGGAAAATCCTTACTCAGATTTAGCAGCATTTCTCGTGTGTCAGCCCCCGAACCATCGTCTGCGACAATGACCTCAGAGGGCATAGTATTTTGCTGTGTAACGCTATGTAACACAGCCAGTAATGCTTCTTTCCAATTATATGTAGTGATAACTAGCGTGACAGCAGGTAAAGTCATGTTCAACTCCGAATTTTTCGACGGCTCTGTTCTTTTTGTGAGTATGCCATGCACAGTGAAGTTGCGATTATGTATACAGTTAGACTTCGAGCATCAGAAAAGGGCGTATAGGCCATGGCCGCTACTGCAAAAACCACCGGTGGACCAACAATAATGAGCGAGTCATCATGACGACTTTTGATAGCTCGATAAACGGGATATAGCAGTAGAATCAGCATAAAAATTAGACCAACCAGGCCATATTTGACCCACTTCTCAAAGTAATCGTTGTGGAAATCCCAACTGACGACTTGATGGACTAGCGGAGTTATTTCACCTGACTCTAGCATTGCGTCCCATCGAGGAGCAAGTTTATTACCATGACCAAATATCGGCGCCTCTGGAATCATACCTAAGGCAACATTATAGACTTGTAGCCTTTGCCCAATAGACGTATCTAAGTTGCCTGCAGAAATTGCCTGTACTTCTCCAATTGTAACGATGATTCTATTTTTTGTTATAGGGTAGCTCAGTACTGCAGATAGTGACAAAATGACCATGCCAATAGCCATTACTTTTCCTCTGTTTTTGCTTTTTACAACTAGCCACAAAACAGTGAGTCCTACAAATACCACAAAAGCAATAATAGCACTTCTGATATCGGTAGCTAATAAAGTAATAGTGAGTATTAGTAAGTTTATGCCGAAGAATATTCGAGTTCGTGGCTTTTTATTCACGATTAATAAACTAAGAGATATAGAGGCTAGTACAGCAATGCTCGCGGCAAAAGGTAATGGGTTGACTGGCCAAAGATTTCTGGGTACAGGGTCTATAATTTGAAAGTTAGTGACGTAGATTAGACCGTTTATCGACGCCACTAACATGAGTAACGCTATATACTTAAAGTTAAGTGTTGATAGATTAACACTCATTAAAAACAGTGCCGAAATTATCAGCGCCCGCGTTTCTCGGCTATTGAAACCGTGAATTTCTCCAGAAACTACAGCAAAAGCTAAGTACAACAATATTAGTTTTAACCAGCTACTGGATTTAATTTTATTAATTATGGATTTAGGGCCATTAATTACTGTTATTACTAAAAATGAAATAGCCATGATGCCTACGAGAAACTTGTCACCTCTCGAATACCAGAACATGCCTGTAACTATCCATATTAATGGTAAATAGGAAAATACACTCAACAGTCTGTTTTTATTGTTCATTTTCAATAAGGTTCTCTAAGTTCACAGGGCTCGTTAACGCGCTCAAAAGGCGCTAATTTTGTCTAAAACTGTTCGACTCGAAATGTCGGTAAGGCATTTCAAATGACCGAAAGGGCAGGTTCTTTTAAAGCAGGGTCTGCATTCAATATCGGTATGGACTATCGCACACTGCTCAGTCAAGGGAGGAGTATAATCTGGAGAGGTGGAGCCGTAAATGGCTACTATGTTACAACCGACCGCTGCAGCTATATGCATCAGTCCAGAATCGTTGGCAACAACCGTTTTACAAGCCGCTAGGAGATCGACTGCGTCAATCAATGATGTTTGCCCTGCGAGTACTTTGATGTTGGGCTTAGCACTGTCGTCTACAAGATTGAGAATGCTTTCACAAGTGGCAAGATCTTTTTGCGAACCAAACAACCAAACCTGCTTTCCCTGTTCAGCTAGTGACTGCGCAACACTGGCGTAATGAGCTTCTGGCCATTTTTTGGCTGGACCAAATTCGGCACCAGGGCATAGACCTATCACTTCCGACTCAACGGATAAACTAAGCCTTTTTGTTGCCGCTTCTTGCGCGCTTTTATCGACGGTAAACTTGGGTGTTGGCAGTCTGTTTAATTGAACGATATTGCTGTTAGCGTTTAACGTGCCTTGAGAGTGAGCTAAGGCGCAATATCGTTCAACCATATACGAATACTGGTTAGGTTTTTTTCTCTGGTCATTAAGTAAAACAAATCTTGGCTCTCGTTTTTGCCAGCCAACTCGCTTTGGGATATTGGCAAGCCAAGGAATGATGGCCGATTTAATTGAGTGGGGTAACACATAAGCAATATCATAACCGTTTCGTTTGAGCTTTTTAGCTAACTTGAAACGTGTTGCTAAGCCAATAGAGCCATGGCCAACAGGCATTGCAATAGCACCGTCAACCTCTGGCATGCGTTCGAGTAGCGGTAAGCACCAGTCGGGCGCGAGAACGTCAATGCTAGCGTTAGGGTGTTGACTCTTTAGGGTCGTGTATAAAGATTGAGACATGACCATATCCCCAATCCAGGAAGGGCCCACAACCAGTATTTTCATGTTATATGGTACTCTTTGTCTTATTCAGAGAAATAATCCCCGCAATTAACAGACTAATCACTTGAGGTTTATAGTCTAACACCGCTAACATTGCGAGGCTATAATAGTCCCAGACGGACAGCCTATTTCGTGTGCTGAACGCATGAATGGCATGTTCGCTCAATTTTGTGGTCATCCAATGATAAAAATACGCGTTCAAGAACACCCAAAACACGATATCTGGTTCGACAATGACCTTATAACTCAAAAACAGGCATTGCTGTGTTTAGATATTGAAAAATCTGGGGCAGATCATTTAATCACGGGAAAAGCGAGTGGGCGAGGCACGACATGGTTTTTGCAGCTTACCGCGACGCTTGAAGTCGCAGTGCGGCGATATCGACGCGGTGGGGTTATTGGTCGATTCATTAAAGAGCGTTTTTTCTTTTTGGGTACTTCAAAACTGCGCAGCTACGCCGAGCTCAAATTGCTTGAAAAACTGAGTGAACGTGGCGTCCATGTACCTAAGCCGGTTTGCGCGAGTGTTACCTTTGTCACTCCATTTTCTTACACCGCAGACATTGTCACGCAACGCATTCATCACGCCCGCGACTTGGCAGAAACGTTAAGCCAGTCGACACTTCCAACGGATGTGTGGCAAACAATAGGCATTGAAATTGCGAAAATGCATAACATTGGCGTCAATCATACCGATCTGAACCTTCGCAATATTATGCTCGATAGCCAGCAACAAGCCTGGCTCATCGATTTTGATAAGTGTATTGACGAATCGGCCCGAGGCGTAGGTTTCCTAGGGCAGACTCGATGGAAGACCAATAACCTCTCTAGGCTTAAGCGTTCTCTACTAAAAGAGCAAAGCCTGCGAACTTGCCACTGGAGTGAAAATGATTGGCAAACCTTGTTGGATAGCTACCATCAAACGATGGCTCAACCCTAACCTGTAGCTCCTTGCTGGTCGAAATACTGCGACACGGCAGAGAGCGTCTTGCTCACAGCACCACGATTGTCCTCTACAATGGTTTTGGCTTGTCTACCAGCATGATCGGCACGACTTTTATTGTTTAAAAACTCTAACACTTGATGCGAGATAGCCTGGGGCTCTTGTGCAATGAACAGCGCATCGTTTGCGAGTAACTTGTCGGCGATCTGCGCAAAATTAAAGTAGCTAGGGCCAGAAATAATCGGCAGTGATAAAGCTGCGGGCTCTAATAAGTTGTGTCCGCCGACCTTGTCGCCAATAAGACTCCCACCCATAAAGCATACATCCGCACTGGCTAGAAGCAGCAGCAACTCACCCATAGTGTCTCCTAAGTACACTTGGTGTTGTTTATTATCTGCGAGTACAGTGCGTCGCCCAACAGACAACGCCATAGAGCGGCCCAGTTCATACACTTCGTCAAAGCGTTCTGGGTGCCGAGGCACAATAATGAGTAACGCCTCAGGGTGTGTGAGCAGTATTTGCTTATGGGCTTGATAAAGCAGCTCGTCTTCTCCGCTGTGTGTACTGGCGGCAATCCAGGTGGGCCTATTTGCGCCCAGTTCAGCTCTTAACTGTTTAGCTTTTATTGGAATAGACTCATCGATGTGGATGTCAAACTTAACCGACCCTGTGACTGTCACCTTGTGCTTGCTCACACCTAAACGAATAAACCGTTCTGCGTCCTGCGTGTACTGACATAAAATCTGGTCAAGTGGATGCATCAGTAAATGGCACAGCGGCGGTACCTTAAGATAACGACGGCACGATCGCTCTGATAGACGAGCATTGATTAGGGTAATGGGGATGTTAGCGCGTTGAGCCTGATGCAAGGTATTTGGCCACAGTTCTGTTTCCATGATAAACAGTGCTTTAGGCTGAATTGTCTTGATAAATCGACGCACACACCAAGCAAAGTCAATAGGCATATAGCGGTGTAATATCTTACCCGGTAGTTTTTCGGCTTGTTGAGCACCTGTTGCTGTGGTGGTGGTGATGATTATGGTTTGTTCTGGGTAGCTCGCGTGCATTGATTTGATGATGGGTGTTGCCGCGATGACCTCACCAACAGAGACTGCATGGAACCATATGGGGTTATCGTGTCCCGTTGGGTCCACAAAGCCAAAATGTTCTTTCCAGCGAGAGCCAAATGTTGGTTTTCCCTTTTTGGGTTTATACAGGGTCGCCAACAACAGCGGAGAAACCAAAAACAAAACCAGACTATAAAATAAACGCAGCAGCATGAGACCCCATTAATAGACGAACAACCCGGTACACGAAACCATTAACAAAAAGGGCTACGTTGTTGGCATTTTATAGTAGTTGATGGCTGTTCACCACCGCGCTGCAAGTGCGAGCCAATTTACTTTGGCTGCGATTCACTGCATAATTTCGTATTGCTTCAATTGGATACCGCTATATGCCCCTTTTTAAAACCGCTCCTAACGCTATATGTATATTGCGCTTGTCAGCCGTTGGGGACGTGTGCAATACCATTGCGATGGCTCAAATGATCCAACGGCAATGGCCAAGCACTCGCATTACCTGGGTAACCGGAAAACTCGAGCAAGAGTTATTGCAAGGGTTAGAGGGCATTCGAGTGGTTGTGTTTGATAAAAAACAGGGCTCAAGTGCCTATAGGTCACTCTGGGCTGAGTTGGCAAACGAACGATTTGATGCATTATTACACTGCCAATATGCGTTACGTGCCAGTATAGCGACACTAGGCATTAAAGCTCGATTCAAATTAGGTTTTGATCGGCACCGAAGCCAAGATTTCCAGACGTTGTTTACAAACCATAAAGTCCCCTCACCTATAGATAAACCACATGTGTTAGATGGTTTATTGGCTTTTGCTCAGGAATTAGGGGTGCAGTTGGAAAAGCCTTGCTGGGATCTCAATATCGACGTGGCCGATAAGCAGTGGGCAGACAAACAACTGCTACAGCAGCAACCAAATTTAGTGATTGTTCCAGGGGCGAGTAAAGCTTACAAAAACTGGCACAGCCAGGGGTATGCGCAGATTATTGAGCACGCTTCCAGTAAAGGATGGAAAATCACATTAGCGGGCAGCCCTTCTCCGGTTGAGCAAATCTTAGCGACAGAAATTGTGTCTAAAACCTCGGTAGCTATTAACAATATTGTCGGCAAATCGACGTTAAAACAGATGCTAGCGCTTCTAAAAGGTGCGGATCTGGTCATTGCACCAGACACCGGTCCAACTCACATGGCCAATGCAGTTGGAACGCCAGTTATCGGGCTTTATGCTCACCATAATCCAGAAAGAACAGGTCCATATTACTTTCGTGATTACGTCGTGTCGGCCTATCAGCAAGCACTCGTCGCGGAGGGGCGGTCGAAGGCGCCAAATTGGCGGACTCGGGTGAAAGATCCGCAGGCAATGAATCGCATAGTAGCGAGCGATGTAATCAATATGTTTGACAGAGCTTCTTTAGCCTTCAACATCGAACGCAACATCGAAGCAAAAGCAGCGAGTAAATAACAAAGGTGCCGTGCCCGATCTTGGTGTTTTGGCGACAAAGCGACAAACAAGCTGAAGGTAGTTTGAAGTAATTATGTTGAGAATAAAGCGATGAATATTTTACTGTTTATGGATGCCGTTTTACCCGCAGTCAATTATGGCGGCACACAACGTGTGGTGTGGGATCTTGCTTACGCATTGTCGACCATGGGGCACAGGATCACACTTCTTGCGGCAAAAGGTACCGTTTGCCCGTTTGCAAAGGTGATCGACTACAACCCAGAAGCACCGTTTGAACAACAAGTTCCCAAGGACATCGATATTGTTCATGCGCACTCGCAGTGCAACTGTTCTTCATTTCCGATAGTCCATACCATGCACGGAAACAGCAACACTCAAGCAAGCAGCAATACCATCTTTGTATCAAAAAACCATGCTCTTCGTCATGGTGGGAGCGCCTATGTACACAATGGACTCAATTGGGACAACTACCCAGAGGTTTCCCTGAATGCCGCGGGGAATCGCCAACGCTTTCACTTTTTGGGTAAAGCCGCATGGCGACTAAAAAACGTTCAAGGTGCGATAGATATTACCAAATTAGCCAAGCAGCAACTGGACGTGTTAGGTGGCCATCGCTTCAACATTAAAATGGGGGTCCGCTTTACCTTTGATCGCCATGTACGATTTCATGGCATGGTCAATGATGTGGAAAAATCGTCTATTATGAGTGGCTCTAAAGGGTTGGTCTTTCCCGTCACTTGGCATGAACCTTTTGGCCTAGCCATCACCGAAAGCCTTTACTTTGGTTGCCCTGTCTTTGCCACGCCGTACGGATCATTGCCCGAGTTAGTCAGCAATGAGGTTGGATTACTATCTGACTCGCAACCAGATCTTGTTACGGCGGTGTCTAATGCCGAACAGTTTTCATCGAAGGTTTGCCACGAGTACGCAAGAGATCTTTTTAACGCACATGTTATGGCCGAACGTTATCTTGGATTCTACGATAAAATCATTAATAACCAACCACTTAACGAAATTAAGCCCGATTGGCAGCCGGCGCCATTTAAAAAACTGCCGTATAAAAAATAGCACCGCCATATTCACTTTTATTAGGCGCACACAACTATGCTTATGTGCGCCTTAAATAATAACAAAGCTTATAAAATTTTAGCTAACGCTTGCGACGCATTTAAGCTATCAAGTTCAACACTAGCCCCTTTGTCACCCAATACTCCAAAGGTGATTGCGCTGGTTGCCGTATAGAGACCAACGCATTTGGCCCCTGCGGCATCGGCGAGATGCAGTGGGCCTGTGTCGCAACAGATAAAGCCATCCAATTGCTTGAGGGCACTGGCAAGTAAGCGCATATCTTTTTGAAAAATAGTATGCATAGCCGATGGTAGAGGCGCGGTGATATCGGGACTCAGTACTTCAACCCACTGAATAGGGACGGCGGACGCTTGCTCAAACTGCTCGATAATGTCTTGCCATGTTGATTCGGACAACTGTTTGGAACCGCGAGCGCCCCTAAAGTACGCAATGGACAAGGTGCCTTCAGCAGCAAATTCACGTTTTTTCTCCAAGCCAAATTCGACCTCATGCGGCTTCAAAACAATATGATGAGAAATCGGCTCAATCAGTGTATTGCCAAGCTCGGTAAGCAAATAGAGGTTGGTGTACGCCGCATGGTTACGTTGATCACTCTTGCTAAAGGTGTGCGTATAGCACAGGTTACGATTTTCATTTGGTGATGATACTTTATTTTTAGCATTGAGCATGGCGCAGATCATCGAGTCTTCCACAGAGTTAGAAGGCACAACAACCAGATCAAACACCTGCTTTTTCAGCGAACGAATTTCTTTAAAGTAAGTAAGCAACCCTTTGAAAGAGAACTGTGTATAGCTGAAATGGTCGACCTTGAGCCCGTCAAACACTTCACCTTGCCAGCTTTGCTTAAGGACTAGAGTAATCTCGGCATTGGGGTATAGCGCTCTTGTTTGCGTGATAAATGGGATTAAGAAGTACATATTCCCAATACGAGCGTTGTTTCTTACAATAGCAATACGTTGTACTTGGTCATGAGAAACCAACGTTGATTGATTGTGTGCCTTATTGTTGAGTAGTGCGTAAAGCAACACCTCAAGACGCTTCATTTTGGCTCGGCGGTACTTATCGAAATTGCGAAAACCCGTTTTTACTTTTACTTTTAGAGACACTTTTTTTCCTTTCACTCGTTTTTTATTGCACTACACACGATAGTTTTAGCCACGGCGTGGCAGGTCGGCTTTACCTTCTCAACGACTCGGCATCTTGGAGATCGACTAGTGTATTCACTGTTCTAGTTGATCTGAAAGTGCGAAGTACTTTTCGACAACGCAGATCCCTATCAGTTCTTCTAAATCGTCATCCAGAAATTTTTGTACATGCTTGTGGGCGTTGTCGATGATTGTTAATGCCTCATCAATGTGCTCATTGTAATAGTTCATTTTCTCTTCTAGATCGGAAAAATCAGGGTTCACCTCAACATAGTGAATACCTGGCACCAGTGTGCCTTCCATAAACCACGTTTCAAACTTCATTGGTGGGGTGATGACCAGCGAATTGGATGACATTGCCCACTTAAGGTTTGTGGCAACGTCGTTGCCTTCTAAGCAAATAATAAATTTATTTTCAAGCTGCTCTTCTTTCGACATGAACGGTTGTTGCCATTCTGGGTGCTCATCACTTGGATTAGATTGGCCCGCGTCGACCATAGGGTGAGAAAACATTGACTCCATAAAGGCAATGCGATGTTTTTGGTATACAGTGCCTCTAAACACGGCCTTATTATGTTTACTGCCAAATGAGCGCTTGTCGTCGACGAACTTAAAATGGCGGTACTTGTCTAGCTTTAGCAGAACCGAATTTCTATTATCTCCAGCAATGGGCCTTGCTTTAAAAAAAGTGGGCAAGGACTCAATGTGAGTTTCATCCCCAAAGTGTTTTTTAAACCTGAGCTTTTTGTCAAAATAGAATAAGTATGATTTCAGATCGTAGAAATACGCGCTAAATCCACGGCGTTTAAAATCGGCAATTTTTTGAAAAGAATCGTCGCATGCAAAGTGCTCTTCGCCTTTCATGTAGTAGTCAACCCTGGAGCGTATATCTTGTTCGCTATTAAGGTATTTTTTCTTTAGCTGACGCAATCGAAAGGCATACACCACTCGCGGTACGAGACGACGAGATACGTTATTGAGATAGTAGAGTACTTTCATGACTGGATTCTTTGTCCCTTGGCGTGGTGCGAATTGCATTGTTCTGTAAGTTGTTTGTTTGGCTTCAACGAATACAGTGTCTGTTTGTGAATCTAGCAACGGGTACTTAGCATTATAAGGTAAATGTTAACATAGGCAATTCGAGTCAGCGCGATAACTCTTTATTTTTGGTCGTGTTATTCGGATTGGCAGCGTTCACACCAAAAGGTGTTTCTTTTTGCTATCGATTGGGCGCGTATTTTGGTCGCACATATAGGACAAGGCTCGCCTTCCTTCCCGTACACACTCAATACTTGTGCAAAATAGCCAGGCTTGCCGTCTGGCTGTTCAAAGTCGTTGAGCGTGGTGCCGCCTTGCTTGATGGCGTTGTCTAACACATGCTTTATCTCTTCAATAAGCTGCTTTAAGTCAGTCTTTTTGACTGAGTGTGTAGATTTTAAAGGGGAGATCTTCGCATTGAACAGTGCTTCATTGGCGTAGATGTTTCCCACACCAACCACAACCTTATTGTCCATAATAAACTGCTTAATGGTGATCTTTCTTTTTTGTGCCAGAGGCCATACATACTCTAAACAGAAACTTGCAGTGAGAGGCTCTGGACCCAAGTGCGACAGCAACTCAATGTTTTCTCCTTTAGCAAACCATAGCCAGCAGCCAAATCGGCGAGGATCGTTGTAGCGAAGCGTGACACCATTGCTTAGTACCATATCGACATGGTCATGTTTGGCCGGAGAGGTTGGAGTCTTTAACACACGCAATGAGCCCGACATGCCCAAGTGCACAACAATAGTTCCCACATCGAGTTGAATTAATAGGTATTTTGCCCGGCGTTCTACGCTGTTTATTTGGTGACCAATCGCATCGGCTATCTGCTCTGGTACCGGCCATCGCAAGCGCGGCTGCCTGATCGTAAGGTTTGTAATGGTTTGCCCTACTAAGTGTGGCGCGGTCCCTAAGCGGGAGACTTCGACTTCTGGTAACTCTGGCATTGTTCATGTTCCGTGTATTGCACTTTGAAATGGGTTACAGGCCTAAATACTGGCCGTCCACAGAGACTGCCAACCATTTGTTCTCCCAGCTTTGTAGCAACCAAAACTGCTCAAGCTCGTAGGTTGTTATACGTTGTGGCTCGTCAATATCGACGTACCACACTTCCACCGTTGATGGAGAGTGTAAATTTGGCGAAAGCTGTTGGTATTGCTCAGTTGTAATCTCTGTGCCCACTAATGAGCGCCAACGCTGAGCAAGCTCGGTCGAATCTAGCGCAGAGAAGGATTCGGAACGCCAAGTACCATCGGTATAGACGACAGACATTGAGGGCAGTTCGATTTTGTAAGGTGCGGCCGTAGGATTAAGGACATACGGAAAGTCACTATAAGGGTCGGAAATGAATAGCGTTTTAATGATCGTTGGCAAATTGAGCGCGGTAATAAACAAAATGCACGCAATAATGATGACGTTGTTCCACTGACGACGTGTGAGCCTAGGCAGCATAATATCCCTTTATCAAGCAAACCACTTTAGAGTAGTAATACTGATTACTATAAACTGCAGGCAATAAAAAACCCAGCCTAAGCTGGGTCTTCATGTCATCGAAGTTGCAATCAATTACTTGATTTTAGCTTCTTTGTACATAACGTGCTTGCGAACAACTGGATCAAATTTCTTGATCTCAAATTTGCCCGGCATGTTACGCTTGTTTTTATCTGTAGTATAGAAGTGACCTGTACCAGCAGAAGAAACAAGTTTAATCTTTTCGCGAATGCCTTTAGCCATTGCTCAATTCCTCTTAAACGTTTTCGCCACGTGCACGGATATCAACAAGAACAGCATCGATGCCTTTCTTATCAATAATACGCATGCCTTTAGCAGTTAGACGTAGTTTAACAAAACGTTTTTCGCTCTCTACCCAGAAACGATGAGTTTGTAGGTTCGGCAGAAAACGACGCTTAGTAGCGTTACGTGCGTGTGAACGGTTGTTACCCGTTACCGGACGTTTACCAGTTACTTGGCATACTCGGGACATGAATGTCTTCTCCAAATCGTTTCAGCTCGATATCAACCTTGGAGGTTAAGCTTAATCATCACAAGGATGGCTAGTCAAAACTACTGTGGATAATCCACACAAGGCTATCAAAGGTCGCGCATTATACTAACTTGCACGCGGTAGCTCAAGACCTAATCAGATCCTTTTTACAGAATCGCAGATCTTTTTGAGCGTCGAACTGAGTTGTGCTTAAAATTGTGGCGGAATAATACGGTAAATAATGCAAGGGTGCAATCACTGACTGACGCTTTGAGTGTAAATAAACACGAGTTTCTGAAAATATCAAAGCGCTATGACTTTTACGGCTTATTAGCTATGGTTTCGCCTAAAAAATAGCCAGTTAAAATCCTTTCAGACGACCACTTTTGCAAGTGGTCGCCGAACAAAAAAGGATCAACAATTAATTTAAAACAATCAATAAGACGTATTCTTACGTTGGTGCCACGGTGAGCGGCTATCGGTACGATCAAACAGGTCGTGCTGCTTAATCAGCATTTGCCCGCCGTCACGAGTAATCGGCTCCCATTTGATGGTCGCGCGATCAACGGTTGGGTTAATGCTTAAGATATCAAATGGGATCGAGACGTAAAATCCTTTGTTGTAACTTCCTTCACCGTATTCTTCTGGGGTCAAATTAGTCATAGCTGCGTAGGCGCCTACGGTTACACCAGAGCGGAACTGCTTAGCAAACTCTATACGTCCACCGATGTCGCCACCTAAGAATTGCCCAGCGCTGAGCTTAAACAACGTGTTATTAAGTAGGCTCCAGGTTGGCATGTAGTACATGCTTAAATGACCCGTAAAGCCCTTATTAAGCACGTAAGCCTTACAGGTGTGCGGGTAGTCGTCACATTGCTCTGGGTTGTAGTTATCGTAGTAAAAGTAATCTTCCGTATAGACACCAAACCAAGAATCTGGGTCGCGCTGGCTGACCACATTTAAATCTAAACCGACAGCCCAGTTAGAATCCAGCGGACGATAAATGGCCTCACCACCTACACCAGCAAACATCATTTCTAAATACCCCGCATAGGCTTGCGTGTAAATTTGCTCGCTAGGCTGCTCAAACCACGTTAGCTGCAAGTGGTCTAGCCTTACCGGGTTGTCGTGCACGTAAGATCGAAACAGCGTGCGGACTCGTGGGGTGCTGTGATTGTTTATGTGTGGGTTGTTATCGATGTAATTGTACTTGTCGTAGTTATCGATAAGGTTAAAGTAGATCGCGCCGCCAAGCTCGACCTTGTCTGTTAGCCTTACCTTTCCTTTGGCATTAATACCAAAGTGATACAGGTAAAATGACTCAGGGCCGCCTAAACTCTGGGCTAGAACGGGCTCTAATCCGGCCTCCCAAGATTTTTTATTATCGTTGACCACGGCGCTCGCACTGTACGCGTCGCGGGTGCTGGCATTATTCACCGCAAAACTCTCTTCAACGGTGGCGTCTAGATCTTCGCGTTGCAAGGCATATTGATAACTAGCTCGATCAATAGAGGTTTGGGTGAGTTTTTGATCGTTAAGAGTTTCAATGATCTCAAAATGAGTCACGCTTGCTGGAGCGTAGTAATTTAAAATAACTGCTAAGCGCCTAATGGCTTCTTCGCGGTCGCGATATTTAGTTTGCTCTGCCGTGACATACAGTGTGTGTTCTTCAATCGCGATGCTGCTTTGTGTAAACCCAGCGTTATCGGCCATCTCAACGCCAACGGCATCCCAATCGGTTGTTGGGACAGGGACATCTTCATGCGCGGGTCGCGTATAGGATTTTACCGGTTCATCTCGCCAGATGTTAGGTTGACGATTAAAGTTGGTATTTAAGCTTGCACCAAAGGTCCAGGTGTTGCCTCGTTGGTAGCTAAGCTTAAGGTCGCCTAGGTTATCCAAGCGATAGACTGCACCAATGTTGACGGGTGAATCTTGCTTATACTCAATACCTTTAGGAGTAAAATATTCGCCCGAGTAGTCATTGCCTTCGTACTCAAGCTTTAGAATGAGTGGCTGGTATGGAGTATGGTATTCAACACCGCCAAATAGTGCACTTGGTCCTTTAAACCAACGGTTGCTGTCGATAGCGCCACCCGAGCCTTTATAGTCTGAAGGTCGGGTGCAGAATTCATCGCTTACCTTACAAAACGGATTGGTGACTGTGCCGCTTTGACCCAAATACCCCCAACCTAGACCCAATGTAAAGTCTAGCGGGCCGACCCGTTTACTGGCTGCGATAAACTCGCCATCGAACAGTCCGGTCCCGCCCATGTCTCGTATGCCAATAGAGGTTTCTGGTAGCCAATAGCTCTCTTCCCAAAGCCTAAATTTAACGTCGATGCCTTTATCGGTATATAAGTTGTCACCACTGTAACCTGGGTCGCTACTAAACAGCGCATTAGGCACACGGGTGTAGCGAATAGTCGCTTCAAACCAGCTAAATAATTGCACGTTAGCTGTGTAATGGTGATAGTCATCATTCCAGCTACCGCCAATGGCAAAAGCGCCTTCTTCAGCCATACGACCTGTTGGCACTTGCATTAATCCCACCCCGCCAAAGTCGGTGTAGGTAGGTTGGTATATTAAAGTGTCTGCGGCAGTGCTGTCGCTGCTAACAAAGACGCTACTAATAGACGCGGTAAGTAGTGCGCTAAAAATCAGTCGCTGAGTGGAGAATTGCATAGAATCTCTGCCTTGAGATAAATGTAGTTTGTAAAAAAACATCGGTTAGCCGGTAAGTCCAACGAAGGTTCAACTAAGAGAAATATCGGACTTAATAAAAATGCCGGCTCGCAATGAGCTTTGCGATATTTTGCTCTAAGTCAATGGTGGCTTGCTTGTCACTGTTATAGCCCACAAACAGAACGCTACCGGGCACAATAGAGGCCGCTTCATTATTCCAATAAGCATACCCACTGCGAGTGATGTGCCCATCTGGGTAAACAATCCACACATAGCTGCGATGGCCCTTGTCGTGCCTGACACTTTGTTTGATGTAGTCGGACGCCGTCCAATGTGGCTGCCATGTGAGTAATTGCGGCGTGTTCACTAACCCCAGTATTTCTATGGTAGAGGGTGGCTCGATAAGTTCTAAATCAAAATCGCCTGCTAACATAGGATCGAGAGATGCATCAATTCGGAACACGTCTTGATCGAGAGAAAGTAATTCTCGATAGCCGACAGTCCAATCGTGCACTTCATTAATTAGCAGTTGATAGGACTCGTCCTCTTCTAATCGATTGTGCAGTTCAGTTAGAACTTGCTGTTTTAGTTGCTCAGCTTGCGACTGCTTAGCGCTACTAAATAGCCGGCTATACATAGGGTAGCTGTGGATAGAGGGGGCTGTAGTGTAAGGAGCCACTGCCGCGACTACGGCAGATAAACGACTTGGCTTATCAAACTGTAGCTGCTGCCCTTCACTAGCAAGGGTTATACTCAGCGTTGGTGCAGGGGCCTCTGAAGCACTAAGCAATAAAGGCATTAATGCACCTAAAAAAGCCATACTCACATGAGCTAGCTTTTTAATTATATTCACAATATCACTCCATGAACTGGCTATTAAGGGTTATAAGGTTTGAGTATTTCAAGCTCAATTTTAAGTGAATCCGGTTTTAGCCACTGTACAGTTTTTAGCACCAGGCCTTGGCCATTGACGTAATAATGGTTGTTGACGGTTTCATTCAATGCCGAAAACGTCACGGTTTCTACCCAGTGAGTTAATGGCTCTTGCCACAATAGCGATGAGACATCTTGGATACCCTTTTGTTTCAAAGTGCCACTAGCAGGTTGGAATAGCTGATAATTGGGCATCCAACTGTACGAGCCACTCCATGCCGCAGAACTAGCTGAAAACTCAATGGGAGAAGGCTCGGTAACCCAACTTTCCAAATTTACGTAGGGGAGGTTAACGGTTTTTACCACCCGACCGTTTTCGGTCACAATCATGGCGCTATCGGCCGATAACCACTTTAACTGCTGCGCGCCACTAATTGGGTTTTGATCGACAAACGCCAATACCATAAATGCCCGAGCCTGATCATTGACTTTAACGTACATACTTGCGTAGGGCAGTGCGTCGACTTCGTCTTTTGTTTGTGCAATGTCACCGCTACCAAATATAGCGGCATTGAGCGTGTCTACCGAATTAAGCGAGCGCTGGGTGCAGCCTGTCGTGGCTAGAGTCGCCAGAGAAATGAACAGTAATCCAAGAAATTGCTTCATCCGTGAACAAACCATCGTTGTGTAAGTGGCAAGATAATAACGTACTCGACAAAAAAAAAGCACCCGACTTTGTAACAAAGTGGGTGCCTTCTAAAACTTATTAATTCTGAATACTTAGTTAGTACCAGTAGTACCTGAAGTACCGTCGCTACCGCCAGCGATTGCTACAGTTGTTACTACAACAGCAGCGGCTACAGCCATTGTTGTTGCTGCAACACCACCAGCTGCTGCGCCAGTTGCTGCTGTAGCACCTGCCGCGCCAGCGCCAGCACTACCAGTAGCGGTAGAAGCTCCCGCTGCAACTTCAGTCGCCGCAGAAACAGAACCAACACTACCTAAAACCAGAGCCATTGCTAAAGCAATTTTTTTCATAATTATTTTACCTACACTTTTGTTTGAGAAGAGCCGATAAAATACAACTAAAGTGCTTATCGACTGACGCCATCTGACTAAAGTATCTACTAAATGTATATTAAGTCAACTGCAATGTAAGGCATAACATCAAAAATTCATATCCAACACTTCCTCTCGCCCCTCGCCTGTTTGTCAAAGCTTCCCAGCCCACGCCTCAGCCGCTCGGTCAATCAACTCAAAAGCAAAATCAAACGCCTCACGACTCTGCTTATAAGGATCAGGGATCTCTTTTTGCCCCAACCACTGCCCAAACAACATGGTTTTACCGCGCGCTGCGGGTGCAATGCTGCACACTGCGTCAATATGCCCTTTTTCCATAACCAAAATAAGATCAAACTCAGCGCACATTTGCGCAGTCAGTTGTTTAGATTGGTGCCCTTGCAAATCTAAGCCATTTTCGGATGAGACTTGAATGGCCATATCGTCGGCAGGTTTACCGACCAAACCACTTTTGGCAGAAGCAATACCCGCCGAATCGATGGTTTTGTTGGGCAGTAGCGCTTGTAGTTTGCGCTCCCCGGTTGGTGAACGGCAAATATTGCCCACACAAACCACTAAAATTTTAGAAAACATAGCAAACCTATCTTGAAATCCAGAGATCGTTGTAGGGTCAAAAGATATCATCTTGGATGAAATTACAAAAGTGACCTGTAATTGCGAGTCACCTTGTCAATGCGCCAATGGAAACTAAGACAATCACAAAACTAAGAGAAACAACTATTTAGTTACTAAGTAAATTCATGAAATAGGTGTGTGTGATTATTGTCACATTTAAATAACGGTGGAGAGTTGAGATTGCTGCGAATTTAGTCGATAATCACGCAGCTTTTTTGCCACTGAATTCATATGCAATACGGTATATCGGTAAAGCAAATCAAGCATCATAAAAATAATAAAAAATAAGTTGGCTGGTTTTCAATCTTACGCAATGGGGTTATGCGTTACACCAATGGGCGGTAGCGTGCAAAAATAACTTACTAAGATTGTATCCATTCAACTCCCCTTTCATAATGAATACTATGGTTAACCCTGCGCTACTTTTGGCGTTTTCACGACTATTAAGAACACATCTATACTATGGAAAATGGTAAAACTTGGTTACTCACCGCCTCTTTGTCTGTGTTACTTGCAGGCTGTACTGTTCCTGGCTCATATCTATCGACAGATGATAAAAATATGGTGGCCAACGAACCTACCGAGCAAGCTAAAGGTGAGCAAACAGACGATGAGCAAACCCCTCCAGAGGAAGTGGTAAACGTATACCCACTAACGGCGTCAACCATTTCTGAATACAGTGGCACAAATGCTTACAGTTCTAAAGGCAATCCAGACCTAGATTTGTTGGTGCAGCAATATGAGTACCTTATTGGCCCTGGTGATATTCTTAACGTCACTATATGGGACCACCCCGAGCTGACTATTCCAGCAGGATCGTACCGCAGTGCCTCGGAAGCCGGTAACTGGGTGCATGCCGATGGCACAATATTTTACCCCTACATAGGCACAGTAGAAGTTGCAGGTAAAACCGTGCGTCAAGTCCGAGCAGAGATTGCAACAAAACTGGCTCGCTTTATTGAGCGTCCTCAAGTGGATGTAAATGTAGCGGCGTTTCGCTCTCAAAAAACCTATGTAACTGGTGAAGTCAATAAACCTGGCCAGCAGGCGATCAGTAATATACCGCTTACGTTGCTCGATGCCGTTAATCGAGCAGGGGGGCTCGCCAGCGATGCCGATTGGCGCAACGTCACGCTTACACGTGATGGTGTTGAAGAGTCATTGTCTTTGTATGGCTTAATGCAACGTGGCGATCTCACTCAAAACCGCCTATTAGAGCATGGTGACATAGTTCATGTACCCCGTAACGACGCGCAAAAAGTGTTTGTTATGGGCGAAGTAAATGACCCTCAAATGCTAAAAATGGACCGCGCAGGGATGAGCTTAACCGAAGCACTCAGCAATGTAGGTGGCATCAATCAGCTTACCGCCGATGCTACAGGCGTGTTTGTCATTCGCACCTCTAGTGAAGACCAACCGCATTTGGCCGACATTTACCAACTCGATATTAAAGACGCATCGGCTTTGGTTATAGGGACAGAGTTTGACTTAAGGCCTTACGACATTGTGTATGTAACCGCAGCACCAATTACTCGTTGGAACCGCGTGGTTGCCCAGCTAATACCGACTATTTCAGGCTTTAATGACCTTACCGAAGGTGTGAGCCGCGTACGTAACTGGTAGTTACGTTTTCAATAGATTTATAATTAAGTAAACAAAAATGACACAACAAACAAACTCGCGCTCAGAGAGCAATGAAGATGTGATCGATTTAGGTCGCTTATTAGGCATCTTACTAGATGGCAAGTGGTTTATTATTTGCCTCACTTTTTTATTTGCAGTAGCGGGCGTGGCTTTTGCGCTTTTATCGACACCCATTTATAAAGCCGATGCATTGCTTCAAGTAGAAGAAAAATCCAGTGGCGGCATATCGGCTATGGTGGGTGACATGGGGGAGCTGTTCTCTCAAGAGTCGTCAGCAATGACAGAAATAGAGATCATTCGCTCACGTATGATTTTGGGTGATACGGTCGATAAGTTTAATTTAACTACGGTAACGGCTCCCAGCTATATCCCGGTTGTTGGTAAAGGCTTGGCTAGGCTGCAAGGAAAGCAAAACCATATTTTGGTTTCTCGTTACGAGCAGCCATCCTATGCGAGCGTGTTTTCGCATAAAATTGTAGTGACTGATCCTGTCAGCAAAACATTTCAGTTGGTTCGTGATGACGAAAAAGTAATCCTGTCGGGTAGTGTTGGTGAAGTTGCCCATGGGAACGACTACACCATTTTTGTTGCCGATATTGAAGCGCAACAAGCCAACACAGAGTTTAGTATTGCTAAGCAAAGCCGCTTAGACGCAATCGAATGGCTAAAAAGTGGACTGTCGATTAGCGAAGTTGGTAAGCAAACGGGCATTATACATTTGTCATTCGAAGGTGAAAATCCAGAGCAGAATGTTGCGCTACTTAATGACATAGCGCAAAATTATTTCTTACAAAACGTAGCGAGAAACTCTGCAGAGGCCGAGCAAAGCCTTAAGTTTTTACAAGCTAATCTGCCAGAGATAAAAGATGAGCTAACCGTATCTGAAGACAAGCTCAATCAATTTCGTCTAGAGAATGAATCTATAGATTTGGGCCTAGAGGCACAATCCACACTTAACGTAATGGTAGCTTTAGAAGCACAGCTCAATGAACTAACCTTTAAAGAAAGTGAGATCAGCCAACGTTTTACCAAAGACCACCCAGCTTACATTTCTCTTTTAGATAAACGTAAAACCTTGCTGAGCGAAAAAGAACGCCTCAATCAACAAATACAAAAACTCCCAAAAACTCAACGTGCGGTATTGCGATTAACGCGCGATGTGGAAGTAAACCAACAAATCTATGTACAGTTACTTAACAAAGTCCAAGAGTTAGCAATTATTAAGGCCGGTACCGTCGGAAACGTTCGCATACTGGATGCGGCCGAATCTTTTACTTACGCGGTAAAACCTAAAAAGCCATTAATTGCGGTATTGGCAACCTTACTTGGCGGCATGTTGAGTGTTGCTGTTGTATTAGTAAAAGCGGCTTTTCATCGTGGCGTTGAAAACCCAGACGATATAGAGCAAATTGGCCTACCGGTTTATACCAGTGTGAATAAATCTGACTTAGAGCTAGAGCTGTTCAAACGCAATAAGCGCAAAGGTAAACAGACTATAGGCTTGTCTCTACTTGCCGAGTCAAACCCGGCTGACTTGTCTATAGAAGCGCTGCGTGGCTTACGAACAAGCTTGCACTTTGCCATGCTTGAGGCAAAAAACAACATTGTAATGATCTCGGGTCCAGCACCAGGTATTGGTAAATCGTTTATATCGACTAATTTTGCTGCCGTTTCCGCTAAATCAGAACAAAAGGTGCTACTTATTGACGCTGATATGAGAAAGGGCTATTTACAACGCTCGTTTGGTTTAGATTGGGACAACGGGCTTTCTGATTTCCTAATCGGTAAATTAGATAAGCAAGGTTTAGTTAAACCTTCCGGCTTAGATAATTTAGATGTAATCACTCGCGGCCAAGTTCCGCCAAACCCATCAGAGCTATTAATGCACCCTAGACTACAGGAGTTACTAGAGTGGGCAAGTGAAGAATACGACTTGGTACTCATCGATACTCCGCCAGTTTTAGCCGTAACGGATCCTAGCATTGTAGGCGCCCACGTAGGCACGACTTTAATGGTGGTGCGCTTTGCTCAAAATACAGTGAAAGAGATTGAAGTGGCTAGAAATCGATTTGAGCAAGTAGGTATTGACGTGAAAGGCGTAATATTGAATGCAGTTGAGAAGAAGGCTTCTAGTTCATACGGGTATGGGTATTACAATTACTCGTATTCTAGTGAAAAGTGAGAGGCACTAGCGTGGCTCCAATAGATGAACCTATTGGGGCACTTTTTGCAAAAGTAGCACAACCAAGCCTTTACAAGGGATTATCCGCAATGGACTGTCTCAAAATGAATGAAAACTGTCTCATCAGTCTATCCAATATTATGATCTTAGGAATTCTAAAATGAGTTATACCGACGAACGACATGCACAAATAGTATTAGCTCTTTTAAAGCAACATGGTGTAAGAAAAGTCGTTGCGAGTCCAGGTGCTACGAATATACCGATTGTTGGTAGTATGCAGGGAGATCCATATTTCGAAGTTTACTCATCTGTTGATGAACGATCCGCAGCATACTTTGCTTGCGGATTAGCCGAAGAATCCGGCGAAATAGTTGCCATCTCATGCACTGGAGCTACGGCATCAAGAAATTATTTACCTGCATTGACAGAAGCATATTATAGAAAGCTGCCAATACTCGCGATCACTTCATTTAATGGTAACAAGTTAATAGGTAACTTGGTCCCCCAAAACATTGATCGAAGCGTATTGCCTAATGACGCAGCAAAACTATCTGTGCAACTTCCGATAGTTAAAGATAAGTCAGATGAAGAGTTATGTAACTTACTTGTAAATAAAGCAATCTTAGAAGCAACGAGAAATGGTGGAGGCCCGGTACATATCAATCTTACGACCACGTACAAAGGCACATTTGAAACAAAACAACTTCCTTATGAGCGAATGATCAATCGTATCTCTGCGAGCGATGTTGCTCCCGAATTTGGTAGTAAGAAAGTAGCTTTGTTTTTAGGCTCACACCGCGCTTTTTCAAAGTCTGAAACATCCGTGATAGAGGAGTTTTGTGAACGAAATGGGGCCATTGTTTTATGCGACCACACTAGTGGGTATCGAGGTAAATACAGGATACAGGCAGCATTAATTACTAGCAACATATCAAAACACAATTCAATTTGGAGTACATTAAAACCAGATTTAGTTATTCATGCAGGAGAGGTTTCTGGTGACTATCCGGGCACTAGGGTTCTTATGGAAGCTAGTGATGTCTGGAGAGTATCGGAAGACGGAGAGGTGCGAGATCGCTCCGGCAAACTAAAACTTGTAGTTCAAGGGAGTCTTACTGAATTTCTGTCTAAGCAACGCAACCGTAATTTTACTACCAACGTTTTATATGAAAATTGGAAACGTGTTGATCTGGAATTAAGGGACAGTTTACCTGAAATACCCTTTTCTAATCCTTGGATAGCTCAACAGCTGCATACTAAAATACCAGAAGGTTCCTATGTGAATTTAGCGATCTTGAACACTCTTCGTAGCTGGAACCTTTTCGAATTAGATGAATCCATTTCAACATTTGCTAATGTAGGTGGTTTTGGTATTGATGGATGTGTGTCCTCTATGTTGGGAGCCTCTCTAGTTGACAACGAGAAACTATACTTTGGTGTGGTTGGGGATTTAGCTTTTTTTTATGACGTGAATGCTATCGCTAATAGACATATTGGAAATAATGTTCGTATTTTGATAATAAATAATGGGTGTGGTACGGAATTTAATATATCAACGCACACAGGATCTCAATTTGGTTCTAAATCAAACGAATTTATAGCAGCTGGAGGTCATTTTGGCTCTAGTTTTGACAAGTCAAGCAAGGTATCTCCAGCGGAAGAAAGAACAACGAGCTCGTTAGCTGAAGCTTGGGCTGAGAAGTTGGGATATGTTTATTTGTGCGCAGATAACAAGAGAACCCTTTTAGAAAATTTAGACAAATTTGTGAGCAAAAAAACGGATTCTCCAGTTATTCTAGAATGCTTTACCGATTCTGACGATGAGTCAATGGCACTGAAACTAATGTCGAGTCTAAGTAAGTCGAATAAAGAGAAGTGGATTGGAGTAGCAAAAAAACTTCTACCTAGTACCGCTACAAGCAAAATTAAGCAAATCCTAGGTAATTAGATGATCCAAACTACCAATCTTGAAAATAAAAACATACTTCTTTTAGGTGGTACAGGTGTCATTGGCAAAAGCTTGATCAAGTATTTGAATCAAAGTCATGCCAACTTATTCGTTACAACTAGACGTGAACTGAAATCAACTGAAAATGTCAAGTATATTAGAGGTGATGCGAAAGATAATCAATTTCTGAGAAAGCTACTGTCTCAATATAATATCGATGCGATAATCGACTTTATGATTTACGATACGCTTGAATTTTCCGAACGTATTGAACTATTACTATCAGATAAGTTTCAATATGTCTATTTGTCTACATATAGAGTATATGCCGAATCAATAAATGAACTGAAAGAAGATGCGAATTATCTTAAAGATAGTATTAATGACCAGAATTATCTTTCAACTAATGAATATGCACTTACTAAAACTGAACAAGAGTTATTAATTAGAAGCAGCGAGGGTACCAAATGGACAATAATTCGGCCTTCTATAACATATGGTGCGAATCGATTGCAACTAGGAGCCTTCGAATCGGATCTAATATTACCGAGAGTAGCTAACGGTTTACCTGTGCCTTTACCCACAGAAATTCTTGATAGAAAAGCTTCGATAACAGCGAGTAAAGATGTTGCAAAAATGATATGTGGATTACTTATGAATGAATCAGCATATGAAAATATCTTTAATGTAACTACATCGGAGAGTTTAACGTGGCGTGAAATTTCGAACATTTATAGTGAAGTTATCGGCTTAGAGCTAAGAGAAGTTTCGCTAGACGATTTTTTAAAAATCGAAGGAAATATCTGGCAAGTTAAATATGATAGGATGTTTGATAGGACTTGTTCTAACGATAAAGTACTAAAGGCAACTAATCTGGATATTACAGATTTAACTCTCCCTACCTTAGGACTAAAGAGGGAGCTAGAAAATATAGACTTGAACAACTTCAAAAATAGTTTAGGAACCTTCAATCGTAAGAATGGGAATATAGATAGAATTCTGGGTATATTTAGGACTCCAGTTAATCTAAATTTTAGAAGCTATATACAGTATTTAGTTGGAAGGGTTGTTATTTTAGAGGTGCTCTATCTAAAATCTAAATCACTATACGAAACATGTAAAAAGAATGACTAAAAATACCGTTTATTTATATTTAAGATTGCTTTTTACAATGCTAATCTCCATTTATATATCTAGAGTACTTTTAGACATAATGGGGGTAGATGATTTTGGTATTTTTAGCGTAGTAACGTCTTCAGTTACGATGTTTTCATTCTTGAACAATTCTCTGGCGTATGGTACCCAAAGGTTTATAACCTATGAAATAGGTAAGGGGAATAACTCCAAAGTTAACGATATATTCTTGATGAGTGTCAATATTCACTTTATTTTCTCTACACTTATAATCATCTTTGCTTTACCTATTGGTTATTATTTGATCTACTCAAAGTTAAACATTCCACCCAATAAGTTGGATGACGCATTTTATGCTTACGTTTTTGTTCTTTTCGGATTTTTTATAACCCTTTTAACCACGCCATACTCAGGTGTATTAATTGCCAGTGAAAGATTCGATATAGTAGCTATCCTAGGTGTATTAGAGTCAATACTAAAACTGTCAGCAACATTTTTCCTGTATTACATGTATGAAAGCAATGTGTTAACTAATTACGCTATATTATTGTTTATAGTCAGTTTGATAGTGCGTGGAGCTCATGTATTTTATGTGAACAAGAATATCGACTATTGTAGTATATATTTTTATTGGAATAGCCTTACTTTTAAAAGAATGTTTTCATTTTCATCTTGGGGCTTATTTGGTGGTGTGTCTTCTATATTGATGAACCAAGGAATAAATATAATTTTGAATATTTTCTTTGGGCCAGCTATAAATGCGGCAAGATCACTTTCTCTTCAAGTGAGTAATGCAATGAGCCAGTTTTCATCTAATCTACAGATGGTGTTCAGGCCACGAATAATCAAATCCTATGCGAGTCAAGACGAATCTGAAGCATTAACTATCACATTGTATGGTGCTAAATATAATTACCTTCTAATTCTATACTTAGCGTTACCAATTGTTTTCTGTTCGAATGACTTATTGGGCCTTTGGCTAGGAAGTGTTCCCGAATACACATCCGAATTTTTGATTGTCTTGATATTTGTTTTGTTGTCTGAGTCGTTATCGGGTACGCTTATGGCGCTTGTCTCTGCTACCGGTAAAATTAAGAAATATCAGGTCGCTGTTGGGATTGTCTTATTGCTAAATTTGCCAATTACATATGTATTGATAAGTAAAGGTTACCCGGCTATCTACTCTGTTTACATTCAATTTTCTTTGTCTCTAATTGCTTTGTGCGTTCGATTAGCGGTTTTAGAAAATCAATTTAAAGGGCTCTCGTACCAATATCTTAGAGTAGTCATTGTTAGGATAGTACCGGTTACTGTTGTGTCTTACTTCATATCAGATCTTGTGTATACAGATACTTTTGATTTCCCACTATTTAATATAATTTATTGTTTTGTAATTACATCTTTTTCCCTTACCATAACCAGTTACTGCTTTGGTTTGGAAAAGCGAGAGAGGGGTTACGTTTTAAAGAAAGTGAAGATGATATGAAAAAAATTGGAATATTGACATTGCCACTTTGGAATAACTACGGTGGAATTTTACAATGTTTTGCATTGAATTCAAAATTAAAAAGCTTAGGTTATGAGACTCTTGTCATAGATTATCAAAAGAAACCTCAGTCAAAGGTGGATAAAATAAACATTACTCTTAAAAACTTTACGAAAAGAACGTTATTCAAAAACAAGAAGATGAACCTTTCACAAACGGACGAATTTAGAGCATATGTTTCAAGTAAAACAAGAAACTTTGTGGAGAACGAATTAAATCCTCTTTCAGTTAAAATCTGCAAACTATATGATTTAAGAGCTTTGAATAAAACTTTGGATGGGGTAATAGTTGGTAGCGATCAAGTATGGAGACCCGATTACGCTCCGGATTGGAAGGCATATTTTTTGGATTTTCTAGAACCAAGTAAAATAAGAGTGTCTTATGCTGCATCGTTTGGCAAAGAGAATGTGAATTTTACTGATGAGCAGCTACAGATATCAAGACGAGAACTGAGTAAATTTAACGCGATCTCGGTCAGAGAGAAAAGCGGTGTAAATATTGTAAAAAACGAATTTGGCTTCAATAGTGATTGGGTGTTAGACCCAACTTTTCTGCTAGAGAGTTCAGAATATAGAGAACTACTAGAAAAATATAGAGAACCGAAGAGTAAAGGGAATTTATTTACTTACATATTAGACCATAATAGTGGTTCTACAAGTATGATAAATAAAGTATCTGAGGCTTTAAATCTAATTCCATTTGAAGTTAACTCCAGAGTTCCGAAAGTGGATTATGTCAATATTGATTCACATGTCTATCCAAATGTTACTAAGTGGCTAAAGGCGTTTGATGATGCTGAATTTGTCATTGCCGATTCTTTCCATGGATGTGTATTCTCGATTATATTTAACAAACCTTTTATAGCTATTGGGAATAAGCAGCGTGGATTGACACGATTTAATTCTTTATTAGAAACATTTAATTTAGAGTCAAGGCTTGTGCTAAACAGCGAAGATATAAATGAAAATTTGATCAATTATAAGTTTGATTGGGATGCAATAAATAGAATTAAATTGAAAAAGAAAGATGATTCTCTGAGATTTTTGAAGGAAGCATTAAGTGGTCAAAATGAAGAATA
Organism: Vibrio ulleungensis; assembly: GCF_016900875.1. Classification (GTDB taxonomy): domain Bacteria; phylum Pseudomonadota; class Gammaproteobacteria; order Enterobacterales; family Vibrionaceae; genus Vibrio; species Vibrio ulleungensis. The sequence goes on from NZ_JAFEUM010000006.1 coordinate 138,043, forward strand.
TTAAATTTTCTCTAATTTTATGTACTGTTGGTGACTTTAAGTTCATTGAAAATTTATTTGAGTCTCTCTGTGATCAAGAGTACAAGAACTTTGAAGTGGTTTTAGTTGACCAAAACGAAGACTCCAGATTAGATAATTTACTAGAGTCTTATAAAAACAGGCTCGAATTGGTTCATTTAAAAAGTGAAAGAGGGTTATCAATTGCTCGGAATGTTGGAATTCAAGCTGCCAAGGGTGATATATTTTCTTTTCCAGATGATGACTGTACGTATCCGAAGGAGCTTTTGAATAAAGTGAATTTGTTTTTTAAGGATACAAATTATAGTGGGCTAGTTATCAGAGCTAAAAATAGCGTTCCTGGTGGCAGGGTTTTGCATGAGAATGATCCTTCTCAAGAACTAACTAGGGGTAACTGTTTGTCACTTGTGCACTCTATCTCATTATTTTTGACACGTGATATTGTCGAGTCAGTAGGCGACTTTGACATTCATTTGGGATTAGGTGCAAATACTATATTTCAAGGTCAGGAAGATCGTGACTATCCAATAAGGGCATTGGATGCTGGTTTTCAGATCTACTATAAAAATGATATTACAGTTTTACACCCTTGGGATGATCCAGAGATAGATGAACAGAAAAACCTTATTGCGCGCGCATTTAAAGGCGGTGCTTCAGAAATGTATCTGCTCAATAAACATAACTTTGGGATTACATTTAAAATTTCTAGAGTTATCAGAAAAATTATGGCTATTACGTACTTCGCCATTTATAAAAGGAACCTTTACAAGATGAGAAGTTCTTTGAGTGGTTTAAAAGGTATGGTTCGATACTTTAACACGAAAACGCTTCCATGATAAATATTTCAGTTTTTACGCCAACATATAACAGAGTCGAGTCATTGACTAGACTTTATCAGAGTTTAAAACAACAATCATATAAAAAATTTACGTGGGTGATTGTTGATGATGGCTCGATAGATACTACTAAAAGCACGGTAGCTACCTGGGTTAGTGAAGGGACTATTGACATTAAATACTACTACCAGAGCAACGCCGGGAAACAAAGGGCATATAACCTTGGAATAGAAAAATCTGAGGGAGACTTATTTATCTGTATAGATTCTGATGATATCTATATAGATAGCGCATTTGCTATTATTGTAGAAACATGGAGAAAAATAGCAAACAAGAATGATTATATTGCAATATCTTATCCTAGCAAAAGTTTTAACGGCAAGTTAATCGGGACGATGTTTCCGAAAGATTTTATGTCTGAATATCACTTTATTATGCATAATTATAATAATATAGAAGGTGATAAAGGTATGGCTTTTGACTTGAGAAAGTTGAAAAAATTTCGTTTTCCAGTTATTCCCGGTGAAAAGTTCATGACAGAAGCTCTTCTTTATAACAGGCTATCGATTAGATATAAAACAAAATACATTAACCAAGCTTTAGAGGTTAAAGAATATTTGAATGATGGTTTGAGTAGCAAGTATCGCTCTCTCTTGATAAATAATCCGCTTTCATCTGCGTTGTACTATTCTGAGTTTCGATATCATAGATTGTCGCTTAAACTGAAAGTTAAATCCATTCTATATGAAATGCGCTATTTGTTGCATTATGGTTCATCTTGGATAAGAATAATTGAATCACATACTTTATATTACACAATTCCTTTGCTTCCATTAGCAATTATTCTCTATTGTAAGGATTTGAAAAATGAAAAGTAGTACAAATATTTTATTTGTTGGAGACTTAAAAAATAATCGAGGCCCAGCAGTTGTTAATAAATACCTATATGAAGTTTTGGGTTCAGACGTTTTTTTTTTGAATGAAAGAACAAAATTTAGGAACTACATTGCCTTTCTTGGAAAGTTTTATAAGTGCGAAGTCATTGTTTGTTCTGGTATTAGTCTTTTAGGTTTGTTGAGTTCAATTTTTAGTCTTCTAGTTAACAAGAAAATTGTTTACTTGATGCATGGTGCAATTGAGTTAGAGAAAGAGTATAAAAACTATGATCGACTTTCGATTATTATAGAGAAAATTTTGCTGAAAAAGGCAAGAAAAATCATATGTGTTTCTCATATGTATAAAGAAAGACTTTCAAAAAATTATTATTATCAGAAATATACTAGTAAAGTTGTTGTAATACCAAACGGATTTAGTTTCAAAAGTGCTCCTATTGAAAATGTAAACAATATCAACAGCCCTGAATTAGATCGGATTAGCGAGTGTTTAACAAAAATTAAGAAAAGAAAGATCTTATCAGTAGGTGGTGGAAGAAAAGAGAAAAATATTATAAATATCTGCCGTGCAATCGCTTTATCGAAAGAAAATACGTATGAACTGATCGTGGTAGGTGCTGATGGGCCGGATACTGAAGAAATTAAATCATACTCTTTTGTTAATTATATAGGTGAAGTCACGCAGCAACAGTTATTTAAAATCTATAGTTTTGTGGATTTATACGTCCAATTTAGTAAGCTTGAGTCATTTGGTATGGCACCTGTCGAAGCTGTACTACATGATTGCGATCTTTTACTGTCTAATGATGTGGGCATCTCAGAGTATGTCTCTAGTGAATATGTATTTGATGCAGATGATATTGTAGGCCTTAGTATGGCACTAAACACCAAAAATAATGATTTGGTAAAACAACAGTTACTATCAAACCTCAAATCATGGGAAGATTGTGCATCAGAACAATATATTGAGTGGCGTAAAGTTTGTTAGAATATATCCTTTTTTCGGTTTTAGTCATTTCTCTAATTTTTTACTACTATATCAGTGGTATAGAACTAATAAAATATGCATTATTATTAGTTCTAATATTGTTTCTAGGATTAAGACATTACGTTGGTACAGATTTTCCTGCTTACGTAGATTCCTTTAAATCTATTGATTTAGGATTAGTCAAATTCCAAGGCAAAGAAATAGGTTTTACATACATAAATTATATGCTGAAGTTTTTCTTCGGATTAAATTATCAAAGTGTGTTTTTATTTTGTTCATTTATAACAATTGCCTTCATAAGTTCTACATTATCCAGTTTTAATAGTAGATTTATTTATGCTTTCGGATTGTTCTTATATGTGTTTTCTGGGTTTTACACACAATCCTTCAACATAGTAAGGCAAGCTATGTCGATGGCGATCGCTATTTATTCTCTAAGATATGTAAACGAGAGGAAATTTTTCTCATTTTATTTCTTTGTCGTACTTTCTATGCTATTTCACACAACATCTGTTGTTTTTTTACCGCTGTACTATATTTATAGAATTAAATTGAGTAGGAAGTTTTTATATGGTATTTTAGCTTTTGCTTTTATCGTTAAATCCTATATTTTTAGCGCCTTAATATATATCCTTAATTTATTGAACTTAAGGTATATTTATTTTTTAAATCCAGGTGAGGATAATGTAACTAGTGGCACAGGTTTGATGCAATATGTTACATTAATAATGTTATTGGTTGCTATCCTGTACATTGACAAAATCGAGAATAAATACCTTATTTATTTCAAAGTCTTTTATTTGTATGTGCTTTTCAACCTAGTCTTTTTTGACTTTATGCTAGGGATAAGAGCAATTCAGGGTTACAAGTTATCTATGATTATTTTACTGCCTTATCTCTTTAGTTTACTGGGGAAACATTCTCGATATCTCATTGTTTTGCTGTGTATAGTCTATTACTTGGGCTTTTGGAAATTTATTGCAGGTTCAAGTAATGTCATTCCCTATTCTATTAATTTGAACTTTTAGCTTTAAATCAGGAATATAATTGGCTTAGAGCCTTTTATCAGATTAAAAAGTAGTAAGGCTTTTATTAATCACATAGTGTACTAGGTAAACCTTGGGTTTTCTATTTTAAGGCAAGCAGGAAAAAGGAAAGTTTATCATGAGGGCTATTTCCTAATATCTGTTAGGTTTTGAGAAAATACTATTTACTTGAATGTGGGCGTATTTATCGCGAAATCATCAAATCAAGATAAATACCAATTGTTCTGTTTGAAATAATTAGATCTAATGTTATATTCCGTAGAGTTAGGCCAGATGGAATTTATGCTCTTTTATAATGGACTATTGTTTTCTTTTCTTCTTTTTTAGTGGTTGTTTCATACATTTTATAGTGTGATTAGAGCAATTAAAATATATAAAATTGAAATTATCAACAGTCAACCTATCACGAATTTTATTGCGAATATGTTATGAAAAAAATAATTATCACTTCAAATACTAGTTGGTATTTGTATAACTTTAGAAAAAATACAATATTGGCACTACTAAATTCTGGTTACAGAGTTGTAGCCGTATCGCCTAGAGACGAATACTCAAATTTGCTAGTAGACCTTGGTGCTGAATTTCAACATATCGATATTGATCAAGGTGGAACTAACCCTTTCAATGACGGATTAACATTTATTAAGTTTATTGGCATTTACCTAGTGTTACGTCCAGATGTTGTTTTAAACTTCACACCCAAAAATAACATATATAGTACTTTATCAGCCAAGTTAGTCGGCGCTAAATCTATCAATAATATTGCTGGGCTTGGTATGGTATTTATAAATGAAAATATTACGGCTAAGTTGGCTCGGTTCCTATATAAAGTGAGTCAACCTAAGGCACACAAAATATTTTTCCAGAATGAAGAAGATAGAGCTCTATTTGAAAAATATAAACTAGCGCCAATGGATATTACTGACAGAGTTCCTGGCTCTGGAGCAGATCTCTCACGCTTTTCGATTACTGAAAGTGACAACGATGGCTGTGTGCGTTTCTTACTTATTGCACGAATGCTTTATGATAAAGGGATTGGACACTATGTTGAAGCTGCACGTGAACTTAAATCGAAATATGGTTATAAAGTAGAGTTTCGTCTGCTTGGTTTTTTGGATGTAAACAACCCTTCCGCAGTATCAAAACAGGATATGCAGTGTTGGGTCGATGAAGGGATTGTAAATTATTTGGGTGTCTCTGACACGGTAGAAAAAGAAATAGGTAAAGTCGATTGTATGGTACTTCCTTCGTTTTATAGAGAGGGAGTTCCAAAATCACTTTTAGAGGCTTGTGCCATGGGCAAGCCTATCGTAACGACTGATAATGTTGGTTGTCGAGAGACTGTGGATGATGGCAATAATGGATACCTCTGTGAGCCACGTAGTACTGAAGATTTGATCGGCAAGCTAGATAGAATGATAAATCTCACTCACTCCCAACGCCTTGAAATGGGATTGAAAAGTCGGGAAAAGGTCGAGCAAGAGTTTGATGAGAAAATTGTTATCGACAAGTACTTAGACGCGGTGCGTTCCGCCCTAACTTGACCGCTGAGGAATTAATTGTGACGGACGCACAACCCTAGCGCTATTAAACGTTCGCGGTTAAATATCAACTATCGCCAAAATAGTTGCTCGGGTACTTGATAAAAGTGCTATTTAGTCAGCGTGGAGGTACATCCAAAATTGTGCTGGAGTACGAATAGGGTCCATTCACTTACATTGGAGCTTTCACCAATACAAATGGCAGTGTTGGTAGTGCCCTTCATTAAGTGATGGTTATTTGAGCGCTGATTGTTCAACGGTTTGTAGTGGTCAAGTTAAATTGGCCACGGTTTTATAAGTTTGCCAGTAGAGTCGTTCCGACTCATTTGGTGTGAGACCGCCATTGTACTTATGCGGCCTGATTTGGCTGTAATATCTAATGATGTAGCCAACAATGCTGTTCCAGGCCTCGGTTAAACTCTGATAGCCACCGATCGGCACCCATTCTGTTTTTAAGCTTCTAAAGAAGCGTTCCATAGGACTGTTATCCCAGCAGTTTCCTCTGCGCGATAAGCTTTGTTTTATCTGATAACGCCATAAGGTCTGATGGTACTTTCGACTAGTGTAATGCCTTCCTTGTTCGCAGTGGAACATCACTCCTTTAGGCTTGCCACGGCTTTCATAAGCCAATTCTTAGGCTTTGCTTGTCAACTGACTATCGGGCGAAAAAGACACAGCCCAACCAATGGGTTTACGAGCAAACGTAAGCGGTTAATGAACCAGTGAAACTCTACTTTTCTTCGTTAATTTGAAAGTTCCATGGCATGAGATCCGACACCTCTTTTGCTGATGTTGCCCATACGTCATAATGGCTGCAATAACTATAGGGTTGTTGGGTTGGGCACTTTTTCGCAAGCGGAATTTCTTTTAGAAAAACGAAGGGTCGATTCACGCTGCCTTTGATGTTTGTCACGACTAATCATAGTTGTAATAATTTATTGCATATATTAATTATCACATAATAAGAGTGCTAGGCACCGTGGTGTCCTGGCTTTTTATACTATTCAGTAGGCTAAACCATAATGAAAATTGCAATTGCTAGAACAGGCTACGTCGGCCTGTCTAATGCCATGCTATTGGCGCATAACCACGATGTTATCGCGGTAGATATTATCCCAGAAAAAGTGGATATGCTGAACAATCGTCAGTCTCCTATTGTGGATGCTGAAATATCGGATTTTCTAGCTAATAAGCAGATTAGCTTTGAAGCGACGTTAGATAAACACTACGCCTATCAAGACGCAGAGTATGTGGTGATTGCTACGCCTACCGATTATGACGTTGAAACGAACTACTTTAATACCTCTTCTGTAGAAGCCGTCATTGAAGACGTGATGGCGATTAATCCCCATCAGTAATGGTGATTAAATCTACTGTGCCAGTGGGTTATACGGCTCGAATTAAGCAAGAGCTGGGTTGTGAGAACTTGATGTTTTCGCCGGAATTCTTGCGAGTAGGTCGCGCGCTTTATGACCACTTACACCCTTCACGTATTATTGTCGGTGAACGCAGTGAACGTGCCAAGGTATTTGCTGACCTGTTAGTTGAAGGCGCGGTTAAAGACGATAGTGAAGTACTGTTTACTGACTCGACTGAAGCCGAAGCGGTAAAGCTGTTTTCTAACACTTATCTCGCCTTGCGCGTGGCTTATTTCAACGAACTAGATACCTACGCGGAAACTCACGGACTCGATGCTCGTCAAATCATCGAAGGAGTAGGCTTAGATCCTCGTATCGGTTCTCACTATAACAATCCATCATTTGGTTACGGTGGTTACTGCTTACCGAAAGACACCAAACAGCTTCGTGCCAACTACGCGGACGTACCCAATGAAATCATTGGTGCGATTTTGGATGCCAATACTACCTGTAAAAACTTTATTGCCGATTCCATTATCAAGCGTAATCCACAGCGGGTGGGTATCTACCGCTTAATCATGAAGGCCGGCTCTGATAACTTTCGCGCATCTTCAATACAGGGGATCATGAAGCGTTTAAAAGCGAAAGGTATTGAGGTGGTGGTTTACGAGCCAGTGCTGCAAGAAAGTGAGTTTTTCCATTCACAAGTGATGAAGAACTTAGATGAGTTTAAAGCATCGTGTGATGTGATTGTATCAAACCGTATGGTGGATGAGATCCGCGATGTGGCTGATAAAGTTTACACACGCGATTTGTTTGGTTCAGATTAATATCATCTTTGGATCAGGGTAAGCTAACTCATCAGGTTAGAAGTCTACACACAGGCATAGCCACTTACTCTGACTTCAAAGCAAGACAGTTAGGATTTGTTTATGAAATATTTAGTCACTGGTGCTGCTGGTTTTGTTGGCAGTGCGGTTGTTGAAAGGTTAACGGCGGCGGGGCATGACATCGTTGGCGTGGATAATATCAACGATTATTACGATGTAAATTTAAAACACGCGCGTTTAAAGCGTATTGAGCATGATAACTTTAGACTAATCATTCTCGATATTGCTGATCGCGACGCGGTTAAACAGCTATTTGAAGATGAACATTTTGATCGTGTGATTCATTTAGCGGCGCAAGCAGGGGTTCGTTATTCAATCGAAAACCCTCATGCTTACGCAGATTCAAACCTTGTAGGACATCTCAATATTTTAGAAGGGTGTCGACAGACCAATGTAAAACACCTTGTTTATGCGTCTTCAAGCTCGGTTTACGGCTTGAATGCAAAAACGCCATTTGCTACTACAGACAGTGTTGACCATCCTGTTTCGCTTTATGCGGCGACAAAAAAATCTAACGAGTTGATGGCGCACAGTTACTCGCATCTTTACGACATTCCAACCACAGGTCTACGTTTCTTTACTGTCTACGGCAGTTGGGGACGTCCTGATATGGCACCGTTCATCTTTACTAAAAAGATCTTAGACGGTGACACTATTGATATTAATAACAATGGCGATATGTGGCGTGACTTTACTCATATTGACGACATTGTGGAAGGTGTTGTGCGTATCGCTGATGTGATACCTACCAAGAACAAAGAGTGGACGGTAGAAACGGGCTCGCCTGCAACCAGTTCTGCGCCTTACTCGGTTTACAACATCGGCCATGGCTCGCCAATTAACCTAATGGGCTTTGTGAAAGCGATTGAAGATGAACTGGGTATCGTAGCGAAGAAAATTTTCCGCGAGATGCAACCTGGCGATGTTTATCAAACGTATGCTGATGTGAATGATCTGTTTGAGGCAACGGGTTATAAGCCGCGAGTGTCTGTTAAAGAAGGTGTTGCAGAGTTTGTACAGTGGTATCGTGAGTTCTACAATAAATAGAATAGCGATACGCCTAAGTATACTTAGTCTGCAAGTGATACGTGTCTCAAAAGGCGAGAACCTAGCCAGAAACTATCTCATTGAGTTTCTGGCTAGCACGCTTTGTTGGTTTTCTTACGCTGAGTTCTAGTGAGTCCATCAAGGACTAGAGCAACGTCCCTTTTAATTTTGGCAGCGCTCACCACACATTCGTTACTGTTCGAAATCCCCCAATAGACTTCCATATCAACGAAAATCGCCAATTGTATTCGTTTACTTTTGCAACCAGACAAGGTCCCCAATATTACTAGACGGCGCAAACCCTGTTGGCGCTGTTAGCATCAGGCTGCGCAACTCTTCTTGGTCATAGCGCTCGGCACATTGTTGTATAGCATCCAGCAGTTGAGCGTACTCAGCTTGCTTCATCGATACTTCGTGTGCAGTCATGATGCGATCGTGCGACGTTTCACTTACCGAGTCACCGATGAGCAGCTCTTCGTAGAGCTTTTCTCCGGGTCTTAAGCCGGAGTAATGAATTTCTATATCACCTTCTGGATTATGTTGATCTCTTACTTCCAATCCAGATAAGTGAATTAGGTTTTTTGCTAAATCCGAAATTCTGACCGGCTCTCCCATATCCAGTACAAACACGTCCCCACCTTTGCCCATTGCACCTGCTTGAATTACCAGCTGGGCGGCTTCGGGGATGGTCATGAAATACCGAATAATGACCTTGTGAGTAACGGTGACGGGGCCACCATTGGCGATCTGCGACTTAAATAGGGGAATAACCGACCCTGACGATCCAAGTACATTGCCAAATCTAACCATGGAGAACAAGGTATTGTGCTCTGTTTGATAGCCCTGAGATAATGCCTGTAAGCCTAATTCGGCTAAACGCTTGGTTGTTCCCATAACGTTGGTTGGACGGACTGCTTTGTCGGTAGATATGAGCACAAACGAGGTTACATTGGCTTTGATTGCAGCGCAGGCGGTTCTATAGGTGCCCAGTACATTGTTTTGAACGCCTTCAATGGTATTAAACTCTACCAATGGGACATGCTTATACGCTGCCGCGTGGTAGATGGTATCTACGCTAAACGCTGACATTACTTGCGCCAATCGCGCTTCGTTTTGCACGTTTCCCATAACGGGTACAATATTTACGTCTAAGTGTAACTGGCGAAGTTCGTGGTCAATCTTATAGAGAGAGAACTCTGAAATTTCGAATAAGATCAAAGTTGTGGGTTGCAGCTTTACAATCTGTCTGCACAATTCGGACCCAATCGACCCGCCGGCACCAGTTACCATCACCGATTTACCGGCTATGTTTTTCATGAGTAATTGCTGGTTTGGCTCTACAGGCTCGCGGCCAAGTAGATCTTCAATCGCCACCTCTTTGAGTTGGTCTATTTGAATATCGCCATTCACGATGTCCCCAAGGTTGAGGATAGTCATCACCTCAACAGGGTAGGCCGACAGGAGTTCAATTACCGATTTGCGCTCGGCTCGCGTTGCCGATGGCATCGCCAGCAGCACTTTTTCAATTTGTTGTTTTTCTATAATGTGCGACAAATATTTGCGTCTAAATACGGTCACAACAGCATGGCTGTTAGTTAATGATACGTAAGTGATTAATGAAACGAAATACCAATATAGATCTAGCTGTTAATGTATGCGTCTTTTAGCGATACTATAAAGCAGAAGCAAAAACGTAATCACTGGGCTCAGATGCTCGAACAACAAAACAGCAAATGGCGATCTATTAGTAGCGCATCATCATGAGCTCAATAATCAAACCTTTCACTAAGAATGGTTTAGCTGTTCAAGTCAGAATAAGGGACGCTTGTTGCGTCCTGCATGCAAAGCCTTAGAGTGGAACTTGAACAACGAAGAGTGGTGGAGACGAGTGCAGGATGCCTGGTTATCCGCTGGCTTTTGGAGTGAATAAAAAATATGAAAGGAATTGTTCTTGCTGGCGGTTCAGGCACGCGTCTGTACCCCATTACACGCGGAGTCTCTAAGCAGCTTCTGCCTCTTTACGATAAGCCTATGGTTTATTATCCAATCTCAACGTTAATGCTCGCGGGCATCCGCGAAATTTTGATCATTACGACCCCAGAGGATAAAGAGAGCTTTGTCCGTCTACTGGGGGATGGCTCCGACTATGGCATCAAACTAGACTACGCCGTTCAGCCTAGTCCAGACGGTCTTGCCCAAGCTTTTTTGATTGGGGAAGAGTTTATTGGGGATGACAACTGCTGCTTAGTCTTGGGGGATAACATCTTCTATGGTCAACACTTTAGTGACGCGCTAAAGCGTGCAGCTAGCAAAAAGCAAGGCGCAACGGTATTTGGCTATCAGGTGAAAGACCCTGAGCGTTTTGGTGTTGTTGAATTTGACGACACCATGCGAGCCATTTCTATTGAAGAAAAACCAGCGCAGCCAAAATCTAACTATGCAGTGACCGGGCTGTATTTTTACGACAAGCGTGTTGTTGAGATGGCAAAGCAAGTCAAACCTTCTGAGCGCGGTGAGCTCGAAATCACCACGCTAAATGAAATGTATTTGAATGACGGTCAATTGAATGTTGAGTTGTTGGGGCGTGGTTTTGCCTGGCTCGATACGGGTACTCATGAATCACTTCATCAAGCTTCTTCGTTCGTGCAAACGATCGAAAATGTTCAAGGGTTAAAAGTCGCTTGTTTAGAAGAGATCGCCTTCAATAATGGTTGGTTGTCCAAAGAAGAGCTAACCCGTCTCGCACAACCGATGATGAAGAACGACTATGGTCAGTATTTAATGCGATTAGTAAAGGACTCCTAACAATGCGGGTATTAGTAACAGGGTGTAATGGGCAAGTAGGACGTTGTCTGGTTAACCAACTTGCCAATAAGGCCGAGTTGTTGGCGGTCGATAGATCTGAACTCGATATTACACATCGTGACGCTGTTTTTGACTTGGTAAACGAGTTCCAACCCGACTACGTGATTAATGCAGCAGCACATACCGCTGTCGACAAAGCCGAACAAGAGCCGGACCTTTGTTATGCGGTCAATCGTGATGGCCCTCAATTTTTAGCGCAGGCAGCCAAATCTATAGATGCAACGATTTTGCACATTTCTACAGACTATGTTTTTTCAGGAAACAAAAGTAAGCCGTACGAAGAAGGGGATGAAACTGGGCCGCTCGGGGTTTACGGAGATACTAAGCTTGCAGGTGAGTTGGCGCTGGCTAAGGCCAATGAAAAACACATTGTTCTAAGAACGGCTTGGGTGTTTGGAGAGCATGGTAACAACTTTGTAAAAACTATGCTTAGAGTTGGCGCATCTAGAGACAGTTTGACTATCGTTGGCGACCAAGTTGGCGGCCCCACGTATGCGGGCGACATTGCGGCGGCGTTAATTCGAATTATTGAGGTTATTGAGCAAAAGGGCGAAGTGGATTGGGGTGTTTATCACTTTTCGGGTGCGCCTCACGTGAGCTGGTATGAATTTGCGAGAGAAATTTTTAAAGGTGCAGAAGCCGCTAATGTGTTAACGGCACCTCAATTAACGCCAATACCAACAAGTGCTTACCCCACGCCGGCTAAGAGGCCTATAAACTCGCGCTTGGATTGCTCAAAAATTTCAGCCAATTTTGGGATAGCGCCAAGTAACTGGACTCGCGCATTAAAAAACATTCAAGAGTATAAGTCATAATTATGAAAGTCATTGATACTAAAATTCCAGATGTAAAAATTATAGAGCCAAGTGTATTTGGTGATGAACGCGGCTTCTTTATGGAGACCTGGCAACAGAAAAAATTTGAAGACTTAGTGACAGGAAAGCCGACTTGGTTTGTTCAAGATAATCACTCCAAGTCTAATAAAGGCACGCTTAGGGGATTGCATTATCAAACAAAGAATACGCAAGGAAAACTTGTACGGGTCATTTCTGGCGAAGTCTTTGATGTTGCCGTAGATATTCGCCAGGGTTCGCCAACCTTTGGTCAGTGGGTAGGCGAGTTCCTTTCCGCCGAGAATAAGCGTCAATTGTGGGTTCCAGAAGGGTTTGCCCATGGTTTTTATGTGACCAGCGAAGAGGCTGAGTTTGTTTATAAATGCACTGACTATTACAATCCCAAATACGAAGTTTCTATTTTGTGGAACGATACAGAGTTAGCGATCGACTGGCCAATTACTGACCATGGACAACCAAATACCTCATTAAAAGATTCTCATGGTCAAAAATTTGTAGATATCACACCAATTTAGATTGGATTACAGCCGCCGCAGGTGGGAATGCGTACAAACTCTCTTTTGGCAAAGAGATCGCATGTATTTGGGCATTTACTAAAGGTATTGTTAATTGCTCACGTGAAGACACCTGTTGTGTCAGCGGCACACTAACTGATATTAATACTTCTAACACCTATTTATGGCCAGAGACATTTAAACATGAAAATTTTAATCACAGGCGGAGCCGGATTTATTGGCTCTGCTGTTGTACGTCACGTCATCGAAAATACTCGCGATAGCGTTATTAATGTAGATAAATTGACCTACGCTGGCAATTTAGAATCGCTTACCGATGTCGCATCCAACGAGCGTTATTCATTTGAACAAGTCGATATTTGTGACCGCACCGAATTAGACAGAGTTTTCGCGCAGCATCAACCTGATGCTGTTATGCATCTTGCAGCCGAATCTCACGTGGATCGGTCAATTGACGGTCCTGCCGCTTTTATCGAAACCAATATTGTGGGAACCTACACGCTGCTTGAGGCGACTCGCTGTTACTGGAATACCTTGCCAGAGACGGCAAAGCAAATGTTTCGCTTCCATCATATTTCTACTGACGAAGTGTACGGTGACTTAGAAGGTACCGACGATCTGTTTACAGAAACGACCTCCTACCAACCATCCAGCCCTTATTCAGCCTCTAAAGCCTCAAGTGACCACTTGGTTCGGGCATGGCTTCGCACCTATGGCCTTCCGACTATTGTGACCAATTGCTCAAATAACTATGGCCCGTATCATTTCCCCGAAAAACTCATTCCATTAATGATTTTGAATGCGATCTCTGGCAAAGCGCTGCCTGTATACGGTGATGGTATGCAAATTCGTGATTGGCTGTTTGTCGAAGATCACGCTCGAGCACTGTACAAAGTTGTAAAGGAAGGTGAGGTTGGAGAAACCTACAACATTGGTGGCCATAACGAGAAAGCGAATATAGACGTTGTGAAGAGCATTTGTGCGATTCTTGAAGAGCTGGTACCCGACAATCCTCATTCGCGCTCAGGCGGCAATCTTGGTGGCTTCGAGTCTCTCATTACCTATGTAACCGACCGTCCAGGGCACGATGTACGTTACGCCATAGATGCTTCAAAGATTGAGCGTGAATTAGCTTGGACACCTGAGGAAACGTTTGAGTCTGGGATCCGCAAAACTGTGGAATGGTACCTTAATAATAAGCCGTGGTGGCGTAGAGTGCTTGATGGCTCATACGCAGGCGAGCGGTTAGGCGTGAGTAAATAATATGAACGGAATTGAGTTTGCTAGGGCAAGACCGCGACAATTTTTCAATATCCGTTTGTTGCCAACGGCTTGATCCCCAATGTGTTCTGCAGTGGCTAGTTGGCTAAAGTGATTAACCCGTCATTCCGCATCCGATTCAGGAATTAAAATAGTGTGATCCAGTGATCATTTACAGATGGTAGTGGCACAGACCTCTTGACCGCGATCCCCTGTTTTGAACACTGCTTTCTGCCATGAAGTCGGTTTACCAGGCATTATTGATCGCATCATTTCCAAAATACTCGGATCACAACGTCTCACATCGCGACGCAGCATTAGCAATGATTCTGAACGGCCTTGGCTTTCACAGCAGAACGCTGCATATGTTCTCTGACTTCTTCGAGACGAAGCCTGTTGCCAAGTTACTCGCTAAAGACATTGAAGCGCACCATTTTACTGACGATGTACTCGGGCGTACGTTAGATGCTTTATATGGTTTTTCTATGGTGAGTGCTAGTTAGTCTATCAAGGTCTAAAGCAACGTCCCCTTGATTTTAGCAGCGCTCACCACACATTCGTTACTGTTCGTTAAGTCCGGGTCCTAACAGGCAGCCATATCAACGAAACTCGTTAACTGTTCTCTTTTCCTTTTGCAACCAGACAAGATCCCCTATGTTACTAGACGGCGCAAACCCTGTTGGCGCGTTGAGCATCAGGCTGCGCAACTCTTCTTGGTCATAGCGCTCGGCACATTGTTGTATAGCATCCAGCAGTTGAGCGTACTCAGCTTGCTTCATCGATACTTCGTGTGCAGTCATGATGCGATCGTGCGACGTTTCACTTACCGAGTCACCGATGAGCAGCTCTTCGTAGAGCTTTTCTCCGGGTCTTAAGCCCGAGTAGTGAATTTCTATATCACCTTCTGGATTATGTTGATCTCTTACTTCCAATCCAGATAAGTGAATTAGGTTTTTTGCTAAATCCGAAATTCTGACCGGCTCTCCCATATCCAGTACAAACACATCCCCACCTTTGCCCATTGCACCCGCTTGAATTACCAGTTGGGCGGCTTCGGGGATGGTCATGAAGTACCGAATAATGTCCTTGTGAGTAACGGTGACGGGGCCACCATTGGCGATCTGCGACTTAAATAGGGGAATTACCGACCCTGACGATCCAAGTACATTGCCAAACCGAACCATGGAGAACAAGGTATTGTGCTCTGTTTGGTAGCCCTGAGATAATGCCTGTAATCCTAATTCGGCTAAACGCTTGGTTGTTCCCATAACGTTGGTTGGACGGACTGCTTTGTCGGTAGATATGAGTACAAACGAGGTCACATTGGCTTTGATTGCTGCGCAGGCGGTTCTATAGGTGCCCAATACATTGTTTTGAACGCCTTCAATAGTATTAAACTCTACCAATGGGACATGCTTATACGCTGCCGCGTGGTAGATGGTATCTACGCTAAACGCTGACATTACTTGCGCCAATCGCGCTTCGTTTTGCACGTTGCCCATAATGGGTACAATATTTACGTCTAAGTGTAACTGGCGAAGCTCGTGGTCAATCTTATACAGAGAAAACTCTGAGATTTCGAATAAGATCAGAGTTGTGGGTTGCAGCTTTACAATCTGTCTGCATAACTCCGACCCAATCGACCCGCCGGCGCCAGTTACCATCACCGATTTACCGGCTATGTTTTTCATGAGTAGTTGCTGGTTTGGCTCTACGGGCTCGCGGCCAAGTAGATCTTCAATCGCCACCTCTTTGAGTTGGTCTATTTGAATATCCCCGTTAACGATGTCCCCAAGGTTGGGTATAGTCATCACCTCAACAGGGTAGGCCGACAGGAGTTCAATTACCGATTTGCGCTCGGCTCGCGTTGCCGATGGCATCGCCAGCAACACTTTTTCAATTTGTTGTTTTTCTATAATGCGCGACAAATATTTGCGTCTAAATACCGTGACACCTTGGATCGTTGTTTTGTGTATTTTTCGATTATCATCAATAAAGGCAACGACGCGGTACTCTTCGCTTTGTAGCAGTACATTGTACAGCTGACGCCCAGACTTACCTGCACCATAGATAATGACAGGTGTCCGATCTATCGCCAAAAAGTCAGACAACAAAAATCGAACGACAAGTCTTGTCCCGCCACACAACGTCACAAGGTATGCAGCGAAAATAACAGGAACAGAGCGTGGTAAGAATACTTGGAAATAGTATGAAAACAGCACCAGTAAAAAACCAGAGGCGGCCGCACCAAAACCCACAATTATGATGGCTTTGATGCTTAAAAAGCGCAATATTGCGCGGTACAAACCGGTATTAATGAAAATTAAAATCGTTGCAAACGCAACAGAGCCAAATACATACCAATACTCATCGTCCGACCAATAAGGTTCGAATGTTCCCATTCGAGAGTAAAACGCGAACCAAAATGAGGCAAAGATGAATAGCACATCAATCGCGACACTTACCAGCCTTTTTGCTGGCCTAGGCATCGTCCAAAAAAAGTTTAGAGAAAACAAAAGTTAACCTCAGTCAGTTGTTCTTACCGAACGGCATCGCCCGATCCGCTACCTGTTATTGTCATTAGTATATATTGGACGTACTTTTTGACGTCTAAAGTGTCTATCATCTGCTTATCAACGCTGGCTAGGCGCGCAGGTGTGGACATGTCAATGTTTTGAACTTGCGCTAAGCCGGTGATACCAGGGAGAACGTTATACACCCCTAATGCTTCGCGCTCTTGAATCAACTCTTCCTGGTTAAATAGATTAGGACGAGGGCCGACCAAACTCATCTCGCCTTTAAGTACATTAATTAGCTGTGGCAACTCATCAATTTTTGTCTTTCTGAGTATTGCGCCGAGTTTTGTTATAGAGACATCGCCGGCTAAATGACTTGCCACAGATTTTGTAGAAACGGGCATCGTCCGAAACTTGATTAACTTAAAGGGCTTTTGGTTTTTGCCCACACGCTCCTGAATAAAGATAGGAGACCCAGTGTCAAAATACCCTACGATGGTCACAACCAGCATAATGGGCCACAAAAATAGCAGTCCGAAGAAGGCAGCCAGAAAATCTAATAATCGAATCATAATGTTATCGACCTAAATAAAAGGTTAATGCAACACAAAACTGCTCGCATTTTAAATGAAACACCATCGTTTAGCTATCGGCCTGTTGGCGCTCTAATAGCGATGTGTACTTTTTTGTATCGAGAGCAAAATCATTAAACAGCAGCTGATACATTTGCTTATTGTTGGTTAAGCCTGCTGCCATTTTAAACAGCCCTACCGGGACAGGTAGGTGTAAAACAGTCTTATTAGCGGGCGCGAGAAGCACATCAATGAGTCGCGGTAGTGATAACGGCTCGCTGTCTGCTACTAAATACGTTTCGCCATCCACGTGTTCGTAATGAGCAAAACCGTCAAGAGCTTTGACCAATGTTTTAACGTCAATGTAATGTCGTAACGCCTTGCTGCTGCCAAAGGGTAGCACTGGCACTCGCGCTCCTAGCTTGATGAGGCGTGCAAGGTTGCCTTTTACGCCTTCACCGTACACCAAAGGAGAGCGAACAATCACGACTTCAATAACCTTGTTGTCAGACAAAGCCAGTAAGTCGCGCTCACAGTGATACTTTGCCATTGCCGCAGCATCTGTTGGATGAGCCGGTGTATTCTCATCAATAGGCAAAGCCGAAGCCCCTACACCATATACAATGGTTGAGCTTAAAAAGATGAAGCGTTTTATCCCATGCTTAGCCGCGCGTTGTGCAAATGATATGACCGCATGGTGATTGACTTGGCTAATTTGCGCATCGGACGCACTGGATAGCGCGTTGTGCGCGATACCTGCCAAGTACACAACGGTGTCGCACCCCGAGAACATTGCCGCATCATCTGGGCATTGGCTCATATCTTCAACAACATGTTGTTCGATGTGGTTAAGGTCGTCACATCGCTCTCTTACAACAATACGCGAGACCGGGTTGTGTTCAATATAATGGCGGCCAATAAAGCCCGTTGCGCCTGTCAGTAGTATCGACATTATGGGCGTACCTCGGTGGTGATCAGGGATTGTAAAGCCCCTTCAAGTTTTGACACCAAATGCTGTTTATTAAAATGTGTATCGGCGTAGTGATACCCATTGTTGCCTAACATCAGCCGCTCTTTTTCATCGAGTGAGCTCAATTTAATTATATTTTCAAATAGAGTCGTGTACTCGCCAGAGTCACACGCATACCCACATTTAGCATCCGAAATCAGGTGTGAGGCTGCGCCATCGATCATTCCTAATATGGGCATTGAGGCAAACATGTAAGATTGCACTTTCCCAGGGATCGTGAGAGAAAAAATATCGTTGCTTTTGAGGGTCACCAGCGCGGCATCAGCTTTAGCGTAAAACTCTGGCATGTCATCAAGTGGATGCTGGCCGTGCAATTTAATGATGCTTTGCAAACCAAAATCCTTTATCTCTCTTTCTAACTGTTTTCGTCTACGGCCGTCGCCAACAATGTCGAACAATACGTTGAGTTGATGCTGCTTCACCAACTTTGCACACTCGACGATAGAGTCAAAATCTTGCGCATCCCCAATGTTCCCTGCAAATAGGATCCTAAAAATCCGATTGTTGGTTGGAGCGCGTTTGGTTGCAAAGATATCTTCGGCCCAGTTTGGAAATACAACGGTGGGTGTTTGTGATTTGTCACGTTTGCTTATTGCGGCTAAATACTCTTCTGACTGCGCCAAAATCAGGTCGCATTGGCCATAAATATGCGATACTAATCGTCCAACGAGGTTGATGGCTCCTTTCGATTTGATGGTACCTACAACTTCAAGTGACTCGGGCCACAAATCTAAAGACCACATGGCCAACGGGATGTTGTGCTGCTTCTTTAACGCTATAGCTGGAAGGGCTGCGGTTACGGGGCTTAGCTGGCAACAAAAAACCGCATCGAACGATCGGTCTTTGAGTCGTCTGCGGCCAAGTACTGTGCCCAAAACCGCAAACGACAAATAGTTTAGCAGCAATCGAATGCTGCCTTTCTTTCTTGGTAGCAGCGGAACCCGCACGATCTCGACACCGTGATAGTTCTGATATTTCTCCGGAGATTTAAGGTATTCAGGAAATACCACCCCATCCGGGTAGTTAGGCTTACCTGTTAGGACGGTAACTTCATGTCCTTGCGCACTTAAGGCCAGTACCAGATCGTTGATCCGAAAGTTTTCTGGCCAAAAGTACTGTGTTACCACAAGAATTTTCATTTAACTGTATTTTTTCCAAACCACACGGTTAACATAATCGGTATAAGAATGAACAATACGGACCACTTTGTCAGATACGTTTGGCATAGAATAATCCGCGACAGCTCGCATCGAGCGAGTGTTGCCTCTGGATTGTGACTCCAATATGGTTAAACCCTGAAGTACGCGCTCAGTCTCAAGTCCCACCATCATTACAAAAGCTTCTTCCATACCCTCTGGGCGCTCATGAGCTTCACGCAGGTTCAGCGCTGGGAAGTTCATGATAGAGGCTTCTTCGTTGATAGTTCCACTGTCTGATAATACCGCCTTAGCGTTTTTTTGAAGGTGGTTATAATCGTGAAACCCTAACGGTTTTAGCAATTGAATGTTTTTATGAAACGTTATGCCCTGGGCTTCGATTCGATTTCGTGTTCTAGGGTGGGTCGATACAATAACCGGCAGATCGTACTGCTGAGCAACGCTATTTAGTGCGTCGGCTAATTTTTTGAGTTGCTCTGGTGAATCTACATTTTCTTCTCGGTGCGCACTGACGACAAAAAACTGCTCTTGCTCTAGGCCTAAGCGAGTCAACACGTCGGAGCCATCAATTTGAGGCATGTAGTGATTTAGCACTTCAAACATCGGACTGCCGGTTTTAATCACGCGATCCGCGGGGATGCCTTCTGCTAATAGGTAGTCCCGAGCAATTGTGCTGTAGGTTAGGTTGATGTCAGAGATGTGGTCAACAATGCGACGGTTGGTTTCCTCTGGTACGCGCTGATCAAAGCAGCGATTACCCGCTTCCATGTGGAAAATAGGAATTTTGCGGCGTTTTGCTGGCAGCGCAGACAGGCAAGAGTTGGTGTCTCCCAAAACCAGCATGGCTTCTGGTTGGATTTCTTGCAGCACTTCATCCACTTTAATGATCACTTGACCGATCGTTTCGGCGGCATTTTTCCCCGCAGCGTTGAGGAAGTAATCGGGTTTACGTACCCCTAGATCATTAAAGAAAACTTCGTTAAGTTCATAGTCATAGTTTTGCCCAGTGTGAACAATTACATGCTCACAATGCTCGTCTAGCTTGGCCAATACTCGCGACAATCGAATGATTTCTGGGCGAGTCCCCACAACGGACATGATTTTTAGTTTTTTCATCATTTTTCTCTAAGCTTGTGATATTGGGCGTGCAAATGTATCTGGATTTTCTCGGTCGAATACTTCGTTTGCCCACAACATTACGATCATTTCATCATCGCCAATATTGGTAATGTCGTGTGTCCATCCCGGTACGGTTTCAACCACTTGCAGTGATTTGTCGTTGGTATCCAGTTCATAATACTCACCGGTATCAATGTGCTGAAATTTAAACCGAGCTTGACCCTTTACCACCAAAAACTTTTCATTTTTACTATGATGATAGTGTCCACCACGAGTGATCCCCGGGTGGGCGGTAAAGAAAGAAAACTGTCCCGAGTGCTTGGTTTTTAGCATCTCGCTAAAAACGCCGCGTTCGTCACCATAACTAGGCACAGCATAGTGAAATTGGCCTGGCTTCATATAACTTATGTAGGTCGAGTAGAGTGCTCGTTCTAGTCCAACACCGACATCTTCAACAATTAGGTTATTTCTGCTCTCTTTAAATGCCGATAGCAGTTGTGCTACCTCACCAACCGTTGTGGCATATTCGGGCTCGATTTTTTTAAATCCCGATGCCGTGCCGCTTTCAAGAAGCGCAATCAGTTGCTGACAAACATCATCTATATAGACCAAGCTCACTGGAGCGTTTGGATCATGAATATTTATCTCAATGTCATTGAGCGTGTTGTAGCAAAAAGTGGCCACAAATGAGTTGTAATTTGGGCGGCACCATTTGCCAAAAACATTCGGAAATCGATAAATGAAATACGGTGCTTGAGTGGCTTCACCATATTGCTCTACGGCATTCTCAGCACGACGTTTACTTTGTCCGTACGCATTGCTCAACTCCGCTTGCGTCGAGGAACTTAGTACCAATGGCGTTTTGCGATTAAATTCAACTAACTTTTCAGTGATATAACGCGTTAAGTCAGCATTGCCTTGTTCAAACTCATCGTCATTTTTAGGTCGATTGATCCCCGCTAAATGATAAACAAAATCGGCACTTTTAAGAGCCTGTGTTAACTCATCTTCAGACGTGTGACGATCAATTTCGACGATATCTTTATAGCCATGCTCTTTGAGCATGACACATAGATTTTTACCAATGAATCCCTTTGAGCCAGTAACAATAATGTTCATTTAAACTCCCTCAGGGACAACAACACTGCCTGCTTCAATATCAGCAATGAAATCGAGCTTGTGCAGTAGTTTTACCATGCCTTCTACATCCAATCGCTCTGTATTGTGAGAGTTATAGTCTTCAATAATAGAGAGGTCCTTTTCACCTTCTTCATTAAACTTGGTGTAGTTTAGGTCGCGATTATCCGAAGGGATGCAGTAATAGTCACCTTGGTCTCTCGCAACAAACATTTCTTCACGGCTGCATAATGCTTCGTACAGTTTTTCACCATGACGCGTACCAATAATATTAATTGGGTGCTCAGGTTTGTGTGTGATTTCGAGCAATGCTTTTACCAATACATCTATTGTGGCTGCAGGGGCTTTTTGAACAAAAATGTCACCATTCTCGCCATTTTCAAAGGCATGTAACACCAAATCGACAGCGTCGTTTAGCGTCATCATAAAGCGCGTCATGTTCGCATCCGTTATGGTGAGAGGGGTGCCTTCCATAATCTGACGTAAAAATAGTGGAATGACAGAGCCACGAGAGGCCATCACATTACCGTAACGAGTTCCACATATGACGGTTTTGGTGTCGTCTACATTGCGAGACTTGGCAACCATGACCTTTTCCATCATCGCTTTAGAAATACCCATCGCATTGATTGGATAAACGGCTTTGTCGGTACTTAGACACACGACCCGCTTAACTTCATTTTGAATGGCAGCCTCTAAAACATTTTCTGTACCCAGTACGTTTGTTTTAACTGCTTCCAAAGGGTGGAATTCACACGAAGGCACTTGCTTTAGAGCTGCCGCATGATAAATGTAATCAACATTTCTGGTCGCATTCAAAATGCTTTGATAATCGCGGACGTCACCTATGTAAAACTTGAGCTTATCGCTCTGGTATTTTTTTCTCATGTCGTCCTGCTTTTTCTCATCACGAGAAAAAACACGAATTTCTTTTATGTCTGTTTCGAGGAAACGGTCTAAGACAGCATTACCAAATGAGCCCGTGCCACCGGTAATTAACAAAATTTTATTACTAAATGAGTTTGATTCCATTTGAGGAAATCCTATCTATATACTTAAAAGACAACCTTCTGACTAGCGCATGCATTCTAGCATTTGAAAAAAGTAAAAGTACGCTAGTGAGAACCCAAAACGGAGACATATACTCCAAAAAACTAAACACCTGATTATTGGCAGGCATATACAAAAACATAATTGCAAACAGCGGTAGCAGTGCCTTTGCAATAAAATTATTATCTTTCAACGCCAAATGGACGACATACGAAAAATAGTAGCCCAGCACTAACATCACCAGAATTACCCCATAAAATGAGACGTCATTGGCAAAGTAGCTGTAGGCAGAATGCCAAAAAATGTTTTCATCCCACGACTCGGTGATTTTACGCTGATAGGTTCTATCCCTAATGTCGAATCCCAAATCGTCTTCAAAAACGCGCTGCAAGAATACCGAATGTCCAACACCATAGGTCGACTCAAATGGCTCAGAGAGGGAAATAGACATACCCTTGTAGCCTTGCGCTATGTAAATCGATACTTTTTCATAAAAATCGTAGCCGACCCCATAGTACTCATCAACATCTCGATCAAACGTGACACCATACTCCCTCAAATAATCGAACGTTGCAGGCTTCTCACTCTCGACGGTTATAGTGTACAAAGAACTTCCTGATTTCACAGCATAAAACTGCCAGAATGAAAATAGGAAAATGAATACAAGTGACACCAAAATGCCTTTCCTGTTTCTAAGGCCAGAAAGCCCCCGATCTTGTTCCTGGGAAGATTTTCGGTCAAATGAAAGCAAAATAATTAACAGGCAAATAAATATGACAAAAAAGTAATAAAAGTTAATTGCGCTAAGACTCATTATGATGCCGCCAATGAGTGGAATGGTGGCAATAAGCACGCCTACGAATTTTTTACTTTTACTAAGTGCTGGCCAACGATACACAAGTAAAGGCACTAGTAAGTATTTGAATATGCTAAATAAAACTAAAGAGGCGGAAAGGATCTTGTTGCCTTTGTACTCTCCAGAAAACAGTTTTTCTGCGTACAAGAAGCGAGCTTCCCATGGCTGGAACAACCCAAGCTTAAAGCCTTGCCAAAGGTCTGTCCAAACAAGCGTGTTCGACATCGTGACATTTTTAAATGAAATGACTGATCCGATGGCCGCCAGCAACATGATGCCCCAATAGTATTTATCTACTAAAGCGTTAAAAATGGTGTGGTTTCTTGCTTCACCCTCACCTTTAATTCCTAGTTTCCCAAAATGAGCTAAGTAACCAATGACAAAAGCGATATGGTATCCCATTAGTAACAATAGCAACTCAGTTGTATTGCTAAAGTTCCAATTTACAGGCCCCCAAAGTGCCAACAATATGGTGGCTACTAGGTATACTTCAACTAATAGTAATGGTAATAGCAATTTAAAGCTGCCCAATTGCTCGCTTTTTGAATCGGACATAGCTTATTCCTTGTTTAATTTGGACATATATTGCTTGGTGTTTTTGACGATTAATTGATAGTGTTGACTATGAGCTTCACTATTAATATTGAGCTTAATCATTGATCTTATGATTTTTGGGGAGTGATACAATAACCTTCCGAGATAAGCGTAGTAGTTCAAATTCAATAGTTTAGCTTTTACGCCATTTAAACGATAGCAAAACAGCCTGTTTCGCAACATAAATCGGCCTATAGCGCTTGGGTCTATACTTTCTAGAAACTTAAACACATCTTCTTTATCTTGGTTATATTTTTCGTTTGCTACCAAATAGATAGAACCACTGGTTCGTCGGTAGTACACGTAAACTTTGCCAACGGTTAAAAATTTCACTTTGTCATAGATTGATGACAAAAAGGCCATCATAGGGAAGTCTTCTGTTACGCGAAACTTCCTAATAAATTTGAATCCTTCGTCATGCTTGATGAACTTATTTTGATAAATAAGACTGGGTGTGTTGATTACGCTAATACCCTTTATTTTGGATAACAGAGTACTATTTTCATAAATGTGCTGAGTAGCGTATATGTTCATTATTAGTGCGCGTGATTCTATTAGTTCACCCTCAACCAACAATAATGGAAGTCCAGTAACAAATTCGTTCTTATCTATAAGCTTAGCTTCTTCGAATATATTTTCATAAGAGTAAACATCATCGCCAGCAAGTAGTTTAAATGGTTCATTGCCAATATGCTCCCACATACTGGTGAAGCTTTTGCCTACACCTCTATTGACCCCATCACCAAGTACCGTTACGTCCGAGAACAAAACAGAATTATGCGCAAGCCAGGTGTTGATCAGTTCCACGCTAGAGTCTTTAGAACCATCGTCTGAGACAACAAGGTTTATATTAAGACCTTTCCCATAATTGAGTATTTGGTATTTGATACTTTCTAGGTGTTCTATAATATAGTCAGCATGATTATAAACCAGTACCGTAAACGTAAAATCTATTTTCATCGTAGAACTCGTTTTACTTTAGACATTACGCCTCTGAGAAGCGGTATAAGCGCTCTGGGACCAACCATCCTCAATCCAAGGAGCATAAAATCGATCTTCCATTTTAAGCTATATTTTCCTTCCGACAGTGATTCACTGGCGTATCCCCGAATTAACGGGTCGAGCTGTAAATTATATTTTTGTATCGCAGGATCGCAAACCTTCTCAACCCACTTTCCTCTGCGTATAGCCCCACCTAACTGATACTGATAAATAAAGGTATTTTCACAGTCTTGTTCTGCACAATAGTATTCATATTTATCGCCGTAGGCTCGAACAGAACCAAAAAACTCCCACGCCCAAGGGGAATCAATTTTTCCGGTCACTTCTTCTAAAGCACTTTTTCGCCAGATTGCAGGGCAAGAATTCACTTTATAATCTGTTGTTTTTCCGAGCTTCCTGAAACCTTCGTATCCTTGGCTCGACTCACCAGGAATATTATTAAAATAGAATGCCGCGATATTTTGGTTAGCTTCAAGTAACGTTAAACAGTGATTTAGTTTTGTTTCATTAACTTCGCCCTCAAGGATAAAGTCATCAAAAAGTGTCACGACATACTCTTTATCCACCTGAGAGAGGACATGTAATAAGCGGTCTCCCCATGAAGCGGCTTGATAGTCGCCACAATAATTACGTGTATTAATGTTGAGACCACTAAATACGGTTGTTTTTGTTTCAGTATTTAGAATGATTTCTAGGTCGCAATGCTTCCAATGATCAGCAAGTGCGCTGAAAAACATTTCCCATACATCTTCATACGCGTCACAAGATTGCACGAGTAATACACATGAGTTTGCCAGTGTCGAAGTGTTGTTATTCATTCATTGTCTGGCTAAGCATGTTCAGCCATCTCCCTAAACAGTTCATTTCTATTATATAAGTCTTTATAAGTACCGGAATCTGTAACTGTACCTTTATCTAAAAAGTAGATAATGTCACACTTCTCGACAGTTTTTAGTCGGTGCGCAATCATTATGATTGTTTTACTGCCACTAAAATCAGCAATCGCATCCATTATTAGCTTTTCGGTTATGCCATCTAGTGCACTAGTTGCTTCGTCAAAAACAAGCACGGATGCATTTTGATACAACGACCTCGCTATGCCGATTCTTTGACGCTGGCCGCCTGATAGTTGTACGCCTCTTTCCCCGACCTTAGTTTTGACACCATTGGGTAGTTGGGAAACAAACTCTTCTAGTCTGGATAGTTTTAACGCGTAATTCACTCGGTCATAGTCTATTTCACTATCCAGTAGCCCAAATGCAACGTTCTCGGCTATAGAACCTTCGCTTAAGAATATCGTCTGGGGAACATAACCAATAACATTTTGCCATGTGCGCATGTTATTTTGGTCTACATGTTGGTTGTCGACGAGTAGTTTTCCATTGTCGGGATGAATTAAGCCAAGCAGAATATCTATTGCAGTCGATTTACCTGAGCCCGAAGAGCCAACGATACCGACGGTCTGGTTTACAGGAAAAGTCATATTGAGCTTAGACAGCGCGAGTGTGCTCTTATTTGGGTATGAAAAGTCTACTTGCTGGAGCGAGATACTTTCTTTAGGCTCAAGTCGTTGCTCCTCATTAGTCATTGGCGTCGATGTTGTTGCTTTTTCACTCTGTTTTGATGCTATTAGTTCAGGTCTAATTTCTTCAAATGCCGCGATATTACCCTTAATTAGGGCTATACTCGCATAAATCTGTTGTACAGCGGGCAATAATTTGAGTCCTGCCAACGCGTAAACTGCTAAGAGCGGTAATATCGCGCTTAAGTCTCCATCATGAGTTTTAAGTAGGACCAAAATCAATCCAATCATTGCACCAAAGGCAATAAACTCCATAAGATATCTAGGAGCAATACTTAACGCGTTGTTTTGTCCATTAGCTTCAGCAAAAGTCACGCCGCTCTCTTCGAAGTGTTTAATAAAGTTTCTACTTCGATTTAACAATAGTACGTCTCGGATACCGCCAAACCCCTCGTTCATTAGGCGAAAGCGAAGTACTGAATTGTCCGATATATCTTCTCCGTTTTTCTTCAGGCGCGCTTTAATGGTGCGATAAAGCCCAACGTAGGCTAAGAAGAAGATTAAAAACCCAGAAAAGGCAACTGCAGGGTTGTAGGCGAAAATAACTATCACGATACAGATGGCAAGTACAACACGTGCATTCATCTGTATAAGTGGCAATATGACCTGACTAGTAATCCTGATTGATTCGGTAGATACCTGTTTAATTAGTTGCGCACTGCTTCCGCTAGAGTGAAATAGCCAGTCTTGTTTTAAGTAATGGCGATATAAGCGGTCAGAGATTTCGGTACCAATTTTAAACGCAAATATGGACAGTAACCATGTTGTTACCATAGATACAATGGAAGCAAGCCCCAGCGCGACTAACACTCCTATACCAACCAAAAACAGAAAATCGTACGGACTTTCAGATTGAGTATATGCATACAATGAGGCCAAAACGCTGTTTTTTTCAATCAGCGAAATGTCACCCACTAACGCCATAAAAGGGCCAATGGATGCTATGCCTACCACTTCAAGTAACGCCATTGCGATCACTAATACCTGAAGAAGATAAAATTTCTTTCTTTGGCTAGGTGTTAAGAGCGAAAAAAGTTCGCGTATTAGCCTTAGCATTGCTGATAACCGTTGATTAGATTGATGATGTCTGTAACGTCACTTTCTGACAAAGTTGGGTCTATTGGCAAGCTGACAATTTCTGCGTGAATCGTTTCTGTCAAAGGCAAGCTTTGGTGGCCAAACTCCTGATAGGCTTTTTGTTTGTGAGGCGGAATTGGGTAATGAATAGAGACCTGGACATCATGGCTTAACAGAAATTGCATAAAGTGTGCTCTATCTTTTACTCTTACAACAAAAAGATGGAATACATGATGTTCGTTGTTTGACCACTTTGGTAACGCTACAAGATGATTGTCGATTTCGTTGGAATAGCGTTGTGCAATGTGTTGGCGCTTGTGTGTGTCACTAGCTAAGTGGTTAAGCTTTGTGCGCAACATTGCTGCTTGAATCTCATCAAGTCTGGAGTTAACACCTTTGTATTCATTTTCATACTTTTGCACCGACCCATAATTACGTAGTGCCATTAATACCTCGGCAAGTTGGTCATCGTCAGTGGTAATTGCACCACCGTCGCCAAGAGCACCTAAATTTTTGCCTGGGTAGAAGCTGAATCCACTGGCGTTGCCCCACGAACCTGCCTTTTTACCATTAATGCTAGCACCATGAGCCTGAGCGCAGTCTTCTAATACCAACAAGTTGTGCTTTTTCGCAATGGTACACAGTTCATCCATTGGGGAGATTAAACCGTACAAGTGTACAGGTAAAATCACTTTAGTCTTTGAGGTAATGGCGGCTTCGACAGTGGTACCACGTAAATTGTAACTGTGCTCATCAGGTTCAACTAAAACCGGGGTTAATTCGTTTTCTGTAATGGCGAGCAATGATGCGATATAGGTGTTGGCAGGAACGATGACCTCGTCACCACTCTCAATGAACCCTAACTCTTTCCAAGCACGTAAAACTAAAGTTAATGCATCAAGACCGTTGGCAACGCCAATGGCATGCTTTGTCCCACAAAATGCGGCAAACTCTTGTTCAAACTGAGTTAGTTCTGTGCCCATGATATACCACCCCGAGTCGATTACTCGTGTGCATGCATCAATAAGCTCTTGGCGGTATTGAGCGTTTATGGACTTTAGATCTAAAAATTTAGGCATTTTATTTCTCGATATATCGAATTACTTTTGACGGGTTTCCTGCTACGACGGCATTAGCTGGGACATCAGCAAGCACCACTGAGCCAGCACCAACCATTGCGTTTTCACCAATGGTTAACCCAGGCAATATGGTCGCATTTGCACCAATTGATGCCCCTTTTTTAATGACGATTTTGGGAAATGAATCAGGGTATACTTTTGAGCGAGGAAACTTATCGTTGGTAAATGTCACACTAGGCCCAATAAATACGTCGTCCTCAATAACAGTACCATCCCAAAGGTACACGCCAGATTTAATGGTGACCCTATGACCAATTTCTACATCATTCTCAATAAGTGTATGAGCGCAAACATTGCAATTTTCACCTATTTTGGCACCCGGAAGGACGACCGAAAATTGCCAAATAGTAGTGCCTTTTCCAATATTCTTACTTTGCACATCACTAAGAGTATGAATCATTGTGCCTCCGCGATCTTAACAAACTCATCGTAGTCGCGTATGTAGTCTGCTTCATCATATAGATCACTTGCAATAACCATCAAAATACAATCTTCAGAAAAATCATGCATCTCCCGCCACTTAAGGCCTTTTATGTGAAGGCCAACGTTGGGTGAATCTAAAACAACTTGTTCTTTGTTTGTTCCGTCATCAATGATAAACGTCACACTCCCTTTTAAGCAAATGGCCAGTTGTTCTAAATTATAGTGTGCATGAAACCCTCTTGAGACTCCTGATTGAGTATCAAAAATGTAATAGACACGCTTCACCTCAAAAGGAATATTCTTATTTGCCTCTATTGCGATGAGGCTACCTCTATCATCGCCCATGATAGTAAAATCAATTAAATTGATTAGTTGTTGCATTTATCCCTCCAGCAAGCCTAATAGGTATTGGCCGTAATCGTTTTTTTTAAGGCTATTGCCTGCTTCTCGCAGTTGTGAATTATTTAGCCAACCTTGTCTCCATGCAATTTCTTCTAAGCAAGCCACTTTGAGACCTTGCACGTTTTCTATGGTCTCTACAAATGATGAAGCTTGATGAAGGCTAGCATGTGTACCGGTATCTAGCCATGCGAATCCACGCCCGAGCAACTCAACATTTAGCTCATCATTTTGAAGGTACATGTCATTCAAAGACGTAATTTCTAACTCTCCACGATGCGATGGTTTGACTTTTTTGGCCAACTCTACGACTTGATTGTCATAAAAGTAAAGACCTGTAACGGCATAGTTAGATTTTGGTATAACGGGTTTCTCTTCAATTGATTTTGCTTTCATGTTGTCGTCAAATTCAACCACACCAAAGCGTTCTGGGTCCTTAACTTGATATCCAAACACGGTCGCTCCATTGGGTCGCTGTGCTGCACGTTGCAAAATGGGACTAAAGCCTTGACCGTAAAAAATGTTATCACCCAGCACTAAGCAAACGGATTCCTTACCGATGAATTGTTCACCAATAATAAATGCTTGTGCGAGTCCATCGGGTGTCGGTTGCTCGGCGTATTCCAAATTGATTCCAAACTGAGAGCCATCGCCAAGCAGACGAACAAATCCGTTTTTATCTTCGGGTGTTGTGATTAATAAAATGTCTTTTATCCCGGCAAGCATCAACACGGATAAGGGATAGTAAATCATTGGTTTATCATAAACGGGCAATAACTGTTTAGATATTCCTCTAGTAATGGGGTAGAGACGAGTACCTGAACCGCCCGCTAAAATAATACCTTTCATTAATTAATACCTTTCGAAGTTGATGGTCCGCACTTAGGTTTAAGCCCAATAAATAGATTCACGCACTCTTGCAAGCCGCTATTGACCTAAGCGTTCTCGGTTATAAGATCCATCAAGTACTCGCTTCCACCATACTTCATTGCTTAAATACCATTGGACGGTTTTGCGAAGCCCAGACTCAAATGTTTCTTTTGGTACCCAGCCGAGGTTTCGTTCAATTTTGGACGCGTCGATAGCGTACCTTACGTCGTGTCCTGGTCGATCGGAGACAAAAGTAATTAAATCCTCATATCGTTCTACACCAGAAGGCTTATTTGGTACTAGCTCCTCAAGTAGCTGACAGATTGCCCTTACAACATCAATATTGGCTTTCTCATTGTGGCCACCAATATTGTAAGTTTCGCCAATTTCGCCATCGGCCAAAACTTTGCAAAGTGCGCGTGCATGGTCCTCAACATAGAGCCAATCTCTTACTTGCAAGCCACTGCCATAAACTGGAAGAGGCTTACCTTCAATGGCATTAAGAATGACCAGAGGGATAAGCTTTTCAGGAAAGTGATAAGGGCCATAGTTATTAGAACAATTGGTTACTAATACCGGAAATCCGTAAGTTCTACCCCAAGCTCTAACTAAGTGATCCGAGCCAGCCTTACTGGCAGAATAGGGGCTGCTTGGCTCATACGCAGTGTGTTCGGTAAAAAGCTCGTTGGTACCTTCCAAATCACCGTAAACTTCATCAGTAGAAATATGGTGGAATCGAAACGACGCTTGCTTTTCTGCAGACAATTTTTTCCAATACTGACGAGACACTTCAAGCATATTGAAGGTGCCAACTAAATTGGTTTGAATGAAATCGGCTGGACCATCTATAGAACGATCCACGTGTGACTCAGCAGCCAAGTGCATAACAGCATCGGGTTGATGCTCTTTCAATACTTTTTCTAACGCAGCAAAGTCGCAAATATTAACATGCTCAAAAGAATACCGTTCATTTCCCTCTGCATTAGGGAGGGATTCTAAATTCCCGGCATAGGTCAAGGCATCGACATTCACAATAAAGTCATTTGATTCGCGCAGTATATGACGGATTACTGCGCTTCCGATAAAACCCGCGCCACCACTGACTAATATTTTCATAAAGTTACTCTGATTTATCAGACTCTTTAGCTTCGAACTAACGTTCGAGTTAAAAGCAAAATTAATGAGTTTGATAAGACTATTTATCAAAACAAAACAGCCGATATTATACCTGAGTTGGGTTTCTATCGCGATAGTTTTAGGCTTGCTGTGCGTCACATGCAATTGAAGCCAAGGTGAATGCTCTTAACCAAACGAACAGTATAAGGCTTTATTCCCATTGTGAGTGCTAAACAAAAAATGAAACAGGTTGCAAGTGTCTAAATGAAATGCGGAACTAAGAAAAGCTAGAATTGTTTAACGCTGACGAAATGTTGTTTAGGCGAGAAAGTAATGGGTGTTTTTAGCGTTAGCTGGCTAACTGTTATTAGGGGAAGGGTAAATGTCCTAGCGAAGCTAGACTAGTTGGTGAGGTATACTGTTAGAGGTTATTCACTCTCTCGAGAGTCACCACAAATGTGGTTTGGGCATAGTCTGCGACGGAAGGGGGACTATAGTTTTAGTCTAATCAACTATAGGAACCACCCATCCAAGAGAGTACATATTGCCTCTAATTGTTATCAATTGCTGCTTGCTGGTTTGCTTGCTGGTTCGCTTGGCCTCGACGAAATTTGCTGGTCAACACCCAGATGTGGGTAAGAGCATACAAATACAGCAAAAACAAAACAACAAACCCGATCAGCATTAGATACTCAGGAACATTGAGTAGTTCGCCCACAATGCCAATTCCAGCTAAGCAAGCAGCCGCCAAAGAAATGGCTGCTAGAGTTTGGCGCGACGAAAGTCCAAGTCGTTGGCAAATGTGATGTAAATGCTCTCTATCTGGTTTAAAGGGGGAGTCTCCACGACGAATACGTCGGATCATAATGGCAGCCATATCCATAAGTGGGATAGCGATTAACCATAGTGCTGTGACTGGGCGCATTTCGGAAGAAGGCTCTTGAGTGGCCATCAATAGCATCCAAATTACGGTAAAACCGATTAACATGCTGCCAGCGTCGCCCATAAACACTTTGTGTTGTCGTCCAAGCAGACCGAGGTTAAATAATATGTAGGGAACAATGGCAACGATAATAACCAAACAAAAATACGCGATGTCTGTAAAACCGTACATGAGCATTAATACGCCCAAGCCCGAAAAGGTCACAATAGATAGGCCGCCAAGTAACCCGTCTATTCCATCCACCATGTTGAATGCGTTAATAGCACCTATGACTGCAATGACTGTAACAATATAGCTAAAGGGGCCAAGGACTATGTCACCGGTACCCAAAATATTGCCAATTGTGTGCAGATCCAAGTTAGCCATGGTCATCATCACTATAGATAAGACGCCTTGGACTAAAAAGCGGATTTTGAAACTTATATCGTATTTGTCATCTATTACACCAACGGTAACAAGCAAAATAATCGATGCGGTGTAAATGAGAACTTGGGAGGTGAGTGGTGCGATGGTTAACAAAAAGAATAAAATGGATAGACATATCGATAACCCGCCAACAAGAGGTACGGTTCCCTCATGAAGCTTTCGAGCATTAGGTTTGTCTACCAGGTTGATTTTGCGGGCTACTTTTCTCAAAAAAAATAGATTAGTTAATGAGAAAATGAAGATAAAGCCTAGCTCGGCAAGGGAGGCTAACTGATTCATGGTCTTGGTTAAATTCGCTACTGTACGTTGATTAAATTATTGGGTACCAATGAGTTAAACTTATATTAATATTTTGATGTTTATTACCCACCCATTTGCATAGCGGCATTATAGCGGAAATGTAAAATTGATTCTACGGCATCATTTGTGTGGGTTTTCGCTGTTGACATTAGCTTACTATTTTTAAATAGAAGCGGAGGGTTAGCTATGAATAAAACGATACACGAAACATCAATTGAATCGCCTTAGTAATGAGAAGTATTCATCATCGATTGGAATAACGCATAAGTTAGATAAAGTAGTTATTACTTCTGGGTTCACTAAAAAGGCTACTATGTCTCGGTATTTAAACCAGGTTTCAACTTTTAGGCTGGTATGCTTGAGACAGAGTCATTGAGCAAAATGTACCATTTGACCTCATGGAGTGAGCACACAATACATGGATATGTTGGGCCCGTATGGGGTATTTGGTCTGTTTTTTTTGACCATTGTCGGACTGATTCGATTTCCAAATAAACCCGAGAAAGTATTTGGCGTACTGATGGTGTCGTTGGTGCTTCTTAGGCTGATTAGTACTGAGCAATTAGTCGATAGTGCAACGGGTACTAGCGTATTGTCTTTGGTACTGATCTTAGTGTGCTCTCTTGCGTTGGAAAAAACATGGTTGCTACGGGAAGTCGCCAAGAGCGTAATTAGCGCTAATTACGCACGTACTTGGGGCAACTTATTTGTGTTCAGTACTCTTTTTTCGGCCTTTCTAAATAACACAGCAGTGGTTTCGACCATGCTGTCGCCCATTCGAAATAACCCTCATCATCCGGCGAGTAAGCTATTACTGCCACTTTCCTATGCCGCTATTTTAGGTGGGACGCTTACTTTGGTGGGAACGTCGACCAACTTGATTGTCAATTCTATGGTGATTAAGGCGGGTTATCCTCCATTGTCTTTTTTTGAATTTAGCAAAGTAGGGGCTGCATTAGTGGTGTCCTGTGGCGCAGTGTTGGTTGTGGTATCTCGATGGCTACCCTCTAATACCAAACCTCAGCGAGCGGTGAGCGATTACTTTATTGATGCTCAAGTCGGTTCAGACTCTCAGCTCGTTGGGAAATCCATTGAGCAAAATGGCCTCAGAAACCTCGAATCACTGTTCTTGGTGGAAATTGTCCGAGACAATCAATTGATCACGCCAGTTGCTCCTAGTGAAATAGTGCTGGCCGGTGATCGGCTGTTGTTTAGTGGCGATATAAAAAAAGTGACTTTGCTTAATCAATTTAGTGGCCTGTCGACGTTTGCATCCGAAAATGGCTTACCGCTGCAAAATTTATCGGAAGTCATTGTGCGACCAGACAGTCGACTGGTTGGACGAACCCTTAAGTCTGTGGGATTTAGGGCGCTGTTTGATGCAGCCGTTGTAGCCATAAAACGAGATGGTAAAAGGGTGTCGGGGAAGCTGGGAGATGCCAAGATAAAGCCTGGTGATTTTCTGATTTTGGCTGCGGGCGAGGATTATCATGCTCGACGAAACCTCACCAAAAACTTTTTTTTGTTATCGGGAGTTGAAACAGAACGCACCTTACACCCTTGGCAAGAGCACTTGGCCGTGCTGGGTTTTTTATCCGCTCTTGCAGGAGCTGCGTTGGGATGGGTATCCCTGTTTGATGGGTTATTTGTCCTTTTTGCTACTCTGCTTTTTAGCCGAACGCTGACGCCTAATGAAGTTCTGCAGCGCTTGCCGGTTCAGATATGGCTGATCATTTCGTCGGCTATAGCATTTTCTGTTGCGTTGGAAAATAGTGGTGGCACGGCATTACTTAAAAGCTGGATTGTATCTTTAGGCTCGTATGCAAGCCCGTTACTGCTGCTCGTCTTAATCTATATGGTGACGTGGCTGCTGACTGAACTCGTCACTAATAATGCTGCAGCGGCCCTGTTGTTACCTATCGCTCTGGGCGTTGCTGAAGCCTTAGGGGTCGATCCTATGCCTTTTATCATGGTGGTGGCGTTTGGTGCCAGCGCTAGTTTTATCAGTCCGTACGGCTATCAGACCAATTTGATGGTGTTTAATGCGGGGCAATATTCGTTGAAGGACTTTGCGAAGGTCGGCATACCCCTGGCTCTTACCTATGGAGTGGTATCCGTAGTTGGAGTGACATTGGTTTATTTTTAATGTTTTTGGGTAATTGATAGCGTGCCTTTTTACTGCGACAGACTAGGTTTACGTCCAGTGCTACGCTGTTACTAGAAGGGGTAGTTTGAGCGTTTTTAGAATGCCCACGTCTAAGAACTTTCCTTTTATAACATATAACAAAATGCTCGGTAATGAGACTTTCTTCACACTCTGCAATTGATTAAGCTAGTAGTCAGAAGGTTAATTTTGCATCTCTGAAATTCGATGGAATCGGATCAGAACTATAGGACAACGGAATGAAAATATCTGCTCAACGTATGACTCACCTTAAGCAACTCGAGGCCGAATCGATTCACATAATGCGTGAGGTCGCGGCTGAGTTTGATAACCCCGTTATGCTTTACTCTGTGGGTAAAGACTCGTCAGTGATGTTGCATTTGGCTCAAAAAGCGTTTGCGCCTGCAGCGCCACCGTTTCCGCTGATGCACGTCGATACCACCTGGAAATTCAAAGAGATGATCCGCTTTCGTGACTATATGGCTAAAAAAGTGGGTATGAAGCTCATTGTGCACCAAAACCGTGAAGGCATCGAAGCCGGTGTAGGGCCATTTACTCACGGTAGCTCTTACCACACAGATGTGATGAAGACTCAAGCGTTAAAGCAAGCATTGGACAAACATGGGTTTGACGCAGCCTTTGGTGGCGCGAGACGTGATGAAGAAAAGTCTAGAGCCAAAGAGCGTGTGTATTCGTTCCGAGACGAGCATCATCGCTGGGATCCTAAGAATCAACGCCCAGAACTGTGGAATGTGTATAACGGCAAAGTAAACAAAGGTGAATCCATTCGTGTATTCCCGCTATCCAATTGGACTGAGTTAGATATTTGGCAATACATTTATCTAGAAAGCATCGAAATCCCAGACTTATACCTGTCTGCACCTCGTCCAGTGATTGAGCGTGATGGCATGCTGATCATGAAAGACGATGAGCGCATGGTGTTGAAAGAAGGCGAAGAGATCCAAGACAAGATGGTGCGTTTTAGAACTCTTGGTTGCTACCCGTTAACAGGGGCGGTGGAGTCTGAAGCGACGACACTTCCCGAGATAATTCAAGAAATGCTACTGACAACAACGTCCGAAAGACAAGGGCGTGCAATTGACCACGACTCTTCGGGCTCTATGGAGAAGAAGAAGCGGGAAGGGTACTTTTAGGGGCGAGTAGGCGAGGACGGCTCGCCTGCGAGTGAGTTTTGGCCTTCATTGTTTGTTAGATCTAGCTATTGCGTGTTTTTATTATGAATTCTCCCTATCTGAAAAAAGATAATGACTCTGTGAGTGATGATGTGGTTTGGCACAATAGTACTGTGACCCATCAAGATCGCGTTGGTCTGAAAGAACAAAAACCGGCGATTTTATGGTTTACCGGGCTTAGTGGCTCGGGTAAATCGACCGTAGCGAACGCTGTTGAAAGTAAATTGCTTAGCCTAGGAAAACATAGTTATTTGCTCGATGGAGATAACGTGCGACACGGGCTTAACAAAGACCTAGGCTTTGGTGATGCTGATCGAGTGGAGAATATTCGACGTATTGGTGAAGTCGCAAAACTGTTTGTCGACTCAGGTACGTTAGTACTTACTGCCTTTATTTCACCTTTTGTATCCGACCGAGACCAAGCGCGTAAGTTAGTTGATAAAGGCCAGTTTTTAGAAGTGTTTGTTGATACACCTTTATCTGTGTGTGAAGAGCGAGACCCTAAAGGGTTGTACAAAAAAGCGCGTGCAGGCGAGATCAAACATTTTACGGGTATTGACTCGGCCTATGAAGTGCCCGTCAACCCAGAAATCCACTTGCTTACAGAGGGGCGGACTATTGAACAGTGCGCCAACTTCGTGGTGGAGGAGCTGGAGCGTTTAGGGTACTTAACATTACAAGCAGAAGGTGACGCCTAATGCATGTCGATGTGTTTAATGGTGATGCCGACGGAATTTGTGCGCTATTGCAACTGCGCCTGGCGACTGCGAAAAAGGCCACGTTAATAACGGGAATTAAGCGGGACATTCAACTGTTACAGCAAGTTACTGAACTCGAAGATGTAAGCAGTGTGACGGTTCTCGACATCTCAATGGAGAAAAACTTAACGGCCTTACATTCACTCTTAGACAGTGATGTGCCCGTTTTTTACTGCGACCATCACCGACACGGTGAGATCCCAAGTAACGGTAGGTTGACGGCGCTAATTGATGTTGAACCTAATACCTGTACTAGCTTGTTGGTGAATACTCATCTTCATGGTGCTTTTGCAAAATGGGCGGTAGTGGGTGCATTTGGTGACAACATGTTTGCTCGAGCATACGACTTAGCGAACGAACTTAAGCTACCCCAAAGCGATACGGAGTTTTTGAAAGAACTGGGAACGCTTTTAAATTACAACGGCTATGGCGCCTCGATTGAGGATTTACATTTTCCACCAAGTGAGCTTTACCAATTGCTCTTGAACTATGACTGTCCGCTTAAACTTCGAGACGATCCAGCCTCTGCTTTTTACGTGCTGCGAAAAGGGTTTGGAGAGGATACTAAGAACACGCAAGAGTTGACGCCAATCGTCACTAGCGAAGCGGCAACTGTATTTGAACTACCTTGCGAAGCATGGGCGCGCCGAATTAGTGGGGTTTTTGGGAATGATCTAGCTAATCAATCCCCTGGAACTGCGCACGCAGTAATGACACTTAATCAGAGCGGTGAGGATTATACGGTAAGTGTCCGTGCTCCTATCAATAACCGAGTTGGGGCTGATGAGGTGTGTTCCGCTTTTGCCACCGGTGGCGGCCGAAAAGCAGCGGCTGGGATTAATCAGTTGCCTATAGCAAAGAAAAATGAATTTATTGAAGCGCTAACCCGTTTCTATCAGTGAATTAGATAAAGGAAGGCCAAAGGCCTTCTAAGAAAAGGATATCGATATGTCTCACTCCTCTGAATTGATCGCTACGGATATCGAAGCGTATTTAAAAGTCCATGAAAACAAAGATCTCCTTCGTTTTCTTACTTGCGGTAATGTCGATGATGGTAAGTCGACGCTGATCGGTCGACTACTTTTCGATAGCAAGTTGATTTATGAAGACCAAATGGCAGCTATCGAGAAAGATTCGCAAAAGTTTAATACTACTGATGGTGATTTTGATTTAGCCCTGCTGGTGGATGGGTTGCAGTCTGAGCGTGAGCAAGGCATTACTATTGATGTGGCCTACCGTTACTTTTCTACCGATAAGCGTAAGTTTATTATTGCCGATACTCCTGGGCATGAACAATACACTCGAAACATGGTGACCGGGGCATCGACCTGTGATCTGGCTATTGTCATGGTCGACGCGCGTCATGGCATTCAAACTCAAACTCGTCGCCACAGCTATATTTGTAGCCTACTGGGTATTAAGCACATCATTGTGGCTATCAATAAGATGGACTTGATGGATTACAGCCAAGAGGTCTATAGAAGCATTAAAGCCGATTATCGAGAGATGGCAAAAAGCTTCAACATTGACGACATTCGATTCGTACCCATTTCGGCGCTTAAAGGCGACAACGTGGTTACTCCGAGCGAAAACATGGATTGGTACCCAGGTGCAACGTTAATGAAGCTACTGGAAACCGTGAAAATTGGGCAAGACAAAAACTTGTCGAGCATGCGTTTTCCTGTTCAATATGTGAATCGACCAAACTTAGACTTTCGCGGTTTTTGTGGCACCTTGGCCTCAGGGGTTGTTCAAATTGGTGATGAAGTCACAGCCTTGCCCTCGGGAAAAAGCTCGCGCATTAAGTCTATTTATACCTTCGATGAAGAGCTCACCAGCGCTCAACCAGGCCAAGCAATCACATTAACGCTAGAAGATGAAATTGACATATCTCGTGGTGATATGCTGGTTCATACCGGCCACGAACCGGCGGTTAGCAATAAGCTAAAAGGTCATGTGGTTTGGATGGACGAAAACCCACTCCGCACGCATAAAGAATATATCTTTAAGTTTGGTACTAAGTCTTGTACTGGCAAGGTGGTCAATCTAGACCACAAAATCGATGTCAACACGTTGAATCAACATGCTGAAAATTCGGAGTCACTTGATCTCAATGAAATTGCTCTTTCAGACATTACTTTGACGGACAAAATCGCGGTTGATCACTACGACAATCTACCCGAAACAGGGTCATTTATAGTTATTGATCGCCATACCAACGTCACGGTCGGCGCTGGCATGGTTTCTAGTATCGCTGGCGAGGAAGAACAAAACTCGCGTGAATACAGCGCTGCAGAGAAAGAACTAAACGCCTACGTTCGTAAGCACTTCCCAGAATGGGGCTGCTCTGAAGTATAAGTAAGCTTAAAACTTGGGGTCAGAGTCAATTGACTCTGACCCCTTTTTTTTGTCTAAAATTGAGGTTTGTCTCGAAGGTAATTCGTTTACTTGCTTCATGATTAGTCCAAACAAGTTCCATGCTTGGCATGCATGGGGTCAGAGTCGATCGACTCTGACCCCTTTTCTTTCATCCAAAAATGAGGTTTGCCTCGAAGATCATTCGTTTGCCAGCGCTATGATTTATCCAAACATGCTGTAGTGTTTTGCATTGTTAAAATAGCGGCGAGACAGGACATGGCTAGACAATTGCGGAACATGCCACAAGGAATGGCTCAACATGTGATTCAGCGAGGTAACAATCGTCAAGCTTGCTTTGTTGATGACTTTGATAGACATGCTTATCTCTCTTGGTTGAACAAGTACGCTCTTAAATATCAGGTCCATATTCATGCATGGGTATTAATGTCTAACCATGTACATATTTTATGTACCCCTCATAGCCAAGATGGGATATCGAAAATGATGCAGTCTCTTGGTCGCGCGTATGTGCTTTACTTCAACCGTAAACACGAACGTACTGGAACCTTGTGGGAAGGGCGATTTAAAGCATCCGCTGTAGATACTCAGCACTATTTATGGGTGGTTTCACATTATATTGAGATGAACCCAGTACGCGCTGAAATGGTGCCCAAGCCAGTCGATTATAAGTGGAGCAGTTACCACACGAATGCACTTGGAAAACCCTCAAACTTAATCACACCTCACCC
This sequence comes from Vibrio ulleungensis, assembly GCF_016900875.1. Taxonomy (GTDB): domain Bacteria; phylum Pseudomonadota; class Gammaproteobacteria; order Enterobacterales; family Vibrionaceae; genus Vibrio; species Vibrio ulleungensis. Next base: position 178,684 of record NZ_JAFEUM010000006.1, read on the forward strand.
TCTGTATGAGGCAATAGGCAAAGATAAGCAGAGTCGTTTAGAAGCTTATCAAGCTATATTTGAAGAGTTGGGGTCAGAGTCAATTGACTCTGACCCCATTAGTTAGGCGTTGGTGTAGTTTTCTCTTCTTGGCATCCACCGTTCAATGATTTTGTCGCATTGTGGGCGGTGGTGTGTGTGGAGTTGTTGGGCGAGTCTTTGGACTAAAGGGATCAGTGCTTGGTCTCTCATGAGATCGGCTATTTTTAGGTCGGCAATGCCGGTTTGTTTGGTGCCGAGTAGTTCGCCCGGACCGCGGATTTCTAAATCTTTTTGTGCGATCACAAACCCATCGTTGCTTTCGCGAAGCACGCCTAAGCGTTTTTGAGCCGTTTTAGACAGCGGCGGATGATAGAGCAGTACGCAGTGACTAGCGACTTGTCCGCGCCCTACGCGGCCACGTAATTGGTGAAGCTGAGCAAGCCCTAAACGTTCAGGGTTTTCAATCACCATTAAACTGGCGTTAGGCACATCCACGCCGACTTCTATGACGGTGGTTGCGACCAGAAGATGCAACTGGTTGTCTTTAAACTGCTGCATGATCGCTTGCTTCTCTTTGGGCTTCATCCGGCCGTGAACCAGCCCAATGTTGAGCTCGGGAAGAAGCAGTTTTAGCTCTTCTGCGGTAATTTCGGCTGCTTGTGCTTCCAACACTTCCGATTCGTCAATCAATGTGCACACCCAATAAGCCTGCTTGCCTTCACTTAGGCATGCATTTCGGATGCGCTCGATAATGTCGCGTCTTTTGGAGTCAGGGATCACTACGGTTTGGATGGGTGTTCTACCTGGTGGCAGTTCATCAATGACGGACGTTTCTAGGTCAGCGTAAGCGGTCATGGCGAGCGTTCTTGGAATCGGTGTTGCGGTCATGATCAACTGGTGCGGGTAGACGCCTTGCTGGTGGCCTTTATTTCTTAGCTCTAAACGTTGATGAACCCCAAATCGGTGCTGCTCATCAATGATCACCAGCGCTAGTTTTTCAAAGCTCACGGCCTCTTGGAAGATCGCATGTGTGCCCACCACCATTTTGGCTTCGCCGCTGGCAACACGCTCTATTTCTAGCTGTTTGGCTTTACCGGTCACTTTACCCGCTAACCACGCAACTTGGATCCCAAGTGGTGATAACCATTGCTCAAAGTTAATTGCGTGCTGCTCCGCGAGAAGCTCTGTTGGGGCCATTAGTGCCACTTGATAGCCTTGCTCGATAGCATTGAGCGCGCTTAATGCAGCAACTAAGGTTTTCCCCGAGCCAACGTCACCTTGTACTAACCTCATCATTGGGTGTGATTGTCTTAGGTCGCTTTCTATCTCGCTGACGACTCGGCTTTGTGCATTGGTGGGTGAAAAAGGCAAATTGGCGAGCAGTTGCGGCTTTAATGAAGTTGATGTGGCAATGTGCCATGCGGCATGCTGATGCCCTTGTGCTTTGACAAGTAACATAGACAGGTTCTGCGCTAATAACTCTTCGATGATCAATCGCAATTGAGCGGGGTGTTGTCCTTTTTCAAACAGCGCAAGATCAGTGTCTGGTGGCGGCCTGTGAAGGGTATGCAGGGCTTGCTTAATGCTTATCTGCTGCGGATACAGATTGTCTGGTAATAGGTCTTGAACCGCCATTGAATCGAGCAGTGACAGAGCTTGTTCGGTAATAGCGCGCAAGGTGAGCTGCTTGAGTCCATCCGTAGTCGGATAGACAGGCGTTAATGAGCTCTCGACTTTAGCGGTTGGCGCTTGGTTGTCTGCCTGAAAGCTAAACTCGGGATGAACAATCTCAAACCCATACTGCCCACGCTTGATTTCTCCATAGGCGTGCACCCATCTACCTTCACTAAATTGGTTTTTCATTCCCGCAGTGAAGTTGAAAAAGCGCAAGGTTACACTGCCAAAGCCATCGCTGATTTTAACGGTTAACATCTTTCGGCGTGCGAAAACGGTGTCTACGGCTTTTACTTCGCCAAGCACTGCGCACCATAAACCAGCATGAAGCGCGCGAACAGGGTAAACAGTGGTTCGATCTTCATAGCGATAGGGTAAGTGAAACAGTGCGTCTTGGCAGGTCACAATATCAATTTTTGCCAGTTTCTCTGCTACTTTGGCCCCAACGCCCTTTAGCTCGGTAATGGGAATGCTCGACAGTAATTGTGACACTCAGTCTCCTTGCAGTGCATGCATAAACACTTTTGAAATCGCGTTGCTAGTATAAACCTGTGAAAGGTGTGTTGAAAATGGTGCTCTCGTCTTAGAGGGCGTATTTAGTCGCAAGTCTTAACTCTGTCGACTAACTTCATTGACCCTGGTAACAGCATGGAATGGTATTTTGCATCAACCAGTTGATAATCCATACTGGGCGCAAACCACATCGTGACTTCGTCTGCCCCTTTTTGCTTAATGGGTATAACCTTCAGTTCGCCCCATTTTGAATAGTTCTTTGTCTGTTGTTGTTCGACAAAGTAATGGTAGTGCTCTAGCATATCTGACGCTTGTCGAGTTAATTGAAACTGTTCAACACCTTGCAATAACATGTAGCGAAGTTGCGCCGATATGGTGTCAACGTCTAAGATTGGTCTATCAGGGTTGGTAAACTGCATTTCTTTTTGATTCACTAGCATGACCGATTGATGACCGCCTTCTGCAATGTCGACAGTCATTTCGCGGTTCTTAAAACCAGAGACATCCTGAGTAAACTCGGTAGTGACGAATCCTTTTTGCTCATCCCAAACAAAACTAGCGTGCTGCTCAAAACGCGTACCTATACCAAGTATTCCAGCGTAGCTGTTAGAGGATATCGACCCACCAGTCTCACTCCACGCCTCTTTACGAGTTAACCAACCGGTTTTTATACCGGCAAAATAGATATGATATTTAAGCGTGTTCTCGCAGCTGAATGTTGAGTTTGGAAATGCCATGGGTTGCTGAGCAAATACGAAACGCGACACCAAGTGCAAACATGCAGCAGCAATGTATAGGGTCTTCATCGATGATCACTCAAGGCTAAAATATCAATAGAGTCGTTATAGTGCCCGTATCGACGCCGCTTTACAATTTGCGAAGCGCTCTTCGAGCATATTTAGGCAGCATTGCATTATGTCGATACGTTAAAAATGTGTTCTATCGATACTCGATAAAGTGATACGCAACGGTATTAATCCATTTCTCTATGCTCTTAATTTGATGATCGGGCAATAAACTGCATCGATACTGCTCAATGATGCGTGGAACGTGTCGAAATAAATCATCAAGATAGTGGGTCGCAGTCTCTTCACTTAGCCCTATAGCACAGCCAAAATCAATGAAATCTCGACCAGTGTAAACGCCGTGCTGCGTAAAGCCGGAACAAACATTCTGATTTCCTTCTTCAAATAGGCGTAATGGCAATGCCATGGACTGCTCCATAATAAATGGATAGGCGGATACGGCGACATAGTCGTAAACCGGTGCCAGTTTCATCTGCCCACAATCGTCATAGATGATGGCGATATTTCGAAGGTGCAGGTCACAATTGCCCAGTAAATAGGCAGTGATCACTCGTTTATAAAACTCATCTTCCAATGCGAGGCTAGTGATTAAATGCTGTTTCAAGAAGCTGAATACTCGTTCGTAGCTAATGTATGAATGCTCGGTGTCGGGGTTAATCTCACCGTATTTACAAGTGGCATTCATTGCGGCGTCGAGCTGCTCTTGGTGGATGGGATAGCCATTATTGTCTCGATCAAAGCGCTTTATAACAAAGGCTCGTTCAATGGGACTCTTTGATTCCGGAATAAAATTTGCGAGCCAAAAACTAGGAACATCAAACCCCAGCTCCTGCATGATACACATGGTTGTGAACTCATTTTCCGCTAGGAAAGGAAGTTCACTCGTTGAGGGTTTTACAATGCAGTCACAACTCTCTGTTGTGTGATGATCCAGAGCCAACTGCATCGTCAATTTAGGTTGCGCGCCAGAAATACACCGTCCGCGATAGTGCAAGGTGAGTTCTTGTTCAAACTGCCTGGCACTAAATGGCAAAAATTGACCAATGCTATGTTCATAACTTTGGTACGAAAAATGTTGTTTCATCTCTATCCCCTTGTGATTTTTACTGCACCAATCAAGTCATCACCATTGTTTATGAGCAACGTGAAAAGGTCGTCATGAGCTATGTGCTGTGAACGACACATTTTATTTTTAAGCCAGCCTTCGGCGACCAGGCTTGCAAAAAACGGGTGTAAATGGGGGAGAGTGTAAGGCGACTCGCTCACAGGTAAGCTCAATGAGAGTGGTTGCCCATGATAGTTTTGTTGGTATTGAAACGAGTATGCGTGGGCCTCTTTATGCAGAGAGCCCACGAATTCCCCGTAAAGGAATACTTGTGCTGTTGTAGTCATTTGTATCCTCACGCTCTAGCCAACGCGTTGTTAGCGTTGAATTTTTTGACGAAGTTTGTCTTGGAATTATTTTTTGTGGTGCCTGTTTTCCCAAGTACGAGAATAAGCTTAGAGAAGTTATTTAAAAAAACAGCCCAAATGTTATCAAATTGTTGGTTATTTGCGCTATTTGCTCGGTTTTTGCGAGATATGCCGCAAAACATCACGATTTAATTAGAGTGAAGTTTCAATAAATACGCCCAATTTTGTGATCTTTATCCAAATTAGGACTTGCTAATGGAGGGTGTCAGGGTCTACAAAAAGTGATTTACTTCAAGTTTTCTATTCTCGTGACGCGCGCGATTTCATGACGCAGCAATAACGATTTTAAATTGAAGGGTAGTTTGACTCGTTTCGAGGAAGAACACTCAGTAGCCTAGATTAGATGCCGGCTCGGCAATGGACGGGACAACGAAACGATTCGCAAAGGATGAAAACCGTTTCATTGCATCAATTTTCTATTTATTTGTCAGTAAACAGTGTTTCGTATTTGACGAACTCGGTAGTGGTATCGCCATAGTAGAGGGTTCCATCTAGTTCTGTTGCAACACGTAATAGATAGTCTTTAGAAGACGGGGGAGGAAGCGTCGCAACCCAGCTTCTGTTTTCAGTGTCGTTTGACACCATGTCGATGGGCTGGCCTTGTTCACTTTCGTTCGCCACGACAGACACAATCACGCCTTGAAGTGCGTGCTTAGAGGTCATGCTGATTTCCCAACCTTGCTGGCTAAGTGACTCAGAACGAAATTTGATTTTAAATTCACCGTTTTCCATATCACACAGACCACTGGTGTAACGGCAGTTGGATTTACTAATAAGCTTGTAGCTTTCCCCTTTTTTGGCCGCGTGCGGTTTTTCGGAGACCGCGAGATCAACACCAAAATAGGCGATAACGGCAAGAACGGGCGTAATAATTACAGCAAGAATAAAGTGTTTATTTTTAAACATACAACTGACTTTTTATTATGGATAATAACAACTTAGAACAGTTTTTAATCGCAGCAAAATGCAAAGTCTAAAACTGTGGCGTAGGTAGAAAGGTTGGTAAAAAGAAAGCCCTATCTTTCGATAGGGCTTAGGTAAGTGATTAGTGGTCGACTGCGTCGCCAGCACCTGCAGGTACACGAACGTGCTCTACAAGGTCCTTCACTTCTTGTGGTGTTTCAGCGGTTACTTTCGATACTAGGAAGGCAACAAGGAAGTTAAACACCGCACCAATTGCACCAAACGCATTTGGCTCAATGCCTAGGAACCAGTTGCTTCCCCAGCTTTCTAAGTAAGTCCAGTCAGAGATAAATAGGATCCCTTTATGTTGGAATACGTAGAACAGAGTAATACTGATACCGGCGATCATACCGGCGATCGCACCTTCTTTGTTGATGTTCTTACTGAAGATACCCATCATCAACACAGGGAAAATGGAGGAGGCGGCAAGACCAAAGGCCAGCGCTACCGTACCCGCTGCAAACCCGGGAGGATTGAGTCCCAAGTAGCCGGCGACAGCAATGGCAACGGCCATGGATATTCGCGAGGCGAGCAGTTCTTTCTTCTCCGATATGTTGGGATTGATGACCCCTTTAATCAAGTCATGGGATATTGCGGAGGATATGGCGAGCAATAGACCTGCCGCTGTAGATAGTGCAGCAGCAAGACCACCGGCAGCAACCAATGCAATCACCCAGTTTGGTAGTTTAGCGATTTCTGGGTTAGCCAATACCATGATGTCGTTATCCACTTTAAGCTCGTTTGTAGCCGCGCTAGAAGTGTAGTTAATGTTGCCATCACCGTTTTTATCATCAAAGCCAAGTAGGCCAGTTTTTTCCCAGTTTTTAAACCAGTCAGGACGCTCGTCATAAACAAGGTGCTGGCCTGGTGCTGGGTTAACAGTATCCATTAGGTTCAAACGAGCCATTGCAGCTACTGCAGGAGCGGTAGTGTATAGGATCGCGATGAACACAAGTGCCCAACCTGCTGAGGTACGCGCATCACGTACTTTTGGCACAGTAAAGAAACGAATGATTACGTGTGGAAGACCGGCAGTACCAATCATTAGTGACATGGTGTACACAAACATATTGAGTGTGTCACCGCGCACATGGGTGGTGTATTCAGTAAATCCGAGTTCGGTCACTACTTGGTCGAGCCTGTCGAGTAAGTAGACATCGGTGCCGACCATGGTACTACCCAGACCAATCTGAGGAAGTGCGTGGCCAGTTAATTGCAACGAAATGAATATTGCTGGAATAGTGTAAGCTAAAATGAGTACGCAATATTGTGCAATCTGTGTATAGGTAATGCCTTTCATGCCGCCCATAACCGCGTACATAAATACAATACACATACCGATTAGTAGGCCTGTGTCATAGTCCACTTCTAAGAAGCGACCAAAGGCAACACCTACCCCTTTCATCTGACCGATAACATAAGTGACCGATGCAATGATCAAACAGACTACCGCAACAATACGGGCTGTTTTAGAGTAGAAACGCTCGCCTACGAACTCAGGTACAGTGAACTTACCAAATTTGCGCAAGTAAGGTGCTAGGAGAAGTGCAAGTAGTACATAACCACCTGTCCAACCCATCAAGAACACCGAACCACCATAGCCCATAAAGGCGATAAGCCCAGCCATTGAAATGAACGATGCAGCAGACATCCAGTCAGCCGCAGTTGCCATGCCGTTTGCGATAGGGTGTACACCACCGCCCGCAACATAGAACTCTTTAGTTGATCCAGCACGAGCCCAGATCGCAATGCCGATATACAGTGCAAAGGTTGCACCGACGACTAAGTAAGTAATGGTTTTAAGATCCATCTTCAGCAGCCCCTATTCTTCAACGCCAAATTCGCGGTCGATTTGTCGCATCTTCCACGCATAGTAAAAAATAATGGCCAAGAAGGTGTAAATTGAACCTTGTTGAGCGAACCAGAAGCCAAGCTTGTAGCCTCCGATCTGTATGTTGTTTAGTGCATCAACAAATAAGATGCCACAGCCAAACGAGACCACAAACCAGATAATCATTAAGCTAATCATCAGTTTCACGTTTTTGTCCCAGTAGGCTTTGGCTTTAGCTTCGTCTTTAAACGCCATTGCCGTCTCCTTACGGTATTGTTATCGGTCACTCGCGCAGCCAGTGCAGCGCTTCTTGAGTGTTAATGAAATGTTGCATCATTTACATTAGCAATCCTTTAACAAGAGTTCTTTTCAACTTTAGTCGCGCGATAAAAGTCGAATAATGTCTAATAATTAGGGCGTTTTGTGAGCTAGGGACGGGTATGAGCGTGTTGTGGAAATGTTAACTTAGACGTAAGTAGTAGAGTTTGTGCTTTCAACACAAAAATAATGTAAAGCGATGGCAGACTTTAGTCGGGCAACAAAGGGACATTTGAAGCTGCGATCATCAAATATCCCGATTGTGTTTGCAAAAAAACGCGCGGTAAGAAGGAGATGTCTAACTTTCAGGTTGCATCTGCTGCAGCATAATCACAGCTTGGGTGCGGTTTTTAACCCCTAGCTTGCGGAAAATGGCTGTCATGTGCGCCTTAATGGTTGCTTCCGATACATTGAGCTCATAGGCGATCTGCTTATTGAGCAATCCGTCATTGAGCATACCAAGAACCTTATACTGCTGAGGCGTTAAGGTCGCGATTTTGGTCGCTAGATCATCTGACGCTGCTTTATTAGTGATCAACTCTGCTGGGAAGTAGGGATCGCCATTGAGCACTTGCTTAAGCGCATCGGTAAGCGTTCGCATATCACTCGACTTAGGAATAAAGCCAAATGCTCCATGTGTTTTAACTTGGGTGACAATGCTGGCATCTTCGCTGGCCGACACCACAACAATAGGAATGTCTGGGTAGTCAGCTCGCATCTGGATCAGTCCAGACATGCCGTTTGCACCAGGCATCTTAAGGTCAAGCAGCACCAAATCTGGCTCGTCTTGAGTCTCAAGCAGCTGAACTAAGGACTCTAGAGAGTCCGCTTCAAGTAGGTTTGCGCCACTAATGGCCATGTGTACCGCCTGAAATAACGCGTTGCGAAACAGCGGGTGATCATCGGCGATAACTATCGAGTAACTTGCATCCATGACTATGTACTCTTATCCGTTAGAACTTATTGAAATGATTATGGTTCTGAATGGTGGATTGGACAATATTTGTACCCGAAAAGTCTGAGGGGGGTCACTATGGTTATCGGTTTATTGCCGTGGGCTCTGTCACACGTTAATGACGAAAGGAAATTTGTTACTTATTACCGCTGCTATTCTTGTCTTCAATGACGTATCCAAATGATAAGAAGTTCAACGTTGGCGTTAGGACTGCGGGTAGAATGGCATAAGCGAAGACTCCTAAATTGAAGAGATCCGCAAGGATAAGACCACCTGCAACTGAGAGTGCTACATTCACGCCGCTTGCAAATGCTGTTATTGCTAAATTTGCACCGCAGATGGAATGAGTAATGTTGGTGGCGTAGAAATGCGAGATTCGGTCGGCTTTGGAAATTGGATTCTGGCATTTTGGACAACGCTTGATCAACGCTTTGCTTATGAGCATAAATCCTACTGACTAGTCACTGTAGTCTATAAAAGTGGGGTAGCAAATTGCGATAGATACCATACAAGCTATAGCTCCGGCGATATCCATTTCATCATTGTTAAGATTTAAAAAAATGTCGCAGAATACTAATATAGTAAATGTCATAGTAATAAAACCACATATAAACTGTATAGCCTTTACCACTATATGAGGCTCATTATTCTTATTGATTTTTGATTCTATTATTAATGATGCAAGTAATATCACACCAAATGAGATCGGTATATATATCATGATTTCCTTAAGTAAGGGCAGAGGATCTATAATAAATATAGGTCTGCCCTTTTAGCTAGCTATCTATTTTTATAGTATTTAGTATAAAGTTTTTTAGCGAGTGCGCCTGCTGCAACACCCATGAAAAATGCGGCAGGTAAACCGCCACCGCTGACCTGCGTTACTTCTCGTTGATTTAGTTCTTTCATGTTGACTCCTTAATCTTCTGCTGCCCAGCCAGCAGCAGCCCCAGTGGCTATAGCTGCATTCTTCTTAGTTGCATATTTTCGTACTTGTTTAATTGCAACTTTTCGAGCAACTGCTACCGCGATTGCAGCGGCTAAAGGTAATATGCCACCGCTGACAGACTCAACCTGATTTAAAGATAGTTCTTTCATAGTTAATCTCCATATAATTTATTATGCTTTCTTATAAAGCATATATATTTTCGTAAATAAACGGTGATTAATGAACTACCCAGATGGGTAGTTATAGTACAGGTTTTACAGTATTTCATAGAAGAAAGTATTACGGGTTTAGAAATGAGATTTTGATCTAATAATTAATTTAATTTTGACCGGTTATTTTAGTCAAAACCTATCTCCAATACCCGATCAGCACTTAGAATAGTCTCCGGCCGATGCGCTACAATCACCCGAGTTATATTTAATCGCTTAATATTCTCATTCACAATCGCCTCGTTGGCTACATCCAAGTGCGAGGTGGCTTCATCCAAAAACAGGATTTTTGGACGCCTATAGAGGGCTCGAGCTAAAAGCACTCTCTGTTTTTGCCCGCCTGAAAGCGCAGCGCCCATATCACCGATTAAGGTGTTGTAGTTCATTGGCATCGTCATAATGTCGTCGTGAACGTTTGCCATGGTGGCGCACTCGACCAGCCAATCTCGATCTAAGTTTGGGTCGAAAAAAGCGACGTTGTCTGCGATGGAGCCAGAGACCAAATGGTCGTCTTGCATCACGGCGGCTATCTGCTCTCTGTAATTGTCTATGCTGTGAATATCGCTGCCATCTATTGTGATTGTGCCCGAGCTGGGAGTGAGTAATCCCATGAGGCATTTCACTAGGGTGGTTTTTCCGCACCCAGAAGGGCCGGTAATTGCGATGGAGTCGCCGGCGTTAATCGTAAAAGATAACTCGGTAAAAGCGGGAGGTTCGGAGTCACTGTAGCGATAGCTGATGTTGTGGATGCACAGTTGACCATTAACGTTTTGAATAAGCGGGATGCCGCTGTGGGCTGTCTCTGTTGGGGTTAAAGCAATATCGGCAAGGCGCTCTAAATGCACACTTAGCATTTTAATTTCGATGCCTTTTGATATGAGCGAGTCGATGCTGTTGGTGAAATGGTTTTTGTAACTCATGAACGCATACAACATGCCGATGGACAGGATGTTTCCCATCACTGCGGTTGCAGCAAAATAGACCACCAAGATGTTCTCGATGCCAAACAGTAGTGCGTTTGCAAGTGAGAAACTGAGCGTCCATTTTCCTATGGCGATGTCTTGATTCATCGCATCGGCGTATCGGTTATGCCAAAGGTTTTGTCGCTCGCTTTCTTTACCAAATACTTTGACGCTTTGGATGGCGCGAACGGTTTCCATGAAGTTTGAGTTTTCTTTGGCGTGGCTAATGATGCTGTTTTCGGTAAGTCGCTTTATTGGCCTATACAGTGCCGCGCGCAATAATGCGTAGACGGTAACACTCGCCAAAACAATCAAGGTCAGTTTAACGCTATACAGCAGCATCATCACCAGCGTTACTATCGCCAGTAGACCATCAACAATAACCGACACAATTCCGGTGCTGAGGAGCTCTTTAATCTCGTGTAGCGACCCAAACCTCGACACAATATCGCCCATGTGGCGCTTTTCAAAGTAATCCATTGGGAGGTGCACCATGTGCCTAAATAGATTGGCCGCCATTTGAATACTGAGCTTACTCGATAAGTGAAGCACCAACAGGCCTCGTAACCACTCGGTTAGTGACTGAACCAGCATCAGTAAGGCAAAGCCTATAGCAAGGACCGCCAGCAGCTGGGTATCTCGGGTGAGCAACACATCGTCTATGACGGTTTGCATATAAAAGGGGCTGGCAATGGAAAATATCTGCAGCAGCAGTGACAGCAGTAATATTTGTAGGATGTGTCGTTTTAGACCAGTAATACGTGACCAGAGCTGGTGGAAGCGCAGCGTTTGCTTGAACTCCGCCACTGCAAACTGCTGCGAGGGGGTCAGCTCTAAGGCGATTCCGGTGAAGTGGTTAGAAAACTCAGACAGCGACATACTCTTTTGCCCGGTAGCGGGGTCGTGGATCACTGCGTGTTTACTATCAACGTGTTTGAGTACTACAAAATGGTTCATGTCCCAGTGAAGCACACAGGGAGTTTGCAACTGGGAGAGGTGCTCCATGTCAAGTTGGAGAGCGCGGCCTATGAGGTCTAGTTGACTGGCCATACTCATGAGCTGTTTTAAGTTCACCCCATGATTAGACACAGAGAAACGCTGTCGAAAATGGGTCAAATCGCCGCGATACCCATGAAAATGTGCAACCATCGCCAAGCACGCCAAACCACACTCCGCCGCTTCGGTTTGACGCACCACAGGCAGATGCTGTGATGTTCCTAGTTTTAATAATGTATGCGTCGACACTATGCAAATCTCCCTTTTAAACTGAGCAATGGTTCGAGCAACCACTCCAACAATGAGCGCTCATCCAGCCGGATATGAGCGTCAAACTGAATGCCTGGCTGCAACGTAAAGCTCTTGCCGTAGGCCTGCACTTGTTGCGAGTCGATTTGCACCGTGACCCTATAGCTTGGCTGGCTAATATGCAGAGGGAGATGCTGCCACTCATTGGGAATGAGCACATTTTTACTGATCTCGATGACCTCTCCTTGGTAGACCCCAAACTTTTGAAAAGGAAAAGCAGCGTATTTAAGCGCGACGCTTTGCCCAGGTTGAATAAACCCAATCGCGTGAGAAGGAACCAGCAACTCACCTTGTAACCTACTGTTTTGTGGTAAAACGCTGAGCAGTGGCGTTTGGCTAGAAACGTGTTGTCCTTTGTGCAGCTGCATACTGCTAATCACGCCAGTTTGCTCTGCACGTAGTACAAATTGATGATTGGATTGTGCATCAAGCAACTGGCGTTGCAGTTGGTAATGCTGCGCCTTTAGCTGATCCAGCTGGTTTTTCTGCTCGGTAGGCAGCAGGCTAAGCTGTTGGTCGATGTTGATGAGATGCTGATGATTTTGGCTTTGTTGCTGCAGCAGGTTTTCTCGCTGCGCAACCAGATTTAGGTACTGACGGTGTACTTCATTATGTTGCACCTGCGTGATGTGTTTTTGCTTTAGTAGCCCATCGAGGGCAGAGAGCTGCTGCGCTGAAAGTTGCTGCTGAAGATCCAGTGTTTCCAGTTGAGCCTTAAGATGTGTGAGTAGCTGCTCGATGCCTTTTCGGTCTAAAGACAATTGCTTGGTGCGATGTTGAATGGTGTGCAGAACGCGATCTTGTTGCTCCTCGATCAGTGTTTGCTGGCCTTGCAGTACGCTGATGTGGGCGGCAAGGGTCTCTTTACCTGCGGTGCTGACTTTTGACGAGCCAATAATGGCCAGCGGCTGCCCTAACTCAACATTATCCCCTTCTTCGACTAAGACCTTTTTAACAATACCGGACTGCGGAGAATACACTTTGAGAATGCCTTTATCTGGCATCAGCACGCCCGTAACACGCTCTTGCCGTGCAAAACTGGCTTGGACTAGGAAGGTGCCGAAGGTGACAACAAGCGTGAGAAGAACGCCCACTACCAAAGGTTGAGACAACGGTTGCAGCAGCAGTACATCACCTTCTAGGCGGGCCTGTTGCTGCTTGAGGGCTCTACGTCGAAACAGTGTATTTCTCATTTGGACGCCTCAACACCGAGTAGAAAGGCTTGGTCATTGAGCAGCCGCGCGGTTAACTCGGTGCGACATTGCACCTCGTGAATCCGAAACAGTTGCTTGCAGTGATACTTTACCGTGTTTTCAGAAATGTATAGCTGGCGCGCAATCTGCTTATTGGACAGTCCTTGGCAAAGAAGCTGCGCGACTCGTTGCTGTTTCATGGCTCGTCTCCCCATGCGTAATGACGCTATGAGTGTTGGCTGAGTATGGTTTATCTTCCAAGTGAAATCGGCTTGATTGAGAGAGGTTTATCGTTTTTGTATGTAACGGCATGAAGGCATGCAATGAAACGGGATCTGACCAGTAAATTGATGCCCTCAAGCACAGGGTAGCGGTAATCTCAGCGGAATGGCTACGAGGCAATAGCTATGCTCGGAGAAATCTGCTCGGAGATAGCTGTATGGAGAAAACTGTGCAGGTTTTGGTGTTAAAAAAGCCAAGCGATGTGTGAGTCGCTTGGCTGTAATGCTTGCTTTTAGCGTTGCTTAGCGCTGGCTAGAAAACTGTATATAGGAAACTATATATAGAAAACTAGGGCTGCAGAGTTAAGTGCGCATGGAGATGCTGACTGAACCGGTCTGCATTCATAAACCCAGTCACGCGGGCTTGAGTGATTTTTTGCCCCCGCTCATTCCAAAACTCAATGGTAGGCAAACCAAGAACGCCCAGCTCTTTTAATAGCTCAATGTCTTGGACGCGGTTTTTGGTGACATCCGCTTGCAGTAGCACCATGTTTTCCAGCAGTGGCTCAACTTTAGCGTCGTGGAAGGTGTATTTTTCAAACTCCTTACATGCACTGCACCAGTCAGCATAAAAGTCGAGCATGACGGGCTTGCCTTCAAGTTTGGCGCGAGCCAGCTGTTTATTAAGGTCATACACGGTGTCAATTTTCACAAACTCAATGCTCGATGCTGGAGCTTGCTGCGCAGCGTAAATGTCGAGCAGCGGCTTGGTTGACGCAACGATGCCTAGCACCGCTACAATTCCAATAAGGCTCTGTTTCCATCCGCCAAACTCAAAACTGTTCTTAGCTTTAAATAACCAGCCGAAGGTGGCAAAACCGAGCAGCGCCCACAATACTGCGCTCCACAGATCTGGCAATATGCGCTCTAAGAAAAACAGAGGCGCGGCAAGCAGGATAAAGCCAAAGAACACTTTTACCCGCTCCATCCAAAGTCCGGATTTTGGCAGCAACTTATTACCATAAACCGCCACCAAAATAAGAGGGATCCCCATACCAAGTGCTAACGCATACAGTGCGATAGCACCAGTAAGCAGATCACCGCTTTGCGCAACGTATAGCAATGCACCAGAAAGCGGCGCGGTAGTGCAGGGCGAGCATACCAAACCAGAGATTGCTCCCATGGTAAATACGCCAGCGGTGTTACCGCCACTTTGAGCATTACTCCACTGGTTGAGTTTGGTCTGCACACTGCTTGGCAATTGCAGGGTGTATACCCCAAACATAGACAGTGCCAGCAACACAAATAACACGCTGATGGTAATCAAGATTGCTGGGTGCTGAAGGGCCGCTTGAAACTGTACGCCCATTGATGCGACGACCAATCCTAATAAGGTATAGGTCAGCGCCATCCCTTGAACGTAAATAAAGGATAATTTAAAGGCATGTCGAGGTGTTGTGTTTCCTTTGCCGACCACAATAGAGGTGATTATTGGGTACATCGGAAATACGCAGGGTGTGAACGCAAGTCCCACACCTAGCAGCAGAAACAGCACTGGCGTCCACCAGTTTTCACCAAGCTTGGAGGCAAACGAAGCGTCTTGGCTCAAAGGTGCCTCTGAACTTCCTAGCTCTGCTGCGGCTGCATTTGCGACCAAACTGATTGGGAAGGTGCGGCGTTCTGGTGGGTAGCAAAAACCAGCTTTTGCACAGCCTTGGTACTCTACAGTGAGTTCTGCATCGCTTGAGGTAACAGCGTCGAGGGTAAGCGTTGCTACAACGGGCTCAGTGTAAATATTAACGTCACCAAAAAACTCATCTTTGTATGGCGCTCCATCGATAAGATCGACGTCTACAATGGTGGCATCGGTTGCCTTAAAGGACATTCTTGATTGATAGAGGTAATAGTCAGGGGCAACGCCCCACTCAACCTTAATTTGATGTTGGCTTTGTGACACTTGGATAGGAAAAGCTTCATCAACAGGCACAAAACTGTTGCCACCATTAAAACTGCTGCTCGATGAAAAATCGGCGATAGCAGAAAAAGAGATTAGGGTGCAGAGCAGTAAACAAAAATGCTTGATAGTTCGCATGAAAAAGGCGGTTTCCTTAGTTCTGTGGTTGTGCTGTTACATTAGACCGTCATTGCCGATGAATTGTTTCATCTAATTAGGCTATAGAGTACTGGAAAATCCACTGCAATGCATCGCTGGTCATTGGTTGCCTTTTTAGACCGTTAATATAACGAAAAAATCCCAACCAAATGGTTGGGATTTACAACAACTAAGTGGGCTGTGCTGATTCCTTCAACCCGCTGTGCATAGATAAATTCAGCTATGCAAAACTTAATTCAGCGTCGCAATTACAAAATTACGCTGCCCCAAACAAACCCTAGAGTTACGGCGGTACTGATCGTTACCACGCCAGGAATGAAGAACGGGTGGTTAAACACATAGTTGCCGATGCGTGTTGAGCCCGTGTCGTCCATCTCGACTGCTGCCAAAAGCGTTGGATACGTTGGTAGAACAAACAGAGCACTTACTGCAGCGAAAGAGGCGACTGCGGTGAGTGGTGCAACGCCAATTGCCAGTGCTGCAGGCATAAGTGCTACTGTTGTCGCGCCTTGAGAGTAAAGAAGCATAGAGGCAAAAAACAGTACCAAAGAGAGCATCCATGGGTAGTCAGCCAAAAGGGTGCCAGCAACGTCTTTGATCTCGTTGACATGTGACTGAACAAACGTCGAGCCTAGCCAAGCAACACCTAGAACACACACACAAGCAGTCATGCCTGAGCGGAATGTTGCCGCAGCAGGAATGTTGCTGGTGTCGATTTTACAGGTTAGGACGATAAGTGCTGCTGCGCCAAGCATGAATGTCATGATCGCTTCATTACGTCCAAGAGCAGGATCTTCAATGAGCCCCACAGAACCTGAAATCGCCACAGCGTAAGTCACAACGGCAAGAATTGCGGCAATGAAAATATAGGTGGCTTTCTTTGCGGTAGGAAGAAGTGTGCGTTGCTCAGGACCTTTTACTTTAATGAGCCCCGCTTCTAATCGGCGAATGTATTCTGAATCATCTTTGAGCTCACAGCCCATATAGTTTGCCACGAATGCACCGATCATACAGGCGATGAATGTGGTTGGGATACAGACAGCAAGAAGGCTCAGGTAATCAATACCATGCGGGTCCAGCATCGCGGCAAACGCCACAACAGCTGCAGAAATTGGCGACGCAGTAATCGCGATCTGAGAGGCAACTACGGCAATAGACAATGGGCGTGATGGACGTACACCTTGACCTTTAGCCACTTCGGCAATCACTGGAAGTGTCGAGAACGCAGTATGGCCCGTACCTGCCATTAGTGTCATTACGAATGTGACGATCGGTGCGTAAAAAGTGATGTGTTGAGGGTTTTTCCGCAGAAAGTCCTCAGAGATTTGCACCAACCAATCCATACCACCCGCGACTTGCATAGCGGCAATGGCCGTGATCACCGACATAATGATGAGTATTACGTCAATTGGAATATAGGCTTGCGAAGTCGGCACACCTAACACCAGTGACAAAACGACAACACCAGCGCCACCCGCTAGACCAATGCCGATGCCACCCATGCGGGCACCCAAATAGATAAACAGCAGAACAACAAATAGCTCTATAACAACCATGTGTTTTTCCTTTAATAAAGTGAGTATTTATACGGTTAAAAACTCCCCTGCAAAGCACAGCTTGCAGGGGATGGAATTAGTATCGTTTGGCTCTGTATTGTGGATTCATCAGATTCTCAACCGAGAATATCTCATCGAGATCCGACTCAGTAAGCAGGCCGCGTTCAAGTACAACTTCACGTACGCTCTTGCCTGTCTGGGCACAGATTTTACCGACGATGTCGCCTTCATGATGGCCAATGTAGGGATTCAAGTAGGTCACAATACCGATGGAGTTATGCACGTGGGCTTCACACACTTCACGGTTGACGGTGATCCCACTGATGCACTTGTCGCGCAAGTTTACGCACGCATTGCTGAGAATCTCTAAAGACTCAAACATGGCCTGTGCGATGACCGGCTCCATCACGTTAAGTTGCAGTTGCCCACCTTCGGCGGCAAATGAGATGGTGTTGTCGTTGCCTAGCACTTTAAAGCAGACTTGGTTAACCACCTCTGGCACGACTGGGTTTACTTTAGCAGGCATAATTGATGAGCCTGCTTGCAATTCAGGTAAGTTCAACTCGTTTAGACCTGCGCGTGGACCAGATGAGAGCAGTCTTAGGTCATTACATACTTTAGACAGTTTCACCGCTAAGCGTTTTAGGGCGCCGTGGATCATGACATAAGCCCCACAGTCGGAGGTCGCTTCAATCAAGTCTTCGGCAGGTACGCAGTCCAAACCGGTCACAACAGCAAGCTCTTTTACTGCCAGTTCTTGATACCCTTTTGCCGCATTTAAGCCAGTACCAATTGCGGTTGCCCCCAAGTTGACTTCAAGCAGCAGTTTGCTGGTGTATTGCAGGTTACGGATTTCTTCGTTAAGAGTAACCGCCCAAGCGTGGAACTCTTGCCCTACAGTCATTGGCACGGCATCTTGCAATTGAGTTCGGCCCATTTTTAGTACATCAGCAAATTCTTCACTTTTTGTATCAAATGCACCTTTTAGGTACTCAATAGACTCAATTAACTTGCTGACACTGTTGTAAACCGCAATGCGAAATCCAGTTGGGTAAGCACAGTTGGTGGATTGGCTCTTATTAACATGGTCATTAGGGTTAATAAATTCATACTGACCCTTCTCTTTGCCCATCAGTTCGAGCGCTACATTCGCAATCACTTCGTTGGCATTCATGTTGACAGAGGTGCCAGCGCCGCCTTGGAAGACATCCGATGGGAACTGATCCATGCATTTACCCGTATCGAGGATAAGATCGCAGGCATCGATGATGTGCTTGGCAATGTCCGCGGGAATAACGCTTAATTCGGCGTTGGCGATTGCGGCTGCTTTTTTGGTCATGATCATACCGCGCACAAATTCAGGGACATCTGAAATCGTGGTGCTCGATATGTTGAAGTTTTCGATGGCGCGTAAGGTATGAATACCATAATACGCATCAGCGGGTACGTGACGTTGGCCTAGGAGATCTTCTTCTACGCGCGTTGCTGATTGAACAGGGGATTGCGTCATATTGGATCCTTTTTTATGTGTATTGTCAGCTAAATATAGGTGGTAATTCACCAATGAATGCTAACTCTCTAAAAAGAATCCGTTCATGAGGGCAGCCAGTAATGTCTCCCATTACCGATTGAGCGTAAGTGTAATCGTAAACCCACTACGAAAAACCTATATGCATCAAATTATTTCCTTAAAACCCAAATAATTGACCTAACATTGACCTAAGTAAAAGTGAGTAAATATGTTTCGAGTAACTTGAGATCAATTCGTCGCCTCAGTAGAGTGAGAGACAAGATGACTTGATCATGAAAATGAATAGGATTGAGTCCATAACCAGAAGGTAGAAGTATGTTTCCAATTTTATTAGCTCTGTTTATTGTGGTGCCAATCGTAGAGATTGCCCTGTTTATTCAAGTAGGCGGAGCCCTAGGTGTTGGCATGACAGTGGCATTGGTTGTGATCACTGCGTTAGTCGGCGCTTCTTTGGTTCGTAGCCAAGGGCTGCAAACCATTATGTCGGTGCAAAATAGACTCCAACAAGGCGAGATGCCAGCGCAACAAATCGTTGAAGGGGTGATGTTAGCGGTCGCTGGTGTACTGTTGTTGACCCCAGGTTTTATGACCGATGCGTTCGGCATGATTGTGCTAATGCCAGCACCTCGTGCGGCCATCGCCAAGCAGCTAATGAGCCGTGTTCAAGTGCAAGCGAGCAGCGCGCAGTTTGGCCATTTTGAACAGCATGGGCAACACAACCCAGGTCAAAACCCATTTCAGCAGTCAGATCGCTTTGATTCGATGTCGAACGGAAATACCTTTGAAGGCGAATACGAACGCAAAGACGACGAAGAGCGCAAATAAGACGTCTAACTAATTAGGTTATACCCAAACAAAAAAGGGAGCACAGCGTGCTCCCTTTTTGATTTCGCCCCTCACAGCGCAGCGTCCCCGCCCCTACCTAAACCGCGCCTTCAAAACCCATCTGCCGCCAAGCTTCAAACGCAATAATAGCAACCGCATTAGACAGGTTTAAGCTGCGAGCATCAGGCATCATCGGTATCCGAATGCGCTGCTCCATCGGTAAGCTTTCAATGACCTCACTAGGCAGGCCACGAGTTTCTGGACCAAACAACAATACATCCCCAGATTGATACTGGGCATCCACGTGGTGTCCGGTGGTTTTGGTGGTGCACGCAAACAAGCGGTATGGCTGCTCACGCTCTTCTAAGTACGCCGTAAACGCGTTGAAGTCTTTGTGGCGTGTTACGCGGGCCAGATCGTGATAGTCCAGTCCTGCGCGTCGAACCTTCTTTTCTTCTAGATCAAATCCTAATGGTTCAATCAGATGCAAGTTCGCACCACAGTTGGCGCATAAACGGATAATATTGCCTGTATTAGGCGCAATTTCAGGCTCGTACAGAGCAATATCAAACATACCAAAACAACCTTTAATCAATAATGCTCCCAAGGCTAAAGAGTTCCTTGCCACATTTCAATCAAAGAACCGCCTCAACCTCTATTTCTCGTTAAACAATGACCGACAAATAAAAACCCCGCGCCAGTGGCCACGGGGTTTTTAATGCGGGTGATGACTACCCAACAATCGGTAGGATAATCTCCACTCTTAAGCCTTTGCTTGGGCTTTCTAGCGCTCTAATTGAGCCGCTGTGCTGTGCTACTGCGCTAGAGGCAATCGCTAAGCCTAAGCCAGCACCGCCCGAATCACGATCACGGGCTGTCGAGACTCGATAGAATGGGCGGAAAATTTCGTCGCGCTCATGCTCTTCTACACCAGGGCCATCATCATCAACCAAAATAGTCAGCGAGGTGGCACTGGCCGCAAACATAACATCCACTTTTTGTTTGGAATAGTGGATGGCGTTACGCACGATATTTTCCACGGCACTTTCTAGCAGTTGAGAGTTACCGTTAAGTTTTACTTGAGGCAATGCATTGTAGTTGAGCGTAACTTCGCACTGCTCCGCTTCAAAACAAGCGTCTTCTAACATGTCGTAGAACAGCTCTTTTACGGTGTGGTTTTCTCGCGTTTGGTGGGCGTCAATCTGCATTCTCGAGAGTTTAAGCAGTTCACTGATCATACGTTCTAGTCGATCCGCTTCAGTTTCTATGCGTCTTAATTCATCCGACTCACCCAGTTTACGACAGGCCAATGCATTGGCCATTTTAAGTCGAGTTAATGGTGAGCGAAGTTCGTGAGAAATGTCCGATAACAACCTCTGCTGCGAGGAGACCATATTGTTGACCGATAGGACCATTTGGTTAAAGGCCTTGCCGGTTTGTCTAAAGTCGACACTCCCTTTTTCCAGCTTAGGGTCGGGAGTGAACTCGCCCCTTGCTACGCGTTTTGCGGCCATTTCTAGTCGTCGGGCAGGCTGGCTTAACGCCCACGCAAGCGATATTAGTAATGGGGTGCTCACCAACATCACTACAACCAGCATTTGGAAAGGCTTATCGAACAGTTGCAGCACGAGTGGGGGAGGAAGGTCCCACTTAAAGCCTGCGTACATGGTCAGTTCTTCACCGGCAATAATCACAGGGAATGGACCGGCAAGCATAAATCGGCCGAATAGCTGCTGTTTAGGTGATTCTGATTCTGTAAAGTTGGTAATGAAGTTTTGCAACGCGCGCTGCTTCATACCACTTTCTTTACTTATGATGTTGTCTTCTTTATCGACTAGGTAGTAGCGAGCATCACGCCCACCGACGATAGTGCGATCGATTTCTTTTACTGCGGTAGGTAAACTTTCGTAGTGTTGATAGCGGCGCTCAAAGCGTTCGACCACTTTGGTGATTTCATAGAGACGATCTTTAGACATCAGTGTCGGTTTACGAGGATCCATTTTTTGTACTGCAAACACGGTTAACAGCACCAATAAAATGGTGGTCCAAAAAATCGCAAAGATTCGGCCGTACAGACTCGAAACTCGACACCAACCAGGGATTTTCATTTATACCTCGACTAACAAATAACCGCGGCCACGCAAGGTTTTGATCCTTGGTTTGCCGTCTTCTCGCTCTGGGAGCTTTTTACGTAAATTGGACACATGCATATCAATGGCACGATCAAACGGAGCAAGACGTTTACCAAGCACCTCAAGGCTTAAGTCTTCTTTAGTGACAATATTGCCTGGGTTTTTGATGAAGTACTCCAGTAGCGCAAACTCTGTAGACGTAAGATCTAAGGCTTGCTCTTGGCAACTGGCTTCTTGCGTTCCCGAGTTGACACAAATATCCAAATAACAGAGTGAATCCGAGGACTTTACCTCTTCGACTTTAGGTTGAGTGCGGCGCAAGATGGCGCGAATGCGAGCGAGTAGCTCTCGATCGCTAAAAGGCTTAGGCAAAAAGTCATCGGCACCTAAGTCGAGGCCGATTACGCGATCCCACTCTTCCCCTTTAGCGGTTAAGAACAGTACCGGCGTTTCCCAGTTTTCGCGAAGCTTCTTTAGCATCTCGATACCATTGAGTCGCGGCATCATAATATCTAGGCAGACTAAATCAATTGAGTCATTAACCGCTTCTAATCCCGCTTGTCCGTCATTGGCCACTGAAACTTGATACCCTTCAAGCGTCAGTATATCGCTCAATAGTCCGGTGAGTTCTTTGTCGTCGTCAACAAGTAGAATATGTGCCATTTGTACCTCTTAATTATGTGTCAGCGACTCTCCTTAAAGTCACTAAAGTGTAACCTCGTTTTACTGAGCCGAATCAGTTCTTTACTCTTCTTTACAGTCTCTATACGTCGGTTTACCTAGCAGCGCTTATTCTAAACTCATCAACGGCCAACGAGCCACACTACATAACCAAAGATGGAGATCATCCCATGAAAATGAAAAAAATTGCTCTAGCAGCTGTCCTAATCCCTTTAGCTCTAGGTTCTGCGAGCGCAATGGCGTTTGGTGGTGGTAAAGGTGGCGAACAACGCGGCGGAATGGATAATCGCATGCTTCGTCAACTCGACCTAACTGATGAGCAAAAAGACCAACTTAAAGAAATTGCCCAAACACAACGTGATGCTAAACGTGCTGAAATGGAAGAAAATCGCGACGTTCGCATGGCAGAAATGCAAGCGGCAAAAACAGCAGAACTTGACCTAGTATTGTCGGCTGACTTCGATGAAGCTCAAGCGCAAGAATTGGCTTCTAAAATGGTTGAAATGCAGCAATCACGTTACGTAGAGAAGCTAGAGCTTCAACACGAAATGATGAGTGTTTTAACCGATGAACAAAAAGCTGAGCTAAAAACACTGCAAGCAGAGCGCATGGCTGAAATGGCCGAAAAAGACGGAAAAGGCGGTAAAAAAGGCGGAAAAAAAGGCTGGTAATCGCTCTAATCTAATAAATTAACTCCCTGCTATCCATGGCACAGTTCGCCCCTTACTTTCGAGTTTGGGGCGTTTTTTTGTTTGGAAGGTGTTGAATGGCTTAATCTTAATCGGTGACCTGTTATACTTTGGTTACGATTCTCTTCTCTTGTTCTCTATTGTGAAAACTGAATATGCACGCTTGGTAACAACCGCCGCGTGGTTAGCAACCGCAGTTGCGTCGCTTCTCTTAATTGTAAAAATTGCCGCTTGGTGGGTCACAGGAT
Source organism: Vibrio ulleungensis (assembly GCF_016900875.1). GTDB lineage: Bacteria > Pseudomonadota > Gammaproteobacteria > Enterobacterales > Vibrionaceae > Vibrio > Vibrio ulleungensis. The sequence continues at coordinate 201,852 of NZ_JAFEUM010000006.1, forward strand.
CAGTTAGCTTGCTGGCTGCGTTGATTGACTCATTGTTGGATATTGGCGCGTCTGGCGTGAATTTAATGGTGATTAAATACGCGCTGCAACCCGCAGATAAAGAGCATACCTTTGGGCATGGCAAGGCCGAATCTTTAGCCGCTTTGGCACAGGCGATGTTTATTTCTGGCTCCGCACTGTTCTTGTTATTGCATGGCGTCGAAAGATTGTTCCATCCACAAGATATGGCTCAGCCCCAAATAGGCATTTATGTCACTTTATTTGCCACGTTCGTCACCTTTGGGCTGGTGCGTTTTCAAAAGTATGTGGTGTCTAAAACCGGTAGCCAAGCGATTGCCGCCGATTCTTTGCATTATCAAACCGACCTCTATATGAATGTGGCCATCATGGTGGCTATTGGTTTGTCATGGTATGGGTTTGGACAAGCGGATGCCGTGTTTGCTATTGGCATCGGCTTCTATATTTTGTATTCCGCGTTTCAAATGCTTAAAGAAGCCATACAGTCTTTGTTGGACAGGCAACTGCCACAAGAAGAGCTGGATGAAATCATAGCGATTAGCTGTGAGGTGGACGGTGTGTATGGGATTCATCAGTTGCGCACACGTATGTCGGGTCCAGTAAGATTTATTCAACTGCACTTGGAATTGGATGATGAGCTTCCATTGCGCGAGGCACATCGAATTGCCGACGAAGTTGAAGAAAAGATAATGCGGCGATTTGAACACTCGGATGTGCTGATCCACCAAGATCCTAAATCTGTCGTACCCACCAAAGAGCGAGACCAACTGCAGTCTTGGTGATGGGTAGATGCTTTTGCTTACACTATTACCTGAGCCTTGCTCATCGCTAGGGTGGAGAGTGGGGGCGGAGAAAGTGATGTCACAGGGGGCTTGTTGAATGTGCTACAAGTGACTATCTTTGTAAGCAGACGTAGAATCTGATGTGAATCAACACTATTTTTTGTTTATATTGTAATACTGTTACAAAAGTAGCTTAGTTTCAGATATTGCCGCGGCAATGTGTTGTTTTGGTAGGGCTCAATGACACGCAACGATTGATGCGGCAATCACAACAAAAATTTGTAATTTTCCCAACTGTTTGAGGGTGAACATGATTAAAAAAATCGGTGTACTAACCAGTGGTGGCGACGCGCCAGGAATGAACGCAGCAATCCGCGGTGTGGTACGTACAGCTTTGTCAAAAGACCTTGAAGTTTACGGTGTATTTGACGGCTATCTTGGCCTGTATGAAGACCGAATCGAGAAACTGGATCGTTCAAGCGTATCTGACGTGATCAACCGCGGTGGTACTTTCCTTGGTTCAGCACGCTTCCCAGAATTTAAAGAAGTGGAAGTTCGTGAGCAAGCGATCAAAAACCTGAAAAAGCATGGCATCGAAGCACTAGTGGTTATCGGTGGTGACGGCTCTTACATGGGTGCGAAGAAACTGACTGAAATGGGTTACCCTTGTATCGGTCTTCCAGGCACCATTGATAACGATATTGCAGGAACCGATTACACTATCGGTTACCTAACGGCACTAAACACCGTTATTGATGCTATTGACCGTCTGCGTGATACGTCGTCGTCTCACCAACGTATCTCTATCGTAGAGATCATGGGACGTCACTGTGGTGACTTGACGCTTATGTCTGCAATTGCGGGTGGTTGTGAGTACATCATTACTCCTGAGCAGCAATGGAGCAAAGAAGAGCTGATTGCTGAGCTTAACGAAGGCATGAAAAAAGGTAAGAAACACGCCATTATTGCCCTAACTGAGCTGATGATGGACTCGAACGATCTTGCTAAAAGCATTGAAGAGTCAACCGGCCGCGAAACTCGCGCAACGGTTCTTGGTCATATTCAACGTGGCGGTCGTCCAACAGCATTTGACCGCGTATTGGCGTCGCGTATGGGTAACTATGCGGTACATCTATTAATGGATGGCCATGGCGGTCGTTGTGTGGGTATCCAAAAAGAAGAATTGGTACACCACGACATCATTGACGCGATTGAAAACATGAAGCGCCCAGTACGTAAAGACTTGTACAAGGTTGCTGAAGAGTTGTTCTAACTTTTTACTGCACAATGTATATGAATAAGCCGCCTTTCGAGGCGGTTTTTTTGTGGGTGAAGGGCTAGGGGCGAGGACGCTGCGCTGCGAGGGGCGAGAATCGAGAAGCTAGGGACGATGGGCTAGAAGCTTGAAATTGGGGCATAAAAAAGACCACCTTGCGGTGGCCTTTTGGTATTTGGATGGCGTGTTATTACGCTTTTGCTTTTGCTGCTGCTTTCGCGATAGCTGCGAAGCTTTTCGCGTCTAGTGCTGCGCCGCCAACTAGAGCGCCGTCGATGTCTGGACATGCGAAGTATGCTTCAGCATTTTCAGGCTTAACAGAACCACCATATTGGATGATTACTTGATCAGCAATCGCTTGGCTCTTAGTCGCAATGTGAGCACGGATAGAAGCGTGGATGCGTTGTGCATCTTCAGCTGTCGCTGCTTTACCAGTACCTATAGCCCAGATTGGCTCGTACGCGATGATAGCGTCTTGTAGCGCGTCAACACCTAGTAGGTTGATAACAGCGTCGATTTGACGTGCACAAACAGCTTCAGTTTCGCCCGCTTCGTTTTGAGCTTCAGATTCACCGATACATAGAACAGGTGTTAGGCCGTTTTCTTTTAGGAAGCCAAATTTCTTAGCAACAAACTCGTCTGATTCTGCGTGGTATTCACGACGCTCAGAGTGACCGATGATGATGTGAGAAGCACCAAACTCTTTAAGCATTGCAGGAGACATATCGCCAGTGAATGCGCCGCTGTTGTTAACGTCAGTATTTTGAGCACCAAGGATCACAGCGCTACCAGCGTCAGTCAGAGTACGCTCTGCAAGATCGATGAATAGTGCTGGTGGAGCGACAGCAACGTCTACGCCCGTTACGCCTTCCAATTCCGCATTAAGACCAGTAAGCAAGTCAACAACCATTTCCTTGCTACCATTTAGTTTCCAGTTTCCCATAACTACAGGCTGACGCATAGCATCCTCTCTATCATTTCAATGTAAAAAATAAACAAATATGGTGTAGGAATATAACAGAAATAATCAGATTTAACATGACACGAGTCATGACTTTACGGTTATTTTCTACCCTAGGGAATGAGTGTAGACGGATTGCTCGATATGTGCGGAATAAAATGGCAAGACCTTATTGGCCCAAGTCGATAGTTCGAAGCCATTGAGACCGTGGTTGCGAGAGTCACAGCCACGGTATCATGATTCAATAACGGTTTATATTCAGATGGTTATGATGGGGGTCGGCCAATCTAATGGCGACCAAACTGTAAAACTTTTGCTGAATGCGTCGGGGTTTCGGGCTGTTCGCCGCGCAACTCACCCAGTGCGGTGTTTAGTTTACGCAACTGTTTTTGTAGCTCGGAGTACAGTTTTACATTGACTTGATGCGGGTTATTGCAGCTTTCTATGACTCTATCTATGTGGCTCTGTTGTGCGCGAAGCCTTGGCTGCATTTCGGGGGAGGCATTGACAATCGCGTCTTCAATTTGCTGTTGTCGGTAGCGTTCAAATTGCTGTGGATCGTCCTTGGCCATTTTGACCAAAGCGTCAAAGTCGAGTTTGTCTTCTTGATACACCAACTGCATAGCTCACCTTCCTTGCACTGCTTATTAATTAAGCATACGAGGTGAGTCAGAGATAATGCTTCTCATTTTTGAGAGGAACAGAGTGCGCTAAATTAGCCAAGTGGGGTGATTTTGTAGACGCAGCGACGCTGCCCAGAAACAATATGTTCATTGCGCTCAAGAAAAGCATGCTCTTTTAATACCTGCTTAAAGATGCGCTGTTCAGAATGGCACAGTGATGGACAGCGCTTAGCCGCTTGGCAAATAGGGCAATGATTTTCGATCAATAAGAAGTGGTCAGGGTGAACTTCCAGCTCAACCATATACCCTTCTTGGTCGCGCAATTCACACAATATTTGCAGCTTTTGCTGTAAGCTTTGCCCAGATTGCATAGCCGTTTGATAGGTTTCGAGGGCTTTTTCTTCACGCTGCAGGGTGATTTTTTCGACCCCTTCGTTACCGTATAAAGATTCGATGGCGTCAATAAACTGGATGGCCAATTCGCCATGGCGGTCGGTAAATTGTGCATGCCCTTTCGCGGTAAGTGTCCAGTGCCGAGTTGGTCGTCCGACTTTGGCTTTAATATCGTGAAAGCTCAAAATACCGTCTTCCTCAAGCGCAAGAAGGTGCTGACGAGCGCCCATAGTCGTGATATTAAGATCCACCGATAACTGCTTGGCAGTTACCGTTCCTTGGCGTTTTACTTTTTGCAGTATCAGATCAACCGTTTTCATACCACTCCCTCTGGTGTGCCAAAGATTATCCTTGAATCGATAAATAAAGTAAACGGTTTGTTAATTATGCGGGAATGAAAAAGGCTCCTAGAATCTAGGAGCCTTGATGGTGATCGAGTTGAAGTTAACGGATTACAAAATGAAATCGCGAACTTCGTCGTCTTTACGCTCGAGGTAATGAATAGACTTGATACGGCGGATCGTACGGCAGCGACCGCGGATCAACAAAGTCTCGGTGGTTGCGATGTTGCCTTGACGAGTGATCCCTTCTAGGAGGTCACCTTTGGTGATGCCTGTTGCTGCGAAGACCACGTTATCGCTGCGAGCCATGTCGTCCATTTTTAAACGAATATTGGCTTCAACACCCATCTCTTTACAACGTTTGAGCTCTTCTTCGCCCCAGCGACGGTTTTCTTCGGTATCGCCTTTTACATCGTGACGCGCCATGAGGCGGCCATGCATGTCGCCATCGAGTGCGCGAATAACCGCTGCCGAAACAACGCCTTCAGGTGCGCCGCCGATGCAGTACATGACATCAACTTCGCTGTCTGGCATACAAGTAAGAATAGAAGCCGCAACGTCGCCGTCTGGCACCGCAAATACGCGTACACCCATTGCTTGCATTTCGGCAATGATGGCGTCGTGGCGTGGCTTGGCCAAAGTGATCACCGTGAGTGCTTCTAACGGCTTGTTCAGCGCCTTAGCAATGTTAACTAAGTTGTCGGCAAGCGGTTGATCGAGGTCTATCACCCCTTTTGCACCAGGGCCAACAACCAACTTTTCCATGTACATGTCAGGTGCTTTTAAGAAACTTCCCTTTTCGCCAGCCGCTAATACAGCCAGTGCGTTTGATTGACCCATTGCCGTCATGCGTGTCCCTTCAATAGGGTCAACGGCGATGTCTACTGCGTCGCCGCCAAGGCCGACTTGTTCGCCAATGTACAACATTGGAGCGTCATCAATTTCACCTTCACCGATAACAATCTCGCCGCTAATGTCCGTTTTATTTAGCAGGTTGCGCATCACTTCTACCGCAGCACCATCTGCGGCATTTTTGTCGCCACGTCCTAGCCATTTGTATCCAGCTAACGCTGCGCCTTCTGTCACTCGTGAAAAAGCCATTGCTAAATCGCGTTTCATTATGTCCTCACTTGCTTAGGGAGTGCATGTAGTCACATGCAGTAAAGTTCAATTTGGAAAGCTGTAAATAATTGCGCGGGATTCTAGCACACTTTCAGCCAAACGTTTGCGCTGTAGATTGATGTACCTCATTGTTGTGTCGGTTTGTCGTCGCTTTTTTAACCGGCCTAGTTGCAGAAAAGGGGCTTTGCAAGTTTTCGGTCAATAACGGTTTAAAAAATGCCCAATCAATCAAAAAAACACAGATAGGGAGTGCCCAAATGCGTTAGCCTGAGTAGAATGATCCGAATAACTAAGAACTATCCCAAGATAACTAGGTAGGCAGATATGTCGTTAGAAGTATTAGAACAGCTAGAGCAGAAGATCCAAACTGCTGTAGACACCATTGCTCTATTGCAAATGGAAGTAGAAGAACTAAAAGAGCAAAAAGGCGAACTTGAGCAAAAAGCGAACTCTCTACAAAGCGGTTATGCTGAACTAGAGCAGCAAAACGCACAGCTTAAGACTGATCACGAAGCGTGGCAAACTCGCATCCGTGGCCTACTTGGTAAGATGGAAGAAGTCGAGTAATTCGACGGCTTTCAAAAAAATCCCTAGCGAGTGAACTTAGCGTGATGCCGAGTTTTCCCGCTAGGGATTTTTTTATGAAATCAGTAATTGGCTGCTTGGACTGTTCCATTTAGATTTTTGGTTAATGGACAACAATTGCTGATCAAAGCTGGTATAAATTTGCTCTATGGCAGCGGTGGCCAAATCGAAATAATATTCAGCTGAGCAGTGTGGCGCTGGGCTGAGCAGGTTAAGGTCAATCACCTCCAGCAATTGAATCAGTTTGGCGTCATTGTCCACGTGAAGGGCACTGAGATTCTCTTTAATTGCTGTATGCAAGTATTTGAGCCGTATTCTCTCAACGCTTGAGCATTGCCCCGTTGCCGCTACACCGGTTCCGACAGCTCTTGCTTGCCCCACCCATTCAGCGGCTTCCAATTGGTCTTGCCACAGATAGCGTACTGAGTCACCGTCGGTATTTTTAAGTTCATACAGCTTATGATATTCACAGCTGTCATCAATGAGATACAACAGGTTTGCAATCATTTTGCTGTGCTGACTAATACAGTTCATTGACGTGAGAGTGGAATAGTTTCGCGACAGTTGCTGCCAGTGAAGCACAATACCTTGCCAATTTGGATTGTGTGCAAGCCACGAGTTATTGTGGTTAAGCCAAGTAATTTGGTCGTTAACCTCTGCTTGCAGTACAGGCAGTCGAGTACTTAATGATGTATCCCCACATAGCACCCCGTTGCTCACCCCGCGATGTTGCTGGATTAGGTTGAGCAGTTGTCGAAATGAAGACAAATAAGTTAGCCCATCTTTAACATGGCGCTGATATCGCTTAGTCGCATGGAACTGCACGCCGATGGCGATGCCGATTAGGCTCAGTAGTAAGAATGCTATTGATAGGGTCAGTAGATGAGACGATGCGCTGATCATAGTGTGTCCTCTTCCATGTGAGTGATCGCTTTTAAATGTGCGGCGACATTGGCATTTTGAGTGGCGATATTGGCGTTACTTGTGGCGCTGTTTGCCACGCTTTCAATACTTTGAGAAATCTCCCGTGATGCACTGGCTTGCTGTTCTGAGGCACTTGCGATGCCAGCAATTTCTAATGTTAAGTGCTCAATGATGGTGACCGTTTCATCGATAGTTTTAATGGTTTTTTCAGTGCCTTGTTGGCTTTCTAAGCTTGCTCCGTTAACCTTTTGAAGCTGCTCGATGGCCTGCGTCATATTGGTCGATACATCGTTCACCTGCGCGGTGATCGCTTGAGCAGATTGATGGCTTCGCTGCGCAAGATTTCTCACTTCGTCTGCGACAACACTAAACCCTCGCCCGTACTCTCCGGCTCGCGCGGCTTCGATGGCCGCATTGAGCGCTAACAGATTGGTTTGTTCCGCGATATCGCGAATGAAGGTCGACATTTCCTCAACCGAATGCAGCTTACTTTCAAGGCTTTTAAGGCTGCTTTCCATCTGCACAATATTGTCACTGACATCGGTTACTTGCTGCTGAGTTTGTTGCATCATCTGTTTTCCGCGATCGCACTGGATCTGTCCTTCACTGATCGCAGCATGGGTCTTGGCAACGTGCTGGGTGACTTCTTCGATGCTTTGGCTCATCTCTGTCATGGCCGCAGCCGCAGTAAGAGTATCTTGCGCTTGTTGTTCACATAGCTGAGCCACAGCTTCTGAGTTATGTGATAGCTCGCTGGCTGAAAAGTGCATCTCGTGTTGCTTCGCAATCAGACTTTTTTCTGTTCGATGAGTGAGCCGTGTTAAATCATCTAGAATAGGAAACAGGGGCTTAAGTGGGCCTTTGCCAACCGAAGTAAACGAGAAAGGTGCGCCCTCAATGTGGTGTGTCAGTTCGATACTCAACTGCTGCATATCCTTTTGCAGAAGCCGAATAAAGTAGAGGTTGCTGGTCAAGAGTGCAGCGAATACTGCGATGCTTGCTTGCAAAAACTCTAGTGACAGCAACCCTAATCCAGTCACCGTGCCCAAAATCGTCCACCGATAAAGGCCAGATGCACTCATTTGTATCCATGTCGTAGTCATTTACCGATCCTTGTATGACGCTGATATGAACTTATTTAGCAAGTTACGTTCCATTGATCTAGGTATTATTTTACATAGGCTTATAAGGTTGTTATGCCAATGGTTTCTGACATGTTTTTAATTATTTGAGCTGATAACTAAAGAGTAGTGCACCATGTTGGGGAAACGACGTGCACCCTAAAGGCTCAGCGTGGTATTTACACTGAGTGGTACATTGACGGATTAGAAACATGACAATGCGATTGCTGTAGGTCGGTATTGATGTGCCACAGGTCCCGTGGCAAAATTCTAGTACGGCGCTTTTATTCGAGATGAAGATCTAGGGGCGTTTTACTTGGGCGGCCTCCAATTTCTCGTGCGAGCTTTGGCACCATATAGCCCGACACTTCTTTGACTAGGCCTTGCATTAACTGCCGTGCATCGTCATCGCAGACGTAATAGTGCGCGGCTCCTTGAACTTTATCGAGCGCAAACAGGTAGTAGGGCTGAATGCCAGCATCAAAAAGCGATTCACACAACGTTACCAAGGTATCGACACAGTTGTTGATTCCCTTGAGCAATACCCCTTGGTTTAACAAGTGAACATTGGCCTTTTTAAGCTTTGCCATAGCATGGCTTACTTCGTGGTTTATCTCATTCGGATGGTTGATGTGGGTGACTAATATCGCCTTAAAACGCGACTGATCTAGCATATCGCAAAGCTCATCAGTGATACGTGATGGGATCACAACAGGAAGTCGTGTATGGATGCGCAGCCTCTTAACGTGCGGCACTTGTTCAAGTTGTGTGATCAGCCAGTAGAGTTCACTGTCTTTCGCCATCAGAGGGTCACCACCCGACAAAATTACTTCATTAATTTGTGGGTGCTGAGCAATGTAATCTATGTTGGCTTGCCAAACGTGTTTATTGCCTGGGTTGTCTTGATAAGGAAAGTGACGTCTAAAGCAGTATCGACAATTGATCGCACATCCCCCCTTTAAGACCATGAGTGCACGATTTTTATATTTGTGCAGCAGTCCAGGCTGGCCGTTGCGCTGCTCGTCGAGAGGATCAGTTATAAAACCGGGTGCAACGTCAAATTCCTGTGCAGAGGGCAAAACTTGCAGCAGCAACGGGTCGTTTGGGTTGCCTTTTTCCATTCTTGCCACAAAACTTAACGGTACACGTTGCGCGAACAATTTACGTGCTTCAAACCCTTTTTTAAGCTCGTTTGAGTCGATTTCGAGTAGATTGAGCAGCTTTTGGGGATCGGAGATCCCATTGGCTAGTTCAAATAGCCAGTTTTGCTCAACAGTTTCGATATTTCGGGTTATGATGTGCGGCATTAAAAACACTCTAATCAGTTTAAGAGGAAAACATGGCTACTGTAAGTACCAATGAATTTAAAGGCGGCCTAAAGCTGATGCTTGATAACGAGCCTTGCACAATCCTGGAAAACGAATACGTTAAACCAGGTAAAGGACAAGCATTTAACCGCGTGAAAATCCGTAAGCTGTTGTCTGGTAAAGTTTTAGAAAAGACTTTTAAGTCTGGTGAATCATTTGAATTAGCAGACGTTATGGATATCGACCTAGATTATCTATATAACGACGGCGAATTCTACCACTTTATGAACAACGAAACGTTTGAGCAACTTGCTGCAGACGTGAAAGCTGTGGGTGAAAACGCGAAGTGGTTGGTTGAAAACAACACATGTATGCTTACTTTGTGGAATGGTACGCCGATTACGGTAACACCACCAAACTTTGTTGAACTGGAAGTGGTTGAGACCGATCCTGGCCTTAAAGGCGATACTCAAGGTACAGGTGGCAAACCTGCAACATTGACTACAGGTGCTGTGGTTCGTGTTCCTCTGTTCATTCAGATTGGTGAAGTGATTAAAGTGGATACACGTTCTGGCGAATACGTAGGCCGTGTAAAATAATCAGCCTATCTTGGTGATGTGTTAAGTAAGAAAATGCCGAACAGCAATGCTTTCGGCATTTTTTATGCGCAGTGCTCTTACCAATAGAAGCGATTAACTAGCAACAATGATCAGGTCAGTGCTTTGGCTGCTCTAAATGCGCGCCTAGATACAGAAAGAGCGACAGGATGCCCGTCGCTCTTTGGTTAGTGCTTTTTCGTCAACCTAAACCATGTAGATGAATATTACGGATAACACCGTAATAAAGCCTGCCACGAAGTAGCACAATACTTTACCTAACGTACCAGCATGGATCTTCAGGTCATGCATACCATGGTGTAAGCGGTGCATTGCATGCCACATCGGTAGCGCAAGCGTACCAATAACAAACAAAGCCCCAATAAAGCTTGTGACAAAGTCGGCAACACGTTCATAGCTCATTGCTTCAGCATCAATAATACCTAGCGGGGCTAATATCCCTAACACCAAAACGGTCACTGGAGTGATCATCGCAAACCAAGTACCACCGGCACCAAATAGGCCCCACCAAATTGGCTCTTCAGAGCGACGCGGATTTTTATTAACCATCTTTATTGCTCCTTATACAATGATCAACACAATCAAAGAGATGATTGCTACAGCAGCCCATTGTGATAAGACAATGATCTTCTTATCCAATGTTTTGCCTTTGATTTTGATAGGCATCACTTGTGGCATCATGCCGAAGAAAGTGTGCGCATGAAATAGACTGCCCGCGAGTGCAACGATGTTGATTGCGACGACTACGGGGTTGGCCATAAAGATAAGCCAAGCTTCCCAGCTATCGGCACCTTTGACCAGACTGGCCAGCCCAGCGGTAAGAAACAGAGTAAACAAGATAAGAGGCAGTACTGTAGCTTCACGCAGCATGTACATACGGTAGAACGGGTGATTGTTCCACCAAGTTGCCTTCATTGGTTTTACATACGGCTTACGTTTAGTCATGTGAAGCCCCCTCTGGTTTAAACATTGCAATCACATAGTCTTTTGATGACTCGATTTTACCTTGGTTGACCGCAGCAGCAGGATCGACACTTTTCGGGCATACTTCAGAGCAGTAACCGACAAATGTACAGCCCCAAGCGCCATTTTCGCCATTGATCAGCTTCATGCGCTCGTCTTTACCGTTGTCACGGCTGTCCAGATTGTAACGGTGCGCAAGAGTCAGCGCTGCTGGACCGATAAACTCTGGGTTTAGACCAAACTGAGGACATGCGGCATAACACAGACCACAGTTAATGCAGGCCGCAAATTGCTTGTAGCGAGCCATTTGCTCTGGAGTTTGAATGTTGGTGCCGTCTTCAGGCGTGCGATCATTACCAATAATGTATGGTTTGATCGCTTCAAGGCGCTCAATAAACGGAGTCATATCCACAATGAGATCTTTCTCGATTGGGAAGTTTGCAAGTGCTTCAATTGTGACGCCCGATGGATACTCACGCAGGAACGTTTTACACGCCAGCTTTGGTACGTTGTTTACCATGATCCCACACGAGCCACAAATAGCCATTCGACAAGACCAGCGATAGGCTAAGTCTTTGTCTAGGTTATCTTTAATGTAGCCAATAGCATCGAGAACCGACATCGTCTCGTCAAAGGGCACATCAAAGGTTTGCAGGTACGGAGCGTCATCCTTTTCTGGATCATAACGCGAGATACTGACTTTTTGAATACGATTTGGAGACATGATTATTGCTCTCCTTGTTCTGTTTGATTGGACTCAGTAGCCTCTGCTGCTGCTTTCTCTTCGGCAGCGGCTTTTTCTGCGGCTTCACCATAAAGACGAGCTTTAGGCTGTGATTTGGTGATCGTCACCTTGCTGTAGTCGATGGTTGGGGCGCTGTCGGCTTGATAGAACGACAGACTGTGTTTAAGGAAGTTGTCGTCATCGCGCTCTGTGCATCCATCGTCAAGACGTTGGTGGGCACCGCGAGATTCTTTACGCAAAATCGCAGAGTGCGCCATGGCTTCAGCAACATCCAGTCCGTAACCAATTTCGATGGCGTATAGAAGGTCAGTGTTGAATACGCTGCCCTTATCTTTGATGCTGATGTTTTTGTAGCGCTGTTTTAGCTCGGCCAATTTGTCGATGGTTTGTTGCATTAAGTCTTCACGACGATAAATACCGCAACCCGCTTCCATCGCGTGACCCATTTCGGTACGAATATCAGACCAGTTTTCGTCGCCTTCTTGGCTACGAAGTGCGTCAATACGTGCTTGAACATCATCAATTTGGGCTTGAATGGCGTCGTCGTTCCAACCGCTAAATTCGCTGGCACGTTTTACTGCGTGCTCACCAGCAACGCGGCCAAATACTACAAACTCAGCCAGCGAGTTCGATCCTAGGCGGTTTGCACCATGTAAGCCAACGGAAGCACATTCACCAACCGCAAATAGACCTTTGATTCGTGTTTCACACTGTGGATCGGTTTCAATTCCGCCCATGGTGTAGTGAACGGTAGGTCGAATTGGAATAGGCTCTTTAGCCGGATCAACATTCACGTACGCTTTAGCCAGTTCACAAATAAATGGCAGGCGCTCTTGCAGGTACTCTTCCCCTAAGTGGCGAAGGTCGAGATGAACCACATCACCCAGTGGGTGCTCGATGGTATTGCCTTTTTGCTGCTCGTGCCAGAACGCTTGCGAGACTTTATCGCGCGGACCAAGTTCCATGTATTTGTTTTTTGGTTCACCGACTGGGGTTTCAGGCCCCATGCCATAATCTTGTAGATAACGATAGCCATCTTTATTGACGATGATGCCACCTTCACCACGACACCCTTCGGTCATGAGTATGCCAGTACCTGGCAGACCTGTTGGGTGGTATTGCACAAATTCCATATCACGCAATGGTACGCCATGACGATAAGCCATCGCCATGCCATCGCCCGTCACAATGCCACCATTGGTATTGGTGTGGTACACACGTCCAGCACCGCCGGTTGCAAGTACCACCGATTTAGCTTTGATGGCAACCAACTCACCTTCAGACATATGAATGGCAATCAGGCCTTGAACTTCGCCATCATCGACCAATAAGTCGACCACAAAGTACTCGTCGTATCGTTTGATTTGTGGGTATTTGATGGAGGTTTGAAACAGAGTATGAAGCATGTGGAAGCCAGTTTTATCGGCCGCGAACCACGTACGTTCTACTTTCATTCCGCCAAAGCGGCGCACGTTGACCTCGCCATTCTCTTTGCGGCTCCAAGGGCAGCCCCACTGTTCCATTTGGATCATTTCGCGAGTGGCATTTTCAACAAAGTATTCCACAACGTCTTGCTCACACAACCAATCGCCACCGCCTACGGTGTCGTTAAAGTGATTGTCTAAGCTGTCTTCGTCTTTTACAACGGCAGCGGATCCACCTTCTGCGGCCACAGTATGGGAACGCATTGGATAGACTTTGGAAATGAGTGCAATTTCAAGATCTGGATTCGCTTCAGCAGCAGCGATAGCGGTACGAAGTCCCGCACCTCCAGCGCCAATGACAGCGATATCTGTGGTTATGGTTTTCACAGTTACCCTCCACAAGGTCAAAGATGCCATGTTCACAGTCATGTATGCATGAGTGTGATAGGCATGAGGAATGTTAAATCATCAAAGAAACTAGGGGTATAGTAGAGCTTTACCTTGACGATTAAATTGACTCTGGCTCCTTTTTCACTCGATTCTGCTAAGTGAGTCATGGATTTGTTGCGAACTGTGACGCTGCTCTTAATTTTACGTTTGCTGACAATAATCCAACAAAAGACTTAGAAACAAAGGCTTGCAACGATTTCTTGTAAAAATTTCTCCGTTGATTGTCGATGCTAATATTGATGGTTGCAAGATTCTGTGCGGGCTTTATTATCGGCAGCGACCATTGAAAGAGGAAGTACCCAGTGAACCACGATTGGAAACCTAGTGCATCGATAGCATCGCTAAAGCAACGCGCTCAAATTATTGCGTCTATACGTCAGTTTTTTAGCCAGCGTGATGTATGGGAAGCCGATACTCCGGCTTTTAGCCAAGCGACAGTGACCGATATTCACTTGCACACCTTCTCAACCCAGTTTGTTGGTCCTGGGTTTGCCAATGGGCAGACGCTGTATTGCATGACCAGTCCTGAATTCCACATGAAGCGGCTCCTTGCTGCGGGTAGCGGCTGTATATATCAAATCAACAAAGCGTTTCGAAACGAAGAATCGGGTCGCTTTCACAATCCAGAATTTACCATGCTCGAGTGGTATCGAGTGGGGTTTGACCATCATGCACTAATGGATGAAATGTCCGAGCTTTTGCAACGGGTACTGCCCATCACGCACTGTGATAGAACAACCTATCAACAAGCGTTCATCGCGCAGTTATCCTTGTGTCCGCTTGAAGCCAGTGTTGAACAGTTGCAACAAAAAGTGGCTGAACTTGGTATGTCCGATTTGGCGCACAGCGAATCCGACCGAGATACCTTACTGCAATTATTATTCAGTGTCGGTGTAGAACCAAACATTGGACAGCAAGTTCCGGAATTGGTGTACGATTTTCCAGCGTCTCAAGCGGCTCTGGCTAAGATTAATGACTCTGACCCCAGAGTTGCGGATCGATTTGAGGTGTACTTTAAAGGTGTTGAGTTGGCTAATGGATTTCACGAGCTGCAAAACGCCGATGAACAGTTGCGCCGCTTTGAACAAGATAATCAAAAAAGGCAGTCTATGGGGCTGCCCAAACAACCGATTGATCATCACTTGATTGCGGCGTTGCAGGCTGGGCTTCCCCATTGTGCCGGTGTGGCGTTAGGGATAGATCGCTTGGTTATGCTGGCGACACAGGCAACACACATTGATGAAGTGTTGGCGTTTCCCGTATCACGAGCATAAATTAACTGACGATAAGCGCGGTACCGACAACGGCAAGCGCCGCACCCAGCCATGAGTATCTATTGGGACGCTTTCTGGTGTAGAGCCACAGCAGTGGCAGTACCATGATTGGAGTGGTTGACGACAGCAGTGCCACCATGCCGACATTACCTTCTTGCAGCGCAAATAAAATCAGCGTCATACCAACAGCCATAGCTAAAAAACCATTGACCACGGTAATAGAGAACATCTTCACGTTCATCGGGTTGTGCGCTTTGGCCAGTTTGGCTCCGCTGATTAAAAACAGTGAGTGGGCTATGAACGCGGTGATCATTCGGATGGCGGATGCGGCAATAGGATCGGCTTCGGTTTGCATAACGGGTTTAGCAATAATTCCGCCCAGTGCCTGACACAATGCAGCGGTAAGGCCCAGCCCCACAGCAAACCACAGGTTTCCACGGATAGATTCCCAATCGTGGCTATTGCCACGGCGCCCGAAGTAGATGGCAAACACCACGCCACTAAACACCAAAATAGCGCCAAGCATTTCTAAGCCTTGAAATCGCTCGTCGAACAACCAAAACCCGAGCAGTGCAGAGAACAGAGCGTGACACGAAAACAACAGCCCCGCTTGCCTTGGTCCCATACGATTCATACACGCAAAAAGTGCCGTGTCCCCAATGAATATGCCGATTAATCCCGACAATGCCATTGGCCATAGGTAGCTCATTTCGATGCTTGACCAGCCACCAACCACAAACGCCATAGCGGTTAATATGACTGCGGTGGCACCCATGCGCCATCGACTGTACGCAAATGGACCTAAATGCTTGGCAGGTGTCACGGAGATTAGGCTTGAAAATGCCCATAAAAAGGCGGCCGCTAGGGCCATCCATTCGTAACCCATTAGGGCTCCCAATGTGGTAGTGGTAAAAACAGACAAGCCGCTACTTAATCATAGCGGCTTGTTTGTTGCAATATTTTCGCTAAAACAGATTGTTAGGTGAGAATCAT
Organism: Vibrio ulleungensis; assembly: GCF_016900875.1. Taxonomy (GTDB): domain Bacteria; phylum Pseudomonadota; class Gammaproteobacteria; order Enterobacterales; family Vibrionaceae; genus Vibrio; species Vibrio ulleungensis. Next base: position 217,771 of record NZ_JAFEUM010000006.1, read on the forward strand.
CAATGCGACGAATAGGATCGAAAGACCGATGATTCCGACAATGATCCCCGCTTTTGCCATATCTCTGCTTTCTATCAAACCTGTCGAGTAGGCTAATGAGTTTGGTGGGGTAGAGACAGGCAATATCATACCCAGTGAAGCCGCAAAGGCGACAACAACAAGTAACCCCTGCATCCCGCCAAAGGACTCAAGACTGCTCATCGAGCTGCCTATGGCTGCGGCAATGGGCATCAGTAAGTTGGCGGTGGCTGTGTTGGACATAAAGTTTGCCATCAACCAGCACACTAAAGCCAAGGTAACAATAACCGCAAATGCAGACAGCGACTCGTAATCAATGGCGTGCGCTAGCGCTACTGCAAGACCTGTTTTCTCAAGGCCAATACCAATGGCAATACCACCTGCCACTAGCCACAGCACATCCCAGTTGATTTGTTTAATCTCTGACTTGCCCATAATGCCGGTAAGGGTGAATACCGCCAGCGGTATGATGGATACCACGTAAGTATTCATACCGTGCCACTTAGTTGTGAGCCACAAAAGGATAGTGGCGATGAAGGTGACGTACACCACGATGGCACGCCAGTGTTTACTAAATTGCCCACTAAGCTCTAGACGCAGCGACTTTTGCTGAGCAGGAAACAGCTTTTGCAGCAGCAGCCATGCTATGGCCAACTGCACAATGACAAAGGGCAGCCCAAAGCTCATCCACGTTAGGAAATCAATGCTGTTTTCACCTGTGAGGTATTGCAACGCAATGGCGTTCGGCGGGGTACCAATGGGCGTTGCCATCCCGCCGGTATTTGCAGCAATAGGAATACACAGTACCAGTGCTTTTATGCCGGTATCGCCTTTAGGGGCGGCGGCCACGATGGGGCTGAGCAGCGCCAACATCATTACTGTCGTCGCGGTGTTGGACATAAACATTGAGAATATGGCGGTAATAAGCATTAGCCCTAGCATGATGAATCTGGGCTGTTCACCAAAAGGCTTGAGTAACACGCGGGCTAAATTGTTGTCGAGATTGTACTTGGCGGCCGATATGGCTAACGCGAACCCGCCCATGAATAGAATAATAATAGGGGATGAAAATGCGCCAAAAATATCGGTATAAGGCACTAAAACACCTAGGTTCTCTGCACTCGACGCGCTGGTGAGTGAGGCGAGTCCCTTATTGGAAATGAATATCAACTCCAAGGTAATGATCAGTATGGAGGTGGCAAAGACGGGTACGGGCTCCAACACCCAAAGCAGTGCAGCCATTACAAATATGGCGAGCAGACGATGTTGCGTCACGGTGAGATCGTGTATCGGGATTGCTGAGGTTGGAAGGATATAAATGAATAACGGAATCAAGATGCATACTGCCAATTTGATCGCAGTATGTCGATGAGGTCCTAACATTGCAAAGCTCCGTGCAAGCTGCCCAATTGAATGAAGTGAACAGCATACCGAATATAAAAATCAGGGTCTTAGATCGCGGTAGAGTATTTAATCAGTAGCCGAGGGAATCGGCCTAAATGTTGTTTATGGTCAAAAAAGCGAGGTGTGTAGGCGTTGTGTCGAAGAGAATAGCCACCACCTTTTCGTCATTGGTATAGTGACTCATAGGTTCATCTTCAATGGCAGTAGTGGCATTACCAGACGCTCTTTAAGTGCCTGCCTATAAGCCGCCATAAAAAAAGACCAGCTCATTTCTTGCTTAGCAAGATAGGGGCTGGTCAATTTATTGCCGAGTTGTGGCGCGATTATTCTCCGATATCGTCGACTTCGTTATCTAGGTCGAAGTTTACCTCTAAAGGCTCTTGAGAAATGATGATGCCAGTATTATCCGCGTATAGGTAATCTTCTGGTAAGAATGTCACACCACCAAAATTGACAGGCACATCGATGTCACCGATGTTTTGCGCCGCGGCGCCAACCGGTATTGAGGCTAAGGCTTGAATGCCGATACTCATGTCTTCGAGATCATCAACCTCGCGAACGCAGCCATAAACCACAATACCTTCCCAATCATTTTCTTCGGCCAATGAAGCCAACTCTGCATCGATAAGAGCACGGCGAAGTGAACCGCCTCCATCAATCAGCAACACGCGACCGTCACCGTCTTCTTCGAGAATGGAGCGGATGATACCGTTGTCTTCAAAACATTTTACCGTGGTCAATTGACCTGCGAATGATGCGCTCCCACCAAAATTACTGAACATGGGCTCAACAACATCAACCTGATCTAGGTAGACATCGCATAGGGCAGACGTATTGTATTCCATTCTCGTTACACCTTTATCGGCTAGCATGAAGTTTGAGTATATCCCTAAGCTATTGGAATTCAATGATTAGAAGCAATCTTTACTCAACAAACGTTGTGAGGTCACGCTAATTAATTCACCAATAGCGCCACGATAAATACCACATTAACCAGCAGTGCGGTTTTGACTACATCGCCCATCAATGGGGCCACCTGCGAAGGGTAGTCACACTCTTTGATCTTGCCGCAGTGCACGGCTATTGGGGCGAGCGCGATAGAGTAAATCGCGATCGACAAAATAGAGGCGTCAATAAACACCAGATAACAAGCAAACAGAGCCCAGGCCAATCCGCACAAAATTAGGTGATACTGCTTCGCGCTTTGTAAGCCAATGCGTACAGGGACGGTGTGCTTTCCGCTGGCTTCATCGTTATCGATGTCACGCATGTTGTTAATGTTGAGCACCGCTACCGACAGTAAACCACAGGCAGCGGCAGGAATAAGAGATAACAGGGTAAACACACCAGTGTGCAAAATTTCGCTGCCAATCACGCCAACAAACCCAAAAAACAGTAGCACGGCAAGATCGCCTAGCCCTAAATATCCGTATGGCCGTTTGCCGACCGTGTATGCGACGGCGGCTAGCATCGAGCTGATGCCCAGACCCAAAAAGAGCACGATTTGAGTGGGAGTATTGACCGACATCATCACTAACGCTAAGCCAGATACCAGTGTTAGCAAGGACGTGACCCAAAGGGCCTTTTTCATGGTAGGTAAACTGATATCACCAGACTGTACGGCGCGAGTTGGGCCGATGCGTTGTTCGTTGTCAGTACCTTTTACTGCGTCTCCATAATCATTAGCCAAATTGGACAGTATTTGCAGTAATGATGCGGTGACTATCGCAAGCACTAAGGTACTTATTGAAAGCGAGCCATTGGTATACGCCAATGTACTGCCCAGTAATATGGAACAAAGGGCAAGGGGGAGTGTTTTTGGCCGAGTTGCGCCAATCCACGCTTGTATAGGTATGGTGTTCATTCAATGTGTGTAGGTATCGATTAATGCGTCGAGTATATCAAAAGCGTAGCTTTAGTTCAGAGTTGTCCTCTTTACTGTGATGATACAATCATATGCGCCTCTCAACAGTTAAAAAAAGAGCCCAAAGTGTAGCTGCACCTTAGGCTCTTTAGGGGAGGAGTCTTTACTTATTTATTTAAACGTACGTTGACGTGTTTTCTCTAGGCGCTCAAGGATCTTCTCAATACGGTCTGGGTGGACCATAAACTCTTGGAAGCCTTTCATGCCTTCAGTCGCCATTGCAGGATCAGTATCGCGGTCATAGAACTGAGCCGTACCGTCTGCAGAGCCAAGCATTGCCACACCTTTATCTAGGAATGGGTCAGATTTGGCTTTAGCTTTGTTGTTGGTTGGAATTTGCAGCAGCATTTCGTTAATTAACTGCTGGTTCTCTGGCAATGCAACAAAGGCTAGGAACTTACGTGCGTCTTCTTTGTTCTTCGCTTTCGATGGAATGTGAATCGTATCCATTGGTGCATCTTCAGCCATACCTACAGAAGGATCGATGCTTGGGAACTGGAAGAAGCCCATTTTACCATCAAGCTCTTTCGGGAAGTTTGGCGTAATGAAGTTACCCATTAGGTACATTGCAGCTTCACCGTTGTATAAGAATGGTTGCGCTTCCTGCCACGAATAAGACGCGTGGTTTTCTAGGTAGTAACCTGGCTCAACCAATTCTGCCCAGTTGGCAAATGTTTTCTTCACGCGATCATCGGTGTAGGGCACTTTACCGTCCATCAACTCGATGTGGAAATCCAGACCGTTAGTACGCATGTTGATGTAATCAAACCAACCCGCAGCCGTCCATAGGTATTTGGTACCGATGGTAAACGGTGCAACGTTGTTTTCTTTTAATGTCGCAGATGCGGCTTTTAGCTCATCCCACGTTTTTGGCTCGCTAATACCATATTGTTCAAAGATATCTTTGCGGTAGTACACACCCCATTGGTAGTAAGTGTATGGCACACCATATTGCTTGCCGTTTACGGTCATCGCAGGTTGCGCGGCCGCAAAGTCTTCGTTCATGCCGTTTGCCGTCCACATATCGCTGACGTCTTCAAAAAGGCCACGGTCAACGAACGCTTTCATACGGTTACCTGCGTACCAGAACACGACATCAGGTGGCGAAGTAACCAACCAGTTACGAATCGTGGTTTTGTATGACTCGTGGTCGTACAGGTTATATTTGACTTCGATATCTGGATTAGCTTGCTCAAAGCGGTTGATGATCTCAGCCCACGCTTCTTTAGGTGCTGGGTCGGAGGCATCGGAGTTAATGACCAGAGTACCAGCCATTGCAGACGTCGCAACTGTTGCTGCGAGTGCTGTAGTAGCGGCAATGTGTTTCACGTATTTCATAGGTAAGGTCCTTATTATTGAGCGCAAGGCTCTGTTCCACTTATTGTTGTTATGTGTCGTCGTTGTGCATGCACAGGTGCTATTTCGTTGCACCTAAGGTTAACCCGGCAATAAAGTGTTTTTGCATCGCAAAGAACAGCATTACTGGCGGTATTGCGGCCACGACAGCACCTGCTGACATAAACTGCCAAGAGGCGAGCCATTGGCCCTGTAGGGAGCTGAGACCAGCTGTTACCGGTCGGACATCGTCACTTTGTACCAACACGAGTGCCCAGAAATAATCATTCCAAATAAAGGTAAAGACAAGTACCGCCAAAGCCGCTAAAGCGGGCCTTACAAGAGGCAGCACAATGAATGTAAAGATGCGCCACTCTTTTACCCCTTCTACACGTGCCGCTTCTATCAATGCATCGGGGATGCCGACAATGAAGTTACGCATAAAGAGGGTACAAAAGCCGGCCTGGAAAGCGACATGGAAGAAAATCAATGCCCAATGGGTATCGTAAAGACCCAAGGTGATGGTTAAATCGCGAACCGGGATCATTAGGATCTGGAAGGGGACAAAGTTACCGCCAATGAACATGGCAAAGATCCAAATGTTGGCCTTGAATCGATATTTAGCCAGTGCAAAACCCGCGAGGGTGGATAGCGCAACTGCTCCCATGACCGCAGGAATAGTGATCATCAAACTGTTGAGTAAGTAATCGCCCATGGCGGTTGAGGTGAAGACCTGGGTGTAGTTTTCGACAAAGTGAATCTCTTCAGGCCATCCCCAATAGTTGCCTTTGTTGATATCTTCGATTGAGCGCAGTGATGTTAACATTACCGCGAGCAAGGGCAGCAACCATAGAATAATGGTAAATGGCAGCGCAGCACGATAGCTGATATTGGCCAGAGGGCCTGCTTTTTGTATCGGTTGTGGGAACATTATTTTTCACTCCTTAACATCCGCCATAAGAAGTACGCAATGTAGATATCCATGATTAAGAACAGCACCACAGCAACAGCCGCGCCATACCCCATTCGGTAGTTAAATATTGATTCTTGGTACATTTGATAGGCCAGCACGGTTGAGCTGCCCCATGGGCCACCAGCAGTCATGGTGGCGACAAGGTCGAACGAACGTAGTGCCCCAATCACGGTAACAACGATGGCGATAAAGGTGGCTGGTTTTAACTGAGGTAATACAATAAACCACAACATGCGCCACGATTTTGCGCCGTCCAAACGAGCGGCTTCGATTTGTTCGGGATCGAGATTATTGAGGCCAGTTAAGTACAAAATCATGCAGTAGGAGATCTGCGGCCACAAACCTGCGGCAATAATGCCGTAAGTCACGAGATCTTCATCAGCGAGTATCGAAATTGGCCGTAACCCGATAGCTTCCCTCGCGATATTGAGAAGACCAAAAGAGGGGTCATAAAACCAAGCAAACACCAAACCAACCACCACTTGTGAAATAACAAATGGGAAGAAAAACAGTGATTTGACCGCACGTATCCCAAATACCTGTTGGTTTAAAAATAGGGCAATAAAAAGCCCAATGGGCGGCGCGAGCATAAAGCAGATAAGCCACAAAAAGTTATTGGTGAGCGCGGTATAAAACAGATCGGAGTCAAATAATTCATAGTAGTTATCTAGCCCTACCCAGGTTTTCTCGCCTAGACCATCCCAGTCAAAAAAACTGAGCCAGATACTTTGGAATATGGGATAGATAACGTAAATAGAGAAAATTATCAGTGCTGGTGCTAAGAAAAGCCATGGCGATAAGCCGTGCCCAAGCTTTCTTGTCGCTTGGGGCGGATGCTGAGGTTGGCCTGATGCGACCGTTTTCATTGTTTGCGCCATATCCCAACTGCTCCCTGGAATCAATTTGAAGTTCTCTGTCGATGTCTAATGCCTATATATGCAACAGAGACTTAAAATTGTGAGTTGTTAAAGTAAGTTATAGTAGATAGTAGAAGATTAGACGAGAAATTGTACTTTTAATGATTAAACTGTAAACGTTTCCACAAATTTCGTTACGCCAATGTTAAAAAGTATGGGTGCGATCAAAATTTGAGCGCTTATTAGCGTACGGAGTTTTTCGCCTTTCGAACGAATATTTCACCACTGAGTTTTGAAACTACTTTTACTGCGCCTTGATTTCTGAATAAGCATCCTCATATTTGAACTATCAAGGCAAACTGAATGAGGCACATCTGTGACTACAATTGTATCTGTACGCCGCAATAACAAAGTGGTAATCGCTGGCGATGGCCAGGTTTCTCTAGGCAATACTGTAATGAAAGGCAACGCTCAAAAGGTGCGCCGTCTGTACAACAATAAAGTGTTGGCTGGTTTTGCTGGCGGTACTGCTGACGCGTTTACACTGTTTGAACGTTTTGAAAGCAAGCTGCAAATGCATCAAGGCCACTTAACTAAGGCCGCCGTTGAGCTTGCCAAAGACTGGCGAAGCGATCGCGCACTGCGCAAGCTTGAAGCATTGCTGGCGGTAGCGGATGAGACCGCATCACTTATTATTACGGGGAATGGTGACGTGGTTCAGCCGGAACACGACTTGATCGCGATTGGTTCGGGTGGAAACTTTGCCCAGTCAGCTGCGATTGCTCTTCTGGAAAATACTGACTTAGACGCACGCGAAATTGCTGAAAAATCGTTAAAGATTGCTGGGGATATCTGTGTGTTTACCAATCATCATCAAACCGTTGATGAGCTTGAGTACTAACCGTTTTCTATCTCACAACACTTAAGGATCAGTAGAATGTCTGAAATGACCCCTCGTGAGATCGTTCACGAATTGAACCGCCACATCATTGGCCAAGAGAAAGCAAAACGCGCTGTGGCGATTGCGCTACGTAACCGCTGGCGTCGTATGCAGTTGGACGAAAATCTTCGTCCTGAAGTGACACCGAAAAATATTTTAATGATTGGCCCAACCGGTGTGGGTAAAACAGAAATTGCCCGCCGCTTGGCAAAACTGGCGAATGCTCCCTTTATTAAGGTTGAAGCGACCAAGTTTACCGAAGTGGGTTATGTGGGCAAGGAAGTCGAAACCATTATTCGTGACCTCACAGACGCCTCCATCAAAATGACCCACCAACAAGCGATGGAGAAAGTGAAGTTTCGCGCGGAAGAGCAAGCCGAAGAGCGCATTCTAGACGCGCTGCTGCCGCCTGCTCGCGACGCGTGGGGTGAGAACGAGAAGGGTGATGATAGCTCGAATAATACTCGCCAGATTTTCCGTAAGAAATTGCGCGAAGGTAAACTGGACGATAAAGAGATCGAAATCGATATCGCAGCGCCGCAGATGGGCGTAGAGATCATGGCGCCTCCAGGTATGGAAGAGATGACCAATCAACTGCAAGGGATGTTTCAAAACCTTGCAGGCGATACCAAGAAGAAGCGTAAGATAAAAATTAAGGACGCGTTTAAAGCCTTAACAGAAGAAGAAGCCGCAAAGCTTGTAAACCAAGAAGAACTGAAAGAGCAGTCGATCTTCAATGTGGAAAACAACGGCATTGTATTTATCGATGAAATTGACAAAATCTGTAAGCGTGGTGATGTGTCAGGACCTGATGTGTCTCGTGAAGGGGTACAACGTGATTTGCTGCCACTGATTGAAGGTAGCACAGTCTCGACTAAGCACGGCATGGTGAAAACCGATCATATCTTGTTTGTGGCATCGGGCGCTTTCCAAGTGGCGAAACCGTCAGATTTGATCCCTGAATTGCAAGGCCGTCTGCCGATACGTGTTGAGCTGGAAGCACTATCAAGCGACGACTTCAAACGTATACTAACCGAACCACGAGCCTCGCTTTCAGAGCAATACACGGCGTTAATGAAAACCGAAGAAGTGGATGTCGAGTTTACCGAAGACGGTATTGCACAGATTGCGGAGTCGGCTTGGCAAGTGAACGAAACCACAGAAAACATCGGTGCCCGTCGTTTGCATACTGTGATGGAGCGATTGATGGATGAAATCTCATTCGAAGCCACAGATAGGGCTGGTGAGAAACTCGTTATCGATGCAGCGTATGTTGAGTCTAAGCTTGGCAGTGTTGTAGACGACGAAGATTTAAGCCGCTTTATCCTGTAGAGCTGACTTATCCAGTCGTTAAAAAGCCGAGTTTGATGATTCAAACTCGGCTTTTTGTTTCTCTTCAGTCCAGTAATTAGGTGGTATTACTGGCCGTTATCTTTCCAAATTGCACACGGCTCAATTTTGGCGCGCTGCAACTTGTGCTTATCTTTTTCAGCGTCGCGTTTACGCTCGTAAGGTCCAAGGACTACACGGTACCAGCTGCTGTCTTCGCGTTTTTTAATTTGACTGTTAATGCCTTGAAAGGCGATGTCCATTTTACGCTCTTGAGCTGTACTCATGGTTTTGTAAGCACCGCACTGCATGATGTAAGGTACGTCGGAGACGGCCAACTCTTTGGCTTCGACCTGAACCTCTTTTTCTGGCAGCGTCTTTATGTAATCCCACTCTTCTTCAGGGATCGGTGGCAGCTCTGTCGCCGGAGTTTTAGGGGCGACTTTGGGTGTAGGTTTTACGACAACCGGCGGCGTAACTTCTGGCTCAGGATCTTGATTGAGTAGGTACAAAGCATACCCAAACCCTGAGGCCACGAGTATCGCAAGTAACACCGGCTTAATAGGCTTTCGCTTAGGAGCGGGTTTCTTTCTTGAGCGTTGGGCGGGTTTGCCGCGTTTTACATAGTCTTTTTTTGCCACTGTTTTACTGCCACAATTACTACAATAATGCGCCTTTTGAGCTGGCGCGAAAGTTCGCCTATGTTACGGGGGATCCCTCGCTAAATGCAACGATTACCCGCAACAGATTGGTCTTGGTTCGGTATTAAAATGTTGCAGGATTCACTTCCGCAGGATGCTCATCACTTCCTTCTAGAGCGCTTGCTGGTGGACAAGTACTTTCGCGTATCACCGATTTTGCTTCCAAAATTTTTGACGGAATACTGCCTGAATGGCCTTTCAGTCTCGCCAATAGCATCAAAGCAGACTCTCGTCCTATTTCGTAGCGGGGTTGCTTGACCGTGGTTAACGGTGGATCGGTGTAAGCCGAATATTGTATGTCGTCAAACCCAACCACCGAGATATCTTCCGGTATGCGCAGTCCCATCTTCTTCACCGTTTGCATGGCACCAATGGCCATAGCGTCGTTGTGGCAGAAAATGGCGGTAGGCGCGAGTGAAGAACTGAGTAACTCTTTGGCCAATTGGGCACCAGAGTCGAAAGAGAAATCACCATACGCGGTAAATCCGTCGTCCAACGCACCACCAGAACGGCGCAGCGCCTGCTGGTAACCGCGGTGTCGGAAATTACTTAAAGGAGAGGTTCTAGGCCCACTGATTTGCGCAACTCGACGGTGACCTATAGAGGTTAAGTGGTTCACGATGTCGTAGGCGGCGGTGAGGTTATCGATATGTACGGTCGGTAACTCAAGCTCAGGAGCGTATTCACAGGACATGACCAGTGGGGGTAAATTGCGCTGCTCTTCTTTGCTTACGTCAAAAGGAACATCACTACCCAGAAGGATCATGCCATCAGCTTGCTTGGTAAAGACTAAGTTAACAAAGGCATTTTCACGGCCCTTATGCTTCGACGCATCGCCCAGCAACACCAAGTAACCTTGTTCTAACGCGGCGTCTTCAATGCCACGAATGATCTCGGAGAAGTAGGTGTCACAAATATCGGGAACAATGACAACAATGGTTTTGGATTCGTTGCGGCGTAAGTTCCGAGCCAGTGAGTTAGGGGCGTATCCCGCTTCTACAATCGCTTCTTCCACTCGTTTACGGGTGGACACTGAGACTTTTTCAGGGTTCATCAGTGCACGAGATACCGTGGCTGTAGAGACACCCGCGAGATCAGCAACATCCTTCATTGTCGCCATGATTTATTCCTTTGTACCTGTTGACGTATTTGCATGTGTTTTTGGTCTTTAATCATCTATATCGCGTTATCGATGTTCATTGATCGCGCGCAATTGCACACCATAAACACCACCACGTATCTCCCAAGCATATCACGTGATTGGTACGAAGTGCGGTTAAATGTTTTTTATACGAAAGAGATCACACCAAATCTTGTGGCTCAACATCAATACTCCAGCGCACTTTGCTGGCTAAATCGAGCATATTTATTGCCGGTTTTGCGCTAGCAAGTAATTTTAGCAGCGAGGTCCGATGCTCCGTTTGTAACATGAGTTGCCAACGAGATTTCCCAGCGCGCTTGGCCATAGGCGCTGGTGTCGGCCCTAACACCAAGGATTGACGAGCAAAGATGGGGTGAGCCTCAAAGATGTGCCGAACTTGGCGTAAAAACTGCTCTGCACGATCGGCATCATGGGCTTCTGCCCGAAAGAGGGCCAAGAAAGAATATGGCGGTAACATCGCTTGCTGGCGTTCAACTAAAGTGCTTTGCGCGAATGTTTCATACCCTTGCGTAGTCAACGAATTTAATAGTGGGTGCTCTGGGTGGTGGGTTTGCAACAGTACATGCCCTGGTTTACTGGCTCGTCCCGCTCGTCCTGCAACTTGAATATACAGTTGCGCCAATTTTTCTGCGGCGCGAAAATCACTGCTATAGAGCGAGGCATCCACATCGAGTAAAGCAACTAAAGTCACATCGGGGAAGTGATGACCTTTAGCAAGCATCTGGGTACCGATGAGAATGTCATGTTTGCCTTGAGTGATGCTATCGAGCGCTTGCTGCAAACTGCCTTTTCGCCTGGTACTGTCGCGGTCGATTCGGATTGATGAGTGATCTGGAAACAGCTGATTGAGCTTGGCTTCGAGTTGCTCTGTACCGACGCCCACGGCAACCATTTGATGTGAGCCGCACTCGCGGCATTGTGCGATGGCCCTTCTGCTAGAACCGCAGTGGTGGCAGCGCATCTCTTGGCTACTGGCATGGTAAGTATAAAAGGCATCACACCGCTGACACTCTGCGGTCCAGCCGCATTCGTGACACATCATTGCGGGTGAAAATCCACGTCGATTAAGAAACAGCATCACTTGGTTGCCCGCATCCAAATGGCGACGCATTTCGGCTATCAGGCTACCGCTCAAACCCGCTTCCAAGTATTGGCCTTTGATGTCGAGAATTTGATTGGTAGTTGGTAGCGCGTTACCGGCTCGAGCCGTGAGCGCTAAATGATGATACTTACCTCGCTCGGCGTTATATAAACTCTCAATCGAGGGAGTGGCTGAGCCCAACAAAACCGGAATGTTGTGTTTATTGGCTCGCATAACGGCAAGGTCTCTGGCGTGATAGCGCAGTGTATCTTGTTGCTTGTATGAGCTATCGTGCTCTTCATCAACAATTATGATCCCAAGTTGTTTAAACGGGGTGAACAGCGCCGAACGAGTACCGATTACAATACCTGTGGTGCCATTTTTGGCGTCTAACCACGCGTTCAGCTTTTCACTTTCGTTGAGCGCTGAGTGCACCACAGTGACGGGAACATTAAATCGGTTTTTAAAACGACTGATGGTTTGCGGGGTTAAACCAATCTCAGGGACCAACACCAACGCTTGTCCACCGCGCTCCAATACTGGTTCGATGGCGTTTAAGTAGACTTCTGTCTTGCCTGAGCCGGTAACGCCTTGCAGTAGGTAGCAACCAAACTCTCGCTTAGCATTTATGCTACCAATGGCAATCGCTTGTTCTTCATTGAGTTGAGGCTTGTCATCATCGTTGACCAAGGACGTACCATTTACTGACCAAGGCTTCATGACTTGTGCCATCAAGTCCTGCTGTATCCACCCTTTATCTTGAACCGTTTTTAGAATCGCGCTGCTAAACTCCTCGCTTAATTGCGCATGGTTAAGCTCACCATGGCTAAGGTGCTCTAACAGGCTATGCTGTTTAGGTGCGCGTTTGTTACCCGCTGCGAGTTGATCTCGTCCAGCGTCAGTAATTGACCAAACTTGCACAGGCTCATGGGTTGCAGCTTTTCCTTTACGCAGGGCTGAAGGGAGTGCGATGGAATAGCTGTCTCCAAGCGGGTATTGATAGTATTGGGCGCACCAGTGGATAAGCTCCATCATCTCTTGCGGCCAAAGCGGCTCGTGGTCGATGACTTGAGTGATGGGCTTAAGTTTGTTGGTAGGAACATCGGACTGGTGCTTGAATCCTGTCACTATACCTATATGGCTTTTAGGACCAAAGGGAACACGTACACGTCCACCGACCACCGGAAAGTGGTGGGCTTCGATCAGATAGTCAAACTGGCGATCAAGGGGCACAGGCAGTGCCACCTGAACGATGTGTGGGCGCATACGTTAATTCTAATTACGGCTTGGGGTATTGGCGTCATAGTAATTGGGTTTAGATTCGACAGCAATAGCGACCCTTTCAGAGCGAGATAGAGGAGCGATGATGAGTCGTTCAAATTTGCCCTAAAAATAAACCGTGAAGCAAGGTTGCGTCTATACTGAAGCAGTAAAAGGGATTGTGTAGAAAAAAGCCACAAATCGGTTGATCCTCCCTGCGTTATTCATTACTATACTGCGCCTTGACGGTGCTGTATTAGCGCCATTTTTAAGAAACTACGTGTGGTGGTCAGATTACGGGTGTTCTCAAGAGCATTTTAGTAGAACTGATTAGCGACGCGGCCTAACTGAGGTTATCCCCATGAAAGCAGGTATCCATCCTGAGTACAAAGCGGTTAAAGCAACTTGTTCTTGCGGCAACACGTTTGAGTTCAACTCTACTCTAGCTAAAGAATCTATCCACCTAGACGTATGTGACCAATGTCACCCGTTCTACACTGGTAAGCAACGTATCGTTGATACTGGCGGCCGTGTTGATCGCTTTAATAAGCGTTTCGGTGCACTATCTTCTAAGAAGTAATTCTTACAAGATACTCGAAAAGGGCGCTTCGGCGTCCTTTTTTGATCCTACGAAAAAGTGAGCGAGCTTTGCGCAGACAACTGTGCTCACAAAAAACTCTCTGTATTTATTGGGAAAATCTCGATAAGTCTCCTAAAATCATTTGTTTATACTTAATTTCTAATGAAGTTCTATTTCAATAGAACTCACAGTAATTTTTACCCTTTCGCTCTATATTTGGAGAACTGTATGACACAACCGTCGCAATTGGATGCCTTTCGTCAACAAGCGCTTGATTATCATGCCGAGCCAACACCTGGCAAAATTGAAATTGCTCTAACCAAACCGGCTGAAACCGTTACGGACCTAGCCTTGGCGTACAGCCCGGGTGTGGCCGAGCCTGTAAGAGAAATTGCGCAGAACATCGATAATGTTTACAAATACACGGCAAAAGGCAACATGGTGGCGGTCATTTCAAATGGCACCGCTATTTTGGGTTTGGGTAATTTGGGGCCGATGGCATCAAAGCCGGTTATGGAAGGTAAAGCACTGCTGTTTAAAAAGTTTGCTGGACTGGACTCGATCGATATTGAAGTTAAGCATCGCACTATCGATGAGTTTGTCGACACTGTAGCCAACATTGCCGATACGTTTGGTGGGATTAACCTAGAAGATATTAAAGCACCAGATTGTTTTGAAATAGAATCTCGCTTAATCGAGCGCTGTGACGTACCTGTATTTCATGATGATCAGCACGGCACTGCTATTGTTACTGCCGCTGGCATGCTTAACGCTATAGAGCTTCAAGGGAAAAACCTCAAAGAGTCGACCATCGTCTGTTTGGGCGCAGGCGCTGCGGCAGTTGCATGTATGGAACTACTGATTAAATGTGGTGCTCAGCGTGAAAAGATATACATGCTCGATCGCAAAGGGGTGATCCATACTCGTCGCGATGATTTGAACGAGTATAAGCAGTTGTTTGCCAACAACACTGACAAGCGTACTTTGGAAGATGTCATTGAAGGCGCCGATCTGTTTTTGGGTGTATCTGGACCGAATCTTTTGTCGCCTGATGCATTGGCACTAATGGGCGACAAACCAGTCGTGTTTGCGTGCTCTAACCCTGATCCAGAGATTCGTCCTGAAACGGCCCATAAAGTACGCAGTGACTTAATCATGGGGACCGGCCGTTCGGATTACCCAAACCAAGTGAATAATGTGATCTGTTTTCCGTTTATTTTCCGTGGTGCACTCGATGTGCGCGCCTCTGAAATTAACGATGAAATGAAACTTGCGGCGGTAGAAGCAATTCGTAAACTGGCGAAAGAGCCTGTGCCTGAGCAAGTACTAAAAGCTGCAGGTGTGACGTCGCTTGAGTTTGGCTCGCAGTACATTATTCCTAAGCCGATGGACCCTAGACTTCTACCTCGCGTTGCACGAGCTGTGGCGCTGGCTGCGGTTGAGTCTGGCGTAGCTCGAATTGAACTGCCTAACGACTACATGTTGGGTTAGGTAGTTTCCTATATGGACAACTAGAAAAACGGCCGCTTATCGCAATTGCGATAAGCGGCCGTTCGCTATTTAGTCAAAGCTTAAATTACGACGTTTATTCTTCGTCGAATGCCTCGAACTCGATCCCCATTTCTGTCATCAGCGCTTTTACTTCTGCAGGAATATCGTCTGGGCGATCTTTTCTTAAGTCTTCATCGGTTGGCAGCGGCTGACCCGTATAAGCATGTAAAAATGCTTCACACAGTAATTCACTGTTGGTCGCGTGGCGCAGGTTGTTGACCTGGCGACGTGTGCGCTCATCTGTGAGTACTTTTAGTACTTTTAGTGGAATCGATACAGTGATTTTTTTTACTTGCTCACTTTTCTTACCATGCTCGGCGTAAGGGCTAATGTACTCGCCGTTCCAGTCTGCCATTGATTACCTTGTGCGTGACTCTGTTCAATTGAGGGCATTCTAGCGGTATTCCTGTTTACATGTAAAGACGTTTAGACGTCTAGAGGTGTTGATGTCTCAACTTGAAGCAGGTAGAGTAGACGTTAGTCACATTATCAGTTTGAAATTTAGGCGTTGCTTAAGCCTTTACAAGGAAATTCGCCTGAGCATTCACAAGGAATAAAGCATGAGCAAACACCACCCAGCGACGATTGCCGTACGAACTGGCATAGAGTCAGATACTCAGCACCATGCCGTTGTCCCACCGATCTACCTGTCGACCAACTATGGGTTTCCAGAATTTGGCGAAGTGCCGCAATACGATTACACCCGTTCTGGTAATCCAAACCGAGGTTTACTAGAAACTGCACTATTCGAATTAGAAGGTGGAGAAGGTGCAGTCGTTACCAATTGCGGTACCTCGGCGCTTAATTTATGGGTGTCAGCCTTTGTTGGGCCCGATGATCTTATTGTTGCCCCACACGACTGTTACGGTGGTACCTATAGACTATTCAATACCCGTGCAAACAAAGGCGACTTTAAGGTTGCCTTTGTCGATCAAACTGACCCAGACGCAGTGGCGCAAGCCTTGGCAAAAAAACCTAAACTGGTATTGATTGAAACTCCTTCAAACCCACTTGTCCGTGTTGTAGACATTGAAGAGCTGTGTCAAAAAGCGCATCAAGTTGGCGCGAAAGTTGCGGTCGACAATACGTTTTTAACGCCAGTGTTTCAAAAGCCTATCGAGTTGGGTGCGGACTTTGTGATCCACTCAACCACCAAGTTTATTAACGGTCACTCAGATGTGATTGGCGGAGTGGTGATCACCAAAACCGCTGCCGATGCCGAGGAGCTGGCCTGGTGGGGAAATTGTATCGGTGCAACGGGTACGCCATTTGACTCTTACATGACTTTACGTGGTATCCGTACCTTAGGTGCGCGTATGCGAGTGCATGAAGAAAGTGCCAATTCAATATTGCCGTTTTTACAGAAGCAGTCTCTAGTGAACGCGATTTATCACCCAAGCTTGCCTGATCACCCGGGTCACGACATTGCTAAGAAACAGCAGCGTGGGTTTGGTTCAATGCTCAGTTTTGAATTTGCAGGCAGCGAAGAGCAGCTAAAAGCGTTTATTAATGCCTTACAGCTATTTTCACTTGCCGAATCATTGGGCGGTGTTGAAAGCTTAATTTGTCACCCAGCAACCATGACACACCGCGCGATGGGTGAAGAAGCGCTCGCCGAAGCAGGCGTTTCACATAAACTGCTGCGCCTATCAATCGGTTTGGAAGAAGCAGCGGATCTTATTGATGATCTTGAGCAAGCTTTTGCCGCTGCAGGAGCGCTGTAATGCTAGTACGTCAACTCCATAAATTTGGTGGTAGTAGCCTTGCTGATGTTCAGTGTTATCAGCGAGTGGCGAGTATTCTTCAGCAATACTCTGGTGACAATGACTTAGTGGTAGTCTCTGCTGCAGGGTCGACGACAAATCAGTTGATTAAGTGGGCCGATGCTCTTGAAAGCGATGGCCGTGTTGCGCACGAAGTGCTGCAAGAATTACGAGCTTTTCAAACCCATCTCATTGAAGAATTGCTGCGATCCGAGCAACAAAGTGCTCTGTTAGAGTCGCTGGCGATCGATTTTTCAGAGTTAAATGGGGCATCTTGGCCGTTAGAAGAGACCAAGAGAGCCTATTTCTTAGGTATGGGAGAAGTGTGGTCGTCCAAACTGTTGGCTGCGCTACTTTGCCGCAAAGAAATGCCTGCCGTGCAACTTGATTCCAGACACTTTTTACGAGCAGAAAAAGGCACGCAGCCAGAAGTGGAGCGTGTCACCTCGAAACAGTTACTGATGAATGAACTGGCACAACATCATGATCGCCGCGTGGTGATCACCGGATTTATGGCGCAAGACCATCAAGGAAATACAGTTTTGCTGGGTCGAAATGGCTCTGATTATTCTGCAACGGTGATCGGTTTGCTTGCAGAAGCGTCTCGAGTCACCATTTGGAGTGATGTTGCCGGTGTTTACAGTGCAGACCCTCGGATTGTTGAAGAAGCGTGTCTACTCCCACTGTTGCGTTTAGACGAAGCCAGTGAATTGGCTCGCTTAGCGGCGCCTGTTCTACATAGCCGTACGCTACAACCGGTGGCGCAAAGTGCCATTGACTTGAACCTGCGTTGCAGTCACGCACCTGAGTCGGGGTCGACCCGCATTGAGCGAGTACTTGCCTCTGGTCGTGGAGCCAAGATTGTCACTTCGCTCGATGACGTGGTTTTACTCGATGTGTCCATCGAGCATGGGCACGACTTTGAACGCTGCTTAGAAGAGCTCTCGGACGTATTGGCGAAAGCGCAATTGGTGCCTTTAGCGGAAGAAGTTCAGGCGGACCGATACAAAATACGACTGGCCTACACCCAGGAAGTCGCAAGAGATGTGCAGGACTTTATCCAAGCTCAATCACCGCTTTATCATGTCGATTATCAAGCTGGATATTCAATAGTGGCTGCAGTAGGTGCAGGGGTGACCTCAAATGCTCTGCACTGCTTTGGTTTCTATCAGCAACTCAAACACCAACCGCTTGAGTTTGTATACGAAACAGAGTCTGAGCTGAGTTTGGTGGCGGTGTTGCGTCAAGGATCCAGTAAGCTGATCCTAAATGCACTGCACGCACAACTGTTTCAAGCTCAAAAGCGCATTGCTGTTGCATTGTGTGGACGAGGTAATATTGGTGCAAGTTGGCTGTCACTGTTCGAGACACAGCAGGACGTGATGAACAAACGTTACGGAATGCAATTTGATCTTGTATGTGTGGCTGACAGCAAAAATTACTGGCTAGATCTTGATGGTCTAGATGCCAGTCAAGTAACCGGTGATGGCTTTGAAAAGCACGCGGTGCGAAATGACAATGGTTGGCTGGCTCAACTTAAAGAGCAGCAGCGATATGATGAAATTGTGGTTATCGATGCGACTGCTAGCGCGGCACTGACGGCCAATTATATTGCATTTGCTGAGCACGGCTTTCATTTGATTTCTGCGAATAAGTTGGCAGGCTCTGCACCGAGTGAAACGTATCATTTGATCCAAGATGCGTTCTCTAAAACCGGTCGCAGTTGGCACTACAATGCAACGGTTGGCGCAGGGCTTCCCATTAATCATACGGTGAGAGATTTGCATGAAAGTGGCGATACGGTCGTGTCATTTTCAGGTATTTTCTCAGGAACACTGTCTTGGCTGTTTCAGCAGTACACGGGGGATATTCCCTTTAGTGAGCTCGTCGAGCAAGCATGGCAGCAAGGTTTGACGGAACCTGATCCACGCAAGGATTTGGATGGCAGTGACGTTATGCGCAAACTGGTGATTTTGGCGCGTGAATCAGGGCTCGACATTGAACCTCAAGCGGTAAAAGTGGAGTCGCTGGTTCCTGAAGCACTCAATGCCTTGTCTGCGGATGAATTTTTTGATCATGCTGAGCAACTTGATGACGCCTTGCTTGAACGTGTCGAAAAAGCCAATGAAGAAGGTAAAGTCCTTCGCTATGTAGCGAGGCTGGATCGCGACGGGAAAGCCAGTGTTGGTGTTGAGGCCTTGCCGTCCAATCACGCGCTTGCAAACTTATTGCCGTGCGACAATATCTTTGCAATAGAAAGCGTATGGTACAAGGATAACCCATTAGTCATCAGAGGGCCTGGTGCAGGTCGTGACGTGACGGCAGGGGCAATTCAATCGGACCTAAATCGCATCGCGGCTTCGCTGTAAGCACTATGGGCGAGAGGCGAGGACGTCACTGCGTGACTGCGAGGCGCTTTTTTGAGAAAAGCGTCGAGTAAAAGAGTGAACAAACGTCCCTCACCGACCGCCCCCGCTCCCCGCAGCGAAGCGTCCTCGCTCCTTGTCCTCGCCCCTCTCCAGTCTTACTGAAAAAAATCGAATATCAACATGAAGAATATTCATGATGATAGCTGTTGACATTAAATCCGATCCAATACATTCTCTAGACATATAGACGTCCAAACGTAAAGAAGTTTTCGGCAGACTTTGCCACAGGGAGTGAGTTATGGGTTATACACATGCGGGCCACATCGATGCCCTCAATCAAAACATTTCAGAATTGTCAGACGACATTAATGTCTCTTTTGAATTTTTCCCGCCAAGCTCCGAAGCCATGGAAGAAACCTTGTGGAAGTCGGTTCATCGCCTTAAAAAACTGCAACCAAAATTTGTCTCGGTTACCTACGGAGCAAACTCAGGTGAGCGTGATCGCACGCACTCAATAATCAAGGAAATCAAACAAGAGACCGGCCTAGTGGCAGCGCCTCACCTAACTTGTATTGATGCATCGCGTGACGAGTTGGTCGACATTGCTAACGATTACTGGGCCAATGGGATCCAAAGCATTGTTGCACTGCGTGGTGATATTCCTGCGGGTGGTGGCGCACCAGAGATGTACGCATCTGATTTGGTGACTCTACTCAAGCAGCAGCACGACTTTGATATTTCTGTTGCAGCGTTTCCCGAGGTTCACCCAGAAGCGAAAAGTGCGCAATCTGATCTATTGAACCTAAAGCGTAAAGTGGACGCAGGTGCTAACCGCGCTATCACGCAGTTTTTCTTCGACGTTGAGAGCTACCTACGTTTTCGTGACCGCTGTGTGGCGGCGGGGATCGACGTTGAAATCGTGCCAGGTATTTTACCTGTGTCGAACTTCAAGCAAGCGTCTCGGTTTGCCAAAATGAATAATGTGAAGGTTCCAGGCTGGATGGCCCAGCAGTTTTCAGGGTTGGATGATGATCCCACAACTCGTCAACTGGTAGGAGCCAGTCAAGCTATCGACATGGTGCGAGTATTGAGCCGCGAAGGCGTAAAAGACTTCCACTTCTATACGCTAAATCGTGCTGAAATGACTTATGCACTATGCCACACACTTGGTGTACGCCCACAAGCGGGTTAGTTTCCACAACTCCTAATCAATAACAGTAGGGCCAGCAATTTGCTGGCCCTATGTATTTTGGAGCGGTTACGGCGTTAGATGTTCTACCACCGATTCTGCCCATTCTATCCACGCCTGCTGCTGCACAATATTGCGCTTAAGAGTTAAGCGCTCTATTTGCCTGTGAGCTCCTTCAGCTTCAAATTGCTTATCTATGTTTAAGTAGTGACTTAAAAGACGCTTAGCACTCTCTAGAGCGCTTTTAAGCTGCGCTAGGTACTCAGACGACTCGATAGATTCGCATGCTGCCAATTTTGCACAGAACTCGTCACGCACTACAGGTTGCGTGGTCGGTTCCGATAACCATTGTTGGAGCGCACGTTGCCCAAGCTCGGTGATGGAGTATGTTTTCTTGTCGGGTTTACCCGACTGAGGAATTAATTCGCAAGTTACCCACTCATTGGCATCGAGCTTACCCAGCTCGCGATACACTTGTTGGTGGCTTGCTTTCCAATAAAAGCCGATGGATTGCGAGAACTGTTTAGTGATCTCATAACCAGTGGCTGGATGCTGATTGAGCACCGTCAAAATTACATGAGGTAACGACATAGGAAGCTATTCATCCTGTTGCAAAAAGTTCAAACAAATTAAGAAATAGATTTATTATTGGCTTCATTCTTTTGTACTGAGTGAAGCTCGTTTTTTATAGTGGTTTAGTTAAAGTATAGTGTAGTTTCGCGCTTATTGAAAAAATACTCAATAAGAAAAAATCGTTTGAATTTAATGACTTGACACAAGTTGCATAGATGGTTGAATGAAAGGCGGTCGAAAATGGCCAAAAAACTGAGATTGAGATCAAAAAAAGGCGAGGTTTTTATGCCTCGCCTTTCATATCAAAAAAAGTATTAACCAGTGTTACGCATACCTGCTGCGATACCCGCAATGGTGACCATTAACGCTTCTTCAAGTTGAGGGTCACTCTCTTGCATCTGGCGTGTTCGAGATAGAAGCTCGACTTGCAGCATGTTAAGAGGCTCTACGTAAGTATTACGAAGATTGATCGACTCAAGTCCCCATGGGTCGCTCTGCATCAAGTTTTCATGGTTGTCGACTTTTAGAACAGCGGTGACGTCTTTCTGCAATTGCTCGCGCAATCGATCGCCTAGAGGCCAGAGTGATTTATCCACCAACTTTTGATCGTACAGTTTCGAAATCTCTAGATTACACTTGGTGTACACCATCTCAAGCATACCAAGGCGGGTAGAGAAGAACGGCCATTCACGACACATCTCTTCAAGCAGCGCTTGATGGCCCTTATCGATAGAGAACTGTATTGCTTGTCCAGCCCCAAGCCAGGCAGGCAGTACAAGGCGGTTTTGACTCCACGAGAAAATCCATGGGATCGCACGTAAGCTTTCGACTCCACCATTAGGGTTTCGCTTCGAAGGACGAGAGCCTAGCGGCAACTTGCCCAGTTCTAGCTCTGGCGTTGCTGAGCGGAAGTAGGGAACGAAATCAGCTTCGCCGCGAACAACGTCTCGGTAGGCTTCACAAGATACTTCAGATAACACTTCCATAAGGTCACGCCACTCTTGCTTCGGCTCTGGAGGCGGAAGAAGGTTGGCTTCCAAAATTGCACTTGCGTACAGATTTAGACTGTTAACAGCAATTTCTGGCAGACCGAGTTTAAAGCGGATCATTTCACCTTGTTCGGTTACACGTAAGCCACCTTTGAGGCTTTTTGGTGGCTGAGACAGCAGCGCCGCGTGTGCTGGTGCACCACCACGACCAATGGTGCCGCCGCGACCGTGGAACAGAGTCAGTTCAATGCCTTCTTCTTCGCTGACTTGGACCAGCTTTTCCATTGCATCGTATTGAGCCCAGCCTGCAGACATTACCCCTGCATCTTTTGCAGAGTCAGAGTAACCAATCATCACCATTTGATGGTTTTGAATGAAGCCACGATAGAGATCGATTCCCATCAATTGACGGATAACCGCTTCTGAATTGTTAAGATCGTCCAGTGTTTCAAACAATGGACAAACGTCCATACGATATGGACAACCTGCTTCTTGCAAGATGAGGTGAACGGCTAGCACGTCCGAGGCAGTACGCGCCATTGAAATTACATAAGCGCCAAAGGCTTCGCGCGGTTGAGAAGCGATGATGCGACAGGTATCGAGCACCTCTTGTACTTCTGCAGAAGGTGTCCAATCACGTGGCAGCAACGGGCGCTTAGACGCCAATTCATTGGTGAGGAACGCAATTTTGTCTTGTTCACTCCACTCAGCATAATCGCCAATACCAAGATAGCGAGTAAGCTCTGAAAGCACATCTGAGTGACGGGTACTTTCTTGGCGGATATCGAGACGAACTAGGTGAACACCGAAACATTTAATGCGTCGTAAGGTGTCCAGCAGAGAGCCATTGGCAATAATGCCCATGCCACATTCTTTGAGAGAGCGGTAACAGACGAGCAGTGGTTCCCACAACTGGTCGGCATCTTTCAAGGATTCGAGGTTTGGTACGTCTGCGTGATGAATTTTCGCGTCCAGCACTTCTAGAGTATTAGTAAGCAGAGTTCGAAGCTTCTTAAGCACCGCACGATAAGGTTCGTTTTCGTCTTCACCTACCAATGCACGTAATTCGTCATTGCACTGAGTCATCGACAGTTCGCTGACCAGCTCATTGATGTCGCCTAAATACAGATCGGCTGCTTTCCAACGAGATAGGCGCATGACTTCTTTAGTGATGTCGTGGGTCACAAACGGGTTACCGTCGCGATCTCCACCCATCCATGATGAAAAATGCACTGGACGAGCGTCGATAGGCAGCTTTTCACCCATGTAATCTTTAAGCTTGTCGTTCATCTCACGCAAAAACTCTGGTACGGCTTCCCATAGAGAGTTTTCTACTACCGCGAATCCCCATTTTGCTTCATCAAGCGGGGTTGGGCGCTGTTTGCGGATCACATCCGAGTGCCAGCTTTGAGCAATCAGTTGCTCTAGGCGACGCTCGGTTTTAACTCGTTCGTTATCGGACAAATCACTCAGTTCTAACTTAGATAAGCACTTATTAATTTTGACCAATTTATTGATCATTGTGCGACGGGTGATTTCGGTAGGGTGAGCGGTAAGTACCAACTCAATGTTAAGTTCTTTAAGTGCTTGAGCGGTATCCAGCTTGCTGATGTCATTTTCGGTGAGTTTAGCAAACACCGATTGGAGCGGATCCGGATGGCAAACTTCATTATCGCAGTGACGAGAGATGGTGTGATACTGCTCAGCAATATTGGTGAGATTCAAAAATTGATTGAAGGCACGAGCTACAGGGGTCAGCTCGTCATTGCTAAGAGTGTGGATCTCATCGATCAACTTTTGGCGGTCGTCGGTGTTACCACTGCGTGCCGATTTCGAAAGCTGGCGCAGTTGCTCAATCTTATCAAGCATCGCTTCACCATGAGCGTCCTTGATGGTATTTCCAAGCAGATGACCTAACATGCTGACGTTACTTCTGAGTGCGGCATATTGCTGATTCATTGCATCGATCCTCGTAATTTAATTACATCCATTTGCGTACTCGAAACCCCAATGTATCCATTTTTGCCAAGTCGAGTCAAATATTCTGATCAAAAAAGGCGCAACGTGCACCAATGAGAGACATTGACTCGCTCAGAGCGTCAGGGTTCCACCGAAAGTTGAAATTAACTTTCATAAATCTAAGGAATGTTTACGTAAAACAGTAACTTTGTATTGAACGCTGCAATAGCGATACCGTTGGATCGATAAATTCAAACGCCAAAAACTCATCCGGCTGATGCGCTTGCTCAATCGAGCCCGGGCCCAATACCAGTGTAGGACACAATTGCTGCAGAAACGGAGCTTCGGTACAGTAGTTAACGCTTTGCGCTTCTTTACCACTGAGATCTTGCATTTGCCCTACAAACGGGTGGTCATGAGAACATTCGTAACCCGGAATAGGGTCGTGCAGTGGACGAATATCGATAAGACCAGCCCACTTCGCTTGAACCTCTTCAAGTGCACTGTGTAGTAACTGATCGAGTGCCTCTAAGCTCATCCCAGGTAGAGGGCGCACATCATAATGGAGTTCACAGCAACCACATATACGATTGGCGCTGTCTCCACCATGAATGTGACCAAGGTTAAGGGTTGGGTTTGGAATATCAAACCCTGGGTGACGATAGTCCTTGATCAGCTTGTCGCGCAGTTGAGTCATTGCGAACAGCACTTCCTGCATCACTTCAATGGCATTGATGCCCAAGCTTGGATCCGATGAATGTCCTGATTTCCCCGTCACTCGAATGGCGTTAGCTACATGCCCTTTATGCGCATAGACCGGCACCAAACTAGTGGGTTCACCAATAATGCAGTAATCAGGTTTAAATGGAGCGTCGTCGGTAAAGTGTTTAGCCCCCAGCATAGTGGTTTCTTCATCACAGGTTGCCAGAATATACAGTGGTTTATTTTGACCGTTCCACTGCATATTTTTTACCGCTTCTAATATAAACGCAAAGAACCCCTTCATATCGGCGGTGCCTAGGCCGTAAAAGCGATTGTTTTTCTCGGTTAACGTATGAGGGTTAAAGCTCCAACGACCCTCGTCAAACGGAACGGTATCGGTATGGCCTGCCAGTAATAGTCCGCCGCTGCCTTGGCCTTTTTGTGCAATAAGGTTGTGTTTGCCTTTCGCCACCTCAACGATTTTGGTGTCAAAACCCAAATCAGTAAACCACTGCGCCAGTTTGTCTATGACCTTGGCATTGCCTTCGTCCCAGCTTGGATCACTGGAACTGATGGACGAGGTGGAAATCAAATCGGAATAGATTCCTTTAAACGAGGGAATTTGCATGTAAATACCTTATCTACTATTGACAGCTCACGATGAAAACTGTAAAACACATAATAAATCACAATAAGTGAATAAAAACTCAAAATAAAGCTAAAAGAGTAAATTTATACTCGAAAATGGCAAAATTAAGAAAATGGGAATGTCGTTGATGTTAAAAGTCTCCATAGTAGGTGCAAGTGGGTATACCGGTGCAGAGTTGGCACAGATGGTGGCGAAACACCCACACCTGACGTTAGCAGGTTTGTATGTATCGGCCAATAGTGTCGACGCACATAAAGCGATGGCGACTCTTCACCCACACTTGACTGGGGTGATCGATTTGCCAGTATTGCCACTGCAAGACCCACAGCAGGTTGCTACTCAAAGCGATGTGGTCTTTTTGGCGACCGCTCATGAAGTCAGCCATGATCTAGCCAGCACGTTTATCAATGAAAATTGCCAAGTCTTCGACTTGTCGGGCGCATTTCGTGTTAAACAGCCTGGCTTCTACGACACCTATTACGGCTTTGAACACAAATTTGACGCATTGCTAGATGCCGCTGAGTACGGCTTGGCCGAGTGGAATCAGGCGGGCATAAAGCAAGCACAACTGATTGCCGTACCGGGGTGTTACCCAACCGCCTCACAACTGGCGATCAAACCCTTAATTGAACAGAAGTTGGTGGACCAAGCTTTTCCTGCCGTGATCAATGCAACCAGCGGCGTATCTGGAGCGGGTCGCAAAGCCAGTATGACCAACAGCTTTTGTGAAGTCAGCCTGCATGCCTATGGCATTTTTAGTCACCGTCACCAGCCAGAGATTGCAACGCACTTAGGTGCTGCGGTTATTTTTAACCCGCATTTAGGGAATTTTAAGCGGGGTATTTTGGCTACCATCACCTTAAAACTGCAACAAGGTGTAACCGCCGAACAAGTGGCGCAAGCGTTTGAAAAAGCGTACCAAGGCAAACCTGCTGTTCGATTGTTTGGCCAGCAACAGGTGACCTTACAGCAAGTCCAGCAGACGCCTTATTGCGACATTAGCTGGCAGCAACAAGGTGAGTATGTCGTACTTACCTCAGCCATCGACAACTTGCTTAAAGGGGCATCGAGCCAGGCGATGCAATGTTTGAATATTCATTATGGTTTTGAAGAGATGACAGCGCTGGTTTAACGGCCTATCTTGCAAAGTATTTTACCGAAATCACACACGTGAAAGGACATGAAATGAAGACACCATTGGTTATCAAATTAGGCGGAGCAGCATTAGAGTGTAGCAATACACTGCAGCAACTGTTTGGTGCGATCGAACACTACCAGGCTACTGCCAAGCAAGGTGTGATTTTGGTTCACGGCGGCGGTTATTTAGTGGATGAGCTATTAACTGGCCTTAAACTTGAGTCGGTGAAAAAGTCCGGTCTTCGCGTGACACCAAAAGAGCAAATTAATTACGTTACCGGCGCGCTAGCAGGTACGGCGAATAAGCTATTGCAAGCTGAAGCAATTAAAGCGGGTGTTAAGAGTGTGGGGTTGAGTCTTGCTGATGCAGGCTTGACCGAAGTGACTCAACTGGACCCAGAACTGGGTCATGTCGGAAAAGCTCAGCCGGGGGATGCCAGTGCTGTGCAAGCGCTGCTTTCTTTAGGTATCACCCCAATCATTAGCTCAATAGGTATCACGGCAGATGGTGAACTCATGAATGTGAACGCTGACCAAGCGGCCGTCGCCATTGCAGGCGCAGTCGATGGTGACTTGGTTCTTCTGTCAGACGTCAGCGGCGTGCTTGATGGTAAAGGCCATTTGATTCCGGCGCTAAACAGTGAGCAAGCCAACGCATTAATCGATGGCAAAGTGATCACCGAAGGCATGATTGTCAAGGTGCTTGCTGCACTCGATGCGGCACAAGAACTTGGTCGACCTATTCAAGTCGCAAGTTGGCGATACGTGGACAAACTCAACGCATTATTAGCGGGTGAAAGTGTAGGAACACAGTTTCTTCCGCAAGCAGATTAGTAAACCTTAAAAAGCGAATTTGATGTAATAGCCCGAGACATGACCGCCAAGTCACCCTCGAGGCCCAAGGAGAAAAACTATGAGTAAAGTAAATAAAGTGGTAGTTGCCTACTCAGGCGGTCTGGATACTTCTGTGATCATTCCATGGCTAAAAGAAAACTACGATTGTGAAGTGGTTGCGTTTGTTGCCGACGTTGGTCAGGGCGATCATGAGTTAGAGGGTGTGGAAGAAAAAGCCAAAGCATCTGGTGCATCAGAGTGTTATGTGGTTGACCTAAAAGAAGAAATGGTAGCTGATTACATTTTCCCTACCCTAAAAACTGGCGCATATTATGAAGGTAAGTACCTGTTAGGGACATCAATGGCGCGTCCTATCATTGCTAAAGC
The DNA here is from genome assembly GCF_016900875.1 of Vibrio ulleungensis. Taxonomy (GTDB): domain Bacteria; phylum Pseudomonadota; class Gammaproteobacteria; order Enterobacterales; family Vibrionaceae; genus Vibrio; species Vibrio ulleungensis. The sequence goes on from NZ_JAFEUM010000006.1 coordinate 245,437, forward strand.
ACAAGTGGAAGTTGCACGTAAAGTGGGCGCGGACGCATTGTGTCATGGCTGTACAGGTAAAGGTAACGACCAAGTGCGTTTCGAAGGCGCCTTTGCTGCGCTTGCCCCTGATTTAAAAGTGATTGCTCCGTGGCGTGAATGGGATCTTGTAAGCCGTGAAGAGTGTCTTGATTACCTTGCTGAGCGTAATATTCCGTGTGCAGCGTCTCTCACCAAAATTTACTCTCGTGACGCAAATGCATGGCACATTTCGACAGAAGGTGGCGTTCTAGAAGATACATGGAACGCTCCAAACGATGATTGCTGGGAGTGGACCGTTGATCCTGAGCAAGCGCCTAATGAAGCTGAATATGTCACTCTCAAAGTTGAGCAAGGCGAAATCGTTGCTGTCGATGGTGAAGAGATGACTCCGTACAACGCGTTGGTGTACCTAAATGATAAAGGTGCAAAACACGGCGTTGGTCGTATCGATATTGTTGAAAACCGTCTTGTCGGCATGAAGTCTCGCGGCTGTTATGAAACTCCTGGTGGCACCATCATGATGGAAGCACTGCGCGCAGTAGAGCAACTGGTGCTGGATAAGACATCGTTTGAGTTCCGTGAAGAGCTAGGCATTAAAGCGGCGCACCTCGTCTATGATGGTCGCTGGTTTACTCCGCTATGTAACTCAATCATGGCTGCCGCTCAAGAGTTGGCAAAAGATGTCAATGGTGAGGTTGTGGTTAAGCTTTATAAAGGTCAAGCAGTGGTTACTCAAAAACGTTCTGACAACAGCCTGTACTCTGAAGAATTTGCCACTTTTGGGGAAGATGAAGTATACGACCAAAGCCACGCAGAAGGCTTCATTCGTTTGTTCTCACTGCCTTCTCGTATCCGCGCAATGAATAAAGCGCATAAGTAGTCAATCTATTTCTAGATAACTTTAAGGCCTGTACAAAATTGTACAGGCCTTTTCTTTTGCCACGATGCGAGATTCTTTATCTCACCTAAATTAAATTTAAATGCACTATTTGTGAATAAGTATTAATTAATTTGCATTTTAGTCTTTATTTTTATTCTGTTTTGCCGTACCTTAGCAGCATAAACCTCAGCGTGTGAATTTTGGCTAAAACAGCCTAAGACACAGCAGTTTAGAATGACTGAGCATTTTTAGGAGAGCGACTATGGCATTGTGGGGCGGAAGATTTACCCAAGCGGCGGATACACGGTTTAAAGACTTTAACGATTCACTTCGTTTTGACTACCGATTGGCCGAGCAAGACATCGTTGGTTCTATTGCTTGGTCTAAAGCGTTGTTGTCGGTCAATGTGCTTTCTGAAGAAGAGCAGCAGAGACTGGAGCTTGCGCTAAACGAGCTGAAACTCGAAGTTATGGAAGACCCTGAGCAGATCTTACGCTCTGATGCCGAAGACATTCACTCGTGGGTTGAGCAGCAGCTAATCCATAAAGTGGGTGACTTAGGCAAGAAACTCCACACAGGCCGTTCGCGTAATGACCAAGTCGCCACCGACCTTAAGCTATGGTGTCGCCAGCAAGGCAATCAACTGTTACTTGGACTGGATCGCCTGCAAGCGAAGCTAGTTGAAGTTGCTAAAGCTCACCAAGGTACGGTCTTACCTGGTTATACTCACTTGCAACGTGCACAACCTGTGACGTTTGCTCACTGGTGTTTAGCCTATGTAGAAATGTTAGAGAGAGATTACTCAAGATTGAGTGATGCTATCCAACGTTTAGATACTTGCCCACTTGGTTCTGGCGCACTGGCGGGAACCGCCTACCCAATGGACAGAGAAAAACTGGCTCACAATTTGGGTTTTCATAGAGCGACTCGCAACAGCCTAGATTCTGTTTCCGACCGTGATCATGTGATGGAGCTAATGTCGATTGCTTCTTTGTCGATGCTGCACCTGTCGCGCCTTGCTGAAGATATGATTTTTTATAACTCGGGTGAGTCAAACTTTATTGAACTCGCTGATACGGTCACCTCTGGCTCATCACTGATGCCACAGAAGAAAAACCCTGATGCGCTTGAACTAATCCGTGGTAAAACTGGCCGTGTTTATGGCGCGCTTGCCGCAATGATGATGACTGTTAAAGCGCTACCTCTTGCCTATAACAAAGATATGCAGGAAGACAAAGAAGGCCTATTCGATGCACTCGATACATGGAATGACTGTATGGAAATGGCCGCTCTGTGCTTTGAAGGCATTAAAGTGAACGGTGAGCGTACTCTTGAGGCTGCGAAGCAGGGTTACGCTAACTCGACAGAGCTGGCTGACTACCTGGTTGCGAAAGGCATTCCATTTAGAGAGGCGCACCATATTGTGGGTGTTGCTGTAGTCGCCGCCATTGAGAAAGGCTGCGCACTGGAAGAGCTTTCGATCGAAGAGCTGCAGCAGTTCTCTGAGGTTATTGGCACCGATGTGTACGACATATTAACCATCGACTCCTGCCTCGAGAAACGAAGTGCATTGGGCGGCGTGTCTCCAAAGCAAGTTGCGTTTGCCGTCGAACAAGCCGAAATTCGTATCGAGCAGCGTGATAATGCGGGTGTGAAAGTGCGAGCGGCTCGTCTTACCGATATCGACGCGCTAGAAGGCATGGTGACTTACTGGGCTGGACTGGGTGAGAACTTACCAAGAACACGCAATGAGTTGGTGAGAGACATTGGTTCATTTGCGGTGGCAGAGCAAGGCGGTGAAGTCACTGGTTGCGCCTCGCTGTATGTGTATGACTCAGGCCTTGCAGAGATACGCTCGTTAGGTGTAGAAGCTGGCTGGCAAGGTCAAGGACAAGGCAGCGCGATTGTGTCGCATCTCGTGGACAAAGCGAAGCAGATGGCGATTAAAAAGGTGTTTGTGTTAACTCGTAGCCCAGAGTTCTTTATGAAGCAGAGCTTTATTCCAACGTCTAAAACCCTGCTACCTGAGAAAGTGCTTAAAGATTGTGAGCAGTGCCCTCGTCAACACGCGTGTGATGAAGTGGCTTTGGAAGTCAATTTGGATGAACAGCTGATTGCAAAAATGAGCGTTGCCTAGCGGGTCAAAATTAATTTGTGCTGTAACTGATTATATTCTCTGACAAATTAAAAAAAATGACGTTTTTATGAACTCATTTGGGAACCTAATCGTAGAAGCAGTGTCTTAATTAATACCACTGCTTTTTCTTAGATGAATCTAAGAAGCCCCGTACCGACTTGGTACGGGGCTTTTCTTTTTTTTGCTGGGGTGTTCTCGCTTACTAAGCGCCTAAGTAGACATCCAACTCTTCGCTGCCACCAATGTGCTTGCCACCAATAAAGACCTGAGGCACGGTTTCTCGACCTGTTACAGCGCGAAGCGTAATGCTGGTTGCATCTTTGCCTAACACTATCTCTTCGTATTGAAGGTTATTGTCGATAAGTGCTTGCTTAGCCTTCATGCAAAATGAGCAGCCCGGCTTACTGAATACGGTGATTGCGTCTTGCACTTTATGTTCTGGGGCAATGTACTCTAGCATAGTGTCTGCATCAGAGACTTTGAACGGGTCACCTGGCTCGTTAGGTTCGATAAACATCTTCTCTACTACGCCATTTTTAACCAGCATACTGTAGCGCCACGAGCGCTTGCCAAAACCAAGATCGTTTTTATCTACTAACAGCCCCATTCCGTCAGTGAACTCACCATTTCCATCAGGAATAAAGGTGATGTTGTCTGCTTCTTGATCGTCTTTCCAAGCATTCATTACGAAGGTGTCGTTCACCGAAACACATACGATGTCGTCAACACCATGCTCTTTAAACACCGAATGCAACTCATTGTAGCGAGGCAGGTGAGTGGATGAGCAGGTAGGGGTAAATGCCCCTGGAAGACTGAATAGGATCACTGTTTTGTCTTTGAAAAGCTCATCAGTGGTAATGTTGACCCATTGATCACCTTGGCGGGTTGGGAAAGTCACTTGCGGTACGGCCTTGCCTTCTTTTGAGCTAAACATGATGCGTTCCTTTATAAAAGTTCTAAATAAGCACTTGCGCTTTGATAGGGACAGTATCGCTCAATTATGTTGATAGGTACAATTGTTTGGTGCTATGGTTTTGATAGATATTGACTATGGAATCGATGGCGTGAATTTAAGAGATTTAGAGTACCTTGTTGCTTTATCGGAGCATCAACATTTTCGCAAGGCTGCAGAGGCGTGTTTTGTGAGCCAGCCTACGCTGAGTGGACAAATCAAAAAGTTGGAAGATGAGCTCGGTAGTAGCTTGTTAGAGCGCAGTAGCCGCAAGGTGTTGTTTACCGATGTCGGTGAACAGTTGGTCGCTCAAGCGCGGACCATTCTTGGGGAGGTTCGCCGATTCAAAGAGATGGCAAGCAGCCAGGGCGATGCCATGGAAGGACCTATACAGATTGGTTTTATTCCAACGGTTGGTCCTTATCTACTGCCTAAAATCGTACCAGGGCTAAAGGCTCAGTTTCCACAGTTGGAGCTGTTTCTGCACGAGGCACAGACTCATATTTTGGTCGAACAACTGCAAGAAGGAAAGCTCGATTGTGTGGTTTTAGCGCAGGTCGAAGAGACGCAAATATTTAGAGAGATTCAGCTATTTGACGAGCCGATGATGCTTGCTGTACCCGATACGCACCCTTGGAGCGAACGCACAGAAATTGAGATGCAGGAGCTTAATGGCAAGACCGTATTATCGCTGGGCGATGGACATTGCCTGCGAGACCAAGCGTTAGGGTATTGCTTTGCAGCTGGCGCTGAAGACGATCAAAGCTTTAAAGCCACCAGTTTAGAAACGCTACGAAATATGGTTGCGGCAGGCGGAGGGATCACCTTATTGCCTCAACTTGCTGTACCTGAGCAGCGTGTTAAAGATGGAGTGTGTTATCTAAAAGCAGATACACCGGTGCCATCGAGAAGCATTGTACTGGCTTACCGACCGGGTTCGCCCTTTAAAGCCAAGTTTGAGCAGTTGGCCAAATCAATTGCTTCGCTTATTACGTTTTAGTCAGATATTTTTACCGGTCAACGCAATTACCTGACCAGTTGATTACTTCGATTGGTATTGAATCTTTGAACTCAATACCAAGATAAAAAAAGCCCTCTATCAAAGAGGGCAATCATTTAATTAGAGCGTTAGTTAGGTTTAGTAAACCTAGAACAGAGAGCCGTCGTCTTCCGTCTCTTCGTCATCATCCCCACCGATAAATAGATCATCAGAGAATGTGTCACGATCTTTAGAGATTGACTCCGTTGGCTCTGTGCCTCTCAAAAAGTATTCCATTCGAGACGTTTCGTCGGTTTTGTGCGTCAGCAGTCCTGTTTCACGGTCGATACGAGCGCGTACAATATCGTTCGGCACTTTTGAACGTTGTGCCGGTACGTCCGCCAGCGCTACTTTCATGTAGTCAATCCATGCTGGTTGTGCTGTTTTCGCGCCTGCTTCTCCACCGCTGACCTGCTCATTTGCGGCGAAATTTTTGTTCACTGCAGTACGGCCTAGATCGCGATTGTGCGCATCAAAACCAACCCATGATACAGCCACTACACCTGGCCCGTAGCCACTGTACCAAGCATCTTTTGAACTGTTGGTGGTACCGGTTTTACCACCGACATCACGTCGTTTCAGTGCCTGAGCTCTAAAACCAGTACCATTCCAGCCTGTGTTTTTCGCCCAGTTTCCGCCACCCCATACATTGCTGTATAGCATTTCGCGCACTAAAAATGCCGTTTGCTCAGTGATGACTTGTGGCGCATATACGGTTTCTTCGTGGCCAACAAATTCGTGGACGTCCTGTTCATTGAACTCTTCGCCACCTTCTGACTCAGTAACCAGCGGCGTGCAGTCTTTGCGACAGATTTCAACTGGTGCTGCTTGGAACTCAATATCACCAAACGGAGTTTCTACACGATCAATGATATAGGGTTCGACGTAGTAGCCGCCGTTGGCAAAGACAGAGTAACCTTGGGCCATTTGCAATGGCGTTAAGCTACCAGCACCCAAGGCAATGGTTTCAGAACGTGGCAGTTTATCCAGCTCAAAGCCAAATCGCGTTAAGTAATCGCGTGTCTCGTCCAGTCCAACATGGCGTAGTGTGCGAACGGCCATGACGTTTTTAGATTGTGCTAAGCCAATGCGCAAGCGCGTTGGACCTAAGTAGGTCGGTGGAGAGTTTTTTGGTCGCCAAGCTGTACCAGCACTTTGGTCCCATTGGTTAATGGGGGTGTCGTTAATTAGAGAGGCCAGTGTCAGTCCCGAATCCAGCGCAGCAGAGTAGATGAAAGGCTTGATGCTCGAGCCGACTTGTCTAACCGACTGCGTAGCGCGATTAAATTTGTTGTGCACAAAGTTAAAGCCACCCACGAGCGACAGTATTTGTCCATTTTCTGGGTTCATCGCCACAAAAGCGGTATTGGCAGCTGGGACTTGGCTAAGCTTCCAAGCAGTAACCACTTGTTGCTCTTCAAATACCCCTTCTTCTATTTCGACCAGTTGTTGTTCTGTCTGTTTTGGGTAAACCCAGATTTGCTCGCCCGCGGCAGCAATGTCGGCAGCGACTTTAGGCGCTGGACCTTGACGAGTGTCGGTTAAGAAGCGGCGAGCCCACTTAATATCATCCCACTCTAAGGTATGTGTACCTTGCCCCTTTACAAATACGCGAAGCGCTTTTTCTTGAACCTCAACAATGGCGGCTGGACGCAATTGACCGTAGCTTGGTTGCGTACGCAGCGCTTTGACGATTTCAGCCTCAGAGAATGACGGTTGATCGCTTTTCCACAGTTCGCGCTCGGCACCGCGATAACCGTGACGAAGGTCGTAAGCCATTAGGTTGTTGATTGCTGCGTCAGTCGCAGCAGCTTGCTGCTTGGCATCGATAGTTGTGAAAACGCGCATTCCAGATGTGTAGGCGGATTCTTCTCCGTATTTATCGACCATCCATGCACGTGCAATTTCGGCCACGTAAGGTGCACGGACTTCAATTTCGGCGCCATAAGACTTGCCATTAAACTCCTCTTCTCGAGCGGCGTCATGTTCGGCTTGCGATATTTTATTTTCTGACAACATACGCGCCAAAACTACATTTCGTCGAGTGGTGGCGCGGTCGGTCGAATAAATCGGGTTCATGGTCGATGGCGCTTTAGGAAGGCCAGCAATAAGCGCAAGCTCACCCAAACTTAGGTCGGTCAGTTCGCGTCCAAAGTAGACTTGAGCTGCGGCACCTACCCCGTAAGAGCGATGCCCTAAGTAGATTTTGTTGAGGTAGAGCTCAAGGATTTCTTCTTTTGTCAGCAGTTGTTCGATGTGTACCGCAATGAAAATCTCTTTAATTTTCCGCATGATGCGCTTGTCGTTGGTCAGGAAGAAGTTTCTTGCCAACTGCTGCGTAATGGTACTCGCACCTTCTTTTAGACTGCCTGAGGTCGCGACAACAATGGCTGCCCGAGTCATACCTATTGGGTCAAATCCAAAGTGGTCGTAGAAACGACTGTCTTCGGTGGCAATAACCGCGTCAATCAACTCTTGAGGCATTTGATCGAGTTTTAGCGGAATACGTCGCTTTTCACCAAACTGCGCAATCAGTTTGCCTTCTTTGCTGTAAACCTGCATAGGCGTTTGAAGTTGCACGTCTTTTAATACGGCAACATCTGGAAACTGTGGCTTGAGATAAAAATAGAGGCCAACTGTGGTCCCTATCCCAAGAACGATGCAAAACAGTGCAAGCAGCGCTGTGATCTTTATGAACTTCACCGAGTAATCCTTGATTGTGTGGCTACAACTCGATTCCAAATCGAGTACATAAATAGTAGTTCTTAAGGGCGCATTTTAACCGCTTTTGAGTGGTTAATCTTTATTTTTTACCAAGAGTTAACAAAAGGATGCGTTATGGTCAGCAATGCATTGATAGGTCTAGAGTTTGATGAGCATCAATTGTCAGCAGTTGTATTGGAGTGCAAACGTAAACGGTGGCAAGTCGTCGGGCGGTATCGACAAGAGTATGGGCAACGTATCCCTTTATTTGAGGAGCCAGTAAAACTTGCACCACTGCTTGCTCAATTTAAAAAGTTACGTAAGCAGATTCCGAATAAGTTAAAACGCGTAGCCCTAGTTCTGCCTGATTACTGGGTGATGCAAAAAAATTTGCAAGTGGCTACCGGAATGACGGAGCAAGAAACGTACGAGAACTTATGTCATCAGCTGTCTGATGCTCCGATTAATGTTCACGATGTTGCGATGGACTTCTACTCGGAGCGAGCTGAAACAGCGCCGCGTGGTCTGGAGAGCTTCTCAACGATGATGCAGTCTGTACGGGTGCTGACACTCAAAAAACGAATTCAATCAACCCTGATCAATCAGCTTCAACGAGCTGGATTCATCGCGCTCTTTTTTGCTCCTCATACTCACGCATTGATGGCAACGAATCACTGGGCCAATCAGCAGAGTCCCCAGCCGTGGTTGAGTTTGCATTTGGGCCAAACACAATGGAGCGCAGTGGCCAGTGATGAGTCCCTTTGTCGTTACTGGCAGCACTCTCAATTGCAACTTTGTGGAGAGCATTCACCGTATCAATTTGAGCGAGATCATGTGGTGTCGTCATTAAGTAAAGTTCTGCTGCAAATGGAGCTTTCTATTGAGACCAAGTCCAAAGCCGAAAAACAGGGAGTGTGGCTAAGCTGTGATTTTGATTCTGAGCTCCACCTTTTGCAACGTTTGGAAAATGCTCACCTTGACGTTCAGCCATTGCCCACTCATATCGATGATTCGGATGTTGAGCTGGCGATTGCTCCGTTAACGGGCGAGCGCTTGATGTTACTCGCAACTGGGGCTGCCTTGTGCGCTATTGCATGGAAAGCACATCATGCGCTGGGTTGAGGTTAATCTCGTTGATTGGCGAGAAGCGGCACGTAAGCAAGCTTTGGTGCGTTGGGCGTTAGTCTCGTTCTGCACAGCGAGTACGGTTCTGGCGGTTGCACTTTGGCAGAGTAAAGAGTTAAAGCACAGGCTCGATGGAGTGCAGTCACATATTGATGTGCTAGACAGTCGAATAGCCGCTTTGCAGTCGCAGCAAGAAGGGTTTAAAGAACTAGAGCAAGAGTGGCAAAAACTGACAACGTTTGAGCGCTATACAGCCAAGCTGATTGAGCGGCGTTTATGGTGGTCGCAATTTTTGCACGCGCTGCCTCAATGGATTGTGAGTGACGTCTATTTGCAGCGATTGGACTACCACTTTCCAAAAGTGAGTGGGCAAGGTATTGCGTTTAGCTCACAGGGACTGACGGCGCTGCTCTCTCGAATGACCACTTCCTCACAGGTTTCGTCAGTTCGCTTGGACAACGTTACGCACGATGTTCATTGGCTTGGATTGACTGGTAGTCGCTTTCAGATCCATTTCGAATCTGTGCCGATCCTTTCTACTCCTTCGTCAATGAGCCACCACAGTGATTGAATCCAGAATAGAGCTGTCCACAGTACTCTACTGGCAGCTGCGAAAGGTGATTGTTTTGTGCTGTATTGTCAGCGCCATTATATATGCCTTGGTGTATCTATCCTGGATACGTCCGCTGCAGCAACGTTTGACAGCACAAACTGCGTATCAGCAAACATTGACTCACAATGAGTCAATGCAAAGGTCAGCGCTTGAAAGCCTGCAGCCGATGGTGAGCGAGCTTAACGAGTTAAAAGGCTCGACAGCGGAGGCGCTGCAATTTTTTGTTCGCCCAAATCAGCTTGCGTCGGTAATAGCTGTAATCAGTCAAGCGGTGACCTTAACGGACGTTCGTGTACAAAAGGTTGAATGGCTGACTGCGCAAGCCATTGAGCATTACATTGAAAATCCACTTCGTATTCAGCTGTATGGAAACTATCAACAGTTGCTGGAGTTCAGTGACCACCTTGCGAATGCTCCGCACGTTATTGACGTGAAAAAAGTGCTTATCAACAGAGAGTCACCTGATAGTGAACAGCTACACGTTGATATGTTGCTAAGCACTTATCAGTTAACAAGGGAAAGCTCGATAACAGGGCGCCATGATGGTTAATAGTGCAAGGCTCGAACTAGGCTCTGCGTCGCTTATTTGGGCTGTGGTAATTGTGATTGCGGCGACTTTGAACTCATCAAAACTGTGTGCCAGTGCGGTTGAGGAAAACGAATTAACCCCAAGCACAGTTGTACCGCTGTCGCCATTTAGGTTGCCAAATCAAGTCGTTCTCACCGTCGATACTAGTAGGAGTCACCGAGTGGACGCGGCGGCAGCAAAGAAGGCATCTTGTGATGCACAAGTTCAGCAATGGCAAGCCTTTGCTGCGGGCTATGAACTTGTCGCTACATTACAAAAGAACAGTAGTTGGAGTGCGGTTATAAAATGGGATGCTCACCGCTATCAGTGGGTAAAGGAAGGAGAGCATGTTGCCTCAGAAAGTGCTTGGGTTTCTGTCATTGCTGAGGGGACTGCACTACTTACTCGCAATGTCTGGCAAGAGGGCTGTATTGCAACGTCAGTAAGCTACTTGTTGCGATATAAGGCTCAGCCATGATCGTACTGTTTTACTCGAATCGAGCCCTATCCTTGTGTTTGGCGATGATAGTGATGCAAGTGGTGCTTGTGGGTACGTCACACGCCGAACCGATAAACCGCCTTGTTCAACAGCAACTGTTCTTAGAAAGCAAACAACAAACGGTTCTAGAATTAACGTTGGAAAACAGTGCGATTGACGTTCAGTTGCTTGAGCAGGGTAGTGACGTCCATATTCTTCTTCGAAGCACTGCCATCGATGGGGTTCGCCCTATACCAATACTACCATCGGACGGATTGGTTGCCTCAATCAAGGCGACGCAGCAGGACGAAGATGTGCTTTATCGGCTGATGTTAACCGAGCCAGTGACCGTTAGCCATGTGAGTCAAGGCAACGTACTCTCCGTCACTTTGACAAAGCAAGTCTCAAAGGCATCACTGCAAAATGTTTCTGCTGTAACGCTTAACTTTCAATCGGTGCCACTACGCCAAGCATTACAAATCCTAGCGCAGCACAATCAAATAAACTTGGTGATGTCGGACAGTGTTCAGGGAGAGTTGTCAATCAACCTCAAAGACGTTCCTTGGCAGCAAGCGTTATCAACTATTCTGCAAGTGAAACAGTTGGAGAAGCGAGTAGAGGGAAACGTCATGTTGATCGCCCCAGTGAGCGAAATGATTGCCACCCAACAACATCGCTTGCAACAATCAGAACAAGCACAGCAAAGTGGTCCGTTGATGACTAAGTTGGTTAAGCTGCATTACGCGAAGGCCAATGAGATTGCTGCGATGTTGGTTAACGACAGTGGCATCAATATGCTTTCCCAGCGAGGCGCTGTTAGTGTTGACGAACGCACTAATACGTTATTAGTTCGCGACATCACCAGTAACCTGTCTGTGCTCACCGAACTCATTGAGCAGCTGGATGTTCCGGTAAAGCAGGTCCAAATTGAAGCTCGAATCGTGACGGTTGACGAAGGAGACTTGGATGAGTTAGGTGTGCGATGGGGTGTAATGGGAAGCAGTGGCGAACGATCTGTTGCAGGTAGTATAGAAGGCAACTTATGGCAGGCAGGGATGTATGGGGACGACAACTTAGACATCGACGATTTTCTCAATGTGAATTTGGGGTTGGTGAACCCCAATGCCTCGAGTATCGCGTTTCAGGTGGCTAAGTTGGGCTCAGACTTACTGCTGGATCTCGAGCTGTCTGCATTACAAGCTGAGGCCAAAGCCGAAATCATCTCTAGCCCTAAAATCATTACCACCAATAAAAAGGCGGCTTATATTGAACAAGGCACCGAAATTCCATATTTAGAGGCGGCGTCTAGCGGTGCCACGTCTGTATCGTTTAGGAAAGCGGTATTGAGTTTAGAAGTGATCCCGCAAATTACTCCAGACAACCGTCTGGTGTTGGATCTTAATGTAACTCAGGACCGTCCTGGTGAAGTGGTAAAAACAGGGTTTGGAGAAGCCGTTGCAATCAACACTCAACGCATTGGCACTCAAGTGTTAGTCAATAATGGTGAAACCGTAGTGCTCGGAGGGATCTATCAACAAAGCCACTTAAGCAATGTCGATAAAGTCCCGGCTTTTGGGGATATACCTGTTTTAGGAGGGCTGTTTCGGCGTACCTCTGACAAGAAGGCCAAAAGTGAATTGTTAATCTTTGTAACCCCTACCGTCATTGAAGATTAATTATAGAAATCACTTCAATTAATAGTTATCTAAAACAAGGGTTTGCGTAGGAAAACTACCGGATTGCACGGTGTGGGAGAAAAAAAGTCCAAAATAAATTTGCATTCGGACTATCTAGACTGGATAATTTCGGGTCTTTTCACAACTAGACTGTGAGGAATAGGTGCTGCAATGAGCGTGTTAAACCGCTTCGAATTCTAATTTCATTGTAGCGATGTCATTGATTTAACGTTGTAAATTACTGCTGAACATGGCTGAAAAACGAAATATTTTCCTTGTTGGCCCTATGGGGGCTGGCAAAAGCACAATTGGACGACACCTAGCGCAACAACTTCATATGGAGTTTATCGATTCAGATACTGAGATCGAAGAGCGTACTGGCGCAGATATCGCATGGGTATTTGACGTAGAGGGTGAAGACGGATTCCGTAAGCGTGAAGAAGGTGTGATCAATGATCTCACTGAAGAGCAAGGTATCGTACTGGCAACAGGCGGCGGCTCAATCATTAGCAAAGAGAATCGTAACCGTCTTTCCGCTCGAGGTGTTGTGGTCTATCTTGAAACCACCATCGAAAAGCAACTTGCACGTACCAACCGTGACAAGAAGCGCCCACTTCTACAAACCGAGGAAGCTCCTCGTAGTGTGCTCGAAAAACTGGCTGGGGAACGTAACCCACTTTACGAAGAGATCGCTGATTACACTGTAAAAACAGACGATCAAAGTGCTAAAGTAGTCGCCAACCAAATCATTAAGATGCTCGAAGAAAGATAATTGCGATAGGAGGAGTGCAAACCATGGAAGAAATCAAAGTTGATTTAGGTGAGCGCAGTTATCCTATCTCTATAGGAGCCGGATTGTTTAACGATTCGGCTTTATTTTCATCTGCCTTTTCTAAAACGCCTGTTACAGCGCATCAGCACGTTGTGGTGATCAGTAATGTCACCGTAGCCCCACTGTATGCCGATAAAGTTGTTAAGCAATACCAATCACTTGGTGCAACAGTACATCTGCTTGAACTGGCTGACGGCGAACAATACAAATCTCTTACTACCTTTGAACAAGTTCTCAGCTTTTTGCTTGAGCGCAGCTTGAGTCGTGACGTACTTTTGGTGGCTCTTGGTGGCGGGGTAATTGGTGATTTGGTCGGTTTTTGTGCGGCAAGTTACCATCGCGGTGTTGACTTCGTGCAGATCCCAACCACGTTGTTGTCGCAAGTTGATTCTTCGGTAGGTGGAAAAACTGCAGTTAATCACCCTCTGGGTAAAAACATGATCGGCGCGTTTTACCAACCTAAGTCAGTCGTCATTGATATCGAGTGCTTAAATACACTTCCAGAACGAGAGTTTTCTGCCGGTATGGCGGAAGTGATCAAATATGGGATCATTGCTGATAGCGATTTTTTCGATTATTTGGAAGCTAATATCGATGCGCTAATGGCAAAAGATCCTGCGACATTGACTTATGCCATTGCCCGCTGCTGCCAAATTAAAGCTGATGTCGTTGCAGAAGACGAAAAAGAGTCAGGGGTTCGCGCGTTATTGAACCTTGGTCATACTTTTGGTCATGCGATTGAAGCTGAATTAGGGTATGGTAAATGGTTACATGGAGAGGCGGTATCTGCAGGGACGATGATGGCTGCTCAAGCGGCAAAATTGCAGTCAATGATTTCGACACAAGATGTTGATCGCATTGAGCAACTTTTGCTAAAAGCAGGCTTACCCGTGCACACACCTTCCTCTATGTCATATGACGATTTTATGCGTCATATGATGCGGGACAAAAAGGTTTTGGCAGGGCAACTGCGATTGATTTTACCCACTTCTATAGGAAGTGCGCAGGTTATCTCTACCACTCCAGAGTCGGTTATTAAGCAAGCAATAGAAGTAGGAAAACAGTAAGCCTTTGCGTACGTCTTGATTGACTGCGTTTAGGTGCAGTCAATCATGAATACCTTAGAGTTAGAGTCACAAACGCAGTTGTTGGATCGTTTGCGGTTGGTGACACGTTTTGGATCCAACTTTGTCTCTATGATCGGTGTCGAAGGCTCAGGTAAGACTTGGCTTGCGCAGCGCTATTTAGAGGTATGGGCGGCTGAAAAAAACCAATCTCTTCTACTTTGTCATAACTCTCAAACGGATGCAGAGCACCGCTCAATCATTCTTAGCCAGCTTTTTCGACAAGTTCGCTTTGACCCTTCCCGCCCACTTCTAGACGCATTTTTAGCTCAACTCGAAGATGAAAAGTGCGACATCGTCATTGTTGTGGACAATGCAGAACATCTTTCTCGAAACGTTATCTATGAACTAAATAGCTTAGTCTCTCAAGCCAATATTGAAGCTAAGTGGATGATAAACGTTGTATTGTTTACAAAAAGTCACACTTTACCTAAAGTGGTATCGGAGCTAACCAGTACGTCAAATTTCACCCCTTTAGAGATGGAAATTGATGCGCTCTCTGAACCTGAAAAAGAACGCTTTCTCGAATTTTTGGTTTACAAAACCATTCTCGATGAAGATATTCTAAAAGCGGCGCAGAGAGCGTCGTGGAACACGCCACCCAGACCAGGAGCGTTGATGGCCCTTATGGACAGTAAAAAGAAAAAGCAGGTGATCATTCGTTCAATCATCGCATCACCGATCAATATCGCCGCCATTATTGCACTGATTATTATCTTGCTGTTTGGGGGGTATTATTGGTTAACGCATCAGTCGACACCGGAAGAGTATGCGTTAGCGCTTGATGAAGAGGCTCGCAACATGGAGCGAGGCGGCTCAACGCTGGATGACTATGATGACAGGTCAAATCGCAGCGCAAGCGACGCTGGTTTTGATGTTGTGGAAGACAACACCTTGTTACCACCACCTATGTCGGATGTCACCGTGACGGTGGACGAGAACCTTGATGACCGGACAAGAGTCATTGTGCCTGACACCGTGGTGGATGCGTTAATAGAAGAGCAGCCTAATCCTGATACTACCGTGATTGATGATGCCATCGCCGATGCCACAGAGCAGGCAACCGATTCTAATGACGTGGAGGAGACGGTTGTCTCTGAAGCACCACCTGAGCCTGTTGTAGAGACGGTCGAAAAAGAGCAGCAACAAGAACAGCAAGCGCCGAGCGTGGTGATCACTTTTTCTTACGCTAGAGACGAGCTCAAAGCGGTCCCTAAAAACCACTATACGCTACAACTGGGTGCCATGAGTTCTCTAGAAGATGTTCAAGAGTTCATCAATGAGCATGAGTTGGATGGACAGGTGAGAATCTATCCAACGGTCCGTGGTGAGAAACAGTATTTCATGATTACCTATAAAGACTTCCAAACCATTCAGGCCGCGAGAGACTCTGTCTCTGAGTTGCCAGTAGAGGTGCAAGCTGTCGGCCCTTGGGCAAAATCAATGTTGCAAGTCCATAAAGAGATAGACGCAGAAAATAACAGTGAGAATTAGACGCAAAAATATGCTACATTCCGCGCTCTGCAGGGCACGTGTTCTTAATAGGTAATAGAAACAACACATGAAAAAACAGCGCGCTTTTTTAAAGTGGGCCGGCGGTAAGTACGGCTTGGTCGACGATATCCAGAAGCATCTACCTCCAGCTCGCAAATTGATTGAACCGTTTGTGGGTGCTGGCTCTGTATTTTTGAATACCGATTATGAACACTACCTGCTTGCAGATATTAATCCCGACCTGATTAATCTGTACAATTTGCTCAAAAACGATCCTGAGCAGTATATCTCTGAAGCCAAGCGCCTGTTTGAACCGCACTGCAACGATAAAGCCTTTTATCTCGATATGCGCGTGCAGTTTAATCAATCCACCGATCCTTTTTTCCGCTCGCTTGCGTTCTTGTACATGAACCGTTTTGGGTTCAATGGGTTGTGCCGATACAATAAAAAGGGCGGCTTTAACGTGCCTTTTGGCTCGTACAAAAAACCGTACTTCCCAGAAGATGAGCTGATTTTCTTTTCCGAGAAAGCCAAAAAGGCAACCTTTGTTTGCGAAAGCTATACAGAAACGTTTAAGCGTGCGCGCAAAGGCAGTGTGGTTTACTGCGATCCACCTTATGCACCGTTGTCGACTACCGCGAATTTCACCTCTTACGCAGGGAATGGGTTTAGTCTAGATGATCAAGCCGCTTTAGCGGATATAGCCGAGCGCACAGCATTTAAGCGCGATATTCCGGTGCTTATATCTAATCATGACACGACACTTACTCGCCGCCTATATCATGGTGCCGAGCTAAACGTCGTAAAAGTAAAGCGAACCATTAGCCGAAATGGTGGTGGTCGCAATAAAGTTGACGAGTTGCTGGCCTTGTTTGCTTCCAGTAACGCTTCTACCTCACCGTAAGGTTGCCACTCATATAGGAACTGACCATGAAAGAGTTTTTAATTGCCCCTTCTATTTTGTCTGCGGACTTTGCCCGCCTTGGTGAAGATGTAGAAAAAGTCCTCGCGGCCGGTGCCGATGTGGTTCACTTTGATGTGATGGACAATCATTACGTTCCAAACCTCACCTTTGGTGCGCCAGTGTGTAAAGCGCTTCGTGATTACGGCATCACTGCACCGATTGATGTGCATCTAATGGTGAAGCCGGTTGACAGAATCATCCCTGATTTTGCCAAAGCCGGTGCGACGATGATCACCTTCCATGTTGAAGCTTCAGAGCACGTTGATCGTACTTTACAACTAATTAAAGAAAATGGTTGTCAGGCAGGTGTGGTGCTTAACCCTGCTACACCGCTTAGCTGTCTTGATCACATTATGGATAAACTCGACCTAATCTTGTTGATGTCAGTGAACCCTGGCTTTGGTGGTCAGTCGTTTATTCCTGAAACGCTCAACAAACTGCGCGCTGTGAAAGAGCGCATCAATCAATCTGGTCGTGATATTCGACTAGAGATTGATGGTGGCGTAAAAGTGGATAATATTCACGAAATTGCCGAAGCAGGTGCGGATATGTTTGTTGCCGGCTCTGCTATCTTTAGTCAGCCAGACTATCAAGAAGTGATTGCTGAAATGCGCACTGAACTTGCGAAGGTGAAATAGTAGCCGATGTTTTCTGATATCCAATTTATTGTTTTCGATTTAGACGGCACTTTGCTCGACAGTGTGCCGGACCTTGCGATAGCGGCAGACAAAGCGGCACAGACCTTAGGTTATGCGCCGGTGAGTGAAGATCAGGTGCGCGACTACGTTGGCAATGGCGCTGATGTGTTGATTGGTCGTTCGTTGAGCCAGAGCCTGACGGTAAGTGATGAGCTCAGTGACGAGACTAAACGCGAAGCTCGTCGTCTGTTTGACCAGTTTTACGCCGAGACCCATCACCAGTTAAGTCGCTTATACCCTAATGTGGTCGATTCGTTAGCGCGTTTGCATGATGCGGGCATCCCACTCGCCATCGTCACCAATAAGCCATCGATGTTTGTGCCAGAGATACTAGAGCAGCACAACATTAAGGATTATTTTGTTGAGGTGTTAGGCGGTGACGCGTTTGAGCAGAAAAAGCCCAACCCAATTGCACTTAACCATTTGATGGAAAAGTACAGCATTAACCCAGAGCAGATGTTGATGGTCGGTGACTCAAAGAACGATATTTTGGCCGCAAAAAATGCCGGTTGTCATTCGTTTGGATTAACTTATGGTTACAATCACGGAGAACCAATTGCCAACGCGTCTCCCGATGTGGTTGCCGATGATGTGAGTGACGTTCTAGAGCTGTTAGGGCTAGCGCTGACTCAGAGCTAGTTATGAGCAGATAACTGGCTCTGCAGCGACTAAAATGTTTGGCAAGATACTCGCTAATGAGTACACTGACAAAACCGAGCTATTGGCTCGGTTTTCTACTATTTATCCGAATCAAATTTCTATTAAGGAAGCTTTGCTATGAGCAAACCCATTGTTTTGAGTGGTGTTCAACCCTCCGGTGAACTAAGTATTGGTAACTACTTGGGTGCTCTACGTCAATGGCAACAAATGCAGGACGACTACGATTGTCACTACTGCGTTGTAGACCTTCATGCAGTGACCGTTCGCCAAGATGCAGCCGCGCTTTACGAAGCAACGTTAGATGCTCTGGCTATTTGTCTGGCTGTTGGCGTCGATCCCAAGAAAAGCACACTGTTTGTGCAGTCGCATGTACCGGAGCACGCGCAATTGGGATGGCTTCTTAACTGTTACACGCAAATGGGTGAGCTGAATCGTATGACTCAGTTTAAAGATAAGTCTGCCCGTTACGCTAACGACGTCAATGTTGGCTTGTATGACTACCCAGTATTGATGGCAGCCGACATCTTGCTCTATGGCGCTCACCAAGTGCCTGTTGGCAGTGACCAAAAGCAGCACCTAGAGTTGGCGCGAGATATTGCGACGCGCTTTAACAACATTTATGGTCAAGAGACGCCTATCTTTGAAGTCCCTGAGCCGTATATTCCTAAGGTCAATGCACGTGTCATGAGCCTGCAAGACGCGACGAAGAAAATGTCGAAGTCTGATGACAATCGTAAAAACGTCATTACTTTGCTCGAAGATCCAAAATCAATCATCAAGAAAGTGAAGAAAGCGCAAACCGATACCGACACTCCACCTCGTATTGCTTACGATGTGGAAAATAAAGCCGGTATTGCCAACTTGATGGGGCTGTACTCTGCGGCGACAGGTAAAAACTTTGATGAAATTGAAGCCCAATACGCTGGCGTTGAAATGTATGGACCGTTTAAAAATGATGTTGGTGAAGCGCTTGTGTCAATGTTAGAACCTGTTCAGGCGGAGTATCAACGTATTCGTCAAGATCGCACGTTCCTCAACCAAGTGATGAAGCAAGGTGCCGATAAAGCATCAGAACGCGCCTCTATCGTTCTTAAGCAAGCTTATAAAGCAGTAGGGTTTGTCGAAAGAGTTTAGCGAAAGTCGATATTATTTAGACAAAACCAGCTTAATAACAAGCTGGTTTTTTTATGGGTGCTTTTTTGATTAACGAAGAAAAAGTGTGTTGCTACCCGCTAATCTATTGAATTCTTGTACTTTATTAGTGTGGTTTAACCAAAGATCGTGACAAAACTTTCGGGAGAGAAACAAGAGTTCAATTCTATATTTGCACACTGTATATATCGTTCGTTTTCTATACATACAATCCATTATTTTATCCCGTCACACTTGAGTAAAATGCTGAGCCTAATAAGGAAGGGGTATGGTATGAGCACACAAAGCCACTCAAGTAACGCAGACAATCGACCGCAAGTTTTAGTGATTGACGATATAGAAGCCAATCGACAAGCGATGCGCCGCGTACTAAAAAAGCTAGAAATAGACATTGTTGAAGCGGATTCCGGCGAGCAAGGATTATTGCAAGCTTTGTGCCGTCGCAACTTAGCTCTTGTGCTGCTCGACATTCAAATGCCTTCGATGGGAGGCTATGAAGTTGCTGAGTTTATGCAGCAAGATGAACGACTTCGTCACGTTCCTATTATTTTCCTTACCGCTTTCAATCAATCTGAAGCCAATATCCTCCAAGGGTATAAGGTCGGTGCTGTCGACTACATTCAAAAGCCAATTGTTACAGAGGTTCTGCTCTCTAAGGTGAAAATCTTCAGTGAGCTTTGGCAGTTAAAATCCTCCGCTGTTCGCGAACTTATGGAAAGAAAAGCGATCCAAAAGCGACTCGAGTATCTCGCAGAGTACGATGAACTAACGGGGTTGGTGAATCGTTCCTATTTGTTCTCCTATTTGGATCGAGAAATCAATCGAGCAAAACGTTACAGCACTAAGTTAGCGGTGATGTATATGGACCTCGATAACTTCAAGAGTGTGAATGATCGATTAGGCCATCAAGCGGGCGACAGGCTTCTTGCTGAAATGTCTAAAAGATTCAAAGGTTTATGCCGTTCAACGGACATTATCTCTCGACTGGGCGGGGATGAGTTTGTGTATGTATTTACTGATGTCACCGATGAAAAAGCGATAGAAGCAAAAGGACAGCAAGTGATTGAACAGTGCTCTATCAATGTCGAGCTTTCTTGCGGAGAGTCGGTCACTGTGGCTCCTAGTATCGGGATCAGTTTTTATCCAAGAGATGGCGAGGATGCCACTCAATTACTTGCGAGCGCTGACCAAGCTATGTTTTGTGCCAAACGCACTAAAGAGCAAGTGGTTGTGCACGGTGCACCCACTCATGGCGAGGAGGTCAAGTGCGCATGAAGCAAATAATGACGACGGCTTTACTTAGCCTGCTTTCTCTACTGAGTGGCTGCGAATATAGCACAGAGAAAAACAGTGTTCGCATTGGCGTCCTGCATAACTCTGAGGGAGAGTTTAGCCAAGATAATACAATGATGATCTCCGCAATTAAACTTGCGATTTCTGAAGTCAATCAGGAAGGCGGAGTTAATGGCCTTCCTGTCGAAATTGTCTATCGCGACGCGGCTAACTCTGACGGATTGTATGCACAGAAAATGCAGGAGCTACTCGGTGTAGAGAAGGTGAGAGCTGTGTTCGGTTGTCCTGATATTGAATGCCTAACTCAGTCAAAAGAACAGATTGAGGGCTCCAGCTCGATGTTGTTTTATGCGGGCGAAAGTATAGGGGGACACGTTTCCGACCGCATTTTTACCTTGAGTGCACTTCCTACGCAGATCTATCCTTTAGCGTTGAATTGGGCGCAGGAAAAGTTTGGGAAACGAGCGCTTTTTATTGCGAATAAAGAACGATACTCGATGTTTAATTATGTGTTTGCACAAAAGCAGTTGGAGATATTAGGTGGTGAGTTAAAATTATTGCTGCTCGATCCTGAAGACTTAAACGCCCACGCAAGCTACGCTCGTGTCATTGCCTCGTACAACCCTGATTTTGTGATTAATGCTATTTCTGGTCGGCAAAATCGTGAGCTATTCAGTGGCATTAAAACATCAGGGTTAGAGACTCCTATACTGTCAACCTCAATGACAGCGACAGCGTTAGAACATGTCAAATTGAACGACTTGCAGCATAGCTATGTTGTATCCTCTTATTTAATGAGTCATATGAGCAAAGTGAATCAGGCGTTCATCGATGACATGCAGCAGTTGACTCGCTCGACATTTATTCCTGCGTCTGCCGCAGCGAGCTATACCGCCGTTAAGCTGTGGGCGAACACTGCGCGCAATGCAGGTACCGTAGACTCTGATTTTTTGATCAGTGCTATCGATTTGGAAAGCCACTCCAGCCCATCTGGAATCATCATCGTAGACAATAACAATCAGTCAACATGGCGAAGAATGTATATTGGGCAGTACAAAGCCAATGGGCATACCGATATTGTTTGGCAGTCGAGCAAAAGTATCCAACCCCTTCTATTGCCCGCAATTAAAGATGAAGCCATGTGGACTAAGCTTATCAACGGCCCACTGAATGTGGAGGCGCTTTGATGAAACAAATCCGCGCTTACTTCTTAGTCAGCTTTATTATTATTGGTGCGATTCCAATGTTGATTCTATCTGGTTTAAATATCGTATCGACGTATTACAACTCTGAACACAATGCTACTCAGTTATTAATGCTGCAAGCCAAAGAGAAAGCTCAAAATATAGAGTCCTTGTTGGATAACAAACGGAATCAGCTGTCGGAGTTTTCCCGCTATGGCCCATTACTTGATGTACTAGAAAGTAGCTTGTACTTGCCGGAGAATGAAACGGCAAATGACATCACCTTTAGCCATTTGGCCCCTAGGATCGATAGTTTTGTTATCGAGAAAGATGTGCATGACATACTCATCATTAATCGGAATGGCGATATCGTTTACAGCGCGCAAGACGATAATGTTATGGGGGAAAATATAGACGATCCTCTGTTTAAAGGCAGCTCACTCAAACGGTCCGTGCAAAACGCACTGCAGTTACTAGATCCTGAAGTCACCCCCTTTGAGCTTTATACCCCGACGGGTGAATACAGCAGTTTCGTTATCGTTCCTGTTATTTCAAATACGACGAGACTCGGTGTTGTAGCGCTAAGGCTATCTCATCAAGGCATTGAAGAGGTCGTACAACGATTTTACGGTTTCGCATCGGGCGAGGTTGAATTGGCGCGAAGAATCGATCGAAAACAGGCGATCTCAGTCGCGGAGCTCCCTGGCGCCGACCTGAACGCCTTTGAGTATACGTTCGACTTGACCACCGAACAGAGCTTGATGAATAAGGCGCTCTCTGGAACCTCAAACATAGGAACCGGAATCGATTATCGTGGTAATAAGGTCTACGCGGCGTGGCGATACATCCCCAGTATGGACCTAGGGATTGTTGCAAAAGCTGATGTAGAAGAAGCGCAAGCCGACACCTTTAGCTTACTAAAAATGGCCTCTTCCATTCTTATTCTCTTTATAGTGGTGATTATTGGTGTTGGACGCTTTCTTGGTAATCAAATCTCGAGACCGATACAGGCGCTATCGAATGGGGCTAAAAAGGTTGAACAAGGGGATTATGGGCATCGAGTCAGTGTTGTCGCCGATAATGAACTGAAAACGCTCGCAAACTCATTTAATTCTATGATGGAATGGATGGAAGAGGCGACATTACAAGCACAGTTGCACGCTCAAAATCAAAAACTGCACCTTGAGCTTGCGGATCTTAGTACGCAACACTCGACGACGCAGTCGCAGTCTAAAGTCATCTTGAAGTTTTTTACCCGCTACCTTAGGTGTGAAATTGGTGCATTTTATAGTTGCCGCCAACAGAATAACCAGTGGCAACTATACGCCTCCATCGGCACTAAAAGCAATACTCTTCAACAGTATCTCGAACCAGGAGATGGCATGGTTGGTGAGGTGATACTCGCTCAACAACCGCGGATTATTCAACTTGGAAAAAATTCGCAAGCGCCAACGCTGTCTACGGGTACGCAAAGCGCTCAGGCAAGCGAAGTATTAATTTTCCCGGTCATTTATCAAGGAAAAACGGTCCACATTTTAGAGTTTGCGGGTACCAATGGATTTTCTCAGGACGATATTGAGTTGCTGGAGTCATTCTCTGAGCGTATCGCATTGACGATACTGTCTACCGCGAATAACGAAGGTGTTGCTGAGCTTCTTGCCGAAACACAAGCGCAATCAGAAGAGTTACAAGTACAGCAAGACGAGCTAAAAGAAATTAATGACTCTTTGGCTAAGCAGGGGCGTGACTTGCACGAACAATCGAAAAAATTGATCGCGCAGAAAGAAGAAATAGAGTTAAAAGCGGCTCAATTAGAAGAGAGTGGTCGCTACAAGTCTCAGTTTTTAGCCAACATGTCACACGAGCTTCGTACGCCACTCAATAGCATGCTAATTCTGTCAAAGTCGCTAGCAGACAACGAGGAAGGCTTATTGCCAGATGAAGATGTTGAAGCGGCGTCCATCATTCATCAAAGTGGTGCTCATTTGCTGCTGTTGATCAACGATATCTTGGACTTGTCCAAAATTGAATCGGGTAAAATGGACGTTAGGATCAGTGCCTTTGAGTGCCATGAGCTAAAAGACCGATTGTTTAATCACTTCAACCACATGGCTGAAGACAAAAACTTGGACTATTCAGTGCATATCTCCGACACGGTTGCGCCAGTGTTAGTGCAAGATTTTCAACGCGTTCTGCAGGTCGCAACGAACTTGATAGGAAATGCCATTAAGTTTACTGAAGAAGGCTCAGTCAAAGTAGAGCTCGAGCAAGATGGCGGCCAACTGTTTTTAAGTGTAGAAGATACAGGTTGTGGCATAGATGCCACGCAATTAAATTCGGTGTTTGAGGCGTTCACCCAAGCCGATGGTAGTTTAGATCGTAGGCACAGCGGCTCGGGATTAGGACTGACGATCAGTAAACAGCTTGCTACTTTATTAGACGGTGAACTAACGGTCCAGAGTCGCCTGAATCACGGTAGTCGCTTTGTGTTGAGCGTTCCGTTAGGCGAATTGAGCGATTGCTTGCCTTTGTCGAGCGAGAAAATGGCTGTAAATACAATGGCGATATCGTCAACTTCATCGTATACGACAAATGATAATGTAGTGGTTGATACTGATCAGTCATTACAAAGCTTGCTGCCCATTGAAAGCGAAGACAGTCACTCAATCGAGTTCCTTGTGTTGAGTGAAGATGAAATTTTAGCCAGTCAATTAACCCGTCGCTGCCTAGAAAAGGGCTTTAACGTCAGTGGTGTTCAGACTGTAAATCAGGCGCTTCAATGGGTATCTGAACAAACCGTTGATGCAGTCATCGTAGATAACATGGTACCTGGTCGCGTTGATAAGAACATCGCATACAGTCTTAAAGCCGCATCAATGAACGCGAATCTAAATGTTCATCTATTGTCAGACGAAACAATTGAACATCAAACTGATGTGCTGAAGCAGTTGGGGACGCATTTGGTAGGCGCTACTGATTCAAGCATTACGGCAGCGACTGTTTTAGTTGTAGAAGACAGTCTGAGTGGATTTGCGGCGACGAAGCGACTGCTAAAAGATCTTCCACTAGAGCTGCGGCATGTCGCGAGTGCAGAGTTGGCGTTTGAGGTAATAGAGCAAGAGAGCATGGACTTGTTACTTCTCGATCTTGGGCTCCCGGGCATGTCAGGGTTCGAGTTCTTGACGGCAGCGCTTGAGCAGAACATAAGCTTACCGCAAATCATGGTCTATACAGGGCGCGATCTTAGCGAGTCCGAGCTTGATATACTTAATAAGTTTACTGATAAAGTCATCATAAAGTCCGGATTGTCGATGCAGCGCCTACTCGAAGAAGTTGAACTCTTTGTCGACAGTTATCAGCACGCGTCGAGGTCAATGAACAAGACTGAGCAGCCACTTGCATTAGTACCAACAACCGAGTCTCACTTGGGTATTCATGATCTTGGGGATATAGCTGAACGCTTGAAAGATAAGCAGTTGCTGCTAGTGGATGATGATGTAAGAAACACTTTCTCGTTGGCCAAGGTGTTGCGAACCAAAGGTTTAATTGCCCATATCGCCTCCAATGGGGCTGATGCTCTAGAGCAAATCTCAACAAACCCAGAAATTGATTTGGTGCTGCTCGATATCATGATGCCAGTGATGGACGGTTATGAAGTGCTTCATCAGGTTCGTAATGTTATGAAAAATAATGACATTCCAATAATAGCCTTGACGGCTAGTGGCATGCCGGACGTTCGAGAAAAGTGTTTGCAGGCAGGAGCAAATAACTACGTGATGAAGCCGATAATCGATATGGATAATTTTGTTGAACTACTGGCTCAGTACCTTCATGTCGGAGAATGAGGTTAATAGTGCAATAGCCAGCTCTTGGTTAGATGAGCCGCTTAGCGAAGAAAAAAACATTGAGATGTCGCTCCTATTGACGGTCTTGGATGAGCATTTTGGTTATAGCTTTCGCTATTACAGTAAGAACAGTCTTGCTCGATCCTTTGCTCGAGCTTGCAGCAAATTTGGTCTTGAGCACATGAGTGATCTCATTCCTATACTGCTTCATCAACCGCGTCGCCTCGACGAAGTGATTGATGCGATTACGGTTAACTACACTCAGTTGTATCGAGAGCCGAAATCTTGGTTGAGCTTTGCCCAATCGATATTGCCGCGACTCTACTCCTATCCTAGCCTTAATATATGGATAGCTGGGTGCTCTACCGGTGAAGAAATCTATTCACTAATGATCCTGCTTGATGAGCATAATTTGCTAGGGAGAAGTAACATTACCGCAACCGATATTAATCCTTGGGTACTGGAAACTGCCGCCAGCGGAGTTCTAAGCCAATCCCTTAATCAAAAAGACAGGGACGCCTATCAACAAAGTGGTGGAAAAGAGAACCTCGATGATTATTTTGTTGGGGGGAGGGAGTTGATAACGCCGCTTAAGCGTAGCTTAGAATCCGTCACCTTTAAGGTGCATGATCTTTGCCAAGGCCCACCGATGGAAGGGATGCACTTAGTACTGTGTCGTAATGTGTTGATTTACTTTACTCGAGAAAAGCAGAAACAAGTGGTGATGGATCTAGAGAATAGTTTGGTTCCGCTTGGGTATTGTTGTTTAGGCCAAAAAGAGAGGTTTATGCAGCACCAGGGCGGACTGAAACCTCTTGTCGAAACACAAGGGTGGTACAAGCGCTTCAGGTAGAGACATTGTCTACTTAGATGGGTATAGTTCTGTAACTTTTCGTGCTTGAATGACTATTACGGACACCATGTTACTGATTATCGATAACTACGACTCCTTTACCTACAACCTTTATCAATATTTCTGTGAGTTAGGTGTTGAGCCTATCGTGATCCGTAATGATGCCATTACCCTACAAGGTGTCATTGACCTGAATCCAAGTCACATTGTTATTTCGCCTGGTCCATGTACGCCGGATCAATCAGGGGTTTCTTTAGAGGTGATCCGCGAGTTCTCGGATAAAATTCCATTGTTAGGCGTCTGCCTTGGGCATCAATCCATTGCACAAGTCTTTGGTGCAAAGGTGACGCGAGCACGAAAACCAGTCCACGGGAAAACCTCCAAAATCAATCATACCGACGCAGGTCTATTCGCACAGCTGAATCATCCATTGACTGTTACGCGATACCACTCTTTAATTGTAGACAGAGAGTCCTTACCCGACGATTTCATAATCACTGCTTGGAGCGAAACAGACGCCGGTGAGTTTGATGAAATTATGGGCATTGCCCATAAAACGCTCCCACTGCACGGCGTGCAGTTCCATCCAGAATCGATCAAGACTGAACAAGGGCATCAGCTGTTGGGCAATTTCTTGCGCTTGTGATCTCACAATTCAGAAAGAAATTTTCGCGGCTCTCAAAGAAAAGAGCTGTGAAAACTTATTCAACCGCCTGTTCTTTCCCGATCGTCAAAAACTTGTTGTAGCTAGGCTTAGACTTTTTTTGTGACTTTTTTCAAGAAAACGCTTCATAATTGTGAATAACTGGTGCATAAATAGTCATGCAGGGTTCGAAAGTCGTGTTTTTTCCAAAGTATAAATATGGCTTCTGCTATTGAATTAGTTAATAAATTGTAAATACAATGCGCGGGCAGAATAATGTTTCGCCTTCAAAGGTGAAGGCAGAGACCTGTCCGTATTCGGTCCGGTCGAGTTAAGAAGGAATGTGCGATGACAGCAAAACACGAAGTAAATCGAGCTCAGTTTGATGAGGTAATGGTCCCTTGTTATAACCCAATGGAAATCATTCCAGTTCGAGGCGAAGGTTCGCGCATTTGGGATCAGCAAGATAAAGAATACATCGACTTTGCTGGTGGTATCGCCGTTAGCTGTTTAGGTCACTGTCACCCTGCGATGGTGAAAGCATTAACGGAACAGGGCAACAAATTGTGGCACCTCAGTAATGTGATGACCAATGAGCCAGCATTACGCTTAGCCAAGAAACTGACAGAAGTTAGTTTTGCAGAAAAAGTCTTTTTTGCTAACTCAGGTGCTGAAGCCAATGAAGCCGCGCTCAAACTAGCACGTCGCTGGGCCGCTGATGTTCATGGCGAAGAAAAATCTGAAATCATAGCTTTTAAGCAAGGCTTCCATGGTCGTACTTTTTTCACTGTTACCGTTGGTGGACAAGCGGCGTACTCGGATGGCTTTGGTCCTAAACCTGGTGATGTGACACACTTGCCTTACAACGATGTTGATGCGCTGGCCGCCCATATCTCGGACAAAACCTGCGCCATTATGATGGAGCCGCTGCAAGGTGAAGGCGGCATCGTCAGTCCTACTCCAGAATTTGTCCAAGCGGTACGTGAATTGTGCGATAAGCACAATGCCCTGCTGATATTTGATGAAGTTCAAACCGGTAACGGTCGTACAGGCGAGTTTTATGCCTATCAAGGCCTAGGCATTACCCCAGATATTCTAAGTACCGCAAAATCCCTAGGCGGTGGCTTTCCGATCGGTGCAATGTTAACAACAACCGAGCTAGCGCAGCACATGAAAGTGGGCACCCATGGCTCGACATACGGCGGGAACCCATTGGCGTGTGCGGTTGCTGAAGCTGTGGTTGATGTGATTGCTCAGCCAGAAACCTTAGCAGGTGTTAAGCAACGTGAAGCGCTATTTCGACAAGGACTAGAAACCATTAATGCTAAATACGGCCTGTTTGAAGAAATTCGCGGCAAAGGGCTTCTAATTGGCGCTGCACTGAATGAACAGTGGCAAGGCCGAGCTCGTGACGTACTTGTTGCGGCTGGAAAAGAAGGTCTAATGGTCCTGGTTGCCGGCGCAAATGTCGTTCGTTTTACTCCGTCATTGGTGATCACTGAAGACGAAATTAATCAAGGCTTGGCTCGTTTAGACAAAGCTATTTCCACACTAGTCTAATTTAGCGCCGCCCAGCAATACCAAGGGCTACTCGTTAGCCCTTTTTACATCAAGGAGGAAGTAGAGATGCTTGTCGTCCGTCCTATATCAATGTCCGACTACGATGCGCTGCACACCTGCGCCGTAGAATCTGGCCATGGCTTTACGTCACTGCCTGTGAACGAAGAGCTACTGACCAACAGAATCACCCATTCAGAATACAGTTTTGCAAAAGGCGAAATCACCGAGCCAGGCGATGAAGGTTATCTTATGGTGGGAGTCGATTCCGACTCTGGAGAGGTTGCAGGTACCACTGGTATTGAAGGTGCCATCGGTTGGGATGTCCCTTTTTATTCGTATCATATCAGCAAGGTTGTGCACTCATCGCCAAAGCTTGGGGTGAATAACGTTGTAAAACTACTTACCTTTGGCAATAACTACACAGGATGCAGTGAAATTTGTACGCTGTTTTTGCGTCCAGACTTTCGTAAAGGGCTGAATGGCCGTTTAATGTCTAAGTGTCGATTTCTGATGATGGCAGAACACCCGCACCGTTTCTCTAAAACGATCTTTGCCGAAATGCGTGGTGTGTCTGACGATGACGGTAACTCGCCATTTTGGCAGTGGCTTCAAGAGCACTTTTTCTCTATCGACTTCACCTTGGCTGATTACTTAACGGGTATAGGTAAAAAGGGTTTCATTGCGGACCTGATGCCAAAGTTGCCGATTTACATCAACTTGCTCAGCCCTGAAGCGCAAGCGGTAATAGGGAAGGTTCATGACAACACCATTCCGGCACTTAAGCTTTTAGAGCGTGAGGGGTTCACCTGTCGCGATTACGTCGACATCTTTGATGGTGGCCCTACGGTGGAGTGTGATCTACGCAATATTGAGTCGGTGCGTCATTCATTTCGTGCCAAAGTGAAAGTTGCTGAGCATGTTAGCTCGCAAGACTACTTAATGTGTAATAGCTCATTCGAGAATTTCCGCGCCGTTGCGACAAAAGCGGCCTATGACGCCGCCAGTGGTAGCGCCATCATCACCCCTGAAGCGGCGGATGCACTGCAAGTGCAACAAGGCGATATGATTCGTCTGCTAGCTCAATAACGGAGAGAAAACATGACACAATGGATTGCTGGAGAGTGGCAAGCTGGACTTGGTGAGCCTATGCATTCGCTCGCCCCGTATGATGACTCGGTAGTTTGGGAAGGGTTAACCGCAACCCCACCGCAAGTTGAACTCGCAGTGAGCGCGGCGAGAAGCGCATTTATTGAATGGAAAAAACGTCCTTTTAGTGAGCGCGAACAAGTGGTGCTGTCATTTGCGAAAAAGGTGAAAGAGCACGCCGAAACG
Source organism: Vibrio ulleungensis (assembly GCF_016900875.1). GTDB lineage: Bacteria > Pseudomonadota > Gammaproteobacteria > Enterobacterales > Vibrionaceae > Vibrio > Vibrio ulleungensis. The sequence continues at coordinate 275,263 of NZ_JAFEUM010000006.1, forward strand.
ATTGCCGAAGTGATTGCCAAAGAAACCGGAAAGCCGATTTGGGAAACACGCACTGAAGCGGCTGCGATGGCAGGAAAAATCGCTATATCAATTCGAGCCTATCAAGAACGAACCGGTGAAAAACAGCGTGAAGCGGCAGGCAATCAAATTGTATTGCGTCACCGCCCTCTCGGTGTAATGGCGGTATTTGGCCCGTATAACTTCCCTGGGCATTTGCCTAATGGACACATTGTTCCTGCGCTTTTGGCGGGTAACACAGTGGTATTTAAACCGTCTGAACAAACCCCTTGGATGGGCGAGTTGGCCATGAAACTGTGGGAGGAAGCGGGTTTACCAAAAGGGGTGATTAACCTTGTACAGGGTGCCAAGGAAACCGGCATTGCGTTGGCTCAATCCAAAGGCATTGATGGGTTGCTGTTTACAGGTAGTGCCAATACAGGGCATCTTTTGCATCAGCAGTTCGCTGGTCAACCTGGAAAAATGCTGGCCTTAGAAATGGGCGGCAACAACCCGTTGGTCATCTCTGAGTCGATGGGTGATTTAGATGCCGCGGTTTACACCATCATTCAATCTGCGTTTATTAGTGCAGGTCAGCGCTGTACGTGCGCCAGAAGGCTGTACGTACCCCTTGGTGATAAAGGTGATGCTTTACTGGATAAGCTTGTGAGTGCAACAGCGCAAATCCGCATTGATCAGCCTTTTGCCGAACCCGCACCTTTTATGGGACCACAAATCTCTAAGCAAGCTGTGCAAGTCATATTGGACGCGCAAACCAATCTACAGAGTTTGGGTGGAAGCAGCCTCTTAGAAGCGAAAGCCATGAGCGCAGCTTTTGTATCCCCAGCCATCATTGATGTTACGGCAATCGAGTCGTTACCCGATGAAGAGTACTTTGGGCCACTATTGCAAGTGGTGCGTTACGACTCTTTAGAGCAAGCCGTCACCTTAGCCAACGACACTCGTTTTGGTCTGTCTGCTGGCCTCATTTCTACGGTAGATGCCGAGTGGGACTATTTTGTCGATCACATTCGAGCGGGCATTGTAAATCGTAATCGACAGCTTACTGGAGCGAGCGGTGATGCACCGTTTGGCGGACCAGGTGCGTCAGGTAACTTGCGTCCAAGTGCGTATTACGCTGCGGATTACTGTGCCTACCCAATGGCGTCAATGGAAGGGCAGGATACACTGCTCCCAGAGACACTAGCGCCAGGTATTACCTTAAAATAATTAAAAAATCGTCACAGGTTGTGTGGCTGCTTGCCTAAAAACATTACATCGTAAGCAGTCACCTCTAATTTAAAGATACTCTTTACCCTACATTAATGGACCACAACAACACTATAAGGGTCCTAAAAGGAGTCAACGATGACCTCACCCTCGACTTTGTTTGATCCACTCTGGCGTGACTATATCGCGCGTCTTTGCCCTTCTGCCGAAAAAGTTCATCAACTGCTGATTGAAGGCGAGGCATTGATTAACGACCATATCGCATTACGCACCTTTAATCTTGAACCGGTAAACCTTGAGACATTGGCCAAGCCTTTTTTGGATGTCGGCTATCAAGCAAAAGGGGACTACCTTTTCGAATCTAAACACTTGGTTGCAAAGCATTTTGAGCATCCTGATCCTTCCCAGCCTAAGGTCTTTATTAGTGAGCTCAAGGTAGAAGAGTGCTCAGAAGCGCTTCAGAGGATAGTGACAAGCTTAGTGGCTCAAGTTGATATTGCGGCCATAAACACACCAGACTTTTTGTGGGGTGGGCGCTTGTGGGACCTCAGTGCGGCGGATTACCAATTATTGGCTAAAGAAAGTGAGTATGCGGCTTGGTTGGCCGCGCATGGTTATGGCGCTAATCACTTTACCGTCAGCGTTAATCAGCTAAATGCGTATTCTGAAGTTGTCGAAGTGAACGCAGCGCTACGAGATGCTGGGTTTGTTATTAATGAAGCGGGTGGTGAAGTGAAAGGCAGTCCCGATGTTTTGCTGGAACAATCATCGACTATGGCAGACCGAGTCGATGTCGCGTTTAAAGACAGCAATGAGCAGATACCGGGTGGCTTTTACGAGTTTGCAAAACGTTATCCAATGGCGGGCGGTGAACTTTATCAAGGCTTTGTGGCTGCATCCGCAGATAAAATTTTTGAAAGCACTAACCAGTAAGTGAAGTCCGCAATGTGTGTTGATTAATCATTTAGGGATAAATCGACACCTTGACGAGAAGAAACACCCTAGGAGGATTGGGTTCAGCCCCGCTCCTTTAGGCAAAAAAAAACCACCCAATTGAACTGACCCCCAATAGTTGGACACCAATTATTGGGGGTCTTTTTATGTCCAAATACAGCAGAGCATTAAAATGCTCTATAGCTAAACAATATCTACAAGGCGAAGGTTCATCTGAAGAGC
>NZ_JAFEUM010000007.1 GCF_016900875.1 Vibrio ulleungensis
AGCTCTTCAGATGAACCTTCGCCTTGTAGATATTGTTTAGCTATAGAGCATTTTAATGCTCTGCTGTATTTGGACATAAAAAGACCCCCAATAATTGGTGTCCAACTATTGGGGGTCAGTTCAGTTAGCCGGTTTTTTTATTACGATGTCGCTATGCCGCCTTTGGGTCGGTCTCTACCTCTTGCGCTTTTTTGCGAAACAGGCGAAAACGCTTTGGCTTTCGTTTAGCGGCTTCTTTTTCTTCCGGCGTTCGTCGACTGTACATCAACAAACACGGCGTCAATACCAAGGTCAATACCGTTGCAAAGGCCAACCCACCGGCAACCGCGGTGGCTAACTGACTCCACCACTGAGTACTTGGCGCACCCACCTGGATGTTTTGGTTAATCAGATCAACGTTGGTCTCTAATACCATTGGCATCAAACCTAAGATCGTCGTCACTGTGGTTAGCATTACTGGACGTAAACGCTGCACACCGGTACGAAGAATCGCATCTTCACGACTTAAACCGCGAGCACGAAGTTTGTTAAAGGTATCGATAAGTACAATGTTGTTGTTTACCACAATACCCGCCAGTGCAATGACCCCAATCCCTGACATAACGATGCCAAAAGGACGCTGGAAGATCAGCAGTCCAGCAAATACGCCAACGGTTGAGAACAACACCGCACTTAGGATCAAAAACGCTTGATAGAAGCTGTTGAACTGCGTGATCAAAATCATCGCCATAACAGCCAGCGCCGCACCAAAGGCATTAACCAAGAAGGCTTTAGAGTTATCTTGCTCTTCGTTTTGACCTTTGATGGCAAAGTTCACACCATCTGGAAGATCCAGTTTATCCAGTTCTTGCTGAATATTTGGCAATTCCAGCGCCAAGTTATAACCTTCTTGCAAGTCAGCAACCACCTCTATGATACGTTGACCATCTAAACGGTTAATCGTTGCTTGTTTCGGCTCTGGTGTCACTTCTGCAAAGTTGGTGAGCGGTACTAGGCCATTGCGAGTTTTAACGCGCAACTCATCAAAGCGACCGATATCGCGTTTGTCTTCAGGATAGCGAACCAAAATATCCACTTGGTCATCAGTATCATCCGGAAGGTAGTCACCAATACGTAGACCATTGGTCACAAATTGAACCGTATTACCCACAAGCGAAGCATCAGCGCCATAGCGCGCAGCATCGTCACGAGCAATGTCAATAGTCCAATCAATGCCACCCTTATTAGAGTTATCACTGATGTTGGTTAGCATCGAGTACTGATCGGCCCAGGTTCTAACGATTTTAGCACCTTGGTCGAGGTTTTCTGGATTTCTAGAGGTCATCTCGATAACCAGATCGTTATCCACCGGTGGACCTGCATCAGGGAATTTAAACTCAATTTCTACACCCGCAAATTTAGCGGTGTCTTCTCTAAGATCGGCGATGATCTCTTTGATGGGACGACGCAATGTCCAATCTACAGGGGTAATTTGAATAGAGCCAATCTCATCACGACCGCCTGTTTTGGTGTACACACTTTCAAGCTCTGGGTGACCGACTATTTCCATTTCGATTTGACGCATGATCGCGTCTTTTTCTCTAATCGATAGATCGCCATTTGAACGCGCTTTTACCGTGAAGAAAGACGGGTCAACCTCTGGGAAAAACTCCGCCCCTAATTCCGCCTTGTTGTATGCGTAAAATACGCCACCCGCAAACACGATAGCCGATATCAGCACTAAGATCGGTGCTTTGATCGCGATGGCTAAGGTTTTGTAGTAGAGCCAGGTAATGCCTCGAGCTTTTTCAAAGTCGCCTTCATGAAGTGCCAGCATTCGCTCACGTGACTCTTCATTTTGGTATTGAGGTTTACCCATAATACCACCGAGCACAGGGACAAATAACAGCGCCATAACCAATGATGCGGTCAATGTGGCGATTAGCGTTAACGGTAAGTACTTCATAAACTCGCCCGTAACATCGGGCCAGAATAGAAGTGGAGCAAACGCTGCCAAGGTCGTCGCAGTTGATGCGGTAATTGGCCACGCCATACGTTTGGCTGCGTCTCGGTATGCCTCTTTACGCGGCATCCCTTCTTGCATACGTCTGTCGGCAAACTCGGTTACCACGATCGCGCCATCAACTAACATGCCCACTGCCATAATCAGTGCAAACAGCACAACGATGTTAACGGTTAAGCCAAACAGAGACAGCACTAAAAGGCCGGTTAGGAATGAACCAGGAATAGATATCCCCACCAACAGCGCCGTGCGCACTCCAAGGATCGCGATGATGACAATAACCACTAGAATAATCGCAGACAACACGTTGTTTTGAAGATCCGTCAACATCATATCGACGTCTTCAGAGCCATCATAGGTGTACTTAACTAATAAGTTTGTTGGCCAGTCTTCGCGGGCTTGCGCGGCTTCAATGACGGCTTTAACAATTTCCACCGACTCAATGATGTTTTCACCGGCGCGTTTTTTCACATCCAAAACCACCGAGCTTTCACCGTCTAAGCGAGCAAAGCTTTCAGGGTCGCGAAACGCTCTGCGCACGGTTGCGACATCGCCAAAGGTAATGATCTGTTTGCCATCCACTTTAATGGGTAGCTCTAAGACATCTTGCAGCGATTCGAATACAGACGGCACTTTTACGGAAAAGCGCCCGTAGCCCGTATCGACAAAACCTGCTGCTACCACTCGGTTGTTGGTGGCAACTAGATTGTAGATGTCCCCTTGGTCGAGGCCGTAGCTTTCCATAAGCAGCGGATCAACAATGATCTCGACAATGTCTTCACGGTCGCCAGCAATGTCCACTTCCAGAATCTGCTTAAAGCCTTCCAGCTTATCTTGAAGTTGACGTGCAATTTGAACAATCGAACGCTCTGGGACGGTGCCGTATAGAGCGACAGATAATACTGGTTGCATTGAGGCAAAAGTCACCTCATTAACCGTAGGATCATCGGCATCTGCCGGTAATTTTGACTTAGCCAAATCGACCGCTTCACGTACGTCCGCCATCGCTTTATTTAGGTCAGCACCAGCAACAAACTCTAACGTTACCGAGCCATGTCCTTCGCCCGCACTGGCCGTCATTTTCTTCACACCTTCAATTGAACGAAGTTCTTGCTCAACTGGACGCACCAAAAGTCGCTCCGAGTCACTCGGCGAAATACCTTGCTGGCTGAGCGATACATAGATGATCGGAATGGTAACGTCTGGGCTAGATTCTTTCGGAATCGTAATGTAAGTAGAGATACCTGCGACCAATAACATGATCAGCAGCGTCATCATCGTCCGAGAACGTGACAGAACTGCGTCTATCAAAGTAAGCATAGTCCCGTCTCCCTATTGACGAACTGCGGTGACTTGGTCACCACTGCGAACAAACCCTTGCCCTACCGTGATCACATCCACCTGCTCACCCAAGCCCGACAGCCAAACGCCGTCTTGCTCCGCTTTCACAATTTGGATTCCAACGAATTCGACATGATCGTCGCGCAAGGTTTTCACGCCTAAGTTGCCGGCTTCGTCTAGGGCAAGCATAGCTGGTGTTAGCTTCACAGCCATGCGGGTGTCGAGCTCAAGCTCGACTTCAGCACTAATGCCAGCCGGTACTGCTAAGCCTTTGTTTTCTATTTCGACTTCAATTGGGAAGGTGTTAGTGGTGATTGATGACGTTTTAGAGACATAACGTAAAACACCAGCTAATTGTTGACCGTTAAGCAAAGTGACTTTCGCCACTTGACCTTTCGCCACTTGTTGAATGTGACGCTCACTGAGATCCGCCTGAATGACCAGTTTTTCTAGATCAAGAATTTTGGCTACTCGGTCACCACGTGCCACAAAGTCACCTTCTTCAACATGCAACTCATCTAAAATGCCGTTGAACGGTGCCTTGATAACGGTATCGTTAAGCGCCGTCTGTGCACTGTCTACCGTTGCTTTGGCGTCAGCCAATGACGCTTCTGCATTAGCAAACGCAACTTCACCTTGAAGACCACGTGTTTTCAAAGATTTGGCTGCATCGTACTCTTTCTGCTTCACTTTGAGCATCGCTTTCGCGCGGTCCATCTGCACGGTCAGATCCGACTTATCAATCGATGCCAGTAACTGGCCTTTTTTGACATACTCGCCTTTGCGAACATTGAGAGATATGATTTTTCCACCTGTTTCTGCGCTGACATTAACAACGCGATCTGGAGCGGTACGGCCGTAAAGGTCGATTTTCTTAGCGACAGGTTCTGCGTTAAATGTTGTCACCACAACTCTGGCAAGAGGGATTTCAATCTCTTTATTTTCTTGGGCTTTCTTGTTCTGAGTTTCTTCCTCAGCTTTCAAAACGCCCATCCCCATCCATAGGCTAAGCCCAATGAACAGGACGAGTGAGATTATCCACGGACGTTGCGCGAAGAAGCCGCCGACTCGAGATGTTGGCATAATTAAGTCCTTTTAATAATGTTATAGTTCTAGAAATTTTATTTACGTAATAGGCTCTAAATACAAGCAGTTGACCCTTATACTGCTTAATACTGAGATTGGATCACACGCTAAATGAAGCGCCACAGCCACAAGTGGTCGTTGCATTAGGGTTATCGATGAAAAAGCGCGCGCCTTCTAGGCCTTCTGTGTAATCAACCGTTCCACCCATCAAATACTGTAAACTCATTGGATCGACAACTAGCGTTACTTCGTCTTTAACGATCACTGCATCGCCTTCGTTGACCGCTTCGTCAAAAGTGAATCCATACTGAAAGCCACTGCACCCGCCGCCTGTGATGTAGACACGCAGCTTAAGTTCTGGGTTTTCTTCTTCGGCAATCAGAGTCTTAACACGGCTTGCCGCAGCATCCGAAAAGTTAAGTGGTACATTCATCTCGCTCACACTAGCCTCACATTCTATAAATCACCTTAGAATACACTGTAACCTAAGGTCGGTTGTTTTGATCCATGAATTATCTATTACCTGACCGTTTCGTTCAAGTATTACCCCGCTTTGACTTAGATCTATTTTATCTAGGAAATTCGACTAAACACTATTCTGCGATCTCAAGGCTCGACTATTCGTCATTGCTCGCTACAATGCGTTCATTAATAAGAACAAGGAACCTAATCATGAGTCGTTCTTCCGAGCTCTATCAACAAGCCCAAGCGATTATCCCTGGTGGTGTTAACTCTCCCGTTCGTGCCTTCAATGGTGTCGGTGGCGATCCCCTGTTTATTGAAAAAGCAGATGGGGCTTATATTTTTGATGCCGACGGCAAACAGTACGTCGACTATGTGGGCTCGTGGGGGCCAATGATTCTTGGCCATAACCACCCGGCAGTCCGCGATGCTGTGATTGAGGCTGCCCATCGTGGCCTAAGCTTTGGTGCGCCAACCGAGCTTGAAATCACTATGGCAAACTTGGTGTCAAAGCTGGTTCCTTCAATGGAACAGTTGCGTATGGTGAGCTCTGGTACGGAAGCGACCATGAGTGCGATTCGCCTAGCCCGTGGCTACACTGGACGCGATAAGATCCTTAAGTTTGAAGGCTGTTATCACGGTCATGCCGACAGTTTACTGGTTAAAGCGGGCTCTGGTGCATTGACGCTTGGTCAACCAAGTTCGCCTGGTGTGCCTGCAGACTTTGCCAAACATACACTGACCGCAACGTTCAATAACCTTGACTCTGTTCAAGCGTTATTCGATGCCAACCCAGAGCAAATCTCGTGCATCATTGTTGAGCCGGTTGCTGGCAACATGAACTGCATTCCACCTGAACCAGGCTTTTTGGAAGGTCTTCGCTCTATTTGTAACGCGCATGGTGCACTATTAATTTTTGACGAGGTGATGACTGGCTTTCGCGTTGCCCAAGGCTGTGCGCAAGCACACTACAACATCGTGCCAGACCTAACTACACTGGGTAAAGTCATTGGTGGCGGTATGCCTGTGGGTGCCTTTGGCGGTAAGAAAGAAGTGATGCAGCACATCGCGCCAACGGGTCCTGTTTATCAAGCGGGTACTCTGTCGGGTAATCCTATTGCGATGAGTGCGGGTTTGGCTTGTCTAACCGAGCTGTCTAAAGCAGGCAACGAAGAAAAACTGGCTAGCATGACCAAAAAACTGGCCGACGGTTTTAAAGCTGCAGCCAACAAACACGGTATCCCATTACTGGTTAACCAAGTGGGTGGGATGTTCGGCTTCTTCTTCACCGAAAGAAGCTCAGTAACCTGTTACCAAGACGTGGCGGAATGCGACATTGAGCGCTTTAAAACGTTCTTCCACTTAATGCTGGAGCAGGGTGTGTATTTGGCTCCATCGGCATTTGAAGCAAGCTTTACGTCACTGGCGCATTCTGATGCAGACCTTGAAGCCACTCTCAAGGCTGCTGACGCCTGTTTTGCTCAACTCGCAAAATAGAGTGCTAGGTACGCCGAGAGTCGTTTAACGACGATAGCAATTAAGCCAGCCTATGTGCTGGCTTTTTTATATTTGCAAAGGCCAGCATTCAGTATGACTGAACGCTAACTCACCTACTTCTTTTAGATGAAAAACAGAACTTTAGTCGTTTTAGTCTGTCTCAAAAGTAGATTTGCACGCAGGGTGTTTTACCGCCATTATGTACCCAACAAGCTCAATAAGGACGCTACCTTGAATACCCCATTTAAGTTCCATCCTAGTCACGGATTGATGATTGCAGCACTGTTAGCCAGTGCCGTTGCCTGCTACTTTTTGCTAGAGCCTTACATTAACTCGATTGTCATGGCATTTATCATTTCGCTATTAATTAACCCCATTCATGAATGGATTGAATCTAAGATGCCAAAATATCGAAATACCGCTGCGGTATTGTCGTGCTTGGTGCTCATTTTTATCATTGTTATGCCGGCACTGACGGTGGTTGCGGCCATCGCTCAACAAGGTGTGGTATTCACCCAAGGCCTGTTTGATTGGGTAGGCAGCGGAGGCGTTAATACCGCTTTTGAAAGCGACATGGTGGTAAAAGGTCTTGCCTTTATTAACCAATACTCTCCCTTTGATGCCATTACCGTTGAGTCTATTACTGTTAAAATCACTGAGTTTGCCTCGACCTTAGGTTCAACCCTACTCACTATCAGTACCAAAATACTTGGCGACGCCACCAGCTTTTTAATGGACTTTTTCCTGATGCTGTTTGTGCTGTTTTTCCTACTGCGTGATAACGACAAAATCATCTCTACAATGCGTCATATCCTACCGTTCTCGCGCAGCCAAGAAGACCGCCTATTGGGCGAGATCGAAAACGTATCTAAGTCCGCTGTTTTAGGTTCGTTTTTAACCGCTATCGCACAAGGCTTAGCGGGCGGCTTTGCCATGTGGCTTGCGGGATTTCCTGGTCTGTTTTGGGGCACGATGATGGGATTTGCCTCGTTTATTCCTGTCGTTGGCACCGCCCTTATCTGGGTACCAGCCACCATTTACCTATTTGTTACAGGTGATACCACATGGGCTATTTTCTTAGGTATTTGGTGCGTACTTGTAGTGGGTTCGATAGACAATATTTTGAGACCGCTATTGATGCAAGGCAGCGCAGGCATGAACACCATTATGATCTTTTTCTCGCTACTAGGTGGGATTAACTTATTTGGTCTACTTGGGCTTATTTATGGGCCGCTTATTTTTGCTATATCAATTGTGCTATTCAAGCTCTATGAAGAAGAGTTTGAAGGCTTTTTGAACCAGCAAGATAGAAGCTAATCAGCATCCCAGATTAGCCATAGAAAGGGCGCTACATCGGCGCCCTTTTTGCTGCGTAGGTTCTTTGTATAACCGATCGCTTTGTGCCACAATCCCCCCTACTGACCACTGACTGCTCCTGACCTTATGTATACTGCTCCAAGCCAAATCGCTGAACGCCAAATTGCCTACTTCGAAAACACCCAATTACTTATTTTGGGCGAGATAGAAGACACGTTTGCTTTGGAACTGTCCAAGACCTGTCAGCAAGTCACTGTGGTGACAAGTAACTTTCTTACCTATCAATCATTGGTACAGCATGAGCAACTCGATGTGCACTTTTCAGTCACAGTGCCAGAGCATGTAAAAGCCGATACTCTAATGCTTTACTGGCCTAAAGCGAAAGCTGAAGCCAAGATGCTGCTTGCTGCTGCTCTGCCCCATCTTGAGGGTGACAAAGAAGTATGTGTCGTCGGCGAGAATCGCTCTGGAGTAAAAAGTATTGAAAAGCAGTTTGAACAGTATGGAAGTATCAACAAATTCGACTCTGCCCGTCGCTGCTCATTTTACTGGGGGCGTGTAACACAAGAGGTGCCTAAGTTTGATTTATCACAGTGGTACACCACGTTCACCGTTTCAGCTGGCGATACGGACATTATCGTAAAGAGTTTACCTGGGGTGTTTAACCACGGACAGCTTGATGAAGGTACTAAGTTACTGCTCGCTAACCTGCCGCAACTTAACGGTAAGGTATTAGATGTGGGCTGTGGCGCAGGCATTATTGGGTCGATCATTGCCAAACGTAACCCCCAAGTCACTGTGCACCTGTGCGATATTAGTGCGTTTGCCATAGAGTCCTCAAAGCAAACCCTAAAGGCCAACCAACTTGAAGGGACCGTGTTTGCCAGCAACGTCTATTCTGACGTCGCACACAATTACGATGCTATCGTCTCTAACCCTCCGTTTCATGCTGGTTTAGATACATTTTATGAGGCTGCAGAGACTTTACTTGGGCAAGCAAGTGCACACTTACATGCGCAAGGGCATATCCATATTGTGGCCAACAGTTTCCTTAAGTACCCACCGATTATTGAAAAATCCTTTGGCCATTGCGAGACTGTTGATAAGAATCGCAAGTTCGCTATTTACCACGCTCAACGTTCGTAAACCTGATTTGCGTCATAAAAAAAGTGTTGCCCAGATCCAGATCTGGGCTTATTGCTACTTACATTGATGATTAAAACCGCTACTCTCAAAGTTACTCTATGAGCTAATTGTCGCGGTTTGTCTTCCTACACAAGAGTACCGCATTGTTCTAGTCACTATTGTTGTCAAAGATTGTCGATGCCTCAAATTCGCCGAAAACCTAAATTTAAACGACTTAAAAACACTCTCACACTGGCCTTTTTACTCGTCAGTCTAGTGCCGTTGACGGTCATTGGACTGTTTTTTTTGCAGTCTCACAGTAATGACCTGGAGGCACAAAGCAAAGCTCACCTTACCTCGGTGAGAGATAACGCCGCCCAACAACTCAATGACTATTTTAAGAATCTAAAATCTGAATCTCTCGGCTTTGTTCGTTCTGAGCTTGCCTATGCCAGCGGTGGACGATTTTATGGCCTAATTAACGCCTTTCGCTCTCTTGGCGACGATATTGAACAAGCACGTAAAAACGCTCAACAGCGTTATAAAAGAGACTCTAGTGACCAACTCGCCACCCAAATAGCCCGAGACTCAGCTGAGTTTGATGGCAGTGAGCGGTATAGGCTCATGCATCTTCGTTACCACTCTACCTATCTTGAGCTGGTTAATCGTTCAGAATTCGATGATATTTTGCTGGTGGATATTAATGGTAACGTCGCCTATTCGGTGTATAAGCGGGACTACTATGGGACCAACCTTACTGACAAAAAATACTCGGGCACACAGCTTGGCAAAACCTTTGACCGAATAAAGCAGCGCAGTAAGGGCATAGACAAAGACGAAACCACCACAATACCTGTGGTGTATTCAGATTTTGACCTTAACGCATCCCAGCCCCATGCATGGTTTGCCGCACCTATCGTTCAGCAAGGGTATTTGCACAGTTATGCACTGTTTCGCTTGCCGAAAGAGGGGATCGACTCTCTACTCAACAATATGCATTCTCCAGAAATGGAAGCACTGCTGCTAAATCAACAACGTCAAGTTGTGTCGAGCAATTTAAGTATTCCTTTCGATCAAGACGACGCATTACTGGATGACACTGTATTTAGTGGTATTAGTGCGATAGATACACTCACCAGCGACATCGGAAACAGTTATTTGGTGGCGTACGAGCCGATTGCTCAAGACACTTTTACCTGGACACTAGCATTCGCGCTTCCAGAGAACGTCGCCTTTGCCAATGTGCACAACTTGCAAACGATATTCCTTGCCATCATGCTCACCGGAATATTGATCGTTACCTTAACGGCCCACTATCTTGCTAACTTCATCACAGCACCGCTGCTTAAGCTAACTTGGGCTGCTGAACGGGTGTCGGGGGGCGAGCTCGATACTCCGCTATTCAACACCGATCGAAAAGACGAAATTGGACGACTTGCCGTTAGCTTTGAGCGCATGCAGCGATCCATTCGAGATAAGATAAATACCATTGGCGAACAAAATGCCGCACTTGAGGCTAATCTCGCGACCATTTCCAGGCAAAACATCGAGTTAAAGCAAGCTGATAAGCTAAAAGATGACTTCCTAGCCACCACCTCACACGAATTACGCACCCCATTACACGGTATGGTTGGGATTGCAGAGGCACTCATTGCCGGTGCCAATGGACCAATATCAGCCAGTCATAAATATCAGCTCAACATTATCGTGAGTAGCGGCCAACGACTGTCGAATTTAGTGGATGATCTATTGGATTATCACAAAATGCGCTATGGGCATGTAGAGATTCAGCGTTGCGCCGTCAACATCAGTAATTCTACAAGCCTGGTATTAGAGCTCTCGTCGCACCTCATTAAAGGCAAAAATATTCGCATCATCAATCAAATTGATAGTTCGACACCCATGGTGTTTGCGGATCCAGAGCGCAGTGAACAAGTGCTTTACAACCTGGTGGGTAACGCTATTAAGTACACCAACGAAGGTAAAATTGTACTGACCGCCACCCATGTTGATGGCATGTTGCGCATACAAGTCTCCGACTCCGGCCAAGGGATCCCCGCCGAAAATCTAGAGCAAATTTTTGAGCCCCTAACTCAAGTCAGTAAAGGTACCCAGCGCTATCAGCAAGGAGCGGGATTAGGCTTATCCATCAGTCGACAATTGGTCGAAGTGATGGGTGGAACTCTTTACGTGAGTAGCCAACCGCAAGTCGGAACCACATTCAGTTTTACCCTCCCATTAGCCACCCAGCAACAGATTGAGCAAAGGCCCACTCACTTTGAGAGTCATTTCCAATCGCCAAAAGTGAGTGAAGCACTCCCAGAAACCCTAGAAGAGGTTGAAGAAAGCCTTGATGGCAAGCTAATTTTAGTGGTCGATGATGAGCCAGTGAACATTCAAATTTTGACCAGCTTTTTGCGCCTTGAAGGGTATCGGGTTATTACTGCACAATCTGGACAACACGCGTTAACGTTGATTGATAGCCACCGCCCGCAATTGGTGCTGCTCGATATCATGATGCCAGAAATGAACGGATTTGATGTCTGTGAGGCCATTCGATTACAGTTCGACCGCGCTCAACTACCTATCATCATGCTCACCGCACTCAGCCAGGCCGAAGACAAAGTCGCTGGATTTACAGCCGGTGCAAACGACTTTTTATCGAAACCCTTTAACAAGCAAGAACTCGCGGCACGTCTACGAGCCCACTTTGATGCAAGTGATGCTGAATTACAGCGAATTGCCAATCAGCAGCTTAATGAAGAACTTAAATACCGTGAGCAGGTTGAAGCGAATCTACTGGAGACACAAGGTCAGTTATTAGAACAACTCGACACGGCTCCGGAAGCAATGGTCGCCATCGACCATGAAAAACGCGTAAAATTTGCCAATCAGTCAGCATGTAAATTGTTTAAGCGCCACATTGAGCAGCTTAAACGATCTAAAGCCGACGAGCTGTTTGCGCCTCGCTTTTTAGACACCGATAGACAGCATTGGGTTGGCGAAATCGACATTTTTGTAGAAGACACCCGCCAACATATTTCAGGGGATATTCTACGTCTAGCTGAAGGCTCAGGATTGCAAGCGCTGTTTATTTTAAGTCGCGGCGACGGTGCAAACACCGAACGAGTAGAAAACCTTGAAATGGCGGTAGAAGCTCTTTCCGACTACGCGTTTGCTGGCGACAAGCAGCAACTGCAAAAACTGAAAGAACTCGGCGGTGAATTTACCCGACTGGCAGATAAAGTGTCGGGAGAGAGTCATGATAAACAATATATGATGCGTGAACTCTTAGTCGACACTATGAATCACGCTTTGGACTACTGGGAAAGCGAACAAGGGCAAACCAAGTTTACCTTTGCAGAGCAAAGTGGCCTTTGGCGTGTTTACTTAGACCGCAGCACATTGCAAACGCGAACCTTAGATAAATACCTGCGTATAGAAACTTTACCTAAGACGCCTCGCTGGAGAACCGTCCTAGCATCCATTGACTATATTCTTGAGCACGCCCAGAACCAAGGTTCGCAGCGTTACCAACTAGAACAGCTAAGAGAGAAACTCCAGAAACTGTTAACGGGCTGACAAGACTAGTACTCCGGAATGATGACTTAGACTCAAAGCCCAGCCATACCAGTGACTGGGCTTTGTGTATTCGCACCATATTAACTGCCCGAGTATGCTCCGTCATCGAACGATCCCCATAATTGATTTCTTTCGCAGAGCGTTTAAAGCTCAAGCTACTTTTTTCACGATGAAAATTAACCATCAGATATTACCGAGTGCACTCTGTATAAATGGCCAAATAACCCCCTAGCTGTGCAGTTTTTAATCCAATATGCGAAGGGACTCACAACATTTCGCCAGAAATAATAATCGACGTAAAATTAACGTAACCTCCATGGAGTGATCATGGTCACAGCCAGTAATACAATAGAAAAATGACTTTATAACTAGAGCACTAATAAGTAAGTGAGCGCTAACAAACTAAGTGGGTGCTCATCACTGAATGCATAGTAACGTCAATTTAGCTGATTAAGATCACAGCAATTCTCAGTGCTAATTTGACGGTTTTAACGTGAAAACTATGGATATTGACGGTTTTAACGGAACGCGAAATTGACCAATTCCCCTATAAAGTAAATTCTTGTTTCGAAGGCGGCCAAGTCACCCTCTGAACGATAAAGAGACCGACACCATTACCCCCGTTTTGATGTCGACATAAACAACAAGACTTGGTCAAATTGAGAGCGCAGTGCTCTCACCCTGTGAAATAAAGCAAGAGTAAGGATAAGCTATGCTTTCTAAAATGAAAAAAACCATCGTCGCTTCCGCTGTAGTTGCAGCAGCTGCAACATCGTTGTCAGCACCCGCAATGGCACGTGTTGAATTGACAGTGGTTCCTGATTTTTACCCTACTATGGTACGTAACTTTAACCCGTACCTAGCCACTAACCTTCGTACAACCACTGACTTCATCTACGAACCGCTCGTTGTATTTAACGAAATGCACGGTAACAAGCCTGTCATGCGTCTTGCCGAAAACTTCTCAATGTCAGACGACTTGATGAGTGCAACGTTTGATATTCGCAAAGGTGTTAAGTGGTCTGATGGAGAAGCGTTCACTGCAGATGATGTGGTTTTTTCATACCAAATGCTAAAAGATAAGCCTGCTCTTGACCAACGTGGTATCAATAAGTGGGTGACTAAAGTAGAGAAGTTGGGTGAGCACCAAGTACGTTTCCATTTAGCAGAAGCTAACTCTAATGTTCCTTATGAAATTTCACTAGTGCCTATCGTTGCCGAGCACGTATGGTCATCTGTTGAAGATCCAACGACGTTTACCAACGAAAACCCTGTAGGTACGGGTCCATTTACAGAGATCGACACCTTTACACCACAGCTTTATATCCAGTGTGAGAACCCTAACTACTGGGATGCAGCGAACCTAGATGTTGATTGTCTACGTGTTCCACAGATTGCAAATAACGATCAGCTGTTGGCAAAAATCCTAAACTCTGAACTAGATTGGTCTGCATCTTTCATTCCTGATATTGACCGCACTTACGCTGCAGCAAGTCCTAATCACGGCTACTGGATCACTCCAGGTGGTACAGTATCGTTTGTAATGAACTTCAACAGTAATGATGCTGCGAAAAAAGAAGCACTCTCTAATCTTGATTTCCGCCGCGCATTCTCAATGGCGATTGACCGTGAAACCATTATCGACATTGCTTACTACGGCAGTGGCAGTGTGAACGACTTCGCATCTGGCTTAGGTTACGCGTTTGAAGCTTGGTCTGACGAAGATGTGCACAACCAATTCAAGAAGTATGCGACCTACAATGTTGATGGCGCCAAAGAGCTGCTAGCGAAAGCAGGCTTCAAAGACACTAATGGCGATGGCTATGTAGATACTCCATCAGGCAAGTCGTTTGAGCTAAACATTCAATCGGTTAACGGTTGGACTGACTGGAACAACTCTGTGCAGCTTGCAGTTGAGAGCCTAGAAGAGGCGGGTATCAAAGCGAAAGCACGTACTCCAGAGTTTGCGGTTTACAACCAAGCGATGCTTGAAGGTAACTACGATGTCGCCTTTACCAACTACTTCCACGGTGCGGATCCTCACACTTACTGGAACAGTGGTTACAACTCAGCGCTTCAAAGTGGTGAAGGTATGCCTCGCTTTGCGATGCACTTCTTCCAAGATGCACAGCTTGATAACTTACTCGATAGCTTCTACAAAACGGCAGACCGCTCTGAGCAGATGAACATCGCTCACGGTATTCAGAAGATCATTGCTGAAAACCAAGTAACCGTACCGGTTATGTCTAGTGGTTACCCATACCAGTACAACACAACTCGCTTCACGGGTTGGTGGACAGAAGACAACGCGAAAGGTCGTCCACAAATCTGGGCAGGTTTCCCTGAGCGTCTACTGCACGTTCTTGACCTTAAACCAGTACAGTAACACCTAAATGCGGCGCGCAAGCGCCGCTCACCAACCCCGCCCCATCGACAATTCACTCCTTGAATGAACGATGCTTTGCCTCACAGTCAAAGCGTTAGGGGTTGGTGCGCTTAATTTTCGCTAGTTTCCTTTTAATGTTGGGTCCATTTTTTCGGTAAGTAAGGTGTGTTATGGGCTATTTTCTAAGACGTTTGTCGTTCTACCTAATTGCGTTAGTAGTGGCTGCCACTATTAACTTTATCATTCCAAGAGCCATGCCTGGCGATCCGGTGACTATGATGTTCGCCAACGCAACGGCGCAAGTAACACCAGAGCGTATTGCGGCGATGAAAGAGCTGCTTGGTTTTGTTGATGGCGGTTTGTGGGTGCAATACTTCACCTACATTAAGAGCATCCTAAGCTGGGAGCTCGGTACCTCTATCAAATTTTACCCTTTGTCCGTTAATGAGCTTCTAGGAAGCGCGTTTGGCTGGTCACTGTTTTTAGCGGGTAGTGCCGTACTATTATCATTCTCTCTGGGTTCCATCTTAGGTATTTTTGCAGCGTGGAAACGTGGCAGCAAATACGACACCTTTATTACTCCAGGGATGCTCATCATCCAAGCGGTTCCTCAGGTCGTCATCGCGATGTTAGCCATGTTTATTTTTGCCATTGGGCTTAAGTGGTTCCCAACAGGTTACGCTTATACCGCCGGAACGACTCCCGACTGGACCAGCTGGGCATTTATTAAAGACGTCGCTTACCACGCTGTACTTCCTCTTGCCTGTGCCTCTATCGTTCAAGTGGGCGGCTTCCTAGTCAACATGCGAAACAACATGATCAACCTACTGGCCGAAGATTACATCACCATGGCTAAAGGCAAAGGGCTGAGCGAAAACCGCGTGGTATTTAACTACGCCGCTCGAAACGCAATGCTACCAAGTGTGACCGCATTATCCATGTCTCTTGGCATGGCAATCGGTGGACAGCTGATCATCGAGATCATCTTTAACTACCCTGGCCTCGGTACTGTTTTATTCAATGCTATTACCTCTCGCGACTATCAGGTTCTGCAGGGTCAGTTGCTGATAATGACGCTATTTATGCTGTTCTTTAACCTCTTGGCCGACATGCTATACGTCGTTCTAGATCCTCGCCTGCGTAAGGGAGGCAAATAATTATGCTTAATATCCTAAAACTCGTTCGCGGTAACACCGTTGCTATGATTGGTGTGACCATACTGGCGTCATTCTTATTCATCGCCATTTTTGCACCACTACTTACGGCCCATGCACCAGACAAACGCTCGGGCAAACCACACGAATACCCATCGTTTGTGGTTAAAGCAGCGCAAAACAACCCAGAAGGTTGGGTTTCAGAAAATTTAGCCACTGACTCTCGCACTTTACGTATGTCAAAAGATGCAGAGCACGTATTGGGAACAACCCGTATGGGGCGTGATGTTTGGGCTCAAGTTGCGTACGGTGCACGTGTTTCTTTGGCGGTAGGGTTTGGCGCAGGGTTGACTGTGTGCTTCTTGGCGACGGTTATCGGTGTTTCGGCTGGCTACTTTGGTGGCAAAGTTGATGAGATATTAACCGCTGCAATGAACATTATGTTGGTTATCCCTCAGTACCCTCTGCTGTTTGTTGTGGCTGCATTCATTGGCGAGGCAGGGCCATTGACCATTGCGTTGATAATTGGGGTCACGTCCTGGGCGTGGGGTGCAAGGGTTGTTCGTTCACAGACATTAGCCCTAAGAGAGAAAGAATTTGTAAAAGCGGCCGAAGTGCTGGGCGAATCTTCGTGGCGCATCATTTTCGTCGAGATACTTCCTAACCTAATCTCTATTGTTGGCGCGAGTTTCATAGGTTCAGTAATGTACGCCATCATGATGGAAGCGACCATCTCCTTCTTAGGTTTGGGGGATCCAAACACCATCAGTTGGGGCATCATGTTGTATAACGTTCAAACCTCATCGTCTATGTTGATTGGCGCCTGGTGGGAGCTACTTGCACCATGTTTTGCACTAACACTATTAGTGACAGGTCTTGCTCTACTGAACTTTGCGGTCGATGAAATTGCTAACCCACAACTGCGCTCTCATAAAGGACTTAAACGCTGGAAGAAACTTGCTAAGCAAGAGAAGCAGCAGCGCCCTGCTGAGAAAGTAGCCGTTCAACCCCACCCTATTATGCGCGGAGAATAACACTATGAGCGAACCTTTGATTTCCATTCGCAACCTGTGCGTAGACTACATTACTGATGCGGGCGACGTGCGAGCATGTAACGACGTTAGCTTTGACATCGCGCCTGGCGAAGTGTTTGGTCTAGCGGGTGAATCTGGCTGTGGTAAGTCTACTGTAGCAATGTCTTTGATGCGCTTGCACAAGCCGCCTGCATTTATAACCAGTGGTGAAGTGATCTTTAATGGTGAAGATATCCTTCAATACAGCGATGACCGCATGCAAGGTTTTCGCTGGAGCGAAATGTCGATGGTCTTTCAAAGTGCAATGAACGCACTTAACCCAGTGTTAAACATGGAAGAGCAATTTTGCGACGTGATCATGCGCCATACCAATATGACCCGCGAGCAAGCGATCAAACGCGCTGAAGGTCTATTAGAAATCGTCGATATACACCCAAGCCGTTTGCAAGACTACCCTCACCAGTTTTCTGGTGGTATGCGTCAACGTCTGGTCATTGCTATTGCACTCGCACTAAACCCTAAAATGATCATCATGGATGAGCCGACAACCGCTCTCGATGTTGTGGTTCAGCGTGAAATTTTGCAAAAAATCTATGCACTTAAAGAAGAGTTTGGGTTTGCGATTTTATTTATCACCCATGACCTTTCATTGATGGTGGAGTTCTCAGACCGCATCGGGATCATGTATTCGGGCGAGCTGATTGAAGTCGCTCCGTCAAAAGAAATTTTGCAAAGCCCTTTCCACCCTTATACCAAAGGGCTGGGCAGTTCATTCCCTCCATTGATTGGCCCTAAAACCAAGCTTACGGGTATCCCAGGTAATCCGCTCAATCTACTCGAAATCCCACAGGGGTGCCGCTTTCAAGCACGCTGTGAACGAGTCGAAGCGCAATGTCGCGAGGTCCCTACTCAGCTGCGTCAAATTGAGCACAATCGTTTTTCAAATTGCCACCTTTTTGGTGAGCCTATTGCCGCTGTCACAGTATAGCTTTTGAGTCGGGAGAGAATTATGACAACTCAACGTGGAGAACTTCTGATTGAAGGAAAAAATCTCATCAAAGATTTTGAAGTCAGCAGTCACTCATTAAAAAATCCAATGATGCGCGCAATCAACGATGTATCATTTAAAATGTACAAGAGCCGCGGCTTGTCGGTTGTAGGAGAATCCGGTTCTGGAAAGTCCACTACCGCAAAAATGATCGCAAAAATGTATGCACCTACGGGTGGGCAGATTGAATATCGCGGACGTGATATTCAAACCATTAGCAAGAAAAAAGAGCTAATGACCTACCGAGAAGGCGTGCAAATGGTGTGGCAAGACCCGTTTGGCTCGCTCAATCCAACACACAACATTTTCCACCATATCGCACGACCACTTTTGATCCATAAGAAGATCAAACCAGGCAATAAAAAAGAGCTAGAAGAGCGTGTGTACGACCTTTTAGAGCAAGTCGGCCTCATCCCGCCTAAAGAAACTGCGGCAAAATTCCCGCATCAACTGTCTGGCGGTCAACGTCAACGCGTCAATCTAGCACGCAATATCGCTGTCGGTGCTGAGGTTGTATTGGCGGATGAGCCTACCTCAATGCTTGATGTTTCGATTCGCGCTGGCGTTCTTAACCTTATGGAAGAGATGAAGTTTGAGAAACAGATGTCGCTTTTGTACATCACTCACGATATCGCAACCGCTCGATACATTGCTGAAGATCTCGCCGTTATGTATGTCGGACACATGGTGGAGTGGGGAGATACTGACGAAGTGATCGCCAATGCTCAACACCCTTATACCCAACTACTGGTGTCAGCGGTTCCGGATCCAAGCAAATCGATTCACGAAAAATTGAAAGGCAACAAAGGGGAAATACCGTTATGGACCCCAGAGTCCGTAGGTTGCCCATTTGCAGGTCGCTGTACTCATGCGACCGACAAATGTACTGAACGTTTGCCGGGTGTTACCCAGCTGGCTGAAAACCATTTTGTTCGCTGCTACCTGCACGGAGAGTAGCGTTATTACAGTGTTCCTTATGTAGTGAAATAGCGGTTACACGCTGATTAGGGCAGGCTTGCCTGCCCATTTTTTTTCACTCACCAACATTGCCATCACGATAAAATAAGAGCGATGCCCATGAAAATCACCACTAACCAGATTGGATTCAGACCGCACGATCCTAAAACTGCCGTCATCACTTTTACTTCGCTCGAAGCTCAACAGAGTGCTCAGCTTGAGCTGTCAATTTATTGCGACCACCAGCTCGTCACACGCTTACCAATTCCTCAAGCTGTCGCAGTCGAAGAGTGGCACCACGGTCTGTTTTCTCGTGTTGATATCAGTCAGCTAACTGAAATTGGCTCCTATACATTAGCTTGTGGGGATTCGGTATCTCACTCTTTCGAAATTGCCGAAAACCTACTGATCAAAAAGACCTTTTCGGATCTATTGCACTACTTTAAATCGCAACGCTGCAGTGGAAGATTTGACGCTCATGATCGCAACGCACAGGTCGTGGGCAGTACTAAAAAACTGGATGTACACGGCGGTTGGTACGATGCGTCTGGCGATGTAAGCAAATATCTAAGTCACCTCTCCTACGCCAACTACCTCAACCCTCAACAAATTCCGATGGTTGTTTGGAATATGTTTAAGTCTGCCGAACTCAATCAGCAGCGTCAGTACCTACCCGAATTTAGCGTTGTGCGGTTACTGGACGAAGCCTATTATGGCGCTGATTTTCTTGTTCGAATGCAAGATGAGCAAGGCTTTTTCTATACGACTCTGTTTGATAAATGGAGCAAAGATACAGAGCAACGCGAGCTATGCGCCTACGAAACACAACTTGGCCATAAGTACGACAACTACCAAGCAGGTTTTAGACAAGGTGGAGGCATGGCCATCGCTGCTCTTGCTATCGCATCGACACAGGACAATCAGGGCGAGTACACCAATGCCCAGTATCTAGACGCTGCGCAGCAAGGCTATCAGCATCTAATTGAACACAACCTTGGCTATCTCGATAATGGGCAAGAAAATATCATCGATTTTTACTGTGCTTTACTCGCCTCTGTGGAGTTGTATCGAGCAACAAAACTTGACCAATATTTGCTTGAAGCCAGAGCTTGGTGCGACAAATTGTGTGCCCTGCAACGCAGTGATGATCAACACCGACACTATTGGTCTGCCAATGTCGACGGAACACGTCCGTACTTTCATGCAGCTGAAGCGGGCTTACCGGTCATTGCGCTTTGCGCTTTTTTGGAGATCGAAACTAACCAAGTCGCACGGCAACATGTTCAGCAGATTGTGAGCAATGCAGTCAATTTTGAGCTGTCTATGCAGGTAGAAGGCAGCAACCCATTTGGCTACCCAAAGCAAGTGGTGCAAGGGGTTGAGTCAGAAAAGCGCTCCTCCTTTTTTGTGGCGCAAGACAATGAGTCTGGCTATTGGTGGCAAGGTGAGAATGCCCGTTTAGGCTCACTCGCGGCTATGGCTTATTACGCAAAACCTTGGGTCACTCAAACTCAAGCGATAGCGTTAGAGGTGTTTGCCTGTGATAGCTTGAACTGGATATTGGGCAACAACCCCTACGACATGTGCATGCTCGATGGGCATGGGCACAATAACCCTGACTATTTGCCTGAACTTGGATTTATAAATGCCAAGGGTGGGATTTGTAATGGCATTACCGCTGGGTTCGAGAATGCCAACGACATTGCCTTTAATCCCACGCCTCATAAAGACGATATGCTACAAAACTGGCGCTGGGGCGAGCAATGGATCCCTCACGCAGCTTGGTTCTTACTTGCTGTGTCTACTCAAGCCTTTGATGCGGTTTCCTCAAACGATGCAACGACGGAGTTCTGATATGTATTTAGTTGGAATTGATGGCGGCGGCACCTCATGCCGAGCAAGGATCCGCACCAGTGAGGGTGCTTTAGTCGGTGAAGGTGTATCAGGAAGCGCTAATCTATTGTTAGGCGTTAATATCGCGATGAGTTCGATCATCGAAGCCGTCACTTTGGCTGCTCAACATGCCAACTTAGGTAAGCAGCACTTCTCGCTTATGCACGTAGGCGCGGCCCTTGCGGGAGCGGAACAGAAGAGTGCATGGCAAGCCTTTATGTCACTGCCACACCCTTTTGCCAGCATGACCCTAAATACAGACGCCTTTGGCGCCTGTTTGGGCGCACACAATGGTCGCAATGGCGCCATCATGATAGGTGGTACCGGTTCTTGTGGGTTGCTACTTAATAATGGTGAGCAGTTTGTCGTTGGCGGCCGGGAGTTTCCTATTTCAGACCAAGGTGGCGGCGCCGTGATGGGACTTCGTTTGATTCAACAGGTGCTGCTTGCGGAAGATGGCATCAGGAAAAAAACCGCCCTATGTGAACATGTCATGACGCACTTCAATCACGATGTGGATGCCATAGTTGAATGGTCAAAAACAGCCATTCCCGCAGAGTACGGACAGTTTTCCAAAAAGATATTTGAGCTTGCTTATCAAGGTGATGGCCTAGCCAACGAATTGTTGAGGCAAACCGCCGCAGATTTAGATATGTACATTCGCGCCTTAATCAACAAAGGGGCGCAACGCATCTGTTTGATGGGTAGCATCGCCGAACGTTTGCATGAGTGGCTTGGCGCCGATGTAAAACGGTGGATCGTAGAGCCCGAGTTCGATGCCATAGAAGGGGCAATTATGTTTGCAGGAAAGCCAGAGCACAACCTCTACCTTAAGGACGTAGCATGAGCATCAGTGTACAACTTCAAGTCATCAATGAAACCGATCCTCGCTGCCAGTTTAGAGTTGAAATCGTCAATCAAACTCAGCACGCGTTGGTCGACTGGTCGCTGCATTTTACCTTTGACCGTTTTATTCAGCCTGATTCCATCGCCGAGCACAAACACACTCAAGTGGGCAGTTACTGCGTAGTCACACCCAATAAGCCCTTGTCTAAAGGAGAAACCTTTGAATTTGAATTTGCTGCCAATAGCGCCAAATTTCGTTATTTGAGCGATAATTTTGATGACGCATTTGTTCGCAGCAATGGTGAGATGATTGCTGTTGATCTAAAGCCGATTATTCTTGCCTCGCCTTATTCCCAGCGCACGCAGGTTCCAGTAGTCAGTGCCGCCGATATTGCGATTATTCCTAAACCGAACAGCCTTTCGCGCTCGCAAGGTCAGTTTCACTTATCAACCTCGCCGATAATTGCCGTGCAAACCGAGTTCGCGGGAAATGCCGTTGATTGGCTTTTTGAGGAAACTCAGCAGTTACTCACCTGGCAACGAGACGATTATGCCGAAACCGCCGATCTCTACCTGTCGCTTAACGCCAATTTAGCACCGCAGGCTTACCAGCTATCGGTTACTCATGACAATATTACGATATGCGCTGCCAGCGCTGCGGGGTTTGGGCACGCTATTGCCAGCCTTTTACAGCTTTTTCCTGTCGACGCTGGCGACGCCATCGTACTTCCTTTGGTCAATATCGACGATACACCCGCGTATTCGCTTCGCGGCTTTATGTTGGATTGTGCACGTCACTTCCACACAATAGAAACCATTAAAACTCAGATTAATCAATGTGCTAAGTACAAGATAAACACCTTTCATTGGCACCTTACCGATGATGAAGGGTGGCGCGTAGAAATTCCCTCGCTGCCTCAATTGACACAAGTCGGCGCATACCGAGGCGTAGACGACGCGATAGAGCCACAATTTACTCAAATAAAACAAAAGCACGGCGGGTTTTACTCCACATTACAGGTTAAAGAGATCGTCGAGTTTGCACGGGTACGCGGGATCACCGTGATCCCAGAAATCGATATTCCCGGTCACTGCCGAGCAGCGATTAAATCACTTCCAGAATTGCTGGTTGAGCCTAGCGATCAGTCTCAATATCGCAGTATTCAAAATTACACCGATAATGTCTTAAATCCCGGCTTAGCAGGGACCTATCAGTTCTTGGACACTGTTTTAGACGCGTTAGCCGATCTGTTTCCTGCCCCCTATGTCCACATTGGAGCGGATGAAGTTCCTGAAGGGGTATGGCTGCACAGCCCTAGTTGTCAGGCATTGATGCGGGCTGAGGAATACACAGACGCCAAAGAGCTACAAGGTCATTTATTACGCTACGCAGAGCGCAAGCTCCATGCCCTTGGAAAGCGGATGCTCGGCTGGGAAGAAGCCCAGCATGGCGATAAAGTTAGCACCAATACCGTCATTTACTCGTGGCTAAGCGAACAAGCTGGACTCGAATGCGCGCAACGTGGGCACGACGTGGTACTGCAGCCCGCTCAATATACCTATTTAGATCTCACCCAAGATTACGATCCTCAAGAATATGGTGTGGATTGGGCGTGTGTTTTACCACTTGAAACAGTGTACAGCTACCAACCTTTGGCACAGCTGAAACCCTCAGATCCGCTTAGAAACAAAATTCTTGGTATTCAGTGCGCAGCGTGGTGCGAGTTAATCAATCATGGAAGCCGTTTGGAGTACATGATTTACCCACGGCTACAAGCCGTTGCTGAAGCGGCTTGGACTCAACCGCCGCACCGTGACTGGCGATGCTTCCTCTCTCGATTAAAAGTCGATTTACCTCGCTTAGATCGAACTGGGATCCACTATAGAGATCCATGGCTCGCCAAGCCATACGACCGACAACCTCAACAGAATTAGCTCGCAAAAAGCGAGATAGAACCAACAATTGATTGGCTGAGCAATCAGCTTGATAAAGGAATATGACAGATGAAATACGGCTATTTTGATAACCAAAATCGTGAATATGTGATCACTCGCCCTGACACTCCAGCGCCATGGACAAACTATTTGGGTACCGAAAAGTTTTGTACTGTAATTTCACACAACGCTGGTGGGTATTCATTCTACAACTCACCAGAATACAATCGCGTGACGAAGTTTCGTCCCAATGGCACCTTTGACCGTCCTGGGCACTATGTTTACCTGCGTGACGATGAGAGTGGTGATTACTGGTCTATCTCATGGCAACCTGTAGCGAAAAGTCTAGAAGAAGCCAACTACGAAGTGCGTCATGGGCTTTCTTACTCAAAGTTTAAATGTGAATACAACGACATTACCGCCACGAAAACACTGTTTGTCCCTAAAGGTGAAGATGCGGAAGTTTGGGATGTCGTCATAAAGAACACCTCCGATAAGCCTCGTACGATCTCAGCATTTTCATTTGTCGAGTTTTCGTTTTCTCACATTCAATCAGACAATCAAAACCACCAAATGTCGTTGTACTCTGCAGGCACGCAGTATCGTGACGGTGTTTTGGAGTATGACCTTTACTACAACACCAACGATTTTGAAGGCTTCTACTACCTAGCCTCCACCTTTGATCCTGACTCCTTTGATGGTCAGCGAGACAGTTTCCTTGGCGCCTATCGCGACGAGGCAAACCCGATAGCCGTCGAGAAAGGCCGCTGCTCTAACTCCGCGCAGACTTGCTACAACCACTGTGGCTCCTTGCATAAGCAGTTTACACTGGCACCTGGAGAAGAGGTTCGTTTCGCGTATATATTGGGCATTGGAAAAGGCAACGGTGAGCGCCTTCGCAACAAATATCAAGATCTAGCCAATGTCGACGCCGCCTTTCAGGAAATCATTGAGCACTGGGACAGCCGATGCCGTAAATTCCAAGTTACGTCTCCTAATCAAGGGTTGGACACCATGATCAATGCTTGGACACTCTATCAAGCTGAGACTTGCGTAGTGTGGTCAAGATTTGCGTCATTCATTGAAGTCGGTGGACGCACCGGATTGGGATATAGAGACACCGCGCAAGACGCAATATCAGTGCCTCATTCAAACCCAGCAATGACCCGTAAGCGCATTGTCGATTTGCTACGTGGTCAAGTGAAGGCCGGGTACGGACTGCATCTATTTGATCCAGACTGGTTCGATCCTGAAAAAGCCGATGTTGAGCCGTCTAAATCACCGACAGTCGTTCCTACCCCTTCCGACGACGATAAGATCCACGGTATCGAAGATACCTGCTCAGACGATCATTTGTGGCTGATCCCAACCATTTGCAACTACGTCCTAGAGTCTGGCGAATCAGAATTCTTTAACGAAGTGATCCCATTCGCGGACGGTGGTGAAGCGACCGTGTATGACCATTTAAAAGCGGCGCTAGACTTCTCGGCCAAGTACGTTGGACAAACAGGGATCTGTAAAGGGCTACGCGCTGACTGGAACGACTGCCTAAATCTGGGCGGCGGCGAGTCATCAATGGTGTCGTTTTTGCATTACTGGGCGCTTGATGAGTTCATCAAGTTGGCTAAACACCTTGGAAACCACCAAGACGTTGATCATTACACCAACATGGCAAATGGGGTGCAAAAAGCCTGTGAAGAGCACTTATGGGATAGTGAAGGCGGTTGGTACATTCGCGGGCTAACTAAAGATGGTGACAAGATTGGCACTGCCCAGCAAACCGAAGGTCGCATTCATTTGGAATCTAACACTCTAGCCGTTTTATCCGGTGCGGTCTCGGCAGAGCGCGGCGCACGCGCGATGGACAGTGTGGATGAGCACCTTTACTCCGAGTATGGCTTGCACCTAAACGCACCTTCGTTTTCGACCCCTAATGACGATATTGGTTTCGTTACGCGTGTTTACCAAGGGGTTAAAGAAAATGGAGCAATCTTCTCGCACCCCAACCCATGGGCGTGGGTGGCAGAGGCCAAACTAGGTCGTGGCGACAAGGCGATGAAATTCTACGATGCACTCAACCCATACAACCAGAATGACAACATTGAACAGCGTGTGACAGAGCCCTACTCATACGTTCAATTTATTATGGGTCGCGACCATCAAGACCATGGGCGCGCAAACCACCCATGGCTTACAGGCACAGCAGGTTGGGCCTACTATGCTGTGACCAACTTTATTCTTGGGGTCAGTGTCGATTACGACGGACTTGCGATAAACCCGTGTATTCCAAATGACTGGCCTGGATTCAAAGTAACGCGTGAATGGCGTGGTGCTACTTACAACATTACTGTGGAAAACCCACAAAGCGTCAGCAAAGGAATCGCTTCGATTACAGTCAACGGTCAGCCACATGAAGGCTCGATACCTGCAGCAAAGCAAGGCAGCAGCATTGATGTTGTTGTGATTATGGGTTAATGCGTGTCGCCCGCAATAAGCAACATTGCGGGCCCAATGGATGAGGAGTCCAAATATGATTAAGTTCGGAACCGGGGGCTGGCGCGCGTTTATTGGCGAAGAGTTTACCAAAGATAATGTACGACTCGTAGCTCAAGCGGTGGCCAATATCACTAACGCAGAACAGGTCGCTGACAAAGGCTTTATTATCGGCTATGACCGCCGTTTTCTATCTGATAAAGCGGGGCGTTGGTTTGCTGAGGTGATGGCGGCCAACGGCATCGTAGTCCATTTTATCGATAAGTTTGTCCCTACTCCAATTGTGATGTTTCAAGCCAAAGAAATGGGCTGTGCGTACTCAGCTTGCATTACCGCATCGCACAACCCTGCAGATTACAACGGCGTCAAAATATTCATAGAAGGGGGAAGAGACGCCGATGAAGTGATCACTGAAAAAATCGAAACTCAAGTTTCTCAACTCACTGCAAGTGACGTAAAGTCCGTTGATTTCGAACAAGCATTGGCCGATAAACAGATCCAAATCATTAACCCAATGAACGCCTTTGTCGATTCGATCATCAATTTTATTGATATTGAAGCGATCAAAAAAGCCAACCTACGAGTGTTGGTCGATCCAATGTTCGGTGTCGCAAAGAACGCATTGCAAACCGTATTAATCAATGGCCGGTGTGACGTCGATGTGATCAACGATGGCAAAAACCCAGACTTTGGTGGACTGATGCCGTCGCCGAGCGCCGCGACCTTGTATCGCCTTAAACATTTAGTAGCTGCTGAAGGGTATGACATTGGCATTGGTACTGATGGAGACGCTGACAGGCTTGGGATCATCGATGAAAAGGGCAACTTTATACACCCTAATGAAGTGCTCATGCTGCTGTATTACTACCTACTGGAATACAAAGGCTGGACTGGGTCGGTCGTGCGTAATATCGCCACCACACATCTGCTTGATAAGATTGCCGTTGACCACGGAGAAAAGAGCTTTGAGGTTCCTGTAGGCTTTAAGCACATCAGTGGTCAAATGGAAGCTGACGACTCTCTTATTGGCGGGGAAAGCTCTGGTGGTTTAACCATTCGAGGGCACATTAAAGGTAAAGACGGTGTATTCGCCTCTAGCCTTTTAGTCGAGATGATTTCGGTCACTGGTAAAAAGTTGTCTGAACTGCTCGATGAAATCTACAGCAAATATGGGTATGCCTATACCGCAGAAGGAGATTGCACCTTTAAGCCAAGTGAGAAGGAAGTGATTTACAATCGCTTGTATGTTGCCAAAGAGCTGCCTAAGTTTGACTACGCGATTGAACGAGTCAGTTATGAAGATGGCACCAAGGTTTACTTCAAAAATGGCGGCTGGGTAATAGCACGTTTTTCTGGAACCGAGCCTCTATTACGCATCTTTGCCGAAATGGAAGATCAACCGACTGCCGAGGCGGTGCGTGACCAAATGAAAGCTTTCTTGGCGCTGTAATTCGCAAACCAACCAATGGGACACTACCGTTTCTTGATAGCTGAAGCGGTAGTGACAAAGTGGAGCTTTAGGCGAACGCCTGCAAGCCCGCTGTTTCAACTTTAACCGATACTGCATCGCCAACTTCCAGCGGCTCCTGTGATGTAGCAATAAATCGCTGGTTGCCTGATTCAATAATGTATCGGCAATGATCGCCCATGAACTCCATCTCTTTAACTACAATTGAGCTTTCATCACTTCTTTCTAAAATGATCTGCTGAGGTCTTAACAGTAGCTGACAAGCGCCACCGTTCTCAATATCGTTTCGAGACTGCGCTTCTACAACGCCAAACGAGGTATCAAACCCGCCATCCGCCAATTTAGTTGCGTCTAAATAGCTACCGCCACCTAGGAAGTCGGCGACAAATCGAGTAGCCGGCTTATGATAAAGCTCGCCGGCTGTGCCAAACTGCTCAATCACTCCGTTATGCATCACCGCCATTTTATCGGCAAACGCAAACGCTTCTTCCCGACTGTGGGTGACAAAAATGGCTGTGACACCTTGGCGTTTAAAGATCTTGCGAATTTGAGCAATCAACTCATGACGAACCTGAGTATCGATATTGGAGAACGGTTCATCTAAGAGCAGTAAATCAGGCTTATAGGCCAACGAGCGTGCTATGGCGACACGTTGTTGCTGTCCACCAGACAACTGATGAGGATAGCGCTCTCCGAGGTCGTCAAGGTGCACCAACTCTAGCATGCTCTTTACTCGCTCTTGCTGCTCTTTTTGGCTCAAGTGGGTTAACCCAAAGGCAACGTTTTTTGCTACAGTAAGGTGAGGAAATAACGCATAGTCTTGAAAGATCATGCCGATATTTCGTTGCTCGGGTGGCATCCACGCTTTACCGTCATCCAGCAACTTATTGTTTAGACTCATGGTGCCCTGACTAAGAGGAACCAGCCCTGCAATAGCTTTGAGCAAAGTCGTTTTTCCGCAGCCACTTGCCCCCAATAAGCAAACAATTTCGCCTTGTTCCACCTCAATGGACAGCGATTGCAATATCGTTTGCCCCTCGTAACCGCAAGTTAGGTCTTGAATGGTAAGTGCGTTTTTCATCAGTGAGTTTGCTCCAATGAACGGTTAACAAGGATAAGAGGAATTAACCCAACCACTACTAATAACATCGCGGGCAATGCCGCCACTTCAAGCTGCTCATCAGAGGCGAAGTTGTACACGTAGGTAGCCAGGGTTTCGAAGTTAAATGGTCGCAGCAGCAATGATGCGTTCAGCTCTTTCATCGACTCAATGAACACCAATAAGCCTGCAATGAGCGCTCCACGCTTTATTAATGGAATGTGGACGCGTTTAAGCATTTGATTACTGTTGCAACCCATAGTTCGTGCTGCCAAATCTAATGAGGGCGGCACCTTTTGCAAGTTACTTTCGACACTGCCAATTGCAACGGCTGAAAAGCGCACCACCATGGCAAATATGAGTGCGAACATACTGCCCGAAAAGATCAAACCAGGACGCCCCCATTCAAAAAACTTAGCCACATCATTAACCCAGTGATCCAGTGCCATGATGGGAGCGATCACACCGATCGCCAATACCGTACCAGGCACAGCATAGCCTAACGATGAGATTCGCAATGATAACTTGCTACTCACGCTAGGTTGCAGTCTATGATAAAAGTTGACCAGCACCGCAATCGCAACAGCAATAACCGCTGAAATGGACGAGATGGTGAAGCTGTTTATTGCAAACTGTCTGAATTCAGGTGTCCAGCTTTGCTCCCAATACACCATAGCAAAGCTGCCAAGTTGCAGCATAGGTAAGATAAAGGCGGTTAGCAGCAGTCCCCAGCACCAAGTCAGCGCCAACCATTTTTTCCAACCTGTGGGGTGATAAAGCTTCTCTTCTTGCGACGAAAACTGGTTCTGATACTGCTTCTGCTTACGCCGACTAAAGCGTTCAGCGCTTATGAACAAAATGATCACCAGCAACATGATGGACGAAATTTTGGCCGCCGCGGTAAGGCTGGAATAGCCTAGCCAGGTGTCATAGACAGCAGTGGTTAAGGTGTTTACCGCAAAGTAATTAACCAGTCCAAAGTCTCCTACGGCTTCCATTGCGACTAGCGATAAGCCAACAGCAATTGCGGGTCGAGCAAGTGGCAGTGATACGCGTAAAAAACTCTGTTTTGGTGAGCATTTCAGTAGCCGTGCCGATTGCAACAGCGACATATTCTGCTCCATAAATGCAGCACGGGCTAACAAATAAACATAAGGGTAAAGGACTAAGGATAGTACCCAAATTGCCCCGCCTAAGGTGCGAATATCGGGAAACCAATAATCACCAGCCTGCCACCCCATGATATCCCGTAATAGGCGCTGGATTGGGCCAGCAAAATCAAACCACTCTGTAAACAGATAGCCGACAATGTATCCAGGTATGGCGAGCGGTAGCACCAACATCCACTGCAAATATTTATCGCCAGGTAGACGACACATCGCCATTAACCAGGCCGTAGGGACTCCCATTAGAGCACTAAGCAACATCACACCGATGACGAGAGCAAAGGTATTGTATATATAGGTTGGCATTACCGTAGACATTAGATGTGAGAATATCTCTCCATCGTCACCCAATGCTAAGTAAAACACAGCGAGAATAGGTAGGGCTAAAATGCCCGCAATACCAACACTACTCCACTTCCAACGACTTACTCTTTGCTTCATGAACGGCTATAAAATCTCAATCAGATAAAACGACAAAAACATCCTACTCGAAAGCAGGATGTTTTACAGGGTTTAGTGCTTAATAAATTTGAACTTAGTAAGCTTAGGCTTATAGGTCAAACTTCACTTCATCGAGAAGACGAACAGCAGCAGAATGGTTTTCTGCCACTTTTTCTAGAGGCAGAGCATCAGCGGTGAAATCACCCCAAGAAGCAACCAACTCAGAACGTTTAACGCCTTCTTTCACAGGGTACTCGTAGTTGACTTCAGCGTACATTTGCTGAGCTTTTTCAGCTGTCAAAAACTCCATAAGTTTTAGCGCATTTTCGTGGTTAGGCGCGTATTTCGCCATAGCCATGCCACTCACGTTTACGTGTGTCCCGTTAGACTCTTGACCAGGGAAGTTAATGTATACAGATTCTGCCCATGGCACTTGCTCTGGATCGTTAACCATTTTACCAAGGTAGTAGCTGTTACCCAGTGACACATCACATAGGCCTTCTTTGATCGCTTTCACTTGAGCACGATCGTTACCTTGTGGTTTACGCGCTAGGTTGGCTTTTACACCTTCAAGCCATGTTTGTGTTTCTGCTTCACCGTAGTGAGAAATCATCGATGCAACAAGTGATACGTTGTATGGGTGTTTGCCGCTACGAGTACAGATTTTACCTTTGTATTCTGGCTTCGCCAGATCAGTGTAATCAAAATCGTTGCCTAGCTTGCCTACACGATCACGTGAAGAGTAAACATTACGGCTACGTAGAGTAAGTGCGAACCACTCACCTTCATCATCACGGTATTGAGATGGAATGTTGCCATTGATGGTGTCGCTGTTTACAGACTGAACCACTTCTTTGTCTGCTAACTCAACCAAACGACTGATGTCGGTCGTGAGTACCACATCTGCCGGGCTGTACTCGCCCTCTTGTTTAATTTTCTCAGCCAAACCTTTATCAGAAAACATAACATTAACTTTAATGCCCGTCTCTTCAGTAAACGCTTTGAACATAGGTTCAACTAAGAAAGGTTGACGGTAAGAGTAGACGTTGACCTCTTCTGCAGCCATTGAAGGTGCAGTGAAAGCGGCGGTAGCTACGGCGGTTAATGTTAACAACTTTTTCATTTCTTATCCTTAATGAAAGTGATAATGGTTATCAATAGCGTTATTGTATTCATTTGGTTAACAAATGCAATGATCTACAACAATTTTTTTTCAGTTATTTTCGTGCCACAGCGCACTCACTATTCGCTACCAATTGTGCATCACCAATATCGACTCACCGGTCATTTTCTTGTCCCCATACGCTTAGTGATAGCTATAGATACAAAAAAAATAACCCCGCCGTAAAGGCGGGGTTATCGTTAATCAAAGCCCTAAGCACAGGGCTCAATACTATTTATTATTTAACCGTTACGAACTCTGGGTAAGCACCAACACCACAATCGTGCATGTCCATACCTTCTTGCTCTTCGTCACTGGTTACGCGGATACCCATAGTTGCTTTCAAGATACCCCAAACCACTAGGCTTGCACCGAATACCCAAGCAAAGATAACTGCTGCACCCAATAGCTGAGCACCAAATGTTGCGTCGCCATTGCTTAGAGGAACAACCATTAGACCAAAGAAGCCACACACACCGTGTACAGAGATAGCGCCTACTGGATCATCAATCTTGATTTTGTCAAAGCCGATGATTGAGAACACAACTAACGCACCTGCTACTGCACCAATACTTACTGCTGCTAGTGGCGATGGAGATAGTGGGTCTGCCGTGATAGCGACAAGACCAGCCAACGCGCCGTTAAGAATCATAGTTAGGTCAGCTTTGCCCCAAGTCGTCTTACATACTAGTAGCGCAGCGATAGCACCTGCAGCTGCAGCTGCGTTAGTGTTTAGGAAGATTTGACCTACTGCTGTTGCGTTTTCAAAATCAGATACCATTAGCTGAGAGCCGCCGTTAAAGCCGAACCAACCAAACCATAGGATAAATGTACCTAGCGTTGCTAGAGGCATGTTAGAACCTTGAATCGGGTAGATTTCACCGTTCTTACCGTATTTGCCTTTACGAGCACCCAGTAGGATTACACCTGATAGAGCTGCTGCTGCACCCGCCATGTGTACGATACCAGAGCCAGCAAAGTCACTGAAACCTGCTTCTGATAGGAAACCGCCGCCCCAAGTCCAGTACCCTTCAATTGGGTAGATGAATCCTGTTAGAACTACA
This sequence comes from Vibrio ulleungensis, assembly GCF_016900875.1. GTDB lineage: Bacteria > Pseudomonadota > Gammaproteobacteria > Enterobacterales > Vibrionaceae > Vibrio > Vibrio ulleungensis. The sequence continues at coordinate 32,559 of NZ_JAFEUM010000007.1, forward strand.
GTAAACACTAGGAAAGCCCATAGTTTCATACGCTCAGCAACGGCACCAGATACCACTGACATTGCTGTTGCTACGAATACTACTTGGAAGAAGAAGTCTGACTCTAGCGAGTGGTCAGCACCTTCACTTTGCGTGCCAATCAATGCGCCCAAAGAAGGTAAGAAACCGCCTTCTGGGTTGTCAACGTACATGATGTTGTAACCAACAACTAAGAACATCGTACATGCAATAGCATAAAGCGTGATGTTTTTAGTTAAAATTTCAGTGGTGTTTTTAGAGCGAACAAGACCCGCTTCTAACATGGCAAATCCTGCTGCCATCCACATTACCAACGCACCTGAGATTAGAAAGAAAAAAGTATCTAGTGCGTAACGAAGTTCTGTTACTGTTGCTGAAAGTTCCATATCCAATTACCTCAATCCTTAAAGCGCTTCTGTATCAAGTTCACCAGTACGAATACGTACCGCCTGACTCAAGTCATAAACGAAAATTTTACCGTCACCGATTTTTCCGGTGTGTGCGGCTTTAGAAATAGCTTCAACAACACGATCAACATTGTCGGCGTGTGTTGCGATTTCTAGCTTCACTTTAGGAAGGAAGTCGACCTGGTACTCAGCACCACGGTATAGTTCAGTGTGACCTTTCTGACGACCGAAGCCTTTGACTTCAGTAACAGTCATCCCTTCGATACCTGCGTCTGAAAGTGCTTCTCGAACGTCGTCGAGTTTAAATGGTTTAATGATGGCGTTTATCAGTTTCATTGCATCCCCTTTGCCTGATAGTCCTTTAACACTTATCTACTATCCAAGGAGCGTGCCATGTTTTTAAGCTGTTGTTTTTTAAAGGCTTACTTATTTTAATGAAGGGAGCGAGAACGTCGACGCACTAATTCGGTGCATCACATTCACTAAAACAGCGCAGATATTCCATAAATGAGTGCAAAAGGTTGCTATTTTGTAAAAAACGCTCTCCAAGAGTGCAACATTGCCTCGAAATCTTCGATACCACATTCCGCAATGCTTTCGCTTTGGTACAGGTCCATGTCTTGCTCCAGTTCAAATTCTTGCTCTGAAAACAAGTCGTTAGACTGAATAACAACTTCGTTATCCTCGATCGTTAACGTCATCTCTGGCCCACGTTGCTCTATTGTAGTGCCATTGGCTAAATGCGCTTCAATATGGTTCAACAGGGTACTAATTCGAGCGTCATCCGTTCCAAGATCTTCAATCACCCAGCGGGCTATAAATTGATGCTCCATTGAAAATCGAGCGCTATAGCCGCCTTCGATAAGATTTTTGCGAAATTCGTAATCCATAAGGAAACACATGTAGTGGGAGTTGAGCGCATTGTAATCGATGAGTGACGGTTCGGAAAGTTCAGTTCGCCTTTCTCCTCACCTCTCGCTGCACAGCGTCATCGCTACTAGTTCCCTATCCCACAATAAACAAAAAAGGCTAGGGTTTCCCCTAGCCTTTTCATTTCATTCCCAGTTAACCGTTATGCTGGCTCTTGGAAAATCACCGTATCCGCTTTCTCAGTGTACTGTCCCATCAAGTGGAAGTTGAGGTAACGGTAGGTATCAGACGCTGTTGCATCAATTTGGCTCATGTACTCTAGGTACTCTTCGCGATTTGGAATGCGACCTAGAATTGCGCCCACTGAAGCAAGCTCTGCTGAAGAAAGGTACACATTGGCACCCGTACCTAAACGGTTCGGGAAGTTACGCGTAGACGTAGACATCACTGTTGCTTTATCGGCAACACGAGCCTGGTTACCCATACACAGTGAACACCCTGGAGTTTCGATTCGAACACCAGCGCGGCCAAAAATGCCGTAGTAACCTTCTTCAGTCAGTTGGTCTTTATCCATCTTGGTTGGCGGTGCCACCCACAGACGCGTATCCAATTGACCATTGAACTTCTCAAGCAATTTACCTGCTGCGCGGAAGTGACCAATGTTGGTCATACAAGAGCCGATGAATACTTCATCAATCTCTGTACCTTGAACATCAGATAACAAACGAGCATCGTCTGGATCGTTTGGCGCACAAAGGATTGGCTGATCAATCTCAGCAAGATCAATTTCAATCACGTGTGCGTACTCAGCGTCAGCATCGGCTTCCATAAGCTCTGGGTTCGCTAGCCACTCTTGCATCGCAACGACGCGGCGCTCTAGTGTACGGCGATCGCCATAACCTTCAGAAATCATCCACTTAAGCATGGTGATGTTCGAATTTAGGTACTCTTCGATTGACTCTTTAGACAGCTTAACAGTACAACCTGCAGCAGAGCGCTCTGCTGATGCATCAGATAATTCAAACGCTTGCTCAACGGTCAGGTGCTCAACACCTTCAATTTCTAGTACGCGACCAGAGAATTCGTTGATCTTACCAGCTTTTTCAACAGTAAGTAGACCTTGCTTAATACCGTAGTAAGGGATCGCATGCACCAAGTCACGTAGAGTGATACCTGGCTGCATTTCACCTTTAAAGCGCACCAAGATAGACTCTGGCATATCAAGAGGCATAACACCTGTCGCCGCTGCAAACGCCACCAAACCAGAACCGGCAGGGAAAGAAATACCCAACGGGAAACGAGTGTGTGAGTCGCCGCCTGTACCTACAGTATCAGGTAGCAGCATGCGGTTTAGCCATGAGTGGATGACACCATCCCCCGGACGTAGCGAAACGCCACCACGGTTCATGATGAAATCAGGCAATGTATGGTGAGTGTTGACATCAACAGGCTTAGGATATGCTGAGGTATGACAGAACGACTGCATTACTAGATCTGATGAGAACCCAAGACACGCAAGATCTTTCAATTCATCACGAGTCATAGGGCCTGTAGTATCTTGCGAACCAACAGTGGTCATTTTAGGCTCACAGTACGTACCAGGACGAATACCCGTTACGCCACATGCCTTACCGACCATTTTCTGAGCCAGTGAGAAGCCTTTACCTGTATCCGCAACTTCACCAGGAAGACGGAATACTTCTGATGGAGCTAGTCCCAGTGCGGTACGTGCTTTATCAGTAAGACCACGACCGATGATCAGTGGAATACGGCCGCCTGCGCGAACCTCATCAACTAATACGTCAGTTTTTAGGCCAAATTCTGCCAATGTCTCGCCAGTTTCGTGGTTAGTAACTTTACCTTCAAACGGGTACACATCGATGACATCGCCCATGTTTAGGTTGGTCACATCAACTTCGATTGGGAGTGCACCGGCATCTTCCATAGTGTTAAAGAAGATTGGGGCAATCTTGCCACCCAGCACGTAACCACCAGCACGTTTGTTCGGTACATTTGGAATGTCGTCACCCATAAACCAAAGCACTGAGTTAGTCGCAGACTTACGCGATGAACCCGTACCGACAACATCACCCACATACACCAGTTGATGGCCTTTTTCTTTTAAGGCTTCAATCTGTTGAATCGGACCGATTTCACCGGCCTTGTCTGGGTTAATGCCTTCGCGTTCGTTTTTCAGCATCGCTAATGCGTGTACTGGAATATCAGGGCGCGACCATGCATCAGGCGCAGGTGATAGATCATCAGTATTGGTTTCACCCGTCACTTTAAATACGGTTAGAGTTACTTTTTCTTGCAGTTCAGGCTTAGACAGGAACCACTCAGCATCAGCCCAAGACTGTAGGACTGTTTGTGCGTATGAGTTGCCTGCTTTTGCTTTTTCTTCAACATCGTAAAACGCATCAAACATCAGCAATGTATGCGATAGCGCTTTTACTGCAATTGGAGCCAGTGACTCGCTGTCCAAAAGCGAAATCAATGGTTCGATGTTGTAACCACCTTGCATTGTGCCAAGCAGTTCAGCGGCTTTTTCTGGAGATACGATAGGTGAGCTTTCCTCACCTTTAGTGATAGCGGTAAGAAAACCCGCTTTAACATAGGCGGCTTCATCTACGCCTGGTGGAATACGATTTTCGAGCAGATCCAAGATGAAGTCTTCTTCACCTTGAGGTGGTGTTTTTAACAGTTCGACCAGTTGCGAGACCTGCTCAGCATCCAGTGGTTTAGGTACAACACCTTGTTGAGCACGTTCTGCGACGTGTTTGCGGTAGGCTTCAAGCACGACTTCATTCCTCTTTTTGCGGTCTACCCACACTTATGGTGTGCGGTGTAAACATCCTTGGAAAATTGGTCAGCTGGCGGTTTTTATTTTGAATATCTATGTGACAATTCTTAATAATCAACACAGGCTAGCTGCCAAACTGTGGGTGGCGATCATAGCAAATTTAACCAACGATTAAAATCTCATCATTTTGACCAACATAGCAAGTTAAGCCAAAACACGACAAATTGTGGTTTGCTAAAGGGTGAAAAAGACTCAATAAAACAGAGATATTACATACAATCGCCCATTCTTTGTTAGTGAGTCAACGAATTCTAAAACGAGTTTCCGACAATAAAATACACCGAACTCATTGAACTTTCAGCAAGTCCATAGGCCAGTATGATGGGTCCAAGTGGTGAATCGATTCCCATAAAGACAGAGCCCGCAACAAACAGCGGCGCTTCATCTATTTGAGTTCTAGGATCAGACCAAACTCCACCATACTCGATGGAGCCACCAAGATACACTGGTGACTTAAATAGTCCAAAGTCGTTATCCATTAGTTTGTAACGATATACAATATCGCTAAACAGCTTGTTGCGGCCAAAGTTACTGTTACGGGGCGTACCCGACAGGTTGAGAAACCCACCAATCGAATAAGGGTTTGAAGGTATCGCAGCCTGACTGGCATCTATGTAAGCGATTTCGGCTCTCGCCGACAAAGTGTGCTTACCGAAGCTTTTCGCGCCTGCCCACTCCCCAAGGTACTCGTAGACCACTTCATCACTGCCGCTAACTTCCCTCGTTTCACCAACGTAGTCATCAACAACCGCATACTCTAGATTTAGGTACCACCCTTTGGTAGGTAATGAGTAGCTGTCTAAGGTATCAAACACATACCGAACAAATATGGACTTGGTTTCAAAATCCACTTCGTCAACAGAGTTGGTAATGCTGTAGGCTGCATCGCCTTTGGTATATCGTAGGCCAACGCTCAAGTCCGCCCAAAGCTCAGGCTGAAACCCAGCAGAAACCTCGGTTTTGAATTTGGTGTAGGTAACTGGCAGATAATCTTCAATTTGGCTTAAATCTTCAATATCTCCGAGCGTAAACAGACGGCGGCGTTCTTCCTCGGTGTACTGAACCAACAGGTTGCCAAATATGGCTTGGTTGTCGAGTAACGGCGAATAGAAATCGAAACCAAGTGATTTATCGGTACCGATATCACCCGCCAAAAGTAACTCGCCCCCTAAATCATTGAGCCCTGTAAAATTCACAGCGACACCTAAACCATATTGGCTGTTTGAATTAAAATCTTCTTCCACGAAAAAGCGGAAATCTAAATAGTTGGGACCCCACTCTTTTTCAGTGACATCAATGACCAATGTGCCATCATCTTTTTCACCCTCGAAGCGATAAGTCACTTTTTCAAAGCGATCTAATGCGTAAAGCCTATCGATACTGCTTTCCAGCTCTTCAATCGACAAAGCATTGCCAGTTTCAATATCCAAACGATGCTTGAGTAAGGGCTCGTTATAGTTACTGTTGTTTTCAAGACTTATGTTTTCGACTACGACATCTTCGCCAAAAATCAGACGACTCTTCCCGGCTTCTATCACTTGTCGGTGTGCTGCATACTCTTCTTTAGACACACGATAGCGAAGCAAGCGTGCTTTCTGTTCGTAAGCAGCAATATAGCCTTGACGATAGGCGACGGGCATTTGCGAAAAGTCGGTGGTTCCTATGCCTTGAATAGCGGGTTTGAGGTAGGTGTCTTGCTCTGTCATTTTCGAGCGTTGATCTTCGGTTGTTCGACGAACCAAATAATTGGACAATTGGCCACCTACAGAAAAGTAACTATTGAGATTTTCTTCTTTTAGGTAGTCAGAACTGATGTCGACCGCTATTACAATATCCGCGCCTAACGAGCGGGCCACGTCTACGGGCATATTGTTGGTTACACCACCATCGACTAGCAACCTTCCATCGAGTTTGTAGGGAGGCAAAGCTCCGGGAACCGACATGCTGGCCATCATCGCATCAACGAGGTAGCCATCTTTAATGACGACCTGTCTCAGTTTCACGATATCGGTTGCCACCGCTCGATATTTGATTGGGAACTCGTCAAAGCTGTTAACAGGAAGCGGGTTCTTAGATGTTTGCCTAAGAATCTGCAACATCCCTTGTCCTTGAACCACACCTTTTGGAGACTTGGTTCCCGATAAACTCACCCCAAGATCAGTGTTGATCTGGTAGTAATCTTGATACTCTTTTTCACGGCGGCGTCTGTCACTGCGTTCTATTTGATCTTGGTAACCGAGGTTCCAATTTACAGTGTCGAGGTAGTACTCGATTTCATCGGCGGTTTGTCCTGTAGAATACAACCCACCAACATACGCACCCATTGAGGTACCTGTGATGATATGAACAGGGATCTGCATTTCTTCTAACGCTTTGAGCACGCCGATATGAGCGGCCCCTTTTGCCCCGCCACCGGCCAAGACCACACCGATGGTTTTTCCGCTGCCTTCGTCAGCACGCAATACCGCTGAGTACGCTAAAGTTGTGCTGAGTACAATGTAAAGCAACGCTTTGATCATTCTGTTAAATCCTTATAACAAGCAACGTATTTAAGTTAGCATAAGATTGTCGTCAGCGTTACCAATCCACCAGCTTTTGCAGCATTGATTTGTCACAAACTTTTTTAAATACACCATTAGGATCCCACACAGGCGTTTTGACGCTAGAGCCACATTGCCACTTCACTGATCCTGAGTCATTCCATTGATAGCCCAAGGTAATTAGATTTTGCGGCCAAGAGAGCTGTAGAGTCTTGGGTGAGCGTTGTTCGATATAGGACTTGTATATTGGTAGTGCACCTGACGACCCAGTTAGAGAGGTTTTACCATTATCGTCACGGCCAACCCAAATGGTGGTAACTTCTCGACCATCAGCACCAACAAACCAGCTATCTCGTCCATCATTGGTCGTCCCTGTTTTGCCGGCTAAGCCGTACTTTGAATATCCACTCAGCGAACGTGCGGTGCCCTCATTGACTGTTTTCTTTAACACATAAGTCGTTAGCCATGCAGCTTGCTCTGGAACTTGTTGTTTGGCTCGTGGCAACGATTTATAAAGTACTTCACCTTCTTCATCCATAACCACTCGTAAAGACGACAGCGGAGACCTGCGCCCTGAGTTTGTTATGGTTTGATACATTTGAGTCACCTCATAGGGAGTCAAACTAAAGGCGCCCAAAAACATTGATGGAACGGGACGAATTTCTTGGCTATCGACCCCAAGCTCAATCAGGGTTTGGGTGACCTCTTTAATCCCAACTTTCATTCCTATTTTAACCGTGGGTACATTCAACGAATGGGTCAAACCTTGGTACATAGGTACCGCGCCACGAAACTCTCTATCATAGTTTCTGGGCTCCCACACTGTACCGTTGCTTCCCTTTAAGCTCACTGGTGAATCAATGATCGGTGTGATCAGTTGGTAACGATTGGGGCTTTTCCAAGCCGTCAAATAGACCGCAGGTTTCGCCAACGAGCCGATTGGCCGACTGGCATTAAGTGCTCGGTTATAGCCTTCGTATCCGGTGCGTTTACCACCAACCATTGCGCGCACTTCACCTGTAATCCTATCAACCGCAACGCCCGCAGCCTCTAGGTCCGCGCCACTGCGCTTCTCTAGATTAGGGATCGTTTCAGTGATTGCTGAAACCAAACTGTTTTGCGACACAGGATCTAAACTAGTAAAGAGCCTTAGACCAACAAACTCGTGGTAGTTTTCACCCACTTTTTGTTTAAGTTCTTGTTTTAGAAGCTCGAAGTAAGCGGGTTGTCGCGGAGCGATTCGGGGGTTCGCTTGTAAATCGATATCGCGACTAACCGCGACTTGATACTGGTTCCCCGTTAAATACCCTTGCTCCATCATCAAACGTAAGATGAGGTCGCGACGCTGTTTCACTCGTTCCGGGTGACGAAGAGGATTGTAGTACGACGGTCCTTTGACCATGCCGACAAGTAGAGCTTGCTGATCGATTCGCAGTTCTTGTAATGGCGCACCAAAATAGTATCGAGCTGCTAACCCAAACCCATGGATGGCTTGTCTTCCCGATTGTCCTAAATACACTTCGTTAAGATAGCCTTCAAGGATCCTATCTTTGTCGTAAAGGTAATCAATCATGACTGCGATGTACGCTTCTCGTACTTTACGCCATAAGGTTCGTTCACTGCTCAAAAACAGGTTTTTACTTAACTGCTGAGTTAATGTACTGCCGCCCTGAACAGCTCTTCCCGCTTTAACGTTCACTGCAAATGCTCGTAAAATAGCGGTAGGGGAAACGCCGTCATGCTGATAAAAGTCCCTGTCTTCTGTCGTTAAAAGAGCATCAATCAAAAACTCTGGTGTTTCTTCTCGGGGTACGAACAATCGGTGCTGCTCAACATTTTTTTCGAGCATCCCTAACATCTTAGGTTCCAGTTTTAGAAAACCGAGCTCCGCCTGACGCTCCATCGAATAGATTCTTGACAACCCACCTCCAGAAAAGTGCACCATCACATGACGATCGGGCTCTGGTCCGTCTTCAAACTCAAAGGGTCTTCGGATCAATTCAACCTTGCTGCTGCTCGCTGCGTACTCACCAGGAAAACGTGGGTATTCAACTTTGCGATAGTTTAACGCATCCAACTCAGTTCTTAACTCTTTGTTGGACATCTGCATACCCGGGCTCAAGGTTAATACTCGCGCATAAACAATGGTCGGTAAGTCAAATAACTGTCCTTCAAAGCGCCGCTCAACCAAAGAGTAAAGGTACAAACCGACGAGCAATAAAACCGCCGCCGCGACCAAGCCTAACTTCCAGGTTAATCCCCACAGTATTTTACCCCAGCCACGTCGTTTCGAGTTGTTTTTGGATACTCTACGTGAGGTCGCAGTTTTCTTGCCTGCCGGCGCTTTATTCGCAGTTGTACGCTTTGCTGGAGTCCGTTTTGTAGGCTGCTTTTTACTCATCGATTTAATTGCCGTTTTGTTTTAGTTGTTGCTTGATGATGTTGGGGTTCGTCGGGCCAAACATGTTTTGGGTATCGTCCACGCATCTCTTTTTTCACTTCGTTGTATGCACCTCGCCAAAATCCTGCAAGATCTTGTGTTACTTGCAATGGACGTTGCGCGGGTGACAATAGCTCCAAAGTCACTTTGATTCGACCATGAGCAATACTTGGCGAGTCACATTCACCAAACATTTCCTGCATTTTCACCGCTAAAAATGGTGACTTACCGAACTGATACGTCAGCCGCTTTCGAGAGCCTGCGGCAGTCGTTAAGTGGGTGGGCAGCTGTTTATTTAGCAACTGCATATTTTCCCAGCCTAAGTAGGCTTGCAGTAGTTCGCTAACCGATAATGAACGAAGCTGCTTTGCATTCACAATGTTAGCCAAATATGGGGCAAGCCACAGATCGACGGACTGAAGTAGTGAGCTTGGTTCAAAATCTGGCCAAGTATGTTCATCAAGCCATTGTGCAGCGCAGCGCGCTCGCTCAATAAGCTGCAAGTCTTGCTCTGTAGGCGCCAACACCTTTAGGCCTTTACTTGCCACATACTGCAATAAGGCTTGCTCAATATCCTGTCGGTCAGGTGAGGTATTTGCACGTCGCGACACCACCAGCTTCCCCCAGCATAATTGGGTTTCGGCTAGCAATTGCCCACGTTCATCACTCCACTTCGCCAGTGATTTCTTCTCGAAATGGTCAGCTCTCAAAGTCTGCAATAAATCAATATCTACACCCATTGCAGCGGTTATGGTACTGGCTGATTGCGTTGCGGTGATCAGGTCTGCACACACCAAATATGCTTGTTGCGCCAGCTTCTCATCGGAGCGCATCTGAGCGCCGTGGCCGTTCGCCAATTGATAGTTTTGCCATTGATTATTGGTTGAACCGCTACGGGCTTTGGCTACGCGGTCAGGAAAGGCAAAGCTTAAAGCAATGCCTAAATAGGCAGGATCTGGCTCCCCATTTAAAGTGCAGCGCAGCAGCCCACTGAGCTGCTGAATTCGTTTGCCCATTAACGCCTGTTTAGGGTGACGGTTCGCCGCGAGAAGTGAAACCCATGATTGGATATCGACACCTTGCTTTACGGGTTCATCGAGTAAGGCGGCCAACCAAATCGCACCGTGCAGCAGTTTTTGTCCCACTTGGTCATGGTGTGGATTTTTGGCAACCTGCTGAGCAGATAACAGCATCGATGCTATCCGAGGTGATGAGCCAAATTGATGGGCAGTCGCGAGCAGCTCAGTAGGCTTGTGTGCGCCATCTAGCAAACCTAATTCTTTAAGCAGCGCTGTAGCATGCGCCCAATGAGTAGCCAGTGGCGGTGTTAACCAAGCTAAGTCACAGAGTTCGTTTGCCCCCCACACTTTCATTTCTAACGCCAACGCCGATAAATCGCTACGCAGGATTTCCGGTACAGCATTACTCGCCATCTGGTTAAACTGAGTTTCACTGTATAAACGAATGCACTGGCCAGGCCCTAGTCGTCCGGCGCGACCCGCACGCTGAATGGCCGACGATTGATTGGTCCACTTTTCCTCGAGCTTAGTGATCCCCGTGTTGAGATTAAAACTGGCTTCACGCTCGAGTCCACTATCAATAACCAGGGTGACGCCTTCAATCGTTAGAGAGGTCTCTGCCACATTGGTGGTTAACACTATCTTGGTCTTTACATTGCCATCGGCTTTAATTGCCTGTTGCTGCTGCGAGAAAGGAAGGCGACCATGCAATCGACATACGGAGACGTCCGTTGGCGCAGATAAATCGTGAGAGAGTTCGCTGAATACACGCTCTATAGCCGACACGCTGGGTAGAAAGACTAAAATGACACCTTGATGTTGGGTATAAACTCTTTGAATGGTCTGGATAACATGAGGCAGCCAATAGCGGCTTTGCGGTACTGGAGCGTACTGCAACTCAACGGGATAACTCTTCCCCTGACTTTGTAGGAACGTCGCTTCCGGCATAAGAGTGGTAAAGCTCTGTTCATCTAACGTGGCTGACATTACCAATAAGGCTAAGTCATCCCTTAACGCGGCTTGAATTTCTAAGCAAAATGCTAGCGCCGTATCTGCGTGTATGCTGCGTTCATGAAACTCATCCAAGATCACCATCCCGATACCAGAAAGCTCTGGATCACTTTGGATCATGCGGGTCAAAATAGCCTCGGTGACTACTTCAATGACGGTATCGGCAGAGACTTTAGTCTCACCACGAACTCGATACCCGACGCGCTGCCCTATAGGCTCGCCGAGTTGCTTGGCAAGAAAGAGCGCAATGTTTTTTGCTGCGAGTCTTCGCGGCTCTAACAACACGATTTTCCCGACAACGGCCCCACGCTCCAACAGCGCTTTCGGTAAATAGGTGGATTTACCAGCGCCTGTGGGGGCTTTTAACAGAACCTGATTAGATTGCCTCAATGCTTCAAGCAGATCAGGCAATACCTCAGCCACAGGAGGGGTGTTAGCAAGCGGCGTTGGGGAGTTTGACATAAAGAAAACGACTAAACGGTGTTGAATAGCGAGATAGTGTACCTTAGTCTCCCCTATTCGTCTTTGCTTAGCCACGTCTTTAAAGGATCTTAAACATGGAGTTTCACCCACCACTTCAATCCGCCACTTTAATCAAACGCTATAAGCGTTTTTTAGCCGACGTGACGTTAGACGATGGAACCATCACGACGATACACTGCGCCAATACAGGGGCAATGACGGGCTGCGCAGAGCCTGGTGATACCGTGTGGTACTCCACCTCACACAATCCGAAGCGCAAGTACCCATGCAGTTGGGAACTCACCGAAACCGCTAAGGGCGATCGTATCTGTGTGAACACTGCCCGAGCCAATCAGTTAGTGATTGAAGCCATCACCCAACAAACCATACCAGAGCTCACAGGCTACGAAACGCTACGAGCAGAGGTGAAATATGGACAAGAAAACAGCCGGATTGACATTCTGTTACAAAATGACGGTCGACCAGATTGCTACATTGAAGTTAAGAGCGTGACCCTATTAAGCGAGAATGGGCAAGGCTTCTTTCCCGACACGCAGACCGTTCGTGGTCAAAAACATTTGCGGGAGCTCACAGAAATGGCACAACAAGGCGCCAGAGCGGTGCTTTTTTATTCAGTGCAACATTCTGGCATTGAAAACGTCTCTCCTGCACACCATATTGACCCTACATATTCAACGTTGTTAAAGCAGGCTATAGCAGCTGGTGTCGAAGTAATTTGTTACCAAGCCACACTTACTCATAAGTCGTTAAAATTGGACAATCCGATTCAATTCACACTTTGAATAAATGGTTATCCGAAACTACAACTCCCCTCACAGAGAGTGGAATTAGAGAAAAAGAGTGTTTGCCACTCCATTCGGTTTTTGCTATAGATACCCGCCTTAAAAATTAACTGTCCGACAGTTGGTTTGGTGTATTTTAGGAGATGCGGTATGCCAGAAAAGAAAAAAGCGCTAGGAATTCTAGCCATTGCAGGGGTTGAGCCGTACCAAGAAAAAGCTGGTGAAGAGTACATGTCACCAGAGCAAATGGCTCATTTCACTAAGATTTTAGAAGCTTGGCGCGACCAGTTGCGCGAAGAAGTAGAACGCACCGTTGTGCACATGCAAGACGAAGCAGCAAACTTCCCAGATCCGGTTGACCGTGCTTCGCAAGAAGAAGAGTTCAGTCTTGAACTACGCAACCGCGATCGCGAGCGTCGTTTGATTAAGAAGATTGAAAAAACACTCAACAAAATCGTAGAAGATGACTTTGGCTTCTGTGACTCTTGTGGTGTAGAAATCGGTATTCGTCGTCTAGAAGCTCACCCTACAGCTGATCTATGTATCGACTGTAAAACATTAGCAGAGCTAAAAGAAAAGCAGATGCAAGGCTAAGTTCTACACGCCTAAATCTTAAAAGGGAGCGAAAGCTCCCTTTTTGCTTTTTCATCACTGGTTACACTTACCTATCTTCTCGGTTAGTACACATAGAATATGCACAACGTCATTGGTCGATTTGCCCCTTCTCCTTCAGGGCCGCTCCATTTTGGTTCTCTTGTTGCCGCTTTAGGCAGTTACTTTCACGCCCGCTCACAAAACGGGCAGTGGTTGGTGCGAATCGAAGATCTAGACCCACCGCGCGAAATGCCTGGTGCCGACACGATTATTTTAAATGCGTTAGAAGCCTATGGCTTACATTGGGATCAACAAGTTTTATATCAAAGCCAGCGCTTAGAAGACTATCAAGCTCAAATTGACGCATGGCTTGAGCGTGGCGAAGCTTACTATTGCCAGTGTACTCGTAAACAAATCAAGCAATCAGGTGGGTTCTACCTTGGAACGTGTCGTACGCTAGGGTTACCTGAAAAAGAGTGTTCTGTTCGAATCAATGTAGACTCGATCATTGACCATTTTAACGACCTCCGACATGGAAAGATTTCCATACCTGCCCCCCTTGCTAAAGAAGACTTTATCATCAAGCGAAGAGATGGCTTGTTTGCGTATAACTTGGCGGTAGTACTTGACGATATTTACCAAGGGGTAACGCAAGTTGTTCGAGGGGCTGACCTTATAGAACCAACAGGACGCCAAATTCATCTGTATAGCGTTTTGGGGCAGAGGGTACCCGACTACTTACATTTACCACTCGCGATGCTACCAACGGGTGGAAAACTCTCTAAGCAGAATCATGCTCCAGCCATTTCAACCTCAGATGTCGTTCCAACATTGTGCTCTGCAATGCAGTTTTTGGGTTTTTCGCTGCCCAAGGACGTACAACAGAGCAGTACGGACGAAATCGTCGCCTGGGGAGTGTCACAATGGCGCATTTCGCAACTGCCAGACGAGATAGAAGTCATAACTCCATTCTCAATTGGCTCAAGCTAAGCTATCATTAGCGCAAATTAATCTTTGGTAAGTAACTTCAACGAATTAGCTTATCAAAATGTTCACCGACAAGTAGCTACGGGTAATGAATACACAAACTCAGTCACCAAATAAGAACGCACCTTTGATCGCCACTCATGTTCCTAGAGATCAACACCCTATATCTCGCGACATGATCAGTGACAACGCACTTAAGGTTCTCTACCGTCTGCACAAAGCTGGTTACAATGCGTACCTAGTCGGTGGCGGCGTGCGAGACTTGCTACTTGGCCAAAGTCCAAAAGATTTTGACATCGCCACCAACGCTACGCCAGAGCAGATTAAATCTCTATTTAGAAACTGCCGCCTCATCGGTCGCCGTTTTCGCTTAGCGCACATTATGTTTGGTCGCGATATCATTGAAGTTGCTACCTTTCGCGGTCACCATGAAGAAGGTGAGAAAGAGACAGGCAAGCAAATTTCAGCGCAGAATCAAGAAGGTATGCTGCTTCGCGATAACGTTTATGGCAGCATCGACGAAGATGCTCAGCGCCGTGATTTCACCATCAATGCGATGTATTACAACATTGCAGATTTCTCCATCGAAGATTTTGCCAATGGTATTGAAGATCTCAAGCTAGGCATGGTGCGATTGATTGGTGATCCTGAGGTTCGCTATCGTGAAGATCCTGTTCGCATGCTGCGCGCCATTCGATTCGCCTCAAAACTTGATTTTGATATCAGCTTTGAAACTGCCGATCCCATTAACACTATGGCGCCGCTGCTGCAAAGCATTCCATCTGCACGCCTCTATGAGGAATCCCTTAAACTGTTGCAGTCTGGGCACGGATTAGATACGTACGATTTGCTGCGTGAATTTAGCCTTTTTGAACAGCTATTCCCGATCATCGCAGAGCAATTTACCGAGGAAGAAGAGTCGAATACCGAACGTATGATCGAATTGGTTTTGGAATCGACCGATGCACGCATTGCAGAAGGTAAGCGCATCAATCCAGCATTTATGTTTGCGGCTATGCTCTGGTACCCACTTGAAGCCTACGCTTATCGTTTGATGGCTAAGCGTGACATGAGTTATTACGACGCTATTTTATCAGCCAGTAATCATATTTTGGACGAACAAGTTCGCTCAACGGCAATACCGCGTCGTCATACTGCAACCATACGCGAAATTTGGCAGCTGCAACTTCGCTTGCCTCGCCGTCAAGGAAAGCGCGCTTTCAGACTACTTGAACTGAACAAGTTTAGAGCTGGATTTGACTTCCTCGAAATGCGTGGCGAAATTGAAGGTGGAGAAACCGAAGAGCTCGCTAACTGGTGGGACACCTTCCAGCAGGCTGGGCGCGATATGCGCCAAGCGATGTCAAACGATGTTGATGGTGCCAAAAAACCGCGCCGCCGCAGTAAGAAAAAGCGCAAGCCAAAGGCTGATTAATGAGCATTGTATACATTGCGATTGGTAGTAACTTAGGGGATTCAATCGCGACGGCTAAGCTTGCGATTGAAGCACTTAGAGCCTTACCCCACTCACAGTTTATAGGCTGCTCATCGCTCTACTCTAGTTCACCTATGGGGCCGCAAGAACAACCCGATTACGTCAACGCCGTGGCCAAAATCGACACGCAACTTTTACCGCTAGAGCTGTTGGATTTGACCCAAAAAATCGAACTCGAACAAGGGCGAGTACGCAAAGATGAACGTTGGGGCCCAAGAACTCTAGATTTAGATTTGTTGCTGTTTGGCGACCAAGTGATTAATACAGAGCGTTTAACCATTCCGCATTACGGAATGAAAACCAGAGAATTTGTTTTGTATCCTTTAATGGAAATAGAACCTCAATTGCAGCTGCCCGATGGCACTGCTATTGCGTCACTCATTACACACATTGATAAAAATGGACTGGAGATCTTAGCCAACGCATAACCCATGCGCGTGCCAATGCTCCACAGATAGGTAACACAATGAAAAAAGTCACCACTTCAACCTTAATGAAATGGAAACAAGAAGGGAAAAAATTCGCTTCTTCAACAGCTTACGACGCCAGCTTTGCTCAGTTATTTGAGCAGCAAGAAATGCCTGTTCTGCTGGTAGGCGATTCATTAGGTATGGTGCTGCAAGGCAAGCCCGATACTCTCCCCGTGACCGTAGACGATGTTGCCTACCATACTCGCTGCGTACGTGCGGGCAGTCCAAACTCTCTATTGATGGCTGATATGCCCTTTATGAGCTACCCCACTCCCGAAAAGGCGTGCGAAAGTGCTGCTGCGTTAATGCAAGCGGGTGCCAATATGGTGAAGCTAGAAGGTGGCGCGTGGCTTGTTGAAACTGTAAAAATGCTGACAGAGCGAGCTGTACCTGTGTGTGCTCACCTAGGCTTAACACCGCAGTCTGTAAACATTTTTGGTGGTTTTAAAGTACAAGGCCGCGATCAAGAACAAGCAGAGCAAATGGTTAAAGATGCGCTGGCGTTGCAACACGCTGGTGCGCAAATCGTATTGCTAGAATGTGTTCCAATGGCTCTCGCAGAGCGCATTACCAATGCCCTTACCGTTCCTGTTATCGGCATCGGTGCGGGTAACGTCACTGACGGTCAAATTTTGGTGATGCACGATATGTTTGGCATCGCCGCAAACTACATGCCTAAATTCTCGAAGAATTTCCTAGCTGAATCTGGGGATATGCGTCAAGCCGTTTCACAATATATTACCGATGTTGAATCAGGTGTTTTCCCTGGACCTGACCACACTATTGCTTAGCAATAAGTGCATAGTTTGAAAGTACCTAGCAAGAAAGTACTTAGACACCGTAATGAAATAAGGAAACTCGCATGAAAACATTTAACGATGTGCAGTCAATACGTGCGCGTATCAACATGCTAAAACAGCAGGGCAACAGCGTTGCCTTTGTCCCGACGATGGGCAACCTGCACGATGGGCACTTATCTCTCGTTAGCCTAGCCAAACAACGCGCTGATGTTGTGGTGGTGAGTATTTTCGTCAACCCGATGCAGTTTGAAAATGCCAGTGATCTAGACAACTATCCAAGAACTCTAGAACAAGATTTGGCAAAGCTTACCAGCGCAGGCGTTGATATTGTGTTTACTCCTACACCAGAAATCATGTACCCAAATGGACTGGATCAACAAACCTTCGTTGAAGTCCCTGGGTTATCGCATATTTTGGAGGGTGAGTCTCGTCCAGGTCATTTTCGTGGCGTGGCAACAATCGTGGCCAAGCTATTCAATATCGTAAAGCCCGACATAGCGTGTTTTGGTGAGAAAGACTTCCAACAATTGGCGATTATTCGTCAAATGGTCAACGATCTTGCTTTGGATATCCAAGTACTGGGCGTCCCGACCATG
Organism: Vibrio ulleungensis; assembly: GCF_016900875.1. Taxonomy (GTDB): domain Bacteria; phylum Pseudomonadota; class Gammaproteobacteria; order Enterobacterales; family Vibrionaceae; genus Vibrio; species Vibrio ulleungensis. Next base: position 49,934 of record NZ_JAFEUM010000007.1, read on the forward strand.
CGTGAAAACGATGGCTTAGCAATGAGTTCTCGCAATAATAGGCTTACCGAGCAACAGCGTATTCTTGCACCTAAAGTCGCGCTAGTGATGAACGAAGTTGCAAATCGCATAGCCAACGACAGAAATAGCGTGGCTGACGCTTTAGAACTTGCGCGCCAAGCGTTAGTGAATACTGGCATGCAGCCTGATGAGTTGTTTGTTGTTGATGCAGACCGACTGATAGAGATTGATGCTCAGTCTAAGCGAGCAGTAGTGCTTATGGCGGCGTTTCTAGGCGATGTTCGCTTGATTGACAATGTGGTGGTTGAATTAGACTAGTCAACCTTTTCCAAAGACCTCAAGTAAAAAGACCAACACGTTGTGTTGGTCTTTTTTGATTTGGTCACGTTAGCTTCTAATTCCTCGCCCACTGGTAATTAAATAGTGGGCGACGGCATAAAGAATAACAACAAAAACCGATAATACACCGAAAGATGTGGCAATTGAGACATCAGAAATGCCTAAGAAGCCGTATCGAAATGCATTAACCATATATACGATAGGATTGATCTTAGACACCCCCTGCCAAAACTCCGGCAACAGGCTGATGGAGTAGAACACCCCCCCTAAGTACGTCATTGGCGTAAGTACAAACGTGGGGATGATTGAAATGTCGTCAAAGGACCCCGCGAATACCGCGTTGATCAAACCGCCAAGCGAAAAGACAATTGAGGTCAATAAAACCGTTGCGACAATAATGCCCCAGTGTTGGACCTGCAAATCAACAAAGAACAGCGACACAATCGTTACAATGATGCCTACCAGTATTCCTCGCGTCACACCCCCCATGACATAACCCAAAATGATCACATAGTTAGGGACCGGAGCGACCAGCAGCTCTTCGATATTTTTTTGAAATTTTGCACTATAAAAAGAAGAGGCAACATTAGAATAAGAGTTGGTGATCACCGACATCATAATGAGGCCAGGAACAATAAACTCCATGTAACTAAAGCCTTCCATGGTGCCAATACGCGAACCAATCAAACTGCCAAATATCACAAAGTACAATGTCATAGTGATGGCTGGCGGAACCAGAGTTTGCACCCAAATGCGCATAAAGCGGTGAATTTCTTTGCCAAGTAAACTCTTAAAGGCCGTCCAGTAGATGCTATACATTATGCTGTCTCCCTGTTTTTTTCGCCTTCACGAACAATGGTGACAAACAACTCTTCCAGTCGGTTGGCCTTATTGCGCATCGACATCACTTCAATTCCTTGCTCGGTCAATTGTGAAAACAGATGGTTGAGACTTTGTGTTTTCTCGATTTCTATTTCAAGTTGTCCATTGTGATGACTGACGACTTTAATTCCATCCAGTTTTGGTGTGGCTGCATCTAGCGCTAGATCCAATAGAAATGTTTCTACATGCAACTTGCTCAATAGAGACTTCATACTGGTATTTTCAATCAACTCACCTTTATTGATGATCCCAATATTTCGACAAAGCATTTCTGCTTCTTCTAAGTAATGCGTCGTCAAAATGATGGTGACACCCTGCTCATTAATCTCTTTTAGAAAATCCCACATAGAGCGGCGAAGTTCGATATCAACACCAGCAGTCGGCTCGTCCAATATTAACAGCTCAGGCTCATGGACTAGCGCACGAGCGATCATTAGGCGTCGTTTCATGCCGCCGGATAATGCGCGTGCTTGATCGTGACGCTTTTCCCAAAGATCCAGTTTCGATAGATATTTTTGAGTGCGTTGTTTGGCGACATCGCGGGGTACGCCGTAGTAACCGGCTTGCTGCAAAACGATCTGCTCGACGGTTTCAAACATACTAAAGTTAAATTCCTGAGGAACCAGTCCCAGTTTTTGCTTTGCGTGCTCTAAGTGGGTATCGATATCAAAATCAAACACTTTTACGCTGCCTTCACTTTTATTGACCAGTGAAGATATGATGCCAATGGTGGTCGATTTACCTGCGCCATTTGGCCCTAAAAGCGCATAGAAGTCGCCTTTATTGACAGTAAGGCTTATTCCTTTAAGTGCCTCAAAGCCGCCCGCGTAAGTTTTACGTAGGCCCTGAATCTCCAGTGCGTGCATGATTCGATTCCTTAATACAGACAATGCACCTTATGTTGTAGCGGCATAGTCGTTTTTCAAGTCAATAACTTAAAAGTCACTGACTTGATTTAGCTATTGCTGATTGTCGTTACTGCTTACACGGACAACACGTCTGCTTTATTGCTCGCTTGTTCACGTTGATCTGCAGATTTTTGTACTTGCTTTACCGCATGCTTTAATGCTTCATAACGAAAGCCAAACAGATTCTCTTGTGAAAGAAGATCGATAACATGGAGTTTTTCCAACTGCTCCTTGGTCTGCTGGTTCGGGCAGAGTAAAAACACCTCACAGTTGGTTTCATAGGCATCCTTAATGGCGTTTTCTATGGCCAGGCCAACGGTTACATCAATCATTGGAACGTCGGTTAGATCGATGATCATCGACTCATATTCAGCGATATGGTTGTGCTGCCTAGAAATGGCTTTGGACACACTGAAAATCATTGGCCCTGATAAGTATAGGAACAGTACTTTGCCATTGGCTTTATCCAACAACGCTCGCTCACTATCGCTTAGGGGAACATCATCATCGTCCGCGTCACTAATGGATTTCACATGCTGCTCTTGAACCCGACTTAAGCGCTCGATAATGATGATGTTGGAAATAAAGACTCCCAAGCCAACAGCGACAATCAAATCCACAAATACGGTCAGCAGCATTACACCGTACATAACTGCCATGCCCGGAAGGCTTACCTTGTGCGCACGCTGGATAAAGCTCCAATCCAGAATATTGAATCCTACGTACATGGCAATACCCGCTAACACGGCCATGGGGATGGGCTCGGTGAGGCCTCCGGCTACAAGGACCACCAGCGCGAGTACCAATGCGCGCATAATCCCCGATAAGGGTGAGCGCGCGCCAACTTGAATATTGGTTACTGTCCCCATGGTCGCACCGGCACCAGGAAGCGCACCAAATAGGCCCGCGAGCATGTTTGCAATGCCCTGCCCAACCAACTCCTTATCAGAGTTGTGTTCCTTTCGCGTTAGAGAGTCTGCAATAACTGCGGTAAGCAAGGTATCGATACAGCCAAGTGTTCCCAGAACCAAAGCATCTATGACCATTTCAACCACAATATCAGCACTAAAGGTTGGCATAATGATCGAGGGTAATCCAGCAGGTATCTCTCCGATACGACGAATGGATCCGTCATTAAACAAGATCACCGAGATCAATGTCACCACCACCAGCGCAACCAGTTGGGCAGGAACATACTTTTTGTATTTCTCTGGTAAGAAGAACAAAATCCCTAGCGTTGCTAGCCCCAACAGCAACTCTTTGAAATCCAGAGCAGCGATGGTTTCAGGCAGCGCTTTAAGCGTACCAATTACACCACCAGAGGGGGCTTCATGACCCAGCAATGGGGACAATTGCAATATGATAAGAATGACACCAATACCGGACATGAACCCTGAAATCACGCTATAGGGCATGAGCGTGACATACTTACCGAGTTTGAGTGCACCTAGTAACACCTGAAATGCCCCTGCCATGATCACCACAGTGAAGGTCATCGCTAGGCCACTTTCTGGGTATTTCGCCATCATGCTGGTTAGTACAGCCGTCATGATCACCGTCATAGGGCCGGTTGGTTCAGAGATTAGGGTGTTTGACCCACCAAACAGTGCGGCAAACAGGCCGACCATGATCGCTCCCCATAAGCCTGCCTCGGCGCCTGCACCAGATGCCACACCAAATGCCAAAGCTAAGGGTAATGAAATGATCGCAGTGGTGACACCACCGAAGAGATCACCACGAAGGTGGATATTTTTAAAACGTTGATCCATCAAACTACTGTCCATGTACTTCTGTCTTGAAAGGTAAACGCTGCGATATTACCAACTTTTTAGCACGATGTTGATGGAGAGTTAAATAATAATTGGTCACCCGACCAGTTTCTTCTATCGATGCTCCGATGAGTATAATCCCTTATAAGAACTAGTGATTTTTGGTAAGCAATCGTTTAGCATCAAGCTATTGTTCATGTGAGTATCCACTATGCCAAAGCTAAAACAACTGATTGAAAACAATGCCAAATGGTCAGAATCGATTAAGAAAGAAGATCCTGCGTTTTTTGAGCAGCTTGAAAAAGGCCAAAATCCAGACTTTTTGTGGATTGGTTGCTCGGACAGCCGTGTACCAGCGGAGCGCCTAACAGGCCTTTACTCTGGCGATCTGTTTGTACACCGAAATGTGGCCAACCAAGTAATCCATACCGACCTAAACTGTTTGTCTGTGGTTCAATACGCGGTAGATGTATTGCAAGTTAAGCACATTATTGTCTGTGGGCACTATGGTTGCGGCGGTGTTCAAGCCGCTATTGATAACCCAAATCTTGGGTTAATCAATAACTGGATATTGCATATTCGCGACCTTTTCTTGAAATACAAAGATTGGCTCACTCAGTATCCAGAGCAAGAGTGGGCAAACAAACTGTGCGAAATCAATGTCGCCGAGCAGGTCTACAATCTAGGCAACTCGACCATTTTACGCAGCGCATGGGAGCGCAAGCAAAAGGTTGAAGTGCACGGCATGATTTACGGAATCGGAAATGGGAAGTTGCGTGACATTGGCATAAACGCATCCAGCCACACCGCACTTGAAGCTGCGTACCAAAAGTCTCTAAAGCTAATATTAGCGGACAAGCTTCAAGACTAAAAAAAGGGACGCAAACGCGTCCCTCTATGTTTTTTAACCTCTGGAGAGAGGCTCTACGCTCTGCAACTTAATCCAGAGGTACCACTTTACCGATGTATGGAAGGTTGCGATATTTCTGAGCGTAATCGATGCCAACACCGACAACAAACTCATCTGGGATTTCAAACCCAATCCAAGCCACATCCACTGGCACTTCGCGGCGTGATGGTTTGTCGAGTAACGTCGCTATCTTGATTGATTTTGGTTCACGAATAGAAAGAATCTCACACACTTTACTGAGTGTATTACCGGTATCGATAATATCCTCAACAAGCAGGACATCTTTTCCTTTAATATCATCGTCGAGATCTTTGAGGATACGAACGTCACGAGAGCTTTCCATGGTGTTCCCATAGCTCGACGCAGTCATAAAATCGACACTGTGATTTACCTTCAACTGACGAGAGAGGTCTGCCATGAACACGTATGAACCGCGCAGCAAGCCCACAATGACTAGGTCGTCACTTCCGCTATAGTGCTCGCTAATAGATTGCCCTAATTGATTAATACGCTCTGTAACGTCCTGTTCAGAGATCATTACCTCTACTGTATGCTTCATTTGTCTCTCATCTTTTTGGGTGACGTGACCTTATGTTGGCCATAGAAAGTGTAACTATAGCCGACCAAATATCACTACGTATAGAAAACTCAATTATTCTAGCACTAGCGATTGCATAATGAGGCAAACTTTCTTAACAAAATTGAGCAAGACTATTTGACAGACAAATATGCATCAATACACTTATTAAGGCACTATACAAAATAAACTATTGATAATAATAAACTTGTTTTAGCAAACACTAATAAAGATAAAACATCATGTTGCTAATCAAGTCATACCGTTGGCAGGTAACACTATGAATTCTATCGAGGTCAAAGCAAAACGCACTCGATTGACACCTCATAAGAGAAAGCAAGATCTCCTTGAGCAGTCAATGCGCGTGTTTGCGATGCAGGGCATTGGTCGTTGTGGCCATACAGAAATTGCACAAGCGGCAGGGGTTTCAGTCGCCACTGTCTTTAATTACTTCCAAAGTCGAGAAGATCTTCTCGATCAGGTGCTGCAACAAGTCGTTCAGCGCTTTGAGCACTTCATTGTCGATTCCATTGATGAGCGAGCGACGGCACGCAAAAACATTGATCGCATCTCAAATGGCATTCTCAAACTGGTCAAGAACGAACAATACTGGCTGCATGTCTGGTTTGAGTGGAGCGCATCCGCACGTCACGATTTAGGACCACTGTTTGTGTCGTCGAATAACGCTGTTTCTCAACACTTAGAGAACATGTTTGAACGCGCTATGGCTCGTGGTGAAGTCTGTGACCAACACCAAGCTAGCGACCTGGTGAATATGTTGTATGCACTGGTCTACATGTTATTTACACAAGCCAACCGAAACCTGAGCCAACGCGAGTTAAAGCGGATGCGAAGCAGTGTGTTTGATATGCTTTGTATCTATCAGCATGCGCCAAACGCGTCGCGGTTTGTCCGATTCTAGTACCGCTTTAGGGACATTTTAGAGCGCTATGGCAAAAAAAAGACCAAGCATAATGCTTGGTCTTTTTAACAATTTTTACCGGTTACTTTTTCTTAACCGCTTTCTTGTTTGGAAGGTCGGTAATTGAGCCCTCAAACACTTCTGCCGCTAGACCTACAGATTCGTGTAGGGTTGGGTGAGCGTGAATGGTCAGTGCGATATCTTCTGCATCACAGCCCATTTCAATCGCTAAGCCAATTTCACCCAGCAGTTCACCACCGTTGGTACCTACTACAGCACCACCAATGACACGGTGAGTGTCTTTATCAAAGATAAGCTTGGTCACACCGTCTGAACAGTCAGAGGCGATAGCACGGCCTGAAGCAGCCCATGGGAATGACGCTGTCTCGTAATTAATGCCTTCAGCTTTGGCTTCTTTCTCAGTTTTACCTACCCACGCCACTTCTGGCTCGGTGTACGCAATGGATGGGATTACTTTAGGATCGAAGTAGTGTTTCTTACCTGCAATAACCTCAGCGGCTACGTGACCTTCATGCACACCTTTGTGTGCAAGCATTGGCTGACCAACGATGTCACCAATAGCAAAGATGTGGTCAACGTTGGTGCGAAGCTGCTTATCAACGTTGATGAAACCACGCTCATCCACTTCAAGGCCTGCTTGTTCCGCGTCAAGCATCTTACCATTTGGAACACGGCCGATAGCAACAAGCACTGCGTCGTAACGCACTGGCTCTGCTGGGGCTTTCTTACCTTCCATTGATACGTAGATACCGTCTTCACGCGCTTCTACAGCGGTTACTTTGGTTTCTAGCATCAAGTGGAACTTGTTCTTAATGCGCTTGGTGTAGACTTTAACAATGTCTTTGTCAGCTGCTGGGATCACTTGGTCGAACATCTCAACCACTTCCACTTTTGAACCTAGAGAGTGGTACACAGTACCCATTTCTAGACCGATGATACCACCGCCCATGATGAGCAGTTTTTCTGGTACTTCGTTAAGCTCAAGAGCGTCTGTAGAGTCCCAAATACGTGGATCTTCATGTGGAATAAATGGCAGTTTGATTGGGCGTGAACCCGCTGCGATGATCGCGTTATCGAAGGTCACTGTTGCGGGATCGATGCCTTCAACAGCGATAGTGTTAGGGCCAGTAAACTTACCGTAACCGTTAACCACAGTCACGTTACGCATTTTCGCCATGCCAGAAAGACCACCGGTTAGCTGATCAACCACTTTGTCTTTCCAGATACGGATCTTGCTGATGTCGGTTTGAGGCTCACCAAATACGACACCGTGGTCGGCCATTGCTTTGGCTTCTTCGATCACTTTAGATACGTGAAGAAGGGCTTTCGATGGAATACAACCAACGTTTAGACAAACACCACCTAGGGTGCTGTAACGTTCGATAAGTACAGTTTCTAAACCAAGGTCTGCACAACGGAATGCCGCTGAATATCCTGCAGGACCAGAACCAAGTACAACAACCTGGGCTTTAATTTCTTTGCTCATTTTGACCTCTTGTAGTCATTATCCCTAACAGCTCGATGGGTATCTTATTTTTCTTGGGGCGCCAACAGTTTACAAACTTGTTAACAGATTAAAAAATAAATCCCTTTGGGCTGTGAGCTAGACAACACTTCGGTTTACTCTAGCGCCGGTTTTCAATTGCGCTGCACCAAAATGTGTCTGTCATAATGTAAATTGCCATCATGCGTTAGCAAGATGGCAATAGTATGTAGTGTTATAGAACCAAGCGACGGATGTCAGATAGGCAGCCGTTTAGGTACGTAATAAAGCGTGCACCTTCAGCGCCATCGATCACTCGGTGATCGTAGGACAATGACAGTGGCAGTTGCAGACGCGGTTCAAACTCTTTACCGTTCCACACAGGCTTCATCTCAGACTTAGATACCCCAAGGATACCCACTTCTGGTGCGTTAACGATTGGCGTGAACGCGGTGCCGCCAATGCCGCCAAGGCTTGAAATAGTAAAGCAGCCACCTTGCATGTCGCCAGCGGTCAATTTACCTGAACGTGCTTTCTTAGAAATCACCATAAGCTCTTCTGATAGCTCGTAAATGCCTTTCTTATTCACGTCTTTAAAGACAGGAACAACAAGACCATTCGGAGTATCAACGGCGATGCCCACATTCACGTATTTCTTCAGAATGATGCTCTCACCGTCTTCTGACAACGAAGAGTTAAACGCAGGGAACGCTTCTAGCGCTTTCGCTACCGCTTTCATAATGAATACAAGTGGCGTGATCTTAACGCCAGACTCTTTCTTCGCTTCTACCGCGTTTTGCTCTTTACGGAATCTTTCTAGCTCGGTGATATCGGCGTTATCCCACTGAGTAACGTGCGGGATCATCACCCAGTTACGATGTAGGTTAGCGCCAGAAATTTTCTTGATCTTAGAAAGCTTCTGCTCTTCTACTTCACCAAACTTAGTGAAGTCGACTTTTGGCCAAGGCAGTAGACCCAGCGCTGAGCCATCGCCTTTACCTGATGCAGCTGCACCAGACTCTAGGCGTTTAAGCGCATCTTTCACGTAAGATTGAACGTCTTCTTTAAGGATGCGACTCTTACGGCCAGTGCCTTTCACTTTAGAAAGGTTTACACCAAACTCACGAGCGATACGACGAACCACAGGAGATGCATGCGCATACTCGTGATTCTCTTTGAAATCGCCCGTTGTTGCAGCAGGTGCCGCCGACGCTGGCTCTGCAGCTTTCGGTGCTGGAGCTGCGGCAGCCGGTGCGCTTGCAACTGGGGCAGCAGCTGGAGCGGCAGACTGAGTCTCGAATACCATGATGAGAGAGCCAGTAGAGACTGTGTCGCCTTCAGCCACTTTAATCTCTTTGATGGTACCAGCAAATGGCGCTGGTACTTCCATTGAGGCTTTGTCGCCTTCAACGGTGATCAAAGATTGCTCTTCGTCCACGCTGTCGCCCACAGCAACCATGATTTCAGTCACTTCAACTTCGTCACCACCGATATCCGGCACGTTCACTTCTTGCAATGCTGAAACAGCGGCAGGAGCAGCCGCTGGTGCTGCCGCTTCAGGATCTGCTGCAACAGGTGCACCGGCAGAAGCCGTTTCAAATACCATGATCAATGAGCCAGTGGTCACTTTGTCGCCTTCAGCGACTTTGATCTCTTTAAGCGTGCCAGCAAATGGTGCTGGTACTTCCATTGAGGCTTTATCACCTTCAACAGTCAATAGCGATTGCTCTTCGTCAATGCTATCGCCAACAGCAACCATGATTTCAGTGACTTCCACTTCATCGTCGCCGATGTCAGGTACATTCACTTCAACCAATTCGCTAGCAGCAGGCGCTGCGGCAGCGACTGGTGCAGCCGCAGGTGCTTCAGCAGCTGGAGCCGCTGAGTCTGCTTCAAATATCATGATCAGTGAGCCAGTGGTCACGTTGTCGCCTTCTGCGACTTTGATCTCTTTTACAACACCTGCTTGAGAAGCAGGTACTTCCATTGAGGCTTTATCACCTTCAACAGTAATCAGGGACTGTTCTTCTTCAACCTTGTCGCCAACGCTTACAAGAATCTCAGTAACTTCAACCTCATCAGCACCGATGTCAGGTACATTAATTTCGATTGCCATTGCTTATTTACCTTCTATTAATGCGCTGTATTAAGCGTACTGTGGGTTAGTTTTTTCAGTGTCGATATCAAACTTAGCGATGGCTTCTGCAACCACAGACTTTTCAATATCACCACGTTTTGCCAATTCGGTTAGTGCGGCAACAACAATGTAGCCTGCGTTAACTTCAAAGTGGCGACGTAGGTTTGCACGGCTGTCAGAGCGACCAAAGCCATCAGTACCCAGTACTTTGTAAGACTCGCTTGGCATGTAAGCACGTACTTGCTCAGCGTAGTTCTTCATGTAGTCAGTGACTGCAATTGCAGGCTCTTTACCTAGTACTGTTGTGATGTAAGGTACTTTCTCTTCAGCTTCAGGGTGAAGCATGTTGTCACGCTCTACCGCTTGGCCATCGCGAGTCAGTTCGTTGAACGACGTTACTGAGAACACGTCAGAAGCAACACCGTACTCTTCACTTAGAATCACAGCTGCTTTGCGAGCTTCGTTCATAATGGTGCCTGAGCTCATTAGTTGAACTTTGCCTTTGCTACCCGCGTGTGTTTCTAGCTTGTAGATACCTTTACGGATGCCTTCTTCAGCGCCTTCTGGCATTGCTGGCATTGCGTAGTTCTCGTTCATCACCGTTAGGTAGTAGTAAACGTTCTCTTGATCAGGACCGTACATGCGACGGATACCGTCTTGCATGATAACCGCTAGCTCATAAGCAAACGTTGGGTCGTACGAGATACAGTTAGGGATCGTATTCGCTTGAATGTGCGAGTGACCATCTTCGTGTTGTAGACCTTCACCGTTTAGCGTTGTACGACCTGCAGTAGCACCCAATAGGAAGCCACGTGCTTGTTGGTCACCTGCTAGCCATGCCATGTCGCCAATGCGTTGGAAGCCAAACATTGAGTAGTAGATGTAGAATGGGATCATTGGAAGATTGTTGGTGCTGTATGACGTTGCCGCCGCAACCCAAGATGCCATTGAACCTAGTTCGTTGATACCTTCTTGAAGAACCTGACCTGACGTCGCTTCTTTGTAGTAAGACACAATGCCCTTATCTTCTGGCGTGTAGTCTTGGCCGTGTGGGTTGTAAATACCCACCTGACGGAACAGACCTTCCATACCAAAGGTACGTGCTTCATCACAGATGATAGGAACGATGTTCTTACCAATGTTCTTATCTTTAAGCAGGATGTTTAGCGTACGAACATAAGCCATTGTGGTTGAGATATCACGCTTTTGCTCGCCAAGTAGTGGTGCAAATGCCTCTAGCTCTGGCACTTTAAACTCTTGAGTAAACTTAGGGCTACGTGCTGGTGTGTAACCGTGTAGCGACTTACGACGAGCGTGCAGGTAGTCGTACTCTGGTGTGCCTTCTTCTAGTTTCAAGTAAGGCAGCTCTGCAATTTTGTCATCAGAAAGAAGGTCTTCTAGGCCTAGACGATCACGTAGGTGTTGAACGTGAGTCATGTCCATTTTCTTCACACCGTGTGCGATGTTCTTGCCCTCAGCCGCATCGCCCATGCCGTAACCTTTTACAGTCTTAGCAAGGATAACCGTTGGTTTGCCATTGGTTTCTTTCGCGTTGTTGAATGCTGCGAACAGTTTCGATGAATCGTGACCACCACGCTTAAGTGCGAAGATTTCGTCATCAGTCATATCGGCAACCAATGCCGCTGTTTCTGGGTATTTACCAAAGAAGTGCTCACGCACGTAAGCGCCATCTTTAGATTTGAAAGTTTGGTAGTCACCGTCGATGGTTTCGTTCATTAGTTGAAGAAGTTTACCCGTGGTGTCTTTCGCCAGTAGCGCATCCCAGTTGCTGCCCCAGATAACCTTAACCACATTCCAGCCAGCGCCTTTAAATAGGCCTTCAAGCTCTTGAATGATGCTACCGTTACCCATAACAGGACCATCTAGGCGCTGTAGGTTACAGTTGATTAGGAAACATAGGTTGTCGAGTTTCTCACGTGAAGCAAAAGAGATAGCACCGCGTGATTCTGGCTCATCCATCTCACCGTCGCCTAGGAACGCGTACACACGTTGTGCGCCGGTCTCTTTCAGGCCACGGCCTTCAAGGTACTTAAGGAAACGAGCTTGATAAATAGCAGAGATAGGGCCAAGACCCATAGAAACCGTTGGGAATTGCCAGAATTCAGGCATCAGTTTAGGGTGTGGGTAAGAAGGAATACCTTTACCATCCACTTCTTGACGGAAGTTATCCAGTTGCTCTTCAGTCAATCGACCTTCAACAAATGCACGAGAGTAAATGCCAGGAGAAATATGGCCTTGGTAATAAACAAGATCGCCACCGTCCGTCTCATTTGGAGCACGGAAGAAGTGGTTGAAACAGACTTCGTAGAAGGCAGCCGCCGACTGGTAAGACGCCATGTGACCGCCAAGGTCTAGGTCTTTTTTCGACGCACGAAGCACAATCATGATTGCGTTCCAGCGGATGATCGAACGAATACGACGTTCAAGAGTCACGTCACCTGGGTAAGCGGGCTCTTGCGTTGCTGGAATAGTGTTGATGTAGTTAGTGTTGATACCTGTAGGCATATCAACGCCATCTAGACGCGCTTTATCAAGTACCGTTTCTAGAATGTACTGTGCGCGTTCAACCCCTTCTTCACGAACTACGGATTCAAGGGCAGCAAGCCACTCCTGAGTTTCTACCGTATCAACGTCATGCTTCATATCAGACATGTACTAGTTTCCTTTTGTTTATTATTTTTGGGTAAGTCCTACGACTCACCACCCTGTTGAACTCGACGTAAAGATCGCTCTCTGCGGCTCTCTTCTTTGGTTAAGTCCAACAACGTTTCTTCAATGTAGGCCAGATGTGAGTGTGACATTTCACGAGCTTTTTCTGGTTGCCCAGAAACAATCGCATTCACAATGTTGGCTCTGTGGTTGTTAACTCGCTGTATCGCTTCTTCACGGCGATGCAGCAATTCTAGATTCTGTTCAATATTTTGCTCAAGCAAGGGGGCAAGACTTCGGATAATGTGAAGCAGAACAACGTTATGTGCTGCTTCACAGATGCTTACTAATAGGTTCATCACCGCTTTTGATTCGGCGTTGACGTCACCTTGCTGTGCTTCTATGGCTTTACAGGCTACCTCGATGCGTTCCATATCCTCTTCAGTACCGCGCAATGCTGCATAGTAGGCGGCGATCCCTTCCATCGCGTGTCGCGTTTCTAGAAGGTCTAGTTGTGTCTCAGGATGAGTGGACAACAAATTTAGCAAAGGGTCAGAAAAATTCGTACTGAGTGTTTCACTTACAAAAGTGCCGCCGCCTTGCTTACGAGTCAGTAGCCTTTTGGCTTCTAGTCGCTGAATCGCTTCTCTAATCGACGGGCGAGAGACATCGAATTGTTTCGCCAACTCGCGCTCTGGTGGTAACTGTTGGCCTGGAGACAGAGTGCCCTCAAGTATTGAGCGTTCAAGTTCCTGCTCAATAACGTCTGAAAGTTTGGGCTGTCTAATCCGTTGATAAGCCATCGTTGCCTTGGGTCCTTTTATATGAGTATTCGTATTTCTCTGCCTGTAAATTGGTATGACCAATTTAAAGTGCGGGCAAAAAATACCATGTTTAAAACCAATTTGTCCACCAAAAATTGATTTACATCATTAAAAGGGGTCTGGCTTAACAAAATTTAAACCTTATACAAATTAAACGGAAAACTATTGGTCATACCATTCACCAGAGGCATATACATTCCCTCAATGACACAGATCAATAAAATCATGAGGTTAGCGACTTGGACTTAAAATAAGACAACAACAGTTATGGCAAGTTCCACCCAAAAAGTGGTCATGCCTAAGTGATTGAATTGAGCAAATACTCAAGCTCGCAAATTTCTCGATATGTCGACGTCATATTGTGCTTTCACGGTCAACAAAAGGGTTTGCTCCCGTTTCTACACAGGAGTACAATTTGACCCAACTCAATTAATGACCCTGTTTGGCCAGAACGACAATGATCAAAACTCACGATAGCGATGCACGATTAGACTACCTAAAACAAGCCCTACCCGCTGAGGTAACAAGAGCGGTCACCGACACATTGCGAGAAGATCTTGGTGGGGTTTTAGACGCGAATGTTGATATAACAGCGAACTTAATCGATGAAGCTACGCAAGGAGTTGCAACCATCATCACTCGTGAGCATGGCGTGTTCTGTGGACAAATGTGGGCCGATGAAGTGTTTAAACAGCTGGGCGGAAAAGTGTCTATCGAGTGGCACGTCAGCGACGGCGATCAGGTCGAACCTAATCAAACATTATGTACCTTAAGAGGCCCAGCGCGCACATTATTAACCGGTGAGCGTAATGCAATGAACTTCATTCAAACGCTATCTGGATGCGCAACAACTGTCGCAGAGTATGTGCGTGAGCTCGAAGGAACAAAGTGCAAGCTTTTAGATACTCGCAAGACCATCCCTGGTCTGCGCAGTGCACTAAAATACGCTGTAGCATGTGGTGGTGGCTATAATCATCGAATCGGTGTGTTTGATGCGTTCTTAATTAAAGAAAATCACATTATTGCTTGCGGTGGAATTGTTGAAGCCATTAGCAAAGCCAAAGAGTTGGCCCCTGGCAAACCTATTGAGATCGAAACTGAATCACTAGAAGAGTTGACTGTTGCCATAGATGCAGGCGCCGATATTGTCATGCTGGATAATTTCACGTTGCAGATGATGCGCGATGCCGTTGAGATAAACCAAGGCCGTGCAGTGTTAGAAAATTCTGGCAACGTTACCTTAGGCACGTTAGGTGATATCGCGCAAACTGGAGTCGATTACGTATCGGTCGGTGCACTAACCAAGCACCTTAAAGCAATGGATCTGTCCATGCGATTTCAATAAGTAAAATTGAAATCCCTTATCAAGCTAAAATAGCCGCGTAATTGCGCGGCTATTTTTATTTAACGGCAAGCAAGACTACAACACGCCTTTGCCTTTCATCATTCTTAAGCCTTCACGCTTAATACAATCCACCAGCGGATTGTCCACCATATCTCGTCGCCAGACAAAAGAGAGCATTCTCTCCATCTTTAACTCAGGAACATTGATACTGGCCAAGCGTCCTGCTTGAATATGCTGCTCTACATCCAACCAAGGTAAGCACGTGAGGTAAGAGCCATTTTCGACCAAGCTGCGGATAACCGGAACGTGCTCGTACTCGCGCCACACATCTAAATCATCTATTAAATGATGAATGGTACTATCAAAAATTTTGCGAGTCCCCGAACCGAGCTCTCGAAGCACCCATTTCGCTTGTTCCAATTGGGCCAAAGTAACCCGATCAAGGTTAGCAAATGGGTGGTGTGATGAAGCAACAACGGTTAAGTGATCGCGGCACCACACCTCTTGCTCTAAACGGTGCTCATCGCAGCGCCCCTCTATGATCCCGAGGTCACACTTATAGTCCAACACATCTTCAATAACGTGTTTGGTACTCTTCACATCTACGTCAATTCGCATCTCAGGAAAGGAGGTATCAATTAAACTGATGAGATCCGGAACCAAGTGTTCTGCTGGTGTCTGACTAACATGTAACTGTACCGCACCACTTAATAAATGTTGCTCATGAAAGCCCATTTCTATCTGTTGAGCGTCTTGCAGCAACTTCTTTGCTTTTGGCCTAAGCCACTTTCCCCAGTGCGAAAGCATCATCTGTTTGCCATTACGTTCAAACAGTTGTCGCCCTAGGAGCTTCTCTAATTGAGAGAGCGACATGCTTGTCGCCGATTGTGTTAAGCACAGTCTTTCTGCCGCTTGGCTTACGCTGCCAGTTTCGGCCACAGCATCAAACACTGCCAATTGTTTTAAAGAATATCGCATCTATGCCGCCTACGTTGAGTTTTACCAATAGGGTAACTCTATCGCAATGACCCATCAATATTATTGATGTATCCATTCATTACTATCAATTTTTTATCTGCATAAAATTGCCGTAATTTAGATTGTGTTGTCGAGGTGTAGAACACAAAACAACAAATTACTCATTATTTATTAATTCATTACAGGAGGAGTCATGGACGCACAACCAGTGCAAAACGAGCTTTGCTTGACTCCCAAGCAAATGATGGAACAAGCCGAGCAGTATGCGCTTGGTAAATCGCAAAAGCCGACAACCACAACATTGCTGTTAGCAGTGATGGCGGGGGCATTTATCGGACTTGCGTTCTTGTTTTACATTACCGTCACTACTGGCAGCAGCGGTGAAGCTTGGGGATTAAGTCGCTTTGTAGGCGGCATCGCGTTTGGCCTAGGCCTTGTGTTGGTCGTACTTTGCGGAGCGGAACTTTTTACAAGCTCAGTACTGTCGGCCATATCACTCGCGAATAAACAGATAAACCTGGGACAAATGCTTTCCCTTTGGGGCAAAGCTTATGTCGGTAACTTTGTTGGCGCTATTACACTTGCCTTTTTGGTGTTTGGAGCCGGTCTCTACAACCTTCACGATGGTGCGTGGGGACTGAATGCACTATCAATCGCTGATCATAAACTGCACCACAGTTTCACCGAGGCATTTATTCTTGGTGTGCTTTGTAACCTTTTAGTTTGTCTAGCGATTTGGTTAACGTTTAGTTCTAAAACGGCACTTGGAAAGTCGCTATTGGTGCTATTGCCTGTCAGCCTATTTGTTAGCAGTGGTTTTGAACACAGCATTGCCAACATGTTTATGGTCCCACTTGGCATTGCAATCGTAGAATTTGCTCCTGCGAGTTTTTGGCAGTCCATCGGTATGCAAGCAAGTCAATTTACAGACCTCAATGTAAGCCACTTTATTGTCGCTAACCTCATTCCCGTCACACTAGGCAACATTGTCGGCGGTGCGGTATTAGTCGGATTGACCAACTGGGTGGTTTATCGTCGCCCATCACTAACAACAACCCCAACAACAAAAATTACTCCACTATCACTTTCGCCTTCGGAGGCCACTATGTCTATGTCAGTTACTGTTAAAGAAATCCTTAACCCTACTCCAATCACTGTTGTTGCTGGCAGCCGCGTAGCAGTCGCTATCGACAAGTTGAATGAAAATAACCAAACCAGCGCTCCGGTAATCAATCAATCGGGCAACTTGGTAGGCTTTTTCTCTATTCATGATGTCATGGTAGAAATGTGGTGCACCGATTATCGTGCAACAACCGACTTAAAAGTTGAACAAGTGATGAGCAACGAACTGATTACTGTCGATGCGAATCAAGATATCTCTGCGGTCATCGAATACCTATGTATCGATAAAGAGCAGCTTTACCCAACATCTACTATGGGTTACGCGACTCGCTTAGCAACAGGAACTCTTTCAGAACGTGCTCGTGCACTTAAAGTAAGCCGTCCAAAGATTATCCCAGTAATCGAAAATGGTGAGTTTATTGGTACAGTAAGTCATAAAGAAATCCAAAGCGTCCTTCGTCCACTGTTTGGTGCAACAGAAAGCCAAGCGACCTTGAGCGAAGTCGAAGATGCGCAAATGGCATAATTGAGCTTAGTTCGACACTAATTGAAAGGGCGAGTGCTAGGTACTTGCCCTTTTTGCTATCAATAACCTAATCGCCTTGGTGCTTATTGCCACTGCCGTACCCAATGTAAAAATTGTTGCTTTTTCTCTACAGGGCCGAGTAAACGTATCCAATTTTTCTTTATTGCTTCTGACAAACTAATGGATCCACTCGCGATGCCATCAAGTACATCCCACTCCGTGATCACCACCAGTTCTTGAGGGGTAATATCACTATTTTTTCCGGTAATACTTGTACCATTCACATCACTTGCATGACCCCGAATTGCTTCAAACACTACAAACTCAAGCTGATCTTTGCTCTCCTTTGAAAGCTGACTACGCACTGTAAAAAGCTGAAAGTTAATTGGCTTGTTCTGATTGTTAAAACGATCATGCTGGCGAGCCTCAACAACAGCGCCAAAAACATCCAATGATCCAGGTAAAGTTACCATTGAGAATCCAGTACTCTGATGCAACCCGCAAGCTATCGCGATACTTGGAAGCATGAGTAATAAAAACAGCAGTTTTTTGGTCATGGTTGTATCAGTCCTTATCCATTAACAATAAAAAAGGGATCATTGTTAAATGATCCCTTTAATACTTAGTGCGTCATGCTTTTTTGCTGCTTTTATTAGCGAACAATTAGCATCAGCTGTTCTGGTGACATTGGCTTATCAAAGTAGCTCATGAATAAGCCAAACTTCTGAATGTCGCCGTTGGCAAACGAAAAGTTACCTTGTTGCATGTTAAGACCAATAGTCTGCTGAGCGTTTGGACCCGCTAGCAAGATTTGGTTCAATACATCTCGAGTCGTATCGATTTGCACGTCAGCTTGGCTGTTGTCGCCAATGTGTAGCTGAGCAATACCGTTGCGAATTTCGATGGTGAACGCTTCGTTAGTGTCGGAGAAGCGATACGTCAGCATCATGTTCACATCAAGCGTGTTCTCAGCAATCAACGTTGACGTCATCATGTCAAAGATTTGCTGGCTCGGCAGCGCGGTCATTACATCCACAGACGCAAAGCTGATCATGTTAGAGAAGTCACGAGTACCTTCAAGCTCAGCTGCGGCATTGAGTGCCCAGTTTCGCCAGTTGATATTAACCTGTTCTGCAGCCCAAGCCTTATAAGCGACCGCTTTAAGTTCGCGCGCTTCCATATCGTCTTTATTTACCGTGATTGGGTACGACAAAATTTCTGCTGCAAAGGTATAGTTACCGGCATCAATAGCTGCTTGTGCGGTAGTCATGATGTTGTCACGACCGCCCATGATTTCTACGAACGCTTTAGCGCGCTGCTCGTATGACATTGGCTCAAGCTGCCATGGATCCGCTTCGAAGAAGCCGTTATAACCCACATAGATTTGGCGTACAGCATGAGCAACAGTACCGTAGTGCTCACCCAACCATGGATGTGATGCTAGGTGATCCGGTAGTTTCACAACTTCCACCAACTCGTCTGGGGTCATACCCTTATTCATGTAACGGATGGTTTGATCGTGCGTGTATTGAATCGCATCGCGGTAAGCCGTCAGTACGTTAGATACCGCTTCTTTACCTTCTACTGGGCGACCGTGTGAGTTGATCATTATTTCTGTATCGAACTCACGCATCACGTCAATGCCTTTAAACCACATTGAAGGATCACGGAATTTAGTCCCGCGGATGGTGTGAAGGTTAGGGAAGTTTTCCCCTTGCAGAACTTCTGCAGCATGCAGGATTTTTTGTTCTGGCAAGTAAACCACAACTTCGTCTTTGGTCTCAGAAGGAACGTTGACGATTTCTAAGTTCACGCCTGCAATGGTGGTTACAAGCTTATCTTTAAATACAACGTTCGGCTCGATAAACGAGATATCACCTTGCATGAAACGGGGCCCTAGGCCATCGTTTACTGTGCCGTGCTCGCCCTCTTCTACATGCTTGGCACCGGTGTAAGACGTGCGATGACCAAATAGCGTTCCTAGGTTAGACGACCAGTTAGCAACCGCTGCGGTTAAACCTTCTTGAGCAATAATCTGCACTTCACCCGATGCGACTTCTTCGTCTGTCGCCCAAGCACGTACGCCAGAAATGTGGTCAATGTGGTTGTGAGAGTAAATAATCGCTTTTACTGGCTTGTCGGTGATAGCGCGGAACTGCTGTTTCACTGATTCTGCCATTTGCACTGACTCACCTGGATCAACGATGATAATACCGTCGTCACCTTCAATCATCACAGGAGTATCAAGACCAAAGCCGTAACCTAGGTAAACATTGTGATCAACTTGAATGATCGCTTGGTCCATTTTGCGACCATGTTTAGTCAATATTGGGTGTACGTGCTCAGACTCTTGAGTGTAAGCCAGTGAGTCGCCGGTTTTTGACAGCACTTTAATGCGCTCACCCGGTCCCCAGAACAAGTTTGATTCGTGCTCAAACAGCACACCATCATTGTAGCGTTCATCAAATTGAACATTTTGATATTGAGCTGCTGAACTGGTGCGCAATTCATGCCCGACGGTAGAGGTAGCTTCATCAACGGTGGGTGAGTTTATGCAACCGGACAGAGCTATGGTGCTTGATACAGCGAGCATTAGACGAGTAGGTGTAAGAAATGCTTTCATTAACGGAACCTTGTGTAAGAAGTATTCATCATTTGTGGCATAGCCTACTTGTTTCAATGACATACAAATACGATTAGTATCGATATTGATATATCGTATTTACGATATCATTAAGTCGAAAAATGCGAGACACTATGTACAGATTGAGCCTTGTAGTCGTAGGCCAAACGAACAATTAAATCGTCACTTTGAGCTTTAGATATTGATGAAGTGCATATAGGTGAGTAGAGTTGAAAATGACCCATCGTGTTCACGATAGATAACTCCAATTAGAGTATTAGGTTAATGCGAAACGATATACCAAACTTTAATCTGCTGGCTGTGTTTGCCGCAGTCATGGAGCATGGAAGCTTTAGCCGCGCTGCGGATTATATGGATACAAACCAATCAACGATCAGCACCGCGATCAATCGTCTAAAAAAACAGATCGGGAAAGAACTGTTTATTCGTAAGGGGCGCGGAGTCGTTCCAACCACCTTTGCCAATAATTTGTATGCTCAGATTAAATTGCCTATTCAAGAGCTTAATAATGTGTACAGTTCACTCGGTGAGTTTAACCCTAAACTCGCATCACGGCAGTTTGTGATCACCGCCCCTGAGCATCTTCAAGGGTTGTTGCTAGAGCAGTTTCACGACAATCAATGTCCAAATCTAACACTCAAGGTGTTTGATCAAAAAGCGGATGATCAAAGAGTCTTCGACTCATTGCAAACACAGCAATACGATCTAATGATTGATATTGTGCCGCCGACACACCACAACATTTTGTCCAAAAACTTATACTCGGGACAGTTTGCGATTGTCTGCAGTCATCAACACCCGCGCATTAATGGGTCTTTAACCGTTGAGCAGTATTTGCAAGAAACTCATGCGGTTCTGGAGCGTACTAGGAAACAAATGCACACTCTCGCGCATTTTACCGATCTCGACCTGAGTCAGCGCAAGGTCTCGTATCATGGACGCTCTCTATTTAGTAATTTGTTAATGACCAGTCAATCGGAGTGCTTAACTGTGGTTCCATTGTCTATGGCAGAGCAGTACGCCGAGCGATTACAGCTACAAATACTGACGCCTCCATTTAACTATCAGCTTGTTAATAACTACATGATCTGGCTGAATAAAATGGACAACGATCCGGCCCACCTTTGGCTTCGACAACGAATAACCGACATCATTGATCGCAACAAAAACTCTAACGAGGCCTAAGCGTCCATTTTGGGTGTACATACCCGCATAAAAAAAGCGCTAACCGAGTTAGCGCTTTTCTAAATGGATATTCGTTAGAGTGTATTAACGACCAAATGGTCCGCCCATTCCACCCATACCGCCCATGCCACCCATCATGCCTTGCATGTTGCGCATCATGCCGCGCATGCCACCTTTTTGCATCTTCTTCATCATTTTCTGCATTTGAGTGAACTGCTTCAGCATACGGTTGACGTCCTGAACCTGAGTACCAGAACCAGCTGCAATACGCTTTTTACGCGATCCTTTAATGATCTCTGGGCGCTTGCGCTCTTTCATGGTCATGGAACTGATCATCGCTTCCATCTGCTTAAACATTTTGTCGTC
The DNA here is from genome assembly GCF_016900875.1 of Vibrio ulleungensis. Taxonomy (GTDB): domain Bacteria; phylum Pseudomonadota; class Gammaproteobacteria; order Enterobacterales; family Vibrionaceae; genus Vibrio; species Vibrio ulleungensis. Next base: position 71,542 of record NZ_JAFEUM010000007.1, read on the forward strand.
GACCTGATCTTTCACATTGTCTGGTAAATTCCCCATACCCGGGAGCTTATCCATCATGCCCATCATGCCGCCCATGTTTTGCATCTGCCCAAGTTGTTCGCGGAAGTCTTCTAAGTCGAAGCCTTTTTTCTCTTTGAACTTCTTAGCCATTTTTTCGGCGGATTGAGTATCGACATTACGCTGCAGATCTTCAATCAGTGACAACATGTCACCCATACCAAGAATACGTGAGGCAACACGATCTGGGTGGAAAGCTTCTAATGCGTCGGTCTTTTCACCGACACCCAAAAACTTAATCGGCTTGCCAGTAATATGACGAACAGACAGCGCAGCACCACCACGGGCATCACCATCGACTTTGGTTAAGATAACACCGGTTAATGGTAGAGCATCACCAAAGGCTTTAGCGGTATTTGCCGCATCTTGACCCGTCATTGCATCAACAACAAACAACGTTTCTACGGGCGTGATCGCGTTGTGAAGCTGCTGGATCTCGTCCATCATTTCTTCATCAATGGCTAAACGACCCGCGGTATCCACCAACAACACGTCGTAAAATTTCTTTTTCGCGTGATCTATCGCTGCATTAGCGATATCGAGCGGCTTTTGATCCGCAGACGAAGGGAAGAAATCAACATTGACGTCATTGGCTAAGGTTTCCAACTGTTTTATCGCCGCAGGGCGATAGACGTCGGCAGACACAACCAATACTTTTTTCTTGTCGCGCTCAGTTAAGAGCTTCGCAAGTTTACCGACACTGGTAGTTTTACCCGCACCTTGTAGACCGGCCATCAATACGACCGCAGGCGGCTGCGCAGCTAAATCAAGTGCTTCGTTCGATTCCCCCATTACGGCTTCAAGTTCAGATTGAACAATCTTAATGAACTCTTGGCCAGGTGTGAGTGATTTGTGTACTTCTACACCTACCGCACCTTCTTTAACACGCTTAATGAAGTCCCGTACAACCGGTAAGGCAACGTCTGCCTCCAAAAGGGCCATGCGCACTTCACGCAGGGTCTCTTTAATATTGTCTTCAGTGAGTCGACCTTTGCCGCTAATGTTTTTTAGCGATTTGGATAAGCGATCCGACAAATTTTCAAACATACTAAGTTTCGCTCTAAAATCCGATAAATTGGCACAAGTATACCCGAACACCACCATGATAAGTAGCGCTTAACCTGACCATCCTCTCAGTTGTAAATGGGGGCATTGGTCAAAAATAAAACCTCAGAGCTAAAATTGGAGAGAAGTTGGGGTATGTAAAGCCATCAACTCGCAACAAATTGTGTGTATAATGAGGGAATTGACACTCTTTCATCAAAGTATATGGACGCACTACTAGTCATATTAGCCATTGTTGCTTACAGCCTTGCTATGGCCGTGATCCTACCAGGATTGTTGCATAAAAAAGGTATCCCGATGTCCAAAGCACTGACACTTTCTGGTGTAGGACTGCTTGCGCATGGTGCGTTGACCGCGTCGTTAATATTTGAAGGCCAAGGGCAAAACTTAGGCTTACTGAATGTGACCTTATTGGTCAGTTTTATCATCTCCTGCGCGCTCACAATTACTATACCAAAAACCAAATTGTGGTTTTTGCTGCCAATTGCGTATGGATTTTCCATTCTAAATCTAATTGCAGCGACCTGGCTGCCTGTTGACTACATCACTCACCTTGAAGGACGAATTGGCATTGTCTTTCACGTATCGATGGCCCTATTTTCCTATGCTACGCTAACGATCGCTGCACTTTATGCGCTGCAGATGGCGTGGTTAGATTACAAACTCAAGCACAAGAACTCCCAAGCCCTTAATCCAAACTTACCACCGTTACTTAAAGTTGAGCGTCAATTGTTTAACCTTATATTGGTCGGCACAGGATTACTGTCGGTGACACTCGTCACGGGACTTCTGTTTGTACCAGACATTTTCGCGTCAGGAAAAGGTCATAAAATTTTGTTCTCATTCGCTGCATGGATCATTTACAGCGTATTGATTTGGGGACATTTCAAACAAGGTTGGCGCGGTAATAAAGTCACTTGGATGACGCTAATTGGCGCGATATGCCTCACTTTAGGGTACTTCGGCAGCCGATTCGTGCGGGAAGTTTTATTGACTTAACGTATTGAATAACCACTCAAGAACCCCAATAGATCATTGACAGCGCCTAGCGATTAGGTCATTAATTAACCATATCGACTCTCATAATTCGACTCACAAAGGACCATTGCATTGGATAGTATATCCACCGAGCTTCTGTTTGGCTTGCTTGCCGGATTAATCATAATTTCTGGTTATTTCTCAGGCTCTGAAACGGGCATGATGTCTCTAAACCGTTACCGTTTAAAACATCTCTCTAAGCAAGGCCACAAAGGCGCTCAGCGAGTTGAAAAGATGCTTGGTCGCCCAGACCGCCTCATCGGCCTCATTCTCATCGGCAATAACCTCGTTAATATTCTTGCTTCTGCCATCGCCACCATTTTAGGTATGCGCCTGTATGGTGATGCCGGTGTGGCTATTTCTACCGGTCTACTCACCTTGGTGGTGCTGGTCTTTGCTGAGGTCACGCCAAAAACTCTAGCCGCTCTTCACCCTGAGCGTGTAGCGTTTCCAAGTAGTGTGGTACTCAGCGTTCTTATGCGTTTGCTGTCTCCATTGGTTATCTTGGTTAATGCCATTACCAATGGATTTTTGCGTTTGATTGGCATAGGTACCGCTCACACCGTTGAAGAGCACTTAAGCTCGGAAGAGTTGCGCACCGTGGTGAATGAAGCAGGCAGCCTCATCCCAAGTCGCCACCAAGATATGCTCATTTCTATTCTGGATTTAGAGCACGTTACAGTGAACGACATAATGATCCCACGTAACGAAATCACCGGCATCGATATTAATGATGATTGGAAATCAATTGTTCGCCAACTGACCCACTCTCCGCATGGTCGAGTGGTGCTCTATCGCGATCAAATAGATGAAGTGGTCGGCATGCTTAGGCTGCGTGAGGCTTATCGTCTAATGCTCGAGAAAAACGAGTTCAACAAAGAAACGCTACTAAGAGCTGCTGACGAGATCTACTTTATTCCAGAAGCCACACCGCTGAATGTTCAATTGCTCAAATTCCAGCGTAACAAAGAACGCATTGGCTTAGTGGTTGACGAATATGGTGACATCATCGGTTTGGTGACACTAGAAGACATTTTAGAAGAGATTGTGGGTGAATTTACAACCTCGATCGCTCCAAGTTTGTCAGATGAGATCACCCCTCAAAATGACGGAAGCTTCCTAATCGAAGGCAGCACTAACATTCGCGACATCAACAAAGGACTAGGGTGGGCACTGCCTACAGACGGTCCCCGTACGTTGAATGGATTGATTGTTGAACATCTCGAAGATATTCCCGAGAGCCACTTGAGCATTGAAGTTGCCAACCACCCTATGGAAGTGGTTGAGTTTGCTGAAAACAAAATCAAGATGGTTAAGGTCTACCCTCAACGAGGCTAAACCAACCAGTCAATAAAAAAGGAGCCATTTGGCTCCTTTTTTGATTCGAACTGATCGCTATACTTTTAGCTCGTTAAGCATAGAATCAGGCAGCGCTAAATCGTCATTTCTATTTACGCCTACACCCTTTGCAATAATATCTTCTGCAATGGCTTTTGCTTCTTCAAGCGAGTGCATAGCTGCGGTGCCGCATTGGTATTCGTTGAGCTCTGGGATCTTGTTTTGGCTCTCGACTTTTAGCACATCTTGCATTGCCGCTAACCACGCGTCCGCAACCTGTTGTTCCGTCGGAGTACCGATAAGGCTCATGTAAAAGCCTGTACGACACCCCATAGGTGAAATGTCGATGATCTCAACGCTGTCACCATTAAGGTGCGCACGCATGAAGCCTGCGTACAAGTGCTCAAGAGTGTGAATTCCACGCTCAGACAATAGCGACTCGTTAGGTTGTGTAAAACGCAGATCGAACACAGTGATGGTATCGCCTGATGGGGTCTGCATTGTTTTTGCTACGCGAACCGCAGGGGCTGCCATGCGTGTATGATCTACAGTAAAGCTATCCAGTAATGGCATGACTTTCTCTCCTTTAGGTTGCCCTTTTAGGCAACGTTTTCGATTCAATTCTGTTTATTTAGTCTATTGATTTAAGTAATCAAAATAGTCGGCGAGGAAGGTATCAAAGTCCTTATCATCCGCCGCTTCAATATTTTGCTGTTTGAGTTCAGAGTCTTTTCGTTCATGCTCAAACGTGCAGTTACTATAAACCCTAAATTCTCGTTTAGCATAAGAATTGGCATACTCTTCACCCAACAGTGAACCCACTGTCGTTTGGCCGCCACGAAGCTTGATATCGCGAAGCAGTTGACCCGATATGGTCAGCTCAGGATCGTCGATCCAAGTTTCAAATTTAGAGATCGCTTCTTTATAGAAGTGACCTCCTTTGGCGTTATCCATCTCAATGGCGATGGCTTTAAAGTCGACAAATATGCGTTTGGCCCACTCTTGAAGTGAAAGTTTTTCGCCTTCACAACCAATCGTCAGCATCAGGCCTTTCTCACGACCCTTCTCAATTACCGAGTTCCAGTTCTCACGCCAGCAGTTGAGCTCGCAATCGTCCATAGGCGCCGAATCGCTCAGTGCGCACCATGTTAAGAATATATCCAAAAACAGGATCTGCTCTTTTTTGATACCGATTGAGCTGTAAGGGTTAACGTCAAGAGAGCGTACTTCAATATATTCGACACCTTCTCGGCCAAGCGCTTCTGACGGTTTTTCACCGTGACGAGCAACGCGTTTAGGGCGGATGGGGGCATAAAGTTCGTTTTCGATTTGCAGAACATTACTGTTCAACTGCTTGTACTCACCGTCGACTTTAACGCCGAGTTTGGCAAATTTCTCAGAGGGTGCACGAATGGCTGAATTCAACCCATCCAAGTAGTGGTCGAGCGAGTTAAAGCCTATATTTAATGAGCTCTGCTCACTGTTGGTGTAACCAAGATCACTTAATCTCAAAGACGTTGCCTTGGGCAAGTAGAGAGTGCCATTTAGATCTTCAAACTCTAAGTCGGTTTCACGACCGTTTAAAAACGACGAACAGATTGCTGGCGATGCGCCAAATAAGAACGGGATCAACCACCCAAAACGGTAGTAGTTTCTGATCACGCCAAAGTATGCGTCAGATTGAGAGCCTTGTCTTTGCTGCGCATCTTGCTCACCAAACAATTCGTCCCAAAACGCTTGAGGGAATGAAAAGTTGAAATGAACACCCGAGATAATCTGCATCAAACTGCCGTAGCGGTTACGCAGACCTTCACGGTAAAGCGTTTTCATTTTGCCGCTATTCGACTGTCCGTACTGCGCCAAATTAATATCAGTTTCTGCACCAACGTAGCAAGGCATCGACATTGGCCACATTTTTTCATCACCTAATTGAGCTTGAGTGAAGTGGTGAATATCGGTTAATTGATCTAGAAGCTCATTCACATCATGCGAAACAGGGGTAATAAACTCCAGTAACGATTCAGAATAGTCTGTAGTGATCCACTGGTGAGTAAGCGCCGAACCGAGGGCTTTTGGATGTGGCGAAGTGGCTAAGCTCCAATCACCTTGATAGCGAAGTGTTTCACGCTCTACCCCGCGCCCTATGTGTAAAAAGGCGTCCTTGTTGCGTGCTACTCGACGAAGCCGCGTTGAAAAATCAGTCAAAACAGTAACCACTTACCTTAAATGCGCCGTCCCCACTTCGCCCACTGCGAAAATGTGTGGCACTAAAAAACAAAGGGGATTTTCCCATCCCCTTTGTATATGTTCGCTATGGTGCAATTTCAAGTTGCTGTAGCGGAATATTTAACGCCTTGAGCTGTGGGATCAATGATTCAGCATCCCCGACAACGACAATTTGATAGTCGTCAGGGTTAAACCATTTTGCTGCCATCTCATCGAGCGTCTGTTTATCGACGGTTGCGGCAATACGATTTCTTGTATTTAAGTAATCATAATCAAGGCTATACGTGAGTATACTACTTAAAAGCTGAGCTTTCTGCCCCGGAGTCTCATATTTTAGAGCGTCTTGTTGCCCTACCGCCATACGCATAAAGTTTAGCTCTGCATCCGTCATACCTTGACTCGAATATTGCTCAAGTTCTAACAGTATCTCTTTAATCGAGTCCACTGTTGAATCAGCCCTTACTTGCGCATTAAACACAACAATGCCCACTTCTCGATTGCTTGCAAAGTAGCCGCTGGCACCATAGGTGTACCCTTTGTCTTCTCTAAGGTTCTGATTTATGCGGCTGTTAAAATTACCTGCCAAATTAAAGTTAGCCAATTGCGAAAGGTAAAGCTCACCTGTGGCGTCAAACGGCATGCCATTGCGCACTAATCGCACTATGGTTTGAGGAGCTCGAGGCTTATCAACCACATAGATAGATTGCCCTGTTGGCGCATCGATAGTTTTGCGACGTAAAATTGGGGCGGTTTCCCCTTCCCAGCGTTCAAATCGTTGCAGTTGTTTCTTTAGCTCTCGTTCACTGATATCACCGACAACCAGCACTTGTGCGCCGTGCGGTGAGTAGTGTTGTGCATAGAACTGCTTCACATCATCTAAGGTTAAAGATGCAACAGAGTCGCTAGTACCGTCGCTGCTGCGCGCGTAAAAGGAATCACCAAATGCCACTTGTCGAGTTGCTTGAGACGCCAACCAAGAAGGCGTTTGATGTTCATACACCAAACCTTCTAGGGCTTGCTGTTTGATACGGGCAAAATCTGATTCATTAAATGCAGGTTTAAAGAGCGCCTCTTCGACAACATCTAGGGTTTCTTCAAAATGCTCGCTCAAACTCGACACAGTGATGCTGGTGGTGTACTCCCCAGAGCGAATTGACACACTACTACCCAACCCATCGAGTTGAGCTTGTATCTCTTCACTGTCGCGCAATTGAGTTCCTTCACTCATCATTGATGCCGTTAAGCCTGCAATGCCTTCTTTTCCAATTGCAGCATAACGATTACCTGCAGGCATCCGTAATTGGAATAGCACTGTTGGCGTTTCACTTGAAACAGTGCCCAGCACCTCTACGTCGTTGTCGGTGTGGAACTGATACAGTTTGGGTAAGGTCACGCTAACAGCGGTGCCCACTTGTGGCATCACGCTGCGATCAAAATTATCCACCGCAGTTCGAAGATCAAGCTGATCTTCTGACACCTTTTGGTATTCAGGCAATGTGCGTTCTGGCGTGACAAAGTTAGCCGGTCTGGCCGCCAATTGACTCTCACCCTTAGGCACTACGCTTAGCGTCACGCGTGGCTTGTCTTTGACATAAGTAAGATAGCTTTGATACACAGACGCTTGATCAACGGCATTAATCGCTTCTAAGTTCGACTGCAATCTATCTGGTTGCCCATAAAACGTCTCGTTTGAGGCAAGCATAGAGACTTTACCCGACACACTTTGCAGCGAGAATATAGAGCTGGCTTTAGCTGAGCCGGCGATTTGGTCTAGTTGGCTTTGCTCTACTTGCTCTAAGGTAAAGTTCTCCATAATGTCAGAGACTTGATCATAAATAGGCCCAAGGTTTGCCTCATCGCCAGAATTGACCATCACTACCACATAGAAGTTGCAAGCGAGTTCTGAGCAATCACTGTACGCCGCTGCACTCAGTGCTTTTTGGGTTTTCACCAACTCTTGATACAAAATACTGTTTCGACCATTGCCTACTATTGTGGCCAATGCTTCTAGCGAGCGCTGATCGTCAGCACCGCGGTAAGAGGTAGGCCACCCCATAACCATCATCGGTTGGCGGATTCGATCTTCTAAAGTCACAAATCGATCTTCAGGCAGTACAGCTGGCTGTTTTGGTGCAGACTCTACAGCTGGCCCTTCTGGGATCGACCCAAAATACTGACTTATCCATTCCATCGTTTGCTGTTCATCAATGTCGCCGCCAATAGTCAACACCGCATTGTTGGGGCCATACCAGCGAAGGAAAAACGCTTTTAGGTCATTAACATCGACGCGATCTAAGTCTTCAACGTAACCGATGGTTTGCCACGAGTAAGGGTGTCCTTCTGGGTACATCGCTTCGCCCAGTTTTTCCCATGTGAGGCCGTATGGGCGATTGTCATAGTTTTGCGCACGCTCATTTTTAACAGTGTCTCGCTGGATTTCAAACTTACGCTGAGAGACCGCCTCAAGTAAAAAACCCATTCTGTCTGATTCCATCCACAACACTTTTTCCAGTTGGTTAGACGGAACCGTTTGGTAGTAATTTGTTCGATCGCGGTTGGTGGTGCCGTTTAAATCACCGCCGGCTTCAGTAATGATCTTAAAATGTTCTTGATCGCCAACATGCTTAGAGCCTTGGAACATCATATGCTCAAAGAAATGAGCAAAGCCTGACTTCCCTACCTCTTCACGGGCCGAACCGACGTGGTAAGTCACATCGACGTGCACCAATGGGTCGGAATCATCAGGGCTTAAAATAACGGTTAAACCGTTGTCGAGAACATATTTGGAGTAGGCAATTGAGGCAACATTGGATTGTTTCTCTACTTGCTCGACCAATGTGTAGCCAAGCTTTTCTTCTTCAACCGGTGCTTGAGAAGACGGATTGCTGCATCCGACCAAGATCGCACCCAATCCAAGCATGGTCACACTTGTGGCCAGTTTGTTTACCCAATTATTTTGCATCTTTTCCCCTCAAAAAAACCCATAGTACAGTGCGGCCATCGTTGCATACCGTAGGGCTTTACCTATGGCAATGGCGATCACACAGGGTATAAACTTTAGCCGTAACCACCCTGCAGCAAGGCAAAGTGGGTCACCAATAACCGGCAACCAACTAAAAAGTAAAGCAAACACGCCGTAGCGCTCTATATAGTGTATAGCCTTTTGACTGTTTTTTTGGCGACTAGTTCGATTTGGTAGCCACAATCCAATCCAATAGTTGGTTAATCCACCAAGCGTATTCCCGACAGTTGCAGCAACTAAAATGGCCACCAAGGGTTCAGAGGCCTGGTTAAGTGCAACCAATAGAGCGGCCTCAGAACCACCTGGTAATAATGTGGCACTTAAAAAACCTGTCCAAAAGAGTATCAGTAATGGGGATCCTGCAAACCATTCAGCGATCCATGAAAATATCGTTTCCACTAGTGACTAAGATCTAACAATACTTTTCCGCGTGTATGCCCCGTTTCAACTTGCTGGTGCGCCTTGACGACATCGGCCATCGAAAAGACCGTCTGAATGTCAATTTTCAACGAGCCGTCACCCACCATATTAAGCAACGTCGTAAGTTGTTCAGTATTAGGCTCAACAAGCATTCCTTCGGCGGTTACGCCGATGTTTTCAGCCTCTGCCTTTATTTTATCGGCAGTAATGGTGGGAATAGTGATGACTCTCGAGCCTGATTTTAGGCATTTCATTGCATCAAGTGCGACGTCGCCACCAATCAGATCAATCAGCACGTCAATGCCCTGTAGCTGCTGAGATGCGGGGGCAACATGATAGTTAATCGCGGTCGCACCGAGTGTTGCCATGTAATCCAAATTAGTTGCGCCACAGGTTGTATAAACATCGGCACCTGTTGCTACGGCCAATTGAACGGCAATATGTCCCACGCCGCCAGCTCCACCTAGAATCAAAACCGATTGACCAGGCTCTATGCTGGCTTTTTGAACCGCCTGCATCGCCGTTAATCCGGCTAAAGGTAGTGCTGCTGCAGCTTCGAATGTAATCGAGTTTGGCACTTTTAGAAGCTCTTGGCTCACCACATTGAGGCGCTGAGCATAAGCACCCGCCTCGAGGGGAAACCCTATGAACCCGACAACATGATCGCCAATGGAAAAGCCTGATACAGAGTCACCGACAGCCAATACTTTGCCGACTAGGTCGTAACCTGGCGTCCAAGGTAAATTGTCTTTATTGCTTTGTGCTGCCCACCCAAGACCGGCTCGCGTCTTCACATCGATAGGATTAATCGATGCAAACATACCTTCAACTTGCACCTCATTGTCTGCTGGTGCTGCAAGTTCCGCTTCAACAATTTCTAAGGTTTCCGCTGGCCCAAACTGGGGAATGACGACTTTAAAAGAGGTTGGCATAGCATCGAGCTCCATATTGGCTAAACAAAAAAGAGGCGCATAAATGCGCCTCTTTGACTATAAACCATTTTATTACAACACACTAACTCAACAATCAGTGTAGTGTCAGTATTAGCCCACGATTGCCAACAAGATACCTGCAGCCACCGCTGACCCTAATACTCCAGCAACGTTAGGTCCCATAGCGTGCATCAACAAGAAGTTCTGGTTATTTGCTTCCAGCCCAACTTTATTTACAACGCGCGCCGCCATCGGTACAGCCGAAACTCCAGCCGCGCCGATCAGTGGGTTGATGTCTTCTTTGGTGTATTTATTCAGTAGTTTAGCCATAAGAACACCCGTAGCAGTACCAATAGAGAATGCCACTGCACCTAAGCCCAAAATACCCAAAGTTTCAACGTTGAGGAACTTGTCAGCTTGAAGTTTAGAGCCTACACCTAGTCCCAAGAAGATGGTCACTATGTTGATCAACTCGTTTTGCGCAGTCTTTGATAGGCGATCAACCACACCGGCTTCACGCATAAGGTTGCCCAAACAGAACATACCGACCAGTGGCGTCGCTGACGGTAAGAACAAGATAGTCATGACCAACACTACAAGTGGGAACATGATTTTCTCGAATTTACCAACATGACGCAGCTGAGCCATCTTGATTTTACGCTCTTCTGGATTAGTCAGCGCCTTCATAATTGGTGGCTGAATAATTGGAACCAGTGCCATGTAGCTGTATGCTGCAACCGCAATAGCACCGAGCAAATCAGGTGACAACTTACTGGCTAAGAATATTGCAGTAGGACCATCGGCCCCCCCAATGATGGCGATTGACGACGCATCTTGCATCGAAAATTCCATACCTGGGATGTAGTTCAGCAAGATTGCGCCAAATAATGTCGCAAAGATACCAAACTGAGCCGCTGCGCCTAACCAGAGTGTTTTAGGGTTAGCGATCAAGGCACCAAAATCGGTCATTGCACCAACGCCCATGAAAATGAGCAATGGGAATACACCCGTCGAGATACCCATTTCGTACACGTAGTACAGAAGACCACCTGGCTCTGTAAAGCCAGCATTAGGGATATTGGCTAGAATGGCACCAAAGCCAATCGGCAATAACAGCAAAGGTTCAAACCCTTTACGAATTGCCAAAAATAGGAGCCCACACCCCACGGCAATCATACACAGCTGACCAAACTCAAAGTTGGCAATCCCTGTCTCTGACCAAAGTGTCAGTAATCCATCCATTGCCTTATTACTCCAAGCTTAATAGTGGTGAGCCTACTTTCACAGCATCACCTTCTTTAACGTGTAAGTCGTGTACGACACCGCCTCGTGATGCACGTACTTCGGTTTCCATCTTCATGGCTTCAAGGATAAGCAATACATCGCCTTCTTCGACTTCCTCACCGGTTTGTACATTCACTTTAAAGATGTTACCGGCTAATGGCGCAGGAACATCTTCGGATGCCGCTGACGATGCAACAGGTGCCGCAGGCGCTGCTTGTGACGCACCTTTAGCAGGAGCCACAGAAGTCACTTCGCCTTGAGGCCCAACTTCAACATCGTAAACTTGACCATCTACTTTCACGGAATAGGCTTCAACACCACCTTTAGCTGGAGCCGCAACAGGTGCTTCAACTACAGGCTCTTTGCCTGGAGCCGGTTCAAAGGCATCCGGGTTGTGACGGTTTTTCAGGAACTTAAGACCTACTTGAGGGAACAATGCGTAAGTCAAAACATCATCAACCGTATCCTCGGCCAAAGAGATCCCTTCAGCTTTAGACTTCTCTAGCAGTTCAGTGGTCAATGCATCCAGCTCGTCGTCTAGCAAATCGGCAGGACGACAGGTAATAGGTTCTTTCCCGTCTAGCACTTTAGCTTGTAAGTCGGCGTTAACTGCAGCCGGAGCCGAACCGTATTCACCTTTTAGTACCCCTGCAGTCTCTTTAGTGATGCTCTTATAGCGCTCGCCAGTTAAGACGTTGATCACCGCTTGAGTACCCACAATTTGAGAGGTCGGCGTTACCAGTGGAATAAAACCAAGATCCTCACGAACACGAGGGATCTCTTCAAGCACTTCATCAATGCGATCCGCCGCGCCTTGCTCTTTAAGTTGGCCTTCCATGTTAGTTAACATGCCGCCCGGAACTTGAGCGATAAGGATTCGAGAATCAACGCCTTTTAGCGCACCTTCCCACTTCGCGTATTTCTTACGTACTTCGCGGAAGTAAGCCGCTATAGGTTCAATTTGGTCAAGCTTGAGGTTGGTGTCACGTTCTGTCTCTTGCAGCATAGCGACAACGGTTTCCGTTGGCGTGTGACCGTACGTACAGCTCATTGACGAAATTGCAGTATCAAGAATATCAATACCAGCTTCAACGGCTTTAACGGCTGTTGCCGTAGAAAGACCAGTGGTCGCATGACAATGCAACGCAAGCGGAATATCACAAGACGCTTTAATACGAGTAATAAGCTCTTCCGCTTCGTACGGACGCAGCAGACCAGACATATCCTTAATACACAGCGAGTGGCAACCTAAGTCTTCTAAACGTTTAGCCAAATCGACCCAAGTGTCAGCGTTGTGCACAGGGCTTGTCGTGTACGATAACGTACCTTGCGCATGTGCACCGACGTCGACCGCTGCCTTTACCGCAGTTTGGAAGTTACGCACGTCGTTCATTGCATCAAAAATACGGAATACGTCCATTCCGTTGCTGTGTGCACGCTCTACAAATTTTGTAACCACATCATCAGCATAATGGCGGTAACCCAGTAGGTTTTGACCACGCAATAGCATTTGCATTGGTGTATTTGGCATTGCTTTTTTGAGCTCGCGTAAGCGCTCCCAAGGATCTTCGCCTAAAAAGCGAATGCAAGAGTCAAAAGTAGCGCCTCCCCAAGTTTCGAGAGACCAGTAACCGACTTTATCAAGTTCGGCTGCAATAGGTAGCATGTCTTCAATACGCATGCGGGTTGCAAATAAAGACTGATGAGCATCGCGAAGCACGACATCAGTTAAAGCAAGTGGTTTAGACATGGGCTTAACTCCTTTTAAATTGTTCTACTTCGCTGAAGTTGCACGGTACTTATGTACAGCTGCAGATATAGCGGCCACCGTTTTCGGATCGACGTCCGAACTATTTTGATTATTCGCTTTGGTGGAGGTATTACGTTTTACGGGTGCGCTTACCACTTCCTCTTTGGGAGCGATTTTCGACAGCAGCTGCACCAATACAATCAGTATGGAGAGGAATACAAACACAACCAGCATGCCGGTAAGCATGAGAGTTGCCGCATCCACTAATTGGCTTCCAATATTTGTCATTGTGAGTCCTTTCTCATCGTCCTGACATTCCGCTGCTTGGTAAGCAAGACAGCGACAGACCTAGGATTATGTCTTTTGCTTGAAGCTTGTCAAACATCTGTCATCTATTCTGAATACAGCGTCAAAAACACAACTTTACTCGGTCATTGCGTCCGGTAGTTTATGAACTAACTATTTTGACTAAAAAAAATACTACTAAATAGCGCAAAGTAACATGAGGCCCATCAACTAAATCCGAATCTAGTATCGACTCACATCAAAAAAAGCAGAAAAAACAGAAAGATGTAATAGAGGTGTATGCGAATATGATGCAGAAATGTTAAAAAACCCCGTATTACTCAGTGTAATTACGGGGTTTCTTAATAATGGCGCGCTCGGAAGGATTCGAACCTTCGACCGCCTGGTTCGTAGCCAGGTACTCTATCCAGCTGAGCTACGAGCGCGCAATGTTCTGTGTATCGATGTGCCTATTGAAAGGGAAGATGGCGCGCTCGGAAGGATTCGAACCTTCGACCGCCTGGTTCGTAGCCAGGTACTCTATCCAGCTGAGCTACGAGCGCGCAATATTCTGTCTATCGATGTATTTTACTGAAAGAAAAGATGGCGCGCTCGGAAGGATTCGAACCTTCGACCGCCTGGTTCGTAGCCAGGTACTCTATCCAGCTGAGCTACGAGCGCGCAATATTCTATCTATCGACGTATTCACTAAAAGAAAGATGGCGCGCTCGGAAGGATTCGAACCTTCGACCGCCTGGTTCGTAGCCAGGTACTCTATCCAGCTGAGCTACGAGCGCGCAGAATTCTATTTAATGATCGTCTATTTCAGCAAAAAAATGTATGGCGCGCTCGGAAGGATTCGAACCTTCGACCGCCTGGTTCGTAGCCAGGTACTCTATCCAGCTGAGCTACGAGCGCGCAATTTTAAAGCGTGTGAAATATATCACATTTCACTAATTTAGAAACAAAAAAATTGACCCTTTGGCCAACTATTTTCGCAGCAAATTAATGGCGGTGAGGGAGGGATTCGAACCCTCGATACGGCTACAAACCGTATACTCCCTTAGCAGGGGAGCGCCTTCAGCCTCTCGGCCACCTCACCACATTGTTATTCTCTGCTTTGAAACAAAGAATGGCGCGCTCGGAAGGATTCGAACCTTCGACCGCCTGGTTCGTAGCCAGGTACTCTATCCAGCTGAGCTACGAGCGCGCATTTTGCTATAAGCTATTGCTTTTAGCTTCCACAAGAATGGCGGTGAGGGAGGGATTCGAACCCTCGATACGGCTACAAACCGTATACTCCCTTAGCAGGGGAGCGCCTTCAGCCTCTCGGCCACCTCACCATCTTGCGGACGCACATATTACGATTTGGGCGAAATATGTCAAACAAAATTTTGGGAAAATACACGAAATACTGTGCGATAGCACAGTAATCGACCAAAGCGTGTAAAAAGCGCTGTTTTAGATGATAAAGCGCGCTGTTTTTTCTCGACTTTAGATCAAAAAAAGCCAGCGAATGCTGGCTTTTTCTTAGAAGCTGCTTGGTGCTACGTTACCGTTGCCTTTTTCAGCTTGAATGCGCATGTAAATTTCTTCACGGTGCACAGATACTTCTTTTGGTGCGTTTACGCCAATACGTACTTGGTTGCCTTTAACACCCAAAACGGTAACGGTAACTTCATCACCAATCATCAATGTTTCGCCAACACGGCGAGTCAAAATTAACATTCTATGCTCCTTGCAATTGTATTCACGGCATTATTTCTATTATTCAACAAAAAGGTCTAAAGGCAAAGCGACTTGTTACGAAACTCGTCGTTTTGACACTGAAAGTAACTCATTTTGATCCACATACACATCGTGAATGATATTTGCTGCTTTATCAAGGTATTCCGGTGCGAGAAGCATCATTGTATGTCTCTCACATAAAGAGTGAGAAACAATTTCAATGTCATCTTCGGCCAACAGAGCCTCCAATGCTTGAATACTGCTCAAATTGGAACGTCCAATTAGCGACACTGAACACACGTCGTCAATATGAACGGCTTCTTCATGAATAACTTGCATGAGTTTAGCAAGATCCACTTGAGACACCACCACACCACTTTGATCTTTCGACAGTACTCTAAACACTTCTAACTCTTGTTCGTTACACTGCGCAACCAATTTATCAATGGTTTCATTGTTGGACGTTATCTGCATCAGGTTGCGACGCAATGCAACCCCTACAACGCCCCCACTCGACTCTTGAGCCTTCACTAAAGTTCCTTGCAAAGGAGAGAACGACGACAATACGCGAATAGGCAGGTTATGTTGCTCTGCAAACTCGACACAAGGGAGGTGCAATACTTTTGCACCATATTTGGCCATATCAATCATATCTTGAAAACCAATAGTGTCGAGTTTGCGCGCAGCAGTGACGACCCTTGGGTCGCAACTGTAGACGCCATCCACATCGGTGTAGATTTGGCACTCTTTGGCACCAAGATAACCGGCTAAAGTCACGGCAGTCGTATCTGATCCGCCACGGCCTAAAGTCGAAATATTGCCTTGTTCAGTGATGCCTTGGAATCCCGCTACAATGACGATTTTTCCTAATTGAAGTTGCTGATTAATAGCGTCGGTATTAATACCAATGATGCGCGCTTGAGCGTGCTTTTCATCGGTTTGAATACCCGCTTGCCATCCAGTTAGCGAGACAGCATCGTGTCCTAACTTTTGTAGCGTCATCGCTAGAAGCGACATAGACACCTGCTCACCAGCAGACAGTAGGACATCCAATTCTCGAGAAGAAGGTAAGGTATCGACTTGATTGGCGAGTACCTGAAGACGATTGGTTTCTCCCGACATCGCTGAAACAACGACTACTACGGAATGCCCATGTTCTTTGGTTTTAATAACCTGCTCTGCCACCGCTCTAATGCGGTCGATAGAGCCTACTGAGGTGCCACCAAACTTCTGTACGATAATCGAATCTGTCACTGTATTGCCTTAACTACTATCATTTAGCCTCACCTGTTGGTGCGACTACTCCAAATTTAGAAAAAAATAAAACCAAGTGTGCTACTGAGTAAAACTCAATACTACAACTTGGTTTCCTGAATGATTTTGCGCCACGTCATGTGAACGAGGCGCTATTCTATTCATATTTACATACGGGGCAAGTAATTTTTACAAGCGCTCTTCCAGCCAAGCTTTCACTTGCTCGACAGCCTGTGGCAGTGCTGCGATGTCTGTCCCGCCTGCCTGTGCAAGATCTGGACGACCGCCACCTTTACCACCAACTTGTTTGGCCACGAAGTTCACCAAATCACCCGCTTTGACTTTGCCAGTAAGATCTTTAGTCACACCTGCCACTAGGCTGATTTTCTCATCACTAATGTTCGCCAGCAAAACGATGCCTGTGCCCACTTGGTTCTTGATGTCATCAACCATGGTCTTAAGATTCTTAGGATCCGCACCTTCAAGACCAGCAATAAGGACTTTAACGCCATTCACTTCGGTCACTTTACCCATGATATTGGCACTTTCTGCTACTGCAATTTTCTCTTTTAGTGCAGAGATTTCTTTTTCAAGTGATTTGGCTTTTTTGCCCGCATCAGTGATCTGAGTTTGGAACTGCTTCACTTGAGTGTCGATTGCATCTAGCGCTGCATCAGCCGTGACCGCTTCAATACGGCGAACACCTGCAGCAATACCACCTTCTTGTGTGATTTTGAATAAACCAATATCACCGGTAGCACTAGCGTGTATACCACCACACAATTCTGTCGAAAACTCGCCCATAGACAGTACGCGAACTTCATCATCGTATTTTTCGCCAAACAGTGCCATTGCACCTTTTTGCTTGGCCGATTCTATGTCCATGATGTCGGTCTGGATAGTGTGGTTGCGGCGGATTTCACTATTCACCAAACGCTCAACTTGTTTGATCTCTTGCTTGGTCATTGCCTCAAGGTGAGAGAAGTCAAAACGTAAGTTTTCTGCCTTAACCAGTGAGCCTTTTTGATTCACGTGCTCGCCCAAAACTTTGCGAAGTGCAGCGTGCAGCAAGTGAGTCGCAGAGTGGTTAAGAGATATTGCGGCGCGGCGCGCTTCATCAACTTGAGCGGTCGTTGCGTCGCCTACTGCGATAACACCCTGTTTTAGAGAGCCGTAATGAGCAATGGCGTTACCCAGTTTTTGTGTATCTTCAACAACAAACTCACCAGACTCAGTGATCAATAGGCCTGCATCACCACATTGGCCGCCAGATTCTGCATAGAAAGGCGTATCAGCTAAGATAGCTATTGCATGGTCACCAGCGGACAGGTTTTGAACTTCTTCACCGTCTTTAAAAAGAACAGAAATGATACTTTCACCTTTTGCAGTGTTATAACCACAAAACTCAGATTCAGCATCGGTTTTAATTGATGCGTTGTAGTCCGTACCAAACTGACCCGCTTCTCTAGCACGCGCACGCTGCGCTTCCATCGCTTGCTCAAAGCCAGCTTCGTCGATAGTCAGCTTTCGCTCACGTGCGACGTCGTTGGTAAGATCCGCTGGGAAACCGTAGGTGTCGTAAAGTTTAAACACGGTTTCACCGTCAAGTACATCACCCTCTAGATTATCGAGTGCATCGTTTAGAATTGACATACCGCGCTCTAGCGTACGACTAAAGTTTTCTTCTTCGATTCGCAATACTTTTTCAACGATGGCACGTTGTTTTTGCAGCTCAAGGCCAGCAGTTCCCATCACTTCAATTAGAACGCCCACCAACTTGTGGAAGAAAAGGCCTTTGGCACCCAGCTTGTTACCGTGTCGCACTGCACGACGAATAATACGGCGAAGTACGTAACCACGGCCTTCGTTTGACGGCATAACACCATCAACAATTAGGAATGCACAAGAACGGATGTGATCAGCAATTACTCGTAGCGACTGGTTGCTTAGGTCGTCGTAGCCAACGACTTCAGAAGCTGCTTTGATTAGGGTTTGGAATACGTCGATTTCATAGTTTGAGTGCACGCCCTGCATAATGGCAGAGATACGCTCAATACCCATGCCCGTATCAACAGAAGGCTTTGGAAGAGGCTCCATAGTGCCATCAGCATGACGGTTAAACTGCATGAAAACGTTGTTCCAAATTTCGATGAAGCGATCACCGTCTTCTTCTGGTGTACCAGGTCGGCCACCCCAGATGTGTTCACCGTGATCGTAAAAGATTTCAGTACACGGTCCACATGGCCCCGTATCACCCATCTGCCAGAAGTTATCTGACTCGTATGGCTTGCCACCTTTTTTGTCGCCAATACGTACGATTCGATCGGCTGGAACACCAATTTGCTTATTCCAGATATCGAACGCTTCGTCATCGGTTTCATAAACTGTCACAAGCAGCTTATCTTGAGGCAGTTGCAGAACTTGAGTTAGAAACTCCCACGCAAAATTGATGGCATCTTCTTTGAAGTAATCACCAAAGCTGAAGTTACCTAGCATTTCAAAGAAAGTGTGGTGGCGTGCAGTAAAGCCAACATTTTCGAGGTCATTGTGTTTACCACCGGCACGTACACAACGTTGGGCAGTGGTGGCGCGAGTGTAACCACGCTTTTCCAACCCAAGGAAGCAGTCTTTAAACTGGTTCATCCCTGCGTTGGTGAACAATAGAGTAGGATCGTTGTGAGGAACCAGAGAAGAAGAGTCTACGATCTGGTGGCCTTTGCTCTCGAAAAACTTAAGGAACGCGTTGCG
Source organism: Vibrio ulleungensis (assembly GCF_016900875.1). Taxonomy (GTDB): domain Bacteria; phylum Pseudomonadota; class Gammaproteobacteria; order Enterobacterales; family Vibrionaceae; genus Vibrio; species Vibrio ulleungensis. The sequence continues at coordinate 90,689 of NZ_JAFEUM010000007.1, forward strand.
AACCTCGTCAGTGCTCATGTACATGCAGCTTTACCTGAAATTTGGGTGTGAAAATTTTGCCCATTGTAAAGCAAGCGATAACAATCGACTAGTGCTGAATACTCCCCAAACAGTCTATCGCGTACTTGATTTCGTCAAAATCAAACCCTCGATACTGTAAAAAGCGCACTTGTTTGGCGTACTCTTTGGTGTCTGTGCTTTTTTGGCCTTTAAATCGTTTATCCGCGGTCTCTTTGGCTAATTCAAACCAGTCGACACCTTCCTCTTCTAACGCACGCAATGCGATAGACTCCGATACCTTTTTTAAACTCAAGTCTTGTAAGATACGTCGTTTGCCATGCCCCTTGTATATATGCTGCCTTACTTGGCTTTTAGCGAATCGTTCATCATCTAAATAGCGGTGTTCAATACAGAAATGCAGCGCGTTATCGATATCTGCAAGTGGGTATCCTTTATTCAGCATTTTTTGGCGTAATTCATATTCACCATGATCACGTCGACTCAACAATTGAATTGCCGCGGATTTAGCGTCTACTTTAGGGGTGTAGGGTGATCGAGAAGAGTAATTCATCGGTAATCGCCTCCATGCTGAGAGTTTTGACTCATGTCTGCGCGTCAATAATGTCGAGGTTACTGCAATTCACACCGTGAGTGATGTTTAAATGCATACGACATTGTTAGCGCTCTACAAAAAAATAAGCCCCGTCAAAAGACGGGGCTTATTTAAGTGTTTGTTTTTAAAGCTCGTCTTCTACTTCCGCTTCTTCAGCTGTTGCTGTAGAAAGCAACATCTCACGAAGTCCGGTATCAATTTCAGTCGCTACTGCTGGGTTCTCACGTAAAAAACGACCCGCATTCGCTTTACCTTGACCAATCTTGTCACCATTGTAGCTGTACCAAGCACCTGCTTTTTCAACCAACTTGTGCTTCACACCAAGATCCACAAGCTCACCTTCACGGTTAAAACCTAGACCATACATGATCTGAGTTTCAGCTTGCTTAAATGGTGCTGCAATCTTGTTCTTAACCACTTTAATACGAGTCTCGTTACCAACGATTTCGTCGCCTTCTTTAATTGAGCCTGTGCGGCGGATATCAAGACGAACTGAGGCGTAAAACTTAAGTGCATTACCACCAGTAGTTGTTTCAGGGTTACCGAACATAACGCCAATTTTCATACGGATCTGGTTGATAAAGATACACATACAGTTTGACTGTTTTAGGTTACCCGTCAGCTTACGCATCGCTTGAGAAAGCATACGTGCTTGAAGACCCATGTGACTATCACCCATTTCACCTTCGATTTCGGCTTTAGGTGTCAGTGCCGCAACAGAGTCGACAACCATTACGTCTACTGCGCCTGAACGTGCAAGAGCGTCACAAATCTCTAACGCTTGCTCACCAGTATCGGGTTGTGAAACCAGTAACTCTTCGATATTAACACCGAGTTTTTCTGCGTAGACAGGATCTAGAGCGTGTTCTGCATCGATGAATGCACAGGTTTTGCCAGCGCGTTGCGCCGCTGCGATCAGTTCAAGCGTCAATGTAGTTTTACCTGACGACTCTGGCCCGTACACTTCAACAATACGGCCCATAGGTAGACCACCAGCACCAAGTGCAATATCAAGTGACAATGAACCAGTAGAAATGGTTTCTACATCCATTGAGCGGTTGTCACCAAGACGCATGATCGAACCTTTACCAAATTGCTTTTCGATCTGTCCTAGGGCTGCGGCTAGTGCCTTTTGCTTGTTGTCGTCCATTGCGTCCTCTTAAATCGTGTCAAACTGTACTGTTTATGAATTGAATTATACTGGTAATTCATACAGTGTCTATACCTGTATAAAAAATTAATTATTTTTTCACACTTTGCATTATCCATTGCAGGGCAAAGACAATGGATTGTTCACGAACCGAGCGTCGGTCCCCGTCAAAGTGTTGGGTAGTAATTTGGGGTTCATGACCTTGTATTTGAATACCAAAACAGACCGTGCCCACTGGCTTGCCATCTACCGCGCCAGTTGGCCCTGCGATACCCGTTACCGAAATCGCAACCGAAGCTTGGCTATTTTTAAGAGCGCCTTGTACCATCTCTTTTGCGGTCTGCTCACTCACAGCACCGTAGGTAGCCAATGTTTGTGCCGTCACATCAAGCATATCGATTTTGGCTCGATTGCTATAAGTCACATACCCTCGGTCCAAAAATGCCGAACTGCCTGAAATGTCAGTGACCCAGTTTGCAATACCACCAGCAGTACAGCTCTCGGCAGTAACAAGTACATGGCCTGTTTCCAACATGACGGTGGCAAATTCTGCAATCAAATTATCTTTAACCATGAAGTGCTCTCTTTTCGTGGTGCGTTGATTCACGTATCCTAAGCGCCAACCGTTTCCAGTAAAGTGACAATAGGTAAGATTCGTGACCTCTGCACCAAAACATACGCCAATGATGCAACAGTACTTAAAACTTAAGGCAGAGAACCCCGATATTCTGCTGTTTTATCGCATGGGTGATTTTTACGAACTCTTCTACGATGACGCAAAACGAGCGTCACAACTACTCGATATATCGCTGACTAAACGAGGCGCCTCAGCCGGAGAGCCGATTCCGATGGCTGGTGTCCCATTTCATGCTGTTGAAGGGTATCTTGCTAAGCTTGTTCAACTTGGCGAGTCCGTCGCTATATGCGAGCAAGTGGGTGACCCTGCAACCAGTAAAGGTCCTGTCGATCGTAAAGTCGTACGCATAGTAACCCCTGGTACAGTCACGGACGAAGCCTTATTAAATGAACGCAGTGACAACCTAATTGCGGCAATTTATCAACAAGGTGACAAATTCGGGTATTCGACACTAGATATTACATCTGGCCGATTTTTATTATGCGAACCAGCAACGTTGGAGGCCATGCAAGCTGAGTTGCAGCGTACCTCTCCTAAAGAGCTGCTGTTTGCTGAAGACTTTGAAGCTGTACAACTGTTTGAGTCGCGCAACGGTAATCGACGACGCCCGATTTGGGAGTTTGATCTCGACACAGCAAAACAACAACTTAACCAGCAGTTTGGCACAAAAGATTTAGTGGGCTTTGGCGTTGAGCAATCCACATTTGGTTTATGCGCAGCAGGCTGCTTAATACAGTATGTCAAAGATACTCAGCGCACTGCTTTACCGCATATCCGCAGTATCACGGTCGACAGCCAAGATCATTCAGTGATCCTCGACGCGGCCACGCGTCGCAACCTTGAGCTTACTCAAAACCTCGCTGGAGGAACCGATAACACTCTAGCCGAAGTCTTAGACAAAACCGCTACGGCAATGGGCAGCCGAATGCTTAAGCGCTGGATACATCAGCCGACACGCTCGATTTCGGAAATCAACCAACGCCTTAATGCAGTATCAGAAATTAAAGAGTCGGCGATGTTTGACGAGATTAACCCATCTCTCAAGCAGATTGGCGACATTGAACGTATTATCGCTCGCTTAGCCATTCGATCAGCAAGACCACGCGATCTCTCTCGCTTGAGAACCGCATTGGAAGAGCTACCTAACCTTTCAGCAATCTTAGAACCGGCATCCGATGCTTATTTGCAGGCACTTCGCGAGCAATCCTCACCTTTGGACGAGTTGTTTGACCTGCTCAATAGGGCTATAAAAGATAACCCTCCAGTGGTGATCCGCGACGGTGGCGTCATCGCAACCGGCTACAATGCCGAGTTGGACGAGTGGCGCGCTCTTGCTGACGGTGCCACTGAGTATCTTGAGAAGTTAGAAGCCGATGAGCGTGACCGACACGGTATCGATACTCTAAAGGTTGGTTATAACGCAGTGCACGGCTTTTTTATTCAAGTAAGCCGCGGCCAGAGCCACCTTGTGCCTGCGCACTATGTGCGCAGACAAACACTCAAAAACGCAGAGCGTTACATTATCCCTGAGCTCAAAGAGCATGAAGATAAAGTGTTGAGTTCAAAATCCAAGGCGCTGGCAGTCGAAAAGAAGCTGTGGGAAGAGCTGTTTGATCTCATCATGCCTAGCATTGAGCAATTACAGATCCTTGCGTCGGCGTTGTCTCAACTCGATGTTTTGCAAAACCTCGCTGAACGCGCAGAATCACTCGACTATTGTCGTCCTGAATTTGTAGATACACCTCAGATTAACATCAGTGGTGGCCGTCATCCGGTTGTCGAGCATGTGTTGGATGAGCCTTTTATTGCCAACCCTGTATCGCTTCACTCAACGCGAAAGATGCTGATTATTACTGGCCCAAACATGGGAGGTAAGTCGACCTACATGCGTCAGACGGCACTTATTGCATTGCTGGCTCACATCGGCTCTTTCGTCCCAGCAGAGAGTGCCAGCATGGGTATCCTAGATCGCATCTTTACCCGTATTGGCGCCTCTGACGATCTTGCTTCTGGTCGGTCGACATTCATGGTCGAAATGACTGAAACGGCCAACATCTTACACAACGCCACCAGCAATAGTTTGGTGCTTATGGATGAAATTGGACGCGGTACAAGCACTTACGATGGACTTTCTCTCGCGTGGGCGAGCGCAGAATGGCTAGCCAAAAAACTTGGCGCAATGACCCTGTTTGCCACACATTACTTTGAGCTCACCGATATGCCTGGTTTGTTACCAAACCTTGCCAATGTGCACCTAGATGCCATTGAACATGGCGAAGATATTGCGTTTATGCATGCTGTTCAAGAAGGGGCCGCTAGTAAGTCTTATGGTTTGGCTGTTGCTGGGCTAGCAGGCGTGCCTAAAGCCGTTATCCGTAATGCTCGTAATAAACTGAGCCAATTGGAAACCCAATCGCCCCCAACAAACAGAGCCACAGTTAAGCAAGAGCATCAATTGAGCTTGATCCCAGAGCCTTCTGAAGTAGAAGTGGCCTTGCAAGCGATAGACCCCGATGAACTCACACCTCGTCAAGCCTTAGATGAGCTCTATCGCTTAAAAAAACTCACCCACTAACAAAAAAACGCCACTCCAAAAGGAGTGGCGTTTTACAATGAATAGTACTTTTATTGGTTGTCTTAAGCTTCTTTGTCGATATCGAACAACGATTCCATGCTTAAGCCATGTTTAATCACTATTTCTCTTAACCTTCTAAGGCCTTCTACCTGGATCTGTCTTACACGTTCACGAGTAAGAGAAATCTCACGCCCTACCTCTTCCAACGTTGAAGGCTCATAACCAAGCAGACCAAAACGACGCGCCAAAACTTCTTTCTGTTTGGGGTTAAGTTCATCAAGCCACTGGATCAGTGAACTCTTTATATCACTGTCTTGAGTAGAGACTTCAGGATCGGAGTGATTATCGGGAATAATGTCTAGCAGTGCTTTATCACCATCACCGCCAATTGGGGTATCAACAGAACTGACACGCTCGTTCAATCGCAGCATTTTACTGACATCTTCGACAGGTTTGTCTAGTTGTCGTGCGATCTCTTCGGCAGTCGGCTCGTGATCCAATTTTTGTGATAGTTCACGTGCAGTACGCAGGTATATGTTTAACTCTTTAACCACATGAATAGGCAGACGAATGGTTCTAGTCTGGTTCATGAGTGCGCGTTCAATAGTCTGTCGTATCCACCATGTCGCGTAAGTTGAGAAACGGAAGCCACGCTCTGGGTCAAATTTCTCTACGGCTCGAATCAATCCTAAATTGCCCTCTTCAATAAGATCAAGCAGTGCTAGGCCACGATTTGAGTAGCGACGAGATATTTTAACCACCAATCGAAGGTTACTTTCGATCATGCGCTTGCGAGCTGCATCGTCGCCGCGTAATGCACGACGTGCGTATAAAACTTCTTCCTCGGCAGTAAGGAGTGGTGAGAAGCCAATTTCTCCTAAATAGAGCTGTGTGGCATCAAGGTTTTTGGATGAGTCGTCAAAGTCTTCTTTAACTGTTTTAGTTTCGACAGCTGCGGGTGTCTCTTCGATTGCCGCAATGACAACTTCAGGTTCTGGTTGGTTGATTTCGTTAACTTTCGTTGCTGTGTTGCTAGTACTCATAGCGCCTCCCCTGGCGAGTCAGCAAGACATTACTACTCTCTATGTCGCTGAATTTAAGGCAAATATCTCATCGGATCGACGGACTTGCCTTGGTATCGAATCTCAAAGTGTAGGCGGACATCGGTTCGACCGGAGCTACCCATAGTCGCGATTTTTTGTCCCGCTTTCACACTCTGCCCTTCTTTTACTAACAGCGTATCGTTATGGGCGTATGCACTTAAATATTTGTCATTATGCTTTACGATTACTAAGTTACCGTAACCTCGTAGCGCACTTCCCGAATAGACGACACTACCATCAGCGGTGGAAACAACCGATTGACCGCGCGAGCCTGCGATATCAATCCCTTTATTTCCTTGATCCCCACTAGAGAACTTGTCTACGACACGACCTTTAGTGGGCCACTTCCACGACGCCACATTACTGTTACTAGATGACGTACTCTTTGCAGAATTGTTAATATTCTGATTTTCAACATACTCCTTTGTCGGCTGCTGTGCAACCGTTTGCGTCGAAGTTTTGTTGGCTGTCGGTTCGACTTTAGTTGTAGTGCTAGATGGGGAAGAACTAGCACCAGCCCCCGCGCTACTTGCGGTTGAGGCCGTTGCCACTGCCGCTGTAGTGGCTGCTGCATCAGCGGTGTTTTTTGTCTCGTTTTTTGTTGAAGTTGTTGCAGTTTTGGAAGCACTGTCACCCGATCCAGTACCAGCATAAGGCACTGGATTATAAGAGCGAGACCACAACTTAATTCTTTGTCCTGGCTTTATGGTGTAAGGCGGCTTAAGTCCGTTAAGTGCGACAAGGGTATTCACATCTTTATCGGTGATGTAGGAGATGTAGTACAACGTGTCACCTTTGTTAACCACGTAGTAACTGCCTCTATAGGTTCCTTTGTCATCGGTTTTATAACGATCGCCACTACCCGTTGGCGCGCACGCAACCAGCAGTAAGGTGATCATAATAACGGATAACAAACGAAACACTTAGCCAAGTTCTCCTGCAACCAATGGTACAAACTTAACCGGCTCAATCATTTGGTGAGTCACCGTACCATTAGACTTTTCAATCAAATACAAACTCTGTTGTTCGGTACCAATCGGTATGATCATTTTACCGCCGTCATTGAGTTGTTCTACTAAAACTTCCGGAACAACATCGGCCGCGGCGGTCACGAGGATGGCATCAAAGGGCGCTTTACTTGCCCAACCTTGCCAACCATCTCCATGTTTATACGCTACGTTATACACATCAAGCTGTTTGAGTCGACGCTTAGCGTCCCATTGAAGGGTTTTTATCCGTTCGATGGTATGCACTTTCTCGACCAACTGAGACAGAACAGCCGTCTGATAACCACACCCAGTCCCAACCTCTAGTATTTTACTGCTGTAATTAAGATCAAGCAGTTGCGTCATTTTCGCCACAATATAGGGTTGCGAGATGGTTTGCCCGCTGCCAATTGGCAACGCATTATTATCCCAGGCTTGATGTTGCATTGCTTGAGATAAAAATTGTTCTCTGGGCACTGTCGCTATAGCGTCCAACACTTCAGGTGCATCGACTCCCATCGATTGGAGCTGCTGCAAAAGCCTTTTCACTTTTGGCATCATCGATTAACTACTCTCCATCCCTGTTAGTTGTCCCGTGGATCCACTGCTTCATACTTGGAAGTGATTCATGAGCCGTGAGATCAACTTGAAGCGGGGTAATCGAAATACGGTTGTGCTCAATAGCATAAAAGTCTGTACCTTCCCCTGCATCTTGCTCTTTCCCTGGAGGGCCGAGCCAATAGATATCGTGACCTCTTGGATCTTGTTGTTTAATCATGCTTTCAGAGTGATGCCTTGCCCCAAGGCGAGTGATGTCTAGCTCCTCAATTGAAAGCGTATGAATGTCTGGAAAATTCACATTCAATAGACGATTTGTTGGAATTCGATTCTGTTGATGATGTTGAACCAATTGCTTGGCAATTTTTGCTGCTTGCGCAAAATGTTGGTGACCAACCAAAGAAAAAGCGATGGATTGCACTCCTAAGAAGTGTCCCTCCATCGCAGCAGCTACTGTGCCAGAATAAAGCGTATCATCACCAAGGTTTGCGCCGTGGTTAATTCCTGCCAACACTAAGTCGGGTAAATCGTCTTTCATCAACTCATTAAGCGCAAAGTGCACACAGTCGGTTGGTGTGCCTTGCACTGAATACACATTCGGCTCAATCTCACTCACGCGCAGTGGCGTCTCTAGAGTTAGAGAGTTCGATGCGCCAGAGCGGTTACGATCAGGGGCAACGATGGTCACCTCTGCGATATCGGCTAATTCCTTTGCTAACGTTCGGATACCTTCAGCATGCACACCATCGTCATTACTCAGTAGTATTCTCACCTAATTTTTTCCTTGTGTCGCATCTGGGTAATGTCTTTCAGGCTCGGTTGTTAATGCAAGCTCTCGCACTATGGTCGTTGCAAAGCAGCCGCTATCGAGCTCAAAGTTGAGCGTGAGATCATTACCTTGCCATTGCCACTCAAATTTTTCTGGCTTAAGCATTACTGCACGGCGGTCATGACGCATACGATTTCCACGAATCAGCGCCATTAGATCGGGCTCTTTATCTAGCTGTGCCTGTTCCAGTTGCAGAGCATCTTGCGCAGTCGGCAATGCGTTATCGCCCGCAAGCGCGGCGGTAATCTCACCCTGATCAGATGAAACGTTGCCAATATTCTGCTCATTGATCAACCTAAGCTCATCACCTATTTGAACTAGGTCTCCCAAAACAGGTGAATTAAAACAGTTTTGTTTTATTCTCTCAGCCACAATCTGATTAAAGATCCATGAACGAGCTGCAGAAAGATATAAGCTGCGCTTGTTTTGGTTACGAGTGCGAACATTATCACGCCCCCAACGAGCGGCTTCTGTGACATTGTTGCGATCACGCCCGAATCTTTGCTCACCAAAATAATTAGGGACACCATTTTCAACCACTTTTTTAAGTCGCTCTTCGACGTCGTCAACGTCTGAAACATTGGTAAGCACAATCGAAAACTGATTGCCGCTGTTATCACCTGGGCGAAGCTTCTTATTATGGCGTGTTTGTTTAAGGATTTTGACGCTTGGGTAAAGCTTTTCAAAATCGGCAAAGTCCAATTCGTGTTTTGGTAAATGGATACTGAACCACTGCTGCGTGACTGCATGACGATCTTTAAGGCCTGCCCAAGAGACATCTTTGGTTTTAACCCCGCAGAATCTCGCTAGTTCGTTCGCCACAAAACTGGTATTTTCACCGGTTTTTTCGATTCGAAGTAAGACATGCTCACCTTCACCGGTTAACTCAAAGCTTAATAGCTCATCGACTTTGAAATGCTCAGGGGCACCTTTTATGGTGGCGTTGGCTTTAGGCGCACCGTATAGATAAGGCCATTCGATCTCAGTAGACATTAGATGCTCTCCTTTTGAATAAGAACAACCGCTTCAGCAGCAATGCCCTCTTTTCGACCCACAAACCCGAGTTTCTCGGTGGTCGTGGCTTTTACATTAATTGCGTCTAACTCACTGCACAAATCTTCAGAAATCGCTTTGCGCATAGCTTGTATATGTGGCGCCATTTTAGGGGCCTGAGCCATAATCGTTACATCTGCATTGACTAGGCAATAACCTTTAAGTCTTACTTGTCGGTATACTTCTTTTAGCAAGTCACGACTGTTTGCGCCTTTCCACTCATCATCGGTATCCGGAAAGTGGTGACCTATATCACCTGCGGCGATCGCTCCCAGTAGAGCATCTGCTAGTGCATGCAAAGCAACATCACCGTCGGAGTGAGCCACTAAGCCCAACTCATAAGGAATAGAAACACCGCCAATTATCACTGGGCCGTCTCCACCAAATTTGTGAACATCAAAGCCGTGCCCAATTCTAAACATCTGTCGTCTCCTGAAAGTCTCGCTTGCTTAAGTAAAAAGTCATTAATTCTAAATCTTCTGGTGAGGTCACCTTGATGTTATCAGAGCGCCCCGCAACAATGCTTGGAAAACGGTCGATATTCTCCATTGCAGATGCTTCATCAGTAATTACCGCCCCGGTTTTTAGCCCATGCTCTAATGCCATTTTTAACTGCTCGGCATTAAAAAGCTGTGGAGTAAGCGCGTGCCACAGTTTTTCTCGGTCCACCGTTTGAGTGATCTCTCCTGACATATTACTTCGCTTCATAGTGTCTTTTACAGGCGAAGCCAAAATCGCACCCACGGGATGCTTTACACCGGTATCGATTAAGCGAGAGATGTCCTGATGTGACACATTAGGTCGTGCAGCATCGTGTACCAGCGCAAAGGTATTGTGTGGCTCTACAACTGCATTAAGTCCCGATAGTACTGAGTCCGCTCTTTCTTTGCCACCGCACACTCGTGTGACGCGTGGATCGTTAGACAGTGGCAGTGAATCGAAGTAAGGATCTTGTTCACTCAGCGCGATTATCACCCGATGAATTAATGGGTGAGCCAACAACTGGTGCACGGTGTGCTCCAAAATAGTTTTATTTTGTAGAGTTAGATACTGCTTAGGTCGATCCGCTTGCATACGACTTCCCACACCAGCGGCGGGCACGATAGCAACGATTGAGAGCGTATTTTCTGGCATCTGAAAATGTCTAATTCTTAATTAATGTAATGAGGGGTAGCACAACGGTTTGAGGAAACTCTATGGCGTTTCGATAATTCGGTAAAAGGTTTCCCCTTCCTTTATCATGCCTAGCTCGTGACGCGCACGCTCTTCGATGGCGTCCAAACCTTGGCGCAAATCGTCTATTTCGGCGTACATTTCATTATTGCGCTGGAGCAGTTCGTTATTCACCGCTTGCTGCACATCAATCTCTTGCCTTACTTCGGCGTAATCTTGATAGCCATTAGTGCCGAACCACAGTGAATACTGTAACCAAGCTAAGATCAAAACTAAGGCTGCGGTAAAACTTCGCATAGTGCTCAACATCCGTGATTGTTGCTGCATATATACCATATTTTGCCGATTGTCGCGACCAGCGAAAGCATGTTGGGGTCAGAGTAAGTAAATGGGGTCAGAGTCGAATGACTCTGACCCCATTTACTTACTCTGACCCCCAAAAAAAACGCCCTACCTAAGTAGAGCGTTTAAAAGCAAAATCAGTTAATTCAAAAAGAATTATTGACCTTTAACTTCTTTAAGACCGTTGTAAGGTGCTTTTTCACCTAGAGCTTCTTCGATGCGGATAAGTTGGTTGTACTTAGCAACACGGTCAGAACGGCTCATAGAACCAGTCTTGATTTGGCCTGCAGCTGTACCTACCGCAAGGTCTGCGATAGTTGCATCTTCAGTTTCGCCAGAACGGTGAGAGATTACTGCAGTGTAGCCAGCGTCTTTAGCCATCTTGATTGCAGCTAGAGTCTCTGTTAGAGAACCGATTTGGTTAAACTTGATAAGGATAGAGTTAGCAACACCCATTTCGATACCTTTCGCTAGGATCTTAGTGTTAGTTACGAACAGGTCATCACCTACTAGTTGAAGCTTGTCACCTAGTAGTTCAGTTTGGTGCTTGAAGCCATCCCAATCAGACTCGTCTAGACCGTCTTCGATAGAAACGATAGGGAACTTGCTAGCTAGCTCTGCTAGGTAGTGGTTGAACTCTTCAGAAGAGAAAGTCTTACCTTCGCCCTTCATGTTGTAGATGCCAGCTTCTTTGTCGAAGAACTCAGATGCAGCACAGTCCATAGCTAGAGTTACGTCTTTACCAAGCTCGTAACCAGCAGCAGCAACAGCTTCTGCGATAACTTCTAGAGCTTCAGCGTTAGACTTAAGGTTAGGAGCAAAACCACCTTCGTCACCAACTGCAGTGCTGTAGCCTTTAGACTTAAGAACTTTAGCTAGGTTGTGGAATACTTCAGCGCCTACACGTAGAGCTTCTTTAAGAGTTTTAGCACCAACTGGTTGGATCATGAACTCTTGGATGTCAACGTTGTTGTCTGCGTGCTCACCACCGTTGATGATGTTCATCATTGGTAGAGGCATAGAGAACTGACCAGCAGTACCGTTTAGTTCAGCAATGTGCTCAAAAAGAGGCATGCCTTTAGCAGCAGCTGCTGCTTTAGCGTTTGCTAGAGATACAGCTAGGATTGCGTTAGCACCAAACTTAGATTTGTTTTCAGTGCCGTCTAGGTCGATCATAACTTGGTCGATGTCAGCTTGTGCTTTTGCATCTTTACCAACTAGTGCTTCAGCAATTTCGCCATTTACAGCTTCAACTGCTTTAAGAACACCTTTACCTAGGAAACGTGCTTTATCACCATCACGTAGTTCAAGCGCTTCACGAGAACCAGTAGAAGCACCAGATGGCGCAGCCGCCATACCTACGAAGCCACCTTCTAGGTGTACTTCAGCTTCAACAGTTGGGTTACCGCGAGAGTCGATGATTTCACGACCTAGAACTTTAACGATCTTAGACATTAGTCCTTCCTCAATTATATTAAATGTCAAAATTAAAGGCAGCTGCACATCTTAAGCAACCGCCCGTATCCTTTTACTTCAATTCGCCACGTTGGTTTTCGCCAGCCGCTTTAACAAAGCCGGTAAACAGCGGGTGACCATCGCGTGGTGTCGATGTAAATTCTGGGTGGAATTGAGCCGCAACAAACCAAGGGTGTGCTGGGTTTTCAATCACTTCCACCAACTTCTTATCCGCAGACAAACCCGATACTTTTAGACCAGCTTTTTCAATTTGCGGACGAAGATTGTTATTCACTTCGTAACGGTGACGGTGACGCTCATGGATCTTCGCATTACCGTACAGCTCGTGAGCTTTGGTGCCTTTTTCTAGGTGACACAGCTGCGAGCCAAGACGCATAGTACCGCCTAAGTCAGACGTTTCTGTACGCTCTTCAACTTTACCTTCTTTATCGACCCACTCAGTGATTAGGCCAACAACAGGGAAAGGAGATTCTTTATTAAACTCTGTAGAGTGAGCACCTTCCATATTCGCCACATTACGCGCGTATTCAATCAGTGCTACTTGCATACCTAGACAAATGCCTAAGTAAGGAATTTTGTTTTCACGCGCATACTGAGCAGCCATAATTTTGCCCTCAATACCACGATCGCCGAATCCGCCAGGAACCAAGATTGCGTCTAGCTCTTCAAGGACTTCAAAGCCTTTTGACTCGACATCTTGTGAATCAACATACTTAATGTTGACGCTTAAGCGGTTCTTAAGACCTGCGTGCTTAAGCGCTTCGTTCACTGACTTGTATGCATCCGGTAGTTCGATGTATTTACCGACCATACCGATAGTCACTTCGCCTGTTGGGTTAGCATCTTCATAGATAACTTGTTCCCATTCAGACAAATCAGCTTCTGGTGCGTTAATGCCGAATCGAGTACATACGAGATCATCCAGGCCTTGGCCTTTAATCAGTTGAGGGATCTTGTAGATAGAGTCGACGTCGCGCATCGAAATAACCGCTTTTTCCTGAACGTTACAGAACAGAGCAATCTTACGACGCTCGTTGGCAGGAATGTTGCGGTCACTACGACAGACGAGAATATCAGGTTGAATACCGATAGAAAGCAGCTCTTTCACTGAGTGCTGTGTTGGCTTAGTTTTCACTTCACCGGCTGCGGCAAGGTAAGGAACCAACGTTAGGTGCATAAACATGGCACGCTCGCGGCCAAGCTCTACAGCTAACTGACGAATCGCTTCCATAAACGGTAGCGACTCAATATCACCCACTGTTCCGCCAATCTCAACGATGGCAACATCATGGCCTTCGCCGCCGGCAATTACACGGTCTTTGATGGAATTGGTGATATGTGGAATAACTTGAATTGTGGCGCCTAAGTAGTCACCACGACGTTCGTTACGTAGAACGTCTGCGTATACACGACCTGCAGTAAAGTTGTTGCGTTTGGTCATCTTGGTACGAATGAAACGCTCATAGTGACCAAGGTCAAGATCGGTTTCTGCACCATCTTCAGTTACGAACACTTCACCATGCTGCGTCGGGCTCATGGTGCCTGGATCGACATTAATGTAAGGATCAAGCTTCATAATGGTCACGTTAAGACCACGAGCTTCTAAAATTGCTGCCAGCGATGCTGCTGCAATACCTTTACCTAGGGAGGATACGACCCCGCCAGTCACAAAAATATAATTTGTCGTCATGTTTAACCTGAAGTTGGTTGAATGAGGGAAATGGGTTCTCTGGACGGGACGCAACTATACCAAAACCCCTTTTCCACTACAACGTGAAATCTAGCACACCCTCTGCTTTTGTTTCTTGCTGTAAATCAATAATGAAAAAAAACTACACTATTGTCTAGTTTTTCCGCTTTCTTGCTGTTTCACTCGGTTCCAGAACCCATCTAACTGATCAAGGTTGTAATCTTTTAACGTTTTACTTTCAGCCTGTACCATCATTTCTACTTTTCTAAAGCGAGATTCAAACTTTTGGTTGGCTTTTAGCAGTGCTTGGTCAGGGTTTTTGCCTAGATGCCTAGACAAATTAACCACCGCAAACAACAGATCGCCAATCTCTAACTCAAGCGCGTCTTGGTCGATGTCGACTTGCACCGCCTCATCCACGACCTCTTGGACCTCTTCTTGAACCTTATCCACCACTGGGCCCAAGCTGTCCCAATCAAACCCTACTTTAGCGCACGCCTTTTGCATTTTTGTGGCACGTAAAAGTGGCGGCATCGATGCTGGTATTGAGTCTAGAATACTTTGTGCATCTTTGCTTACTCCTGTTTCACTCGATGATTCTGTAGACAAGGCCTGTGTAGCTTTAAGCGCCTTTTCTTGCTGTTTAATCTGCTGCCACTGCGCGTTAAGTTGTTCGTCACTGAGGTCACGAGAAGCTTGTTCGTCAAACACATGTGGGTGTCGCCTAACCAACTTCTCGTTGAGCGTTTCCACCACATCCGAAAAATCGAACCACTGCTGCTCTTTGGCCATCTGAGCATAAAAAATCACTTGAAACAGCAGATCGCCCAGCTCTTCTTTAAGGTGTGCCCAATCTTGCGAATGAATAGCGTCGGCAACTTCATAAGTTTCTTCAATAGTGTGTGGGACTATCGTCTCGAACGTTTGTTTGCTGTCCCAAGGGCACCCTGTTTTAGGGTCCCGAAGTTTCGCCATAATCGACTCTAGTTGTTCTATTGGGTGACTCATTGCCGTTCTCCTGCATTAATACCAACCAAACCAATTTCCTGACCAGTTAATGACTTCGATGGGTATAACATTAAATTTCAAATAGTCTGCGTTTAATAAAAAAGCGAGATGACAACACCTCGCTCTATTAGTCAGACCATATTTTTGCATTTCTTAGATTAAAGCCACTAACCTTAAATCATAGTCAGCAACGAAAGGCATTACCCCATTCGCTTCACTGACATAACATCTCTTATTTGCTCAACGCGTGACAAAATACGACTGAGTCCTTCAACATTGGGGAGCTGTAAGTCAAAATCCATCACCAACATTTGACGACGATAATCATTGCGGCTGCGCATAGTCGGCACCTTCACTTTTTCGTTGGCAAGTAGCGTTGTAATGTCTTTCAGTAACCCCACACGTTCCAGTGCTTCTACACGAACGGTGACCACATAGTTGCCGACAAACCCGCCGCCCCAGACGGTTTCGATGATCCGTTCAGGTGCGTGATGCGATAACTCTTCAAGCTGAACACAATCGCTGCGGTGAACTGAAATGCCGCGACCTTGAGTGATATACCCACAAATGTCGTCACCGGGGATAGGCTGACAACAACGCGCAAGGTGACTCATTAGGTTATCAACCCCTTCCACCACAACCGCGTCTTTATGCGGGCGACTGGTCGCAGGCGCTTTCTCTTTGGACTCTTGCAGTTTCTCAAGAACCTGTTTGTCTTCTTCTTCAGCGCTCGGTTTATTCACCATAGCATTGATGTGATTAATGATCTGATTGATCCTTAAATCACCGCTGCCAATACCAGCGTATAACTCGTCAGTTGAGTTCACGTTAAAACGCTTTAGAGCGTAGCTAGCGGCATCCTTCGATTTGGCGCCAACTTTAGCCAACTCTGCTTCGAGTATTTCTTTACCCGCTTCAATGTTTTTCTCGCGAGATTGCTTTCTAAACCACGCGTTGATCTTCGCACGGGCTCGTCCTGAGTGCACAAACCCCAAAGATGGGTTTAACCAGTCTCGTGATGGGTTCGGCTCTTTAGAGGTGATGATCTCAACCTGATCGCCCATTTCTAATTTGTGGGTAAACGGCACTATGCGGCCAGCGACCTTGGCCCCAATACAACGGTGCCCCACTTCTGAGTGAATGTGGTAGGCAAAATCGAGTGGTGTTGCGCCCATTGGAAGGTCGACCACATCCCCGCGCGGCGTAAACGCATAAACGCGATCGTCAAAGACTTGTGAGCGAAGCTCATCGAGCATCTCACCAGAGTCCGACATCTCTTCTTGCCAATCTAGCAGCTTACGCAACCAAGTGATTTTTTCATCGTAGCCACTACGACCACCGCTGCCACCCTCTTTGTATTTCCAATGCGCCGCGACTCCGAGTTCCGAGTCCTCATGCATCTGCTTGGTTCGGATCTGTATTTCGATGGTTTTGCCGCCCGGCCCAAGTACCACAGTGTGGATCGATTGGTAGCCGTTGGGTTTTGGATTGGCAACGTAGTCGTCAAACTCCGACGGGAGGTGCTTATATTTGGTGTGAACGATGCCTAGCGAGCCATAACAATCTTGCAGTTTGTCAGCAATAATGCGCACCGCTCGCACATCAAACAGTTCGTCAAAAGCGAGGTTTTTCTTCTGCATCTTTCGCCAGATGCTATAAATGTGTTTCGGTCTGCCCGTCACTTCGGCATTAATGCCGGTCGCTTTCATTTCCGACAATAAATCATTCACAAAATCATCGATGTAATGCTCGCGATCAATGCGGCGCTCTGCTAATTGCTTGGCAATGGCTTTATATGTATCGGAGTGTTGGTACCGAAAGGCGTAGTCTTCTATTTCCCACTTTAACTGACCGATACCCAAGCGGTTGGCCAATGGCGCATAGATATTGGCGCACTCTTTAGCGACAGCTTGCCTAACTTGATCCGGTGCATCTTTCACTTCGCGTAGGTTACAGATTCGCTCTGCCAACTTAATGACCACACAGCGAAAATCGTCGACCATTGCCAGCAGCATTCGACGAACATTATCGACTTGCGCAGTTGCGCTGCCCGATTGTGAGGTGTTTAGGTGGCCAATTGCGGCCATCTCTTCGACGCCATCAATTAGCTTGATGATCTCTTTGCCGTACTCCTCTTCAAGGAGTTCGCGCTCAAACATACCGCTGGATACGACAGGGAATAACATCGCAGCGATCAGTGTGGAACGGTCCATTGATAAGGTGATCAAGATTTCTATCATCTCTCGACCACGCCACAGTAGCAGCTCTTTCTGTTCGTGATTATTTAGCAGTTGCTCACATTCGAGATACACTTTGTGCAGACGTTTAGCAGATTTAGCGTCTAACGCTAAGCTTTCTATCCAACCGTCTAACTCAAAGGCTTCATCTTTGTGTATGTGAGCACTTCGAACTGCAACCATCTTAACAATGTCCTTATAGTAATGATGTTTATTATCGGCATTTTAACCAAAAACCGTTCTTTGCGTAGGCTTTTTTATATGGACTACGCTTTTTCAAACAGCGCCATACTCTCGATATGCGCTGTGTGGGGAAACATATTCATGATCCCCAATTTAGCCAACACATAGCCATTATCCAGTAACACTTTACTGTCTCGACTTAGCGTAGTTGGGTTACAAGATACGTACAGTATTTTCTCAACACCTAATGCAGGGAGCTGCTCTACGATTTCTGCCGCCCCCGCACGCGCTGGATCGAGCAATATTTTGGTCATTGTGCCGCTTTCTATGCCAAATTGTGTCAGGTTTTTGTCGAGCCTGTACTCTTCCAAATTAGCATGCAAAAACCGTGCATTACTGAGCTGATTTTTAGTGGCATTGTCAGACGCGCGCTCGACCATGTCGGGTACACCTTCAATGCCAATGACACTGTGTGCTTGTTTGGCTATTGGTAAACTAAAGTTTCCCATCCCACAAAATAGATCCAATACATTGTCTTGTTGATGGATAGCCAACCAATCCAAAGCTTGAGCAACCATCTCCTTGTTCACTTGCGCATTAACTTGAATGAAGTCGCTAGGTAGAAAATCAAGTTCAATAGTGTCAAGCGTATAAAATGGTGCAGGACCAAGATTTCGCTGTGCTTGCTGATCACCGGCGTGCAAGTAATAAGTCAAGGAGTGTTGGGTACACAATGCTTCCCATAACGCTGCGTCAGACTGCGTCAGCGCTTGTGTGACACGCAAATACAAGGTTAAGCCGCTGTCTGTTTGTGTTAACTCTATGTGTCCAACAGACTCTGCACGACTCATGTTATTAAGCGCTTCTCTGATCGGCGCGATCAATAGTTGTAATGGCTCAGCTAGTACTGGGCACTGTTTAACATTAACAATGCGATTGCTTTTCTTTTCTCTAAATCCAAAATCAATCGTCCCAGCCTTACGATCTTTACGCACACTGAAGCGAACTCGCCTGCGATACCCTATCTCACTTGATAAAATAGGGGCATCCTGTGCAATCGATACTTGCGCGAACTTTTGCATTTGCTGCGTTAAGCTCTGCTGCTTCATCTCGACCTGCTCAGCGGCATTTAAGTGCTGGAGATTACACCCACCGCATTGATGGTAGTGTGGACAAATGGGATCGACGCGACTCTCGCTGGCACTAAGAACTTTAATTAGCCTAGCTCGAGCAAACTTACTTTTTTGCTCAACATTTTGAACAAGCACGCGCTCGCCGGGCAATGCTCCTTCAACAAAGACCAGCTTCTTTTGTTTGTAGCCGATCCCTGCGCCTTGGTGATCCAAGCGTTCAATGTTGATCTCATAGTGTTTAGCATCAATGCTAGTTTTCTTGCTCGGCTTAAATATTCTTGCCATTTCGAACGTTCTCGACGGTGTAAGAATCGACTGTGCAAACGAGTAGGCTGCCACACAAATTCAATTCAATGATTGTTGTTAGATAAAGAGTTGATTAAGCTATCATAATAAACAGACAATGCGGTTCTCAGTGCCGTTCACTGCCTAGCCAGCTCAGGATAACCCTGCATTAGAGCTCGCCACGCATTCTCCCATAGAACTATACAGATTGTAATAATAGTAAAATGACACGATACGGTTTAAGAGCGCGAGTATTAACCCTCACCCTAGCCCCAACACTCATAGTGGGATTATTACTGAGCCTATTTTTTACCTTAAATCGTTATAACGATCTGGAAAAACAGTTAATTGACTCAGGAACCAGCATCAGTGAACCACTGGCACTGGCCAGTGAGTTGGCGCTTAACCAACAAAACCGCGAAGCAGTAAGACGCCTTATTAGCTACGCTCACCGCAAACACTCTAACGTTGTTCGTAGTATTGCGGTGTTTGATAGTAAGCACCAATTGTTTGTTACTTCTAATTTCCATCCAAACTTTGACAGCCTTAGTTTCAGTCAAGAGGCTGAAATTCCGATGCACAGTCAGACTGAAATGGTTAATGGACACCTTGTTATCCGCTCACCAATTCGTGCAGAGCAGCGACTAGTGCTACCGAGTGAGTCGCAAACGACTGCACCTACGCTAGGCTACATTGCTATTGAGCTGGATCTTTCTGGATTGAGACTGCAACAGTATCAGGAAATTGTTATTGCGTTAGGCGTGATGTTGCTGGGCTTAACGCTGTCGGGCATATTTGCCTACAGGTTGATGCAAGACGTGACGGTTCCTATTAGCCGAATGAAAAACATTGTGGATGCCATTCGACGTGGACAGTTGGACTCTCGAATTGAGGGCACCATGCACGGTGAGCTAGATTCCCTTAAAAATGGTATCAACGCCATGGCGATCTCCTTGGCTGAGTACCACGTCGAAATGCAACACAGTATTGACCAAGCGACATCAGACCTTCGAGAAACCTTAGAGCAACTAGAGATTCAAAACGTTGAGCTCGATATCGCTAAAAAGCGCGCTCAAGAAGCCGCGCGAGTTAAGTCTGAGTTCTTAGCAAACATGTCACACGAACTCCGCACACCGCTCAATGGCGTAATCGGGTTTACTCGACAAATGCTCAAGACACAGCTATCTCGCAGCCAAGCCGACTACTTGCAAACCATCGAACGCTCAGCCAATAATTTGCTTAGCATTATCAACGACATATTAGATTTCTCGAAACTTGAAGCTGGGAAGCTATCTCTTGAAAATATCCCGTTTGAATTTAGAGGCAGCATTGAAGAGGTCGTCTCTTTACAAGCAACCAGCGCACACGAAAAAGGACTTGAGCTTAGCCTCACCATTGACCCAAGCATTCCGCCTAGCATCGTCGGTGATCCGCTGCGTATTCAGCAGGTTCTCACTAACTTAGTTGGCAATGCGATTAAGTTTACCGAGCGCGGCAACATTGATATTTCGGTTGAACTGAGAAATCAGTCAGACGACTCCGTTGAACTGCAATTTATGGTTCAAGATACTGGTATTGGTATCTCAGAGCGCCAGCAGTCCGAGCTATTCCAAGCCTTTAGTCAGGGTGATGCAAGCATCTCTCGTCGCTATGGTGGTACCGGTCTTGGCCTAGTGATCACTCAACGACTGGTGAAACAGATGGGTGGTGAGATCACACTGACCAGCCGACTTCACCAAGGTTCTAGCTTCTGGTTTACCATTGTCGTGAGCAGTAGCAACCTCCCTGTCGATTACGTCTCTATCGAGCGACTTGCTGGGCGTAAGCTTCTGTTAATTGAGCCTAATTTGAATGTTGCTAACGCAACTAAATACCAGCTTAAGGATGTGGGAGTAACTATTGAGCATCACACACAGATGCCACAGAAATCGGATCAACTCGATCTCGTTATTTACAATTTAACCCCGAATGCACCGATTGATCATCAACAAGAAAAACAACGCCTCATTGAAATTGCTAACGCGTCGCAGGAAATGGTTGTCGGCGTGCCAAGTACCGAACTTGCCTTTGCTGAACAGTTAAACGAAATAGACAATCTTACGCCACTCACAAAGCCATTCGCTCGTGAGCGATTACTGGAGGCACTGCTTCGACACGCGCCACCTAGCGCATTAACGACGCCAATAGAGTTGCCGTTGAGCGTATCTAAATTACCCTTGAAGGTCTTAGCTGTCGATGACAATGGCGCCAATCTAAAATTAATCACTGCATTGTTAAATGAGCTGGTGGACTCTGTCGTATCTTGCACTAATGGGCACGAATCTGTCCATGCAGCGCAGCAGCAAGCGTTTGATATTGTATTTATGGATATTCAAATGCCTGGCATGGACGGCGTTGCAGCTTGTGAAGCGATTAAAACCACGGCACTTAATAATGCGACTCCTGTGATTGCGGTTACGGCACATGCAATGTCAGGGGAGCGCGATCGTTTAATCAATGCCGGTATGGACGACTATTTAACCAAGCCCATCGATGAACAAAGATTACAGCAGTTGCTGACCGAGTGGAGCCCAATTGATGTCTCTAATGTTTTATCTGAGAGTCAGCTTGATGAGAGTGGCGCCGCGACAAAAGCGGAAGAAAGTACAGCAGAGGCTCAACACCTCGATATGATCATCGATTGGGAGTCTGCATTGGTTCAAGCCGCGCGCAAACCAGACTTGGCAAAAGAGATGCTGCAAATGTTGGTTGAGTTGCTGCCAGAGGTTGAGCATGAGGTCAACAATGCCCTTCAAGAGCAAGGTGATAAGCAGTTGCTGTTAGATCTTGTGCACAAGTTGCATGGAAGTTGCGCGTACAGCGGTGTACCACGCCTTAAAGGGATCTGTCATCAACTTGAGTCCGCCCTTCGTAGCGGAAGTAACATCGAAGACGTCGAACCTGAGCTGTTTGAATTGCAAGATGAAATGGAAAAAGTGAAGATCGCTGCACCGCTTTACTTGAAAGCCTAGCATTGCTTTATAATCGGTATTAAGACTCTAGTATTACCGTCGCCACGGCATAGTGGCGCTCGTCAGATATGGAAAGGTGCACATGGTTTACACCCATTGAAGCTGCACGTTTTTGCGCTTCACCACTCAAGGCGAGAAGCGGCTTACCATACTCATCATTGCTGGTGTCGAAATCTTGAAAACTAACCCCTTTTGCTATGCCAGTCCCTAAAGCTTTCGACGCAGCTTCTTTGGCCGCAAAGCGTTTGGCTAAATACTTGGCCTGCTGCTTGGTTTGACAAAAAGTTTGCCACTCTTGCTCGGTCAGTATGCGACGGGCAAAAGGATCGCCAGTACGAGCGAGCGCTTTTTGCACTCGCTCAATCTCGGCAATGTCTGTTCCCAAGCCGAGAATGGCCATTTAGCGAGCCTGATCCATGATTGCTTTCATATCGGCTACTGCTTTACTTAACCCATCAAATACCGCTCGTCCCATAATTGAGTGACCGATATTGAGTTCATAAATCTCAGGCAGTGCCGCGATAGGGCCAACATTGTGATAGGTAAGACCGTGACCCGCGTTGACGGTGATACCAAGGTCGTCAGCATAACTGGCGCCAGCGGCGATTTTCTTCAATTCAGCTTGCGCCTGCTCTTCGCTAGTCGCTTCTGCGTAGTGGCCTGTATGAAGCTCAATAAAAGGGGCTTCACACGCTTTTGCAGCATCAATTTGAGCTTTGTCGGGGTCGATGAACAGAGACACTTTAATACCAGCATCAGACAGAGTTTTAGTTGCTGCTTTAACGCGTTCTAAGTTACCAGCAACGTCCAAGCCACCTTCAGTGGTCAACTCTTCACGCTTTTCTGGTACTAAACACACAAACTCTGGTTGAGTATCCAGCGCGATTTGCACCATTTCGTCGGTCACGGCCATCTCAAGATTCATTCGCGTCTGAATGGTTTCACGAAGAATACGTACATCACGATCTAGGATATGGCGACGATCTTCACGAAGGTGGATAGTGATGCCATCCGCACCAGCGCGCTCCGCGATTTCGGCTGCGTGTACTGGATCTGGGTATTTGGTTCCACGAGCGTTACGTAAGGTTGCGATGTGGTCAATATTGACCCCAAGAAAAATAGGATTCATTGATTTAAACTCCGTGCGCGAGGAACAAATAACTCGCGACTCTTTAATGGTTTACCGCCAAGATAAGGCTTTAACGCCATGCGTGTAAAGCGTTTAGCAGCTTTAAGTTGAGAAGGGGTAGTAAAACGCCGCTCACTAATTGCGATGAGCTCGTCACCTTTAAAGGTCATCTGATCCATTTTGATAGAGGCGATAAACCCTTTCTGCTCTCGAAAGCGATACGTCATATCGGGTTCGATAGGCTCGCCAGTTCCAGCACAATGCAAAAAATCGACGCCATAGCCCATAGCGGACAGCAAAGCTAACTCAAATCTTCGTAATGCAGGTTCGGGATTTTCGGTGGCGGCTAGCTCTGTAAGAACAAGCAAGTAATCGTGGAACAGCGCAGGAAAAGGGACTTCTTTAGCCAACACTCGCCCCAGCAACTCATTGACATACATGCCGGAATACAACGTAACTCCAGACAAAGGTAATCCGAGGCTTATGGGTTCACATTGACGCAGGGTTTTCATCGAACCTTGCCCACCCCACTTTAACAATAATGGGGTGAAAGGTTGCAGCGCTCCTTTGAGTTGGGAGCGCTTACTACGAGCGCCTTTGGATAACAGCGTGACGCGACCATACTCTTCACTGAACACATCCAGAATCAAACTGGTTTCAGTATAAGGACGTCGGTGCAATACGAAACAGCGCTGTAATCCATCACTCATAGGCGTTTAAAGGTCGTCAATGTACCCTAAAGAGCGTAATGCACGTTCGTCATCGGCCCATCCAGATTTCACTTTAACCCATGTTTCTAGGTACACCTTACGACCAAACAGCTCTTCCATATCTAAGCGTGCTTCGCGGCCAATGGTTTTGATCTTTTCGCCTTTTTTGCCAATGACCATTTTCTTCTGGCCATCACGTTCAACCAAAATTAGCGCGTTGATGTGAAACCCATCTGTTTCTGGGTTGTAATCGAAACGCTCAATTTCAACGGTGACTGAGTAAGGCAGTTCTTCGCCCGTAAAACGCATCAACTTTTCACGGACAATTTCTGAAGCCATAAAACGCTGAGATCGATCGGTCACATACTCTTCCGGGAAGTGATGCGTGGCTTTTGGCAAATGATCACGGACGTGCTTACGCAGTACGTCGATGTTCTTGCCTTGCTTGGCGGAAATAGGCACCACATCCACAAACTGCATTTTTTGAGACAGCTCATGCATGTGGTTCATGACGTCATTGCGGTCTTTAACGTTATCCACCTTGTTGACACACAATACGACTGGGAAATTGGACTTAGCCAACTTCGTCAGCACCATCTGGTCATCAGCCGTCCAGTGCGTACCTTCCACAAGGAAGAACACCAAATTAACATCACTTAACGATGAATTTGCAGCTCGGTTCATTAAGCGGTTTATGGCGCGCTTTTCTTCAATGTGCAATCCAGGGGTATCTACGTAAATCGCTTGATAATCACCCTCGGTCTCCACGCCCATAATGCGGTGGCGTGTGGTCTGAGGTTTACGCGATGTAATGGAGAGTTTTTGGCCCAAGATTTGGTTGAGCAGCGTAGATTTACCAACATTGGGTCGGCCTACAATGGCAATAAAGCCACAGTGCTGATCCTCTGGATCACTCTTTTTGGGTTCGGCTTGCTCTGCGAAGTATGCGTCGAGATCAAACTCTTGTTCGTCATCTTGGTGCTTAGACATGGCTTAAGCGCTCCAATGCTTGGTCAGCCGCTGCTTGTTCCGCTTTGCGTCGACTGGTTCCGATTCCTACAACTGGCTTCTCTAAGCCAGCAACAACGCACGTAACAGTAAACTGCTGGTTGTGCGCTTCACCTTTTATCTTAGTCACATCGTACTGAGGTAAAGGCATACGCTGCGCTTGCAAATGTTCTTGCAGACGCGTTTTCGGATCTTTTTGTGACACACCGGGTTGAATGGCATCTAATCGAGGTTGATACCACTTCAATACAATGCTTTGTACCTGATCGGTATCGCTATCCAAGTAGACAGCACCAATGATGGCTTCAATCGCATCTGCAAGGATCGAGTCACGGCGGAAACCACCGCTTTTCAATTCACCTGGACCTAATTTTAAGTAATCTCCAAGCTCAAACTCACGACCAAGTTCAGCCAAAGTGTCACCGCGAACAAGCGACGCACGCATGCGGCTCATATCGCCTTCATTCACCTTTGGGAAACGATGGTATAAGTCATCAGCAATGACAAAACTTAAAATTGAATCGCCCAGAAACTCAAGACGTTCGTTGTGTTTTCCACTGGCGCTGCGGTGTGTCAGCGCCATTTCAAGATGGTTGATATCTTTAAACTGATACCCAATCCGTCTTTCTAGTCTATCTAATGTCGAGGTCATTTTCTCTCGCTAGTCTATTCCACCAATGCGGCTAAAACGAACACCCGTAGGTATCCATGACGGCAGAATACTGTCGCCACCACGTTCAAATTCAAAGCTAATCCAAATGCCAGTTGCTTTACCGACTAAATTAGCCTCTGGTACAAAGCCCCAGTAGCGGCTGTCAGCACTGTGATCTCGGTTATCACCCATCACAAAGTACTGTCCTTCTGGCACAACCCATTGATTGGTCCCCGCTCTCGGGTAGTAGTCGCTAGTGCTATAACGACGCAATGGGTTGATTAGGATCTGGTGCTGGTTGTCATCAATTTTTTCATCCAGTTGAGCCAGTGGTACGCCATTAAGTGAGTATGGACTCTCTTTAACGTTGTTAAGCTCCAATGGATTACAGGTCGTCTCTCCCGCTTTTTTCAGACATAGCTCTTTACGAGCGTTGTAGCCAACAGTATCTCCCGGAACACCGATCACTCTCTTAATGTAGTCTATGTTCTCTTGCTTAGGGTATTTAAACACCACGATGTCGCCGCGTTCAGGTTTACCCATTTCAACCAGTTGATTACGCCAAACAGGATCTTTTATCCCGTAAGTAAATTTTTCAACTACGATGAAGTCGCCAACGAGCAAGGTTGGCATCATCGACCCTGAAGGGATTTGAAACGGTTCATATAAAAATGAACGTAAAACCAATACAAAACCGATGACAGGGAAAATAGAGACGCTATTTTCTATCCACCAAGGCTGGGCAAGCAGCTTGGTTTTTGTCTCTTGGTCTAACCCTGTAGTTTGAGCTTCAATTTCTTCGACTTCTGCGAGACGCTTTTTACCCCAAACCCATTTCTCTAACGCCCATACGATGCCGGTAACCAATGTAGCTATTACCAAGATCAGCGAAAATGTATTGGCCATTCCAATCCCTTATTTAGCATGTTCTAAAAATACGAAAGTGAAAGGGCCTTCACCCTTTCACTTCCTTAGAGCGATTTAGCGGCAAAAAGTTTAGTCTTTGCCGACATGAAGGATCGCTAAGAACGCTTCTTGAGGCAGTTCGACATTACCGATCTGCTTCATACGTTTCTTACCTTCTTTCTGTTTCTTCAATAGCTTTTTCTTACGGCTTACGTCACCGCCATAACATTTTGCGATTACGTTCTTACGCAACTGCTTCACCGTCGAACGAGCGATGATGTGGTTACCAATAGCCGCCTGTATGGCGATGTCGAACATCTGACGAGGAATGAACTCTTTCATTTTCTCAACCAGCAATCGACCACGAGACTGTGATTGTGCTTTGTGCGTAATAATCGCCAAGGCGTCAACACGGTCACCATTCAACATCACATCAACACGTACCATGTCCGAAGTCATGTAGTGGTGGAAATTATAATCCAATGACGCGTAGCCGCGAGACGTCGATTTGAGACGGTCGAAGAAATCGAGTACTACTTCAGCCATAGGAATATCGTAAGTGATAGCCACTTGATTGCCGTGGTACACCATATCAACCTGAATACCACGCTTCTCTACACACAAGGTGATAACGTTACCCAAGTAGTCAGATGGAACCAAAATATTACAACGCGCTATTGGCTCACGAATTTCATTCAAATCGTTCACTGCAGGCAATTTAGCAGGGCTGTCTACATACAATATTGTGCCATCGGTTTTCTCGACTTCATACACTACCGTAGGGGCGGTAGTAATTAGATCGAGGTCGTATTCTCGCTCTAGACGCTCTTGGACAACTTCCATGTGAAGCATACCTAAGAAACCACAGCGGAAGCCGAAACCGAGTGCTGCGGAGTTTTCTGGCTCATAAAATAGCGACGCATCGTTCAGGCTCAATTTGCCCAGCGCATCACGAAAGTTTTCGTAATCGTCTGACGATACAGGGAACAAACCTGCATAAACCTGTGGTTTTACCTTTTTAAATCCTGGTAATGCCTCGTCACTGCCGCCTTTAGCAAGCGTCAGCGTATCGCCCACCGGTGCGCCTAAGATATCTTTGATACCACACACTACCCAGCCAACTTCGCCAGTATTTAAACCGTCTGCATCAATTTGCTTAGGCGTAAAGATACCAATGCGATCAACACCCCAAATTTGGCCGGTGCTCATCACTTTAATTTTATCGTTTTTCTTTAGTTTGCCGTTCTTAATCCGAACTAGCGACACAACGCCTAAGTAGTTATCAAACCAAGAGTCGATGATAAGCGCTTGAAGCGGCGCATCGGGATCGCCTTCAGGAGCAGGAATCGAAGCGACAATGTTCTCTAAAACATCATCGACACCAAGACCCGTTTTTGCTGAACAGCGGGTCGCTTCCATTGCATCAATACCGACGATTTCTTCAATCTCTTCAGATACGCGCTCTGGATCGGCAGCTGGTAAGTCAATTTTATTCAGAATTGGCACAACCTCGAGATCCATTTCGATCGCGGTATAGCAATTCGCCAAGGTTTGAGCTTCAACACCTTGACCGGCATCGACAACAAGCAAAGCGCCTTCACAGGCGGCCAGTGAACGCGATACTTCGTAAGAAAAGTCTACGTGTCCAGGGGTGTCGATGAAGTTAAGTTGATAGGTTTCACCGTCTTTGGCGTGGTAATCCAAAGTCACACTTTGAGATTTGATGGTGATCCCGCGCTCACGCTCTAGGTCCATCGAATCCAATACTTGAGCTTCCATCTCACGAGCACTCAGACCACCACATTCCTGGATCAAGCGATCCGAAAGTGTAGATTTACCATGGTCGATGTGGGCGATAATCGAAAAGTTACGAATGTGCTTCATAATAGGGTGTGACAACTTCCAATAGATAAGTGAAATCAGTCCAACAAAAGGACAAATTAGTACAAGTTGCGAGATTCTACCCAAAAAATAGACGACTCGCTATCGGTTTTGGTATTGAGTGAGGTGCTTTTAGGGTTGATGGATTTGTATGGCTGCGCCTAACTGGCGAATTAAAGTGACTTGTTGAGAGCGTGAATGGACTGAATGTGCAAAGCCTCGCTTGAGCCACAAAAGGCTGCCAACAAAGCCTAGTGCTCCACCTAGTATAGCGGCAACTTCTCCCTGCCCCCCCATAGAGTGGTAAACAAGGTTAGCTAATACACTGCCTAACAGCATGGCTAGCAAAGGAATCAGGTACATTTTTGCAGCGTTTTTGACGATTTCAGACTCTGGAAAGCCTATCTCAACTTGTTCGCCTACCTGCAATGGTTGGTCGGTAAACAGCGTCCACAAGTGTTCTCGGTTACCAATAACCTTGGTCACTTGGCCCGTTGCACAGTTCGATTTGGAAGCACACCCTGAGCAGCTGCTTTGCTGTTGACACGATAACACCGCTTTAAATCCCTGTGGCTCTTTACTGACTTCTGCCACAGTCGCTATGGCCGTCATCATGGTTGCGCGACCGCTGCAAAGCTGACTGAACGGGCAATTTCATTTGCCGTTTCTGGTGGGATGTCCCCAACAACAATCACTTCTTTGTCTCCTAGTTGCTGAGACTGGAAAGTACGTCGACCTTGACGCACTAGCTGATTGCGCAGAGTGAGGTTGTCTTGTTCAGTAATGTACACCGAGAACTGAAAAAGCCCGTCACTAAAAATCTGGCTCTCAACCACTTTGTTGGTCAGAGGCATTCGGTAACGAGTATGGGGCTTAGCTTCAAAGCCGACAGGAACGTTATTGACGATCCAATTTGAATCACTCACACGATTATTGGGCAGCTTAAATACTGGCGGCAGTTCAACGTCTTTTAACCCAACCATTAGCTCCGCAAGCTTATCGTCAACGGTAAAAGCGACCGTTCGATATTGCTCTAGGACTTCACCGGTTCGATCCACAAGATCACCACGGATCGGTAGATAGGAGTTTTCGTCTATCCACACCACGTAAGAGTAGCGTTTTCCATCTTTAGGCACGATGCGAACCACTTGCGCAGATACTCCGGCCTCTCTTGCTCTCCCCATAGCAACAAAGTCGTAGGCGCTCGCTAGACTGTCAATATCGACGTTCAACATTGGCATAAGTGGTGCCACCATATTGGTCGATTTGACTGAAAAAGGTTCAATGCCAGGTTCGATGTAGCTCACTTCGCCACCACGTAGAATGACTTCTCGTACAGGGCCGCTTAAATAAATGAGTTGAGCAAATCTGTCCCCCTCTATATCGCTAGCTTGTCGATAAAGAATGGGCTCAATGCTGTTTTTACGGATAAGAATGTACGATAGCTCGTAGTTCAGAGTTTGACTGGCTTGATTAAGTCTCTGCAACAGTGTTTCTGCTGAGGGCTCTTGAGCGTGCGCAACTGAGGTTAGCAGTGAACTCAAGAGCAATAGAATAGCTAAAAAGCGGGTTTTCATAGATTATTCGGTGACCACCTGCTCGCCGGAAAGGAAACGCAGTTGTAACTCATAGTCCTGCATCATTGCATTAATTTTTTGGCGTTGCTGCATCAACTCTTGTTCGGTGAGTTGTGGTTCAACGCTGCTGCGTAATGAGTCTTGAGTCAAGCTCACTGGTTCAACAGTCCCTGCAAATGGAACGGTTTGTAACACAGGTGGTTGTGTAATTGCCGCGTCTTCACCGCCAATGCCAGAATACTGCTGAACACCGACAACAACAGCCAACGACACACTGGCAGCAATCGCAACTTGACCCAGTTGAGACAACCAAGCTGGACGACTCCAACGAGCTTGCTTAGGTGTCGGTTGCTCATCGACTTGCTGAACTGGCACAACAGATGGCCCTTCATGGAGTGCATGAGGGTTATGTGCAGGCTCTTGTTCGAGTGCAGCCGCCACAGACGCTGCGATATCCCATTGTGGATTGAGCGGTTCTTCACCTCGTAAGGTATCGCCAATCACATGGTAATTTTGCCAAGAGCGACCTAGCTGAGCATCGTTTTCAAGATCATGAATGACCTCGATATCTATGCTTTCGCCATCCATCAAAGCGGACACTTGCTCTCTGTTTGCCATTGTATTCACCTAGTTCTTTAAAGACTCATGTGCGCAATAAGCATTCGCAAACATGAACCAATCACGAGCTACCAAAAGGTAATGCTCAAATTAAGTACGCTCCATCAACGGTTGGATGCGTTTATCCACCGCGTCTCGTGCGCGAAAAATTCGTGAACGAACTGTACCCACGGGGCACTCCATGACATGAGCAATTTCTTCGTAACTCAAACCTTCAATCTCACGAAGAGTAATGGCGGTTTTAAGATCGTCTGGCAACTCAGCCACGGCAGCAAAAATATGCTGCTTCAATTCATTGGACAACGTTAAGTTCTCTGGGTTCGTTATTTCTCTCAAATTGCTACCCAGTTCAAAGTTTTCTGCTTCGACAGCATCTACATCACTGGCAGGCGGCTTACGGCCCACCGAGGTTAAGTGATTCTTCGACGTGTTTACAGCCACGCGGTATAACCATGTGTAAAAAGCACTTTCACCACGGAAAGAGCCAATTGAGCGATAGGCCTTAATGAACACCTCTTGGGCAACATCGGGCACATCACTTGGATTATTGACGTATCGAGCTATCAAATTGCATACTTTGGTCTGGTATCTTCCTACCAGTAAATTAAATGCTTGTTTGTCACCCTGCTGTACACGCTCAACCAAAACTTGATCGGTCAATTGCTCGCTCATTCGAGCCGTTACTCCTCTGCTCCGGGGCTATATTTTTTATTATCAATATTGGCCCGATGTGACGACTAGATCTGTCGAGCACTATTTATGACTCATTGATTAGACGAAAGTTCCCACTGAATGAACTTTTTTTACAATGGGATGTGAGGTAATCTTATCTCTTTCTTATTTGGGAAGATATACCGCCAAGGATAATCTCTCGGTTAAGTATGTCTAAGTAGAGTGAGTATGAGTCGAGCGCAAGGACACCAGTGTGACGTATTGGTGATAGGAAGCGGTGCAGCAGGTCTATCTTTGGCCTTACACGTCGCCAACAATGCTAAGGTAATCGTTCTTAGCAAGGGATTGAGCAGCGAAGGCGCAACGTTTTATGCTCAAGGTGGTATCGCCGCTGTATTTGACGAAGATGACACCGTCGAATCACATGTTGACGACACATTGGTCGCAGGCGCAGGACTTTGTGAAAAGCAAACCGTTGAATTTATAGCCGAAAACGCTCGTCAATGTGTACAGTGGCTCATCGATGGTGGCGTGCCTTTTGATGAAATCGAAAATAGCGACGACTCCGAGACTAAATACCACCTAACCCGCGAAGGTGGACACAGTCATCGACGAATTTTGCATGCAGCCGACGCTACAGGTAAGGCGATGCAATACTCTCTCCAAGACAACGTCATCAATCACCCCAACATATCCATATTTGAGCGCCACAATGCGTTAGATCTGATCTTAGATGATCCTGATTCAGAAGATGGTACGGTCATTGGAGCTTATGTCTGGAATAGAGACAGCGAGCAAGTTGAAACCATCAGCGCCAAATCGGTGGTATTAGCCACTGGTGGCGCATCAAAAGTGTACCAATACACCTCCAACCCGGATGTTTCATCTGGAGACGGTATCGCTATGGCTTGGCGCGCTGGGTGTCGGGTTGCCAATATGGAATTTAATCAGTTCCACCCAACCTGCTTATTCCATCCCGATGCACGAAACTTCTTGCTGACTGAAGCTCTTCGTGGTGAAGGGGCTTATCTTAAGCGTCCCGATGGCACTCGTTTTATGCCCGACTTCGATGAGCGTGGAGAGTTAGCGCCGCGCGATGTTGTTGCTCGCGCTATCGACTTTGAAATGAAGCGCCTTGGTGCCGATTGTATGTACTTAGACATCAGTCATAAGCCTGCCGAGTTTATTCAAAAGCATTTCCCGACCATAGATCATAGGCTTAAAGAGTTGGGTATCGACATGACCAAAGAGCCGATCCCTGTGGTACCAGCGGCCCACTACACCTGTGGTGGTGTTATCGTAAATCAATCTGGTCGCACCGATATTCGAAACTTGTACGCTATTGGCGAAGTCAGCTATACCGGTCTGCATGGTGCCAATCGCATGGCTTCTAATTCACTTCTAGAGTGTGTCGTTTATGCTTGGTCCGCCGCTAATGATCTTTTGCGTCAGCTGCATAAAATCCCTGCTCCAACTAATTTGCCGCAATGGGATGAAAGCCAAGTTACCCACTCAGATGAAGAAGTTATTATTCAGCATAACTGGCATGAACTGCGTTTGTTTATGTGGGATTACATGGGCATTGTACGTACCGATAAACGCTTGGAGAGAGCGTTAAGACGTATCGAACTGCTTAAGCTTGAGACTCACGATTACTACGCAAATTTCAAAGTATCGAACAACTTGTTGGAGTTGCGTAATTTGTTACAGGTTGCCGAGCTAATGGTACATTGTGCAATGAAGCGCAAAGAGAGCCGCGGCTTGCATTATACGTTGGACTACCCCGACAAACTGCCTGACAGCAAGCCCACCATTTTAGACCCTAAAGAACTAAAATAGAGTCAAAAAAAACCACCGACTTCGGTGGTTTTTTTATCTTTATGTAAAGATCAGATAAAGAGAGCAAACACGCTTAGCATGTAAGCTATCAATTGAATTCGGAAGCGATTAACTAAGAGCGAACTTTGCTCAAATTGTGTGCGACTATCTTATCGATCATTGAAGCGTGAGCTAAATTCTCACTGCGACCGTGTCCCATTATCCAGGTGAAAAGATCCGGATCATCGCACTCTAATAACGACACGAAATCTTTCTGCTCTTGTTCCGTTAACGTCTCAAAACATTCTTCAAAAAAAGGCATTATGACCACATCGAGCTCAAGCATGCCTCGGCGGCAGGCCCATTTTATACGGGCTTTGTCTTCTGTACTGTACATGTCACTTCCTTGGGCAAAGTTAGTCGTTCGAGTGTAACAAGGTGTTTGCTACTGCACTATCGGTTCTCTACGTTAAACCGCCTAACGTCACAGAAATTAAAGCTGTACAAAAAAAAGCTTTTAGACAAATGGTCTTAAGCTAATTACCATGTCGCTAATGATCTTAGTGGTTTACAACTCACCACAATACGGCGATAGCAGGAAAGCACATCATGACCGACATATATTACAACCAGATAAGCACTAACCCGTTAACCACACCTTCTGCCACTTGGTTAAGAGATTGGGCTTTAATCACTGTAACGGGCCCAGATAGTAAATCGTATTTGCAGGGCCAACTGACCTGTGATGTTGTTTCTCTCGAAGCTAATCAATTCACGTTTGGTGCCCATTGTGACGCCAAAGGTAAAGTCTGGAGCTTGTTTAGGATTTTTCATATCGACGGTGGGTACGGATTGCTGTTACCTCGATTAGGTGCAGAAAAAGCCTTATTCGAGCTAAAAAAATATTCGGTTTTCTCCAAACTAGAAATGGTGCTTTCTGAAAGTGAGTTAATGGGCATCATTTCAGATGAGTCTATTGCTGTAGACCAAACAGCAAAGCTTCAATCGGTGAACGTCGATGCCACAAGAACCGTCGTCATTGGCGAAGCAGAACGTCTGCAATCACTTATCGATGAGCACTCTTTGTCATTGATAGAGCAAGGCGTTTGGCAACAGCACGACATTGCCAACGGTATTCCTCGTGTGGATGAGAACAATCAAAATCAGCATATCCCGCAAGCCTTTAATCTACAGGCCATCGGTGGGATTAGCTTCGATAAAGGTTGTTACACAGGTCAAGAGACCGTTGCACGGGCAAAGTACAGAGGAACCAATAAGCGTGCCTTGTTTATTGTCACAGGGTTGATGGGTGCTGATGCAACTCAACCATTATCGCTTGAACGCGCAGTCGGCGAAAATTGGCGCAGTGCTGGGCAGTTAATTGAATGTGTAGTGGTTGGAGAAACAGCTTATGCCACCATTATTCTAGCCAATGACACCGCCACAGATGCTCAACTTCGCCTTGCGGGAACCGATACTCTCTGGGCACTTGGTAAGCTACCTTACACACTTGATGAGCAAGAATAACCCTTTGGTGGCGATCTTAGATCGCCACCACATTCCTTATACCCTTCATAGTCAATCGTACTCTACTCGAACGATTGAAGAGACCGCACAAGCACGCGGGATCTCTGCTGACAGCATGCTCAAATGTGTATTGATGAGAGATTTGGATGATCAGTTGTACCTCGCCTGTACCCGCGGAACTAAGCGCGTCATTCCACAAGCAGTTCGCTCTCACTTTGATTGTCGACGAGTCACCTGTGTCGCCCCCACCGATGTAGAATCCCGTTGTGGGTACGCCCTAGGCACCGTCAATCCTGTACTACTCCCAACGAGCGTTTTCCGAGTATTCGATCACCATATAGCCTTAACAGAAAGTATCACCATTAGTAGCGGCAATCCTCTATTGGGCATTGGCATTAAGTACGCAGACCTTATTGAGCTGTGCCGTTTGTTAGGTCATCCCGTACAGGTAAGCTCTGTCCGCTAATCTCAATATAGAGACATCTGTTGCATTATTTCATGCTATTACCGATCGAGATCTTACTCTCAGGTCATACCAATGATTTTTATTGTTTTTAAATTGAATAAATATTCATCTACATATATTGTAATTTCACTCTTTAGGAAGCCCAAGATACTCAATTTGAGCATCTCATTCTTATCGAGCGCAGCAGATTGACTAATAACTCAAGTTATCCTGCTGTTCTGTGTAATGCATCTGTGACTTTTGACCCACCTCTGTGTGGGTTCTTTTTTTTGCATAATAATGCAAGTCATTAAATCCTTCCCAAATATTGAACTTTTTTACCTGAACCTTAGTCTATATTCATACGTACGATAATCTTGTGTTTAGCGCAAAAGTTTGCACACCTGTTTTAAAATTCGGTGGTGCAATCCTAAAAATATAATTTTGTGCTACAAAGCACGCTAAACAGCGTACCTTTTATTGGTTTCGATGACGGGCGCTCAAAATAGCCAATACGCATAAGGAAAAATCCAGTTTCTCTAAAACAGTCACAAAGCTGTCACTGGTGTGCGTTTATAATGCACCCGCAATACATAAGGATAATAATAATGAGAAAATTTAAACGTTACCTTCCGGGGCTGATTGCGAAACATGTAATGCGCCTATTTAAAGGCAGTATTTATATCTACGGAATCGGACGATTTGAATTTGATGAAGGGAAACTCATTTTGCCAAAGCAAGCTAAGCAACTTGACTTCAAGACCGTTAAAGAAGTTAACGAAGAAGTTAAACGCCTACGCTTCGCATACGCATAAATCAGTTGGCTATGAATAAGGGCATCAAATGATGCCCTTTTTTAATGGATATGTGTTTGGCTATCGAGCGTTGGGGTCTAATACCCCTTTTGCGAGATTGGGCAGTTCGCCCTTCAACCCTAATGCACGATTCATAATTTCATGTTTTGCACCCGGAAGTTGACCTGCAAGGCTCATCCCAATGCCACGAATGAGTTTTTTCGCTGGATTATCACCTTCAAACAGATCTTTAAAACCTTGCATCGCTGCAATCATTTTAGCTGCTTCGGCTTTTCGCCAACGTTCGTATTGGCGCAGGTTTGCTTTGCTACCAATATCTTTTCCTTTATCGACCAATGACGCCAACTCTTGTGCCAGCGCCGCGGCATCTAAAAGACCTAAATTAACGCCTTGACCTGCTAGCGGGTGGATGGTGTGCGCAGCATCCCCAACCAAGGCAACACGTTCTACAACAAAATCACGTGCGTACCTCATGGTCAAAGGGAATGCTCGACGCGGGGATTGAAGATAACTCATACCCAGTTTGGCATCGAACTCAGCGGTTAATGATTTCTCAAACTCGTCATCATCCACAGACATCAGTCGTTCTGCTTTTTGAGAGTCGACTGACCAAACAATCGAACTAAGATGCGATTGGTGCAGTGGCAAAAATGCAAGTGGCCCTTGCGGGGTAAATGCTTGGCGCGCAATCCGTTGGTGTGGCTCGGTAGTACGTACATTGGCGACTATAGCCGTATGCCCATAATCCCAATGAGTCAAAGGGATATCTTGCTGCTTACGAATCCAAGAGTTCGCACCGTCGGCCCCAACAACAAGCT
This sequence comes from Vibrio ulleungensis, assembly GCF_016900875.1. Lineage (GTDB taxonomy): Bacteria > Pseudomonadota > Gammaproteobacteria > Enterobacterales > Vibrionaceae > Vibrio > Vibrio ulleungensis. The sequence goes on from NZ_JAFEUM010000007.1 coordinate 127,307, forward strand.
TAGCCGTTAGGCCTTGTCCATTGTCTAGCATCAACCACGCTTCAGACTCGCCCATATTAAGAGACTGACATTTGGTTTGACTAAACAATGTAATATGGCTCTCGCGCTTAACTTGCTGGTATAACGCATGAGTAATGATTTGGTTTTCAGCGATGTAACCTAGGTTACTTGGAGACATACGCATAGCGTCAAACTCAATCTTTGCGAAGCTGTCTTGCTCCCACACTTCCATCGCTTGGTATGCCGTCACACGTGATGCTTCTATCTCTGCCCAAACTCCCAAGTTTCGAAAAATGTTTTCGCTTGCCCGACTGAGCGCAGAGACTCGACTATCGGGTTCATTTGAGATTGGCGTATCCAAATCTTGGCTCTCAATAACCGCCACTCTCAACCCTAATGGCTTAAGTGCAAGTGCAAGAGTAAGACCGACCATTCCGCCGCCAATCACAGCGACGTCTACATTATTCATCATGATGTTTCATCTCTATTTAGTTCGCTGCTTACCATCGAGTGTTGAGGTCTAGAGCCAACCCACCCTAGGGTTTGCTCAACGAGCGGTCGCTGCACAGGTGAGAGCCAGTCCATCGCCATTAAGCCGACGTTGCGAGACGCACTAATTAATGGGTTATTCGTTGAAAACGTTGTGACAAGAGCATGCGTGAGTAAGCACGTATTGTCGACATCTGCTTTTCTTGCTTTTCGGTAATTAAGCAGTTGTTTGGGGCAACCCAATTCATAAGTTCCACACGCAATCACTCGCACAAGAGCAACGACATCGCGCAGTCCTAAATTAAATCCCTGTCCCGCAATCGGGTGGAGCGTTTGCGCTGCATTACCTATTGCTACAACTCGGTGATGCGTGGTGGTATGCCTGCGATGCAAAGATAAAGGGTACTGGCTACGCTGACCGGCTTTTAGTATTCGCCCTAAACGCCATCCAAAAGCTGATTGAAGGTAGTCTATAAATTGCTGATCTGAATACTGACTCACCTGATGCACTTGAGATTCGTTCACACACAAAACAAGGGACATTCGAGATTGATTAGGATGTTCTGCACGCATTGGAAGCAGCGCTACAGGCCCTGACGACGTAAATCGTTCAAATGCGCATTGTTCATGCGACACTTGGGTAACAATATTAGAAATAATAGCATGTTGACCAAAAGGGGTAATTTCGCGCTTCAACCCTACTTGCTCACAGGTGCTCGAAAACGTTCCGTCTGCTGCAACGATCAGTTTGCCACGCAAATGATTTCCGCTGCTGAGGAACACCTCTACGTCATCCTGATGCTGAACGATCTCTTTTATCGAATCTGGTTGATAGAGATCGATACTGCGCTCTTTTACTGCGTTAATCAGCGATTTACCAACAAGCTCGAGCTCAATAACCGCGCCAAGCTGCCCAACGCCATAATCTTGCGCAGTCATTTCTGTTGCACCAGCATGGCCTCTGTCGGACACCTCAATGCGAGATATCGGTTGCGCAAACGCAGAGATATACTGCCATAAACCTAACTGTTTCAGATGATCAATAGAGCCTTGTGCTAATGCGATCGCCCTAGCATCAAATCCTGGGTGTTCGTCATCCCCCGAACTGGCTTCAATCACTGCTATTCGCAAAGGTTGCTTAAGCTCTTCAAGCGCTAGTGCTAAACAACTTCCTGTCATCGCCCCACCGACAATGATCACATCATATTCGGTCACTCAGAACTCTTCCTTAATGCAATTTTGGCTTAGAATTTGATTTTATGCTGGGCTTGGTTTGGCGAGCGAGCTCAACGTAGACAGTCAAGACACACGCTTTAACGTGCTCTAGTACTTGTTCCAGCAAGTCCGCTTGTTCTTCGAGATCATCGTTTTCATCGATGCCCAGCTTCGAAATTTCCTCTAGGTCGCCCATTGCTTCTTTTACGTCGGCTGGGAGTTTATTGAGTTTCGCATTGGCTAAGCCGACACCAGAAATAAAGTGATTCACCCACTCTGTTACCGCATCAGCATAGGTCATTAAATCGTCCCCATCAGGAAGCAACATTGACAACTCAAAACTTCCATCTCCGAGCTCGTTAGAGGCAAAATCAAACACTGTGTTCGCGTAGTTAAGCGCTGACATAGGCCAGCCCATCCCGTCGTTTGTGTAATCGAACAACATCGGCTGCCAGGTTGCTTCAGACGTTGTCACGCCTCCACAAATCATTCCGATTAGAAGCCCTTGCATTTCAGCCGGCGTGACCGCTAACGATTGCTGCGATAGCTCTTGAGCAATCTGCTGATAAGGAGGGAGAGAAGTTGCGCTCATGTTGATAGTCTCACTACGAAATTGTACTCGCTATCCTATCATGTTCACCAAAGTGTTGGAAAACCGTCGCTTAGCGTTTATTTGCTTTGGTGATAAGTCTTTCGATAATGAGCAAATAAATTGGCTGAGTAATAGGCAAGTTGAACAAAATATCACTGTATAGACCCCAAATGCCTCACTTCAGAAGTGAAAAGCTTGAATCTTAGAATCGCATTTTCTATAGTTCGAAAGCTGTGGCAACGGAGATTTGTCCAACCCTCTTAAGAGAATGAGTGATTCATTAATGAGTAATCAAGCGGTCGAAGTAGAAATTCTGGGGAAACTGACTCGGGTAGCCTGTCCTCCGGGACAAGAACAAGCCCTAATTAACGCCGCCAAGGAATTGGATCGTCGATTGAAATCGATGTCTGAAAAAACTCAAGTGTTAAACGCTGAAAAGCTCTTAACCATTGCTGCGCTAAACGCATGCTATGAATTACTCGAATCACAAAAAGTCAGCACGACAGAGCTGGACAGTATCGAAAACAAAATGGCACAATGGAGTCAGCAGCTGGATGCGGCTTTAAACAATGTGACACGGAAAGAGTCAAACGAATAAATTTCCCTGGGGTGTTCGTCAGTTGGATGCAAGTCCCTGAGCCGATAAGCAATACCTAAGGGTTAGTATTTAGTAGCTATTGAGCAAGCTTGGCTAGTACCGAGAAGCCTACGGTTATTATTGCTGATCCGCCTTGAACCAGCTGGTTCAAGGGCCACACATCCGCAACGGCACTCTGGGGTTCCCTTTCATGATTAATCACTCGTCAACGCCTTTACATACAGGCATGACTCGAACAGAGTTCAGACAAGTCATTCGAGCTCGGCGTAATCAACTGTCCGAGCAACAGCAGCAAGATGATGCACACCAATTACTCGACACCTTACTGAAGGTCGATGAATGGGTAAACGCGTCGACCATCGCCCTTTATCTTAGCTTTGATGGAGAGATCAACACCCAAAACTTGATTCAGTGGTGTTGGGATCACGGCAAGCGGGTGTGCGTTCCGGTGCTGCATCCATTTTCTACGGGACAGTTGTTGTTTTTGGAGTACACGCCATCAACACCAATGCGCATAAACCAATACAACATTGCTGAGCCAGCACTCAATCAGTTATCCATCGTACCTGTTGCAACCATTGACCTTATTGCAACGCCACTGGTTGGCTTCGATAACAATGGACACCGCATCGGCATGGGCGGTGGCTATTATGACCGTACGTTAGCGCCGTTTCTACACACGACTACTGGCCCAATGGCACTCGGGCTTGCTCATCATTGTCAACACGTAGAAAAGCTGCCTACAGAGTCTTGGGACGTTCCATTACCTTGTATTGTGACTCCCAGCAAAATTTGGCGTTGGTAATCACGCATAGGCTGCTATAATCTTGCCGCAACAAGCTACACACCATTATTGACGCTACTGGAGATAAGCATGACTCAAGACGAAATGAAAAAAGAAGCTGGCTGGGCCGCTCTAAAATACGTAGAGCCAAACAGCATTGTTGGGGTTGGTACCGGTTCAACGGTAAATCATTTCATTGATGCTCTTGGTAGCATAAAAGAAGAAATTAAAGGCGCTGTATCGAGCTCAGAAGCTTCTACTAAGCGTTTAGAAGAACTTGAAATTCCTGTATTTGATTGTAACGAAGTCGGTGGACTGGACGTCTATGTCGACGGCGCAGACGAGATCAATGCAGATAAAGAGATGATCAAAGGTGGTGGCGCAGCCCTCACTCGCGAAAAAATTGTTGCGGCAATTGCTGACAAATTCATTTGTATTGTTGACGACACAAAAGCGGTAGACGTTTTAGGACAATTCCCACTCCCAGTCGAAGTGATTCCAATGGCGCGCTCTTTTGTTGGTCGCGAATTAGTAAAACTGGGCGGCGATCCTGCTTATCGTGAAGGCGTAGTTACCGATAACGGCAACATCATTATCGATGTATATGGCCTTTCGATCACCAACCCTAAAGATCTAGAAGACAAAATTAATGCTCTTCCAGGCGTAGTAACTGTAGGTTTGTTTGCACATCGCGGCGCCGATGTAGTTATCACAGGTACCCCACAAGGTGCTAAGATCGAAGAGTAATTCGATTAAAAACTGTATTTGACTTTCAAACGGCGCTAATTGCGCCGTTTTTTGTAGTTTGAAAACAGAAAAAGCGTGTTTTTTTCGTAATTTTCTTACCCATCACTTCATTTTTCTGATAATTTATTGGTCACAATAAATACAATAAAAACGATTGCGCGATAGCGCATAGCAAATACACATTGCCTGCAACAGGTATTCAGCAAGGTTTAAGGATGACAAGCCATGAGCAAAGTTTCACTGCCCAAAGAAAAGATTAAAATACTGCTTTTAGAAGGTGTTCACCCTTCATCTGTAGAAGTACTAGAGGCCGCAGGTTATTCAAACATTGAATACCATAAAGGCTCACTTGCTGAGGAAGAACTGCTAGAAGCAGTAAAAGACGTTCATTTTATTGGTATTCGCTCGCGCACTAACCTCACCGAAGAAGTGTTTGCAGCAGCCAATAAACTGGTTGCTGTTGGGTGTTTTTGTATTGGAACCAACCAGGTAAACCTAGCCTCAGCAGCTAAACGCGGTATTCCAGTCTTTAACGCACCTTTCTCTAACACTCGTAGTGTTGCTGAGTTGGTATTGGGTCAAACGCTGCTGCTATTGCGCGGCGTCCCAGAAAAAAATGCCCTTGCACATCGCGGAGTGTGGAAGAAAAGCGCAGATCACTCTTACGAAGCGCGTGGTAAGCGTCTTGGTATTATTGGTTATGGACACATTGGTACCCAGCTGAGTATTTTAGCTGAGAACCTAGGTATGCGTGTCTACTTCTATGACATCGAAAATAAACTTACCCTTGGTAACGCCACTCAAGTTGCCACTATGGCCGAGCTACTTAACAAGTGTGACGTTATCTCATTGCACGTTCCTGAGACCAAAGAAACTAAGGACATGATGGGCGCCGAGCAGTTTGCTCTAATGAAGCCTGGTGCAATCTTTATCAATGCGGCTCGTGGCACCGTTGTCGATATTCCTGCACTATGTGATGCACTGCAAAGTGGACATATTGCTGGTGCTGCTGTTGACGTGTTCCCTGTTGAGCCTGCGACCAACTCAGACCCATTTGAATCTCCGTTGATGCAATACGACAATGTGATCTTAACTCCTCACGTTGGCGGTTCGACTCAAGAAGCTCAAGAAAATATTGGCGTTGAAGTTGCGGGTAAGCTAGCAAAATACTCAGACAATGGTTCTACACTATCGAGTGTGAACTTCCCAGAAGTATCACTCCCTCAGCATAGCGATTGTTCGCGTCTATTGCACATTCACGAGAACCGTCCTGGTATCCTTACGCAAATTAACACCATCTTTGCAACCGAAGGTATTAACATCGCGGGTCAGCATCTGCAAACAAGCAGTGACATTGGTTATGTAGTGATTGATGTCGAGACTTCGCGTTCTGAAGAAGCGTTGGCGAAACTTAAGCAAATTGAAGGAACAATTCGAGCTCGAATTCTTCACTAATTCTGCTGTTCGATCCGACACTAATTGTACAAAAGCCACTTCTATCAGAAGTGGCTTTTTTTGTAGCGATTTAATGACATTAGTTCAGCTGATAGATTACCTGTACATCGTCACTAATGCTTATTGTGGCATCGGTATAATCTTTGGTGTTGCGTGCTGAATCGAGAGCGACATGCTCGCTAACACTGGCTCTAATTGGGCCTCGGTGCTGGTAATTGACCTGCCAGACATCCCCAAGTTCACGCTCAAAGCCTGCAGCAAGTGACGCGGCCTTTTGATTGGCATCTCTAATGGCCGCCATTCGAGCAAGCTCTCGGTAACTCTGCTCTTCAGACACCATTAGTTTCACATAATCAATACTGTTGATCCCCTCCCCTAACGCATCGCTTAGTAAGGCATCCAGTTTACTCAAGTCTTTGACCGTAACTTTTACTGTGCGAGTTGCGCGATAACCAATGGTTTCGGTTTTGCCGCTTTCAGTTCGATGATACTCAGGACGTAAACTGATATTGGCGCTATCGATGTGATCCGACGATATGCCTTGGTTTACAATGCGCTGAGTAAAATCAGCCACAACCTTATCCACCACCTGTTTCGCCTTCTGCGCATCCACATTGCTTTCGACTACCTTTACCGAAATCTCTGCGTGATCGGGTTTGGCATTCACTTCACCATAACCTGTGACAACGACGTGTGGAAAATCAACATCTGCTGCCAAAGCACTTCCCGCCCATAGCGCCGCAATAACCCACCAAACTTTCAACATACTGATTCCTTTATTTAGATTCACGCTGTATCGCCTTTATCAACGAGCGCTTAATTAGCAAAGCTTACTACTATATTGACCACTCAAACTCCGATTAGTGCCGAAGCCATTCTAATTATGCCCAAAAAGCAAAAACGCACCTATTGAGGTGCGTTTCATATTTCTTAAGCAATCTATTGAAAATTACTCTGGCTTGTTCAAGTGAACATCCATTTGCGGGAATGGAATTTCAATTCCTTCGCCGTCTAAACCTTCTTTAATTGCCTGCAAGGTATCAAAGTAAACATTCCAGTAATCCTCGGTGCGAACCCAAGGGCGTACCACGAAGTTAACCGACGAATCAGCAAGCGCCACAACACCAATTTGGATTCCAGGCTCTTTAAGAATACGCTCGTCCGCCTCAAGAATTTTGTGGATCACTTCTTTGGTCTTTTTAAGATCGGCCGAGTATGAAACACCGATGACGTGATCGATCCGTCGAGTATCATGTCGAGAGTAGTTAGTAATTGCTCCGCCAATGACTGCCGCATTAGGTACAACAACCATCTTGTTATCAGGCGACTTAAGTACTGTTTGGAAGATTTGAATCGCTTCTACTGAACCAGCAACACCACCGACTTCGACGTAATCACCAGACTTAAACGGTCTAAAGCCAACAATTAATACACCCGCAGCAAAGTTAGACAATGAACCTTGCAGAGCAAGACCAACCGCTAAACCTGCAGCACCAATTACAGCAACCACTGACGCGGTTTGCACTCCGATGCGACCAAGCGCTGCGATGAGGAAAATAACAAACAGTAGGTAACGAACCATCGCTGATAAAAATTCAACAACGGCTGGATCCAGTTTACGTTTAGTCAGTAGCTTACCAATGCTACGGCCTACGCCTTTAGCAACAAGATTACCAATGAGAAGAATAAGAATGGCGGTAATGATGTTGACGCCATAGCCAATCAATAAATCAGAGTTATCAGTTACCCAGGTAGTGGCATCGGCGACAGTATCGACAACATCCATTGGGGTAACCGGCTCTACGGGTTCTGGTACAACGGTTTCTTCAGACATGATTCTTCCCTAAACAATATTTGGTATAAACGTTTTACATGGCCTGCTAGACAGTTAATGACAAATACAAAAGATGTGAACTCAACAGACCAGTAGCTATAACTACAGCGCAAACAACTATATACAAATTGAAAACAAAGCGTAAGCGTACAAATAAAAAAAAACCTGCCAATTGGCAGGTTTTTCATAAATTAGACTTTCGTATTAAAGAACGTCTACAGCGTTTAGGTCAGCAAATGCTTTCTCTAGACGAGCAACCATTGACGCTTGACCAGCACGTAGCCATACGCGTGGATCGTAGTATTTCTTGTTTGGTGCAGCGTCGCCAGTTGGGTTACCGATTTGGCCTTGTAGGAAATCGAAGTTCTCAGCAGAGTACTTACGGATACCGTCCCAAGTTGCCCACTGTGTATCAGTATCGATGTTCATTTTGATAACACCGTAGCCGATAGACTCTTGGATTTCTTCTTCAGAAGAACCCGAACCACCGTGGAATACGAAGTTTAGAGCGTTAGGTGCAATACCGAACTTCTCTGCACAGTATGCTTGAGAGTCGCGTAGGATAGTTGGAGTAAGAACAACGTTACCCGCTTGGTAAACACCGTGTACGTTGCCGAAAGAAGCAGCGATTGTGAAACGTGGGCTAACAGCCATTAGTTTCTCGTAAGCGTATGCTACGTCTTCAGGAGAAGTGTAAAGCTCAGATGCGTCCATATCAGAGTTATCTACGCCGTCTTCTTCACCACCAGTACAACCAAGTTCGATTTCGATGGTCATGTTCATTTTAGCCATGCGCTCTAGGTACTTAGCACAAGTTTCGATGTTCTCTTCTAGAGACTCTTCAGAAAGGTCTAGCATGTGAGAAGAGAATAGAGGCTTACCAGTTTGAGCGAAGAACTCTTCACCCGCGTCTAGTAGTCCATCGATCCAAGGAAGAAGTTTCTTAGCTGCGTGGTCAGTGTGTAGGATTACTGGAACACCGTAAGCTTCAGCTACAGCGTGAACGTACTTAGCACCCGCTACAGCACCAAGGATTTGTGCACCTTGACCTTCTAGTTTAACGCCTTTACCTGCAAAGAACGCTGCGCCGCCGTTAGAGAACTGAACAACAACTGGAGATTTAACTTTAGCTGCTGCTTCAAGTACTGCGTTTACAGAGTCAGTACCTACAACGTTTACTGCTGGAAGTGCGAACTTGTTCTCTTTTGCTACTTCAAATACTTTCTGTACGTCGTCACCAGAGATTACACCTGGTTTTACGAAATCAAAGATCTTAGACATGGAAGTCATCCTATTTCTGTCGTTAATTTAAAATAAAGCGGCTTGCTTAAAAGTTGCGCAAAGTCTAGCACAGGATAATCCCGAACTCACTATTACGCGGCAAACCTAAAATAACAAAAGGGCGAGAATTCCTTCTCGCCCTTAAAAAGTTAAGCTTTTGCGCGCTCTTCAAGCATCGCTACTGCAGGAAGTACCTTACCTTCAACAAACTCAAGGAAAGCTCCACCACCGGTAGAGATGTAAGAAACGTCAGCTTTGATACCGAACTTGTCGATAGCAGCTAGTGTGTCACCGCCACCTGCAACAGAGAAACCTGCAGAGTCAGCGATTGCTTTAGAAATACCTGCAGTACCCGCTTCGAAGTTTTTGAATTCGAATACACCAACTGGGCCATTCCAAAGGATAGTTTTTGCGTTAGCAATGATGTCCGCTAGTACCGCTGTTGAATCAGGGCCTAGGTCGAAAATCATGTCATCGTCTTGTACGTCAGCAACGTTTTTGATTTCTGCTTCTGCATTTTCATCAAACGCTTTTGCACAAGCTACGTCAGTGGCTACTGGGATAGAACACTCTTTCATTAGCTTCTGAGCAGTTTCAACAAGGTCAGCTTCGTAAAGAGACTTACCTACGTTGTGACCTTCAGCTGCAATAAAGGTGTTTGCGATACCGCCACCCACAACCAATTGGTCAGCAACTTTAGAAAGCGACTCAAGCACAGTAAGTTTAGTTGATACTTTTGAACCACCAACGATAGCAACAAGTGGGCGCTCTGGGTTATCCATTGCTTTGCCTAGAGCTTCAAGCTCGGCGGCAAGTAGAGGACCTGCACAAGCAACTGGAGAGTAAGTACCTACACCGTGTGTAGATGCTTGAGCACGGTGAGCCGTACCAAATGCGTCCATTACGAAGATGTCACATAGTGCTGCGTACTTCTTAGAAAGCTCTTCTTCGTTCTTCTTCTCGCCTTTGTTAAAGCGAACGTTTTCAAGAACGACCAATTCACCAGTGTTTAGCTCAAGACCGTCTAGGTAATCTTTAGCAAGTTTAACGTCGCAGTCTAGTGCATCGTTAAGGTAGTTAACTACAGGCTGTAGAGAGAACTCTTCTGCGTATTCACCTTCAGTTGGACGACCTAGGTGAGAAGTAACCATTACTTTTGCGCCAGCTTCTAGGCACGTTTTGATGGTTGGCAGAGACGCAAGGATACGTGCGTCAGAGGTCACTTTACCGTCTTTTACTGGTACGTTTAGGTCAGCGCGAATGAAAACGCGTTTGCCAGCCAGATCAAGGTCGGTCATTTTAATTACAGACATGTTTCTTCCTCTACATTAAAGTTTTTTAAAGCTGTAGCCCAGCAGTGTGCTGAGTCATTGAAACTGATTCTATATGCTTTGTATGGGGACGACTTATATTTATTTCAACCTGTGAAATATAACCCAAAAGCAAAAAGTTTTCCTGCTACTTTTCTGCATTGTCCATCGCAATTGCAGTGTCCAACATTCGGTTGGCAAAGCCCCACTCGTTGTCACACCAAACCAACATCTTTACCAGTGTTTCGTTACTGACTCGGGTTTGGGAACCGTCCACAATCGCGCTGTGCGGATCGTGATTAAAATCGATGGAGACGAGCGGCTTTTCAGTATAGTCAACAATAGACTGTAATGTAACCTGAGACGCCTCTAAAATGGTTTGATTTATGTCATTAACTTTCACTTTTGTAGCTAAGGTAACGCTTAAATCCATCGCAGTGACGTTAACAGTGGGTACACGAACCGAAATGGCCTCAAATTTGTTGGAAAATTTCGGAAATATTCTTTCGATGCCTTTGTGTAATTTTGTATCCACGGGAATGATCGATTGACTCGCACTGCGAGTTCTTCGAAGGTCAGGGTGGTAGGCATCGATCACTTGCTGATCATTCATTGATGCGTGGATCGTAGTGATCGTACCCGACTCAATACCAAAGGCATCATCAAGCAATTTTATCACTGGCACTATACAGTTAGTGGTGCATGATCCATTAGAGACCACGTTGTGATCCGCTCTCAATGTCGTATGGTTTACACCATAAATAATGGTGTTATCCAGATCGTTTGCGCCCGGGTGTGAAAAAAGTACTTTCTTCGCACCAGCCTGAATGTGCTTTTGCCCGTCTGCTTGCGAGCCAAACACACCAGTACAGTCTAAAACGATATCGACGTTTAGGTCGCGCCAGGGCAAAAGGTCGATATCAGCCAGGTGTAAAATGCGAATTTCATCTTGGCTGCCATCATGTGCCTTTATGTAAAGATGCTCTTGGGTGTTATCCACTTTATGGGAAAATCGACCGTGGCTTGAGTCATATTGAAGTAAATGAGCCATCGCATCGGGTTGCGCCAATTCGTTTACTGCCACCACTTGTATTTGGTGGTTTTTCCCACTTTCGTAAAGCGCTCTTAGTACGTTTCGACCAATGCGACCAAATCCATTTATGGCAACTCTTAACATCTTTCTACTCAATGACTCAAATTTTAGTGTGTACCTTAAACCAACCGCAGGGTGATGCAAAATAAAATAGCCATTTGCGGTAGTTTAGGCGTTAACTGCTCTCGAGTAAAAACTGCTCGAACTGCTCAACGGCAGAGCGACTGTGCTGAGTAAGAGAAGAAATGTAGTAGCTTTTTCCAGAACTGACCGTCGCCTCAAAAGGTTGTATTAATCGACCCAGCTCAATATCTCTACGAGCGAGCTCAACATCTCCCATTGCAACCCCGAAGCCGCCAATCGCAGCGTTCACCGCTTGGTCTAAAGTAGCAAAATGTTGATTGGCTTGACTGAGCACGCTGTTTCCAAGGGTTTTCGCCAACCACAACTTCCAGTCCTTATGCTCAGCGCTTGGGTGCAACCAAGTTAATCCAGTAAGTTGCTCAACGTCCGGCTGACCACCTTGCCACATTGCAGGAGATACCACGGGTGACAGCTTTTCTGCAAACAGCAATCGGGAGTAGTATGGCGGCAATTGTTCATGTTCACTGTAACGAACCCACAAATCAAAGTGATTAAGATCAGCCACACTGGTGTGTTTAGTAGTAGCGGTTAACTCCACTTCGTGATCAGGAAAACGCTGTTGAAAGCCGGCTATTTTCTGTAAAAGCCAGCTACTGATGCAGCTTGGCGCACAAATTCGCACCGTATTTTGAGTGTTTGATAATGCACTTTTGGCTAATTGTAGTTCGATGATCGCTCTTTGTGCGTACTGTAAAAACACGTAACCCGATGGTGTCAATTTAAGCCTGCGGGTAAGCCGCTCAAATAAGCTCACTCCCATCTGCTCTTCTAAAGATAATATCTGCCGACTAATAGCGCCTTGCGTCATATTAAGTTGCTCTGCCGCATGAGTGAAGTTAAGCAGCTCTGCTACGACGACAAACACCTGTAAGCTTTTTGTTGAGGGGAGACGTTCCAAATCATTATCCATTAAAAAAAGTCATGGATAGAATGCCATTTTTTCTATGGTCACAAAAGCAACATCACCATAAATTATGCATCAGATAACAAATTAATCTCATCTTAACGTACTATTTGTGAGTAATAATGCACAGCGACTCTAGCCAAACTCCAAGAAACCCGGCTTCACTAGCGCCTAAGGCAATACAAAAGTTAATACCATACCAATCTGCAAGGCGAATTGGTGGAGAAGGTAATGTATGGCTAAATGCCAATGAACTAGAACACGCCATCGATTTTGGTCAACAGAGCGAAGAAAACCGCTACCCCGACTTTTTGCCACAGACATTGGCCAGTGCCTATCAGCAGTACGCTCAAACCACACACCCCGTTGTTGCAGTAAGGGGCGCTGATGAGGCGATCGATCTGATCATTCGTAGCTTTTGTCAGCCGCAAAAAGACAGCATTGTCATTAGCTCGCCTACTTATGCGATGTATCAGTTTTGTGCCGATGCCTTTTATATTGACTGTATTGACGTTCCATTAACTGAGCAATTCTCCCTCAATACTGAAGCCTTGGCGCAACAGGCAGCAACAAGCAAAGTCATTTTTGTCTGCAACCCCAACAACCCAACGGGCAATGCACATTCCATAGAGTCCATTGAACAGTTACTCAAACAAGTCGATGGCCAAGCGTTAGTCGTCGTCGATGAAGCTTACATAGAGTTTAGTGAAAGCTCTTCCGCTGTTGGATTAATAGCTGACTACCCGAATTTAGTGGTAATACGCACACTGTCAAAAGCATTTTCTCTAGCGGCAACCCGCCTTGGGTTTATCATCGCATCACCTCAAGTCATGAGCATAATCGAGCGCCTTATTGCCCCGTACCCAATTCCAGACTGCGCAGCAACTATCGGCTTAGCTGCACTTTCGGATGCGGGCATTCAAAAAATGCTCGACGCGACAAAGGCGCTACTCGTTACCAAGCAACGCTTTATCGAATCCATTAAGCAGTTGGAGGTTATCGACAAGATTGTCGATTCGCACACCAACTTCGTTTTACTTCACTCCCGCTCGCCCCTTTCGCTGTTTGAGTTTCTAAAACAGCACGGCGTTGTGACCCGTAATCAAGATCACGAGCCCGCTTTACGCGATCATGTCAGGATCACCATAGGTAGTGACACCTCAATGCAATTGGTTGAAACACTGATTGCTCAATATAATCAACACTACTTACAACAAGGACGAGTTGAACAATGAATAAGTATCTCTCAGTCATAATTGCAGCCGCAACCCTACTCTCTACCTCTGTAATAGCGAAAGAAGTAAGGCTGGCGTCAGACTTTACTTACCCACCATTTAACTACAAAGATAGCAGTGGCAAACCTGTAGGGTTTGACATTGAAATCGCAGATGCATTGTGCGAAGAAGCTCAACTTGAGTGTGTATGGGTATCACAAGGTTGGGATGCGCTGATTCCAAGCTTACTGTCTCGCAAATCTGATGTGATCATGGCATCGATGCGCATAACAGAAGATCGTAAGAAAAAGGTACTGTTTACCAACAAATACTATCAAACACCTGCACGTTTTGTTGCCGCTAATGACGTCTCAGATGGCATTTCCATCGATGCTCTAAAAGACAAAGTCATTGGTGTTCAAGGTGGAACAATTCACGACCGTTACGTGACCGATAAGTTTGGTGACGTCGCCGAAATTAAACGATACAGCGGACAAGACGAAGTATACATCGACATGCAAAATGGCCGTTTAGACTACACCTTTGGTAACGCCGACCAGCTTCTATTAGCGTTCTTGGAGAAAGACCAAGGCAAAGGGTTTGAGTTTAAAGGCGAAGCCGTTACCGACAAAGAATACATTGGTGAAGGAACGGCACTGGCGCTACGTCAGCAAGATAAGCAACTGGCAGAGAAGTTTAATCAGGCGATAATTGCCATTCGTGCCAATGGTACTTACGACAAGATTGCCAGTAAATACTTCACCTTCGACATATACGGTGACTAGAACAAGATAAAATAACAACGTCATGAAGCTACAAAGCGGGCAGAATTTGCTCGCTTTTTTTGTGTTTAAGACATTCACAACAGATAGCTAAACTCTTAACTTTCCTCAATGCCTCATAGTTGCACAAGCCTTCACTATACTCACTTCACATTTTTGAACATCTCTCCCACTTATAACCTTACATAAATCATTGACATAGATTGGATTTCTAATAGCCACTCATTTTGTGTGAACTTACCGTCTAGTAAATAAGTATGTAACGCACCTATAATGAACTAGATACAATTGATTACATATTGACACAATTATTTACAGGGTTGTGTTGAGCTAACAATTGTACTTTTCATTTAACACGGAACGCTGATATGAAAAAAAACCAAATAGCCATCGCGCTTGGTCTCAGTGGTTCGCTTGTACTTTCAGGGTGTGGAGACTCCGGTGGAGCCTCCGGCGATACATCGACTCAAACTAGTACATATAGCGTAACCGCAATTGACGGCTATCTGCGAAATGCTGAGGTTTGGCTAGACCTCAATAAAAATAGTATAAAAGACCCAGACGAACCCAGTGCTACGTCTGGCGCGGGCGGTGTGGCAGAGTTGGACGTTTCTAATGTAACTAACCCACAAAACTACCCGGTCATTGTTCGCGCAATTGCAGGACAAACAGAGGATGAAGACCAAGGACTTGTGACTTCAGATTATGTTATGTCCGCCCCACCTGGCGAAGACAAAGTAACGCCACTTTCTACTTTAGTAAATGTACTCCTTGAGCAATCACTCGATGGCTCTGAAACTCCTTCTGAGATAGAACAGAAAAAGCAACAAGCGCTATCAAGTGTTGCTCAACAATTAGGTATCGATAGTGATGATGTGTTAGGAGACTTCATTGCAGATAACCAAGCGGCAGCAGCGTATGCTGCAGAGAACTTGGTGCTATCACAAGCCCTTCCAGAGGACTCCTCAGAGTTAGCTGCAATTCTAGAAGAAGACAGTGACAGTTCGCCGTTTGTAAAAATTGTTCAAGTCGTCAACGCTGAAATCAACAAAAAAATCGACCAAGTTGAATCCAGCAACGGAAGTATGGATTACGATTCTGTGGGTGATGCACTCGACACTCCTGTTGGAGCGACAGACACTGATAATGATGGTGTGCCAGATGAGCTCGATAAATTCCCCAACAACCCTGCAGAGTATGCCGACTTTGACGGCGATGATACAGGAGACGATGCCGATCTCGATGACGACAACGACGGTGTCAATGATGACGTTGACCAATTCCCTTATCAAGACGACAAGGCGGGTGACTTTGATAACGATGGCATCGACCTCTTAGACGATCAATACCCAAATGATACTGATAACGATGGTTATGAAAATAACGTTGATGCATTCCCTCTAGATCCAACCGAGCACAGTGATAGCGATGGTGACGGTACAGGTGATGTGGCCGATCTTGATGACGATAATGACGGCGTAAATGATGATATCGACCTCTACCCTAACAATGACCAACTTGCGGGTGATTTTGATAGTGATGGTATCGACTTCTTAGACGACCAATACCCTAATGATACTGACAATGATGGCCATCAAAATGACGTTGATGCTTTCCCTAATGATCCAACAGAGCATGCCGACGCCGATAACGACGGTACAGGTGATGTTGCCGACCTCGATGACGACAATGATGGCGTTAACGATGTAGATGATCTCTTCCCTAACGACGATACCTTAGCGGGTGACTTTGATAACGATGGGATCGACTACCTAAATGACCTGTATCCAAATGATACTGACAATGACGGTTATGAAAATGACGTTGATGCTTTCCCTAACGATCCAACAGAGCATGCGGATAGTGACAACGATGGTATCGGCGACAATGCTGACGAAACACCAAATGGCGAAGCGGGCACCGGGGTATGGGATGACTCAACCTGGGATAGCGGTGCAACGTTCCAATAAATGATTTAAGGAAGAAACTATGAAAAAGCAAATTCTTATTGCTGCCATCAGTGCAGGATTGGCACTACCAGCGTTAGCAGTACCCAATACTTTTACTGCCGGTGACGCTATAGTAGCGGCCGAAATGAACGAAAACTTCACAGCATTGGAAAATCGTATTGCAGTACTTGAAGCACGATTAGGTATTAATGCCACGTTCAGTGAAATGATTGGTGGCAATACCTATTCTGGTCAATTTATCTACTTCGGTTACTTCGGTGACGACGATTTTGATACCGGCAGCATGGTGAATAATTCTGGAGACGGGTTCACTTCTCCATATGCTGTCCGCTTTTTGAAGGGTGGCGGGCAAGTGACCATGACATTCGAAAGCGACGGTACAATTACCAACGATATGGGACAAGAGTCTGAGAGTGAAGGCCTGCTTGTTGGGGCATGTACAGACTATCAAGCTGAAACCTGTCCTAGCTATAGTAATGACATGCAAACCTACTCAGATAGCTGGAATGAAGCAGCACCAAGCAGTACCTGGTCTGTCGATGACTCAACCGGCATCGTCACTATTGTGTTTGACGGTGATCCAGATGATACCGAGCAATTTAAAGTTTCAGGTGACGGTAGCGTGATATACAGTCTTTCGTACTTCAATGAAAACGATGGTATGCGCGAAGTTGAAAACAGTGTGGTGATATTGACTCGTGATTAAGTCAGAGTAAAGTGCACGATAGCTCACTTTACTGCACAACCGAAAAGGTGCTGGGATAAACTCCAGCACCTTTCTTATTTTATGTCACTAAGATAGATTCTAATTGGCCTTATTTCTCTGCTGCAATAACAGAAATTTCCACCAACAACTCTTCTCGAGCCATATCCGCCGTAACACAAGCACGAGCTGGAGCATGACCTTCTGGAACCCACGCATCCCATACCGCATTCATGGCTTGAAAATCGTCCATAGTTTTAATGTAAATCGTGGCTGAGAGCATATGGTTTCGATCGCTTCCTGCTTGAATCAGCAGTGCGTCTACTTTATCGAGCATGGTTTGGGTTTGCTCAGTAACGTCTTTGGTCGCATCGGCGCACACTTGGCCACACAGGTAAATGGTGCCGTTATGTTTAACAATACGACTCATACGAGCCTTAGTTTCTTGGCGTTCAATCATTTTGTTTATTCCTAAAAAAGCCGGGCTATATGCCCGGCTAACGATTTATCTTAATAAGAACTACGCAAGTAGATCGTTTGCTGTGTTAACAACGTTTTCAACGGTAAAGCCAAACATTTCGAATAGCTGACCTGCTGGTGCAGATTCGCCAAATGTTGTCATACCGATAATGCGGCCGTCAAAACCAACGTACTTATACCAGTAATCTGCAATGCCCGCTTCAATGGCAATACGCGCAGTCACGTCAGACGGAAGTACTGACTCACGGTATGCTGCGTCTTGCTTGTCAAATGCATCTGTTGATGGCATTGAAACAACACGTACTTGCTTACCTTCGGCAGTAAGCTTGTCTGCTGCATTAACCGCTAGTTCAACTTCTGAACCTGTTGCAATCAAGATTAGCTCTGGCTTAGCTGCGCAATCTTTAAGGATGTAAGCACCTTTTGCAATGTCGGCAACTTGCGCCGCATCGCGATCTTGTTGAGCAAGGTTTTGGCGAGAGAAAATAAGAGCGGTAGGACCGTCTTTACGCTCGATAGCCAGTTTCCATGCTACTGCAGATTCTACTTGGTCACATGGACGCCATGTGCTCATGTTTGGTGTTACGCGAAGTGATGCCATTTGCTCAACCGGTTGGTGAGTTGGACCATCTTCACCAAGACCGATAGAGTCGTGCGTGTAGACTTGGATGTTTTGAATCTTCATCAAAGCAGCCATGCGCATTGCGTTACGTGCGTATTCCATAAACATAAGGAATGTTGCACCGTAAGGTACGTAACCGCCGTGCAGTGCAAGGCCGTTCATGATAGCCGTCATACCGAACTCACGCACACCGTAGTGGATGTAGTTGCCCGATGCATCATCAGCACTCAGTGATTTAGAACCAGACCACATAGTGAGGTTTGAAGGTGCCAAGTCAGCAGAGCCGCCCATGAATTCAGGTAGCATTTGACCGAAAGCTTCAAGCGCATTTTGTGATGCTTTACGAGACGCGATGTTCGCTGGGTTTGCTTGAAGATCAGCAATAATTTGAGCCGTTTTTTCTTCCCACTGAGCAGGAAGCTCACCACTCATGCGACGTTTGTATTCAGATGCAAGCTCTGGGTAAGCAGCAGCATACGCAGCAAACTTCTCATCCCATGCAGCTTCTTTAGCTTTACCAGACTCTTTTGCATCCCACTCGCCGTATACGTCAGCTGGGATTTCAAATGGACCGTGTTCCCAACCAAGGAACTCACGTGCCGCTTTAATTTCGTCTTGGCCAAGTGGTGCACCGTGACAGTCGTGTGAACCGGCTTTATTAGGAGAACCAAAACCAATGATGGTCTTAGTACAGATAATCGTTGGACGTGGATCCGCTTTTGCAGCAACGATAGCGGCGTTAATAGCTTCAGGATCGTGACCGTCAACAGCAGGAATTACGTGCCAGCCGTACGCTTCAAAACGCTTAGGAGTGTCGTCAGAGAACCAACCTTCAACGTGACCGTCGATAGAGATGCCATTGTCATCCCAAAATGCAATCAGCTTGCCCAAACCAAGCGTACCTGCCAAAGAACACGCTTCGTGCGAAATACCTTCCATCAGACAGCCATCACCCATGAATGCATAAGTGTAGTGGTCAACGATGTCGTGGCCTTCTTTGTTAAATTGAGCCGCAAGAGACTTCTCTGCCAATGCCATACCAACAGCGTTGGTGATGCCTTGACCTAGTGGACCCGTAGTCGTTTCGATGCCTGGGGCGTAACCGTACTCTGGGTGACCTGGAGTTTTAGAGTGCAATTGACGGAAGTTTTTCAGATCGTCAATCGATAGCTCGTAACCAGAAAGGTGCAATAGAGAGTAAATAAGCATTGAGCCATGGCCGTTCGACAAAATAAATCGGTCGCGGTCAAACCACTCTGGGTTGGTTGGGTTGTGATTTAGATGATCACGCCAAAGGACTTCAGCGATATCAGCCATACCCATAGGTGCACCTGGGTGACCTGAGTTGGCTTGTTGTACTCCATCCATGCTTAGTGCGCGAATAGCGTTGGCTAATTCTTTACGAGACGACATGTCTGCTCCTGATTGCGTATGCGTTAATGACGGGAAGATGCAAGATTCAACTTGCACTCCACATCAAGGTGGTGAAATATTTGCCACATTGTCGCAAAGGGCAATTGGCTGTGCAATCGCTTTGCCCCTACAAACTGCACCAAATGAAGTTTTTTTTCTAAAAATCACCACTTTTGTTTGAATTGGGATGTGATCTACCGCAAACGTTTGGTTATCACATAGATCAAAAAATGACTTGTAATTCACACTTCGAAACATAGAATAGACGTCTAGATGTAGAAACAGCTACACACCTAATATGACATAGGCAGTTTTGTCTTTAAAACTGCCTATGACCAAATTTGTTTATTGGAGCAAACATGGCTAAGCACCTTTTTACTTCTGAGTCAGTATCAGAAGGTCATCCCGACAAAATTGCCGATCAGATTTCAGATGCGGTACTTGATGCGATCTTAGAACAAGATCCAAAAGCACGCGTTGCCTGTGAAACGTACGTTAAGACCGGCATGGTTATGGTGGGTGGTGAAGTCACCACTTCAGCATGGGTAGACATTGAAGAGCTTACTCGTGAAACCGTTCGTGAAATCGGCTACGTTCATTCAGACATGGGGTTTGACGCAGACTCTTGTGCAGTACTCAATACCATTGGTAAGCAATCGCCAGACATTAACCAAGGTGTTGATAAAGCCGATCCTAAAGATCAAGGCGCGGGTGACCAAGGTATTATGTTTGGTTACGCGACTAACGAAACTGAAGTATTGATGCCTGCGCCAATCACTTACTCTCACTTGCTGGTACAAAAGCAAGCAGAAGTTCGTAAAAACGGCACACTACCATGGTTGCGTCCGGATGCTAAATCTCAAGTTACCTTCCAATACGACCAAGGTAAAATTGTTGGTATCGATGCAGTTGTGCTGTCTACTCAACACTGTGACAGCATCTCGACTCCAGACTTGCGTGAAGCGGTAATGGAAGAGATCATCAAGCCGGTACTTCCTGCTGAATGGCTAAACAAAGAGACTAATTTCTTCATTAACCCAACTGGCCGCTTTGTAATCGGCGGACCTATGGGTGACTGTGGTCTTACTGGCCGTAAAATCATCGTCGATACTTACGGTGGTGCAGCTCGTCACGGTGGCGGTGCATTCTCTGGTAAAGATCCTTCAAAAGTTGACCGTTCTGCCGCATATGCAGCACGTTACGTTGCTAAAAACATTGTTGCTGCTGGCCTTGCAGACCGTTGTGAAATTCAACTTTCTTACGCTATCGGTGTTGCTGATCCAACGTCAATCATGGTTGAAACGTTCGGTACAGAAAAAGTGCCACACGACATCATCATTGAAGCGGTTCGTCAAAACTTCGATCTACGCCCATACGGCCTACAAGAGATGCTAAATCTTCTTCAACCTATTTATAAGAAGACAGCAGCTTACGGTCACTTTGGTCGCGAAGAGTTCCCATGGGAAGCGACAGACAAAGCAGAAATCCTAAAAGGATTCGCAGGTCTTTAATAGCGCCAAATAATGACTTCCAACACCTCGCCAAGTGCGAGGTGTTTTTTTATCTGCACTAAACTATGTAGCTTCTGGGTTCATACGCTTCAACTGGCCAAATCTCTTTTCTACACACGACTTTGATTCTTTTGCGCACTATTCCCGTAAAAAATTTGTGTTTTCCTCATTTGGGTTCATAGTTAACATGATGTAATAATAATTTACATAATATTAACACCTATTTTTTATGGGGAATTTATGGTGGCCGATTGCTGTCGTCCACTGCTACGAGAATTAATCAGGAGGATTTATGCCTCGTACCGCAGAACCGAACGATTTTAAAAAATCGAAACCGGGTGAAGAGTACGCTCGTACTCTGCCTTGTAATAAAGTCGGGTATACCGAACCCTTTCATTGGCTCGCGCTAGGAATGAATGACCTAGTTCGCTCACCCATTATCAGTGCCTTTTACGGAATATGCTTTGCCGCAGCCGCTGTAGGTATTGTGTACTTAGTACACATCCAAGGAACGCACTTAGTCATTCTGCCAAGTTTGATTGTGTATATGTTAATTGGCCCATTTTTAGCGCTAGGGTTGTACGATGCCAGTTGGCAGCGAGAGAAAAACCGCAAACCAAGTCTTACTCATAGCATAAAAGCCATAACCAGAAACTCAACCTCACAATGGGGCTTCGCCGTGTTGTTGATGGTCGCAATGATATTTTGGATGCGAATCGCGGCGCTATTACACGCTCTATATCCGCCAGTTGAAGGCGCAGGATTAGCTGAGTTTGCACCTTTCCTCATTGTGGGATCGGTCGTTGGTTTTATATTGGCGACATTTATTTTTAGCATATCGGTATTTTCGATGCCGCTAATGCTAGAGCGCCGCGTAGACATGATGACCGCAATATTCACCAGCTTTAATGCCGTTAAGAATAACGCAGCAACCATGTTGGTGTGGACGGCGATTATTTGCGGTGGTGTACTCATTGGCTTCGCAACTTATGGCATTGGTATGATCATAACAATGCCAATATTAGGGTACGGTACTTGGCATGCGTACCACGCAGTGATACAGAAAAAATCCACACCGCCACCCTACTAATGCGCTTTTATAGTTCAACTCCTTTACGTTACACTACGGCCTCTTAATAAGAGGCCGTTTTTTTGAATTTACCATCGCCAGCGCAATCTCAACTAGAGCACATTGAGCACTGCATAAGCCAACAGATACAAAAGGCACAGCAGCACTTTCAACGTTCATTTGAACGACCGACATTCAGCTTTAAACTTCGAGGGCGTGCTGCGGGTAAAGCGTATTTGCATCTCAATCAACTGCGTCTAAACCCAGTGCTATTTGTGCAAAACGAGGCTGAGTTTTATAGCGATGTCATTCCCCATGAAATCGCACATTTACTGGTTTATTCGTTATATGGACGAGTCAGACCTCATGGGCCAGAATGGCAGCATATGATGCAAGAAGTCTTGGGAGTACCTGCACACACACGCCACCAGTTTGATGTGACTGATGTTATGGGTAAGACCTTTGCCTACCGCTGTGGTTGCGATACGCATCATTTAACCATTAGGCGACATAACAAAATAGTCCGTCAACAAACTCGCTATCGCTGCACCCGATGTGGCGATGAACTCCAGCACGTGAGTTAGTACTCGCCGCAAGTTTAACTTAAGTGATAGAATTCAAACTAAAGCCACCCTTTAGTTGTAAACGATTAGCCGATGTATCGCTTATTTGTCCTTTTAGTTACCATCCTTGTTTCCTATACAGTAAGTGCCGCACCACCGGTTTCCTTTTCTCAAGCGAAGCGATTGGCTGTGGGCATTTATGCAGATAAAGCCGAAAGCTTTTACTGCGGTTGCGATATTGAGTGGCAAGGCAAGAAGGGCATCCCAGACTTAGCCAGTTGCGGCTATGAAGTCAGAAAACAACAAACCAGAGCAAACAGAATAGAGTGGGAGCACATTGTCCCTGCGTCTAACTTTGGTCGCGCCAGACAGTGCTGGCAAGACGGTGGACGAAAAAACTGCGTCAAAAATGATCCGGTTTTCGCCGTGATGGAAGCCGATATGCATAACCTCACCCCAACCATTGGCGAAGTGAATGGCGATCGTTCTAACTACAATTTTAGTCAGTTTTCACAGCCTCAACCTCTGTATGGTCTTTGCGACTTCAAAGTCGACTTTAAAACACGACAAGCTGAACCCCGAGATGACGTCAAAGGACAAGTCGCTCGCGTTTATTTTTACATGTACGACCGTTATGGGCTAAACATGTCTAAATCTCAGCAGCAACTTCTTATGCAGTGGGACAAAGATTATCCTGTGACAGAATGGGAGCGTGAAAAGGACCAGCGAGTGTCCAGCATCATGGGCCACAATAATCCATTTGTTACCGGTGAGCAGCGCTGGCAACTCGATCACCAAAACACTCAACAAGGTCTAGCCAATGTTAAAGAGCTGGTATCGTCTAACGAGATAATTGTGGTTAGAGGAAACAAAAACTCTAAGGTCTATCATTTACCGGAAGGTTGCCCAAGCTACAACCAAGTAAGCAGCAAAAACATTGTCAACTTTAACTCTGAAGCATTAGCGAAAGCTGCGGGTTATCGTAAAGCAGGAAACTGCAAAGGATAGCGCTCACCTTAACGGGCGCTCATAGCCAGGCTTCATCCTTTTTGAATGTACCGCTCGATATCAGCTTACTCCTTCTACCTTTCAATTTTTACTGTTGAATAGACTGATAATTTCTTGAAACTCCTTGTAATTCGTCTCAGTTGTGACCATGTTAGAGAGTAAAGTTACAAGCAAGGATATTGATGTGCGAATTCCACGTATCTATCACCCCCAGCCAATTGACACACTGGGTTCACTTCCGTTAAGTGACGATGCCTCTGGGCACGTTGGTCGAGTTCTTAGAATGAAAGTTGGCCAGCAGTTAGAGCTCTTTGACGGTACTGGGTGTCAGTACTCGGCCACCATTACCGAAGTGACTAAAAAGCAGGTGTTGGTTGACGTCACCGATAAAACGCTTCGCAGTAGTGAATCTCCGTTGGACATTCATTTAGGGCAAGTTGTCTCTCGCGGCGATAAGATGGAATTTACTATTCAAAAATCCGTTGAGCTTGGTGTCAATACCATTACACCTCTGATTTCAGAGCGCTGCGGAGTTAAACTCGATACCAAGAGATTTGAAAAAAAGCTTAGTCAATGGCAAAAGATCGCTATTGCCGCGTGTGAACAGAGTGGACGCAATATCGTTCCTGAGATCCGCCCAATAATGCAACTCGAGCAATGGTGCGCCGAAGAGTACGATGGTCTAAAATTAAATTTGCATCCACGCGCTCAATACTCGATCAATACCCTACCCGAGCCAGTAGAGAAAGTACGTCTTTTAATTGGACCTGAAGGTGGGTTATCTGCCCAAGAAATAGAGATGACTGAGCAATACCAATTTAGCGAAACCTTGCTTGGTCCTCGCGTATTAAGAACAGAGACCGCTGCGTTGACGGCAATAACAGCGCTACAAGTTCGCTTTGGCGATCTTGGATAACGACCGATTTTGTTAGGCACAGGCCTAAGTTTAGGAGAACAGAATGTTAAAACTTGGAATTGTCATGGACCCTATCCAGTCCATCAATATTAAGAAAGATTCCAGCTTCGCAATGATGCTTGAAGCACAGCGTCGTGGTTATGAAATCCACTATATGGAAATGGCCGATCTTCACTTAGAGCAAGGTGTCGCTATTGCCGATACTAAGGTCGTGACTCTAAAAGAAGATCCCAATGGTTGGTACGAATTTACCTCGGAACAAACCATTGAACTGTCTGAACTCGATGCGGTTTTAATGCGCAAAGATCCTCCATTCGACACTGAGTACATCTATGCGACCTACATTCTTGAGCGCGCAGAAGAACAAGGCTCTCTGATCGTAAACAAGCCACAAAGCCTGCGTGATTGTAATGAAAAACTCTTCACCGCGTGGTTCCCAGAATTGACACCTACGACTATCGTTACCCGTAAGGCTGAGAAAATTAAGCAATTTCAAGCTGAGCATGGTGACGTAATTCTAAAACCTCTAGATGGTATGGGTGGCTCTTCGATTTTCCGCGTAAAACAAGGCGATCCTAATGTGTCTGTGATCATCGAAACCCTGACCAATCACGGTGAAACCTACGCAATGGCGCAAACCTTCGTTCCTGACATAAGCAACGGTGACAAGCGTATTCTAGTGGTCGATGGCGAGCCAATGCCTTACTGCCTAGCAAGAATCCCTGCCAAAGGCGAAACGCGTGGCAACTTAGCGGCAGGTGGACGAGGCGAAGCTCGACCGCTCAGCGAAACCGACAAAAAGATTGCACTTGCTGTCGCCCCTGCTCTTAAAGAGAAAGGACTGATCTTTGTTGGCTTGGATGTGATTGGTGATAAGTTAACTGAAATCAACGTCACCAGCCCCACCTGCATACGCGAAATCGAAGCGGCATTTGATATATCCATCACAGGTAAATTGATGGATGCTATTGAACGTCGAGTAAACGCCAAGGCTTAATCGATTTAAAGGAGAGGGATATGAATTTAAAGAATCATTTTCTAGTGGCGATGCCAAGCATGGTTGATCCCTACTTCAAGCAGTCGGTCATCTATGTGTGTGAGCACAACGATGAAGGTGCGATGGGTATTATGATCAACGCCCCTATCGATGTGACTGTCGAAAAAATGCTGCAACAGGTGGACGTCGATCCTGTCCACCCACAAATCAAAGTCGATAGCTTAAAACAGAAAGTGCTTAATGGTGGCCCAGTGTCTGAAGACCGTGGCTTCATTTTGCACATACCAAAAGATGACTATCAGTCCAGTGTTCAAATGACAGATGGACTTGCGATGACAACGTCCAAAGATATTCTCACCGTATTGGGCACAGAAGCGGAGCCTAAACAGTACTTGGTTGCTTTAGGCTACTCGGGTTGGGAAGCGGGTCAACTTGAACAAGAGATGGTAGAAAACTCTTGGTTAAGCATTGAAGCAGACAACGACATCATCTTTGATACACCTATTGATGAACGCTGGCGTAAAGCGCTAACAAAACTCGGCATTGATGCTGCAAATCTATCTGCGGAGTCTGGTCACGCATGAGTTCTAGAAGCATTATGGCGTTCGATTTTGGAACCAAAAGTATCGGCTCGGCCATAGGCCAAGAAGTTACCGGTACTGCGAGTCCTCTAAAAGCGTTTAAAGCCAACGATGGGATCCCTAACTGGGATCTCATTGAACAACAAATCAAAGAATGGCAACCAGATTTACTGGTTGTGGGGCTACCAACGGATCTTCAAGGTAAAGCGCTAGAGTCCATTACCCCACGCGCTAAAAAGTTTGCCAACCGGCTTCATGGTCGCTTTGGGTTACCTGTAGAGCTCCACGATGAGCGACTATCGACTGCCGAAGCTCGTTCAGAGCTGTTTGAGATGGGCGGCTATAAAGCCCTTTCAAAAGGAAATGTAGATTGCCAATCTGCCGTGGTGATTCTAGAAAGTTGGTTTGAGTCTCTGTGGGATAGTTAAAACACTTTCTAACTGAAGTTTAATCCGGCCAACTCCACCCAGAGCTTATTCCTTGAACACAGTCACAGCAGCACCCCTGCTGTGACTTTGACACTTTCATAAATCAAAATAGTCAGCTCTTTCAATCATTGCTTAAACCCAACCATAAGATTTGAAAACAGTTTTTAGCATTACGGTGCAATTTATAGGTCGCCGTGCGGAAAAAGAATGCTTAACAGCTAATTATATGTTATTTGTACAGTAGTATAGGTAAACACATAGACGGTAGAAGCATGGATAGCTCTCGTTACAATGTTGGCAAAACGTTGCTCGGTTATTCCTTAGCATGTGGGCTATTTGGCACATATGCTGGACGGGTTTGTCCCATGTTGGAAACCCTTACGCTAGCGGAAGTTTATTCCCACTGTGGTGTCGTGTTTGCTGTTCTATTTGGCGTTCGCCACACAATTTCTCGAAGACTTACGTCATTTAACACCACCAGCTTTGTTCTATTAGACACTATTCTATTTTTGGTCGCTGGGGTTCTTCTAGCCACGTATTACAACCTAAATTATCAATTTACTATCGACAGTAATGCCAAGGTGGTGTTTGGATTCTGCATGTTCGGTTTCTTTACTGGGCTATTACTCGAGCTTGATGCAAAAATTGACAACGTTCGATGGGCAAACGCATCTGAGTCGTCTTTAACGCACTCCTCAGGTGAACGGCGCTCAATGGTAAAGCAGGCCATTACGTTGGTCGTTTTAATGTTTATCGCCCTTTCAGTATCGCTGACGATGGTCGGTGTGAAAGGAGTATTTTGGCTTGAACACAATCCCGCGCAATTATTAGATGGCAGTGGAAAAATCAGTGTAATCAAAGAGTTTCTTTACGTAGCGGTAGTTTTGATGGGCTATGGAGTTAGCATCATGTCGCTATGGCGCAAATGGATGTCGCTCGTTTTAGATAGTCAGGAGCTCGCTCTTTCAAAAGTGACCCAAGGTGATATAGCACAGCGCCTTCCCATCCATAACAATGATGAAATCGGCGCGATAGCAACCATGACCAACAGCATGTTAGATGCATTGCAGCAGACGCAGCATGAAGTCACCATCACCAGAGATGTTGCCATTGTCAGCCTATCGGCTCTCGCCGAGTCTCGTGACAACGAAACGGGCGCACATATATTACGGACTCAAGAGTACGTTAAAGCCTTGGCCCAGCAAATGGCTACATACCCGAAATATTCTAGTAAGCTTACCCCCGACTACATTGAACTGCTCCACAAATCTGCGCCGTTGCACGACATAGGCAAGGTGGGCGTGCCTGACTCTGTGTTACTCAAACCGGGAAAACTAACTCCTGAGGAGTTTGAAACAATGAAGCAGCACCCCGTAATCGGCGCGAAAGCCCTTTCGATTGCAGAAAGCCAGATGGGAAGCAGCTCGTTTTTGCATGTCGCTAAAGAGATATCGCTAACACATCATGAAAAGTGGGATGGAAGTGGTTATCCATACGGGTTAACCGGCGAGGAAATCCCTCTTTCTGGAAGACTGATGGCGCTAGCAGATGTGTATGATGCACTCATTTCTAAGCGTGTTTACAAACCTGCTTTCTCACATCAGAAGGCCTGCTCTATTATTGTTGACGGAAAAGGTACGCACTTCGACCCCGAAGTCGTGGAAGCTTTTTTGGCCGCAGAAAACGTATTTGTCGATATTGCAAAACAATACCAAGATAACGATCAGCAAACGGCCGCTTAATAGCGAAGATCGCGTCGGATTTACTGTATTTACAATGCGTAAACCCAACACGCGTATACGAAGCTAACAGTGCGAAGCTAGCCGTGTTTAATCCATATCGATCTGCACATTGGCGAGCGAACCACTCGCAATGGCATCGCCACGCTGGGTTTTGATCATCAATCGTAAATCGTTAGCAGAGTCAGCACTGTGCATGGCTTCTTCTTCGGTGATCTTATCGTCAATCACTAGCTGGTACAGAGACTGATCAAAAGTGCACATACCAACTTCATTAGATTTCGCCATCGTGGATTTAAGCTCGTGTGTTTCTCCTTTACGGATCAAATCGGACACTCTTGGGCTATTAAGTAGGATCTCAAATACGCCGTGTCGCCCTTCGCCACTTTTATCCCGCAGCAATTGCTGACCAATGACACCTTTGAGGTTTAGTGAAAGATCCAACAAAAACTGTTC
This sequence comes from Vibrio ulleungensis, assembly GCF_016900875.1. Classification (GTDB taxonomy): domain Bacteria; phylum Pseudomonadota; class Gammaproteobacteria; order Enterobacterales; family Vibrionaceae; genus Vibrio; species Vibrio ulleungensis. The sequence goes on from NZ_JAFEUM010000007.1 coordinate 156,205, forward strand.
ACGCTGATCTTTAGGCACTAAGTGCATGATCCTCTCTAGGGCTTGGTTGGCGTTATTGGCGTGTAGTGTCGCCATACACAAATGCCCTGTTTCGGCAAAGGTCATCGCATATTCCATGGTTTCTCGGCTACGGATCTCACCAATTAAAATCATATCTGGTGCTTGCCTGAGCGAGTTCTTTAACGCCACTTCGTAACTTGCAGTGTCGAGTCCAACTTCTCGTTGCGTCACAATGCAGTTTTGATGCTCATGGACAAATTCGATAGGATCTTCGACCGTTAATATATGGCCGCTACGATGTTGATTTCGATAACCGGTCATCGCTGCCATCGTGGTTGATTTACCCGACCCGGTCGCGCCGACTACTAAAATCAATCCTCGCTTAGCGACAGCAAGATCTTTCAAAACGTCCGGTAATTTCAACTGTTCAAAGGTAGGGATCTCCGTTTCAATCCGGCGGATCACCGCCCCTGGCAACTCGCGTTGGAAAAAGGCACTGACTCTAAATCGGCCACCATCTCGCACTATGGCGAAATTGGACTCTCGCGTCTCGCGGTAATCTTTACGACGATCATTATCCATCATCGAATCGAGCAGCGCCGTAACACCAGACTGATGTAATTTGTCGCCATTAGCACGCAGCTCACCGTCGACGCGAAACAAACACGGAGCGCCAACAGTAATATAGACATCGGAAGCCTTTAAGCTCACTATGGTGTCCAGCATTTGTTTGAGTTCCATTATCGTGCTCCTAAGCTAAAAGCTTCCGCTATCAAGACCAATTTTTTGTTCGACTTCGCTTTGCTCAACCTCGCCTTTCATCATTAGCTGTTTGCCCGCTTGCTCCATTGTGGTCATACCTAACGTTGCACCGGTTTGAATGATTGAGTACATCTGCGCGACTTTATCTTCACGAATTAGATTACGGATGGCTGGATTAGCGATCATTATTTCGTGACAGGCTACACGCCCTCCCCCAGTTCGCTTTAGTAATTTTTGAGCGATAACAGCGCGCAACGATTCCGACAACATTGAACGCACCATGGCCTTATCGGTACCAGGGAATACATCAATGATACGGTCAATCGTTTTTGCGGCCGAACTGGTGTGGAGCGTACCAAACACAAGGTGACCGGTTTCTGCTGCAGTAAGCGCGAGACTGATGGTTTCTTGATCTCGAAGCTCACCCACTAGTATAACGTCTGGATCTTCACGTAACGCAGAACGAAGTGCCGCTTTAAAGGAGTGAGTATCGCGATGCACCTCACGCTGGTTGATTAGGCACTTTTTGTCTGGATGAACAAATTCTATGGGGTCTTCGATGGTCAATATATGTTTATTGTGATTTTGATTAATGTAATCCACCATCGCGGCCAATGTGGTTGATTTACCCGACCCTGTAGGTCCAGTAACTAACACCAAACCACGTTCATAATTGGCGATCTGCTCAAAAATCTCAGGGCAGTTGAGCTGCTCAAGGCTTGGGATTTTGACAGGTATGGTACGAAATACCGCTGAGCAGCCTCTTGCTTGATTAAACGCGTTTACGCGAAAACGCCCAACTTGAGGTAATTCAAAGGAAAAGTCGACTTCCAGCTTTTCTTCAAACTCTGCACGCTGTGCGTCGTTCATGATTTCGAACACCAATTTGTGCACATCAGAATGTGAAAACGCAGGAACACCTAATTTACGAACATCACCATCAATGCGCACCATTGGAGGAACTCCCGCAGAAAGGTGTAGATCTGAGGCATTATGCTTTACACTAAAATCCAATAACTCAGCAATATCCATCTAATTTCCTTATAAAAACTGATATGAGCACAATTCAACACAATTTAGACTCGATTAATCACGAATTGAACAGCTTTGAAACTAAGTTTGGTCGCCCAACCGGCTCTGTGCAACTTTTGGCGGTGAGTAAAACCAAACCTATAGAAGCCATCGAGCAAGCAATCGAGGCGGGGCACCGCTGCTTTGGCGAAAACTACGTCCAAGAAGGTGTTGATAAAATTCAATATTTTAACGAACACTATACCGAGAAAAATCTCGATTGGCACTTTATCGGCCCCATCCAATCCAACAAAACTAAGCTTATCGCTGAAAATTTCGACTGGGTTCACTCTATCGATCGCGAAAAAATAGCCAAAAGACTCAGTGATCAGCGTCCATCAGAGATGGCGCCTCTTAATGTGCTAATTCAAGTTAATACCAGCGGCGAACAGAGCAAGTCTGGTATAGACCCCGAAGAGGTACTGAAGCTCGCTCAATACATTGACGCTCTGCCTAATCTAAAGCTTCGTGGATTAATGTCTATTCCCGCAAATGTTTCCCAATATAGCGAGCAGCTCGCCGCATTCAACGCGTTGAAAGACTTGAAAATCTCGCTCGAAAGCACCATCAACAGTATAGATACATTATCCATGGGTATGAGCGGCGATATGCAAGCCGCCGTAGAAGCAGGAAGCACTATGGTTCGTATAGGCACCGCTATCTTTGGTGCTCGTGACTACAGTAACCTCAACTAGATTATGACGTAGGAAGTAAAGCTGAATGGAATTTAGAGAAATAGCATTTATTGGAGCGGGTAACATGACGCGCTCTATTATCGCTGGCATGCTCAGTAGTGATTATCCGAAACAACAGATCACCGCAACAGCGCCAAGTGAGTCAACTCGCACCGCAATTTCAACTGAATTTGGCATCAATACGTCATCGAACAATGTCGTTGCAGCCAAGTCCGCCGATGTCATTGTCCTAGCGGTAAAACCGCAAATGATGGAAGTGGTCGCCGCAGAATTAAAGGCTCTCGATTTATCATCAAAGTTGATTATATCCATTGCCGCTGGAATAACCTGTGAACGCTTGGAGGCAATGTTCGAACAATCATTGCAACTGGTCCGTGTTATGCCTAATACTCCAGCATTAATTCGCGAAGGCATGAGTGGCTTGTACGCTCCAAACAGCGTTTCTGAATCGGACAAAACCTTCTCAGATCAGTTAATGTCTGCAGTGGGTAAAGTATGCTGGGTCGACACGGAAGCCGGGATCAATAATATTATCGCCGCAGCAGGCAGTGCACCGGCTTACTTTTTCTTGTTCATGGAAGCGATGCAACAAGAAGCCATTGCACAGGGATTTGATGAGAACACAGCGAGAATGTTAGTACAGCAAACCGCATTAGGTGCGGCGGAGATGGTGGTTGCGAATCCCGATTTAGGGTTATCAACACTTCGAGAGCAAGTGACTTCGAAAGGCGGAACGACAGCTCAAGCACTCGCAACCTTTAATCAGCACAATCTTAGCGATATAGTAGCCAAAGCCATGCAAGCGGCTGTGACACGCGCTGAAGAGATGGAATCACAAATTTAAGCCCTATTGGTGCTCATACATTATTAAGAGGACGCACTATGCAGTCAGTAACTTTTTTAATCCAAGTCGTATTTGACCTCTACATTATGGTGGTCTTGATGCGTATTTGGCTTCAAGCCGCACGCGCGGACTTTTACAATCCATTCTCTCAGTTTGTGGTAAAAGCGACTCAACCTTTTGTTGCGCCACTGCGTCGAGTTATTCCCTCAATTGGAAGTTTAGATCTCGCCACAATCGTCTTTGCGTATTTAGTGACACTACTAAAATATACGCTTTTGGTGCTTGTCGCTTCAGCAGGTGCGGTGAAATTTGATACCACGCTTCTACTGCTTTCTGCACTATCGGTGGTTAAACAATTTGGTCACCTAGTATTCTGGGTATTAATCATCCGCGCTATCATGAGCTGGGTAAGCCAAGGTCGTAGCCCAATTGAGTATGTTTTCTCACAGTTGTCTGAACCTTTCTTAGCGCCTATTCGTCGCCTATTACCCGATTTAGGTGGTATTGATCTTAGTTTGTTAATTGTGATTATTTTGCTGCAATTTGCCAACATGCTCATGGGTGATTTCTTAGGCAACCTTTGGTATATGGCCTAGGCAATAAGTATTGTCATGCCCTCTTGGTATAGTAAAAAAGGCGAAGCCATTGTGCTTCGCCTTTACGTTCAACCTAAAGCCAGTCGCGATAAAATCGTCGGCGAGCATGGTGATGAACTAAAAATAGCGATTACCGCACCACCCATCGATGGTAAAGCCAATGCCCATTTGATTAAACTGCTTAGTAAATGGTTTGGCTTAGCCAAAGGCTCCATACACATAGAGAAAGGGCAACAAGGACGCCATAAACAGGTGTTATTAGACTCCCCTTCCACCATACCTAAAGAGATTGAATCACTGTTATGACACTTCGAATATTTACTTTACTGGCTTGTCTAGTTTCACCCTTTTCCATGGCAGCTCAATTTCAAAATATCAAAGACTTAGAAGTGCATTACTCGGCGTTCAATGCACAGTTTTTGACTGCAGACGTTGCCCGCAGCTACGACATTAAACGAAGTGGCTATAATGGTGTTATCTCAATCAGCGTTTTAGACCGCTATCAAGCTGGTAAACCCGCGATTGAAGCCAAAGTGACAGGCAGCGCCAAGAACTTGCTGGGTAGCCAGCGTAAGCTCGATTTCAAGCCCATTAAAGAAGGCAATGCTATTTACTACATTGCTCAATTCCCGATTACTAATGAGGAATTGCTAAGATTTACGATTAATATTGATGGCCAGCTAAAAGGTAAAGGCCCAATTAATTTCCAACAAACTTTCTACACCCAAGAGTGATCCCATGACCCAATCGATCGTTTTAGCTACTGGCAACCAAGGCAAAGTCAAAGAGATGGCAGATCTGCTATCGGAGTTTGGTTTTACTGTGCACGCACAAAGTGAATTTGATGTTCCCGATGTCCCTGAAACCGGCACCACCTTTATTGAAAATGCCATCATCAAAGCGCGTCATGCTGCAAAGATCTCTGGTCTTCCTGCCATTGCTGACGATTCTGGGCTTGAAGTCGATTACCTTAAAGGCGCACCGGGTATCTATTCTGCTCGCTTCTCTGGGGAGGGCGCTACCGATGAGAAGAACCTCAATAAGCTATTACAAGAGATGCAAGGCGTTGAAGAGTCCCAGCGCACTGCACGCTTTCACTGCGTGTTGGTGTTGATGCGTCATGCGGCGGATCCAACGCCACTGATTGCCCATGGTAAGTGGGAGGGTCGAATCCTTACCCAAGCGCACGGCAGCAATGGTTTTGGTTACGACCCTGTATTTTACGTTCCTGAGGAAGATTGTGCGTCTGCTCAGTTAGATCCTACACGTAAGAAGCAGTTGTCACACCGCGGTAAAGCATTGGCGTCGCTCTTTGCTCAACTCAAAGCGCAGCAATAATCGTGACCATCACACCACCGCCTCTAAGTTTGTATGTACACATCCCATGGTGTGTACAAAAGTGCCCCTATTGCGATTTTAACTCGCACGCTCAAAAAGGTGAGATCCCACAAGCGCAATATATTGATGCTCTACTTGAAGACTTGGACATCGACTTAAAGCGCTACCAGATATCTCCAAGTGCAAGACCACTGACATCAATATTCATTGGTGGTGGAACTCCAAGCCTGATAGAGCCTCAGAATATCGGTCGCTTGCTCGATGGCATAAAGCAGCGAATTAATTTTTCCGACAACATCGAAGTCACTATGGAAGCGAATCCAGGTACTGTCGAAGCCGAGCGATTTGCGCAATACGTGGTTGCGGGTGTTACTCGCATTTCTATCGGTGTACAGAGCTTTGAGCAAGAAAAGCTACTGACCCTTGGTCGCATCCACGGCAAACAAGAGGCGTTAACCGCCGCAAAACTGGCGCATACTATTGGTCTAAATAGCTTTAACTTAGATTTAATGCACGGTCTGCCGAATCAATCCCCGCAACAAGCGATTGATGATTTAAAAATGGCGATTGAGCTAAATCCACCCCATTTGTCTTGGTACCAACTGACGATTGAGCCTAATACCTCTTTCTATTCCAAACCACCCGTCTTGCCCGATGACGATGACTTATGGGATATATTTGAAAAAGGGCATGAGCTGCTGTCTGAAGCCGGTTACACCCAATATGAAACTTCTGGGTACAGCAAGGCTGGTTATCAGTGCCAGCACAACCTTAACTATTGGCGATACGGTGATTACTTAGGCATTGGCTGTGGCGCTCATGGCAAGCTCAGTTTCGAAGACGGTACCATCACGCGAACAGTAAAAGTAAAACACCCTCGTGGGTATCTAGACCTAACGAAAGAATATTTAAGTGATGAGAGCCAAGTCAGCCAAGAAGAGCGCCCGTTTGAGTTCTTTATGAATCGCTTTAGGCTGCTAGAGAGTTGCCCAAAGCAGGAATTTGTATCTCGTACTGGGCTGCCGCTAGACGCAATAAACACGCCGGTTCTGGAAGCAATCAACTTAGGCTATTTGGAAGAGAGTGAAGATCATTGGCAGATCACTCAAAAAGGAAAGTTGTTCCTTAACGATCTGTTGGCTCTATTTGTCTAAAATAAATGGGGTCAGAGTCGAATGACTCTGACCCCATTTTTTTACCCCATTTATTTACGGCTTAACCGCGACCAAAATATTGCGATTGATGGAAGAGTCGACCTTGTGCAAATACCCAGAGTATGGCGCTTCACTGAGCACTTTAAACCCATGATTTTCGAAGACTTGAGCGAGGCTGCGCCACTTAAGGGTAAACTCATTAAAACTCAGTACAATCGCGCCTTTCGGTTTTAACACCGCTTTCCACGCATGTAACGAATCATCCACTAGCTCCAGCGGACTGCGCGCCATTTTCACGTCTTTCGCGGACTTACTGCCATGCTGCACCCCATAAGGCAAATCAGACACCATCACGTCACAGCTGTTCTTTTTAAGCACCTGATCGGCAATGCGAGTGTCCGCGGCGTAGAGTCTTAATTGCTGAGTATCACCTGCATTAAACGCTTCTTTCTTGCTCGCAGCTTCTAGTAAAAAACCGTCAGCCACTTTTTTGCCTTGAGCCGACTGCTTAAGCTTTTGAGTTTTATGCTTAAAGCGCCCGTTTTTCATAAACTTAACGATAAAGGTTTGAATTTCATGAACCGATTTGGGGTTTATCTCGACACCAACAACATTGAGCCCTTGGATCAACCCTTCGTATAGCGTTGTACCTTTGCCACACATAGGATCTAGCAAGGTGATCTGTTCGGAGTTGGTTTGAGCTGCGCTGACCGCGAGATTTATCATCAGCCGAGTAAATTGCTCGTTGGTTTTACCGGTATAGCGCAAGATTTGACTCATACTTTGTGGAAAAGTATGAGTCGGCTCTGGCGACAAAGGTCTGAGCAGATCGCCTTCAACAACCTCAAACAGCGCATAATAGATAGACGCCCCAGTAAGCCGCGATTGGGCCTCTAGGGACAACGCTTCGGTTGTTGAAAACGCCAGTGCGGCGGGTAAGCCGATATCACTGTCGAGTGACGTTTCAACGTGAATATTTAACCCTGCTAACATCGCCGTAATTTCAGAGTGTGCTATCGATAGCGCAGCCTCGAAATAGATACGGTTGTGACCAGGGTTAGCCAAAATGACGTATTTATGGATCGTACTCATGAATCTTTTAAAGCGGTAAGCTTTTCCCACGGCTTGTCGGTGAATCGGACGTAAAACCTACTAAGTTAAGCTAGGCAGTACGTTTATATTTTATGTCCCACACACCGTGACCAAGGCGGTGTCCGCGAGCTTCAAATTTAGTCAATGGTCTTTCATCTGGACGAGGAATGTAAGGTCCCTCTGTCGCAATATTAGCGTAACCAGGCGCTTGCTCCATGATTTCAATCATGTGCTCTGCATAGTTTTCCCAATCGGTCGCCATATGAAAAATGCCCGTTTCCAATTGCAATTTACTGCGCACCATCTCAGCAAAGTCTAATTGAACAATACGACGCTTATGGTGACGCTTTTTGTGCCAAGGGTCAGGGAAGAACAGTTGCACCGTGGCTAAGCTGCTTTCCGGGATCATATTGGCAAACACTTCTACCGCATCGTGGCACATGACGCGTAAGTTTGTGACACCAGCTTCTTGAGCAGACGACAAGCATGCTCCAACACCTGGGCTATGAACTTCGATACCGATGAAGTTTTTATTTGGTGCAGCCTTAGCCATTTCGACCAACGACGCACCCATACCAAATCCAATTTCAAGCACGACTGGGTTGTCATTACCAAACACGTCTTTCCAAACCAAAAGCTGCTCTTGGTAATCGATACCCATTGTTGGCCAGCACTCATCCAGTGCTTTTTGTTGGCCTTTAGTTAGGCGCCCTTCACGACGGACGAAGCTACGTACTTTACGTATCAGCTTACCGTCTTCGGTGTATTCATTGGTGGTTACGTCACTCATTGATCTGTCTGCTCTAATTTCATTCGAAGCGAGAATTATCCAAAGAATAGTTCATGGTGCAAGTTTTATTGCGATTACCATAGATTTTTGAGGGTTTTATTGACCGCAGTTCTATGTTGCAATGCGTCGCACTATCAGCAATCAATGAACAATAATGACTCCTTTTGCGCGAAACATCTTAACTTGGTACCAAGATTACGGCCGTAAAAATTTACCGTGGCAACAGGGTAAAACAGCGTACCGCGTATGGCTGTCGGAAGTGATGCTTCAGCAGACCCAAGTCGCCACAGTGATCCCTTACTTTGAACGATTTGTAGAGACGTTTCCCGACGTTGAGTCGCTAGCCAATGCAGACATAGACTCGGTGTTGCATCTTTGGACGGGTCTTGGCTATTACGCTAGAGCTCGTAACCTGCATAAAGCAGCTAAAGTAGTGACATCTGAGTACGGTGGTGAGTTTCCTCTCACGCTAGAGCAGATGAACGCTCTTCCCGGTGTCGGTCGCTCCACCGCGGCTGCGATTCTCTCTTCGGTTTACAATCAACCTCACGCCATTCTTGATGGGAATGTGAAGCGGGTACTTGCGCGGCACAACGCCATTGCCGGATGGCCTGGCAAAAAACCTGTAGAGAACGCCCTTTGGGGGGTTGCTGAGCAGTATACCCCTAAGACGGAGGTGGAAGACTACAACCAAGCGATGATGGATATCGGGGCCCTTGTGTGCACGCGCACCAAGCCTAAGTGTGGCCTTTGCCCGATATCGTCGAGTTGCGCAGCCAATGAACAAGGAAATCAAACCGATTACCCTGGCAAAAAGCCCAAAAAAGAAAAGCCGATTAAGGCTGCTTGGTTCTATCTCATTCATTGTGAAAACGAGATCTGGCTTGAGCAGAGACCAAGCACTGGCATTTGGGGTGGACTACATTGCTTCCCAGAGCTGGATAGTCACCAACCAGATGAAGTTCTAGAGTCTCTTTCAATACCACACTCAGCGGTTGACTCTACTGAACACCTCAATGGTTTTAGACATACCTTTAGCCATTATCATTTAGACATTAATCCCGTATTGGTAAAATTAGCTCAGCGCCCAAGCGTTATCATGGAACAAGGAAACGGTATCTGGTATAACTTAACCAATCCGATTCAAGTAGGGCTGGCTGCACCTGTCAAACAGCTTTTAGAGTCACTCCCTTACGAACTTAATCAAAAGGAATCCTTATGAGCCGCACCGTATATTGTGCCCGTCTAAAACAAGACGCCGATGGCCTCGATTTTCAACTTTACCCTGGTGATTTGGGCAAGCGCATCTTTGATAACATCTCCAAACAAGCATGGGGTGAATGGCAGTCTAAACAGACTATGCTGATCAACGAGAAAAAGTTGAACATGATGGATCCAGAGCACCGTAAGTTGTTAGAAGGTGAAATGGTCAAATTCCTTTTTGAAGGCCAAGACATTGTGATTGAAGGCTACACTCCACCTAGCGAATAAGAGACCCATTGGAACATATTGGTACCCAATACCCGTGCATCTAGACTGTATGCCAATGTGAAATGGGTACCTCTTCCTACGCTGTATGAAAAATCTCCCATTTATTATTTTATTGCTTACATTGGCCGGTTGTAGCCGAGAATTTGTCGAAGGCATGTACGACGTTAACTACGAACCAACCAATCGTTTTGCTACCAACCTTGCTCGCCTTCCAGGCCAATTTGAGCGTGATACAGATGCGCTTGATCGCCTAATCACTAATTTTTCTGGCGATATCGAAAAACGCTGGGGCCGAAGTGAAGTTAAGATTGCCGGTCGCAGCAATTACGTCAAATACATCGATAACTACCAAAGCCGCGCTGAAGTCAACTTTGCCACAGGTAAAATCACGATTTCGACCGTTGCCACTGAAGAGCCCAAAAAGCATTTACGTACTGCAATTGTCACAACGCTGCTCACGCCTGATGACCCAATGCAGGTCGATCTATTTTCGTCACAAAATATTCGATTAACGGGCGAACCTTTTTTGTATAAGCAAGTAGTTGATCAAAACGGGCAGCCGATCCAGTGGAGTTGGCGGGCAGGAAAATTTGCAGATCATCTAATAGCCAACGAAATAAAAACGAAGCAAATTGATTTCAAAGTCGCTCACTATGTTGAAATCCCAATGGTTCAACAGCACTTTGAACTGCGCAGTTACAAATACTCAGACATCGTTCAGAGGGCCTCTCAACGATATGATATTCCAGAAGATTTGATCTACGCGATCATCAAAACAGAGAGCAGTTTTAACCCCTATGCTGTCAGTTGGGCCAACGCTTATGGATTAATGCAAGTGGTGCCAAAAACAGCTGGTGCCGACGTTTTTAAGTTGGTCAAAAAGAAGCCCGGAATACCTACTCCAGAGTATCTATTTAACCCAGAAAACAACATCGATACAGGTACTGCCTATTTCCACATTTTGAAAAATCGCTATCTTAAAGATGTGCAAAATCCCCTGTCATTGGAGTACAGCATGATTTCCGCATACAACGGAGGCTCTGGCGGCGTGTTAAATACATTTGATAGAAACAGCCGCAGTAACGCAATGAGCAAGCTAAACTCGTTACAGCCAAATCAGGTGTATTGGGCACTAACCAACAAGCATTCCAATGCGGAAGCGAGGCGATATTTAGAAAAAGTCACCAACTACAAAGCCGAGTTCAACAAAGGCAAAGGGTGATTTTTTAGGCTCAACCGTCAAAAGTGTGCAAATACTCAGCAAATGAATTTTTATTTGCTTAAATTTGCAAAAATCAGTTGACGGAAGCCGAGAAAATCCGTTTAATAGCGCTCCGTTGCCTCGATAGCTCAGTCGGTAGAGCAGAGGATTGAAAATCCTCGTGTCGGTGGTTCGATTCCGCCTCGAGGCACCATTTTTTATAGTGGTCTTGATAAAGAGCAACGTGATTCACAGCAAAGCTGTGACGTGTCGGTGAACTGGCCGTCCGCGTTCGATTCCGCCTCGAGGCACCATTATTTATTTGGTGTTGAAAGTTGCAACGTTAACAATCAAAACCGAAAAAAAGCATTTAGTGTGCCGACTTAGCTCAGTAGGTAGAGCAACTGACTTGTAATCAGTAGGTCACCAGTTCGATTCCGGTAGTCGGCACCATTTGCCTCGATAGCTCAGTCGGTAGAGCAGAGGATTGAAAATCCTCGTGTCGGTGGTTCGATTCCGCCTCGAGGCACCACTTATTTTTAAGTGTTGCTTAGCAAGAAAGCAATTCTAAATAGAATTGTTCCCCCTTAGTTCAGTTGGTAGAACGGCGGACTGTTAATCCGTATGTCGCAGGTTCGAGTCCCGCAGGGGGAGCCACATTAGAAAGCTCTGGTCATTTGACCAGAGCTTTTTCCTTTTCTAAAGCCACTGAAAACTATTTTCATCGCATTGACGATAGCCTGAGCATTCAACTATCTTGAATACAGCTACCTTTTATTAAGTACCCACCCGTCAATTAGCAAGCACCGAATGAAACTTAAACTTCCCGTACTTCACATAGACTTTATATACACGTAGAAAACAGTTAAAACTCTCAATTCCCCTCTCAGTTAGCACTTTCATGTAGTTTTAAACCACCACTACCTTCAATCAGACAGACTGCTTTTTACACATAATGTCCAAAAATGGCTCACTGAGAACAGAAAACCATCAAACGCACAATTTATTGAATTTTTCTGTTGACGCCAGAGGGCAAAAACCGTTTAATACACCCCGTCGCCGACTTAGCTCAGTAGGTAGAGCAACTGACTTGTAATCAGTAGGTCACCAGTTCGATTCCGGTAGTCGGCACCATTTGCCTCGATAGCTCAGTCGGTAGAGCAGAGGATTGAAAATCCTCGTGTCGGTGGTTCGATTCCGCCTCGAGGCACCACTATTTCAATAGTGTTGCTTTTAGAAAATTTGTTTTGCAGCGGAGCTGCAACGTGTCGGTGAACTAGCCGTCCGCGTTCGATTCCGCCTCGAGGCACCACTATTTCAATAGTGTTGCTTTTAAAACGAAAAAGCGATTCTGTAAAAGAATTGTTCCCCCTTAGTTCAGTTGGTAGAACGGCGGACTGTTAATCCGTATGTCGCAGGTTCGAGTCCCGCAGGGGGAGCCACATTAAGAAGCTTTGGTCATTTGACCAGAGCTTTTTTCTTTCTCAGGCAGATATAATTCTCAGCTAAGCTGCAGAGGCACCACTAGTTAATAGTGATGTTTAAAACGAAAAGCAATTCTACAAAAGAATTGTTCCCCCTTAGTTCAGTTGGTAGAACGGCGGACTGTTAATCCGTATGTCGCAGGTTCGAGTCCCGCAGGGGGAGCCACATTTAAAAGCTCTGGTCATTTGACCAGAGCTTTTTTCTTATTTGGGTGCTGAGACTCTAGCTATCACTGCAATGCAACATCCAGCGAAATCCATATTTATCGGCAACTTGGCCAAAGTGTGCTCCCCAAAAGGTATCTTCTAAAGGCATCACCACTTCACCCTCTTCTGCCAACCTATCAAAAATCATTTTCTGTTTAGCACGATCATTCATTTCGAGAGAAAACGCGACCCCTTTGTCTGTTTGCGCGCGAGTACCGTCAGACATCATTAAGGTAAATAAATCACACTCAAAGGTAGCGTGCATGACCCAGTTAGGATCGGCGCCTTCAAAAGCTTGAGGTGCTTCAGAATAAAGCTGTTTATCGCCAATTTTCCCTTCAAATACCGCACAATAAAAGTCTAACGCTTCCGCGCACTTTCCGTTAAAAAATAGGTATGGAGTAAGTGTATTCATAGTCATCCCTTTTTAGTCTTGTAAGGCCCATCACACTATTTCGACGAGCACTTATTACACTGTAATAGTGTCGTACAGTAATGGAGGTTCGTCGAGTCATGGACGCTTTTGACATTCTTACCGAGAACCAAATTAAGTCGTGGGAAAAACGTAAGGCTGAAGGTAAGGACACACCAGCAAAGAACCCAACTTCAGGTAAACGCTCATCGTTTGAGGCCATGCTGTACAGAAGCATACTCGACCTCTACAAACAGATGGCCAGCGTTGAATCTGGAACAAAGCAATATGCACAACTGGATCGCCGTGCAGAGAATATAAAAGCGCAGCTTTTAGTCTCTATGGAAAGGCAAAAGATGTTTATTAATAGCCAGATTTTTTCTCAACAATTATTGAATCGAAAGGCTGAGATACTAGGCAAACAGAAAGTGGACACCAAAGTACTGCACCCATAGCAATTTTGGCGGCATGATGTAGTTACAAGGTAAGTTAGAACTGGGAATAAAAAAAGGTCTGGCAAATCGCCAGACCTTGTAGTTTCACTTTGTAATTCTAGTTAGTTAGCCTTCTAAGCCAAGCTGGTGCGCGGTTAGAATCGCCGCATATACGCTTTCTGCATTCACAGGGAAAGGCATGTTGTGAATAGTTTCACCTTCAGCGGTTGCGCCTTCGGCCACTTCCATCAGTTTAGCGTGGTCGATCTCTTTAACACCCATTTCAAACAAGTTAGTCGGCAAACCAATTTCTCGGCAGAAGCCAATAACTGTATCAATTTCTTCCAGAGGTGCGTTTTCAAGTACCAGCTGAGTCAGTGTGCCAAACGCCACTTTCTCGCCGTGGTAAAGGTGGTGACACTCTTCAAGTTTGGTTAGACCGTTGTGGATAGCGTGCGCTGCTGCAAGGCCGCTACTTTCAAAGCCGATGCCACTTAGGTAAGTGTTCGCTTCAATAATGTTTTCTACCGCAGTGGTACATACACCATTTTCTACTGCCACTTTCGCTTTTAGGCCATCTTCAAGCAGAGTCTCGTAACATAATTTAGCCAGAGCTTGTGCAGAGCGAGTTGGAGCTCCGCCTGCCATAGTTGGCTTACCAGAAGTCATGTTAGCGCGTGCTTCGAAGTAAGTAGATAGTGCATCACCCATACCCGCTACAATGAGACGTACTGGAGCGCCTGCGATAACGGCAGTATCCATGACAACCATGTCTGGGTTCTTAGGGATCATTAGGTATTCAGCAAACTCACCTTCTGGTGTGTAGATAACCGCAAGTGCACTGGTTGGTGCATCAGTAGAAGCAATGGTTGGTACGACTACTACAGGTTTTTTCGCGTAGAATGCAACTGACTTAGCGGTGTCTAGCGTTTTACCACCACCAATACCAATGATCACGTCTGCTTGTTGAGTGGCGCAGATATCTGAAATACGATCGATCTCTTGGCGTGAACACTCACCACCAAATACGTCCATGGTCAGTGGCATATCTTCTTTAACGAAGCTCTCTTTAACCGTGTCGCCGACTAGGCCAGTAACAAACTCATCCGCGATGGCTAGCGGGTTCATGCCCAATGACTTAACGTATCCAGCGATAGAACCTAGAACATTTTTACCTTGTACGTACTTGCTTGGGCTAATGATTATTTTATCCATTGTGTAGACCTTATGTTTCACGTTATTGGTTATGTTTTTTGTTGAACTCATCTTAAGTCAGATACGCAAAGCTGCTAAAAGAATCAGCACTTTTTACCGCCAGTTTTTGACCGGGTAAACAAAGCCCGCCCAAACCAAATTGCCGATAGCGCCGATTAGCGCGGGAGATCACTTTCTCACGCTTGCGATGTGATATCGTTTCATTATGAAACGCCAAATTTGAGCTAGATCGTTTCAAAATGGAACGAGATTTTTTTTGTTGAGACTGCTTGTCAAACTTCTAACATCAATGGCAATCCTACAAATACGAATACAACAACAAGAGAATTTGCGATGAAAAAGCTAATCAATAACGTGGAAGATGTAGTCAAAGAGCAAATGGAAGGTCTAGCCCTTTCTCGTCCTGAACTAAAAACCACTTACGAGCCTCGCTACATGTGGCACGAACAAACGCCTGGCCAAGTGGCTTTGGTATCTGGTGGTGGTAGTGGCCACGAGCCTCTACACACGGGCTTCATTGGTAAAGGCATGCTAACAGGTGCTTGCCCAGGTGAAGTATTCACCTCACCAACACCCGATCAAATGTACGAGTGTGGCAACCAAGTGAACACTGGCGAAGGCGTACTGTTCTTCATTAAAAACTACACCGGTGACGTTCTAAACTTCGAAACCGCAGTAGAACTTCTACACGCAGACGGCATCAAAGTAGGCTCTGTACTCATCGACGATGACGTAGCGGTAAAAGATAGCCTATACACTGCGGGCCGTCGTGGTGTTGCCGGTACAGTACTGGTTGAAAAAATTGTCGGCGCTGCTGCAGATAAAGGCTATAGCCTAGAGCAATGTGAAGAGCTTGCTCGTCGCGTCAACAACAACTGTCGCTCATTCGGCGTTGCATTGGATGCTTGTGTCGTTCCTGCCGCTGGCAAGCCATCGTTTGTGTTAGCCGATGACGAAATCGAATTTGGTGTGGGCATCCATGGTGAACCAGGAATCGAGCGCCGCAAGTTTACAGGCTGTGATGACATGGTTGACCAAATGTTTGTCGAGCTGTCTGAAAACGCTTCTTACACTCGTACACTTCGAATCTTTGACCGTGAAGAGGGAATCTGGAACGAAGTAGAAAGTACTATTGAAGACTTCGGTGCTGGCGAATACATCGCTATCGTTAACGGCCTCGGCGCAACACCTGAAGGCGAATTGTTTGGTGTGTACCGCCGCCTAGCAGAAAACTGCGAAAAAGCAGGCTACAACATCGCTCGCAACATGGTAGGTAACTACTGTACGTCGCTAAACATGGAAGGCGTATCAATTACGCTGCTAAAAGCTGACGCTGAAATGATCGAACTGTTCGACGCACCTGTCGATACAGCCGCAATTAAATGGTAATCGGAGCACATCATGCAAATTGAAAAACAACACATCATCAATTGGTTAGAACTGTGTGCCGATACCTACGCAGAAAACCAAGATTTTCTGACCGATCTTGACCGTGACATCGGTGATGCTGACCACGGTCTCAACATGAACCGCGGCTTTAGCAAAGTAAAAGAGAACCTGCCAAAAGTGGCTGAACAAAACATCTCAATGATCCTAAAGAACACTGGGATGACATTGCTATCAAGCGTAGGCGGAGCAAGTGGTCCTCTATACGGCACTCTGTTTATTCGCGCTGCGGCATCGGTAGGTGCTCGTGAAACGCTAAGCTATCAAGAGCTTATCGATACGCTAAAAGGCGGTGTTGACGGCGTTATCTCTCGCGGTAAAGCGGCACCTGGCGACAAAACCATGTGTGACGTTTGGCTACCTGTGCTTGAGCAAGCCAAAGTCTCTGCTGAAGCGGGTATGGAAGGTCAAGAGCTGACCACTGAAATGGTTGATGTTGCAGAAAAAAGTGCAGTATCGACCATTGAGATGCAGGCTAAAAAAGGTCGCGCATCTTACCTAGGTGAGCGCAGCATCGGACACCAAGATCCTGGTGCAACGTCATCTCTGCTTATGATTAAAGCACTTAAGCAAGCGCTAGCAGGAAGTTAATCTATGACCGGTATTGTAGTTGTATCCCACAG
Source organism: Vibrio ulleungensis (assembly GCF_016900875.1). GTDB lineage: Bacteria > Pseudomonadota > Gammaproteobacteria > Enterobacterales > Vibrionaceae > Vibrio > Vibrio ulleungensis. The sequence continues at coordinate 173,060 of NZ_JAFEUM010000007.1, forward strand.
CCGCAGACTTGCCGAAGGGGTGGCCGAATTGGCCACCCAAATGACGCAAGGCAAGGCAAACATCGCTATTGCAGCAGGTATTGATGACCCAGAAAATCCTATCGGGACCGATGCTATTGCTGTTATGGGCGCTATTGAAGAAGTGTGTGATGACGATGGTGTTGTTGTACTAATGGATCTTGGCAGTGCACTACTCAGTACTGAAATGGCCATTGAATTGATTGACCCTGAAGTCGCGGAAAAAGTGAAACTGGTCTCTGCGCCTGTTGTAGAAGGTACGCTCGCCGCGTCTGTTGCCGCAGCTGCTGGACTCGACATAGATACCGTAATCAGTGAAGCAAAAGCCGCTCTTGGCGTTAAACAAGAACACCTTGGCGAGACCGATGACTCAGTTGCACCGGAAGTTGCTGTTCAATCGGCTAGCGATGCACTCAGCTTTGAGTGGCAAGTGGAAAACCCACACGGGATCCATGCTCGCCCAGCCGCCAGCATTGTTGGCGCTGTTGCCGCCTTTAACTGTGACATGTGGCTAATTAAAGGTGACAAAGAAGTCAGCGCGAAAAGCCTCAACAGCATTGCAAAACTTGCCGTTAGTAAAGGCGAAAGCATCTGCTTTAAAGCCAGTGGTGACAACGCTCAAGGCGCTATCGACGCGTTTAAGCAACTTGCCCACACCCATTTCGGAGAGGCTGACCTAGTCAACAACCCTCAGCCTGAGCCAGAAACCGAACAGGTGGCCTCTGCCCCCTCTCATCAAGCAATCAAAGGAGCGATTACTGGCCTTAGCGTAAACGGTGGCATCGTAACGGGTCCTGCTGTGTTATTTAGCGCATCCATGCCAGACGTTCCGAACCGTAGTTGTGCTTCTATTGCTGATGAGCAGAGCCACTTTACCCAATCTATTGAGACGGTTAGCGCGAGTTTGAAACAGCAAGCTAGCGAGCCTCATGGCGAGATTTTCCAAGCGCACCTGCTAATGCTTAATGACCCTGAGCTACTAGCATCGGTGCAGACTCGCATCGCACAAAACGTCATCGCAGAGCAAGCTTGGGTTGAAGTCACTCAGCAACTCGCCCTTGAGTACAGCCAAGCTGAATCGGCTTACATGCAAGAGCGTGAAGCGGATGTCCACGATATTGCCTGCCAAGTAATGCGCGTGATGACGGGAGACACCGATGCAGGAATTACCCTAAGTGAACCAAGTATTCTTTTAGCTCGTGACCTAATGCCTTCTGACGTTGCAGGACTCGACAAAAGCCTTGTTCTTGCTATCTGCTTAAGTGAAGGCGGAAAAACGTCACACAGCGCAATCTTAGCAAGAGCTATGGGCATTCCAGCCATCGTTCAAGCTAAAGGCTGTTTAGAAGAGATCCAAGCCGGGCAACATATCTCTGTAGATGGTTTTAGCGGCCTACTATGGCACTCACCAGACAGCGATACTTCCGCAGAGCTTGAACAGAAACGTCAGCAATGGCTTGCAGAGTGCGAAGCGGCTAAAGCTAACGCACAGAGCCAAGCGGCTACGCTAGACGGACTGGAAATTCAAAGTCTGGCTAATATTGGTGGCCCAGAAGATGTCCAAGCGGCACTCGATAATGGCGCCGAAGGTGTTGGCCTATTTAGAACCGAATTCTTGTTCCAATCTCGCGATACTCTGCCAAGTGAAGATGAGCAAACTGAGGTTTATTTGGGCATCGCGAAAGCCTTTGGCGACAAACCTATCACTATCCGTAGTTTAGATGTTGGTGGTGACAAGCCACTTAAAGCTTACCCAATGCCAGTAGAAGAAAATCCATTCTTGGGATTACGCGGGGTTCGCTTATGTCTTGCTCATAAAGATCTGTTTGTGGATCAAATTCGCGCCGTGCTACGTGCACACGCTCAGCAACCAAACATTCAGTTAATGATCCCAATGATTGCCACTGTGGATGAAATTCATCAAGTGAAAGCCTTGGTTGAAGAGCAAAAGCAGGCGCTTGGGTTGCAAGAGAGTAATCTACCGGTTGGGATAATGATTGAAGTGCCTGCAGCTGTGCTTAACGCTGACGCGCTAGCCAAAGAAGTGGATTTCTTCTCCATTGGAACTAACGATTTAACTCAATATGTGATGGCCGCAGACCGCGGAAACACTGATGTTGCGACCTTAGTAAACTACTTCGAACCTGCTGTACTTTCAGCTATCGAAATTACCTGTAAAGCGGCTAAAAATGCTGGGATTGCGGTGAGCATGTGTGGTGAAATGGCCGGCGATACCAAAGCGACAGAAACACTGCTTAAATTGGGGCTAACTAAGTTTAGTGCCAGCTCAACGCTGTTACCTGCGCTTAAGCAAACTGTTCGTGGTATTTCGTTGGCAACAACAGAAACCGTGTAGTTCAGTCGTAGCGTTCAAAATGCGATTGCGTTACATGTAAACAAAGGTGTTGACGAGCTTGTTCTCGTTAACACCTTTATTACGTTTACAGTTAGCTCGATCCCACTTTCGTTTCATTTTGAAACGTAAAAACTAGAATGTGAATCGCCTCACTAAGCGTTGGCCAAGTAACGAATACAATGGTTCATCAGTATTTAGGTGCGCATTTGTATGTTCTCTTCCACCCCTGCCCCCCACAATGACCACAAAAAGACTTGGGACTTTTTTCAAAAGCACCATTGGGTCTCACCAGAGTTCGCTCAAACACCCATTTTTGCGTCTTGGGAAAGGTGCATAAAACAGTGCAGTCCGCATAACTGGTCTAAACCTCACGTGGCATCTGGCTACACGCTAAAATCACTGATAAAACGAAATCAAAGTATCATTGCCTGCGCGACCACCGTTGTTGAAGATACCTACGATCTGCTAAGAGGCAGTGACGTCGTATTACTGGTCACCGATGACAACGGCTGTACGCTGTTTTTAACTGGGGATGACAACTTGCAAAACGACATGTCGGAGCTTGGATTCAAAGTGGGGTGTTTTTTCTCAGAGGGCAAAATTGGTACCAATGCGATAAATCTTGCCATCGATACGCACATGCCTATACAGGTCTGCGCCGAAGAACATTTTAACCGTCACTTACACAGCTTTGGCAGCGTAGCGGCGCCTATTTTCGATTCAATGGGCCGACTTCGAGGCAGCGTTGCGCTTTTTAGAAAAGATCAGCAGTTTAACCAAGAGAACTTAGTGATCACTTCCTCTATGGCGAAAGAGATCTCGATGCAAATCCACATATCGGCCGAACAAGAGAGCACTAACCGCCTGATCAGTGCCCACAATGCAACGCTAGAATGTATGGACGATGGGCTTATCGTTTGGGACGAGGAAGACATAGTTACTCTTGCAAACCAACAATCCGAAACTCTGCTCAGCTTTACCGCCCACAAAGCCATTGATAAACCAATCTTCGATCTGATTCGTTTTCCACCTTTTATTCAGTCGCACATCGAAAATCATAACGATATGATCCGCAAACAAACCACCATTGAAGTCAACGGTGAGTTTGTGGAAACAATTATCTCGTTCAAGTCATTACCTGATGGCACGCACCTTTTGTTTGTTCACCCAATCGACAAAATTAGAAAACTCGCTCAGCAGCAAGCGGGCAATAATGCCAAGTTTACCTTTGCGACACTGCCTGGCATCTCGCGCAAAATAAAACATCTGGTGACGGTTGCCAAACGATGCATTAAATCCAAAGCGCCGATGCTGATTTCCGGTGAAGACGGAGTCGGTAAAACCGACCTTGCGATGGCGATCCATAATGAAAGTGGCTTTGTCGACGGCCCATTTATCACCCTAAACTGCCGCTCTCTTAACAGTGGCCACGAAGGTATGGATGAGCAGCAAGAAGGTGACGCATTGGCTGCCAAATTTGAATTAGCGCAAAACGGTACGCTGTTTTTAGAAAACGTCGAATACCTAACGCAAACTCAGCAATCGATATTGCTCAAAAGCCTTAAAACAGAACTGTTTGATTGCCCCTCAAAGCAGCGCGTAATTCCGGTAAAATTTCAATGCATTGCAAGCACCACCAGCGATCTAAGCAAGTATGTCGCCAGGAACTCGTTTGGCCGGCAGCTCTATTATCAAATCTCGGCAAACGAGTTGTATATTCCGCCACTACGTGAGCGACAAGAAGACATTGAACACCTGATACTTAAACTAGTGAACAGCTACGAACGACGCCACAATGTTGCAGTCTCAATCGAAAAAGACGCGATGGACGCACTGGTGAATTACGATTGGCTGGCCAACAACTCCGAGCTAAAAAGCCGAGTTGAAAAAGTATTGCTCAATCGAAGTTCTAACCTCATTGGACTCTCAGATATCCCTGACGATCTTAAAGCTCGCTCTCTCAGCACCCATCCACTGGCGGGACTGCAATCGCTAGAAGAAGCTGAAAAACAAGCAATTGTCCAAGCTTGGAACCACTTTGAAGGCAAAATGCATTTAATGGCCAAGTCCCTTGGCATTGGCCGAACCACCTTATGGCGTAAAATTCAAAAATATGGGCTTGGCTAGACATTCACCGTTAATGTTGCTCACGGTGTATTCCCATTAACTGCGCAGGGTATAACTGGCGCAGCTAGCGCTATTTCTATTGCTATTTCTATTGCTATTACCAATAGTCTATTCGCCCACATACCCCAAACATTGTCGAGACTCAACAGACTGTAACCAAATGCTACGAGCAAACCTCGTCATTTGGTAGAGCGTGACTTTGCTCCCACAATTATTACAACTTAATTTTCATCAAAAATTAATTGTGCGATATTCAGCTTAACGCAGGATGTGTTACCCATAAAAACAGAGTTTATTGAGGTCAGGGAGCAATATTGTCCATTCCCGGTGACAATATCGGACACTTAATTCGACTCATGAAACTAAGGTAATTACAATGAAAAAAGCTCTCATCGCAGGTTCTATTGCCCTTATCGCAAGCTCAGCAGCCTTCGCTAACTCTTCTTACGTAACCGGTAACCTTCAATTCCATAGTGACGATATTCATGGCTCTGACCTAACGTCTACACTAGAAGCAGGCCACACCTTTGATAACTCACTTGGTGGTCTTACGCTGTATACCGAGATTGACGCAATTCAGCTAGGTGAAATCTCTCGTATCGATTCTGCTTACTGGACGCTTGGTGGTGAACAATCTTTCAATATCAATGACAATTTCTGGGTTGCGGCGGGTTATCAGCACCTATTGCACCAAGGCGAAAGCTTTCAGTACCGTCCATTGGTAAAAATTGGCTACAACTTTGATAACGGCATTCAAATTAGTAACCGTACCCGTGCTCACATCGATGCAATTGGCGACGCCGATACCGATTACCGCATGGATAACCGCATCGCTTACGCACCAAACGACGAACTAGCACTGTCATACAACAATGTATATATGATTGAAGGTGAGAGCATGGATCACGAGCTTCGTGCGACTTGGACTCGTAAAGGTGTTCAACCGTACTTTGAGTACCGCAACCAAGCCGACAATGCCAACAACGCATTAGTATTTGGTGCTTCTTACGGCTTCTAACGTCAAGCTCAAGATATAAAAAAGGCCTAATCGCAATCGCGATTAGGCCTTTTAACGTTTTAAGACGTTAGATTAAAGTGCAGCGATGCCTTCAAACAACGCACGTTGTGCAGACTCAGCGCGGTAGAACACCGCAGGCTGACCAATCGGTGCTTCAACGTCAACCCACTCACCACCTGTGAAGGTTTCGCCAGTAAAGGCGTGGATCCAGTTATCTTTCGGAAGATACACTTTCTTCACTGTTTCGCCTTGGTTGTAGACTGGAGCAACTAGCATGTCGCGACCAAACAAATACTGGTACTTGATCTCATAAGTTTCAGCTTCGTCTTCGTAGTGCATAAACAGTGGACGTTGTACTGGCATACCTTTTTGTGAGTTAAGCGCTACAGCGTCTTTGATGTAAGGCTTAAGGTGCTTAAACACGCGAGTAAATTTCGCTAGGTGCAGCAAGGTTTCTTCGTCAGTATCAAACTGATGGTTATCATCCGGACGGTTACCTTCGTGACCACGCAAAATTGGGGTGAATGCGTTCATCTCAACCCAACGCTGATACAGCTCTTTAGAGCGCTTCTTGCCATGAAGTGTCGTGTAACCACCGATGTCACTGTGGTGGATACCATTACCCATTAGGCCAGAAGAAAGCGCGGCTGGGATCACTGAAGCCAGACCATCGTCCAAACACCAGTCAACAAGCTGATCACCGCCCCACAATGTGTGACAGTAACCTTGAATGCCCGTACCACCGGCACGCATGAAGAAAAGAATGTCGTCAGTCTTACCCGCTTCTTCAATTGCCTCGTGTTGAATTTTCGCCCAGCGGTAAGGCCATTTATTGTGTTCAATTTCAGCGCTAACACCATTGCTTAGTGTGCAGTCTGTTGGTAAGTACTCACCAAAGTCGCCCATCCAACCGTCAAGGCCAAAATCAATCATGTTGGTTTTGATGACGTCTTTATACCATTCACACGCTTCAGGGTTAGTGAAATCCACCACACCACAGTAGAACTCACCAAAGTCGACCACATATTTAGAGCCGTCTTTCTTAGTTGCCAGGTAGCCTTTTTCTGCTGCTATTTTGTATAGCGGGTAATCTTCTAGTACGTACGGGTTGATGTAACCTAGGAAGCGAACACCCTGCTCTTTAAGCTCATGGATTTTAGTATCCAATCCAGGGTACATCTCTGGGTTCCATTGCCAATCCCATTGAAGGCGCTTGCCAAAAGAAGTGATTTTTTTGCCTTGCCAATCTTGGCACCATGCACCCGCTACTTCGACGCCGTGCTGCTTAGCGATAGCGATTTTCTCAACGGTAATATCTGTACCACCTTGTAAACCCAATATCACGCCATCGTGAACCCAGTCAGGCAGCATAGGCTGACGACCAAATACGCCGGTGATGTTTTCCATCAATGCGTCGTAGCTCTCTTCACGATCAAGCAGTAAGTATTGCGGAATATCCCAAGCTTGAAGCTCGTGGAAAGTGTCGTTGGTAAAATCGAAATCAGCGTAAGCTGTGGTTTCTAAGTGGCAGAAGTATTTGTCGTCTGACACAAATGTAGGCTGAGGGTAGTTGGTGGTGTAGTAATCACCGCCTGCTTTGTCTTTTACGTCAGCCATAAAGGTGACTTCGGTCTTTTTATTTCGACCAACACCTGGCTCCGAAGACCATAGAGGGAAATTTTTACCACGAAGGTTGAGGTAAGTCAGCTGCTCGCCACAACCAAATACGCGCTCTTCTTTGTCGGCCGCAACACGCAGCCAAAAACGGTTGTACTTTTTATCGATCGCTTCAAACTCGGCCTTGAGGCGGCCTTCTGCAGTTGGAGAAACGATCATTTTTAGAACCGCTTCACCGTCAAATTTAAAGCTAACAGCAAAGGCTTCAACACCTTCACGTTCAAAACGCTCAACGTCAAATTGACGCATAGGTAAGCGCTCTGTTACATAATCTGTAATATCGAAGTTACCACGATACATGTCGTAGTTGGCTTCACCAACACCTAAGAATAGGATCGGTGCGTCAGTGCTATGTTCGAACACAACACGATCTTTGTGAGTCAGGGTAAAGCCAGTCTCTGTAGTAGTTAATTTCATTTAAAACCTCGATTAGCAAAGCCATGATGGCCTCACCTAATATTTCACGTTGATGAACACTATCTAACTCTTTAGTTGTTTTGTGATTCTTTGTCCATAAAGAACAGAAGGGAGCTAGAAGTTGGCCTCTACATGTCGCAGAGGCCATTTGTAGTTAAGTCTTACTTGAACTGCATGTCGTAGTCAGCTTGGATAGCCATTTCACACGTTTTGATCTCATTTTCAAAACGTTGTAGCCATTTCTCGCCTTCTTTACCTGTAGAGCTCAAGAAGTAGTCTTTAACAGCCACTGTTTCTTTTTGGAACTCAGCTTTTTCTGCTGCAGATGGGCTGTAAATGGTACCACCAGCTTTACGGAACTCTTCGTATGCTGAGAATTCTTTGTGCTTAGGATACGCACGTAGGTATTGGTTTTGAGCATCAATACCATCGACAATCACTTCTTTAAGTTCGTTAGGCATAGACTTGAACTTCATGTCGTTGAATACCCATGCACCACCCATGTATGCGTGACCATCAAGGATCATGTAGTCTAGGCTTTCATGGAATTTGTTTTGCACGATATCAACGATGCCGTTCTTAGTACCATCTACAACACCAGTAGAAAGTGCTGTGTACACTTCTGGCCATGCGATAGGTGTTGGAGCGCCGCCTAGCTCTTTAACCAACTCTTGTTGGATTCGAGCTGGTACTGTACGCAGTTTCAGGCCTTTAACATCCGCAGGAGTCTTAACTTGTTTCTTAGTAGTTGCAATGTTACGCCAGCCACCAGAGTTAGATACCATCATTAGACGAACGTTAGGAGCGCGCTGCATAAGCTCGCCACGAACATCACCCAAGAATTCTTCGTTATCATAAACACACTCAGCTACACGGTCGTTTGGTAGCAAGTATGGTAGGTCAAACGCACCGACTGGGTTCCAGAAGTTAGCAAGCTCTGCCGTAGTGGTTTGGAAGTAATCAAACATGCCCGCTTGAATTCCAGCAATACACTCCTTTGCAGTGCCACATAGCTGACCTGATGGGTAAATATCTACTTCGATTGCACCGTTTGAGCGAGACTCTACATAGTTTTTAAATACCAAAAGAGATTGGTGGTTGTAGCTGTCTAGGTTAGATACGTGCGGTACGGTTAGTTTGTAGTCCGCTGAGTATGCTGCACCAGAAGCAAGCAGTGCTGTAGTAGCAATGGCCAGTAGTGATTTTTTCATCGTATGTTCCTTATAGTCTTATATATTTTTGATTCACGTATTCTTTAAACCTGGTCACATCACACCGAGTAGTTTCGGAAGACCAATTACCAAGTCTGGGTAGAATGAGATTAAGAAGATGATCAAGAACTCAACAATCAAGAATGGAATGATCGCCTTCGATATTTTCTGTAGCGGTTCTCCGGATACCCCAGCGGCTACGAACAGCACCAGACCCATAGGCGGTGTTGCAAGGCCAATAGAAAGGTTGATAACCATCACCACACCGAAGTGCACAGGGTCAATCCCCAAGTTGATCATGATTGGCGCAATGATTGGGCCAAAGATCAAGATAGCTGGACCTGCATCGAGGAACATGCCCACGATGAACAAGAAGATATTGATGATGAAGAACAGCATGATTGGGTCGCGAGTAATTCCCATGAAGAAATCATTCACCATACTCGAAATGCCCGAGAAGCTAACTGCAGACGCAAACCCGCTTGCGGCAGCAACAATGATCAGTACCGCAGCAGCGTTCACAGCTACTTTTGCAAACAGCGCATACGTTGCTTTCATGTCAGCAACTTTGATGACATAAATCGATAGGAAGATAGCGTAGGCTACCGCAACCGCAGCGGCTTCAGTTGGCGTAAAGATACCACCGTAAATACCACCCAGAATGATTACTGGAGTAAGTAGCGGAAGAATAGCGAGCTTAAGGCTAGTTCTGCGGTCAAGCTTGCTTGCACGTGGCAGGGTTTCGACCTCTGGATATTTGGCGATCTGGAAGCGGTTAACCAACATCAAACCTAAGCAGAAAATAATACCAGGGACAATACCTGCGATAAACATCGCTGCAACCGAGGTGTTCATAACAAAAGCGTAAAGTAGCATCAAACCAGACGGTGGGATGATATTACCTAATACTGTTGCCGCTGCAGTTAGCGCCGCTGAGTAGCTCTTGTTGTATTTGTATTTGGTCATTTCAGGGATAAGCATGTTGCCAATCGCTGAGGTCGCCGCTACCGCTGAGCCCGTCAAAGCACCAAACAGTGTAGAGGTCAAAATAACCACGTGACCAAGACCACCACGAAGGTGCTGAACACGCGTCTGAGCAAAAGAGATGATGCGTGGGGTGATACCACCGCTAGACATACATTCGCCTGCTAGCATAAAGAACGGCAGTGCTAGCAATAAGAAGTTATCCAAACCAGAGTAAAGACGCTGGTAAAGCATGTTGATGAACAGAACCTGATCATTTTGTACAAAGGTGATGATGGGTGATAAACCCAAAGCAAACAGCACCGGTACCCCGATCAGCAGGAAAACTAAAAAATAGAGAACGAAAATTGGAGAAACCATGATAAGACCTCTACTCTGCCGCTTCGGCCGCAATTAGCGACTCTTTATAAGCGTTAAAATGGATAAGGTTGTGCAGAGAGCCAGCCAGTTTTTCTAAGGCAGCGAAGCACGAGATAAACAACATAATAGGTGGCATGGCATACACAACGTACATTGGAATTGGAATACTGTCCGCCATTACCGAGCCAGTCTTGAAGAAGTTGTAGCCAAAGTAGATCCACACAACAAAGAGAACAATTGCGCAGATGTGAGCCACAATCATCAGCAACTCAAACACTCGAGTCCCTTTTAGTTTGTCGGTAATAAAGGTCATCGCGATATTACGATCTTGCAGATAGATGAGCGGCAGACAAAGGTAAGTCATGTAAATCATCAAAAAGCGCGATGATTCATCCGTCCAGCTAAGAGGAATGTTTAAAATGTAGCGGCAAGCTACCTGTAGCAGAACGATCAGTGTCATCACAAACAACATAAAACCGGCTATTTGAGCGGTCCAGCGCGCGACAGGGGCATTGATCGTATGTAAAGCGTTTTCAATTGCTTTAAGCATAGAGTCACCATTGATTCTTTTAAGAAAATGTTTGGTAAGAGAGGGTTAGCCCTCTTGAGATGTGTTAAGCAAGGTTTTCGTTGAGGTTGTCGCTGCTTGAATTCATTGGTTTCAGCACAAGCTCTTACGCAATGCTCAAGACCTTCGATGATCCAATTGATTGAAACTGGTATCAACGGGGCCTTTGATGAGGGGGTGACCCGCAGCTAAAGTCCTTGATTTGGGCTTGGAAGTACACATTGTAGAGACCTTTCTTGCTATTCACGTTATGTATTTTGAGCCATCTCTGCGTATGGCCTCTTTGTTATTTTTAATCCTACGTGATTGTGAATTTCTTTCCGTGAAGCCATTCACAATCACGTCGAACTTGTTGCTTTTTGTACGTTTTCCATCACAAAAATGACAAGTGGAAACGTTAACACGGTTTCATTTTTGTTCGATTACGCTTTTCCAGCCGATCCGAATAGACGAATTTTGTGCTGTACAACTTCGACCATAGACGCAATACCCGTGTTCATAACGTCGGCTAGAATGAAGTCATTCTCATTCTCTTTCCAGTGAGCTTGAACGCCTTTGATGAAGCCTTGACGAAGCTCTGTATCAACGTTGATTTTTGCAACGCCGCGCTTAACAGCTTCAACAACTTGGTCATCTGGCACACCAGAACCACCGTGTAATACGATTGGCTTTTTAACGGCTTCTTTGATTTCAGAAAGACGGTCGAATTTAAGCTCAGGAGTGGTCTTGTAAACACCGTGTGCAGTACCAATTGAAACTGCAAGGTAGTCAACACCTGTACGCTCAGAGAAGTCTAGTGCCTCTTCTACAGTGGTGATCATCGCGTCTTTTTCATCAACCGTGATGTCATCTTCTGTACCACCAATCTTACCGATCTCCCCTTCAGCACCAAGGCCTAGGGCATTAGCAACTTCAACCACTGCTTTAGTAATACGGATGTTGTCTTCAAACGGTAGTGCCGAGCCGTCAAACATAAGCGATTGGAAGTCACGAGTTGCCGCTTCCATGCATTGTTCAAATTTACGGCTGTGATCTAGGTGAACACAGATTGGTACAGTAATTTGGTGATGCTCAATCAACGAGTCGATGGCGTCACGAAGAGGTTTCATGCCCATTTCATTTATTGCTTTTTGACCAATCTGGATCATGATTGGTGATTTTTCTTGTTCAGCCGCAAGCAATACAGCTTTGATTGTTTCTAGGTTATGAGCGGTAAAAGCGCCGATGGCATAGCCATTGTTCCACGCTTCTTGAATCATTGTTTTACCAGACATGTAAGGCATGTGAGAAATCCTCTTTGGAATTGTTTGTTGGTTACAGAGCTAAAGTAGCAGTCAAAAGAACTCATTTCTGTTAGTTAGCTATCACTTTATTACAAATATAGACACAAATGGACAAAAGTGAGTGTTGAAACACAAAAATACTCAAAAGGTTGTATTATCTAGGGTAAAAAAAATGACAGCCCTAGGCCGTCATTTCATATCGATTGAAGTGAATTAGCGCATTAACGCGCTTACTTCATGTTTTCGTCTAAGCGACCTTGTGCCAATGCTGGTGCAAGACCCGGTGTTAACGGTAGACGAGGGATCACTAGGCAGTGCATAAGGTGGTAAATGTCTTGTTTACCATCCCAAACTTTGCTGGTGCCCGCTTGGTTGTTGCAGTCCAGCTCTTGCCACCAAGAGCAGCCTTCGTAATCGATAAGGTAGGTGCGGCAGTAGTCCCACCAAAGGCGGTAGTACTCTTCGTACTTTTTATCGCCAGTGACTTCGTATAGGGCATAAGCCGTACCAATGGCTTCAACAGGTGCCCAACGAATACGCTCACGAACTACTGGCTTGCCATCCCAATCTACCGAGTAAACAAAGCCTGGTGCACCATCGACATGCCATGCGTCACGAACAGTTGCATCAAACAAGCCAATCGCATCTTCCAGCATCCACTCAGGAGCTTCTGCGCCAATGTCTAATAGCGTAGCGCGAAGGTGACAAATCAAACGACCCCACTCAATCCAGTGGCCAGGTGTACCGCCGTAGGCACGGAAGTGACTTGCAGGTGTTTCTTTGTTGTAATCTGGCAATGGATTCCAGTCTGAATCAAAGTGTTCATTTACGCGGTAGCTCAGGCCCTTAGCCGTTTTGTGAACCATGAACTCTGTAATGTTCAGTGCGCGATCGAGCCACTTTTTATCTTTTGTTACATCGTAAACGATCAAGAAGGCTTCGACAGAGTGCATCGCCATGTTGCCACCGCGATAGTCTTCGGTTTCAGTGAACTCGCGGTCCCATGATTCGTAACACATCTGTTTCTCTTCAACCCAGAAATGCTCGTCGTAGACTTTAATCGCTTCATCAAGCAGCGCTTGTGCTCGTGGGTGACCGGTTGTTACCGCACTAGCAGCACCAAGAAGTAAGAATGCGTGTTGATAACCCTGCTTTGAGTCATCCATAACGCCTTCACCTTCGTTGTCGATGGTTGCGAACCAACCGCCGTGCTCATGGTCTTTTAGAGGGCCTTCAAGCGCTGCGATACCATGCTCAACGAGGTCCATAGCTCCAGGACGTCCCATGTGAGCGGCAAGTGCATAACAGTGCAACATACGCGCTGAGATCCACAGGCGAGTGCCCATTTCATCGCGCACGTTGCCGTTATTGCCAATCCAACCAAAACCATTTGGCACTACCGCATTGCGACCAAATTCAAAGATACGGTCTGTTTCTGTATCCAACCAAGAGTTATGAGAACGGGTGTTAATCCACTTCATCTTTTGTTTCCTTATATTTTTTTGTTGCCACCGAAATTATCAGTCAGTGGCATCTAATTCTGTTAGTTGAGTATCACTTTATGACAAAAATAACCACAAATGGACATTTTTGAGCGTTAGTGCACAAACTATGACAATTTTGGACAAGATTAATGCAGAGCGACGGGTCGCTCTGCAATGACTTTGAAGAAGCCTTATGGCTGAGTTGAAAAGCGGTGAATGGTTTTCTCTTCAAACACTTCCCCAGGGTTCAATCGAGTTGAAGGGAAATGAGACCGATTTGGGCTGTCAGGAAAGTGCTGTGTTTCCAAACACATGCCTTCTCGCGCTTCATACTTATGGCCATTTCGTCCATACCAAGGTTTGTTCGATAGCTTAAACCCGTTATAGAATTGCACGCCAGGTTGGGTGGTTAGTACTGTCATTAACCGCCCAGTGTTGGGCTCGTATAGCTCTGCAGCATAATGGTATTCGCCCTCTGATTGACAGCCATTTAGGACAAAATTGTGGTCATACTCACCCTCTCCAATCTCACGCGCGTTGGTAAAATTGAGAGGAGTATCTAGCACAGTACGTATTTCGCCTGTCGGAATCGAATCTTCTGTAACCGGTGTATAAAAATCAGCATAGAGTTTGAGTTGATGCTGGTTCACCGTACCTGCGTCATGACCACCTAAGTTGTAATAACTGTGATTACACAGGTTAATGACAGTAGCTTTGTCCGTCGTAGCTTTGAAGTTATAGTGAACTTGATTAAGCTCATCTAAACCAATGGTGTGCGTTACCGTTAGGTTACCGCCGTACCCTGATTCACCGTCTGGTGAGACGCGGCTTAGATGGATAAACGTCGCTTCCGCTTGCTCTTCAACAACAAAACTCCACACATGTTTATCGAATCCTTGGCAACCACCGTGAAGGTGCTGGCCCGTCGGCAGTTCGTTGGTTTCAAGTTGAAAGTTTTCGCCATCAAGGGTGTAGCGCCCTGACTTTATACGGTTAGCATAGCGTCCGGCAATGGCACCAAAAAATGGATGCCCATTTAAGTATTTTTCTAAGCTTTCGTAACCGAGTACCACATCGGCAAGTTGGCCGCGTCGGTCGGGAGTCTCGATGGAAGTAACGATGCAACCAAAATTGGTCAGTTGCACCTTCATACCAAGACTATTTTCTAACGTAAAGCGCTTAACAGGGATTGGTTGTCCATCAACCTCTCCCCAGTTTTCGATAGAAAGTTTCACGTTATTGCCTCTCTACTCATACCAACCAAAGCAATTAACTGATCATTCTTGCCCGTTAATTACTTCGATTGATATCAGTGGCTCTACGAGCCACTTGTTTAAGGGGGTAATTATTATTATTTGATTTTTGGTTCAAGGCCTGAAGTCACACGAAGCTGCTCAAGCACAGACGTCCAATCTTGGCGACCACGGCCTGCTGCGCGCGTAATGCTATACAATTCACGAGATGCAGCGCCACATGGCATTGGGACATTCACTTGATTCGCAAGATCAAGCGCTATGCCAAGATCTTTATGCGCGAGGTCAACCATAAAGGCTGGAGACAGATCACCTGCCAACACTTTACCTGGCCATGTTGTAGTGAAATGGCCATTTCCTGCTGGTGTACCGCTCATTACCTTCATTGCCGTGTCGAAATCCAGGCCAATGGCTTCCGCAAGCGTAATCGCTTCTGCAGACAGTGCATTGAGGGCAATGCTCATGTAGTTGTTGATGATTTTAACGCGGCCACCTTTACCTGGACCACCACAATCAACCGTTTCTGAGCCCATACAGTCAAACAGTGGTTGTGCGCGCTCGATTTGTTCTTTACTGCCGCCAGCCATGATAAGCAGCTCGCCTTTAATTGCGTGCACTGAAGTGCGGCCAACTGGCGCTTCCATCATTTGGAAACCTTGCTCTGCCATCTCTTTAATTAGGGCGTCGGTTTCAAATGGGTGGATGGTCGACATATCAATTAACATAGCTTCTTTAGACAATGTTGTCGCTACACCATCTTCACCAAAAATAACGTTTCGTACTAGTCCACCATTGGGTAGCATGGTCACAACAAACTCAACATCAAGCGCTGCTTCAGCGGGGGTTTTCGCGGCCACTGCTCCTTTAGAAACCAAATCTGCAACAGCCTCTGCGCTGATATCAAATACGCGAAGTGAGTGACCACCTTTAATTAGATTTGCCGCCATTGGGCTGCCCATTTGGCCTAAGCCGATAAAACCGATAGTAGACATTTAAGAGTCCTTAATGTGTTGTAATTGCCCTTTACTATAGGCTTTCTAGGCACAAGATCCTTTACCTTTGTCACATTTTGTTGTTTTTTGTTGTTTTTTATTCGTATCGTGACACTTATCCCAGTCAGATGGCCATTTACTCGTATAATGAACAGTCGTAAACATGAGAATCTTGAGCTACTGACTCAAGCAATCCAATCAGATGTAAAGGTTTACATGTTCGTAACCCCTTACCCATACGAAGCAAAAGAAGAGAGAAGCGATGTCTATAGCATGTGTAGGTATTACCGTATTAGACCGAGTACAGCTGGTGCCACAATTACCCACGTCCGGTGGTAAATATGTGGCTAACGACTATTTTGAAATTGGTGGCGGACCAGCAGCGACCGCTGCTGTAGCCGTTGCTAGACTAGGCCACGATGTTGACTTTATCGGCCGAGTTGGAGACGACAGCGTCGCTGACACCATGCTCAGTGAGCTATCAAGTTATGGTGTAGGCGTTGAGCATGCTGTAGTGATCCCTGGTGCCTCATCGGCATTTTCTGCAGTCATAGTCGATGCAGAGGGTGAGCGTATGATCATCAACTATCAAGATAAATCGTTGTCCAAAGATCCAACCGCTCTGCATTCTGTAGATTTCTCAACATATTCGACGATTCTCACAGACGTGCGTTGGATAGAAGGGGCAAAATACGCATTGGAGCAAGCCAAGAAGTTTGGCATTCCATCGGTACTTGATGCGGACATAACCCCCGAAGCCATTGATGAGCTTGTAGAACTGGCCGATCACGTCGCATTCAGTGAGCCAGGCCTAGAAAAGTTCACCAATTGCAGTGATCCAATAGAAGGGCTCAAAATTGCTCAACAAAAGACAAAAAGCAAAGTCTATGTTACTGTTGGATCGAAAGGATGCTACTGGTTAGAGCAAGGTGAGCTTTGCCATCAAGCAGGAAGGAAAGTAGACGTTGTTGATACTACGGGTGCTGGGGATGTATTCCATGGCGCAATGGCTGTTGCCGTTGCCGAAAGAATGCAAACCAGAGAAGCTATCGAGTTTTCCAACACTGTCGCCGCGCTTAAATGTACTCAATTAGGTGGCCGACAAGGGATCCCGGACCGTAATGCAGTCGATTCTACATTGAATAGCTAGCAAATAGAAAAAAAGAGTTATCACGTGACAAATCCAAGACAAAATCAACTATTAAAATTAGTAAATGAAACAGGCTATTGCACAGTTGAAGAGTTAGCCGAGCAGTTGGACGTGTCCACTCAAACGATTCGTCGTGACATCAAGAAGCTCAACGAAGAAAAACTGCTCATTCGACACCATGGTGGAGCCAGTTCACCCGATACTAAAACTAACCTCGATTATGAGGTGCGCAAAGTAACGGACACCGAACAAAAAAATGCGATTGCGGAAAAAATTGCGTCTGTCATTCCCGACAGTGCAACCATCTTCATGACCATTGGCACCACCAACGAAGTGATTGCCTCGCATTTACTAAAGAAAAACAACTTACAGATCATTACTAACAGCTTACGTGTCGCCAATATCCTACATCAAAACCCAAGTTTTGATGTGTTGATCCCAAGCGGCAAAATCAAGTCATTTAATGGTGGTATCGTTGGCACCGAAGCATTGAGTTTTATCTCAAACTTTCGTTTCGACTACCTCATTACCAGCACGGCCTCTATCGATGTTGATGGCACGTTGCTCGAGTATGACTTAAATGAAAGCTTGATCACTCAAAGCGCAATGAAATCAGCACGTCATGTGATGATCGCGTTAGATTCGAGCAAGTTTGTACCAAAAGGCTCTATTGAAATGGGGCACATTGGTGACGCGAACTACCTCTTTACCGACGAAAAACCGCCTAAAGAGTTAGCGAGCTCAGTCGCTGCGACCAACACCGAATTGGTGATTTGTAAATAACGTTCTAAAAGCCGGCAACTTAGCCGGTTTTTTTATACTTAGCCTAAGCCTATGGCTAGGTCTAAAAAAGCCCCAACATACATCGAGGCTTTTAGGATATTTAAACAACTGCGATTATTGTCGCAGTGTCTTATTTCGCAAAGTTAACGAATGGGAAACACTTCAAGAATCCGTTGTCTGCACAGTTTAGAAGACCGATTTGAACACCGTCGATCTTTTTGGTCATGTTGAAAATACCCAATTGGAACGTTGACGATTCAGAGATGCTCGCGAAACCAACATCAGCCAAGGTATTACCTTGTGAATAGTTAACAGTACTTAGGTTAAGACCATTAACGTCGTTGGTGTAGTTGACCACGCCAAAGTTCGCACCAGTCGTAAGACCTTCATTCCAGTTAAAAAGACCAAATGAAGCGCCTTTCATTTCTTGGTTTACTTTAGATGCACCAAAAAACAAACCGAAGTTCACGCCTGTTGTTTTGTCTGTTTCAGACAGACCTAGCAATGCGAAATCAACGCCTTGCACTTCACTCACTTGACCATGAAGTACTGCTAATCGAACACCTTTAACATCGCTATCGCTTGGTGCATTGTAATCAATTGTTGAAAACATTACCGGTGCACTTGCCATTGCTACGGGTGCGACTAGTGCAGCAACTGCCGCAGCTACTGAAATTACCTTCTTCATAAATCCCTCTTAGAGCTTTTAATAAAAAATGAAACTGCAATTTGCTTAGTTTCAACCACTACGAACAAACGTATTTTGATAGAAAGTCGCTGCACTCATGAAGCAGCGTATCGACCTAAGATACTGAATTACGTAGGATCATCCGATAGTATGCCCTTAATGCATCAGGATCAATATAAATGTGAGACAGATCAACATTGCTGAACAGACAATGGACTGCAGTAACGGAAATATCAGCAAGGCGTGAATGTTCGATTTTCATATTGTAAGATATACTTACATTCTCCCCCAAAAGTATGGGTAGGCATCATCACACAAGGACGTCGTTGTGAGCAGTAGAAGCCGTGGTTTTACACTGGTTGAGTTAGTCGTTGTATTGGTTATCATTGGTATCCTTGCCATAACGGCTGCGCCTAGATTCTTAAACCTACAAGAAGATGCGCGTAAATCCGCGCTACAAGGCATTGCGGCCGCCCTTAAGACAACAATTACCTTAGTGAAGTCTAAGGCTTACATTAACGGGCTATCCCCCGCTACGGAAAACCCAGGCAACAATGAGCAAGCAATATACATCATTGATTTTGGTGAAGGGATTGGCAGCGTAGAAGTCGATTGGGCGACCTTATGTCCAGAAAGCAAAGGTGAGCTGGGCAATGACCTAACCATGATCGACTTTCTCGTGCTTGATGACCCCGAGTCAATTGAACAAGAGTATGGCAATCGATATACCGCTATTGGCTATGACGTCCCTTTTACCAGCAGTGATTTAGGCGGCGCAACCATTACACCGAGTAACGGCTGTTATGTCCTATATGACTCATTTGGTGATAGACAAGGCGGTGATTGTACCGTTGAAGTTGTAGATACCGATTGCTAATCAAAAGTTCAGATCAGCACATACAAAAAAGCCTCGACATTTGTCGAGGCTTTTTTGTTTGAATAGTGGTACCGGTGGGCGGACTTGAACCGCCACGCCCGAAGGCAACGGATTTTGAATCCGTCGTGTATACCAATTTCACCACACCGGCACTAAAGCTTGGGGATAACCCCTTACTGTGTTTGGCATTATACGTATCGCTTACCTTGGTGCAATACCCAATCTATGAATTTGTGTTCGTTCGGCCGTTTTTTCGCCACGAAGGTCTATTTTTAGATCAAAATTGGGGCTAAATGCCTTTTAGATGCGGCCTTTTATCAGTATCCTTGCTCGCATTACTGATATTGAGTCCTCAAATTTTATGACTAACACCGCCACATTACCGACCGCAGGTTTTTTCCGTCGCGTCGCCGCTCTTATCTACGATGGCCTGCTCATTATAGCGATTGAAATGATCGCAGCTGGTATCGTTATTGCAATTTTAGAGGCACTTGTTGCTACGGGTCTTTTTGACTACGGCATCTATCTGGACGCCAGTGACTATTTAACGCAACATCCGGTTTGGAGTTCGATATTTACTCTTTACCTTGGCGCTATTTGGTTGGGCTTTTTCGCCTACTTTTGGAGTAAAGCAGGCCAAACACTAGGAATGAGAGCCTGGAAACTGCGTGTTCAAAATGAAGGTGGCTCAAACATTAGCGTGTCACAAGCCTTGATTCGCGCAGGTACATCAGCATTTGGACTGGGAAATTTAACCGTTCTCATTGATCCTAAAAAACGTGCTTTTCAGGATATGTGGGCTAAGACTCAGATTGTTGTTTTACCGAAAGCCTAACGAACTAATACCAACCAAAGCAATTACCTGATCATTCTTGCTCGTTAAAAAAATGGCCAACATTCGAAAGAGTGTTGGCCATTTTTTTATCTATAAGTTTCGCCTCAGTAGCATCACCGCTACCCCGAAGAACACCACAATGGGTGCAAGTGCCCCAAGCATAGGTGGAACGCTATAAACCAGGCTTAACGGTCCAAAAAACTCCGACGATATGTAGAACGCAAATCCAGCGATAACGCCCGACAGTATTCGCGCCCCCATGGTTACACTACGTAAGGGGCCAAACACAAACGACAATGCCATGAGCATCATTACCGCGATTGATAAGGGCTGGGTGACTTTGCGCCAGAACGCGAGCTCATACCGAGATGCTTCCTGCTCAGAGGCTTTTAGATAGTTAACATACTCAAATAAGCCACTCAGTGACAGCTCTTCGGGTTTAACCGTCACTATGGCTAATTTGTCTGGTGCTAATGTCGTCTGCCATTCGTATTGTTCAACGGTTTCTTTGGTGATCACCACTTCATCGACTAAATTGGTCACGACGGCTTCATTTAGCTGCCATGTGTTGTCACCAATGTAGTCGGCGTCTTTGGCAAACACTGTCACCTGCAGATCTTTTTGCTCATCGAAACGCCATACATTTACAGCAGTCAATGAATCATCACTTACCCTGCCAATGAAAATAAAGTCATTAGCGTCTTTTGCCCATACGCCAGAGCGAACTGAGGCGATATTACCACCAGAGACCGCAAAGGCTCTCAACTCACGTGCGGCTTTTTGTGCTTGCGGTGCGCCCCACTCGCCAAGCAGCATTACCATAACCATTAAGGGTAAAGCCGTCTTGAGTACCGACAAACCGACGTCTAATTTAGAATAGCCCGCCGCCTGCATAACAGTGAGCTCAGAACTACTGGCGAGCATCCCTAGCCCAATCAAGGAGCCAAGCAATGCGGCCATTGGGAAAAACAGTTCGATATCTCGAGGAACACTCAAAATGACAAAATAGAGTGCTTCCATCAAATCGTAGCTGCCGCGCCCCACTTTTCGAAGCTGTTCCACATATTTAATGATGGCAGACAACCCCACAAGAGTGGCCAGTGTTAGCGCACTTGTCGAGACAATCGTTCGGCCGATGTAAACATCAAGAATTTTAAACATGATTAGGCCGCTTTCCTTTTCGCGAGACGTTTTTGACGAAAGCCATCTTTGAGTTTACGCACAGGCACGCTGTCTAGTGAATTGAGAACAATACCTGCAACCAACAGCGCAATATTCATAGGCCATAATCCGACTGCTGGAGAAATGCCCCCGTCTTCAATCGCAGACTTCGCAGCACTAATCGATAAAAAGTACGCGAGATAAAACAAAATAGCGGGACCCATTTTTGCAAAACGCCCTTGCCGCGGGTTAACCGCCGATAGTGGGATCACCATTAATGTAAGAAGCGGAATACAAATAATGAGCGACAGTCGCCAATGTAGCTCAGCGATCGCTTTAGGATCATCACTTTGAAATAGTGCCGCAGTGGGTAAGGCCTCCCAATCACGACCTTTAGCTTTGACTTCACGCTGACCAATGAGCGCGTCGTACTCGTCAAATTCAGTGATGCGATAATCCAACATAGATGGAGTGCCTTCGTAACGCACACCATCTTGCAAGCTCAATATCTGGCGGCCATCGGAAAGCTCTCGGGCAATGCCCGAATCGGCAAAGGCAACGCTAGGACGAAGAGAGTCTCTGGCGGTCACTTGGGCAATGAAAACATTGGTCAGCACTTTGTTATCGACGTCATCAATAAACACCACAGAGCTGCCATCTGGCGTTCTTTGGAATTGTCCTTTTTTGATCAGCTCGACGCTGTTATCTGCTGCCAATTGTTCTACTAACTGAGCTTCTTTGTCTTGTGCCCACGGCGATAAATAGAGCGAGTTAAATGCGGCTGCACCAGAGGTGATCAGCGCCAGATATAGCGCTGCTTGAATTAGAAATTTATTGCCGATTCCGGTCGCATTCATCACTGTGATTTCACTTTCAGCGTACAAACGCCCAAAAGTGAGCAAAATGCCAATATAGAGACTGAGCGGCAGCATTAATTGCCCCATTGCAGGCATATTTAGGCCAACAAAAGTCATCACCATTGCAGCAGGAATATCACCATCTGAGGCGTCTGCTAACACGCTGATTAGACGCTGGCTTAAAAAGATCAAAAACAACACAAAAAAGATGGCAAATTGGCTCTTAATTGTCTCGCGGATCAAATATCTAACAATTATCACGCTTGGGGCACCTATAATTCCCTATACAAAACTTGTTTTTTTGGTGGAATCACTATAATTTCACGGTGAACTATTTATTTATCAAAAAATACGACTAAATGAGGTACGCAACAAAAGGGAACCTATAACGGTAAACATAACCCTTAGTTGCCCATACGACAAGTTAGCTAACTCAAGAAGTTAGCATTGCATTATCCATCATTTAGTTCAATTTGTCTTTAGGATGTAGGAGTTAGCATGGAGTTTAGTGTAAAAAGTGGCAGCCCAGAAAAACAGCGCAGCGCATGTATCGTTGTCGGTGTTTTTGAGCCACGTCGTCTCTCTCCAGTTGCAGAGCAACTCGATAAGATCAGTGATGGCTACCTAAGCTCACTGCTGCGCCGCGGCGACCTAGAGGGTAAGCCAGGCCAAATGTTGTTATTGCACCAAGTACCTGGTGTACTTTCAGAGCGCGTATTGCTGGTAGGTTGTGGTAAAGAGCGTGAGCTAGGCGAACGCCAGTACAAAGAAATCATCCAAAAAACCATTAGCACACTGAACGAAACTGGCTCTATGGAAGCGGTCTGTTTCTTAACAGAACTTCATGTAAAAGGTCGCGATACCTACTGGAAAGTTCGTCAAGCGGTTGAAGCAACCAAAGACGGCTTATACACCTTCGATCAATTCAAAAGTGCTAAGCCTGAAACGCGTCGCCCTCTTCGCAAATTGGTGTTTAATGTCCCAACGCGTCGCGAGCTAAACCTTGGCGAAAAAGCCATTGCTCACGGTCTTGCTGTAGCAACGGGCGTAAAAGCATCAAAAGATCTTGGCAACATGCCACCTAACGTAGCAAACCCAGCTTATCTTGCTTCTCAAGCTCGTCGCTTAGCAGACGACTTCGAGACAGTGTCGACCAAGATCATTGGCGAACAAGAGATGGAAAAATTGGGTATGACTTCGTACCTTGCAGTCGGTCGAGGCTCTAAAAACGAATCGATGATGTCTGTCATTGAGTACAAAGGTCACCCAGATCCTGAAACCAAACCTATTGTATTGATCGGTAAAGGTCTAACCTTCGACTCGGGCGGTATTTCACTTAAGCCTGGCGAAGGTATGGATGAGATGAAGTACGACATGTGTGGCGCAGCGTCAGTATTTGGCACCATGAAAGCACTGGCCGAACTTAACTTACCAATCAATGTCGTTGCCATCCTTGCAGGTTGTGAAAACATGCCTGGCAGCAATGCGTACCGTCCAGGTGACATCCTAACCACAATGTCGGGTCAAACCGTCGAAGTGCTGAACACCGATGCAGAAGGCCGTTTGGTTCTATGTGATGCACTGACTTATGTGGAGCGTTACGATCCTGAATGTGTGGTAGACGTAGCAACGCTTACTGGTGCTTGTGTTATTGCATTAGGTCATCACATTAGTGGTGTGATTTCGAATCACAACCCATTGGCACACGAGTTGGTGAACTCATCAGAGCAAGCGAGCGATCGTGCGTGGCGTATGCCAATGGCCGACGAGTACCATGAGCAGCTTAAGAGCCCATTTGCCGATATGGCAAACATCGGTGGCCGCGCAGCAGGTACTATTACCGCTGGTTGCTTCTTGTCGAAGTTTGCTAAGAAGTACAACTGGGCACACATCGATATCGCGGGTACGGCTTGGAAGTCTGGAGCCGCGAAGGGCTCGACTGGACGTCCTGTCCCAATGCTTGTCCAATTCTTAGTGAATCGAAGTGGCCAAGACTCGGAAGAGTAAATAGATACCAATTAAATTAATCAGCTGCGTAAAGATGGCCCAGGTAAAATCGCTGATAACTAGGCAAAGATTGCAGTAGCTAGTTGACCTAACTGCAAAATCTTTAACGACGGTATCAGCGATTTTAACAAGCTAGATTACGTAGATGATTGGTTTGATTGGTTTGATTGGTTTGATTGGTTTGATTGGTATCATAGGGCCTACGGGCCCTTTTTTAATCGCTCAATATTCAATATGGACAGCTAGCACTATCATGACCGTCGTGACATTTTATGTACTGCAAGACGACTCAGCTCAAAGCAGCGATGCTGGGTTTGAAGAGTATGTGTTGTTTTTGCTTAGTCACTTCGCATCGCAAAACGCAAAGATCTATCTAAACTGCAAAGACAAATCTCACGCACACCGTTGGGACGATAAGCTGTTTGCTCAAAACGCGACACATTTCATTGCCCACAACCTAGTCGGTGAAGGCCCTCGATACGGCTCACCACTTGAAATTGGCCATGACGGTTTAAAGCCCAGCTTTAATCGCAATCTCGTGATCAACATTAATCTAGAGAATAGCGAGACAATTTTTGCGAGATCGGCATCACAAGTGATAGAATTTGTCCCTTGCTCTGAAAAACAGAAACAAGCGGCTCGTGAGCGATTCAAACGCTACCGAGAAGCAGGAGCCGAAGTGCAGACGGTAAACGTCGACACCTCAAACTAGTTTGGGTCAAACTGCATAGCTAACGGACTTTATAACGCGGCAATTTTTTGCGCTATCGAGAGCCGTTAATTATGACGTTTGACATTGATTAACCATCAAAAGTATCCAGTTTAAGAGAACTATGGAAAAAACATACAACCCAACTTCAATCGAACAAGCGCTCTACCAGGCTTGGGAAGAAAAAGGCTACTTTAAGCCGCACGGTGACACGACCAAAGAAGCGTACAGCATCATGATCCCGCCGCCGAATGTCACAGGTAGCCTGCACATGGGCCACGCATTCCAAGACACCATCATGGATACTTTGGTCCGTGCTCAGCGCATGAAGGGCAAAAATACCCTTTGGCAAGTTGGTACTGACCACGCTGGTATTGCTACTCAGATGGTGGTTGAGCGTAAAATTGCCGCTGAAGAAGGCAAAACCAAACACGATTACGGTCGCGACGCGTTCATTGACAAGATTTGGGAATGGAAAGCGGAATCAGGCGGCACTATCACAAAGCAGCTTCGCCGATTAGGTGCGTCTGTAGATTGGGATCGCGAACGCTTCACTATGGATGACGGTTTATCTGCCGCGACTCAAGAAGTATTTGTACGCCTGTTTGAAGAAGACCTAATCTACCGCGGTAAACGTCTGGTGAACTGGGATCCAAAACTTCACACAGCGATTTCTGATCTGGAAGTTGAAAACAAAGACAAAAAAGGCTTCATGTGGCACTTCCGCTATCCTTTAGCGGATGGCGCCAAGACGGCAGATGGTAAAGACTACATCGTTGTTGCAACCACTCGTCCAGAAACCATGTTAGGCGATACTGGCGTTGCGGTTAACCCTGAAGATCCTCGCTACAAAGATCTGATTGGCAAGCACATTTTGCTTCCTGTGGTTAATCGCCTGATCCCTATCGTGGGTGATGAGCACGCAGATATGGAAAAAGGTACTGGCTGTGTAAAAATCACTCCAGCGCACGACTTCAATGACTACGAAGTGGGCAAGCGACACAGCCTACCAATGATCAACATTCTAACCTTTGACGCCAACATTCGTGATGAGGCCGAAGTCTTCAACACCAACGGTGAAGCTTCAACCGATTATGCAACGGACATGCCTGAGCAATATCAAGGGTTAGAGCGTTTTGCTGCGCGTAAAGCGATTGTGGCAGAGTTTGATCAACTCGGCTTACTTGACGAAATCAAAGATCACGATCTTACTGTACCTTACGGCGACCGCGGTGGTGTGGTTATTGAGCCAATGCTGACAGACCAATGGTATGTACGCACTGCACCGCTAGCAGAGCCAGCGGTAAAAGCGGTAGAAGATGGTGACATTCAGTTCGTGCCTAAGCAGTACGAAAACATGTATTTCGCGTGGATGCGTGATGTACAAGATTGGTGTATCTCTCGCCAACTATGGTGGGGTCACCGAATTCCGGCTTGGTACGACAACGACGGCAAAGTATACGTTGGACGCAGTGAAGAAGAAGTACGTGAGAAGAACAATCTTGCTCCTGTTGTGGTTCTTCGCCAAGACGACGACGTGTTAGACACTTGGTTCTCTTCTGCACTTTGGACTTTTGGTACTCAAGGTTGGCCTGAAGATACCGAAGCACTCAAAACGTTCCACCCTTCAGATGTATTGGTGTCGGGCTTCGATATCATCTTCTTCTGGGTCGCACGTATGATCATGATGACCATGCACTTCTGTAAAGATGAAGATGGGAAGTCACAAGTACCGTTCAAAACCGTCTACATGACTGGCCTTATCCGTGATGAAAACGGCGATAAGATGTCTAAGTCAAAAGGTAACGTGCTTGACCCAATCGACATGATTGATGGTATTGATCTCGAATCACTGGTTCAAAAACGTACCGGCAACATGATGCAGCCTAAACTGGCGGCGAAGATTGAGAAGAACACCCGCAAAACCTTCGAAGATGGCATTGAACCTTACGGTACTGACGCACTCCGCTTTACACTTGCGGCAATGGCATCGACGGGTCGTGACATCAACTGGGATATGAAGCGCCTAGAGGGCTATCGTAACTTCTGCAACAAGTTGTGGAATGCCAGCCGCTACGTACTGATGAATGCTGAAGATCAAGACTGTGGTTTTGGTGACAACGACGTAGAATACTCATTGGCCGACAAATGGATCGAATCTCAGTTTGAACTGGCGGCTAAAGAGTTTAATGCTCACCTAGACACCTACCGTCTGGATATGGCGGCAAACACCATTTATGAGTTTATCTGGAACCAGTTCTGTGACTGGTACTTAGAGTTAACCAAGCCGGTATTGTGGAAAGGTACAGAAGCACAGCAGCGTGGTACACGTCGCACCTTGATTACTGTCCTTGAGAAAACCTTGCGTTTGGCTCACCCAGTGATCCCTTACATCACCGAAACCATCTGGCAAAGTATTATGCCGCTGGTTGACGGTGTTGAAGGCGACACAATCATGACTCAAGCCTTACCTCAGTATGAGGGTACTAACTTCAACCAAGAAGCACTAGACGACATTGAGTGGGTGAAGGCATTTATCTCTAGCATCCGTAACTTGCGTGCAGAGTACGACATCAATCCAGGTAAACCTTTGGAAGTGATGTTGAAAGCCGCTGATGCCAAAGATGCAGCGCGCCTTGAAGCCAACAAACAAGTGTTGGTGTCGCTTGCGAAACTTGAGTCAGTGCGTATCTTGGACGCAGATGAGCAAACACCTGCATGCGCCACTGCACTGGTTGCGAAGTCTGAGCTAATGATCCCAATGGCAGGTCTTATCGACAAAGACGCTGAGTTAGCACGCCTTGAGGGTGAAGTGAAGAAAACCCAAGGCGAAATTAAACGTCTTGAAGGTAAACTAAACAATCAAGGGTTTGTGGCTAAAGCGCCTGAAGCCGTTGTGGCAAAAGAGCGTGAAAAACTCGACGGCTACAAAGAAACGTTGGTTAAGCTTGAAGAGCAAAAAGCAACGATTGCCGCTTTGTAATCTGATGACATAAAACGAGAAGGCCAATGGGGAAACTCATTGGCCTTTTTTTTCGAAAAAGTGCTGCGTAAGAAACTCCAATTAGTACAAATCGAAGTGCGTAACTGGTCAGTTAATTCCCTTGGTTGGTATAAGCCCTAACTTTCAATAAATTGCACACATACTTTCAGAAGTTTATTCGTAACAGTAGCGTCACCTATCACTTCGAAATGCTCAATAGATAACACCTATTAAAATAATTGAAAAATACCGCTTGATTAAATGAGAATGATTATCAATAATGTTAACAACCAGACAGGAAAGAGACTTTAATCATGAACAAGACAATCAGCTTCGCCGCCATCCATTTTTCTATTGCCACTATCGTTGCATACGCATTAACCGGTGATCTTCTATTAGGTAGTTTGATCGCAATGATCGAACCTACCATCAACACTGGCGCATTCTATCTGCATGAAAAAGTATGGGCAGGATTCGCCAACAGTAATAGAAAGCACCTAGCTACCATAAAAACTATCAGCTTTGCGACCGTTCACTTTAGTGTCGCGTTTACAGTGGTTTACCTGCTAACAGGTGATGCACTGGCCGGTGGTATCATTGCAACACTAGAGCCTGCATTAAACTCTGTGGCTTATTACTTTCACGAAAAGGTCTGGATCAAACGCAGTCAAACCCACACTCAACTCGCGCATAGTTAAGTCACCAGACTAGAGCTGCGATAGCGCCACTGTCTGGATGGGTGCCTCTGGAGAAAGAGGTACCCAAGCTTCCACTTGATACCCATCGATTTCAATAGCTAAGCTGTAATTTGCCCCATCGCCTTGAGTCACCGGCGCATCAATTTGAAAAAGCGCGGTAGCATGATCTTGTCGAAGATCCAAAGGTAAGGTCAATGTCATTCCGTTAAACTTCACTTTTGCAGACACCAGCCCGATTGCTAAGATCGCAAACATCAAATCTACTTTCACTTCGCACCCACCTACTGGATGCCAGATTTGTTCGATACGAAGTGTTTCAAGCCTTACATACTGACTAAACTGAAGATACGGCATTCGCCAAACACCCATTCTTTCGTCGCCCGGCGTTAAGCGGGGGATAATCTCTTGATCGTCGAACCACTCATCATCATCTTCTTCCAAAAACAACATTTCAATGCGATTTCGCCCAAGAGTAAGTTGACTGCGCACGTCCTTACGGTAGTTCATAGAGCGTCCATCACAATCAAACATGGCGACACCGTTTAGTCGAACCTCTGCGTGATAATCAACACCACCAACCACTAGCTCAATGACGTTGTGATTAAGCATCTCTTCAGTGACTTCGATGTCATGCATCAAATGCCACTCTTGCTGAGCAATTTCAGGCTCACTAAGTGTATTGGGTAAAACCGCACTTAATGGGCCGGGAAAGGTTAGATCGTCTTGTGGGATAGACAAATCTGTTAATGGCGAGAGTTGCCAAAGTCCGTTTAACAGCAGTTGCATAACTGTCCTTGTTTCGTCGAAATGCAGCTAAAAAAAAGCTCACCAATGGTGAGCTTCAATGTTGTTATTCTTGCTCGTCGTCTTCTTCATCATAGACGAGTGCATCTTCACCTTCGTAGTAGGTTCCCCAACCGTCGTAGATGATGTCATATTTCTCTGCAAGCCTAACCAGCTTTTCAACCTGAGCATCGATGGTTTCTGCATTCAGCGCAGACTCCATGGTCGCATCACAGCACAGCAACTTATTGCCGTCTTCGTCTTCACTTTCTTCAGCTTCTAGTACTTCAAAACCCATTTTAAATGCTTCGATGACTGCTTTTTCAAGCGTTTCGAAGTTTTCAGCAAATAGGTGGTGTTCGATTTGATAAAGAGAGTCTGGTTCGCTGCCATCACTGAGCAGCTCGTCGATAATCGCTCGGGTATCTTCTTTCTGCATCTCGATGAAATCTTCGACAGATAGGTACTCATCTTGTTCTGACATGCAAGGCTCCTAGACGGTAGGTTGAGTTGGTATAAATCGGTTAATTAGCGGCGATCCTACATGGATCATTGTGTGACCACAAGACAAAAAATAGAAACCCATCAGCTCACTAAATAAGTCAGTTAGTGCACTGATGGGTTGGGGTTTATCCAAGATGGTGACGCTATGCTGGTAGCTTAAACTGAGCGATTAACTGACTCTGCTTTTGAGATACTACGGTGAGTGATTCACTATTGCGTACTGATTCATTGGCATTGTCGGCAATACCCATTGCTACGTCAGAAATACCAACAATGTTTTCGGCAACTTCTTTAGCAACGGCGCTTTGCTCTTCTGAGGCAGTCGCTATGGATCG
The DNA here is from genome assembly GCF_016900875.1 of Vibrio ulleungensis. GTDB lineage: Bacteria > Pseudomonadota > Gammaproteobacteria > Enterobacterales > Vibrionaceae > Vibrio > Vibrio ulleungensis. The sequence goes on from NZ_JAFEUM010000007.1 coordinate 203,178, forward strand.
ACTCATATCATTCACAATACGAAGTTTTTCTACCATCTCCTGCAGCGACTCATGGCTTTGGCTACTCTGCTCAACAGAGTATTGCGCCTGCTTAAGATTACTTTCAACCATCTTCACTGCACTGCTTGAATTCGCCTGCAAGCTTTCAATCATCGATCCAATCTCATTGGCTGACTCTTGGGTTCTTGTAGCCAATGAACGAACCTCGTCAGCAACGACAGCAAAACCTCGGCCATGCTCTCCCGCACGGGCGGCCTCAATAGCAGCATTTAACGCCAGTAAGTTAGTTTGCTCGCTAATAGATTGAATAACCGTCAATATTTCATCAATTTGCTGAGACTGAGTCGACAACTGTTGAATCACACCAGACGCTTCTGTCAATGAGCTCTGTAGCCCTTCGACAAACTCAACATTGGTCTTAGTAATCGACATATTTTGATTTGCTAAGCCAACCACTTCTTCAACAGCGTCACTTGATTCTACGGCATGGGTAGCCACTTCATGTACCGCATGTTCCATCTCGGTCACCGCGGCGGCCATTGATTCAGTTTGATGTTGCTGAGCTTGAACTTCGCTAAGTGTTTGAGAGCTCATTTTTTGAGAGTTAGTTGCTACTTCTGTAACCTGCTGATCAGCTTCTTGAATTTGACCAATTAGGCCTCTTAGCTTGTTCGACAGAATATTGATGCTATTGGCGATTTCACCCAATTCCGAACGGTAAGTTTGGTCAATGCTATGAGTCAAGTCGCCTTCCGATAACTTACTCAGGGCAGTTTGAATGGCGGCTAACGGCGTCTTAATGGCTCGCACAACAGAAAAAGTCACAAAAAGTGCGATTAATAAGGTCACTACAGATAAGCTGCTGTTCACCATAATTGAGTTTTTAGCACTGTTTCCGGCTTCGACTTTTGCGTCTTCAGAGAGTCCACGGATCACAGCGGTAAAGTTTTCTAGCTCCCCAACAATGACATCCATTTGCTCCGCGGTAACAGAAAGCATTTGATTGCTCTGCTCGTTCAGGCTGATGTATTGCTGATGCAATTTCAAAATACCATCGTTGCTTGCAATTGCACGACTAAGGATCGTCACATAAGGTGCAAGGTAGTCTTCTGAACTTGGCATTTCATCGTATACAGGGTCGACTTTTTCTAAGGTACGACTTAAGTACCCTTCGAGTTCCGTCGCCATCGGGGTAATCGCTTCTTCAGAATCGACGCTTAATAATCTCTGAATGTACCCTTTCGCGCCTGCGCCTTGGGTCTCAATGAAACTGATGTTCCATGCTGCAGAATTAAGGCCATCAAATTTGGCATCGGCTTGAAGGTCACCCATGTCTTGAGAAAAGAAGATCCACTCATCGTCAAACGATTTTAGCTCTTCAGCAGACTTGATTCGAGCTTGAGTCCGCTGGTTGTGCAGTTGCAGATGGCTCTCTGCGTTAACCATAAACGCTTCTACCTGGCCATTAACATTGGACAATGTATCGATCAGCTTTGGGTAGCCTTGCAACTGTTGTAACAATATCGATTGTTGCGCGCTAATCTGCTGCTTGGCCTCAGCGAAAGAGGCCTCTAGTTGTTGGCGCTTTTCCAACGATTCTGTATTAGCATGAACAAGCATCAGACGATTCGCGTCTTGAACATGCTTGGTCAACGTATTCGATCCATCCAAAAAGCCAGTCAACGTAGAAGCGGCTAGCTCCATTTGCGACTCCATTTTGGTCTGAGAAAAGTATGCAGAAAAGCTGATGGTTATGGCACACAATGTAACCACCACAAATCCCATCACAATCCTTTGAATTAGACTAAGGTGCACGGTTGGTATCTCCCGAAATTTGGTTAGCATGTCTCTTTTGCAAAACGACATACCATATAGTAACCCTAACTTGATATCGGCAGAAAGGCCTGTAGCTTTAGTTTTTAACCTTTTTCGCCACAAAATCTAACAAAAAAGTGACGGTAATCGATTACAAAGCGTGACAAACATAACGTAAAAGTTGGAAGTTTCTCTTGATTTGTATGATTTTGGGTGCAGGCAGTTGGATCAGGAAGATTCGGAACAATCGTTTTTAGCTTCGATCCTCAATAATTCTCATTCCTAACCGTTCTAAGTGCAATTCTATTCTTGAACACACTTTGGTCTATAGCTTCGATTATTCAACCCATAGGGATAATTAGCGACAATTGGAGTATACATCCTCCCAGAGTGCCTATTTATTCAAAAAGGTACGGCGTTCATTATGCAGTTTATCGAATAAATAGTCACATTTGTCACGCAATTTGATTAGTCGGTTATTTTGCAAAAAGATCGATAAACACCTCACCATTGATACATATGACTATAATTGGTACTCCATGCCAGATATTTGGTTACCAATATGATTTGCAATTTACACAATATATTGTCATAACATGCAGCGCACTATTAAAAGGATTTATCATGAGTAAGCTGTATGTAGGCTCTGAAGTTGGGCAATTGCGACGAGTATTGCTAAACCGCCCAGAGCGCGCCCTAACCCATTTGACCCCATCGAACTGCCACGAACTGCTATTTGATGACGTTCTCGCTGTAGAAGCAGCTGGAGAAGAGCACGACCAATTTGCCCAAACGTTGAGAGAGCAAGACGTTGAGGTATTGCTGCTGCACGACCTACTCGAAGAGACCTTAGCCGTGCCGGAAGCAAAGCAATGGTTATTAGACACTCAAATATCTGACTACCGTTATGGCCCACTGTTTGCGCGAGACTTTAGGCAATATTTATCGGAAATGGATAACCATCACTTAGCCGTTGTGCTTTTAGGTGGTCTTGCAAATTCTGAAATCAAATTAGACACTCAATCGATGCTACCTAAAATGCATCGCCCTCTCGATTTTATCATCGAGCCGCTGCCGAACCATCTATTTACCCGAGATACATCATGCTGGGTCTACGGGGGTGTATCACTAAACCCGATGATGAAGCCGGCTCGCCAACGTGAGACTAACCATCTACGTGCGATTTATCGCTGGCACCCAACTTTCGCCAATCAAGAGTTTGTAAACTACTTTGGCGACGAAGATCTGCACTACGATAATGCCAACATTGAAGGTGGTGATGTTTTGGTGATAGGCAAAGGTGCGGTGTTAATTGGGATGTCTGAGCGAACCACACCACAAGGTGTAGAAAACTTAGCCTACAACCTATTTAGGTCCGGTCAAGCGACCGAAGTCATCGCGATTGATCTACCTAAGCATCGCTCATGCATGCATCTAGACACCGTTATGACGCATATGGACGTAGACACATTCTCTGTCTATCCAGAAATTATGCGCAAAGATTTAGAAACGTGGCGACTGTCAATTGGCAAAGACAATGAGATGAAAGTGGAACAAGTACCAAGCTACATTCACGCTATAGAGCAAGCTTTAGGTCTAGACTATCTGAAAATCATAACCACCGGTGGTGACAGCTTTGAGGCCGAACGTGAACAATGGAACGACGCCAATAACGTACTCACCGTGAAGCCAGGGGTGGTCATTGGCTACGAACGTAACGTCTACACCAATGAAAAATATGACAAAGCCGGGATTCAGGTCCTCACTATTCCTGGTAACGAATTAGGCCGTGGTCGTGGTGGCGCCCGTTGTATGAGCTGCCCAATAGAGCGTGATGGCATATAGCCCCTAAAACGAGTTATAGTAAAAGGGACTTTCGAGTCCCTTTCTTAGATTTAAATCAAATAAAAATTCACTTTATATGTATTTTTATATATAAATGATTTTCTGACAGTGTATGGAGTTGAGGCCATGGGATTTAATTTAAAGCATCGTAACTTTTTGAAACTTCTTGATTACACAACTGAAGAGATTCAATTCTTACTCGAACAATCGGCAAACCTAAAAAAAGCAAAGTATGCAGGATACGAAAAACCGACGTTGTCGGGAAAAAACATCGCGCTTATCTTTGAAAAAGCCTCAACCCGAACTCGATGTGCTTTTGAAGTTGCCGCTTTTGATCAAGGTGCTCAAGTCACCTACATTGGACCTACCGGCTCTCAAATCGGTGAAAAAGAGTCGATGAAAGATACCGCTAGGGTGCTTGGCCGAATGTACGATGGCATTCAGTACCGCGGGTTTGGGCAAGAGCGCGTTGAGGAGCTAGGTGCTTATGCCGGCGTTCCTGTCTGGAATGGCCTGACCGATGAGTTTCACCCAACCCAAATACTGGCCGATTTCCTTACTATGCTCGAACACGGAAAAGGCAAGCAACTTCATGAGCTTAAGTTCGCTTTTTTAGGGGATGCGCGCAACAACGTGGCAAACTCGTTAATGGTAGGCGCAGCGAAAATGGGGGTCGACATTAACTTGGTAGGCCCTAAAGATTACTGGCCAGAAGCAACGCTTGTCGAAGAGTGTCAGCTGTTGGCACAGCAAAGCGGTTCAACCATCACACTCACCGAATCCGTCGACGAAGGCGTAGCAGGGTGCGACTTCATCTATACCGATGTCTGGGTATCAATGGGCGAATCAAAGCAAGCATGGGCCGAACGTGTCGAGATTATGAAGCCTTATCAGGTAAACGCTTCTTTAATGGCGAAAACGGGTAAAGCCGACAGCAAGTTTATGCACTGTTTACCAGCATTCCATAATGATGAAACGACCATCGGAAAACAGGTCGCAGAAGAATTTAATATGAAAGGTCTGGAAGTCGACGAAGAGGTCTTCGAATCAAAACAGTCTATCGTGTTTGATCAAGCAGAAAACCGTCTTCACACCATTAAAGCCGTTCTCGTCAGTACACTGGCGTAAAAAGTATAAGCACTAAAAACGCAGTGATTCAGCCCATTAGGGCATATCGCTGCGTTTTCATTTCAAGTTACCCGCGAGATTAAACCTTCGGTTTTATTTTGGCGCACTATGAAAAATAGCGTTGAGCGAATTCTATGAACGCATTGAGCTTGTTAGAGCGTTTGACCATTGGTGGGTACAGTAAGTAAACGTCATTGTTCCAAATGTGGTGCTCATTGAGTACTTGCACCAATTGCCCTTGTTGAATCTCTTTTTCCACGTAATAGTCTGGTGCCATCATTAGGCCTTTGCCTTCAATGGCTTGCTGCTTAATGATATGGTTTTCATTTATGGTCAACCAGCCTTGGACATCCACTTCTTCTCCAGAAAACGACCAGCGCTCTACACCTTGTCCTGTTATGCATTGATGGTGTGCCAATTGTTGTGGCGTATAAATGGGTTCATTTTTTTGCAGATAGCTTGGCGATGCGACCAGCACTCGCTGATAAGCAAACAAATGCTTGGCCACTAAATTTTGTGGTGGCGTTTGAGTGGCTCTAAACGCGCAATCAAAGTTATCTTTTACCAAGTTATAACTGTTGTAACTGCACTCAATAACAAACGTCACCCTCGGGTGCAGCTGTGTAAACTCGGCGCACATTTGAGCCAATACGCTTTGAGCAAGTTGAAGTGGCGCCGTAAAACGTATTTCGCCCTCTATGGCGGTGTTTTCGTAATCGATCGTCCGTTCAATGTGCAAGAGATCTTGCTTGATCCCTTCCATTCCTTGTTTTATTTGCTCTCCTTGAGCGGTTAATCGTACTGTTCGTGTTGAACGGATCAGCAGTGGATAACCTAACTCTGTTTCCAACTGTTTAATCTGAGTGGAAAGGTAACCTCTAGACATTTCAAGGTTTTCCGCAGCTTTGGTAAAGCTTAGTTGACGTGCCACCTCAACAAACAGTAGTAGTCGTTCAATTTTTTTATGGTGCATGAGTCCGCTTTTGTTCAATATAACAAACAATGATTTCTCTTTTGTAGTGTTTATTAATCTAATTAGCAAGGCATACTAGTCACAATAACGAAGACACCGACAAAAAGAATCACAAAGGTACTTACCATGACGCAATCTCAATCAACACTAATTTACGGATGCATGGGGCTTGGCGGCGGATGGAACGACCAACCCGTTCGTTCTGAAGACGTAAAAAAAGTTCACACTGTAATCGACTCGGCACTCGAGTGTGGAATTCGCCTATTTGATCACGCCGACATTTACACCTTTGGAAAAGCTGAACAAGCTTTTGGGCAAGCTCTAAGGGAACGACCTGAGCTCGCTAACGAGCTTCGTATCCAATCCAAGTGTGGTATCCGTTTTGCTGATGAGTTAGGGCCTAAGCGCTATGATTTTTCGACATCTTGGATCGTAAGCTCAGTTGATTCCATTTTGTCTCGTTTGGGCGTCGAGCAAATCGATACCCTGTTGCTACACCGTCCCGATCCACTGATGGTCGTTGATGAAGTCGCTAGCGCTGTTGCAACACTGCAAGCCAGCGGCAAGATTAAAAACCTTGGTGTCTCCAACATGAATGCCCACCAAATGAGCTATCTTCAGTCTGCCCTTTCCACACCTATTGTGTGCAATCAAATGGAGATGAGCTTAACCAAACTGGATTGGTTGGAAGAAGGTATCACTGAGTTTTCCAGCAGCACGCTTGGCACTCTGGAGTACTGCCAAGCCAATAATATAGAGATTCAAGCTTGGGGCAGTCTAAGCCAAGGACTGTTCAGTGGACGCGATCTCAATGGGCAGCCAGACAACATTGTTCGAACTGCAACCTATGTGCGAGAGCTTGCCGAGCACTATCACGTTTCCAGTGAGGCTATTGTACTCGCCTGGTTGCAACGCCATCCTGCAAACATTCGTCCGGTAATAGGCACTACTGCACCTCATCGCATTAAAGCGTGTGCACAATCCGATACTGTTACCTTAAGTCGTGAACAGTGGTACACCCTCTACGAACTAGCGCGCGGCGCGGAAATGCCATAAGGAAGACATCTCATGAATTTAGAATTTGCTCAACGTATTGTTCAGTGCGCATTGCAACAAGCGACGTCCAACGATCAGTCTGTCGCTGTTGCCATCGTCGATAGTCATGGTGAACTGATCAGTTTTGCTAAGATGGATGAGTGCAGCTTTCAAGCTGCGCTGCTTGCCAAAAACAAAGCATACACCGCAGCCCGCGACAGGCAGCCTACGTCGCAACTGGGTCTATGGGCACAACAAACAAGTAAAGACATGGGCTATTGGACTGATCCGAAAATCACAGGATTGGGCGGTGGTCTACCCGTCGAGTCAGATGGACGAGTAATCGGTGCGATAGGTGTGAGTGGCTTGAGCGAGCAACAAGACGAAGAGTTGGCGCACTTTGCTATTTCCTCGCTTCCGCACCAAGCCTAATTGAATAACCCCTTACTGCACGACAGCGAGTTACATCACTAGCCGCCATCAAAAAGCCGCTATTTTTGTGGAATATTACCTAGAGATAGGGGTATAATCGCGCTCGAATTCTAGGGGAGACGTTATGAAAAGCAATCGTTTTCGTTTTTACTGCACGTTGGTTGTAACCAACGTCTCTTCCGATCAATTTTAGCCTCCCTTATTGGGGGGCTTTTTTGTGCCTTTTTGTTTATCTCGATTAGGTAAACAACCACTTTGATAAGGAACATGGTATGACTCATTCGCTCTATAACAAGCACATCATTTCTATACCAGAATTAAGTCGAGATGAGCTAGAGCTAATCGTAAATACGGCAGGCGACCTTAAAGCAAATCCACAGCCTGAGCTCATCAAAAATAAAGTGGTAGCGAGCTGCTTTTTTGAACCATCGACTCGAACTCGATTGTCCTTTGAAACCGCTATTCAACGTGTTGGCGGAGATGTGATTGGTTTTGACAGCGGTGGCAACACTTCACTAGCCAAGAAAGGCGAAACCTTGGCTGACTCCGTACAAGTGATTTCATCGTACGTGGATGCTTTTGTTATGCGCCACCCACAAGAAGGTGCGGCCCGACTTGCATCGGAGTTTTCTAATGGCGTTCCAGTTATTAATGCGGGAGATGGCTCCAATCAGCATCCAACTCAAACCCTATTGGATTTGTTCTCGATATATGAAACTCAAGGCCGCCTGGACAACCTAAATGTCGCCTTTGTGGGTGACTTAAAATATGGACGAACGGTTCACTCGCTTACCCAAGCTCTTGCTAAATTTAGCAATAACCGCTTCTTCTTTATTGCGCCTGACGCACTGGCCATGCCCGACTATATTTGTGAAGAGCTCGATGAAGCGGGTATTCAATATAGCCTGCACAACGAGATGGAACCGGTTATTCCAGAGCTAGACATCTTGTACATGACTCGAGTTCAAAAAGAGCGCTTTGACGACTCTGAGTACGCGCACATTAAATCGGCGTACATTCTGACGGCTTCACTGCTCGATAATGCCAAGCCTAGCTTAAAAGTGTTACACCCACTGCCAAGGGTCGATGAGATTACTGTAGACGTCGATAAAACCCCACACGCCTATTACTTTGAGCAAGCCGAAAACGGCGTGTATGCGCGTGAAGCCCTACTAGCCTTAGTGTTAAACCCACAACTTTAATTGAGGAATGATCATGAGCGACAAAGCGACCCAGCTTCAAGTAGAAGCGATTCAACAAGGTACAGTGATTGACCATATCCCAGCGAAAGTAGGTATTAAGGTACTCAAACTTTTTGAAATGCAAAACTCTGAGCAGCGTGTGACTATCGGCCTAAATCTGCCATCGTCGGCGCTCGGTGCTAAAGACCTGCTCAAGATTGAGAACGTATTTATCGATCCTTCGCAAGCCAGTAAACTGGCGTTGTATGCACCCAATGCTACGGTCAATCAAATTGAAGACTATAAAGTGGTCAAGAAGCTTGAACTTGAGTTACCCAAGCAGATTACTTCGGTATTTGAGTGCCCAAATAGCAACTGTATTACACACAACGAACCGGTTGAAAGCAGCTTCACGGTTATTCAAAAAGCCGCTTCGATCCGCTTGAAGTGCAAATATTGCGAAAAAGTTTACGCTAGAGAAATTGTTACCGAACGCTAGGGCTTTACTCAAGATTCAGGCAAAGGCACACTGTTAGCATAAACACACAATGGACATAGGCAAATCAATGACAAAAGTACTTCACACCGACACGGCTCCAGCGGCAATTGGCCCTTATGTACAAGGCGTAGACCTAGGCAATATGGTTTTGACGTCAGGACAAATTCCTGTAAACCCTGAAACAGGCGAAGTGCCAGAAAACATTGCTGAGCAGGCCAGACAATCACTGGATAATGTGAAAGCTGTGGTCGAGTCTTCTGGCCTTACCGTCGGTGATATCGTCAAGATGACCGTTTTCGTTAAAGATCTTAATGATTTCGGCACCGTAAACGAAGCTTATGGCAAGTTCTTCGACGAGCATAATGTCGCAAACTACCCTGCTCGCTCTTGCGTTGAAGTTGCGCGATTACCTAAAGATGTAGGTATCGAAATCGAAGCGATTGCTGTTCGTAAGTAGTCTGCACTACAAAGCAAATCCAAGAGCAACAAACGGCCGTTTGTTGCTCTTTTTTTATTCCCAACTATTTGTGGTTTCTATCCATACCCAATTTCAATCATATTATTGAAATTGGGACAATCAAAGATCACTGTGACGTTAACAAGTTATGTATAATCCAGTAGGGAACATACGCAACAGGATGTTGAATGAGATCTCTTATAGCAGCTACGGGGCTTCTTTGTTTGTCGCTCCCTGCGATGGCTGAAGTTGAAACAGAGAAGTTCAAACTTGATTTAGGTGGCTATTTAGTCGCTCACCACTCCACACAATTGTTTTTTACCAGCCAATATCTAGCAGGAGTAAACTTAGATCTGCAAGATGATTTTGGCATGGAAACACAAACCAGAAGCATACGCTTAGACGGTCATTATCGCTTTAATCCAAAACATAAAATGGAGTTTTCTTACTACCGCTTGCACACGGGTTCCTCGAAAGTGACCGATAGAGATATTGATTTCTTAGATGTGACCTTCTCGGCTGGTGCTAGAATCGATTCCTATTTAAAAATGGACATCTACAAGCTCAATTACGCGTACTCTTTTTACCATACTGATAAAGTTGAACTGTCGACAGGTATTGGCCTGCACATGATAAAAACTGCAAGCGGTGTCAGTGGCGATTTTACCGCAGACGGTGAATATGTAGTCGGTGGTACTGAGTCTATTAACTTCCTAGCTCCCCTGCCAGTGCTTGGCTTTAAAATGATCTATAGCGCGACGGATAAGATCAATGTCATCGGTGCGTTGGATTATTTTGGACTCGATATCAAAGACTTCTCTGGTTACTTCACCGATTTACGCATTGCGTCTGAATATGCAGTGCTCGATAATTTTAGCGTTGGTGCTGGGTTGAATTTTACAGTGCTTGACTTAGCCGTCAAAAAAGAAGGCAAGTTAAAAGTATCGCAAGGTGTTTCCGGTGCAATGGTCTATTTGAGTTATCGCTACTGACTATTAACCGAGAGACAAAAAAGGCAGAGTCACTACTCTGCCTTCTTCAAACTTAACCAATCGGCTTTTAGTTGATAACGCCGTCTGCTTGGTTGCGTTGCTCGACTTCTATATCTAACTCCGCCAGTTTCTGTTCCATTTTCTCGCGGCAAACGTTGGCTAGACCACGGACATCAGATTTGTCGTAATCTGCGACGTTAACAGGGTCAAGCATTTCAACGATGACATGGCCGTTATTCCAGCGATTCATTTTAATTTTTTGGTGCGTGGTGCTGCAAACAATGGGAACAATATTCACACCAGAGCCAATAGCGGCGTGAAAAGCTCCCGTTTTAAAGGGCAACATGCCACGTCCTCGTGAGCGAGTGCCTTCCGGGAACATCCACACTGATAAACCTGACTCTTTAATTTTCTGCACAACCTGATCGATGGTGCCCTTAGCGCGTGAGCTGTTTGCACGGTCAATCAATATGTTCCCGGTCAACCAATAAAGTTGCCCAAACAGAGGCAGCCAAACCAAACTCTTTTTGCCTACGGTTACAACATGAGGGGTAACCGCCGATGAAATGGTGAACATATCCCAGGAATTCTGATGATTGGCAATATACACGTGTTGACCACGCTCATACGCGTCTTTAGGCAAACGAAGTTCTAGCGTAATACCAAAGACTCTATGCATAGCGCCAAACATACGGCCAAAATTAAATACGTGTTTTGAATCTCGTGGGCTAAGTAGACAATAGCCGCAACCAAAAACAAACATCAATACAGCAAATATCGCCACTGCAATGACTCGAAGTAGTGCAATCATTTTGTTCCCCAGTGTCACAATGACAAGGTCTAATCATCTGTCGACAAGACTAATGTGAAGTCAAACAGAGTACAAGTGTAAGCCTAAAGTTTATCAAATAAAAAGCCGAAACCCTACGGTTTCGGCCTTTCTGATGGTGCGAGCGATTTAGTCTTTAAATCGCTCTATTTTGGCACCTAATAAAGCGAGTTTATCTTCGATACGCTCATAGCCGCGATCGATATGATAAATGCGGTCAACAATGGTTTCGCCGGAGGCGATACAGCCTGCAATAACCAAGCTTGCCGACGCTCGTAAGTCTGTCGCCATAACTTGAGCACCACTTAACCCTTCTGAGTCGCCGCAAATGACTGTATGTCCCTCAATTTCAGCCTTAGCGCCCATTCGTTGTAACTCAGGCACATGCATAAAACGATTTTCAAAAATCGTTTCAGTGATCACACCACCGCCCTTAGCCATCATATTAAGCAGCGTAAATTGTGCTTGCATATCGGTCGGGAAACCTGGGTGTGGGGCTGTTCTAATCGATACAGCTTTGAGTTCTCGACCCGTCATATCAAGGCTGATCCAATCGTCACCGACTTCAATAAGTGCGCCAGCTTCTTCAAGCTTAGCCAAAGCCGCCTCTAAAAGCTTTGCGTTGGTGTTATGACAAACAATTTTGCCGCCAGACACCGCTGCTGCAACCAAAAATGTCCCGGTTTCGATACGGTCAGCAACGACGCTGTGTTCACCACCGCCTAAACGCTCAACACCTTCGATAGTAATGGTATCGGTACCTGCACCAGAGATTTTTGCGCCAAGCGCATTTAAAAATGCAGCCGTATCTTCAATTTCAGGCTCACGCGCAGCATTGTCTAATATGGTTGTACCTTCAGCGAGCGCAGCGGCGCACATGACAGTGATGGTGGCGCCAACACTGACCTTATCCATGACAATATGGGCACCTTGCAAGCGACCATCAACAGACGCTTTAACATAACCGTCTTCAAGCACGATGGTGGCACCAAGTTGCTCAAGGCCATGAATATGCAAATCAACAGGTCGAGCGCCTATCGCACATCCACCGGGAAGAGACACTTGTCCCTGACCAAAGCGAGCGACCAGAGGTCCCAATGCCCATATTGAGGCACGCATGGTTTTTACCAGATCGTAAGGAGCGCAAAACTCGTTAATGCCACTCGCATCAACATGTACCGATCCATTGCGAGAGACATTTGCACCAAGGCGCTTTAACAGCTCCATGGTTGTATCGATGTCGCGCAGTTTAGGGACGTTATGAACGACCACTGGCTCTTCCGCCAAAATAGCGGCAAATAAAATAGGCAGTGCAGCATTTTTTGCACCAGAAATAGAGACCTCACCCGACAAAGGGGTGGATGAGCCAGTTACTCGGAATTTATCCATTGTTACAGCGGCACCTTATAGTGACATTAGCTTTTTATCACGCGCCCACTCTTCAGGGGTCAGCGCTTTAATGGAGAGCGCATGAATATCGTTGCGCTGAATGTAGTCCATTAAAGGAGCGTAAATAAATTGTTGTTTCTTAACGCGGCTCATGCCGTCAAAGCAAGGATCAATGGCGATCACTTCAAAGTGGCTACCTTCGCCTTTCACATGTAGCTCTTGAATTTCTAAAGCGCTCTCTAGCAGCGACTTGACGTCTGAACTTTCCACAATGATTCCTTCTTGTTCAATTTAGGATTTTCGATTTCACTTTAAAGCCAGACCACAAAAGGTTAAAGCTGACAGGCACGAAAACGCGACATTATAAGCCGAATTTACAATTTTGCATGAAAAAAAAGCGTCAAGATTTGGTTTGGAAAGACCAACGCTGATTTTTCATACAACCCATTTGGTTAATTGGAGGTTTTTTGAGTAATTGTTATCTTGGATTGTTCTAACAACTCTTCGGTAACGCTGGCTAAACCTTGAGTACGTATTTTACCGCTCCACTCAGATTGTTTGCTCGACAGCATACTGATGCCTTCTGCAATGATATCGAAGGCCAGCCACTCAGTACCTTGCTTGTTGCTGCGCCACTTAAAGGCCAACTTTATATTTGGCTTGTTTGGCTCGACGATCTCGACAGGAACAGTCACAATTCGGCTCCCTTCAGGTACTGGCTGAATCGGTGCATAAAGCAACTCCTGATCGTCATATTGTACAAATACTTGAGCGTAGGCCGTGACCATGTAAGCGCGAAAGGCCTCTAAAAAGGCTTCTACCTCTGTTTTGTCTTGCAGCTTTAACTGAGAACCTAGTAACTTCAACCCGGCATATTGATAGTGAATGTAGGGCATCACCTCTTGCTCCACTATCTCTTTCAAGTAATCCGGGTTCTCGTTTATTTGCGCACTTTCTTGGGTGATGCGGTTAAAGGTTTTTTGAGAAACCGTCTCCATCAACTGGTATGGATTACTGGTGTCTTCAGCGAACGAAGTGATGCTGAAACTGGTAATGAGAATGATAAAAATGGCTCGGGTCCATAATTGACTAATATTCATCTCACTCTCCTTGCATGCTATATAAAAATTGCCCAATCAAATCTTCTAAGACTATGGCTGATTTAGTGTCTTCGATGAAATCCCCATCAGACAAATAGTCGCCATCATCAAGATCAAAACCTGGGACAAAACTCACATACTGCTCTCCAATCAGTCCGGAGGTGAGTATTTCAACCGAGCTGGTGTCTGGAAATTGGTTAAATTGAGAGTCTATGGAAAACGTTACAGTCGGAATAAACAAGCTTGGATCCAAGGTGATGTCTTTCACTTCACCGATCACCACCCCACCCACTTTTACTGGAGAACGCACTTTTAGGCTGCCTATATTTTCAAACCGAGCCTTTATCGTGTAATGCTTATCGCTAGTGAGTGAGGTTACGTTGGCCACTTCAAGGACCATAAACAGCAGCGCCGCCATACTGAGCAACACAAATAGCCCAACCCGCAATTCGGTGTGTCGATTTTGCTTCATTAATCCTTCCTATCCTTGCCAAAACAGTTGAAGTTTTTGTGGTTAAGAACCACCAAACATTAAAGCCGTCAAAATAAAGTCCAGCCCAAGCACTAATAAGGATGCATGTACTACAGAGCGCGTAGTGGCTAAGCTAATCCCTTCTGAAGTGGGCTTACAATGGTATCCATGAAACAGAGCAACCCAAAGTACTGCCACAGCAAACACAACGGCCTTAATAAAACTATTCAGTATATCTTCTGACAATACAACCGATGATTGAATTTGAGACCAATAACTGCCGTAATCTACACCCTTCCACGACACCCCAACCCACTGACCACCAATTATGCCTACCGCAATAAACAAAAAACTGAGCAAAGGCATAACAATCACGCCACCCCAGAACCTAGGTGCGATCACTTGACGCAGAGGGTCTACCGCCATCATCTCCATACTAGAGAGTTGTTCGGTGGCTTTCATTAAACCAATTTCCGCAGTCAATGCAGACCCCGCTCTCCCAGCAAATAAAAGCGCGGTAACCACTGGACCTAGCTCTCTAAGTAACGACAATGACACCAACTGACCCAGGGCGCTTTCGGCGCCAAAGTCCACTAAAATAACAAAGCCTTGTAAACTCAGCACCATGCCGATAAACAGACCTGATACGCAGATAATCATTAGCGACTGCCAACCGAGAACCTCTATCTGTTTTAACAAAAGTGGCCACGACTTTTTAAAGTTAGGCTTGCTAAATAGCGCCCCAGCTAACATCCAACTCGCGGCACCAATACTTTGAACGAGCGCGAACGATGACCGTCCTAGAGATTCTATCTTGTGTTGAAACAACATTATTCAACCCTCTCAAGATGTTCAAATTCAAGTGGCTTCAAAAACTGCTGTACTTGGACATTTTGACTGGCTCTGAGCTCTTCAGGTGTCCCGTGAGCGATAATGGTTTTATTGTCCAGCATGTAGACATAATCAGCTAACATCATCACTTCAGGAACATCGTGCGACACCAATATAGAGGTCACATTAAGTCGCTTATTCAGCGAGTCGATAAGTTTAACCAGAGTGGTTTTCGTCAACGGGTCTTGACCTACGAAAGGCTCATCATACAACAACACATCCGGTTCTAATGACAGCGCTCTTGCAAGCGCAGCACGACGCGTCATACCACCAGAAAGCTCTGACGGCATTAAGTCAAAGCTGTCCGCAAGACTGACTGCGTCTAACTTGTCCATCACCTTAGTACGGATTTCTGCTTCGGATAGATCGGTATGCTCACGCAAAGGAAAAGCCACATTGTCAAACACCGTCAGATCAGTAAATAGCGCCCCAGATTGAAATAACATTCCCATCTTCTTTCTCGCCTCGAACAACGCGCGCCTAGACAATTGATGCAAGTGGTGGCCATTAAAGAGGACTTGCCCATCATCCGGCTCCAATAGGCCACTTAATAGTTTAAGCAGTGTTGTTTTGCCGATTCCAGAGGGTCCAATAATTGCGGTGATTTTTGCCGATTTCACGTCAAAGCTGACATTTTCAAAAATCTGTTTTCTCCCGCGAGAAAAACTTAACTCTTTGATTTTGTATTTTTTTGTTACATCCATGGCACGACCAATTGATTGAGTCTACTTTCCGCTACTGGTTATCCTATTTACCTATAGTTACTACAAATAGGTCAAACTTTATTTTCTTCTCATACAAACCATAGAGTATTTCTAGGGTTGTGCGCTCTAAATATTTAAGAATTTCGCTTTCTTTTTCGATGACTTAGAGTCAAAATTAGCCAACTTAAATTTGACTAATCAGGTGATAACATCCCATGCCCATTGAAGCCGTACTACTTTTAATTGTAGGTCTCGCCCTGCTAGTTTGGAGTGCTGACAAACTCGTCTTTGGTGCTGCGGCACTCGCTCGAAACTTCGGTATCGCTCCATTGGTTATTGGTATGACAATATTAGCAATGGGCTCTTCTGCACCTGAAATGATGGTCTCAGCCACCGCAGCATTAAGCGGTAAATCAGACACCGCTGTCGGTAACGTTTTAGGCTCCAATATCGCCAATATTGCGCTAATCTTAGGGATAACAGCAATCATCAAGCCTTTGTCGATCAGTTCTGGGGTTCTGCGACGTGAACTCCCTCTGATGATGGTGGTCACATTATTAGCAGGTGCGTTGCTTTGGGATAGTTACTTAGGGTTTAACGAAGGTATCGTGCTAGTCGTTTTGTTTGTGGCTTTTTTAGCGGTTATGTTAAAAATATCGCGCAGTCAAAAAAACAGTGGCGATGCATTGATTGAGGAGCAAGAGTCGGAGATCCCTGAAGGGGTGCCCAATGGGAAAGCCATCTTCTGGGTCATCGTAGGCCTAATATTGCTGCCACTAGCGGCCGATATACTAGTCAACAATGCTGTTATAATTGCGAAACATTTTGGCATGTCTGATCTTGTGATTGGCTTGACCATTATTGCTGTAGGTACAAGTTTGCCCGAGCTTGCTGCGTCTCTCGCCGGTGTCATGAAAGGTGAAGATGATATGGCTGTGGGCAATATCATTGGCTCGAACGTATTCAACATTCTTGCCGTAATGGGGATCCCTGGCATATTGAACCCAACCGTACTTAACGAAAACGTTATGGGACGAGATTTCTGGGTTATGCTTGCGGTCTCCATACTGCTAGTGGTCATGGCGCTAGGAAAATCCCGCAGCATCAATCGCATTGAAGGTAGCGCACTACTCATAATTTTTGTTGTCTACCAAGGCTACCTGCTCATGAACTTAGCTCACTAACGGATAATTGATTCACAGATGCAACAATACAACCCTGATTTTGACTATAAGTCTGCAGCCGAAGAAGTACTTGCGATTGAGATCGCTGGATTAAAGCAACTAAGCCAGCACTTCGATACTCATTTTGTCCAAGCTTGCCAAACCATTTTAAACACCACAGGAAAAGTCGTGGTGATGGGTATGGGTAAGTCTGGCCATATAGGTAAGAAAATTGCCGCAACGCTTGCCAGTACAGGTACGTCATCCTTTTTTGTTCACCCTGGGGAAGCGGCACACGGCGATCTGGGAATGATCGACAGTAATGATGTGGTACTCGCGATTTCTAATTCCGGTGAGTCGGGCGAAATTTTGGGTTTATTCCCTGTACTTAAGCGTCAGCAAGTAACGATCATTAGCATGACCGGAAACCCAAGTTCAAACATGGGTAAACTGGCAGATCTGCACTTATGTATAAAGGTGCCTAAAGAAGCTTGCCCAATTGAACTTGCTCCAACCGCAAGTACAACCGCCACACTAGTAATGGGGGATGCGCTTGCAATGGCTCTAATGCGTGCTCGTGGGTTTAGTGCGGAAGATTTCGCGCTTTCTCACCCAGGTGGAGCCTTAGGCCGAAAATTGTTGCTCAAAATAAGCGACATCATGCATTCAGGCACTCAACTGCCTAAAGTTACAGCTGATGCTCCACTGACTGAAGCACTGTTAGAAATGAGTGAGAAAGGCTTAGGAATGACCGCCATTGTCGACGCAGATAATGCAGTCATTGGCATTTTTACCGATGGCGATTTGCGCCGCTTGCTGAGTAAGCGTGTCGACATTCACGATACAACCATCGGAGAAGTGATGGGGCCAAACCCTCAAGTCGCTCATTCAAATATGCTTGCGGTTGATGGACTCAATCAGATGCAAGAACGCAGCATTAGCGCGTTGCTCATTGTTGACGACGGCCAATTGGTTGGCGCACTGAATATGCACGATATGCTACGTGCTGGGGTAATGTAATGAGCGAAAAAATTACGACTTTATATGGTGATGTCGACGCCTCCATTGTTGAAATAGCCAAACAGATCAAACTGCTTATCTGTGACGTCGATGGAGTGTTTTCCGATGGTTTGGTTTATATGGGAAACAACGGTGAAGAGCTTAAGACGTTCCATACCCGCGACGGATATGGCGTTAAATCGCTGATGAATGCCGGAATTGAAATTGCCATCATTACAGGTAGGAAGTCGCAAATTGTTACCAACCGAATGAGTGCCCTTGGCATAACGCTTATCTACCAAGGTCAAGATGACAAGGTAAAGGCGTATCAAGACATTTGCGAAAAACTCAATATCGCACCACAGAATACCGGGTATATTGGTGATGACTTGATCGATTGGCCAGTGATGGAAAAAGTTGCACTTAAAGTCTGTGTCGCAGATGGCCACCCATTATTACGTCAAAAAGCCAACTACGTGACACAGATTAACGGTGGTCATGGCGCGGTACGCGAAGTGTGTGATCTTATATTACAGTCCCGTGGCGAACTTGAAGCGCACAAAGGCTTGAGCATATGATCACGCCTCGTTGGGTCCAAGTTGTATTGATCATTGTCATTGCGTTTAGCAGCTATTATTTAGTCACCGATCAAAACAGCGTCACCGTGCAAGTTACCCCCAACGCAGAACTGCCTCAATTCTCGGGTCACCACGTGACTGACACTACCCATAAAGCAGACGGCACTCGAAACTACCGGATCACATCGAGTTATCTGGACCATTACGCCAAAAGTGGTGATACTGTTTTTGAAAGTATTGTGCTATTGGTTTACCGAGATGGTGAAAACGTCGAATGGAAGGTGGTGTCAGACCGCGCCGTACTCGACAAAAATCAGCACCTAACGTTGCAAGGCAACGTAAAAGCAGACAACCTATTACCCGGTGCTTCGTTCGACCAAATGACAACTGAGTCCTTGATCATAGAGCTCGACAGCAAAGAGTTCTACACTGATACCCAAGTTACGCTTGAAGGCGCTACGTTTTATAATGTAGGGCAATCAGCGGAAGGCAGTTTCGACACGAACCAAGCAACACTAAATAACCAAGTCAAAGGTGTATATGAAATCACTCCTTAAAGCCGCCTTGTTGTGCTTAATCTCAACAGGTGCATTTGCACTGTCTAGCGACAGCGAACAACCTGTATACATAGACTCAGATAGTCAAAAGCTAGATATGAAAAGCAATGAAGTAACCTTCGAAGGCGATGTTAAATTGGTACAGGGTAGTATCGAATTAGAAGCAGACAAAGTCATTGTCGTGCGCGACGCTGAAACTGGGACCATTACTTCCATTCAATCGTTTGGTGAGCCGACGACTTTTCGTCAAGAAACTGATGAAGGGAAAGAGCTAAGAGGCCAAGCGTTAGAATTATTCTATAGCATGAGTAACAATCAACTTCTCATGACTAAGCAAGCGCAATTAATGCAAGACGATAGTGTCATCAAAGGTGAGACCATTCGTTATCAGATCGATACTGAAACTATGCTTGCAGACGGTGGCAATGGCAATCGCGTCTCAACCGTTTTGCAACCTCAAGCGCAAAAAGGGCAATAGCCGATGACTGTATTACAGGCTAAGAACTTGGCTAAAAGCTATAACAAACGTCAGGTCGTCGCCGATGTCAGCTTAAAAGTAGAATCAGGTCAGATTGTTGGATTGCTTGGCCCAAACGGCGCCGGTAAAACTACCTCGTTTTATATGATCGTTGGTTTGGTCGCTCGAGATGAAGGTCAAATATTGATCGATGACCAAGACATCAGCATTCTTCCAATGCATAAGCGCTCGAAAATGGGGATTGGCTACTTGCCGCAAGAAGCGTCTATTTTCAGGAAGCTGTCGGTAGAAGATAACATTATGGCGGTACTGCAAACTCGCAAAGAGCTGAGCAATGAGCAGCGCCAAGACCGATTAGAAGACTTACTTGAAGAGTTCAATATTCAGCATATTCGCAAGTCTGCTGGGATGGCTTTATCCGGGGGCGAGCGTCGACGTGTTGAGATTGCGCGAGCACTGGCAGCCAATCCCGAATTCATTCTTCTGGACGAGCCTTTCGCGGGTGTAGACCCTATATCGGTTATCGACATCAAAAAGATTATCCAACACCTTAAACAGCGTGGGCTAGGCGTACTGATTACCGACCACAATGTGCGTGAAACACTCGATGTATGTGAAAAAGCGTACATCGTAAGCCAAGGGCATTTGATCGCAGAAGGCACTCCAGAGCAAGTTTTGAACAATGAGCAGGTAAAACGAGTTTATCTCGGTGAGCAATTCCGTCTATGATTAAATGGTTAAGACTGGAAAGTGTTGGCGAAGTATGGTTTAAATGAGATAACAAATCTGACTAAAACGTCATTTTTCACAGTGGTATCAAGGTAATAAATTCTGAATGAAACCGTCATTACAGCTTAAAATCGGGCAACAATTAGCAATGACCCCACAACTGCAACAAGCGATTCGCTTATTGCAGTTGTCTACACTTGATCTCCAGCAAGAGATTCAAGAAGCGCTCGATTCTAACCCACTTCTTGAAGTGGAAGAACAAGCCGAGCCCGTTTCAGATGCTGAGAAAGCAAATAATATAGAAGCCGAAAACGCAACCGCAACCGCAGCAGAAACCACACAAGAAATTGAAGCCGATCCGCAAGACAGTGCCGATCTTATCGAGCAAAGCAATATTAGCGAAGAGCTTGCTGTCGATACTACCTGGGAAGACGTTTACAGTGCAAACACTGGAAGCACTGGCATGGTGATGGACGATGACATGCCCATCTACCAGGGTGAAACCACTCAATCGCTGCACGACTATTTACATTGGCAACTTGAACTTACTCCAATGAGTGAGCTGGACAATGCTATAGCCACTTCCATTATTGATGCCATTGATGAATACGGTTATTTGACCATTTCAAGCGAAGACATCCTAAGCAGTCTAAATAATGACGAGGTAGAGCTTGATGAAGTGGAAGCTGTACGTAAGCGGATACAGCAATTTGATCCCCTAGGTGTAGCATCAAGCTCACTGCAAGAATGCTTACTACTGCAATTGGCGACTTTTCCGGAAGATACGCCATGGCTTTCTGAAGCGCGCCATGTTCTTGAAAATTACATCGATATGCTTGGTAATCGTGATTACAAGTTGATCATGAAAGAAACTAAGTTAAAAGAGGATCAACTGCGAGACATCATGTCTCTGATCCAAAAGCTGGATCCTAGACCAGGCAATACTGTTGCCCCCGATGACACTGAATATGTTGTTCCCGATGTTTCTGTTTTTAAAGACAAGGGAAAATGGGTGGTTTCAATTAACCCTGACAGCGTTCCGCGTCTCAAAGTAAACCAACAGTACGCGGCACTCGGTAAGGGAAACAGTCCAGACAGTCAGTTCATCAAAAGTAATTTGCAAGAAGCTAAATGGTTGATTAAAAGCTTAGAAAGCCGCAACGAAACACTGCTAAAAGTAGCGCGTTGCATTGTAGAGCATCAACAAGAGTTTTTTGAGCACGGAGAAGAGGCCATGAAGCCAATGGTCTTGAACGATATTGCTCTCGCTGTGGACATGCATGAGTCCACGATTTCTCGCGTCACAACGCAAAAATATATGCACACGCCAAGAGGCATCTTTGAGCTCAAATACTTTTTCTCGAGTCACGTAAGTACTGATAATGGTGGAGAATGCTCTTCCACCGCGATACGTGCCCTCATCAAGAAATTCGTAGCGGCAGAAAATAGAGCAAAACCACTCAGTGACAGTAAAATTGCCGCACTATTAGCTGACCAAGGCATACAAGTGGCCCGTCGTACGATTGCTAAATATCGTGAGTCCCTAGGGATAGCCCCTTCAAGTCAGCGCAAACGCCTACTTTAGGCAGAAACAGAAGGAACGTCTATGCAAATCAATATTAAAGGCCATCACGTTGATCTAACAGATTCAATGCAGGAGTACGTGGATTCTAAATTTGCAAAACTAGAACGCTTTTTTGAACACATCACCAATGTCCATGTTGTACTGAAAGTTGAAAAACTTAACCAAATTGCAGAAGCCACCCTACATGTTGCGCAAGGTGAAATACACGCCTCAGCCGAAAGTGATAGTATGTACGCAGCGATAGATTCTCTGGTCGACAAACTTGTACGACAACTCAATAAACATAAAGAAAAATTAAGTAATCACTAAACTATGCAAATCAGTGAAGTACTCTCTTTGGACTGCACAAAAAGTGCAGTCCATTGTACGAGCAAAAAAAGAGCCCTCGAAATCATCAGCGAAATCGCTGCCGAGCAATGCGATCAAAGCTCAACTGAGTTATTTGAATGTATGTTAGGACGAGAGAAAATGGGCAGTACGGGCATTGGCAACGGTATTGCTATCCCCCACGCCCGAATGCAAGACAGTGAGCGTGCTATCGCAGTATTAGTACAGTGTGATGAGCCTATTGAATTCGATGCCATAGACAATCGACCCGTTGACCTTTTGTTTGCACTCTTAGTGCCAGACTCTCAATGCAAAGAACATTTAAGCACTTTGGCCAGCATGGCCGAAAAGCTAAACGATAAAGCGATAACCAAACAGCTTCGTCGTGCAGAATCCGATGAAGAGCTTTATCAAATCATGGTCGCGAAATAATCATGGATTCCCCTAAAACCAATCAACTTGTGGTTATCAGTGGCCGTTCGGGCGCGGGCAAAAGTGTCGCGTTGCGTGTGTTGGAAGATTTGGGGTACTACTGCGTCGATAACTTACCCGTCAATCTACTCACTCCCTTTTCCGACAGCATGAAAAATCAGTTGGGGCGTGTTGCAGTTAGCATCGATATTCGCAATTTACCTAACGACCCTAATCAAGTCACTACCCAATTAAATGCGCTTAAGCAAACTTGGGATGTGATGGTGATATTTGTCGACGCGCAGCTCGAAACACTGCTTAAACGCTACAGCGAAACTCGACGGATTCACCCGCTGTCCATTGGCGAAGAAAAGCTAGCACTGGCTCAAGCCATTGAATCAGAAGAAGACTTACTCGAACCCATAAAAGCACAAGCCGACTTAGTCATCGACAGTAGTCAATCGACACTTCATGACCTGAGTGAAACCGTGAGGTTGCGAGTTCTTGGGCGCGAAAGCAAAGAGTTAGTCATGGTATTTGAGTCGTTTGGATTCAAATATGGTGTGCCAAAAGATACCGATTACGTCTTCGATGTTCGATTTTTACCTAACCCTCATTGGGAGCCAGGACTTCGCAGCCAAACAGGACTCGATAAACCTGTACAGGAATACTTAGCGGGCCACCAAGAAGTTCAAGACCTTACGCAAGACATCCAAGGTTTTGTCGAGAAATGGTTGCCACAACTTGAGAAAAACAATCGCAGCTACCTAACTATCGCTATTGGATGCACCGGCGGAAAACACCGATCAGTGTTCGTTGCACAACAACTTGCCATTCACTTTGCCGATCTCAAACATCAGGTTCAAGTAAGGCACACCACTTTAGAGCGTCCCGAAAACAAACTTTAGTCGAGAAATTGCCGATGGAACTCACCAGAACAGTACTCATCATTAATCGCTTAGGCTTGCACGCTCGCGCTGCCATTAAGTTAGTTGAACTCGCTCAAAGCTTTGATGCAACGCTCACACTGTGCAATGACGATAAGTGTGTAGTGCTTGAGAGTGTTATGGGGGTACTGCTATTGGAGTCCTCACAAGGCCAACACGTCACAATAAAAGCAACCGGTCCGCAAGCCGATGTTGCCTTAGACGCAGTTTGCCAGCTCATCGAAAAAAAATTCGATGAAGATGAATAAGTTGCGTCAATAAGATTAAAAGTGACATAGAATTACGTTACTATTAGCGCCTCGGCGCCGACCTAACCTTTGGCGCCCCTTCCCTATTTTATTCAATCTAAGTATACGAGGAGGTGGGTATGCCAGAGCAACTCGAGTTTGACCAAGCTCACCAAACCCTACAAGACGTCAGTGAAGCGATCGACCAAGGCCGATTTGTTTTCGTTCGACGCCAACTTCAGGACATGGAGCCTGAAGATATTGCTCAGCTACTTGAAGCCTCCCCTCGAAAAAGTCGCGACGTTCTTTGGCAACTGACCGACCCGGAAGATTATGGCGACATCCTTGATGAGTTAAGTGAAGACGTTAAAGACGATGTTGTGGCCAAAATGGCACCAGAAACGCTCGCTGAGGCGACTGAGGGCATGGATACTGATGACATCGCCTACGTACTCAGAAGTTTGCCTGACGACGTTTCTAGAGGCGTACTGGCCCAAATGGACACGGCTGACCGTCTTCGTGTTGAAACGGCGCTCTCCTACCCGGAAGATACCGCCGGTGGCTTAATGAATACCGACGTCACCACCATTCGTGGCGACGTGGAAGTCGATGTAATTTTGCGATACTTACGCATTAAGGCAGAGCTTCCAGAAGCGACCGATACACTATACGTTGTCGATCAAGAGAACCGATTGATCGGTAATCTTTCTCTCACCACGTTGGTTACCTCTCAGCCCGATAAGCAAGTCATCGATATTATGGACGACGCGGATGAAGCCATCACAGTTGATACCAAAGACTCTGATGTTGCGTCGCTGTTTGAGCGCCGTAACTGGGTTTCAGCTCCGGTCATTGATGATAATCAGACGTTGGTTGGCCGTATCACCATCGATGACGTGGTGGATGTTATCCGTGAAGATGCCGAGCACTCAATGATGAGTATGGCGGGTATGGATGACGACGAAGATACGTTTGCACCTGTAATAAAATCGGCACGACGCCGAAGTGTTTGGTTAGGGGTTAATGTGTTAGCTGCGTTGACTGCCGCATCTGTATCAAACATGTTTGAGTCAACACTCGAACAAATGGCCGCCATCGCAATATTAATGACTATCGTACCTTCTATGGGTGGCGTTGCAGGCAACCAGACTGTTGCATTGGTGATCCGTGGTTTAGCTCTGGGTCATATTGGTGACAGTAACCAGAAAGAATTACTGCGCAAAGAAGCCGCTATCGGATTTCTAAATGGTATTTTGTGGGCCATCATATTAGGTGGCATCGTTATGTTATGGAAAGAAGACATCGTTCTCGGCCTAATCATGTCTGGTGCAATGCTGACTAACCTATTTGTTGCCGGTATTGCGGGAGTTTCAATCCCCATAATTTTGAAAAAAATGGACATCGACCCAGCACTTGCCGGTGGTATGGCACTGACGACCATAACCGATGTGATTGGATTACTGGTCTTCCTCGGACTTGCCACGGTGTTTCTGGTTTAGAGCCACAAAAAAGGGAGCACACAGTGCTCCCTTTTCAGTTCACTATATCGAGTTATTCACCAGCAATTTTCATCGACTCTAGCAGTACCGAGCCCATCTGAATTTGAGAGCGAGTTTCCACGTCGTTACCCACCGCGACAATGTTTTGGTACATCTGCTTTAGATTACCCGCAATGGTAATTTCAGAAATAGGATATTGGATCACGCCGTTTTCTACCCAAAAACCGGCTGCGCCGCGAGAGTAATCGCCAGTGACCGTGTTTACACCCTGCCCCATAAGCTCAGTAACCAAAACACCCGTACCAAGGGCCTTAAGCATTTCTTCAAAGCTCTGCCCTGTAGAGCCAACATACCAGTTATGAATACCACCAGCATGACCTGTTGGCGTCATATCCAGCTTTCTTGCCGCGTACGAAGTGAGCAAGTACGTTGAAAGCACGCCATCGGTGACTATTTGACGATCTTGAGTGATCACACCTTCGTTATCAAAGGGGGACGACGCTAATCCACGAAGCACGTGAGGCTTTTCTTCAATGTTAAACCAGCTAGGAAGGATTTGCTTACCAAGATGGTCTAGTAAAAAACTCGACTTACGGTACAACGAGCTGCCGCTGATAGCGCCAACAAGATGACCCATTAAGCCCGTTGCTACATCCGCTGCAAACATTACAGGGTATTCACCAGTCGCAATCTTGCGAGCATCTAAGCGGCTGACTGTTTTGCGACCGGCTTCTTCACCAACACGCTCAGGTGACCAAAGGTCGTCAATGTGGCGCGCCATGGTGTAACTATAATCGCGTTCCATTTCTCCATTTTCTCCAACCCCAATGACAACGGCGCTGATGCTATGGCGAGAAGAAGGATAGCTGGCGATAAGCCCATGAGTGTTTCCGTAAACGCGAACACCGTAATGGCTGTCGTAACTGGCACCATCACTTTGTTGAATTTTGTCAGAGTAGTTTAATGCGGCTTCTTCTGCTTTAATTGCAATCGCTGCAGCCACATCTGGGTTTGGCTCATCTGGATGAAAAAGATCGAGATCTTTAATCTCTTTAACCATTAGCTCGGCGGGTGCAGGTCCAGCACAAGGATCTTCTGAGGTGTACTGGGCAATATCTAATGCCGCTTCTACCGTTTTTGCGATCGCTTGCTCGCTGAGGTCTGATGTAGACGCGCTACCCTTACGCTGTCCGCGATATACGGTAATGCCAAGCGCGCCATCGGTGTTAAGTTCAACATTTTCAATTTCACCTAAGCGGGTTGAAACGCTTAACCCTGTGGACTTGTTGACCGCGACTTCCGCGGCATCAGCCTTTACTTTAGCGAGTGTAAGCGCTCTTTCTACCGCAGCTTCAAGTTCGGCTCGTTGCTGTGCGACGTGCTGTTTTGCATCCATAGTTGCTGATTTCCCAACTCTACCGCCAGTGATCTACATGACTGGCAAAAAAAATGTTGCGCTTAGAATAGCAAGCTTTTTCCCTACACCCTAGATTTGTTGTTAAAATAGAAACAGACAGCGAAATAAATCACAGAGTACAGATAAAGTTATGGCACGAAAAAACCAGAAAGCTCCTTGGGAAGAAGAGGAAGAGATCATTTGGGTAAGCAAAACCGAATTGAAGCGCGATATGGAAGAGTTGCAAAAGCTAGGTGAAGAGCTGGTCGGTTTAAAGCCGAGCGTACTAGAGAAGTTTCCTATCCCTGAAGATCTTGCTCACGCTATTTCTGATGCTCAACGCTTTAAAAACGAAGCGAGACGTCGCCAGTTGCAATACATTGGCAAAGTGATGCGCAACATCGATATTGAACCGCTACAGGCCGCATTAGATAAATACCGCAACAAGCACTCTCAAGCGTCAGCGGAATTGCATAAACTCGAGCAGCTTCGAGACAGCGTAGTAGAACAAGGTGATGTTGCAATCAATCAAGTCCTAGACTTGTACCCAAGCGCCGATCGTCAACAGCTAAGACAATTGGCACGTCAGGCCAATAAAGAGAAAAAGCAGAGTAAGCCACCGCGCGCGTACCGAGAAATATTCCAAATCCTCAAAGCGCTTCATGAAGGCAGCTAAGTAAACAGCTTAAGAAAAAAGCTAAGCAGTAACAGAAATCAAGGGGAGTCAGTCATTGTAGACTGACTCCTTATTTTTTAGTCGGTACCACCAACTGTCAAACTGTCTAATTTAAGAGTTGGTTGCCCAACGCCTACAGGAACACTTTGACCAGCTTTACCACACACGCCCACACCACGATCGAGCTCTAAGTCGTTGCCGACCATAGACACTTGCTGCATCGCTTCAATACCTGAGCCAATCAAAGTTGCTCCTTTGACTGGTGCGGTAATCTTACCATCTTCAATGAGGTACGCTTCTGATGCAGAAAACACAAACTTTCCAGAAGTAATGTCCACTTGGCCACCAGCAAAATTTGGTGCGTATATACCTTTCTTAACCGACGCAATAATCTCTTCTGATGAGTGTTCTCCCGCCAGCATATAGGTGTTGGTCATTCGAGGCATTGGTAGATGCGCGTATGATTCACGACGCCC
Source organism: Vibrio ulleungensis (assembly GCF_016900875.1). Taxonomy (GTDB): domain Bacteria; phylum Pseudomonadota; class Gammaproteobacteria; order Enterobacterales; family Vibrionaceae; genus Vibrio; species Vibrio ulleungensis. Next base: position 230,968 of record NZ_JAFEUM010000007.1, read on the forward strand.
GTTGCCAGTAGGCGCTACACCCATTAAGCGAGCATTAAGCTTGTCTTGCATATAGCCTTTAAGCACACCGTTTTCTATTAAAGTGTTGTATTTCCCTTGAACACCTTCATCATCAATATTGAGTGAGCCACGACGGTCCGCCATGGTACCATCATCGACAATGGTGCAGTGTTTTGAGGTCACTTGTTCGCCAACTTTTCCTGAGAATACCGACGAGCCTTTACGGTTAAAGTCACCTTCAAGTCCATGTCCTACCGCTTCGTGCAACAGAACACCTGGCCAACCCGCGCCCAAAACCACAGGCATACTTCCTGCTGGTGCGGCAATAGCTTCTAGGTTTACCAATGCCATACGAATGGCTTCATCGGCGAATTGAGTCGCGACGGTGCCGTTGCCTGCACTCTCTATAAAGTACTCGTAGCCATAACGGCCACCACCACCAGAATTTCCACGCTCGCGGCGCTCACCTTTTTGTGCCAACACACTGATAGACAATCTAACCAGTGGTCGAATGTCTGCAGCATAAGTGCCGTCTGTAGCAGCGACCAGTACTTGTTCGTACACAGCACTTAAGCTGATATTGACTTCTTGCACCAAAGGTTCTTTGGTACGGATGTAGGCATCTAGCTCTTTCAGTAGGCTGATTTTACGAACTTTGTCCAAGCTATCAAAAGGGTTGTCACTCCCATAAGCGGCACCGCTAATGGCTGGTGTTAAGGTCTTAACTCGGCCGTTCTGGCCTTGTTTCGCAATGCCACGCGCAGCAATCGCATTTTGCTTCAACCCATCAACATCAAATTGATCAGAGTAGGCAAATCCGGTTTTCTCACCCGTCACCGCCCGCACACCAACACCACGATCAATATTGAATGAGCCTTCTTTAACTATGCTGTCTTCCAAGACTAACGATTCGTGCCAGCTGCTCTGAAAGTACAAATCGGCATAATCAATATCGCGCTCAGCAATAATGGATAGCGTATTTTCCAGTGCTTGACGATCCAACCCTGTTGGGGCCAATAGTTCTTTTTCTACTTGATCTAAACTCATAATGAGTAACTACTCTTTCAAATTAGTATGAAAACGGGTGTGGTCGAGAAGTGGCATAGCCTGACGAACCTCATCCGTTTTTTGATGGTCTATTGATACCACAAAATGACCTGCAGTATCAGTCAATCTTTCGGCAATTGTGCCCCATGGGTCAATGACCATGGAGTGTCCATAGGTATTTCTGCTGTCACTGTGTGTACCACACTGTGCACTTGCTATGATCCAAGACTGGGTTTCTATAGCTCGAGATTGTAGCAAAGTCTCCCAATGAGCCTTACCGGTGACTTGAGTAAACGCTGCTGCTACGACAATTACATTTGCGCCACTCTCGCGAAGCGATTGGTATAGCGCAGGAAAACGAACGTCATAACATATCGTTATCCCAAGTCGCCCAGCAGGAGTTTTACAAGTCACAACCTCATGGCCCGCTTGATAGGTATCAGATTCTCGGTAACGCTGATGTGCATCCCCAACATCAACATCGAATAGGTGCAGTTTTTTATAGTGTGACGCCAATTCTCCGCTAGGGTTAAACAACAAACTGGTTGTGGAGAGTTTACTTGAGCTCTGCTTAATGGGAAAACTACCAATATGAAGCCAGAGCTTATAGCGTTTGGCTAATTCGGAGAGTCTATTTTGGATAGGTCCACGGTTTAGCTCTTCGGCTGCTTCTTGATAGGCGGTGGTATTTGCGAAAAGCAGCATGTTCTCAGGGGTAAATACCATCGAAACTCTTTGCTCTGAGAGTTCGACAAGTTGCTGCTCAAGAAACTGCAAGTTTAAGTGTAAATCGTCCGTTGAATTCGCTTGTATGACGCCTACGCGCGTTGAGAGCGTGTGCTCAAATATGGATGACTCCACTGCATTCGAATCCATGACTGCGCTCCTTGCGTTACTTGAACACCACTATTTTGACTGTTTACGATACTCTTCTGGAATTTCAAAATCACCTTTTTGTCGAGATTGTTCTTTGATTTGAGGGTCGTTCATCGGACCTTCAATACCGTAGGTCACCTGCGTGATAACCTCGACAACAGGTGCAATAACAGTCGTAACCGCTAACACGTATAGAGCGGTTTGCGGTGTAATCGCAAACGCTGTTAATGCTGGGATCCCAGAGGTTAAATCTGGCTTAAACGTCGCTTGTGCATCGATGATCTCCGTATTCAGGTTAACCAACCCACGAATCGACATGTCGCCCGAAATGGCATCCATTTTCAAATCATTGGTTAAGAAAATACCATTTTCGATTTTGCCTGTCCCTTTGATTGAATCAAAGGCTAAACCTTCATCAAACACATCAGAAAAGTCCAACTGCAAGCGACGAACCAATGAATCAAAGCTAAATAGCCCAAGGAATTTTGCGGCGCCGCCTACTCCTGAGATCACACCACGCCCCATTTCAGACTCAACCTTGCCATTAAGTGTGTCGATTTTCATTCCCCAAGGAGAGCCATCCCAACTCAGTTCTGATTTCATATTGAACGGCGCTCGTTGAATTCCGTTTCTAAACCCGAAGCGAGCCATAATGTCTGAGTTGTTTTCGCTGTCTAGTAACAAGTTAAATGCTGAATGGCTAGTCGCGCCATCTAACGTCCAGGTACCATCAACATTCAATTGCGAGTCCCCACTCACTACGTCTATGCGCTTCCAGTTAAGAGTGTTATCACTCTTAACGACTTCGACGTCGACCTCTCCCACTTTGTAACCTTGCACCCAAAAGTCATCGATACGTATGGTGGTATCTGGTGCTTGTGCAAAAAAGGCACGATCAAAGTCTGAAATTAGTGGCTTGTCCTTATCTAGTTTTGGTACTTCTGGGGTTTTGTCTTCATCAAGTTCAAACTCTGGGAAGTAGATATTCAAACGCTCTAAGTAAACATCCAGTTTGTTGCTGTCTAACCACTCAAGCTTTCCTGTAGATTGCGCGCTTTCAAGCTCGGCGCTCCAGCGATCTGTGCGCTTACGGGCCAAAAACTCGACGTCATTCCACTCAAGTTCACCCGCTTGCAAATTAGGTGTGGAGAGCTGAACTCTAAGTGGTTTAGGGACTTCGGGTGTTTTCATTTCACTTAAAATAGAGACATCGCCAGAAGCTTGGGGCTGGCTAATTACATCTAACCACGCATCGAGATCAAACGCGGGCATTCGCACTGCAGCATGGTGCCCAACAATAGGGCTCACTTTGAAGCCACCATTGCCTAACACCCAGTTCGTAGCTTCTAATACGGGTATCTCTCCCGTTATATCAATCTCGGTTTGAAACTTAAAATCAGGTAACTGTAAACGAGCTGATATCGATTGCTGATCACCGGACGCCTGCATACTGGCTTTGCCTTTTTCCCCAAAGCTATGCGCAAGAGGGGCAGGATATTCGCTCGCGAGAAAAGTAAGATCCGCATTAGTGTCTATCTGATAGGTGAAACCAACATCATTAATCTGAAGATCCACCCCCATGTTCCATGGAACATGTCCTTTTAAGGGCTTGATCCAGGTTTGACCAATATAATCCCCCAAGGGATCCGCATCCCAATCACCGATGACATCGATGTTCACCGCATAACCACGCGGCTGCTGCTCACCGGCAAAATCGAGTGAAATCGGCTGGCCAAGTAATTCAGCAATCAACCCTGTCGATGACACCACGTCGTTATCAAACTTGATGGTACCAATCGCATTTTTGAGGTGCATTTCTGGGGTATTAATAACGATGTCATTGCCCAAAAGCTTTGCATAACCCCAGGCTCGAGACTCTTTATTGGTACCAAAGGGGATGTCTAACTGGAATTGAGCATTAACGCGACTATCGATATCAATAGTGGTTAACGTTGCCCCAACCGAGTCGACCAATGGCGTTGCCAACATGTAGTCACGCACTTTGCGGCCATTAGCCGTCGCCGCTGCCAATATTTCAATATGGCCGTCAGAGCTCAACTCAGGGATCTTGCCCTGAATTAGCGTGGCGTCCACATCCATCAAATCGGCTTGTCGAGAGTCGAGGTACATGGCATCATTTTCAAACAGCAAATCCAGTTGCAGCTGTGTGATAGCAGGCCAATCCGTACTGAAACTAAATTGCGCTTGTTGCAAAGGAACCCATGCTTGAAAGACCCCGTCATTTTGGGCATACGGGAAATCACTTAGCTGACCATACCAAAGTAGTTTTGAGGTTTTAACCTTCCCACCTTGAATAGCAGCAGAAAGGTAATCGGTCAGGCTGCGACCTAACGCGAGCGTGGGTAAGTAGCGCCAGGTTTCTCCTGCGTTTTGCAGGTCAGCTTCGCCATAGAATGACAAGAAAGCGGGTTTATCTGTAGGAAAGTCTAAGCGAAATGCACCCAACACCTGCAGCTCAGGCGTCGCCGCAGTTACTTTTTCCGACCATAAGCGCCAACCGTGTTGATCTTGCTGCCACACGACATCGGCAAAGCCGTGACGAATGTTTAATGGCGCTTGAAAGACGTCCCCATAAGGTAAAACATCGTCAATAAATGTGAGTTTAGCTCTAGCGAAATCAGCCGTACCTGCAAGTTCTGCGGAGAGGCTAGAAAACCCAGGTAGCAACTCCCACTGATTCATTGAGGCGTTCTTTAAGGAAGCCGAGTAACGAAGCGAGTCAATCCCATCAGACATTGATACTCGAATATCCTCAACCTCCCCTTTAGGGGCGAGTGCATTAAGCGTTGCTTGTAACTCTTCACTTTGCGGAATTAATTTAACCAATGGCGTCAGTGATTCTAGAGAAACCGACGAAAGGTTTAGGGTAAAGAGCTCTGGCTGCCAATTAAATGCCGCATCTAATCCTGACCATTCCACACTATTGGTACGAGCAACAAAATCACTGGCGGACACTTTAAGACCTTGAGTTAAAGGCTCGAGTTTCAATGTGCCTGTTTCGATGACTAGGCTGTTTTCTTGTAGCGCTGTCGACCAGCTCAGTTCGGAAGGCTGCATATCGATGTAGGCATCGACTGGCTGATTGTTTTCAAGCCTCAACCAACCATTTGCAGAAACGACGGCCTCTTCGACCTCAATATTCTCAGCTACATAGGGCGCTATAAAATGGTCTAGCTGCAAAGAATGTAACGACAGATAGAAATCGCCCGTCATATCACGAAGACCATGCTGACTTTCAAAATCAGCCAATATCTCTACGCTGCGTGCGTCAACTTCCGAGGTACTCAAAATACCTTGAACTTGGTGTCTGTCGCCTGTATTTCGCCACTTTACCTGTTCAATTTGAACTTGCTGATCGCTGCCATCAATACCTGAGAAATAAACAACGGAATCGGTTAGTGAAAACTCGTGCAGGCGACGGAAAAATAGCGACTCCAGCCCATCGACACCGGGCTGTGATTCTGCTTCCTCGGTGCTTGCTTCGTCGACTTGTCCAAGGTTTCGAATATCGAACTCTACATCCGCTATGGTGAGTTCGGACAGCTGAGGTTGAAAGGTAAGAATCGATTTTACAATGTCCAGCCGAATAACGACTTGCCCTATATAGAAGTCGTCAACTTGTTGATCTTGCTGTACAGAGATATCTTCTAACGATAGCGATGGAAAGGTGTTTTTCCAATAACCACTCACTCGCCCAATATCGACGTTCATCCCCGAGTAGTCCGAGATAAACGCTTCAATTTCAGGTTGGAATTGGTCTATTTTTGGTAATGCGATGCGTAAAGACGTTACCGCCACAGCCAGTGTGACGGTAAAAAAGACAACGATCCATAATATAAAACGCCCAAAGCGCACCGCAAAAGGGGTCACTCAACCACTCCTAGAACCAATTACATCATCACAACATCAAACTGCTCTTGCACATACAGTGGTTCGCAGTTGATAGTCACTTGCTTTCCGATAAAGACTTCTAATTCTGCCAATGCATGAGATTCTTCACCCAGTAGAGTATCGGCCACTCTAGGTGCTGCGTAGACCACAAATTTGTCCGCATCATACGCCCTGTTAACTCGGGTGATTTCGCGCAATATTTCGTAGCAAACGGTCTCGACCGTTTTCACCGAGCCACGACCTTCACAAGTTGGACAACCAGAGCACAGCACATGTTCAATACTTTCTCGTGTGCGCTTGCGAGTCATCTCAACCAAGCCGAGCTGAGTAAAGCCATTAATATTAGTCTTCACGCGATCGCGATCGAGCGCGACTTCTAAAGAGCGAAGTACTCGGTCTCGATGCTCATCGTGCAACATGTCGATAAAATCAATGATGATAATGCCACCAAGATTTCGCAAACGTAATTGACGCGCAATGGCTTCAGTTGCTTCTAGGTTAGTATTAAAAATAGTTTCTTCTAAGTTTCGTCGGCCAACAAAGGCACCTGTATTGATATCGATGGTGGTCATTGCTTCAGTCTGATCAATAATCAGATACCCACCAGACTTCAACTCGACTTTACGCTCTAGGGAACGCTGTATTTCGTTCTCTGTGTCGTACATATCAAATATAGGTTTGTGACCTTCATATAACTCTAGCTTGTCCGTAAGTTCTGGAACAAACTCGGCCACAAACTCTTGCAACGTGTCATATACAATGCGTGAATCGACGGTAACTTGAGAAATTTCAGTGCCGACAAAATCGCGCAAAATTCGCTGCGCCAAACCAAGCTCTCCATAAAGCATAGATTTGGTTTTGTAGCGGCTACGTCGCTCGATCACTTTTTGCCATAATCGCTTCAAAAAAGCCGCGTCTTGAGATAGCTCATGATCGTCTGCGCCTTCTGCCGCCGTTCGAATAATGAATCCACCTAACTCATCGCAAAAAGGACTCACTAGTTGTTTTAAGCGGTTGCGCTCGTCTTCGCTTTCAATACGTTGTGACACGCCCACATGGCTTGCACCAGGCATAAATACTAGATAGCGAGATGGCAAAGTGATGTCGGTCGTCAATCGAGCGCCTTTAGTGCCTAAAGGATCCTTAACCACCTGCACCACGATATCCTGACCTTGGCGAACCAGTTCAGAGATATCTCTTACCTGAAACTGCTGCTTTTCGTTTTCAGCAACACATTCTGTATGGGGAACAATATCTGAGGCGTGCAAGAAAGCCGCTTTATCTAGCCCAATATCGACAAAAGCAGCCTGCATGCCCGGTAAAACCCGGCTCACTTTGCCTTTGTAAATATTGCCAACAATCCCTCGTTTAGCTTCACGTTCAATGTGAACCTCTTGCAGCATGCCACCTTCGATCATCGCTACACGCGTTTCACTTGGGGTAATGTTTAAGAGTAATTCTGCACTCATTGGCGCACCTCGTTAAATGTCTGTAAAATTCTGCAAGAGTTGTTCGGTTTCAAAAAGAGGCAGCCCCACCACCGCGTGGTAGCTCCCTTCAATTTTTTTGACAAACTTACCGCCAACCCCTTGTATAGCATAACTACCAGCTTTGTCTTTAGGCTCACCCGTTTGCCAGTAATGCTCAATATCTTGACCCGTCAGTTCTGTAAACCAGACAGACGTTACGACGAGTTCTGTGTGACTTGTGGCAATAACGCCCTGCTTTACAGCTACGGCACTGATCGCCGTCATGACTTGATGTTTCTGGTTTGACAGTCGCGTTAGCATCGCTCGACTATGGTCCAGATCTTGGGGTTTTTCAAAGACGATTCCGTCTAACACCACCACCGTATCTGAGCCTAAGAACACCTGATGTTCACAAGCTAACGACTCTTCGGCATGTCGTTGTATCGAAATGTCTGCAGCAGCCAGTGCTTTTTGATACGCCAGTCTGCGTACGTAACTTTCTGGACTCTCGTTGGGTTGTTGCTGCTCTTCGATGTCGGGCACCAGAATATCAAAGCTATACCCCAATTGAGTGAGCAGCTCTTGACGTCTAGGCGATCCAGAAGCGAGCACCAGTTCCATGGTTGTTACCTTATATCAATGCAGAGTTAGCGTACATGCCACATTCGACGCACTCGGCGCAGAAGTAAAAATACCCATGGCCACAATATACCATTGACTAGGCCTGCCCACAGCGAGATTGGATTGAAATACACGTCTTTAATGAGAAACTCACCAAAAAACTCCAGCACAAAGCCTAGAATAGTCAAAATACCCACTAATACGGCTTGCTGCCACAGGGCCATATTTCTGAGTACCAGAAAGTTCATTGCGACCACATAAATCACAATGGACATAACCATTCCGTGAATGCCCAAGGTTGAGCCTAAAAGTAGATCCCAAAGTAGACCCAGTACAAAAGCGGTACCAACATTCACTCGGTGCGGCAGCGCCATTACCCAATAGATTGCCACTAAAATGATCCAAGAAGGTCGAAGCAAATCGAGTGTTCCTGGCCACGGTATGATCTGCAACGTCAATGCAACTAGGAATGTGCACCAGATAACCCAACGGCCGCGGCTAAGGCTACTCGCCATCGTTCACCTCATTCTCTTCCGTAGTCGGTTGCTGTTCTTCAACGGCACCTTCTTGCTCTAGTGCAGTTACTTGTTGCGCGGTTTCTTGGGTCAGTTCCTGCTGCTCATTGTCCAATTGCAGCTCAGCTTTAATCGCTTCTGTTGGCCAAATGAGGAGTAAGTAACGAAGACGGTCAAAATCTACTGTTGGCTCTGCGGAAATCAACGCAAACTCTTTATGGGAGTCGTTAATGACTTCTGAAATGTACGCAACTGGATACCCTTCGGGGTAAACACCGCCCAATCCCGAGCTCACTAGCAAATCGCCTTGGATAATATCGGTGTTACTTGGAATATGCTGCAGTTGAATACTTTTTGCTTCTCCAGATCCAGAGGCAATAACCCGAATGTCATTACGGATCACTTGAACTGGGATCGCTGCATTTGGATCGGTGATCAGTAGCACTCGGCTGTTGTGAGCAGACACTGTCACCACTTGGCCAACGATGCCTTTCTCGTTAATCACCGGCTGCCCAACGTATACGCCGTCAACTCGCCCTTTATCAATCACAACTTGGTCTTGATAAGTGGATGAATCAACCGCCATCACTTCGGTCACAACCTTGCGCTCATCACGAACAAACGGAGAACCAAGCAGCTTACGTAGCCGCTCATTTTCCTCTTTGTACTGATCCAGCAGCGCATTATCACTTTCGAGTAGGAGTAACTTACTGCGAAGCGCTTTGTTTGTATTGAGAAGGGATTGCTTGGCACTGAAACGCTCGTAAACCCCATCAAACATGGTTCTTGGCATATTAGCCAAATATTGAATAGGGGCCACACTGCTGTTGAGTAAATAACGTACAGAAGCAAAAGCGTCTAAACGACTATCAGCCAACATTAAGCTGGCTGATAGGAGTAACGCTGTAAAGAGGCGAAATTGTAGAGAAGGGCCTCTACCAAATATCGGATTCATGGTGGGGTTCTATCGCTAAGACTTAGTCTTCGCTAAATAGATCGCCACCGTGCATGTCGATCATTTCAAGCGCTTTACCGCCGCCTCTTGCTACACAGGTAAGCGGCTCTTCCGCCACAACAACAGGAATGCCTGTCTCTTCAGTAAGTAAACGGTCAAGATCACGAAGCAGTGCACCACCGCCTGTTAGTACCATACCGTTTTCTGAAATGTCTGACGCAAGCTCTGGAGGACATTGCTCAAGTGCAACCATCACTGCCGAGACAATACCAGTAAGCGGCTCTTGCAGTGCTTCTAGAATTTCGTTGGAGTTTAGGCTGAAACTGCGAGGCACACCTTCTGCTAGGTTGCGACCACGTACTTCAATTTCTTGAACTTCATCGCCAGGGTAAGCAGAACCGATCACGTGTTTGATTTTTTCTGCCGTGGCTTCACCAATTAAGCTGCCGTAATTACGACGAACATAGTTGATGATGGCTTCATCAAAGCGGTCACCACCAATACGTACTGACGATGAGTAAACCACACCATTAAGTGAGATAACGGCAACTTCTGTTGTACCGCCACCAATATCAACCACCATTGAACCGGTAGGCTCAGAAACTCGCAGACCAGCACCAATCGCCGCAGCCATTGGCTCATCAATGAGATACACTTCGCGCGCACCTGCACCGTGTGCAGACTCACGAATTGCACGACGCTCAACCTGAGTAGAGCCACAAGGGACACACACCAGAACGCGAGGGCTTGGTTTTAATATGCTGTTGTCGTGCACTTGCTTGATAAAGTGTTGCAACATTTTTTCTGTCACGTAGAAATCGGCAATAACGCCATCTTTCATCGGACGAATTGCGGAAATATTACCAGGTGTACGACCTAGCATTTGCTTAGCATCATGACCAACGGCAGCCACACTTTTGGCTGATCCAACTCGATCTTGACGAATAGCGACAACTGACGGCTCATCCAGGACAATACCCTGGCCCTTAACATAAATAAGGGTGTTGGCGGTCCCTAAATCGATCGACAGATCGTTAGAGAACATACCACGGATCTTTTTAAACATAATTCTTAGCTCTTTTGGCTAGTATGGCGACAAAAAATTGCACTAAATGTACCAATGCCACGCTTATTGGGCAAGGCATTGACACACAAACTTGGGGTAAATCTCGCTTTTTGTCGAAGAAGACTGAGATAAGCCGGAAAAAAAGAATTTTCTTAGGTCTAATTTCCGGTTAATCCGCGCTCTCCTCGGTAAATTACACGATCATTTCCTCGGAAGGTTCCAAAGGTAATCACGGCAGATGGATCTTCATCACCAATGTTTCGCCAATTGTATCGAAGCCACGGGCGGTTAGTATAATTATTTACCGGACAATTAATCTCTGGATCGATACTAGCTACCTTTTGAGGCTCCTGGCTACCTATTCGAAGCCACATTCGTATTTGCTCCCGAACTGACGAGTCGCTATGAGAACCATATAACAGAGAAGACGAAGGAATAGATTGCTCACTCGCTTCTCCGTTGATCACTCCGCCAATCCCATTGAAGGAAGCAACACTTGCTCCACTGTCTAACCAGATTTGTTGAACGCAGTGATACTCGCCATTGTAAGTAGAACCTACCGCTAATGTAGAACCATCGCTACTGTTTTGAATAAACCTATCACCATTCCAATATTCAACCCTTAATGGAATGATCAATGCTGATCCTGTTAGCCCTTGTCCACTATTACCTGCGACATCATCTAGCACCATACGCCCATATCGAAAATCGTACGCTGACTGCAAGGCGACGAATTGCGTGATCTCATCGGTTAGTTCAATCGCCGTTTGCCATGAAGCGCCGTCAAATACACGACTCACATCCAATCCGAAATCGGTATTTGAGTCGGTATAAGGACCGTCGGTAAACGTCGTTTCAGCGAGGATAGGAGTGCGCATAAAGGAAAATGCATCGAAATTGACGGCTAATTGAGAGTAAGGCTTTTCGCCATCGCTAGGCGTGGTTTTAACCCAATTGTTGACTGGGTAAATAGTCGGTATAGCACTGCCATCATCAAACAACCTATCAACGAGATCCACTGCAGAACTTGTCTGAGCAATATATTGAATTTCCGACGCATAGCTAGGCGAAAATAGATGATAGTTTTGGACCTTTGTGCCATCAACCGCATGCGCAAATACACTAAACTGGTGTTGCAATGGCTGATTCATATACGCGAAACTGCTGTGCTCCGTGGGGTGATCGACATTATCTTCAGCACTTAGGTATTTTGGATAGAACCGTCCTATCGCTCTTACACCTGGCTTAATATCCCCTAAGAAAGCACCGCTTGCCGATACAACCAAGCTTCCTACGTCATTCCAGCTTAAATCGTTTAACACAATATTTGTTTGATCTTCATTAGTCATCTCTGTTGTGCCTAGGATACCGTCGCCAATCTCCCCTCCCGTTGGAGAGTCGATTGCGGTAGACTCCAATTTCGCGCTACCTAGGGGGGCATCAAAGCCGAAGAAGTTTTGTGTCTCTGCTTCACCACATAGTGTAGTCACATCAATAGTGGCGGAATCTGTGGCACCTGTAATGTACCTCAGAGGGTGTAAATTAAGGGTGAAAAATTCCCCCGCTGCCGCAAAAGCATCGATATCCAAGTCGCCACTGCTTGACGTTCCTGTCAGTGACTTTTCGTCGTGACATATCGCGAATGTCCAAGGGCGAGCATCAAGTTGCTGGATGCCAACAATGTCCTCACACTCTTGTTCATTGTCATCGTTGGTGATGCACACTTGATCCGTTAAGGTATAACTCACGCTACCAGCTTCAGGGTAAATCACCTCTGTTTCTGCACTAGCAGAACTGTTAAACCGCAATTCCAATGCACTGTTTGGAGCGGCTATCCAGTTATCACTTCTATCCTTCACTGAAATGACTTCTGCAACATTAAGGTCAAGAGTCGTTGGTGCTTCATAAGAAGTAATGGACAATTCTAACTCTTTGTCTCCACTATATAAATCATCAGAGATTGGAGCAGGGTTACCACTTTCGTCACATTGAAGCGCTTGAATCGTAATGGTCGTCGCCTGATTGGCGATAACAGATTGAACAGAGTCGCTAATCTCGAAACGATTGGGCACAAAGTCGTACTCGCCACGTTGCAAAGTACCCGATTCACTTCCTTCAATATAAGCTTCAACCATGACAGTACCAACCGTGTTGTCACTTAGGTCAATTTGCAGTAGCCCTTGAGTGTTCGTCTTGTAGCTATTGCCACCATTTGAACTGCCTTGTTTTACGGTTGTCACATAGGTCGAACTGTTTGAAAAGTTAGCGATTATGTTCCCCGTAAAGCTACCATCTGGTTGGTTAGATGCATTCAGCACTTGAAAGTCGAGTGTTTCTCCCGCTTCACAGGTTAGATTAACGGCTCGTTTTGGCGTCAAAAGCAACAGTCGTACACTTGGGTTGGGCGGTGAACATCCGGGTATCCCTTGCGGTTGGATAAAGCTGGTATCGCGCGCTTCAAAGTCAATATACGGAGCGGTAATCGCACCTTTCATTTGAAAACGAGCGGTATTTTCAACCTTAAAGCCTACAGTACTTTGCGAAGATACGTATACGCTAGCGCTCACTTTTATGTCTGAGCCACCAACGGGATGCCATTTCGAATCTGCCCCATGGCCAATAAAAGTCAAGTCTGTGTGTTCAAAGCCATCTAAACTGCTTGCAGCGTTCAAATACATTCGATCTCTTTGACTAAAGCTGATGGTGTTGTAGTGAATGACAACAGGCCCATCGACCAAAAGCGAGGCGTCATTTTCATTGAAGGATAACGAGCCTACCCAATATTCACCTGCAGCTAAAGTAATGCTACTTCTATTCCGACCAAACGAGAATGAGGTGTAACTGCCCGGGCTAAGATCGACATTGCCACTTTCTGGAGCCACAATATCAGGCCCCGAGGCGACAAAAGCATCAAGATCGGGCACACCATCCGGGAAATAATTAAGCGCATTACTGACCGTACAAGCCCCACCATCATTTTCACCATCTTGATATTGACAGCCGTTGTTCGAAGTAGACGCTCGGGAGACCGAAGAGCTCACAAACGCTAGCGCGTCAGTGGTGTTTTTATCATCAAAAATAATCTTATTACCACCGCCATTTCCACCAGAAATATTGAGGTATCCATCAATAGGTTCCCATACGCTGCTGCCTTGTTGATACCGATTGGATTGAATGCTATCTGGAAAATAAGGACAAATATCGGGAAGGGTAGTGTCAGGTGGGGTGACAGGTTCGTTATTACAATCTAACGACTGAATCTCAAGACCTTCTCCATTCAAGTTACCGGTTTTTAGTGGCGTATTCTTCTCTTCAATGAATCTATAATCTGCATCGCCGGGCCCTTTTAAGTAGTAATACTCTTTACCGCTGCTGCGTTGGTAATCGATTCGAACTTGGTAAGTCTCCCCCGTTATTAGAGACTGTTCATTAAATATGTAGTCAGCATCCGCAACTTCATTTTGAGTGTACCAAAGCGTTTGTTCTCGTTTGCTGCCCTGCGTGAAATAGACTTCTTGGAGAGTATCACTAGCCAGTACGTCAAAAGTTGTAATAAAGTCGTGCGAACCATTGACGTTACATGTTTGTAAAGGCTCTTGCTCTGGTAACACGGTGGTCATTTCAGCATCGCCGTAGAGCTTTATTTCATCAGCGGTCAATGTTCCCTGAAAGTCCATTCCTTGCAGGTCGATATAATTCTCAGCGACTATGTGCCCAACGAAAGAATTATCGTCTTCGTTACCCGTGATAGTGACAATACCGTCACCCACGCTGCTATCTATAGGTGAGACTAAAACAAAGTTATTTGGATCATCATTGACGACGGTAATCGTTGACTTGTCAAAGTTAAACAGTGGTGCAAAGAGCGTTACATTTTCTCCAACACTTAACCCATTACTACTGGTGAATTTTGCCTCTTTATTTGTGTAGTAAATGGTATTAGATGCTAAAGTGACTGTGCCACTTTGATCGTTGAGATTAACCAAAGTTGCATCTGCTGGAATTTGCCAATTTGGCGCTGTGGTTAACACAAGAGCTGAATTGGCCTCGCAATTTTTATTACTATTAGTTCCGCAAGGCTTATTTGGCTGCTCGATATTGTTGGATTCGGTGTAACCTAAATCAGTCGAGTCAACCGCTCCAGATATAGAATAATTATCTAATATCGATATTGTGCCGTCTGCGTCCGACCAAGTCTGAGCCGCTGTTGCTGGGAGTGATTGACTAGGCAATGGCCAGTAAGGGGCACCTTGTGCAAGGCAGGATACAAATATCAGTGCGTAAAGCCATCTAATCCAAAGATTAAGCATCGCTGTCTCCTTTCAACCAAACCTCTTGCACTCGCTCGACTTCAAACTTACTGCCATCACTACAGCGTGCTCGAGACGTCACTTTAATAAATTGAAGTTCTTCTGGAATGTAACTTGCATCTAAGTCTTGAGGAATTGCGCGGCAACTTATTATTGGGGCAGTGCAGGCTAGATCATTATTACTCACCATGTCTTCAGTTGCTGTTGAGCCGTCGATACCTTCACATAGCTCAGCGACAGTACTAGTCGAAGCCGTTAAAGGGTACAACTGCGTCATTGCCCATTCATTGGAAGAGTGCGCCAAAAACCAAGCTTGTGTGCCTAATACTTCGCGGGTCAATGTGTCTTGATTCGACCAATTCATTCGGGTGAGATTAGCGGCCAACAGCGCCAAAACCAAAATCACAAACAGTGCGACAATTAGCACACTGCCTTGTTGAGGTCTATGTGTCTGGTTTTTATTGAACATTCATCACCTGCACATCATGTTGATATTCACTTACCTCGTCGCCCAAATTGAACACGAAGTTCATATGAATGAGGCCGCCACGTTGCAATGAGGCTTGTTCATACGCAAAACTACTGTCCGTCGAATTTACGTATTCGGCTACTGTCACTGTACCCTCTGAACTGGTTTCTCTTGTTAGCAGTGAGCCGCTAATACAATAGGTGACTTTATTGTCTTCATTGAACACAAAATGTCGTCGTCCTATCGAGTGACTTTCTACTGTAGAGAGCACCTCCCCCGTACTATCTATGGCTATAGATTCGTCTTTCAAACTCAAGCGTTGGGGGCTACCACTTTCTAAGTCCTCGATCCGGCTTGGGTTGATGACCATAAAATCTTTATCATCAAAGGTTAATGGATAGCTAATTCCATCATTACCCAGCACAAACTCAAGCGTTAATATCGGATTTTCTGGATCATCTAAGTCGAGTTGCTCAATATAAAACCCCGTATATTTGATCGGGTAAAATGATAAGCATTTATTCAAGCTGGTCGTTTCAAAGCTGTTGGGGACGGCATGACGAAATTCACGCGTCATCTTTTCTAAAGCAAATCGAGCTTGATTTTGTAGCCTCTGACGATCTGCCGAATCGACATATCCACGGGCACCAAACTCTACAAACCCAGCAATAGCTAAAAATAGTACAGAAACAACGGTAATGGTGATGATCATCTCAATGAGAGTAAAACCGTTTCTTCTCATTAGTAGTTCCCTCGGTAACCAATCATCGAAACGGAGCCGTACGTGTTGTTTAATACTTCGACTGTGACTTTCTTCATTTCTGTTCCGTCGATACTTTCATATTCCACCTCAACAAAGACAGCGAAATTGGGGTAAGCGGAAACAATGCTATCACCTAAGATATCGCGTAACGCTTTAGGATCATCGCTACATAGTGATTCACTCGCCGCATTAGTTGTCCAACACCCAATGTAATCGTCAACGTCGTTGTAAAGCTTAGGGTTATTGATTTCATCACTACTATCTGGACCAAACGGCTCGGTACACGCAGGTTGGCCTGATTCACCACAGCGCAGCAATCCTCCATTGGTATCACTGTTGTCTGCATAGCCGCGAGCTAAGACTTCGGTCATAAAGCTTTGTGCAAGCGCTGAAGCCCGCACTTCGTAATGAGGTTTACCCGATTGGGCGATTTCTGGAAAAAGAAAGCTCGACAATGTCACCATGGCGATCGCAAACACGACTATAGCGACAATGCTCTCGATAAGTGTGAAACCTTTTTGAGCATACTTAGCAATCATACACATACCCCTGACTATTAATGCACACTGGGTATTTATCACCAAATTGATTAGTAATATCGATGGTAATTGGCATAGTGCAGCTGCCACTGCAAGTAGGGTTGCCTAGCAAATCAAAACTGACCTGAATGGAAGGAGAAAATGAGAGTTCAGTATTGTCTAAAAAGACTTTATCGCTAAATTGCTCACCACTGGAACTGCACGCAGCGACTGAACCTAAGCATTGGTTGGTGACCGATAATTGATAGTGCTTACAGGCAGTGCACGAAGGATCATTAATATCTTCGATGTTGGATTGCATTCGGCCAAGTTGAATTTGTCGAATAACATTGATGCTTTGATCTTGAGCTGCGTAGCCAGAGAATTCGCCTACACCTATGAACTTACTTGCCGCATAAACCGCAACAATGGCTAATAATATGACGACCACAATCAGTTCAATAAGAGTGAAACCCAGTTGCTGCTTAAGATGTGGAAAAGGCTTTATAGTCACAAGTACATCTCTAATCACTAAGTGATTATAATTATACAAGAAATACAAACTACTGCATGAATTTCGTGCAAAAGAAAGGCTAGCAAATGCTAGCCTTTATACAGTTTTACAAGCCAAAGTGACATATCAATATAGTTAGTAAGATACAGTTTAGCTTTACTCTGCACATTTACTTATTGTTATGAACTTACTAAATAGCTATATACATTGTTACCCGTTTTAGCTGCTGTAGTTACTGAGGGCATAGCACCTGACTGAACACTTTCATAGGTTGCAACGTAATCATCAATAACTATCCGATGACACAACAGCTATGTAATAATTAGCTATATTAAAATAGACAGCAATAACGAAACTGGCTTAAATAGCATAACTAAATTAGAGAACTACTATTGTTTTAGTTAATTACTAAGACTAAAAACCAGTTTAACAACCGCTAGCATCTGCTGCAGATATTGTAGGAACCCCACCCTCTACAGACGGTGCTGTATAAGAAACTACACAACTTGTGCCGTCTGAACTATCAGCAAATCTGTATACGATCTCATCACCAGTACCTGTCCCAGCACTGCCCTGAGTTGTATCAACTACCCAATCGTCGCCTGTTGTAAGTCCTTCAACGGCTCTTCCGATACCACTTTCATCTGCTGCTGGGTAACCATAAACAGTAATAATGTCGTCACCACCAGCTATTCCAGTTGGAACTGCACCAGACTCTGACCGTTCCTGACCTTCGATAGCCGACTTACCATATACAATAGAACCTGCCCCTGCCATCGCACCTTTAAGCCCTTGCAACGAGGATGCACGAGCATCAGATTGAAGATTCAAAAAACGAGGTGCTGCTGTAACAGCCAAAATACCCAAAATAACGATAACAACCACTAACTCAATAAGAGTGAAACCTTTTTGATTTTTCATAATTCAATTCTCTTGGTCTAATTAAAATTCTAGTCTTCTAGTGTAACGGTGACACTACCTTTTGTAACATCGTACTCGAAGTAATGCCCAGAATCTGTGCTTCCCTCTAACTGTGTATAACGGCAGACATTTGCATCAATACGATCCGCACGGTATTTATAGGTAGAGTCGGCCTCAACTTCAGTTGGAACGCCTACTTTAGGTGGGTTTTGCAACATAAAGTCCATTAAGTCACGACAGGTAGCATTGTTTGTAATTGATGTCGGTGAACTTCCTGTTGGTACATCCTCACCCACGTATGCTATAGGGTAACCATCCCGAAATCCATCATTGGTTGCACTTGTCAGCCAAAAGTAATCACCGTCATAATTTACATAGTTGGTGTTAGTCGCATCCAAATTAGGGCGAACTTCCGCTTCCCATTGCGCTCGTGCTGAGAGAACGGCAGTTGCATAACCGCCAGCAACGCCTTCAATACTGGCTTGCTTAGCTTGATCGGTTACATCCAAGAATCGTGGTAGTGCAGCAACAGCCAAAAGGCCTAAAACTACAATTACAATCACGAGCTCTACTAATGAGAAACCACTTTGTCTTTTCATAAACACATCACTCTTAAGTTAACGTTATTTGTACCAATCATGTACAAACTTTGTACTAAAGTTGTTTGGGCGCGCAATAATACACACCTGGTAACACTTAATCTAGCGAAACTCTGACTCTGACAGAAAATTGACTGTTGTCGATCATTAAATTTAATTGTTGCCCTGTTTTGTATTGATATTGGCACTCTATTTTGCCCGATTCATTCAGCTGAGTTATAGATGGTGAGTCATTACCAAACACAGCAATCGTCGGATGTAATATTGTTAGCCAATGCAAACAGTTAACATCATTATCTAAAGTAGGCAGCACCCACCCCTTATCATTAAAGGCAATACGCATACCTTCGGCTTCAATGTCGCTTGGTTGACCATTAACAATCCAGTACTGTTTATACTTGTTCGCCACATCTAAAATTCGCGAACCTGTCACCATTAAGGCCGTATGTTCTGCCTCTTCTTCGACACTCAATAAATTGTAAAGCAATGTTGCTGTCAAAGCTAATATTACAATTAACCAAACACTTAACCGACTTACACGTACTGTTCTGTGCGGTTCTACCATGGCAAAATACCTACCTATTTACCTTGAATGGCATCTAACATGCCCCACATAGGTAAGAAGATACCTAGCGCTAAAATAAGCACCATTCCGGCGACAATCACCAGTAATATTGGCTCGATTCGAGCGGTTAGAGTTTTTAGGTCGTAATCCACTTCACGGTCATAAAAGTCAGCGACTTCTAACAGTAACTCATCAATACGCCCCGTTTCTTCACCAACGGTGATCATCTGAACCACCAAGGGAGTAAACACACCACTATTTACCGCAGTCGCGGAAATCGCGCCCCCAGCCTCAATAGACGCTTTCATTTCGAGAAGGCGAGCCTCTAAGTATTTGTTGCCTAATGACTCTGCACTGAGCGCTATGGATTGATTTAACGGAACTCCCGACTGAAGCATCAACGAAAATGTACGAGAAAACCGAGACATCTGTGCTCGATTGACAATATTGCCAACAATAGGGAACCGCAATCGCAATTTATCCCAAGTTTCTCGACCGTCAGCAGTGTTAAGCCAGGTGCGAAACGCAAAGGCTAATGCCACAGAGACACCAATGATAAAGTGCCAGTAATTCACAAAGAAATTCGAAGTGCCTATTAATATTCTCGTTGGCAGCGGCAGCTCTACACTAAACCGCGAAAACATTGAGGCAAACTGTGGGATGACCCAAATGTTAAGCACAAACATTGCAATAACGATAAAACCAATGACGAGAGCCGGATAACGCATCGCTGTTTTAATGCGTTTACGTGTTTCTACCTCTTGTTCAAAGTGATTACTGAGTTGCAGTAACACCTGATCCAAACGACCGGTATTCTCACCCACAGCGATCATAGACACAAACAACGGGCTAAATGCCGCTGGGTGTTTTTGCATTGAAGTAGACAAGTTTCGACCATTAGTTAAGTCGGCACTGACCTCTGTGAGCGCTTGTTTTAGTTGCTTGTTGGTCGTATTAGCGGTTAGTCCACGTATTGCTCGCAGCAATGGCACGCCCGCTTTAGTCAAACTGTACATTTGACGACAAAAAATCACTAAGACTTCCAACGGTATTGCAGGGGTGAATAATTCGGATAAATCGAAACTCGAGCCACCTTTTGACTTACCAACCGTCAACGAAGTAGGAGTCACCCCTTTATTCATTAATGACTCAATAGCCAGGTCTTCAGTCGCAGCATCGACTAGCCCGCTGACCTTTTTACCGTCTAATCCTCGTCCTTGGTATCGATAAGTCGCCATAGTGCCCCGCTACAAGTAAACCGGCTCAGCGGAGCCACCGTTATCACCTTCACCAAGCGCCATGACTTCATCTAAACTCACCACGCCTTGCACAGCCAACTCCATAGCAGACGTTAGCAACGGTTTGTAATGTGAAGTCGCACGTGCTGTTCGAGCAAACCCAACCGCGTCATTGGCTCTTAAGGCATCCATAAGAGCGTTATCTAATTCAAGTAACTCAAACACACCAATTCGGCCGCGATAGCCCGTTAGGTTACAGTTTTGGCAGCCCTTTCCTCGAGAGAATCGATGAGAAACCTGATTCGGGAATCTTGATTCTAACCAAATACGCTTAGCTTCATCCGCTTCTTCTTCATGCGAGCAATCGGTACACACTCGTCGAACGAGTCGCTGTGCCAATACGGCTCGAACGGAACTGGCAACCAAATACCCAGGAGCCCCCATGTCCATCATACGAAGTGCACTGTCAACGGCATCGTTAGTATGTAAGGTGCTGAGTACAAGGTGACCGGTTAACGCGGCGCGCAAACCTATCTCAACCGTTTCTTGATCACGCATCTCACCCACTAGGATAATGTCGGGGTCTTGACGGAGAAAAGTTCTTAATACCGTCGAAAAATCTAAGTTAATTTTAGGGTTAACTTGCACTTGATTCACTCGGGGCAATCGATACTCAACCGGATCTTCAGCGGTGATGATTTTTTTACCTGGTGAGTTAAGCTCAGACAGCGCTCCATACAAGGTTGTCGTTTTACCTGAGCCTGTCGGCCCAGTGACCAAGATCATTCCGTGTGGACGCTGCAATTGCTTGCGGATCCTTGCCAATATGTCTGCTGGTAATCCTGAGTCTTCGAGTTTAAGAATACCCGCAGTTTGATTGAGTAAACGCATGACCACTGATTCGCCATATTGCACAGGCATGGTCGACATACGAATATCGACAGACTGACCTTTACTGCGAATATTAAAACGTCCATCTTGAGGCAGGCGCTTCTCTGAAATATCGAGATTCGCCATCAGTTTTAAGCGCAACACTAGCGCCGAAGCAATGTTTACTTCGTTAAGCAGCGTTTCGTGCAATACGCCATCGATACGCTGGCGTAATCGCAAAACGTTGGCGTCAGGCTCAATATGAATATCGGACGCACCGACCTGTATAGCATCTTCAAACAGCGAGTTAATAAGTTTAACAACCGTGACTTCTTCACTGTCAGCTTCGTCCTGAATCTGAAAACTAAACTCATTGGTGTCTTGGTGTTCGGCGTCGAGCTGCTCGGCAAAGGATGCGATTTCCTTTGTACGACGGTAGTAACGATCAAAGCCATCAACTAGCTGATGCTCAGCAGCAATAACAAACTGTAGGTTATAAGCGGACAGTTGGGTCGCTATAGATTCTTGAGCGAACAAGTCAGCAGGATCACTCATCGCTACATTTAAGGTGTCTGCTGATTGCCCTATTACCAGGGCCCGTAGTCGGCGTGCATGAACTTCAGGTAGCAGTTGTACAGCTTCTACATCCACCTGAAATCGGCTTAAATCAATTAACGGCAGATCAAGTTGTTGAGACAGAAACTCGAGCATTTGGTGCTCAGATAGAAACCCTAGTTGGATCAGTGTATCTCCAAGCTTACGACCGGTTTGCTGTTGTGCCGACAATGCTTGAGTGACTTGTTCCTCAGTGATGATACCTTCTTCGACTAAGAGGTCGCCGAGGCGTTTACGAAGCTTAATTGCCATCGCTACTCTCCTGCATCGACGTAAGCAATGCGATTCGTTGTCGAATGAAGTCTTGAGAGCTATTTGACACACCAACCTTGCCCAGTGCACTTTGGTAGGATGCCATTGCCAATTCAAACTCTAGTGAACGCTCTTGTTGAATGGCAAGTCCTAACCACCAACGACCATTTTGTGGCTCTCGTTCTGCCAGCATCGAATAACTTTGCTTCGCAATATCGACGTTCTTAATCTGCTGTGCCACGCCCGCACGCAATGCTAAGTAATCATTGCTTGCGTTATTGGGTAAGTAAGCCAAGGGGGAAAGTGCCGCCTCTGTTTGCTTCTCTTTAAGGAGCAACTTAGCCAGGGCTATCCTAAGAGGCTCGCCATCTTGATTAATTTGAATGCCTTGTTGCAACAAGTCCATCGCTTTACGTGTTTGACGTTTCCCATAATAAAGAGCAGCAAGGCGCTGCCTAGTTGCCTCATCTGTTGGCACAAAGCGAAGGGCTTTGGTGTATTCACTAATGGCTGTGTCCGCATCATTGGATTCAACGGCTTTTTGAGCGCGAGAAATAGCTTGCTTTGCTAAATCTTGAGGCGTCAAGTCAACCTGCTCAATGGTCATACTCTCGGTTTGCACAACCTGAGTTGCTTTCGCAATCAATATAGGTTTTTCGATAGGTTTGGCTGCAGGTGCGGGGGCCTTGGCAACCGTTTGAGGTGCGACAACTTTAGCGTTTTTTTCGGCGCTACTTTTCTTGGGTGGTACTGTATTTTTTGGTGCCACTGCTGCCGTGTTAACAACCGCTGCTTTTGTCGTGTTTTGTAGAGGAGGAGCTGTTGAGGCGCTTTTTGTCTCAACCGTTGACATAACAGGCGCTGTTGCTGTCGCGTTATTGTCTGAGGAGGTTGCTGATGCTGCTAACGAATAAACTGTAACAACGTCGGTATCCAAGGCCGTTTTCTGCGTTGGCGCTGTCGTGACTTCAACAATAGGATCGCTGTTTACTACAAGTGGCTCGACTTCAACAATAACCTTTTGCGTTTCATTCGGTTGTGAAGCGACGAGTACCTCGCTTGCAGGGCTTGATTGATTTGCTGTCATCGCCCAACTTCCAATCGCTAAGCTGACACATACGCCAATTCCAACCCAGATGAAAGGGGATACACCGCGTTTTACCGCAGGGATCTCGGCTTTCTCAATCGATTGAGGAGTTGCACCGTTTTGTTCTGATATTTTTGATAGTGCGTTATTCACTACACTCATGCTTCACTCCAGCCCCATAAAAATGGGGTTTTGTACTTTGGTTTTTGTACGACATAGGTGTCTTTCATCGCATCGTACAAACTTTCATTTTGAACACTTTGTTTATTCGCACTAAATGCCAGCAGCAGTGATTTATGACACAACTGATTTATGATCCTAGGAATGCCACCCGCGGCCTTCCAGATTGCTTTCTTTTGAGATAGAGAAAATAGATCTGGACTCCCACCACACTGCGTGATCCTATGATCTATATAGGCGATGCTTTCTTCGACACTCAACGGCCGAAGCTCGGCACTAAAAGTAATGCGCTGCCTAAACTGTCTTAGATGATGCATATTAAGTCGCTCATCAAGCTCTGGCTGTCCCAATAGAATTATTTGTAAAAGCTTTTTGTCGGTCGTTTCTAAATTGCCAAATAGGCGTAAGGTTTCAAGCGCTTCATCACTCAATGCCTGTGCTTCATCAATCAACGCTACAACTTGTTTATCTTGTTGACTCAGCGTCAATAAACGAGACTGAATTTTATCCACCAGCAACCGAGAGTCGGGCTCGTCGATTCCTAGCTCTCTAGCAATCGCAACGCGCAGCTCTAAACCGTCCAAAACAGGATTAGGCAGATAGATTAGAGCGCACTTATCTTGTAACTGCTCTATCAGCATCCGGCAGAGCATGGTTTTGCCAGTCCCAACCTCACCCACTAACTTTATAACACCCTCGCCCATCTCAACCGCTGACAGCACGGTATGAATCGCTTCATAGTGCGGTGGGAGTGCATGAAACAGCGCTGTATTGGGTGTTAGCCCAAAAGGTTGCTGATTGAAGCCATAACGGGTGTAGTACATTATTCGCCTTCAGGGAACCATTCATTAAGTAAGCTGCGCGAGCGTTCAAGCTCTTGCTGCCAAGTGTTTACGCCTACAACGGTTGGTTTTAGTAAGATAACCAGTTCCGTTTTTTCTGTTTGCTGAACGGTATTTCTAAATAGATGCCCTAGACCAGGAATATCACCAAAAAACGGAACTTTGGAAACAGCTTCTGTGTTTGAAGACTTCATCAAGCCGCCAATAACAACAACATCTCCATCGGCTGCACGAATAACTGAGTCTGATTCTCGTATTGAACTTTTGGCAAGAGGAAGTTCAAGCACGCCCAATGCATCGCCAAGATCAATCTGTTTGTTTTCGGTTTCAACTTCAATTACGGCTGGGTGCACGTGCAGTAACACATGCCCGCTATCATCAATTTGTGGCGTTACGTCTAATGAAATACCAGAGAAAAATGGCGTCAGTTCTACTTCTGGTGAGACATTGGCGTTGTCGCCAGATCCTACAACGCTGGAGACATCGGTAACAAAGTACTCATCGGTACCCACTTTAATGACGGCTTTTTGGTTGTTTGCCGCGGTCACTCGTGGGCTCGATAGAACATTAAGATCGCCCTGAGTACCCATAAAGCTCAGCACCGCTTCAAAGTTACCATCACTCACGGTGATGTTGGTTTGTCCACCCAGTGCGGCTGCTGCGCCATCCAATCCTAGTATTGATGCGGCTGCATCAACACCTCGATTAATTACAATGTCTGTTCCGCCCAACGAGGCTGTCATATTGGACCAATTGATCCCTTGCTGATACCCATCACTCAAGGTTACTTCTAAGATCTTGGCTTCTAATATCACCTGACGTTGTAAACGCTTATGTGAAATACCTAAGAAGGTTCTGATTTCTCGAATTTCGTCTGGATAAGCTCGTACAGTGACCACACTCGATTGCGGTGAAACAACCACACTTCGACCGTCGGCCGTTCCGACCATCGTTGAGATTGCTTGTTGTAGCTGAAGCCAGAAATCACTTTCACTGGAGGTTTCAATTTCTACGCCACCGGTAGGTACCGAGTTTGAAGAGCTAGACCTAGACGACGAGCTTGATGAGCTTGATGAGGAATTACTGGACGAATTACTTGAGTTGTTGTCATCTTTACTGCTTACTGAGCCATTAGTAATCGAAGTCAATGAACGACCAACACGCTTAAACTGCAAATAGTCAACGGGGATAGTTTCTGTGCGTAGACCTGCTGGATAAACTTGAATCACTTTGCCCGAGCGAACTATCTCGTACCCATACATATCACGAACAACGTTCAATACTTCGTCCATTGTGACATCGCTAAGGTTAACCGTAATTTCACCTGAGACATTAGGGTGAATGGCCGCACTGTATTCTGTACCTTTAACGATACTGGCAAAAAAAGCTTTAGCCGCTACGCCATTTGCTTGTACGCGAAATCGTCGTAGCGTATTTTGATTGCTCACAACGACGCCATCAATATCAGGCATTAAATCTGCTTGTACAGAGTTAGGTAAGTTATCGAGATCACGGCTGTTGTTCTCATTGATCGCTTCGTTCAGCGCGGCTTTCTGCTCTACGGGATCACTATGTCCCATAGAACACCCTGCTATCGTCACTGCGACCAAAATTATTAGTATATTGCGCATATTCCCACGGTACCTTATTGCTTAATGGTTGAGTCGAAGAGCTCGAGTACCCAACGCTTTCCTTGTCTCACCAAAACCACGTATTCATTATCTATTTTTTGTACTTGGTAACCTGACACCCAGTCCCCTTGCTCAACCAGCCTATCGTTTAATATCACTGAGCATTCAACGCCCCCTAAACACACAATGCTTGTCAACTTAGGGACGGGGTAATAGGTTTTCTTCTTTTCTGTCTTAACTTGTTTAGGTGCTGTCCACGATAGCGGTGCTGTCGGATCACTCGCACTGCTGTCGTCTTCTGTGTATGCGCTAGCCGTAACACTAGCGAAGCAAATAAACAGAAGAGAAAGTCCTAATTGATAGAATAACTTAACCACCGATAAACTCCTGTCTAGAGCTCAATGTATACACTTCCATGACTAATCGAGCTTCAGGATACTCCTCTACGGTATACTGATAACTGCGCCAAAAATACTGCATAGGCATAGACTCGAGCAGTTGTAGATACTCTAAAATATCGAAGTACTTTCCAGTTAACTCAATGCGCACTGGATGCAGATAAAAACCATCGGTATCTTCACCGTTCACGTTGCTCTTTGCCACCAATGTTTCTGGCGTTTGTGAATTGAGAGATACGAGCGTCAACTTAGTACTGTTTTGCAAAACATCTTCAAGTAAATGGGCCATTTGACTGGGGGCAATTAAGCTATTCACCATTGTGGACAGCTCTTCACTTAGCGCCAAACTCTCGTCCATCAATTGCTCGAGTTTTCGGTCAATTTCCCTATCTGGGTCGCGTTTTAGTTGAGCTTCCAAAGCGATGTTTTCATTTTCTAATCGACTGACTGACCTTACATCGGCGTCAAAGCGAGATTTGCTGGCGTCGTACTGCTTCATTGCTGGTTCAATAAAAAGTGTTAATCCCAACAGAAAAATACCTACCGCACTGCAAATCACAATCAGCCATTTTTCTCGCTCGGAAAGTTGAGTAAACTTTTCACTCCATTGCTGCCAACGTTCTGCCATTTATTTACTTCCTGCTTTTGAGTCGACTTTAAACGTAACAACGCCTTCTTCATTGCGTCCAATATTTAGCGACTCGAAACTACGCCCCACTAAATTGACTTCTTGTTTAAATTCTTTGAGCCAGCTTGGGACGCTGGTTGGATCTTTAGCCAAACCTTCAAAGCTGAGCTTATCTGCGCTGATATAAATAGATCCAAGCGCTATATCATCGCGATCAATATTGGCCAAGGCTGACATGACACCTGAAAAGCCAGTGCGTTGTGTTTCATCGAATCGACCGACAGCGCTCAGTGAGACTCGCTTAGCTTCGATGTCTTTTTCTATGCGTTCAGCCGCATCAAGCTTGCTTTTTGTCGCGACATGCTGCGATAGCTTTTGCTGCAACCTCGCTTGCTCTGACGTTAATTCACTAACTTGGTTTTTAACCGAAACCCACTGTTTTTGGATTTGAGTGTTTTGATAACTATAGTAAGCCGTTGTCGCTGCAATTGCCGCGCTCAGTACCCCTAAACAGATAAGTGTTGTTGCTAGAGTAAACACCTCTTTTTGAGGGTGTAAGTGTTCTGGGTATAAGTTAACAGCAAACTGATTTAGCAGTGCAGTCTTTGTTAACACAGCTCCTACGCTCTCCCACTCTTGCGGAAGAGTGGCAACATTAACACTTAATCTCGAGTTCAGTTCTTCCAATAACTGGGGAGTATCTTCTTCATCACAGACAACAAACAGGTGATTGAAGTGGACCTGCTTAAAGCTTGCCGACAGATAATCAACCGAGCGTTGAACCTCGAGTGCAAGACTATCAAATTGAAGCCCACCCGCAGGTGATGACGTCAAAGGTGCCACTACGCCTCGGATCCCTCGTTGAAACACGGTATGGCCATCATTGATTGCCGCAACTGAGAAGTTTTCTTTCTGCGCACGATGCAGCAATAAAAAATTATCCTGTTGAGTCGCGACTTTTGCCCACACTTCATTTTCCGGGATGACCTGCGCAAGATCGAGCCCTTGACTCTCACAGGCAGATTTTAATAGCTCTAGCTGTGTTTTCTTATACACATAAGCTTGGCTTTTTCCTTTAGTCGGTAACTCAACGGCATCAACGACAACGTCTGAAATTCGCTCTGCAATAACATCTTTTAACAAAAAAGGGAGTGCAACTGGCCACTCTTCTTTGGGAATTTTTGGGGTGTCAATTTGATAAGCTTGGTAAAATTCTGAGCCTAACACAACAATGCAGGAGAGACCTTTAACCTCGATACTTTCCAAAACGTTATGCAGCGCTTGCCCCCAATCACCGCCGTCTACAGGAACCTGATTGTGGCTGAATTGCTGGTCCTGTTGTTGGGTGAAATAGAGAACATGTTTACTGACAAAAAACGTCACGCCACCTTGGGTAGCGCTCGACTTACTCAATCGTTTGAAGAGTTTCAGTTGGCTAAATGTCTTGGACATAAGGATTGATACAATTCCCTTTCTATTAAGTCTTTAATAATACTACACTTTGAATTAGTTGAGCTATTTTTTACGCCAGCGATTACGTCGACCCACTTGCACCTTAGTGTTGTGTACAATTTTTTCAGCCTGGGTGCCCTTAAGATGTTCTTGGTCGTACAAGCGCCCTTGAACACCTTTAACACCTAGCTGTCTTAAAAAGTCCAACTCTCTTTCTTTCTCAACGCCTACCGCAATAATCTCAGTGTTACTGTCACTGCAAGCCCCTAATAAACTGCGAACAATGAGTTGATTTTCAGGGCGACGGTCAATCTCTCGAACAATGCCTCGATGCAGTTTTAAGAACGTAATGTCAAACTCTTTTAGGTAATAAGTGCTTACAATTGTTCTGCCAACTTGTTGAACAATAACGCTCGAGCCTACGGCTGAAATCAACTTCAATACGGGACGCATAAAGTCTAAGTGCGTCACCAGCTCACTTTCTACAAACTCAAAGCTCAAGCGTTGGCGCTGGCTGGGCGGCATTGTGAGTAAGTAGTCTCTAAATCGATGTTGATGACTGCGCTGTCTAAATGGCAACGTAGATAAGTTTACCGAATAACGTCCAGAATCACTATTCACTAATTTCTTAACTTTCTGTAGGACTTCACTGTCAAACTGAGCTTCATACCCAACTTGAGTCAATGCATTATAAAACTGCGATGCTTTTAACAGTTGATTGTTTTCATCAAAGATCCTAGCAAACAGCTCCTGGTGGATCTCTTCACGTAGATTTCCATCTTCCACAAAGCAGCGCTGCGCGTAAAACTGAATGGACTCTTTTCGAGCTTGCTTATCAAACAGCTGGCGCCAGCGAACACTGCCCCTTAGAGCCTGTTCTTCATGTTGTTTGTCAAACCGGCTCCAGTTATTCGATGATTGTAATTGAGCACTTTTAAGGGCGGTCGTTGCCTCTTCCAATAATCGACCGCGGCTTTCACCATGACGGTACATGGTTAACCCAAAGTGAACCCAGTTTTCTTGATTAACGATGGAAGATAACGATAACTTCTCTAAAGTATTGAGCAATTGATTTAACAGCTGCGCACACTCTTTTGCCCCTACACGTGGTAATAACAATGCAAAGCTATTATCGAAGTATCGAGCGATAAGAAGTTCATCGTAGCGTGAAAAAACGCTTTTAATCGATTCGTCGAGTTGAAGTAAGAGACGCTCTTGCTCGTCACTTGATAAGTTATCTTTGAGCTCTTCCCACTCATAGATCTCTATTAACGCTATCGCACCACTGGATCCACTTTCCATAAGACTAGACTGCAGTTTACTGTCAAACATGACCCGATTCGCAGAGCCCGTTAGCTTATCTAAGAATGTGTTTTCACGTAGGAAAGTGTCAAATCGACTGCGCTCGCGCCGAGCATCACTAAGCTCTTGAATACACTGGTCTAATGCCTCACTAGCTGTATAAGGCCATTCTCTAGCATCCCCTTTTGCATACTCTTCTACTCGCCCAGCCAATAACATCTTGCCGCGCTCTTCTAACAGTTCTGTGCCCAACAGTTGCTGTTGCAACCATTTCACGCCTTGATACAAGCAAAAAATGATCAAAATAATCGCAAAGGTAAACGAAGATAGAG
Source organism: Vibrio ulleungensis (assembly GCF_016900875.1). Classification (GTDB taxonomy): domain Bacteria; phylum Pseudomonadota; class Gammaproteobacteria; order Enterobacterales; family Vibrionaceae; genus Vibrio; species Vibrio ulleungensis. Next base: position 260,915 of record NZ_JAFEUM010000007.1, read on the forward strand.
CTCCAATAGAGTAGCTGTACCCTACATAGGGAGGAACCAATTTTATCTCGAGGACGTAGTCTGGATGACTCATTAAGGCGAACTCATCGCCATACAGCATCGCTGTATCCCACTTTTGGGATGTGTCTCGATAGTCAAAAATGGTGCCGGTGTTGGTCGAACGAATCTCTAGCTCAATGACACTGCTGGCTTTAAGCAATTTTGGGATCCAGCGACGAAGCTCTTCCGGGTCATGCTCCTTAGATAGCTCTTCATCCACGACTTGTACAATGCTTCTCAACGTTTGATGCATATACTCATCGCCGAGTTTTTTGATCGAAAAGCTACCGCCAACAAACAGCAGGAATATGGTGGTCACAACAATCATGGTCACAACTGTAACCATTCTGGTGCTTAGTTTTAATGTGGAGGTGTATCTCATCTAGAAATCGATCCTTGATTTCGTTAAGTGGCTATTTGGGGTGCCAAGTTAACCACCAAGATAGCGTGATATTAAGCGGATCGCACGAGCATTTTGCTTCGCAGCATCATAACTGTGGCAAAGATTAAACATCCAACAGCCGCATTGGGCATAATGGCTAAACTAACCTAATCCGGAAACGATATAGTAGAAGATCCCATTCAGCGTTTAACCTATTCTGATGGCATAAAAAAACCCAGCAAAGCCGGGTTTTTAAGTATCTAAACAATGAGCTAAAACTTAAAACGGAATATCGTCGTCGAAGTCCATTGGCGGCTCATTATACTGAGGCTTTGGCTGCTGCTGTTGTGGAGCAGGTTTAGCTTGCTGAGGAACCGCATTACCAGGATGGCTCATTTGTGGCTGTTGAGGTTCGCCCCAACCACCTTGTTGCTGCTGTTGCTGCTGTTGTCCACCACCCTGCTGGCCTTGCTGGCGAGAGCCAAGTAGTTGCATTTGACCTGTTGGCCACTGAACCGCTACTTCTGTAGTGTAACGGTCTTGGCCGCTTTGGTCTTGCCACTTACGAGTCTGTAGTTGACCTTCAACATAAACTTGAGAGCCTTTGCGCAAGTACTCACCGGCAATTTCCGCGGTTTTGCCAAACAACACAACACGGTGCCACTCAGTTTTTTCACGTTGTTCACCAGAGGCTTTGTCACGCCACGTCTCTGAAGTTGCGATTGTAATGTTTGCGATCGCGTTGCCATTTGCCGCAAAACGCACTTCTGGGTCGCCACCAAGATTGCCCATCAGGATGACTTTATTTACACCACGGCTTGCCATGTACTGCTCCGTAATTCGTCTGTTTTTCAAAAAGGGGACAAGCATAACACTATCTCTGCTCGTCTCAAGGTTTGATTCTTCAAAGTCTAGCTTACACCGCGTCTTTTAAAAGATTAATCCTCGTTAATGTGTCCAGTTTAAAGACTTCGCGCGACGTCAAAACTCTCTGTCCTTTGCTTCATAATTTGCATTTTTATTTGTGAATTAGGCAGTAAAGATTTTCCATCCAACATTCATAGACATTGAGTTTCTATTAGGTTCATTTCGATGCCACGCGATCGCTAAAATAGGACACTTGGAGGAAGTATGGACAGTCAAAATCGACACACAGTTCTTTATTATCACCCGTCAGTTAGCCAGCAGCTTGTTGATGGGATTGACGACTTAGACGTAAAAAGTTTGCCACTACACAATGCCTTTTCTTGTTCACTAAAACAGACACCAATCATTGTAGTGACTTTTTCGGCAAGGCACTCTTTGCAGCAAAGCTTGTCTCGATATCAGTGGGCAAACGCCCCAAGAATTGTATTGGTTGATGCGCCTGATAACATTTCAATCCGTGAGGTCATCCACTTTGGCCGAGTACAAGGCGTTTTCTACAAAGAGGTCACTTTGTTAGAACTAACTCGCGGATTGGCGCAAATCATTCAAGGTGAAGTGTGGTTCAACCGAGAGCTGAGTAATCAGCTGCTTCGATACTTTCATTCGATAATTGTTCGTTATATTCCACCGCATAAAGTTCAACTGACTCATCGCGAAATACAAGTTTTGAACCTACTTAAAAGTGGATCCAGTAATTCAATATTGGCCGATACACTGTGTATTAGTGAGCACACGATTAAGTCCCACTTATACCGAATTTTTAGGAAGTTAGATGTCGATAACCGACATCAAGCTGCTGCTTGGGCGCACCACTATTTGGAAGATCGGATGTAGCTGGTCTCAATTGTGAACAATTATTCTGTAAAAGAATCCACTAAGGTTTTTATTTAAGCAGTGCCAATGATACATTTGCACGCGAATTCCCCAAGAATTGACTAAGACACAGGACACAATAATGATTAAAAAGTGCTTATTCCCTGCCGCTGGCTACGGCACGCGCTTTCTTCCGGCCACAAAGTCTATGCCGAAAGAAATGATGCCCGTTGTTAACAAACCACTCATAGAGTATGGCGTCGACGAAGCCATACAAGCGGGTATGACCAGTATGTGCATTGTTACTGGCCGTGGTAAACACTCCATCATGGATCACTTTGACAAGAACTACGAACTAGAGCATCAAATCAACGGTACTAACAAGGAAGAGTTACTGGTCGATATTCGAGAAATCATTGACTCTGCAAACTTCACCTATATTCGTCAACGTGAAATGAAAGGGCTTGGGCACGCCATTTTAACGGGTAAAGACCTTATTGGTGACGAACCCTTTGCCGTCGTATTGGCCGATGACTTGTGTGTCAATGAAGAACAAGGTGTATTGGCGCAAATGGCTGCACTGTATCGTCAGTTCCGTTGCTCAATCGTTGCGGTACAAGAAGTGCCAGAAAATGAAACGCACAAATATGGTGTGATCTCTGGCGAGATGATCAAAGACGATCTTTACCGCGTCGACGATATGGTAGAAAAGCCTGAAGCAGGCACCGCGCCTAGTAATCTTGCCATCATTGGTCGCTACATTCTGACACCTGATATTTTTGATTTAATCGAACAAACTGAGCCGGGAAAAGGTGGCGAAATTCAAATTACTGATGCGTTGCTTAAACAAGCAAAAGCGGGATGTGTTTTAGCCTATAAATTTAAAGGCACACGTTTTGACTGCGGTAGTGTTGAAGGTTATATCGAAGCCACCAACTTCTGCTTTGAAAATATGTATCTAAAAGATAAGAAGAAAACCGAACTAGACAAACATTCAACTAAGAAAAATTTATAGTTGAATGTGTGACTGAGTAAAGGCCCCAACTGGGGCCTTTACTGTTTTTTTATCCAGTTAAATCTTTGCACCTTTCATACTCTATGTAATACTTGAGCAATTCGGACTGAAATTCAGCTAGAGAAGCTCAAATGGAAACCATTGACGTACGCGGCGCCCGCACGCATAACCTTAAAAACATTAACATTACCATCCCGCGCGATAAGCTTGTAGTTATCACGGGACTATCGGGGTCAGGTAAATCTTCGTTGGCGTTTGACACGTTATACGCTGAAGGGCAACGACGATACGTTGAGTCGTTATCCGCTTATGCACGTCAATTTTTATCGCTAATGGAAAAACCCGACGTTGACCATATTGAGGGGTTGTCTCCAGCCATTTCTATTGAGCAAAAATCGACGTCACATAACCCACGCTCAACGGTTGGTACCATTACCGAAATCTACGATTACTTACGCTTGCTCTACGCCCGTATTGGGGAGCCACGTTGTCCTGATCATAAAGTTCCACTGACCGCGCAAACCATTAGTCAAATGGTAGATAAGGTTCTAGAAGAGCCAGAAGGAAGCAAGTTGATGCTATTTGCTCCTGTGGTTCAGGAAAGAAAAGGTGAGCACGTAAAGACCCTAGAAAATCTTGCCGCTCAAGGTTTTATCCGAGCTCGAATTGATGGTGAGGTGTGTGACCTATCGGATCCACCAACCTTAGAACTTCATAAAAAGCACACCATTGAAGTGGTCGTCGACCGTTTCAAAGTGAGAAGTGACTTACAGCAACGATTGGCTGAATCGTTTGAGACTGCATTGGAGCTTTCAGGTGGCGTTGCCTCTATCGGCTGGATGGATGAGCCAAATAAAGATGAAATTGTCTTTTCTGCCAACTTTGCGTGCCCACATTGTGGCTATAGCATGCAAGAGCTTGAGCCTAGATTGTTCTCCTTCAATAACCCTGCGGGAGCATGCCACACGTGTGACGGGTTAGGCGTACAGCAATATTTTGATGAGTCTAGGGTAATTCTGGATGAGGGCCTTAGCCTTGCCGATGGTGCGATAAAGGGCTGGGACCGAAAAAACTATTATTACTTCCAAATGCTAACCTCTTTGTCCGAACACTATGGTTTTGACTTAACCAAACCGTATAAATCTCTACCAAAGAAGGTAAGAGACATTTTAATGAATGGCTCTGGTCGTACTCAAGTTGAGTTTAAATACATTAATGACCGTGGCGATATTCGTGTAAAGACCCATCCATTTGAAGGCATACTGAATACGCTTGAGCGCCGCTACAGAGACACGGAGTCCAATGCCGTACGAGAGGACCTGATTAAGTACATCTCTACGAAGTCGTGTAACAGCTGTGGTGGTACGAGGCTACGTACTGAAGCCAGAAATGTTTTCGTCGACGATACACGACTGCCCGATATTGTCGAAATGAGCATTATTGAAGCTGTCACGTTTTTTGACTCTTTGTCTCTTGAAGGGCAAAAGGCAAAAATTGCCGACAAAATCTTAAAAGAAATCAATGACCGCCTGCACTTTTTGGTCAACGTTGGACTCAATTATCTCAACCTTTCACGCAGCGCTGAAACTTTGTCGGGAGGTGAGGCACAACGTATTCGTCTTGCTAGCCAAATCGGTGCCGGCCTTGTTGGGGTGATGTATGTTCTCGATGAACCGTCAATTGGCTTACATCAAAGAGACAATGAACGACTACTAAAAACACTTACCCATCTTCGAGACTTAGGAAATACTGTATTGGTGGTTGAACACGATGAAGATGCCATTCGAACCGCTGATCACGTCATCGATATCGGTCCAGGTGCGGGCGTCCATGGTGGTAATGTCGTCGCAGAAGGGACCATGCTAGAAATAATGGACAACCCAAACTCGTTGACGGGGCAGTACTTGAGTGGTGCAAAAGAAATTGAAATACCCAAGCAGCGGACCAAAATGGACCCTAAAAAGGTTGTAAAACTTAATGGTGCATCAGGAAATAATTTAAATAACGTCAATCTTGAGCTTCCTGTTGGCTTGTTTACTTGTGTGACAGGAGTATCGGGGTCGGGTAAATCTACGTTGATCAACGACACGTTCTTTAAGATTGCGCATACCGAACTTAACGGTGCGACAACAGCGGTTCCATCGCCGTACAAGAAAATTACCGGTCTTGAACATTTCGATAAAGTTATCGACATTGATCAAAGCCCAATTGGACGAACGCCTCGCTCGAATCCAGCAACTTATACAGGTATTTTCACGCCTATTCGCGAGTTGTTTGCAGGCACCCAAGAGTCTCGTTCAAGGGGTTATAAACTCGGTCGATTTAGCTTTAACGTTAGGGGTGGACGCTGTGAAGCTTGCCAAGGTGACGGTGTATTAAAGGTAGAAATGCACTTTTTGCCAGACGTGTATGTGCCATGTGACTCCTGTAAAGGCAAGCGTTACAACCGCGAAACTCTAGAAGTGAAGTACAAAGGAAAATCTATCCATGAAGTTCTAGAGATGACGGTTGAAGATGCGCATAAGTTCTTTGAACCTGTTCCTGTGATGGCGCGTAAACTTCAAACGCTTATGGACGTCGGCTTGTCTTATGTACGATTAGGGCAAGCTGCGACAACACTATCTGGTGGCGAAGCGCAACGAGTGAAGCTTGCGCGTGAATTATCTAAACGCGATACAGGTAAAACACTGTATATCTTAGATGAACCAACAACAGGGCTTCACTTCCATGATATCCAATTGCTGTTAACCGTTCTGCACCGTCTACGTGACCATGGCAACACCGTTGTGGTCATTGAGCATAATCTGGATGTGATCAAAACCGCTGACTGGATTGTCGACCTCGGCCCCGAAGGCGGCAGTGGTGGTGGTGAGATCATCGCTCAAGGCACGCCTGAGAAAGTTTCTAAAGTGAAAGGTTCTCACACTGCGACTTTCCTTAAACCTATGTTATCTCGCTAATATCTATTACTATAGTGCATTCCACCGTTAGGGATGCACTATAGGAAAGTAATGGCCACACTGATCACTCAAGGTACACAGCTAGACAGAAAGCCCGTTACCCTGCCGCTAAATAATCGCTTCCTATTCTATATCGGCCTTACCTTTATATTGGGTATGCATTACTTCATGCGTAACCCAGGTGGCTCTGGCCTAATGCTTTCATTTAACCCTGCAACATGGATTTGCATGTCAGGGGCATTCGGAGTTGGGTTGTATCAAATAGCGCGTAGTGGCTATGTTCGTTATACCAAGCTAACCCTAATATTACTGGTCGGCTGTATTCTGCTAACAGTTCCAGCTCTATACTCGTTAGAGTCGGGCTTTAACGCGACAAGCCGCTTGATCGGTTTATGGGCAGGTTTTCTGCTGTTCTTATTGTTTCAACAATTTAGGTTCTCGAACGCACAACGCCAGCGCCTATTGTGGTTTATCGTGATCGCAGCCTTTATTGAAAGCATTTTTGGTGTGATTCAATATTTGGTCTTAGAGCCTGGGAATCTGTTCGGCTACAACACTCTCAAAAATAGACCCTATGGTATCTTTCAGCAGCCTAATGTAATGGCTAGCTTTCTTGCAACTGGACTGATCGTATCCGGATATCTGTTAGCAAGGCAACCTCAAAAAAAGTATGACTCACGATTGCGTAAAACGTTATTTCTCTACTCCATACCTATCATTTCGGTGCCATTGATTGTAGTTCTTGCATCAAGAACAGGTTGGATAGCTGCATCTATCGGGGTGGTTTTGATCATCCCCTATTTAGTTCGTTTTTCTACCAAACGACGCGTTACCTTTTGGCTATCAGCATTGGCAATTGGGCTAGCACTGGGATCGGTGTTACTCAGTAATGGCGGGCAAAGTGACTTTGTGGAAGATAAGCTCAGCCTAAAAGGTGCACGAAACATCACCTTTCCACAAACCATAGATATGATGATAGAAAAACCCATCAGTGGATATGGTTATGGACAATTCGAGTCGCAATATATTCTATATACGGCCCGACAACATCAACTCAATAACGATTATCCACCGGGTATTCCATCACTGGATCACCCGCACAACGAAATAATGTTTTGGGGGGTTGAAGGCGGTATCTTGCCGATTATCGCTATCTTGTTGGTGACCCTGATTACGCTTCAACGCATCATGTCATTACGGCACGGTACTAGGTTGGCCATTTTTGCGTTATTACTGCCTATCGCTTTTCACGCTCAGTTGGAGTATCCGTTTTACCACTCAGCGATCCATTGGATTACATTTATCGTTTTACTTTATTGGGTTGACCAAAAGTCAGGGCGATATAAGACCGCGACCATAAGCTCATTTAGTAGCTCTGCATGCAAAATATCCAGTCTTGTGTTACCGATAGTCATCGTCGTATTTATGGCGACAACGCTTCAATCGAACCATATATTAAGAAAATTCGAATACGCCCAAAAACCGGTTCCTCAACTTCTTGACCAAGTAACCAACCCCATCGTGTGGCAGCTTCGTTTGGACTGGGACATTCATGCACACTTACTCAGTATTGGGCTTAAAACGGGAAACCACGACTTGCTGCAACGCTTTGTCGATTGGTCACTTGAGCAAGTTAAACTAACTCCACGCCCTGCTTTCTACGCAAACATGGTTATGGCTTATGAAGGTCTTGATCAACCTACGAATGCTCAGAGAATTCGTGAGGAATCAAAGTACCTGTTTCCAAACTATGATATTGATGAAGTGATCAGCAAATTCAACGCTATTAACAGCGCAGCAGAGTCTGCTGCCGTGAACTCTATGGCAGAGCAACAGTAAAAAGGAGCCATAATGGGCCCCTCAATAGTCTTTATCTGGGTAATACCAACCAAAGCAATTACCTGATCATACTTGCTCGTTAAAATCACTGATAACGGCGTTAAAGATTTTGTAGGTAGACTAACTACCTACAGCAATTTTTGCCTTATTCTCAGCGATTTCTCCGTCACAAATTTCGGACCAATTAATTACTTCGATTGGGATAAGACTTCGCGCAAAGCTTGTATGCACAATGCAATATTCTCTTCTCGAGCGCCATAACCCATTAGGCCAATCCGCCATGCATTGCCGGAAAACTTTCCAAGACCAGCGCCCACTTCTAAGTTAAATTGCTGCAGCAACTGGTTTCTTACTTGAGCGTCATCGACACCAGCAGGGATCTTTACTGTATTGAGTTGAGGCAAGCGGTGCTCTTCATTCACGACAAACTCAATACCGAGAGATTCAAGCTCCTTCTTAAGCTTTTCATGCATATCGCTGTGTCTTTGCCACGCACTTTCTAAACCTTCAGTGTGCAATAGCACTAACGCTTCATGCAGCGCATAAAGGCTATTAACAGGCGCAGTATGGTGATAGCTACGTTTACCTTCCCCACTCCAGTAAGCTAAGACTAAACTTTGGTCTAAAAACCAACTTTGCACTGGAGATTTTCTTTGACTCATAACCTCTACAGCTTTAGGGGAGAAAGTGACAGGTGACAAGCCCGGCACACAAGATAAGCATTTTTGGCTGCCGGAATAGACAGCATCTAGCCCCCACTCGTCGACCAAAAGCGATACGCCACCTAAAGACGTTACCGCATCAACAATGCTCAATGCGCCAAATTGCTGCGCAATAGCAGCGATGGATTTGGCATCACTGAGTGCCCCGGTAGAGGTTTCGGCATGAACAAAGGCTACGGCTTTTACTCCAGGATTGTTTTGTAGTGCCTTCTCAACGGCATGTGGGTCAACTGGTTCGCCCCACTCGTTGTCGACAAGGATCGCTTCCGCGCCAACTCGAACTACATTTTCACGCATCCTTTCGCCAAACACCCCATTACGACAAACTATTACTTTGTCACCTGGCTCTATCAAATTGACAAAGCAGGTCTCCATCCCTGCACTCCCAGGTGCAGAAACAGCTATAGTAAATTCGTTTTTAGTTTGAAAGGCATACTGCAGTAACGACTTCACTTCATCCATCATCTTTATAAACAGGGGATCAAGGTGTCCCACAGTTGGACGACTTAAGGATTGAAGTACTCGAGGGGATATGTCTGATGGTCCTGGGCCCATAAGGGTGCGCTTAGGTGGGTAGAAGCTCTCTATGTGCATAACTTTTCCTGTTTCACGTTGGGTAGATTAAGGGTAAAAAGTTGGTCGCTGAATTTATATACGACTCTAGTAGTGGTCCTACCACATCATATTTTTAATTTATTTGCAAATTCAAGCTAATCAGCATTGACATAACTATGCTGAGCAAGTTCAATGAAGACATCAAATGCAGAAGAGGAGCATTGCCCAGGTAGGTAGTTTGTGGAGCCCCACTCCAAAACAAATTACTCAGGGGGAGCAGTGCCGAGGTGTTGATTTTGGGGAAAGTCGATATCGGGTGTTTAGGTTGAATCCTAGCAACTGTCGCTCAATCCAAAGAGCGATGAGCTTCTAAGAATTTACGTGACTCCCACGCTCCTTTTCTCTGCATCTACATTATTTTGCCATGTCTAAAGGAATTAGGAGATTCGCGTGAGCGCATTCAATGTCGCTAAATTCGGTGGTACCAGTGTCGCCGACTTTACAGCAATGAGCCGTTGTGCAGCCATTGTCAAAAACAACCCCTATACAAAACTTGTCGTCAGCAGCGCTTGCTCTGGTGTAACTAATCTTCTCGTTGAACTTGCCAATGGCGTTGCTGATCCTAACGAGCGAAGCAGCATTATTGAAAAAATTCGAGGCATTCATGTAGCCGTGATCGATCAGCTGCAACAGCCGAGTGAAGTTACTGAGGCAATAGACGAGATCATCGTCAGTATCACTCAAGCGGCTGAATCCGCTTCTTTGCAGCCCAACTTAAAACTGACGGATCATTTAGTCTCTTGCGGTGAGTTAATGTCTACTCACCTTCTCACACAAGTCTTTGTTGAGCATGGTGTCGAGTCACTTCGATTTGATATTCGAGACGTATTGAAAACCAACTCACTGTTTGGCAGTGCAGAGCCAGACCTTGAGCAAACCCGCGAGCAGGCTCAAAAGCTACTTTCGCCATTGTGCGAGCAATCCGTCGTTATTACACAAGGGTTTATTGGCTCGGACTCAGAAGGGTCTACAACAACACTAGGCCGCGGTGGCAGTGATTACAGTGCTGCGCTGATTGCTGAGGCCATTAATGCCGCTGGTCTGGAAATATGGACCGACGTCCCTGGTATTTACACCACCGATCCACGAATTGCACCAGCTGCGAAGCCGATACCAGAAATCAGCTTTAGTGAAGCGTCTGAGGCCGCTAACTTTGGTGCCAAAATATTGCACCCTTCAACGCTTTTGCCTGCACTTCGCCACCATATTCCGGTATTTGTAGGTTCATCCAAAGCGCCAGAACAAGGTGGAACTTGGATCCGTGATCGCGTTGCTAGCGCACCGCTATTTAGAGCGTTGACCTTACGCGGAAACCAAACAATGGTTACGCTCAAAAGCATCAATATGTATCAAGCCTACGGTTTTTTGGCCGAGGTCTTTCAAATATTGGCAAAACATAAAGTATCGGTGGATTTAATTACGACGTCAGAAGTGAGCGTCTCTCTCACTTTGGATCAAACCAACACCGCTGGTGGTGCACCACAGTTACCTATAGCCGCACAAGCTGAGCTTGAGCAACTATGCTCGGTTAAGGTCGAACAAAATCTTAGCTTAGTTGCGCTTATAGGGAACAATATGGGCCAAGCACGCGGTACCGCTAAGCAGATCTTCAGCACCTTAGAAGAGTACAATTTACGAATGATTTGCTACGGAGCAAGTAATCACAACTTGTGTTTTCTAATGGCGGAGTCCGATGCACGATTGGCGGTTCAGCAGCTGCATCAAGAGCTATTTGAGTAGCGCTCAAAACTCTAACGTTCGAACTAAAAAGAGCAGGTAATCACCTGCTCTTTTTTCAATTACAGGTTAGGGCCTAGCCACCTTTCAGCTTCGACAAGATCCCACCCTTTACGCTCAGCATAACTTTCCAGTTGGTCTTGTTGAATTTGAGCTACCGCGAAGTAACGACTGTCTGGGTGTGAGAAGTACCAGCCAGAGACCGATGCACCCGGCCACATTGCGTAGCTCGACGTCAACTCCATACCGATGGTTTGCTCAACATTCATCAGCTCCCATAAGCTCCCTTTCTCAGTGTGCTCAGGATTAGCTGGATAGCCAGGTGCTGGTCGAATGCCCTGGTATTTTTCACGGATAAGGTCATCGTTACTCAGATTTTCATCCGCGGCATAACCCCAATGCTTAATTCTTACTTGCTGATGTAAGTACTCCGCAAACGCTTCTGCTAGTCGGTCAGCAACCGCTTGAACCATAATGGCATTGTAATCGTCACCTTGTGCTTTGTAGCTGTCGGCTAATTCACGCTCGCCAATGCCACCCGTCACCGCAAACGCGCCAATATAGTCAGCAACACCCGATGATTTAGGGGCTACGTAATCACTGATGCAATAGTTCGCCCCTTTTTTCTTCTCTGTTTGCTGTCGAAGGTTAAACAGGGTCTTGGCGACAACGGTACGAGTTTCGTCTGTGTAAACCTCTATGTCATCATCCACACGGTTCGCGGGGAACAATTGACACATACCACTGGCTTTAAGCAACCCTTCTTTCTCGATTTTATCTAACCAGTCATTTGCATCTTTGAACAAGCGCTTTGCTTCTTCGCCAACTTCTTCGTGGTTTAAGATCGCTGGATATTTACCCATTAAACTCCAGGTCATGAAGAACGGAGTCCAGTCGATATACTCACGCAGTATTGTGATGTCGATATTTTCAATAACTACGGGCTCTAAAGTATTTGGAACCGGTGGTTTATAGCTTTGCCAATCGATGTCGACTGCATTTTGGCGCGCGACATCAAGGGTAACGGGTTTCGATTTAGGTCTCTTTCTGGCGTGCTGATCGCGCACTCGGTCATAATCAAGTGCTAGCTTTTCGACAAATTCAGGCTTACGTTCGCTCGATAGCAAAGACGAACACACGCCTACGGCCCGTGAAGCGTTATTCACGTATACCACAGGCTGTGAGTAGTTTTGCTCTATCTTAACAGCTGTATGGGCTTTAGAGGTTGTTGCACCACCAATTAACAGCGGTAAATCAAAACCTTGACGCTCCATCTCTTTGGCGACATGCACCATCTCATCCAAAGATGGGGTGATTAACCCCGAAAGTCCGATGATGTCGACGTTTTCTTCTTTCGCGACTTTGAGTATTTTTTCACAAGATACCATGACGCCAAGATCGATGATTTCGTAGTTATTACACTGAAGCACTACGCCGACAATGTTCTTGCCGATATCGTGAACATCACCTTTGACTGTCGCGAGCAAAATCTTGCCGTTAGTTTGCCCAGCTTGTTTTTCGGCATCAATGTATGGTTCGAGGTAGGCAACAGCCTGCTTCATTACTCGCGCAGATTTTACCACTTGAGGTAAGAACATTTTGCCTTCGCCAAATAAGTCGCCGACCACATTCATACCGTCCATTAACGGACCTTCGATCACTTCAAGTGGTTTGCTTGCTTTAGCACGCGCTTCTTCTGTATCCTCGACAATAAACTCGGTGATCCCTTTAACAAGTGCATGCTCTAGGCGTTTTTCAACTTCCCAACCACGCCACTCTAATGCGCTGGCATCATCTTCTTTACCTACACCTTTACCGGCGTATTCTGCCGCAATATCTAATAGACGCTCTGTACCATCATCACGTCGATTAAGCACAACATCTTCAACCGCTTCGCGCAGTTTATCAGGGACATTGTCATAGATTTCTAATTGCCCTGCGTTAACGATCCCCATGTCCATACCATTTTTAAAACAGTGGTATAAGAACACGGCATGGATGGCTTCACGGACATAGTTATTGCCCCTAAACGAAAATGACACATTGGACACGCCACCTGAAATCATCGCATGGGGTAGGTCTCGCTTAATGTCTGCAACCGCTTCAATGAAATCGACGGCGTAATTGTTATGCTCATCAATACCTGTCGCAACCGCAAAAATGTTAGGGTCAAAAATAATATCTTCTGGAGGAAAACCAACCTCATCAACTAAAACTCGGTAGGCCTCAGTACAGATTTCTAGTTTTCGCTCTCTGGTGTCAGCTTGCCCGACTTCGTCGAACGCCATTACAATCACTGCAGCGCCGTAGCGGCGGATCAGCTTGGCTTGCTCAACGAACTTCTGTTTGCCTTCTTTGAGAGAAATTGAGTTAACAATGCCCTTGCCCTGAATACACTTCAAGCCGGCTTCGATAACTTCCCACTTAGAAGAGTCAACCATAATTGGGACTTTTGAAATTTCAGGCTCAGACGCACATAAGTTTAGGAAACGTACCATACAGGCTTCAGCGTCCAACATGCCTTCATCCATGTTGATATCGATGATCTGAGCACCGTTCTCGACCTGCTGCCTAGCGACTTCTAACGCCTCATCGTACAGCTCTTCTTTGATTAAACGCTTAAAACGTGCAGAGCCTGTTACATTGGTTCTTTCGCCAACATTCACAAACAGTGATTCTTTGGCAATACTCAGTGGTTCAAGACCCGATAATCGGCATTCAACTTTTATGTCTGGAAGGGCTCGAGGTGTGACTTGTTCTACCGCGATGCACATCTGTCGTATATGCTCAGGTGTGGTACCACAACAGCCACCCACTAAGTTTAAGAATCCAGCTTCAGCCCACTCCTTGATGTGAGAAGCCATCTCTTCCGCTTCTAGGTCATATTCACCGAAGGCATTAGGCAGACCCGCATTAGGGTGCGCAGAAACAAAGGTTTCACTGATCCTAGAAAGCTCTTCTACATATTGACGCAGTTCATCTGGCCCTAGAGCACAGTTTAGACCGAACGAAATAGGCTCAACGTGTCTTAAGGCATTATAGAAAGCTTCTGTAGTTTGCCCTGACAAGGTTCGTCCTGAAGCATCGGTAATGGTTCCCGAAATCATGACAGGGAGTTTTCGACCAATTTCTTCAAACACTGAGTCAACGGCGAAAGCACAAGCTTTTGCATTTAACGTATCGAAGATAGTCTCAATAAGAATTAGGTCTGAACCTCCTTCAATGAGCGCTCTGGTTGATTCGCTATAAGCTTCAACTAACTCATCAAAGGAAACATTACGATAGCCTGGATCATTTACATCTGGAGAGATGGAGCAGGTGCGGTTGGTCGGACCTAATACACCGGCAACATAACGTGGCTTATGCGGTGTTTTAGCTGTCCATTCATCCGCTGCTTCACGAGCTAATCTTGCTGCTGCGATGTTTATCTCTGCACTCAACGATTCCATGTCGTAATCGGCCATGGCAATGGTTGTGGCATTAAACGTGTTGGTTTCAAGAATATCGGCACCCGCTTCTAGGTACTGATTGTGAATAGATTTAATGATCTGCGGTTGTGTTAACACCAGCAGATCATTATTCCCTTTTAAGTCACTGTGCCAATCAGAAAAGCGTTCGCCACGATAGTCCTCTTCTTCTAGGGAGTATCCTTGAATCATTGTCCCCATACCACCGTCAATGATATGAATGCGCTTTTTTAATTCGGCTTCTAATATAGAACGTTCTAACACTGTACTGCTTATCCTTGAAGTCATCATGTCTGTCTGTAGTCGCGAATACTGATCTTGGTGATCATCATTATAGTTTTGCGTGTTATTGCTTCGCGACTATTCGTCTTTCGTAAAGTTCTCTTCCGAGAAATGGTCCAAATCGTAAGGTGTTTGCTGATAAACACAATAGTTAAGCCAGTTACTGAACAATAGGTGCCCATGACTTCTCCAACTTGCTCGTGGAGATTGTTCGGGATCATTGTTTGGATAATAGTTCACTGGGACATCCGGCTCCATACCTTCACCGACATCACGTACATACTCATGATGTAAGGTATGTGATTCATATTCTGGGTGACCAGTAACAAAGACATTGCGCTTGTCCTTAGTTGATGCCAAGTAGACGCCTGCTTGCTCCGAGGTTGCCAGTATATCGAGGTCAGTTTGTTCGCTCAAAAACTCTGGTGAAAAGTCCGCATACCTGGAATGAGGAGCCAAGAACTCATCATCAAAACCTCGTAAAAGTGAGTGGTGCGGGTCGTGAATTTGATGATGATACACGCCAGATAGTTTTTGCTTTCGTGTACGTTTTGGCAAATCAAACAGCAATTTAAGGCCGGCCTGAGCTGCCCAACATACATAGAGTGTTGAGGTTACATGATCTTTAGCCCAATCCATTATGCTTTGGAGGTGATCCCAGTAAATGACATCTTCAAACTGAACCAAGCCCAAAGGTGCTCCAGTGATAATCAATCCATCAAAGTTGCGCTGCTTCACTGCTTCAAACTGACGATAAAACGTATCTAAATGCTCTTCTGGTGTGTTCTTGCTAGGTCGATTGTCTATACGAAGCAGTTCAACATCGACTTGCAAAGGACTATTGGATAGCAAGCGAAGAAATTGCGTTTCTGTTTCGATCTTCTTTGGCATCAAGTTTAAGATCAGAACTCTTAGTGGACGTATTTCCTGTGTCGATGCGCGAGACTCGCTCATAACAAAGATATTTTCTTCTTGTAGCGTTTCTGCTGCGGGCAATTTGTCTGGAATTCGAATCGGCATGCTCTTCCTATAAGCGTTTAGACGTCTATACTTCCAATCTATATGATCAAGGTATTAATGTCGAGCCGTAATTTAGTAGAAGTTACTGGTAGAAAGAGGGCTTGGTTGAATGACATATTGTGTTGTAAAAATCTTTTACCGTGAGAATGAGATAATGAAGTATTGGGGCAGTCCATTTTGCTACCGGTACGTTTGCACGTGCGCAAACGGGCCGGTATCGACCTGATTCCGCTGATACCGTCCCATTTCGCGACAGCGGAATGTAACGGTAGTAAGTCGTAAGCAGTTGATTAAATGAGCAAATGATAAATAGCAAAAAACCCAGCACGTTCGTACTGGGTTTTTCTAATGGTGGCGGAGTGGACGGGACTCGAACCCGCGACCCCCGGCGTGACAGGCCGGTATTCTAACCAACTGAACTACCACTCCGCAGTGGTATTACTCGCCTAAGCAAGTATCACTTTAATTTAAAGCCTGGCGATGTCCTACTCTCACATGGGGAAACCCCACACTACCATCGGCGCTATTGCGTTTCACTTCTGAGTTCGGCATGGGTTCAGGTGGGTCCACAACGCTATGGTCGCCAAGCAAAATTTTAAAATTCGGAAAGCTGCTTCTCTATAACAGAGAGTAAAAGTTATCACACATTCAATATTCTTATTTGAGTCCATCAAAACCCTTTGGGTGTTGTATGGTTAAGCCTCACGGGCAATTAGTACAGGTTAGCTCAATGCCTCGCAGCACTTACACACCCTGCCTATCAACGTTCTAGTCTCG
>NZ_JAFEUM010000008.1 GCF_016900875.1 Vibrio ulleungensis
GCTCTTCAGATGAACCTTCGCCTTGTAGATATTGTTTAGCTATAGAGCATTTTAATGCTCTGCTGTATTTGGACATAAAAAGACCCCCAATAATTGGTGTCCAACTATTGGGGGTCAGTTCAAGTAATAGGTTTTTTTAGGTCTTCGATATAGGGGGAGGAGCAAGATTATCGAAAGACCATTAACGGGTATTAAGCGCTTTTAGCAGTCGGTTTGGTTTCGCTTTTAGCGGGCTCTTTAGTGACAAGAGGCTCCACCTTGCTTTGCTTCTCGTAAAGGAACTTGAGTACCGATTGGCGATATTTCTGATACATAGCATCTTCGGCCAACACCACTCGATTACGAGGACGGTCTAGTTCTATATCCAAAACTTCCCCGATAGTCGCTGCAGGTCCATTGGTCATCATCACAATTTTATCCGACAGCAAGACCGCTTCGTCGACATCGTGAGTGATCATGATTACGGTGTTGTTAAGTTCCGCTTGGATCCGCATTAGTGAGTCTTGTAAGTGCGCGCGAGTCAACGCATCGAGTGCACCAAAAGGTTCATCCATAAGCAGAACTTTGGGCTGGAGGGCCAAAGCGCGGGCGATACCAACACGCTGCTTCATTCCGCCCGAGATTTCATCAGGCTTTTTGTCCGACGCATGTTGCATTTGGATAAGCTCTAAATAGTGCTCTACCAACTCTTTTACTTCAGCTTTGCTTTTTCCTTTCGCCACTTGTTTAACGGCAAGTTCGACGTTTTGATATACCGTTAACCAAGGCAATAGTGAGTGGTTTTGAAAGACGACGGCGCGCTCAGGACCCGGTCCATCCACTTCGCGTCCATCGACAATCACGCCACCATCTGTTGCGTCGAGCAAGCCAGCCACTAAGTTCAGCACCGTTGATTTACCACAGCCCGAGTGACCAATGAGCGAGACGAACTCACCTTGTTTAATCTTTAGGTTTACATCGCGCAGCGCAACAAACTCGCCCTTTGGGGTGGGGAAACGCATTCCAAGTTGCGCAAGATCTAACATTAACTTTGACATAATAATTCCTTTTACCTAGCGCAAGTCTTGGCTCTTATCCCATGACATTCGTTTTTGAAGTGCAAGCATCCCTCGGTCTAGCAACAAACCGATGAAACCGATGGTGATCACCGCAACCATAATTCGGCCAAGTGACGCAGAGCTTCCGTTTTGGAACTCGTCCCATACAAACTTACCAAGGCCTGGGTTTTGCGCCAGCATTTCTGCGGCGATCAATACCATCCACGCAATACCTAACGACAGTCGAAGGCCGGTAAACACCATAGGAATGGCTGAAGGCAAAACGATGGTGGTGATGTGTTTCCACCATGATAGACGCAGTACGCGACTGACGTTCACTAGGTCTTTGTCCACGCTAGTTACACCCACTGCGGTGTTGATCAAAGTTGGCCATAGGCTACATAAAGCGACCGTAAGCAATGAGTTTACAAACGATTTGGCAACCAGCGGATCGCTACTTACATACGTGGCACTCACAACCATGGTAACAATAGGTAACCAAGCTAGAGGTGAAACCGGCTTGAGCAACTGGATTATGGGGTTAAATGCTTGGTAGAGAGACTGGTTTAGGCCAAGCAGTATTCCCAGCGGAATGGCAATCACAGAGGCCAAAATGAATCCACAAGCCACAGTAAACAAACTGGTGAGAATTTGATCGAAGAACGTCGGCTTTCCGGTATACGGACGAATTTTTACCGTCGCATTAGGATCTTTTTCAAGCTTAGCAGCGTTGCGAACTTCTTGTCTCTCTATGAACGCGACTTCTTTTTCGCGCTCTGCAAAGTGCTCATCGACTAAGTTAGAAAACTGACTGAAGGTTTGTATTGGGCCTGGAAGTGTACCCAATGATGTTTGTACTTGTTTGGCGGACATATGCCAAATCATCAAGAACAACGCAATACCTATGATGGGTAACAGTAACACTTTTGAGCGACTTGTTACCGCCCCTTTAAAGGGCATTAATGAAATGACATTGCTCGCCATAATTTACTCCTAAATTCTTTCCTTGAGAGGCTCATCATGAGCCTCTGTATCAATGAGGGTGATTACACCTCATCTTTTCCTTTTAGACCGATAGAGAACTTCTCTAGGTAGGCGTTAGGTTGCTTGCCATCGTAAACTATGTTGTCGATGAAATGCGTTTGCGGTGCGCGGAAACCATCTTCTTCTGTGAAGTTAGGGAAATCGCTCGCGCTCAATACGCCATCGTCGATAAGTGCTTCGGCAGCTTGTTGGTAGATGTCTGGACGATAAACGCTTTTCGCGATATCCATGTACCATTCATCCGATTTCTGATCTGGGATTTGTCCCCAGCGGCGCATTTGGGTTAGGTACCAAATAGCATCACTGTAGTACGGGTAAGTCGCGTTATGACGGAAGAACACGTTAAAATCAGGTACGTCTCGCTTGTCACCTTTTTCGTATTCAAAGGTACCCGTCATACTGTTGGCAATAACTTCGGCGTCCGCTCCTACGTATTCACTTTTCGCGAGTATTTCAACCGCCGCTGGACGGTTTGCGTTGTCATTTTCATCCAACCAATGAGCAGCTCGAATCATCGCTTTTACGACGCGAATATGGGTGTTTGGATTTTCTTCAGCCCAGCTTTTCGATACACCGAATACTTTTTCAGGGTTGTTTTTCCAAATTTCATAATCGGTAACGACAGGAACGCCAATGCCTTTAAACACGGCTTGTTGGTTCCACGGTTCGCCTACACAGTAACCATAGATCGTGCCTGCTTCCATTGTGGCAGGCATTTGCGGTGGTGGTGTTACGCTAAGCAAAACATCGGCTTCAAGTTGGCCACTGTTGTCTCCCGCTTTTGGCGCGTAAAACCCAGGGTGAATACCACCAGCAGCTAGCCAGTAGCGAAGTTCGTAGTTATGGGTAGAAACGGGGAATACCATTCCCATGTTAAAGGCCTTACCGTCGTCAAGGTAGCTTTCAACAACAGGTTTAAGGGCGTCGGCTTTAATAGGGTGCTGCGGCTTACCATCGGCTTGTTTAGGAACGTGCTGTTCCATTTGTTCCCAAATATCGTTAGATACGGTAATCGCGTTACCGTTTAGATCCATTGAGAAGGCGGTAATGATTGGCGATTGAGTACCGATACCAATTGTTGCTCCAAGTGGTTGTCCCGCGAGCATGTGTGCACCGTCAAGTTCGCCATCGATTACGCGGTCTAATAGCACTTTCCAGTTCGCTTGTGCTTCTAGGGTGACATACAGGCCTTCGTCTTCGAAGTAACCATTTTCGTAGGCTACGGCGAGTGGCGCCATGTCGGTTAATTTAATGAACCCAAACTTTAGGTCTTCGATTTCGGGCTCGCCAAGGTCGGCCCAAGCCACTTGCATACATAGGCCTAAAACCGCGCTGGTTGACAGTGCAAATTTAGCAATACGTCCGCTCTTGTGTTGAGAATGGGATAAAGTGTTAAGAGTTGTCTTAGGCATAGCAAATCTCCTTTTCGCTGCAGCTACCGTTGAGTAATCTTTTGATGCTAGGTGTCTGGTTTGCATCTGAAGTTAATTACACTAGAACAAGTAGCGTGCCAACTTGGAAATCACTTAATAAACAGTGCTTTAGCTGTTTGTCTATTTGCGGGGTGTGATCTTGGTGCATGTTCGCTGTGCAGGCTGCACAATCATATGCTAACCATTAAGGGGTAGTTTGTAGTTCGAGGGATAGGTCAAATTTCTTGGGGATTTCGACAGTGAGAACTAAGCAAGTTTACACGGAAACAGGTCGATGAGTTAGGATGCCGCCCCATCTGGGGGTAAGGACTATGCGGATGAAAAGGCGGCAAAAAGGGTCAGTTAGTGAGTGAGACGCTTAGAACTTAAACACTACACCTACTTTAGAAAATGTTTCGCGATTTTTGTTTTGGAAATTGGCCTCATTGCTCAATTCTACGTAAGGGATGAAGACATCACTAATACCGTTAAACGTCATACGAGCCTCATAGTTGAAGATTTGATCGTCCGCTCCAGCGCCTAGACTGGCTTTATTATGTTGATGTTGCCCAATAATTTTGGTGTTGAAGTGAACATTCTCAAACTGATTTCCAAGCGCAAAATCGACGCGTGAGATATCGCTTTGTTTGCCCATTGCTGACGCTTTTTCATCAAGATCTTTACGAAAACGGAAAGAGGTATTGATGGTGTCGGCAAAGGTGGTTCCCACGGTAAGGCCAAACTTATTGGTGTTAGAAAGATTGCCGGTTTTGTCGACAAGTTCGTATTCACCTTTAACAAAGACGTTACTGTCATTTAGCTTGTGGGTGTAGTTGAGGTTATATTCGCTAACCCCTTTAATGTTGGTTTTTGCTGAAAGGCCAACATTGTTGTATTTCATAAACAGCTTTGCACCGCTGTTATCTTTTTGTACGTCGCGTGACTCTTTCGCCTGCGATTTGTAGTCTACTTCTAGCCCCCCAGTTAGTCCTTCTGCTGATACGCTTCCTGCTGATAATAGTGCAACAACGGTGGTTCCCAGGATTGCTTTTTTCATTTAAGCCTCTAGTTCTTCGATGGTGGTGATTGAGGAGGCGACTTTAGCAGTGATCTTTTTTTTGAAAAAAATAGAACCTATCGATTTTTTAGATGGGTTTGGAACATAACATTAAGGCTGAAATGAAGGATATAGACTGTTAAAAAAGCCATTCAATGAGATGACTGGCTTTTGGGTGTGAAGTGGTTGTGCGAACTCAATGGATTATGTCGCCCATTGCATGGCAACGATCTACATAGCGTTTAGGTAAGACTTGTAAGACTGAAGCCTGACTGTTGCCGCTCCAATTACGTCAATAAAACCGAAAAATGGGTGCGGCTTATTGGCCGAAATCCATGCCGCGCCTGTCGCGCCGATAGGGATGACTTTACCTTCTTGCTCTATCAGCTCTAAGATCACTGTTCGGCCATGAGTCCCCATATTAGCGGCGACATGCTGCTGCACGCTTTGTGTTCCTTGCATAGCCGATACAGTGGCCTCGCCAGTTCCGGCTGTTACGCTGTGAACTCTAGCGCGAAACACTTCACCAGGAAATGCATCCACGTAAAACTCTGCAAATTGGCCTGCCTCGACGTAGCGGTAGCTTTGATCAGGAATGCGCATTTCCATGAACTTTCGTGAAGTGTCAAAAATGTGCATATTACCTGTTCGACTTCCGTCAGCGACGTTGACCACGGCAATTTGACCATCAAATGGTGCACGAATGGTTTTGCGCTCTTGCTCAAACTCAGCCTGTTCTAAATCGGCTTGTAGAGAGAGTAAATTGGCGTTGGCAATACGCAACTGAGAGTTGTAACTCTCTACATCACGCTGCTTAAAAATGGTCGGCGACGTTTTTGAGCGCTGAAGATCTCTCTTCATTTGAGCAATAGATTCTTGCTGCTGCACAATGGAGGCATTAATTTTCTCAAGGTCGGCTGTAGAGTTCACATCGACCAAGGTGTAAATGACATCCCCTTTGTTTACGTGTTGATTGTGATTGACGTGAATGGTATCGATCTGTTCACGAAACAGTGGGGATAATACCGCATGTGGCGCTTTTACTGTGCTTGATGAAGTCATATCGACGGGCGCCCAAAGTCGCGAAAGCACGCCAAGAACCACTAGGATAAAAATGCCGCTGGATACAATCCAGCTACCGTTGCGAAAGTTCCATTTAATGGCACCGGTTGAAACCAATATCCACATGATCAAGATATAAGGGATCATTACTTCTTTCATCGGTTATCGCTCCGTCAGTGATGTGTCGGTGTTAATATGGTCGCTCGGCCAAGAGTAACCTCGACGGATCACGTCCGACATCCCAATACCAATCTGTCTCCAATTGGTGAAGGCGATAATAATGGCCAGTACCCACCATGCCTTGTGCAGGAAGAGTCCACATAAGGAGAGCGCAAACACCAATTGTACATGGGCGCTGCGGTTCTCTTCTGCTCGGTGTACTGCCACTTCGTGAAGCTGCCACATTAAGTAGGCAATAAAGGCCACTAACGCGATGGTCACCGAAAACAAATAGCCACTGAAATATTCAGAATTAAACAACACCATCATCATTTCGTTGGGGGTGCTGGTAAAGGACGATAAGTCGACATTTTTGGAGTTAATTGTGCCCATAGGTGCGAGTAAATATGCACCTGCGAACATCGCAATCATAAACGCGGAAAACTTGAGTAAAACCATTAAAATGGTAAACAGTACCCGCATTGTTGACGTTAAAAATTTCATTTTTTATGTACCTATATAAAAGACCAAAAGCCAGTAGACATAAAGATGGGATTCTCTAGGTCTAACCGGCTGTTGTCTTCTCTGAAGCTTGATTATCTTTTTCGGGCTCTATTGCTGCCTCCGAGGGGGGGCGAGCAAGTTGCCCTGCAAATACGTCGTTGATATCTATGTTTCTGAGTGGGTCATGTTTGGCGTTTTCCAATGTAATGAGCATTGCGCGCTCATCATGAATATGCGGAACCGACATATCGACACCATCGCCACATGCACGAGAAACGTAGGGGACTGCTGCCAGCAGTATTGCTCCCCATAAGATTATAAATTTTTTCATAGAATTGCCCTGATAAGCTGGCAAACAAACACAACATGCAGGCCGAGGCCTGCATGTTAAGCGTGCTTAGCGAAGCGTGATTTTTGGATTTTCAGCGGGCTTGTCAAACAGACTGAAGAATTCAGACACTGCTTTGGCATCACCATCGACTTTGATGTAGACTTGCTCGATTGCCTTAACAAAGTCCACTTTTCCAACGAGCAGCCCAAGAAGAACAGGCTTAGTCAGTTTAACGGTCGCTTTTGCGTCTCCGTCAAAGTTAGGGTGGAACTGCGCAACGCTCCGACGAACTTCAACCGCGTGAGTTTCTTGGTAATCACTAAACTCAAAAGCAACAGTGAAGTGCTTATCGGCACTGCGCTCAGCGTTTAAGCTAAAGCGAAGCGCACCTACGAGTTGCCCCGGCTCAAATTCGGCCATAAGGTCAGGCGCTTGTAGGTTAATTTTTTTAGAGTAGTCGATAGTACCGTCAAGCTCTTGAGCTGAGGTGAGGTACCAGTTACGCCAGTTGTTATTGGTTTCACGGTAGCCTAGTTCACGCAATGCGTGTGCTTTCAACTCACGAGGTGCCATGTCTTGCAAATCGATGCGAACAGCGTGAGTCGCCAGTTCAGCACACCATTGGTAGTCTTGGTCGTCACACGCTTGCTGTGCCAGTGTCATCATTGCGTCTTTGCCGCCAACCATTTCTACATAACGTTTGGATGCTTCGACCGAGTAGGTAGGGTTTAGCGTCGTCGGGTCACCATCAAACCAACCCATTTCGCCGACAAATATCTGTTTTGCAGCGTGACGAATAGAGCCGTAAAAGTCGCCCAACCATGGGTGATTTTCTAGGTGCGCTGGCAGTTTGATTTGACGGATCAAATCTTCTTGCGTAGCACCATTATTGATAGCTTTGATCGACTGGTCGTACGTAAATTGAATCGCGTCACGGTACGCAGTAAGCGTGTTTGATACATGCTCAGCACCAACAACAGGTCGGCCATGAGAAAGCATCATTGCTTGTGCGTTGTAGTCACGTAGCGTATCAATTCCTGGGTACCAGATACTTGGGTCGCGGTATTGAGTACCACGAATGGTATGTAGGTTAGGGAAGCTCTCACCTTGGATCACTTCAGAACCAAACAGTAACTTATAATCTGGGAAGTAGGCTGTAATTTCATCAGACGCTTCTGACGGAACGTGTTTGAACTCGATTTGAACACCAGCAATGACGGTTTTTAGAACGCCATTAGTCCCTTTAACCAAGGTGTTTGGTGCAATAAGGCTGTGCTCGCGGATTTCGAAATCAGGACCCAAACCACCGTTAATTCGGCCATCTTCTTCTACGTTAAGTAGCGTACCGAGCGAATAGTCCACACGGAAACCCAGTGCAGGGCCATTACCACCCATTGATCCTTTCACGACATTCTTCATAAAGGTTTCGTGAGCAATGATGCTTGCGCTCTCAGCGCCTTCAATGCCACGTACACCGGCATAGTGGTCTGGATGCCAGTGAGAGTACATAACCGCGGCTACAGGCTTCGAATTGCCTGTGGTTGCGCGAAATACTTCCATTACTGCTTGCATCTTGTCGACGGACTCGACCGGATCAAGAATGATAAGACCGTCGACACCATCAACGATCATCGGAGAAGTTAACCCGTATCCGTATACTTGGTGAAATTTGTCTTTGTAAGTGAAAATGCCTTTCTTCATTTTGTTCGAGTGAGCAGTAAGCTCAGGGTGAACTTTTTCAGAGTCAGCGTGATAGGCGTCATTGCCCGAAGTTGCAATCCATGTCATGTCTTGGTTATTACCATGCCAGTAATGCGTAGCACCAGAGTCTTTACCTAGATAGTAGTCGTGAGAAAGAGTAGGGATTCCTACTTCCACGCCTTCATATCTAGACTCATGGTTGTTGCCAGCCATTACAGAGGTGGTAATAGAAGCTGTACTAAGTACGGCCAGAGTAAGCAGAGCTTGTTTCATATTTACCTCAAGTCATGAATGTTACTTTTAGTTTCTGCTTGTAGCTTAAGGTAATATCTAATTTTAAATTAGCTAAGTGATATTGGTTAACTTATTTCATTGGTGTGAGCGACGCTCTGAACTAGCTGGTAACGAGATAATCAATCGTTCAATCGAGGGTGTTTGGTACTGATTGAGCGACTTTCTAGAACGTTTGGTGAAGTTGGATTGTGGCTCAAATAAATGTTTTTATTAGATTTTTTAGTGATATTTTTCGTATGGTAGTTCAACTCCCTGTTTAATAGATAATGTTGTCAGGTAAGAAGAACTATCGATAGGGTCTAAAAATGGTTTAATATCCATTCATTTTTAACTGATTGAAGGTTTTAGAACCTTTGTTTAAACTTAAAATCACCACTTCTTCATTGTGAGCATTGTCAGGTTTAAATAACTATTTTAGATAATCAAATAGAAGCAGGTTGAACAATAGTGTTTCTACGAACGTATCATAATAAAGTTTTTTAAGTTCATAGACCCACTTAGATACATAGTACTTTATTCTTTCACTGTTCTGCTCTATGTTGTTTCTGAGAAATTCAATCTGAATAATTTTTGCGGCAATGTAAAGTTTACTTAATAATGAAACCTCAGCGTGTCAGTGCATTTATTGTACATGAGCCTACTATTTACTTAGATTAAAAAGAGTCGTTGGTTCAATGATTTTTCGTAATACACAAAGATTATTAAATACTGAAATTCATCTATTTTACTGTAGTGTATAAGAGCTAAATTTCGTTTTAGCTTTTCTTGTTCCTGTTATTAAATTGTGCCGAAGTCATTAAAGGCTAAAAGAACTGTAAAGTTAAAAAGAAAATGTTCACTACTTTATTATTAATAATTTTGTAACTAACTCCAACTCATCTGAATGTTTATCTTTTAAATAGACTGCCATTACTAATATTTATAATGGCAGTCTATAGACTAAGCCATATTATTTAATTTCCACTTAAAAAAAACAGGTTCAAAAATCGTTCTGTAGTTATAGATTAAAAGTAAAATTAAAGCATAGTGAGCAATTACTTTAGTTATGAGAGTTGCAACTGCTAGATACTTGAACGAGTTGTGGTGAATAATTTGATTCAAAGAGGCTAGCACAAACTGGTGGCTCCAAAATAAAAAAACTATGATTATAATGCTTAGAATAGAAACTTTATTATTTAACTTTAATAAAGTAGGGATGGTTAGAAGTAAAAAAACAAGTCGATAATCATAGCTAGTTCCAATTATATAGGTTGCTATGTATATCAAGAGTCCTGATGTGAACATTATCAATTCGTGGTTGCTAAAATTGGTATAAGTTTTTTTGGGATTAATACGTATGAAATATAGAAATAAAAACGCAATAGAAATAAAAGAAAACAAATTCAATAGGTTCTGGTTAAAATGGTTACTTAGAGTTAAACTGTAGGTTTTCCATCCATACCCATAATATGAACTGGATACAGGAGTGGCTTTTCCTAAATCTATTATTTCAGGGTAAGTTGTTAAAATATATAAAGAAACTGGCAAGAAAATTAATAGGCCAATCTTTATAGACTTTAAATTAACTTTTTCAGTTAATGACGCAATAATCACCACAGGGAAGAATTTTACAGCGAACGCAAAGTAATAAGCAATCATTTGTATTATTCTGTTTTTATTAAAATAGCAGAATAGAGATACGAAAAAGAAAGCAACTTGGTCATTATTTCCTCTTTCTATTAGTAGTGCCACAACTGGTGAAAAAAGGAGTGGTAGATAAACTAAGAAGTCTATTCGGTTCCTGATCTTTAGTGTCAGGTATGTTCCAATTGCGAATAGAATGAAAAATGAAACACCAAAGTATATAGTGTCTTTGTTATCTATATTTAAAATTGGAAATGTTAACCAAAAAGAAGGGTAGTTAAATGGTGGGATGGTTTGACCTTCATTGTTTACGAACAAATCCGATCTAGGATCTAAGCCTGATTCAATAAAGCTATTATAGTTAGTTACATTTCTGATATCACCAAATGGATAAGTCATTGATGTAAAGTTAAACCCTGTATGGCTCCAGACATAGTGCCAATCAACAATTAGCCCTAATACAAGTATTAAACTATACCCGATAAAAAAAACTAAAAATAATTTTATAGATGCGCTCACAATTTCACCTTGTTAAAAATTACTTTTGGAACAATCTTAATAATCGTCATAATGACAAACCAAAAAGCAGGTGTGTAAGAAAAAGTGACCTTATTACTTATTCTTTTCTTGATAATCAGAGCGACTTTTTCAGGCTTTGCCCAAAGCACACCTTTATCAAACTCAGCTGTCATTGGCGTATCAACAAATCCAGGCTTGATATCCAGGACGTGAACACCGGATTTACTAAGCCTCTGAGCGAGTCCTTGTAAATAAGTAGAAACCATCCCTTTTGCTGCGCCGTATACGTAATTTGACTGACGACCTCTGTCACCTGCAACGCTGGTAATAACCGTTATGTTTCCTGATTTTTGTTGCTCCATTTTCGTTGCTGCATAAGTGAGAAGTGAAATTACACTGATACCATTGGTATTTAACTCTTCAATGGCCTTCATTGAATTAGTTTGGCAAAGCTCTTGATTGGGCAGGCTTCCGTAAGCCACAAGCAGTACATCAACACGACTTAAAGCATCGAACGCTTGATCAATAAGAACTTGATGCGAGTCAAACTGATTCGCATCAAAATGTGCAGTATGAATGGTGTTAGCACCTCTTACCACAAGGTCTTGCTTGATTATGTCGAGTCTTGAAGTATCTCTAGCAATAAGATAGAGATTAGCTTTTTCTTTGGCGTATAGCTTGGCAACTTCTCTTGCCATTGCAGAAGTTGCTCCAATAATGATAATGTTTTGCACGATATTTATAGTCCTATCCGTTTAGACTGGAGCGAGTGATAAAGTTCATCTACTCCATATTCTTTTCTTACTGCTTGGAATTCTTCCCATTGAGGGTATCCCGCTTTAAACATCTCTGCTGACATTCTGACATCTTTCGACAGATACAAACGGCCTTTATATTTTCTCACTATGATGTCTAGTCGATCGAGCAAAGAAAATAGCTTGTCGTTTAACTTGAAATCAAGCGCTAAGGTATAGCCTTCCATTGGGAAAGATAAGTGGTTTCTGTTACCTTCACCTAAAATCTTTAATACCGCAAGGAATGACCCTTGCTTTGATTCGGCAATAGCAGCAAGGATTTCGGTCAGTCCTTCTTTCCCTGCTTCTTTAGGAATAACAAACTGGTATTGGGTAAAACCATTGCCACCGTACATACGGTTCCAGTTATTGATGCTATCAAGTGGGTAGAAGAAGGGGTCATAGTGAACAGTATTGTTCACTTCCTCTTTCAGTTGCTTGTTATAATAGGCTGAGTTAAATGCCTGTATGGTGTATTTGTTCAACAAAAAAGAAGGCATATCACACGGCATATTCAGTAAGCCGTTTTTATGAGTGGTCAGTTTGCCTTTATCTGCGTGCTCACCCAACATCAGTAATGAACGACCAAGGTTATCGTCTGTGGATAAGCAGTCAATCCACGCAACCGAGTAGGTCACGTTTCTATAGTGCTCAAATAGTGCTAAAGCGGTTTCAAGATTTTTAGCTTTAACTACTTTTTGATTAATGTAGGCACTGGTTATCGGTTTTAATTTGAATGCTGCCTCTGTGATAACTCCAGTTAATCCCATACCACCACAAGTGGCTAGGAATAAATCAGGATTATCTTCTTTTGAGCAAGTGATTTTTTGTTCGTTAGTAATTAGAGTTATTGAAATAACATGATCACAAAAACTGCCTTCAAGGTGGTGATTTTTTCCGTGAACATCACTGGCTATTGCGCCACCAACGGTAACAAACTTGGTTCCGGGCGTAACCGACAGGAACCAGCCTTTAGGGACGAAGTTTAGTAATATTTCGTCAAGTGAAACTCCAGCTTCACAGAGGAGTATCCCTGTATCTTCATCAAAAGAGATAAAGTGATTCAACTGTTCGCTGACTATGATATTTTCCGAAAGTGCGCTGTCACCATAGCTACGACCTAAGCCTCGTGCTATTCCGCAATGCAGTTCATTCACTAGGTTGTGACTTGTTGAAGGTGTGTTGATATTCGCATCAATGAGTGGGTATTTTCCCCAACTAGTTATTTTTTTCATTCTAACGCTCTATAAATACATATTTTTTATCTAAGTAGTACTTAGTGATATAACCAATGCTCAGTCCTATCACTGCGCCTACATAGCGCATAGTTTTGGTTCCAAACCATAGGTCAAAGGTATACTCTGTAACCCAGAAAAGGACAGTTGTGATAACACCCATTAGGCTGTAGAAAAAGAAGGTAGTCACATCTTGCTTTTGGTTTTTAGTTTCAAACCTAAAAATAAACTTCTTGTCTAATAAGTACTTAACAACCAAACCAGCCAACGTGCCCGTTAACATGCTGACTATGATTTCATGTTCATACTTAAAAAAGATTGATGTAATTTCTTGTGTGAAAAGATTTACAATGGTCGCTACGATTGCAAAAGCGATATAAAGCATACTTTTAGTCATTATATTTACATTGATTTTAATAATCTATCAGCATATCATTTCGCCTAGATTTCGCCTAGATTTCGCCTAGATTTCGCCTAGATTTCGCCTAGATGCTATTAAGAAGAATTAAAATGTCCAAATTACCTCCACTAGTACGTCTAATGCGACCTAAGCAGTGGGTAAAAAACACCTTTGTTTTTGCGCCTTTACTTTTCTCTGGGCTATTCACTGATGCGCTATCCGTTCAGCATTGTCTATCTGCCTTTATTATTTTTTGTTTAGCTTCATCAGCAACTTATGTGCTAAACGATTATAACGATATTGAAAATGACAGAAAACATCCTGTGAAGTCTAGAACCAGACCGCTCGCATCGGGCGAAGTGAGTAAACCTCAAGCTCGCATTTTGATGATCGTTTTGTATAGTATTGTAGCTCTATCAGCATTGGTTTACCCCAAAGTAGTAGCTGTAGTTGCAGCGTACTTGCTACTAAATGTAGCGTATACTTTCTACCTCAAACATCAACCTGTATTAGATATTTTTACGATAGCGACAGGTTTTGTGTTGCGAGTATATGCTGGGGCAGTTTCATTAGACGTACCACTTTCTTCTTGGATGTTTATCACCACGCTTTCCCTAGCACTTTTCTTAGCAGCAATAAAGAGACGACAAGAGTTGATGAAAAGCGGTAACAAAGCACGAAGTGTATTGCAGTTTTACACCATAGAGTTAGTTGATAAATATGCCGAAATGTCAGCAACTTGTGCCATCTTATTCTATAGCTTATTTGTTATTTCAGATAAACCAGATATGGTGTATACCATTCCATTCGTTTTATTTGGCTTATATCGTTACTGGTTTATTGTAGAGTCAAATGATTCAGGTGAATCACCAACAGACGCCTTGTTTGCCGACCTATGGCTCCAATTAACCATTATCGGTTGGATTGGTGCTTGTTTCTATTCAATTGCGGTTTAGATAAAGGAGAATCTTTTGGACCTGAGTTATCTTATTACGCCTTTTTTTGCGTGGTTAGTGGCTGGCTGTGTAAAGTTTGCTATTAATTCCATTCGAGCAAAACGACTAGCTTTCGATTTAATTGGCTACGGTGGTATGCCCAGCAATCATAGTAGTATCGTGAGTAGTGCTGCTGCGATTATTGCATTTAATGAAGGGTTTCAAGAGCCTGCTTTAGTTGTCGCTATAGCACTTGCATTTATTGTCATTCTTGATGCAAGTAGTTTAAGGCAGCAAGTGGGTAAGCACGCTCAAGCCATTAATGTACTGAATAAAGATAAAGTGGAAAAGCCTTTAAGAGAGCGGATGGGGCATACTCGGCTAGAGATTTTAGCAGGTATCGTCACTGGTATTGCTTCAGCATGGTGTGTGCATAATATATTCACTTTTGTCTAGGGTAATGCAATACAGCCAATGAGAATCAAATTTTATGTTCAGAAATTAAAACGCCTGTATTTATGGTTGGCTCTAGGCTTTGTTATTTATATTGCATGGACGCACTCATCAGATTTTAGTGGTGCGATAGGCTCTATACAGTCGCTTCCAGTCGGATTAGTGATATTGTGTTTGATGCTCTCTGGGTTGAGTTATTCTTGCCGCTCTCTTCGTTGGTTAGGGTATATGCGCCAAATAGAGCAAAAAGCTTCGATATATCTGCATATTCTCATTTATCTTTCAGGCTTTGCTTTTACAGCATCACCCGGTAAAACTGGGGAGTTAATGAGGGGTACCCACCTTAATGAGTTAGGTATTCAATTTCGATACACCTTTTTAAGCTTTATGTCAGAGCGTTTACTTGATGTTATTGTCGTTTTACTATTAGGCACTTATTTTCTTATTAAACATTTTAATCTTGCTTTTAGTTCGTTGTCACTTGTAATGCTCTTCTTGCCTTTTATTATTGTACTGTTGCTACACGTGCTGCCTAATTTGGCTTCAAGTAAATCGTGGTTTTTTCCAATTGTGATACTGAGAGGTTTGTGGCGACTGCCAGTCGCTCTGAAGAGTCAACTCTTCACACTTGTAGCGTGGACAGCCCAAGGGCTGATCTTGTATCTAATGTTGATTAACTTCGGTGTTGAAATCAGTATTGCTATGGCAGTAAGTATTTATTGTCTAAGTCTGTTGATAGGCGCGGCATCACTTTTCCCAGGTGGTATTGGGGTAACAGAGGTTGGAATGATTTGGCTTTTGACAAAGGTTGACGTTGGCAGTGATATTGCAATCATCACTTCACTTTTAACAAGAATGTTGACGTTGTGGCCTGCTATGTTGATTGGATTAGCCTGTGCTTTTGTCTTGAAAAAATCAAAAGCTGGGTTTTTCGTTTCGTCAAGGATCTAAACTTTTTACAGCCCACATATCTAAATAGTTATTAGGCAAAACAGCTTCAAAAGGACAAAGGTATTAATTCATAGTTGTGTTGTGATTCCTTTGCTTCTTATCTTGATTTTTTAGTTCTTTTTTGCGCTCGATATTTCGCTTAGAATATTTAGTGGGCGCACTGGCAAAAGGTAAAAAACATTTTATCTGTTGATATATTTAATTTTTTGTGGTCATTGTTTGGGTCACCTGAATAACTAAACCTGAGATATTTAAGATACTTCGCGGTGAATTAAAGAAAAAGCCTGTAAATTTTTGATTTACAGGCTTTTTTAATTGGTGGGCTGGCGTAAGTTGAATCTAGCATTCAATTTGTTGATTTGTAATGTTTTTAATGTTGTTGACTTTACTCTTGGTTACTAATTTGGTTACTAAAAGTTGTAGGCCAACATGTTAGTTTTATGTTTTAGATTCCACATTGCTTAGTAGTGTCTCTATGAAAGTGACCATCTTTGCTCGATCACTTGTGGGTAAGATACTATTCCTCATGTTTGTTAAGTGCATTCTTGTTGATACTTATCTTCAATAAGAGATTTAATAATGGCTTTGCTTGATTTTTGCAACTCGGTTTCTAACTCTAAAAGCTGGCTATTTGTTTTAGCCGTTAAAGACAGCAAGCCATTAGACTTTTCTTTGTTTTTCTGTCGCCTTACCCAAGCTTTCTTTAATCTATCGCAAACGCTTTTAGTTGATTCGATATCGTAATGCCATTGAACATCCATATAGGTTATTAGTGATTGATAGAGCTTTGTAGTTGAGGAAGATATCCACGGTAAAACGAACTTATTCTCAAACTCTTTTTGTATCTCTTCAAGTAACCATTTGACTTGCTCTTCATTGTCGCTGTCTACCCAATCTAGGTTGTTGTTATATAGGTAAATATTTTGCCAACTGTATTTTAGATTGAGTATCAAACGAAATGCGTCATTACTGAGGTCACCTCTGGTAGCTTTCAGCGCATCATTTAGGTAGTTGATGATTTTATTTAGTCGCTTTTTATGAGTGTCAGCGTCGGAGCTAACTGGAAGGTCGATAGGGCTAGGGTGATCAGCTGAAATGGTACTTTCAATGATAGGCTTTTGATTTTTTTGAGCCTTTAGTTTTGTGGTAAATGAGTTGCTATCAACTCTATATTGCGTTAATGGCCTTGTTTTTTGGTGCGTAGTATTCGAGATTAGTGATTCATTAGCCCTGATATGCTGAAGGTTGTTAGGTTTGAATTCAGAGAGTGAGCCACGATTTGGCGAAGAAGGGATTTTAGTGAAATCTCTTTTGTTAAAGTCGATCATCATGAAGCAAAATCCAGATATTCTTGGGGTGTCGATCCACTCAAAAATATCCTCATCTACATCATTTTCAATTGCGTAATCTAGCCGCCATTTTGCACCAAGAATAGCAGCATGTTTGTCACCTCTTTCTTCCAGTAACAAGAGGTTGATATGTTCCAGTTGTTTGGATAAAGGCATGTGATCAACTCTGTCCTTCTCAGTCGCCCAACGTCCAAATTCTTCTTCAGCTCGAAACCAGTAGTATTCGATTTCACCTTTAGATCTTGTACTTAAAAATGCGTACTGTGCCATTCATTTATCCCTGTATTGGCATCTGATAACACTAAAAAAGTTGTACTTTTATGGTCACTAATGTGTTCCAGATAGTGGTTTTATCGTTGTTTTACAGTCACTTTTATGTTCTGTAGTAGCGGACATGCCTTGCTTGCCATCCTTGTTGCTTCAGAAACATGTACGGCATCATGAGTGTGTTTTTATCATAGTGCTTAGAGTATCAAGTTGAAAACCTATTGCATGTTTTTTGCGTTGTGAACCTCACCAATCGAAAAGCAGCGGTATGAGAAATGTGTTGTTTGGGGGAGATGTTCAGAGGGAGGTTATAGGCATTTTATAGTTGTGAATGAGGCCCTGTCGGTATGGGTAATATATACGCTCTTTACTAGAGTGATATGGCATGCCCACTATCTAAATAATTAATGCTGTACCTGTTCTATGAAATGAATAATACATAGGGCATTACAGATGAGAGACAACTACTTTGATGGGCTTAGAATACTGGGGCCATTAGATGACTATAAGCTAGACAACTTAGGTAGCTTACGCGATGTGATGAATGACAGTATTGCGGAGTTCCCTAGAACGTACGCAGCGAGAATTGATTTAAGACTACCTAACATCAGGTATGATCCGAATTGCTTGTTAAGTCGAGATGAAATCGTCAGTTATAACCGAAACTATACCCGCTTGATGAAACGCTTTATTGAATCATTACGCTCAAAGGTCTTTGCTCAATCGCAACGTAAGCTAAACCAAGGTAAGAGAGTTCATCGTAACCATGTAAGGTATGCATGGTGCCGAGAGCGTAGCACCTCTGAGAATGACCATTATCACTTGGTGTTGTTTTTCAATAAAGATCGATTTCACACGTTAGGGAAGTATAAAAGTCGTGATAGCTTAGCTTCGATAATCATTGAAGCCTGGGCTACTGCTTTGGGTATGGAGTTTGAAGATGTACGTTGGTTAGTAGAGTTCCCAGAGAACCATGGTTATTACTTGATGGACGGTAAGCCAGAGTTCAATAGACAATATCGAGATCTATTCCGTCGAATAAGCTATCTGGCAAAAAAAGATACTAAACATTATGGTGAGGGACGCCGTAATTTTGGTACCAGCTATCGGTAGTGATGGACGGAGGGTGTTTAGCCCTCCAGTATGTTAATCAAACCATGATGTAATGGCATTCCAGGTGTTACCCACTACTTCAATGGGTGCAAAGACGACATCAACCGCAGTCTCTACAGTGCCTGATATAAGTTCGCCAGTAGCACCGATGATTTCACCATCACTCAGTTTATCGTAAGTATTACTCAGTGTATCAACGGTACCCTTGTAGGCGGCTTCAATCGGCTTGGCGACAAGATCTCCAGGAGCCCCAACAACGGTGTTTACACTATCAGGCAAGCCAATGTATTCACCCACGTACTTGGCCCCTGTAGAGGCGATAGCGATGGTGCCTAGTGGACCTTTAGCAAACTGTTTAGCTGATTGACCGAGTAGACCTTGCCTAGCTGCAACATGAACGATTACATGACCACTGTTACTCACTTGGTTAGACGTATGTCGCTGTTCAATGCAGCGATTTACGAAGTGTTCACAATTGTTCGTACCTACATCATAACCACGTATGCCTAACTGATGCTTTGCGTAATCAATGGCTTCTTGTGGATAGGGGGCACGTCGTTTCACTCTGATTTCTTTCTCATCAGAAAACGTAGCTAAGCAACTGAGTATGACTTGCTTAGCGTGAGCGCAAAGATGGATGACGTCATCATTACCGATGTATAAACCGTGATGCTCAGTAATCCCCAGTACATCAACGTTCACCACCAGGTGATCGCCAGGTTGTAAGTGTTCCATGATAGAACCTCTCTTAGTTACAGTTCGAGTGATACAAAGTCTTTGTCGACTTCATCTTGAGTGATACCGATATAACGAAGCGTCACGCCCTCTGAGGTGTGGCGTAGCATCTTCATCACGCGACCGATATCTTTTGTGGATTGATAGAGGAAGTAACCTCGTGTTTTGCGCATGGAGTGAGTACCCAGCGCAAGCTTGAGTTCTTGTCCTACTTGTTGAAAGGCCATAGACACCGCACGCCGAGAGATCGGCTGCGGCGGTTTATGTTTTAGTTGCTGGCATCGATGTGACTGAAATAGGTAAACATGGTCAGGGTGTTTCTCCCGTACTTTGGTAATGTGTTCTCTTGCCTTAGTGTTTAACTGGATATTAGCTAGCTTGCCCGTTTTGCTTTCACGAATAATGAGTCGATCATCATTAATATCTTCAAAGCGGATAGAGAGTAAATCGGATATTCGTAGTGCCAGGTTTAACCCAATGTGCCAAACGTCAGCCATTTGCGGATTACAACGAATAGCGAGTAAGTGGCCAATGAGTCGAATGGTGTCGTCGTCTTTGATCGCTTGGACCTCAGCCATAGTCTGCTTCCTTTTTTGTCTGTAGAAGGGTGTTTTGGGAAGCACAGAGAGACCGATACCGCCAAACCCTTATGTAGCAAGGGTTCCAAGCTTCCCGTTTTAACAATATGGGAAGCAGTAGTATCAGTAGTTATCTGTGCTGGTGGATGTTGTTGGAAAGTGCTGTTTGAGTTGCGGTGAACTGACGCCTAATGACCTCGTACTTCGATTTGGTCATAAGTGTCGGTGTCGAGGTAGGCGACAAAGTTGTCTTCCCACAACGGGTAGAGCTCGACAATTGCAGGTGAACGAATACCCGTCCAGCCACCGTATCGAGTAAAAGCCGCTGAGTTACCAAAATCAAAGTCGATATCTCGCTCAAGTTCAGGGTAAGGACCACCGCAGTAGCTAAAGTCAGTGATGTACAATATCGTGTAGCGATTGTGGGCGTCTTTGCTCAATGAAATCTCCACAGGGTGATAACCACCGTTCTCAGCGTTGTAGCTTTTGTCTCTAAAGTTAATCACGATGTAATTGTCGCCGACTACCTCAGTATGTTGGTTCAGCACATCAGCCAAGCGTTTCAATAACGCATTGGAGATGGGTAAAGCGGCTTTGTTAAATGACAAGCTGTTTGATGTGTTGTTGAGTTGTGATTTAGTTGGCATAAGCGGCTCCTTACTCTTACAGACTGATTGATGGTTATTCATATCCAGCTCCTTTCTGCAAAAGAGACGCAATGTTCACCAACCACAATGTGATCGAGCACTCGTACGTCAATTAACCC
The DNA here is from genome assembly GCF_016900875.1 of Vibrio ulleungensis. GTDB lineage: Bacteria > Pseudomonadota > Gammaproteobacteria > Enterobacterales > Vibrionaceae > Vibrio > Vibrio ulleungensis. Next base: position 20,320 of record NZ_JAFEUM010000008.1, read on the forward strand.
CAACGCATCAACCAGCCTGCTAGTAATACGCTTGTCCGCTCTAGAGGGCTCGGCGATCCCAGAAGGGTGGTTATGGGCCAGAATAACCGCAGCAGCATTAGCATTGAGGGCGGCCTTTACCACTTCTCTTGAATAAACACTTGCCGCATCAATGGTGCCAAAGAATAGCTCTTCAAAACGAATAAGCTGGTGCTGGTTATCTAGCAGCATCAGTGCAAATACTTCACGGTCATACGAGCCAAGTTTTAACTGTAGGTACTCTTTCACATTCTCAGGGTTAGTGAAGGTGCCTTCACGCTTGTACTTTTGAGCAAGGGCTTCGGCGGCATGTTCTAGCAGCTCATTAAGACTTGAGGTTTGGTGAGCTGGATAGTGGTTATTCGTTGGAATGGTTGGTCTAGATGTACGCATAGGGGCCTCCTTAGCTTTGTATGTTGGGCTATGCGTATTGATGAAATATATCTGAAAAGATTTTGAATGAAGGGCTTGATATTCAGTAGAGACAGATTGGGACTAGCTGATGTTTCATGAGACGTTCTGGGTAAAAAATTACTGGCGGACTCCTGTTATGACGAATAACAAGGAGAACAACCCATGAGATTTTTAAAACTAAAAGAAGTAATTAAAAAGACCGCACTTAGCCGTTCTGCGATTTACAGAAAGATGGATGAAGGGAGTTTTCCTAAATCAGTGAGCTTGGGTGATAGGGCTGTAGCTTGGATTGAAAGTGAAGTGGAAGAGTGGATGGAGCATTGCTTGAAACAAAGATTAGAGATTTGTTAGTTAAATCTGATGCTTAACACAATGTTTGAAGCGTGATTGTGGTATAGGTAGCTGAATTAGATTAAGAGATTAGGTGAGTATTCATGAGCGAGTTTGATTTTTACGCTCAAGCGCAAAAGTATTATCAAAAATCTCCGGTAATCATCCTTGGCAGTGGGTCATCTGCTGCGTTTGGTTTATCGGGGATGGGAGAACTTTCAAAGCATTTAGTAAGTACAGTTGATACTAGTGAGCTTGATGGGGCGGAGCTCGAAGCTTGGGAAAGATTTAAAGCGTTGTTAGTGTCTGGAACCGATTTAGAGTCAGCTTTACATGAAGTTCGCTTATCTGAAACTTTAACAGATGCAGTAGTTAGTGCTACGTGGGAGTTACTCAATCCACAAGATATAGGTGTGTTTAAATCTTCTCTTTTGGGAACGGATGAGTTTCCTTTAGCAACCTTGATCAAAGGCTTGTTCCGCTCGGTAGCAGGTCAAATTGATATTGTGACAACTAACTATGATCGTATTGCTGAATATGCAGCTGAGCAAGCAGGTGTCCACCATTACACTGGGTTTACTCATGGTTATCGAAGACTACAGGCCCCACCTCAATCACTTCGAGCTGAGAGAGTCGTTAATATTCTCAAGGTGCACGGTAGCCTAGATTGGTTCACAAGCCCTATCGGTGATGTGATTGGTTTGAATCAAGTTGAAACTATCCCAGAGGGACATAAGCCCCAAATTGTAACGCCAGGTATAGCAAAATACATGACGACTTATCATGAACCATTTAGAACAATTATTCAGATGGCCGATAATGCGATTAGAAATAGCGATTCTTACCTTTGCGTTGGCTTTGGCTTCAACGATGAACATATTCAAGAAAAGTTGGTAGAAAAATGTATCCGTGACGGAGGGTGCATAACTCTAGTCACTTGGGGGTTGAGTGATACTGCTAGAGATTTCCTTTTATCGGGAAGAGCCAAGAGTTTTTTGGCTATTGAACGTGGGGCGCACGACAACGAATCAATAATTTACAGCTCAGAAACGGATGCACCAATTACCGTAGATGGTGATTTTTGGAGCCTTTCCGGTTATTTAGAATTAGTTCTCTAGGGGGAATGGAATTGCCATTATTTACTTATACTGATGATCAAGCACTTGGTAAAGTCGCTTCGGTTGATACAACTACCGTTATTGTTGAGGTTGAAGATAGCGAACTATTGAAGCGCTTGCAGGTGAATAGACTTGCTGTGTTACAAAGTGCTAAGCCGGGGCAGCACTTGATAGGGTTAATATCTCAAGTAACTCGTAAAAAGTTGTTCGAACTTGAAGAAGGGGATGAGGAAGGGACTAATGAGCAAAACCTTTGTAAAGTAGCTTTAATTGGGACGATGCTTGACCGAGACGGTTCTCGTCGAGATGTTTTTAGAAGAACGTTGGAAAGTGTCCCAGAAATAGATGCTAATTGCTTTGCTTTAGAGGGGGGTGAACTTACTGGCTTCATGCGTGTGTTATCCAATGCAGCGGCAGATGGTAACTCCCTTACGTTGGGTAAGTATACCTTGGATGACAATGCCATTGCGTACCTCAATGGCAATAAGTTTTTTCAACGACATGCATTTATTGGAGGAAGTACTGGATCTGGGAAGTCATGGACGACAGCCAAAATAATCGAGCAGATGGCTAGTTTAGAGTCATCCAACGCAATCGTGTTTGACCTCCACGGAGAATATGCACCTTTGCAGCATAAAGGCTTGAAACATTATAAAGTTGCGGGGCCAGGGGAGATTGAAACTGGAAGAACAATTGTTGACGGAGCAATCTACTTGCCTTATTGGCTCTTGTCTTACGAAGCTCTAGTATCGTTATTTGTTGATCGCTCTGATCAAAACGCTCCTAATCAGGCTATGATCATGTCTCGGGAAGTCAATGCTGCCAAACAGCAGTATTTAGAGGCTGGGGAGTATACTGGTATTCTAGACTGCTTTACTGTAGATAGCCCAGTTCCTTTCGATATCGATGTACTGTTAAATAGGCTTAATGAAATAAACTCGGAGATGGTTCCTGGAGCAAATGGCAAGCCTAAGCAAGGAGAGTTTTATGGGAAACTTTCTCGACTTATAGCGAGGCTTGAGAACAAAGTCACGGATAGAAGACTAGGCTTTCTGTTTCAAGGTGGTGAAGATACATTGGAATTTGACTGGCTTGGTCACCTCACAGACGCTTTGCTTGGGAGCACGGAAGAAAATGGTCAAGGTGGTATAAAAATCATCGATTTCTCTGAGGTTCCTTCTGATATTTTGCCATTGATGGTTTCTATGGTTGCTCGATTAGCTTTTTCTATTCAGCAATGGACTTCAAGTGAGGAGCGACACCCGGTGGCTTTGCTATGTGATGAGGCTCACCTATACATGCCACAACGTAATACTGCTGGTGCCGCTGATGATATTTCTATAGAGATCTTCGAGCGAATTGCTAAGGAAGGACGAAAATATGGAGTCAGCTTAGTTGTTATCAGTCAGCGTCCTTCAGAAGTAAACAAAACCATGCTGAGTCAATGTAGTAACTTTGTATCAATGCGGCTTACTAATGCCGATGATCAGGCTGTTGTGAGAAGATTGCTACCTGATAGCCTAGGAGGGTTCAGTGACGTCTTACCTACATTGGATACTGGTGAAGCGCTGGTTGTTGGTGACGCCAGTTTATTACCAAGCCGTATCAGGATTGATGAGCCAACCCACAAACCAAACAGCGGTACTGTAGACTTCTGGGATGAGTGGCAACAACACGCAACGCATGGGCGTATTGCCAAGGCGATACAAAACTGGCGAAAACAAAATATTCAATGAGTTGAGGGGGATTTCCCCCTCTTTTTTGTTTACCCAAGCTCAGCATTGGAAGAATAGGGATTGTTGTATCAAGATTTAGCTAAATTAGCTAAAATAGCTATTCTCTTAAAGTGTTTAATACCGCTTGATATGGTGCTTTATGGAAAGATTAATTATTGAACAAATCAAACAAGCTCTTGATGAGGCTCCTCGTAACCAGTATATGGCAGAGTTGCACCTACAAATGATCAAGTACGCTGATGAGCTTCAAGATATTACAGCGAAAGAGTTTTGCGAAGAGGTCGGCCTCAAGCCCAGCTATGGCACCGAATTCAGCAAGATGAGAAACCTTACTAGCCGATTGAAACAAGCAGGCTTAGACGTAGACAAGATTTGAGGATTAAAGATGCCTATTTTAAATTGGCGTAATAGAGAAGAAGCTGTAACAACGGCCCAAAAGTGCACCTACAGGCTGTTAGAGGAGGTGCCAGAGCTTTCCTATGGCAACAAAGATGACGAAAACTTGCTGATTCATGGTGATAACCTCGAAGCTCTTAAAGCACTAATTCCTCATTATGCAGGAAAGGTAAAATGTATCTACGTTGATCCACCATTCAACACAATGCAAGCATTCGAAAACTATGACGACAATCTGGAGCACTCAATATGGTTAAGCTTGCTATATCCTAGGTTTGAATTATTGCGCGAGCTATTGAGTGAAGATGGGACGATGTTTGTCCATATTGACGACAATGAACTTGGATATTTAACAGTTATCCTTGATGAAATTTTTGGTCGTAAAAACAGAACTCATACTGTGGCATTTAAGCAGGGTTCAGCGACTGGTCATAAAGCAATCAACCCTGGTATGGTTAATACATGTAATTTTATTTTGAGTTACGCAAAAAATAAAAACAAATGGCAGCCTAAAAAAGTTTTCACTGAAAGACTTAGAGATGACCGATATAACCAGTTTATAGAGAACTTTGAAGAAGACTATAAGTCTTGGCGCTTACTACCGTTATCTCAAGCTTTCGCAGATCATTGCGGAATACCTAAAAGAGAACTAAAAAAAGCACTAGGAGATGTGTTTGAGAGAAAAATAACCACCTTCGTAACAGACAACGCTCACCGTGTAATTCAGTCAGTGAGACCCGATTACAATAATGTTGGAGAAGAAATAAAACAGGCGATCGACTTTTCAAAAAAGAACCCTGACGAGGTACACCTCCTTGAAAGAAATCGACTCACAGATATGTATTTCAAAGGAGGACAGCGTTGGATTTTTTATAGAGAGAAGCTCAAAAATATTGATGGTAAATTAGTAACTGGGGAACCACTCACAACTTTTTGGGCAGATTTACTCTCAAATAACCTTCACAAAGAAGGCGATGTTGTATTTCCTAAGAGTAAAAAACCAGAGTCTTTAATCAAACGTGTTATTGAACTCAGCTCAGATGAAGGGGACATTGTACTCGACTCCTTTCTTGGCTCCGGAACCACCGCGGCTGTGGCACAAAAAATGCGCAGAAGGTTTATAGGTATCGAGCTGGGAAATCATGCAGTTACTCACTGCCAACCAAGATTAAAACGTGTTGTTGATGGAGAGCAAGGTGGGGTATCGAAAGCTGTTAACTGGGAAGGAGGTGGTGGTTTCCACTTCTGTACACTCGGTGATGCAGTCTTTGATGAGTATGGCTGCTTAAACTCTGAAATAAAATTCCCAACCTTAGCTTCACATATCTGGTATTTGGAAACGAAAACCCCGCTCGGCAGTAAAGCTGATACTCCGTTATTGGGTGCCCATAATGACACGGCATACTACTTGCTCTACAACGGCATACTTGGTGATCGTCGTCCAGCAGGTGGCAATGTACTGACAAGCAAAGTACTCAATAACTTACCAGACATCGACAAACATGAACGCATCGTGATTTACGGTGAGTCAAGCCGTTTAGGTGAAGCTCGCTTGAAACAAGCGAACATCACGTTCAAGCAAATCCCATACGACGTCGGCACTCTTTGATAAGGAATCCACAGAATGTTTAAGTTAAAAGGTTATCAACAACGTGCCGTTGATGTGATGCAATCTTTCCTTTCTCACTGCCTAAGCAGTGACAGTGTTGAAGGTGCGTACAAGTTGGCATTGGAAGAACAAGAACTCCCCCCACATGCTTATAGAGATTATGGCTTCGAGCAAGTTCCGTATTTCTGTATGCGTATCCCTACAGGTGGTGGTAAAACCGTTCTTGGCTCACATGCTGTTGATGTTGCCGCACGTTATTACCTAGAGACCGAAGCCCCTATTGCACTGTGGCTGGTTCCTAGCATTACGATCCGAGAACAAACGGTAGAAGCACTGAAGACACCAGGTCATCCCTATCGTGAAAAGCTTGATGCAGCTTTTAATCGTCAAGTGCTGGTACTTGATATTGATGAAGTGACTCAAATTCGGCCACAAGATATAGGCAGCAAGGCTATTGTGGTGGTATCGACTCTAGCTAACTTGAGAGTTTCCGACACCTCTGGACGTAAAGTTTACGCCTACCACGAAAACTTTGAGCCTCACTTTGCCAAGTTTCCAGCAAATCACCCGTCTTTGCCACTTCTAGAGACGGTTTCTGAGGCTGATGTACAAGAGAATGGTTTGAGTAGTCGTGAAATTGGCAATATCAAATGCTCTTTTGCCAACCTATTAGCTCTGTATCGGCCTGTGGTGATCGTGGATGAAGCTCATAACGCTCGTACCAGCTTAACGTTTGACACGTTGCGACGAGTGCATCCTGCTGCGGTCATTGAGTTTACGGCGACGCCAAATATCACTAGCGTAAACGGTAGTAACGTGTTGTTTCATGTATCGGCAGCCGAACTGAAAGCCGAAGAGATGATTAAATTACCGATTGTGTTGACAGAGCATCAAAACTGGCAAGATGCTGTTCAGGATACCGTGATCACTCGTAATAAGCTCCAGACCGACGCTCAAAAGGATGAGGATTACATCCGTCCGATAGCTTTGTTCCAAGCTGAAAACAAGAAAGGTGAGGTCACGGTCGAGGTACTAAAAGGCCACCTTATGAAACAGCTAGGCATTGATGAAGATAAAATTGCTGTAGCTACCGGTAGCCACCGAGAGTTAGATGGGATCAATCTGTTTGATCAAAATTGTCCGATTGAATACATCATTACTATCGAAGCCCTTAAAGAAGGTTGGGATTGCTCCTTTGCCTATGTATTTTGTTCGGTTAAGCAAGTATCTTCTAGTAAAGATGCTGAGCAGCTACTAGGTCGGGTGCTTCGTATGCCTTACGCGAAACGTCGTGTTATTGAAGATTTAAACCGAGCTTATGCGCATCTTGCTACTTCGAAGTTCGCAAAAGCAGCTCAAGAGCTCACGGATAAGCTCATTGCTATGGGGTTTGAGGAGATGGAGATTGCTGCATTTTTACGTGAGCAGGCTCCGTCGGGAGGTCAAGGCGATCTATTTGGTGGTGAGCAGGAGCAAACTCAAGCAAAACCGACATCACCCGCTGCAATTGTTGTTGAGGTTGAGGATTTACCAGACCTAACAGAGCTTTCCGAATCTGAGAAGAAACAAATCACGATGACTCGGGATGAGCAAACCGACACTGCCGTAGTCAAAGTGACTGGTGAAGTTTCACCAAACATACAAAAAGCGCTAACGAAGCATGTAAAAGCAGGTAAGAAGCGTAAAGTATTTGAACGTGATATTCGAGTTCATAATCATGCTATCGAAGCCATGAAAGCACCATCGGAACGTGGTGATAAATTCGGCTCGCTTCCATATCTGTGCATGATGGAACAGGGCGAGTTGGAGCTGGTTGAGTCAGAAGTTTTCCTTCATTCACATAGCTGGAATTTGCTCGACTACCCAGCAGAGTTGACCAACTTTGCAATGAACGAGACTAGCAATAGTTTTGCGATTGATATGGATGGTAAGTCTCTATCCTATAAAGTTGCCGACCAAAAGGAAGTCATTGCTTTCAACCAAGGCTTTATTGACGTTACAGAGCAAGATCTCGTTCGCTGGCTAGACAGGGAACTGCGACAACCAGATGTGTTGCAACATCAGCTTGTGGGCTTCTTAGGCCGACTAGTTAAGAGTTTGCTCCAAAAGCCCAATTTAACAATTACGGCTTTAGTTCGTAATAAATTCCCATTAGCCCGTGCTATACGAGATCTTATTCGCTTGTACCGTAAGCAAGCTCAACGGACTGGATATCAAACGTGTCTGTTCGGATCTGAGAGCACAGCATGTGTATCTGATGAATTCATGTACCATTTCGAACCGAGCCATTATCCGTCGCGCCCACCTTACTATTCCGGTCGCTTTAAATTCGCTAAGCATTACTTTCCACAAAACCTTATTGAGGATCTGAAAGCTACAGGTGAGGAATACGAGTGTGCCAAAGCCATAGATGGACTACCGGAAGTAAAATACTGGATTCGTAACTTAGTACGTAGAGATCAAGCCTCATTCTGGTTACCTCTAGCGCATAATAAGTTTTATCCGGACTTTGTATGTGAACTCAACGATGGTCGAATGCTGGTGGTTGAATACAAAGGTGAGGCTTATGTGACCAACGATGACTCAGCAGAGAAGAGAGCAATTGGCAATAAATGGGCAGATCTTAGTAACGGGAAGTGTCTATTTATCATGGCAGTAGAACAAGATGGACAGGGCCGTGATGTGCGCCAACAGATCCAAGCGTTGATTTCAAAGTAACCATTTAAAGCTTGCGCGATGGTTAAAGTACGATACTTGTGCTTTGTTTAGATCACCTTCAATTGTTTAGTACCAGTAACAGAGAGGCTGCCTTTGGCGGCCTCTCCTATATGCCCGCTCCACCAGCACATCATAGGGATTCGTCGTTCAAGATAGTCGGTACGGTTATAGGCACTACGTACCTGGTTATCATCAACGTGAGCCAAAGCGGCTTCTATTAAATCGGCTTCGAAACCTTGCTCGTTGAGAGTTGTACTAGCCAGAGAGCGCAGGCCATGACTGACAAGTCTTCCTGCAAACCCCATACGCTTTAGGGCCATATTAGCGGTTTGGCTATTACATGGCTTTTTAGGATCACGGTCTGAAGGGAAAACAAACTCTCTATGTCCACTAATTGGTTTCATGACTTCAAGTAACTCAAGGGCTTGTTCAGTAAGTGGAATGCGGTGTTCTCTGCGCTTTTTCATTCGTTCAGCTGGTATGGTCCAAACTTTTTCATCAATATCAATTTCACACCATTTAGCACCGGAAGCTTCAGATGGACGAGTCATAGTGTGCAATTGCCACTCCAACAAACAGCGGGTAGTACGTTTGATACTGGCGTTAGCAATCGCGCCCATTAGCTCTGGTAGCTCCGTAGGCGTAAGGGCTGCCATGTTCTCTTTCTTCGGTTTTTTGAAAGCAGCTTTGATGCCAGTTAATGGGTTAGCTTGAATCAGGCCACAGTTGGTGGCGAAGTTCATCACTTCATTCAATCGTTGAGTAAGGCGTTTTACGGTTTCTAAGCTACCTTTTGCTTCTATTGGTCTGAGCAACTCAATAACAAGAGGGGCGGCTATTTCTTTTACGGGAGTTTCAGCTAAGTGAGGAAATATGTGTCGGTCAAGCGAGCGCCAGATATCTGTTGCGTAATCAGTGGTAATTGTATCCTTCTTTATCTCAAACCACTCTTTCGTTACGTTTAAGAAGGTGTGTTCATGAATTGCTTTATGAGCTTGTTTCTTTTGTTCTTTGTCATATTGTGGATCGATGCCCTGAATGATCAGCTCTCTTGCTAAAAGAGCACTTTTACGTGCTTGTTCAAGCTTAACCTCTGGATATCGGCCTAGGCTAAAATTGGCTCGTTTACCATTGCCTGGCCTGTAATAGTTGAGTTGCCATTGTTTACCGCCACTAGGTGAAACACGTAGTTGTAAGCCTTGACCATCTGACAAACGATATTCTTTGTCTTTTGGTTTGGCATTTTTAACTTCTGTAGCGTTTAAAGGTTTAGTAACTCTAGGCATCGTAGTAACCATTTTTTAGTAACCATAATCTATGGATACTACGTTGGTTACTAAAAGTCAAAGATGCAGTGAAACGTCCTGGGATAGTATTGGATGCTAAGTGATTGATTTTGCATTATTGTAGGCACAAAAAAAGACGTCCTGAGACGTCTTTAAATGCTGAATTGGTGGAGCTGGCGGGAGTTGAACCCGCGTCCGAAAACCATTAATCATTGGTACTACATGCTTAGTCGATCTTTAAATTCACCAAGTACCTGCGAACCGACACGCTAGTAAATGACTATCCTGAATTATAATTCGCCGTTCATCTCTCAGGCGGGAGAATCCGGGCTAGCTCTTTTGGGTTTGATCTCTTGTTATTCCCCGTCTTAAAAGCGGAAGCTAGGGCAAGAGAGCTCTCAGCAGGTTATTAAGCTGCTAGTGCGTAGTTTTCGTCGTTTGCGACTATTTTTTTGCGGCTTTTTACGTGGCCAACCGCCCCACGGCATGCACCTCAGACGTCAGAATTCCCGTCGAATCCTAGATCAGCCCCAAGTGTTGAATGCATAGTACCAGAAAACAGTGTGCTGTCTAGCGCTAGGCTGTTGGTTGCTTAAGTTTAACGCAGATTGCTCTTCATGACGCGAGCTTTGTCGCGAGCCCAATCTTTTTCTTTCATGTCGGTGCGCTTGTCGTGCAACTTTTTACCTTTGGCAACGCCAATTTTAATTTTGACCCACGAGCGTGACCAATAGAGAGATAGTGCAGTAAGCGTCATGCCTTCGCGGTTTACTCGCCCAAATAGGTTATCGAGTTCACGGCGAGACAAAAGCAGTTTACGGACACGTGTAGGCTCTGCCACAACGTGCGTTGAAGCTTGGTTAAGAGGGATTATACTCATACCACTGACGAAGGCTTCACCGTCGCGCAGATAGACGTAGCTTTCAGCGATGTTGGCTTTTCCTTGGCGTAGGGCTTTTACTTCCCAGCCTTGAAGCTCCAGACCTGCTTCAAACTCGTCGTCGATGAAATATTCGTGGCGGGCTTTCTTATTTACCGCAATAGTATTGCTGCCAGCTTTGGTTTTTGATTTTTTCTTTGCCATAATGGCGGCATTATACGAAATGGTGAGATATTAGGAAATCTTTTTCACCCGCCATGATCACCGTAATTGAAGTTAGGAGACCTTATGCCACAAGTTAATCGTTCTGCGCTGGTGTCGTTCAGTGCTGAGCAGATGTTTAATTTGGTCAATGATGTTGAGCGATACCCTGAGTTTTTGCCAGGTTGCGCTGCGACAACAGTCCATGAGAGCGCCGATAACAGCATGAAAGCGTCAGTGGAAGTGTCTAAGGCAGGGATTAAGAAAACCTTTACTACGCACAACCAGCTGCAACAGGGCAGTGCGATCATTATGGAGTTGGTGGACGGTCCTTTTAAGTTGCTAAGAGGTGGCTGGCATTTTACTCCCCTTGATGATGCCGCTTGTAAGGTCGAGCTAAAGCTCGATTTTGAGTTCTCGAGTAAAATGGTGGAAATGGCGTTTGGGCGTGTTTTCAACGAATTGGTGAATAACATGGTGAGTGCGTTTACTCAGCGAGCCAAGCAGGTATATGCATGAGTATTGAATCCGATATGATCCACGTAGAGGTGGTCTATGCACTGCCTACCGAGCAAAAGATTTTCAGTTTGGTGGTTAACAACGCTTCAACAGTGGAAGAGATCATTAATCAATCTGGGGTGCTTAGCAGTTATCCAGAGATTGATCTTAAGGTTAACAAGGTTGGGGTGTTCAGCCGCAATGTTAAGCTGAATGCAACTGTGCGAGACAAAGACCGTATAGAAATCTACCGACCACTGCTCGCCGATCCAAAAGAAATACGGCGAAAGCGCGCTGAGCAAGCAAAACAGGCCAGCCAAAAGTAAAAAAGTCGGTGCTAAGCACCGACTTTTTTACTTTATAAGCACGACTAATTGATGGCGTTGAGGCCTTGATCAAATTGGCTGCTTGGCGTGAAGTCGCCTTCTAATCGAGCCAATCCTTGATCTTCAAAATGCACGATCAAGTTTTCTTGAATAGGGTCATTGTGCCCGTGGGTATGATGATAGATGTAATACCATGTATCGGGCTTGCCATTTTCGATCAGCATCGGCGAGCCGAGCAGATAGCGAACCTGCTCTTTGGTCATTCCAACTCTCAGGCGATCGACTGCCGATTGTTCGACGAAGTTACCCTGATTAATATCGATTCGGTAGACCAACTTTTCCAATAGTGAGCAGCCAGACAAAAGTCCAACCGCTAATGGAGCGACGATCAACCAACGTTTAACGCTTTTAAACTGTAATTGCATGTGTTTACGCGACTTCCTGTAATTCTGGCTCGATAATAAACAAGCCTTGCATGGAAGTAAAAACTTGTTTCTCCTTTTGTAGACATTTTGACTGTAAAAGAAGTAACAAGTTCAATCTTGCAACGCACACACGTGAGCATCTATGCCGCGATGAGTAATTCTTTGGCATTTGCCAGCGTCATGTCGGTAATTTGGCTGCCGCCTAACAATCTCGCAAGCTCTTCAACGCGTTGGTCGCTGTTTAAGCTGCGCATATTGGTTAGGGTAGCGCCTTTTACTGTGCGCTTTTCAACAAACAGTTGTTGGTGCCCAGCCGCAGCAACCTGAGGTAAGTGGGTCACACACAATACTTGTGTCGACTCTCCTAACTTGCGCAGCAACTTACCAACGACTGCGGCCGTTGGCCCACTAATACCCACATCAACTTCATCAAAGATCAGACTTGGGGTATCGACTTTCTGCGCGGTGATCACTTGAATAGCAAGCGAGATCCGAGAAAGCTCCCCCCCTGATGCGACTTTGCCAAGAGGCTGTAAGTCTTGGCCAAGGTTTGTTGAGACCAAGAAGTCGATTTTATCTATACCTAACGGCGAAGCATGCGTGTTAGCACTGTCGAAGCTGATTTCAAACTTAGCTTTTTCCATGCTGAGCTCGTGCATGCTTTGGCTGATCAGTTTATTCAGCTCTTTTGCGTAGCGACGACGAGATTTAGACAGCTTTTCAGCGGTTGCCACAAAGCCTTGGAAGGCTTGGTCGACTTCTACCTGCAACTCTGCAAGTTTTTCGTCTGAGCAATCCAGTTGAGCGATGCTCTGTTTGAGCTGCTGATGATGCTCAAACAGATCGTCGGGAAGCACAGAGTGTTTGCGCGATAGGGACACGATTTTGGAATAACGCTCTTCCACAGAATGTAAACGCTGAGGATCTAGATCTAAGTCATCCAAGTAGTGGCGGATCTCACTGTTGGCTTCTTCGACATGAATGATGGCATTAGAGATAAGCTCTGGAAGCTCCTTTAAATTCTCGTCCAGTTCAGCCAGTTGTTGCAACGAACTGCTCACCGATTGAAGCAATGTGGTGGCATTAACATCGTCTGACTCGTATAACTGCTCTATCGCCCCCTGGCACAATTGGGAAATTTCACCGCTATTGCTTAATCGCTTGTGCTCTTCTTCCAATTGTTGGAATTCACCTTCGGCAATGGCCAGCTCATCCAGCTCTTTCACTTGGTATTCTAACAGTTGCTTTTCGGCTTGGTTTTGCTCGCTGTTTTTGGTGAGCTGCTTGAGATGATTATCTGCTTGGCGCCATTTTTGATAACCGGCGCTGCTCTGAGCGATAAGCGATTTGTGGCCAGCGTATTGATCGAGCATGTGCAACTGATGATCGGGTTTCATCAACTGATGGTGCGCATGTTGGCCGTGGATATTGATTAAAAAACCCGCCAATGCTTTAAGCTGAGATAGAGGAACAGGGCTGCCATTTATAAAGGCTCTTGAACGGCCATCTTTATTGATGACTCTGCGCAGTATGCACTCTTCTCCGTCGAGTAACTGATTGTCTTCCAACCATCGGGTAGCCGCAACATTAGTGTCTATATCGAACACCGCGTTAATTTCTGTTCGCTCTTCGCCATTTCGAACCATACCCGCTTCGGCGCGTCCACCTAGGCAAAGTCCTAGTGCGTCGATGGCAATGGATTTACCTGCGCCGGTCTCCCCTGTGATAGAGGTCATTCCTTGAGCCAGCTCTAGCTGGAGCGTTTTTACAATGGCAAAGTTGTTGATGCTTAAGTGCGCGAGCATAAATCACCTGTGCGTTTCGGATAGAATTAAGTACTGTATGAAAGAACAGTATAGACTGTTTTTTTATACAGTAAATAGCACAGGTTAAAAAAGTGTGATCGCTGAAAGGCGACTAAAACAATTTGCTCGACCAACCCAATTTGTTTCTCAGAACGCGATAGTAGCTGTAGTCATTCGGGTGAACGAGGTTAAGAACATGAGGGCTCTGGTAAATCACCACCTCATCACCGGGTGAGACAGGAAGAGCTACTTGGCCATCGCAACTCACTTCAAGCGTTCCAGCGTTATCGGGTGACACAATAAGAGAAATTCGGCGATTCCCATCAACCACCAAGGGGCGGCTCGAGAGAGTGTGTGGAAACTTAGGGACCAGTGAAATGGTGTTTAAGCTTGGTGATAATATAGGACCGCCGCCGGATAGCGAGTAGGCGGTAGAACCTGTAGGGGTTGAGATGATCAAACCATCAGAGCGCTGTGAAAAGGCAAATCGATTGTCGATGTATACCTCAAACTCAATCATATGCGCCACTTGGCCTGGGTGAAGTACCGCTTCGTTAAGCGCGGAATTCCTGCTTTTTATCTGGCCATGACGGTGTACTTCCGCTTCAAGCAAAAAACGCTGCTCTTCGATGTACTCACCAGATAGCACTTCTTCTAGAGGCTGCTTAAAGTTGTCAGGGTCTAAGTCGGTTAAAAAACCTAAGTTCCCTTTATTGACACCGATGACACTAATGTCGTATCGAGATAAGACGCGGGCAGCACCCAGCATATTACCGTCACCGCCCACAACAATCGCCAGATCAGCCTGTTCGCCTATGGTCAGGATTTCAGCAAATTGAACCTTTATGGCTGGATCGATCAGCTCTTTTAGGCGTGCATCGAGCAAAACGGTGTAACCTTTTTCAGTTAACCAGTGGATCAATTCTTGGTGAGTTTGCATCGCGAGTTGGTCTCGCGGCTTACCAATCACTCCAATAACAGAAAATGTCTTGCTCATAAAAGGCGATTCCAGTTGAGATTGTGGTGATTAAAGTACTTGAATCACGCACCATGATCCCCATAATAATGGCAAGTAATTAGAAGATGCGAGAGTTTTATTGCATTATTTGGGTTAACCGCCTGATTTTACGTAGTAAAACCCTATATGTGGAGTAAGCATGAGCGAGCAAGATAAAAAAGTACAAGACGAAGAGCTGCAACAAGATGTTGAGCTAGCGGCTGAAGACGTTGAAGTGATTGGCGACGAAGGTGATATCGAGTGGAATGATGAAGATGACGCTCAAGAGTCTAAGATTGCGCAATTAGAAGCAGCACTGTTGTCTAGCGAAGCAAAAATCAAAGAACAACAAGAAAGTGTACTTCGTGCGAAGGCTGAAGTTGAAAACATGCGTCGTCGTACCGAGCAAGAGATTGATAAAGCTCGTAAATATGCACTAAATAAGTTTTCTGAAGAGTTGTTGCCCGTTGTTGACAATCTAGAGCGTGCCATTGAAGCTGCAGATAAAGAAAGCGAAGTGCTTAAGCCTATCGTTGAAGGGATTGAACTTACCCACAAAACCTTTGCCGATGTTTTGGCTAAGTTTGGCGTGAACGTGATTAACCCAGAAGGCGAAACCTTCAACCCTGAGTTGCATCAAGCGATGTCGATTCAAGAAAGCCCAGATCATGAAGCAAACAGCGTGATGTTTGTGATGCAAAAAGGCTACGAGTTGAATGGTCGAGTATTGCGCCCAGCCATGGTGATGGTTGCGAAATAATCTCGTATTCCGAACACCAAAAAAGCCGCTGAAACAGCGGCTTTTTTTATGGTAGCTACAGATTAATCTCGTCTAGGTCGAAGTCGCCTTCGATGCCTAAGTCCATGAGTTCTCTTTGTAGCCTTTGCCTGTCTTTAATGGCTTCAATTTCTCGCCATTTGCGCTTGACGGGTTTTGCTCTTGCTGCCCTAGCGGGCGTTCGTTCTGACGTGTAAATGTCATCAAGATGAAAGCTTTCCATGAGCCTCTCCTCAAGTCAGTCCATTGCATAACGCAATCGATTAGTATCATGAACAAGGTCATAATATCTTTGAACTATTTCTCATTTATGTTGCTTTTGTGAAGAATTTGTTTAGGAATTCTGGGCGTTTCACATAATTGAAACGAAAGCTGATGGCGAAATGAGCGAAAAAGTCCGTAATTTGCTTTTTTTGAAGTTGGCATCCATTATTTGCGCGAAACACAACAGCCAAAATAATAATGAGGATAATGTGGTAGAGCTAATTAATTTAATGAATGACCTCTTGTGGGGGTCGGTTCTTGTTTATCTTTTGGTCGGGGCAGGTGTCTTTTTTACCGTGCGTTTAGGCTTTATTCAGTTCAGACATTTTGGTCACACTTTTAGCGTACTGAAGAACAGCCGTAAATCGGACGAGTCGGGAATATCGTCTTTTCAGGCACTGTGTACTAGCTTAGCGGCGCGTGTAGGTACAGGTAACATGGCAGGTGTTGCCGTCGCGCTTACCGTCGGTGGTCCAGGAGCCATATTCTGGATGTGGCTTATCGCCATGTTGGGTATGGCAACATCGTTTGCTGAAAGCTCGCTAGCTCAGTTATATAAAACCAAAGACGACGACGGCAACTACCGTGGTGGTCCAGCCTACTACATGGAACGTGGTCTTGGGATGCGTTGGATGGGGGTTCTATTTTCCATCTTCCTAATCATTGCCTTTGGTTTGGTGTTCAACGCCGTGCAGGCAAACTCAATTACTGGCGCCATGAAAACGGCCTTTGGTTGGGAGCCAATGTATGTGGGTATCGCGATTGTCGTATTGTCTGCGTTCGTCATCTTTGGCGGTATTCGAAAAATAGCGCGCACCGCCGAGTTGATTGTACCAGTGATGGCTCTGGCCTATCTTGCTCTAGCACTGTATGTGGTTGCGACCAACATCGAGCAAGTGCCAGGTGTTATTTCGTTGATTTTCCGCAGCGCTTTTGGCCTTGAAGAAGTCGCCGGTGGCGGTTTGGGTTACATGATCGCTCAAGCGATGATTAACGGTATTAAACGAGGTCTATTTTCTAACGAAGCCGGTATGGGTTCGGCGCCGAATGCGGCCGCATCTGCAACGCCATACCCACCTCACCCAGCATCACAAGGTTACGTGCAAATGCTAGGTGTCTTCATGGACACCATCGTCATTTGTAGCTCTACCGTCGCTATCATTCTTATTTCTGGTGAATACCTAGGTATGCAAACGGATGTGACAGGTATTGAGCTGACACAGCGCGCGTTAAGTGCAGAAGTGGGCGAGTGGGGCGGTAT
This sequence comes from Vibrio ulleungensis, assembly GCF_016900875.1. Lineage (GTDB taxonomy): Bacteria > Pseudomonadota > Gammaproteobacteria > Enterobacterales > Vibrionaceae > Vibrio > Vibrio ulleungensis. The sequence continues at coordinate 37,380 of NZ_JAFEUM010000008.1, forward strand.
TTTTGTTGCCGTCGCGATTTTCTTCTTTGCGTTTACATCGATCATTGCTAACTACTCTTACGCCGAAACCAATCTGATTTTCTTAGAGCACAACCACAAGAAAGGCATCATGGTGTTTCGCTGTATAGTGCTGGGTATGGTGATGTTTGGATCATTAGCTAGTTTGCCTGTCGTATGGTCACTTGCAGATGTATCAATGGGGCTAATGGCCATTGTTAACATTATCGCCATACTGCTACTGTCAAAAGTCGTGGTGAAGCTTGCCAACGACTATAATAAACAGTTAAAAGCGGGCAAAGTGCCAACCTTTAACCCTGACGACTACCCAGAGCTAAAAACTCAGCTTGAAGAAGGTGTTTGGGATAACGCTGGTAAAGATATTCCCTCGAAATAGTGGTTACAATTGATGTCGCCAATGACATCAATAGAAAAAGCCAAGCTGACTTCGCTTGGCTTTTTTTATATCCTACATCGTATAAAGACCGTCTTCAGTGACAAGTTGAAAGGATTTTTCTATGTTAGTTGTTGTTTCACCAGCCAAAACGCTTGATTATGAATCGCCATTGGCGACAAGCAAACATACTCAACCTGAGTTTATTAGTGACTCAGCCGAGCTCATTTCGGTGTGCAAAACGCTGACACCGGCCGATATTTCGGGATTAATGAAGGTGAGCGACAAGATTGCGTCACTGAATGCCATTCGTTTCGAAGAGTGGAGTGAAACCGTCACTACCGAAAATGCTCGCCAAGCGATTTTGGCCTTTAAAGGCGATGTTTATACTGGGCTTGATGCACAAAGTTTTACTGAGCAGGACTTTGAATTCACCCAAACCCATCTGCGAATGCTGTCTGGTCTGTATGGATTATTGCGTCCTCTAGATTTGATGCAGCCATACCGCCTTGAAATGGGCACCAAGCTCGCCAACACGCGCGGTACCAATCTTTACCAGTTTTGGGGCACTAAGTTGACCGATAAACTCAATCAAGAAATTGAGCAACATGATCATAAAGTGTTGATTAACTTAGCGTCTAACGAATACTTTAAAGCGGTTAAGCCAAAGTCGTTAACGGTTCCTGTGGTCACACCGGTGTTTAAAGATTGTAAGAATGGCAATTATAAAGTGATTAGCTTCTTTGCCAAAAAAGCGCGCGGAATGATGGCGCGCTACATTACTCAAAACCAGATCACCGATGTAGAAAAGCTGAAGCAGTTTGATGCCGAAGGGTATTACTTCTCAGAGTCAGACTCCACAGAGTCAGAGCTGGTCTTTAAGCGAGAAGAGCAGGCTTAATCCCTAATAGAAAAAGCTACAAGCAAAAAAAGCCCAAGTTGCACGTTGCACCTTGGGCTTTTTTATCAGGGTAACTTATTTCTTTTTCGGTTTTTTCTTGGCAACAGCGCTCTTTTTGTCCGTTGGCTTTTTCTTTTTCTTCACGGTCTTGGCTTTTTTATGTGTTGGACGCAAGCCTTCAATGAAGCGCTCTTTAATCAGCTCTTTCGTGTAACGCTCGATGCGCTCCATCATTGATTGATCGTGCGCTTCTACCAGCGAGATTGCGGTGCCTTTTTTACCGGCGCGTCCAGTACGGCCAATTCGGTGCAAATAGACATCGGCAGTGCGCGGCAAGTCGTAGTTAATTACATGGGTAACGTCTGGAAGGTCAATACCGCGTGCAGCAACATCTGTCGCTAATAAGATATTTACTTCACCCTCTCTAAAGCGGCGAATTGCATTGTTGCGTCGCTCTTGGGGCATTTCACCTTGGATCCAGCTGCAGGTGATGTTGGCAGAATCTAATTGATTGCGCAGATCGCCCAGGCGTTCGCGCGTTTTAATAAACACAATGCTACGTGTATCTGATTCTAAAATAGACTTCAGCAGTGCCAGTTTATGCTCAGCGCTGTCCGCTCGATGGTAGTACTGCAGAATTTTTTTACGCTCGCGAGTAGACGGTGTCGCTTCAACTTGCGCCGGATCTTTTAGTAGGTCGGCGGTAAAGGAGTCAACGCCATGGCCTTCCAACGTTGCGGAAAACAGCAGTGTTTGCTTACGCCAGCGGCACTCAGCAGACAAACGGTCGACAGTTGGGCCAAAACCCATATCCAACATACGGTCAGCTTCATCGAGAATCAGCCACTCAATCGCACGGCAATCAAAGCGTTCGCCCTCAATGTACTCCATTAAACGACCTGGTGTTGCTACCACTATGTCTTGCGTATCAGCCAGTGCATCAGCGTGATCTTGATACTGAACGCCACCGGTAATTGAAATAACCTTAAGTGGCGTGTTTTTCGCCAGCGCAATGGCTTGCTCAGTCACTTGAAGCGCCAACTCTCGTGTTGGTGTCAAAATTAGCACGCGCGCAGGTCCACCTTTACGGCGAGGGAAGTCTAACAAATACTGTAGAGCAGGAAGCACGAATGCGGCTGTCTTACCGGTCCCCGTTGGGGCTGAGGCAAGCACGTCGCGTCCGTCTAAAGCGTGAGGGATCACTTCACCTTGAATTACAGTTGGGCGAGTAAAGCCCATGGCCTCAGTTGCACTAAGTAATACAGGATCTAGGTCTAGGTCGGCGAAGCTTTTTATCACAGAATCTCTCCACAGTATGGATTGGGACATTGGGTCAAATAGAGTATAAGGCGGTTCATACTGAAAACGCTGGCGCATTATAGGAGGTTTTGTGAGTAGGGTCACATGCTAATTCGGCATCTTGAGATAAAAGGCACGAGTTAAGTCAATAAATGCGTCGGTATAGTGGCCATTTTCTTGGATGATTAATTGGCTCTCGATGGTTTGTGCTGCCTGTTTAGTACACTCGATGAGAAGGCGTGAAATAGGTTTTGTCGGCGTCGTTTTTACATGGGTGATGCGCGAGAGGCTCAGGCCAGTATCCTTTAGGTTGTCGATAAACCTAAGCCCTTCGCTATGAGGTAAAATAAAGCTGGCGTGACCGCGCTCATTGAGCAAGCGCTGGCAAGCCTGTGCTAAACGAGTGTGCGATAGTGACACAGTGTGCCTTGCACTGGCTCTGGCTGCATTTTTGGATGATTCACCAGCATCGAAATACGGCGGGTTGCAAATGATGCAGTCAACGCCTGCATTAGGCAAAGACAATGCAGGTAAGGTCAGCGCCGTTACGTCTTGCTGATAAAGCTCGATTCTTTGTGCCCAAGGGCTTATCTCAATGTTGTGGGTTGCTGCTTGTATGGCGCTAGGCTCAACATCTATAGCTACTATAGATGCGTGTGGAATTCGCTGCGCCGTCATTAGAGCAAGAAGCCCAGTTCCGGTACCTATGTCTAGTACAGACTCAACACCACTTAGAGAATTCCACGCCCCTAATAACACACCGTCGGTGCTCACAGCCATGCCAGCATCGTGCGCGGATATCGCAAACTGCTTAAACCTAAATGGGGCGCGTGACATAGCTTACAGCTTCTCACTGTACTCGGTGAGTATTTGGGTTACCCAGTCGTTTAGCCTGTCGTCGGTAAGATCGTATTGAGAATCTTCATCCAGTGCCAAACCGACAAAGTGACTCTGATCGTCGGTGAGCGCTTTTGACGCATCAAATTGGTAACCTTGGTTCGGCCAATAGCCAATGATGTTAGCGCCGAGCGGTTTGATCTGGTCGTGTAAAAGTCCCATGGCATCCAGAAACCATTCCCCATAACCTTCTTGATCGCCTAAGCCGTACAATGCGACGAACTTGTTTTTTAGCGGTGCGCCAGCGATGTCCTGCCATATTGCTTCCCAGTCTTCTTGGATTTCACCAAAATCCCATGTAGAGATCCCAAGTATGATGAAATCATAGTCGCTGATAAGAGAAAGGGGGGACTCTTTGACATTAAATATGTCTACGGTTTCAGGGCCAATAAGCTCGCGAATCTTTTCTGCCACAATTTCGGTGTAGCAGGTGGTCGAGCCATAAAACAATCCGATTTTCATACAACCTCGGCTAGGAATATAGAGAAGGGGGACAAAACTGTCGGTCAGTGTACTCACAAAACGCAGCAGGATCAGCAAAATTGTGGCATTTCCATAGGGGCTGTTTTACCCTAACCCAAACCGCGGAAAGTGAGCCTCCATTGCCTAATCAAGATCAACCCTTAATCGACCAGTTTTTAGATGCCTTGTGGATGGAAAGAGGACTGTCAGATAATACGCTCTCTTCTTATCGCCAAGACTTTAAACGGCTTTTACGGTGGCTGAGCGACCAAGAACTCTCGTTATTGCACGTCACTAAGGAAGACTTAGTGGGGTACCAAGCGTTTTTGACCGAGCAAAACTATCAAAACCGTTCACGCGCTCGGATGCTCTCTTCTCTGCGAAAACTCTTTCAGTACTTATATCAGCAAAACCTGCGAGCGGATGACCCTAGCGCGCTGTTGGTTAGCCCCAAGATGCCCAAGCGACTCCCTAAAGATTTGTCGGAGAGCCAGGTAGAGGCGCTATTGGCTGCGCCAAACGTGAATGATGTTGTTGAGCTGCGCGATAAAGCAATGCTTGAACTGCTCTACGCAACAGGGTTACGAGTGACCGAATTGGTGAGCCTCACCGCCGAGAACCTCAGTCTTCGTCAAGGCGTGGTGAGAGTGATAGGCAAAGGTAATAAAGAGCGCCTTGTACCCATGGGTGATAACGCTATATATTGGATTGAACGATTTTTACAGCAAGGCCGGTCTGGTTTATTAGGTGAGACGAGTTCTGATGTAATTTTTCCATCTAAACGCGCTAAGCAAATGACCCGACAGACCTTTTGGCACCGTATAAAACACTATGCAGTGGTTGCCGGCATCGACAGTGACAGTTTGTCACCGCACGTGCTAAGGCACGCATTTGCGACTCATTTACTCAATCACGGGGCCGATTTACGTGTGGTTCAGTTGCTATTGGGACATAGTGACTTATCTACGACACAAATTTATACTCATGTGGCAACCGAAAGGCTCAAGTCTATTCATCAAGCCCATCATCCGCGCGCATCCTAGGGCGTCAACTTGGAAATACTATGAACAAAATTAAAGTTACTTCTCTGGCATTGGTTACATTTTTTCTCGCTGCCTGTGGCAAACAAGGTGAAGCTCAAGAGTCTACTCAAGTGGCCGAAGCGCCTGTCGCCGTGGTCGAGTCAGTGGAAAGCTCGGCTGAGATGGATCACGAGCAGCTTTTAACTCGCTTTCTTAAAATTGGTGTGGTTATTAGTGACATTGAGCCTTCGCAAGAACTGCCAGGACTGCTTGAGTTAACCACCAATCAGGGCACCTTCTTCGCAACCACAGACGGCAGTTACTTTGTCCCGGGCACTCTGTTTTCTCTCGACGAAAATGGCAATTATGACGATGTTATCGCTGCCAAGCGCGGACCAAAGATTGTTAAGCTTCTTGGCGCACAAACGGACAATATGATTGAGTATAAAGCCGAAGACGAGAAACATGTGGTGACGGTGTTTACCGATATCACTTGTGGGTATTGCACCAAGCTTCATCGTAACATGAAAGAGTACAACGATCTTGGGATCACTGTTCGTTACCTTGCGTTCCCTCGCGCTGGAGATACCAGTGATGTAGGCGCAGCAATGGCCAATATTTGGTGTGCGACCGATCCAAAACAAGCGATGAATCACTCTAAGTTACGTAGCGAGTTCATTTCTGAAACCGAAGTAAAAGACAAAGATTGTCGCGCTATGGTCAGTGAGCAGTATCAATTGGGTCGCACTATTGGTGTGAATGGTACCCCTGCCATTTATACTGAAAGCGGCATCAATATTGGTGGCTACCTCGACCCAGACGTCATGCTAAATCGACTACAAAACTAACCACCACTCAAATTGGAGACGGATGCATAGCATCCGTTTTTTTGATCATGATTGAAATAAAACGTCGTCCTTTAACCGATATAGGTCAACTCCCTGACTCTATGTCCCCGTTATTGCGTCGTATATACGCAGCTCGTGGCATCGATTCTATGTCAATGCTTGAGCGTAGCGCCAAAGGGTTGTTTGCCCCTAAACAGTTGTTCGGCATTGAACGTGCAGCTTCATTGCTGTTTGATGCAGTAAAGCGGCAACAACGAATCATTATTGTGGGTGACTTTGATGCTGACGGTGCCACCAGTTCAGCACTTTCGGTGTTGGCACTTCGCATGCTTGGTATGTCCAACGTCGACTACTTAGTGCCGAATCGTTTTGAAGATGGTTATGGCCTGTCACCGGAAGTAGTGGATCAAGCGTTGGAGCTAAACGCTGAACTTATCATGACGGTCGACAACGGAGTGTCGTCACTATCGGGGGTGAAGTACGCCAAAGAGAAAGGGCTGGTGGTAGTGGTGACCGATCACCATTTGCCAGGCGCTGAACTTCCCATTGCAGATGCGATCGTTAACCCCAATCTCCACGAATGCGATTTTCCGTCGAAGGCGTTAGCCGGAGTGGGCGTCGCATTCTATTTGATGCTAGCGTTACGAGCACAAATGCGCACGAGCGGGTGGTTCCAAGCGCAAGGCATTGCTGAACCCAATCTGTCAGAACTGCTCGATTTGGTGGCGTTGGGTACGGTGGCCGACGTAGTTCCTTTAGATCAGAACAATCGTATTTTGGTTCATCAAGGTCTGCAGCGCATTCGGGCAGGTAAGGTTCGCCCCGGCATACAAGCGCTTATAGAAGTCGCAAAACGTAATCCTAGTCGATTAGTTGCCTCTGATTTCGGCTTCGCATTGGGGCCACGGATCAACGCCGCTGGACGTCTTGATGATATGTCGTTTGGGGTTGAGCTGCTCATGTGTAATAACATTCATGCGGCGCGTCGCATGGCCAGCGAACTGGACGGTCTCAACCATACTCGTCGAGAGATTGAAGAGGGCATGAAGCAAGAAGCGATGGCATTTTGTGAGCGATTGCAATTTGACGACAAGCAAGAAATGCCGTTTGGCTTAGCGCTGTTTCAAGCCGATTGGCATCAAGGTGTCATTGGCATTTTAGCCTCACGCATTAAAGATCAGTTCCATCGCCCCGTCATAGCTTTTGCAAGTGGTGGCGACGGGATCATCAAAGGGTCGTGCCGTTCGATTGTTGGGGTACATATGCGTGATCTCTTGGATCGTATCGATGTGCAAAACCCTGGTTTGATTTTGAAATTTGGCGGTCACGCAATGGCAGCAGGGCTGTCGATAAACGAAGTGGACTATGACCGTTTTTGCACCTTGTTTGACCAAGCGGTACGACAAGAGATCGACGAAGATGCGCTGCGAGGCGTGGTATTGTCCGACGGCGAACTGACGCCAGAAGAGTTTTCTATGCATACCGCCCACGACATTCGCTCTGGCGGGCCATGGGGACAAGCCTTTCCCGAGCCGATTTTCGATGGCGAATTTAAAGTACTCAACCAAAAATTGGTGGGAGAGAAGCATTTAAAACTCATCGTGGAGCCTATTTTTAAAGGTCACAACAGCAATGTCATGTTAGATGCCATTGCGTTTAATGTGGATCTTAGACGCTGGCCGGACGCGTCAGCGAAAAGTGTGCGCATGGCATATCGTCTTGACATCAATGAGTTTCGTGGCAATCAGTCGTTGCAACTGATGGTAGAAGTATTAGAAGCGCCTTAACCATTCATCACAATAAAGCGAATTTACCGGCCACTTCCTTGGGAGTGGCCGCTTTATAATCGTTCAAAAAATACCTGTATCTCGGTCACATTTTCAAGTAAAATCCGAGAGTTTTTCTACGCGTAAATAAATCAATTATATGTTTGAAATCAATCCGATTAAAAACCGTATCCAGGATGTGTCTGAACGCACAAATATCCTGAGGGGGTACCTTTGACTACGACGCCAAAAAAGAGCGTCTAGAAGAGGTTAATGCAGAATTAGAGCAGCCTGATGTCTGGAACGAGCCTGATCGTGCGCAGGCACTGGGTAAAGAACGTTCATCATTGGAAGCCGTAGTAGAAACCATCGACCAACTCGACCAAGGTGTTGAGGATGTTGAAGGGCTACTGGAGCTTGCGGTTGAAGAAGAAGATCAAGAGACCTTTGACGAAGTTGAAGCCGAATTGTGCGATTTGGAAGCCAAGCTAGAGAAGCTTGAGTTTCGTCGTATGTTTGCAGGCGATCACGACGGAAGCGACGCTTACATCGACTTGCAGTCGGGTTCTGGTGGCACCGAAGCTCAAGATTGGACCAATATGATGCTACGCATGTATTTGCGTTGGGCTGAGTCAAAGGGCTTTAAAGCGGAAGTGATTGAAGTCTCTGAAGGTGAAGTTGCGGGTCTTAAATCGGCCACGGTTCGCATCAGTGGCGAGTACGCGTATGGCTGGCTTCGCACCGAAACCGGCGTGCATCGTTTGGTTCGTAAGTCTCCGTTTGATTCTGGCGGTCGCCGTCATACGTCGTTCGCTTCTGCGTTTATCTACCCTGAGATTGATGACAACATCGATATCGACATTAACCCGTCCGATTTACGAATTGATGTATACCGAGCATCTGGTGCGGGTGGTCAGCATGTAAACACCACCGAGTCAGCTGTGCGTATTACTCACTTGCCTACTAATACAGTGGTGCAGTGTCAAAACGATCGCTCTCAGCACAAAAACAAAGACCAAGCGATGAAACAGCTTCGCGCAAAACTGTTTGAGCTGGAATTGCAAAAACAAAATGCAGAGAAGCAAGCCAACGAGGACGCGAAATCCGACATCGGTTGGGGCAGCCAGATCCGTTCATACGTGCTGGATGATTCACGCATTAAAGATTTACGCACTGGCGTTGAAAACCGCAATACCCAAGCGGTGCTTGACGGCGATTTAGACAAATTTATTGAAGCCAGCCTAAAATCAGGGCTGTAAGCTTTTTTTACCGACTTAACACAACAGGATAGATCGACAATGACTGATGCTGTTCAAAATGATCAAGCGGCACAACAAAGTGCTCAAGAAGAAAATAAACTGATTGCAGAGCGTCGCGCTAAGCTCGACGAAATCCGCAAAAACTGTAGCTCAAACGGCCACCCAAACGATTTTCGTCGTGACAGCCTAGCGGGAGATCTACAGCAGAAGTTTGGTGAAAAAAGCAAACAAGAACTTGAAGAGCTAAACCACGTGGTTGCGATTGCAGGTCGCATCATGGCAAAACGTGGTCCTTTCTTGGTGATCCAAGAAACATCGGGTCGCATTCAAGCTTACGCAGCAAAAGACGTTCAAAAAGAGCTAAAAGCGAAATACCAAGGTCTAGACATTGGTGACATCGTTGGCGTTAAAGGTGCTCTTCATAAATCAGGTAAAGGCGATCTTTACGTGAACATGGAAGAGTACGAGTTGCTAACGAAAGCACTTCGTCCGCTGCCAGAGAAATTCCACGGCCTTACTGACCAAGAGATGCGCTACCGCCAACGTTACGTTGACTTGATTGTAAACGAAGACTCTCGCTCTGCGTTTATCATTCGTTCTAAGCTGGTTTCTTCTATTCGTAGCTTTATGAGTTCAAAAGGCTACTTGGAAGTGGAAACTCCGATGATGCACGCGATCCCTGGCGGTGCAACGGCGCGTCCTTTTATTACCCATCATAATGCGCTCGATATCGATATGTATTTGCGCGTAGCTCCAGAGCTGTATTTGAAGCGTTTGGTTGTGGGTGGTTTTGATCGCGTATTTGAAATCAACCGTAACTTCCGTAACGAAGGTTTGTCACCTCGTCACAATCCAGAATTTACCATGATGGAGTTCTACCAAGCGTACTCAGACTACAAAGACTTGATGGATTTGACCGAAGAAATGCTTAGCACGGTTGCTATGGACGTTCTGGGTTCAACCTCAATGCCTTACGGTGATGAAACCGTTGAGTTCGGTGGAACCTATGCACGTTTGAGCATGTTTGAAGCGATCAAGCAGTACAATCCAGACCACGCGCAAATTCAAGCACTGACGGAAGCCGATCTACAAGACCGTGATTTGATGGTGTCGATTGCAAAATCTGTGCACGTAGATGTAGAAACGTTCTGGACTTGTGGCCAACTACTTGAAGAGATCTTTGGCGAAACCGCTGAGCCTAAGCTTATCCAGCCAACCTTTATTACTGGCTATCCGGCAGATATTTCACCATTGGCTCGTCGTAGTGATGACAATCCTTTCTTTACCGATCGTTTTGAATTCTTCATCGGCGGCCGTGAAGTTGCTAATGGGTTCTCTGAGCTTAACGATGCAGAAGACCAAGACGCTCGCTTTAAAGCGCAGGTTGAAGCGAAAGACGCTGGTGATGATGAAGCGATGTACTACGACGCCGATTACATTACGGCACTCGAGCACGGTCTTCCGCCAACAGCAGGACAAGGTATTGGTATCGACCGATTAGCGATGCTATTTACTAACACCCATACTATTCGTGACGTAATTTTGTTCCCAGCTATGCGTCCTCAGCAATAGCCTCTGTAACGAATAAAATGAACCGGCCTAGGAAACTAGGCCGGTTTTTTTGTCTTTTTTTTGGTCAAGAGTGATCTGTTGTTATAAGCCTTGCCGTAGAACTCTGTGAATCTAGCAAACAACATTTTGGTCTCGCAGCTTAGAGACTTATTTTTAAAAAGTAAGGAATCGTTATGAACAAATTAATCGCTCTATCAGCCGCTCTTCTCGTTAGTACTACTGCGTTTGCATCTGGCCAATATAAAGATGTGTCGACTAATCAATCTGCTCGCTTTATCACAGAAGGCGTGAGTAGCCAGGAAGAAGCGCAAGCATTAGCAAGTACGTTTGTCGATGAGTTGGACAGCAAAAGTAACATCGAGCTGAGCCAACAACTGCCAACACCACACCTTCGTATGGATAAGCGCAGTATGGAGGTGACAGATACTGAATTGAGCTTCATTACTGAAGAAGCAACAGATGGTAGCACCACCTATAGAGCAGTTGTCGATGTGGATTACACCTACAACTACCGTTCTGATAAGAGTTAATTGAACTTTTACAATACAACGCCTCGCTCATACGCGAGGCGTTTTCATTTCTAAGTTCCCGTAAAAAAAGCAAAAATATAGGCGATATTGAAAGGGCGCAGCACAAGAAGTGTCAATTTGTTAGCAGTTTCCGTAAAGATGTGTAAACGAAAAAGCCTTATAAGTAAGCCTGTGTAAACTCGCTCGCGTGATGCAGATCAAATTGTTACCTTTATTTCAACGCAGAGAGATGTCGCGATTAACACAGTTTATGACTCACCTTTTGAGTCACTCAAATTAAGTAAGGGATCGTTATGAAAAAAGTAATCACATTAGCAGCAGCACTACTTCTTAGCACATCAGCTCTGGCAGCCACCCAATTCAAAGATGTGTCGACTAACCAGACGGCGCGTTACTTAACTGACGCAGTGTCAACTCAAGCTGAAGCTGAAGCACTCGCCACAACTTTTGTTAGTGAGCTTGAAGAAAAAAGCAATTTTGAGCTTAGCCAGCAGTTGCCAACACCGCACCTTCGCATGGACAAACGAAGCATGGAAGTGACAGACACCGAACTGAGTGTTGTGACTGAAGAAGCCGAAGATGGCACGGTAAACTATCGCGCTGTAGTCGATGTAGATTACTCATATAAATATCGCTCTAGCAAAGGTTAATATTTCGCTAGCACTAAAAGCCCCGCACTTACGGGGCTTTTTTCATTTTGAGCCTGGTCATTTACCTATAAAGATTAAAGTTGGCGAGTAGGTCGCACGATTACGGCTTACCTAATACCGTTTGGGCGTTGAGCTGTCACAGCTGTTGATGCTCTCGGCGGAAATGAAGTCGATTATTTCACGATGTTTCTTAATAGCTAAAAATTTCTTAATTAATAAGTGATCCAATTAGGTTGTGCGCTACGTATTAATAGGTGCAAGCAGTCATGAGAACGAGGACATTGTGGTCTTTGGCTCTAAAGCATTGATGAAACAAGGCTCCATTGAGGTGCAAAGTGTCAATTTAAACGCTAGAAACGTAAAGAAACGTAAGCGAAATGAGCGGTTAAGTAAGCGAGTGTAAACTCACTGGTGTGACACAGATCAAATTGGTACTTTGTATTCAACGCAGCAAACAAGCATTAGCAAACACATTTTGTCTCCTTATTGAGAGACACTTTTTTAAAGTAAGGGATCGTTATGAAAAAAGTTATCACTCTAGCAGCAGCACTTCTTCTTAGTACGTCAGCATTCGCAGCAACACAATATAAAGATGTCACTACCAATCAGACCGCTCAATATGTAACTGATGCCGTGTCAACGCAAGCTGAAGCTGAATCTTTGGCGACAAACTTTGTCACTGAACTTGAAGCGAAAAACAGTCTAGAGCTTAGCCAACAGTTGCCAACTCCACATTTGCGTATGGACAAGCGTAGCATGGAAGTATCAGACACTGAGCTGAGTGTTGTTGCTGAAGAAGCTGAAGATGGTTCAGTGAGCTACCGCGCCGTGGTTGACGTAGATTACAACTACAGCTACCGCTCAGCAAAAAGCTAATCACTATCAGTGAATAACCGACGCTCTATAAGCCCCGATTGGGGCTTTAAATAGGTAAGGGGTAATTATGAACAAAGCAATCGTATTAGCCGCGCTATTGGTAAGCAGTTCAACCATGGCAGCAACCTCATTCACTAATGAGGTTTCCAATCAAAGTGATGATACTTTCCTCAACACTGTATCTTCACAGGAAATCTCTAGCACTCAAATCACTAACGCCACTACTCAACTGGATGAAAAAAAAGACTTGTCGTTTAGTCAACAACGTCCTACTCCAGAGCTACGTGGAGACACCGATGGGTTTGCGTCACTAGAAATTGAGTTTTCTTCCTTATCTGAGTAGTGCTTTAAGACCAAAAGCCCACTCTTAGCTTCAAAGCCTCGCGAAATGCGGGGCTTTTTTGTGCTCGTAGAAAAATATTGGGCTTGCTTGCGCCAAATATAGGTGCTTAAAAGTGATCAGCCCAAGAGCTGGCAATTAGCTGGCTATAGTATTGACATTGATTTTCTGGATCACGCACAGATGGAGTCAAATGGACGGCGATTCATAATGATTAAAGAAATAACCATAACGTGTTTAGTAAACCTTTTAACTTCTATTGTTCTGCCTAAGTGTTGCGCCATGGAAATCCTAATAACACCCCGTCGTTTTTTGGAAGCGGTGAGCTCTACACCGCGAGGGGCATTGTTAAGCCGCGAGGCGTCATTGAGGTGATAAGTGTCGATGTAAACCTGTAGCACGTAAAGAAACGTAAATAAAAACAGGCTAAAAGTAAGCAAATGTAAACCCGCTAGCGTGACGCAGATCAAATTGTTAATTTGTGTTCAACGCAGCAAGACAGCACTAACAAATTAAATTGTCTCACCATTTTAGAGACACACTATTTCAGTAAGGGATCGTTATGAAAAAAGTAATCACACTAGCAGCAGCACTTCTACTAAGCACTTCAGCGTTTGCAGCTACTCAATACAAAGATGTTACCACTCATCAAACGGCGCAGTATGTTACCGATGCAGTTTCTACTCACGCAGAAGCAGAAGAATTGGCAACCAACTTTGTCACTGAGCTAGACAGTAAAGACAACTTTGAACTAAGCCAGCAACTGCCTACTCCGCACTTACGTATGGATAAGCGCAGCATGGAAGTGACAGATACTGAGCTAAGCTTTGTAACAGAAGAAGCAGCTGATGGGTCAGTGAGCTATCGCGCAGTTGTCGATGTAGATTACAGTTACAACTACCGAGCTGATAAAAGCTAATTCGAACTCCATTAGAAAGGCCCCGCATTTGCGGGGCTTTTTTTGTTTATAGGTACGAACAAATTTCACGCTAAATTCATAAGCTAAAATGACTTATTACTCTATTCGTTGTGATCCGTGTCGCATTTGAGTGCGTACAAAGAATATAGATTCGAACCATGAGCGTTAAAGAGCTCTGCTTCGTTTAGTGCCATAAATCTTCGCTGGTTTATGGTCATTACCTGTTAAATTAGGTGGGTAGATTATGAAAGTACTAAGTTTAATCGTAGCAGGTTTAGCATTGAGCTCAACGCTCAGTTATGCCAGCAGTTTTAAAGATGCAACGACTCATCAACGTGCTCAGTTTGTGACTGATTCGGTGTCTTCTGAAGCTAAAGCAGAGGAATTAGCCAATAAATTTGTCGCTGAGATGTATGAAAAAGATAGCCTTGCCCTTAGCCAGAAACTTCCAACGCGTCACCGACGAGCAGATAAGCGAACTTTTGAAATTACCAGCACTAGTGTCCAATACAAAACTGATTTAAGTCATGGAGAGGTCCCGGCTGTGCAAGGTGTGATTGATGTTAAGTACACCTACACCTATCGCGCTAAGAAGTAGTTGTGTAAGAAGCAGAGTCAAGTGGGCTACTAAACTCGACACTCAGTGGTGGTAGCAGCAATTATTTCACGTGGTCATTCAGATGTGGATTAATGCTTTATTGAGTAATTAGTACTAAAGTTAACTCGATGGGTTAGCACGGTATCAATACTGAGGGATCGTTGCAGTGTTATCACCATTGTGAATGTGGCCATTAAATCAATGGCCGTTTATATGAATTTCAGAGGATGAAATGATATGAAAATAGCTATGATTTTGGCAGCCAGTTTGGTTGCTAGTACTTCTTCGTTCGCCAGTCTGCAATCGACCAGTTCGAGTGCAGACTTAACCACTCATACAGTGGCATCTCAAGCCAAAGCTAGGGCTCTAGCGGCTGAATATGTGGCGTCACTGAGCGCGATGAGTGGGGCTGAGTTGAGTAAAAAACTTCCGCATTACCACGGTGGAATCGACGTTGACTCCTTTTCGCTCACCAATACTAAGATTATTACCGTAATTGATCTTTCTAATGGTGGCGTGCCAGCCTACAAAGGCATGATCGATGTCGATTATACCTATCAATATGATGCTAAGTAGTCAGTCTACCTAGCATAGTGTTGGTTCGGGACTTAAACCCGATGACGCGAACATAGACCCTTAGAACTCATTGTCAGTCACTTCATCGATAATGGGTTCTACTTCTTCTTGGAGCTCTAAAAGATTAATCGCGATGGTAACAAAGTCTGAGTCTGTGATGATTCCGACCAGTTTTTTATGAGATACCACAGGTAAACAACCCACTTTGTGTTTTTGCATGTACGTTGCGCTTTCTCTTAATCCAGCTTGAGGGGCGACGGTCATTACGCTTTTACACATTGCTTCACCTAGAGGCGTGCTGAGTGTGTACTTATTCAAGGATTCGTCTTCGTGAAGACTGGACTCTTGAGCTGCGAGGATGTCTCGCTGAGTCACTAGACCTAATAATTCTCCTTCTGCAGTCACAACAGGTACGTGACGAATATCTTTCTCATGCATGAGCTGCTTTGCGTCGGCTAAAGAATTTGAACGCAGCAATGAATGAGGATTACGAGTCATGAGCTCTTCAATTTTGATCATCTCAACCTCCTAAATCACTTCCATCGACACTAAAACCAAACGTTTTAGTATTGGGAGATATTTCCACTATAGTGTTTTTAGCGCCAACAAGGTTGGAAACGGATCACAGTGATAAGAGTAAATTTGTCGTAATCGAACCACTCTTTGATGAACATCAAATTGAAAATGGGTATACTGCCCATCGCTTAATTAACCAACCAGATTTTAACACCATGCAAGTATCTGATTTTCATTTCGATCTCCCTGACGAGCTGATCGCTCGCTATCCGACCGCTGACCGTACAGCCAGTCGTTTACTGCACCTGCAAGGCAACAGTGGGCAATTGGATGATAAGCACTTCACCGACATTTTATCCCTTGTCAATGAAGGTGATTTATTGGTGTTCAACAACACACGTGTGATCCCAGCCAGACTGTTTGGTAAAAAAGCCAGTGGTGGGAAAATCGAGGTTTTGGTTGAGCGCATGTTGGATGAGCATTCGCTGCTAGCGCATGTTCGTTCCTCAAAATCACCAAAACCCGGCACATTGTTGTATCTCGGTGATGAAGAACAGTATGAAGCGGAAATGGTTCAGCGACATGGTGCGCTGTTCGAAATCCGGTTTACCTGTGATAAAGCGGTCCTGCAAATATTGAATGAGGTAGGGCACATGCCATTGCCCCCTTATATAGACCGTCCTGATGAAGACGCCGATAAAGAACGTTATCAAACGGTGTATAACAAGGTGCCTGGTGCAGTCGCTGCGCCTACAGCTGGCTTGCATTTTGACGATGAAATTTTAGAAAAAATCAACGCTAAAGGCGCCGAGTTTGCTTACGTTACATTGCATGTCGGTGCCGGGACATTTCAGCCGGTAAAAGTGGACAATATTAATGACCACCATATGCACGCTGAGTACGTTGAAGTCCCAGAAGATGTTGTGCAAGCCATCGCGCAAACGAAAGCGCGAGGTGGTCGAGTGATCGCTGTAGGAACCACTTCAGTGCGTTCACTAGAAAGTGCCGCACAGAGTGCATTAAAAAACGGTACTGAGTTGGTACCATACTTCGATGACACCGAAATCTTTATTTTTCCAGGTTATCAATTTCAAGTGGTGGATGCGTTATTGACGAACTTCCACCTACCAGAATCTACATTAATCATGTTGGTGAGTGCATTTGCGGGTTACGACCACGTACTGAACGCTTACCGACATGCTGTCGAACAACAATATCGCTTCTTCAGTTATGGCGATGCGATGTTTGTGGAAAAACAGCACAGCAACTAAGCTTTGCTCAATTATTCGAGTGCTAGCAGCATGCTAGAGAGTATCGCTACAACTTGGTTGTAGCACTTTTCGCAAGGAATGCGACCGCTCACGAACGAGGGTAGACCTTCGGTCTTCCCTTTGGTTAATCGTCAGACTGTTTCTCTGACATTGGAGGCTTCGTGAAGTTAAAATTTAATCTAAACAAAACCGATGGTAATGCGCGTCGTGGTCAATTGACCTTCGAACGTGGCACGGTTCAAACCCCCGCTTTTATGCCAGTGGGCACTTACGGCACTGTAAAAGGCATGACTCCTGAAGAAGTGAAAGGTACAGGTGCAGAAATCCTGCTCGGTAATACCTTCCACTTGTGGCTACGCCCTGGTCAAGAAGTGATGAAAATGCACGGTGACTTGCATGACTTTATGCACTGGCATGGTCCAATCTTAACGGATTCAGGCGGTTTTCAGGTCTTTAGCTTAGGCGATATTCGTAAGATCACTGAAGAAGGGGTGCACTTTAGAAACCCAGTCAATGGCGATAAAATCTTTATGGATGCCGAGAAATCGATGGAAATCCAGAAAGATCTTGGCTCTGATATCGTGATGATTTTTGATGAATGTACGCCGTACCCTGCGACCCATGATGAAGCGAAAAAGTCGATGGAGATGTCGTTGCGCTGGGCTCAGCGTTCGCGCGATCATTTTGACAAGCTTGAAAACCCTAACTCTCTATTTGGTATTGTGCAGGGTGGTGTCTACGAAGACTTACGCGACGTATCAGTAAAAGGCCTCACGGAAATTGGCTATGACGGTTACGCGGTTGGTGGTCTTGCTGTCGGTGAGCCTAAAGAAGACATGCACCGTATTTTGGAGCATACCTGTCCGCAATTGCCAGAAGACAAGCCTCGTTACTTGATGGGCGTGGGCAAGCCTGAAGATTTAGTGGAAGGTGTTCGCCGTGGTATCGACATGTTTGACTGTGTGATGCCAACGCGAAATGCTCGAAATGGTCACCTATTTGTCACAGGCGGAATCATTAAGATTCGTAACGCAAAACACAAAACAGATACGACTCCGCTAGACCCTGAGTGTGATTGCTACACCTGTAAAAATTACTCTAAAGCGTACCTGCATCATTTGGATCGTTGTAATGAAATTTTAGGTGCTCGACTAAATACTATCCACAATTTACGTTACTACCAGCGTGTGATGGAAAGTATTCGCAAAGCAATTGATGAAGATAGATTTGATGAATTTGTGAGCGAGTTTTACGCAAGACGCGATCGCGACGTGCCACCGCTTGGAAAGTAAGTGATCAAATTCACATTACGTTATTAAATAAAATTGAGGCGAAGCGGGCTAGACCTTGAAATCTGGTATGCTTGGCCTCACTTTTTAGTTTTCTACTTAAATATTATAAAAGGAACAACCCAATGAGTTTCTTCATTTCTAATGCTCACGCAGCAGCTGAAGGCGCACCAGCAGGTGGCGGTTTTGAAATGCTAATCATGCTTGGTATGTTTGGCCTGATTTTCTACTTCATGATTTTCCGTCCACAATCAAAGCGTGTGAAAGAGCACAAGAACCTAATCTCGTCTATCTCAAAAGGCGATGAGATCCTAACCTCGGGTGGCCTTGTGGGTAAAGTGACTAAGATTGCTGATGACAACGACTTCATCTCAATCGAGCTTAACCAAAACAATGAAATCATGATTAAAAAGGATTTCGTGTCTAACGTACTGCCTAAAGGTACGCTTAAGTCTCTATAAGAACAGCTAGAGGATCTTGCTGTGTTAAACAGATACCCACTATGGAAGTATATTATGGTGGCATTGATCATTATGATCGGTGCACTGTACGCGCTTCCAAATATCTACGGTGAAGATCCAGCGATACAAGTAACAGGGGCACGTGGTGCCTCTGTTGATTTGGCCACGTTGGATACCATTACCGAAGTACTTGAAAAAGAAAGCCTTGCTACCAAGTCCGTTGCCTTAGAAGACGGTTCTATTCTTGTTCGCTTCCTCGATACCGACACTCAAATTGCTGCAAGAGACGTGCTATCCAGCTCACTTGATTCTGATTTGATTGTGGCGCTTAACTTGGCGGCTGCAACCCCTACTTGGCTTGAGTCAATTGGTGCCAACCCAATGAAACTCGGTTTGGACTTACGTGGCGGTGTTCACTTCCTGATGGAAGTGGATATGGATGCGGCAATGTCTAAGTTAGTGGGTCAACAGGAAGAAGCATTTCGCAGTGAATTACGCGAAGACAAAATTCGCTATCGCGCGGTTCGTGCTCATTCTGACTCTGTGGAAGTGATTCTTCGCGATCAAGATCAGCTAGACCAAGCGGCAAGATTGTTGAAAACCAATCACCCAGATATGGTTTTCACCGAGCAAACTTCTGCCGGCAACTTTGTGTTAAAAGCTGAGTTCACGGAAGCGCGTTTACAAGAAGTGCGTAACTACGCTGTCGAACAGAACATCACTATCCTTCGTAATCGTGTTAACGAGCTTGGCGTTGCCGAACCATTGGTTCAGCGTCAGGGGACCAGCCGAATTGTGGTCGAGCTACCAGGTGTTCAAGACACGGCTCGTGCTAAAGAGATCTTGGGCGCTACCGCGACGCTTGAATTCCGCGAAGTGGATGACACAGCAGACCTTGTAGCCGCAGCCAATGGTCGTGTACCTGCGGGTAGTGAGATTAAGTATGATCGTGACGGTCGTCCAGCTGTATTGAAGAAACGCATTATTCTTGGCGGTTCGAGCATCACAGATGCAAGCTCAAGCACCGATGAATATGGACGCCCTCAGGTGAATATTTCATTGGACAGCGATGGCGGCAGTAAGATGTCTGCGTTCTCACGTCAAAACGTGGGCAAGCTAATGGCGACGGTCTTTGCAGAATACAAAGACAGTGGTAAGCGTACTGATGAAGGTAAAGTGATCTTGGATAAACACGAAGAAGTGATTAACCAAGCCACTATCCAAACCGCATTGGGTCGTAACTTCCGTATTACCGGCATCGATTCTGTTGCTGAAGCGCACAACTTAGCCTTGTTATTGCGTGCAGGTGCACTGATTGCCCCTATCTCCATTGTTGAAGAACGTACCATTGGTCCTTCAATGGGACAGCAAAACATCGATATGGGTATCCAAGCCTGCTTGTGGGGTATGCTTGCGGTTATGCTATTTACCGCGTTCTACTACCGTAAGTTTGGCCTAGTGGCAAACCTTGCCCTTGTCGTTAACCTAGTGTTGATTGTAGGTGTCATGTCTATGATCCCAGGTGCGACTATGACCCTACCGGGTATTGCAGGTATTGTACTGACCGTTGGTATGGCAGTGGATGCGAACGTACTGATCTTTGAGCGGATACGTGAAGAGCTTAGAGACGGTCGCAACCCGCAACAAGCTATTCACCAAGGTTATGCGAATGCGCTAAGTACCATTGCCGACGCAAACGTCACTACGTTGATCACTGCAACCATACTATTTGCAGTGGGCACAGGGGCAATTAAAGGTTTTGCCGTGACACTGTCAATCGGTATTCTAACCTCAATGTTTACAGCCATCATAGGCACCCGTTGTGTGGTGAACCTTATGTATGGTGGTAAGCGTATTGATAAGCTGTCGATCTAGGAGTTATTGATGTTTCAAATATTGAAACCAGACATGATGATCGACTTCATGCGTTGGTCAAAAGGTGCATTTGTATTATCGGTTGTGGTAATCGGTGCAGCGTTATTTTCCCTGTCTACCAATTGGCTAAATTGGGGCTTGGATTTCACAGGCGGTACGTTAATTGAAGTAGGCTTTGAACAGCCTGCTGATCTTGAGCAAATTCGTAGTTCGCTAGAAGCGAAAGGATTTGGTGATGCCACAGTGCAAAACTTTGGTTCTTCACGTGACGTTATGGTTCGCCTACGTCCTCGTGATGACGTTCAAGGTGAAGTGCTAGGTAACCAGATTCTCGATGCAATTAAAGAAGGTACTGGTGAGAGTGTAGAGATGCGCCGAATCGAGTTTGTTGGCCCTAACGTGGGTGACGAACTGGCTGAAGCAGGCGGCATGGCGATTATTGTATCGCTGATCTGTATCTTGCTGTACGTCTCTATGCGTTTTGAGTGGCGTCTTGCTGCAGGTGCTGTAATGGCATTGGCACACGATATTATTATCACTATCGGCGTGTTTTCGTTCTTGCAGATTGAAGTGGACCTAACCATCATTGCAGCCTTGTTGACGGTAGTGGGGTACTCACTCAACGATACCATTGTTGTGTTTGACCGTATTCGTGAAAACTTCCGTAAAATGCGTAAAGGTGAGCCTGCTGAAATCATTAATGGCTCAATCAGCCAGACATTAAGTCGTACCCTGATCACCTCAGCAACAACTTTGTTTGTTGTGATTGCACTCTTTACTCAAGGTGGTGCGAATATCCATGGATTTGCAACAGCGTTGCTGTTAGGTATTATTGTTGGTACCTATTCTTCGATTTACGTTGCTTCTGCGTTGGCCCTAAAACTGGGTATCAACAAAGAACACTTAATGCCACCACAAGTGGATAAAGAAGGCGCTGAATTTGACGAAATGCCGTAAATTCACATAAGTAATGGAATTATCAAGAGCGATCAGAGTTACCCTCTGATCGCTTTTTTACACAAAAGGATTCGAAAGTGACTCAAACCATTCAAGCAAACAGCGCCGTAACGCTGCATTTTGAAATTAAGTTAAAAGACGGCTCAGTTGCAGACAGTACTCACCAGATGGGAAAACCCGCTAAACTCATCATCGGTGACGGTAGTCTTAGTGATAACTTTGAATCCCATTTGTTGGGATTAACCGCAGGCGACAAGCGAGCGGTAGAACTTAGCGCAGAAGACGCGTTTGGTGCTCCTAATCCAGATAATATTCACCATTTAGAAAGAAGCCGTTTCAATAATGCTGATGAGCTCGAAGTTGGCGTCATCATGGCCTTTGCGGGTCCAGATGGCCAAGAGATACCAGGAATTGTTACTGAGCTTGTAGGCGACTCTGTCACCGTGGACTTTAATCACCCGCTCGCAGGACAAGACGTGATTTTCGATATCGAAATACTCGGTGTCGAATAATTTTTTAAGCCCTTTCGAGAGTTGAGCGTTCAATTTTGGCAAGGTACACTGTGCCTCCATTGCTAAGCTACTCGGTGTACTATGAGCCAAACCATGAAAATACTTTTAGCAAACCCACGCGGTTTCTGTGCAGGCGTAGATAGAGCCATCTCTATTGTTGAGAGAGCGCTCGAAATCTATCAGCCACCGATTTACGTTCGCCATGAGGTTGTTCATAACCGTTTTGTCGTTGAAGGACTTAAAGCCCGCGGTGCAGTATTTGTTGAAGAGCTCAATGAGGTCCCTGACGATAACATTGTGATCTTTTCGGCTCATGGTGTATCTCAAGCAGTGAGAGCCGAAGCAAGAGCGAGGCATTTAACGGTATTTGATGCGACATGTCCTTTAGTGACAAAAGTACATATGGAAGTGGCTCGCGCCAGCCGTAAAGACACTGAAGTGGTGCTGATTGGTCATGCTGGTCACCCAGAAGTCGAAGGGACAATGGGACAATATGCTAGTGAAACAGGTGGAATGTATCTTGTTGAGACACCAGAAGATGTCGAAAAGCTACAAATTATTGATCCGACTAATTTGCACTTTGTTAGCCAAACTACATTGTCGGTAGATGAAACCGCATCAGTAATCGAAAAATTGCGCAGTGTGTTCCCGCACATTCAAGGGCCTCGAAAAGACGATATTTGTTACGCCACGCAAAACCGTCAAGATGCGGTTCGCGTTTTGGCACCGCAAGTCGATGCAATGATTGTAGTCGGCTCGAAAAATTCGTCAAACTCAACTCGCCTCAAAGAGCTAGCAGAAAAATTAGGTACACCTGGCTACTTAACAGATTGCCCAGAAGACATCGAAACACATTGGCTAGATAATGTGAATGTTGTTGGAGTGACCGCAGGTGCGTCTGCACCAGAAGAGTTAGTCAATCAAATTCTGGCTCGGATTCAAGAGCTCGGCGCTACCGACGTTGAAGAAGTCCTTGGGCGTGAAGAAAATATGTTTTTCGAAGTTCCTAAAGAGCTAAAGGTAAAGCACGTCTCTTAATGTAAACACCTTTCTTAAGTATAAATAAGCAGTTTTGACTACCGGAAGTGGATAGTGAAAGCTGCTTTTTTATTCCCTAAAGTAAATCTGTGATCAATCTTGGCTATAATTGAAGCACATTTTTGGTGTGCTTTGTATGAAAAGTGAACGGCTTGTTTTCTTATAAATATCAAAACAGGAAAAAACTTCTCAAATTGATAATTAAGGTCAATATTATGCTGACTTTTTCTATTAATTAATTGCAATGACGTTAAAATCTGTGCCGGACGTAGTTCAATCGTCTACCGCCAATAAATATAAAATTACGGAGTTACCATGAGTAACCAAGCTACAACTAACACAACAGTACAAAAAGCAAGTGGCATGGACCGCTTCCTAAATGTGATTGAGCGTGTCGGAAACAAAATTCCTGACCCAGCCATATTGTTCTTTTGGGCCCTGATCGCCGTTTGGGTTTTTTCTGCCGTTCTTTCTCAAGTTTCTTTTGATTTGGTCAATCCGCGTACAGGCGATGCATTGGTCATCAATAACCTCCTCACAGGTGAAGCTCTCGCACACTTTCTTGCCAACATGGTCACCACCTTTACTAGCTTTGCTCCTCTAGGTATCGTGCTTGTCGCAATGTTGGGTGTCGGTGTTGCCGACTCTTCTGGTTTTATTACAACCGCATTGAAAAAAATGCTGAATGTAACGCCAGCCAAATTCCTGACGCCAATGTTGATTTTGGTGGCGATTGTTTCGCACACAGCAGCAGATGCAGGTTACGTTCTGGTCATCCCTCTGGGTGGTATTATCTTCCACGCTGCAGGTCGTCACCCTCTAGCGGGTATTGCTGCTGCCTTCGCCGGTGTATCGGGTGGTTTCTCTGCCAACTTTATCCCATCGGGAATTGATCCTCTATTAGCAGGTTTTACTCAAACAGCGGCTCAAGTTCTTGACCCTGATTATGTAGTAAACCCTCTTGCTAACATCTACTTCACAGGCTTGTCTTCAATTATTATTGTTGCCATTGGTTGGTTTGTGACTGAGCGTATTATCGAACCACGTTTAGCCAAAACGCCAGTAGATGCAGATGCTGAGGAAGCGCCGGATCTTGGTTCAATTTCTGACAAAGAAGCAAAAGCATTCAAATACGCTGGTTGGGCTATGATGGCGGGCATCGCGCTATTGATTGCTGCAATCATGCCTGAAAACTCTGCGCTTCGTTCTCCTGACGGCGAAATTACAGCCTTCTCTGCACCACTGATGAAATCGATTGTGCCATTAATCTTCATTCTATTTATCATTCCTGGCATCGTATATGGCCGTGTGGTGGGTAAGTTCTCTAACAGCAATGACGTTATTAAAGCAATGTCTGACACTATGGGCACCATGGGTGCGTACATGGTTATGTCATTCTTCTGTGCACAGTTCTTGGTGGCCTTTGGCCAATCAAACATTGGTACCATGTTGGCACTCTATGGTGCGGAAGGTCTTAAAGCTCTTAACCTTCCAGGACAAGCAACCGTAGTCGGCATGATTCTCTTGACCGCTATGGTGAACTTGTTAGTTGGCTCTGCCTCTGCAAAATGGGCATTGATCGGTCCTATTCTTGTTCCTATGTTGATGGCTGTTGGTATTTCACCTGAATTGTCTCAAGCGGCATACCGTGTGGGTGATTCTGTGTCTAACATCATCTCGCCACTAATGGTATTCTTCCCATTAGTGGTTGTGTACTGTCAGCGTTACGTGAAATCAACGGGTATCGGTACGCTCGCATCACTGATGATGCCGTTCTCGATAGCGATGCTTATCGGTTGGAGTATCTTCCTACTGGCTTACTGGGCTCTAGGTATTCCATTGGGCATCCAAGCGCCTTACACTTACACCATGTAAGTGCTAATCATTTAATTAAGCCCTGCATACGCGGGGCTTTTTTTATGCCGGTACTTGATTAAATAGGTACCTTTATAATTAGGTGAACAGAGTATTAGAGGCACTTTTTAACGCCTGAAATCAACTAAGCGAAATGAGCAGTCATGACTAAGCAAAGTGAACAAGATAACGAGTACATGCGAAAAGCCATGTCCTTAGCCTCCCTAGCCGAGCAAGAGGGGGAAGTTCCTGTAGGAGCGTTGTTGGTTCGCAATAATGAAATCATTGCGACAGGGTGGAATAGAAGCATAGGGCAGCACGATGCCACCGCGCACGCAGAGATACAGGTCATTCGCTCCGCAGGGGAGAAGCTTGAGAACTATCGCCTTACAGATACAACGCTGTACGTAACATTAGAGCCTTGTCCTATGTGTGCAGGGGCGTTGCTTCATAGTCGTGTAGGACGAATAGTCTTTGGCGCTTTTGATGGAAAAGCAGGCGCTGCGGGGAGTGTGTTAAATTTATTCGAGTCTCAGGCTGCGTATCACTATGCTGAGATAGAAGGGGGCGTTTTGGAACTTGAGTGTAAAGCGCAACTGCAAGCATTTTTTAAGCGCAGACGAAAAGAGAAAAAGGAATTGAGAGATAAACTAAAGAAAGGGGAACTTTAGCAAACATCAGTCTTTCACCGATGTTTGCTTATTTTTTTACTCTGCCAGAGAGGCGTAAGCGCGAGTGCGCATAATAACTTTTTTCTTATTATTAGCTAACATACGTTTACGACGATTGGCAGATACGCTTTGTTTTACGAGACGCTTTGATAGCTTGCGTTTCATTCTCATAATACAGCCTCCAACAATGTAGTCGATCGATAATCCTCACCCATTTGTATGGGCTTAAGAACACGTTTTAAAGCACAAATGTTACGAAAGGATGAATAAGAACCAAAGGATCTTAATCACATTCTACGGTAACAATAATGTAAAAGTTGACGCATTCGTGTGAACTCTATCTATTTTGTGGCAGAGGCCTCATTTGTGGTGGCCGCGGAAACCTCGTCACCTAACTCTATAGGCGCATTTTCGGTCCCGACAGCCTCAGACTGGGCAGGCACAAGAGGCTGGATCACTTGAATATTATCAAGATCGATCTCCTCTTCGTTGGCCGGCGTTTTATCGACGTGACCAATGATGCTCTGATAGTAGCGACGAATGTTTTCGACGTAGTTCATCGCCTCATCTCCACGGGCAAATCCGTAGCGAGTTTGCGAGTAGTATTTTTTTTGTCTAAGCAAGGGTAAACGCTCTTTAACATCACTCCAAAGATCAGGGTTTCCACCTTGAGCTTTAGTGAGGCGCCTTGCATCCATCATATGACCGAAGCCGACGTTATAGGAGGCTAGGGCAAACCAGGTTTTTTCATGCTCTGCGATGGAATCAGGAATACGTTTGACCATTTGACGAAGGTATTTCACGCCGCCTTCTATGGATTGCTCGGGGTCTAGGCGATTGGTCACCCCGACGCTTTTAGCGGTAGGAAGTGTCAGCATCATCATGCCACGAACACCAGTGGGAGATTTCGCTGATGGATTCCAGTGCGACTCTTGATACGCTACCGCCGCTATAAGTCGCCAGTCAAACTCTCCGGCGTGCTTTTTAAAAAGTGGTTCCCATTTGGGTAAAGTGCTGTCGATGGCGCGAACAAAAGCCCGAGTATCAACATAATCAAACTGCGAGATATGACCCAGATACTTTTCTTCTAACTGAGCCAGTTCTCCGCTCTGTTTGAGTTGGCCAAAAAACTCAATCATTAACGCATATAAGCCTTCGTCATCGGATTTATTGGTGTACCAAGTAATAGGTTTATCTTCGGTGAGATCGAACGCAATCGACAAGTTTGGGTATACACGCTGTGCCAGTGACAAATCGACAGAGTTCGCCACAGTAAACTGAATGTCTCCCGTGGACACTTGTCTAAGTAAGTCATAGGTATCGGCATCACTGGAGATGACATTGATATCTGGGTGCGTGTCAGCAAGTTGATTTAAAGTCGACTCAAAGTGACTGCCATCAACGACATAAACAGGGGCATCGCTTTCACTTAATTGAGCCAGGTTTCTGGGGCGGTTGGTGCCGTTTTGGTACACAACTTGTTGGCTCACATAGTAGTAGGCCGGCCCTGATCGGAACTGAGTAAGTCGTTCTGGTGATTGGCTTATACCTGCCGCAACAACGTCAACTTGGCCCGCTTCTAAGGCTGGAAATAGTCCCGATAAACGATAGGCCGGTTTAATTTCTAAACTCACGCCTATGCTTTCGGCAAAACGATCGGCAAGTTCATACTCTAGGCCCGTTGGACCATCAGGACCGATATAGTAAGAAAGCTGATTATTCAGTGTACCGACTCGCAACACACCACGTTTTTGGATTTGTTCGAGTTGACTGGTATCTTGTGAGTCGATTTGGCAACCAGTAAGACTAAATACAGCGAGCGACAGAACCACAGTGGTGATGAGCTTGGACAAAACAGAGAACGGCATTGATACACTTCAGTTGTCAAATGAGGGCTCAGTTTAGCAAACTCTTTAATGCGTGGAAATCTAAGCCGTAGAGTTTGCTCGTGTACGCACTTCGCCGCAAAGGTCAGCCGAAAGCAATTATTTGCGCAAACGGTTGCTTTATGGGTTTAGTTCACAAATAAACTGCACTATAATACGCGAAAAATTAAGCAGTCTATTATTGGTATAGGTTTAGGCCCGACACTAAGTGCCTGAATTTATTCCAATATTTTCTTAATCAATTGCATAAGAGACCTAAGCACATGAGAATTTTGCGTGGTTCCCCAGCTCTTTCTGAGTTTCGCGTTAACAAGCTACTTGAACTTTGCCGTGAGCAAGACCTGCCAGTTACTGGTCTTTACGCTGAGTTTATGCACTTCGCTGACTTAAGCACCGAGCTCGAT
This sequence comes from Vibrio ulleungensis, assembly GCF_016900875.1. Lineage (GTDB taxonomy): Bacteria > Pseudomonadota > Gammaproteobacteria > Enterobacterales > Vibrionaceae > Vibrio > Vibrio ulleungensis. The sequence goes on from NZ_JAFEUM010000008.1 coordinate 65,020, forward strand.
GAGGCTGAGTTAGACAAGCTAGAAAAGCTACTAACCTATGGCCCAACCATTGAAGAGCACGAGCCTCAAGGTCTTCTCCTACTGGTAACACCTCGTCCCGGGACGATTTCGCCTTGGTCTTCTAAGTCGACCGACATTGCACACAACTGCGGTTTAGCTAAAGTCACTCGTCTAGAGCGCGGCACCGCTTATTACATCGAGTCATCACAGCCGTTAGACGCAGAGCAGACTAACGCAATAAAAGCGTTGGTCCACGACCGAATGATGGAAGTTGTGTTTGGTGAGCTAGAGGCAACAACAGCGCTGTTTACAACAGCAGAGCCCGCTCCAGTAGCGCAAGTGGACATTTTGTCTGGTGGTCGCCAAGCATTGTCTGAGGCGAACGTATCACTTGGACTTGCGTTGGCCGAAGATGAGATTGATTACTTAGTCGAAAACTTTACTAAACTGGGCCGTAACCCGAATGACATCGAGCTAATGATGTTTGCGCAGGCAAACTCAGAGCACTGTCGCCACAAAATTTTTAACGCTGACTGGACTATCGATGGCGAGAAGCAAGATAAGTCTCTGTTCAAAATGATCAAAAACACCTTTGAGGTGACTCCTGACCACGTATTGTCTGCGTACAAAGATAATGCGGCAGTAATGGAAGGTTCAAAGGTGGGGCGCTTCTTTCCGAACCCAGAAACTCGTGAATATGACTACCATCATGAGGCCGCTCATATCCTAATGAAGGTGGAAACACACAACCACCCAACCGCGATATCTCCTTGGCCTGGCGCATCGACAGGCTCTGGTGGTGAAATTCGTGATGAGGGCGCAACCGGTATTGGTGGCAAACCTAAAGCTGGTTTGGTGGGTTTCACTACCTCTAACCTACGTATCCCAGGATTTGAACAGCCTTGGGAAACCGACTTTGGTAAGCCAGGCCGTATTGTCAACGCGTTAGATATAATGACAGAAGGCCCGTTAGGTGGCGCTGCATTTAACAACGAGTTTGGTCGTCCTAACCTTCTGGGTTACTTCCGTACATACGAAGAGAAAGTGACGTCACATGCAGGCGAAGAGATCCGTGGTTACCACAAGCCGATTATGATCGCTGGTGGTATGGGTAATATTCGTGACGAGCATGTTCAAAAGAAAGAGATCCCAGTAGGCGCTAAGCTGATTGTACTCGGCGGTCCTGCAATGAACATCGGCCTTGGTGGTGGCGCCGCGTCGTCAATGGCTTCTGGCCAGTCGGCAGAAGATCTTGATTTTGCTTCCGTGCAGCGTGAAAACCCAGAAATGGAGCGCCGCTGTCAAGAAGTGATCGATCGCTGTTGGCAGCTTGGCGATGCCAACCCAATTGCCTTTATTCATGACGTGGGCGCGGGTGGTATTTCTAATGCTCTACCTGAATTGTGTGACGATGGTGAGCGCGGGGGTAAATTCCAACTGCGTGACGTGCCAAATGATGAGTTGAGCATGAGCCCACTCGAAATTTGGTGTAACGAATCTCAAGAGCGATATGTTATGGCTGTCGCGCAAGAGGACATGGCGACATTTGATGCTATCTGTAAGCGCGAACGCGCTCCTTACGCAGTCGTAGGTGAAGCAACAGAAGAGCGTCATCTTACACTAGAAGATAGCCATTTCGAGAATACACCTATCGACATGCCGATGGACATCTTATTAGGTAAAACGCCTAAGATGCATCGTGATGCTAAAACATTAAAAGTTGATAGCCCTGCGCTAGAACGTGACGGCATCGAACTTAATGAAGCGGTCGATCGCGTACTTCGTTTGCCAACAGTGGCTGAAAAAACCTTCCTAATTACCATTGGCGACCGTTCAGTAACCGGTCTTGTTGCTCGTGACCAAATGGTTGGCCCTTGGCAGGTACCTGTCGCTAACTGTGCAGTGACCGCTGCAAGTTACGACTCTTACCATGGTGAAGCGATGTCGATGGGCGAGCGTACACCCGTTGCACTCCTCGACTTTGGTGCGTCTGCGCGCCTCGCAGTAGGTGAATCTCTGACCAATATCGCCGGTACAGATATTGGCGATATTAAGCGAATCAAACTGTCGGCTAACTGGATGTCCCCAGCGGGCCACCCAGGTGAAGACGCTGGATTATACGAAGCGGTTAAAGCGGTAGGTGAAGAGCTGTGTCCAGCACTGGGCCTAACTATTCCAGTTGGTAAAGACTCAATGTCAATGAAAACCAAGTGGAACGAAAACGGTGAAGATAAAGAAGTCACTTCACCATTGTCTCTGGTTATTACCGCGTTTGGACGAGTGCAAGACGTACGCAGAACAGTGACGCCTCAGCTAAGAACAGACAAAGGCGACTCTAGTCTATTGTTGGTTGATTTAGGTAATGGCAAAAACCGTTTAGGCGCAACAGCGCTGGCTCAAGTGTACAAACAGTTGGGTGATAAACCTGCTGACGTTGATAATGCAGAGCAGCTTAAAGGCTTCTTTGACGCTATGCAGACCCTAGTTCGTGAAGATAAGTTACTGGCTTACCACGATAAAGGTGATGGTGGTTTATTTGTTACATTGGCCGAAATGGCGTTTGCAGGACATTGCGGCGTTAACGCTGACATCTCGGCACTCGGTGACGATACGCTTGCAGCGCTGTTTAACGAAGAGCTAGGCGCTGTCATTCAGGTGACTAATAGCCAACTTGAGAGCGTGAAATCGGTATTGGCAGCTCACGGTCTGGAAGACTGTTCACATGTGATTGGTGCGGTTGAAGCATCTGATTCATTAGTGATCACTGCAGGCTCTAACACCCTATTGGAACGTAACCGTACTGAGCTAAGAACCATTTGGGCTGAAACCACCCATAAAATGCAAGCGCTTCGTGACAATCCTTCGTGTGCAGACCAAGAGTTTGCAGCTAAGCAAGACAACACCGACCCAGGCCTAAATGTTAAGCTAAGCTTTGACGTCAACGAAGACATCGCGGCACCATTTATTGCTACAGGTGCCAAGCCTAAAATGGCTATTTTGCGTGAGCAAGGGGTGAACTCTCATGTTGAGATGGCGGCTGCGTTTAACCGCGCTGGCTTTGATGCCATTGATGTTCACATGAGCGATATCCTATCGGCTCAGGCTGTACTCGACGAGTACAACGGGCTGGTAGCCTGTGGAGGCTTCTCATACGGCGACGTGTTGGGCGCCGGTGAAGGCTGGGCAAAATCGGTGCTATTTAACGCATCGGCTCGTGACCAATTTGAAAGCTTCTTTAACCGTCAAGATACCTTCTCTCTAGGGGTGTGCAACGGTTGTCAAATGCTGTCAAACTTGCGTGAACTTATTCCAGGCGCAGACCTGTGGCCACGTTTCGTACGCAACGAATCTGAGCGTTTTGAAGCGCGCTTTAGCTTGGTAGAGGTGCAAAAGTCAGACTCTGTGTTCTTTAACGGCATGGAAGGCTCTCGCATGCCTATCGCCGTCTCTCACGGTGAAGGCCGAGTAGAAGTGCGCGATTCGCAGCACCTTTCGGCGATAGAGCAATCAGGTACTGTGGCACTGCGTTACGTCGATAACCATGGCAATGCAACACAGCAATATCCAAATAACCCAAATGGTTCGCCAAACGCGATCACCGGTTTAACCACAACGGATGGACGCATTACTATAATGATGCCTCACCCTGAGCGTGTTTTCCGTACGGTTGCTAACTCATGGCACCCAGAAGATTGGGGTGAAAATAGTGCGTGGATGCGTATGTTCCAAAATGCACGCAAGAATTTAGGCTAGATGCCTAATTCTAAAATAGAAATGCCGCTCTTATGAGTGGCATTTTTTTTTAAGAAAGTAGTAAAAAACAAATTATTTCGTCTACTGTTATTGAGAGCGTTAATTCAAAAGGGACGAGTAAAATGAAGAAAATGACATTGAAAGCAGTGGGAACGTTGGTTATCGCAGGATCACTTGCAGGGTGTGTGGGTTCAAATGCGGTTACCGAAAAATTGATGATGTTTAACGTTGAAGTGGTTGATAACCGCTATGCCCGTGCAGGGGTCAACTTATTACTGTCACCTGTCTACGCCATTACGGTTGCAGTGGACTATGTCGTAGTTAACTCCATCGAATTTTGGACGGGAAAAAACCCATTAAATGGTAAGCCGCATATTTTTGATATGAAAGTCGATACCATGATGGACATTAATGATGATCTCGCTCCGACGCTAACAGATGCACCTTTGGATCCGATTTCGAACAATCGTATGATTGAAAAAGGCACCATGCAGAAAATTGATGAAAATACCTTCATCATGGATATTGTCTACAACGATGGTGCAGAGGCAACCTTAATGGGGGTTCGCCGCGGTGAAAATGTCAGTTACTATATGGATGGCGTATTGATCTCTCAAACCACAATGAGTCAACTGCAAATGTTAGCTGATGGTCAAATTTAGACTGTTCTAGCGCGCTAAGCAGAATCAAAAAGGGCTTACTTTAAAAGTAAGCCCTTTTGCTTTGCGAGTATTATTGCTAGTCGCAATCTCTACGCTTTGGTTGGAATCGCTTCTAAAATACCCTGCATTTGCTGCCAATATAGGTCTACTGACGCAATCTCTACTTTCTCGTCGGGAGAGTGAGGGAATTTGATTGTTGGGCCAAATGAAACCATATCCATCTCTGGGTACGGTTCTTTAAAAAGACCACATTCAAGTCCAGCATGGATAACCATGATGTTAGGTTTATGACCGTATATACCTTGGTACATGCTTCTAAATAATGCCATGATCTCTGAGTCAGGATCCGGCTTCCAGCCCGGATACGTGCCAGAGAATTCAATGTGTGCACCAGCCAATTCTGCCAGTGAGGCAAGATGGCTTTCTACTTGTTCACGACCCGAGTCAATCAATGAGCGAATCAAAAACAGTACATTAATTTTGTCTGTATCGGTGGTGATGACGCCTAGGTTTAGTGAGGTTTCAACCACTCCTGCTATGTCATCACTCATGCGAACGACTCCGTTAGGGGCGCTGTTTAGCGTAGCGATGAGTTGCTTTTGCGAAGTACTGTCTAGCACGTCATAAGACTCTGTGTATGGCTGAAGCAATACTTGGATATCGGTTTCTATCTTGCCTAGTTCTTGGGAAAGCAGCGATTGGTAGTGCTCAACAAGCGCGTTGAGCTGACTTTCATTTGCCGTAGGTAGAGATACCACAGCAGACGCTTCTCTAGGAATCGCATTACGTAAGGTACCGCCGTTAAATTGACTTAGTTGCAGTCCAAGCTCGTCCGCGTGCCCTGCCAAAAAACGTGCCAGCAATTTGTTTGCATTGCCACGGCCAGTGTGAATGTCGCACCCAGAGTGGCCACCTTTTAAGCCTTTGACTATCAATTTGAAGGCTGTGCTATTTACCGCAGGATCTTGGCGTGAGATGGACAGTGTCATAGCACCATCCACGCCGCCCGCGCAGCCCATGTAAACTTCACCTTCTTGTTCAGAGTCGGTGTTAAGCAAAATGTCACCCGATAGCCAGTTTTCTTTAAGGCCAAATGCGCCTGTCATTCCAGCTTCTTCATCGATGGTAAGCAATACTTCGATAGGGCCGTGGGCAATTTCCTCAGAGTCCAACACCGCTAAGCATGACGCCATGCCAATGCCGTTGTCCGCACCTAAGGTTGTTCCAGTAGCCGTTACCCACTCCCCGTCAATGTATGGTTTGATTGGATCAGCGGCAAAATCGTGGTCAGTGTCTTCATTTTTTTGCGGCACCATGTCGATGTGCGCTTGAAGTACTACAGTTTTCTTATTCTCGTTGCCCGCTGTGGCTGGCTTTTTAATGAGCACATTGCCTGTTTCATCGCGAGAGACATCAAACCCTTTTCCTGTTGCCCAAGTAATAATGTGTTGTGCCAGTGCTTCTTCATGCTTAGAAGGATGCGGAATAGAGCAGATCGTTGAGAAAAATGGCCAGATTGGGTTGGTGGTGCGTTGTTGAATTGACGCCAGAAAGTCTGTCATCACAATCTCCTTATAGTGTGGGCACCCTATTTGGGTACTCCTAATTATTGGTTGTAGTGCTAGATGTCGCTTAGCACAACATCTGATGCTATTGATGCGCGCATTGGATGAAATTAACGACTGATATTAACTCTTTTTACAACATTTTTAAAACAACAAACCAATAAACTTCTCGAGACTAGCCGGGATAAATGTAATTAATTTACCGAATAAAATATATAGGAACGCCTAAAAGCGGATAATTTGGCCATTTCTCACGAAAATCTTGTAATTAACTTTCAGTTTGATAGAATGCTCTCATCTGGTCACCTTGTCTTAATTTAGATAGTTGTGCGACGAGACAATCTTATGAATGGTTTATCCGTTCATGTGATGCGAACGAAAGTTCACCCCCTAATTTGTTAGAATTGCGATGTATTACATCGAATCGATTCCACGCCATCCCATTTGGGGTGGCGTTTTTTTATTCCATAATACTCACTTTTAGCGCTTATCATCTCTGCAATCGATTACATTGGGCTAATTACACTCTAGTGATATCAATTTGCCCATTTTTTTGCGACATCATCTTAGAGTAGTGCGAAATATCACCGGGTTATTCAATCTCTGTTGTTTTCTAACTTAATGAAAATAAAGACTATTAATCTTTAGTTATGCTCATCTGACAATTTAAACTGTAAGAAACTAAGATTTGAGTAAAAAGTCAGTGGAAATTCAATCTTTATGCTTCTATAATTCGCGCAATCGTTACACGCAAACGTTTTCTTACACAATTTTTGGGATAATTAGAGATGCTTGAGAAGCTATTTAAACTCAGTGAACACAACACCTCAGTGCGCACGGAAGTCATCGCCGGTCTAACGACCTTTTTAACCATGGCGTACATCATATTTGTGAATCCGGCAATGCTGTCAGATGCAGGTATGGATCGTGGTGCTGTTTTTGTTGCTACCTGTTTGGCTGCAGCTATCGGCTGTTTCATTATGGGTCTTTATGCTAATTACCCAATCGCTCAAGCACCAGGTATGGGACTGAACGCCTTCTTTACCTATGGCGTTGTTCTGGGTATGGGGCATACGTGGCAGGTTGCACTGGCCGCTGTTTTTGTCTCTGGTATCATCTTTATGCTACTTAGCGTGTTTAAAGTGCGCGAGTGGATCATCAATTCTATTCCTCAAGCGCTACGTATTGGTATCTCAGCAGGTATTGGTCTGTTTTTGGCGTTCATCGGTCTACAAAATGCGGGCATCGTTGTAGATAATCCAGCGACATTGGTTTCACTAGGTCACGTGGCGTCACTAAAGCCAGCTCTAGCCGCTCTTGGTTTCTTTCTGACGATTGGTCTTGTTTACCGAAATGTTCGTGGCGCGGTGATGATTGCTATTTTGATCGTGACAGGCATTGGTCTTTTATTAGGTGATGTGCAATATACGGGCATCATGTCTGCTCCGCCAAGCCTTGCTCCAACGCTTATGCAACTTGATTTTTCTGCCGTTTTTGAAATTGGTATGATTTCGGTTATCTTCGCGTTTTTGTTTGTCGACCTCTTCGATACTGCGGGTACCTTGGTCGGCGTTGCGACGAAAGCCGAACTGCTTGAAAAAGATGGTAAGTTGCCTCGTCTAAACCGTGCGCTACTATCTGATTCTACGGCAACCTCTATCGGTGCTCTTCTAGGTACATCAAGCACAACGTCATACGTAGAGTCGACAGCTGGTGTTGCTGCCGGTGGCCGCACAGGTCTAACCGCAGTTGTTGTCGGAATTTTATTCTTACTAGCACTGTTTTTCTCACCATTAGCAGGTATGATCCCTGCCTATGCAACAGCAGGTGCTCTGTTTTACGTCGCGATTCTAATGATGTCGGGTCTGGTTAATATCGATTGGCACGACCTTACTGAAGCCGCACCGGTTGTTGTCACTTGTCTATTGATGCCTTTAACCTATTCAATTGCGGAAGGTATCGCACTGGGCTTTATTTCTTATGCTGCTATCAAAGCATTTAGCGGTAAAGGACGCGAAGTATCCATCAGTGTTTGGGTATTGGCGGCTATTTTCGTACTAAAATATGTTTTTGCTGGCTAACTAAAAATTGTAGGTTGAGATATGACTCAAAAATTCATCATCAGTTGGGATCTTATGCACATGCATTGCCGCACTTTGGCCGAGCGCCAGATGCCAGCAGAGCAGTGGAAAGGTATTTGGGCAGTAAGTCGTGGTGGCCTTGTACCTGGTGCAATCCTAGCTCGTGAACTGGGCATCCGTTATGTAGATACCATCTGTATCTCTAGTTACGATCATGATCATCAACAAGACATGACTGTGCTTAAAGCCCCTGAGGGCGATGGCGAAGGTTATTTGATCGTAGAAGATCTTGTCGACAGTGGTGACACAGCACGTAAGCTGCGCGAATTGTACCCTAAAGCGAAATTGATCGCGGTGTGTGCTAAACCGTCAGGAGCTGAGTTGCTAGATGACTATGTGGTTGATATTGCTCAAGATACTTGGATAGAGCAGCCGTGGGACATGACGCTACAATATGTAGAGCCGGTTAACCGCAAACGCAAATAATCAAAAGCCCCGCAAATGCGGGGCTTATTTGTTACACTATGTAGAACTTCATTGGCCATAGGTACAGAGCGCAATATGACCCAAGATTCGAGTAAAAACCTTTCAGAAAAACTGTTTGCAAAGAACCTTCAAGCGAAAGAAACCTCAATCTTAACGCCGTACTTACCAAGCAGCCTTACCCAGCTAGAGCAGAAACCTCAATACCCCTGGTATCGTAACAACCGTCGTTTGCAATGGGCGTGGCAAGGGCTTGATCCCATCGACCAAGAGCAAGTGCTGGCGCGGATTACATCGTCCAAGCATGAGCGCAGTAAAGATGAATGGCTTGATACTGTTACCGGATATCGCTCTGGTAATTGGGCTTACGAGTGGACGCAATTGGGTGTCGAGTATCAAAAAAAGGCAGCCAAATTAAACGGTGATGAGGCTGCCGAATGGTTATTTAAAGCGTCCCTTAGCTTTAGTGTCGCCGGCTACCCTCACTTAAAAGGGGACAACTTAGCGATTCAGGCGCAATTATTGGCCAGTCACGCGTATATGGAAGCAGCAGAAATAAGCTCTCATTGGCATAAAAAAATTGAGGTGCCATATGAAGGGCGAACGATTCAATGTCACTTGCATTTACCACATACTGAAAAACCCTTACCGGTCGTGTTAGTCAGTGCGGGACTGGATAGTTTACAAACCGATCTGTGGCGTTTTTATAGAGATTATCTCGCGCCTTATAACATTGGTATGTTGACGGTTGATATGCCTTCTGTGGGACAAAATTCCCATTGGGAATTGACTCAAAATACCAGTGTATTGCATCAGGAAGTGTTAAATTACCTGCCGAACTTGCCTTGGATCGATCATTTTAAAGTCGGTCTGCTTGGATTTCGTTTTGGCGGTAATGCGTTGGTGAGACTGTCGTTTCTAGAGCCTAAAAAAATTAAAGCCTGTGTAGCGATTGGTGCACCGGTACACGATGTGTTGTCGTCGCCGCAAAAAGTCGCGTCCATGTCAAAGATGTACTTGGACGTGTTAGCGTCTCGATTGGGTAAAGGGGCGGTAGACATTGGTAGCTTATCTTCTCAAATGATGGCTTGGTCATTGAAAGTTCAAGGTATTCTTTCTAGCCGACGGACAACAGTGCCTATTTTAGCTATGTCTATGGAAGGCGATCCGGTCTCACCACATAGCGATAATCAGTTAATTGCCACCTATAGCCAATATGGAAAGGCGCAAAAAATATCGTCTAAAGAGCTGTTCAAAGGCTATGCAGAATCGCTGGATTTGGCCGCAAAATGGCTCCAAGAAGAATTAAATAGGTGACTTTTTATTCAACTTGTTGAATTATAGAGCTTAGCTGAGTCAATCAGTGGCATAATAATTCTTATAAGTGGAGTAAAAGGTATGGCAGGAAAGTTTCAAAACCCTACTCATTTTCGTCTTCAATCTGCGCTAAAAAAAATCGGCCCCTACTTGCGTGAAGGAGAGTGTAATGAACTGCACTATTTCTTCGACTGTTTAGCGGTGTGTGTCGACGAAAAAAAATCCCCTGAGCTGAGAGAGTTTTACGGTTGGTGGATGGAGTTATCGCGATTGTCAGAAGATAAATGTGAAGCCAAGTTTTATCTTGGGGTATACAACAAAGCCGGTGAGTGGGAAGCCAGCCCAGTTGATAAAGCGCATCAATCAGAAATTGAAAAAACGCAGCAGGACTTTTTAAGTAAACTAACCGCCGCTCTAGAACCTCATGGTATTGAATATACGACCACACAAGAGCTGAGTGAATTCGCGTAAGCGTAACTCTCTATTTTAGAGATTTTGAACGTAATTGATATCGAAGGCGCTGAAAAGGCGCCTTTTTACTTGTGGAAGCCGCCTCAGCCTGATAAAAAGTGAATTATCAACCTACGTGAATAACTACTCAGCGTGCGCTGAGCAAGGTAAATCAAGTCGAGTACTAGATGAAAGTAAAAACCATAGTCGTTAAATTAGGAACCAGTGTCTTAACGGGAGGCACACTCGCCCTCGACCGTGCCCATATGGTGGAGCTCGCTAGGCAATGTGCACAGTTGCAAAAAGACGGGCACAAAGTGGTGCTTGTTTCTTCTGGCGCGATAGCCGCGGGTCGCGAGTATTTAAACTACCCACAACTGCCTAAGTCTATGGCGAGCAAGCAGTTGCTGGCGGCTGTTGGACAGTCTCAGCTTATTCAAGTTTGGCAATCGCTGTTTGCTATTTATGGTGTAAAAACGGGTCAAATGCTACTGACACGAGCCGATCTGGATAACCGAGAGCGCTTTCTCAATGCTCGCGATACAGTCAATGCACTTATCGATAACAAAATACTGCCCATCGTGAATGAAAACGATGCCGTTGCCACCACCGAGATAAAAGTTGGTGATAACGACAATTTATCGGCGCTGGTTGGCATACTGTGCAGCGCTGACAAGCTACTTTTACTCACCGATCAACCTGGCTTATTCACCGCGGATCCTCGTAACAATCCAGATGCTGAGCTGATTAAAGAAGTCACCACGATCGACAAAACCCTCAGAAGCATCGCGGGCGACAGTGGAACCTCTTTGGGCACGGGCGGTATGGCGACTAAGTTGCAAGCCGCAGACATCGCGAGGCGAGCTGGAATTGAAGTGGTGATTGCCGCAGGCAGTGCTAATGACGTGATACTGGATGCCGTTGGCAATTCTCCACAAGGGACAAAGTTCTTAGCGTTGCCAGACTCGCTGGAAAATCGTAAACGCTGGATATTAGCGGGCCCCGCAGCGACTGGAGAAGTGGTGATTGACGATGGCGCTGTTAAAGCGGTTCAAGCGTCGGGTAGCAGCTTATTGGCTAAAGGCGTTATCCAAGTGAAAGGGCATTTTGAGCGGGGGGAAGTGACTCGCATCGTTGATGGCGACGCTCAGCTCGTTGCAAAAGGGATTGCCAGTTACTCAAGCGAAGATTTACACAAGATCAAAGGGATGCATAGTAAAGACATCATGCAAGCCCTTGGCTACAATTATGGATCGGAAGTGATCCACCGCGACGACCTCGTGGTGATACAGGAATAGACTATGACAACCGAACTTACATCAATGGGCATCGCTGCCAAAGACGCTGCTTTTGAACTTGCGACGGCCACGACGGCCACCAAAAACCTGGCACTGACGCTGATTGCCGATGAGCTTGAAGCTAATGCTGAGTCCATTTTGGCGGCTAACGCCAAAGATATCGAAGCGGGTCGTTCTGCCGGGTTAACGGATGCACTGCTTGACCGTTTGCTGCTGAATCCTCAGCGCCTTCACGGTATTGCAAATGACGTCAGAAATGTCATCTCATTGCCTGACCCAGTAGGCAGTGAATTTGACAGTAAAGTGTTGGAAAATGGCATGGCACTGTGCAAACGTCGCGTTCCACTTGGTGTGGTTGGGGTTATTTACGAAGCACGCCCAAATGTCACCATCGATATCGCTGCTCTGTGCTTAAAAACCGGCAACGCGAGCATACTGCGTGGTGGCAAAGAGACCTTCCATTCAAACATGGAACTGGTGAAAGTGATTCAAGTTGCGTTGTCTAAAGCTAAATTGCCTGCAGCATCGGTTCAATATATCGAAAAACCTGATCGCGAATTAGTGTCTCAACTGCTCAAGCTCGATGACTATGTGGATATGATTATCCCTCGTGGCGGTGCTGGTCTGCATAAAATGTGTAAAGAGAACAGTACCATTCCTGTCATCATTGGCGGGTTTGGGATCAGCCACGTTTTCGTTGATGAAAGCGCGGATTTAGCGCGTTCTGTCGATGTGGTCGTGAACTCGAAAGTGCAACGACCTTCAGCGTGTAACGCTCTCGATACGTTGCTAGTACATAAAAATATTGCCGAGAGCTTTATCCCTCAACTTATTGAGAAGATTAAAAACGATGTGGCGATTGTGGCGTGCCCCGAATCTCTTGCGCTAACAGCCAAAGCGAGCGATGTGCGAGCGGTAGCGGAAGGCGATTTTGATACCGAATGGCTAAGCTTTACTTTAGGCATTCGCATTGTCGATTCGGTAGAGCATGCGATTGAACACATGCGTGTTCACAATGCGAGTCACTCAGACGCTATCATGACCAACAATTTGCACAATGCAGAGCGTTTTATTAATTCAGTCGGGTCGGCGGCAGTGTACGTCAATGCGTCAACACGCTTCACCGATGGTGCACAATTCGGACTTGGTGCTGAAGTTGCAGTGTCTACACAAAAACTGCACGCTCGAGGTCCAATGGGACTGGAAGAACTCACCAGTTACAAGTGGGTCGGTAAAGCAGATTATCTGCCAAGACCATAAATCGGTATGATGTAGTTAAAGGCCCTGTTGGGCCTTTTGTTTTTTTGATACAAAATCGCACAGTTCACTAATATCTAGTACTATAGTTTCAACAAGTTAACGCGTTAAGTCGAAGGTTATTGAATATGCATTGTCCATTCTGTTCAGAAAATGATACCAAAGTGATTGATTCACGCTTGGTGGCTGATGGTCATCAAGTGCGCCGCCGCAGAGAGTGCCTAGCGTGTCGTGAGCGATTTACCACCTTTGAGAGTGCCGAGTTAGTCATGCCTAAAGTGATTAAAACCAACGGCAATCGCGAACCGTTTGACGAAGATAAAATGGTCGGTGGGATCCAGCGCGCTTTAGAGAAGCGTCCTGTGAGCGCCGACTCGATTGAACTGGCTATCAGCACCATTAAATCCAAGCTCCGCGCCACCGGTGAGCGGGAAGTCCCAACCGATATGATCGGCAATTTGGTGATGGAGCAACTCAAAGAACTGGATAAAGTTGCTTATATCCGTTTTGCATCGGTTTATCGTAGCTTTGAAGATATACGCGAGTTTGGTGAAGAGATCGCAAGGTTGGAAGATTAATCAATGAGCGATAGGTTCTCCTCAATTGACCATCAAATGATGGCCAAAGCTATTTCTCTTGCCAAGCTAGGGCAATACACGACCTCTCCTAACCCCAATGTAGGCTGCGTTATCGTTAAGGATCAGCAGATCATTGGTCAAGGCTACCATCGCAAAGCGGGAGAGCCGCACGCAGAAGTTCATGCACTTCGCGAAGCGGGCGCGCAAGCCGAAGGTGCTACTGCATACGTAACGTTAGAGCCTTGCTCGCATTATGGAAGAACGCCGCCTTGTGCAAAAGGTCTCATTGAAGCAAAAGTGTCTAAAGTCATCTGCGCGATGCAAGACCCAAACCCTCAAGTGTCAGGGCGTGGGATCGCCATGTTAAAAGATGCCGGTATTGAAGTGGAGGTGGGTTTGCTTGAACCTCAGGCTAATCAACTCAATCGCGGCTTCATTAAAAGAATGAAATCAGGCATGCCATTTGTTTCATTAAAAATGGCGGCTTCTCTTGATGGCAAAACAGCATTGGCAAACGGTAAAAGCCAATGGATCACCGGCGCGAATGCTCGTACGGATGTCCAAGTCTATCGTGCTAAATCAAGTGCAATCCTTTCGACGGCGCAGACGGTGATTGATGACAATGCATCGTTAAATGTTCGCTACGACGAACTGCCAGACGGTGTTCGTTCGACGCTCGATGAGTCTTCTCTAAGGCAGCCACTCAGAGTTATCTTGGACGCGAATAATCGTCTTTCTAATGATCTAAGATTATTCCAATCTGCAGGTGATCGACTTATACTCGGCTCCACATTGGCGATGCAACACAACTTACTTAATGCAGCTCATCAATTTGACCTGCCTAAGCTGCTTCGCTTTTTAGCCACTGAGCACTCAATTAATGATGTATGGGTTGAAGCAGGTGCTACGCTTGCCGGTCAATGCATTCAGCACCAAGTTGTGGATGAACTCATTCTTTATCTTGCGCCAAAATTCATGGGCCAAGATTCTCGTTCGTTGCTCGGACTTACCGGCATTAGCGACATGGCAGATACCATTGACCTCAATATTGAAGATATTCGGTTGATTGGCCAAGATATTCGACTGAGCTGCTCGCTACGCTAACTCAACTTGCTAGGAAAAAACATGTTTACTGGAATTGTAGAGGCCGTCGGCCGATTGCGCTCATTAACCCCTACGGGTGAAGACGTCTCAATCTGTGTCGAATCAACGAGCCTCGATATGAGCGATGTCGCATTAGGCGACAGCATAGCGACTAACGGTGTTTGCTTAACGGTCACCGCTTTTGATGCAAACAGCTATACCGCCGACCTTTCCGTCGAAACGCTTAATAAGACGGGCTTTGCAGATTACCAAGCCGGTGATTATGTGAACTTAGAAAAAGCGATGCTACCGACCACTCGCTTTGGCGGTCATATTGTCTCTGGACACGTAGATGGTGTCGGGACGATTATCGAGCGCCTTGCTGTAGGTCGAGCCATAGAGTTTTGGGTTGAAACACCGGCCGAACTTATGCGCTATATTGCCGAGAAAGGTTCTATTACCGTCGATGGTATAAGCTTAACAGTGAATGCGTTAAGAAAGAATGCGTTTAAGCTAACCATTGTACCGCATACATCGAGCGAAACCACTATTGATCGGTTTGCTGTCGGTCACCGCGTGAACTTGGAAGTGGATGTGTTGGCACGCTATATGGAACGACTTTTAGACGCGAAAGCGCAAGGTGATAAACCCGAGTCCAGCATCAGTTTAGAATTTTTACAACGTAATGGTTTTGCCTAGTCGCACAACAGATCATAGTGAGATTTTACGAATCGGTGCAGTTGCCTTGTTGTGGTAATCGATTAACACCGATTTTTATTATTTACATCGGAGAATCTTTGGATATCGCTCACAAATTTGTGCTAGAATCCTGCGATTCTCACTTTATCAAATTGGTTTAAGGAAGGCTTATGAAAGTGATCGAGGGTGGATTCCCAGCTCCAAACGCGAAAATTGCGATCGTTATTTCTCGTTTTAACAGCTTTATTAACGAAAGCTTATTGTCTGGTGCTATCGATACTTTAAAGCGCCACGGCCAAGTCAGCGAAGATAACATTACTGTTGTTCGTTGTCCTGGAGCGGTTGAGTTACCTCTTGTGGCACAACGTGTAGCTAAAACCGGTCGTTATGATGCGATCGTGTCTTTAGGTACCGTTATCCGTGGTGGTACACCTCACTTTGATTATGTGTGTAGCGAATGCAACAAAGGTTTGGCGCAAGTGTCGTTGGAGTTTAGTCTTCCAGTCGCGTTTGGTGTCCTTACTGTTGATACCATTGATCAAGCGATCGAGCGCGCAGGAACCAAGGCTGGTAATAAAGGTGCAGAGGCTGCATTGAGTGCGCTAGAGATGATCAACGTTCTATCTGAAATCGATTCCTAAGGGAGGCCGTGTGAAACCAGCCGCACGCAGAAATGCACGTCAATTTGCCTTACAAGCGATCTACTCGTGGCAAATTACTAAAGAAAATATCGCTAACATAGAAGAAAGCTTTCTAGCTGGCGAAAAGTACGACGAAGAACAGCATCACGCGGAAGAGCCGTCTCTTAACGAAAAAGAGACCGATGTCGCTTATTTCCGTGAGTTGTTCACCGGCGTGGCTCTAAACCATCAGCAACTGGACAGCAAGTTGCGTCCATACCTATCTCGCCCTATGCAAGATTTGGATATGATGGAGCTAGCGCTACTTCGTTTAGCAATGTTCGAAATGGTGCATTGCCAAGAAGTGCCGTACAAAGTAGTGATCAACGAAGCCATCGAACTGGCTAAGGTGTTCGGTGCTGAAGACAGTCACAAATTTGTGAATGGTGTGCTAGATAAAGCCGCACCGCATGTTCGCAAGAAGTAATTCCTAAGGTCAGCATTTGCTGACCTTTCTTTTATCTGCATTTCAAAGGAATCGAAAATCATGGCAGGCGAGTTCGATCTTATCGAGCAATTCTTTTCCAAACGACAAACCTCTCGAAAGGACGTTCTGTTATCCATTGGTGATGATTGTGCGTTAGTTAAGCCTCCTGAATTTAGCCAGATAGCCGTGAGTACCGATACCATGGTCGCGGGTACACACTTTTTAGCTGATGCCGATCCTGCTTGGTTAGCCCGAAAAGCGCTGTCTTCGAATCTATCTGATCTTGCGGCAATGGGCGCAGTGCCGGCATGGGTCTCTTTAGCCCTGACGTTGCCTGAAATGGATACTGAGTGGTTAAAGGCGTTTAGTGACGCATTCCACCAGTTTGCCGACTACTATGATATCCAGCTAATTGGCGGTGATACCACGAAAGGACCGATGAGCATTACGCTCACAGTTCAAGGCTTGCTTCCTGAAGGCAAAGCACTCACTCGACGTGGTGCTTCTGTAGGCGACTGGATTTACGTGACTGGGAATCTCGGTGATGCAAAAGCTGGACTTGATGTCATCCTTAATACCGTTCACGGTGGCGTTGCCTCTCAGCCAAGTGCGCTTTTAAAGGTACTTGAAAAACGCCACTTTGAAAGTACACCACGTATTTACGCGGGGCAACAGCTGCTTAATCGAGCATCGGCTGCAATTGATATTTCAGATGGCCTGTATGCGGATCTGTCACACATACTGTCTCACTCAAGTGTCAGTGCTCGGTTGGATGTCGATGCGTTGCCATTATCTGCAGAGCTTCAAGAGTACTGCAGTGATCCGCAACAGGCTCAGCAGTATGCACTTACTAGCGGTGAAGAGTACGAGCTGTGCTTTATTGTGCCTGAGCTTCATCGAGGCAGTATAGAAATCGAGTTGGCGAATATTGGTACTCATATCACATGCATTGGTCAGATTCAGTCGGGCTCAGGCATCGTTTTACATGCTAGCGGTGAGCCGCTAAACTGGACGTTATCCGGTTTTGACCACTTTAATAATAATGACTAATCCAATCGCATTACTTTCACTTAAAAACCCCTGGCACCTGCTCGCAACAGGATTTGGTTCTGGGCTATCGCCTATTGTTCCTGGCACTATGGGGACACTTGCGTCAATTCCTCTGTACTTGCTCTTGGTGCAGTTGCCAGTCAGTGCCTACATCGTGGTGTTGATTGTCACCTTTTTCATCGGGATAAAAATCTGTCAGGTCGCTTCTGACGACATGGGCGTTCACGATCACGGCTCTATTGTTTGGGATGAGTTTGTTGGTATGTGGCTAACCATGCTGATCGTACCGTTACTTAAATTACCCGCCGATGAGTGGAAGTGGTTGATCGCAGGGTTTGTGTTATTTCGATTTTTCGACATGGTTAAGCCATGGCCAATAGGCTGGCTGGATGCGCGCATTCACGGTGGGCTGGGCATTATGATTGACGATATCGTCGCTGGAATCATGGCCGGTATTTCACTTTATATCGTGGGATTGGCGGCTGGGTGGCTTTAACTATCCGTTGCTAAGCTTGAGCAAGCCTCAAAGCATAAGAGCTGTACTATCATAAAAAGTGATAGACACAAAAAGTATCAGACACAAAAAAGGTGAACCTCGGTTCACCTTTTTGTTTTTTTAGTCAGTGCTACTTCTGTTGGTATTGTTGTATTTGCTTGATAATACCCGCGCCATCAATACCCAGTAGGGCATGCATCTCTTCTTGAGTGCCTTGTGCTACGAAGTGATCTGGCAAACCAATGTTTAGGGTTGGCTTGAGCAGCTTCTCCTGCATCAGATATTCCACTACCGCAGAGCCTGCACCACCTTTTATCGCGTTTTCTTCCACTGTCACAAGCAGGTCGTACTGCTCGGCCAGTTCACGGATTAACGCTTCATCGAGAGGCTTAACAAAGCGCATATCGGCGACCGTGGCATCAAGTGCGTCCGCCGCTTCTAGCGCGTAAGGCAGCATGGTGCCAAAGCTTAAAATTGCGATGTTGTTTGAGTCACTTTGGCGAATTATTCGGCCTTTGCCTATTTCAAGCGCTGTGAACTCTGTTTGCAGCTCGGTACCCATGCCGTTACCACGAGGGTAACGAACCGCGCTAGGTCCTTGATGCTGATGCCCAGTATAGAGCATTTGACGACATTCGTTTTCATCACTTGGTGCCATAATCACTAAGTTGGGAATGCAGCGCATATAGCTTAGATCGAACGCACCTTGGTGTGTTTGGCCATCGGCTCCAACGAGTCCAGCACGGTCTATGGCAAACATTACCGGTAAGTTCATGATAGCGATATCGTGAATAAGCTGATCATACCCTCGTTGTAAGAACGTAGAGTAAATCGCCACGATGGGATGATTTCCTGATATCGCCAGTCCACTTGCTAGGGTGACGGCGTGCTGCTCTGCAATGGCAACGTCAAAGTATTGCTCAGGAAAGGCTTTAGAGAAACGAACCATACCCGAGCCTTCACGCATGGCAGGAGTGATCGCCATGAGTTTTGGATCAATTGCGGCCATGTCACACAGGAAATCACCAAATATCTTAGAAAAGCTTGGCTTGCCGCCGCCGCTTTTAGGTAATGAGTCGTGGTTTGGGTCGAATTTTGGTACGCCGTGGTAACCAATGGGATCTTTTTCCGCTGGTGCGTAACCTTTGCCTTTTTTGGTCATGACATGTAAAAACTGCGGGCCTTTTAGGTTTCGCATGTTTTTTAGTGTCTTGATGAGCTCTAATACATCATGGCCATCGATAGGGCCAATGTAATTAAAGCCAAATTCTTCAAACATGGTTCCAGGAACGACCATGCCTTTTAAATGTTCTTCAGTGCGTCGCACCAGCTCTTTAATCGGTGGAACACCAGAAAGCACTTTCTTGCCACCTTCTCGAATCGAGGTGTACAAGTTGCCTGATAATACTTGTGCCAGATGGTTGTTAAGGGCTCCAACGTTTTCTGAAATCGACATTTCGTTGTCGTTAAGAACCACAAGCATGTCGGGATGAATGTCGCCGGCGTGGTTCATGGCTTCAAAAGCCATACCCGCAGTTATCGCGCCATCGCCAATCACACTGACCACTTTTCTGTCTTTGCCTTCTTTGGCGGCGCCGATAGCTACGCCTAAACCGGCACTGATGGACGTCGATGAGTGCCCAACAGACAGCACGTCATACTCACTTTCTTCACGCCAAGGGAAAGGGTGTAAGCCATCTTTTTGTCGAATCGTTGGCAACTGCTCGCGACGGCCAGTCAGTATCTTATGTGGGTAGGCTTGGTGGCCAACATCCCAAATCAATTGGTCGAAGGGCGTTTCGTATACATAGTGAATTGCTACGGTTAGTTCGACCGCTCCCAAACCAGAGGCTAGATGGCCGCTAGATTGACTCACCGAGTTTAGTAAGTAGGTGCGCAGTTCTTCACATAATTGTGGCAGTTGCTCTTTAGGAAGCGAACGCAACTCGTCGGGCGTGTTGGCGGCCGCTAAAAGAGGGTATTTGGCAATATCTAAACTCATAAAATACTTCTTAGTACTCTCTTTGCACAACGTATCGAGCAAAGTCTTCTAATAGTTGGGTATTGTAAGGGATTGTTGCGAGCGCATGAAGCGCTTGTTGCAAAAGTGTGTCAGCTTTTTGCTGTGCACCATCCAAACCCAATAAAGATGGGTAAGTTGATTTATTCAGTTCTAAATCAGACCCTTGCGGTTTACCTAATGTTTCAGTATCGCTGACCACATCTAAAATGTCATCTTGTACCTGGAAGGCTAATCCAAGCTTGTTTGAGTATTCACTCAAGGCTGGAAGAATTTGTTGGCCTTTTTCGCCACTGGCTAACGCCCCTAATGTTACTGCGCATTCAATCAAGGTACCCGTTTTATGCTGATGAATAGCTTGCAAATGAGCAATGTCTACAGCTCTGTTTTCGGCCTCAAGATCCATCGCTTGGCCAACACACATTCCCGCAGCGCCACTGGCTTTGGCCAACTCACTGATCATGTTTATTCTGAAGGGCTCGGCCGATGGGGCAAGTTCGCCATCTGCGAGTACACTAAACGCAAGAGTTTGCAGGGCATCACCCGCTAATATCGCGGTTGCTTCGTCAAATTCGATATGACAGGTAGCCTTACCGCGTCGCAGCTCGTCATCATCCATAGCGGGAAGATCGTCGTGTACTAGCGAATAAGCATGAATACATTCAATAGCACTCGCAGGTGTGTCTAGATCTTCAGGCTGAGTGCCAAGCATTTCGCCGACGGCATAGACCAAAAAGGGGCGTATACGCTTGCCTCCTAATAACAGTGCATATTGCATTGCTTTTAGGAGTTGATGGTCAGCAAAGGGGTGCTGCGTTACCCAAGCTTCGAGCTGTTGATTACTGCGAGTTTGATAAGGCGTTAAAAAGTGCGGCATTAGCTATCTTGTGGTGTGACATTAGATTCAAATTGACTGAGTTGCTCGCTGTTTTCGAGCAATATTTCTACCCGCTGCTCCGCATCACTCAACTTTCCTTGGCTGGCTCTTGCCAACAAAATGCCGCGCTCAAACTGCTTCAACGCGTCTTCCAAGTTTAGGTCACCTTGCTCTAGCTGATTGACTATTCGATCAAGTTCGCCAAGCGACTCTTCAAAGGACATGTTTTCTGGTTTTTTCACAGCCATGGGAGCACTTTTTAGGGTTCGAAATAGAATCAGTGCAAGGTACATGAGCTAAGGGACAGGGTCAAATCGAATGTGCTGAAATTGTTACTTTTTCACAGCCTAAAGTGAACATTGTGGGTGGTTGATATTTCAATGTGATTTCATTGAGGATGTTGTATTGCTCACTTTAGAGGTAGGAAAAGAGTAAAAAGGGATTAAAGAATTGGATCTTTGGCCGATAACACCAGTAGGAAATTAACTTTGTTACCATTTCAAAGAGGTTTAGAGTGGATTTAGCAACCTTAATTGGATTACTAGGATCGTTCGCGTTTATCGTCATGGCGATGGTCATTGGTGGGGGCTTGATGCTGTTCGCCGATACCACATCAGTGTTGATCGTTGTGGGCGGTTCATTTTTTGTCGTCATGATGAAATTTGAAATGGGTCAGTTCTTTGCAGCGGCGAAAATCGCAGTTAAAGCCTTCATGTTTAAAGTGGATCGCCCTGATGATCTCATTACTCGTATTGTAGAGATGGCAGATGCGGCGCGTAAAGGTGGCTTTTTGGCGCTTGAAGAGATGGAAATCACTAACTCTTTTATGCAAAAAGGCATCGACATGCTGGTGGACGGTCACGACGCCGATGTAGTGCGTACCGCGTTAGAAAAAGACATTGATTTAACCGATGCCAGACATGATCAAGGCGCGAGAGTGTTTAAGGCGTTTGGTGATGTTGCCCCAGCGATGGGAATGATCGGCACCTTGATCGGTTTGGTGGGAATGCTGTCAAACATGGATGATCCCAAATCAATTGGTCCTGCGATGGCAATCGCCCTTTTAACCACACTTTACGGTGCAATGCTGGCAAACATGATCTTTATTCCTATTGCCGATAAATTGACTCTGCGCCGTGAACAAGAAGTGCTCAATCGA
Source organism: Vibrio ulleungensis (assembly GCF_016900875.1). GTDB lineage: Bacteria > Pseudomonadota > Gammaproteobacteria > Enterobacterales > Vibrionaceae > Vibrio > Vibrio ulleungensis. The sequence goes on from NZ_JAFEUM010000008.1 coordinate 86,955, forward strand.
AATCTGATTATGGATGGGGTATTAGCCATTCAAGATGGTCAGAACCCTCGCGTTATTGATTCATACCTTAAGAACTATTTGAATGAGACTAAACGCGCACTTGACGTTGATGCTGAGTAGGCCAAATTATGGCAAAAAAGAAGTGTAAATGCCCACCACCAGGCGCGCCATTATGGATGGCGACGTTTTCTGACTTAATGTCACTGTTGATGTGCTTTTTTGTACTGCTGCTCTCATTTTCTGAGATGGACGTACTGAAGTTCAAACAGATCGCAGGCTCGATGAAGTTTGCGTTTGGTGTGCAAAATCAAATTGAAGTAAAAGACATCCCTAAAGGCACCAGCGTAATAGCGCAGGAGTTTCGTCCTGGTCGTCCAGAGCCGACTCCTATCGATGTGATCATGCAGCAAACCATCGATATGACGAGGCAAACTCTGGATTTTCACGAAGGGGAGTCGGATCGAGCAGGTGGAACACGCCGTGATGCAGGCACGCTAACTGGCGGGCAGTCTCCTGAGTCATCGACAAAGATGAACCAAAACAACGAAGATCAACAGCAGCAGCAACAGCAAAATCAGAATAAGGCCGACTCTCAGTCAGAAGAAACTAATCACTTGTTAGAGTCGATCAAAAAAGCCCTCGCGCGCGAAATAGAGCAAGGTGCCATTGACGTTGAAAACCTTGGCCAACAGCTGATTATCCGCATTCGTGAAAATGGTGCATTCCCTGAAGGATCCGCCTATTTGCAACCCAAGTTCCGACCACTGGTGAGACAAATTGCCGATCTAGCGAAAGACGTGCCTGGAATCATTATGGTTTCGGGTCATACCGACAATCGCCAGTTGGATTCCGAGCTGTATCGTTCAAATTGGGATTTGTCGTCGCAGCGAGCTGTATCGGTTGCCCATGAGATGGAAAAAGTGAAAGGGTTTGACCACGCCAGACTGCGAGTTCGTGGCATGGCAGATACCGAGCCGCTTAACGACAACAGCACACGCGAGCTTAGAGCGTTGAACCGTCGAGTAGAGATCAACATCATGCAAGGCAAAGCGAAGCTAAGTGATGAGGTCAGCGTTCGCTAAATTGCATAGGATTTACATAAAATAAGTGGCTTTGGTCACTTATTTTTTTATCTGCGACCAATTTGCGTATATAATGCGCGCCTTAATTTTGAACTACACTGGCTCTATCAGAGTAGAAGTTCTTATTCCTAGCTAATGAAACGGTCGTTGAGATGAAATTTATTGTAAAGCCACATCCAGAAATTTTTGTGAAAAGTGAATCAGTGCGTAAGCGATTCACTAAAATATTGGAGTGTAACCTTCGAATCATCATTCAGCGCCGTACTGAGTCGGTGGCCGTTTTTAACCGTCGCGATCATATAGAAGTCGCAGCACCCGATGCTGAGTACCGCGAGCAGGTTCTAGAAATTTTGACTCGCACACCAGGTATCCATCACGTTCTCGAAGTTCAGCAGTCAGAGTTTACCGACTTGCATGACATTTTTGAGCAAGTGAATGCACTGTCGGCTTCTAAGCTGGAAAACAAAACCTTTGTAGTACGTGCCAAACGTCGCGGAAAACACGACTTCACCTCCATCGAGCTTGAACGCTATGTTGGTGGTGGTCTAAATCAAGCGGTTGAAAGTGCAAGCGTGAAGCTGAAGAACCCAGATGTGACTATCAACGTTGAAGTTGCTGGTGACAAACTGAATCAAGTGCTTGCACGCCATAAAGGATTGGGTGGATTCCCATTAGGAACCCAAGAGGACGTTTTAAGTCTGATTTCTGGTGGTTTTGACTCGGGTGTATCGAGCTACCTACACATTAAACGCGGCTCTAAGACGCATTTCTTGTTTTTCAACCTTGGCGGTCCTGCGCACGAGATTGGTGTTAAGCAAGTTTCTCACTTCTTGTGGGAAAAATACGGCTCTTCAGCCAAAGTGAAGTTCATCTCGGTAGACTTCGAACCTGTGGTTGCAGCGATCCTTGAAAACGTCGCCGACGGTCAGATGGGTGTTGTGCTAAAACGTATGTTTATGCGCGCTGGTGGCATGGTGGCAGAGCGCTTTGGCATCGAAGCATTGGTTACAGGGGAAGCTCTAGGGCAAGTGTCTAGCCAGACTCTGACTAACCTTCGTCACATCGACACCGTGACCGATACATTAATCTTGCGTCCACTGATCAACTGGGACAAAGAAGACATTATCGATGTCGCTCGTCAAATAGGTACTGAAGATTTTGCCAAAGTGATGCCAGAGTATTGTGGCGTTATTTCGCGTAAGCCAACGGTTAAAGCGGTGAAAGAAAAGCTTGAAAAGGAAGAGGGTAATTTTGACTTATCTATCCTGGAACAAGTTGTCCGTGATGCTCGCATCATGGATATTCGTGATATTGCTAAAGAAAGCCTTGAACAAGCACCAGAAGTGGAACAGGTTCAACAACTTGAAGACAACGGTATTGTGTTGGATATCCGCAGCCCGGATGAAGAAGATGACAATCCGCTAGAGTTAGAGGGCGTGGACGTGAAGCATATCCCGTTCTTTAAATTGTCGACTAAATTTGGCGACTTGGATCAGTCGAAGACTTATCTGCTCTACTGCGATCGCGGCGTTATGAGTCGCTTACAAGCGCTGTATCTCAAGGAGCAGGGCTTTAACAATGTAAAAGTATATCGCCCGTAAGCGAGCTGTTCTGTACATTGTATCTGCTTTGTAAAAGCCTTAGCCTAGCTAAGGCTTTTTTAATTCTACTTTTTATCCACAAACGAGAATTAAACCAAAAGTAATAGCTAAAAAAATACCGCCAAAAAATGGCGGTATAATAGACAGACAAGTCTTTAAACAGGAAGTATGTCTCGAACGGTAGGGTTCAAAACAGTTGGTAGAATCTACCTTGCTCGAATAACGAGCGTGCAAACACAACATTGCAATAACTCATCATTTGCTGATTCAGAGGAATCAAAACAAACCGTTCAGACCAGTATTGCTGGGGTGAAATATAGAATTTCTATAGCCTGAACTCAATCGACAATTTATAATGTTTCGCATAAGAAAAACTAATAGGAACAAAGCGGATGTCTAGGCGCCTACCACCACTTAATTCATTGCGTGTTTTTGAAGCAGCAGCAAGACACCTAAGCTTTACACGAGCAGCTGAAGAGTTGTTCGTTACTCAGGCTGCGGTAAGTCACCAGGTTAAGTCATTAGAAGAATTTCTAGGGCTTAAACTGTTTCGTCGGCGAAACCGATCGTTACTGTTAACCGAAGAAGGACAGAGTTACTTCCTGGATATAAAAGATGTGTTTAGCGCACTTTCTGAGGCAACAGACAAGGTTCTAGAGCGCAGTGAGAAGGGCTCCTTAACCATTAGTCTTCAACCAAGCTTCGCCATTCAGTGGTTGGTCCCTAGGTTAGCCGATTTTAATGCACAACAACCTGACATCGATGTTCGAATAAAAGCGGTCGATATGGATGAAGGTTCATTAACCGATGATGTGGATGTTGCCATTTACTATGGCCGTGGAAATTGGCCTGGTGTTAGAGCCGATAAATTGTATCAAGAGTTTTTGATACCTCTGTGCTCCACAGCGATGCTAAAGGGGAATAAGCCGTTAAACTCGATTGATGACCTTAGCCAACACACATTACTGCATGACACATCGCGCAAGCATTGGAAGCAGTTTGCTAAGCAGTTTCAGCTCGATAAGGTCAAAATTAATCAAGGGCCGATTTTTAGCCACTCAACGATGGTGCTGCAAGCGGCTATCCACGGTCAAGGTGTGGCGTTATGTAACAACGTACTGGCGCAGCCTGAGATTGATGCTGGGCGGCTAATCGCGCCTTTTGACGAGCATCTAATCAGTAAGAACGCATTCTATATTGTGTGTCATCCTAATCAGGCCGATATGGGGCGTGTTGCTACGTTTCGTGATTGGATGCTTAGTACCGCTGCTAAAGAGTTACAAGCCTTCAGCAGTGAAGAAGAGACGGCCTAGCCGTATACGGTTTGGATATTAGGCCGTCCGTACATGACGGAATGTGCTATGCTCCGCCTGTTTATTATTTATCGATTTGTTTAAGAGGTGTGGTTTGAAACACTTAATGCTTTATTGTCGCCCCGGTTTTGAAAAAGAGTGTGCTGGAGAGATCCAAGATAAAGCGACGTCACTCGAAGTGTATGGGTTTCCTCGTATGACGCGTAACAGCGGATATGTGCTGTTTGAATGTTATCAAGATGGGGACGCCGATAAGCTTGCTAAGCAGGTTGAGTTTCAAACGCTGATTTTTGCACGGCAAATTTTTGCGGTATTAGCTGAGCTTAAAGAGCTGCCTGCTGATGATCGTATTAGCCCGATTTTGGATGCACTTTCCGAGCACGATAACATTCCACTGTGTGGCGAGTTACGTGTTGAAACTCCAGACACCAACGAAGCAAAAGAATTGTCTAAGTTTTGTCGTAAATTTACCGTGCCACTTCGACAAGCGTTGCGCGGTAAATCGGTACTGATGAAAAAAGAGCATGCCAATAAACCTGTCATGCACGCCTGTTTTGTCGCGTCGGGTCATTGCTTTGTTGGTTACTCGTACAATGGTAATAACTCTGCGTTCGCTATGGGGATCCCAAGACTTAAGTTTCCAGCAGACGCACCCAGTCGCTCGACGCTTAAATTGGAAGAGGCGTTTCACGTGTTTATACCCAAGTCAGAATGGGATACACGGTTGTCTTCTGGTATGTGGGCCGTCGATCTAGGCGCCTGTCCTGGCGGCTGGACTTATCAATTGGTGAAGCGTTCTATGTTTGTTCACGCTATTGATAATGGAATGATGGCAGATAGCTTGATGGACACTGGGCAAGTTAAGCATCATCAGGTTGATGGGTTTAAGTTTGAACCACCTCGTAAGAATGTCACTTGGTTGGTGTGCGATATGATCGAGAAACCATCTCGCGTTGCTCAGTTGATGGGAGAATGGTTGATTAAAGGTTGGTGTAAAGAAGCGATTTTTAACCTCAAATTGCCAATGAAAGGTCGCTATGAAGAAGTGCTAGAAGATATCGAAAACTTAAAGATTTTCTTAAAAGAAAACGGCATTAAGTTTACGCTCCAAGCTAAGCACCTATACCACGACCGAGAAGAGATCACGGTCCATGTGCAGGCGCATACTAAGTTAGGTTGGTAATCGTCGTTTCGCTCAGTACATATCGTCTAAAGCCGCAGTCATTATGAGTGCGGCTTTTTCCATCTTAAATCCTGCAAATTAAACCCAAGCTCAAGGTCTGTATTTAACTGGGCCAGTTCACGGCAAAGCAACGCATGTTGCTGTTGGCCCTCTAACTTTTTCTGGTACTTGTTGGGAATATCGGCGTGGCTATAAATGTGTTCGATGTTTTCACATAAACCAAGCAACTCTTGAGCCGCCTTGGGGCCAATACCGGGTACGCCACTTAGCCCTGTGCCGCTAATGCCTGTTAGTCCCCAATAATCGGTTAACTGAGATACTTTGACGCCAAACTCTTTTTCTACGTAGTTCGCATCTAACCAACGATGCTGAAAGTAGTCGCGGATACGCAGGGTAGGCATCAGTAATTGGCAGTAGCCTTTGTCGGTTGAAATAATGGTGACCTGTTGTTGCTGGCTTGCCACTTTCACCGCCAAGGTTGCGACAAGATCGTCGGCCTCGTCACCGTCAGACAGCAGTGAGTCAATCCCTAACTCCCACCAGGCTTGTTGAATGGCATCGAGGCCATTTTGCAGCTCGACAGGCATTGGTTTTCGGTCTTGCTTATAAGCTGGGAATCGTTCGGCCCGCCATCCACGTACCTGTTGGTGATGATCAAAAACCGCAATGATGTGACTCGGCTTTGCTTCATCAAAAATTCGATTTAATGTCCGTGAGGTAGTGGTAATGGTTCGTTGAATATCCGCAGGATCCGGCTGCGCTGAGTGGACGCGGCGGATCAGGTTTAGCGCATCAATTATAACCAGATGTAGTGCCATGATTATGTTACGAAAAATGGGGCCGAAGCCCCATTGTATCCTGTTACAGAGTATTAAGTAAGGATGACTTTAGTGGTGATTTTAGGTCTTTACTTTATAACAAGGTGTATAGGTAGAGCCTGGGAGCTTCATACGTTGTTGCTCCACAAAATCACCCAACAAACGATCCATTTTAGTCATTAGCGATTTGTCGCCATCCAATATAAACGGTCCGTGCTTTTTGATTTCTCTAATGCCTTCAGCTTTAACGTTCCCTGCAACAACGCCTGAGAATGCACGGCGCATATTTGCGGCTAAAATTTCAGGCTTTTGCTCCAGATGTAAGTCGAGGTTTGCCATGCTGTCGTGTGTAGGTTCAAACGGCATTTGAAACTCAGGCTCGATAGTTAATGACCAATTGTAGCTGTAGGAGTCTTCTTTGCTTCTGCGGTGTTCTTTTACTCTAGGCATCGCGTTTTTCATGATTTGTGCAGCTTTAGCTGGATCATCAATCACGATTTCGTAAAGACTTGCTGCTTCCTCGCCTAAGGTCTCGCGGATAAAAAGATCAATGGAGCGGAAATAGGCTTCGCTCTCTTTAGGACCAGTTAACACAATCGGCATGGGTTGATCGCGATTATCTGGGTGAAGCATGATACCTAAAATGTAAAGCAGCTCTTCGGCCGTGCCTGGGCCACCAGGGAAAATGATAATGCCATGTCCTAGGCGGACAAAGGCTTCCAAGCGTTTTTCAATGTCCGGCATGATGATCAATTCATTGACGATCGGGTTTGGCGGTTCAGCGGCAATAATTGAAGGCTCAGTCAGTCCAATGTATCGCGGCTGTGTGTATCGCTGTTTTGCATGACCAATGGCTGCTCCTTTCATTGGGCCCTCCATCGCTCCTGGTCCGCAACCAGTACATACATTAAGCTCGCGAAGCCCAAGTTCGTTCCCGACTTCTCGCGTGTACTGATACTCCACCGGATTTATGGAGTGACCACCCCAACAGACAATTAAATTTGGATCGACGCCCATCTTCATTGCGCCTGCATTGCGCAAAATCCGAAACACGGTGTTAGTGATATGGACAGCATTGGATAAATTAATCTGAGGGTTGGATTCAATCTGTAAGTTGACATAAATAATGTCTCGTAAAACAGAGAATAAGTGTTCTTGAATTCCCTTGATGATCACGCCATCCACAAAGGCGTGTGTTGGAGCGTGTGACAGAACCAACTTGACACCTCGCTCGCGTTGCACAACGTCAACATCAAAGGATTGGTATTCTTTTAGCAACGCTTCTGAGTCGTCAGTATGGCTACCCGAGTTTAAGACGGCGAGGGTACAATTTCGATAGAGTTGATAGAGATCGCTGGAGGCGGTTTTTTTGAGACGTTCTACTTCAAGTTGCGAGAGAAGCTCGAGGCTTCCGGCAGGACTAATGCTTGTGATCATAAAGGCACCTTATAATTATAGTTATCGCTATTGTTAACTAGGGTTTTGTAACCCTTAGTTAACAATATATGCTAAGTCACTGTTTTATAAAAGTGCAGTATTGAGATAGAGGCAATTAGAGCCAGTGTATATCGTTTGAGCCTTGTTTTTTAATGGCTGATATTTCTTGTGCCAATCGTTCGATACTTTCTTCCGAAGAATGACTTTCGTGGAATTGTGTACAAGCGATGGAAGCACTGATCCGAATATCTTGGGTTTTAAATCGAAACGGCAGTGCGGCAATAGAGGTGCGAATGCTCTCTAAAATCGCACGGCACTGTTTATGATTTTGATTGCGGATCAAAATTAAAAACTTCTCACCCGTAAATCGGCCAACTTCGCCTATATGGCCGACTTCATCTCTGACTGTACGGGCAATGATGGTGAGGGCTTTGTCGCCAGCGGTAAAACCAAAGCTGTCGTTGATCTCTTTAAATCGATTAATATCAAGCAGTGCTAAATGAATAGAGCTTTGCGAGCGGATCCATTTCTGATATTCCACCGCCACAATGTCGATAATGGCAGAGTGGTTGTACAACTGAGTTAATGGATCTTTTTTGGCTCGTTGCTGCTGATCATCCAATCGGCGACGATAGTCTTGAGTGACATCACTTAATGCAGCCAGTTGTGACTCTGCAAATTGAAGTTGCTCAATTAAATGCTGTTCACGTTGACTGGATTGTACAAATCGGTCGGCCAAGTTAGCCAGTTGCTGAACCGTCGGTGTCATGACTTTTTTGGCACCATCTTCCAAAGAGATGGTCAGCTTTTTGGCTTTACCAACGGTGTCTTGAAGCTCTTGATTAAGCTCCTCGCGCTGAGTTGCTGAAGAGCGTGCTTGCTCTAAACTGTTCTTTGTCGAGGTTTCAATACTGGTGAGCGACTCATTCACTTGCGTTAAAAATGTTTCTGAAGTGCGCCTTTCATAATCGGTACCGTCTAAAACAAGCTTTAGTACGCTTAACGTAACTCGCAGCAGCTCTTCTCCCGAGCAGCCAAGCATCAGTTTGGCTCGAATATCGGCTAGCATTTCTCCTGCATCACCGGCAAAGTCTATTTGGGTGATTAACGTTTGTAGCTCTTGATTAAGTTGTTTCAGCAGTCCAGTGTCAAAATCAGGGTGTGTTTGCGGAACGCCTTTTTTATGGACGCAGGCCTTTAGACCGCTCTCATAGATTTGCAGTAGCCGCGTTGCGGTCGCCACGATATGCCCAGAGCTGTAGTGTGGGCGCGTCATCAATGCGCGCAGGTCTTGTTTTAGATTACGCGGCAGTATTGGAAAGCGTTGTAAAAACTCGCCACTTTGCTGAACGGTTTCATCGAAATGGTTTTTCTTCTGATGATAGTGCTGTGCATCTTGTCGTAATACATGTTCAACGATGGCAAGCCTTGCCATGACTTTTGACAAGTCTGAATTATTCTCTAGCTCGACACGCAGCGCAGTTAACTGCTGCTCGGTTTCATCTGACTCGGTGCGATATTCACCCGCTAGAGTAATGATAAGTCGCTTAAGCGCGGCGGATTCACGTGAGGATTTCAGAGTCGCGTCACGTTGAGCAAGCTTGGCACTTTCCAACTGCTTACTTAACTTTGCAATCTGCTTTTGGATGTCTGACTCAACAATCCCCATTACACTGCTATATCCTTGTATTCATCGGTTGTCACACTGGTAGGAAGATTCAACGTTAGTTGTACTTATTCTACCGCATGCTCAATTGTCTAATAGTATAGGGCAAAGATTATATCGTCAATCGTACGATATGCTCTTTATGATTTCTTCTGATGTACAAGATGAATGAACTTTGATCAGACCTTGCGCAATTGCTTGCACACAGGATTTTCTAATATTGTCGCCAGCAAAGCTGGCCGCAGGTGCATGAGTGATTGCTTGCAAGTGCACCCAATGCTCTCCTGGTTGCTGCAGCTGTATTTGCTTAGCAATATTGTTACTGAGCAGCAATATATCAATCAGCTCTTTGTCGTCAATTGCGGTTAATGCGCGTGGCAAAAACGGGTAGTCAACAAAACTGACTCTAAGCATTGGCTCTTGCGTCGAATGGCGAGTAAAGCTTTCCAACCAGCCTACAAAGCGTTCAAACAGTGCTTCTACAGACGGAGAATCTTCAGATTTCGATTGAATAAACAAAAACATACCGTCAGAGAAGTGATACAACCGTTCTCCTTGTTGCAGCTGATCCCTTAAGTGCTGACCAAACGCTTTTTCGATCTTAAGACCCACTTGATACCCTTTGTCACTGTATACGTTTCGAATGATCGAAACGTCCAATAACGCGAAGCGAAGGCGATCACTCAGTGGCTCGTTAATGAGCTCCCCCAAGTGCCACTGCTCAAAGCTGGCGCTACTTTTGGCCAGTGATGGTGGCAAACTGGCGTTAATCATTCTTAAGTTTTGCAGCTTAGAGCGTGGATGCGTGTATAGCTCTTCAGAGAGTAGCTCCAATTTGTCTTTTGCTGAGTGATAGGCAATAGATTTTTGAATATAGAAAAGAATAAAAATTAGGATTCCAAATGACAGTCCCAATGCTATCTTCCTGAATTTGTCCTGATCGGTCTGTGCGCTTTCTAATTCCAGTACTTGAGATTTGTAGTGGATCGCTTTTTCATAGGATTCTATTTGGCGTAATAGCGTGAGTTTGGCTAGTGCACTTTTTTCCATGATTTGAGCGTTCACTAGCTGATTGTGCAGCTGAAGTGCTGCAAGCGCTTTTTCGGCTTGACCTGTTTCGTCATAAGCGGTTGTCAGTACTTGGGCTGCTTCAACCTGATGCTCAATTGAATAAGAGCCACGCTCCTCTTCGAATTGACGTGCAAGTACTTGAATCGCTTTCTCTGGCTGCTGTTGAAGGTTATAGAGTGTCGCTTCAATGATATTCGCTTCGAAACGGCCATTGCCGGTATTACTAAATATAAGCAGCTCTTTCGCACGCTCTAAATACTGCTCTGCCAATGCGTAGTTGAATAAGTTTATGTAAGTGCGCGCGAGCCGTAAGCGAATATTGATGATCGACTCCAAATTTCTTTGCGAAATTTGGTGTTCCAAGACGTTAAAATACTGTACCAACGCAAGGTTATATTTACCCTGAACAAAGTACACATCAGCCAGCCGATTGATTACTCCTGCATAATAAGGGGAGGTCTCGTAGGCCCCGTAAAAACTGGCCGATTGCTCAAAATGAGCCTCCGACAACTCGTAGGTTCCCCTGTCGGCATACAGCTTGCCAAGCTGGTAGTTTACTCGCGCTAAAAACTCAGCCTGATCAAACTCTACAGCCCGCCAATACGCTTCGATCAGCTCTTTGGTGGATTCATTGTATCGTTTATGCCTGTGCAAATGCTCACCGTAACTGAGTCCAAATAGAATGGATTGCATCTCATTGGACGATTGTTCTAGCAGTTGATTCAGCTGCTCAAATAACTCATCGGAGGAAGTCGAGTTATTCATCATGGAGTACAGCTCTGCTGACTGTCTTAGGTATTGTGACTTGAAGACCAAATGATCACTCACTAGAGCCCCCGCCGGCAAGCTGGATTTCCATTGCGAGTAACGCTCCTGTGCTTGCGTCAAGGTATCTTGCACGACTTCTTTGCTGGTGTTCATTTCCAACTGTAAGCGCGCTTTTATAAGCAACGAATCAATGAGGTGCGGCTGAGTGTTACGTTGCTGAGCGAGCTCAATCGCAGTATCAATTTCCAACTTAGATTGGCGTGGGTTACGCAATAAGTACTCGGAGATCGCCAGTACTTGATGAGCGTAAATAGCATTGCGAACTTGCTGTGGCTCTGATGCCATTTCTTTACGATCGCGACTTTCTCGAGACAATAAATTATTTTCAGTAAGATACGTTATGGCGAAGTGGCGAGCCTGACTAGGCGACAACACAACCAGCTTATTAGCGTCCGTGAGGATTTTGGGTGTATTGGCATCACTAAGCTGCGCGGTCGCGGCAAATGGTGTTAGCGATATTGAGATGACGAGAATATAAAGCACACCTACATGGCGTACTGTTACACGTTTTAAGCCTTGAATGAGAGCGTTGATTGCTACCATAAGAGTTATTGTCTGGCCATTCGAATATTGTGCGATGGTGTTTCCTCACTCGTAGAGCGGTATGGATTAATGTCCAAGCCTCCCCGGCGAGTATACCGAGCGTACACCGTGAGCTCTGTCGGTTGGCATAACGCCATAATGTCGGTAAATATCCGCTCTACACATTGCTCATGAAATTCGTTGTGCTGACGAAACGAGACTAAATACTTGAGCAAGCTTTCATGGTCAATTTTCGCGCCTCGATAGTGTATCTCTACGCTACCCCAATCAGGCTGATTCGTGATCAAGCAGTTTGATTTCAGTAGGTGACTGTGCAGTGTTTCTTCAACACTCTCACCCGATGCGTCCAATTTAAGCAGCGCAGGGTCAAAGTCGTAATTATCGATAACCACCGGCAAATGGTCGATGCATTCACCCGCAAAATTTGCAACGCCTTGGCCAGTAAAAGAGTGTAGGGCGCTTAACTGCACCGATACTGATTCTCCGGCGCATTGGCTTAGGTCTTTTTGTAAGGTTTGTTGAACAATGTCCCAACTATCGAACTTGGTCTGATTGAAGCTATTTAGGTAAAGCTTGAATGACTTTGATTCGATTAAGTTTGGCGAGGTTGCAGGAAGTCTCACTTCACCGATGGCTACTTGCGGTAAACCATTATTATTAAGCCAAGACAGCTCGTACATAGTCCAAATATCGCACCCAAAAAAAGGCAATGGTTCAGGCAAATTTAGGTCGTCTCTATTGAGACTACGTGGGACAGACTGCAGTAACGTTGCGTCGTATTCGCTGGTATAGGCGGTCGATTGGCCTAAGGTTAAACCTTGTAGTGCTTCTGCGTCTGAATATTTGCTCATCATTATGGGGGAATTGGATTAAACTAAGGTCAAATTTTACAGAATGCCTCTTTCAAAGTCATCTGTTGATGAGCCAAAGGACAAAACTTTCCCATGAATCAAGACATAGAACTTGCATTGCAGCGACTCACGCAACGTGTATTGGAGAAAAAACAAGCGAAAGACAGTGGTTTGCCTATTCCTGACGATTTACAGGGTGTGGACTCCCCATGCCTCGCAGGCGATGCTTGGTTACCCAAACCTTGCCAACCACACCGAGATTTCAGCAATGTGGAGGAGGGGATTGAGCTAGAGTTACAATCCAGCATTAAAGCGTTTTATGGCGTTCAATACTGCGCGGACATGGCGTTCTCCTGGCAAGGCAACCCATTCACTTTGTTGCAAGTTTGGAGTGATGACGACTTTGACCGTTTACAAGAAAATATTCTTGGTCATCTAGTGACGCAGCGCAGATTGAAACTCAAGCCTACGGTGTTTATTGGGGTTACTGATGCAGAGCTGGATGTTATTTCAATATGCAATTTGACCGGAGAAGTGATTTTGGAGCGTTTAGGCACCAGTAATCGTGATGTCCTTGCCCCCGATTTACTTAGCTTTTTAGATCAGGTCGAGGTGTAAGTGTTTTTAGTCGATATTGAGTTCGAATGTTTCGATAACACCACCATTACTGCGGTTGAAAAGGCGATCAACGGCTTGTACGAAGCACTACGATTTAACGGGCAGATTTTAGGGCGAGAGTTTCCTATCGCAATGGGCGAGGGCGTATTTTTGACACGAGTGGTGTGCCCAGAGCAAGAGAGCTTGCATCCTCGCAATCACTCTGATTATGTGCGTTTTGCAGTAGATAAGCTCAGCGAGGCCAAGCTACTGGCGCCTAAAGTACGCCTAGTAGGTCAAGACCTCAATTCTCAAGCAAGCGATCCTTCTGTTTGCGAAGGTGAACGGCCAAGTTGGCAACTGCTTTACACCACCTACGTGCACACCTGCTCGCCGCTTCGCAGTGGCGATACATTGTTGCCCATTCCTTTGTATCGAAACCCACCGACGCTGAATGGCGATCATAAAGCAGTGATTAAGTGGCAAACGGAATGGCAAGCCTGCGATGAGATTCAGATGGCGGGTGGATGCAAAGCTGAACATGCCGCGTTGCGTGAGATCACCGATATTGGATCAGACCTGTTTCGTCGAGGTTGGGACTTAAGAGGGAGAATCGAATACATCACCAAGGTCCCGACTTACTACTATCAATATCGCGTAGGCGGAAAAAGCTTGGCGGAAGAAAAAGCGCGTCGCTGCCCTAAATGTGACGGAGAGTGGTTACTTGAAGAGCCCGCCCATGACATTTTCCATTTTAAGTGCGACGCTTGTCGTATTGTGTCAAACATATCATGGGATCAATTAAAGTAATGGCGAAACGATATCCACTCCCTAAACGTTTTAGCGCTGCAACGTCTGAAAAAGGGTATCAGGCGTTGCGAGAGCTTAATGAGCAGTACCATTTTAGCAATAATTATTTGCTGACCATATTGCTTGAAAACCTCGATCACTATGCCGATAAAGATAAACTCGATGAGATATTTAAAGCGTTCATTGAAGAATATGGCCAGCCCGCACCGCACAAAATGAAATCCGACTGAGGTCGGCCCAATTATGGTTTATTTCTGGCTAACCAGCGGTCGAGCTGATTGGCGAATTCGCGTCTATCGGTTTGTGATAAGGCGTTGGGACCGCCTGTTTGTACGCCACTTGCACGCATAGTTTCCATAAAATCGCGCATGTTTAACTTGGCTTTTATTACTTCTTTGGTCAGCATTTCGCCACGGCTATTGAGTACTAATGCACCTTTCTCAATGACTTCATCGGCCAGTGGGATATCCGATGAAATGATTAAGTCACCTGCCTCTGCTCGCTGCACAATTTCGTGGTCGGCGATATCAAAGCCACTAGAGACTTGCAAAAAAGTAATGGTGGCACGTTTGGGTAAGGGAATAGCATGGTTGGCAATGAATACGCAATGCACACCAGTACGTTCTGAGGCTCTTACTAAGGTTTCACGATGAACCTTGGGACACGCGTCCGCATCTACTAATATTTTTGCCATTGGGAGCCTATTGTTTTGCTTCTAGTGCGGCGATACGCTGCTGCAGTTGATTAATTTGTTGTTCCAATTTCTCGATGCGCTCAAGCTCGGTGGTGGTAGTCTCAGCGGCTACTTCGATTTTTGGCACTTTATTACTCGATTTCCAGCTTTTGATAGCAGCAATAAGGGCTGGCATAGGTACGCTAGTGGACATTCTTGCCTTAACCAGCGCCAAGGTTGGTTCTTTGCCCTGCGCTGCGAGCTGTTCAAAGACACGGTTTAATTCATCGGTGACATCTTGGGTGAGCATTGTGGATCCTTACATGCGATACGGTGGGGTTTGGAAGTGCGACACGTGGAAGCCACGCATGATCAATTCCCCTTGATAACAATCATCCCCTAACGAGGAAAACTCAAATTGATACTGAGTATACCAGCGCCAACTGCCTCGTAGCTTCTTAAATTTGTGTGCGCCAAATGCCACACTGACAAGCTGCAATCCATGTTGTTCGCAGTGATGTGCAACCGCTTTTTTGGCAAATTCGGATTGCTTTCGCTGCTGCCAAAAAAGGTAGGCTGCAAAGGCCACCCCTAGGATGGCGAGTAGATCGGACATCAACGTTTAGCTTCCTTGAGTCGTTGTGCGTTGTAAAGCAAGCAGTGCTTGCTCTAATTCGGCTGAGGGGGCTTGGTTTAACAATGGTAGCAGCACCAAACGTAATTTAGGAATCATGACCAGATCCGCGAACAGTTGATTAAACAATGTTTGCTGTTGGGTTTGAGCGAGTCGAATTAGGTATTGCTCGGCCACTGACTCTGTGCCAAGGGGAGACCAGCTACGTCCTGCAATGGCAATCATCATTTCTGGATGACACAGCTCTGGGCGGCTCAAAACGGTATTTAGCGCTGTGGGTAACGCATCGCTCTTATCGCCGGCCATAGCGCGCAGTAAAGCAGTGACCAAAAAGAGATCCACTTCTGGCTTTTTAAGCTCGTCGTCAAACCTATCCAGTAACCTATTCGCCAATGAAGAGCTGATCTGACAGTGCTCTAGCGCGCCCAACAGTGCATACAAAGGTTGGTTTGGTAGATGAGACAACGCTTTTTTTATGGTGCGCTCGTTTTGAGCAAATGAAAGACGGGCAGCCAAGTCGGTAATGCCTTGTAGGCCGACAGTTTGCCAGTTGTCCCAACCTAACTGACCCTGAAAGTAGTGGTCAGCGTGATCAAGGTACTGGCTTGCTGGAAGATCCAATCGTGTTCTAACTATTGAGTTGAACATCGCCAACTTATCTTCCTTGGGTTTAACGGTGTAAGGATTGTTGGCCAGTTGTTCTTGTTGTTCGTCGGTCAAGTTTTTTTGCAATCGACTTCCCATGGCATCAACTACGTATTTTAGGAAGTTGCCTAGATCCGCACTGTTTAACAACCCGCGCTCGTCAAGATCAAATTTTAAGAACCAAAACCAAGGCTCGCCAGCTTCATTCCAATAAGTAATGGCAAATTGCGCCTGCCGCTGAACCGGATATGGGTATGGGAGCCGGCTTTGTTCAACCTGTTCAAACTCCTGATTGGGAATAACTTCGATTCGGCGCCCGAGATCGTAGATGGCGTAGTCACACCCACTTTGGGTAAGAAGTTGGCTAATGGTTTTGATGGCGTCCATGGTGTTTGCTGCTGTTAGATTTAGATTACTACCCTATAACATGGTAATCTTGCGCCAAAATTCAAGGGTAACGACGTGATGAGCGTAGTATTTGATACAAATAGGTCTCGGCGCTTACTTCAATTATTCGAAGAGCTTAAGAGTCAGTTAGTTTTGTTGGACGAGTGGCAGCAATCTCCGCCGAGTGCAGAGCGCCTCGCAAGCTCGCAACCTTTTGCTGTAGATACATTGTCTGCCTCAGAATGGTTACAGTGGGTATTTTTGCCAAAAATGATGCTGCTCATCCATTCACAACAAGCGTTGCCAAGTGGATTTGAAATTACCCCTTACTTTGAACAGGTGTGGCAGGCTCAGACACAGTATCGTGAGCTGCTACTCATTTTGTCTCACATTGATAAAGAGTGCGCTTAAATGCTCGAGATAATTTACCAAGATGACTACTTTGTTGCAGTGAATAAGCCCGCTGGCATGTTAGTCCACCGATCTTGGTTAGATAAACACGAAACTCAGTTTGTGATGCAAACGCTGCGAGATCAGATTGGTCAGCATGTTTTTCCATTGCACCGTTTGGATAGACCTACCTCTGGTGTATTGGTGTTTGGATTGTCTAGTGAGATTGCCTCTAAAACCATGCCGATGTTTGCTGAGCATCAGATGGTGAAAACCTATTTGGCGCTAGTGCGTGGGTGGATAGAAGAGGGGGGCCGACTCGATTACCCACTTAAAGTCGAGCTTGATAAAATAGCCGATAAATTTGCCACACAAGACAAAGAGCCCCAATCGGCCGTGACCGATTATCAGCCATTAGCGAAAGTTGAGTTGCCTTTATCAACGGGGCGATTCCCAACTTCGCGCTATGCGTTGGTCGAGCTAAAGCCTTTAACGGGACGTAAGCACCAACTTAGACGACACCTAAAACATTTGAAGCACCCTATCGTCGGCGATACTTCCCACGGAGATGGTAAGCATAATCGGTTGTTTAGAGATAACTTCGACTGTCATCGATTGATGTTGCATGCAGCAAGATTGGAGTTTGAACATCCATTTACCGGCGTACAACTCTGTTTAGAAGCTAAATTGGATGAGACCTGGCACCGTTTGGTGACAGAGTTTGGGTGGCAACACGCATTTGAGCAGGACGAGTACTGAGGCGAACAGCGCCTCAGTCCCCATATTTCACGCTATGTTATTTGAGCTTCTCAAGATCTGATTCGATCTCGGCAATTTTACCGGCAACCACTTTTTCTAGGTGGCGAAGGTCAGATAAGATCTTCTGTTTAACGTCCACTGGCGCGGCAGCAATAGGTTTAGTGATTTGGTTTAGTTCGTCAATCACCAAGGTTAAATTGCGATTGATTTCGGTTTTATTGCGATATTGACCGCTACCGTCATCCATGAGCACTTTCTTCACTTGGCGTGGGTATTTAAACTTTACGCTCTTAGCAAACAACTCGCCCTTTTGCTTTTTAAAATAGATTTTTAGAACGTCTTTTTGCGCTTCTTGACGTACTGAGTAGCGTTCAATCTCTTTGGTATTGTGTATGCCTAGACCTTGCAGGTGTTGGAACATAAAAACCTCACTTTGAAGTCAAATGGAATGACGTGTTTTTTATTATAAAAGCAGACACTTACACTGTAACAAGTGCTACCCTTTTAAGGTAGCACATTTGTTACAAATGGCGTTCTTTTGTGCGTTGGATCGATTAGCTTGGGGACAGTTCTTCAACCACATCGGTTAAGTGATCGCGAAGTTCCTCTTCCTCTTGCTGATTAAGCTTACAGCCGCTGGTGGATGAGAGAATGAACAGATCCTCTGCGCGCTCTCCAATGGTGGTGATCTTGGCTGCGTGCAGATGAATGTCCAAGTCGGCAAAAGCAGAACTGACCTTAGTCAGTAAGCCTGGAGTGTCTAAGGCTTGGAACTCAACCAAACTGTGTTTATTGGTTTTAGTCGGTAGAAACTCAACACGAGTTTTCACTTTAAAGTGCTTCAAATTTCGAGGGGTACGCCTAACACGTAGCGGTTTGGGGGTATTGCTGCAGACAACGCTTGAAACCGCGTTAGCAATCACCAATTGCCTCTCTGAGTCTACAGGGTTGCCATCGCGATCGAGTACCACAAAGGTATCTAGTACAAATCCATCTTTACTGGTCATGATCTGTGCATCATGAACACTGAGGTTTCGCCGGTCTAGCTCTGCCACGACATCGGCAAATAGCGCAGGTTTATCCTTAGCGTAGACAAAGATTTCGGTGCCACCGCGACTGCTTTTTTTACTGACCAGTACAAGAGGATCATTATGTGGCTCTGGGGCATTTAAGATCGCCTGTGAGTGCCAGCGAATCTGGTCAGGGGTATGGCGTAGGAAGTAGTCGGCTTTAAATCGACCCCATAAAACTTCAATTTCGCGAGGGGTAAAATCAAGCTTACGCAGTTTAGCCGACGCCAGTTGCTGCGTGTGGCGGATACGGTCGCGGACATCCACAGGATTTTCAAGCCCGCGACGCAGAGCGCGCTGGGTTGAATAATACAGCTCTGAAAGCAGGGTTCGTTTCCAACTGTTCCACAGCTCTGGGTTGGTGGCATTTACATCGGCAACCGTTAAACAAATGAGGTATTCGAGGTACTCTTCGTCACGAACCGTTTTAGCAAATTCGGTAATCACTTCTGGGTCATGAATATCGCGTTTTTGAGCGGTCACAGACATGAGAAGGTGGTTTTTGACTAGCCAAGAGATAAGCTTGGCTTCTGGTTTTGACAATCCATGTTCGATGCCAAATTCATAGGCTTCAATAGCGCCAATTTCAGAGTGATCGCCGCCGCGGCCTTTACCAATGTCATGAAAAATCGCCGCTAACAGTAGCAGCTCTTTCTTTTGCATGCGCGGAAAGAGTTCGCAACAAATAGGGTGCTTGTCGTGATTTTTAGCAAAGCTAAAACCATGAATGTGTTTGAGCAGTCGAATACTGTGTTCATCGACGGTGTACACATGGAACAGATCAAACTGCATCTGCCCAACGATTTGACTCCATTGGGGAAGATACGACGCAAGAACGCCCAAACTGTGCATTAATGGCAAGGCTTTCGTTAGCACATTGGGATGGCGCATCAGTTGCATGAATTTTTCGCGCGCCTCTGGAATGGCGTTAAGGTAGCGATTTAGCCGTCTGCGTGCGGTGCGCAATTGACGCATGGTTGCTGGTGCAACGCCAGTAATGCTTGAATCGTTGGCTATGTGAATAAACATATCCAAAATGGTTTCTGGACGTGCTTGAAATAGAGCGGGCTTACGAGCTTCAATCAATGCGCCACGACGCTGAAAGTCTGCGCTGATGATTTCGGCTTCGGGAACCACTCCACGATTTAAGATGGCTTGATCAAACAGTTTGATCAGCATTTTGTTGAGCTCAGAGATTCGACGTAAGGTTCGATAGAACTCTTTCATCATGCGCTCTACGGGCTGATTTTTCTCGCCAGTAAACCCTAAGTGCTCAGCCACCATCGCTTGATGCCCAAAGGCAAGACGGTTGTCGTAGCGTTTTAGTTCTATGTGCAGTGCAAAACGTACTCGCCACAAATAATCTTGGCACTCAACAAGCTCTCTGTATTCAGCGTCGGTCAAAAAGCCATAACGGCTCATTTCGAGCAGTGAGGTTGCACCAAAATGGCGGCGTGCGATCCAACTCAGCGTATGAATGTCTCGCAGTCCACCAGGGCTGGATTTAATGTCCGGCTCGAGATTGTAGCCTGTGTCGTGATAGCGGGCGTGACGATCGCGCTGTTCTTGCAGTTTTGCTTTATAGAACTCTGCGCTAGGCCAGAACTCTGCCGATTCAATGACCGCGTTGAGTTCACTAAAGGCGTGCTCGCTGCCGCAGATCCGACGAGCTTCTTGAAGGTTTGTAGCAACCGTTAAGTCTTCTCCGCCAATCTTGGCACACTCGGCGACTGTTCTCACCGCGTGACCAACCTCTAAGCGAAGGTCCCAAAGTAGGGTAATAAAAGCGCTAACCTTTTCACACATGGCCGGATTGGCGGCATTTCGTGTCAGAATTAATATATCGATATCTGACAGTGGGTGCAGCTCAGCACGGCCGTACCCGCCAACCGCAACTAGACAGGCATCGCTGTATTGATCAAAGCCAAAGTGTTGCCACATCAACTGCAGCAGTCCATCCATAAACTGGCTGCGTTCTAACACTAATTCAGAGACGTTTGCAGAACTCAAAAATGCTTGTTTTTGATAGTCAGAAAATTGGTCCAGAATGTTACGAATGGCTTCTGGAGCCATCGTGGTTGTATCAATGTTTTTTAGTAATGCCAGTGACATATCGTTCCCTGTACGCGCAATGCAATGTAAGCACTTTATCAATCTATATGGTCAAGATAAAGCGAGCGTTAGAACAAAGCAATCGTTACCGTTAAAGTGATTGCTCTGCGGTTTGCAAGTGCAGATCTTTTGCCTTGTTTTCGGCTTTAAAATAGAGCCATATCATAATGAGGCAGACAACAAAGCATCCTGCAAACAGCCAATTTGAATTTAAGCTTCCGATCATCAATCCACCGACCAAAGGAGCGACAGCAAAACCGAGTGCGCAAAGTGTGGCGGCGCCGAAGTAGGAACCTCGTAAATGTTCTGGTGCGAGTTTATCAATCTGAACGTTGAGCGTGGGGAACGCAATCACTTCACCGATGCTCAGTACAAAGCAGGCAATTAGCCAGCCAGCGGGCCAGTGTTCCGGTGTAAATAAAAACCCTAATTGAGCAACAGCCATCAACGCCATCCCTAAACGTGCTCGGAAAAATAGAGGCTGTTTTTCTAGCAGTTTTAGGGTTGGAAATTGAAACACAATAATCGTTATGGTGTTGACTAACACTAACCCCGCAATGATTTTCGTTGCCTGCTCGATGCCAGAACGCACAATAACTTGAGGAATGGAGGATTCGATTTGTGCGTAGACAAACATCATTAGAAAGTTCGCGATCATTAAGCGAATAAAGACAGAGTCCTTCGCAATGATCCCAAGCGTCCGTGCAAAATTGGGTAAAGCCTCAGCGGAAACGGTCCTTTTATACTGAGTTCGCTCTAAACCAATATAAAGCCATAGCGAGTAAACGAGATAAGTCACACCCGTTGCAATAAAGAGTGCTTGAGGTTTATGCAGCGCAAGCGTTATGCCTATTAGCGGACCAATTGCTCCACCTAAGTTCAAAAGAAAGTAACGGATGTTTAACGCAAGCTCTCGGTCTTTTTTATCAGCAAGGTTATCACCTAAAACGGCTTTGGCGGGGCCTTCGATCATTGGTCGCATTAACCCTGTTATCAGCACTAATATGTAAAATTGCCACACTTGTGTGGCGACACCGATGCCCGCATAGGTTAACGATGCTAACAAGCTCCCGCACACCATGATTTTTTTGCGGCCAAACTTGTCCGACAGATAGCCCGAATAAAGGCCGGTTAATGAACCAACTAACGCCGAGCTTGAGAGCATAATACCGACCTCGAGAGCCGACACGCCATAATCGTTGTAGAGGAAAACAATCAGAAATGGCCAAGCCATAAAATAACTGGTTCGTGCTAGCAATGTGCCAGTCAGTACAGTCCAGACAGAGAAGTTGAAACGGGTAACCCGTTCAAATTGAAAGAGGCTTTGCTGAGATGATTGCGGATCGGTCATAGAGTCTCCGTGAGTGATTAGTCCTTGTGCACAAAATGCACTTCGGTGATCAATATCACATTGGAGTTATGAATGGAATCCTAGGTTTTTCAGTGGGTTAATCTTTGGTGGATAATTTTGAAAAGGCCACTAGACGCACTATTTTACAAGGTAATTCGCTGCAATAGTGCGCCCAATTACGTGGTGTTTAACTGAATAGATTAAGCGTTATTCATGATGCGAGGGATCGATTCATCACTGCGCAATGTTAATACTTCACAACCGGTCGCGGTCACGAGAATGGTATGTTCCCATTGAGCTGAGTTTTTTCCGTCTCCCGTATACACGGTCCAGTCATCTTCGGCATCGATACTGCAACCAAATTTACCGGCATTAATCATCGGCTCAATGGTAAAGCACATGCCTTCTTTAAGGATGCGGCGGTCATTGTTTTTGTAGTGCACCACTTGCGGTTCTTCGTGGAACTCATTGCCAATGCCGTGACCACAGAAATCTTTAACAATAGAGAACTTAGTACGAGGGTTCTTTTTGTTGTTTTCTTTGATGTATTTTTCGATAGTGGTGCCAATATCACCGACTGTCGCACCCGGCTTCACTTTCTTCATAGCTAAGTAAAGGCTTTCTTGGGCTACTAGACAGAGGCGTTTATCTGCTGGGCTAACATCACCAACAAAGAACATTTTCGATGTATCCCCATGGTACCCTTGTGGACGCTCAGTTAAATCTACGCCGTCTTCGTCCGGAATGATTACTGTAATGTCAATGTTGACGATATCGCCATCCTTAAGAACGGCTGGCTTACTTTTACCTGTTGTGCCCATTTCGTCTACACTAGCAGGGATACCGTGACAAACAATATGGTTGATTGATGTACAGATAGATTTAGGGAACCCACCGTAATTAAGCGGTGCAGGGTAAGCGCCATTTTCGACGGTGAATTCGTGACAAATGCGGTCCAACTCTTCAGTCGTGACCCCAGCTTTCACGTGGGGACCAATCATTTCAAGAACGTCGGCAGCTAGCTTACCAGCAATGCGCATGCGTTCGATTTCGGCTTCAGTTTTTATCTTAATTGACATAGGTTTGTAACTAATTCTCGTTTCGTTGGCGCTACTATATCAAGAACTGTGCAATTTGTGTATCTACGCGACTCGCTCAAAAAGGGTTAATTAAGTGTCAGGAGGAAGGTCGCTTTCCTTAAACCAAGGCAGTAATTTTCGATAAAAACTGTGATTTTTTGGCTGAATATGGTATAAAGCGCGCCAGAAATTGTACTGTTATCTCCATCCAGTTTTGCACTGTGGCGTTAGCAGATGATTTCATAATTAAATTTTTATTAAACTCACACACATTTCGTCACGTAATCCGGGGTGCCTGAAATAAGGTCGGAGCTACGGGGAATGTGGAGGCCTAACCCCATAGAGGAATTTAAAATGGCAAACGTATCAATGCGCGATATGCTAAAAGCTGGTGTTCACTTCGGTCACCAAACTCGTTACTGGAACCCAAAAATGAAGCCATTCATCTTTGGTGCTCGTAACAAGGTTCATATCATCAACCTAGAGAAAACTGTACCAATGTTCAACGATGCACTAGCTGAGCTAGGCAAAATCGGTGAGAAAAAAGGTAAAGTTCTTTTTGTTGGTACTAAGCGCGCTGCGTCTGAAGCTGTTAAAGAAGCGGCTATCGCAAGCAACCAATACTACGTAAACAACCGTTGGTTGGGTGGTATGCTTACTAACTACAAAACTGTTCGTCAGTCTATCAAGCGTCTTAAAGATCTTGAAGCTCAAGCTCAAGACGGCACTTTTGAGAAACTAACTAAGAAAGAAGCTCTAATGCGTACTCGCGAAATGGAGAAGCTAGAGAAATCTCTTGGTGGTATCAAAGACATGGGCGGTCTTCCTGACGCGCTATTCGTGATCGACGCTGACCACGAGCACATCGCTGTTAAAGAAGCAAACAACCTAGGTATCCCAGTTTACGCTGTAGTAGATACTAACTCTGATCCAGACGGTGTTGATTTCATCATCCCTGGTAACGACGATGCAATCCGTGCGGTTCAACTGTACCTTAACGCTGCAGCAACTGCTGTAAACGAAGGTCGTAACCAAGACGTTGCTGTTGCTTCTGAGAAAGACGGTTTCGTAGAAGAAGCTGAGTAATAGCGGCTGTCGCCCTTTCTTAGTTTGCGCAGTATAGAACTGCATAAGTCAAACTAAGTGCTAGTATGCTAAGGGGCCAGTAAAATGGCCCCTGATTTTTACCCAAATTAGAATCAACTGAGGAATAGAGAATGGCTGTTACTGCTGCTCTAGTTAAAGAACTGCGCGACCGTACTGGCGCAGGTATGATGGATTGTAAAAAAGCTCTAACTGAAACTAACGGTGACGTTGAGCTAGCGATCGAGAACATGCGTAAGTCTGGTGCTGCTAAAGCTGCTAAAAAAGCAGGCAACGTAGCTGCTGAAGGCGCAATCATCATCAAAGAAGAAAACGGCGTTGCTGCACTTCTTGAAGTGAACTGTCAAACTGACTTCGTAGCGAAAGACGAAAACTTCACTGCATTCGCAGAGAAAGTAGCGGCTGACGCACTAGCAACTAAAGCGACTGCTGAAGAGCTTAAAGCTAAGTTTGAAGAAGAGCGTGTTCTTCTTGTTGCTAAAATCGGCGAGAACGTAAACATCCGTCGCGTAGAGTACGTTGAAGGTGCTGCTATCGCTTCTTACCGTCACGGTGAGAAAATCGGTGTTGTTGTTGCAGGTGAAGGCGATGCTGAAACACTTAAGCACGTTGCAATGCACGTTGCTGCTTCTCGTCCTGAGTTTGTTAACCCAGAAGACGTACCAGCAGACGTAGTAGAAAAAGAAAAAGCGGTTCAAGTTGAAATCGCAATGAACGAAGGCAAACCAGCTGAAATCGCAGAGAAAATGGTTATCGGCCGTATGAAGAAATTCACTGGCGAAATCTCTCTAACTGGTCAACCGTTCGTGATGGAGCCTAAGAAATCTGTAGGCGACATCCTAAAAGAGCGTGGTGCTTCTGTATCTACCTTTGTTCGCCTAGAAGTAGGTGAAGGTATCGATAAAGGCGAAGAAATGAGCTTCGCAGACGAAGTAGCAGCGGCTCAAAAAGGTTAATTCTTTTTGAATTCGTAATTAAAAAGACCGTGGCTATGCTGCGGTCTTTTTATGAACGGCCTATTATTTTTATTGAACGATGTAATCGATTAACTGTGACGAATAAGAGCGTCAAATTAGGCTAATTTGCTTAAAATAGGCGCGCTGTTATTCCTGACCGTTAATATGACTTTTACTAAAAAAGGTATCTCCATGACTACAAGTCCAAAACCAGCGTATCAACGTATTTTGTTAAAGCTAAGTGGCGAAGCTCTGCAAGGCGAAGAAGGGTTTGGTATTGATCCAGCTGTATTGGATCGTATGGCTCAAGAAGTTAAAGAGTTAGTGGAGCTAGGTGTACAAGTGGGTGTGGTCATCGGCGGTGGTAACCTTTTCCGTGGAGCTGGTCTAGCAGAAGCTGGTATGAACCGCGTTGTGGGTGACCACATGGGTATGTTGGCTACGGTCATGAACGGCCTTGCTATGCGTGACGCACTGCATCGCGCTTATGTGAATGCACGTGTTATGTCGGCGATTCCTTTAAAAGGTGTTTGTGACGATTACAACTGGGCAGATGCTATTCGTGAATTGCGTCAAGGTCGAGTGGTTATCTTCTCTGCTGGTACAGGCAACCCATTCTTTACTACCGACTCTGCAGCCTGCTTACGTGGCATTGAAATTGAAGCCGATTTGGTACTAAAAGCAACCAAAGTGGACGGCGTGTTTAATGCCGATCCAGTTGCTAACCCAGACGCTGAATTGTATGGTAAGCTTTCTTTCACAGAGGTTTTGGATAAAGAGCTTAAAGTTATGGATCTTGCTGCATTCACTCTAGCAAGAGACCACAACATGCCTATCCGTGTTTTCAATATGAACAAACCTGGTGCACTTCGCCGCGTTGTTATGGGCGAGCAAGAAGGCACACTGATTAGCGAACAAGCATCAGCGAGCAGCGCTAAAGCTTAATACGCAGACTAATTTTTGAACTTAAGGTGAACTCGTGATTAACGAAATCAAAACTGACGCGCAAGAGCGCATGGAAAAAAGTGTTGAAGCGCTAAAAAATAGCTTATCAAAAGTCCGCACTGGTCGTGCGCACCCAAGCCTATTGTCTGGCTTGTCGGTTGAGTACTATGGTGCACCGACTCCGCTAAACCAGGTGGCTAACGTTGTTGCAGAAGATGCACGTACACTGGCCATTACAGTATTCGACAAAGAGCTTGCTCCAAAAGTAGAAAAAGCAATCCTTCAATCTGATTTGGGTCTTAACCCAATGTCTGCAGGAACTGTTATCCGTGTTCCACTGCCTCCACTCACGGAAGAGCGTCGTAAAGACCTCGTTAAGATCGTTCGCGGTGAAGCTGAAGGTGGACGTGTAGCGATTCGCAACATTCGTCGTGATGCAAATGGCGATCTTAAAGCACTGCTTAAAGACAAAGAAATCTCTGAAGATGAAGATCGTAAAGGTCAAGATGAGATCCAAAAGTTGACTGACGCAGCGGTTAAAAAAGTAGACGAAGTCTTAGCGGCGAAAGAAAAAGAGTTGATGGAAGTGTAAGCTTTCTCTCTCTGATTGGTAAGATAACCTGCTGATTGCGGCGGATTATTGACCGATACAGCCTGGGTGCTTCTCAATTGAGCAACCAATGCGCAAATGTTTGCACCTGAGTATAACGCTGCCTCTTACAGGCAGCGTTTTTGTGTTATTATCCACAGCTAAAATTTTCTAACGTAAACCTTATGTCAGACACAGTATTATCATCACAGCAGCTGCCTCAACACATTGCTTTCATCATGGATGGCAACGGTCGATGGGCTAAATCCAAAGGCAAGCCGCGTGTGTTTGGACACAGGGCCGGTGTGAAATCAGTTAGACGAACCATTCGCACTGCAGCCCGGTTGGGTGTAAAGGCTGTGACCTTGTTTGCGTTTAGTAGTGAAAATTGGCAACGACCAGAAGAAGAAGTCAGCTTGTTGATGGAGCTGTTTATGGTCGCGTTAACTAATGAAGTTAAACGACTTCATAAGAATGACTTAAAGTTAAAAGTGATCGGTGACACCAGTGCGTTCAGTCAACGATTACAAGACAAGATTGCAGAAGCTGAAGCAATCACCGAAAACAACAAAGGCATGCAAGTCAACGTTGCGGCTAATTACGGTGGCAAGTGGGACATCGCTCAGGCGACCAAACGCATCGCTAAACAGATAGAAACGGGTGAGGTCAGTGTTGAAGAAATTGACGAAGCACTGCTGTCTAAACACATGAGCTTAAGCGACTTACCCGAAGTGGACCTTATGATCCGGACTAGTGGTGAGTCGAGAATCAGCAATTTCATGCTGTGGCAAATGGCCTATGCAGAGCTCTATTTTTGCCCTTGCCATTGGCCAGACTTTGACGAAGATGCCTTAATTGAAGCCGTGAGTTGGTTTGTTAACCGAGAACGTCGCTTTGGTTGTACTGGCGAACAGGTAAAAGCCCTTATGACCACAGAAAAAGGATTCTAATACGTGAAACAACGCATTATTACCGCGCTAATTCTTGCGCCGCTCATCATTGCTGGCATTTTCTTGTTACCCTTTTTCTACTTTGTATTGATGTTGCTCGGTGTTGTTGGCCTCTCTTTATGGGAGTGGTCGCAGTTTGTGACGCCAAAAGCTCGCAATAAGAGCTTATTCTTTTTACTGGCTGGTGCGCTCGCCTGTGTAGCGATAATGCCTATGCAACCCTACGAATTAGGCGCTTTTGGACAAAGTAGCTTTAGCTTCATCTTAAGTGGTGTTATTTGGTGGCTCATCGCGAGCCTGATGACCATTACCTACCCATCTTCAGCAAAGCATTGGCAAGATTCGCCGTTACTTAAAGGCATTTTCGGTCTTATTTCACTTATGCCATTTCTTTGGAGCGTAGCGGTACTTCGAGCCATTGATTACGACGTGAACGTTTATTACGGCGCCAAGATGGTCCTGTTTGTCTGCCTGCTTGTATGGAGTGCTGATAGTGGCGCCTACTTTGCCGGTAAGAGCCTCGGTAAACATAAGATGGCACCGCGCGTTAGCCCCAATAAAACCATAGAAGGTTTAGTCGGGGGCATCATTGCTGCGATCATTGTTGGTTTTGTCTTTACGGATCTGCTGTCTCTCGATTTCTCTAGCACACCTGCCATGATGGTGATTATTTTGGCTACAGTTGTTATCTCGGTGATGGGTGATTTGGTTGAGAGCATGTTTAAACGTGTTGCAAATATTAAAGACAGCAGCAACTTGATCCCTGGGCATGGTGGAGTATTGGACCGCATTGACAGTTTGATGGCAGCGTTTCCTATGTTTACGCTGTGCTATTTTTTACTCGCATAATCAACCGATATTGAGTCGACCATGAAGCAGATTGCCATTTTGGGCGCGACCGGGTCAATCGGTAGCAGCACACTAAAAGTCATTCAAGCGAACCCTAGCGAATATCAAGTTTTTGCACTGGCTGCGGCAACCAATGTTGAAGCTATGGTTAGTTTGTGTCGTCAATGGACGCCTCGTTTCGCAGTCATGCATGACGAGCAAGCTGCAGAACAGCTAACCATGCAACTTGCGTCGCTAAATCTTTCTACTTCAGTATTGAGTGGACAAGCAGGATTGTGCGATGTTGCTCAGCATCCACAAGTCGATGCCGTTATGGCCGCGATTGTAGGTGGGGCTGGCTTACTTTCAACTATGGCAGCAGCGAAAGCGGGTAAGCAAATACTATTGGCCAATAAAGAATCTTTGGTGATGTCGGGGCAGTTGTTGATAGATGTTGCTTCTAAAACCGGCGCGCAAATTTTACCTGTAGACAGCGAGCACAATGCGATATTCCAAAGCTTGCCCGTTGATGCTCAATTGCAAATTGGCCGCTGTGATTTACAAGCTTGTGGCGTTTCAAAAATATTGCTAACAGGCTCCGGTGGGCCTTTTCGTTATAGTGATGTCGAATCACTGTCAACGGTGACACCGGAACAAGCTATTGCTCACCCTAATTGGTCAATGGGGCCAAAAATCTCGGTTGATTCGGCAACTATGATGAATAAAGGGCTTGAGTATATTGAGGCTAAATGGCTATTTGCCGCAGATAAATCTCAATTGGATGTGATTATTCACCCTCAATCTGTGATTCATTCAATGGTGCAATATGTGGATGGTTCTGTTATCGCCCAAATGGGCGAACCCGACATGTGTACACCTATTGCGCACACCATGGCTTACCCAAATCGCACCCCTTCTACAGTATCTGCGCTAGACTTTACTCAGGTGGGTGAATTGACTTTTTTAGCCCCAGACTTTTCACGATATCCATGTTTGCAACTGGCAATCGATGCGTGTTTTGAAGGGCAGCATGCGACGACAACGCTGAACGCCTGTAACGAAGTTGCGGTGGATGCGTTTTTAAATCGAAAAATAGGCTTTACCGATATTGCTCGTGTCAATCAATCGGTTGTCGAAGCGGTATGTGCAACGCAATCTGCACATCAGTTAAATGATCTAGAAAGTTTGCTTTCGCTCGATGAAATGGTGCGAAAACTGGCCCAAGAACACGTTGTAAAGGTGGTGTGATATGAGTGGGTTTTTATGGAATTTCGCCTCATTTGTCGTTGCACTGGGTATATTGGTCGCAGTGCATGAGTTTGGGCATTTTTGGGTAGCTCGCCGATGTGGTGTGAAGGTCCACAAGTTCTCTATAGGCTTTGGTAAGTCTATCTGGTCGCGTACCGACAAACAGGGGACTGAGTATACTATTGCACTGATTCCGTTAGGTGGCTTTGTCAAAATGCTTGATGGCCGTGTGGATGAGTTGACTGACGAGCAGAAAAACCAGGCCTTTGACCACAAACCTTTGTGGAAACGCAGCGCAATTGTGGCCGCAGGCCCAATGTTTAATTTTTTGTTTGCGATTATTGCGTACTGGTTAGTGCTCATGATCGGCGTGCCAAGTGTTAAGCCGGTAATTGGTGATCTAGTTCCAAATTCTATTGCTGAACAAGCGGGAATTGAACGTTCGATGGAACTTACTTCCATCGACGGAATCAAAACACCTGATTGGCAGTCGGTGAACATGCAGCTTATTTCGCACATTGGGCTAGACCAGATGTCGGTTACGTACGCCCCTATAGATAATTACGGTCTAGAACGTCAAACCACATTGGATATTCGCCAATGGCAATTTGATCCTGAAAAGGAATCGGCGATTCGTACGATTGGGATTGTTCCGTATCGCCCAGAAATCATCAGTACAGTGAGTCAGGTGATAGAAGGTGGGGCTGCAGAAGCTGCAGGAGTGCAGGTGGGTGACCAAATCATTGGCCTCAACGAACAGCCTATGACTGAATGGGAAGCCATAGCCGAGACGATTCGCAATAACCCATCGACAGCGATGCCTATCGATATCATTCGTGATGGAAACCCGATTACGTTGACTCTGACCCCGAATGCTCGAGTAATTGAGGAGCAAACTATTGGTTATGTTGGTATTATGCCAACATCAGAACCTTGGCCAGAGAACTATCGCTTTGACATGCAGTTTGGCCCATTTGCTGCAATCGGTGAAGCGGTCAATAAGTCTTACCAGCTGGTGGACTTAACGCTCAGCATGTTGAAAAAACTGGTGGTTGGGCATGTGGGTATAGAAAATTTAAGCGGGCCGATCTCGATCGCAAAAGGCGCGGGAGCGACCGCCGATTATGGTCTGGTTCACTTTTTAATGTTTTTAGCGCTGATAAGCGTAAACTTAGGTATTATTAATTTACTGCCGTTGCCTGTTTTAGATGGCGGTCACTTATTGTTTTTTGCTATTGAAGCCGTGATCAGACGCCCAGTACCAGAGAAGGTACAAGAGGTTGGATATCGAATTGGTGGAGCACTGCTGCTCGCACTTATGACAGTGGCTATTTTTAATGACTTTATGCGCTTATAACGTTAAGCGCAGCATGGAAATACAACGGAATTTATGAAGTTTAAGGACTTGTTGCTGGCTTCGAGCGTTTTGCTCAGCACAGTAGCTTACGGCAGCGATAGCTTTGTCGTCGACGATATTCGTATTGAAGGTTTGCAGCGTGTTGCACTGGGTGCGGCATTGCTAAAAATCCCAGTACGTGTAGGAGATACTCTAGGTGAAGGCGATGTGGCGGAGACGATTCGCTCATTGTACGCATCGGGTAACTATGAAGACGTGAGCGTATTACGCGATGGCAATACATTGGTGGTGCAGGTTAAAGAAAGGCCTACCATTGCGAGTATTTCGTTTAGCGGCAATAAAGCATTGGAAGACGACCAATTGCAGCAAAACCTCGACGCGTCAGGTGTGCGAGTTGGTGAAGCGTTGGACCGCACAACTTTAAGCAATATCGAAAAAGGCTTAGAAGACTTTTACTACAGTGTGGGTAAATACAACGCATCCGTGCAAGCGGTGATAACGCCACTTCCTCGAAATCGTTCTGACCTAAAGTTCGTATTTGCTGAAGGTGTCTCCGCGAAGATTAAGCAGATTAACTTTATCGGTAATGAAATATTCACTGATTCACAACTGCTATCTCGATTTAACCTGAATGTTGAAGTGCCTTGGTGGAACTTCTTGGCTGATGATAAGTACCAGAAACAGGTACTGGCCGGTGACATTGAATCACTAAAGTCGTACTACTACGATCGTGGTTATTTGAAATTTAAAGTCGACTCAACGCAAGTAGCCATCTCTCCTGATAAGAAAGGTGTCTACATTACGCTATCACTTGAAGAAGGCAATGCGTACACAGTTAAAGACGTGCAGTTTCGTGGTGAATTGATAGGGAAGACAGAAGAGTTTCGTAGTCTTGTCACGCTGGATGAAGGTGAAGTCTATAGCGGCACAGAAGTTACCGCGATGGAAGAAGGCATTAAGCGAGTACTCGGTGCGTCAGGTTACGCGTACCCAGAAGTGCGAACCATTCCTGAGTTCGATGATAAAAATAACGAAGTCTCTCTCGTTGTAAACGTCACTTCAGGTAAGAGAATTTATGTTCGTGATATTCGTTTTGTAGGCAACAATTCAACCAAAGATGAAGTACTTCGTCGTGAAATGCGTCAAATGGAAGGCAGTTGGCTCAATTCGCAATCTATTGAAACCGGTAAAGCACGTCTTAACCGTTTGGGTTTCTTTGAGACTGTAGATGTTAGTACGGTTCGAGTCCCTGGAAGCGACGATCAGGTAGACATTGTTTACAGCGTTAAAGAGGCAAACTCCGGCAGTGTCAACTTCGGTGTGGGCTATGGTACCGAATCGGGCATCAGTTTCCAGCTAGGTTTGCAGCAGGATAACTTCTTAGGAAGCGGTGACCGAGTTGGTATTTCGGCAATGATGAACGACTATCAGAAAAACGTTAGTCTTGACTATCGCGACCCTTATTGGAACCTCGATGGTGTGAGCCTGGGTGGTAAGATTTATTACAATGAATTTGAGGCCTCTGAAGCAGGTATTGTTGATTACACCAACGAAAGCTACGGCGCTACTCTTACTTGGGGTTTCCCATTTAATGAGCTCAACTTCTTTGAGTTGGGAGTGGGCTATGCGCACAACCGTTTGTCGAACATTGACCAATACGTTCAGATTGAGCGGTTCTTGCAGTCGCAAGCCAGTAATGTCGATAGTGATGGTGCACTCATTGTAAGCGACTTCGAGTTTTCGCTGGCATGGACACGAAATAACCTTAACCGAGGTACCTTCCCAACGGCCGGTAACCACCAAAGAGCCTACTATAAGATGACAACGCCAGGCTCGGACGTGCAGTACTTCAAGATGCAATATGACGTACGCCAATACTTCCCTCTGACAGAGTCTCACAATTTTGCGCTCTTGCTTCGTGGACGTTTAGGATATGGTAATGGTTACGGCAGTATCGATGGCAACGATAACCTGTTCCCATTCTATGAGAACTTTTATGCCGGTGGCTTTACTACTCTTCGTGGGTTTAGTTCGAACACAGCAGGTCCTAAGGCCGTCTACGACGAGGGTAAAGGAAACAATCCTAACTACAATGCTACGGATAAGTCGGTGGGTGGTAACGCAACGGCACTGGGTAGTATAGAGCTTATCGTACCGACACCGTTTGTCTCCGAGGGCTTTAAGAACCAATTACGTTCTAGCTTGTTCGTCGATATGGCGAGCGTGTGGGATACCGAGTTCCTGTTTGTCGAAATGGACAGCGGGGCGCCGGGTTACAAGTATTACTATGACTATTCTGATCCAAGTGCATTCCGCGCATCTTTTGGTGCCGCAGTGCAGTGGATGTCTCCAATGGGACCTTTGGTGTTCTCATTTGCAACGCCGATTAAAATTTACGAAGGTGACGATGACGAGTTTTTCACCTTCACAATTGGAAGAACCTTCTAACAACTAGAGGAAATGATTTTGAACAAAACAGTAAAAGCGCTAAGTCTTAGCCTTATTCTTGCAAGTACTGCCGTTGTCGCTAATGTTGCGGAAGCCGCACAGAAGATTGGTTATGTAAACACGGCGAAAATCTTCCAAATGCACCCTAAACGTGAAGCTGCTTTGCAGGAACTGCAAGAGGAATTTAAAGACAAGTCTGCTGAAATCCAAGCACTTGAAGCTAAAATCAAAACCAAAATGGAGCAAGCTCGTCGTGATGGCGAACTGCTTGGCGAAGAAGGTATGCGTGCTCTTCAAATTGAAGTAGCGACACTAGAAGCTGAATACAAACTGAAGCGTCAATCGTTTGAGCGTGATGGCAAGCAGCGTGAAGCAGAAGAGAAGCAAGAGCTATTTAGAGAGATCCAAAATACCATCGAAGTGGTTGCTGCTGAAGAAGGCTTTGACATGATCATCGATGCTCAAGCCTTACAATACGCTAAGCCAGAGCTTGATCTAACCGACGCAGTCATTAATAAAATTAAGTAACGGTTAACTGGAGTCTTATGATCACCTTAACGCTACAACAAGTTGCTGACATTGCTGGTGGGACACTTATCGGTGACTCAGCCGCGACTGTTTCTCAGTTTCAAGCGATGGATAAAGCGCAGCCTGGCGACATTAGTTTCTTAACTAATCCAAAATATCGAAAGCATCTTGCACAATGTAATGCGACCTGCGTGTTAATCAAACAAGCAGACGCAGAGCATTGCAGCGGCAACGCTATTGTTGTCGGCGACCCTTACATCGCGTACGCAAAAGTAGCCCAAAAACTGGATAAGACTCCTAAAGCCGCAACTGGTATTGCTCCTAGTGCGGTCATTAGTGACAGTGCTATTTTGGGCAACAATGTCAGTGTTGGTGCTAACGCCGTTATTGAAACGGGTGCTCGGCTTGCAGACAATGTTGTTATTGGTGCCAACTGTTTTGTTGGCAAAAATGCATCAATTGGCGAAGGCACGCAGTTGTGGTCCAATGTTGCGGTATACCATGATGTTCAGATTGGCGAGCGCTGTTTAGTGCAGAGTCAGACAACCATAGGTTCCGATGGTTTTGGTTATGCAAACGAACAAGGTGAGTGGATTAAGATCCCACAAACTGGCTCTGTGATCATCGGCAACCGCGTCGAAATTGGCGCAAGTGCTTGTATTGACCGTGGTGCGATTGGCAACACGATTGTCGAAGATAACGTCATCCTCGATAATTTGATTCAGGTTGCCCATAATGTTCATATTGGTTACGGCACCGCAATCGCAGGTGCAACGACCATCGCAGGAAGTACGACCGTAGGTAAGTACTGCATTATTGGTGGTGCAACAGTCATCAATGGCCATATTGAGATCGCAGACCAAGTGACCATCACAGGTATGGGCATGGTGATGCGCAGCATCAAAGAAAAAGGCGTGTACTCTTCAGGGATTCCTCTGCAAAAAAATGCCGAGTGGCGTAAAACCGCAACCCGAGTACATCGTATCGATGAGATGAACAAACGTCTAAAAACAGTTGAGAAACAGCTTGAACAGCAGGACTCTACTGAACAAGGGCTATAGCAGATAATTTTAGGCTCGCTATAGGCGAGCCTTTTTAATGTATAATACCCTTAGACAAGAATAATTTAATTAGCAGGAATTTGATTTTGACTACTGAAAATAAAACTATGGATATCATGGAAATCCAATCTCTTTTGCCACACCGTTACCCATTTCTATTGATAGATAGAGTGACGGATTATAAAGAGGGTGAGTATTTAGTAGCACTCAAAAATGTCACGTTTAACGAGCCTCAATTCACTGGTCACTTCCCACAAATGCCAGTTTTTCCAGGTGTTTTGATGCTTGAAGCGATGGCGCAAGCAACAGGTTTACTTGCATTTAAAACCTACGGCGCACCTAGTGAGAATGAACTGTACTACTTTGCGAGCGTTGATAACGCCAAGTTCCGTAAACCTGTAGGCCCTGGCGACCAACTGGTCATTGAAGTGAAGCTGCTTAAAGAGCGCCGTGGTATTGCAGCCTTTACCGGTGTTGCAAAAGTAGATGGCGTTGTCGTGTGTGACGCTGAATTAAAATGTGCACGTCGAGAATTCTAATATGATCCATCCATCAGCAAGCGTTCACCCTTCAGCGGTGATTGAAGGCGATGTCACTCTAGAAGCTAACGTTACTGTTGGTCCATTTACCTACATCTCGGGCAATATTGTCATTGGTGAAGGTACAGAAGTGATGTCTCACGTGGTAATCAAAGGCCACACTATTATTGGTAAAGAGAACCGTATTTTCCCACAGGCTGTGATTGGTGAAGAAAACCAAGATAAAAAATACGGTGGCGAAGATACGAAAGTGATCATCGGTGATCGCAATGTCATTCGGGAAAGTGCGCAGATTCACCGCGGCACCACGCAAGACAAGTATGAAACAGTGATTGGCAATGACAATCTATTGTGTGTAAACGCCCATATCGCTCACGATGTGATTGTGGGTAACCATACTCACATAGGTAATAACGCAATACTGGGCGGCCACGTGACCGTTGGCGATTACGCAGGGGTAATGGCGCTGTCGGCGATCCACCCATTTTGTACCGTTGGTGCCTACGCGTATGTTGGCGGGTGCAGCGCGGTTGTACAAGACGTTCCACCGTACGTATTGGCGCAAGGTAACCACGCGACTCCGTTTGGACTTAATAAAGTGGGTTTACAACGTAATGGGTTTGAAAAAGCCGAGATTCGTACGTTGTTTAAAGCGTACAAAGAGATTTACCGCTCAGGAAACACCTTGACAGAAACTCGCCCAGTGTTGATTGAGATGGCTAAAGAGACACCATCGGTACAGAGATTTATTGATATGCTCGACACAACTGAACGTGGCATTATTCGTTAATAGTTGGGAATTGAGTTAAGCTAAAAAGATCGCTTTAATGCGATCTTTTTGTCGTTAATTAGGTAGCATTTTTCATGGAAACAGGTCAACAAACATCGCCACTTAGAATTGGTATCGTCGCAGGCGAGCTTTCTGGTGATACGTTAGGCGAAGGTTTTATCAAGGCTATTTTGGCTGAGCATCCCTATGCCGAGTTCGTCGGTATCGGTGGGCCAAAGATGAACGCATTGGGTTGTCGCTCTCTGTTTGATATGGAAGAGCTATCGGTGATGGGGTTGGTCGAAGTATTAGGCCGCCTCCCTCGACTTCTAAAAGTCAAAAAAGGGTTAGTCGATGAGTTTATTGCTAATCCGCCCGACGTGTTTGTTGGTATTGATGCACCAGACTTTAATCTGCGTTTAGAGCGCGATCTTAAAGATGCAGGGGTTAAGACGGTTCACTATGTAAGTCCTTCAGTCTGGGCGTGGCGACAAGGGCGTATCCACGGGATTGCTAAAGCAACCAATTTGGTGCTGGCTTTGCTCCCGTTCGAAAAGGCTTTTTACGACAAGTTTGATGTGCCTTGTGAGTTTGTGGGGCACACTTTGGCAGACGCCATTCCAATGCACTCGGATAAACAAGCCGCGCGTGTAAAGTTAGGCCTAGACAGTGAAAAACGCTACCTTGCGGTGTTACCTGGTAGCCGCGGCGCCGAGCTCGAGAAGTTGTGCGAACCCTTTATTAAAACCTGCCAAAAATTACACGCCGATGATCCAGAACTGGGCTTTGTCGTGGCACTGGTCAATGATAAAAGGCGTCAGCAGTTTGAGAAAGCGTGGCAAGAATTTGCACCAGAGCTTGAGTTTACGCTGGTTAATGACACAGCTACCGATGTTATGACCGCAAGTGATGTGGTGATGCTAGCCTCTGGCACAGTGGCGTTAGAGTGCATGTTAATAAAACGTCCGATGGTTGTTGGCTATATTGTTAATCCAGTCACCGCGTGGTTGCTTAAGCGTTTAGTTAAAAGTAAGTTTGTGTCGCTACCCAATATTTTATCCGATCGAGAGTTGGTAAAAGAGTATTTACTGGAAGAGTGTAACCCCGATAACCTCAGCGCAGAAGTCACTCGACTACTGGGTGATGAGTCGAAACCTATGGTCGAAGAGTTCACGAGGTTGCATCACATGATTCGTAAAGATGCCGATGTGCAATCGGCGCAAGCTGTTTTAAGGCTGATCGATAGAGAGAATAAGTCATGAGCAAAGCTGTAGAGCTCGAGCCGTTTGAATACCCTAGTGGGTATACTTTCATTGCTGGCGTTGATGAAGTGGGCAGGGGGCCGCTTGTTGGCGATGTGGTGACCGCTGCGGTAATTTTAGATCCTAACAACCCCATTCCAGGGCTGACAGACTCTAAAAAACTGAGTGAGAAAAAACGGTTAGCCTTAGAGCCGTTAATTAAAGAACGAGCGCTGGCGTGGTGTATCGGTCGATGCACCCCACAAGAAATTGACCAGCTTAATATCCTACAAGCTACCATGGTCGCAATGCAGCGCGCGATCAATGGACTTTCTACTACTCCAAATCTTGCGTTAATTGACGGCAATCGTACCCCCGAATTAACCATGGACGCTATTGCTGTGGTCAAAGGAGACTTGCGAGTCCCTGAAATCAGCGCCGCCTCTATTATAGCTAAGGTGGCCCGTGATAATGACATGCAAGAGCTTGATAAGCAGTATCCTCAGTTTGGCTTTGCCCAGCACAAAGGGTATCCGACAAAAGCGCATTTCGCCGCAATCGAAGAGTTTGGTGTGATTGAGCAGTATCGAAAGAGTTTTAAACCGGTGAAGCGCGTTTTAGGAATTGAGGACTGAATCAGTAATGTCTAACCCGAAGTTTGTTCACTTAAGAATTCACAGTGATTTTTCAATGATTGATGGCGTGTCAAAAGTACCGCCTATTGTTAAAAAAGTCGCTGAATTGGGTATGCCAGCAATGGCATTAACCGACTTTACCAATTTATGTGGATTGGTGAAGTACTACAACGCTGCGCACAACAACGGCATTAAGCCGATTATTGGTGCTGACTTCCTGATGCAGTCCGACGAGTTGGGTGACGAACTGACTCACATCACTGTGCTTGCGTCTGACAATAAGGGCTACAACAACCTCACATTGCTCATTTCTGAGGCGTATTTACGTGGTCATGTTCAGCATAGCCCTGTCATAGACAAAGAGTGGCTTGCCAAATATAACCAGGGCCTTATCGTTCTTTCTGGTGCCAAAGACGGTGAAGTTGGTAAAGCACTATTAAAAGGGAACTCAGATTTAGCGAACCAATGCGTCGATTTCTATCAGCAACATTTTGCCGATCGCTTTTATTTGGAACTGACCCGTACGGGTAGGGCAGACGAAGAGAGTTATTTACACTTTGCTCTTGAATTGGCTGCAGAGCGCGACTTGCCAGTTGTCGCGACCAACCAAGTGGTCTTTTTATCGACCGACGATTTCGACGCTCATGAAATCCGTGTAGCGATCCATGATGGATATACACTCGAAGACCCACGTCGACCAAAACTCTACAGCAATCAGCAATATCTGCGTTCTGAAGACGAGATGGTGGAGCTGTTTCAAGACATTCCAGAAGCTTTGCAAAACTCGGTAGAAATTGCCAAACGTTGCAACGTGACAGTACGTCTGAACGAGTATTTCTTACCCAACTTCCCAACAGAAGGGATGAAGATTGAAGACTTTTTGGTTAAAAAGTCTCAAGAAGGCTTGGAGCGACGTCTGGCGTTTTTATTCCCCGATGAAGAGGTGCGAGCCAAGCGTCGACCTGAATACGATGAACGCCTAGAGATCGAGCTTAAAGTTATCAATGACATGGGCTTCCCGGGTTACTTCTTGATCGTTATGGAGTTTATCCAATGGTCAAAAGACAACGCAGTGCCAGTAGGTCCTGGGCGCGGTTCGGGTGCGGGTTCATTAGTTGCCTATGCACTGGATATTACCGACCTTGACCCATTGGAATACGATCTGCTTTTTGAGCGATTCTTAAACCCTGAGCGTGTATCGATGCCCGATTTCGATGTCGATTTTTGCATGGATAAACGCGACCAGGTGATCGATCACGTTGCCGAGATGTATGGCCGTGATGCTGTATCGCAAATCATAACCTTTGGTACGATGGCGGCCAAAGCGGTAATTCGAGACGTAGGCCGTGTGCTGGGGCACCCTTACGGCTTTGTAGACCGTATTTCAAAGCTCATCCCACCCGATCCTGGTATGACGCTAGCAAAAGCGTTTGACGCAGAGCCACAACTTCCTGAAATTTATGAAGCCGATGATGAAGTTCGTGATCTCATTGATATGTGTCGAAAGCTGGAAGGCTGTACACGTAATGCGGGTAAGCACGCCGGCGGGGTCGTAATCTCACCCACGACGATCACCGATTTTGCTCCTATCTACGCCGATGCGGATGGCAACTTTCCTGTCACTCAGTTTGATAAAAACGATGTTGAAACCGCAGGATTGGTTAAGTTCGACTTCTTGGGGCTTCGGACGCTAACTATTATCGATTGGGCATTAGGGCTCATTAACCCTCGTTTAGAAAAACAAGGTAAAGAGTCGGTTCGAATCGAATCGATCAACCTAATCGATCCGCCGTCATTTACAACCCTTAAGAACTCGGAAACAACTGCGGTATTCCAGCTTGAATCTCGTGGTATGAAAGACCTTATTAAACGTCTTCAGCCAGACTGTTTTGAGGACATTATCGCATTGGTTGCGCTGTTTAGACCGGGCCCATTACAATCAGGCATGGTAGACAACTTTATCGACCGGAAGCACGGTCGAGAAGCCATTTCCTATCCGGACGAAAAGTGGCAGCACGACTCGCTGAAGGAAATTCTAGAGCCAACTTATGGCATCATCCTGTATCAAGAGCAGGTAATGCAAATAGCACAGGTTCTCGCAGGCTACACCCTTGGCGGCGCTGATATGCTGCGTCGTGCGATGGGTAAGAAGAAGCCTGAAGAGATGGCCAAGCAGCGCAGTATTTTCCGTGAAGGCGCCGAAAATAACGGAGTTGATGGCGAACTGGCAATGAAAATCTTCGATCTGGTGGAAAAGTTTGCCGGATACGGATTTAACAAATCGCACTCAGCAGCCTATGCGCTTGTCTCTTACCAGACACTGTGGCTCAAAACGCACTACCCGGCAGAATTCATGGCTGCGGTAATGACCGCCGATATGGATAACACCGAAAAAGTGGTCGGGTTGGTGGACGAATGTCACCGGATGAAACTTAAGGTACTGCCACCGGACATTAACGCTGGCTTATATCGCTTTAACGTGGATGAAGAAGGGGCCATTGTATACGGCATTGGTGCGATCAAAGGGGTAGGTGAAGGCCCGATTGAAAACATCAT
Organism: Vibrio ulleungensis; assembly: GCF_016900875.1. Classification (GTDB taxonomy): domain Bacteria; phylum Pseudomonadota; class Gammaproteobacteria; order Enterobacterales; family Vibrionaceae; genus Vibrio; species Vibrio ulleungensis. The sequence continues at coordinate 127,609 of NZ_JAFEUM010000008.1, forward strand.
TGAAGCTCGAGACAAAGACGGCTACTTTAAAGATCTCTTCGATTTTTGTGCGCGAATAGACACCAAAAAAGTAAATAAGCGCGTTATCGAAAAACTTATCCAAGCTGGTGCACTGGACCGCTTAGGGCCACACCGCGCTGCGATGATGGCGTCGGTTGACGATGCTGTTAAGGCTGCAGGCCAACATCACCAAGCAGAAGCTTTTGGTCAGGCGGATATGTTTGGCGTATTAACCGATACTCACTCGGAAGTTGAACAAAAATATACGCAAGCGGATCCTTGGCCTGAAAAGGTATGGCTTGAGGGCGAGAGGGAGACGTTAGGGCTATATTTAACGGGTCACCCGATCAATGCCTATTTGAAAGAATTAACCAAATACACCAGTTGTCGCTTGAATGCAGCCACTCCAACGCGGCGCGATCAGAGTGTTACCCTAGCCGGTCTGGTGATCGCTGCCAAAGTGATGACGACCAAGCGAGGCAATCGAATTGGGATCTTGACCCTAGATGATCGCTCCGGAAGAATGGAAGTTATGCTATTCTCTGATGCATTAGATAAATACGCTGAACTTCTCGAAAAAGACAAAATATTGGTGGTATCGGGACAGGTCAGCTTTGATGATTTTAACGGTGGCCTTAAAATGTCCGCCCGCGAAGTCATGGACTTAGGTCAAGCAAGAGAGAAATTTGCCCGTGGCCTATCGGTATCGATTCAAGAGTCGCAAATTGATCAACGATTCTTTGAACGCTTTACTCAGGTATTAGAGCCCCACCGTGGCGGTGTGGTGCCAATACATGTTTACTACCAACGGCAAGAGGCTAGAGCCAAATTGTCGTTAGGGGTAGAATGGCGGGTAACGCCAAACGATGACTTAATAGACGAATTGCAACAGCTGCTGGGTAAACACCAAGTTGAGCTGGAATTTAACTGATCTTTGGCTTAATGCCAAAGCTGATAAGTAAGGATCCCTAGATGAGTTTAAACTTTCTAGAGTTTGAAAAACCGATTGAAGAATTGGAAGCAAAAATAGAAGCCCTACGCGATGTTTCAAGCCGTGGTGTTGAAGACGGTGTTGATCTGGACAAAGAGATCAAACAACTCGAGAAGAAAAGTTTAGAGCTTAAAAAGAAAATTTTTGGCGATTTAGGTGCATGGCAAGTTGCGCAGCTGGCTCGCCACCCGCAACGTCCTTATACACTGGATTACTTGGACCTCATCTTTACTGAGTTTGATGAGCTCGCAGGTGATCGTGCATTTGCTGACGACAAGTCTATTGTTGCAGGAATGGCACGACTAGAAGGTCGACCAGTGATGGTGATTGGCCATCAAAAAGGCCGTGATACCAAAGATAAAGTGAAGCGTAACTTTGGTAGTCCAAAACCTGAAGGCTACCGTAAAGCGTTGCGCTTAATGAAAATGGCTGAGCGTTTTAACATGCCAATTATTACCTTTATCGATACTGCGGGTGCTTATCCAGGCGTTGGCGCAGAAGAGCGTGGCCAGTCAGAAGCAATCGCAACCAACCTAAAAGTAATGGCGGGTCTGAAAGTGCCGGTTATTTGTAACGTGGTCGGTGAAGGCGGGTCTGGTGGTGCATTGGCTATCGGTGTAGGTGACTACGTCAATATGCTGCAGTATTCAACGTACTCGGTAATTTCACCAGAAGGGTGCGCATCCATCTTATGGCGTGATTCAGCTAAAGCTCCGCAAGCTGCTGAAGCAATGGGTCTAGTCGCTTCGAAGCTGAAAGAGCTAGAGTTGATTGATGCGGTGATTGAAGAGCCGCTGGGTGGCGCGCATCGTGATTACCCTGCGGTTGCAGAAAATATTAAGCAGACGCTGCTGAAGCAACTTGAAGACCTCGATGGTCTTGACGTTGAGCAGTTACAAGATCGTCGTTATCAGCGATTGATGAACTACGGTTACTGTTAATCGATAGCAACACCTTATAGAGCGAGCTTATTAGCTCGCTTTTTTGTCATTGAAGAGGGACGATTTGACACACTTGCTCTCAACGCTTGAGTCACAACTTGAACCATTTCGCGCATCGCACAACCGCCTTGTATTGGGGCTAAGTGGTGGCCTAGATTCTCGAGTTCTATTACAGTTGCTTGCGACGCTGCGTGATGTTCAGCGCCGTGATAATGTGCTCCCTGTCTGGGAGATACAGGCAATACATGTGCATCATGGGCTCAGTGATAATGCAGATGTGTGGGCACAGCAATGTAAAGCGTGGTGCGAAGCGCTGTCGATAAAGTTTGTGTGCGAAAAAGTAACGGTGGAGACTGGTTCGCGGCTTAGCCTTGAGCAGCAAGCCAGAGAAGCTCGGTATCAGGCGTTGGCTCAGTACGTCGATAAACGAACACTATTACTGACCGGTCATCATGCAGATGACCAATTTGAAACCTTTTTATTGGCATTGAAACGAGGCAGTGGTCCAAAGGGATTGTCTTCAATGGCAGCGAGTCGTGCGTTTAATGATGGTGTACTGCTTCGTCCACTGCTGGGTTGCGATCGCAATGAACTGCGTGATTTTGCTACGTCGATTGAGTTAGAGTGGGTTGAAGACGAAAGCAATACCGATACTCGTTATGACCGTAACTTTCTACGTCAGGATATTATCCCAAGCATCAAGCAGCGTTGGCCACAAGTAACTCAGCAGGTTATTAAAAGTACAGCCCTTTGTGCCGAGCAAGAACAGCTGCTTACCGAGCTGCTCACACCCATCTATCAGCATTGTCTACACAATGATGCGCTATTGATCGCTCCATTAGTTGAGCAGTCGCCATTGACGCAAAAACGCCTTGTACGAATGTGGTTTGCAGAGCGTGGGCGACTCATGCCTTCGCAAAAAATTCTCAAGCAGATTCTTAATCAAGTGTTGCATGCTCAGGCGGATGCGACTCCGATTGTCGAGCTCGACAATGGGCAGCTTCGCCGTTTTCAAAATTCCCTATATATTGTCGATAGCCTGCCCGAACTGTCTCATTGGCAGCAACCATTACCATTAGATACTTGGCTAGATCTTCCAGCACAACATGGGACTATTGGGGTGTTCTCGGATGATACCCACATCCAAGACAACTGTTTTTGGGTGGGCAATATTAGTGATAGTCCTGATCTGAGTGGATTAACTGTGTCGTATAACTCTACAGGGCTTAATGCTAAGCCTGTTGGACGAAGTGGTTCACGCAAACTTAAAAAGCTCTGGCAAGAGTACTCTGTCCCACCATGGTTGCGACAGCAATACCCTATTGTATTGCAGCAACAATCCGTCATTGCCGTTGCAGGGCTGTTTACGGATCAGCGATTTTGTGGCACGGGTTACAAAGTTATGTGGAAAAAAGAGCACTAGTCGTGGCACACTATCGTGTAATAATTATTCTAAAAGACATCTAAAGGTATGGAAGCTATGAAAAAGTTATTAGTTATTGCAGCGACTTTAGCGCTCACTTCACAAGTGACGTTTGCCGCAGATATTGAGGCAGGGAAAGCCAAATCAGCGATTTGCGCTGCCTGTCACGGCGCTGATGGTATTGCACTCATTGCCGGTTACCCAAATATTAAAGGTCAAAATGAGGCCTATCTTGTTTCTTCTCTCAAAGCCTACAAACAGAAGCAGCGCACAGGTGGATTGGCCGCAGTTATGCAGGCGCAAGCGTCGTTGCTAAACGATACAGACATTGAAAACTTGGCGGCGTACTACGCAAGCCTTAAATAACCATTAGACGAGTAACCAATGAAAAAAATTGAAGCGATTATAAAGCCATTTAAGCTTGACGATGTACGCGAAGCTCTAGCTGAAGTAGGCATTACTGGTATGACTGTGACCGAAGTAAAAGGCTTTGGACGTCAAAAAGGGCACACCGAACTGTACCGCGGCGCAGAGTACATGGTGGACTTTTTGCCTAAAGTGAAGCTTGAAATTGTTGTGAACCAAGACTCAGTTGAGCAGTGTGTCGATACTATTATTGAAACGGCTCAAACCGGTAAGATTGGTGATGGTAAAATTTTCGTAACAGACGTCGAACGTGTTGTTCGTATTCGTACTGGCGAAGAAGACGAAGAAGCCATCTAAGCACATTCAATCGCTCCCTGCTTCTCTTCATTTGCAGGAATGAAAAAGATCATGCTATCAGCTAATGCTAGAATAGCTTGGTCTTTTTTTTGCTCTAAATCCACCTCCATGCTTGGGGAAAACTATGTCTTGGTTAAAACGTTGCCTCACTTTATCGTTACTTTTGGTGGTGCTGTATGGCGGTTGGCAATGGCTTGTCTCTCCATTGGTTTTTACGCTCTCTGAGCAGACGCCTATTGCGTTGGTCAACGATGATGAGGCCAACCCTAATAAGCTAACTCAAGGGCATAACAACGCCTCTTGTTTAGAGATGGATCAGTTAGAGCCTTTAGACAATGACGGACAGCTAAGAGTGTTGTCGTGGAACATTTATAAGCAAAACAATGACGGGTGGGACGCCGAGTTACTTACATTGCTGGAACGAACCGAATTGAGCTTGTTGCAAGAAGTCTCTTTGTCGCCCTCATTTATTAATTGGCTAAACCAGCTCAATTGGTTTGGCCAACAGGCGAGTGCGTTTGAAGTGTTTGATAAAAGCTCTGGCGTATTTAATTTGTCGCAGCGCTTGCCAGAGAAAGTATGTGCAATATTTGAAACCGAACCTTGGTTGCAACTACCCAAATCTGCTCTGTTTGCCTCCTATCAACTGTCCAATGGAGAGTCGTTATGGGTGGTCAACTTGCATGCGGTAAACTTCACGTTAGGTACCGAAGAGTTTGAGCAGCAACTGGCCGAGTTGGAGCAAGCACTCATTGAGCATCAAGGCCCTGCCATATTTGCCGGTGACTTTAATACCTGGAGCGAAATTAGGCAGGAAAAAGTCGAGAACGTCATGCGTACGTTAGGGCTTGAAGAAGCGAAATTTACACCTGATTTGCGTACTACGTTTGCCATTACCGGGCAGCCATTAGATCATATCTTCTATCGAGGCCTGCAACTAAAAAAGGCTGAAGTGATTAACACTTCAGCCTCAGATCATAACGCGTTATGGGCGGAGTTTACGCTAAACTAGACGCTCACTTTGGTCACATCGACATACAGCTTGAGGTTTTGGCCTGGCTGTAAGTATTTACGGTTTTGCAGACTGTTCCATTGAATAATGTCTGAGCTGCGAACTTTGAATCGTGATGCGATACCACTGATTGTGTCACCACTGCGCACCTTGTAGTAAACCGTGCGAATGATTTCACCTTGGTTATTGTCTTTCCAAATCACCAACTTTTGACCAATACGCAGCGTGTCGCGAGGCCCCATACCATTCCAGCGAGCAAGATCTTGATGCGTCACTTTATGCGCTTTGGCAATGGTCCAAAGGCTATCGCCGCTGACCACGGTATAGTTCATTTTATGCTGTCCGCGCGCTTTAGATTGTGTTTCTTCCAAGCGATTGGCTGCACTGAGTGCATAGGATTTGTCATCGGTGGTTGAGGTTGGCACTAACAGGTACTGTCCAGCACGGATCATATTGCCTGTCATGCCATTTGCATTTCTGATCACCGCGCTGGTGGTGTTGTGACGTTGCGCGATCACACTGATGCTGTCCCCCGATTTTACCTGATAGCGCACTAATTTAACGCCTTTACCGCGATTTGCTTCTACTTCATTTAAGAATGGCGTCACTGTCTCGATAGGCAGTAATAAGTGCTGAGGTCCATCCGGAGCTGTTGCCCACTGGTTGTATGCCGGATTGTAGCTTTGTAACTCTTTGATGCTTATGCCAGCATAATTGGCCGCAATGGCGAGATCCAATTGCTCTTTAGGATCGACACGTTGCAATACAGGGGTATTCGCGATCTCAGGAATATCGATACCATACTCTTCGGCATTGGCGATAACATCAGCAAGAGCGAGAAGTTTTGGTACATAGCCGCTGGTCTCTTTAGGTAACTCTAGAGAGAAAAAATCGGTCGGTTTGCCTGCTTTAACGTTTTTTCGGATAGCGCTAGAAACGCGCCCACCGCCACTGTTGTAGGCTGCAATCGCATGGTTCCAGTTACCTTCAAAGCGTTTATTCAAATATGTCAGGTAATCAAGCGCAGCATCGGTAGCGGCGTCAACGTCACGTCTGCCGTCATACCAGTAATCTTGTTCAAGTCCGTACATCTTGCCGGTTGCAGGGACAAATTGCCATAAACCAGCGGCGCTGCCATGGGAGTACGCAAACGCGTCAAAGGAGCTTTCAACGACAGGAAGTAGGGCCAACTCCAATGGCATATCGCGCGCTTCAATCTTTTCTACAATTAAGTGTAAAAATGGCTCTGCGCGTTTGGAGACTGTTCTTAGGTGTGAAGGGTGCTTTAAATACCAGCGACGGTAATAATCGACCGTCTTATGGTCAGGAATATCTAGTTCCAACTGCATAGATATTCGATCCCACACATTGTCTTGTTGCTGTGGGGTGAGCACGACAGGCTCTACTTTAGGCTCAGGTAATGGCGCGACTTTGTCTTCGACGGCTTTAGGCTCGACAACGACGGAATCGGTGCTACCAGTGCTTGGTTCGGAAGGCTCTGGAATAGAATCTTGCTGTTGAGGCGCCATTTGACACCCACCTAATACTAGGGCCAACAGCCACACCGATTGTTTGTTCATTACTACTCAAGCCTGAATTCAAAATTGGCCGTAGATAATACTTTGCCCCAGTAAGAGTGACAAGTGTAGGGTGGCTAAACTTTGAACTTTAGAAATCGTTTTTCCAATCTCTTAAGTAAGCAAATACGTCTAGGGGTTCTCTAAGAGCTTGTTTCGTCTGCCACTGCTCAGTATCTAGACATTCACAGCGTAAGAATGGATTAATCGCAAGCTCGAGTTCCAATGTTGTTGGCAAACTAGGTTGATTGTCACTGCGCAGTGATAGTACTTTTTGCTGATAGTGTTGCAGGCGAAGATTGGTGGGATCTGCTGCTAAAGCAAAATCAATATTGGCTTGTGTGTATTCATGGGTTGGGTAAATATTTGTGTTGGCAGGCAGAGCTTTGATTTGATTTAAACTGTCAAACATCTGCGAGTAACTCCCTTCAAATACTCGACCACACCCTGCACTAAACAGAACATCACCACAAAAAAGCGATTGCTCACCATAGTAGGCGATATGATCTAGAGTATGCCCAGGCAGCGCTAAAATTTGGTAATGGTGATCGGCGAACATAACGGTATCGCCCTTTTCTAAACGATGATCAATAGCCTCAAAGCGACAAGATTTAGGTCCATACACGTCCACATCAGGGTAACGACCTTTTAGAGAAGACACCCCTCCGGTATGATCGGCATGATGATGAGTGAGCCAAATTTGACTAAGCTTCAGCTGATGATCCTCTAAAAATTCGATCACTGGGGCAGCATCGCCGGGGTCCACCACGCAACAACGTTTATTATCATCGACAATTAGCCAAATGTAGTTATCATTAAAAGCAGGTATGCAATTGATTGTGCGCATATTTATTTTCCTGAGTCGAGATTGAAAAGGCGGTCACCCATTGCTTAAACCAGCACGGATCACTCAAAAACTGCAACAGCCCCATTCTTGGCAACAATTGGGCAATGGTCAATGGGTATTTGAAGGCATTCAGATGCGCATAGACGAGTGGGCTCCGAAATTGTTTGGCTATCACATGCTAAAACTCGGTGGATTGAGTTGTGAGCTGAATACCTCTCTAAGTACCATTCCTCATCAGGTTAACTTAGACATCAAAAATCCACTGCATTCGGTGATTGCTGACGCCTTTGACTTACCGTTTGTTGAAAAAAGCTTTGACGTAGTGTTGTTAAGCCATCAGTTGGATTATTGCCAAGATCCTCATCGACTGCTTCGCGAGGTGGATAGGGTAATGATGGACGACGGGTACATCATTCTAACAGGATTCAACCCAATCAGTTTTTCTGGTGTGGCGAGCGTCCTTCCTTGGCGAAAGAAAAACTTACCTTGGAGTGGACGAATGTTCACCCCACACCGTGTCCATGATTGGCTTGGCTTGTTGAACTACCAAGTTATTCACAGTGAGCAGTATGCGCTTTTTCCAAATCCTAAACAGCGCGCAATTTGGGCGTGGCTAGAAAATATGTGTGGCAATAGCGGCAGTAAATTAGGGTCGCTGTACTATATTGTTGCGCGAAAGCGAACTTATCCGATTAAACCTCTTAAGCCTCATTGGCGACTCAAGCGACGTTTGTCACCTGTTGGTGTATCGATAAAAGCCCACTCTCGTACTAACTAGGTTGATAGCCTGTATCGTCTTCAGTGGGGTTTTCTGCCGCGGATCGTGCCAACTCGTCACACATTTCATTTTCGCGGTGCCCAGCGTGTCCTTTAACCCATTTCCATTCAACTTGATGATTGGCCGCTGCACTATCGAGTGCTTGCCATAGGTCGGCATTTTTCACTGGTTTTTTATCAGATGTCTTCCAGCTGCGCTTTTTCCAGTTATGGATCCATTGGGTGATCCCTTGTCGCACATATTGACTGTCGGTTGTTAAAGTGACCTTGCAAGGCTGTGTTAAGCTTTGCAAAGCCACAACCGCCGCCATCATTTCCATGCGATTGTTGGTGGTCATGGTGTAACCTTTGGCTAAGGTTTTTTCGTGACCTTTGTAGCGCAACACAATTCCATAACCCCCTGCTCCAGGATTACCTAGGCAAGAACCATCTGTGAAAATTTCGACGTGTTTATCCATGATTTGATATGATTGGGCATTATTTCGGACAGTCTGACACAATTAATCGTATGAACACCAGCCAAAATCCAACTCAAACGGCCAGCAGCGGCCGTATAGTGGTTCTCGATACGGAAACCACCGGTATGAACCGTGAAGGTGGTCCCACTTATTTAGGACACCGTATCATCGAAATTGGTGCCGTTGAAATTGTAAATAGAAAGCTTACCGGGCGACATTTCCATGTGTATATCAAACCAGACCGAGAGATCGATCCCGAAGCCATTGATGTTCACGGTATTACCGATGAATTCCTATTAGACAAACCTGAATACCGTCAGATTCATCAAGAGTTTATTGAGTTTATTGACGGCGCCGAGCTAGTTGCACACAACGCGTACTTCGACGTTGGCTTTATGGATCACGAGTTTGAGCGTCTTGACCCAAAAATAGGTAAGACGGAGCAATACTGTTCTATCACCGATACTTTGGCGATGGCGAAAAAACTCTTTCCAGGCAAACGAAATAACCTCGATATCTTGTGTGACCGTTACGGAATAGATAACTCTCATCGTACGTTGCACGGCGCATTACTCGATGCTGAAATTTTGGCCGATGTCTACCTGTTAATGACAGGTGGGCAGACCACGTTAAAGTTTGGTGGAGGGTCTAATGAAACCGACAGTGCCATCATTCAGCGCGCAAGCAATCAACGAAAACCGCTAAAGGTTTTGCAGGCATCGGCCGATGAATTAGAAGCACACCAATCTAGATTGGATGTTGTGGCCAAAGGTGGGAGCTGTTTGTGGCGTGACTAGTTCCATTACAAGTAGGGAGACGTTGGTGCAGTTCAAATCATTTCCACTTTTTTTAGCCGTCATACTTACGGCATTGTCCTCACTGAGTTGGGCTAATGAGCAGCAATTTAGTTTGTTGGATAACCGATTTCGTATCGATCCTACTATTCAACAAGTGTCGTTTGTAATTTATCGCAGCGAACAGTCACAATCGGTAGTACTGGTTCGCCCTGATGGTGTGAAGTACTACGCATGGCAGCACCCAGAGCATGTCGCTTGGTATGAAGAAAATGGCATGGACATTATTTCAATTGATCAGCCAATGCCAGGGCCATGGCAAGCCATAGGAAAGGTCACACCGAAAAACAACATAAAAATTCTGTCTGATTTAATGCTTGATGTCGACTTTCTGTCGAATCGGCTGTATCAAAATGAGCGTATAAAGCTGCAAGCTAATCTAACCACCCACGGTGCACCTATTGTTCTTCGAGATTTTTTGGACAGGGTCAATTTACGGGTAACGTTCACACCCTATGTCGAAAATGAATCAGAAATAACCAAAGAGGCTCGTCCCATTCCAATTGTTGTCGGCGAGTTTTCCGATGATGGTTTGGAGTATGATGAAGTTGCAGGAGATGGTAAGTTCACCGTCGATCTTCCGATCAATGTTGAACCGGGTAAATACCGTGTTCGAGTGACCTCTGGTAACGGAGTATTCCTGCGAGCGGTTGAACAAGAAGTGTTGGTATACCCACCACCTATCACTGTTGATTTCTCCCAGTCACGTACATTGGATCCACACAGTATTACGATTGTTGGAGAGCGAGCAACCATTGCTCCGGGCTCCATCAGTGCTCACATAAGCGTTACGGACCCAGAAGATAACCAACGCCACTACACCACACAAGTACCGAAAGACAGTGCCAGATTGAAGGTTGAAGTCGCGTCAGACAAACTTATTGGTAATCACAGTATTAGCACTATTGTGTATGCGACAGATCTGGCCAACAACCGTGACTTGGTATTAGAAACCGCGCCAATTAATTTTGGCTCGGTCGAGTCTGTTGACGTCGAAAAGGCGAGGGAGCAACAGCGGATTGCTCAAGAGAAGCAGCAGAAAGAAGAAATGCTGCGTCAAATCGAACACAAACGTGCAGAAGATCGTAAGCGGTCACTCACTATCATCATTGTCGGAAATATAGCGGTATTAATCATTGGGCTGGTAGTCGCCTTCATCGTGTACAGGCGCCGCAAAAAAGCGGCCGCTGAACCAGAGCTTCAATTGAGTGCACCTCCTAGTTAACGGGTCAAAGATAACGAAAAAGGGATGAGCATGGCTCATCCCTTTGTGTTTATAGAAGCGGACGTAATTTAGATCAACCAAAGCAATTACCTGATTTTTCCGTCGCAATTTGCTGACCAGTTAATTACTTCGATAGGTATTACATTACAGCTTCAAGATCTTTTTGTACTGAAGCGGCTTTAAGTGCCTGTGGATCAAACTCATCCACATTGATGGTCGCAAGTCGGTGCTGCTCTGCTTCAATCAGCAGTTCAGCTTCTTCTTGGTTGATCAACTCGGCGGCTAACGCTTCCTCCGCAAGGCGGTCCAAATTGGTGAACGGACGACGACGTTGCTGCGCTTTGCAAATTCGTTCAAATACAGGCTCAGCTTGTAAGACAACGTTTAAGGCCAATTCAATCTTACCCGCTGGGTTGTGCTCCGATGGAGTAAGGTATTGGTGGCGACCTAAACGAGAGCGTGTAGCACTTGGCGTTTGCAGTATTTGCGCTAAAGTGTGATCCAACTTGTCACTAGGTAACTTGCGAACACGGCCAAATGGCATGATCACCACTCGTAATAGTTTACCCAATACAGGGCTTGGGAAGTTACGTAAAAACTCATCAATTGCAACTTCAGTCTGATGCAAGCTCTCTTGCAGTGCCCAATCCATAAGAGGCTGGTCTTCCTTATGCGCCCCATCAACGGCAAATCGTTTAAGCGTTGCCGAGCTCAAGTACATTTGGCTTAGGATATCGCCAAGACGCGCAGATAAACGTTCACGACGTTTTAGCGAGCCGCCTAACACTGCCATAGACACATCCGACAGCAAGGCTAAGTTGGCACTATAGCGGTTAAGCTGCTGGTAATAGCGTTTGGTTGCACTATGCAATGGCGCGGTTGAACTGCGTCCGTCAGTAATACCTAGCCATAGGCTGCGCACAAAGTTACTCATCGCGAAGCCGATGTGACCAAACAGCGCATCATCAAACTGATCGAGCGCATCGCTAGCGTTTGAATGAGCTGCGTTCATTTCCTTAAGTACGTAAGGGTGACAACGAATCGCACCTTGGCCATAAATGATCATGGAGCGAGTCAGTATGTTGGCACCTTCCACGGTAATGGCCACTGGCGAGCCCTGATATCCACGAGCAATGAAGTTTGATGGGCCTAGGCAAATACCTTTACCACCGAGAATATCCATCGCATCAATCGCACCGCGCTGGCTTCTGTGGGTACAGTGGTATTTAACAATGGCAGAAATTACGGACGGTTTTTCACCCAAATCGATACCAGTAACCGTAAGGTGACTGGCTGCATCTATCATGTACGCGTTGCCGGCGATTCTAGCTAATGGCTCTTCAATCCCTTCCATACGGCCAATAGGCTGCTTAAACTGACGCCGAATACGCGCATAGGCACCTGTGGCCATGGCAGCGGTTTTCAGTCCACCCGTCGAGTTTGACGGCAGCGTAATGCCACGCCCAACTGAGAGACATTCAACCAGCATACGCCAGCCTTGTCCGGCCATCTTCGGACCACCAATAATGAAATCGAGCGGTACAAATAGATCGTTGGCACGCGTAGGCCCATTTTGGAATGGGACGTTTAATGGGAAGTGACGATTGCCGACTTCGACGCCGTCAAGATCGGTTGGAATAAGCGCACAGGTTATCCCTAGCTCTTCGGTCTCACCGAGTAAGTGGTTAGGATCCCGCAGTTTAAACGCAAGGCCAAGTACCGTTGCAACAGGTGCAAGCGTGATATAGCGTTTGTTCCACGTAAGGCGCATGCCTAATACCGTTTCGCCTTGCCATTCACCTTCACACACGATACCGAAATCAGGGATAGAGCCTGCGTCCGAACCGGCTTCTGGGCTGGTCAATGCAAAACAAGGGATCTCTTTACCTTCGGCGAGGCGAGGTAGGTAGTGATCTTTTTGCTCAGGGGTTCCATAGTGCTGCAACAGCTCACCAGGACCGAGAGAGTTAGGCACACCTACGGTTGAAGAGAGTACCGCGGACACCGAGGTTAATTTTTGTAAAACAAGTGATTGGGCGTAAGCGGAAAACTCCAATCCACCAAATTCTTTTTTGATGATCATGGCAAAAAACTTATGATCTTTTAGGTACTGCCAAATCTCTGGTGGCAGGTCGGCCAACTCATGAGTGACTTGAAAGTCATTGACCATTGCACACACTTCTTCCACTGGGCCATCAAGGAAGGCTTTTTCGTCTTCGCTCAGCTTGGACAGCTCGATATCACTTAAATTGTCCCAGTTAGGCTTGCCGCCAAATAATTCGGCTTCCCACCATACTGTACCGGCTTCCAAGGCTTCTTTTTCCGTTGATGACATCTCAGGCAATATCTTACGGAACACGTTTAGCGCTTTAGCCGAAACCAATGATTGACGCAGATTTGGCAAGATTAGCACTGAAGACAATGCTGCAAACACCAACCAACTGATCACACCTACGTCGGACGCGATGGTTCCAACAAATAGGATTATGGCTGTGCTCCCCACTCCTTTTAGTAGCGAGTCACGTCGATAGAGATGGATTCCTATCGCAGCAAGCACCAGTAAGTAAATAACTATGAGTTCCATTTTCACGTCCTTGACTATAATTCTTGGTAAGAGGTCTAACCAGTTAACTATAAATCAGAAGTAACAAGAATGTAAAATTAAAGTTAATGCTCGGTTTGTGGAAGTTTGAGCGCGGTTCGATTTTTAGACGAAAAAACACCAAGTTGCTTTGGTATGGCATTTCATAGGGGGAAAACTCGACAGTGAGGCGTGATCTCGCTAATCTCAGGTTAACTAACAAAAAGGATAAGCACATGTACCAAGACCTAATTCGAGGCGAGCTCTCTGAAGCTGCTACTGTATTGAATGACTTTTTGTCTGATGATCATAATTTGGCGCAAATAGAGAAAGCGGCAAAAGCGATTGCTGATTCTTTTAAACAGCAAGGGAAGGTATTGTCTTGTGGCAATGGTGGCTCACACTGTGATGCTATGCACTTTGCCGAAGAGCTCACTGGTCGTTACCGTGAGGATCGACCAGGGTACCCCGGCATCGCCATTTCAGACCCAAGCCACTTGTCTTGTGTCAGCAACGACTACGGTTACGACTTTGTGTTTTCACGTTATGTTGAAGCGGTCGGCAATCAGGGTGATGTGCTGTTTGGCCTATCGACTTCAGGTAACTCTGGCAACATTATCAAAGCCATTGAAGCGGCCAAAGCTAAGGGTATGACTACTATCGCGTTGACGGGTAAAGACGGTGGTAAAATGGCGGGCCTTGCCGATATCGAAATTCGAGTGCCACATTTTGGCTACGCCGATCGTATTCAAGAAGTACACATTAAGATTATTCATATCGTGATCCAATTGATTGAAAAAGAGATGGAATAGGGAGCGCGAACGTCGATGTGTGAGTTGTTGGGAATGAGTGCCAATGTGCCAACCGATATCTGCTTTAGTTTTACAGGACTAATGCAGCGTGGTGGACGCACGGGGCCACATCGAGATGGTTGGGGGATCACCTTTTATGAAGGGAAAGGGTTTCGCACCTTTAAAGATCCGAACCCCAGTTGTGACTCCAAAATTGCTGAGCTTGTTCAGAACTACCCAATCAAAAGTTGTTCGGTGGTCAGCCATATTCGCCAAGCTAATCGTGGCGAGGTGAACTTGGAAAATACTCACCCATTCAATCGTGAATTGTGGGGCAGGTATTGGACTTACGCGCACAATGGGCAGCTCACTGGCTATGAAGACCTAGACACAGGTAGACATATGCCAGTTGGTCAGACCGACAGTGAAAAAGCGTTCTGCTGGTTGCTTAATCAACTAGAACAGCGTTTCCCTTCTAAGCCTGACTCACTCGACGATGTGGTAGAAGTACTCACTCAATGCTGTGACGAATTGCGTAAGTTAGGCGTTTTTAACCTTCTGCTATCAGATGGCGATTATGTATTTAGCTATTGCACCAATCACCTATACTGGATCACTCGCAGAGCACCGTTTGGTAAAGCATCGTTGATTGATGAAGATGTGACGATCAACTTTCAAGAAGAGACTACACCTCATGATGTGGTGACGGTGGTTGCCACGCAACCCCTAACGCTCAATGAACAGTGGACTCGTCTAAAGCCAGGTGAGTATGCGCTGTTCTATCACGGTGAGAAAATCTCGGGTAACAGCGAGCAGTTATTGGATGTCGATTTTGCCGAAGCTAAACCGGGTAACCAAGCACCCAGCGCCATGTAGCGGCATCGTAAACCACATTTAACAGAGCAAAAGGGGGAAAGCTGTCATGCTTTCCCCCTTTTTAGTCCTGTCAGAGCAGACGCTATTCGCTGGCGTAACCCATTTCTGGTAATGCAACACCGTCTAATACCGCGTCGCCATTGACCATGTTAAGTCGCTCTCGAACAAACCAATCCACCACCAATGGATAGATGCGGTGCTCTTGGCTTTGTACTTTATCGGCTAGTGACTCTGCACTATCGGTGTCAAAAATAGGCACCTTTGCCTGAAGTATCACTGGGCCGCCGTCGAGTTCTGGCGTGACAAAGTGCACGCTGGTACCGTGCTCACTATCACCGGCGTCAATGGCGCGCTGATGGGTATGTAAACCTGGGTATTTGGGTAGCAGCGAAGGGTGGATGTTAAGCATCTTTCCTAGATAGTGCTCAACAAAGTCATCACTCAAAATACGCATATAACCCGCCAAAACAATAAGGTCTGGTTGGTATTGGTCTATCTCAACCATCAGTTGTTTATCAAACGCGGCTCTACCTTCAAACTGACTGGCATCGACAAAATGCCCATCGATGCCAGCATTAGAGGCGCGTGTTAATCCATACGCCTCTTGCTTGTTAGAAAATACCGCAACAACTTGGGCATGCTCACTGTCGCTAAATCGGTCTACGATCGATTGCAAGTTTGAGCCATTACCTGAAATCAGGACAACAATCCTTTTCATCTGATCAGGTCCCACAGTTATTTAATGATTACTTGCTCTTCGCCTGATTCAGCAGTGGCGATTTCACCAATGACCCATGCGTTCTCGCCTTCTGCGTTTAACAGGGCAACCGCTGCGTCTGCCTGTGCTTTTGGAAGTGCAACCACTAGGCCAACACCACAGTTAAAGGTGCGGTACATCTCAAACGTCTCAACGTTACCTTTTTGCTGTAGCCAGTTAAAAATGGCTGGCCACTCCCAGCTATTGCCATCGATAACCGCTTTAGTCCCTTCTGGTAGAACGCGAGGGATGTTTTCCCAAAAGCCGCCTCCAGTGATGTGCGAAATAGCGTGAATGTCGTGCTGTGCAATCATTTTAAGAGCAGACTTAATGTAGATTTTAGTTGGCTCAATCAAATGTTCGCCAATAGTACGGCCATTAAGATCTTCATTAAGATCGGCATTCGAGACCTCTAGTACCTTGCGGATCAATGAGTAGCCGTTAGAGTGAGGACCGCTTGAGCCCACAGCAATCAGCGCGTCACCTGCACTGACTTTGGTTCCATCAATGATCTCTTCTTTTTCTACCACACCGACACAAAAGCCTGCGACGTCATAGTCTTCGCCTTCATACATACCTGGCATTTCAGCGGTTTCACCACCGATAAGAGAACATCCTGATTGTACACATCCTTCCGCAATACCTGTCACTACATCCGCTGCAGTGTCAACGTCCAATTTGCCCGTCGCGTAGTAGTCCAAAAAGAACAGCGGCTCAGCACCTTGAACAATTAGGTCGTTTACACACATAGCCACAAGATCGATGCCAATGGTATCGTGCTTGTTCATGTCTAATGCTAGGCGTAATTTAGTACCAACTCCATCTGTACCCGACACTAACACTGGCTGCTTGTAGTTGGTTGGCAGTTCGCACAGCGCACCAAACCCGCCAATGCCACCCATAACTTCAGGACGGCGAGTGCGTTTTACCGCACCTTTGATACGGTCTACTAGGGCATTACCAGCGTCGATATCAACGCCAGCGTCTTTGTAGCTTAGAGAAGTGTTATTTGTGCTCACAGGGAACCTCTTAAATAGACGAAAGGTAATACCAAATTCAAAGTATGAATACTCTATACGCAACGCCAATGTTATTTATCTAAGGCGAAAGCCTGTATAAATAGGGTGTGTGCGCACCATTTTGAGTGATTCAGTATCGGATTTGGATCAAGCTAAAAAATTTGGCGCTATTCTAACAGGCAAAATGCAAAACGAAAACGTTTGCGCAAACTTTTTTTCCTATAAAATTGCACTGAAATGTTGTGTTAATCAGGCTATAATTCGTGAGTTTTAGTTAAATTTCCTGGAGTAGAAATGAACGTTGTTGAAGTGAAGCACCCACTGGTCAAGCATAAACTGGGTCTAATGCGTGAAGGCGACATTAGCACCAAGCGTTTTCGTGAGCTTGCAACAGAAGTCGGTAGCCTACTAACTTACGAAGCAACTGCTGACTTTGAAACTGAAAAAGTAACAATCGAAGGGTGGAATGGCCCGGTCGAGATTGATCAGATTAAAGGTAAGAAGGTTACGGTTGTCCCAATCCTTCGTGCAGGTCTTGGTATGATGGACGGCGTGTTAGAGCACGTACCTAGTGCCAAAATCTCGGTCGTTGGTATTTACCGTGATGAAGAAACTCTAGAGCCAGTACCTTATTTCAATAAGTTGGCATCAAACATCGACGAGCGTATTGCGCTGGTGGTTGATCCAATGTTGGCAACAGGTGGTTCACTGATTGCAACGATAGATTTGCTCAAAGAAAAAGGCTGTCAGCACATTAAAGCGCTGGTATTGGTTGCAGCGCCAGAAGGCATTGAAGCGCTTAACAAAGCCCACCCAGATGTAGAACTGTACACCGCAGCGATTGACGAGAAACTGAACGACAAGGGCTACATTGTTCCTGGTCTTGGTGACGCGGGTGATAAAATTTTCGGCACTAAGTAGTCGTATCGTAAAATCAGATCTATTTAGAGAAAAAAAACCAGTCGTAGTGAAGTGACCCCTTAAAGTTGGACATTTCTGTTAAGCGGCTTGTAAGGCCTGATTTCGATATTCCATCGGAGTCAGGCCTTTTAGTTTCACCTTGATGCGTTTTGTGTTGTAGTACTCGATGT
>NZ_JAFEUM010000009.1 GCF_016900875.1 Vibrio ulleungensis
TTCAATTTAAAGTTTTTTGTGACTCAATGAATACTGACTTCAAAACTGTCCTTACTCGAAAGTAAGAAGTAATTTTAAAGCTATTATCGTTCCAACAGAACGATAATGAATTGACTGTGCCAAACGACTACTATCTATTAAAGAAAGAGCCATTCGTATTGGTCACTCAGTTCATTGAAATCAAGTTGATTCCGAGGAATCTATTTTGATTATCATCAACGAGTGCCCACACAGATTGATAGGTTTATATTGTTAAAGAGCGTTGTCCTTTCGAACGCCACTGAGGTCTCCCTCGAAGTGGACGGCCATTCTAGCGATTTGAGTCTCAGTGTCAAACACTTTTTTGAATTTATTTTCGAAACCGAATTTAAACTCAAATGACTCAGCCACTTGGCCTACTGATGCGGCTGAAGCGTTGTGCGCTCTACCGTGTTAGTGAGGCGGCATTATAGAGATCCGAATCACATTGGCAAGTGTTTTTTGAAGAAAAATGCAAAAAAATGGCTTTCAATGCAGATATTGCATGAAAGCCATTTTTATTCATATTTTCACTCAGCTTAATACCAAGTTTTCCACTGAGTTATCCACAATTGATGATTTTGAGGATCAAATACCGGATCCATATTGCTCATTGTCATCCTCATGAAGCCCACATTCACGCTTTAGTCCAAAGAATCGTGTTTCTTCTTCTTTCATGCCTGGTTGCCACTTCTGAGTCGTATGAGTATCACCAATAGACAAATACCCTTCTTCCTTAAGCGGGTGATAAGGAAGATCATGTTGCTCTAGGTAGTTATCTACATCGTCATTGGTCCAATCTATGATTGGCAGAAACTTAAAGACACCGTTTTGAATGGACAATATAGGAAGCTCTTTTCGAGAGCTAGACTGTTGACGCCTCAAACCCGAAAACCAAGTTGCTACATTTAACTCATCTAAAGCCCGACGCATCGGTTCGACTTTATTGAGTTTATTATAGAGGGCAAGACCTTCAGTCCCCTCTTCCCACAACTTTCCATATCGCGCTTCTTGCCAAGCCGTGCTGTATTGTGAGCGATACACTTTCAGGTTTAACCCCAAACGCTCTTGCAGCTGGTCTATAAACAAATAGGTCTCTGGAAATAGGTATCCAGTATCAGTCAAAATAACTGGGATATCGGGTTTCGCTTGTGTGAGCAAATGAAGCATCACCGCTCCCTGCACCCCGAAACTGGAGGATACCGCACTGACACCCTCTAGGTTTTCAAACGCCCATCGGATCCGTTCACTAGCAGATAGCTGCTCCAGTTCAACATTCAATTGAGCAAGACTGATGCTTTGCATTGTCTTGGTCATCGAGAGCAGCTCTGCTAACTTCGGTTTTGAAGCTACAGAGTTAAGCATAGAAATCCCTCTTAGAGATGAAGACTTCTTCAATGATGCCCGTACGAATAACGAAATCACCAAAAGCTTCGTTATCTTGTCGGCCAGCAGCCCAAAGGCCAATCATATGATCAAGTTCTTCTAAAATTTGCTTGTCCGTAATGTTCTCTTTATACATCTTAGGAACACGAGTACCCGCTTTATTACCACCTAGGTGCAAGTTGTAACGCCCAGGTGCTTTACCTACTAGGCCAACTTCAGCCAACATCGCACGGCCACATCCATTTGGACAACCTGTTATGCGCAAGATGATGCTGTCATCTTTTGGTAACTGATGTTTCTCTAAAAGCCCTTCTACATCGGTAACAAAACTTGGTAAGAAGCGTTCTGCTTCTGCCATCGCAAGCGGACAAGTTGGAAACGCCACACATGCCATCGAATTTTTGCGTTGCTCTGAGACTGCGGGGTCCATTAAGCCGTGTTCAATCGCAATTTTTTCGATTTTGGCTTTGTTAGACTTAGATACGCCCGCAACAATCAAGTTTTGGTTGGCTGTCATGCGAAAATCCCCTTTGTGGATTTTAGCGATTTCAGCAACACCCGTTTTAAGTGGCTTGTCTGGGAAGTCGAGTATCCGGCCGTTCTCTATAAAGAGAGCGAGATGATGCTTACCATCAATACCTTCCACCCAACCAATGCGATCGCCTCGCTCGTTAAATTCGTAAGGCTTACTTTCAGCAAACTCAATTCCTGCGCGTTTCTCGACTTCTGCTTTAAAGACATCAATACCGACACGATCTAAGGTGTACTTAGTTTTTGCGTTTTTACGATTTGAACGATTACCCCAATCTCGCTGGGTTGTGACTACTGCTGCAGCAATATCGAGCGTTTTTTCTAGTGGAATAAAACCAAAGTCGTCCGCGCGTCTTGGGTATGTAGAAGTGTCACCATGGGTCATGGCAAGACCACCACCCACTAACACGTTAAAGCCAATCAACTTCCCGTCTTTAGCAATTGCGACAAAGTTTAGATCGTTTGCATGCACATCCACATCATTTTGCGGAGGAATAACAACCGTCGTCTTAAACTTACGCGGTAAATAGTTGTTCCCTAGAATAGGTTCTTCAAACTCGGTCGTTTCAACTTTCTCACCGTCTAACCAGATCTCTGCGTAGGCTTGTGTCTTCGGCAGCAAGTGTTCACTGATTTTTGTTGCCCACTCATAAGCTTCCTTATGAAGCTCTGACTCTACAGGGTTAGTCGTACACAACACGTTTCGGTTTACATCACCTGCCGTTGCAATCGAATCAATACCGATACTGTTCAGGGTTTGGTGCATCAACTTAATGTTCGGCTTTAAAACACCATGAAACTGAAAAGTCTGGCGTGTGGTCAGACGGATACTGCCGTACAGGCTGCTTTCCGTGGCAAACTTATCAATCGCCAACCACTGTTTAGGCGTTATGACTCCACCAGGCATACGAGCACGTAGCATCACATTGTGAAGAGGCTCCAATTTTTGCTTGGTTCGTTCATTTCTAATATCACGGTCATCTTGCTGATACATACCGTGAAAACGGATCAGCTGGAAATTATCGGCAGTAAACCCACCGGTGATACGATCTTGAAGATCATTTTCGATCGTTCCACGTAAGAAATTACTTTGACCTTTAAGGCGCTCGTTATCGGACAATGGCCCCAATACTTCACCTAATACTTCTTGTTGCTGGCTCATTAGTACACATCCCTTTGATAACGTTTTTGTTTGCGAAGATCATTAATAAACTGTTCGGCTTGTTCGTCGTTGAGTCCACCTTCAGACGCGGCAATATCGATTAGTGCTTGGTGAACATCTTTAGCCATTCTTGTTGCGTCTCCACAAACGTATACATAGGCACCTTGCTGCAACCACTCCCACACTTGCTGAGCGTTCTCACGCAGGCGATCTTGCACATAGATTTTTTCTGCCTGATCTCGGCTAAAGGCTAAATCCAACTTCGACACGACACCAGATTTGAGGAATTTTTGCCATTCCACCTGATACAAAAAATCTTGAGTAAAGGTACGGTCACCAAAGAACAGCCAGTTTTTACCTTCCGCATCGCGGTTCTCGCGCTCTTGAACAAAACTGCGGAAAGGAGCAATACCGGTTCCTGGGCCGACCATAATCACAGGTGCTGAATCATCTGCTGGTAGCTTAAAGTTATTGTTGTGCTCAATGAACACTTTAACTGAATCGCCTTCTTCGAGTCGCTGCGCTAAAAATCCAGACGCTCCACCAACACGTGACTCGTCACCTTGTTGATATTCGACGACGCCTACAGTTAGGTGTACTTCATCTTCCACTTCTAACTGACTTGATGCGATGGAATACAGACGAGGCGTTAATTTACGTAACAGGCCAATTAGCTCAGTGGCTGATAGCTTGGTTTTCTTCTCACTCAACACATCAACAATCTGAGTATTTGAGGAATAATCTCGAAGTTTGTCTTTGTCTGCCACAAGCTTTTGAAGTTTTTTACTGCCAGAGAGCTCTGCGAACTTGGTGACCAATTGTGGGTTTGAAGAGGTAATTTCAAATTTACTCACAAGCGCACTATGAACCGATAAGCTTTCACCGTCCACTTCCACACTTTCTGCTCCAGAAAGAGAGACTTTTGAGAGTATCGACTTGGCTAGATCACTGCTGTTTTCAAACCAAACGCCCAATGCATCACCAGGTTGATAGGTCAGGCCTGAGCCTTCTAAATCAATTTCGATATGACGGACATCTTTACCAGAATCACGACCGGTAATTTTCTGATTAGTTAGCAAAGAAGCCGTATAAGGATTTTGCTTCGAGTAAATTGATGTCGTGGCAGCTTGTCCTACAGGTAACTGTACGATGTCAGCTTGCACGTCACTGGATAGCTCATCATTCACCTTAACCAAGGCTTGGTTAGACCAATCTTTGACAGCATCTTCGTAGTCAACATCACAATCAATTCGATCGATAAATGACGTTGCACCCAATTTAGTTAAGTACTCGTCAAAGTCTTTACCTGTTTGGCAGAAGAACTCGTAACTTGAATCCCCTAGTGCAACAACACCAAATTTTAGATTGGGTAGCTTAGGGGCTTTTTTCGATTGCAAGAACTCGTGCAACTCAATGGCGTTGTCAGGTGCTTCACCTTCACCGTTAGTTGATGCAACGATAATGACGTGTGTCTCTTTAGCAAGGTTCTTGCCCTTGTAGTCGCTAGCATCAAACAGCTCAACTTTTATACCTTGCGCCTTTGCTTGATGCTCTAGCGCTTCAGCAACACCCTTGGCGTTTCCAGTTTGAGATGCAAAAATAATGGTCAGCTTACCTGCAGGTGCAGGCGCGGCAGCTGCAACGGCAGCAGCAACTGGAGTTGGTTCGGCGACACCTCGTGCTAATGGAGTAACTTGAGCTTGGCTCAATCCCCAAAAGTATCCGCTGACCCACGCCAGCTGTTGAGGTGACAGCTCGGAAACCGTTTGTTGTAAATTGCCCAGTTGGTTATCACTGAGTGGACTTGCTAGCGCTGGCGCTTCAAGTTGATTGGTTGTTCCGTTAGAAGACATGTCACGACATCCTTATACATTGCGTGACGATAGATTAACCAACCCAGCTAATAACAATAAAGAATAGAAGTGAATGTTTTATAACTATTCGTTTCTAAAACCGATCTTTGTTACTCATTTTCAACCCTAACATGTTGAAAACCCACAGCCATTGCGAGTTTTGACGCACTGTCCAAATCGACGTAACTGCACTCCTCTCCGTGATTATCGGTGAGATGAACAAAGCCTCCATGTACATGACGAAACTCGACAAGCCATTGCCCCTCGGTGCTTGAAGGCTCAATAATGGCTTCCACCAACTGACTGTGGCGATATAAATTTCGCAATTCGTTTATAGTCATAATGATGCTCTTCCCTGCTATAAATTAAGCATGGTAGAAAATCTCGAATTTGCACATAAAAAAAACCGCCCCAGATGGGACGGCTCATAGAATTCCAATGCTTGAGGCATAGTTAGAACTTAATTGACGCACCTGCATACCAACCATGTGCAAAGCCATAGGGCTTTTCGCCAAAGTCTTTTAACACATAATCCAGCACTCGATATCCACCACGTAATCCAAGGCTTACTCTGTCGAGAGGAATATCATAATGCGCCCCTACTGTTAGGTCGGTGCTTTTCATACTGCTGGTGTCGGCAAAATCAAACTCTGAGATGAAGTGCAAATTGGTACTTGGAACGCGCACTCCCATGGCCGCAAACCAACTGAACACAGTATCGTCAAAGTCACCCTTGCTAGAGTCGCTGTACTCAAAATAACTGTTTGCGTAGTTTGACAGAGTGAAACCCGCATCGAACAACAAGTTTTCGGTGCGAAGTGGACGCCAATAAAACGTAAAGTCCGTCTTATCGTGTTTTAGTTTTGCAGTATCTATACCCGTGTAGCGCAAGCGAAAGTTTGGTACGTAGGCAATATCGTGTTCAATATCGGCATAAAAAGAAGGCAAGGTATCATCTTCATCTCTAACGTCGTTAATTTTCGTGCTTGCCCATATAGCATCAGCGGCAAGTTCTACGCTCCATGATTTCTGTTGTTCGGCAAAACTATTGAAGCTGCATAATGTTAGGGTGACTAACAGTGCGCTACCGGTAGACCAGTACTTCATCGAAAACTCCGTGTAATGAGTGATAGGTTGCATGCGTTCTTTAAATAGTAACACATTTCCCTATCACATCATCTGCGAAGGTGAGACATCTCACTGTTATCGTGGACAATACACATAGTTTTTAAAAAACCAGTAACCCACACCAATAACAATTAACCAAGGCAATAGTTTAAAGACTAGCCCCACCATCCCGAATAAGAAAAATATCGCTAGGCTTATTCCAAAGGCCGCAAACACCGTCATGGCAGTTAAACCGGTGAACATCAACGCGCCAACAAATACCATAAGAAAAAGAAATTCAAACATGCTTTCCTCCATATTGAGTTTGTTGTTCTAGTTTCTGAATAGAGGTATTGCACGAAGCCTGCCAAGATCTTAAAAACACATAAGTCATTGAATTAAAAATAAAAGAGCCCAGAAAGCTAAAGGTTAGCATTCTGGGCTCATAAATAGTCGAGCAAAATTTACCACCTAGTGGTGAAAATCACACATCCAGTTCCGCGGGGATTTTGGCCAGTGCAGCTTGCACCACTTCTAAACCCGACCCTTTCTTGTGCGCGTTTTCACTAATGTAGCGTCGCCATTGTCTCGCTCCTGGCATATTTTGAAATAAACCTAACATATGTCGTGTGATATGCCCTAAATAGGAACCATTTGCCAGCTGCTGCTCTATGTATGGGTACATCTCTTCAACGACTTGCTTACGCTTTTTAATTGGCGCCTCTAGTCCAAAGATACGCTGGTCAACATCGGCCAAAATATACGGATTCTGATACGCTTCACGGCCAACCATCACTCCATCCAAATGTTGTAAATGCTCTAGCGATTCATCCAGTGACTTAATGCCACCATTAAGAGCAATAGTAAGCTCAGGGAAGTCTTGCTTAAGTTGATAAGCCCTTGGGTAGTCCAGCGGCGGGATTTCGCGATTTTCTTTTGGGCTCAATCCACTTAACCAGGCTTTGCGCGCGTGAATAGTAAACTGATCGCAGCCACTTCTTTCGCTAACAAGCTGAATAAAGTGAGTGAGAAACTCATAGCTGTCGTGGTCATCGATGCCAATACGAGTTTTCACGGTAACAGGAATATCCACTTCGGCTTTCATTGCCGAGACACAATCTGCAACCAACTCGGGCTCACCCATTAAGATTGCGCCAAACTTTCCATTTTGAACGCGATCAGACGGACAACCAACATTGAGATTTATTTCGTCATAGCCACGCTCTTGCGCTAGCTTGGCACAGGTCGCCAAATCTTGTGGATTCGAGCCACCTAATTGAAGCGTTATGGGATGCTCTGGTTCACTGAACTTAAGAAAGTCACCTTTACCATGGATGATCGCTCCGGTAGTGACCATCTCGGTGTACAGCAAAGTTTGCGAGCTCAGCAGTCGATGGAAGTAGCGACAATGTCTATCCGTCCAATCGAGCATGGGTGCGACACTAAAACGGTGGTGAAGATACTTATCTGAATTCAGAATAATGTTGTTTGCCGATTGTGAAGGCATCATCGTTTGTTGTGTCATAGACCCGAACCCTTAATTTGCTAACTTGGTGTTCATCATCCACAGGTGCAGATGATGAATTTTCCGAGCGCGCATACTACACCTCTAGCGTGAGATATACAAAACTTCTGCTAGGTTAAGAATGCGCTGCGGGGCGTAAGTTAGCACTCATTTTTTGAATATAGACTCGAATCATTAATCCACCCAATAACACGGCAGAACCTATCGTCAGCCATGCAGGCAATAACTCTTCATGCAGCTGTGATATCGATACCACGCTGAATCCAAACTGAGCGACTAAATAGTCTGTTAAAAATCCAAAGACTAACGCTGTGCCGATCACCCCTATTAGGTAAGCCCATAACGCTCTCTTGCCTAACTCCTTACGCACTACTCCAATGGTCGCAATATTGGTTGCGGGGCCAGCTAACATGAACACCAGTACAGCGCCTGGGCTAATGCCCGACATTAATAAACCAGCGGCTATGGGGGTGGATGCCGTCGCACAGATATACATAGGAATACTGATCAGCACCATAAGCAGCATGCTCCAAATTGAGCCGCCCCATTGGGCTAAATAATCGGTTTCAACATAGGTTTGAATTAGGGCAGCAAAAAAGAGCCCTATCAGCAACCAAGTTGCAATATCTTTGACTAGATCAGTCGCCGCAAATTTTAACCCTCTTGAGAGCTTTTGCAGTGCGGTAAGTTTGGCTGGTGTTGATTGGCTGCTGCAGCATGAACTGGTTGCTTTTGCTTGCTGAGGAACTGAAACATCTTTTGTGTTTTTGCTGCTGCAACAACTGCTTTTGGCTGAACTTGAACATGTAGAGGCCTGCTGTTGTTTTATTTGCTGGCGCTGCTCGTCTTTGCCAACCAGTAGACCGGCCACAATGGCACTCGATATTGCCGCTATTGGCCTGATGATGGCCATAAAGGGCCCCATTAATGCGTACGAGACTGAAACTGAATCGATGCCGGTCTCTGGTGTTGCAACCAGAAACGACGTCGTTGCACTCTTAGAAGCACCACTTCGTCTCAATCCCATAGCCGCGGGAATCACGCCGCACGAACACAGCGGCAGTGGCGCGCCAATAAATGCGGCTTTTATTGTGGTCCCGGCACCCTTCCCACCCAAGTGACGCGTCAATAGATCCGTTGGGATCCACTCTTTTAACAGTCCAGCGATCACCAAACCCAATAGCATCCATGGCGCTGCTTCTAAAAAGAGATCGAAAAAGTGATTTAAAAAGCTCATAGTGTCACTCCTTTATCTACGCCGTTTAATGCTTCGAGTATGGAACAGTGCGTCGCAGGCTCTTCTCCGCCACAACACGAATCACCGAGCAGCTCCAGTGAGTGCTTAAAGCGCGTCAGTTCCTGAATGCGCTCTTCCACGTCCTTTTTTTTACTGTCCACTATCGCCTTAGTCTCAGAGCAGTGATGGTTTTGTCTGTCTACCTGAATCTCAAGCAGATCCGCTATTTCTTGCAGCGAAAAACCTACGCGTTTGGCTCGAATGATAAACGCCAGTTTCTCACTGTCAGATTCTGTGTAACTGCGATAACCGCTTTCTGAGCGCTGACTTGCGCGCAACAGCCCATTCTTTTCGTAAAACCGTAATGTATCTGCTTTGATAGCATGACGCTTGGCAAGCTCACCTATTTTCAACATCATCATATCCCTCGTTGATTCTGCCTAAAGTATAAACCTTAGAGTTACATCCAAGGTCAAGAGTTAGATGAAAAATGATTGTTTGGCCGTTAAATCATTGCTTTAAATATAAAATCCAAATTAGCAATCGATTGCGCGAGCTTTTTAATTTTCTTTTGGTTAGAATACGCGCCATAAACGGGTGCGATTTTTAAACAGTAAGGCTATTTGCCAAAGATTAAAGCATATTCAAGTTTAGCTAATGACTTGATTCAATTTGATTTTTGGCAACTATCTTTATCTCTAACTCGATGACTTTGAGGAACATGGCAGCATGACTATCGCTCGTCCTATCCGTCGCGCACTTATTAGCGTGTCAGACAAAACTGGTATTGTAGAATTCGCTCAAGCTTTGGCTGAGCGTGGTGTAGACATCCTATCCACTGGTGGCACTGCTCGCCTATTGGCAGAAAAAGGACTTACAGTCACAGAAGTGTCTGACTACACAGGGTTCCCAGAAATGATGGATGGCCGTGTAAAAACACTGCACCCAAAAGTGCACGGTGGTGTGCTAGGTCGTCGTGGCCAAGACGATGACGTGATGGAAACTCACGGCATTAACCCAATCGATATGGTAGTGGTAAACCTATACCCATTCGCAGAGACTGTGGCTAAAGAAGGCTGCACGCTGGCTGACGCAGTAGAAAACATCGATATCGGTGGACCTACCATGGTGCGCTCTGCCGCTAAAAACCACAAAGATGTGACGATTGTGGTTAACGCACAGGATTACGACCGCGTAATCACCGAAATGGACGAAAACGACAAGTCTCTGACTCTCGATACTCGTTTTGACCTAGCTATTGCGGCATTTGAACACACTGCAGCGTACGACGGAATGATTGCTAACTACTTTGGCACTATGGTCCCATCTTACGGTGACAACAAAGAAGGTGATGCAGAGTCTAAGTTCCCTCGCACCTTTAACCAGCAGTTCGAGAAGAAACAAGATATGCGCTACGGTGAGAACAGCCACCAAGCAGCGGCATTCTATGTGGAAGCAAATCCAGAAGAAGCGTCAGTGTCTACAGCGACTCAAATTCAAGGTAAAGCGCTTTCGTACAACAACATTGCTGACACAGACGCTGCATTGGAATGTGTTAAAGAGTTCGATGAGCCAGCTTGTGTGATTGTCAAACACGCTAACCCTTGTGGTGTTGCTCTGGGTGAAGACATCCTAGAAGCGTACAACCGTGCATATCAAACGGATCCAACATCAGCGTTTGGCGGCATCATCGCGTTCAACCGTGAGCTTGATGCAGCAACGGCTACTGCCATCACAGAGCGTCAATTTGTGGAAGTGATTATCGCACCGTCTGTTTCAGCCGAAGCGGTTGAAATTGTTGCAGCTAAGAAGAACCTACGTCTTCTTGAGTGTGGCCAGTGGAGCAGCAAAACAACGGGCTTCGATGTTAAGCGCGTCAATGGCGGCTTACTGGTACAAGATCGTGACCAAGGCATGGTCGATGCGTCAGACCTTAAAGTGGTCTCAAAACGCCAGCCTACCGAGGAAGAATTAAAAGATGCACTGTTTTGCTGGAAAGTGGCGAAGTACGTGAAGTCTAACGCTATCGTCTACTCGAAGGGCGATATGACCATTGGTGTAGGCGCTGGACAAATGAGCCGCGTTTACTCTGCAAAAATTGCTGGTATTAAAGCCGCTGACGAAGGTTTGCAAGTTGAAGGTTGTGTAATGGCATCCGACGCATTCTTCCCATTCCGTGATGGTATTGACGCTGCGGCAGAAGCGGGAATCAAGTGTGTGATCCAACCGGGCGGTTCAATGCGTGATGACGAAGTTATCGCAGCTGCAGATGAACATGGCATGGCAATGATCTTCACGGGTATGCGCCACTTCCGTCACTAATCGATGCGGCATAAATCGATCTAGACGTTAAATGAACAAATTGAGTATCAAGCCTCTCATTTATGAGGGGCTTTTGAGAATTTAAAACTTGAGGATTAAACATGAACGTATTAATCATCGGTGCAGGTGGTCGTGAACACGCACTTGGCTGGAAAGCAGCACAAAACACCAATGTCGATACCGTGTACATCGCACCAGGTAACGCAGGTACAGCACTTGAACCTAAACTAGAAAACGTTGATATCGGCGTTGAAGATATTGATGCGTTGGTTGCATTTGCAAAAGATAAAGCCATTGAACTTACCATCGTAGGTCCTGAAGCACCGTTGGTGATTGGTGTTGTCGATGCGTTTCGCAGCGCTGGGCTACCGATCTTCGGGCCAACAGAAGCGGCAGCGCAGCTAGAAGGCTCCAAGGCGTTCACCAAAGACTTTTTGGCACGTCATGCAATTCCAACTGGCGCCTATGCAAACTTCACTGAGATCGAACCTGCGCTCGCTTATGTACGCGAATGTGGTGCTCCTATTGTGGTGAAAGCCGATGGTCTTGCCGCAGGTAAAGGCGTGATTGTAGCAATGACGCTACAAGAAGCTGAAGATGCAATCAAAGACATGCTTGCAGGCAACGCGTTTGGTGAAGCAGGCAGTCGCGTAGTAATCGAAGAGTTTCTCGATGGTGAAGAAGCCAGCTTTATCGTGATGGTTGATGGCGAAAATGTACTACCAATGGCAACCAGCCAAGACCACAAACGCGTTGGCGACAAAGACACCGGTCCAAACACAGGCGGTATGGGCGCATACTCACCAGCGCCGGTTGTGACCCAAGAGATTCATAACCGCATTATGGATGAGGTGATCTACCCAACTGTACGTGGCATGGCCGCTGAAGGGAATCCATATACAGGTTTCTTGTACGCCGGCTTAATGATTGATAGCGACGGTACGCCAAAAGTTATCGAATACAACTGCCGCTTTGGCGACCCAGAAACACAACCTATTATGATGCGTATGCAATCTGACTTAGTTGAACTGTGCCTTGCGGCTATCGATAAAAAGCTGGATACCGCAGAATCAAAATGGGATCCTCGCGCGTCTATCGGTATCGTATTAGCTGCTGGTGGCTACCCTGCTTCTTACAATAAAGGTGATGTCATTTCTGGCTTGCCAACAGCAGAAGTCGAAGGTGAAAAAGTCTTCCACGCAGGAACCGCTGACAAAGACGGTAACGTAACTACTAACGGTGGGCGCGTATTGTGTGCCACTGCATTGGGTAACACCGTATCGGAAGCTCAAGCTCGCGCCTATGAGTTAACGAAGAAGATCAGTTGGGATGGCATGTTCCACCGCAACGACATTGGCTACCGCGCCATTGCCAGAGAGCAAGGCGAGTAAGTCCAAGCTAACAAGCTAAATAGACAAAAGGGCCTTTGAAGGCCCTTTTTTAATGCTTATGGATTGGCTAATCAGCCAACTGGGGGCGAGCGATACAATCGTAGCTCTCGTTTTGGATTAACAACAGATCGTCAACTTCGACCGTTTTTAGTTTGAGCTTTCCGACAAACGCCATGTAGCTGTCAAACTCAGAGAGTCGACTGATCACGAAAGAAGGCAAAGTCTGATTGAATGACAAACGCTCAAAGGTGTTGCCGTTGCAGGTCACAAACTTGCTACCATCCCAATAACCTTGAATAAGTTCGTACTGATTTCCAGCTTGCTTGGTCGTGAATTCAACCAAGGACTGTGCTTCGGATTTATATTGCTCAATCTGCGGTTGCGTCAACGGGATCACTTTTCGGCCAACCTGATATTTTTGATACACCGCTTCTCCAGCATCGCTAAAGCGAACTTCTACAGAGTAAGTAGCTAATCGGTTGTTAGCGTCGAGCTTTTCACCTTCACGCAGCACGCTGTGGAGTTTTTGGCCATTCCAAATGTATTCTGATTGATACCAACCATAATCGCCGGAAGTGACATAGTCAGAGGCAGAAACGGGGGTACTTAAGCGCTCGGTGTACCAGTACAAACTGGTGGCATCACCTTGGATCTGACCACCTGAATATTCAGTGATCTGAGATTGATTTTGAAGAGAGTTGGAAGTTGATGTACAGGCGGCTAAGCTAAATAGAGCTACGACACCAAACAGAAGTCTTTTCATAAAAATACGCCGAGTAGAAATCCACTCGGCGTATCTTACATTAATTTACAGCGTCTTTCAGCGCTTTACCTGCAGTAAACGCTGGAACGTTAGCTGCGGCAATTTGAATCTCTGCACCAGTTTTTGGGTTACGACCAGTGCGTGCTGCACGATGGTTTACTTTGAAAGTACCGAAACCGATAAGTTGAACTTGGTCGCCATCTTTAAGTGCGTCAGTTACACCGTCCAAAGTCGCTTCTAGTGCAGCTTTTGCTTGAGCCTTAGATAGATCTGCTTTTTCTGCAATAGCATCGATGAGTTGGGTTTTGTTCATCTGTATTCCCTTCTTGATTTTTTAAAGTTGTTAGTGAACTCGAAAGTCACTCTAATGCATAAACCCCCCGTCTGGCAAAGGGTTGAGAGCGTTCTTGCGCGCAAAAAAACCAGTTTTAACGCCAGAATGAGTCCCGCTTCACAATTTGGGCGACTAAATTAACGCTTTAATCACACCATCGTGACACTGAAAACTAGGAAAAGCCCGCACTGCCTGCCATACTAGGGCTTCCATCGCACTGCGAGTATCTTAAAAAAGGCGCTATGTTACTGTTAATTATTTATGTCACTGTTGCTATTGGCATATCATTTATCTGTTCTGTTTTAGAAGCTGTATTGCTTAGTATTTCACCAAGTTATATCGCTCAACTTAAACAACAAAACCACCCAAGTGCTGCAAAACTTGAAGGCCTAAAGAAAGACGTCGACCGACCTTTAGCATCCATACTGACACTCAATACCATTGCACATACCATCGGTGCTGCAAGTGCAGGTGCTCAAGCTGCTGTTGTATTTGGCAGTAAATGGCTGGGAGTATTTTCTGCAGTATTAACTTTAGCTATTTTGCTGTTTTCGGAAATTATTCCAAAAACAATTGGTGCCACCTATTGGCGACGTCTCGCTCCAATGACCGCGACATTGCTCGAATGGATGGTATGGGCACTGCGTCCATTTGTTTGGTTCTCTGAGCAAATAACAAAACGTCTATCCAGCGGCAGCGTTGAGCCTAAACTTCGAGATGAAATTTCTGCCATGGCGTTAATGGCCAAAGAATCTGATGAGTTTGCTGAGGGTGAAAGCCGAATATTAAACAACTTACTTTCATTGCCCGATGTCCCTGTCACTAAAGTTATGACACCACGTCCGGTTTTGTTTCGAGTGAATGCAGAACTGACCATTAATGAATTTTTGGAGCAGCACACTGACAGTCCGTTCTCTAGGCCATTGGTATACAGCGACCAAAAAGACAATATCTTAGGTTTTGTACACCGTTTAGAGTTATTCAAAATGCAGCAAGCCGGGCAAGGCAACCGTCAACTCGGCGCGGTAATGCGCCCTGTGCACGTATTTTTGAATAACGTAAACTTGCCTAAAGCGTTCGGTACTATGATCGCCAAGCGCCTGCAGCTCGCACTTGTCGTCGATGAATATGGCACTGTACAAGGTTTGGTGACGCTGGAAGATATCTTTGAAAACTTGCTCGGTGAGCAAATCATTGATGAAGCGGATCGCAATACGGACATGCAGGAGCTTGCTTACGAACGCTGGGAACAGTGGAAGAAAAATAAGAACGTCCGAGAGAACAACGATACAGACTAATTATTTTGTTCATATCATAAACGTAAAAAGGGAGGCGCTAGAGCCTCCCTTTTTGTTGTCTCGTTATTAAAGGCTTACGCCAATATTACTGACACCGTCATCACGCAACTCTGTACGCAAATCCTTAATCAGTTGAACATCTCGCTCTTCAGACTCTTTGATAGGACGGTAAATCGCCCACTGAACGTCCCACTCTTCACACACCGCTTGATTATCTTTTTGATTGTCGTTGGTGATCTCTTCACTGCCTTGCGCCACTTCCAATTGAGCAACCGTCGATATTGAATGCTGACTCAACTCAATCATCGCTTCGAACAAAGTGTCACGGTCTAATAGTGCGTGCAAAAGGGTCGATAAACCAACACATGCATCCACCGCAGGATAGACGCCATAGAATTCATACTCAGAAGTATTTGGGAAAAGCTCTTCAAGCTTTTCTAACTCATTCTCAAAGTTTACTTTGGCATTTTTTACCGTAAGCGATTCCCAAATCCGGTCGAGGATAGCTCTAAAAGCCTGTGGGTCAGCAAACTCAGTTTGCTCACAAAACATTGCGTAATTTGGGTACATGCGCTCGCACAAACAGGTCATGAACGTCACTTGTTGCCAAGGTGCGAATTTTTCTAATCGAATCTGCAAAGGGTTTTGTAACATAGTCGCTTAATGGTTTATCAAAAGTCCCCGAGAGTGTACTGTATTTAATCGCTTTCATAAACTGGATAAAGGAGTTATCTGCATGGCAGAGGCAACACATAAAGTTAAAATCGTCACAAAGCATGAGGCTGAGTTCACACAGCTCCTTAGCGAAATGCGCCTGCCCGGACTGGAGATAACCCAAAGCATTTCAGAAGCCACGATATTACTGGCCTCACCTTCAACGCTTTCTAAAGAGTTGCATCTTTACCCGAATGTTCAGTGGGTTCAGTCGGTGGCTGCTGGCGTAAACCAATTAATGGACGATACGCTGCCCAAGCATTACCAGCTCACGAACATTAAAGATATCTTTGGTCCACAAATCGCCGAATACGTGTTGGGCTACTGTATTGCTCGTTTTCGTCACTTTAATGAGTACCAAGAACAGCAAGCTCAAAAAATCTGGAAACCTTTGGAGTATCAGACGCTGCTAGACAAAAAAATGGTGATATTAGGCACCGGCAGTATTGGCAATCACCTGGCTAAAGCCGCCAGTGTATTCGGGTTTACCACCATGGGAGTCAACACCAAAGGCATCCCTCCCAAAAACAGTGAGTTTGATTGTGTCTATCACGTCGATGAATTAGCGCGAATACTTGCTAATGCAGACGTTGTTGTGTCGACGCTTCCTAGCACCAATGCCACTCATCAACTGCTCAACGCCGATTTTTTCGAAGCGTGCGAACAGGTACTGCTATTTAATGTAGGGCGTGGAGAGGTTATCGATACATCGGCTCTGCTCAGCGCACTGAGTGAAGGAAAAGTAGCGCATGCTTACTTAGATGTGTTTATAAATGAGCCTATTTCGCAAGAGTGTCCTTATTGGAATCACCCTGACGTCACTGTGACGCCACATGTAGCTGCGTATAGTTTTCCAAAGCAAGTGCTGGAAACGTTTGAGAAGAATTACCTTAAATGGATCAATGATGAACCACTAGTCAACGTGATTGATTTTCAGAAAGGGTATTAGGGAAAACTATAGAAATGCGGCGATGCAGAATCACTGACCATGCCGCATCTATATAAAGGCAAAGTTAGCGACGCTTTGCATGCTCGCTAACTTTTAACCTTATCTTAGTTTAAGCGATACCAAACTGTTCGCGATACGCTCGTACGGCTTCCAAGTGCTCAGTAGCGTCGCCTTTTTCTTCTAGGTAAGCAATCAAGTCTGTCAGGCTTACAATAGAAATAACCGCGCAGCCAAAATCACGCTCAACTTCTTGAATGGCTGAAAGCTCCCCCTTGCCTTTTTCTTGACGGTCGATCGCGACTAGCACACCGGCTAACTCCGCACCCTTCGCTTGGATAAGCTCCATCGATTCACGAATCGCTGTTCCTGCAGTGATCACGTCATCCACCAACATAATACGGCCAACGAGGTCACTGCCCACTAAGTTGCCACCTTCACCATGGTTTTTAGCTTCTTTTCGGTTGAAGCAATAGGGTGTATCAATGTCGTGATGATCCGCGAGCGCTACCGCAGTAGTAGTAGCAATAGGGATACCCTTGTATGCAGGACCAAACAGCACATCAAAATCGATGTTCGAATCCGCCAGCGCCGCAGCATAAAAACGGCCTAAGCGCGCCAAATCGCTTCCAGTATTAAACAGACCAGCATTAAAGAAGTACGGACTTGTGCGTCCAGACTTTAACGTAAACTCACCAAATTTAAGTACCTGCTTTTCTAGAGCAAATTCAATAAAGTCGCGCTGATAGGCTTTCATGTGTTTTCTCTCTCTATTTTATCTTTTATCTATTGGCTGTTTGAGTTGGGTAAACGGCACCCAAAAAAATAGCCCCCGAAGGAGCTATCAACTATTGAGACAAGGTCTCTTTCTGGATCTCGACGATGTCGCGGATCCCTTTATTTGCTAATGCCAGAAGCTCAAGAAGCTCCTCGTGGCTAAACGGTTCGCCTTCGGCAGTGCCCTGCACTTCGATCATCTTGCCTTCTTCGGTCATAACAACGTTCATGTCGGTATCAGCCGCAGAATCTTCAACATACTCAAGATCGCAACGCGCTTCACCTTCAACCATACCGACAGAAACTGCAGCTACGTGCCCTTTCATTGGGTTTGCTTTTAGTTTGCCTGCGGCTACAAGCTTTTCAAATGCATCAGCCATAGCCACACTCGCACCCGAAATAGAGGCAGTACGTGTACCACCGTCGGCTTGAATAACATCACAGTCAACGGTAACCATGATTTCACCCATAGCTTCTAGATCAACCACAGCACGTAGACTGCGAGCGATTAAGCGCTGGATTTCCATTGTACGTCCGCCTTGCTTACCAGACGCTGCTTCACGGCGCATGCGAGAATGCGTTGAGCGTGGCAACATACCGTATTCAGCGGTCACCCACCCTTTGCCTTGGCCTTTGAGCCAGCGCGGTACATTTTCTTCGACAGTGGCATTACACAGTACTTTGGTGTTGCCAAACTCTACCAATACTGAGCCTTCAGCATAAGCGGTGTAGTCACGAGTCATTTTTACGCTGCGCACTTGGTCAAGCGCTCGATTATCAGGACGCATTTGGAGATCCTATCTTAGGGGTATGGGGTTGGGCGCCGATTATAACGAAACTAGTGACGTTTTGCGACCTTAGGGTTGCTTGCGTTTTTATGCTACACTTCGCCGCAGTTTTGACTTATTTCGTCGCTCAATATTCGATTTTCAAAGGACATTTATGATCTACAGTATGACCGCCTACGCGCGCAAAGAAACTAAAGGCGATTGGGGCACCGCAGTGTGGGAAATTCGTTCTGTTAACCAGCGTTATCTAGAAACGTTTTTCCGTTTACCTGAACAGTTTAGAGGCCTAGAGCCATCACTGCGTGAGCGTTTTCGTAAGCGCTTGGCTCGCGGTAAAGTAGAGTGTCACTTACGCTTTGAATCAAAAACAGCTGCGGGAAGTGATTTGATCATCAACGAAACACTTGCTGGACAAGTGGTTGATGCTGCGAAAAAAATCATGACCATTACTGGCGAAGAAAGTCGAATCAACCCATTCCAAGTCATGCAGTGGCAAGGTGTGATGGAAACCCCTGAGCAAGATATGGATGCCATCAACAAAGACCTACTTGCTGGTTTTAATGATGCTCTGACTGATTTCATCGAGGCGCGCGCCAGTGAAGGTGAAAACATGAAGGCTCTTATTGTTCAACGCCTAGACGCAATTACGGATGAAGTCGTTAAAGTACGTGCTCGCATGCCAGAAATCCTACAATGGCAACGTGATCGCCTGCTGGGTAAATTTGAAGAAGCCAAAATTGAACTTGATGAATCACGCGTTGAACAAGAGCTGATCGTTCTGGCACAGAAATCGGATGTTGCTGAAGAGCTAGACCGCTTAGATTCACACGTTAAAGAAGCGAACAGCATTTTGAAAAAAGGTGGCGCATGTGGTCGTCGTTTAGACTTTATGATGCAAGAGTTTAACCGTGAGTCGAATACTCTAGCGTCTAAGTCAATCAGTACGGACATTACCGCTTCTGGTGTAGAGCTTAAGGTATTGATTGAGCAGATGCGTGAGCAGATCCAGAACATAGAATAAGATTTCCACCTGTTTCCACTGGATTTCAAACCACTATCAAAGCCCCGTAAATGGGGCTTTTTTAGTTTTTTAATGTTCTTATTTGTTTCCTATAGTATCATTCTAAGTGGTGACAAGAGCGGTGACAGAAATCATCTTGTCACCAAATACGAGAAAATTGGTGACAAAAGTTGATACTGGTAGAAGACCATTTCTAATATGAACAATAAACAGTTAGATGCATTAATCCGTGCAGGGAACGATGTAAGAGAAGCATTAGGCGGTGGGCTGTATTTCCGCATTGCGTGCAAAACGCCTTCATGGGTGGTGAGGTACACTATCGCAGGTAAGCGATCCCAGATAGCCTTGCCAAAAGCCTACCCTAGAATGTCTATTCGAGATGCTAAACGAGCAGCCTTGGAGATCGTAGAGAATGCAAAGCAGGGCATAGACCCGAAATCCGAACGCAAGAAAGCAGAGTTAGCAGAAATTCGCACCGTAGATCAGCTTTTTGAAGACTGGTATCAATCTTATCTATTAAAGCATTTCAAGAACCCTCAAATTCCAGCGCGTTACTATCGCAAGGAAATGAAGCGCCATATTGGTGTGATGACGATCAAAGACGTTACTCCCCAACATATAAGAAGAATCGTTGATGACATTGTTAGTTCTGATCGGTTAAGCATTGCAAACAAGACCCTACTTTACGCAAAACAGATGTTTAACCATGCAATCAAGCTCAACCTGACCTCTTACAACCCAGCCCAAGCATTCACACCGAAAGATGCTGGTGGCTCTGAACGAAGCCGAACACGCGCTCTATCATTAAGTGATATTGAGTACGCTTTTAAAATTTTCAGGGAACAGCATCATATCTTCACCAGAGATAACTACTTGGCTTGCTGCTTATTGCTATGTCTTGGGTGTCGTAAAGGCGAGCTAATTTCAACTAGATGGGAAGACTTCGACTTTGAAGAAGCCATTTGGAGCTGCATCCCGAACAAGCGTAAATCAACTCAATCAACTGAGCCTATTGATATACCTTTATCACCACAAGTCATAAGTTGGCTTGAAGAGTTAAAGGTTCGTGCAGCTGGGTCAGACTATGTATTTCCGTCACGTAGACAGAGCAAACGCAGAGCTTACATTTCGGACGACACTCTTAACCATGCGTTAGCAAAAATGTTTGGCACGAAAGTCGATGGCAACAAACAGCCATATCCCAACATGCTACCTAAAATCGAGCCTTTTACTGTGCATGATCTGCGAAGAACGTGTCGAAGTCTGTTAGCAGAACTAGGAACACCAGAACATATTGCCGAACGTTGCTTGAATCATAAAGTACAAGGGCTGGTGGGCATTTATGACCGCCATAATTACTTTAATGAGCGACAAGAAGCATTAAGAAATCTGTCTGCTTTAGTTGCTCCCTTTTTATAAACATAAGCACAATGACAAGAATCGAATGAACAAAGCACAAGAAGACAAAAAAACGTTAGATCAGTGGATTGAGAGTAAGTCCTACTCTCAAATTTGGAGTTCAGTGCATACCAATAATGAAGCCCTGACTGAATGGACGGTTTCCCAGCTACTTGAACAAACTAAAATCAGGTTGGATTTCATTGCTCATGCGTTACTAAATTCAGGCAACATATCCAACTGCATTCAATGGCGACAACTAAATGAAAGAAATCTAATAGACTTGCCACCAGTCATTCTAAGCACAACTGTCGGCACTCACTGCCAGCTTTTAAAAAAAACGGGTATTAAAGAGTTACTTGAAATGGAAGCTAATGTTGCTCACGCAACAATGCTTGATGAATACCTTGTTACATTGCCAGATGGAGAGCAGGGGATTTTTGCTTACATCCCCCTATCCACTTATACCAGCAAACAACTTCACAAAGACTTTGTTGCATTTGAAAAAGATGTAAGAAACCAAGTAAAAATACAAGAGCCAATTGCGGTAGAAAAGCGAACGGAGAAAAGCGGTGCTATTCGCAGTCTGATTAGCTACCGAGCTATAATCTATCTGGACATACTCATTTGGCTTATACACGAGCACAAACTCGATAGCATAGATGATATTCCCAGCATCATAACGGCCAATGAAATCGCCTCCGCTTTAAACATACATAAACTCGATACTGATGATGAGGATATTGGCGCAAGCAACATACGCTCTTGGAAACGAGACTTTTACTCACCAAAGCTAACTAAGTCCAATTGGTTTGAAAGAATCAGCATCCAAATCAGACAGGATCAAGAAATGATGAGCCTGAAAGTGTCAACTTTGCTGCAATGCTCTTAGGGCGTGAGGAATAATATTTCTTATCTCTCATATCCGTACTAACCCCGCATAAATATAGTTCCTCACACTAAGAAACCTTCAGAGACGTGAGGAACTATGCATCATCAATCATTTACATCTCCAACCTTTCAAGATCGCTTTGTAAAAGAAGCCGAACGAAAACAAATCACTCAAGTATCGCGTAGTCAGGCATACAAGCTTGAGAAAGCCAATAAGTACCCCAAGCGTGTACAACTTTCGACAAGGTCTGTAGCTTGGCGCTTATCCGAGTTGATTGCATGGGTTGAGAGCCGAACCCAATCTAGATTTTCATAAAAACCCAGCAAACTAACAAAAAAGTAGGATGTAACATTGTGACTAAACAAGAGTATTTATCGCACCAAAAAGCCTTCAACAGTTTGCGCCTAGAAACTCCGCGTCTAACTATTCGCGAGTATTGTGAACAAAACGGTATGCATTACAACACTGCAAGAAGGCATATAAAACTTAACCAATTTAATCTTTCTCATCACTCAACCTCCCCATATGGTAGTGCTGCTGAAAATAAGAAGCATAATTGGCCAGTTTTGTTGGAAAGGTATCTCATCTCCTCAATACACGACCCTGATATTTTTCCAATCGATTTTGCGAAGAGTCATGACATTCCGTATTCAATTTTGCGACGCAACTTTAGTTCCCTGAAAACCAACCCAGAAATATCTGGGCTCTGGGAACTACATTTTCGCCAAAAAGCACTACTAAAGAGTTTGAAGCTAAATGACATATCACTTGTTCATTTTGAAAAGCAGAGAAGAGCAATACTAAGTGAACTGAATGACGAGTTAGCCTTGTGTCGACTTACAAACGTAGAAGATTTCAAGGATTAACACTGTGTCTGGAAGGCTTCACTCCAATAAACAAGATAAACACAACAAAGATGTGCTGCATTATCTGTTTTGCAAAAGACCGCCAACGGACTTAATTCCTGTAACTCAAATGGAATTGTTAGTTTCGAAAAAGAAACGGACATTGATGGCATGGGTAAGGCAAGGACACTTCCCTACCCCTCATATGCAAAAGAACCGCATTCTCGGCTGGCGAAGAGATGACTATGAAGATTGGCTTATACAAACCAACCTTACTAATCACTAGCGGCTAAATGCCGCTTTTTTTAATACCAATGACTTGATTGAAGCTAATTACCGGAAGCCTAAACAACCAACAGACACGGTGTAGTAACGGCTTTCGCCATAAATCACACCGCCAAACTTACAGGTAATAACTAATACTACTATGACCTCCACACTCAAACATAAAAGCACCCAGCAGTATTGTTACCTCAATACTGTATGGAATGTTTATGACTGTGCTGGTGGTCTAAACGATACTTACCTTGATAAGATTTTCGCTACTCTTCACGCTCTCTCAGAGCAAACTATTAAGTTATTTGTTCTTCGATTTGATTTGCACTTACCAAAGTACACTGAGTTAAATACCCATATCAGTGACCTACGAGATAGGCTCTATGAACATATTGAACAAAACATCAAATCAAGAGAAAGAAACTACGTCGTAGCCCAAAAACGTAAAGCTCTAATTTGGGCTAGAGAGCAGATATCTAGCAAAGCACAGCATTACCATTGCGCACTGATCTTAGACGGTAATCTTTTTAATAACCCAACGAATATCCTAGGATGGATAAAGACCATTTGGTCAAAGTCAACCAATGGTAATGTTCCTAAAATCCCTCACCCTTACTACAACCTAAATACACGAGATATGATGCAGCGCCAACGCGTCATTTTTCGACTTAGCTATCTAGCGAAAAACGCCGGAAAGAATACGGTGAAAGGCGTTCGCTATTTTGGTTCTAGTCAACATAAACCATCGACAGCTTCAACGTGGAACCCTGAGCACTGCATGACTAGCCTTACGGATTTAGGTAATGAATGGTTAAGTTCAAAACTAGAACTGACTTGTAACGTCGCAGAGCCAACATCCGTTTTAAATAAACTCACTTTAGTGCGCACAACTGGTATTTGTAATTCCTTAAGCTGCGCTGTTTTGATAAACAAACCCCATGAACCGATAAAAAAATGGCTCTTTCCTTCGGTTGCGCGAGCTCCATAGTTCGGAAAACTGCGCATTTCACACAGCAAAGTGATCACTTTTACACGCGAACCGGATGCATTTTTGTACACTTATCGAGCAAACCGCTCATCTCTTTAAAGATAGCATATTGCAAATACAATGAGTTACACCGAATCCCTATCTCGTGTTCTCCTGTCAGTCATGAAGAGAGTATATCCGTGCTCACTGAAAGATTTGTTGAAATGAAGCCTATGAAGCGAAGAAAAGCTTGGGATGTTTTCGGTTCAATCTGCGCAAAACCCGCCGTTTGTTAACCTTTTTTCTACATATATGCGCAATTTATCGGGAATAGTGATCCATTGAGCCGTTAACCACCCATACATGATTATTAAGAGGCAACATGACAACAAAGCGATTTAATTTAGACACACTGCCACTATGCGGAGCCAAAACTCGTTCTGGCGGCACATGCAAACGCAGAGGAAGCAAGACTAACGGACGCTGTAAACTTCATGGAGGTAAGTCTACTGGCGCCAAAACAGCCCAAGGTAAGAGGGCTTCGAGTTTAAATGCCAGGCAAAGTATTCCGGATTGGTTTTGGGCACCTTTTAAAATGCAATGGCTCGATAACCCTCTACTTGATGAAGCAACGAGTTGCTGTCATAAGTTAATGCGCCACCAGCAGAACCCCGCTGCAATAAACGAGCTTGTGGCGAAACACCAGATTGCACTGGAAGTGATGAAGTATGCCATTCTACAGGTCCACGGAACTGCAATGTTCATTACTATTCAGGGAGCTTTAGATCATTACTATCAAGATATAAACTCTACTCATATAGAGTTTCATGTTTACTACCCTCTAATTAGCTCACCAATGTACTACAGACCTGAAAGTAAGGCTCAGACTGCATATGCAGATAAGTGGCTGCATAAGAAAGACTTTATTGGAAGAGAGATGCGAAAATTGGAGAAGAGGTTAGAGCGAATCCAAAAATAGATGCCGTGAGTAACCTCTTCAACCATTAAATACTGACTTACGACGGTACCTCACTGTACCTTCAATGAAGGTGATGATTTTACTATACTGGCTGTGCAAACTGCTTAGCAGTATGCCATTTACGTCTTTCATCGCCGACTGAAAGTTTAGTTCTGTCAGGCAGGATTCGGGCTTTTTGCACAAGATTCCACCCTGAGCACAAGCTGAGCTTTCAGTCACTTCACTCCCTATAAAAAGCCAATCTAAATTAAGTTATTGCTCATTGGAGTACTGGTATTTACTAAGTCCGATCTGAGCTAAACAGTGCTATTAGATCGAAGTTGGACAATTTCGTGTTACGAGTGAAGACGGCAACAATCCAATTTGCATGAGCAAATGTATGGTAAAGCTCTATCTGAGTGGCCAGTATTGGTGAACCACTGCACTTAGTCTTAACTTGATTATTCTTCAAGAAACCGAACACCTTTACCGTGTTGTCGAGCATACTCGATTTCACCTTCGGTACTTTTCCCGATATAGCCACCCACATTTAAAACAAGAATTTCATCAGACATATCTATTTTGCGTTTATGTAAGTCACCTAACATTCGTTTATCTTCTTCTGTTAGATCGAAATGGTCATCGTGCTCTAGACCACCAACGCTTAGTACAATCTTACCTGCCATAGTTTCATTGAAGTTGGCATCCCAAAACGCTTGCTTAAATTTCACACTCCCACAAAGGGTTACTACTAATGGCTTCACGACGCCTCCTACTGAAATATAACGCCGCATTATACCTTTGGCTCAATGTTCATGGGGTTTTTAAGATACCCTGCTACAATCTCCAAAGCTACTTCAGGCGACTTATCCGCTATTTTGTCGATCATTTCCTTACCTTTTTGCATCCAGTATGAATCTGCTAAAAGAGCATATGACAATGAAGCAGCAATTTCATGCAAGTCCTGTAAACGATGCTTTACCCTAATGTTGAGACGAAGATCTGTACGATCGCAACACTCACGGTCACGACCATTTATGAACCAGTGTCCTGAAATATTGTTGTCTAGAAAGGTTATGGTTTTCATTTGCATAATGGAGTGCTTAACCATATTTTCCTCTCCATCAGCGAACACAGACGACTGAACATTATGATCATATGGGTAATCTTCAATTTGAGCGACCTCTTCTTTCCACTCTTCCCATTCTGAGATTAAAGAAGATAATTCCGATATAACCCAGTCTTTTCTAGGGTTTCTTATTTCGAGTTTCTGCATTGTTTCCTCTGAATAGTTATAACATTTTTGTTGGAAAGCCGGCTTGTTTTCTCTGAGAGCATCCAACCGATATAATTTTTTTAACTCATTCAATAATCACAGAAAACTAGTTCAGCAACCAGTCTACGTGACAGAAAAAGCAAGCCTGCTCGGTTTTTCGATATATCCAGCCCACAAAACCGAGCCATTTATCTTACTAAGCCATCGATTTACTGTTGACTGGTATCGTACAGGCAACGAAACGGGCTGGCTTGAATACCTAGTTTTCGCTCTTTTGTATGTCTTACGGCAGCCGAAGAACAACAGACTGTATAAAACATCAGCAATGCAAAATTCATTGACTAATTACTATGACTCTTATCGCAATTCCGGCATGAGGAAAATTAGGGTAAACCGTATCACTGTGGATTGAGAGGTTAAGCGTCGCTAACTTCCAATGGGGCAAAGACGAGTTAGCGGCAGTCGCACCAACACGTCTCTGGACAATTCCGTGTTTGGGGGCCACTCTTTAAAATGTGTTTCGGATTAGCGGAAGTATGGAAAAATCAGAGTAACGCTTCAATCAGCCGACGCGTCAGCGGTCGGCTGGATTGACTTGTTAGCCTCTCGTGTGACCAAAATGGGGGAAGTTCCTATACTTTTATATCCGTATATGGCTTTTGCTCTTTTTATCAAACGCTTATCCTCTGATAGGATTGCTGAGCAGTACGCACCCATTGCTATATGGCCGGCATCGCTTCTTACGTTATGAATTTTATTTAGTTTTCGGCATTTTTTCTCTGCTTGAAAACCTAATATATCAAGTACCGCATTGCATCCGATTATTCCGAGATACATCGGCCAGGACTCGTAACCTTGCTTTTCAATAGGATCAAAGCCAAAAAATTGATCGCAACTAATCTCAGCTCCCTGCATTGTTGGAGATATTATTTCCCATATTTTTTCGATCTCCTTTTCTCCTGAAACGCTACCGATAGCGCCTTTCTCATCGCCAAAAGCCGCCCTAGTTTTCCCTATATCATTTCCATTCGAGATCATTTCATCGATCAT
The DNA here is from genome assembly GCF_016900875.1 of Vibrio ulleungensis. Classification (GTDB taxonomy): domain Bacteria; phylum Pseudomonadota; class Gammaproteobacteria; order Enterobacterales; family Vibrionaceae; genus Vibrio; species Vibrio ulleungensis. The sequence goes on from NZ_JAFEUM010000009.1 coordinate 26,836, forward strand.
GGAATCAAATTTGGGCTTTATAGACTTAACTTTGCCGATCATTTCGGTAGTATCAAAAGGCAACTCAGAAGTTAGGCTGAGAATTTGGTGTGCGAATTTTTCGGAAAGATCCTTTAAGGGCCCTTCGTCTCCGCCACCGTTAACCCAAACCTGAAATGGGTCAAAAAGAGTATCGTCGAAATCCACATCTCTGTTTGCCTCAATATAGGCATCATAATGCTGATGAGGGGTTCCGCTCTCATTTAACTGGGCTTCACCACTAATCTTCCAGTTCCCGTCGAGAACAAGATCCAATAATTTTGCGTCTATAACATCGAGTACATCTAAATATTTCTCGGGTTCATCAGAACGTCTAATCTCCGCAAAGTGTTCCTTTGAGTAAACCCAAGTTACATCATCCCGCTTAGCTAGGCTGATAATGCCCTGCAACTGCAGACCGATGATATTCTGATCGATGTAAATTAAAGGCTTACTCATAAGTCTCCATGGAGGCTAACGCCCGCTTAACTTGCTGCCAACTGCACAGCACTCAAGCAGGCCACCGTCACCGTAATCACAAAAACCAAACTGAACCAAAAATGCCATAGGTTGGCAGTCAGGTTGAAGCGATTGTTATGTTCACGGCTCAAAATTCATGACCATTTCGTGTTCGGTCATAGAGGCCTGTTGAAAGCCAAACTTCTCATATGCATTAATAGCGGCATCATTGCTAAGGTAAACTGTTAATTCTAACTTGCTTTCAAGCCTCGAGCTTAGAATCGAGCAAGCTTTTGACAACAGTTGCCGCCCTACCGATTTTCCACGAGCGCTTCCTGATACATACATTTGAACCACTTCTAAAGCGTTACCACAATCGGTAGGAATTAAGCCACATAGCCCAACAAGTTGATCATTTGCGAAAGCACCGATCATCACATGAGTCTCACTATGTTCCTCGATAAGCTTTTCAAAGAACAACTTAGGAAGTTGTGATTGTTCTTCGTAAGATGAACCAAAAGACTCGGGATACAACTTCAGACTTTCCAATCGTAAATCACGATACATACGACTGTCTTTAGAACTCAATTTTTTGCAACAAACTTCCATATTTCCTCGTGGGAACATAACGCCCATATTAAGCGGACGGAAACAGTTGGCTATAATGTGCAGCGCAGCGAAACTCAGCCAACTGTTGGAGTTCCGACTTAAATTTCTTGTTATATGCACTATTTATTGCTGCTTAAGGCTATCTTTGTACTTAAACCAATTAAGATTGTACCTGATACTCCTTCAAGCGATCTTGAGTATTTCTGAGCTTTAGGACTGCTAAACAAAATGCTTCCTAAACTGGCATAGAACAAGTTACAACCTGTTGCTAACAGACTAAATAACAAACCTAAAGTCAGCAATTCACTTGTAGCATTAACTGCCGTTGGATCAATAAACTGAGGCAGGAATGCTAAAAAGAACATTGCGACCTTTGGGTTTAATACACTAACGATGACGCCTTGCTTGAAAACATTACTTTGTTTTTCATCTGAACTTTCCACACAAATTTTAGAATTGTTACGGTAACAATTAATAATTGATTTTACGCCAAGATAGAGTAAGTAAGCCGCACCTAAATACTTGATTATCGTAAATAAAAATGCGGAGCTAAGAATTAATGCAGAAAGACCTAAAACAGCAGCTAATGTATGAATCAAATAACCAACACCTAAACCCAGTGAAGCTTTAATACCTGACTTCATTTTCCCTTTCATTGTATTCGTTACAATGTAAATTACATCAGGTCCAGGTATCAGGTTTATAGATAGAGCTGCAATTACAAACAATACTAAGGTGTTCATTTCCATTACGACAATACTCCGAGGTGCATATAACAGCTTTATTAACCGGAACGACGACTAACTCCGTTTCCTGCTAATCTAGCACATAGAATTTTAAGTAACTGAATATTATCAGTTAGATTTGACGTATGCCGAACTTTCGGGAACCACTTTGACCAAAACTTTAGTGGTTCAAGTATAAATATATGTAATCCAAATAGTGTTACACCAGTGAACTATTATTTACGTGTCTAACAAAGTTCGGGGCAAAAGCGAGTTAACGCTAGTCAACACGCCTTTGGACAAAAGTAACGTGCTTGTTAGCCAATGTGTAGAGACTCTGTCTTACTGAGTTCAGGTCTGCATATAGACGAGCACGGGGGTCATTAATACCTTTATCAGCTCTCAAACTACTCGATGTCGCTTCTCACATGAAGAAGAAAAGCTCTCGCAAACTGGCATTCTGATTATTCCAGTACCTTGCGCAAACCAACACGGTCTTAATGTATGCATCGATTGTAGGAAAAAGCCCTTCCAAATTTCAAGCTCTTCGCACAGAGGCTGCTACGTTGACTGAACACTCATGACGCTTCCTATTCGTTCCTTAACTTCTAATTCAGGTACACAATACAAGACTGAAATGGTACGGAATAAAAATGTTGGTCAAGATTAGAATCTCGTACATCTGACACCTGAAACCCAACGAGATCCAGGTCACACTTCGAGATATTAACTAAGCAAACACCCTCTCAGCGCTTGTTGGCTGCGGGCTCTTTGAAATTGAAGTTTTCTACTAGCTTTTCTGTCAAAAGCTAGATGGTTTGACTGTATTTGAGCAAGACTCGATATATCACAAAAACACACCATTTCTAAAAAAACACTTTGTCAGCACGATAATGACAAATGACTACTTTTTCGCATCATTTGCCGACTTCTCGCAAGAAAGTTATTTTTCTATTGATTTCCTACGCGCGAAGCCTAGATTAAAAACAGAACAACTAAGTAACTCAGTGATTTGGCTGATTCTTTCGTGAACTAACAGTGTGTGAGTGTGTCGCAGTGTGTCTGAGTTAGGTAGCGAAAGCATCAGCCCCCTACATCAAAACAGGAGAAATCAAATGGAAAAGATCTCGAAAATTTATGCCTACGGTACCAGCGGTGAAGCAAAAGGAATTGAGTTTGTCGCCAAACGCGATCGCCATGGCCGATATGTAGCGAACCGTAAGCGCTCTAGCGCAACAAGCTCGCCTACAAACAAGGCAGCTAACAAAGTCTACCGAGATACCTTAGACGAGATCTATGCTTTGCTCCTAACTGATGATTACGTCATTAACCTTGTTAGCCCAACCGGCAGCCGTGCCCTTCGCTCATTAAGCAAAGTCAAAGTGGACTATTTCCCACCAGCATCAAGCTCAGAGAAAGCATCGATAGAGCCTGTAAAGCCAAATGGGGGAAACCAAGGAGAGCTAGATACCAATATTCGAGTGAACACAAAATTTGAAGATTTTGTAGATGTGATGAAAACGCATGATACAACCACCTCTAATGGAGAACTCCCCGAAGCCCTTTTACTCGAAAAAGAAGGTAAGCTATCTGTTTACTATGCGCCCTTTGATCACATCAATGAACGGGCAAAGATCGTAATTGTTGGTATCACTCCTGGCATTCAGCAAGCCGACAATGCTTTAAAAGAAGCCTGCATCCAACTGAACAATGGGGGCAGCTCTAGTGAAGCTTCACTCGCAGCAAAAAACACCGGTAGTTTCAGCGGGCCAATTCGCTCAAATCTAGTTCGCCTTCTTGATTATGTGGGTATCAATGAACTTCTAGACGTAACATCTACATCGGAACTTTTTGGTAGGAGTACCAAATTGGTTCATTACACATCGGCTCTTCGCTATCCAGTATTGATGGAGGGGAAAAACTACAGTGGTTCTCCATCTATGCTAAAAACACCTGTGCTACGCAGGCAGGTCGAACAAAACCTAATCCCTGAGCTTGAAGCAATGAGTGACGATACCATATACATTCCACTTGGCTCGAAGGTCGAAGAAGCTCTTGAGTACTGTGTAGCTCGCGGAGTCATTAGTGACGAGAATGTTTTCGGTGGCCTACCTCATCCGTCTGGAGCTAATGCTGAGCGTATTTCTTACTTCCTAAATGAGAAGAGTAAAGACAGCCTAAGCAAGAAAACTAATGCGATGAAAATCGATGACGCCAGATCGGCTCTACTAGAGAAGGTTCAACAGTTTAAGAGAATGTCAGCGCAGTAGCTGTTGCGCCTTTGTGTGTCGAGATAGTCCATTTCCCTGACTATTTTGGCAAATAAAAGGGCTGAGTCTATTAGAACTCAGCCCTTTTACTTTATTCTTCAAAGTCACTTTCGAACATTGCTAGTTCAGCGACAATGTTGTGTTTAATGATGCGGTACCGCTCTGCTGCGGTTAGTGTCGGCCATTCTGTAGATTTGGAATCTTCGAAATAGATACTTGAACTGTGTGAATTGAACATCTGCAACAACGAACGTTATACAAACATGAACAAAACTCCAAGGCAAAAACTACGGTTTACTTTCAGAGGACACTAAAGCTTGAAACTCACTTTTGGACAATTCCGTGTTTGGAAGTTTCAGACGTGATGAAGATTCAGATAACCTCAAGTACGGAAAAAGGAAAGGTACGACCCAATTATCCTCTAGTAGCCAAGCTAAATGGTGAGCGATGCGTGCTAAAATGGAGCGGAGTGAAATCAGCATGCGTTAGCGAATCCATCCTGAGCTTTTTGTTAGCTATGTTTTTATTTAGGTGCATGCTTTTTGGCAAAGTCGCGTAATACCTGGGCATTATTTGCAGATTCTAAATTGCCACAAGCTTCGCCATCAATGCTAATGTCCGGGCTTGAATATGCTGGAAAGCTATCTCGTTCATATGACATAACTGTCCCTCTTCCTGAGCACACCGCACCAAAGCTGTATGATTTTTGAGCAGGGTATCTACTTTGAAGATAATTATCTGAGTCAAATTCAGGGTTGTACTCAAGCAGAGTTTTCATATCATGCCCAGCCCCACTCAAATGACCAATCTCATGTTCCATTGTGCTGTCATAGCAATCTAGGCCAATTACAAAATAATTAGAACTTAAAGATGCCTCACCACACCATTGCGACTTAAAACTATCAGTAGTATTTGCAAATAAAACCGCTTTGAATATTGGTATTCCTGAAGAGTTGACTTCTGGTATCTCATAAGCAGAGTAGTAATTTAGGAGATTTTTTGCTAGTTCCACATCTTGAAACCATGTACTGTCAACGGTAGCAAGGTACTCAATTTTAGAGACTCTTCGTGTCATTGGTACACATGAGTTTTTTAACGTTAGATTTGAATACTTTACCCAACTATCAATTTTTGACTCAACAAACTCTGCTGAGTATTCAACGAGCACACTATTGTCGATATAAAAATAGATTTCCGTTTCAATCTTAGGAGATGGAACACACTCTGGTAACACTAACGTACCAGCCTGTGCAGAACCAGCGATCGTGATACTTAACAGGAATAGTATTCGTAGAAATTTCATTGTTACCTCAAAATAGCTAATAGCTTTATTGACAGGGACGACGATTAACACCATTTCCTGTCAACCTAACACATATAGGTACAAGTGTCTGAAAATTAGCAAATTAATTTTATATGCGTAGGTTTTCGAGAATAACTAAGATCAAAACTCTAGTAGTTTAAGCATGAATATATGTATGCAAATTGTGTTACATCAGTGAAGTGCTTTTTGGCAGGCTAACAAACTTTGGGGCAAAGACGAGTTAGCGACAGTAGCACCAACGAGTTTCTGGACAAAATGTGTTAGAGCACATTTACTTAATTTAGCAAAGTACGGATTAGGTGAGGTATGAGAAACTCTAATTTAGTGGCCAAACTTAGTTGGCCACTACAAATAGTAAATTTGAGCTACTGTTTAAAACAGTAAGTGAACCCAGCTCTACTATTTCGTAATTTCATTGTGCGATCTTCAAGGCTATGTAAATGAGAAACTGATGTGGAATTGATGTTTAGATCCTCTTTAACAATAGCTAAGTATTTTTCTGAAAGTTCGTTTGACGCACTGATATCTTTTGCTTCTATAGTGTGCTCTAACCTGTCTTCCGCGTAATTCCATTTCCCAGAAACCGTTGTTTCAAAGGTTAGCACCTCACCAGTGCTAACTATCATCACTGATGATTGAATTTTCTGATGAAACGTATTGCTGCTGTAGCTGGCAACTGAAAACATCGAGCGTTCGAGACCGTGGTCGTAACATTTCCACGTTCCGATAATTGGATTCTCATCATTGGTTCCGTTAGCTCTCACAGACAATGAGCTAAGTATGAGAAGTAGTAAGATGTAGTACTTCATGATGCCATCCATGTGGAGTCAATATGTTTTAAGGTATACATAGTATTAACAGGAATACGTTTGTTAGCATTATTTTTGAGAATGAAGCTACGAACTTGATCCTCTCTATCTATCGAAATCCAATAATCAAATAGCTCAGTTATCCTTTGCATGCTTTGGACCATTAATCTATAACTCCTAATGATTGGTATAAATCGATATTTGCTTCTAAGAGTCTTGTCCAACGAATAAGTTGTTCAGTGTTATTCGCGTCGTTAAGAAGACCGCAGGACTCATTCTTAAACCTAATGTTTGGACTTGAATAGAATGGGGCGAGATCACCACTGGATCGATCCTCGTTCATTATACTTCTAACGTTACCGCACCTATACGCGTGAGCAATTTTAGCGCTGCCGCCAAATAACCTGGGTTCATCATTGCTTTCGTGACCCGCCAGCGCCAAATGCCCAAGTTCGTGCTCCAGAGCGAAATTATTAGCTTCATAGGACAGAACAACAAACCTACTTGCGTGAGCAGCGTGAGTATAACCAATGACATCACCGGGAAGTTGCTTGTAGATCGCGACTATGTATTTGGTAGGGTTGGTGATGAACAGTTCTCGTTTTTTGCTGTCCATTTTCCATATAAGCTCGTCATGCTTTAAAGCATATTCAGTACCCTGTTGTGGTATGTTCTGTAGATCTTCGTAATACACCGTATCAAGCCTTCGTTGTAGGTTGATACAACTGTTTTCGAGTGTACTATTAGCTACACCTAACATGTCGATAATTCGATTTTCTACATCCACTTTTTTGTTGCGCTCAAGAACACCAATATCAACAAAAAAAGCAATGTCTGTTACAAGTAACTTTTTGTCTTCGCAAGTTGGAAAATCAAGCTTATTGTTAAGATTGAACTGTAGCATTAACGCTAAGACAGCAAAGCATCCCACAAAAAGTGCTATTTTTCTGTTTTTCAACATCTTTCGTCCACTTAAAAAAAGTTACCTTGCAACGTATTGAGTACATACATTGCAAGGTATTATGAAGGCTAATCATTCACCCAGAGTGACTGCCAATCTTTCTGTTCGACAAACTTACCAATCACAAAGCAGCGCCGGAGTGTTGTCTACAGGATTGCAGGCGTGAACCACAATAGGCTCAATAAAAATCGCATCACCTTCATTTAAGATTACATTGGAATTGTAAAGAGACAAGCATGTTTGACCGTCAAGCATGCTCCCAATAGATAGCTCGGGATGATAATGGGCTTTGTAGCCTTGAGCACTATCTCGAGTTGTCCTTACCGTCAAATACGGTGTGAGTCGGCTCGTCCAATAGTCCTGTCTAATGTCCCTTATTTTGCTCTCCATGCTATCAAATCACCTTTGTACTTATCTTTGCCGTATCGAGATTTCCACATTACATAAACTAAGTCAAAAATTCGACTGTGGTTTGACAACTCAGAAAGAGTGAAGCACGAATTGGGGCAGAAACGTGTTTAGCTTGTTCAAGCTAGCCAAATGAATGGTCTCAATCCCCTTGAAGCATTATGGTTAAGCAAGCCCCATAGGGTAAATGGCTCGTCGATATATAGGCTGCTATTTTAAAAAATTAACGCTAGCAGCGACCAACTAATTAATCGTGACTTGGGTAAAGTTATATTCGGCCGTATATGGCTCTACTTTTTGACGTAAGCAGTCTTTATCAACTCCCATGCTATTGCTTAAACTTTGCTCAGCCAGTAAACTTTGAGTTGTTGAGTGGGAGTCTGGTTCGACGCGAAGCCGCGATTCGGGTCCACCAGCGGGTGGAATTTCGCCGCGGATTCGGGCTGGGCTCTCAATCAATAGCTAGTTCTCCCAAAGTAGGTTTGGCTACCATGCATCGACTTGATGTTCCCCACATGGCCTATTCACCTCAACTTCCCCAAAAGCACATGATTATGGCGGTCATAGTTATAACCGGTTTAGTAGCGTTCGCCGGTAGAAGTGTTAACTTGCCTCTTCCCGAGAACAGGACTGCAATGTTTGGGAAGTATGATAAGTAGTGGCAATGCAAACTGCTGTAACTGAAACCATAGTAACTCCAATGCTAACTCGTTTTGGGGCAAATACGTGTTATTATGACCAGAATCGTTAGTACCAACGAAATCAATTTTTAGACTATTACCCTTTAGCCACCAGCCACCAGCCACCAGCCAACTGGTGACATAGGTGGTGACAAAAATCAAAAACAAACAACCAAGCCAAGTTAAATTATTGTTTTAATTGACTTTAGTTTTATTAATCAACATTCAGATCCAGAATATTGAATAACCGATTCAGTAGTCTAGCTCTCTAACATAAATGACATAAGCCTCTGTTTAAGAGGCTTTTTTAATGCCTTACGAAGGTACGCACATACATACGATTGATCATTCCTAGTACCACTGATAAAAACGTTTAAGACTACTGCTGAGATATCGCGCACAATATACACGACGTGGATTTTTATCCGTTCTTTGCCAAATAATTCCCCACTAGACAAAGGGGTGACCAAGGTCACCTTTCTGTGAAACTTTCACAGCCCATGAAAGTTTTGAGAGCGCTTTCAAATACTCAATACTTTATTCACAAAACCCAAAAAAACCGTAGTACATTGCACAATAGAAACCGGTTCCTTTTTGGCTGTGAGTTTTGGTTCATTGATGATCATGAACCTTCATCGCAAAAAGAGCGCTAACAACCTTGCACTGCCCAGCGGTGATACATTAACGGAAAATGCTCATGTCTGACCCTATACAACGCGCCAATGACGCACTCAAAGCGCAACAAATATTAGCTCCTGTTAGCCGACAAGCCGCGGCAGAAGGGATTGTATTACTGCGTAACCATCAACACGTTTTACCGCTACTACCAAGCGACAAAGTATCTCTGTTTGGTCGTTGCCAAGTGGATTATTACCGTAGTGGTACAGGGTCTGGTGGTGCGGTTAACGTGCCTTACACCGTCAATGCTGTGCAAGGTATGCAAAATAACCAGAGCATCAATCTGAATCAGGAACTTGTGGCGATTTATCAAGACTGGTTAGCAAATAACCCATTTGACGATGGCGGTGGCGGTTGGGCGGCAGAACCATGGTTCCAGCACGAAATGCCACTTGATGACAACCTCGTGTCACGTGCTAAGAGTATCTCAAATAAAGCCGTGGTATTTGTTGGGCGAACCGCGGGTGAAGACCAAGATAACGCATTAACTAAAGGCAGCTTCTTGCTCACGGACACCGAGCAAAAGATGATTGATACGGTGTGTGCTCACTTTGATCAGGTGATTGTGGTGCTTAACGTCACCAACGTTATCGATATGTCCTGGTTGGACGAAGGTGAAAATCGAGACTCTATTAAAGGCGTGCTGTACTCGTGGGCTGCGGGTATGGAAGGCGGAGACGCGTTAGCCGATATTCTAAGCGGAGATGTCACTCCTAGTGGACGTCTTACCGACTCCATCGCTTATCAGCTTAGCGATCATCCTTCTGATGAAAACTTTGGTAGTGATGTGCGCAACCTTTACGTTGAAGATATCTATGTTGGCTATCGCTACTTCGAAACCTTCGCTCCAGAAAAAATCCGCTTCCCATTTGGAGCTGGCCTGTCTTATACCTCATTCTCTAAACAGTTAAACTCATACACCGTTGAAGGCAGCGCTGCTGACGCAGTACTTCACTTTGACGTATTGGTCACTAATACTGGCAATCAATATTCAGGGAAGGAAGTCGCTTCATTATACGTGACCGCCCCTCAAGGGAAACTTGGGCAGCCAATTAAAGCGCTGGTTGGTTTTAACAAAACAAGCACTTTAGCGCCTGGTGAGTCTGAGATTTTGACCATCCGCGTTCCAGCTCATGTATTAAGTTCATACGATGACTCTGGCGTAACGGGACACAAGAGTTGTTGGTTATTAGAGGCCGGCGATTACCAGTTTAGTCTTGGCGGTAGTGTTAGAGAGGCAGCACACATAGATGCATGCTGGTCAATCAAATCAACGTTAATTATTGATCAAGTCAGTGAAGCATTAGCACCGGTCATTGCGTTTGAACGTATAAAACCAGAACTATCAGAGGGATCATTTAGCCTCGGGTTAGAAGCGGTTAATACACGCTCTATTGATCTTGAAAAGCGCATCATCGACAACCTACCTACCAGTTACACCATTACTGGAGACAAAGGGATTCGTTTAGAAGATGTGAAACAGGGGCGCGCTGAGATGCGAGACTTTATCGCGCAGCTCAACGCACATCAACTCGCGACCATTGTACGTGGTGAAGGTATGTGTAGCCCTAAAGTTACCCCAGGCACGGCGGCAGCATTTGGTGGTGTGAGTGATGAACTGTTCCAATTTGGCATTCCTGTAGCCGCCGCATCGGACGGCCCATCAGGCATTCGCATGGACAGTGGCCACCCTGCGTCACAAGTCCCTATTGGTACATTGCTCGCTTGTACATGGAATACGGAATTAAATCACCAGCTATACACTCTGGTGGGTAAAGAAATGCAAGCCAACGAAATTGACACCTTGTTAGGTCCTGGCATGAACATTCATCGTCACCCGCTCAATGGGCGCAATTTTGAGTACTTCTCAGAAGACCCATTCTTAACGGGTAAAATGGCCTGCGCCCAGACGCTTGGTCTAAAGCATGCTGGAGTGTCGGGTACCGTTAAGCACTTCGCGGCCAACGACCAAGAAACCGGTCGGCACCACGTTGATAGCGTGATGTCAGAGCGTGCACTTCGAGAGATCCATCTAAAAGGGTTTGAAATGGTGGTGAAAGAGGGCGAGGCCTCAACCATAATGACCACTTACAACCCTGTAAACGGTCACTGGACTGCCTCTAGCTACGATCTAAACACCACGATTTTGAGACAGGAATGGGGCTATACCGGCATAGTAATGAGTGACTGGTGGGCAAAAATGAACCATTGCGTCTCTGGTGGTGAAGAGTCCATAAGCTTTACGTCCTTTATGGTTCGCTCTCAAAACGATCTCTATATGGTGGTCGAAAACGACAAAGCCGAACACGGTGGGCACAACGACGATACTCTCGCAGCTCTAGACAACGGGACACTCACTATTGGTGAACTTCAGCGATGCGCGATGAACATTTGTCGCTTCATCATAGATGCGCCTGTCATGCAAAGGCCTCTAAAAGCCTATGAGCCTATTAAGCCGTTTTCACCTAAGTCACAAGCTGATGAGCACGCGATTTTACTAGAGTCTAATACGCCATTGGGCACAAAGAACAATACAACTCGAACGATCCGCGTAACTCAAGCGGGTGTGTATCGCTGTAGTGTTCAAGCAAGCTATGAGAAAGATTCGCTCGCCCAATCAACCTGCTCACTGCTGATCAATGATGACTTTGCAATGACCTTTTCGCTCAATGGAACCGAAGGAAAAACTCAAACCGTAGAAGGTGTGCCGATTAGACTGGAAGTGGGTGACTACCACCTTCAATTTAACTTTGTTAAACCAGGACTGTATTTGGACAGCCTAACGCTGGTTCAATCTTAGATAAAATCATCGATTCCTAGCCCCAGCCTTCGCTGGGGCATTTTTTTGAGTCGGGAAAACTGTCTAAGGCACTAATTTGAGCGGTGTGCGAGCGGTAAAACCCTTGCGCAAACGTTTTCGGCGTGATGGTGCTATCGAAATGGAACTCTATAGGTGTAATTGACGTCGATTCCATTAACATGTGCGTAACACCACACTAGACGACAGGCTATACCATGAAACTAGAAGCGATTGACTTTCATGCCAGTGACGCAGCTGAGCGATTTGTTGCCTCATTACGCGAGACTGGATTTGGGGTTCTTAAAAACCATCCCATTCTCGAACGCGATGTGCAGAGCATTTATCAAAACTGGTATGCCTTTTTTAACGATAGTAGCAAAGATAACTATCGCTTCAATGTCGACACTCAAGACGGGTTTTTCCCTGCAGAGATTTCCGAAACAGCAAAGGGTCACAGTGTTAAAGACATTAAAGAGTATTTTCATTATTACCCGTGGGGACAGTGCCCTGTCGATCTTAAAGCGGAGCTAAGTCGCTACTACGCCAACGCAACAGATTTGGCCGCAACCCTACTAACTTGGGTTGAAGACCATTCTCCTAAAGAAGTGGTTGAGCATTACTCCCAATCACTCTCCAGCATGATTGACGGCAGTGAACAATCATTGTTACGTGTATTGCACTACCCACCATTAAGCGGTGATGAGGAGCTTGGTGCAATACGCGCCGCAGCCCATGAAGACATCAATTTGCTAACCATTCTGCCAGCGGCAAATGAACCTGGCCTGCAAGTAAAAGCCAAAGACGGCAGCTGGTTAGATGTTCCTTGCGATCACGGTAACTTAATCATCAACATTGGTGATATGTTACAAGAAGCATCACAAGGCTACTTTCCATCGACAACTCATAGAGTCATCAATCCAGAAGGAGCGGACAAAAGTAAATCGCGAATTTCTCTGCCGCTATTTTTGCATCCAAACCCTGAAGTTGTTCTTTCCGAGCGACATACCGCTCACAGCTACCTGATGGAGCGCCTACGTGAGCTAGGTGTCATATAAGTAGGTACCTTATAAAGACCAAAGGCCACTAGCGTGGCCTTTTTTACGTTTACCCGGTTGGTTATTGAATCCAATAACTGGAGGAGTCGGTCGATTTTTTCTTAAATAGAGTGATGTATAGGCTGTATGAGATGATCTGTCCCGCCACAATGGCGCAAAACATCAATACTGCCGATAACCCAATATTGGGAATAGGCAAAATTGCTTGAGAGAAAAACGATTCACTTGCCCCCACCAAAATACGGCTACCTGGAACTAAGATGATAATCCCTTGCATGATGTACACCAAGGGAGGCACTTGCCTAACCTTGCCCATCACCAAGCCATAACAAGTGATGATCATGGTACTGATCCAGGTTCCAATAACCCAATCGTTGGTTATGTAAAGCGGCCCCCACATCCCAACAATGGCTGCAGGGAATGCAAATACTATATCGACCCAACGAGCATTAAATACCACCCCTAGGGCTGCGGAAATGCCTACTAAACCAAAGACATGCAAAAGTAGCGGTACTTCATTAATGTAGTGCGTTTCAGAAGGGTGTGGTAGGACGGTATTCGCCAGGCTAATTCCTAGCACAATGCCAATAAATAGCTTTAATATGATGAGTAAACTTTGCGCCAGAAGCTCTATCCCTGACCCAAAGTCATTATGAGCCAAACTCTCCAGTGCATTGGTTACAGTGAGCCCAGGTACGAATAATACTATGGCGGAAATACACAGCGCATAAACAGGTAAGCCGGGGTCTAGCGACGACAGCAACCCGACAATAAAGGCCACCAAAAATGCCGCGACAAACTCCACGATAATTGCCCGTTCATCGGTAAACACACGGCATACTACCCAAACTAATAATCCCAAAATCGCCGATATACCTACAGCAGGCAATGTACTGCCAACCAAACATAGGTAGCTAGGCGGAATTAATATAAAAGCTAAGCATTGCAACCATAAAGAGTAAGGATGCTGTTGTATCGCTTGTCGGCTTTGTTTTAAAGCAGAAATAGTCTCTACTAGCATTCTTAAATTGATGACCGGAAGTGGTTTTTTTTGCAGCACCGTCACATGCTCTGGCTCTTCAAACACTGCCATCACTTTGGTGGGCGTGATATCGAGAGCGACTTTCTGCATTCTTGCATGCGCATAACGGTAGGTATATTTAACAACGGAGTGCGGAGGGCAACCTGAACTGTGCAAGCGATCAATAAAGTCGAGGGTGGTTTGTATCGCTTGCTTGTCTTTAGATTGAATGGTCACGGCGCGCTCCCTAGGTGTAATAGCGAGCGTATTGTAGCGACTTTTTCTTAGCAAAATAGAACTATTTTTAACGGCATATTTACGACACTACTCTTTGATGAATTAGGTTACCTAGAGTGGCAACCAATCATCATTTTGGCGTATAACCAAAGTGCTCAATATCTTCGTGGTATAGACGTTCAATTCTGGCTATATTCTTGGGGGTTAAGTACTCATCATAATTATTGATATTACTCGAGTTTTTCTTTTTGAGAGCGTGCTGCTCCACACCCAACTTATCGCAAATGGTCACAATATCATTGTGAATGTTCTCGAGCTTAAACACATCATCAAGCAGTACAAGTCCGTGTTCATCGGTGATGTCTTGCCACATTGGTGCGGTATGGGTACTCACATGTCGGTCAAAGCGCGTTTCCCAAAACTCTGGCAACATATCGAGAAAGTAAGGGAAGCTTCGCTTAGCCATCATTAGCCTTGGTTTGGTTAGCGTCCAGTGTTTAGTCAGGTACTTCCAGCACGAAACAGCACGAAAATAGGGGTTACGTACTATGGCAAATTTATACATCTCTGCAAATTCTTGCTCGGTATATAAAAATTTCTGTGCAAACAACATTCTTTTATATTCGTACTCACCCAGTGACACTAAGTGATTATTGAGGTTGTTATTCCACTGGCTTTTGTCTAGTGCGACAAACGGCGTGCCATATTTCCACTCAGACACTGCGTAACTTGGGCCCAAAATTTCTTTCAGTGAAGTCCCACCTGCTTTTCTAATATGTAGCCATAAATATTTGTTCATGCCCTGCCCTGTTCCTTACGTCCGTTTGGTACACATCCGCTACTTCGGGTGCCGATATCACTAAGAGTAAAGAGTTTTCATCAGCTTCGGGTTTTCAACAATGCGAATTTTTACACAATCGGTGTCGCTGTCCAACAAATGAACATTTCTAGAGCTGTCGCTCACATTGCGTAACCTAAGTTGTCTATTCTTATAAAAATTCATTATTCGGAGTCTATAAATGACCAGCACACTGACCGATCCCTTTCTAAAAGGTCTGATTGAAGAGCTTACCCAGCAAGCTGAAGTTGAATGTATCGCTTTGGGGGGATCACACACCCTGTCGATGAACGACAAATGGTCCGATTTCGATCTCTATGTGTACCTCAACCAGCCACTGTCTGTTCAACTTCGTAAACAGATCACGGACAAATACTGTCAATCGATGGAGCTTAACCAGACGTTTTGGGAAACCGAAGATGACGGAGTACTCAAAAGCGGCACAGAAGTAGAAATAATCTACCGCAATTTAGACGATATGGAGCAAGATTTAGACGCATTAATTAACCAGCACCAAGTCTCCCTTGGATACACTACGTGCTTTTGGGCTAACCTCCTCAACTGCCAAATTCTGTTTGAGCGAGACAATAAGCTCAGTCAACTGAAACAAACATTTGGACTGCCTTACCCAGACGCTCTTGCAAACGCAATTATTGAGAAAAACCTACCACTGCTGTGCGATGCGTTCCCAAATTACCCAAAGCAGATTAAAAAGGCGCTGCTTAGACAAGATTCATTCAGCGTGCTTCACCGAACAAACGAATACCTAGCTAGCTATTTTGACGTGTTATTCGCACTCAATAAGATCCCTCACCCTGGTGAAAAGCGGCTCATAGATTTTGCCGAAGAACATTGCGAGTTTCTTCCTATAAACTTTAAGAAAACGCTTGAGTCGCTGTTTGAGTCTATCAATATCACAGAGCAGTGCCATACCGACGGTTCGCTCATTTCTGCGCTCGACGATGCAACGAATAACCTAGTATCGTTAATTGATATTCATAGACGCTAGTCTATAGCACGTCTCTATCTCTCGACTAAAGACAAAAGCAATTGCTCACATTGTGATTGCGTCATTACGGCTGGGACTGGATATTGACCAAACGCTTCAGCGATCGCTTGTTTAGCTAGCGCAGAGATATCTTCTTCCAACAGCTCTGGAACGGTGAGTGGAATGTTCAGTTGACCGAGTAGGCTTTCAACAGACTCGATAAATTGAATGGCACGTTCAGTATCGGTTCCGTCTTGTCGCCCCATGACCTCATCGGCCAATTGAGCAATGGGTGTGGGATTTCGGTGTAAGGTAAACCGGAGAACTTTAGGCAGCACAATAGCATTGGCCAGACCATGGGGCACATGGTAAAACGCGCCCAATTGATGAGCCACTGCGTGAACATAGCCGACATAGCTTCTGGTAAACGCCAATCCTGCATCAAAACTTGCTTGGGCAAGCGCTGCTCGAGCGTTAAGGTTCTGGCCATCGTGAAACGCTACCGGCAAGGATTCAAGAATTTGTTTCACCGCTTGCACGCACAGCGAGCGGGTATAAGTATTGCTGTACCCACTAATGTAGGCCTCAATGGCGTGAGTAAGGGCATCAATACCTGTTTGCGCTGTTATGCTTGCAGGCAAACCAATCATTAAGCTTGGGTCGAGCAACGCAGCACGCGGAACAATAAAGGGATCGGTAATGTTAGGCTTAGTGCGTGACACAGGATCACTGATCACTGCGGCCACCGTTGTTTCAGATCCGGTGCCTGCGGTTGTTGGGATAGCGATAACGGGGTAAGGCCGGCGCCTTACCTTTAGGATACCAAGTAGCTTAGCCACGTCTTTACCGGTCTTAGCACTGGCTGAGATGGCTTTACCACAATCCATAGGAGAGCCTCCGCCCAGTGCAATGACACCATCGCACTGCTCGGTGTGAAACTGGATAACCCCTTCTCTGACTATTTCAAAATCTGGATCGGGTGTCACTTTAGAAAACACCGAAAAGCCAATGCCACACTCCGAGAGTTGCTGAGTCACTAACTCCAATAGCCCTAACTTTACCAGCATAGGATCGGTTACGATCAGTGGGTGAGAGAGCCCAAATGTTTGACACACCTCCCCTAACTGATCGAGGGCATTTTCCCCCTCAACTTTTGACGGGGTAGGAATTGGCACCATTTTAATAAATGGCTTGCGAAGAGTGACCAATACTTGATGCAACATGACGCCTCCTAGCGGGCAAACAAACGACTAACCTGCCTACCGAATCGATGCTTCTTAATGAATATTTCCAATGACTATTTTCGCTCTAGGCGCGATTAAGTACCGCGCGCAATTTCAACGGTTTTACGGGTTTAGGCATAAAACTGAATCCATTGCTTTTTATCCCGCTCATCATCTCGTCAGTACGATCTGCACTAATGATTACGCCGACGAAGCTATCGCCCAACCTCAAACGGCATTGCTGCAGTACTTCTAATCCTGTTCGATCGTGATCCAAACGGTAATCAGAAAATACAACGTCAGGAATAAAGCCTTCCTCGATGTGTTTCATACTTTGAACAACATCTGCGGCCAACGCTACTTGGCAACCCCAGCGAGCCAGCAAGGTTTGCATGCCATCCAATATGTCGGCTTCATTGTCTACACACAGGACATTGAGATGAGAGAGGTCTTGCTCTTTCACAGGCGAAACCGTCTCGGCCACTATAGGGGCAACCGCTTCTTTTCTTGCGACTTGAACAGAGAATACGCTGCCCAAGTTGTGCCATGATTGCAGAGAAATCGTGTGCCCAAGTAGTTGCGCTAGCCCTTTGGAAATCGCCAGTCCTAAGCCCAATCCTTGCTCTGCTCTAACCTGCTCCACTCGGGTGAACTCTTCAAAAATCTCTTGCTGCTTGTTATGGGGTATCCCAACACCGTTGTCCCATACTTCTATGCGAACACACTCTCCATCACGTCTTGCCCCTAATACAACTTTGCCTTTGGGCGAATAGCGAAATGCGTTGGTAAGAAAGTTCTGTAAGATTCTTCGCAATAATTTAGGGTCTGATTCAACAATCATGTCAGTGGAAATACAATGGAATTCTATGTCGTTACCGATCGCCAACTGCTCAAACTCATTGGCGAGCGTACTCATCACATCATCTAGCTTAAATTGAGTGATTTGCGCCTGCATTTTTCCTGACTCAATGCGAGAAATATCAAGCAGATCACCAATTAGATCTTCCGCAGACTCTAGAGCACTTTCCACTTTGTTCGACATTTGCTTAATGTCGTTTTGCGGCGCAATTTCACTAAGAGATGATGCGAACAGTCGAGCGGCATTTAGCGGTTGCATCAAGTCATGACTTACCGCGGCCAAAAACCTGGATTTGGAGTGCGATTCTAGCTCTGCTCGCTGAGTGGCCGAGACCAATCGCTTATTCAGCTCCTCTAACTCTCTAGTCCTTTCTAACACGCGAGTTTCCAACAGCTCATTAGATTGCTTAAGGGCTTTCTCCGCTTCTCTAAACACAGTGATGTCGGTAAAGCTCATTACAAACCCCCCGCCAGGCATTGGGTTACCCTGAACCTCAATCACTCGACCGTCTGGTCGTATCCGCGACGAAGTGTGTCGCGTGCCCTGTTCTAAGTGATAAACCCTTTTGCGCACATGTACTTCTGGATCACCGGGACCACACAATCCTTGCTGCGCATTGTGTCGAATCACATCGGCGATAGGACGACCAACGCGAATTAACCCAGCAGGAAAGTCAAACAGCTCTAAATAGCGCTGATTCCATGCCACCAGCCTCAACTGCTTATCCACCACTGCAATGCCTTGGCCAATATGTTCGATGGCCCCTTGCAATAACCCTCGGCTAAAGTCGTATAACTCTGAGGCTTCATCAACGATCGTGGCCACTTCCTCCAACTGCATGTTTTTACCCTGCAAGGCCGAAGTGAGTACTAACTTCGCAGATGACGCGCCAAATACACCTGCCAATAACCGTTCAGTATGTCGAATCAAAGTCGCGGGAGCTTGCTGGCTTGGCATGAGCTGTGTGCCGTGCTGGCGCCAAAAAGTAATGAATGCACTTTTCGCTCGGCTACGACCAACAAATCGAGACGCAAGCATCTCTAGCTCGGCAACCGATACGCGGCTTTGATAGAGAGTGACGTTTTCCGCTTCTTCAAGTTGCATTCCAACAAAGGACGCAGATTGAAGCCGCTCACTTAAACTGGGACGAGTAAAGAGAGAAACCAATACAAAACAGGTCGTGTTAATGACGAGGCTAATCAACATGCCCCAGTCAGACGATGTGATCTGCCATGACTCGATATAGCTAGGCGGCGTTATCAGCCACAATAGCGGGTTGCTGTCCGAGTCTCCTGCCAACAGCGACATTTCATTCATCAGTGTGATTAACCACACCACAAAACCAGATAACAGCCCTACAAATGCCCCTTTCTTATTGGCATAGCGCCAGTAGAGGCCACCTATCAGTGCTGGAGCAAATTGCGCGATGGCCGCAAACGAAAGTAGGCCAATGGCCGACAACGAGGTGATGCTATCGAGCGCCATATAAAACGCCCATGCCCCCATGAGCATCAATAAAATCAAGCCACGACGGATATTAAGCAGCAATCCCGAAAAGTGCGCGTAGGTTCGCTGGCTCAGCTTAAGTCGGCGCAGCAATAGCGGCAGTACTAGATCATTTGACACCATAATGGCAAGAGCAATGGTCGATACAATCACCATACCGCTGGCCGCGGAGGTCCCACCTAAGAACGCCAGCAGGGCCATATCGTGAGCACCCAACGACAGCGGCAAACTGATCACGTACGAGTCAGCTGGCTCTCCAGTCAACAACGCCTGACCTGCCCACGCGATGGGCAATACAAATATGCCCATTAACACCAAATAGAGTGGGAACAGCCATCGCGCGGTATGGAGATCTTGTGGCCGCTCATTCTCAACCACCATGGTGTGAAACTGACGAGGTAAACAGATTATCGCCGCCATCGTCAGCAAAGTATGAATCGCCATAGACGCCAATTTTGGCGATTGATAGGTTTGCGACGCAACGTCAGCCAGACGAATGTCTGGGCGTTCGATGGCGACCATCCAAATAAAACCACCAACAATCAGAAACGCCACCAGTTTAATGATTGACTCAAAGGCAATCGCCATCATCATTCCACGGTGGTGCTCTGTGCTATCAATGTGCCTTGTACCAAATAGCATTGTAAATAGAGCAAGGCCGGCAACAACAAACCAAGAGATGTGCGCCTGCTGGTAACCTAACTGTTCACTTAAATCGGGCGCAATGACATTGAGCCCCATAGTGATGCCACGCAACTGCAGTGATATATAGGGAAGAATGCCTGCCACAGCAATCAGTGTCACCGTAACCGCTAAAGCTTGAGACTTTCCATAACGCGCCGCGATAAAATCGGCAATAGAGGTAATGTGCTCTCGCTTGGCCACTAAGATCAATCTAGCGAGCAGGCGCCAGCCAAATACAAACACAATAATGGGAGCAATATAGATAGGTAAAAACGACCAAGGGTTACTGGTCGCTTGGCCAACAGTCCCGAAAAAGGTCCAGGACGTGCAATACACCGCGATCGATAGGCTGTAGATCCATGGGCGCCATTTTGACAACCAATTGGGGCGTCGATCGCCATACCATGCGATCAAAAAAAGCACACCTAAGTAGGTGAGTGATACCGGTATCACTATCCAGCCTTCCATCACCTCGTCCCTGTGTGATTGACTCCTACCTACAATTTAAGCGATGAATGTAAGTAAACTCAAATGTTTAGCTCGCATTCTGTGCTACAGGCTTAGTTTTAGGTGAAACCTTAATCACCATTGCGATCAGCCCCATTACAGCCATCACCCAAAACACCTGCGACCCATAATGCTGATAGCCCCAGCCGCTCACCGCAGTCATTAGAGCTAAAACCGCCCCCATTGGCAAAGCGTTATAGAGTGCTTGCAGCGGCACCATTTCTACTTCTGGTGCCATTTGGATATAGCGGATTGCGGCGATGTGCGCCAACGCAAAAGTGACACCGTGTAATGACTGCACAACCACCAACGCGACAATATCGGTCGTGGCGGCTGTAAGTCCCCATCGCAGCATCACGCCAATCGAGGCCATGGTGAACAAAGCTTGTAGCCCTAAGCCGGAAAACCATCGTCGGCTCATGGCAAACACCAAGATTTCCGAAATAACACCTAAGCTCCAAAGGTACCCAATAATGTCCTCAGAGATCCCTGCCCCTTTCCAGTGAATAGCCGAAAAACCATAGTAGGCAGCATGACTCCCTTGAATCAGCGATACCAACACAATAAATCGAAGCACACTTGGCTTTCTTAGCAGCGCAAGCAGCTTCACTTTTGATTGATGGGTTTGAGTTTCTGACGTCGGCAACACGGCGGGGGTTCTTAGCACTAGCAGGTAAGACACAGCCAAACCGAGCAGTGCCGTATACAAAATCATCTGCGAACCAAAGTTAGCCACTAAATACCCAACAATGGTTGAGCCCGCCACAAAGGCAATAGAACCCCATAAACGAGTTCGCCCGTAATCCAAGGTTTTTAGCTTGGCGTAGTAATTCGCCATAGAGTCCGATAGCGGGGTGATGGGTCCGAGGAAGAGATTGAACAAAACGGTGGCAGTGGCCATTAACCAAAAGCTTTGGCCAGTAAATAAGTGCGCGCCAAGGGTAATACATGCACCGATAGTCATCCACCGTAGTGCCGGTAAAATTCTTTCCATGCGTGAAAATCGAGGAGTAATAAATAGATTAGCAACGCATCGAGAAGCCAAACCTAAACCAATCAGTACCCCAATGTCACTTGCATCCACGTGTTGCGACTCGAACCACAGTCCCCAGAATGGCAAATAGACGCCATAAGTGAAGAAAAAGCCGACCAAATAGGTGGATAACCAAGCGTAAGGACTAGAGCGTTGCATAGAGGGCGAAACCAGTAATGACAGAAGGACCCAACAATTATACGCCTAATCCGTTGGATAAATAGGGAAGGTTTATTGCTGAGAGACTTTCCCCATTAGACCAAAGTCGTCTGGAGGATAATGGGGAATTTGCGAGACTGGAGGTATGCACTTTTCACAAGGTCCGTTTGCTTATGCCTGATAATTTCGACATGCAATCCCCTCCATTTGATCGATTGGACGCATCGCAGCAGTCTAAGCTGGAAGCCTCTCTAGATGTTGCCTATTACCGCAACGGTGATGAACTGATCAGCGCCAATCAGCCTCAAAATGCTCTGTTTATCATGTTAAAAGGGACGGTAGAAGAGCGTGATGTAGGCAGTGACGAAGTCTTTGCCCATTATGGTAATGATGATCTTTTTGATCTCAGAGCGATGTTCGAGGAGAGTGCTAGGCACAACTATGTGGCATTAGAAGATACGCTGGTCTACCTGCTGCCTAAAGAAGTCTTTGTCGAGTTTTATCAGCAAAATGGGGAGTTTGCCGCCTACTTTGACAACAACTTGGCCAAGCGACAAGCATTGATCGAAGAGGCGCAGCAACAGAAAAACATTGCCGAGTTCATCCTGACTCAAGTCGACGATTCAATATTTTCCCCTCCAGTGTTGCTGAGCGCAACGACCCCACTCGACCAAGTTTCTGAAACTCTTAAGAAGCAAGGAGTGGATAGTGCCTTAGTCGAACTGGACCCAGAAGATCCCAGAGTCAAGGCACACCCACATGCTCACCCGTATGCCATCATTACTCGTACTAATATGCTGCATGCGCTCACCATCGATCGCTTACCCTTAGATGTTGAGATCGGCAAAATTGCCACATTCCCTGTAGTACATGTCGATGTGGGGGAGTTTTTATTTAACGCCATGGTCATGATGACCCGCCAGCGAATGAAGCGCCTCATGGTGTGTGATGGCAATCAAGCGGTGGGCATGCTCGACATGACTCAAATTTTGAGTACATTCTCGACTCACTCTCACGTCCTTACACTCGCCATTGCTCGTGCAAATACGATTGATGAGCTCGCTCTCGCCTCCAACAAACAGAAGCAATTGGTCGACAGCTTACTCAGTCGCGGCATCCGCACGCGATTCATTATGGAGCTCATTTCGGCCGTCAATGAGCAGATTATAGAGAAAGCGTTTGAACTAGTGGTGCCCCCAGCGCTTCACGACCAAATATGTTTGGTTGTACTTGGCTCTGAAGGACGAGGCGAGCAAATATTGAAGACCGATCAGGACAACGCGCTGATCATAAAAGACGGATTAGAATGGCATCAGTGCGACCAAATTATGGAGCAGCTCAGTCAAACACTACTAAAATTAGGTTATCCGCCTTGCCCAGGCCGAGTCATGGTGAATAACGAATTTTGGGTGCGAAACGAGAGCGCATGGAAGAACACATTAGCAAAATGGATTGCATCAGCTCAGCCAACTGATGCGATGAATTTATCCATCTTTGCCGATGCGCATGCCGTCGCAGGTGACAAAGCGATGCTAGAGAATGTCTTGCTACCAACCCAACAGAAGCTCAAAGGCAACATGCTGATGTTGCAAGAATTTGTTCGTCCAGCCTTGCAATTCTCGGTGCCGCTCACCTTGTTTGGTAATGTGAAAAAGAACAAACAGGGACTCGATTTAAAAAAAGGCGGCATATTCCCCATCGTGCACGGGATTCGAACACTGGCATTAGAGTATGGGATCACCGCCAGAAATACCTTTGAGCGCATTGAGACACTACAAGAGCGTAAAATGCTTGAACCCGACACCGCAGATAACCTTAGTGAAGCGTTCAAACTGCTGACTAAATTGCGTCTTGCTCAACAGATGGATGCCGAGCAGACCGATTCATTGGTGCACACTGAGCACCTGGAACGTACAGAACGAGACTTACTTAGACATGCCTTACACGTAGTGAAGAAATTTAAGCAGTTGCTTGGCTTTCACTATCAAATTAGAGACTAGGTACCCAGTATGAATTGGTTGACGCGAATTTGGTGGAAACACAAGTTTAAAGAGTCTCCCTATGCGCACCTATTTGAGCCGCATCGTGGCGAGGAGTACGTTGCACTAGATTGCGAGACCACAAGCCTAGACCCACTGCATGCCGAGCTGGTTTCTATAGCCGCGACTAAAATTGTGGGTAACCGCGTCTTAACCAGTCAGCCTTTTGAAATCAAGTTGCTCCCACCCGACTCACTGGCAGAAGACTCGGTAAAAGTGCATCAAATACGCCATCAAGATTTGGTGCAAGGAGCCACAGAAGAAGAGGCTCTCGAAGCTCTGATAAGCTTTATTGGAAACCGCCCCATTGTGGGCTATCACATTCGGTACGACAAAAAAATCTTAGATTTAGCCTGTATCAAACATAAAGGATTCCCACTCCCCAATCGCATTATCGAAGTGGCCGATATCTACCACGACAAATTGGAACAGCAGCTTCCAAATGGCTACTTTGACTTAAGTATGGACGCCATTTGTCGGCATCTAGACATTCCTATTACCAATAAGCATAACGCCTTAGCTGATGCAATTGTAGCGGCGCTAATCTATGTCAGATTAACCCATGGTAGCTTTCCAACTTTTGCTCACTCGACCTATCCATCTAAGTAATTCACGGTCTTTATCGCAGTGAGCTAACGCTCATTCATCCTAAAGTCTAATTGTCGAAACGCGCCCAGTCATTGAAAGTTATACCACTAGCAAGTCACATAGCAGTTACTTGCGACCTATTCACAAGGAGAGAATAATGAGTGAAGCCCACATTTACCCTGTTAAAGCGTCGATTCAAGCCCAGACCCATGCAGACAACGATACTTACCTAGACATGTACCAGCGTTCGGTCAGCGACCCTGAAGGATTTTGGGCCGAGCACGGAAAAATTGTTGATTGGATCGAACCCTTTACCAAAGTGAAGCAGACCTCATTCGACACTGGCCATGTAGATATTCGCTGGTTTGAAGATGGCAAACTGAATGTATCCGCTAACTGTATCGACCGTCATTTGGCTGAACGTGGTGACGAAGTTGCCATTATCTGGGAAGGTGATGATCCAAACGATGATAAAAAAATCACCTTCAACGAACTGCACAAAGATGTATGTCGCTTTTCAAACGCACTAAAAGCTCAAGGGGTTAAGAAAGGTGATGTTGTTTGTCTCTACATGCCAATGGTCCCTGAAGCTGCGGTAGCCATGCTTGCCTGTACGCGTATTGGCGCTGTCCATACTGTTGTATTTGGTGGTTTCTCTCCAGAAGCTCTCGCTGGACGCATCAATGACTCTGACGCCAAGGTTGTCATTACCGCGGACGAAGGGGTTCGTGGAGGTCGCGCAGTTCCTCTTAAGAAAAATGTCGACCAAGCATTAGAAAACCCTGACGTTAACAGCATCAGCTCTGTGGTCGTATTCAAACGCACTGGTGGTGACGTTGACTGGCATGAAGGCCGTGATGTGTGGTGGCACGAAGCCATTGCTGATGTATCCGATGACTGCCCACCGGAGCCAATGAACGCCGAAGACCCACTGTTTATTCTTTATACCTCTGGTTCAACCGGTAAACCTAAGGGCGTACTACACACCACTGGCGGTTACTTGGTATACGCAACAATGACCTTCAAGTACGTGTTCGATTATCAACCCGGCGAAGTATTCTGGTGTACTGCTGACGTGGGTTGGATCACTGGCCACACTTACTTAGTCTACGGCCCACTCTCAAATGGCGCACAAACCATTCTTTTTGAAGGTGTACCAAACTACCCTGCAACGAGCCGCATGAGCGAAGTGGTCGATAAGCACCAAGTCAACATATTGTATACCGCGCCTACCGCAATTCGCGCTTTGATGGCCAAAGGTGACGAAGCCATTGAAGGTACAACTCGCAGTAGTTTGCGCATTATGGGCTCGGTTGGTGAACCCATTAACCCTGAAGCATGGGAATGGTACTACCGCACAATTGGCAACGAAGATTCACCGATTGTCGATACCTGGTGGCAGACCGAAACAGGCGGCATCTTGATCACACCGCTGCCAGGTGCAACAGACCTTAAACCTGGTTCGGCAACTCGCCCATTCTTTGGCGTTCAACCCGCGCTTGTCGACAACATGGGTAACGTAATTGATGGAGCAACAGAGGGTAATCTTGTGATCCTCGATTCGTGGCCTGGTCAAATGCGCACTGTTTATGGCGATCATGAGCGTTTCGAACAGACCTATTTCTCGACCTTCAGGGGCATGTACTTTACCGGTGACGGTGCTCGACGTGACGAAGATGGATACTACTGGATCACCGGTCGCGTCGATGATGTTCTTAATGTGTCTGGGCACCGTATGGGCACCGCAGAGATTGAATCGGCCTTAGTTGCCTTTGATAAAATTGCTGAAGCCGCCATCGTAGGTATTCCTCACGATATTAAAGGCCAAGCTATTTATGCGTACATCACTCTTAATGATGGAGAAATCCCATCAGTTGAGCTGCACAAAGAAGTTAAAGATTGGGTTCGTAAAGAAATTGGTCCAATCGCCACTCCTGACGTATTGCATTGGACAGACTCATTGCCAAAAACACGTTCAGGTAAAATTATGCGCCGGATCTTACGTAAGATTGCCACCGGTGATACGAGCAACCTTGGTGATACTTCAACACTCGCGGATCCAAGCGTGGTAGAGAAGTTAATTGCAGAGAAAGCAGAACTGGCTTAACCCCCCTTTGTAAATCCAGTTCACACAATTTGCATCCTTTTTGGCTCGACTTCTGGTTGAGCCTTTTTTTGCATCAAAATTGCATCTAATTTAGAGAGTGGAAATAGGTCAAAAGATTGGCAACTGAACAATATTAGGTTGCTTTCGCATCAAAAGTTGGCAGTTAACCTATATAGCCAAAGGTTGATTAATACTGGGCTCGGGTTGATAACTTAGCTGATAAGACCAGTATTTTGCTGAGATTTGCTGCGAATTCACTATAATATTGCAAAAAATGCAGTTATGTACCAAAATTGCCACTAGTTTCAACGCGACTTTGTCAGTACAACCACCACTTTAGGTTTTGTACCCACGTTAAAGGATTTTAAGAGCACAATGGCAGCAAAATTCAACATTCTGGTTATCAATGGTCCAAATCTAAATTTGCTCGGCACAAGAGAGCCTGGCGTCTATGGTCAACACACACTGGCACAAATCATTGAAGATCTTGAGCATTTTGCAACTTCTGAGCAAGTTTCGTTGTCTCATATACAATCTAATCGCGAATACGAGCTCATAGAGGCAATTCATAATGCACAAAACGACGTGGATTTTATCATCATTAATCCCGCCGCATTTACTCATACTAGCGTGGCCCTTCGAGACGCATTGTTGGGAGTCTCAATCCCATTCATTGAAGTGCATTTATCGAATGTTCACGCAAGAGAAGAATTCCGTCATCACTCCTATCTCTCCGATGTGGCAGTAGGTGTGATTTGTGGACTCGGCCCTCAGGGCTACGAATTGGCATTGCGTTCAGCAATTAAACAGCTGCACGCCAAATAACAACTAGGCTTGCTATGGAATCCATAGCTCCAATAACAAACATTAGAGAACAGATCATGGATATTCGTAAAATAAAAAAACTGATTGAACTTGTGGAAGAGTCTGGCATTGCCGAGCTAGAAATTGCTGAAGGTGAAGAGTCGGTACGTATCAGCCGTCACAGCCCAGCACCCGCTGCTGCTCCTGTTCAAGTGGCAGCTCCGGTAGCCG
Organism: Vibrio ulleungensis; assembly: GCF_016900875.1. Lineage (GTDB taxonomy): Bacteria > Pseudomonadota > Gammaproteobacteria > Enterobacterales > Vibrionaceae > Vibrio > Vibrio ulleungensis. The sequence continues at coordinate 54,456 of NZ_JAFEUM010000009.1, forward strand.
CGGCACCAGTAGCGGCAGCAGCACCAGTTGCAGCTGCGGTTGAAGCAGCCCCTGCAGCACCGACTGGTCACCAAGTACTTTCGCCAATGGTTGGTACGTTCTACCGTGCTCCAACGCCAGAAGCGAAGCCATTTATTGAAGTTGGCCAAACCGTTGCTGAAGGTGACACTTTGTGCATCGTAGAAGCGATGAAAATGATGAACCAAATCGAATCGGATAAGTCTGGTGTGATCACCGCTATTTTGGTTGAAGATGGTCAACCTGTTGAGTTTGACCAAGCTCTTGTGGTTATCGAATAATAAGGTTTAATTATGTTAGACAAAATTGTCATCGCCAACCGTGGTGAGATCGCGCTACGTATTTTGCGTGCCTGTAAAGAACTAGGCATCAAAACCGTTGCCGTTCACTCAACGGCAGACCGCGACCTTAAACACGTATTGCTAGCGGATGAGACCATCTGTATTGGTCCTGCTCGCGGTATCGATAGCTACCTAAACATTCCACGTATCATCTCTGCCGCTGAAGTTGCAGGCGCTGTTGCGATCCACCCTGGCTACGGTTTCTTGTCAGAAAACGCTGACTTTGCTGAGCAGGTCGAGCAAAGTGGCTTCATTTTTGTTGGCCCAACCGCTGATACCATCCGTTTGATGGGAGACAAAGTGTCCGCCATCAACTCGATGAAAAAAGCAGGCGTACCTTGTGTTCCTGGTTCTGATGGTCCACTCAACGACGATGACGCACTTAACAAAGCTCACGCTAAGCGCATTGGATACCCCGTGATCATCAAAGCCTCTGGCGGTGGCGGCGGTCGTGGTATGCGCGTTGTACGCAGTGAGCCTGAGCTTATCGAAGCCATTGCTATGACACGTGCCGAAGCCAAAGCGGCATTTAACAACGACATCGTGTACATGGAGAAATTCCTTGAGAACCCTCGTCACGTTGAAGTTCAAGTAATTGCCGATGGTCAAGGTGGTGCAATCCATCTTGGTGAGCGTGATTGCTCAATGCAACGTCGTCACCAGAAGGTTGTCGAAGAAGCGCCAGCACCAGGTATTACCGAAGAAATGCGTAAGTACATCGGTGAGCGCTGTACGCGAGCTTGTATTGAAATTGGTTATCGTGGTGCAGGTACGTTCGAGTTTTTGTACGAAAATGGCGAATTCTATTTCATTGAAATGAATACCCGTATTCAGGTAGAGCACCCTGTGACCGAAATGGTGACAGGTATCGACCTCATCAAAGAGCAACTGCGTGTTGCTGCGGGCCAGCCACTGTCTTTCACACAAGATGACATCAAGCTGCGTGGTCACGCGATTGAGTGCCGCATTAACGCAGAAGACCCAGAGAAATTCCTACCTTGCCCAGGTAAAATTGATCGCTTCCATGCGCCAGGTGGTATGGGCGTTCGTTGGGATTCTCATATCTATACGGGATACACGGTCCCTCCGCATTACGACTCGATGATTGGTAAGCTGATTACTTACGGTGAAAACCGTGACGTTGCTATCTCTCGTATGAAAAATGCATTGGGTGAGATGATCGTAACGGGCATAAAAACCAACATCCCACTGCAAGTTGAAATCATGAATGATGAAAACTTCCAGCACGGTGGTGCGAACATCCACTACCTAGAGAAAAAACTCGGTATTCATTAATTCGATGCTATAAAGACTTCTAAGCCCGCCTCGTGCGGGCTTTGTTTTTACTAAGATGAACAAAACCCCCTTTCCTGCTACACTCCTGCCAAATTATTTATAGAGGGCGAATGCCATGCCTTGGATCCAAATAAAACTGAACGCGACCGACGACAACGCAGAAATTATTGGCGATATGCTAATGGAAGAAACTGGCGCACTATCGGTGACTTTCCTAGACGCGAAAGATACCCCTGTATTTGAGCCTCTGCCAGGCGAAACAAGACTTTGGGGTGATACAGACATCCTAGCCCTCTATGATGCAGAAGCCGATACCTCATGGATTCTGGAGACGATTAAAGCAACTAATCTGCTTGCAGCCGGCTTTGCTCATAAAGTTGAGCAGCTTGAAGACAAAGATTGGGAGCGCGAATGGATGGAGAATTTCCACCCGATGAAGTTTGGAGAGCGTCTATGGATCTGCCCAAGCTGGCGCGATATCCCAGAGCCTGATGCCGTCAATGTGATGCTGGATCCTGGTCTTGCCTTTGGCACGGGAACACACCCAACCACAGCACTGTGTCTCGAATGGCTAGAAAGCCTCGATCTACAAGGTAAAACCGTCATCGATTTTGGATGTGGCTCGGGCATCTTAGCCATCGCTGCAATCAAATTAGGCGCAGCCAAAGTGATCGGTATTGATATTGATCCTCAAGCAATACTTGCCTCTAAAGATAACGCTGGACGAAACGGTGTTGCCGACCAATTAGAACTTTACTTACCAGAAAATCAGCCTGAATCCCTTCAAGCAGACGTTGTTGTGGCCAACATTTTGGCTGCGCCATTACGAGAATTAAACCAAGTGATTACTTCACTGGTGAAACCCTCTGGCGACTTGGCCATGTCTGGAGTACTGGATACACAGGCCGAAGATGTTGCTAATCATTACCGTGATAGCTTCAAACTTGACCCAATTGCCGAACAAAGTGAATGGTGCCGCATCTCTGGGAAGAAAGCTTAACCCACTAATTGACTGATTTTTATACAAAATAGCAAACATTTGCCAATTGACTAAATATTAGTCTTTTCACGCACCGAAAAAATGCGTAAAATGCGCGCCCTTACTACTCAAAACTGTGATCGATGTTTTGAAAATTGGACCGTACACATTGCCAAACAATCTCATCGTCGCACCTATGGCAGGTGTGACCGATAGACCGTTTCGTGAATTGTGCCTTCAATATGGTGCGGGGATGGCCGTCAGTGAAATGATGTCCTCAAACCCCAAAGTGTGGAAAACATCGAAGTCGAAGCAACGTATGGTGCATGAAGGTGAATCTGGTATTCGCTCTGTGCAAATTGCGGGTTCCGATCCACAGCAAATGGCTGAAGCAGCTCAATTTAGTGTTGAAAACGGTGCGCAAATCATCGACATCAACATGGGGTGTCCGGCCAAGAAAGTAAACAAGAAGTTAGCCGGTTCGGCACTACTGAAGTATCCGGATATCATTGAGAGCATTCTCAAATCAGTAGTGGACGCGGTTGAGGTTCCTGTGACCCTCAAAACTCGAACTGGTTGGGATCCCGACAATAAAAATTGTGTCGAGATCGCCAAACTGGCAGAACAATGTGGCATTCAAGCTTTCGCTCTGCATGGCAGAACAAAAACCTGTATGTACAAAGGGGAAGCCGAATACGACAGCATTCGTGCCGTCAAACAGGCCATTTCGATCCCGGTTATCGCCAATGGAGATATCGATAGCCCAGAAAAGGCCAAGTATGTTCTAGAGACTACTGGAGCAGACGCCCTAATGATTGGACGCCCTGCACAAGGTCGTCCGTGGATTTTTAACCAAATCCGTTATTTTTTGGATCACGGCACTCATATGCCCGAGCTTCCAACGTTGGAAGTAAAAAGCATTATGTTGGATCATGTTGCCGCTCTGCATGAGTTTTATGGAGAGTTTTTAGGACCACGTATCGCACGCAAACACGTGGGATGGTACCTAAAAGAGCATGAGACAGCGCTTGAGTTTCGCCGTACCTTCAATGGTATTGAGGCTGCCAACGAGCAACTTGATGTCCTTGAAGCGTATTTTGAAAACGTTGCATCATAATTAGAGAAGAGCTAGACCGAATATGTTCGAACAAAATCTAAATTCAGAAGCACTAACTGTTACTACTGTTACTTCACAAGACCAAATCACACAAAAGCCTTTACGTGATTCAGTCAAAGCTTCTGTCAAAAACTACCTTGCACAGCTTAACGGCCAAGACGTAAACGACCTTTACGAGTTGGTACTGGCTGAAGTTGAACAACCTCTTCTAGATATGATCATGCAGTACACGCGTGGCAATCAGACTCGCGCTGCGAACATGATGGGTATCAACCGTGGTACGCTACGTAAGAAACTGAAAAAATATGGCATGAACTAATTTCGATTAGTTAGTCTATTGATTGATAAAGCCCAGCTAATTACAGCTGGGCTTTTTGTTGGCTGCTCACTAGGTAAGCGTCTTTAACTCGATAGTCTTGTAGTGATTACCAATTTTGATGCGATGCATTCTATTACCAATCTGTTAATCTATGTCGCACAGCTCGAGCGCAAAGCACAACCGCATCTAATGAACTAACGGTTCAGTTCGACACACTAACGATTGATTGAGTGATTTTCATGCTAAAAAACATCCAAATGGGCATTAACGTCCTACTTGTTACACTAAATACGGCATGGACCTGTGTTGTCGTTTGCTGCTTGGCTCTAATTAAAATCATCCTACCGTTTCGTGTCATACAGACCACAATGAGTGAATTAGCCAATAAGCAAACCTGGTTGTGGGCAACACTCAATCTTTGGATGCTCAACGTCAACAATAATGTCGACTGGCAAATTGAAGGCGGTGAGAGCCTCTCACGCAGGCAATGGTACATGCTGCTTTCTAATCACTTAAGTTGGGCAGACATCGTCATACTGTCTTCTGTGATGAAAGACAAGATGCCCATGGTTAAGTTTTTACTTAAGCAAAGCCTTCTCTATGTACCCTTTGTTGGTTTAGCGTGCTGGGGACTCGATATGCCATTTATGAAGCGCCATTCACGTGAGTACCTCATTCGTCACCCTGAAAGACGCAATGATGATTTTGACGCTATTAAAAAGGCCTGTGATAAATTCAAGTATGTTCCGACAACCATGGTCAGCTTTGCGGAAGGTACCCGTGCCACTGAAGAGAAGCTCTCTCAAGCAAAAACCCCTTACCGACACTTGTTGAAGCCTAAAACGGGCGGCGTGGCATTTACTCTCAATGCAATGAGTCAACTACTCGACGGTGTCGTCGACGTGACCATAGCGTACCCAGAGAATAGGCAGCAACCATTTAAAGACCTACTGCAGGGCAAGTTAACTCGTGTGGTGGTCAAAATTAGGGTTCATGAAATTGATGAAAACTTGAATGGTGACTACTTCAAAGATAAAGCATTTAAGCGCCGCTTCCATCACTGGCTGAACGATGTTTGGCAAGAAAAAGACGACTATCTAGACGCACTCTACAACGACAACAAAACCTAATTTGGTGTAGATTGACGCCCCAAATTAGCATTGCTTACTTTGGGGTCGCATGGATAAATATGTGATTTTATGGATAAGCAGTCATTTTATTAAACAACAAATCAACTGAATCACTACAAACAACCCTTGCAGTTACATTTACTAACACATTAAAAGTAAACCTAAAAATTGGCTGACAGCATTTGTTCGTTTATTCAATATAGACACACACGTTTCCAATAGTACATTGCCTTGTCGGGCATGAACTTTCCTACGTGTTTACCGTAACTTAGGAAAAACCCATAGTTTGTGACAAAATTTTGCCGCATTTTCCGACATCTTTTGTAAGAAATAGTGTAAAACTACTGACACTGTCAGATATTTGTAGGCATATTACTTGCATTAGAATATATATTACATCGCTGAATTATCAAAAATTGATATTTTTTCGTATGGAACACGGTATTTTATTGTAAACTACCGGGGCGATAGAACGTACAGATGGAAGAAGAGTAACTCTTATGCGCGCAGAATTTGTAAACCCATTTTTAGCATCTCTCATGAATGTCTTGAAAACTATGGCGTCGATGGAGCTCACTCCACAAAAGCCACGTGTTAAAAAAGATGAGATTGCTCGAGGTGATGTTTCTGGCCTGATTGGTATGGTTGGCCAACAAACCAAAGGTTCGATGTCGATCACCTTTGATGAAAAGCTTGCATTAGAAATCATGCAGAATATGTTGGGCGAACGTCCCAACGGTATCAACGAAGAAGTCACTGACATGGTAGGCGAAATCACCAATATGGTTACTGGTGGTGCCAAACGGATACTCTCTGACAGTGGTTTTGATTTCGATATGGCAACGCCTATAGTGGTATCTGGTAAAGGCCATACTATCCGTCACAAGTGCGAAGGCTCGATTATTATCATGCCGTTTCAGTCGCCTTGGGGTAATGCATTCATCGAAATTTGTTTCGAGTAAACATCACTACATTCTTAAAACGGCTCACTATTTAGTGAGCCGTTTTTTTAGCTATACCGAAACCAAAACTCATAAAAAAAGGGCGATTTTCATCACCCCTTAATAGCGTATTGTTTAACCTTTCGGTTTAGCCACGCAATGTTTTAAACGCATTGATTAAGCCATTTGTAGAGTCATCGTGTGAATCGATTGGAGAGTCATCACTTAGCTCTGGCAGTATTTGATTGGCAAGCTGCTTACCAAGTTCCACACCCCATTGATCGAACGAGAAGATGTTCCAAATAACACCTTGAACAAAGATTTTGTGCTCGTACATAGCAATTAGGCTACCTAATGTACGTGGGTTAATCTGCTTAACCAAAATCGAGTTTGTTGGGCGGTTACCTTCAAATACCTTAAATGGTACAAGATCAGCCATCTCAGCGTCTGTTTTACCCGCTGCGGCAAATTCTGCTTTTACTGTCTCTGCCGTTTTACCAAATGCCAATGCTTCTGTTTGAGCGAAGAAGTTAGACATCAATTTCTGATGATGGTCGCTGATCGCGTTGTGGCTGATTGCCGGAGCAATGAAGTCACATGGGATAAGCTTAGTACCCTGGTGAATAAGCTGGTAGAACGCATGCTGGCCGTTTGTGCCAGGTTCACCCCAAATGATAGGACCGGTTTGGTATGTCACAGCATTGCCTTCACGGTCAACGTACTTACCATTGGATTCCATGTTTCCTTGCTGGAAGTAGGCAGCAAAACGATGCATGTACTGGTCGTAAGGTAGAATCGCTTCTGACTCTGCGCCATAGAAGTTGTTGTACCATAGGCCAACAAGCGCCAGGATCACCGGGATATTGCTCTCTAAAGACTCAGAGGCGAAGTGGTTATCCATGTCGTGAGCGCCGGCAAGAAGCTCAACAAAGTTATCGTAGCCAACCCCTAGAGCGATAGACAAACCAATCGCTGACCATAGTGAGTAACGACCACCGACCCAGTCCCAGAACTCGAACATGTTATCGGTGTCGATACCAAACTCAGAAACCGCTGATGCGTTAGTTGATAGTGCAGCAAAGTGCTTAGCAACGTGTGCTTCGTCTTGTGCTGACTCTAGGAACCAGTCACGCGCAGAGTGTGCATTGGTCATCGTCTCTTGAGTGGTGAATGTTTTAGAAGCCACCAAGAATAGGGTTGTTTCTGGGTTTACTTTCTTTAGCGTCTCAGCAATGTGAGTGCCATCGACGTTAGATACGAAGTGAAGATTTAGGTGGTTTTTGTATGGTGCTAGTGCTTCGGTCACCATGTACGGACCCAAATCTGAACCACCAATACCAATGTTTACAACATCAGTAATTGCCTGCCCTGTGTAGCCTTTCCACTCACCGCCAATCACACGATCAGTGAACGATTTCATTTTTTCTAGTACGGCATTTACCGCTGGCATAACGTCTTTGCCATCAACCATAACAGGCGTATTGCTGCGATTACGGAGCGCTGTGTGCAGTACAGCACGACCTTCGGTTTGGTTAATTTTATCACCAGAGAACATCGCTTTGATTGCGGTGTCTAGCTCGGTTTCTTTCGCCAGATTAAACAGCAAATCCATTGTCTCTTGAGTGACAAAGTTTTTTGAGTAATCGACTAACATATCTTGTCCAAAACGCGTTGAGAATTGCTCAAAACGGTTTGTGTCTGATGCGAACAGGTCTTTGAGCTCAACATCTTGAGCTGCTTCAAAATGCGCAGTTAGCGCTTTCCACGCGTTGGTCTGCGTTGGGTTGATGTTTTTCAACATATCAATTTCCTATTTTTTAGGTTTTGCACAACTAAAAGTAGTTCAAATTCTACTTTTGTTGTTTCCCCCGAAGTAAAAAATGAGTTTTTATAGCTGGTTATTCTTATACTTTATAACTGGGAATTATGCCGTAATTTTACTACACACATTTTGAGTCCCGTCACGTAAAAAGGCGTTTTTTGCCTATCTTCTCGCTCGATGTGTCTAAAATGTAAAAAAACAACATTGGAACTCGACTTATGTGGTACCAGACCACCCTAAAACTTGCACCAAGAAAGCGTGGATTTCATTTGATCACTGATGAGATAGAACAGGCAACACCTGAAATTCGACAGCTTAATATTGGGCTATTACACCTGTTTATCCAACATAGTTCTGCCAGCCTAACTATTAATGAAAATGCCGACCCGACGGTTCGGATAGATTTTGAGTCGCACTTTAATCGATTTGTTCCAGAAGACGCACCTTACTATCGCCACACCTATGAAGGCTCGGATGATATGCCTGCTCACATCAAAGCATCCACATTAGGGTGTTCTATAAGTATACCCATCACAAATGGCCGATTGGCACTAGGGACTTGGCAGGGAGTGTATTTAGGCGAACATAGAGATCATGCTGGATCGCGAACGATCGTCGCGACATTACAGGGGGAGTAAATCGTCACAGATAACAGTGACGATTTGGTTAAACGTACTCCATTTCGACTCGTGACGTTAGTTTAGTCACTAGTTCATAGGCGATAGTACCAATGTGCGAGGCAACTTCCTCGGCTGGCAACGACTCTCCCCATAAAATGGATTGGTCGCCTACTTTATCGGTTGAGTCTGGCCCAAGATCAACCGTTAGCATATCCATTGAGACACGCCCAGCGAGTGGCACCTTTCGTCCATTGACTATGACTGGCGTACCATTGGGCGCTGTACGAGGATAACCATCGCCATAGCCAATCGCAATAACACCTACTTTGGTGTCTCTGCTGCTGGTCCAAATCCCACCATAGCCGACACTTTCACCCGCTTTGACATCACGTACAGCAATTAGATGCGATTTTAGGGTCATCACCGGCCGAAAGCCAAGCTCTGCTGCATACTCGTGCGCAAAAGGCGAAATTCCGTACATGATGATACCCGCGCGCACCCAATCGTATCGAGACGTCGGCCACTTTAGAAGGCCCGCCGATGCTGCGAGTGAGCGTTCACCATGGGCGTTGTCCGTCAACGCATTAAATCGAGATATTTGTAGCTCTGTAACTGGATTATCGAGTTCGTCCGCACAGCCAAAATGGCTCATATAGCGAAGTGGCTGAGCGACATTAGAACAGCGGTGCAGACGCTCTACGAAGTCATCAAACTGAGTTTCACTCACTCCAAGACGATGCATACCTGTATCGACTTTTAACCACACAATCACAGGCACATCGAGAGCAGCCTCTTCCAGTGCTAGCATTTGCTCTTCACAGTGCACTACAGTTTGAATGTTGTTGGTGACTAAAATAGGCAGATCGGACGCAGAGTAAAAGCCTTCCAACAGCAATATCGGTTTCACGACACCACCCGCGCGCAGTTGCAGCGCTTCTTCAATTCGAGCCACACCAAAAGCATCTGCGTGAGTGGCGTGCTTGGCGACTTCCAACAACCCATGTCCATAGCCATTGGCTTTCACAACCGCCAACACTTTGCTTTCCGGTGCTGCGTGCTTTATCTGAGTAAGATTGTGCTCCAGAGCCTCAACATTGATCTCCGCAATGGCGGCTTTCATATACGCCATCCTGATTAATCCTCGTCGAACGCAGGGCCAGCGTAATCATCAAATCGAGAATACTGGCCATTAAACACCAATCGAACCGAACCAATAGGACCATTACGTTGTTTACCCAATACGATTTCTGCCGTGCCTTTCATGGGGCTGTCAGGGTTATAGACTTCATCTCGGTAAATAAACATGATCAAATCGGCATCCTGCTCGATAGAGCCCGATTCACGCAAATCCGAGTTTACCGGGCGCTTATCGGCTCGCTGCTCAAGCGAGCGGTTTAGCTGTGACAGAGCGACTACAGGGACATTTAGCTCTTTGGCCAATGCTTTGAGAGAGCGAGAAATCTCCGCGATTTCTAACGTTCGGTTTTCGGTTAACGACGGGACACGCATTAACTGCAGGTAATCGACCATGATCATCGACAATCCGCCATGTTCTCTCGCAATTCGACGTGCACGCGAACGTACTTCGGTTGGTGTTAAGCCCGAACTGTCATCGATGTACATGTTTTTCTTCTCCATGAGTAATCCCATAGAGGCCGAAATTTTGGCCCAGTCTTCATCTTCTAGCTGGCCGGTTCTGATTTTGGTTTGGTCAACGCGTGATAGCGATGCCAACATACGCATCATGATCTGATCTGAGGGCATCTCCAGAGAAAAAATGAGGACGGGCTTGTCTGATGCCATGGCGGCGTTTTCACACAGGTTCATGGCGAACGTGGTTTTACCCATAGAAGGACGCGCAGCTACTATGATGAGATCAGACCCTTGAAGACCTGCGGTCATTTTATTTAGGTCGGTAAAGCCAGTGGTCACACCCGTCACACCGTCTTGCGGCGTTTTAAACAAGATCTCGATGCGTTCCAGTGTTTTCTCCAAAATGGAGTCGACGTTTTGAGGACCTTCATTTTCTGAGGTGCGCGCTTCAGCAATCGCAAAAACTTTACTTTCAGCCAAATCTAGCAGATCTTCGGAGCTACGGCCTTGTGGATCGTAACCGGCATCAGCAATTTCGTTGGCAACACCAATAAGGCTTCTGACTAACGCACGCTCTGCGACAATGTCGGCATAGGCATTGATGTTTGCCGCACTAGGTGTGTTTTTAGCGAGATCGGTTAAGTAGGCAAATCCCCCCACTTCTTCCAATTGCTCACGCTTTTCCAAATACTCGGATAGGGTGATCAGATCGAGCGGCTGACTTTCTTCAAGCAGTGCTTTCACACCCTCAAAAATTACGCGATGTGGGCGGCTATAAAAATCTTGTGCAATCACTTTTTCAGCAACGCTATCCCAGCGCTCGTTGTCCAATAACAATCCGCCAATGACAGATTGCTCGGCTTCAATAGAGTGTGGAGGTGCTTTGATTGCGTCGACTTGAGAGTCTTGAATTTGGTTGCTACGTTGTTCAGCCATGATATTTAGGAATGCCCCTTGTCTAGACCCACCATTATACGTTTGCTCTTTAACACGTGTCACCCATTTGCTAAAATCTTTGTTGAGTTAGTTGGTCAAAAATTAACATGATGCTGACTCTTAAGGTTGATGAGCGATTACAATTCGCTGCAGTTTTCTACTCTATGAGGTGTCTGTGTCCAATAAATGGCTTATTTGCATAGGCTTGTGTAGCAGCACAATGTTATATGCGGACGAGCAGCTTGATATGGATATTGATGCTCCCCCTCCAGAAATCAGTCCATTTACTACTGAGGTCGAGTTTGGCTATCAGGCGCACTCTGGCAACTCCGATTCGCAATCGCTCAATGCTCGACTTAGCAGTGAGTATTTAACCGGTCGTTATCGTTTCAAAGGGGAGTGGACATATTATCAGCTCTATAAAGACGACAAAGAAGACAAACGCCAATCTAGCTATGACTTGCAAGCGGACTACAAGTTAAGTCAACGAACCTATTTCTATACCAGTTTTACCGGCTATGACTCGCGCTATAGCGCTTACTATAAAGACTATACGCTCTCTAGCGGTATCGGTTATCAGCTCACCAATACTGATAAATTTGGTCTTGAAGTCGAAGCGGGTCCTGGTTTTCGTTCTCAAGATCCTAACTTAGAAGAAATTGGCGATGATGACCTCGTCTTTCCAGAAACGGTTAACGAACCCATTTTTCGTGGCAATGCGTCAGTTCGATGGCAGGTAGTTAAATCACTTTCTTTGGATGGGAATGTCACCTTGGTGGCCGGTGAAAGTAACACCCGGATGGACACCCAATTTGGTCTAACAAACACCATTACTGATGACATCGCGTTAAAGCTGGTACACACTCGCCAAAAGCACAGCCGCGTCCCTGAAGGATTAGAAGACACCGATTCTGTCTTCTCTGCGAACTTATTGTTTATTTTCTAATAATACCAACCAAAGCAATTTCCTGACCATTCTTGATCGTTAATATCACTGATAAGGTCGTTAAAGATTTTGCAGGCATAGCAACTACCTACGGAAATCTTTGCCTTGTTTTCAGCAATTTTTCCGTCGCAATTTTCTGACCAGTTAATAACTTCGATTAGTATAAGCAAAAAAAAACACCCGCCGAAGCGAGTGTTTTTAAATGCTTTATCGAGTAACGAATTACTCAGCAGGAACTACGTTTAGGTTCACTGCAGCAAAAACTTCTGAATGAAGTTGGATGCTGATTTCGAATTCACCAGTGTTACGTAGAGCGCCTTCTGGAAGACGAACTTCGCTTTTCGCAACTTCAACGCCAGCTGCAGTAATTGCATCAGCGATGTCACGAGTACCGATAGAACCGAATAGTTTACCTTCGTCACCGGCTTTAGATTCGATAACAACAGCTTCTAGAGCGTTAACTTTCTCAGCACGAGCTTGAGCAGCAGTCAGTTGCTCAGCAACTTTAGCTTCTAGTTCAGCACGACGAGCTTCGAACATTTCAACGTTGCCTTTAGTCGCCATAACAGCTTTACCCTGAGGGATAAGGAAGTTACGAGCGTAGCCAGATTTAACGTTTACAGTATCGCCAAGACCACCTAGGTTACCGATTTTATCAAGTAGAATAACTTGCATTGTTTAATCCTCTTTAAATAAACCGACCGATTACTGATGCTTGTCAGTGTACGGTAGTAGTGCTAGGTAGCGAGAACGCTTGATAGCGCGCGCTAGTTGACGTTGGTATTTTGCACTTGTGCCAGTGATACGGCTAGGTACAATTTTTCCAGCTTCAGTGATGTAGTTTTTAAGAGTTGCTACGTCTTTGTAATCAATCTCTTGTACGCCTTCTGCAGTAAAACGGCAGAATTTGCGACGACGGAAGAAACGAGCCATGGGCTATCTCCTGATCTAATTGTTAGGACTAATGATTATTCAGCATCTGCAGCAGGAGCTGCTTCTGAACGATCTTGACGGTCTTGACGCGGAGCACGCTCTTGACGCTCTTCTTTCTGCTTAAGCATGATAGAAGGCTCAGTGATAGCTGCTTTAGTGCGCATGATCATGTTACGTAGAACTGCATCGTTGTAACGGAAAGCAGTCTCTAGCTCATCAATTGAAGCTTGCTCAGCTTCTACGTTTAGTAGAACGTAGTGTGCTTTGTGCAGCTTGTTGATTGGGTAAGCCAGTTGACGACGGCCCCAATCTTCTAGACGGTGGATAGTACCGCCAGCTTCAGTGATAGTGTTAGTGTAACGCTCGATCATGCCAGCAACTTGCTCGCTTTGATCAGGGTGCACCATGAATACGATTTCGTAATGACGCATGTTTGCTCCTTACGGATTAGTAGCTTCCAGATAGGCTCAGTCGTCCTGAGGAAGCAAGGAACTTAATGAATTGACTGAGTTTTAAGGACGGCAAATAGTACAGAAAGCGTGCGCTAAGATCAAGGAGAGAATAGGTTTAATCGAAGGTTATTTTTATCTCAGTGGTTTAATACCAACCAAAGCAATTACCTGATCATTCTTGCTCGTTAAAATCACTGATAACGGCGTTAAAGATTTTGTTGGTAGAACAACTACCTACGGCAATCTTTGCCTTGTTCTCAGCGATTTTTCCATCGCAATTTTCTGATCAGTTAATTACTTCGATTGGTATAAGCAACGCTTGTTATTTTTATATCACTGATAGTAAAAACAAAAATGGCGCACTCACTAAATGAATACGCCACCTTTTACACTTCAATAGACCACTAGCTTAGACGTTGACGTACCGCTTCAAACAAACAGACACCAGACGCTACCGACACGTTCAGGCTCGACACAGACCCGGCCATTGGAATCTTGATTAAATCGTCACAGGTTTCACGCGTTAAACGACGCATGCCATCACCTTCTGCTCCCATCACAATGGCTAACGGCCCGGTGAGTTTTGCTTGGTAAATATCATGAGTGGCTTCACCCGCAGTGCCGACAAACCATACACCTTGCTCTTGCAACGCACGCATGGTTCTCGCAAGGTTAGTCACTCGCACTAAAGGGACGGTCTCAGCAGCGCCACACGCGACTTTACTTACTGTCGGAGTCATTGGTGCAGATTTATCTTTAGGGACAATCACAGCCGCGACTCCGGCCGCATCAGCGTTACGCAGACATGCACCTAGGTTATGAGGGTCGGTGACACCATCAAGTACAAGCAGCAATGGAGACTCTTGACCAGCAAGCAAGTCATCAAGGTCATTCTCATTCAACGCTTTAACAGGGGTGACACGAGCAATCACACCTTGATGGTTGGCTCCTTTCGCTTTGTCATCAAGAGCTTTTCGGCCCATCTGCTGTATTGACACACCGATGGCTTGTAATTCGTTTATCAATGGCAGCAGACGGTCATCTTGTCGACCTTTGAGCACGTAGGCTTCTTTAAAGCGTAACGGATCACGTTCAAGTACTGCTTTGACTGCGTGAATGCCATATATAAATTCGTTGCTCATGTTACCTGCCTAATTTTTGGACGACGGATTATCCGCTTTTCGATTTGCGCGGCGCAGTTTAGCCTTTTTACGCGCATTTTTCACTTTACTATGACCTTCTTGTTGCATCTCTTGTCCATCAGGACGCTTGGTCGGCTCTACAAAAGGCTTACTACCCGATTGTTTGGCTTTAATTTGGCCCTTTTTCTTCGAGCGGGCTTTTTTATCAGCGTTTGCCGCGCGTTTTTTTGCAGTTTTGCCTTTGCCTCTCGGTTTTCGCTCACTGTCGACCATTTCAAAGTCTATTTGTTTGCTATCGAGGTGCACAGACAAGACTTTCACCTTCACGGCATCACCCAATCGATACACCATGCCGGAGCTTTCCCCAACTAGGCGCGCACCAATAGGATCGAATTGATAATAGTCGTTGGCTAATGTTGAAATGTGGACTAAACCATCAATGTGAAGATCGGTTAACCGAACAAAAAAGCCAAAGCCGGTCACGTTAGCGATCACCCCTTCAAGCTCTTCACCAACATGGTCTTGCATATACTCACACTTGAGCCAATCAGACACTTCACGAGTTGCATCGTCGGCACGACGTTCTGTCATGGAGCACTGCTCACCAAATCCGTCCATATCATCGAACGAATAATGATAGCCACCGGTTGGTGTCCAACGATCCGTAGCACGCCCTTCATGCTTAGCAATCAAGTACTTAATTGCACGGTGTAGCAACAGATCAGGGTAGCGTCGAATTGGCGATGTAAAGTGCGCGTATCGCTTGAGTGCTAAGCCAAAGTGTCCAACGTTATCAGGGTTGTACACCGCTTGCTTCATCGAGCGCAACAACATGGTTTGGATGAGTTCTTTGTCTGGACGCTCACCCACTTTGCGAATTAGCGTTGCATAATCGGTGGGAGACGGAGCTAAGCCACCTTCGATGGTGAGTCCCAGCTCACCTAAAAAGTCTTTGAATCCTTGCAGTTTCTCTTCACCTGGAGTTTCGTGAATTCGATACAAAGACGGCTCTTTGGCTTTTTCGACCAAGCTGGCGGATGCGATGTTGGCTAATATCATGCATTCTTCGATGATCTTGTGTGCATCGTTGCGTACTACTGGTTCAATGCGATCAATCTTACGTTCCGCATTAAAAATAAACTTCGCTTCAACCGTTTCAAACTCTATGGCTCCACGCTGATCACGTGCTTGTTTAAGCACCTGATACATATTGTGCAGTTCAATTAGATGCGGTACGACCGTTTGATAACGGTCTATGAGCTCGGCGTTGCCCTCTAAAATATCGTTCACCTTATTGTAGGTAAGACGAGCATGCGAGTTCATCACCGCTTCATAATGTTTGTAGCCTGAGAGTTTACCGGTAGCAGAAATGGTCATTTCACACACCATGCACAGTCGGTCAACTTGCGGGTTTAGGGAACAGAGACCGTTCGATAGCACTTCAGGAAGCATTGGGACAACTTGCGATGGAAAGTACACCGAGTTACCACGATGAATGGCTTCTTTGTCCAGTGCGGTATCAGGTCGAACATAATAACTGACGTCAGCAATGGCCACCCATAGTCGCCAGCCGCCGCTTTTTTTCTTTTCACAAAACACTGCGTCATCAAAGTCGCGCGCGTCTTCTCCGTCAATGGTCACTAGCGGTAAGTCACGTAAATCGACTCTGCCCACTTTGGCCTCTTCTGGAACCTCTTCGCCCAAGTTTGCGATCTGCTTGTTCACCTCTACAGGCCACTCGTGTGGGATCTGATGAGTGCGGATAGCAATTTTTGTTTCCATTCCAGGTGCCATATTTTCACCCAGTACTTCCACTACTTTGCCCATCATTCCGCGAGAACGGCTGCCTCTATCGGTAATTTCAACCACCACCACGTTGCCCATTCTGGCGCCAGACTTATGTTCTACAGGAATTAGGATGTCTTGGCTGATGCGAGAGTCATCTGGAACAACGTAGCTGTATCCATACTCTAAGAAAAAGCGCCCGACTATTTGGGTTTTTCGCTCTTCTAAAATTCGTACAAGCCGACCTTCTTTGCGACCTCGCTTACTGTTGTCTGTAGGTTGAACCAGAACGAAGTCACCGTGGATTACTGTGCGCATCTGATGATGTGGCAAGACGATGTCATCTTCTTTTTTACCACCTTCAGGTCGAACCCATCCGTGTCCATCTTTGTGACCAATAACATACCCTTTAATCATCTCCAGTTTATCTGGAAGTGCGTAACATTGGCGTCGAGTGAACACGAGTTGACCATCGCGCTCCATGGCACGAAGGCGTCGACGTAGGCCTTCATAATGGTCTTCGCCTGTCAGTTTTAGCGCATCAAAAAGATCGTTGCGGTTCATGGGGACACCCGCAGCCTCCAAATACGAAAGAATATACTCTCGGCTCGGAATTGGGTTTTCATAGTTCTGGGATTCACGCTCGGCGTGAGGGTCGAGATGGCTAGAGTCAGACATAGAAGGTCGCTCGCAAAATGTTGATATGCTTAGTATAACCAACCTAGGCACAAAATGATTGTCGATAGCGCAATTTCTTTGCTCTGTTGATACTGCACAACGCCTGTAGCATCACGTCGTTCTTCCTCAGCTGGTGATAATCGAGATGACGCTCAAACATTAGGCCATTAATACCCTATCCTTTGAACACATCCCTTAAAAATAGAACGCCATGTTATATAAATGGCATGAAAGTTGATTATTATTTAGTCACTCATTAAATCAATGAGCCTTTTGCCACACATCAAGGAAGAACGAATGAATCTAACCCTACAGAGAAAACTCTATCTCGTTTTAGCTGCGATGGCCGTTGCAGGACTCGCCATTATCGTCACGCTATTTTCTGAGATGACCAGCGTAATCTATAGCGAGCGCGAAGCTCTACTAAAAAGCGAAGTCGCGCAAGTGAGGCAAACCTATGACAATTTAGTTCGAGAGACGGCATCAGGTAAACTCACGGATGAGCAAGCAAAGGCTCAATTTATTGAATTAATAAACCAATCTCGATGGGGTGAGAATCTAGATGGTTACTTCTGGATACAAGACTCGACTCCGTCCATGATTGATCACCCACTTAAGCCGGCATTAAATGACCGTTTTCTTGGCGACATAACCGATCAAAATGGCCTGGCGTTGTTTATTGAAATGGCCAAAATAAAAAATGGGGCGTTAGAGTATTACTGGGCCAAACCTGATGATCCAGAAGGCTCATACCCAAAACTCTCTTATCTTGTCTATTTGGACAAATGGGACTGGATCGTGGGTACAGGTCTGTACATCGATGACATCAATGCACAAGTGCTCAGCACCGAGATCAAAGTTGGTGGCATTGTACTGCTGATTTTGTCCGTAGCGATGATTACCTTAAGCAAAGTATTTGGAGACACGATTAAACAGCTTGGTGGCGAACCTACCGACATCACACAACTGGCAGGAAATATTGCCCAAGGGCACTATCAAACGGACACACCCGACACAGCAAACCCAGAAACAATTGCAGGCAGTATCTATAGGATCAATAACAAGTTAACCTCAACGCTTAGCGATATACAACGTTCGTCAGTGGCTCTCACTGAGAACATCACCGCGCAGCAAGATGTTTACACCAAAATAAATACCAATAGCTCGAACATCACCCATCAACTCGACACCGTTGCAACAGCCACCAACGAAATGAGTGCGTCAATTGCTGAGATTACCGCAAATGCCACACAATCGAGCGACTTGATGAGCGAGATGAACGCAAGTGCAGAAACGGGCAAATCATCGGTCACTGACACCAGTCGAATCATAGATCAAATCGCGAATAAAGCAGAATCGATGAATATTGATATGAGTGACTTAGCCAGTGAAGCACATAATGTATCCGGCATCGTTGAGACAATTCAATCTATTGCTGAGCAAACCAACCTGTTGGCTCTAAATGCGGCAATTGAAGCGGCTCGAGCGGGCGAGCAAGGACGTGGATTTGCGGTGGTTGCCGATGAAGTTCGAACGCTTGCGACCCGATCTCAAGACTCAACCGACGAAATTCAGAGCATGCTCAACTCATTACTCAATAAAGTTGACGGCACCAAAGAGTCAATAGCAAGTACACTCGATATGGCAAAAACAGCAACGGGGATCTCACAAGACGCGGTCGAAAAGATTCAAAACATTACGGATGTAGTGTCTACGGTTTCCGACCTCAACTTTCAGGTTGCAACGGCTGTAGAGCAGCAGTCTTCAGTGAGTAATGAAATCAGTCAGTCCATTGTGTCGATTAAGGACTCCGCGGATGAAAACAGCCAGCAAGTTGCCATTATGAAGGCTCAAACAATCGAACTGGAGCAGTCAAACGCGACGCTCAACCTCGCTATCCAAAAGCTTTCAAAATCAAGTTAAGCTGCTAAAAAGCCGACTCTCGACAGCGCACCGTTGAGGCTCGGCGACTTATCACCGTGAAAAGAGCGTCATTGCACCATGGTCTTTCTTATATTGACCCGATCAATTATCCAATAAAAAAGTCCTTCTTTATGAAGGACTTTATTGATTACCAAAATGTTTCTCGCCGCTTGGCTCTGGCCACTATATTTTGCGGCATTCTTTGCTCAAGACCTTCGCGTAGCATCGCAATCCTACGGTGAGTTTGCTTATCGGCTGTTACAGAATTATAGAGCCAACGGTACGCATCTTCATAATCTAATGGGCTACCATAATCGTGCAGTAGCAGTTCGGCCAACTGGATCCGAGCGCGTAAGTTCCCCATTGAGGCGGCTTCACGTAAATACGGAATCGCACGCTCTTTATCTTGCTGGACTAATGTCCCTCGAGAATAGTAGCGTCCTAACTGCTCTAGTGCTGTAGGCAAACCTTGATGTGCGGCATTTTCCATATAGTAAATACCGAGCTCAACGTCCTGCGGAACACATACTCCCCAAGCAAGCATGTCACCATACAAAAACTCGTACGATGGCAGACTGATCCGCGTAGCGCGTGCCACAATATCTTCAACCAACTGGCAACCGTCGGCTTTCACTTGCTCTAAATGTTTACCCTGCTCTATCCAATCTATCAGTTCCGCTTCACTGTATATGGGGACAGGCTCCCCCACAGCTGCAATATTCGCATGACTTAGAGATGAGCTTATCGCCAATAATACACTTGCGGTGATCGCTTTTAATTTCATTACGCACCTTGTTTACTGACTGTTCTTATTTAGCGGCAATCTTTGTCCTAGCTTTAGCAATTTTTACACTTTGATGGGCGATAGAGGCAAATACTTGCCACACAAGGATCCTAGAGGATCCTTTGTTCCACATTGTAACTCAACAGACGGGCACAAAAAAACCGGCCTAAGCCGGTTTTTAGCATCAAGAGACCATCGCTTGATTACACTTCAAATGGGTGTACTTTAATGATGGTTTCTAGGCGATCTGGGCCGGTTGAGATAATGTCAACAGGTACGCCTGTAAGCTCTTCTATGCGCTTAACGTAGTTCAATGCTGCTTGAGGTAGCTCATCCAGTGATTTCGCACCGAATGTTTTTTCAGGCCAACCAGGCATTGTTTCGTAGATAGGAGTCGCTTGCTCAAAAGCTTCAGCAGCCATTGGCGAAACTTCAAGAACTGAACCATCGGCCATTTTGTAGCCGGTACAAATCTTAAGCTCTTCAAGACCATCAAGAACATCTAGTTTGGTTAAGCAAAAGCCAGTCACTGAGTTAATTTGGATTGCGCGACGCATAGCGACAGCATCAAACCAACCCGTACGGCGTAAACGACCCGTTGTCGCACCAAACTCATGACCAACATCACCCAGATGCTTACCTACTGGATCTTGTTTATCTAGACCATCGTATAGCTCTGTTGGGAATGGACCCGAGCCAACGCGCGTACAGTACGCTTTCGCAATACCAAGGATGTAACCTAGGTGTGCTGGACCAAAGCCAGAGCCTGCAGCAACACCACCAGCGGTAGTGTTTGAAGAGGTTACGTACGGGTAAGTACCGTGATCAATGTCTAGAAGCGTACCTTGAGCACCTTCAAACATGATTTTGTCACCACGCTTGCGAGCCGCGTCGAGCTCGTCGGTTACATCGATAACCATTGAGGTCAATAGATCGGCGTAGCCCATTGCTTGCTCAAGCACTTCTTCGTAGCTAACAGTATCGGTTTTATAGTAGTTTTCTAGCTGGAAGTTATGGTACTCCATAACTTCTTTAAGCTTCACTGCGAAGGCTTCTTTATCGAAAAGATCACCTACACGTAGACCACGACGAGATACTTTATCTTCGTACGCAGGACCGATACCACGACCTGTAGTACCGATAGCTTTTTTACCACGTGCAAGTTCACGAGCTTGATCGAGAGCAACGTGGTAAGGCAATATCAGCGGACATGCTTCTGAGATAAATAGACGTTCGCGAACAGGAATGCCACGCTCTTCAAGAGGCTTCATCTCTTTAAGCAGTGCATCTGGTGACAATACAACACCATTACCAATAACACATTTTGTGTTGTTGCGAAGAATACCTGAAGGAATAAGATGGAGAACGGTTTTCTCACCGTCAATGACAAGAGTATGCCCAGCGTTATGTCCGCCTTGGTAGCGAACCACATATTTTGCATCTTCTGTTAAAAGGTCTACGATTTTACCTTTACCTTCGTCACCCCATTGGGTGCCAAGAACGACTACGTTATTTCCCATTTTTCCAATCTGAATAGTGGTTAAAAAAGGATTCTAGCACCGAAAAAGTGACTTTGCAGTCATTTTTTAGTCATTTAATACTAAAATGCTTGAGTAAATGTTTAAAACCGAGATCGGTTTGCTGAATAGAAATTCAGCCAAACATAAGGATCATCACGGCTCCCGCCACAAATAGGCACCCACCAATTCGTCTTAACTGGTTATCGTCTTGGCTGGCAAGTTGGGCAACCATGTTTCTCCACCCCTTTGGATGGATGAAGGGACCCGCTCCTTCGACGATTAAAACTATTCCAAATGCGATCCAAATTGATTCTGACATGACTTCCCTCTTCTTGAACCAAACGGCCCATTTGAGCTAACTAGCAATTAAATGGCCCTATAAACAAATAAGGACTCCCTAGGGAGTCCTTATTGACGATCAACGGAGACTATTTAGCGCCGCTAGCATCGTTCATGTACTTAAAGAAGTCACTGTTTGGATCAAGGACAAGAATGTCACTTTTCTCTGCAAATGATTTCTCGTAGGCACTGAGTGAACGAAGGAAGCTGTAGAATTCAGGATCTTTGCTGTAAGCCGTCGAATAGATGGAAGCCGCTTCTGCGTCTGCATCACCTCGCGTTACACGAGCCGTTCTGTCCGCTTCTGCCAATACAGTCGCTACTTCTAGCTCCGCTTGTGCACGAATTACTTCCGCTTTCTCACGACCTTGTGAACGGTGCTTTCGAGCCACCGATTCACGCTCTGCACGCATACGTTGATAAATCGATTCACTGATTTCATCAGGAAGGTTGATTTTCTTCATTCGGAAGTCAACTACGTACACACCCAAGTCTTTCATAGCACTTTCGCGAGTATCTTTCAGTACTTCTTCCATGATCTTGTCGCGTTCACCGTCAATTTCAGCTGCTTGTTTAGCCGCCTCTGTAACGGTTTCATCGAGCTCAATATCGTCTGGCAATACGTCTTTGTTACGAGGGCCCGAAACAATTTGTTTAATGTCGCGAGAACCAATCTCTGAACGAAGTACGTCAGTCACTTTACGCTCTAGTAGAGCCTGAGCCGTCAGTGCATTACCACCACCTGTCGCTAGGTAGTATTGACCGAAATCTTCGATACG
Organism: Vibrio ulleungensis; assembly: GCF_016900875.1. GTDB lineage: Bacteria > Pseudomonadota > Gammaproteobacteria > Enterobacterales > Vibrionaceae > Vibrio > Vibrio ulleungensis. The sequence continues at coordinate 76,849 of NZ_JAFEUM010000009.1, forward strand.
CCACTTCACGTAAGAATCGATGATAACGTCTTTTTTCTCAGAGGTTACGAAACGGTCTGACTGACCATCCATAGTTTGAATACGTGCGTCTAAACGCTTCACTGTATCAAACAACGGCATCTTAAAGTGAATGCCTGGCTCGTAGATTCTTGAGGCCTCAGTGTTATCCACTTTAAGCACTCGACCGAATCGGATCACAATACCGCGCTCACCTTCTGGAACGACAAACAGAGACATCAATGCAATGATCACTAGGATTACAATGCTTGGGACAAATAATTTACGAAGCATAATTAGAATCTCCCTTGACGAGTAGACGTGGAGCTTGAGCTAGACGTACTAGTGCTGCTTGAGCTTGTCGAAGAAGAATCCAGTTCGATTTGATCATAGCTAGAATCTGAACGGGTAGCGCGTTTTGATTGCGTAGCCGACCCTTGTTCGGCAATCTTATCGATTGGCAAATACAGTAGGTTACCGCTAGATTCCGAATCAATCAGCACTTTAGAAGTGTTGGTGTACACCTCTTCCATTGTGTCTAGGTACAGACGATTACGAGTCACTTCTGGAGCCGCTTGGTATTCAGGTAACAGTTTCTCGAACTGTGCAACCTGACCATACGCTTCATTTGTTACACGTTCGCTGTAACCCAAAGCTTCTTTCTTGAGACGTTCAGCACGACCTGTTGCCTTAGGCAAGATTTCGTTCTTGTACGCTTCTGCCTCTCGAATGTAACGCTCTTCATCTTCTCGCGCCGCGATAGCGTCATCGAAAGAGTCTTTAACTTGCTCTGGCGGTCGTGAAGACTGGAAGTTTACATCGACTACAATCAAGCCCATATCGTACACATCGATAATTCGGTTCAGCTCTTCTTGAGTACTTTGACGAATCTGTTGACGACCGCTAGTTAGAATACTGTCCATTAAAGAGTCACCAATAACGGCACGTAGCGCCGAATCGGTCGCTTGACGTAAGCTATCATCAGCATTGGTTACGCGATATAGGTATTTGTATGGATCAGCCACTCGGTATTGCACACCCATTGCAACTGTAACGACGTTCTCGTCTTTAGTTAGCATGGTGCCAGAAGCTTGCAATGCACGAATCGCTTGTACGTTAACCGTTTGAACTTCATCAATGAAAGTAGGTGCCCAGTTAAGACCAGGATCTACTATCGAATGAAATTTACCTAGGCGCAAAACTACACCGCGCTCCGCTTCGCCTACTGTATAGATACCTGAGGCACCCCATACACCGACCGCGATTGCTGCGATAAGTCCTATTCCAATAAAGCCGCCATTGCCAGAAGATGCACCGCCACCACTGCCGCCTTTTTTGCCTAGTCCACCGAGCTTTTGGCTCAGCTTACTGAATACTTCATCCAAGTCCGGTGGTCCTTGATTCTTTCCACCGGAGTTGCGGTTGCCGCGATCGTTATTTCCCCAAGGGTCATTATCGCGGCCATTATTACCGTTGTTACCGTTGTTATTTCCAGGCTCATTCCACGCCATCAGAAAACTCCATTATTGAGTTTGACGATATAATGTAACAGTCTAATCGATCACTATAAAGTCACCGAACGCTGCTCCTTCTCTTTTTGTCAGTCTAGCCCAATCGGCTTGCTGCATACGTACGTCGATGCGCAGGTTACCTTGCTCGTCATACGCTTCTTGTTGCACACACTTCATTTGAATAAACAAACTGCGATATTTACCTTGATGACTCGGTGGTATGCATAAGCTCTGGCTAACCATTTCGCTCGCTAGACGTTGAGTCAACGCGTCGAACAATAGGTCTATTCCTTCGCCTTCCATCGCCGATACCCAAACTCGGGTCGGCACACCTTCATCATTAAACTCGATACGCGGTTTTTGGTCTTCCATGCTATCGATTTTATTCATCACCAACAAAGTCGGAACTTCATGGGCGTCAATCTCTAGCAAAACCTCGTCGACTGCCGCGATATTCTCACGAAACCTGTCGTCACTGGCATCCACAACATGTAACAAAATGTCAGCTTCTTGCGTTTCTTGCAAGGTTGCCTTAAATGCGGCAACCAAATCGTGCGGTAGGTGTCGGATAAATCCAACCGTGTCCGCCAAAATGGCCGGGCCCACATCGTCCAACTCAATTTTTCGAAGTGTTGGGTCCAAGGTCGCAAACAATTGGTCTGCGGCATAAACCCCTGCTTCGGTAATACGGTTGAACAGTGTTGATTTCCCCGCATTGGTATAACCTACCAAAGAAACCGTAGGAATTTCAGCTCGGTTACGAGCTCGTCTTCCCTGCTCACGTTGCTTGGCTACTCTTTCTAACCTACGCAAAATGGCCTTAATTCGATCACGCAACAAACGTCTATCGGTTTCAAGCTGAGTTTCGCCCGGCCCTCTCAGACCGATCCCGCCTTTTTGTCTTTCAAGGTGGGTCCAACCACGTATCAGTCTTGTAGATATATGGCGTAATTGAGCTAATTCAACCTGTAATTTACCTTCGTGAGTTCGAGCGCGCTGTGCAAAGATGTCTAAAATCAGACCGGTACGGTCCAAAACTCGACATTGCATCAGTTGTTCTAGGTTTCGTTCTTGTGCCGGTGACAACGCGTGATTGAAGATAACAATATCCGCTTCGTGTAAGCGAACCGCCTCTGCGATCTCCTGCGCTTTACCTTCTCCGACATAATATTTAACTTGCGGTGCTTGGCGACTGCCAGTCACCACTTGCAATGAATTTACCCCAGCAGAAGAGACGAGCATTTGGAACTCATTTAAGTCTTCCCACTCACCTTCTTGGGTAAAATTGATGTGAACAAGAATCGCTTGTTCACCGGATTCATAACGGTCAAACAAGCGATGTGTTCCTTTTTAATACAACTAGATTGTTCAAGGAGGTGCTTTATTCCTCGGTCTTGTCTGGGCGATCGCCACCGCGCTCGTTACTGCTGTGATGCGTGACCGCACGAGCAGGAACAACAGTAGAAATTGCGTGTTTGTAGACCATTTGATTAACTGTGTTTTTAAGAAGAATCACGAATTGATCGAAAGACTCGATCTGACCCTGAAGTTTAATACCGTTGACCAAATAGATAGACACCGGCACACGCTCACGTCGTAGCGCGTTCAAGAATGGGTCTTGTAAAGATTGCCCCTTAGCCATTGTTATTTTCCTTATTTGTTTGTAATAGTTTTAATTTAGCTAGTGGTTGTAAGCATTTAGCGCAAATTTTGCACCCGAGCTAAACAGTAAATACCTCTTTAAGTACTACTTCCATGCAGAGGTTATTCAAATAATCACTCAAAAAGTGATCAAGTGTTAGATATTACGGCATTTGACAACGTTTCTAAAGCAAGATCTGTGTGATCACTATCAAGCCACGTCAGATCCTTCCACGATCGCAACCATGTAATCTGTCGTTTGGCTAATTGTCTAGTGGCACATACGCCTTTAAAAACGGCCTCATCCAATGAAATGTCACCGTCGAGGTGCTCCCACATTTGACGATAGCCCACACAGCGAATAGAGGGCAAGTCTTTGTGCAAGTCTTTACGCACAAATAACTTTTCGACTTCTTGCTTAAACCCAGCCGCCATCATTTTTTCAAAACGTTGCTCTATTCTGTCATGTAGTACAGAGCGCTCTTTAGGCGCAATCGCAAACTGTTTTACACGGTAAGGGATTGGTTCTCCCTTTTGAGCGGTTAGCTCAGTCAAGCTTTTGCCGGTAATTCGATACACTTCAAGAGCCCGGGAAAGGCGTTGTGGATCGTTAGGGTGAATTCGTTTTGCCGAAACCGGATCGATGCTGGCGAGCTGTTCATGCATTGCATCCCAACCTAATTGTTGTGCCTGAGCTTCTATCTCTGCTCGAATAGTTGGATTCGCGGCGGGCAGCGGCGATAGACCTTCTATCAGCGCTTTGTAATACAACATCGTGCCCCCGACTAATAACGGGATTTTTCCTTGCTTCACGATCTCATCCATCTCTCGAAGAGCATCGCGACGAAAGTCTGCAGCGGAATAAGATTCGGCAGGATCTAATATGTCGATCAATCGATGAGGCGCTAATTCTAATTCCCAGGGCTCTGGTTTTGCCGTGCCAATGTCCATACCACGGTAGATCAGAGCTGAATCAACACTAATAATCTCTACAGGAAATTTTTGACGTAATTTGATTGCAAGATCCGTTTTACCGGATGCGGTTGGGCCCATTAAAAAGAGCGCCAAGGGCTGTTGAGTCATGATCACTTATCTACTTTGCATTAAACGCCGCAATGGTAGCGGAAAAGTCCACCAGCTGTAACAGGCGCGAGTCATTTAACGGCAACTTTTCTTGCCAAAGGTTTTCGGCTTCAGCAAGTAACTGCACCGCTTGAGATAAAGTATAGCTCGGCTTAACCAATACAGCTTGATGGGCTAACCAGCCGGTAAGTGATTTTAGGTCATTCTGCCCCGCTTGATCATCCAGCCACCCTCCTAACGCAGACATAACATCCGTCAAATTCTTTTCCCTGAGCGGTCCTGGCACGGCCATAATCATGATAGACGATGCTGAAAACTTAAACTGAAATCCAAGCTGTGATAGCTCGTTTTCATGTGTTTGAATGCCCGCAACGGTTGATTGCTCTAGCCCTATCTTAAGTGGGATAAGTAAGGGTTGAGGTTTAGGTGATTGAGCTGTTACGCCGCCACCAAGTTGTGAATAGCTTCTAAGCCATTCTAAGTAGTGAAGGTTCACCAACCCGGCTTTATCGGCCAGCATCACCAACAGATACACCTCTTCGACAATGGCAATCGACTTATCGATTCGCAGTGCAGATAGCGGTAGCGACGGGCTAGGCGCTGCGTCCACAACACCTTCCACAGTATTAGACACTGCGCCATTGGTGATTGTTTGCGACGGTAAAGGTGTCATAAGGGCGCTGTATGCTTCTTGATAAGCCTTGGACACCACAGGCTGAGAGCCTGTATTTGGTTTTGAAGAAGACGTTTTATTTGTCAGTTGCCCTTTACTTGGCTCTGTTGCTTTTTGCCACTGAGTTCCTGTGGCACTATCACTTATCCTGCGCTCTGAACCCTCATGCACCTGATTAGGGTACGATGGATAAGAAGGTTGAGTTTTTTTCGCTGCAACAGATTCATGTTCTTCTTGAACGTTACTTTCTGTATCCACTTGATGGAACGCTGAAGCCGTTTTTGGAGTGACATCGACATGGTCGGCTTGTTGCAGAGCATCTGACAACCCTTGATAAATGAAATCGTGCACCAATCGTGCTTGATGAAAACGCACTTCATGTTTCGCTGGATGAACATTCACATCAACTTGTGAAGGATCGAGTTCTATATACAGAACAAACGTGGCGTATTGTTCTGGGGACAGTGCTCGCTCATAACTTTGGCGTATCGCATGATTGATGAGTTTATCCTTCATCATTCGACCATTCACGTAGCAATACTGAAAATCGTTAGTGAGTCTCGCGCCCTCAGGTGCCGTGATCCATCCATGTAGCCTTAAGCCTTGATGCTCAACTTCTACATTGACCATATGACGGACAAAGGCATTGCCGCATACGGCTTGAATGCGCTTTTCTGTTTGCTGTGCATTCTTGGCCGCACGATACTGACGGACCATTTTGCCGTTATGTCGAAGCATAATAGTCACATCCAATCGACTTAATGCAATTCGCTTAAGCAGTTCGTCAATGTGCGAAAATTCTGTTTTGTCTGTTCTTAGAAACTTTTTCCGAGCCGGTGTGTTGAAGAAGAGGTCAGCGACTTCAACTGTCGTGCCTTTGGGGTGCGCCGCTGGATCCAACTTCACCGCCATTTCTCGGCCTTCTGCATACGCAGACCACGCTTCACTTTGCGTCGCCGTCCGTGAGGTTAGCGTTAAACGTGAGACCGAACTTATACTAGCTAGGGCCTCGCCACGAAAACCTAAACTACTGATGGCTTCAAGATCGTCCAGTGAGTCAATTTTCGACGTTGCATGGCGACTTAAGGCGAGTGATAACTCCTGTTTATTGATGCCACTGCCATTATCACGAATTCGAATGAGCTTACTACCGCCCTTAGACAAGTCGATTTCAATCTTGGTGGCTCCAGCGTCCAAACTGTTTTCGACCAACTCTTTCACTACCGATGCAGGTCTTTCTACCACTTCACCTGCAGCAATTTGGTTGGCCAAGCGAGCTGGCAAGATTTTGATTGTCATATTATTTATTTGGGATCACTAGTTTTTGGCCTATAGCCAGCTCATCGGAACGAAGGTTATTCGCGCTGCGAACCGCGCTGATGGTCACGCCATACTTGGACGCGATCTTACCTAAGTATTCACCTCTAGCCACCGTATGGTAGCGGACGGGTTTGTCCACCAGCTTAACCGTCACCTTCAACTTTTGGCCAACTCTAACGGTATCGCTTCTTAGGTTGTTTTCTCGCTTAATAGCCGCTACCGACACTTTATACTTCTGAGCAATGCTTCCCAAGTACTCGCCTGACTTAACCACGTGTGTCAGTGTTTCCGTTTCGACTGGTTTCAACGAACTTTGACTTGACGTGCTGCCTGAAGGGAGTGTCAATTTTTGCCCTACGCGTATTGTTGAGCTTTTCAAATTGTTCTCTCGTTGAAGCGCACTGGTCGTCGTTCCGTAGCGACTGGCAATGACAGACAAAGACTCACCACTTTTTACTGTATGGTAGGTGGGCGCTGCGCTTTGAATTGGTGACACGCCTTCGGGTGGGTTTTGCTTTAAGTAAGTAATAACCGCATCCGCTAGTGCTTTGGCCAACTTGTCTTGATGAGAGCGCTGAAACAGCAGTTTCTCTTCAGTTGGATTGGAGATGAAGCCAGTCTCAACAAGTACAGACGGGATCTGAGGTGAGCGAAGCACAGCCAAACTGGTATTTACCGGTTTGGTTTTGTGCAGCTTTGCGACTTTTCCCATCTCTTTAAGAATTTCTTCTGCCAGCTTATAGCCTTCTTTTTGAGAATAACTAAATTTGAGGTCTAGCAATGTTTGGTTGACATTTTTATCGTCATTATTGATTACAGTGGCTGAACCACCCAATAACTCTGATTGTCTTTCGCTATTCTCAATCCAACGGGATATTTCTGTATTGGCGCGGCGAGTGTTAAGAACAAACACCGAGCCGCCTCTTGGCTGTGGACTGGTAAATGCGTCAGCGTGGATCGATATAAGTAGATGGGCGTTGTTTTCTCGAGCGAGTGCTACTCTACGATTCAAGTTAACAAAATAGTCGCCGTTACGCGTTAGACGCGCTTTCACGCCATCGACAGCATTTAAGCGTTGTTCTAACTTACGAGAGATCGCTAAAGTCGCGTTCTTTTCATACTTTTTAGTTGGACCAATTGATCCTGGATCTTCCCCACCGTGCCCTGGGTCGATGACTATCAATACATCTTTAGCTCGAGTGACTGGAGCTGACGCCACTTGAGCGGATGTTGAAGTGGAACTTGATGTTGGTGCCACAGCCGTCTCAGCACCATGAGGCAAATCAATCACTAAGCGATGTCCTTTTTGTCCATCTGGCGTCGGTGCTAGCGTAAACAATTTAGGAGTGACTTTTGACTTTAACTCAAACACGAGTCGATAGCTGGACGATTCTGGTGGCGTACTTTTGCGAATTTTACTTAGAACAGGGCTATCTTTGACCTCAACGGGCAGTGAAGCTTGGTTGGTGCTCTTTTTTACATCTATTACCAAGCGATCGGGAGAGGTAAGGCTAAAATAGCTGTACTCTGGCACCGCTTGAGTATCCATTACAATCCGAGTTTCACTGGGAGATGTCCACACCCGAAATTGCTCAATGCTATTCCCTTGAGCTGTAACCGAAACAAGCAGCGTCACAACGCCAAACAAGGCAGTGCAAACTTTTCTCATCCATGACGTCATTTTCATAATTGTTTTAGTAATTCCTGTCCGTATTCGGTATTTGCCGACACTTCAACAATTCTCTGTTGTTGTTGATAGGTAAGCGTTACATCCAAGTCTGCTTGAGGTAATAATCCTTCGCCTTTTTCTGGCCATTCAACCAGACAAATCGCATCGTCACTGAAATAATCACGAATACCCATATATTCAAGCTCTTCAGGGTCCGCTAAGCGATATAGGTCAAAGTGGAATACTTGGAATGTGGCAAGGTGATAAGGCTCCACTAACGTGTATGTTGGACTTTTAACATTACCTTCGTGACCAAGTGACTGAATAAATCCCCGACTTAGCGTAGTTTTACCTGCGCCCAAATCACCATGCAAATATATGGTGGTTTGCTGCTTACATAAATGTGCGATACGCGCACCAAAATCGACGGTTGCATTAGCATCGGTTAAAACAAATTGAGCAGAAGGCATAGTGGACTCTTAGTTTTTTCTTAATTAACTATATAAAAATCGAAACTGAGGGAATAGTATTCAGATCTGAATATGAGAGACAAGAAGAAATTTGCCTAAACCGCTGCAAATAGGCTCTTTTTTACCAATTCTTAACCCCGACTACACTTAAACATAAGCACATTGGATAATTTGATGAATATGGACCTGCAAAAACTGGCCGAAATGATTAAACAATGGGGGCTAGAATTAGGTTTTCAGCAAGTCGGCATCACCGATGTTGACCTCTCACAACATGAAGCCTATCTGCAATCATGGCTTGATAATGGCTACCACGGTGACATGGAGTGGATGGCTCGTCACGGTATGATGCGAGCAAGACCCGGAGAACTTCATCAAGGTACCGTTCGTGCGATTTGTGTCAGAATGGACTATTTACCTGAAGACGCGCAATTTGCTAGTAACCTTCGAGATACCTCAAACGGATATATCAGTCGTTATGCTCTAGGACGTGACTATCACAAACTCATTAGAAAAAAGTTAAGTCAGCTTGGTAAACAGATCGAAGCCCACTTTGAGGGTGCTGACTTTCGTCCTTTTGTCGATTCAGCCCCAATTCTAGAACGTCCTTTGGCTCAAAAAGCTGGATTAGGTTGGACAGGGAAGCACTCCCTGTTGATCAACCCCGATTCAGGCTCATGGTTTTTCCTCGGAGAGTTACTGGTTAACCTCCCTTTACCAACAGATGAGCAAATCGACGAGCAGTGTGGAAAATGCCGTTCCTGCATTACCAGTTGCCCAACAGATGCGATTGTTGACGACAATATCGTTGATGCACGCCGATGTATTTCTTATCTAACCATCGAATATGAAGGTGTCATTCCTGAAGAGTTTCGAGCTGCGATGGGTAATCGCATTTACGGTTGCGACGACTGCCAATTAGTTTGTCCTTACAACCGTGAATCCCCACTATCCGAGCAAGCAGATTTCCAACGAAAAAGTGTATTTAACAATAGCGACTTGGTTCACTTACTTAAGTGGGACGAACCGACATTTCTCGACAACTTACAGGGTTCAGCTATTCGCCGTATTGGTCACAAGCAGTGGCGTAGAAATCTCATCATTGCGATGGGTAATGCACCATTCTCTCATGCCATCGTTGAGGCACTGACCTCAATACAAGGTATTGACCCATTATGGGACGCGCATATTGAATGGGCGCTTGCACGTCAAAAAGAGCAAGCTCAACCAAACGGCAAACAACAACGCCTGATCCGTATAATAGAAAAGGGCTTACCTAGAGATGCTTAAAGTGTATTTAAAGCCAAAACTTCAATTATCTAATTTTTGTTACTGATTAGTAAAAATGTTTGACGAAGTTCGCATTTTTTTGGATGTGGAAAAAAATCCATCTTTGGATTGAGCCGATCATCCCCCAAAAAGTTAAGCACAGCCATATAAAATGATTAAGATCAATAAATAACTAGCTTTTGATCCCGCCGCAAGACTAACCGATCTCCGCCATGAGATTAATAGCGATAAAAAACAATCAGTTACAAAGAGCTGCTGTTTTTTGATCCATTGAAAAATTGAGGGATTACGAAAAAGATCACAGGAATCGGTGCGGAAATTATATTTACCCACCAACTTATCCACAAGTCATGGTTTGTGGATAACTCTGTTACTAACACAAACAAATCTCGTGTAAGCGGCATTGTGCTTATTTGGGAGAAATTGAGGCTAAGTATATTGCTTTAAGTTAAGCGCCTAAAATTTGCTTCTGTGAATAATTCAGGCAAAAATAGCTAACAGCAATGAAAGAGCAGAAAAAAAGACCACAAACTAATTTGTGGTCTTTTTTTATATTTTGGAGCGACACACGAGGTTCGAACTCGTGACCTCAACCTTGGCAAGGTTGCGCTCTACCAACTGAGCTAGTGTCGCATCGGAAGCCGTTTATCAACGGTTTCGTATAGAATGTGGTTGCGCGAGCTGGATTTGAACCGGGCGGCGCACCCGTCAACGGCCTGAGGGTTATGAAAACCTCATCCATTGAACTTAAAAGTGGTTGCGGGGGCTGGATTTGAACCAACGACCTTCGGGTTATGAGCCCGACGAGCTACCAAGCTGCTCCACCCCGCGTCCGTGTCATCATTAAAGCTGATGATGGCTTTTTTATTTGGAGCGACGCGAATAGCTTGGAAACAAGGTTTCTCGTGTGCTTTCGCGGCAATCCTAAATTTTGGAGCGACGCGACCAGCATGGGCACGAGGTTCCTCGTGTGCTTTCGCGGCAATCCTAAAATTTGGAGCGACACACGAGGTTCGAACTCGTGACCTCAACCTTGGCAAGGTTGCGCTCTACCAACTGAGCTAGTGTCGCATAGAACCCGTTTTTCAACGTGTTCTTAAATGTGGTTGCGCGGGCTGGATTTGATCCGGGCGGCGCATCCGTCAACGGCCTGAGGGTTATGAAAACCTCATCCATTGAACTTAAAAGTGGTTGCGGGGGCTGGATTTGAACCAACGACCTTCGGGTTATGAGCCCGACGAGCTACCAAGCTGCTCCACCCCGCGTCCGTGTCACCATTTTAAAGCTGATGATGGCTTTTTTATTTGGAGCGACGCGAATAGCTTGGAAACAAGGTTTCTCGTATGCTTTCGCGGCAATCCTAAATTTTGGAGCGACGCGACCAGCTTGGGCACGAGGTTCCTCGTGTGCTTTCGCGGCAATCCTAAAATTTGGAGCGACACACGAGGTTCGAACTCGTGACCTCAACCTTGGCAAGGTTGCGCTCTACCAACTGAGCTAGTGTCGCAAAGAACCCGTTTTACAACGTATTCTTAAAATTGGTTGCGGGGGCTGGATTTGAACCAACGACCTTCGGGTTATGAGCCCGACGAGCTACCAAGCTGCTCCACCCCGCGTCCATGTCATCTAACTAGATGATTGTTCTAAACGATGCATTACCAATATGTCTTAATTAAAAAACTGGAGCGACGCGACCGGCTAGGGCACGAGGTTCCTTGGGTAGGTAAAATCAATCCAATAAATGGAGCGACACACGAGGTTCGAACTCGTGACCTCAACCTTGGCAAGGTTGCGCTCTACCAACTGAGCTAGTGTCGCGTTTCACCGTTTAGGGATGCGAATTATAAGAGCATTTCTGTGTGATGCAAGTCTTAATCGAAAAAAAACGTCATTTTTAGATAAGTGACTAAATGTTAGGCGATTCACCTCGGAAAGTTGCTGCTTTAATCCGCACTCACTAAATAATGGCTAAATTTTAAACACCGTTTGGCGGTAATATTTCAACTCTGCGATCGATTCTCTAATGTCATCGAGCGCCAAGTGACTGCCTGATTTCGAAAATCCGTCCAAAATTTCTGGCTTCCAACGGCGAGTCAGCTCTTTAATTGTGCTCACATCAACGTATCGGTAGTGGAAATACTCTTCAAGCTTAGGCATATGCTTGTATAAAAATCGGCGGTCTTGGCCAATGCTGTTGCCACAAATCGGCGATTTACCTTTCGGCACCCATTGCTCTAAGAACGCAATTGTCTGCTCAATAGCGTCTTGTTCCGATACGTTGCTCTGCTCTACACGAGCCACCAAACCACTATTGGTGTGTGTGTTAGTGCACCAGTCGTCCATCTTATCTAACTCAGATTTTGGCTGGTGAATAGCAAGAACAGGACCCTCAGCCAATATGTTTAGCTCTGAGTCTGTCACAATTGTGGCGATCTCAATGATCTTATGCTGCTCTGGATCCAGTCCAGTCATTTCTAGGTCAACCCAAATCAGGTTGCTATCGTTGTTCGTCGCCATGGAGGAAATTCCCTATTCTTGAACGAAAACAGGTATGATACTGAATAATCCAATACCGACCAACACTGTTTGAATGGCAAAGAAGAAAAAACTGACAAAAGGGCAAGTTCGCCGAGTCCGCTCGAATCAAAAGAAGCGCTTAAAGCAATCTGAATCGAGCGTAGAGTGGGATGAAGCAATGCTTGGTGACGCTAAGCAAGGTTTAGTGATCACACGATTTGGCCAACATGCAGATATTGAAGATTTGGACAGCGGTGTTATCCATCGTTGTAACCTTAGACGTGGAATCGAAAGTCTTGTCTCCGGTGACCGAGTACTATGGCGCATGGGACTGGAAGTTATGGCGGGTATATCTGGTGTTGTAGAAGCCGTGGAGCCTAGAGAATCAGTATTAACACGACCAGACTACTATGACGGCCTCAAGCCTGTTGCTGCGAACGTCAATCAGATGGTTATCGTCTCATCGGTATTGCCTGAACTCTCACTGGATATTATCGATCGCTACCTTGTGGCGTCACGCACGTTGGACATAGCGCCTCTATTAGTTCTCAACAAAATTGACCTGCTGAACTCTGCTGAACGCGAAAGTTATCGACAAGCCTTATCTATCTATGAATCACTAGGCTTTAAAGTGCTGTTTGTCAGTAAAGAAGACACCGATGGTTTAGCTAAACTAGAAACTGAGCTAAATGACAAAATTAACATTTTTGTTGGCCAGTCTGGTGTTGGGAAGTCCAGTTTGGTGAACGCACTATTACCTGAAGCAAATATTGAAGAAGGCGCCGTCTCGACAAACTCTGGGCTTGGACAGCATACAACGACAGCAGCAAGACTTTATCACTTCCCAAGTGGAGGCGATCTGATCGACTCTCCTGGAGTTAGGGAGTTTGGACTGTGGCATCTTGATGCCGAGCAAATCACTAAAGCTTTTGTCGAATTCGAACCCTTTCTAGGAGGGTGTAAATTTAGAGATTGTAAACACCTTGATGATCCCGGTTGCCTGATCACTGACGCCGTCTCAGAAGGGAAAATTTCTACTCAACGTTTTGAAAGCTATCATCGAATCTTAGAATCAATGTCTGAAAATAAAGCCAACAGACAATATTCGAAAAACAAACGCTTGGATCAGTAACTCCAATCACAACGCTGAATCTAGCGACTTAGACAAGCGAGTACGAATTGAGTAAGATTCGCGCTTAGAAACTTTATAGACCGAAAGAGATTGACCGTGCTAAACAAACTGAAAGTAAATCTGCAATATTGGCTACCTCAACATGGACTGACTCGCCTTGTTGGAAGACTGGCATCGGCTAAATTAGGAAGCATCACAACAGCAGTAATCAAAACGTTTATTAAGCAATATAAAGTGGATATGGACGAAGCCCTGCATTCAGATCCCGAGCACTTTAAAACGTTTAATGAGTTTTTTGTAAGAGAGCTCAAACCCGGTGCTCGTTTGGTGGATGAACGTCAGTCTGTACTCACTCATCCTGCAGATGCCTGCGTAAGCCAATTTGGGCCACTTGTTGATAATCAACTGGTGCAAGCCAAGAATCATCACTATAGCGCCTTGGAGTTGCTTGGTGGCGACCACAGTTTAGCGGAAGAGTTTGAACACGGCAGTTTTGCTACTTTGTATCTTTCACCGCGCGATTATCATCGAGTTCATATGCCGTGTGACGGCACTCTGCGTCAAATGATTTATGTCCCTGGCGATCTGTTCTCGGTCAATCCTTTAACTGCTGAGAATGTGCCTAACCTATTCGCGCGAAATGAACGTGTTGTCTGTATTTTTGACACTGAATTTGGCCCTATGGCGCAAGTTTTAGTTGGTGCAACCATCGTCGGCAGTATCGAGCTTATTTGGGCTGGTACAGTTACACCGCCACGTGGAAATTCGGTATATCGCTGGAATTATCCAACTGAAGGCGAGGAAGCGATTACCCTCAAGAAAGGTGACGAAATGGGACGCTTCAAGCTAGGCTCAACCGTCATCAACGTATTTTCTAAAGAAGCCATCACTTTTGACGCTAGTATGGAAAACGGGGCGCCAACACGAATGGGCACTGCCTACGCACATCAAAGCTCTATGGATAGCGACGACTTGTAGTGCTTAACACAGATATTAAAAAGGGCGCATTTAGCGCCCTTTTCTAATTTTCGGTAAGCCATCAAGCCAGCATGACCTGAATACCTTCCTCTAGCAATTCCATCTGTTCTTTACCCAGTGATGTACCAAACGGTTTGATGATTGAAATCATTTGTAGCATGCCCTGATAGATAACCTTTTGGGTGATTTCTATATTGAGCGACATACTCGATTGATACGCAATCCAGGAGACGGCAACCATGTGTAAATTAACGCACAGTTGCGATTTCTGAATATCGGTAAAGGTGACAAGATCCATATTCTGAAACGAATCCAAAATGGATAACAAGTTGCGACTCAACTCTTTTTGGGTTCGCATGTAACGCTGATGCAGGGCACTGTCCCGCTGCAAAATCTCCGGCAAGTTTGCATAGAAAAAACGATACTTCCACATTAAAGTAAAAATCGAATCCAAATAGTGCTTTAGAAGCGCCAGATTCTCTTGCTGATGATAATGCGGTGAAAATCGCTCTAACAACTCCCCTTCATACAGTTCATAAATCGCAAGAATGATTTCCTGCTTGTTACTAAAGTGGTAGTAGAGATTCCCAGTACTGATGTTCATATGGGCAGCAATATGATTGGTGGTGACATTGCGCTCGCCTTGCTCGTTAAACAACTCGAGTGACTTTAAAACTATTCTATCGCGCGTTTTCATATCTTAACCTTCTGATACTTGGCCGATTAGTATAAATATAAAGCGGGGTCAGATCCACTTATGTAGATCTGACCCCGCTTAGGTCAATTAACGAATCTTTTACGATGGATTTAGTACCTAATCTGAACCAAATAGATCGCGCGTGTACACTTTATCAGCGACATCTGCTAATTCTTCAACCATTCGGTTAGATACAATCACGTCACTCATTTGCTTAAACTTATCAAGATCACGTATCACTGGCGAATAGTAGAAGTGATCTTCTTCTAATACAGGCTCATACACAACAACAGGAATACCTTTCGCTTTAAGTCTCTTCATGATGCCCTGCACCGACGATGCGCGGAAGTTGTCCGAGCCGGTTTTCATGATTAGACGATAGATCCCCACGGCTTGAGGTTTGCGACTAATGATTGAGTCGGCAATAAAGTCTTTACGAGTACGGTTGGCATCAACGATGGCTTTTATGATGTTATTTGGGACGCTCTCGTAGTTGGCCAATAACTGTTTCGTGTCTTTTGGTAGGCAGTATCCGCCATAACCAAACGAAGGGTTATTGTAGTGATTGCCGATACGAGGATCCAGACCAACGCCTTCTATGATTTGTCGAGAATCCAGTCCATGAGCCTCTGCGTAAGAGTCCAGCTCGTTAAAGTATGCTACACGCAAGGCCAAATAAGTATTTGAAAACAGTTTCACCGCTTCAGCTTCGGTTGAATTGGCAAAAAGAACCTCAATGTCGTCTTTAATTGCTCCTTCTACGAGTAAGCCTGCAAACACTTTAGCGCGCTCTGTTTGTTCGCCCACAATAATACGGGATGGGTAAAGGTTGTCGTATAACGCTTTACCTTCTCGTAAAAACTCAGGCGAAAACATCACATTTTCACAGCCAAGCTCTCGCTTTACATCTTCTGTGTAACCAACAGGAACCGTAGATTTGATAACCATTACGGCGTCTGGATTGATCTCCATAACGTCACGAATAACCGCCTCTACCGAGCTGGTGTTGAAGTAATTAGTCTTGGGGTCGTAATCCGTCGGTGTCGCAATAATGACGTATTGCGCTCCCACATAAGCTTCCGTTTTATCCGTTGTCGCAACGAAATTTAGTTCTTTGGTGCTTAAAAACGATTCAATCTCAGTATCGACAATAGGTGACTGCTTATCATTGAGCATGGCCACTTTTTCGGGAATGATGTCTAGCGCTACAACCTGGTGGTTTTGGGCGAGTAACATCGCATTAGATAGACCAACATAGCCTGTACCTGCAACTGCAATCTTCATAACGTTATCTTCTTATATAAGTATTATTGATTCTTATTTTGGCAATTCTAACCTAAAAAAAGCGCCTTAAATATGATACTGGATTAAATTCCATCACCGCCAGTAAACTGCTGAGATCGCCCATTAAACTGCTGATCCATATCGAGTGAAGGCTTATCTGACTTGGGTTTTCCAACTATTTTGGCTGGAACTCCTGCAACAGTGGTATGCGCAGGGACCGCTTGTAGAACAACAGAACACGAGCCTATTTTCGCACCTTGCCCTACTTCGATATTACCTAGAATCTTGGCTCCGGCTCCGATCATTACACCCTCACGGATTTTAGGGTGACGATCCCCACCTTCTTTGCCCGTGCCCCCAAGGGTTACATCTTGCAAGATGGACACATCATCTTCCACCACTGCCGTTTCACCAATGACAATACCGGTTGCGTGGTCAAACATAATGCCTTTGCCAATTTTTGCAGCAGGGTGAACATCCACCTGACAAGCGACAGAAATCTGATTTTGCAGGTAAGTTGCCAATGCAAATCGGCCATTGTTCCACAGCCAATTGGCGACGCGATAACCTTGCAGGGCGTGATAGCCTTTTAAATAAAGAAGAGGAATCGAGTACTTTTCTACCGCTGGATCGCGGTAAACGGTGGCGCAAATATCGCATGCGGCAGAAGCAGTAATGCTTGGGTCCGCATCAAACGCCTGCTCGATCACTTCTCGAACAGCCATGGCGGGCATTGATGCCGTTTTCAATTTGTTGGCAAGTATATAGCTTAGGGCGCTGCCTAAACTGTCATGATTAATGATGGTCGCATGATAAAAGCTCGCCAGCATGGGCTCTTGCTCGGTCATTTCCCGAGCTTCTTTTACCACTTCATTCCATACTTTATCTTTCTCGCACAGCAACTGCTTTGAATCTGAGCAGTTACTCGCTTGTTTTTCATCAACTTGAGTCACGAATCGCCTCCCTTACCATCAGATTTGACTTAGCGTTCTGCTTTTTTGTCGCGCGCTAATAGATCTTGCGCTGCTTGACGCGCGTCTTTGTCACCATACAACACTTGATAGATTTGCTCGACGATTGGCATCTCTACTCCCATGCGACTGGCCAAAAGCCACACTTCTTTTGTGTTTCGGTAACCTTCTACTACTTGCCCAATTTCAGTTTGCGCCGTATCCACGTCTTTGCCCTGCCCTAGTGCCAGACCAAATCGTCGATTTCGAGACTGATTGTCAGTACAAGTTAAGACTAGATCGCCCAGTCCCGCCATTCCCATGAACGTTTCAGGTTTTGCTCCTAGTGCCGTACCAAGTCGAGTCATTTCAGCAAGACCGCGGGTAATTAATGCGGTTCGTGCATTGGCACCAAAGCCAATGCCATCAGACATTCCCGCACCAATTGCAATAACGTTTTTTACTGCGCCCCCTAGCTGCATACCGATGAAGTCATCGTTCGCATACACTCTAAAGGTCTTTCCACAGTGAATTTTATTCTGTAATTCTAAGGCATAGTCACTGTCCGATGACGCAACAGAGATAGCCGTTGGCATACCAGCCGCGAGTTCTTTTGCAAAGGTTGGCCCTGATAAAACCGCAAGTGGATAGTTCTGCCCAATAACATCATGAGCAACGTCACGCAGTAACCGGCCTGTTTCAGGCTCGAGGCCTTTCGTCGCCCAACAGATACGGTGTGAAGGTGTAAGGTGGGGTTTTAGGCTGTTAAGCACAATACCAAACACGTGGCTTGGGACGACCACCAACAGGTCATCACAAGACGCGACTGCTGTAGACAGATCAGACTCAATAATAAGCGACTCTGGAAAGGTAATTCCGGGCAAAAACTCTTCGTTCATGCGCGCATCTTGCAATGTCTGCATGTGCTCCGCTTCGTGACCCCACAGCACCACATTGGCGCCATTTCGAGCCAACGAAATTGCCAGCGATGTGCCGTATGAACCCGCACCAATTACCGTCATCGATACATTATTATGAACAGAGACTTTCTCAACCATTGCCATTCCTGCCTTTTGGAGAGTAGAAAAACAAAATGCACATTACCTCATATTGAGATGATGTGCATTCTTCATCAATCAGTTAAGTGGTGCGATTAAGCGTCCGCTTGACCTTCTTTTTGTTTAGCTTGGCTTTGAAGGTAGTTCATGAACAACGCATCAAAGTTAACAGGTGCTAGGTTCAGTTGTGGGAATGTACCTTTAACCACAAGGCTAGAAATGGTTTCACGCGCATATGGGAATAGGATGTTAGGGCAGAATGCACCTAGGCAATGAGCCAATTGGCCTGCTTCCATACCTTCAGCAGAGAAGATACCACCTTGTTGCACTTCACATAGGAAAGCAGTGTCGTTATCGTTCTTTACAGTCACTGTAAGACGTAGAATGACTTCGTATACATTTTCACCTAGTTCACGGCTTTTAGTATCAAGGTCTAGGTTTACATCTGGTTGCCACTCTTTTTGGAAGATCTCTGGAGAGTTAGGCGTTTCAAATGAAACATCTTTAAGGAAGATACGTTGAATTGTGAAGTTTTGGTTGTCTTGAGTTGCTGCTTCAGCCATGACAAGGGTCCTTTAATAATTAAATTTGTTCGCGTTTATTGAATGCTATGTATGTGTACTATTTTTTCTTCTTACCACGAATCAGTGGCAAGTTAGCTTCGCTCCAAGAGGCGATGCCATTTTTCAGTACGTGAACATTCTCAAACCCAGCACCCGCCATGTGGTTGGCAATGTCTACTGCAGTTTGACCTGTTTTACATACAACAATCATTGGGTTTGATTTTTGGCTTTCAAGCTTACCAAAGTTATTTGCTTTGATGTCTGATGGCAAAATGTGAACTGCGTCAGTAATGTGGCCCGATTTAAACTCGTCTGCCGAGCGAATATCGACCACTATCCCTTGTTCGCGGTTAATTAGCTGAGTCACTTCAGCGGTATCCACTTCTTTGTATTGTGCGGTTCTGGTTTTCACAATATTTGCAATAAGCGCGATAAACACACCTACCCAGATCAACGACATGATTAAGTTCTGTTGAACGAAAGGGATAATGTCTTGCATTTTGCGTACTCTTATTCAGTTACTACGATAGGAAAGGGGCAAGTATAGCGGTTTCTCGTAAAGCGGTGCAATCGACGTTTCTTGAATAACGCTCGGTTTGTGAGACCAATGTCGACTTATTCAGCATATATTGCACATCAGGTCGACTGTAACTATTCTTTTGTTCACTGCTTAACGAAATTGATCGATTTGACTAATTCTTTCAACATAATAGGCATTGCCTATTCAATTTATTGATCTTAGCTCACTACATTGGTTACTTTTTGTAGTAAAATTACGATAATTTACTTTACTAGTGATTTGATTTGAGGTTTTAAACTATGTCTAACAAGAAGCCAATGGCGCTCGTGATCCTAGATGGTTACGGTCATCGCGAAGATTCGCAAAACAACGCCATCGCTAACGCTAACACTCCTGTATTGGACGGTCTATTTGCAAACCAACCAAATACGCTAATCTCTGCGTCTGGTATGGATGTAGGTCTTCCTGACGGCCAAATGGGTAACTCTGAAGTTGGCCACACCAATATTGGCGCGGGCCGCGTGGTATACCAAGACCTGACTCGAATCACTAAGTCAATTGCCGACAATGAGTTTGCAACGACACCAGCGCTTGTTGAAGCAATGGATACCGCAATTAAAGCGGGTAAAGCTGTACACATTATGGGGCTGATGTCTCCAGGTGGCGTTCACTCTCACGAAGATCACATCTACGCAGCAATCGAAATGGCTGCAGAACGCGGTGCCGAAAATATCTACCTACACTGCTTCCTAGATGGACGTGATACTCCGCCTCGCAGCGCAGAAAACTCACTAAAACGTTTCGATGAGCTGTTCGCTAAATTAGGTAAAGGTCGCACCGCATCGCTTGTAGGTCGTTACTACGCAATGGACCGTGACAATAACTGGGATCGCGTTGAAGTTGCTTACGATTTGCTGACTCAAGGCAAAGGCGAATTCACTTACGATTCTGCTGTTGCTGGCTTAGAAGCCGCTTACGCACGTGACGAAAATGACGAGTTCGTAAAAGCAACCGTACTAAAAACAGATGATCAAGCTGATGCTGCTATCGTTGACGGCGACGCTGTTATCTTCATGAACTACCGTGCTGACCGTGCTCGTCAGATCACTCGCACTTTCGTTCCATCATTCGATGGTTTTGAGCGTAAAGTATTCCCAGCATGTAACTTTGTGATGCTAACGCAATACGCTGCAGACATCCCTCTAGCTATCGCTTTCCCACCAGCATCGCTAGAAAACACTTACGGTGAGTGGTTGTCTAAACAAGGTAAAACTCAGCTACGTATTTCTGAAACCGAAAAGTACGCGCACGTTACGTTCTTCTTCAACGGTGGTAAAGAAGACGAGTTTGCTGGTGAAGAGCGTCAACTTGTTGCTTCTCCAAAAGTAGCGACCTACGATCTTCAGCCAGAGATGAGCTCTGAAGAACTGACTGAAAAAATGGTTGCGGCTATCAAGTCTGGCAAATACGACACCATTATCTGTAACTACCCGAACCCAGACATGGTAGGTCATACTGGCGTTTACGAAGCTGCTCGCCAAGCAATTGAAGCTGTTGATGCTTGTGTTGGTAAAGTCGTTGAAGCCATTAAAGAAGTGGATGGTCAATTGCTTATCACTGCTGACCACGGTAACGCAGAAATGATGGTTGACCCAGAAACAGGTGGTATCCATACCGCGCACACCAACCTACCAGTACCGCTAGTTTACGTCGGTAACCGCGACCTGGAATTTGTTGAAGGTGGCAAACTGTCTGACTTAGCGCCAACCATGCTGAGCCTAACAGATATGGAAATCCCAGCCGAGATGTCTGGTCAGGTTATTGTAAATCTGAAATAATGCTAAATAAGAGATAACAAAGGGGCGCTCGAGGCGCTCCTTTTTTTGGCGGTTGTTTAGATGGATCTGTTAAAAACAGCATCAAATTGGATAAAAAGCGCCAGTGTGATTTGCACTGGCGCTTTGCTATGCCTGTCTGCGAGTAACGTGGCGGCCTCACAAGAAGAGCTTAAGGGTGTAAAAAGCCAGATCAGCCAGCAGCAGCAGAGCTTGTCAGCTAAGCAAAAAGAACTGAATTCACTGCAAGCTTCGCTTAAAAAAGAGGAGTTATCCATCTCCTCATTGACGAGCTCGATTCAAGCCACAGAAAAGAAACTTACCCAAGCGAACAACAACCTAAATGAGTTTGAACAGCAAAAAGCCACTTTGGAGCAAACAAAGCAGCAGCAAACCGACACATTAGAAAAGCTATTGAGTACGTTTTATGCGACCCAGCAGCACGGTAAAAGTGCCACGCAAATGTGGAACGGCGATCAATCTCCCGAAGCACAGCGACTCAGCTATTATTATCAGCACTTGGCAAAAGCCCGCGCGAAAGCCATCTCAGAGCTTGAACAAACCGAAGCCAGTTTAGAGGCAAAGAACAAACAGCTGATCAATGAGCAGCAGCAAATACAGACGCTATTGGCCAAACAGACTAGCGAGCGCGACAAATTACGCGGCTCACAACAAGCTAGAAAGTCGACGGTCAGTAAAATCAGCAAAACCATCTCAGGCAGTAAAACACAACTGGCCGAGCTGCAACGTAATGAAACGCGCCTAAAAGCTGAAATTGCAAAAGCGGCGAAACGTAATGCAGTCCCAATGGACGGACTAGCCCGCTACAAAGGAAAGCTGCCTTGGCCTGTGAAAGGAAACGTCTTACAACGCTATGGAAGTAATCTTGAAGGACAGGTCAACCTAAAAGGCATTGTCATTGACGGTAAATACGAACAACCGGTAAAAGCTGTCTACTCAGGGACTGTAGTGTTTGCAGAGTATTTGCGAGGTTATGGCCTAGTCGTTCTGCTTGACCATGGCAAAGGGGATATGACGCTCTATGGTTATAACCAAGTGCTCACCAAAAAAGAAGGCGATAAGGTTACTGCCGGCGAAACCATCGCTTTGGTGGGTGATACCGGTGGTCAAACGCGTCCTTCGCTCTACTTCGAGGTAAGACGCAACAGCAAAACGCAAAACCCGACACAGTGGTTGCAATAGCGCTTAGGCCTAACACCTCGCTTAGATTGGGATAGATTGCGTTCTTACACAACGCATACAAAAAAGCCGAAGCAAATGCTTCGGCTTTTCATCAAGGGTCGAATGATTACATCATTCCAGGCATGCCACCCATGCCGCCGCCCATTCCGCCCATGTCAGGCATCGCTGGTGCGTCGCCTTGCGGAAGGTCAGTGATCATCGCTTCAGTTGTGATCATAAGACCTGCAACTGATGCTGCAAACTGTAGTGCACTGCGCGTTACTTTCGTTGGATCAAGAATACCCATCTCAAGCATGTCTCCGTAGCCACCCGTTGCAGCATTGTAGCCGTAGCTTCCGTCGCCCGCTTTAACATTGTTAGCAACAACAGACTCTTCGTCACCAGAGTTGTATGCGATTTGACGAAGCGGAGCTTCCATCGCACGAAGTGCAAGGCGAATACCTACGTTTTGCTCTTCGTTGTCACCTTGAAGGTCAACAATCTTAGATGCAGCGCGGATAAGTGCCACACCACCACCAGCAACTACACCTTCTTCAACAGCGGCGCGTGTTGCGTGAAGTGCATCTTCTACGCGATCTTTCTTCTCTTTCATTTCAACTTCAGTCGCTGCGCCTACTTTGATAACGGCAACACCACCAGCAAGTTTTGCAACGCGCTCTTGAAGTTTTTCTTTGTCGTAGTCAGAAGTCGCTTCTTCGATTTGACCACGGATTTGAGCAACGCGACCTTGGATCATCGCTTCTTCACCAGTGCCATCGATGATGGTGGTGTTTTCTTTAGTGATGCTCACACGCTTCGCTTGGCCAAGATCTTCAAGAGTCACTTTCTCAAGCTCTAGACCCACTTCTTCAGAAATTACTGTGCCGCCAGTCAATACCGCAATGTCTTGAAGCATAGCTTTACGACGATCGCCAAAGCCAGGCGCCTTAACAGCCGCTACTTTAACGATGCCACGCATGTTGTTCACAACCAATGTCGCTAGCGCTTCACCTTCAACGTCTTCTGCAATGATTAGCAGTGGACGTGATGCTTTAGCAACCGCTTCTAGCGTTGGCAGCAACTCACGGATGTTTGATACTTTCTTGTCGATAAGAAGGATAAATGGGTTTTCTAGGTCAACAGAGCCCGCTTCTTGGTTGTTGATGAAGTAAGGCGACAGGTAACCGCGATCAAACTGCATACCTTCTACTACATCAAGCTCGTCTTGCAGTGCTTGACCTTCTTCTACAGTGATAACACCGTCACGGCCTACTTTTTCCATCGCTTCAGCGATGATGTTACCAACCGTCGCATCAGAGTTCGCTGAAATAGTACCAACTTGGGCAATAGCTTTAGTATCGGCACACGGCTCAGAAAGACCTTTTAGTTCTTCAACGGCCGCGATAACGGCTTTGTCGATGCCGCGCTTAAGATCCATTGGATTCATACCCGCAGCAACCGCTTTTAGGCCTTCGGTGATAATAGACTGTGCAAGTACTGTCGCAGTGGTGGTTCCGTCACCAGCAGCATCGTTAGCTTGTGATGCTACTTCTTTTACCATTTGCGCGCCCATGTTCTGGAACTTGTCTTCCAGCTCGATTTCGCGCGCCACTGATACACCATCTTTAGTGATAGTCGGTGCACCAAATGACTTATCTAGGACAACATTACGGCCTTTAGGACCCAGCGTTACTTTTACCGCGTCAGCCAATACATTTACGCCCTCAAGCATTTTGATGCGAGCGTCGTTACCAAATTTCACGTCTTTAGCAGCCATGATTAATTCCTTTAAATTCTTATTAAACCGTGGATGGGCGAGATTATTCTACGATTGCGAGAATGTCGCCTTCAGATAGGATCAGCACATCTTTGCCGTCAATTTTTTCTGTTTTGGTGCCGTAGCCTTCTGAGAAGATTACGGTGTCGCCAACTTTTACATCCAGTGGCTGAACAGTTCCGTTCTCTAGAATACGGCCTTTGCCGGTTGCTAGCACAACACCGCGAGTCGATTTTTCCGCGGCAGAACCGGTAAGTACAATGCCGCCAGCAGACTTAGATTCTACTTCTTGGCGTTCAACGATTACTCGGTCGTGTAAAGGACGAATGTTCATTGGTCAATTCTCCTGATTGCTCTTCGTTTTTAAGGGTGATCCACACAGCCTGTGCGATCATAGTATGTAGACTATGTGGGGTCGCTTTCAGTGAACCCAAGGGCGCAACCATTAAAATTTTGTGACTGAATTCAAATGCTAGTCAGTATTGGAGCCTGTTTGTGCCAGCATGTCCGTGGTTTTCTCTGTGCATCATTGCCGCAACCTTGTATTCTGTTTGGCTAAAGGTAACTCGGCTAGGTGTGATGCGCGACAACCAAAGTTTACTCACGGCTCCCATTGGGCAGGTGCTAACCAATAAAACGATACCGATGATGTTTGGTATCGTTGCCATCCTATTGATGAACTTAGTCGACGCCTATTTCATCTCACTGCTCGGTACTGAAGCACTGGCGGCCATCAGCTACACCTTTCCAGTCACGTTTGGGATCAACAGCATTACCATGGGCGTGGGGCTTGGTTTATCCACCTACGTGGGTCGCAATTTGGGCAAAGGTGATCATGCCGTAGCGGCTCGTTATTCCAGCCACGGGATTTTACTTGCCGTTGGGTTGGTGATCATTGCATCCTATTTTGGCTTTACCTACCACGACAATTTATTTATCGCTCTGGGCGCGGAGTTTGCTCTTATTCCCCTCATTCGGGAATATATGCTGGTGTTTTTTGCCACCATTCCACTGCTGGTGATCCCGATGACGGGTAATGCCGCAATACGAGCCACTGGGGACACGAAAACACCTGCACAGATCATGATGGTTGCCGCTTTGGTCAATGCCATATTTGATCCTTTACTGATCTTTGGGGTTGGTTCTTTCGAAGGGTACGGAATTATGGGCGCCGCCATAGCCAGTGCCATCAGTTGGTTGATTGCCGTAATTTGGTCTCTGACTATATTAGTACGCCGTGAGAAATTGCTTGCACTCCCCAACCCGCTGTATGTAGTGCAAGATGGCTTTAATATTTTAAAGTTAGGTACACCCGCAGCACTGTCTAACGCACTTGCCCCACTTTCCACGGCTATATTGATGAAAGTCATCTCAAACCACGGTATTGCCGCCATTGCTGCCTATGGTGCTGCACAACGCATCGAGTCAGTTCTGCTGCTTGCCACCATGGCGTTGAACTCAGTGCTTAATCCATTTATGGCTCAAAATTTTGGGGCTGGAAATGATAAACGCAGCTTTGATGGTTTGTTTATGGCAATGCGATTCTCAGTATTGTTTCAGCTGTTTGTGTTTATTGTAATGGTGCCGCTCAGTAGCAGCTTTACTACCCTATTCACCAGTGACGTGGCGGTTGCGGATTATCTTTGGCTATACCTAGTCTTAGTTCCTGTTAGTTATGGTTTTCAAGGGATCATGATGATGGTGGTCAGCACCTTTAATTCTTTGCATCAACCTCTTAACGCTCTAAAGTGGAGTCTATTGCGCTTATTCGTATTTACTCTGCCACTGGCACTGCTGTTTTCCTTTATTTGGGGTGTTGACGGGCTATTTGTAGGGCTAACCATGGGCAACATTGCCGGTGGAGTATTAGCCTATAAAGAAGCGATTCGAATCAGAGAAACTATCTTGTCCTCTGAGAGTTAATCAACGCTCAATGATGCAAGGCTTGCTTTCTAACGACGATGAATCAATAGTAAGGCCTTGTTAAATAATTAGGCTCGACCATGGAATGGATTGGCTTCACCCTTCTCGCCGCCTTTATGCAATCTTGGCGCAATGCCCTACAAAGTAAATTGAGCGCTCATGTTAGCGTCGCCGGTGTCACTTTAGCCCGATTTCTTTGGGCAAGCCCAATTGCCCTACTCTATCTAATGATTCTATATTGGATAGAGCCTGCTCCTTTACCCAGCGTCACCCTTAAAGGTGCCAGTTTTATCGTCGGCGCGTCGATCATGCAAATTGTCGCAACGGCCTTAATGGTTAAGCTGTTCCAACAAAAAAACTACGCTATAGGTGCAGGTCTTGCTAAAAGCGAAGCCTTAGTTGCCGCCATACTGGGGTTACTCTTTTTTGGCACCGCACTAACAGCCATGGGCTGGATTGGGGTATTGATTGGCGGAGTCGCAGTATTTATCTTGAGTGCAGGGAAAGGCATTCAGTCCCTATCTTATAAAACACTGTTAATTGGCTTAGCTTGCGGTGGGTCATTTGCCATCACTTCACTGTGGATTAGAGAAGCATCATTAAACCTGAGTCTGCCTTTTCCGCACCGTGCCGCTTGGGTTCTGTTTGTGGTGATTTCATTACAGACTCTGATGCTGCTGATTTACATATTGAAACGTGAACCCAATACCATGCAGGATTTGCGATCGCATTCTCGCTACACCGTTGCGACCAGTTTTACCAGTTGTATTGGCTCATTAGGCTGGTTTAGTGCGATGTCGCTGCAAGCTGTGCCGTACGTGAAAACTTTAGGTCAGATTGAAGTGCTGTTCACTTTGCTAATATCCACCTTTTGGTTGGGGCAAAAAGTGGCTAGGAAAGACATCATTGGGCTAATCTTAATTGCCATAGCGGCAATGCTAGTTATGCTTCAATAAACGCCAAATACAAAACGAGCGGCCCAAGCCGCTCGTGCTGCATCATCCATGATTCACTTAGAAAAAAGGTCAGCAGGTTCTTACAACGAAACGTTCGCGCGTAGGAATAGCTTGTCGTCTTGCTCAGACGCCACTTTGTAATCTGTTACAAGTTCAATGTGCTCGTTTAGACGGTATGATGCACCAAGAGTGAACCAGTCATCTGAATCCATGTTCATTACTGCTGCGTATGCATCATTGTAATCTTCGTTGTTGTAAGTCGCTGCTAGAGAAAGGTTTGTCGTTGCTTGATAAGCAACACCAAGTGCATAACCAGCCACTTCTTCAGTCTCTGCACCAGTCTCCGCTTCACCGTACGCGTATTTAGCCGCTACGTTAAATTTGTCCAGTACCACAACCGCACCAAGAGTATAAACTGACTCACCGTGGTCTACGCCTGCAACTGAGTGCTCGCCTTTACCGATGTCAACAAACGTACCACCAATCACAACAGGTCCTACTGTGTACGAACCGCCTAGCGCCCATGCATCAGTCGTGTGCTCGTATGCCGCACCGATATCGAAGTTGTTACCAAAGTAGTGATGGTTAAGCTGCTCTTCTGTACAAGCGACCTCATCAGCTTCAGCGCCTAGACCGTGCTCTTTAGAGATATCAGCAAAGCCAAGGTAGACATCGGCGATACCACACTGTTTACCCCAAGTAGTTTTACCTGCAACAGTTTCGATACCAAACTGGAAGCGATCAACATAGTTTTGAGCGTCTAGAGTGTCGACGCCCCCCCAAGCATAACGCGCTTCACCACCGATCAAAAATGAAAGGTTTTCAGAGTATGCATATGTAAAATCAGCACCCACTTTGAACATATCCCAGTGGTCAATGCTTCCATCTTGATCGCCAAGTAGAACATTCATACCCAGTTCAGCACCACCGTAAGCAACACCGCTTAACTTGTCGTTGTCGATGAAGTCATAAAGATTATTTGGCGCGTCAGCAGTAGACGAAAGATTTGAGATGTCAGTTGCAGCTGTTTCTGCAAATGCGACGCCAGATGCTAGTACCGCTGCGATAGCTAGAGCTAATTTTTTCATTATGGTTATCCTACTGTTGGATTCGTATAAATTATTTTTCTATCTGAAGTGCCGCGATTACCCAATTGAGGTATTTAGGTTCTCAAAGTGCCCCTCAGCGCTGCGGACACATTAAGAAACACCTTGTTACAACCCAACAAAAAAAATAAAAGAAATAAATAAAACAATATAAAACCAAGCATCCACAATGTAAGAGACTGAATTTAAATGCATTTAAATGTAAATATCTTCTAAAAGACTGTTGCCGCACCTTCTAAAAAACCAGAGTTATAAAAAGTTCCCAAAAACACTGTTCTAAAATGGAAGTGAGCAGCGTCAAATTTTTTCTGACACTGTCATGACAATGGAGTGTAATAGCCAAAGGAAACGCTCAGTTTGTGCTCTAACTTGAGTAATTCAATATGTGATAACATTGGCGTGCGTGGTATGCTGCGCAACTTTTCAAAACTGCTTGTGTCATTTGGCTCGCCATATTGACGTTGCAGTTTCAAACAACAGTTAGTTAAGTGGAACATTTCATGAGCAAAGGTACTCTCTATATCGTATCGGCCCCCAGCGGCGCCGGAAAATCCAGTCTAATCTCGGCTCTATTAGAGACCAATCCAACTTATGATATGAAAGTGTCTGTCTCACATACCACCCGCGCAGCTCGCCCAGGTGAAGTTGATGGTCAGCATTATCACTTTATAGAGAAAGACAACTTCAAAGCCTTAATAAAAGAAAACAGCTTTCTTGAGTACGCAGAAGTGTTTGGTAACTTTTACGGCACCTCACGCATATGGATTGAAGAAAACCTTGAACGTGGCATCGACGTATTTTTAGATATTGATTGGCAAGGTGCGCGACAGATTCGTGAACAAATGCCGGCAGCAAAAAGCATTTTTATTCTTCCTCCATCCAACGGAGAGCTTGAGCGTAGACTTAATGTTCGTGGGCAAGATAGTGATGACGTGATTGCCAAGCGCATGAGTGAAGCAAAATCAGAGATGTCTCATTACCACGAATATGATTATGTGATTGTTAACGATGACTTTGATTCTGCTTTGGTCGATCTTAAAGCTGTGATCCGTGCTGAACGTCTGAAACAAGACAAACAAGCAGCGAAATACAGCGGAATGCTTACGGCACTGCTGTCAGAATAAGCGATAAACAATCTTAAAAATTACAATCACAACACCAAAGCGCGTTAGATTCATTAGCAAATGACTAGCAGAATTACTGTGAAGTGAGTATAATTTCCCGTCAACCTGTAAATTAATCAAATTTTGGAGTTCTCATGGCACGCGTAACCGTTCAAGACGCTGTAGAAAAAGTTGGTAACCGTTTCGATCTTGTTTTGATCTCTGCTCGTCGCGCACGTCAGATGCAAACTGGTGGAAAAGATTCATTGGTGCCTGAAGAGAATGATAAGCCAACGGTTATCGCACTACGCGAAATCGAAGAAGGTCTTATCACAAAAGACATTTTAGACGCACGTGAGCGCCAAGAGCAGCAAGAGCAAGAAGCCGCAGAACTGGCCGCTGTAAGCAGCATTACTCACGGGCACTAATCCGACCATACTTTAAGACAACATAGTTAAGGCCTTAGTTTGTATCTATTCGATAGCCTAAAAGATGTTGCCCAAGACTATCTCTCAGAGCCTCAAGTTGAGGCTCTGCGTCAATCTTATGTGGTAGCAAAGGACGCTCACGAAGGTCAGACCCGCTCCAGCGGTGAACCTTACATCATCCACCCTGTCGCAGTGGCACGGATCCTTGCCGAGATGCGTCTCGACCTTGAAACGCTGCAAGCCGCACTATTGCATGACGTCATTGAAGATACCGAAGTCACCAAAGAAGAACTGCAAGAGCAGTTTGGAACGGCGGTTGCCGAATTGGTTGATGGTGTCTCCAAACTAGACAAACTTAAATTTCGTGACCGTAAAGAAGCCCAAGCGGAAAACTTTCGCAAGATGGTTTTGGCCATGGTACAAGACATTCGCGTCATATTGATCAAACTTGCCGACCGTACACATAATATGCGTACGCTAGGTGCATTGCGCCCAGACAAGCGTCGCCGTATTGCTCGCGAAACTCTCGAAATTTACTCTCCATTGGCCCATCGTTTAGGCATCCATAACATTAAAAGCGAACTCGAAGAGCTCGGTTTTGAAGCCTTATACCCAAATCGTTATCGCGTACTTAAAGAAGTCGTGAAAACGGCACGTGGTAACCGCAAAGAGATGATAGCTCGAATTCACTCTGAGCTAGAGGGGCGATTGGCTGAATGCGGTCTAAATGCAAAAGTGGTGGGGCGTGAGAAAAACCTGTTCTCTATCTACAATAAAATGAAAACCAAAGAGCAGCGATTCCATACCATTATGGACATCTATGCTTTTCGTGTCATTGTCGATACCGCAGACACTTGCTATCGAGTACTCGGCCAAGTCCATAGTCTGTATAAGCCGCGTCCTGGCCGGATGAAAGACTACATAGCAGTACCAAAAGCGAATGGATACCAGTCTATCCACACCTCAATGGTTGGGCCACACGGTGTTCCTGTCGAGGTTCAAATTAGAACCGAAGATATGGATCAAATGGCAGACAAAGGTGTTGCAGCGCATTGGTCGTATAAGAGTAATTCTGATCGCACTGGTACCACTGCACAAATAAAAGCGCAGCGCTGGATGCAAAGCTTACTCGAGCTGCAACAAAGTGCCGGTAACTCATTTGAGTTTATAGAAAACGTGAAGTCAGATCTGTTCCCAGACGAGATTTACGTATTCACACCAAAAGGTCGCATCGTTGAAATGCCAGTTGGTGCAACGGCGGTAGACTTTGCGTACGCAGTACATACCGATGTAGGTAATACCTGTGTCGGTGCGCGCGTTGATCGAAATCCTTACCCACTGAGTAAAGCACTTAAAAATGGCCAGACAGTTGAGATTATCTCGGCTCCAGGCGCTCGCCCTAACGCGGCTTGGCTTAACTATGTAGTGACTTCTCGAGCCCGAGCAAAAATCCGTCAAGTGCTCAAAACCATGCGTCGTGACGAGTCTATTATGCTGGGTCGTCGCCTACTTAACCATGCGTTGGGACGTCATAACATCGATTCGGTTTATCCACAAAACCTGGATCACGTGCTTACCGAGCTCAAACTCGAATCAGTAGACGATATGCTTGCTGCGATTGGTTTAGGTGAGTTGATGAGTATTGTCATCGCGCGTCGCTTGCTTGGTGATGCTGACGAACTGACCGAAACCAGCTCCGTGGAGAAACGTTCTGATAAGAAACTATCGATCAAAGGTGCCGATGGGATCTTGCTGACATACGCTAACTGTTGTCACCCTATTCCAGGCGATCACATTGTTGCTCACGTTTCACCTGGACGCGGTCTTGTTGTTCACGTTGAGACCTGCCCAAATATACGTGGCTACCAAAAAGAGCCAGACAAATATATGGCAGTGCAATGGTCTGATGAACACGAGCAGGAGTTCATCACCGAACTGCAAGTCGATATGCAAAACTCACAGGGTGCATTAGCAGCACTAACGAACGTCATTTCTCGCACCGGCTCGAACATACATGGTATTTCGACAGAAGAGAAAGATGGCCGCTTATATGCCGTGAATGTCTCATTGACGACGAAAGACCGTGTACACCTCGCTGGCATCGTTAGGAAAATACGAGTGATGCCTCAAGTACTTAGAGTCAGACGAAGAAAACGTTAACTTATAATCCCTAGCTTCGCTAGGGATTACTTTTTTACGCGACAAAATCCATGAATTTAGAACGTTACAACCGTATCCAACAGGTTCTTAAATCAAGACAGCCTGATCTCACTTTGTGCCTTGAAGAAGTGCACAAACCCAACAACGTATCGGCCATTATTCGTAGTGCCGATGCAACCGGCGTACATAAAATCCACGCGGTTTGGCCCGATCCAAAGATGCGCACCCTCAGCCATACCTCTGCGGGTGCGAGAAACTGGGTAGACGTAGAGACTCACGAAAATATAGACGATGCAGTTGCTACGCTCAAGTCTGAGAACATGCAGATCTTAGCGACTCACTTGTCCGACAGTGCAGTCGATTATCGGGACGTCGACTATACGAAACCAACCGCAATATTATTAGGTGGGGAAAAGCACGGTATATCAAAGCATGCCCTATCATTAGCGGATCAGGACATTATTATCCCAATGGTCGGCATGGTGCAGTCACTTAATGTGTCAGTGGCCAGTGCGCTAATACTCTATGAAGCTCAAAGGCAGCGTCAAATGGCCGGATACTACGATCGCGAACAGTCTGCGCTCTCTGACGAAGTGATCCATAGAACCTTATTTGAGCGAGGCCACCCAGTATTAGCCAAAGTCGCAAAGAGAAAGGGGCTGAGCTATCCACCACTGGATGAATTGGGACAGATTGACGCACCAGAATCATGGTGGGCAGAGATGCAGCGACGCTAAACCCAACCTCGCTCAGCAAACGAAACAACCTCCCCATCACCGATGACAAAATGATCCAGCAAGCGAATATCAACAAGGCGCAATGCGTTAATCAGTCTTTCGGTGATCCTTCTATCTGCCTGGCTTGGCTCTGCCAACCCAGATGGATGGTTGTGAGCCACGAGTATACTGGCAGCGCTGCATTCCAAAGCACGACTTACCACTTCCCTTGGGTAAACAGACGCACTGTCTAATGTGCCTTCGAATAACATTTCATAGCTGATCATGCGATTTTGATTGTCTAAATACAGCACATAAAAAGCTTCTCTTTCACGTCCTCGTAATATCGACATCAAAAACAATTTGCTCTGCTCTGGACTGCATAAAGCATCACCCCGCGTAAGTGTTTCTGATAGCTGCCTGCGCATCAACTCTGCGACTGCGTGTAATTGTGCGTACGTCGCTTCGCCGAGCCCTTTCGTTTGGCAAAACTGCGCCTTCGGCGCACTGAGTAAATTTCGAAGCGACCCATGTTGTTCAATGATCTGCTGCGCCAACTGCAATACATCGACGCCTCTTGTGCCGGTACCCAATAGAAGAGCCAACAGTTCACTATCACTCAAATTATGAGCCCCTTTTGACAGTAGTTTCTCTCGTGGTTTTAGCGTATTTGGCAACGCTTTTAGGCTCATAGAGTCTCCTTTTTTAATTAGTATTGCTCTTCACTCCTCAGGGTTTGAACGACTAAACCTGAATTTACGAGCGATGCTCTGTTTTCACTAGGTGCGTTACATCTGTTACACAAATTTGAAATGAATTCAGGGAGTAAGAAATTTCCGCAAAGGTTATCCGGTCATAAATTTGTGATAAAGTGAGCCGCAGCAGAAGAATGAGGAGAATGGCATGACAACCCTGGCTGGAAAACGCATTGTTTTAGGGATTACTGGCGGAATTGCCGCCTATAAATGTGCAGAGTTAACTCGTCGCCTTAGCGAACGTGGTGCAACGGTAAAAGTGGTTATGACAGCCGCTGCAAAAGAGTTTATCACGCCACTGACTATGCAAGCCGTGTCGGGTTCACCGGTTGCAGATAGCTTGCTTGATCCCGCAGCAGAAGCATCGATGGGCCACATTGAGTTTGCCAAATGGGCCGATCTTATCGTCATTGCTCCTGCCAGCGCTGATTCAATCGCTCGCATTCGAGCGGGTATGGGCAACGACCTACTGACCACTATAATCTTAGCCAGTGAAGCCCCTATTGCCATTGCACCTGCGATGAACCAGCAGATGTATCGTAATCAAGCGACGCAAGAGAATATTGCTGCGCTTAACCAGCGCGGGTTTAACATCTGGGGCCCAGCACAGGGAGAACAGGCTTGTGGGGATGTTGGTCCAGGAAGAATGCTCGAACCCATGGAGTTAGTTGCACTGTGCGAACGATTTTTTACGCCTAAGGCTTGGTTGGGGAAACGCGTTACGATCACAGCAGGCCCAACTCGTGAAGCGATAGACCCTGTTCGCTATATCTCGAATCACAGCTCGGGGAAAATGGGCTATGCCTTAGCTCAGGCAGCGCTCGATCTTGGCGCAGAAGTAAATCTAATATCAGGCCCGGTTGAACTAGAAGCACCTGTTGGCGTTCAACTACATAGGGTCGACAGTGCGATGCAAATGCACCAAAAGTCGATGGAACTTGCCAAACAGTCAGACCTATTTATTGGGTGTGCTGCCGTCGCTGATTACCGCCCAGAACACATCGCCGACCAAAAGCTGAAAAAGCAAGACGGTAAAGATGACATGAACATTACCATGGTAAAAAACCCCGATATCATTGCCGATGTAGCGGGTTTGCAACAGCAACGCCCTATCACCGTGGGTTTTGCTGCCGAGACACAAGAAGTGATTGGCTATGCCAAGCAAAAACTAACGCGAAAGAATCTCGACCTAATCTGTGCGAATGATGTATCTATCGAAGGGCAAGGGTTTAATAGTCATCAGAATGCTTTGCACCTGATTTGGAAAGATGGTGAACGCTCACTACCTTTGCAAGCCAAAAAGCAACTTGCTTCCGAGATCCTCAACCACATTTCTGAGACTCTTCTATAACGATATAAGCTGCAGAGCACATATTTTGCTTAAGATGTGCTCATCATCGCCTTTGCATTGTGCAAATCACCTGTCTTCTAAGTAAATTTATTGTAAATTATGTCCTTAACATCAACCCAATATTGGTAAAGGAATCATAATGTCGGGCAGTCGTAGAAGTAATCGTCGAGAAGAGATATTACAAGCCTTGGCAGAAATGCTGGAGTCGAGTGAAGGTGCGTCACGCATAACCACCGCAAAGTTAGCGCAACAAGTCGGCGTCTCAGAAGCCGCGCTTTATCGCCACTTTCCCAGCAAAGCCAGAATGTTCGAAGGCTTAATCGAGTTTATCGAAGAGTCTGTATTTTCACGCATTAATCATATTATGGCGGTAGAAAAACAAACCTTAACTCGATTAGAGAAGGTCATGGCATTTATTTTACTCTTTGCCGAGCACAATAAAGGCTTGTCGCGGATTATGTCTGGACATGCGTTGATGTTTGAAAACGATCGTTTACGCGATCGAATTAATCAGTTTTTTGATAAAATTGAATCTCAACTTAAACAAATTTTACGCGAACGCGCTTTGCGAGAAGGTGAAGCCTTTAGTATCGATGAGCGTTTAATCGCCGCGACGCTACTCGCGCATATCGAAGGCAAGCTCAACCGATTCGTTCGCTCGGACTTCACCGCGCCACCAACCGCAAATTTTGATGAGTTTTGGGCTTTATATAGCCAACAGCTACAATAATTGTTAAGGAACACTATGAGCAAATACGCCCCGCCAACGTTTTCTCTATCATTACTCCATCCAAGGTATTGGAGCGTATGGTTTGGCTTTGGTTTATTAGCCATCATAGTCAATGTACTCCCTTATAAGGTTTTGAGAGCAATGGGATTCTCCCTAGGTAAACTCTCTATGCGATATGCAAAGGGGCGTGTCCATATCGCCAGACGTAACCTAGAGCTGGCCTTTCCTGACATGCCTCAGGATGAAATCGAATCGATCGTTGTTCAAAACTTTAAAAATACTGGTTTCGCACTGTTTGAAAGTGGGATCACATGGTTCTGGCCTACGTGGCGACTGAAACGACGTCTAAAGTCAGTCAACCTCGACGAAGTGATCGAATACGGCAAACAAGGGCGCGGCGTTCTGTTGTGCCATCCCCACACACTTAACTTAGAAATCAGTGCACGTGGTTTTGCGATACTAGGCTATCCCGGTTATGGCGTATATCGGCCACATGACAACCCCGCCTACGACTTTATTCAATTTTGGGGTCGCACCCACAATGGCAACAAACTTATTGACCGCAAAGACGTCAAGGCGATGATCAGAACGCTTAAGCAAGGCCATAGACTGTTCTATCTTGGCGATCACGATTATGGTCGTAACAAATCGGTGTTTGTGCCTTTCTTTGCTGTACAAGACGCTTGTACAACAACGGGTGCTAACATTCTATTTAGTGTCACCGACTGCGCAATGATGCCCGTCACTGGATTTAGAGACCAAAACGGGTTTTATGAGCTGAATCTCGCCCCGTCTATTTCCGATGATTACCCCAAGAAAGACGAAGTCGCGGGGGCCGCAATTATGAATAAAGCCTACGAGCAAGTTATATTGCGCCAAGTAGATCAGTGGATGTGGCTGCATAAGCGGTATAAAACAATGCAAGATGAGTCCCAGCGGAAAGGGATTCGTTATATGTAATTCATTTAGACGCTTCAACAAAAAAGGGACCTATTGGTCCCTTTTTTACGCTCGAACAGTCAACTACTTATGGTACGGCTTTGACAGTTCATGAACGGCATCAACAAACACACCTGCGTTTTCAGGTGGCACATCTAAGTGAATACCGTGCCCCAAGTTAAAGACATGACCAGTCCCAGCGTCACCAAATCCTTCTAAGATCGTACCTACTTCTTCGCGAATACGTTCTTTTGGCGCGTAAAGCACTGATGGATCCATATTGCCTTGTAAAGCAACTTTATCGCCGATGCGCGCTTTCGCGTCTGCAATGTTAATGGTCCAATCTAGACCTACAGCATCACAACCTGTCGCGGCAATTTTTTCCAGCCACATACCACCATTTTTAGTAAATAGTGTCACCGGAACTCGACGACCTTCGTTTTCTCGAATAAGGCCATCAACAATCTTATGCATGTATTGAAGTGAGAATAGGTTGTAATCACGAGGCGTGAGTACTCCACCCCAAGTATCAAACACCATTACTGATTGTGCACCCGCCTTAATTTGCGCGTTGAGATACTCGATCACACTATCTGCAAGCTTATCGAGCAGTGCATGCAATGTCTGCGGCTCGGCATACATCATTTTTTTGATCTTTGTGAATGCTTTAGAGCCACTTCCTTCAACCATATAGGTCGCCAGCGTCCACGGACTTCCAGAGAAACCAATGAGCGGTACATCGCCATTGAGATCTTTTCTGATCTGGCGCACCGCATTCATGACATATTGAAGTTCGCCTTCTGGATCCGGTAAGCCAATTTTATCTACATCGGCTTTACAGGTTATAGGTTTATCAAAAATTGGGCCTTCACCTTGAGCGAAACGCAGTTCCAAACCCATCGCATCAGGAATGGTCAAAATGTCCGAAAACAAAATCGCGGCATCTAATGGGAAACGTTTCAATGGCTGAAGGGTCACCTCTGACGCTAACTCGGCATTTTTACATAACGACATAAAGTCGCCTGCCACTGCGCGTGTAGCTCGATACTCAGGTAGATAGCGACCCGCTTGTCTCATCATCCATACTGGGGTCATATCTACAGGTTGCTTTAGCAACGCTCGTAGATAACGGTCATTTTTTAGTTCAGTCATTGTTCTTCTTTTTCCATTGACGAAAGCGTTATATTAACACTTTTTTATACGCAGTTTTAACGCGGGTTTGAGCTATGGATCATGTTCTAAGCCTTAGAGTGCAATAACAATTTGCGTCTAAAGTTTGTCCATGTTAAAAATTTGTTCGCTAGCGAAAACTATAATTGAAACTCTAACGAGTTCGAAATCTCATAACGACATCTTACTTACCCCCTCCCTTACCGGAGGGTTTTTTTTTGCCTATAAGTTATCCCTGGCCAGTTGCCAGATCGATCAATTCCCGCGCAATAGTCCCCGGAGGAGCCATCTCTGGTAAGTCATTGAAGTCAAACCACTGCGCATCCACCAACTCGTGCTGATCTATTTTAATCTCACCAGATTCATATTCTGCAGTAAAACCGACCATAAGACTGTTTGAAAACGCCCAAGGCTGGCTGCCGACATATTCGATCTTCTTCACTCTAATTTGGCTTTCTTCGTAGACTTCACGCTCGACACACTCTTCAAGTGTCTCTCCGCTTTCTAGATAGCCCGCTAACACGGTGTAAAACGGTTTTTTGTGCCTATGGTGCTTAGCGAGCAAAATCTTTCCTTGTTTCACTACAGCGACAATTATGCAGGGGTATATGCGTGGGTAATGCTGAGTGCGACAGTCACTGCACTGCATGGACAGCTCACGACGATTAAAGTGAGTTCGGCCCCCACAACTGCTACAAAAACGCTGAGTATGAAGCATATTTTCGAGCACCATCGCTTTGCTCGCTAAATGAAAAAGCGGTTTATCTAGGGTTAAAAACTCTCGCATAGACAAATACTCTACCTCAGGCAAAGACTCCGCATCCTCACTTGGTAGCCAGTACACTTGATACCCTTGGTAGTGATCCAGTTTTACTGCGGCGCTCTTATCGATATTCAGCTCATCGGATGTCCCAAACAACAATTCGCCATCACGCGTTGCTATATCTGTATTAAGCACGCTCAACCAATAAGCTTTTTCCGATTGCTCATGGTTACTTTTTCTTAACATCGTTATGCTCCCTCTTGAAGATCACGCAGTTTACTGGCACTCTAACCTTACGCTAACAGTAAGTTTTCTCCTAAGAATTCTTGGTTAGTCTTCACCAATTTTTTAAATAGAGTGAAGTACCGGATCATGAGGATGTGGCTATGCTAAACAAGTTTAAACAAGTACAACAAGAATGGGGCGGTCAAAGCGCTGTCATTGACCACTGGCTTGAGACACGTCAACAGCTCATCGTCGAGTATTGTAAGCTGTTATCAATACAGCCAAACGCAACACAAGGGATTGTGAGTTTACCTTCTAGCGCAGACATGGCTAGCTTCTGCGGGCACCTTGTCGACTATATTTCTGAGGGGCACTTCAAGATTTACGACATGGTCATGGATCGCTGGAAAGCTACCGGTTTTCAAACTAATCAAGAGATCGACACCACTTACTCTAAGATAATTCTAACCACTGAGCCTCTGTTAGAATTCACCGATACATACGCCGATAATAGTAACTTGGAAGAAACGAATGTCATTGAAGATCTTTCCAAAGTCGGAGAGATATTAGAGCTTAGATTTGAAGTAGAAGATGCTTTGATCCAAATGATAGCAGAGAGTCTTGCTGTTCCACCTGGTGCATAATGTGTCGGCCCATGTTGCCTAAGCTCAGCATGGTCCGAAAATCTCTTGGTTTACATTTTATCACTCACGTTCGGGCTCAGGTCGAGTGAACAGATGAGGTTAAAGTAACCTTAACTTGCGTAGACATTGTCATAATGTCGCCTACTCACATCATTAGAGCCCATCACTTTTCTTGTGTATTAAAATGAAGAGTAGCCTTTCACATCTATGGATTGACCAATCCATAAAGCAATCAATACATTGAGTATGCATAGGCAGCTAATACAACTATCGATAGTCCCTACTTGGCGAAAACGCTTCGCTTAGCAATAAATAATAGCTCGCAAGCCACTTTAATTTAGATTAGAACGCACTGAAGCGGTTCCAGAATTATAGATACAAAAAAGGCACCCTAAGGTGCCTTTTTAACTATCTATCGACTGTATTACTCTTCGTCAGAGAATCCAGCGTTAAGTAGTGCCGCAAGATTGTCTGTCGCTTGTTCAGCTGATGGACCTTCTGTTTCTTCACGCTGCTTAGCACGGTCTTGGTGATACGCAAAACCAGTACCCGCAGGGATCAGACGACCAACAATAACGTTCTCTTTCAGACCACGAAGGTCATCACGCTTACCAGAAACTGCAGCTTCTGTTAGTACGCGAGTCGTTTCCTGGAACGATGCTGCTGAGATAAATGACTCAGTAGCAAGAGACGCTTTAGTGATACCCAGTAGTTCACGCTCAAAACGGATTAGCTCTTTGCCTTCAGCTTCTAGCTGACGGTTAGTAATCTTAACTTGAGAGTATTCTACTTGCTCACCAGGTAGGAACTCAGAGTCTCCACCGTGGGTGATAGTACACTTACGCAACATCTGACGAACGATTGTCTCGATGTGCTTATCGTTAATCTTAACCCCTTGCAGACGGTAAACTTCTTGTACTTCGTTAGCGATGTACTGAGTTACCGCGTGGATACCACGCAAACGCAAGATGTCATGCGGTGTTTCTGGACCGTCGGCGATAACATCACCACGTTCCACTTTTTCACCTTCAAACACGTTAAGCTGACGATGTTTAGGGATCATCTCTTCGTAGGCCTCACCAGACTCACGAGTGATCACTAGACGACGCTTACCTTTAGTCTCTTTACCAAAGCTCACAGTACCTGTGTGCTCAGCAAGGATCGCAGGCTCTTTTGGCTTACGAGCTTCAAATAGGTCAGCAACTCGTGGAAGACCACCGGTGATATCTTTGTTTCCGCCAGACTTCTGAGGGATACGAGATAGAGTGTCACCAATGCCTACTTCTGCGCCATCTTCGATGTTTACAATCGCTTTACCAGGTAGGAAGTAAGACGCTGGCATATCAGTACCAGGGATCATTACGTCATTACCTTGCTCATCAACAAGTTTGATTGCTGGACGCATATCTTTACCTGCTGCTGGGCGAGCTGCGGCTTCAGTTACCTCTGAAGACGAAAGACCGGTTAGGTCATCAGTCTGACGAGATACGGTTACACCGTCGATCATGTCAACGAATTGGATGCGACCCGCTACTTCAGTAATGATTGGTAGGGTGTGCGCTTCCCAGTTTGCTACTGTTTCGCCAACGCCAACCGCTTCGCCGTCGCCTTTGCTTAACATAGAACCGTAAGGAAGTTTGTGCTTCTCTTTAGTACGACCAAACTCATCAATGATGGTTAGTTCAGAGGCACGAGAAGTAATAACCAGTTTCTTATCTTTATTGATAACGAACTTAGCGTTGTTCAGTCTTACAGTACCAGCGTTCTTAGTTTGAACACTGTTCTCTGCCGCCGCTGTAGATGCAGCACCACCGATGTGGAACGTACGCATGGTAAGCTGTGTACCCGGTTCACCGATTGACTGAGCCGCGATAACGCCAACTGCTTCACCAGTGTTAACCATGTGGCCACGTGCTAGGTCACGACCGTAACAGAACTTACAACAACCGAAGTCAGAATCACAGGTTACAACAGAACGTACTTTTAGTTGGTCAACTGAGTTCTCATCAATGATTTGACACCATTTCTCGTCAATTAGCGTATTGCGAGGGATAAGAACTTCTTCAGTACCTGGCTTAACCACGTCTTCTGCAACAACACGACCAAGGGCTAGTTCAGTAAGAGGAACCTTAACATCACCACCTTCGATGTGCGGCATCATATCGACACCTTCGTGAGTACCACAATCGTCTTCAGTGACTACAACATCTTGCGCTACGTCTACTAGACGACGCGTTAGGTAACCCGAGTTCGCAGTCTTAAGTGCCGTATCGGCAAGACCCTTACGAGCACCGTGAGTAGAGATAAAGTACTGAAGTACGTTTAGACCTTCTTTAAAGTTCGCGGTGATTGGCGTTTCGATGATTGAACCATCTGGACGCGCCATCAGACCACGCATACCGGCAAGCTGACGAATCTGCGCAGCAGAACCACGAGCACCGGAGTCGGCCATCATGTAGATGCTGTTGAAAGACTCTTGCTGTTCTTCTTCACCGTCGCGGTTAACCACCGTTTCAGAAGACAAGTTGTCCATCATCGCTTTTGCTACACGATCGTTGGTTGAAGCCCAGATATCGATAACTTTGTTGTATCGCTCACCCGCAGTTACAAGACCAGATTGGAACTGCTCTTGAATTTCGCGAACTTCTTCTTCAGCTTCTGAGATTTCAGTGTACTTCGCATCAGGTACAACCATATCGTCGATACCAACAGATACACCAGAAAGTGCCGCGTATGCGAAACCAGCGTACATGATTTGGTCAGCGAAGATTACAGTGTCCTTAAGACCTAGTGAACGGTACGCTTCATCAAGCAGTTTAGAAATCTGCTTTTTACCTAGCTTTTGGTTTACCAGTTCAAACGGTAGGCCCGATGGAACGATTTGCCAAAGCATTGCACGACCGATAGTGGTATCCACCAACTTAGTCTCGGTATTGCGCTCACCATTATCATCAATGGTGGTTTCGGTGATGCGAACTTTCACGCGAGCGTGAAGCTCTGCGCTCTTAGTGCGGTACGCTTTCTCTGCTTCTTCTGGAGAAGCAAGGTACATACCTTCACCCTTCACATTAATCTTGTCACGAGTCATGTAGTAAAGACCCAATACAACGTCCTGAGAAGGTACGATGATCGGATCACCTGACGCAGGTGACAGAATGTTGTTGGTCGACATCATTAGGGTACGTGCTTCTAACTGTGCTTCCAGAGTTAGAGGTACGTGTACCGCCATTTGGTCACCATCGAAGTCGGCGTTGTATGCCGCACACACTAGTGGGTGAAGCTGAATCGCTTTACCTTCGATAAGTACAGGTTCGAAAGCCTGGATACCCAAACGGTGAAGTGTAGGTGCACGGTTAAGCAGTACAGGGTGTTCACGGATAACTTCATCCAGAATATCCCATACAATCGCTTCTTCACGCTCTACCATCTTCTTCGCAGCTTTGATTGTCGTAGCCATGCCACGAGACTCAAGTTTTGCGTAGATGAATGGCTTGAATAGCTCTAGTGCCATCTTCTTAGGAAGACCACACTGATGCAGACGAAGGTATGGACCTACGGTGATTACCGAACGACCAGAGTAGTCTACACGCTTACCAAGAAGGTTCTGACGGAAACGACCTTGTTTACCCTTGATCATATCAGCAAGAGATTTCAGAGGACGCTTGTTAGAACCTGTAATAGCACGACCACGACGACCGTTATCTAGAAGGGCATCAACAGACTCTTGCAACATACGCTTCTCGTTACGTACGATGATGTCTGGAGCCGCTAGCTCTAGAAGACGCTTCAAACGGTTGTTACGGTTGATCACACGACGGTAAAGGTCGTTAAGATCAGACGTTGCAAAACGGCCACCATCTAGTGGTACTAGAGGGCGAAGATCTGGCGGCAATACAGGTAGAACCGTTAGGATCATCCACTCAGGGTTGTTACCCGAAGCAACGAACGCTTCTACTAGCTTAAGACGCTTAGTGATCTTCTTACGCTTAGTTTCAGAGTTAGTAGACTCCAATTCTTCACGCA
The DNA here is from genome assembly GCF_016900875.1 of Vibrio ulleungensis. Lineage (GTDB taxonomy): Bacteria > Pseudomonadota > Gammaproteobacteria > Enterobacterales > Vibrionaceae > Vibrio > Vibrio ulleungensis. The sequence continues at coordinate 119,988 of NZ_JAFEUM010000009.1, forward strand.
TTTGTTCTGCTTCTGCATTTAGGTCCATTGTGTAAAGCAGATCTTTGATCGCTTCCGCACCCATTTTTGCAGTGAACTCATCACCGTACTCTTCGAGTTTGTCTAGGTACTCTTCTTCTGTCAGCATTTGACCTTTTTCAAGATCAGTCATACCAGATTCAGTGACCACGTACATTTCAAAGTACAGTACACGCTCGATATCACGTAGTGGAATGTCCATAAGCAGACCAATACGAGACGGCAGTGATTTTAGGAACCAGATGTGTGCAACAGGTGACGCCAATTCGATGTGGCCCATACGGTCACGACGAACTTTAGTTTGCGTTACTTCTACGCCACATTTTTCACAGATAACACCACGGTGCTTCAAACGCTTGTACTTTCCACAAAGACATTCGTAGTCTTTTACTGGGCCAAAGATACGCGCACAAAACAGACCATCACGCTCAGGCTTGAACGTACGGTAGTTAATAGTTTCTGGTTTTTTTACTTCACCAAATGACCATGAACGGATCATATCAGGTGAAGAAAGACCGATTTTGATCGCGTCAAATTCTTCAGTCTTATGTTGTGCTTTTAGAAAGTTTAATAAGTCTTTCACAATCAGCTCCTGTTAGGAGTTAAAAGATGCTTGTCGCCCACCGGAGACAAGCATCTCCACAACAGTTAATCACTCTTACGAGATGATTACTCTTCGTCTTCTAACTCGATGTTAATACCTAGCGAGCGAATCTCTTTCAACAATACGTTGAACGATTCTGGCATGCCTGGTTCCATCGAATGGTTACCGTCGACGATGTTTTTATACATCTTAGTACGACCGTTTACGTCATCCGATTTCACCGTTAGCATCTCTTGAAGGGTGTAAGCAGCACCGTATGCTTCTAGTGCCCATACCTCCATCTCACCGAAACGCTGGCCACCGAACTGAGCTTTACCACCAAGTGGTTGCTGAGTTACTAGGCTGTACGAACCAGTAGAACGAGCGTGCATCTTGTCATCAACCAAGTGGTTTAGTTTCAGCATGTACATGTAACCTACAGTTACAGGACGCTCAAACGCATCACCGGTACGACCATCGAACAACGTTAGCTGGCCAGACGCTGGTAGGTCAGCTAGCACAAGTAGTTCTTTGATTGATTTCTCAGAAGCACCATCGAACACAGGAGTTGCAATCGGTAGACCGCCGCGAAGGTTCTTAATAAGAGTGCGAACTTCGTCGTCGCTCAGAGAAGCAATATCGACTTCTTGGCGAGTGCCGCCTAGGTCGTATACTTTCTGCAAGAATTCACGGAACTTCGCGAGCTCTTGTTGCTCTTTAACCATCTTGTTGATCTTGTCACCGATGCCTTTCGCGGCTAGACCTAAGTGTACTTCTAGGATCTGACCGATGTTCATACGTGACGGTACACCCAACGGGTTAAGCACGATATCGACTGGTCGGCCAGTTTCGTCATACGGCATATCTTCTACAGGGTTAATCTTAGAGATTACACCCTTGTTACCGTGACGACCCGCCATCTTATCACCAGGTTGGATACGACGTTTAACAGCTAGGTACACTTTAACGATCTTCAAAACGCCAGGCGCAAGGTCATCACCTTGGGTGATCTTGCGACGCTTGGTTTCAAATTTCTTATCGAAGTCAGCTTTTAGCTCGTCCCACTGCTCAGCAAGTTGCTCAAGCTTAGTTTGTAGGGCGTCGTCTTCAACAGACTGCTCTAGCCACTTCTTGCGCTCCATCGAGTCAAGTCGAGCTTCAGAGAAGCCGCCTTGCAGCAATACAGCACGAACACGCGCAAGTAGACCACCTTCGAGGATTTGGAATTCCTCAGTCAGGTCTTTCTTCGCTTCTTTCAGCTGCATTTGCTCGATTTCTAGAGCACGTTTGTCTTTTTCTACACCGTCGCGAGTAAACACTTGTACGTCGATGATGGTACCAGACACTGAGTTAGGAACACGCAAAGAGGTGTCTTTAACATCAGAGGCTTTCTCACCAAAGATCGCACGCAGAAGTTTCTCTTCTGGAGTAAGCTGAGTTTCACCCTTAGGCGTCACTTTACCTACTAGGATGTCGCCACCCTTAACTTCAGCACCGATGTAAACAATACCAGACTCATCCAGCTTCGATAGCGCTGCTTCACCTACGTTCGGGATATCCGCTGTGATCTCTTCAGAGCCCAGTTTAGTATCACGAGCCACACAAGAAAGCTCTTGAATGTGGATTGTAGTAAAGCGGTCTTCTTGAACAACGCGCTCAGAAACAAGGATTGAATCCTCAAAGTTGTAACCGTTCCAAGGCATGAATGCGATACGCATGTTCTGGCCTAGAGCCAACTCACCAAGGTCAGTTGATGGGCCGTCAGCAAGTACGTCGCCTTTTGCCACAGGCTCACCTGGCATCACAGTTGGACGCTGGTTGATACATGTGTTTTGGTTAGAACGGGTGTATTTGGTCAAGTTGTAGATGTCGATGCCTGCTTCACCAGGAACCAACTCTTCTTCGTTAACCTTAATCACGATGCGAGATGCGTCTACCGACTGTACAGTACCGCCACGTTTAGCAACCGCTGTTACACCAGAGTCAACCGCAATGCTGCGCTCGATACCAGTACCAACAAGTGGTTTGTCTGCACGTAGAGTAGGAACAGCCTGACGCTGCATGTTTGCACCCATCAAAGCACGGTTTGCATCATCGTGCTCTAGGAATGGGATTAGTGATGCCGCGATAGATACAACCTGGTTAGTTGCAACGTCCATATAATCGACGTTCTCGCGTGGGTGTAGACCCGACTCACCTTTTTGACGTGCTGTAATCAGCTCGTCAGCAAACGTACCTTCGCCAGTCAATACCGTGTTCGCCTGAGCGATAACGAATTGACCTTCTTGGATCGCAGAAAGGTAATCTACATCTTCAGTCACAATACCATCAACAACGCGACGGTAAGGGGTTTCTAGGAAACCAAACTCATTACAACGAGCGTACGCTGATAGTGAGTTAATCAGACCGATGTTTGGACCTTCAGGAGTCTCGATAGGACATAGACGACCGTAGTGCGTAACGTGTACGTCACGTACTTCAAAACCAGCACGCTCACGGGTAAGACCACCAGGACCAAGTGCCGAGATACGACGCTTGTGGGTCACTTCCGATAACGGGTTGTTTTGGTCCATGAACTGAGACAGCTGCGAAGAACCGAAGAACTCTTTTACTGCCGCAGAGATTGGCTTTGCGTTGATCAGATCTTGAGGCATGATCGCATCAAGGTCACCAAGGCTTAGACGCTCTTTAACAGCACGCTCTACACGAACTAGACCGACACGGAATTGGTTTTCTGCCATTTCGCCTACAGAGCGAATACGACGGTTACCAAGGTGATCGATATCATCGACTTCACCAATACCGTTACGGATAGCAATCAGTTTTCTGATCACTTCTACAATATCAGTCTCGTCAAGAGTACCTTGTTCACCAGCATCTTCACGGCCAATTGAGCTGTTAAACTTCATACGACCAACGGTCGATAGATCGTAACGCTCTTCCGAGAAGAATAGGCTTTCGAACAGAGCCTCTGCCGCTTCTTTCGTAGGCGGCTCACCAGGGCGCATCATGCGGTAGATTTCTACTAGCGCAGATAGGCGATCAGTGGTGCTGTCGACACGTAAGGTGTCAGACATGAACGGACCGTGGTCGAGATCATTGGTAAATAGAACCTGGATCGCTGTATGACCAGCTTGAGACAGATTAGCGAGCGCCTCTAGGCTGATTTCGTGGTTCGCGCCTACAATAACTTCGCCAGTCTCTTCGTTGATGTAGTCTTTAGCAGCTACTTTGCCAACGATGTACTCAACCGGTACTTCGATGAACTCAACGCCGTCTTTTTCTAATTGACGGATGTGACGCGCAGTAATGCGACGACCAGTTTCTACGTATTTCTTGCCGTTTGCTTCAATATCAAAAGAAGCAGTTTCACCGCGCAGACGCTCTGGAACAAGTTCCATCTTAAGCGCTTTATCTTGTACTTCGAAGTTTACTTTTTCGAAGAAGATATCAAGGATCTCTTCTGTGGTCTTATTAAGAGCACGAAGGATAATTGACGCAGGTAACTTACGACGACGGTCAATACGTACGTATAGATTATCTTTAGGGTCGAACTCAAAATCCAACCAAGAACCACGGTAAGGGATAACGCGTGCGTTATACAGGACCTTACCTGAAGAGTGGGTCTTACCTTTGTCACTGTCGAAGAACACGCCTGGGCTTCGATGCAGCTGAGATACGATAACCCTCTCGGTGCCGTTAATTACAAACGTACCATTGTCTGTCATGAGTGGAATTTCACCCATGTAGACTTCTTGTTCTTTAATGTCTTTTACGGTTCCCGCTGGTGCATCTTTATCAAACACAACAAGGCGCAATTTAACGCGAAGTGGTTTTGAATAAGTGACACCACGAATTTGACATTCTTTTACATCAAATACAGGCTCACCAAGACGATAGCTAACGTATTGCAGCTCGGAATTGCCGTTGTAGCTCTGAATTGGAAATACAGAACGAAAAGCAGCCTCAAGGCCATATTGTCCTTCAGGATCTTGCTCGATGAACTTGTCGAACGAATCAAGCTGGATCGAAAGAAGGTATGGTATGTCCAAAACTTGTGGACGGGTACCAAAATCCTTACGGATGCGCTTTTTCTCGGTATAGGAGTAAACCATGGGGTTCCTCAGCTCGCTGATAAGTGACCCAAACTACTCTCAACTGTCGTAGAGTAGTGACTAACGGCTGTTTTTAGGTGGTGCATCACCGGTAAAAGTGATGGTTTTTGCTTAGGCTTCGGTTTACAAACAGCGGAAAAAACACCGCAGCCCTACAGCGCAAAAAGGCCGGTGGTTATAAAACCACCAGCCAATAGCCATTTCGGCTATGAAATTAAGTAATAATTACTTAACTTCAACAGTCGCACCAGCTTCTTCTAGCTGTGCTTTAAGAGCTTCGGCTTCGTCTTTCTCGATGCCTTCTTTTAGAGGTGCTGGAGCACCGTCTACAAGACCTTTAGCTTCTTTAAGACCTAGGCCAGTTGCGCCACGTACTGCTTTGATAACAGCAACTTTGTTACCGCCAACAGCAGTAAGGATAACGTCAAACTCAGTTTGCTCAGCAGCAGCTTCGCCACCAGCAGCGCCACCAGCTACAACAGCAGCAGCAGCCGAAACGCCGAATTTTTCTTCCATCGCTTCGATTAGTTCAACAACTTGCATTACAGACATTTCTGCAACTGCGTCTAGGATTTGCTCGTTAGTAATAGACATAACAATTCTCTTTTAAGTCAACAATAAGTTTATTAAGCAACCAGTAAAAAGCAAGGCTTACGCCGCTTCTGCTTCTTTTTGATCGCGTAGTGCAGCGATGGTACGTACCAGCTTGCCAGCAGAAGCTTCTTTCATGCACATCATTAGGCGTGCAATTGCTTCGTCGTAAGTTGGTAGTGTCGCTAGTACATCAGCATCAGTTAATGCGCCTTCGAAGGCTGCAGCTTTAACTTCGAATTTATCATTCCCTTTGGCAAAGTCTTTGAAAAGACGCGCCGCAGCACCTGGGTGCTCGTTAGAGAATGCGATCAAAGTAGGACCAGTGAAAGCGTCTGCTAGACACTCGTAATCTGTTCCTTGAACTGCACGGCGTGCAAGAGTGTTACGCACAACTCTCATGTAAACACCCGCTTCACGCGCTTGTTTACGTAGAGAAGTCATGTCAGACACTTCAACACCACGTGAGTCAGCTACAACTGCAGAAAGTGCACCGCTGGCTGCTTCGTTGACTTCAGCAACAATTGCTTTTTTGTCTTGAAGATTTAAAGCCATCTTGGATTTACTCCTGGTTGTCGTTACACCACTCACTATCATCAGCGACAGTGAGAGTCATTTAGGTGCTTTTCCCAGAAGAAAGTTCACTACATAATCGATGACTATATAATTCTCTTTCTGTCAGTTCGGGCACCATCTACGCAGGGTATTAAGTTTCTCAGCTTATCACCTCGAAACACCTACGGTCTTGGACGGAGACTGCGAAATTAGCACGCTAATTTTCAGCCCCAACCACAAATATTAGGCGCGAAATTATACACTAATTTCACGCCTAAGCAAGTCTTAAGCTACAGTGTTAAGAGTCGCTTGATCAACCGTCACACCTGCACCCATAGTGGTAGAGATGCTTACTTTCTTCAGGAAAGTACCTTTCGCTGAAGAAGGCTTAGCTTTCTTAAGAGCAACAAGAAGAGCTTCTAAGTTCTCTTTGATTTGCTCAGTTTCGAAAGAAGCTTTACCAATAGTAGTGTGGATGATGCCGTTCTTGTCGTTACGGTAACGAACCTGACCCGCTTTAGCATTCTTAACTGCTTCAGCAACGTTAGGAGTTACAGTACCAACTTTAGGGTTTGGCATTAGGCCGCGTGGACCTAGGATAGTACCTAGTTGACCAACAACGCGCATCGCATCAGGAGATGCAACAACTACGTCAAAGTTCATTTCGCCTTTCTTCACTTGCTCAGCAAGATCTTCCATACCCACGATGTCAGCGCCAGCTTCTTTCGCAGCTTCAGCGTTAGCACCTTGTGTGAATACAGCTACGCGGATTTCACGACCAGTACCGTGTGGTAGCACAGTTGCGCCACGTACGTTTTGGTCTGATTTACGAGCATCGATGCCTAGGTTAACAGCAACGTCTACAGATTCTACGAATTTAGCTGTTGCTAGTTCTTTAAGAAGAGCGACTGCTTCGTTGATATCGTATTCTTTTGTTACTTCCACTTTTTCGCGGATAGTACGCATACGCTTAGTAAGTTTTGCCATTATATTAACCCTCTACCACTAGGCCCATTGAACGAGCAGTACCCGCAATAGAACGCTTCATCGCTTCGATGTCAGCACCAGTCATATCAGCAGCTTTAGTTTCTGCGATTTCTTGTACTTGAGCGTCAGTTACAGTACCCACTTTTTCAGTGTTTGGACGACCAGAACCAGACTTGATGCCCGCTGCTTTCTTAAGAAGAACTGCTGCAGGTGGAGTCTTAGTTTCGAACGTGAAAGAACGGTCGCTGTATACAGTGATTACTACTGGGATCGGTAGACCTTTCTCAACAGAATCTGTTTTTGCGTTAAACGCTTTACAGAATTCCATGATGTTCACACCGTGTTGACCTAGAGCAGGACCAACTGGTGGACTTGGGTTAGCTGCACCAGCTGCAACTTGCAACTTGATGTATGCTTCAACTTTCTTAGCCATGATATTTCCTAAGTTTTGGGTTCAGACGCAGGCGGTTTGCCGGCTCCCCACAGTTTGAAAAAAACTTTTTGTTCACGAGAACAAAAAGGCGCGAAATTATAATCAGATTTCGCGCCCTAAACAACCCTTTAAAGATGTTTTTTTAATCAAGTTTCTCGACTTGACCAAATTCTAGCTCTACAGGTGTTGCACGACCAAAGATTGATACGGAAACCTTCATGCGGCTTTTCTCGTAATCAACTTCTTCAACCGTACCATTGAAGTCTGCAAATGGACCGTCGTTAACACGAACCACTTCACCTGCGTCAAACATAGTGCGTGGACGTGGAGCTTCGCTCGCTTTTTCAAGACGGTTCAAGATAGCGTCAGCTTCTTTATCTGTGATAGGTGCAGGGCGGTCCGAAGTACCACCAATGAAACCCATAACGCGCGGTACGCTGCGTACTAAGTGCCATGACTCATCGTTCATAACCATTTGTACCAAAACATACCCTGGGAAGAACTTACGCTCACTCTTGCGACGTTGACCTGCACGCATCTCGACAACTTCTTCTGTCGGAACGAGAACTTCACCGAAGTAATCTTCCATTGCGTGCATTTTAATATGCTCACGCAAAGACTGAGAGACACGGCTCTCGAAGCCAGAAAAAGCTTGAACTACGTACCAACGTTTCTTTGGTGCTTCACTCATGAATTAATATCCTCACACACCGGTAACAAGGGCAACCAGACGCACCATGATGCCGTCGATTCCCCAAAGAACGAGTGCCATTACAACACTTACTGCCAACACGATCAGTGTCGTTTGCATTGTCTCTTGACGAGTTGGCCACACTACCTTACGAATCTCCATACGAGACTCTTTGGCGAAAGTGATCGCTTGTTTACCTTTTACAGTTAAGGCAGCAACACCTAAAGCAGCGGCGATAAGCACAACAACAGCGGCGGTGCGGATAACAACAGACAGTTCACCGTAAAGGTAATTGCCAACCACTGCCGCGGCTAGCAGGGCAAAAGCGATAATCCACTTAAGAATGTCTGCTGCGCCTGAGCTTTCTGGTGTTTCAGCATTTGCTTTCATAAAACTAACCTACAACAAATTATACTATAGACGACACCTGCTTCTTATACAGAAACAGTCTAAAAATTGGATACAAAAACCGCTTTAAGCAGCAAAAAACACATGAGGCTGTCGTCTTAAACACTCGGCATTTTTTAAAGTGCTGAAAAAGGGCATCAAATGATGCCCTTTTAATCTTACTTCGTCAACGAATTAGTCGAAGATCTTAGCAACAACGCCAGCACCTACAGTACGGCCACCCTCACGGATAGCGAAACGTAGGCCTTCATCCATTGCGATTGGAGCAATTAGCTCAACTTGCATTTGGATGTTGTCACCAGGCATTACCATTTCTACGCCTTCTGGTAGAGAGATATCACCAGTTACGTCAGTTGTACGGAAGTAGAACTGTGGACGGTAGCCTTTGAAGAACGGAGTATGACGGCCGCCTTCGTCTTTAGAAAGTACGTATACTTCAGACTCGAACTTAGTGTGTGGGTTGATTGAGCCAGGAGCTGCAAGAACTTGACCACGTTCAACGTCTTCACGCTTAGTACCACGTAGAAGTGCACCAACGTTCTCACCAGCACGACCTTCGTCAAGCAGCTTACGGAACATTTCAACACCAGTACAAGTAGTCGTTGTAGTTTCTTTGATACCTACGATTTCTACTTCGTCACCTACGTTTAGGATACCGCGCTCGATACGACCAGTTACTACAGTACCACGGCCTTGGATAGAGAATACGTCTTCGATTGGCATTAGGAATGGCAAATCAACAGCACGCTCTGGCTCTGGGATGTAAGAATCTAGTGCTTCTGCAAGCTCAACGATTTTGTCTTCCCACTCTTTCTCGCCGTTTAGTGCGCCAAGAGCAGAACCCTGGATTACAGGTAGGTCGTCGCCTGGGAAGTCGTATTCAGATAGAAGTTCACGAACTTCCATTTCTACTAGCTCAAGAAGCTCTTCATCATCAACCATGTCACATTTATTCATGAATACGATGATGTAAGGGATACCAACCTGACGGCCTAGTAGGATGTGCTCACGAGTTTGAGGCATTGGGCCATCAGTCGCAGCAACAACTAGGATACCACCGTCCATTTGCGCAGCACCAGTGATCATGTTTTTAACGTAATCGGCGTGTCCTGGGCAATCTACGTGTGCGTAGTGACGTGAAGGAGTATCGTACTCTACGTGAGAAGTAGCGATTGTGATACCGCGCTCACGCTCTTCTGGAGCGTTATCGATAGATGCGAAGTCTTTCGCTTCACCGCCGTATACTTTTGACAAAGTAGTACAGATAGCAGCAGTAAGGGTAGTTTTACCGTGGTCAACGTGGCCGATAGTACCAACGTTTACGTGCGGTTTCGTACGTTCAAATTTTTCTTTAGACATGGAGTGTCCCTCTAGGTACGGATTAAAGTGGCTTTGATGACCACGCAACCAAAAGTATTGGTGATAAAGTATATATCAAAAGGAAATATTTGCTTAAGAGCTGGTGCTGATAGGCAGACTCGAACTGCCGACCTCATCCTTACCAAGGATGCGCTCTACCACCTGAGCTATATCAGCACTCTTAATTGAGTGGAGCGGGCAGCGGGAATCGAACCCGCATCATCAGCTTGGAAGGCTGAGGTAATAGCCATTATACGATGCCCGCAACGCGTAACTCTAAGCGCTATTTCCTAAAGAAAATGGTGGGGGGGGACGGATTCGAACCATCGAAGGCAGTGCCGGCAGATTTACAGTCTGCTCCCTTTGGCCACTCGGGAACCCCCCCACGAACTTACGCCATTTTCGTCATCATTGCCCTAGGCAAAGTGAAAATGGTGCCGACTACCGGAATCGAACTGGTGACCTACTGATTACAAGTCAGTTGCTCTACCTACTGAGCTAAGTCGGCACGTAAGTGGGGCGCATTTTATGGGATGAAAATGAGCGTTGCAATAGGAAAAATAAAAAAAATCACGATAAATGGCGTTTTTTTCTCATTTCATTACTAAACCTTTACTTTAGATGCTTTTTTAAGCGGTCAAATACGGAAATTGTCACCACATCGATTGATTTTCATCGTTTATGGTTTAAGGTGAGCCTCATAGAATTTGCTATTGAATGATTATGACTCCCTTTACCCAGTTTTCGAGACAACAATGGACCCAACTGCGTAAGTCTGTACCCATGACTTTAACGGAAGAGGATCTCATTGAGCTTCAGGGCATCAACGAAAGCCTCACTATGGAAGAAGTGATTGAGGTTTACTTACCCTTATCGCGTCTGCTGAACTTATATGTCGAAGCTAGGCAGTCTAGGAATGTCGTTTTACAGCAATTTTTGAACAAACAAGAGTCCGCCCCTCCCTTTGTTATTGGAATCGCTGGCAGTGTCGCTGTCGGTAAAAGCACCACAGCCCGCTTATTAGAAGCGCTACTCTCGCGCTGGGACAACCACCCAAAAGTTGAGCTGATAACAACCGATGGCTTTTTATACCCTAACCACGTATTAGAAGAAAAAGGCTTAATGCCAAAGAAAGGGTTTCCTGAGTCTTATGATATTCAAAGGTTGGTACAATTTGTCAGTGACGTGAAGTCTGGACGCTCTCCCGTAACGGCACCGATTTATTCGCACCTGACTTACGACATTACTGATGATATAAAAACCGTCGACAAACCTGACATTCTGATTATCGAAGGTCTAAACGTACTGCAAAGCGGCCAAGACTACCCGCATGCACCGCACAGTGTGTTTGTGTCTGACTTCTTAGACTTTTCTATCTATGTTGACGCAGAAGCTTCGCTGATTGAACAATGGTACGTAGAACGATTTATGCAATTTCGACAAGGTGCGTTTCAAAAACCAGGCTCGTACTTCCATCATTACACGAAGCTCAGCCATGATCAGGCTATCGCTAAAGCGAGATCGATTTGGTCTTCGATCAATGGTAAAAACCTCATTGAAAATATTGAGCCGACTCGAGGTCGAGCCAACCTTATTCTTCACAAAGAAACATCCCATCAGGTAGATACCATTTCACTAAGAAAATAAGTTAGTTACCCCTAAGGCTAATCTCGCCACCGATGTAAGGGGTAACGACATTATCGCTTTCAACTAAAATAGCACCAGTATCGTCTATACCTCGTGCTACCCCTTCAATGGTTTGTTTTCCCATGATCAACCTAACTGGCTGATCGATGAAGTGATCGTACTTTTGCCAGCGCTCTGCGATACCTTGATTACCAGTTAACTGGTACTGGTTCAATTCATCGTGTAATCGGTTTATCAGTGCGGCAGCAAACTGATTACGTTTTACTGGGCTGTTTAGGTGCTGCTCAAGACTGGTCCAGGGCTGGTCAATGGCCTCGGCTTGTGAGCTTTGATCGTTCATTCTTAGGTTAATACCAATGCCGATAACAACTTGTGCAGCCCCTCCTGCTTCGATTGCCAGCTCTACCAGTACGCCTGAGACTTTTCTACCTTCGATATAAACATCATTGGGCCACTTTAAGCTCGACGATACACCATGTTGGTTAAGCGTCTCAGCAATAGCAATGCCTACAATTAGGCTTAACCCCATCGTCGCGGCGACGCCCTCTTCAAATCGCCAGTACATAGACATGTACAGATTCGACCCATAAGGTGATACCCATTTTCTTCCGCGACGACCTCGACCCGCCGTTTGATATTCAGCGAGGCAGACATCCCCACTATCCCATTTATCTAAGCGCCCCATCATATATTGATTAGTCGAGTCTATATGAGGAAATAAAGTTACGTCTGAGGGCATTTGGATCAGTGGCGTCAAAATTTGGTTATCGAGTAATTCGATTTGATTCGCTAACTGATACCCCTTTCCTGGTAGGCTATAAACATCTAACCCCCAATCCGCTAGGCTTTTGACTTGCTTGCTAATGGCCGCGCGACTGACACCTAACTCTTTACCCAATACTTCCCCAGACACACTGTTTCCAGAGCTGAGTAATTGAATAATCTTTAGTTTCGCCGAATGGTCTTTCATAACTGACTCACCAGTGCGTCTAGATGTGTTTCGCCTAATGCACCAATAAACCGGACCTCATGCTGAAGTTCAACACCAAATTTTTCTAACACGTCACGGCGAACCAAGTGAGCAAGTCCGACTACGTCATTAGGAGAAGCTTGATTTGGGTTAGTGAGCACCAACGCCTGATTTGGGTGGACTTGCGCGCCACCGTAAAGCGTCCCTTTGAGCCCAGCTTGGTCAATAAGCCAACCCGCGGCAAGTTTTACACCATGCTCTAGTTCAAACCCAACTACGTTGGGGAATGTATCTTTTAATTGCGAGTATTGGGCTTTTGAGATCACTGGGTTTTTAAAGAAGCTTCCGGCGTTGCCTATTTCATCGGGATCAGGCAGCTTGCTTTTCCTCGTTTGACATACCGCTTCAAACACAGACTTGATGGTGATATCTCCATCAATACTCTCCGACAGTGCACCATAGCTTAGATTCGGCTGCCACAGTTTAGGCACTTTGAATCCTACAGCAGTAATAAATACATGGTCTTTAATATCGTGCTTAAAGATTGAGTCTCGATAGCCAAAGCCGCACTCACTAGACGGGAGCCTCACAGTTTGAGCACTTTGCAGATCAACATACTCGACATAGGTGCACAGTGAGTCGAGCTCCACCCCATAGGCACCAATATTTTGTATCGGTGAACTTCCAACGCAACCAGGGATCATGGCTAAGTTTTCAAACCCACCTATGCCTCTATCGACCATAGAAGAAACAAAATCTGGCCAATCTTCACCACCGCCAACATGAATATGGTAGAACTCTGAATCTTCAACTATCTCAATACCACCGATTCGATTCAGTACTACTGTACCTTTGAAGTCTTCGACGAATAATACATTGCTTCCTCGTCCCAAAATTAAGTGTGGACGGTTTTCCAATCGTTCGAACACCTTAGGGATTTGATCGACGCTGGTAATTTCAATGATATGAGCGCAATGAACATCTAGATGGAAGGTGTGTAAAGATTTGAGACTTGATGAGTAGGATTCGTGCATCACGATATGACAGCTATGGGTAGTGTGTGCAAAGATAACACGCAGCGCATAATAATGAAATTTGAAGCCAATAAATGACCAAACCTCAGTACCAAGTTACGTTCCAAAAAGTCGATCCTATTAAGTATCCGTTGATTAAGCGATTTTATAAAGAACATTACCCGTCGACTAAAATCAAACCAACCGATAGTGTGATTGCCGCGATCCACAGTGGGCAAATAGTTGGCGTGGTAAGATTCAAGCCTATTGGAGAAGATTTTCTCTTAACAGGCATGGCAGTTTCTAGGGAGTGTAGACTCAACGGTGTAGGCCGACAACTGCTCACCCACTGTACTGAGCATTACTTAAACTCTAATTACTACTGTTTTGCGTTGTCACATTTAGACTCTTTTTATATGAGCTCTGGCTTTTCACAAATAGAGCCATCACTGTTGCCCAATGACCTTAAAGTGTTGTTTAACCGATACTCGCGAAACGGCAAAGGACTTACGGCCATGAGGTATCGAACAAACTAAATTATTTGTGATTATAATTTGACGGATTACACAGTTAGTTACGCCCATAATTAGTCAATCTTGAGCGTTCTCTGGTAAACTTCTTCTTTGCATTTTAGTAATTATAGGTTCTATTAGCTTAATGATTGCGATTAGATCAGCGCTACGTTCATTACCATCGTTATCGCTTTCGGCTGAGCAGTTTACGACTTTACACTCTGCAAAAGAGTTTAAGTCGACACTGCTTGATAAAATCCGAACAGCGACCCAACGCATTTACATCTCCGCCCTTTATTTAGAACAAGATGAAGCGGGCATAGAAGTGTTTGATGCTTTGTACGCTGCAAAACAGAATAACCCTAACTTGGATGTGCAGATCTGTGTGGATTGGCATCGAGCGCAACGTGGGTTGTTTGGCGCGGAAAAATCCGATGGCAATGCTGGGATGTATCGAGACTACGCAGAAAAGCACGAGCACTCGATACCCGTATATGGCGTTCCCGTCCGTGGCCGAGAAGTCTTTGGTGTATTGCACCTAAAAGGCTTCGTGATTGATGACACCGTCATTTACAGTGGCGCAAGCCTTAACAATGTTTACCTGCATCACAAAGACAAATATCGCCTAGATAGATATCACTTAATTGACCATAGTGAGTTGAGCGACAGCTTTGTACAGTACATTAAAAAGGATCTTATTGATCATCCAGCTGTATGCGAACTTAGTAAGCAAGGTGTACCTGCGACTAAAAATATTAAAGGACAAATTCGACAATTGCGTTCGTCCTTAGCCAATTCATACTACCAGTTTCAAAATGAATCTATATCAAGCGATGCGCTAAGTATTACCCCTCTAGTAGGAGTGGGTAAAAGACGTAATCATCTAAATCATGCCATTGTGCAATTGCTGAAAGCGGCAACACAAGAAATCGTTATTTGTACGCCTTACTTCAATTTCCCCAAGCCTGTGGCGAAAGAAATTAAAAAGGCCATTCGACGAGGCGTTGAAGTCAAAATTATTGTCGGAGATAAGACCGCAAACGATTTTTATGTCGCTCCCGATCAGGAGTTTCATACTGCAGGTGGATTGCCTTACCTGTATGAAATGAATCTTCGTCGCTATGCAAAAATTAATGAAGCACACTTAGCTAGCCGTAAACTATCGTTGTTTATATGGAAGCACGAAAAAAACAGCTTCCACCTAAAAGGTATTTGGGTCGATAAGAAGCAAGTTATGCTGACTGGCAATAACCTAAATCCTCGAGCTTGGAGCTTAGACCTTGAAAACGGATTGTACATCAATGATCCAAAAGGCGAGCTTGAAGGTCAGTTTCAACTTGAACTGGATAATGTATTAGAGCATTCAACGTTAATCTGCACGTACAAGCAATTAGAAAAGCAGGAAAGCTACCCTGATGAGGTGCAGAAACTATTAAAGAAGATCACCAGAATCAAGGCAGACAGTATTCTTAAGAAGCTTCTGTGATTAGCAATTAGGCTTATCTCTAAGAGACGCTACCCTCCGGCCCATAGACAATAATGTGTTTATGGGCCTATTACTTTCAGTAAGCTTAACATCGCCTCTAAAGGCCTTTCTTAACTATTGAATGACTCCGATGACTCGTAGGCTAATTATCGTTGGTATGCCTGTGGGACTCGTTAGCCGTAGGGAAAACCACTTTATCCCAGACAGAAAAAAACCAGCACATCTATACTAGGTTTTCTTATAAGTGGCGGAGCGGCCGGGCTGGCGCACCAGCGGGACTAGTTGCTCGTAGGGCAAACCGCTTTACCCCAGACAACAAAAAACCCAGCACAATCGTACTGGGTTTCTTTAATAGTGGCGGAACGGCCGAGCTGGCGCTCCAGCGGGACTCGTTGCCCGTAGGGCAAACCGCTTTATCCCAGACAGCAAAAAACCCAGCACAATCGTACTGGGTTTCTTTAATAGTGGCGGAGTGGACGGGACTCGAACCCGCGACCCCCGGCGTGACAGGCCGGTATTCTAACCAACTGAACTACCACTCCGCAGTGGTATTACTCGCCTAAGCAAGTATCACTTTAATTTAAAGC